>CAVZCH010000006.1:0-1251296 GCA_963773825.1 uncultured Actinomycetes bacterium | reverse complement strand
CGCCGGAATCGCCGTGCCGCGACGACGCTCGGCGCGAGCGGCACTCCGACCGACGCCCAGCTCGACGCGCTGCCGGCGGCGATCGTCGCATTCGAGCCGACGGAGTGACGATCAGAGCTGCTTGCGCATGTGCACGGACTCCTCGACGTAGCCGAGCGAGCGGTACAGCCCTCGGGCTACCGCGTTCCCGCCCCAGACGTTCAGACCCACGCTGCCGTGGCCCAGGGCGCGGGCCTCCTCCTCGAGCGCGAGCATGGCGGCGCGCCCGACCCCCCGTCCGCGCTCGCCCGGGTCGATCGTGATGTCGTAGAGGAAGGCGCCGCCGCCGCGCAGGCCGAGGAACACCCAGCCGACAGGGCGGCCGTCCTCCTCGACCGCCCAGATCCACGTGCTCGGCGTCGAGAGCCCGTTGGGCAGCACGAACGCGACGTCACGCTCCACCTTCGCCCTCGCATCAGCCCGGGTCATCCCGGCGAACTCGACGAGGCCGCGCTCGTACTCCTCGCGGTGCATGCGGTCCCAGGCCTCGAACTCGTCTTCGCGAAGCGGCCGGAGCGCGAACACGGCACGCAGCCTAACGCCGCCTCCCCGGCGCCGCGCCGACGGGGATACTGCGGGCGTGCGGATCTACGGCGACCTCGCACCGTGGTTCCACCTCCTGACCGCGCCCGAGGACTACGCGGCCGAGGCGGAGCGGTACGCCGGGCTGATCGTCGAGGAGCTCCCGGACGCCGACACGCTGCTCGAGCTCGGCTCGGGCGGTGGCAACAACGCGTCGCATCTTCGCGAGCGGTTCACGTGCACGCTCGCCGACCTCTCGCCGCAGATGCTCACGCTGAGCCGGGAGCTCAACCCCGGATGCGAGCACATCCTCGGCGACATGCGCACGCTCCGGCTGGGCAGGACGTTCGACGTCGTGTTCGTCCACGACGCGGTGATGTACCTGACGACCGAGGCCGACCTCCTCGCGTGCATGGAGACCGCGTTCGCGCACACGCGACCCGGCGGCGTCGCCCTCTTCGTCCCCGACTGCACGCGGGAGACGTTCGAGCCCGGGACCGATCACGGCGGGCACGACGGCGAGGACGGGCGCGCGCTCCGCTACCTCGAATGGACCCACCCGGCCGACGCCGGCGGGACGTCGTTCACGGTCGACTACGCGGTGCTGATCGCCGAGCCGGGCGCGGGTGTCCGTGCCGTTCACGACCGCCACGTCCACGGGCTCTTCTCCGAGCACACGTGGCTGCACCTCCTGGAGGGCGCGGGGTTCCGGGTGCGCCTCGTGCCCGGCGACCCGACCGACGAGGACGCGATCCAGCCCGTCTTCGTCGCACGACGTCCGGAGCGGACCTAGGCCGGTCGCGCGACAGCGCGAACGGCCTCGACGTCGCGGGCGATCTGGGCGACCAGCTCCGCCTCGGAGTCGAAGACGGCCTCGTCGCGGAGCCGCTCCCACAGCTCGATGACCAAGCGCTTGCCGTAGAGGTCACCGTCGAAGTCGAGCAGGTACGGCTCGATCCGGCGCTCGGTGCCGCCGTAGTGCGGGTTCGTGCCGATCGAGACGGCGGCCCGGTGGCCCAGCGCCTCGCCGGCGTAGATCCCGTAGCGCGGGCAGAGGAGCTGCGGGTCCATCGCGATGTTCGCGGTGGGATAGCCGAGCGTGCCGCCGCGCTGGTCGCCGGCGACGACCGTGCCGTCGAGCTCGAACGGGCGCCCCAGCATCGCCGCCGCCGTGGCGAGATCGCCGTCGCGGACGGCGTCGCGGATCGCCGTCGACGAGACCCCCTCGACCTCGGGCACCGGCAGCAGCTCGAGCCCGGCCTCGACCAGGGTCTGGAGCGAGCCGGACCGCCTGTGCCCGAAGCGGAAGTCGTCTCCGACCGCGACGGCCTCGGCCCCGATCGACGTGAGGTACGTGGAGATGAACTCGGCCGGAGAGAGGCGCATGAACTCGGGCGTGAAAGCGGCGACGAGAGTCTCCGCGACGCCCGCGTCGGCGAGCAGCTCCAGCCGTCGCTCCAGGGTCGAGATGAGGTCGACGCGGTTGCCGAGCACGACGCGCGGGTGCGGGTCGAGCGTGATCACGGTCGGCTCGAGGCCGGAGTCGATCGCCGAGCGGAGCACCGAGCGGTGGCCGCGGTGGACGCCGTCGAAGGTCCCGATCGCGACCGCGCGCGGCTGGCGTTCGAGCTGAGACGGCGCGTGGGCGATCCTCACCGTGCCACCGCCAGCCTCGGGAGCGCCTCCTCGAGCGGCACGACGCGCTCCTCGTCGGCCTCCTCGACCCGGAACGGGCCGATCTCCGTGCGCCGGAGCGTGGCGCAGTGGCCGCCGAGCGTGTCGGCGATCGACCGCACGTACGTCCCCGACCCGACGAGGAGGTCGAGCCGGGCGACGCCCTCGGCGTAGGAGAGCAGGTCGAGCTCGTGGACGCGCATGATGCGGGTCGGCATCTCGACCGCGACGCCCTGCCGGTGCAGCCGGTAGGCGCGCTCGCCCTGGATCTTCACGGCGGACGCCGCGGGGATCGGTAGCTCGACCTCGCCGCGCAGGACCTCGAGCCCGGACTCGAGCTCGTCGCGCGAGGGCGGGTCGCGCACCTCGGCGACGTCGCCGTCGGGATCCCCCGTCGTCGTACGCGCGCTGAGGTCGATCTCGGTCAGGTAGCGCTTGTCGAGCTTCATGAACCGATCCTGGAGGCTCGTTGCACGACCCGAGAGCAGGATGAGGAGACCCGTCGCGAAGGGGTCGAGCGTGCCCGCGTGCCCCGTCTTCGCGCCGGTCCGGCCGCGAACACGGGCAACGATCGTGAAGGACGACGGGCCGGCCGGCTTGTCGACGAGGACGATGCCGGTCGGCTCGAGTGCCCTCGGGATCGCCATCAGCCCGTCTGGCCGCCGCTCGCGGCGAGGAACGCGTCGACGATCCGGTGCGTGATCTCGTCCATCTCGAGGTCGGTCGAGAACCCGGCCGCCCGCTTGTGCCCCCCACCCCCGAAGCTGCGGGCGATGGCCGACACGTCGACGCCGTCGGGGTGCGACCGCAGCGACCCCTTGCGGGCC
Source organism: uncultured Actinomycetes bacterium (assembly GCA_963773825.1). GTDB lineage: Bacteria > Actinomycetota > Thermoleophilia > Gaiellales > Gaiellaceae > Gaiella. The sequence continues at coordinate 1,248,234 of CAVZCH010000006.1, read as the reverse complement.
GATGCGGCGCCGGCGGGCAGCTCGCGGACGAGCGCCACGAGCTCGGCGCCGTCGACCGCGCGCAGGTGGTCGATGATTCCCTCCGAGTACGGCTCCTCGGCACCCGCCGCCTCGAAGTCGCCGCGCCGGAGCTCGGAGACGACGATCCGGCCGTCGGCGAGCTCCGTCGCCCGCTCGAGCGCCCGCGCGAGCAGCTTCAGCTTCGGGAACGGCGTCGACTCGAACACCTCGACGAACACCCTGCTCACGTTCGCCCCCGCCTCGACGAGCTCTGCGGCGAGCCGGAGCGCCTTGGGCGTCGTGTTGGAGTACTGGAAGCGCCCCGTGTCCGTGACGACCGCCGTGTAGAGCGCTTCCGCGATCGCAGGCGTCATCCCGATCCCGAGCCCGGCGAAGACGTCCGCGAGCACCTCGCCGGTGGACGACGCGTCCTCGACCACGAGGTCGACGTCGCCGAAGCGCGTGTTGTCGTGGTGATGGTCGATGTTCACGGTGAGCGGCGCGCCCGAGACGAGGGCCGGCTCGACGATGCGGCTCTCCTGGGCGCAGTCGACCGCGACCAGCACCCGCCCGCCCGCGTCCTCCGGCACCTGACGCAGCAGCCCGTGTCCCTCGAGGTCGAGGAACGCGTACTCGCCCGGCAGCGGCGCGATCCCCGCCGAGCACCATCACGGAGTCCTTCCCGAGCGCCTCGAGCGCGAGATGCGTCGCGAGCAGCGACCCGAGCGCGTCGCCGTCGGGGTTGTCGTGCGACGTGACGACGAAACGGGCACCGGCATGCAGGGCCTCGACGACCGCGCGCGTGTCAGTCGGCTGCATCGTCGTCTCCGGCGGGCGGCGCCAGCTCGTCGATGAGGTGCGTCATCCGGACGCCCTGCTCGACCGCGCGATCGTAGACGAACTGGAGATGCGGGGTCCGGCGGAGCTTGAGCTCGCGGTTGATCCTCGCCTGGAGGACGCCTGCGGCACCGTCGAGTGCGGCGAGCGTCCTCTCCCGCTGCCTCTGCGAGCCGAAGACGCTGAGCCAGACCTTGGCGTGGTCGAGGTCCCGCGACGTCTCGACGGCGGTCACCGTGACGAACCCGATCCGGGGGTCCTTGAGCGTCGGGATCGCCTCGGAGATGACCTTCTTCATCGCCTCGTCGACCCGCCGCGTGCGCTCGGGCCGGCTCATGGCGCCAACTTACAGACGCGCCGCGGTCACGGCTCGGGCGCGATCAGCTCCCGGTGACGGGAACAGAGCTCGAACGCCTGGCCGTGGAGCCAGCGCTCTGCCTCGTCGAGCAGGCGCTCTGCATCGCTCGCGCGCCGGGTGACGCACGCGAGCGTCAATCGAGCACGCTGCCAGGTGTCGTGGTGGTCGACCTCGGCGATCGAGCAGCCCGTCCGGTTTGCGAGCTGCTGCTTCACCGACCGGAGGTGCATCCGCTTCTCCTTGAGCGAGCGGCTCTCGGGGAAGTGGAGCTCGAAGGACAGGATGCCGACGTATCCGGTGGACATGTTCGGAACTCGTTTCGGGGCCGACGGGAAGGACCCGCTCCGCGGCTACCGTAGACGATCGCGTGCCACGCTTCGTCCGACCGACCCTCGTCCTCGGCGCGCTCGTCTGCGCGCTCGTCGCAGCCTCCCCCGGCCCGGCCGCCGGCAACCGCAACGTCCTGAGCTACGGCGACTCGCTGTCCGTTGGCACCGACCTGTTCATCGCCACGTACCTCCGCGGCTGGAACGTCCGCTCCGTCACCGCGATCTCGCTGCATGCAGACACGGTTCCCGCCGCCCTCCGCGGCTACGGCGCCACGCTGCCCCCCGTGATCGTCGTGAGCGCCGGGACGAACGACGACCCGGGCCGCGTCTCCGGCTTCGCGCGAACCGTGCGCGAGACGCTCGCGATCGCCGGGCCGAGGCGGTGCGTGGTCTGGTCGACGATCGTCCGGCCGCCGTACGACGGCGTCTCGTACTCGGGCTACAACCGGGCGCTCGAACTGATCGCCCGGAGCCGCGGGACCCTCCGGGTGTTCGACTGGGTGGCGATGGCCCGCGCACACCCTTCCTGGTTCGGCTCGGACGGCGTCCACCCGACCTCGACCGGCTATCGCGCCCGGGCGGCTGCGATCGCCCGGCTCGTCCGCGGCTGCGGCCCGACCTGACACCCGTCTCGCCAGATGCGGTGCGCGACCGCGCGTCGGACGGCGAGTTACTCGGTCGCGGCGGTCGTCGCGAGGTCGGTGCGCTCGATCTCGCGTGTCTCGTACGCCTCGAGGACGTCGCCTTCCTTCACGTCGTTGAAGCCGTCGAGCAGGATGCCGCACTCGAAGCCCTCGGCGACCTCGCGCGCGTCCTCCTTGAATCGCTTGAGCTGGGCGATCGTCGTCTCGTGGATCACCGTCCCGTCGCGGACGACGCGGACGTGCGCGCTGCGCCGGACGATGCCGTTCGTGACCATGCACCCCGCGATCGTCCCAAGCCGTGACACCTTGAACAGCGCCCGCACCTCGGCCTCGCCGAGCACCTCCTCGGTGGTGACCGGCGAGAGCATCCCGACGAGCGCCTGCTCGATGTCCTCGGTCAGCTTGTAGATGACGCGGTAGGTGCGGATGTCGACGCCCTCGCGCTCGGCGAGCTGCCTCGCCTCGGCGCTCGGCCGGACGTTGAAGCCGACGACGAGCGCGTGCGACGCGGACGCGAGGTAGATGTCGTTCTCCGTGATCCCGCCGACGCCGGTGTGGATCACGTTGACCCGTACCTCCGGGTGCTGGATCTTGCCGAGCTCGCTCATGAGCGCCTCGACGGATCCCTGTACGTCGCCCTTCAGGACGACGTTGAGGTCCTGGACGGCTCCCTCCTGCATCCGCTCGAACAACGTCTCGAGCGAGACTCCGGCGGTCTTCGAGCGCTGCGCGAGCTGCTCGCGGCGGAGCCGCTCGGCGCGCTTCTCGGCGATGTCCTTGGCCTGTCGCTCGTGCTCGACGACGCGGGCGAGCTCGCCCGCCGGCGGCGGGCGGTCGAAGCCGAGGATCTCGACGGGCTCCCCGGGATGGGCCTCGCGAACCTTCTCGCCGCGGTAGTCGTACAGCGCGCGCACCTTGCCGGCAGCGTCACCCGCGACGATCGCGTCACCGACGTGCAGCGTGCCACGCTGGACGAGCATCGTCGCCACGGCGCCGCGGCCGACGTCCAGGCGCGACTCGATGATCGGGCCCGAGGCATCCGCCCCCGCGTTCGCACGGAGGTCGAGCTCGGCGTCCGCGACGAGCAGGATCCGCTCGAGGAGGTCCCCGAGCCCCGTGTGCTGCTTCGCCGAGACCTGCGCGAACTGCGTCGTGCCGCCCCAGTCCTCCGGCTGGAGCCCCTCGGCGGCGAGCTCGGTCTTGACCCGGTCGATGTTCGCGTCGGGCACGTCGATCTTGTTGATCGCGACGACGATCGGCACCTCGGCCGCACGCGCGTGGCTGATCGACTCCCTGGTCTGCGGCATCACGCCGTCGTCGGCGGCGACGACGAGCACCGCGATGTCCGTGATCTTCGCACCGCGGGCGCGCATGGCCGTGAAGGCCTCGTGGCCCGGGGTGTCGAGGAAGGTGAGCTTCCGGCCGTCGACCTCGGTCTGGTAGGCGCCGATGTGCTGGGTGATGCCGCCGGCCTCGGTCTCGACCACCGCGGTCGAGCGGATCGCGTCGAGCAGGGTCGTCTTCCCGTGGTCGACGTGCCCCATGATCGTCACGACGGGCGGGCGTGCCGTGAGGTCGGCCTCCGCGTCCTCGACGATCTCGGGCTCCTCGTCGTCTGCGGCGTGCTTGATCGTCACCTCGCGCTGGACCTCCGCGGCGATCAGCTCGACCTCTTCGTCGGACAGCGACTGGGTCGCCGTCCGCATCTGACCGAGGCCCATCAGGATCTTGATGATCTGCGCCATCGGAACGCCGAGCGCGGAGGACAGGTCCTTGACGGTGACACCGGACTCGACCGTGACCGGCCCGGTCGGCTGCGCAGGTGCCTGCACGCGCGCCGGGGCCTGCTGGGTGCGGTCGCGCGCCGCACGCGCATCGCGGCCGCGGGCCGCGCCGCCCTCGATCACGACGCGCCGGCGCCGGCCCCCGGGGCCGCCGCCGCGCGGGCGGATCGGACGATTCGGTCTGTTGGGCCCGTCAGCCATCCGACTCCTCAGTGTAGATGTGCGCGAGCTCGGGGCCGACGATCACGTTCCGGCGCAACGTCCGGCGGAACGCGTGCCGCGCGAGCGCCTGCTCGAAGCACTCGAGCTGCTTGCACGTGTACGCGCCGCGCCCGGGGAGGTTCCGCCCGTGGGTCAGCACGCCGTCCACCGCTGCGAAGCGGACGAGCTCCGGCTGCGCCGCACGACGGCCGCACCCGGCACACGTCCTGACGGGAACGCGACGCTCACGCCTCGTCGCGTGGCTCCTCCGCCCCCTGGGTGACCACCGCTGCCTCGACGTCCGCGGCGATCGCAACCTCCGCCGCGTCGGCGATGGCGCCCTCGACGGCGTCCGCCTCCGCCACGGTCAGCTCGCCGGCTTCGAGCGCGTCCTCGACCTCGGCGACGGCCTCCTCGGCAAGCGCGACGTCGTCCGCGATCGCCTCGGCGGCCGCGACGGTCGCTCCGGCGGTGGGGTCGTCGGCCAGCGCCTGGTGGGCGGGGACGCCGCAGTACTTCGACCCGGGCAGCGCCGCGTTGGGGCAGCGCTTGCCGTTCGAGAGCAGTGCGGCGCAGCGGCCCGAGAAGTCGCCGTCGCCGTCGTCCTCGCCGGCGAACGCGGCCTCCGCCTCTGCCTGCGCGAACTCGGTGTCGGACTTGATGTCCACCTTCCAGCCGGTGAGACGCGCCGCGAGGCGCGCGTTGAGCCCCTCCTTGCCGATCGCGAGCGCGAGCTGGTCGTCCGGGACGACGACCGTCGCGTCGCGGCTCTCGTCGTCGATGTAGACCTCGCGCACGCGCGCCGGAGAGAGGGCCTTTGCGACGAACCGGGCGGGCTCGGTGTTCCACGGGATGATGTCGATCTTCTCGCCCCTGAGCTCCGAGACGACCATGCGGACGCGCGACCCGCGCGGCCCGACGCACGCGCCGACGGGATCGACGCCCTGCACGTGCGACTCGACGGCGATCTTGGAGCGGTAGCCCGGCTCGCGCGCGACGCCGCGGATCTCGACCAGCCCGTCGGCGATCTCGGGCACCTCGAGCTCGAACAGCGCCTCGATCAGCTGCGGGGCGCGGCGCGACAGGATCACCTGCGGGCCCTTCGTCCCGGAGCGCACCTCGATGATCACGGCCTTGATGCGCGAGCCCTGCTCGTAACGCTCCCCGTCGACCTGCTCGGATCGCGGGAGCAGCGCCTCGACCTTGCCGAGGTCGACGAGCACGTTGTTGCGGTCGCCGGCCTGCTGGACGATGCCGGTCACGACCTCGCCCTGGCGGTCGACGTACTCGTCGTACATGATCGCGCGCTCGGCCTCGCGGATCCGCTGCTGGATGACCTGCTTCGCGGTCATCGCGGCGATGCGGCCGAAGTCGTCCGGCGTCGCGTCGGTTCGATCGATCAGCTCGTCGGGCACCTGCTCCCAGTCGAGGTCGAGCTCGTCGTCGACGACGAGGGTGTGCTGCTTCTCGCCCGTCTCCTCCTCGATCCGCTCGAGCTCGTCGATCGCGCGCTCGCGCGCCTCGTCGAGCAGGCGTGCCTCGAGGTCGCCGGGGATGTCGAGCGCGAAGACACGGAACTCGCCGTCGTCGTCGAGCTCGACCGTCGCATGGCGTGCGGCGCCCGGCGTCTTCTTGTAGGCGGCGAGCAGGGCGTCCTCGAGCGCGGCCACGAGCGTGCCGGTCTCGATGCCCTTCTCCTTCTCGATCGTCCGGATTCCCTCGATGATCTCCTGGCTCATTCCGCACCGTCCTCGTCGATCAGGTTGCCCCGGACGATCTCGTCGACCGGAATCTGGTGTGCCGTGCCGCCGACCGAGACGGTGACGGCGCGATCGTCGGCGGCGACGAGCGTCCCCCGAAGCCGCTTGGCGTCGGCCGTCTTCAGCTTCACGGTGCCGCCGATCGCGCGGCGGAAGTGCTCCGAGCGGCGCACCGGCCGCTCCGGCCCGGGCGACGAGACGTCGATCGTCCAGTCCGCCCGGTAGTCGTCGAGCAGCCGCGTGATGCGCTCGCAGAGCGCGAAGTCGACCCCGTCGGGGTGGTCGACGTAGACGCAGAACCGGGCCGGGGAGAGGAGCTCGACCGCGAGCACCTCGACCCCGGGCAGCGTCGACTCGACGGCCGGCGTGATCGCCGCCGTCAGCTCGCGCTCCCTGTCGTACGTGCCCGTCGCCATCGACATCGTGTCCTCTCAAAACGAATGGGCGCATCCCGCGCCCATTTCGCCAAGCCGGTGAAATGTGGTGCGCCAAGGATAGCACCGCCCGGGCGGCCGGACGGGCGCGCACCGGGCCGGAGCGCCGGCCTGGCCGCGGTCTGCGCCGCCCCGACGATCGACCGCGCCGGCGCCGCGCGGCGTCGTCGACGTCGTCGGTTCGGGGTCGTGCGACGACTGCTGCCGCGAGGGTCGAACGGACGCCGGTCCTCGACGGCAGCGCTCCCTGGGTGTAGAACGACTCCATGCCGATGGTCCCCACCGGGCACAGGACGCTCGTGCACTACCCGGACGGCACGTCCAAGGTCATCACCCTCTACGTCCGCCCCGCCGAGGGCCAGATCATCGCCCACGGTTGGGAGGTCGTTCAGGTCGCCCCCGGCGAGGATGACGACGCTGGAGCCCCGGTCGCGTACCAGATCTCGGTCTCGCGCCCGGCGAACGAGCAGGCGACGGGGACAACCGTTCCGCCCGCGGCCTGATCCACAGTCGCGGGCCACAGGCCTCCTGCCCGACGGACGGTCACGAGGCTTGTCGGGCCCGGAGATCGAGAACGGTGATTCCCTCCATGTCCCCCAGGGCCCGCAGGGCCCGGCACGGGCTAGACGTCGAGGACGATCGTCACGGGGCCGTCGTTCACCAGCTCGATCTCCATCGTCGCGCCGAAGACGCCTGTCTCGACGTGGACGCCGTGCGCTCGCAGCGCGGCGACGAAATCCTCGATCAACGGTTCGGCAACCTCGGGCCGCGCAGCGAGAGAGAAGTCGGGCCGAGCCCCCTTCTGACGTTTGCTGTCCGCGAGCAGCGTGAACTGGCTGACGACGAGGGCCTCGCCATCCGGTGTCGAGAAGTGAGAGGTCGAAGCGGCCGGCGTCGTCCGGGAAGATCCGCATCCGGGCGATCTTCGCGGCGAGCCGGGCGGCGGTGTCCGGCGTGTCGTCGCGCCCGACACCGACGAGGACGAGCAGCCCGGGGCCGGAAGCGCCGACGGTGTCGCCGTCGACGCGCACCGCCGCCCGCGACACGCGCTGGACGACCGCTCGCATGGTGCGATTCTCGCCGAGCGACACGCTGACCGGAGTAGCCTGCGTGCCGTGGCGGCCCTGATCGAGGACTACGGTCTCATCGGAGACCTCCAGACTGCTGCGCTCGTCTCGCGCACCGGATGCATCGACTGGCTCTGCTTCCCGCGCTTCGACTCGGGCGCGTGCTTCGCCGCCCTCCTCGGCACCGAGGACCACGGGCAGTGGGTACTCGCTCCCGCGGCGCCCGTCGTCGAGGCACGGCGACGCTATCGCGGCGAGACGCTGATCCTGGAGACGGAGCTCGCGACCGACGACGGCACCGTCCGCCTGATCGACTTCATGCCGCCCCGCGGGGAGGCACCCGACGTCGTGCGCATCGTCGAGGGAGTCGACGGACGCGTGCCGATGCGGATGAGCCTGACGATCCGGTTCGACTACGGGTCGATCGTGCCCTGGGTGAGGCGCCGCGACGACGGGCTCGTCGCCGTCGCCGGTCCCGATGCGCTGTTCCTGCAGACGCCGGTGAAGCTCGTGGGGCGGAATTTCCACACCGTCGCCGAGTTCGAGGTCGGCCCGGGAGACCGGGTCCCGTTCGTGCTGACCTGGTTCCCCTCGAACCGGCCCCTCCCCTCGCACACCGACGCGGACGGCGCGCTCACCGAGACCGAGGCGTACTGGCGGGACTGGGTCAGCTCGTGCGCCCACGGCGGACGCTTCCGGGAGGCGCTCGTCCGCTCGCTCATCACGCTCAAGGCGCTCACGTACCAGCCGACCGGGGGGATCGTCGCGGCGCCCACGACGTCGCTGCCGGAGATGCTCGGCGGGGTGCGGAACTGGGACTACCGCTACTGCTGGCTGCGCGACGCCACCTTGACGCTGCTCGCGCTCGTGCGCGCGGGCTACGACGACGAGGCGCGCGCATGGCGGGACTGGCTCCTTCGCGCGATCGCCGGTCTCCCCGAGCGGCTCCAGATCATGTACGGGATCGCCGGCGAGCGACGGTTGACGGAGATCGAGCTCGACTGGCTCCCCGGCTACGAGGGCTCGCGGCCCGTGCGCGTCGGCAATGCCGCATCGGGCCAGCTGCAGCTCGACGTCTACGGCGAGGTCGCCGACGCGCTGTATCACGCCCGCCACGCCGGCCTCGAGGCCTCCACCGACGCGATGGAGCTGAACGCGAAGCTCCTCGAGTGGCTCGAGGAGGGCTGGCGTCTGCCCGACGACGGTATCTGGGAGGTGCGCGGCCCGCGCCGGCACTTCACGCACTCCAAGGTGATGGCGTGGGTTGCGTTCGACCGCGGCGGTCCGCACGTGCGAGGAGTTCCAGCATCGACGGTCCTGTCGATCGCTGGCGGGCGGTCCGCGACGAGATCCACGACGAGGTGTCCCATCGCGGCTTCGACGCCGAGCGCGGCGCGTTCACCCAGTCCTACGGATCCAAGCGGCTCGACGCGAGCCTGCTGATGGTGCCGCTCGTCGGCTTCCTCCCGCCGGACGACCCGCGCGTCGTCGGCACCGTCGCCGCGATCGAGCGCGAGCTGGTGCGCGACGGCTTCGTCCTGCGCTACCGCGCCGACGAGGAGAACATGTCGGTCGACGGGCTGCCGCCCGGTGAGGGCACCTTCCTCCCGTGCTCGTTCTGGCTGGTACAGGTCTACGCGCTCCAGGGGCGCACCGACGAGGCGGAGGCCCTGTTCGAGAGGCTCCTCGCGCTGCGCAACGACCTCGGGCTGCTCGCCGAGGAGTACGACGTCCAGACGGGGCGGCTGTTCGGGAACTACCCGCAGGCGTTCACGCACCTCGCACTCGTGGACGCGGCGCTGACACTCGACGAGGCGCGGCAAGACGGCCACCGGCGCCGCGCCGCACGGGCACGGCCCGGCTCGGCGGGGCTGGAGCGCTAGGACGCGGGTGTCCGCCGTCGACGTGATCTCGCTGAACGTCCGCGCCGGCAACTCCGCTGCGATCCGGGCCTACGAGAGGCTCGGCTTCGCCCATGCCGCCGCCGACGTCGAGGTGCTGCTCGACGAACCGGGCGCGAGCGCGGTGAGCCCGTGATCTGCGTCGTCGGGGCGGGCGCCGCAGGCCTCGCGTGCGCGGCGACACTGGGCCGCGCGGGGGCGGACGTGGTCGTGCTGGAGCGGGCCGACATCGGCGCCGCCTGGCAAGCCCGTTACGACTGCCTCCATCTCCACACCGTGCGCTGGCTCTCCGGCCTGCCGGGATACGGGATCCCGCGCTCGTACGGGAAGTGGCCGTCGCGCGACCGGGTCGTCGACTACCTGCGCGCCTACGCGAGCCGGCATGCGCTCGACGTCCGAACCGGACGCGCCGTCGAGCGCATCGACCGCGACGGCGACGGTTGGGCGGTGAGGGCCGACGGCGAGACGCTCAGGGCCGAGCGTGTCGTCGTCGCGACGGGCTACAGCAGCGTTCCGTACCTCCCGGAGTGGCCCGGGACGTTCTCCGGTGACCTCGTGCACTCCGCCGAGTACCGTCGCGGCGATCCCTACCGCGGCCGCCGCGTGCTCGTCGTGGGAGCGGGCAACTCCGGTGCCGAGATCGCCGTCGACCTCACCCGCTCCGGGGCGAGCGAGGTGCTGCTCTCGGTGCGAACGCCTCCCGGCATCGTGCGCCGGGACACGCTGGGCGTCCCGAGCCAGCTCCTCGGCGTCGCGAGCAGTCGCCTCCCGGTCGGCGCGGTCGACCGGATCGCGAAGACGCTCCGGCGCGCTGCCTTCGGGGACCTCGCAGCCCTCGGCCTGCCCTCGCCGGAGAAGCCGTACTCGGAGTTCCTCCGGCGCAGGGTGATCCCGATCGTGGACGTGGGGCTCGTCGCGGCCGTCGAGAGCGGAGCGGTGAAGGTCGTGCCGGGGCTCGAGCGCTTCGAGGACGGCATGCCGGTCCTCTCGGACGGGGGCTCCGTCGAGGCGGACGCGATCGTCGCAGCCACCGGTTTCAGGACCGGTCTCGGGCCGCTCGTCGGCCACCTCGGCGTGCTCGACGACGCGGGCGTCCCGCTCGTCCACGGCCCCGACCAGCATCCCGCGGCGCCGGGGCTCCACTTCGTCGGCTACCTGGTGACGCTCGGCGGGACTCTCCGCCTCGTCGCCAAGCAGTCCGAGCGCCTGGCGCGGGTCGCCGCCTGACGGCGTGGCGCCGGGCGAGCACCACACGCGCACGGGCGCCTACGCAGTGCTCGTCGACGACGGGACGATCCTGCTCGCGCTCTGGAACGAGGGGGCCGTGCCCGCGTGGACGCTTCCCGGAGGCGGGGTCGAGGCGGGCGAGACACCGGAGCAGGCCGCCGTGCGCGAGGTGCGCGAGGAGACCGGCTATCACGTGGAGCTCCTCCGCTTGCTCGGCGAGGACACGTTCACCGTCGCCGCCGCCGACCGCCTGGACGGCGGCCTCCGGCCGCTCGTGTCGGTCCGGCTCGTCTTCGAGGCATGCGTCGTCGGCGGCGAGCTCACGTCCGAGATCGGCGGCACGACCGACGAGGCGGCGTGGATCCCGATCGACGAGGTCGCAGGGCTCGAGCGGGTCGGGCTCGTGGACATCGCCCTCGGATACGTTCAGCGGTGACCGAAGTGGTGCGCGCGCGGGAGGGCCGTGACGACGTCGGGGGTCGCGGCGACGCGGCGGGCGAGCGCCGACAGGCTCTCGATCTCGCGGACGAGGATGTTCCGGTTCCGCTCGACGCGCTCGTAGCGCCCGTGGACGAGGACGATCGGCTCCGAGCGGACGATCCCGCGGTGTCGCTCGTAGACGTCCTTCGGGACGATCAGGTTCACCTGGCCGTGCTCGTCCTCGAGCAGCATGAACACGATCCCCTTCGCGGTCGCGGGCCGCTGCCGCGCGATCGCCATGCCGGCGAACGCGACCGGCGAGCCATGCCGCGCCTCGTGGAGCTCGGGGCTCGACAGCGTCCCGGACGGGAGATGCGGGCGCAGGAGCGAGAGCGGGTGCGTCCCCACCGAGAGGCCGGTCTCGCGGTAGTCGGCGAGCATCCGCTCCCAGCGGGTGAGGTCGGGCAGGGTGGGCGTCTCCGCGGTGGGGTCGAGCGGGAGGGGGAGCTGCTTCGCCTCGCCACGCGTGCCCTCGACCGAGCGTGGCCGGGTTGCGAGCCCGAGCTCCCACAGGAGATCGCGTCGCCTCGGCCCGAAGCCGTCGCAGGCGCCGCCCCTGACGAGCGCCTCGAGCGCGTCGCGGGAGATCTGCGCGCGGCGCGCGAGGTCGCCGACGCCGCGGAACGGCCCGTTCGCCTCCCGCTCCGCCTCGAGCGCCTCGGCGTCGTCCTTCCCGACCGACGAGACGTAGGCGAGCCCCACGCGGACGGCGTGGGTCGACGCTCGTGGTGCCCCGACCAAGGGGGGCGAGGCTGAAGCCACGCCCCGACAGGGCTCCAGGCTGCAGCGTGCCTCGCTCAGGTTGACGTCGGGCGGGCGCACCTCGACGCCGCGCCGCTGCGCGTCGCGGACGAGGCTCGCGGGCGGGTAGAAGCCCATCGGCTGCTCGTTCAGGAGGCCGCAGAGAAACTCGGCCGGGTAGTGATGGCGCAGCCACGCCGACTGGTAGGCGAGCAGGCCGAATGCAGCCGCGTGCGCCTTCGGGAACCCGAAACCGGAGAAGCCGACGAGCGTGTCGAAGACCCCGTCGGCGACCTTCTCGGCCACGCCCCTCGCGACCGCACCCTCGACGAAGCGCACCCGGTGGGCCTCGAGCGCCTCGTGGCTCCGCTTGCGGCTCATCGCGCGCCGCAGCCCCTCCGCCTCGCCGATCGTGAACCCCGCGAGCGCGATCGCGACGTCGAGCACCTGGTCCTGGAAGACGACGACGCCGAGCGTCGCCGCGAGCGGCTTGCGCAGTGACTCGTGCGGGACTCCGAAGACGAACGAGGGATCCTCGCGCAGCCGGCGGCGGTGCTCGATGTACGGGTGCACGGCCTTCCCCTGGATCGGCCCCGGCCGGACGAGCGCGACCTGGATCGTGAGGTCGTCGATCGTCTCGGGCTTCGTGCGGAGGAGGCTCTGCATCTGGGCGCGGCTCTCGATCTGGAACACCCCGACGGTGTCGGCCGCCTGGATCTCGGCGAACACGGCGGGGTCGTCGAGCGGGACACGCGAGAGGTCGATCGGCGCGCCGTGGAGCCGCGCGATCTTCTCGACGCACTCCTCGACGCAGGAGAGCATTCCCAGCCCGAGCAGGTCGATCTTGAGGAACCCGGCATCGGCGCACGAGTCCTTGTCCCACTGGCAGAGCTGGCGGCCGGCCATCGCCGCCGGCTGGACGGGGACGAGCTCGACGAGCGGCCGTGACGAGATCACCATCCCGCCCGGGTGCTGGGACACGTGGCGCGGCAGGCCGGCGATCTCGCGGGTGAGGAACTGAAACGCGCGCCAGCGCTTCGAGAGGAGCTTCTGCTCCGCGTCGGGGAGCGACGCCATCTCGTCGGCCACGCGCTCGGCATGCCAGCCGTCGGTCACGCGTGCGAGCCGCTCGAGCTCGGACTGCGGCAGCCCGAGCGCCTTGCCGACGTCGCGGATCGCGCCGCGCGAGCGGTACGTCGCGAAGCTCGCGACGAGCGCCGCGTGCTCGTGCCCGTAGCGCTCGGTCACGCGGACGATCAGCTTCTCGCGGATGTCCCGGGGGAAGTCGAGGTCGATGTCCGGCACCGCCGCGAGCTCCTCGTTGAGGAAGCGTCCGAGGGAAAGATCGTTCTCGACCGGATCGACGTGCGAGAGCCCGGTCAGGTAGCAGACGATCGATCCGACCGAGCTGCCTCTCCCCCGTCCCGGCGGCAGGAACATGCGCGGCGAGTCGCGGCCGCGCACCTCGAGCGCACACTCCCGCGCGAGCTCGAGCACCTCGTGGTGAAGGAGGAAGAACCCCGCGAGGCCGAGCTTCCCGATCAGCGCGAGCTCCCCGTCCAGACGGGCGCGCGCTCGCGCGTGCAACAGACTGTTGCACGCGTCGTAGCGCTCGCCGAACGCGTGGTCGCAGATCGCGGCGAGCTGGCGGATCGCGGGGTCGGCGCGATCCGAGAAATCGGGGTAGCGGTAGCCGAGCTCCTCGGTGAGGTCGAAGGTCAGCCGCTCTGCGAGCGTCGTCGTTCTGCGCACCGCTTCGGGGTCGATTCCCGCGAAGCGGTCGACCATCTCCGCCGGAGCCCGCAGCACGGACTCGCGGTTCCCCCGCCGCTCGCGCTCGCACCCGTCGAGCGAGGTGCGGCACCGGATCGCGACGAGCACGTCCTGGAGCAGCGTGCGGCGCGGCGCGTGCGCGTGGACGTTGCCCGTGGCGATCGTCTCGACGCCGAGGTGCTCGGCGAGGTCGCGGAGCATCGTGTGACGCCGCGCATCGCCGCGCTCGTACGGACGCTGGAGCTCGACGAAGAACCGCTCCCGGCCGAACGCGGCGGCGAGCCGGGCCGCGCCGCGCGGGTCGTGGAGCGCGAGCCCGTCGCGGGCGCAGCCCGAGAGGCAGACGAGCCCCTCGTTGAGCTCGACGACGGTGTCGAGCGGAGCGGCGGGCGGGAGGAGCACGCGGTGCTCCTTCCCTTCGGGCCTCGTCCCCGCGTGCGCGGCGGTGAGGATCCGGCAGAGATTCCCGTAGCCCGTCCCGCTCTCGCAGAGCAGCGTCACGTGCGACCCGCCTTCGAGCGTGACCTCGGCGCCGGTGATCGGCCGGACGCCGAGGCTCTTCGCCGCGTGCGCGAGCTCGAGCGAGCCGTAGACGCCGTCGTGGTCGGTGAGCGCGAGCGCCGTGTACCCGAGCTCGGCGGCCCGCGCGGCGAGCTCCTCGGGGTGCGAGGCCCCGTCGAGGAACGAGTACGCCGAGTGGCAGTGCAGCTCGACGTAGCCGCCCACTACGCTCTCCTCTCGTGTCGCCGCGCATCCAGCCCGCCGAGACCCTCGTCGCCACCGACGACGAGGCGGTCGAGCTCCTCTCGGAGCATCCGAGCCTCGGCCTCTCCGCGGCGCGCTTCGCCGCCGGAGCCGGGCCGATGCCGCCGCCGCATGTCCACGACGCGCACGCGGAGGGCTTCCTCGTGCTCGACGGGGCGCTCCGCTTCCTGCTCGAAGGTGGCGAGACGGTCGCGGGCGCGGGCACGCTGGTCGTGGTGCCGCCGGAGGTCGTGCACACGTTCCGCGTCGAGGGCGGGGCGACGTTCCTCGACTTCCACACGCCCTCGAGTGGGTACGGCGCGTTCGTGCGTGCTCTCTCGGCCGCCGCGGACGAGGACGAGCTCGCGCGGGCACGTGCGGCGTTCGACCAGCAGGCGCCCCCTCCCTCGGGCGGAGCCGACCCCGCTGCGGTCGTCGTCGCGCGCACCGGCGACGTGGACGGTGAGACGATCACCGATCGGCCGGACCGCCGCGTGACGCTGCTCGCGGACACGGAGCACCTGACGGTGACCGAGTTCGACTACGGCCCGGGTCAGCGCGGAGCCGCGCCGCACGTCCACCACGACCACGCCGACGCGTTCCTCGTCGTCGAGGGCGAGCTCGAGCTCACGTTCGAGAGCGGGCCGCTCCAGGCTCCAGCCGGGACGTTCGTGCTCATCCCGGCGGACGTCACCCACTCGTTCGACAACGCGAGCGACGCCCCCGCGCGCTTCCTCAACGTCCACGCCCCGTCCTGCGGCTTCGGCGACTACCTGCGCGGCCGGAATCCCGGCTTCGACCAGCACGAGCCGCCTCGCCGGCGGCGGTGTCGATCCGGCGAGTGTCGTGGTTCGCACGTTCGACATCGGCGCCTGAGCGATGGCCGGCCTCGACACCCGCGTCTCCCGGCTCCTCGGGACGCGCTACCCGATCGTGCAGGCGCCGATGGCGGGCGGCTTCACGACGCCCGAGCTCGTCGCGGCCGTCTCGAACGCGGGCGCTCTCGGCTCGCTCGGCGGAGCGACGCTCGGGCCCGACGAGCTGCGGGACGCGATCGGCGCAATCCGCCGGCTGACCGACCGGCCGTTCGCCGTCAACCTCTTCGCGCAGCTGCCGCCGCCGGAGGCCGATACGGAGCAGGTCGAGGCGATGCAGGCCGTCCTCGCGCCGCTCCGCGCCGAGCTGGGCCTGTCGGGGCCGCAGGATGTTCCCTCGACTCCTCCTCCGGGTCTGGTCGAAGCGCAGCTCGCAGTAGTCGCTGACGAGCGCGTGCCGGTGTTCAGCTTCACGTTCGGGGCCCTGTCGCTCGAGGCGGCGAGGGAGGCGGGCAGCGTGATCCTCGGCACGGCGACGACGGTTGCCGAGGCCGTCGAGCTGGAGCGACTCGGAGTGGACGCGGTCGTCGCCCAGTCCGGTGAGGCGGGCGGGCATCGCGGCACCTTCCTCGGGCCGTTCGAGGACGCGGTCGTCGGCGGCGTCGCGCTCGTGCCCCGGATCGTCGACCGCGTCTCCGTCCCGGTACTTCTCGCCGGCGGGATCATGGACGGGCGCGGCATCGCCGCAGCACTCGCGCTCGGCGCCGAAGGCATCCAGCTCGGGACGGCATTCCTCGGATGCCCCGAGGCCGGGTCGACCGCTCTCCAGCGCGGCATGCTTGCAGGCGCCGCCGACAGGACCCTTGTCACCCGCGCCTACTCGGGCAGGCAGGCACGGCTCGTGCGGACGCGGCTCGTAGACGCGATCGAGGACGCCGGCGTCGATCCGCTCCCGTTCCCACTCCAGGCAATGCTCGTCGCCGAGCTGCGAGCTGCCGCGCTCGAGGCGGGTCGCCGGGACCTGCTCTTCGTGCTGGCGGGACAGGGTGCGGCCGCGATCCGCGAGCTGCCGGCGGCGGAGCTCGTCGAGACGCTCGTCAGCGAGACGGAGGATGCCATCCGTCGTCTCGCACACCGATAGGTCTCCGACCAGATGCCCCGCCCGCAGGAGAGTCGTTACGACGACATCGTCGACGCCATCACCGCGTGGCATCCCGACTGTCGTGCCGGGAAGGTGTTCAGCATGCCCTGCGTCAAGCGCTCCGGAAGGGTTGTCTTCGGGCTCTCCCGCACCGGGATGGTCTTCAAGCTCACCGATCCCGACGTGCACGCGCGGGCGCTCGCCGTCCCCGGAGCCCACCTCTTCGACCCCTCCGGGCGGGGCCAGCCCTTCCGGCAGTGGGTGGTCGTGCCCCACGGGCGCGCGGACGAGTGGGAGCCGCTCGCCGCCGAGGCGGTCGCGCAGGATCACTCGATTTCTCCGCAAGGCGGCATTCCGCAGGAGCGGAACACCGCCGCGGGCAATCCCCGCCCTACGGGCGGGGCACACCCCTGAAGGCGCCCGCTGTCGCGGTCGCAAAGCCAGATCTCTTCTCCGCAAGGCGGCATTCCGCAGGAGCGGAACACCGCCGCGGGCAATCCCCGCCCTACGGGCGGGGCACACCCCTGAAGGCGCCCGCTGTCGCGGTCGCAGCCCTCGGGAACAGATCACCTCACGCGTGCTCCGCCTGGTGAGCCTCCCGGCGTGCACGGCACGACGCGCTATGCGCGCTGCGTGAACCAGCACCGCCGCTCCCCGTCGCGGTAGACGCACACGTTGCGGCCCGACTCGAGCACGACTTCGAAGTAGCGGCGGTCGACCGGGTCGTCCGTCCACCAGCGGTCGACGACGTGCCACTCCTCCCGGACGACGACCACGAGCTCGCGGTCGACGAGCCGCGGCTCGCCGCTCACGGCCGTCTCGACGAGGGCAGGGCGGGGCGCGTTCAGCCGGCCTGCGACGCCGCGCCGGAGGGTGCCCGTCCGGTCGGCCCGCACGGTGTCGCCGGCTGCGCTCATCGCCGGGAAACGGTGGGTCGCGTGCTCCGTGCCATCCTCCGATGCCCTCCCGCCTACACATCACGCGGCACAACGAGTGCTCTCGTCTCGGGGATCCGCGACCAGGGCGCGACCTCGACGACACCCCCGACCGCGCCGCCTCCCGCGCTCCAGCGTGGGGGAACCCCTGGTTCCCCCACGAGCCCCCTCCTCCCGTCCCGCCGGGACCAGCGAGATCCACCGAACCACTCACACGTCACGTGGCACCACCAGCGCTCTCGTCTCGGGGATCCGCGACCAGGGCGCGACCTCGACGACACCCCCGACCGCGCCGCCTCCCGCGCTCGCCCGCACCTGACGGAGCCCCTCCCGCAGACGCGCGCCCGCCTCCTCCCCCTCCGGGGCGACGAGCGCGAGCTGCTGGCCCGCGTGCTCGGCGAGCTCGACCGCCTCGAGCCGCAGCTCGACCACGGGGGCCGGGATCTCGGTGAGCTTCGGACCGAGCGCCGAGCGGATGCGCCCCCGCTCCCCGGATGCCTCCCGCAACGTCACGGTCCGCCGCCACGAGCCGCCGCCCACGAGCTGGGCGGCGAGCGCCAGCTTCCGAAACGGCCTTCCCGCGCGCTCGGGGCGCGCGAGCAACCGGTCGAGCAGCGCCCCGAACGCGCGGCGCAGCGTGAGCTCGTTCGCGACCGCCTCGGGGAAGGAGAGCGCCTCGATCAGCTCTGCCGCGGGCGATCGCCCGCGCACGCGGCGGCGCTCCCCGCCGCGGGCAAGGCTCCACGCCCGCTTCCCCTCCTGACCCAGCCGCTCGGCCACGGCGCCCCCAGGCAGGGCGGCGAGCGAGCCGAGGGTGCGAACGCCGAGACCCTCGAGCTCGGCGTACCGCCCCTCGTCGAGCGGCAGGAGCGAGAGCGGGAGCGGCTCGAGAAACGTTCGCTCCTCCTCCCCCTCGACGATCACCGCCTGCCCCGGGCGCGCGACGCTCGCCGCCGCAAGGGCGACGAAGCGGCGCTGTCCCGCGCCGGCGCGCGGGTCCCAGGCAGGCCCGACGGAGGCGAGCGCCTTCTGAAGCGCCGCCTCCACCCCTCCGTAGAGCCTCTCCACCCCACGGGTCTCGAACACGACCACCCCCGGCTCGACCGGCTCGACGGCGAACCCCGCGTCCTCGAGACGCCGTAGCACGCCCTCCCACTCCCGCTCGGCGCCCGCCGGGTCGGGGTCGACGAGCACGAGCTGCGGGCACGTTGCGAGCGCCTCCCCCAGGCGCATCCCCGCCGTGACCCCCGCCGCCTCGGCCGCCGCGGTGACCGGCCCGACGAGCTGCTCCCGCCCGGGCTCGGGCGCGAGCGCCGCGGGGACGACCGCGAGCCTCGGCCGGGACCGGAGCGCCGCGCGGAGCTCGTATCCCGGGATGAGGAGGCACGCGATCATTGGGAACAGATGTTCTATCGAACATGTGTTCGTGTGTCAAGCCATCGTCTCTCCACGACCGAACGAGCGCCGTCGCCGTGCAGCCGAGGTGTGTCGGACGCCGAGCGCCGGGCTCAGAGCCTGACGGCGCGGAAGCACTCGGTCGCGTACGGCATCGCCAGCACCCCGTCCCTCGCGTGCGCGTCGAACAGCGCCTCGACGTGCTCGAGCACGGGACGTCGCTCGTCCTCGGTGAGGACGGCGCACTGGCTCCGGGAGCGAACGAGCTCGACGAGGTCGGATCGCCCGAGCATCTGCACGTGGGCGAACGACGCGCGCTCGACCGGGCCGAAGAGCCCGGTCTCGTCGATGCTCGCGGCAGCCGCCACGACACCGCCCGCGCGGAACTCGCTCCGGCCGATGACCGTGTCGGTGAGCTCGGCAACCCACCCCTGCGAGTCGTCTCTCGTGTTCCAGACGAGGGCGACCCGGCCGCCGCCGCGCAGCACGCGAGCCATCTCCCGGAGCGCGACCGTCCGGTCGAACCAGTGGAACGCCTGCGCGCACGTCACGACGTCCGCCGAGCCGTCCGGGAGCGGGATCGCCTCGGCGCTGCCGCGCACGGCGGTCGCACCGGGCACGGCGCGCCGCAGCTGCTCGAGCATCTCCTCGAGCGGCTCGACCGCAATCACGCGATGGCCAAGGGCCACGAGCGAGCGGGTCAGCTTGCCGGTGCCGGCACCGAGGTCGATGACCTCGCAGGGCTCGTCGCCCGCGAGCCAGCGGACGGCATCGTCCGGGTACCCGGGCCGCGCGCGCTCGTAGGCGCCCGCCACCGCGCCGAACGACGTAGCGCGCACGAGCCGGTCACCTCGCTCTGCTGCCATCCGGCCGAGCGTATCCTCGTCCCGGTGCGCCGCGCTCTCCTCCTCTCGATCGCGGTCGCCGCGCTCCTCGCGGGCTGCAGCGGCGACAACGGCTCAACCGAGGATCCGCTGTCCTACGACGCCGGCGCGCCGCTCGCCCTGGAGCAGGGAACCCGCTCGGAGCGCGACGGGGTCGTGGTGCAGGACATCTCCTACGCGAGCGGCGGCGACCGGGTCGACGGCTACCTCGTCTCACCTCCCTCCAGCACCGCGACGCTCCCTGCAGTGGTTCTCCTGCACGGCGCCGGCGGCGACCGGGAGGAACAGCTCGGCACGGCCGTGAAGCTGGCGAAGCGCGGCGCGGTCGCGCTCACGATCACCGCACCGTCGGGCGGGAAGACACCGCCGACCGGCGCGACGGGCGAGGAGCTCGTCCGCTGGCAGGGCGGCACCATCGCGGCCGACGTGATCGCCGCGCGGCGCGCGTTCGACCTTCTCGTCGCCGACGACCGGGTGGACGCCGACCGGCTGGGGCTCGTGGGCTGGAGCATGGGCGGACGCCTCGCCGCGCTCGTCGCGGGCGTGGACGACCGTGTCCGGGCGACCGTGCTGATGTCCGCCGGCGCGGCGCCGGTGGACGCCTACGTGCAGGGCGCGCCCGCGGAGCTCCAGGACGTCGTCCGCAAGGTGCTCGAGCCGATCGACCCGCTCACGAGGATCGACGACGCCACGGGGGCCGTGCTCATCCAGGCGGGCCGGCAGGACTCGATCGTCCCCCGCGCGGCGCTCGAAGCCGTGATCGCGGCAGCCCCGAAGGGGACGAAGGTCGAGTGGTACGAGACCGACCACGCGCTGAACGACCAGGCGCAGACCGACCGGATCGACTGGCTCTCCGACCAGCTCGGGATCGGATAGCCCGTCCTCGTCAGGAGAGCTCGCGCGCCCGGGCGAGCAGCGCCCGCTCCGCGGCAGCCTCGCGCTCGCGCGCGGCCACGCTCCAGCTCTCGTGGTCCGTCATGGTCGCGCGAATCCCGACGAGCATCTCCTCCATGGCGCGCTCCGACGACGACCCAGCCTGCCGGCGGGCGGCGGCGCACGCGGCGGGATCGAGCGCGTCCCGCAGCACCGCCTCGTCGATCTCGACCGGCCCGCCGATCGTGGCCACGGCCGCCGCGGCGAGGCGGGCCGGCGTCAGCTGCGTCGGCGGCTCGCCGGCGTCGACGAGCTCGCGGATCGCGCGTCCGACGATCGTGTGGGCGCTGCGGTAGTCGACGTCCCCGGTGAGCGCGAGGACGTCGGCGACGTCGGCGGCGGTGACGAAGCTCTCGCGTGCGATCCGGGCGAACCGCTCCGTCTCGAGCTCGATGCCGTCCAGCACCGAGGCCGTCAGCCGGGCGGTCGCGACAGCCTCGTCGAGTGCCCGCGGAACGGTGCCGTTCAGGAGGTGGAAGTGATCGGTGCGCGCCGACCCCGTGTGGAGGGTCGCGAGCGCGCTCGCAACGTCGCCTGCGGCCTGGCCCGCCTGCGTGCGGATCGCGGCGAGCGCGTAGGGGTTCTTCTTCTGCGGCATCAGCGCGCTCGCGCGGCTGTGGGCGTCCGAGAGCTCGACGAGACCGAACTCCTGGCTGGCGTAGATCTCGAAGTCCTGGCCGAGCTGGGTCTGGTGCGTCGCGGCGATCGCGAGGGTCGCAAGGAGCTCGAGGTACACGTCGGTCTGCCAGGCCGCGTCCTTGGCGTGCTCGACGATGCCGTCGCAGCCCAGGAGCTCGGCGAGGCGCGTGCGGTCGATCGACCAGCGCGAGCCGGCGCTGCCGCCGGCCCCGGCGACGCTCGTTCCGAGGCCCGCGTGGGACGCGCGCGCCCGCTCGGCGTCGCGAAGCGCCGGGTACGCGTAGGCGAGGAGAAGATGGCCGACCGTCGTCGGCTGCGCGGGTTGGAGGTACGTGTAGTCGG
This sequence comes from uncultured Actinomycetes bacterium, assembly GCA_963773825.1. GTDB lineage: Bacteria > Actinomycetota > Thermoleophilia > Gaiellales > Gaiellaceae > Gaiella. The sequence goes on along the minus strand of CAVZCH010000006.1, from coordinate 1,226,870 downwards.
TGGCGAGCGCGGCTCGTGTCGCACGCGCGTGCCGGACGAGCGCCGCCGCCTGCGCAACGAGCGCGTCGTGCAGCTCGAGGATGCCCGCTCGGGCGGTCAGCCGGAGCGCGACGCGAAACGCCTCGCGCCGCGGACGGCCCGCGCTCAGCCAGCCGGCGGCCGCCCGTCCGACCCGCCGCTCGAGCTCGGCCTCGCGTGCGTTGAACGCGTCGCCGAGCGAGGGGTCCCACGGAAACGCGTCGCCGGGAATCTCGTGGAGCTCGAGCAGACCCCGGAGGAGCGACGTTCCGTCCTCGCCTGCGAGGTCGCCGCCTTCGACGAGGGCGACGGCGTGCGCGAGGTCTGCGAGCGACAGCCCGCGGGAGAGACGCGGGCCGTGGGCGCTCTCGGCCGCGTAGGCCGCCGCCACGAGCTCGGACGCGGCGCTGCCGCGCAGCCGCCCTCCCCGCCCCAGCTCCTCGGCCCCCGTCACGCTCGGGACACTACGGCCTGAGCTCGGCGGCGACGCCGTGCATCGCGACGAAGCGCGGGACGACGTCGAGCACGCTCTCCCGGGCGCAGCGCGCGATGTCCGCCTCCAGCTCCGGCCCGTGCTCGATCAGGTCGCGGCCCGAGCGCGACGCTCGGAAGACGTCCTCTGCGCCCGCGTACGATCGGGCGAGCCGCGCGGCCGCCTCGGCGGCGTCGCTCCGCTCGAAGCCGAGTCCTTCCGCGACGCGGCCGGCGACGTACGCGTCGTCGAGCGCGAATGCGCCCTTGACACCGGCGCAGAAGACCGCGACGTCGTCCCCGTGACTCCGCGCGACCTCGGTCACGGCGGCGAGATTGAGCAGCGAGGCGATGTAGACCCGCTCGCAGCGCTCGGCCGCCGTCACGATCGCGCGGGTGCCGTTCGTCGTCGACAGCGCGAGCGTCGACGAGCGCGGCTCGAGGTACTCGCTCGGCGAGTTTCCGAGGTCGAAGCCGTCGATCCGGACGCCGCGACGCTCGCCGCCGAGCGTGACCTCGCCGTTCGCGCGGAGGGCTCTCGCGTCCTCCACCTCGGCCGCGCACCAGACGCGCTCGTAGCCGGCGTCGAGCGCCTGGCAGATCGTCGAGGTGGCGCGGATCACGTCGATCACGACCCCGGTCGGGGCCGTCGCGGCCTCGTCCGGAGTGAACGCGACGTGAACCAGCACGCGGGTACGCTAGCCGCGAGGTGAGCGACACGCCCCACTGCTACCGGCATCCGGGCCGCGAGACGCTGGTCTCGTGCTCGGAGTGCGGGCGACCGATCTGCGAGGAGTGCATGACGTTCGCGCCGGTGGGGATCAAGTGCCCCGAGCACGCCGGCGTCGGCGGGCCTCGGCGGCAGGCACAGCGGGTGATGCAGCCGACGCGCCAGGCGCGTCGAACGATCGCCGGGCTGGAAGCCCCGGCGACCGTCGGGCTCATCGCGCTCAACGTCCTCGTCTACCTGATCACCGTGTATCAGGGCGCGGGCATCAGCCAGCCGGGGGGTGAGGCGTTCAACCGGGGGGCGCTCGTCGGTGCGCAGATCTACGCGCAGGGCGACTGGTACCGGCTCGTCACCGCGATGTTCCTCCACGCGAGCCTGCTGCACATCACGCTGAACATGGTCGTGCTGTACTGGTGCGGCACGATCGTCGAGCGGGCGCTCGGCACCTGGCGGTTCCTCCTCGTCTACTTCGTGTCCGGCATCGCCGGCTCGGCCGGCGCCCTGCTGTTCAGCGGGCCGTTCGCCGTCACGGTCGGCGCGTCCGGTGCGATCTACGGCATCTTCGGCGCACTGCTCATCCTCGAGTATCGAGCGACCGGATCCTTCAGGGGGCCGGCGCTCGGGCTGATCGTGCTCAACCTCGCGCTGTCGTTCGTCATCCCGAACATCTCGTGGGGCGGGCATGTGGGCGGCCTCGTCGGCGGCACGCTCGCGACCTTCGCGTTGCTCCATTTCCAGTACACGCGCCCCCGGTCGCTCGGGCCGGCGCTCGTCGTGCTGATCGTGGCGGCGAGCTTCCTCGTCGCATACGTGCGCGTCGAGAGCTACGTGTAGCGCTCGACCCGGCGACAGCGGAGCTCGCCGCCGTTCTGGCGAAGGACGAGTCCCTCCGCGTCGAACGCGAGGATCGTCTCCACCGCGAAGGAGCCGAACTCCGTCTCCGAGAGACGCACGAACCGGATCGGGGGCTGCCCGAGCGCGGCGACCGCCAACTCGTCTCCCTGCCTCGCAACCTCGATCGTCGCGCAGGGCCGGAGCTCGTAGACGCCCGTGAGGGCATCGAGCGGGCGCACGGGCTCAGCGTCGTTCGCCGGCCCGGAGGCCTCCCAGTCGGGCCACTCCATCGCCTCCGCGACGGCGTCGAGGATCTCGGCGACGAGGGCGTGACCGCGGTCGCCGTTCGTCATCACCGCGAGGCCGCAACCCGCCTGGCGGTGCGCGATCAGATGGCACTTGAAGCCCTCGTTGCCGCCGCTGTGGCCGAACCACGCCGCATCGGGGCTCCGGAGGAACAGGCCGAGCCCCAGGGAGTCGAGCCCGCCCAGCCTCGAGGTCGGGCCGGCATGGTGCGTCAGCATCGACTCCGTCAGCGCCGGCCCGAGGATCGCTCCGGGGGCGGCGGCAGCGGCGCGCTGCACGGCGATCGCGAACCGCGCGAGGTCGCCCGGCGTCGTCCAGAGGCCCGCGGCGGCCAGCTCCGGGTAGACGTGCCACGCGCCCTCCACCGGCACGCCGTCCGACCCGTGTGCGGTCGCCGCCTGGTCGTGCAGCTCGTCGGGGAGCGGCTGCGTGTAGCTGCTGCACGACATCGCGAGCGGCTCGAGGACGAGCTCCTGCATCAGGTCGGCGAACGGGCGGCCGGTGACGTCCTCGAGCACCTGCTGCAGAACGGTGATCCCGCCGCCCGCGTAGCGGAGCTCGACGCCAGGCAGCGTGTCGACCCGGATGCCCGCGGTGTTCGCCGGGGACGCGCCGGTGAGGATCTCGGTCAGCGTCGGAAGCGCCGCGCCGCGTCGGTAGCCCGGGAAGCCGCCGACCGTCAGGGCGGCCGTGTGGCTTGCGATCTGACGCAGGGTCACGCGCGGCTGCCACGAGGCGTTCGGCGGGACGCGCCACGACGTGAGCACGTCGTTGACGTCGGCGTCGAGGTCGAGGACGCCCCGCTCGACGAGCCGGAGCATGCCGAGCACGGCGACCGGCTTGCTGATGGAGCACGCCTGGAAGCGCGTCGCCGCGGTCACCGGATCGTTGCTGCCCGCCTCTTTCACGCCGTAGGCGCCCTCGACCGCGATCTCCGACTCCGCGATCAGCGCCAGGGCGACGCCGGGCACGGCGTAGTGCGCCATCCGCTCGCCCAGCGGGGCGGCGGCGGCGCTGGTCGGGGGGACAAGGCGCCGCTCGACCTCGCGCAGAGCCGCCTCGGGAGACGGGTGCACGGTCGTCGGCCGCTCAGCCGCCGACGGCGACCGACGTGACGCCCACGTCGGCAAGCGCCGACTGGGCCGCCGCGAGACGGGCGAGCGGAACCCGGTACGGCGAGCAGGAGACGTAGTCGAGCCCGATCTCGTGGCAGAAGGCGACCGAGCGCGGCTCGCCGCCGTGCTCGCCGCAGATCCCCATCTTGAGGTCCGGCTTGACGCCGCGCCCGCGCTCGACGGCGATCCGCATCAGGTCGCCGACGCCGTCGCGGTCGAGCACCTCGAACGGGTTGCGCTCGAGGACGCCGTGCTCGAGGTAGTACGTGAGGAACTTGCCCTCGGCGTCGTCGCGGGAGAAGCCGAGGGTCGTCTGCGTGAGGTCGTTCGTGCCGAACGAGCAGAAGTCGGCGACTCGGCGATCTCGTCGGCACGGATGCACGCCCGAGGGAGCTCGATCATCGTCCCGCAGAGGTACTCCACCTCGGGCTCCTCGGCGGCGACGCGCTCCGTGAGCTCCCTGAGCCGCCGCAGCTCCTCGGCGAACCCGACGAGCGGGTGCATGATCTCGACGAGCGGCGCGTCCCCCGTGCGTTCGGCCACGGCGCGTGCCGCGCGGACGATGGCGCGGACCTGCATCTCGTAGATCTCGGGCCACTGGAGGCCGAGCCGGCAGCCGCGCGTGCCGAGCATCGGGTTCGCCTCTCGAAGCTGCTCGATCCGGCGCCGCATCGCCTCGGTCGTCGCCTCGTCGAGCGAGGGCAGGAACTCGTGGAGCGGCGGGTCGAGGAGGCGGATCGTCACCGAATGCCCCGCCATCGCCTCGAAGATCGCCTCGAAGTCCCCTTGCTGGACGGGGAGCAGCTTGTCGAGCGCCGCGCGGCGGGCCTTCTCGTCGGACGCCAGGATCATCTCCTGGACGAGCGGGAGGCGGTCGGGCGCCATGAACATGTGCTCCGTCCGGCAGAGCCCGATGCCCTCGGCACCGAACTCGCGCGCCTTCGCCGCGTCCTCCGGTGTGTCCGCGTTCGCACGCACGCGCAGCCGACGGAAGTCGTCGGCCCAGCCGAGGATTGTCCCGAAGTTCTCGTCGATCGCGGGCGGGACGAGCGGTACGGCACCGACGATCACGCGTCCGGTGCCCCCGTCGATCGTGAGCTGATCGCCTTCCTTCAGCTCGAGGTCGCCGATCCTCAGCGTCCGCGCGTTGATGTCGATCACGAGGGCCTCACACCCGGCGACGCAGGGCTTGCCCATCCCGCGGGCGACGACCGCAGCGTGGGAGGTCATCCCGCCGTGCGCGGTCAGGACGCCGCAGGCGTGGATGAGGCCGTGGATGTCGTCCGGCGTCGTCTCCCAGCGGACGAGGAGCACGGCCTCCCCCGCCCGGCCCCGGGTCTCCGCCAGGTCGGCGTCCAGCACGATCGCGCCGGAGGCGGCTCCGGGGGACGCGTTCAGTCCCGTCGCCACCACGTCGACGTCGGCGCCGGGGTCGATCATCGGGTGCAGCAGCTGGTCGAGCTGGCCCGCGTCGACGCGGACGACGGCCTCCTCGCGGGAGATGAGCCCCTCGCTCGTCATCTCCACCGCGATGCGCAACGCCGCCTGCGCCGTCCGCTTTCCCGTCCGGGTCTGGAGCAGGAAGAGGGTGCCGTCCTCGACCGTGAACTCGATGTCCTGCATCTCGCGATAGTGCTCCTCCATCCGCTCGAGCGTCTCGCTCAGCTGCGCGTAGGCGGCCGGCATGATGTCCTGCAGGCGCTCGATCGGCTCCGGCGTGCGGATCCCGGCCACCACGTCCTCGCCCTGCGCGTTCAGCAGGAACTCGCCGTACAGGCGCCGCTCGCCCGTCGACGGATCGCGCGTGAAGCACACCCCCGTCGCCGAGGTGTCGCCCTTGTTGCCGAACACCATCTGGACGACGTTGACGGCGGTGCCGAGGTCGTCCGGGATGTCGTAGGTTCGGCGGTAGACCCGCGCGCGCGGCGACTCCCACGAGTCGAACACCGCCCTGATCGCACGCTGGAGCTGCTCTCGAGCGTCCTGCGGAAAGGGCGAGCCGACTTCGTGCTCGTAGATCCCCTGGAACGTGGCGGTCAGCTCCCCCAGGTCGTCCGCGGTGAGCTCGACGTCCTGACGCACGCCGCGGCGCTCCTTGAGCGCCTGGAGCTCCTCCTCGAACAGCTGCCCCTCCACGCCGTCCACGACCTCGCCGTACATCTGGATGAGCCGGCGGTACGAGTCGAACGCGAAGCGTGGGTTCCCGGTCGCCGAGGCGACGCCCTCGACCGCGACGTCGTTCAGGCCCAGGTTGAGGATCGTGTCCATCATCCCGGGCATCGAGATCGCGGCGCCCGAGCGGACCGAGACGAGAAGTGGGTCGACCGGGTCGCCGAAGCGCTTCCCGGTGCGCTCCTGCAGCGCCGCGACGTGCTCGTCCACCTCCGCCCAGAGCTCGGCCGGGACCTCTCCGGTCCGCATCGTCTCGCGGCAGGCGTCCGTCGTCACCGTGAAGCCGCCCGGCACCGGGATGCCGAGCGCGGTCATCTCCGCGAGGCCGACTCCCTTCCCGCCGAGCAGCTCCCGGCCGCCGGGAGCGACCTCGTCGAATGCGTAGACCAGGCGCACGGCGCGGATCCTACGCACAGCGCGCGACTCCCGTGCGCGCTACGAATTGGCGCTCGTGCGACGCGTTGCGATCATCGCCACCGCCAGCGGATGCGGGAAGACGACCTTCGGCCGGGAGCTCTCTGCCCGGCTGGGGGTGCCGTTCGTCGAGCTCGACGCTATCCACTGGCAGGCCGGGTGGACCGAGCTCGACGCGGCCGAGCTTCGGCGCCGTGTCGAGCCGATCGTCGCGGACGACGCGTGGGTGATCGACGGCTCCTATCGGATGAAGCTCGGCGACCTCGTGCTCGAGGCGGCGGACACGGTCGTCTGGCTCGACCTGCCGCGACGGGTATGGCTGCCACGGCTCCTGACGCGGACTTTGCGCCGGCTGATGCGCCGCGAGGAACTGTGGAACGGCAACCGCGAGTCCTTCCGCGGCGTCGTCCTCGGCCCGGACCCTCTCGTCGCCTACGCGCTCCGCACCGCGCCCCGCCGACGTCAGCGCTACCCCCGCGAGCTCGCCCGTCACCGAGTCGCACGCCTCCGCACGCGGAGCGAGGTGGATGCATTCCTCCGCTCGGCGTGACGGCGGTACCTGCAGCGGATGTCGGACGCCGCCGCACCCCGTCGAGCGTCAGCGCAGCCGCGAGCGAAGCTCGGCGACCCACGCGGCCGCGCGCAGGCCCAGCCAGATCGGCGTGAGGACGACGTAGAACAGCACCATCGCCACGCCGAGCGCCCACCCCCACATCACCCAGTACCGGATCGGTACCCAGCCCTTCTCGGACAGGTCGCGGCGGACGCCCCGCGCGAACGGCCCGTACCCGGCGTTCGGTGAGGTCACGCGGACGTCCGCTCCCGGCGCCGGTGGCGGTCGACGACGAGGCGAATGATCCGCATCGCGGTCTCCTCCACCGACAGCTCGGAGACGTCGATCACGGGGCAGCGGAGGCGGCGGTGGATCCGCGCGGCGGCCTCGAGCTCCTCGAACACCACCTCGAGGTCCGCGTACCGTCGTCGGGGCCCACCCATCGAGCGGACGCGCTCCTCGCGAATCTCCGCCAGCCGCTCGGCGTCGATGGTCAGCCCGACGATCTTGGCGCGATCGATCTCGAACAGGTGAGCCGGCAGCTCGACCCCCCGGACGACGGGCACGTTGGCGGCCTTGTGCCCGAGGTAGCCGAGGTAGATCGAGAGCGGGGTCTTCGACGTTCGTGAGACGCCCACGAGGACGATGTCCGCCTCGTCGAGGCCGCCGCCGATCCCGTCGTCGTAGCGCACCGCGAACTCGATCGCCTCGATGCGCTTGAAGTACGTCTGGTCGAGCGGCGCACGCGCCCCGGGCTCCATCCGGGCCGCAACCCCCGCGACCCGCGAGATCGAGTCGATGGGGTGCCCGAGCAGGTCGCAGTAGTGGACCCGGGAGCGACGGCACAGCCTGCGCATCTCCTCGCGCAGGCCCGGCTCGACGAGGGTGTAGACCATCACCGCCGGCCGTCCCCGGGCGCGCGCGACGGCGAGCGCCAGGTCGTCGACAGACTCGACCCGCGGGTGCCTGACCTCCTCGAACGCGAGATCCGGGAACTGCGCCTCGAGCGCGAGCACGAGCCGCGCTGCCGTCTCCCCCGTCGAGTCGGAGAGGATGTGGAGCTCGACCGGGACATGGTCGTTCACGCGCCGGAGCCTAACCCGGGATGCGCGACCTCAGGCCGGAGAGCCCGGATCACCCGCGTGCGATCGACGCCACCCGCGCGGCCGTCAGCCGGACGAGATCGTCGGGGGCGAGCTCGATCTCGAGCCCGCGCCGCCCCGCGCTCACGTGGATCGTCGCGAACGCGAGGGCGGAGTCGTCGACCACCGCCGGCAGGCGGCGGCGCTGCCCGAGCGGGCTGATCCCGCCCGTGACGTATCCGGTGGCTCGCTCGGCCACGCCCGGGTCGGCCATCCGCGCCCGCTTGCCGAGCGCACGCAGGTCGAGCTGCGCCTCGACGGGCACGACGGCCACCGTCAAGGTGCCGTCGACGTCTACCACGAGCGTCTTGAAGACGCGTGCAGGGTCGACACCGAGCTTCTCGACCGCCTCGAGGCCGTAGGAGGCGGCGCGGGGATCGTGCTCGTACTCGTGCACCGAGAAGGCGATGCCCGCCCTCGACGCGGCCGCGGTCGCCGGTGTGCCCTTCCCCGCCACGCGGGCGAGGGTAGCGTTGGCGCCCGATGAGCACCGAGGTCACGATGGACAAGATCGTCTCCCTCGCACGCCGGCGCGGGTTCGTGTTCCCGTCGTCCGAGATCTACGGGGGGCTCGGCTCGTCCTACGACTACGGCCACTACGGCGTCCTACTCAAGGAGAACGTCAAGGCGCGCTGGCTCGAGGCGATGGTGCGGGAGCGCGACGACATCGTCGCGCTCGACTCGGCGATCATCCTCCACCCCAGGATCTGGGAGGCGTCGGGGCATGTCTCCGGCTTCACCGACCCGCTCGTCGACTGCCGTACCTGCAAGAAGCGCTTCCGCGCCGACCATCTCGCCGACGAGCAGTGCGGCCGCAAGCCGAGCAAGCGACCGGGCGACACCCCGGAGTGCGACCTCACGGAGGCGCGGCAGTTCAACCTCATGTTCGAGACGCGGGTCGGGCCGGTCGAGGAGACCGGCCATCGCGTGTTCCTGCGGCCGGAGACAGCCCAGGGGATCTTCGTCAACTTCAAGAACGTCGCCCAGCTCGCGCGGCGCAAGCCGCCGTTCGGCATCGCGCAGGTCGGCAAGTCGTTCCGCAACGAGATCACACCCGGGAACTTCATCTTCCGCACCCTCGAGTTCGAGCAGATGGAGATGGAGTTCTTCGTGCCCCCGGACGACGCGGACGAGTGGTACCGGTACTGGATCGACGAGCGGGTCGCGTGGTACGTCCGCTTCGGGATCCGCCCGGAGCGCCTGCGGGTACGGCCGCACGAGGCGGACGAGCTCTCGCACTACTCGAGCGCGACGAGCGACATCGAGTACCTCTACCCGATCGGCTGGTCGGAGCTCGAGGGGATCGCGAACCGCGGCACGTTCGACCTCACCGCGCACTCGGAGGCATCCGGCACGACGCTCGAGTGGGTCGACGGCGGCAGCGGCGAGCGGTACGTGCCGGCGGTGGTCGAGCCCGCGGCGGGCGTCAACCGCGCGATGCTCGCCTTTCTCTGCGACGCATACGACGAGGAGGTCGTCGCCGACCGCCAGCGCACCGTCCTGCGCCTCCATCCCGAGATCGCCCCCGTCAAGGTCGCCGTGCTGCCGCTCGTGCCGCGGGACGCCGGCATGGCCGAGCGCGCGCGGGCGTTGCATCGGGAGCTCCGCCGCGTGATGGTCGCCGAGCACGACGACGGCGGCCAGATCGGCCGCCGCTACCGGCGCCAGGACGAGATCGGGACTCCGTGGGCCCTGACGGTCGACGAGCAGACGCTCGTCGACGAGACGGTGACGATCCGCGACCGCGACTCGCTCGCGCAGGAGCGGATCTCGATCGCCCGGGCGCGCGAGCACCTGCTCGACCGGCTCGCCGCCCCCTGGAGCCCGCCTCCGCGCGGGTAGCGCGAGGTACTTGAGGGTACAATCACTCTCGGATGGCACCAGCGGCTTTGTTCACCCCTGCGGTCGCCTCGCTCGGAGAGCTTCTCCCCCACGACGGCCTGCTGACGACCGACGAGCTCGAGCAGCTCGCCGTCGACATCTTCGAGCATCGCGACGTCTGGGAGCCCCTCGTGCGGGTCGACGCGGAGCAGCGCCGCTACGAGCTGGTCTACGAGGATCGGCACGTCGACGCATGGGTGCTGTCGTGGATGCCGGGGCAGGGGACCGGCTTCCACGACCACTACATCTCGGGCGTCGGCCTCTGCTGCGCGCAGGGCAGCGTGCGCGAGGACCTCCTCGTCTACGGCGGGCCGGACATCTCGCTGCACCTCCGCCCCGGCGACACGCGCCAGGGCGGCCCCGGGTACATCCACCGGGTACGTCACGAGCTCGGGGAGCCCGCGGTCACGATTCACGTCTACTCGCCGCGGCTCGACTGGGTCGGGCAGTACCGGCTTGGTGAGAACGGCCTCGTTCGGCGCGAAGTGCGCCCCGGCCGGAACGAGCTGACCGATCAGCTCGTCTCGGAGGGCGCGCTCGACCACGTGCTCGAGCGGTTCTAGTCTCGTTCGCAAGCAGGATTCCGCAGGAGCGGAATCCTGCGCTCGGATCCCCGCCTTCGGCGGGGCACATCCCTGAAGGCGTCCCCTGTCGGGGCCGCGACTGCCCCGGCTCGGCACCCGTTCAGGGAGCTACGCGGACAGCGTCCGCAGGCGGAAGCCGCCGTGGTGCTCGTAGGACGACGTCAGCACTGCGAGGACGTCGCGGGACGCGCGGTTGTCGACGCCGAGCACCGGTGCATCCACGATCGGTGCGCCGAGGAGCGCCGAGAGGCCGGCAAGGCCTGCGGCTGACAGCGCGATGCCACCGTGGTCGCATGCGGCGCAGACCGCCCCGCCGGCGGACGGAAGGAACGCGACGAGACCGTCCTCCGCCCCGCACTCGACGCAGCTCCCGAGGTGAGGCAGGACGCCCTCGATCCAGAGGAGCTTCAGCTGGAACGAGAGCACGAGCGGGTCGAGCGCCGGCCGCCGGTCCTTCTGGGGCTCGCGCACGTCGAGGGCGTCGAGGAACCGCGTCAGGGCGAGGAACGCGCGGTCGTTTCGCTCCTCCTCCGTGTAGAGGCGGAGCATCGCCTCGAGGCCCACGAGCCCGACCTGGAGGCGGTACGGGTCGGTCCGGATCGCGTCGTGCGAGCGAACGAGCGAGGCGCCGGTGACGGTGCCGAGCTCACCACGGCCGCGATGGATCGACAGCTCGACGTGCGAGAACGGCTCCAGACGCCCGCCGAAGCGGCTCTTCGTCCGCCGGACGCCCTTCGCGACGACACCGACGCGGCCGCTCGCCTCGCTGTAGACGTGGAGGACGCGGTCTGCCTCTCCGAACGCGAACGATCGGAGCACGACTGCCTCGGTGATCGTCGGCACAGCCACGGATCGAGTGTACGGCCCGCTGCCGACGCGACTCCACGCGGCCCCGGCCGGCGCCGCGCCTCCCTATCGGCGACTGCCCGGACTCTGTCCCTGTCTCCGTGCGACATGTCCCGATCGGCCGCCGTTCTCGGGCCACCGACCTCCTCCCCACGGCTCGAGCCTATCTTGACAACAGCGACCAATGGGAGACGTGATCGTGCCGTCTTCGTGCCGATCGCTCCACAGGCGTCAGAGGGTCTGACAGCCTGGACAGAGCCATGTTCCGCGCCCCGCCACGACGATCCGCTCGATCGGGCGGCCGCACCGGTCGCACGGCTCGTCGAGCCTCCCGTACACGTTGAACTCGCGCTGCATCCCGCCGCGGTCGCCGTCCGGCATCACGTAGTCGCGCAGCGTCGAGCCGTTGAGCGCGACGCCCCGCCGCAGTGCCGCGCGGACGGCACGATGGAGTCGGGTGACCTCGCCGACGTCGAGCTCGCCCGCCGGCCGGCGCGGGTGGATCCTCGCGCGCCACAGAGCCTCGTCGGCATAGATGTTCCCGACGCCTGCGACACGCCGCTGGTCGAGGAGGACCGCCTTGACCGGCGCACGCCGCCCGGCGACGATCCGCGCGAGCCGCGCGCTCGTGAACGACGGCGCGAGCGGCTCCGGACCGAGTCGCATGCCGAGGTAGGGCCTCAGGCGCCCCGCGTCGAGCAGCTCCCACGTGCCGAACCGGCGGACGTCGCGGTACGCGACCCGCGCCCCGCTGTCGAGCACGACCGTTGCCCGCCGGTAGGCGTCATCGGGCAGCGTGCCTCCCATCGGCGTGTGGAGCAGTGACCCGGTCATGCGCAGGTGGACGACGAGGGTCCTGCCGCTCGCGAGCCTCCAGAGGAGGTACTTGCCCCGCCGCTCGACGGCCGCGATCCGTTCGCCGACGAGCGCGTCGGCGACGAGAATCGGATCGACCGGACGCGTCAGCCGCGGATCGACGATCTCGGCGCCGACGATCGTCGTTCCCTCGAGCACCGGAACGAGGGCCCGCCGAACGGTCTCGACCTCCGGCAACTCGGGCACGCAACCATCCTATGGGCGGGCTGCAGCCACATCGGAACTGCCTTCCGGATCAGTTGGGGATCGTGCTCCGTGGACGAGGGGTGGCTGCGGTTGTGTCGGGCTGTTCCGCGATCGCGTCTCGTTCGCGTCGTCTGCGCGCGGAGGCGGCGGGACACGAGCTCCATCCCCGCCGGGAGGGCCACTCTCGATTCGGCTGCATCGGCGTGTTCCATGCTCGCCTCCACTGACATGGAACCAGCGACTCGACGAGCGAGGCACAGGACGAGCCGTAGTCGTCCGGTGCGGATCTCCACACATCAGGGTCGCTACGATCACCGCGTGATCGACGATCTGCCTGCGACGCGGTCGCAGCATTCATGCTCGCGCCGCGCGGTGGGTCGTTGCCCCAGGAGCCCGTGCAGCGCGCGATCGCGCCGAGCATGCCCCTGACGGCGGCTCGAGGCATCGCCGGTCGACGTCCTACCGTCACGCGGTCGCTCCTGCGCCGCGCCGTGGTCGTGGCTGCGGTCGCGTTCTTCGCGGCGCCCTCGATCTCCACGGCGTCCGACTGGCGGATGCCGAACGGCACGCTCGCGGGTACGCGATCCTCGCCGGCCTCGACGATCACGCCGGCGAACGTGGCTCGGCTGGTTCCACGCTGGCGCTATCGGATCCGTGGTGAGGGGACCGACTTCGGGACGGTGACGGCCACGCCGGTCGTCGCCGGCGACTCCGTCTATCTCCAGACGTGGAAGTCGGACGTCGTCGCGCTCGACCGTTCTACCGGCACGGTTCGCTGGGCACGGTTGACGACCGCTGCCAACGACGGGCCGAACGGCGTCGCCGTTGCGAGGGGGCGGGTGTTCGGGGCGACGGACACGACCGCGTTCGCCCTCGACGCGACCACCGGCCGCCTCCTCTGGACACGGCGCCTCGTGAACCGGCTCGAGCAGTTCGTGAACATCGCGCCGGTCGCCGATCGCGGTCGGGTCTTCTACGCCACCGTCGGCCTTCCACCCGGCGGGCGTGGAGCGATCTACGCCCTCGATGCTCGAACGGGTCGGCGCCTGTGGCGCTTCAACACCGTGGCGCGGCCGTGGGCGAGCCGACGGGCCGGAGGCGGCGGTGCCTGGAACCCCGTCTCGGTGGATCGCGTGGGGCGCGTCTACGTCGGTGTGGCGAACCCGGCCCCGTGGGGCGGTTCGGCGCTGTTCCCGAACGGGGGCTGGTTCGGCGCGGACACGCGCTACACCGACTCGCTCGTCGTTCTCGACGGCAAGACCGGCCGTCTGCTCTGGTTCGACCAGGTCACCCCCCACGACGTTCGCGACTACGACTTCCACGTGTCGCCACTCCTCGTCACGCCGCCCGGCGAATCGCGGCGACTCGTGATCGGCGCCGGAAAGGCAGGACGAGTGATCGCGTGGGACAGACAGTCGCACCGTCGGGTGTGGGAGGCCGAGGTCGGCGTGCACCGGAACGACACGGGCCCGCTGCCACGCACACCGACGCTCGTGTGCCCCGGTCTCTTCGGCGGCGTCCTGACACCGATGGCCTACGCCGCGGGCAGCGTGTTCGTGCCGGTCGTCGATCTGTGCATGTGGGAGAGCGCAGTCACGACCGCGAGCGTCCTCCAGCGGCCCGCGAGCGAGGGCACGGGGAGTCTCTGGGCGCTCGACGCCTCCACCGGCGCCGTCCGGTGGGTCCAGCGCGTCGGGTCGCCGCTCTTCGGCTGCGCGACGGTGTCCCGAGGCGTGGTGTACGCACCCTCGTTCGACGGCACCGTGCGCGCCTTCGACGCACGGGACGGGACTCCGCTCTGGCGGGCGCGCCTGCGTGCGGGGATCAACTCCTGTCCGGCCGTCGCCGACGGCCTTCTGCTCGTCGGAGCGGGAGCGCCGCTGCGAGACGGCCGGCCGGGTGTCTCGGAGCTGGTGGCGTTCGAGGTCCGAAGCTGAATCCCTCCGGGCGACCGTCCGGACATACCATTCTCCCCCGTGACCACCACGACGGACGAGCGTGTGCAACGGGCGATCGAGATCGCCGCGAGCCTCTGCGACAACGCCGCATCGGTGGTGCTCGGAAAGCGTCCGCAGATCGAGCTCGTCGTCGCCGCACTTGCCTGTCGCGGTCACGTGCTCTTCGAGGACGTTCCCGGCACGGCGAAGACCATCCTCTCCAAGGCGATCGCCGGCTCGATCGACGGGTCGGTTGCCGGGCGGATCCAGTGCACCCCAGACCTCCAGCCGACGGACATCACCGGCCTGTCCGTGTGGGATCCTGCCGCGCGCACGTTCGAGTTCCAGCCCGGGCCGATCTTCTCGAACGTTCTGCTCGTCGACGAGATCAACAGGGCGCTGCCGAAGGCACAGTCGGCGCTGCTCGAGGGCATGGCGGAAGGCCAGGTGACCGTGGACGGCGTCGGGCATGTCCTGCCGAATCCCTTCCTGCTCCTGGCCACCGAGAACTCGATCGAGCAGGAGGGAACCTTCCCGCTGCCCGAGGCCCAGCTCGATCGATTCGTCATCCGCACGTCGCTCGGCTATCCGACCCTCGACGAGGAGCTGGCGATCGTCGACGCCCAGGCGCACGGCCATCCGCTGGAGCGTCTCCGACCGGTGATCACGCTGGAGGACCTCGAGACGCTGTTTCGCGCCGTCGAGGATGTCTACGTCCATCCGCTCCTCAAGCGCTGGTCCGTCGAGCTCGTTCGGGTGACGCGCCGGCTCGACGGCGTCGACGTCGGCGCCTCGGTCCGTGGGAGCCTGGCGCTCGAGCGCACGGCGCGTGCGTGGGCGCTCGTCAAGGGACGCTCCTATGTCGTCGCCGACGACGTCGAGCGGCTGTTCGCACCCGTCGTCGGCCACAGGCTCGTGCTCTCGCCCGAGGCGCTTCTCTCGGACGACGTCGGCGACCTGCTCGGGGACGTCTTCACCGCCGCGCTCGAGCGCGCTCCGCGCCCCGAGCCCGACTGGGAAGACGAAGCGGAGCGCGTCCAGGCATGAGCAGCCGAGCGAGCTTCGAGCTCGTTCCGCGGCGGCGATTCTCCGGCACGCGCTTCGGCGCCCATCAGACCAGGCAGCGAGGAGACGGCGACGAGGTCTCGGGCCTGCGCACCTACCGGCCCAGCGACCGCCGTTCGACGATCGACTGGCGCGCGACCGCGCGTGCCGCGACAGCCCGCGATGACGAGGTCTTCCTGGTGCGCGAGTTCTTCGCGAACCGCGCGCCGACGGTCGTCGTCGTCGTCGACCGGCGACCGGCGATGGCTCTCTACCCGCCGGAATTCCCATGGCTCGACAAGGCGCGGGCGGTCCAGGAGGTGGTCGAGCAGATCGCCGTCGCCACCCTCACCCAGGGCGGCGAGCTGGCGTACGTCGAGAGCCAGCGCGATCGCGTGCGGCGCTGCCGCCCGCAGGACGTGCCGGCTCTGCTCCGGACACTTGCCCGGCGCCCCCGCGATGCGGCCTTCGGCGCGCCCGACGGCACGGTGGAGGCGTCCCTCGCGATGCTGACACGCCGCGCTGCGTCGCTCCCGGTCGGCACGTTCGTGTTCGTCGTCTCGGACTTCCTTCCCGCCCCTCCCGCCGCACTCTGGGCACGCCTGCGTGGACGGCGGTGGGACATCACACCGGTGATCGTCCAGGATCCGCTCTGGGAGCAGTCCTTCCCGCAGATCGGCGGCGTCGCGGTCGACATTCTCGACCCGGCGACGGGAAGCACCGCCCCACTGCTCCTGGGACGTCGCGAGGCCGAGCGTCTCGCAGCCGTCCATGCCGCACGGCTCGAGCGAACGGTCGCCGACATGCAGGCGCTCGGGCTCGACCCCGTCCGGATCGACGGCGCCGATCGCACGAGCGTGACCGACGCATTCCAACGTTGGGCACGCCGTCGTCGCGCCGTTCGGCGACGGATCGCATGAGGCTCGTGCTGCTCGCTCTCGCGGCGGGGCTGACCGCCGTCGTCGCGTCGAACGCGGCTGCCGGTCCCCCACCGCTCGCGGCGCGCGCCTCGCCGTCCGCACCGGCGTTCGGCGACCCCTTCGTCTACTCCGTGGTCGTGACCGTTCCCGGCGGCGTCGATCCGGACGCTGTTCGGATCTCCGCCTCGACCGGGCCGTTCACACCAATGGCCGCTCCCGAACGGCGGACGTCGGCCGGCGTCGGTGGTGGAACCGTCGAACTACGGCAGTCTCTCGCCTGTCTCGCGGCGGGCTGTGCCCCGTTCGACGGGTCGCATCGGGTGTCGTTGCCGGCGGCCACCGCCGTCGTTGCGGGGCGTCGGCTCACCGCCCCGGTTGTGGCCGTCGAGATCCAACCGCGCGTTCCCGCGGCTGCCGTCGACCGGGATCGGCCCTCATTCCGTCGCGGCGCCCCGACCGCTTCCGGCGGGCGCGACGTGCCCGCAGCTGCCCTTGCGATCGCCGGCGCCGGTGCACTGCTGTTCGGGGGACTCGCCGTCCTCGGCGGGTGGAGTCCGCCTCGCGGGCAACGGGCCCCGGCCGACCCGATCGCCCGCGCCCGGCGCCTGCTGCTGGAGTCGACAGCTCGTTCCCCCACAGCTCGTCGGCGTGCCGCGAGCCTTGCAGCACGTGTGACGCCCGACGACGGGCTCGCGGCCGACGCGGAGCGCGTCGCGTGGTCTCCCACGGATCCGGAGCCGCACGACGCAGCCGCAATCGCACATGAGCTTCGGACACCCTCGGAAGCAATGCCGTGAGCGTTCCGGCTCTTCCGCTCGCCGGTGCGCCGAGGTTCGTCCGGAGGACGAGACTCGTCCACGCGCTGCGCCTCGTCGTGGCGGCGGTGGTCATCGCCGCCACGCTCGTCGCTGTTCACGTCGCGCACGGCCTCCGGGCGACGCCGAGCCCGCTGTTGCCCGCCGACGCGAGCGGGATCGTCGTTCTCGACGTCTCCGCGAGCATCTCGTCGGACACCTACGCCCGGATCGCGGGGACGCTCGACACGCTCATCCGTTCGAACGGGCGCTACGGGCTCGTTCTCTTCTCCGACACCGCCTACCAGGCGCTCCCGCCCGGGACGCCCGCCGCGGAGCTCAGGTCGTTTCGTCGGTTCTTCTCAGTCGCGCCCCAGAGCTCCCCGGGGGCCCTTCCCGAGCTGCCGCCGAGCCCCTGGGCGACGTCGTTCTCGAGCGGCACACGGATCTCGACCGGGCTCGCCGCGGCGCTCGACGTCATTCGAGCGGAACGCCTTCGACGCCCGGCGGTGCTGCTCGTCAGCGACCTCGACGACGACACGGGCGACATCGACCGAGTCGCAGAGGTTGCAGCTGCCTACCGGCGCGCCCGGATCCCGTTGCACGTCGTCGGGCTCGATCCGGCCCCGGAGGATGCGGCGTTCGTCCGCGGCCTCGTTCCCACGGGCGGCAGCTTCACGTCCGCGGAGCTGCCGAGCCCAACGGCCGAGGCGGCCGCGCCGACGGACTGGCGGCTGGTCGCCGTCGCTGCGGCCTTGCCGCTGATGCTCGCGCTGTTCCTCTCGGTCGGGCTGCCTCTCCGCTGGAAGGCCCGGAGATGACCCGGAGACAGGTTGCAGGCATCGTGGCGATCGGGCTCGGGCTGGTTCTCCTGGGCTGCGCGCACGACGTGAGAGCGTGGCAGAGGACGCTGGCGTCGGGAGATGCCCAGCTGGCGAAGAAGCCGTCGCTCGCCCGGTGGGAGCCGCAGACGTGGCTCCCCTTCGACCCCGCGGGGTCGATCCTCGGCGTCTCGGGGGCGGTTCGCGAGCGCAAGGCGACGCGCGCCTTCGAGATCTGGCGCACGGCGCCGCAGGGCTTCGACAACGGCGTGCGCCGGAAGCGCCTGCGGGCCCAGGCCGAGCTCGCGTTGTCGGACGTCGTCGCCGGGGGGTCGTCCCAGACGGCGTCGCGCGCCGGAACGCTGCTCGGCATCGTGCTCGCGAGCGACGACGAGGAGTCTGCGAGAGCGGCATTCGACGCCGCGATCCGCGCAGACCCGTCGAACGACGACGCCAAATACGACCTCGAGCTCGTCCTTCGCCGCGCGCGGGCGCACGGGACGCGCGAGGGTGTCGGAAACGGCTCGGGTGTGCGCGGGAAGACGGCCGAGGGAGCCGGCGCCGGGACAGCAGGCGCCGGGTACTGACCATGACGGGAGGGCTGACGCTGACGACACCGTGGGCGCTCGGGCTGTGCGTGCTCGCCGCCGTCCCGATGGCCGTTTGGGCGGCGCTCGAGCGCCGGCAGGCTCGCGTCCGAGCCGTGCTCGGACTCTCCCGGTCGGGGTCGGCCTCGAGCCGCTGGACCGTGGGGCTCGCCGTGCTCGCGTGCGTGGCGCTCGCGGCTGCTGCTGCACAGCCGGTATCCACACGGAAGGTGACGCGGGACGCGCGAAGTCGGTCCGAGGTGGTGTTCGTCGTGGACGTGTCTCGTTCGATGCTTGCCTCGTCTGCCCACGGAGCGTCGACGCGGCTGGAGAAGGCGCGCCGCGCGGCCGTGACGCTCCGCGGTGCCGTGCCCGACGTTCCTGCGGGCGTGGCCGGGCTCACCGACCGCGTTCTCCCGTACCTCTTCCCGTCACTCGACCGGTCTGCGTTCTCCCGGACCGTCGGCAGCAGCGTGGCCGCGGACTCGCCACCGCCGGAGCGCGTCGCGACGGTCGCCACCTCGTTTGCAGGCCTGGCTGCTCTGCGCTCCGACGGCTTCTACTCTCGCGGCGCCCGTTTCCGGACGTGCGTGCTGTTGACCGACGGAGAGACGCGGGCCGGTGCCGGGGAGCCCTCGGGTTCCGTTGCCTCTGCCCTGGCGGGACGACACGGCTGCACGCTGATCGTCGTCGGCGTCGGAGGAGCGACGGATCGGATCCGCGACGCTCGCGGGCGAGTCGATCCCGCGTACAGGCCCGAGGCGTCGGCGGGCGCGACCCTCCGCCGCCTGGCGGACGATGCGGGCGGCACCCTTGCCTCGGTCGAGTCGCTGCCCGCGGCCGCTCGGGCGCTCCGCGCGGCCGCCGAGGTGGGCCCGACTCGGGCCGTCGGCGTCCGCACGACGCACCGGTCGTTCTCGTTCGCGCTGGCGGCCCTCGGCGCTGCAGCCGCGCTCGCGAGCATCGCGACGAGCGGGGCATTTTCGCCTCTGCGCAGGCGGCAGACGCACTACCATCTCACGCAACCGCGAAGCCACGGCTAGGAGGAATCCCGTGCAGCGAACATCCCGGGGTCGCGCCGCAGCCGTGGCGCTCGCCGCCTGTGCGTTGGGCTCGGGGCTCGGTCTCGCGACCGCGGCGACGTCGGCGCCCGCTCCCAGCGTGCCGCGCGGCGACTGGACGGCGTTCGGGCGGACGGTCGACAACAATCGCTACTCGCCGCTGACGGAGATCACGCCGGCGAACGTCGCACAGCTCGGGCGCGTGTACACGGTCGACTTTCTCAAGACGGACCCGGACACACGTCGCGGCCAGCAGTCGTACCCGTTGGCGATCGACGGCACGCTCTACGTCACGACGAACGACGCGAACGTCTTCGCGATCGACGGCGCGACCGGGAAGATCCTCTGGCAGCGGAAGCCGGACAACAGCGCCGTGTTCAAGAACTTCGGAACGGTGGCGAACCGTGGGCTCGCGTATTGCGGCGGTCGGCTGTTCATCCTCCAGCTCGACATGAAGGTGGTCGCCATGCGACCCAGTGACGGGAAGGTCGTCGGTGAGCTGGCGATCAGCCAGGATGTCCCGAATGCGTCTGCCGCCTACGGGTACTCGGAGACGAGTGCGCCGATGTGCGCCAAGGGCAAGCTCGTCTTCGGCGCGGCGGGATCGGAACGCGGCAACCGCGGTTTCGTCATGGCATACACACCGCAGCTGAAGCCGGCCTGGCCGACACCTTTCTGGACGATCCCCCCCGACCTCCAGTCGTGGCGCCGTGCGTCCCGCATCGTCGGCGGCGGCCCGGTGTGGACACCGGTGACGATCGACACGACGACGAACACCGTGTACTTCGGAACGGGCTCCGGAACACCGGTCTACTTTCCCTCGCTCCGTCCCGGGAACAATCCCCGGGCGGCGTCGCTCATCGCCGTCGACCTCGCCACGGGACGCCTCAAGTGGTGGCAGCAGCTCGTCGAGCGCGATCAGTGGGAGTACGACGTGGCCCAGCCTCCCCTCGTCTACGACGCCGAGATCGGCGGCAAGTCCCGTCACGTCGTATCGGTCGCCACGAAGGAGGGCCTCTGGTACCTCTTCGACGCCCGCACCGGCCAGGCGATCCACGATCGGGTGAAGGTGCTCGACCGCGTCGAGCACCCGCCGCTTCGGCCCGGGCAGCCGGTCACCGTGTTCCCCGGCTCGATCGGTGGGCTCAACTACTCGCCGGCGGCGTTCGACCCGAAGACCGGGTATGTGCTCAACGCCGCCGCCGAAACCGCCGGCGTCCTCATCCAGCAGAAGCTGACGCCGACGCAGAAGAAGCGGAAGTTCCTGCTCGGGGACATCTACCTCGGGCTGCAGAACGGGAACTTCGGTGAATACCTCCCGGGCTGGAAGGATCACGGCTCGATCAGCGCGATCGACGTCGCGACAGGAAGACGCGTGTGGAAGTTCGACACCCCGGAGCCGGAGCGCGGCGGGGTCAGCGTCACCGCCAGTGGACTCGGGTTTGCGGGCGGCGGCGACGGCGTCCTCCGCGCATTCGACGCGAAGACCGGCAAGGTTCTCTGGACGTTCCAGACGGGACGTCAGATCGCGGCCGGCCCGACGATCTTCTCGGCCGGCCGCAAGGAGTACGTCGCGATCACCGTCGGCGGCACGCCGACGTCGTCGGGCGGTGGAACCGCCTCCCAGCTCCAGGTCTTCGCACTCGGCGGGAGCAAGGTCGAGTCGCCCAAGCCGCTCGCCGTGGAGAACGTCGCCGGCGAAAGCGCCACGCGACACGCGGCGTCGGTGACACGCCCGGCCGCCCGCACCGCATCCGCCTCCCGCCCGAGGATCGTCATCCCCTCCGGGGCGACGCCGCTGACCCTGTGGGATCCCGACTCGTCCAACCTTCGCACCGTCTCCGGGCGACTGACGCTCGGAGGGCGGGCGGTCGCTGGTGCGCGGCTTGCCGTCGACCGCTACGTCCTGCCGCGTCGGACCGCGGCCGACGGAACGTTTGCCGCGGCCGTCGACACCACGCTCGCACGACGACATCCGGTCACGGTGGTCGACGCATCGAAGGCGACCGTCGCCGGTCGTCCGCTGACGACCTCCGAGCAGGCTTCCCTGCGGGCAGCCTCGGGCGGCATCAACGTCGGCTACCGCATCACCGGCCTCAGCGTCTCGGCGCAGAAGAACGGCACTGTTCGGGTGACCGGACGCGCAGTCCGCGCCGACGGCGTCGCGGCGCCTCCGGTCGTGCTCCTCTCCTACCGGCTCCGAGGGACGGTGACGAACGCGAGCGGTCGTCCCGTCCTGGGCGCATACGTCGTCACGCGCACGAACGACCGCGACTTCTGGTCGTTCTCCGAGCCGACCACGCCGTCAGGTCGGTACCAGTCGTTCTTCCCGGCCTCCGACCTGACCGAGGCCGACCCCGTCGAGTTCACGGTGCAGGTTGCGTACGGTCGAACCAGCTACACGACCGGTGCGACGAACCCCACGTTCAAGCGTCGCAGCAGCGCGATGCTCGACCTCAGGTTGCCGGCGACGGGGACTGCGATGGCGGTGCCGACGTCGACGCCCGAGCCCGGCGCGATCTACCGCGGCCTCCTCGTCGGCGTGTCGGCCCCCGGAGGTGTCGTCCGCCCGCTGTCGGCGCGGTGGCCGGACGCGAGAGGGCGTTTCGAGCTCGTGCTCCCCGCGTCGGTGCGCGGCTCCACCTTGCGCATCTGGGAGAGCGACTTCCAGGCGTACCAGCGGACACCCACGAGCCCGGGGTCGGTCGTCGACCTGGCAGCCTGGCCGCACGCGCTCTCGCCGCGCGTCGCGAGAGACATCGCGTTCGTGCGAGTCGGACGCTGATCCGGCTCGGCCGGACACCATCGACACCGTCCGGGGCAGCCCAGGAGATCGGACGCGCCTGAGAGGGCGAGACGCGAGCGCCTCGCCCTCTCACGACGAATGCGGCGCCTAGTGTGTCGACGCGTAGACGAACGCGGCGACGTTGTTCAGGTCCGTCTGGCTCATGTTCGCGAACGCCGGCATCGAGATGCCGCCGGACGTCGAGCCGTTCTGGACGAACGTGCGCACCAGCGCCTGGCCGGGCTTCACCTGGTCGAGGTTCGGGCCGACGTTGCCGGTCGAGCCGGCGGCCGCCAGCGTGTGGCACGAGCCGCAGCCGCTCGAGGCGAAGACGGCCTTGCCGGCGACCGGGTCACCCTGGAGCGTTTCGGTACCACCGGGCGTCGTCGGCGTCGGCGTCGTGGGCGTCGGCGTCGTGGGCGTGGGCGTGGTGGGCGTCGGCGTCGGCTTGGGGGCCGCGACACCGACACCGAGCTTGCCCTTCATTCCTGCCTGCGCATGGCCCGGGAGCGTGCAGATGTACGAGATCGCTCCCTTCTTCTTCGGGAACGTGACCTTGAGTGTCGTCCTCTGCCCAGGCTTCAGCGTCTTCGTCTTCTTCCCGGCGATCTTGAAGTCGTGCGAGATCTTTCCCTTGTTGATCACCGTGAAGATGACGGTCGACCCCGCCGGAATCGTCTTCTTCGAAAGCACGAACTTGAACTCGGAGGCGGAGACGGTGATCCTCTTCGGCTTCGGCTTCGCTGCCACCGCAGCCGTGGTGGCCCCACCACCGGACACCATGACCCCTGCTGCGAGTCCGGCTACCAGGATTGCTCCCAGCGCCAAAAGGCTCAATCTACGACGCACCAGCACTCTCCTCGTCTGGAAATTGTCTTGTCAAGTTACCACCCTCGCCGAGAAGGTAACGCGGTGGGCCGCTGTCGATACACGGCCCACCGCGTGTCGCTTCCATCCTCGTCGCGCTAGGGAAGCACGAACGTGTAGACGTAGTCGCCGCGGACGCGCCGCGGATCGAGGAGGCCGTAGGGCCGGGTGACGTCGTTGTGGCCCGCGCCACCGACCTCGACCGTCACGTACTGCTTGCCGTCGACCGATGTAGATGATCGGGGCAGCCGCCACCGGGTACGGCATCGGAGGCGACTTCCAGAGCGACTTCGCCCGTCTTCGTGTCCATTCGCCTCGAGGTAGCCGTCACCCTTCGAGCCGTCACCGGTGCCGAAGTGGCCGACGAACGTCACGCCGCCGGCGGTGTTCGCCGTGCCGGAGTAGCAGATTGCCGCGCCAGTGCTCGTGGCACCTGTAACTTGCCGGTCTGACGTCGAGCGACGGGAAGTTGCCCGAGTTGCTGATCGGCGTGGAGCCGTCGCCGACGCCGAGCCGGTTGGCGCCGAGGCCGCCGAACTGGCTCGCGACCTGCGAGTCGGCCGGGATCTGCTCCATCGCCGTTGCCCGGCCGGTGACGCCGCAGGTGATCATCGTGTGGTTCTGCGGGCTGTACGAGCTCGCCGGCCAGTCCATCATCTCGAACGGCGTGACGATGTACTGCGTCGTGTCGTACGTGGTGTAGGCGCAGCCGATCTTGTACGGCTTGCCGTCAGGCGCGGTCGCCGTCGCGTACGGGACGCCGGAGTTCGTCGACGGCGTCGGCGTGGTGCACGGGATCCCGTCCTTGCCGACTCGGGTTGAACAGGACGTTCTGCGTCGCCGGGACCGGCTGCGTCGGCCACGTGTTGACACCGGCGGCCTTGCTCTGCGGGACCTGGATCTCCTCGACCGGGATCAGCGGCTTGCCGGTCTGCGGTCGAGCACGAAGGTCATGCCGACCTTGTTGACGTAGGAGACGGCGGCCTTGCGTGACCATCTTGCCGTTGACCTTGAACTTGCCGGTGAACATGACGCCGTTGTTCGGCAGGTCCGAGTCCCACAGGTCGTGGTGGACCTGCTGGAAGTACCACTTGAGCTGACCCGTGTAGAGGTTGAGCGCGACGATCGAATCGGTGTAGAGGTTCTGCCCGGCGCCACGCGAGTTCCACGGCTCCGGGTTGCCCGTGCCGACGATCAGCATGTTGCGCTTGGTGTCGACGATCGGGGACTCCCAGAACGAGCCGCCGCCGTAGAGGCTGCGAGCCGTTGCCGCCCTTGCCGTCGTTCGTCCACGTCTTGTAGCCCGGCTGGCCGGGAGACGGGATCGCGCTCCACGTCCAGATCTTGCCGCCGTTGGCGGCCCTGAAGGCCGGATCGTGGGCTGGCGCCGCCGCCGTCACCCGAGCCGTCGCCGACGATGACCATGCCGTTGACGTAGATCGGGGCGCGTGGAGATCTTCGCGTTGTCCTTGTACGAGCCGACGGACGTCTCCCACACCTGCTTGCCGGTCACCTGGTCGAGCGCGACGAGGCGGCCGTCCGGAAGGCCGTTGAAGACCTTGCCCTCGCCGACCGCGACGCCGGCCCTGCGGCCACCGTTGCCGGGCGTGAACGGCGCTACCGCTGTTCAGGATCTCGCCGGCGTACGACGGCGTGCACTTCCAGATCGTGTTGCCCGTCTCCGCGTCGATCGCGAAGACCTGCGCCGAGCGGCGCGTTCGTCGTGTAGAGCACCCCGTCGATCGCGACCGGGTTCGACTCCATCGAGCCGCAGTTCGTCGGGTTGTTCGCCGCCCCGCGGTTCGCGCCCGGGATCACCGGGTCGCCGGCGATGAGTCGCGGCGGTGCAGCTGCCGAGGCTGATGTGCCAGACCTCCTTGAGCTGACTGACGTTCGCCGTCGTGATCTGCTTCAGCGACGAGTAGCGCTGACCCGTCAGAGCGCCGTAGTACGCGTGCCAGTTGGCGCCGGCCGGTGCGTTGAGCGTCTTCGCCGGCCAGACGGGTGAGGGCGATATCGCCCGCAACTGCTGGCCTGCCGAGAAGGCACTCGACGTCGTCAAGACGCCCGCAGCGATCGCCGCCACCAACGTCAGTGCTACTACCAGGGTCGTTCCTGGCCGGAACCGAGACCGGTGCATCCGTAATGCCTCCTCGTTGGCAACCTACGACGGTTGAACCTGCAGAAGCTTCACCCGACAACTTTGTCGGTCGGGAGGGACTATGCCACTTCGGTGAAGACTGCGCAAAGAATTGGTAAAGCCCGTAAAGAAACGAGACAGGGCCGCGCCGACCACGGCTGCGACGCCCGTTCGGGGGGCGCACCTACGTCGACGGGAGGAGCCGGATGCTCCCGTTCTGGAGAACCTGGCACCGGGCACCCGGCTTTGCGAAGACGCCGCCTCCGTGGGCCAACATGATCTGCCGCCCCTTCCTGGCCTGGTCGGGCCCGTATCGAGAGAGCAGGGTGGTGTCGACCGACGCTCGGTTGACGGATCGACCGTCACGCTTCAGCCTGCCGCCCGGAAGCACCGGTTGGGAGGTGCCGAGGTGGAACGCGCTCGTCCGGGGGTCACCCGTGAGGCTCATGTCGAGCCAGACGTACGGCGCGGCCGCGAGCCAGGGGACCCAGAAGACGTAGACCTGAAACGTGCTCGGGCTCCGCGACGCGAGGCGAATCCGGCAGGCCGCCGGGACGCTCTGGACCCATTTCGTGATGTTCACCAGCTGCAGCGAGATGTTCGAGTTCTGGAGGGAGTCCACGGCGCTTTGCGCGCTCTTTCGTTCGTGCGCGGTGAGCCCACCGGAGTCCACGGCATCGCTCCCGCACCCTGCGAGCGCGAGGACACCCGCCGCGAGCACGACGGGGAGCCGCGCCCTCCCGCACAGTGCGCGACATGTCATGCGATCCTCGGGTCCGTGGCTCACTCTGGTTTCGGCGCCGGACTCGCGGCCCCGAGATAGGCGGGGATGGGATCGAACACGAGAGTCGCCGCGCGCAGCCTGAGGTCACCCCCACCCCCCTGGTAGTCATCGTCGGTGACGAACGAGATCGTCAGGGCGCCGCCGTCACCCAGGCACGTGCAGCTCGGGGGCTCGAGATCGACGTTCTCGCAGCGAACGTCCGGATACAGGACGAGCGTCGGGAACTGGTTGCCGCCGAAGCCCGTGAGCCCCGTGAGGGTGCAGTTGCCCTCGGAGCTCCCGATCAGCTTGACGATGTGCACACCGGTCGGCGGGTACCACTCGAACGAGTTGATAGCGCCGAGGTTCGACGTGTTCGAGATCGTGACCCGGTAGCGGTGCCTGCCGGGCAGGACAGCCAGCGTCGTCGCGAGGTCGTTTCGACGCACCATCGGATCGATGTCGACGGGGATCCCGCCGGCAATCACCGGGAGCTTCGGTCTCGCGACGGAGATCGGCGCCCACTGACCTGTCGTCGGCACACGCGGGGCGCTGTCGTGCCCGACGACCAGAACGCCGACCGCGACACCGACCGCCGCAGTCCCCGCCACCAGGGCGATCGCGAGCGCGGCAGGCCCGCGCGGTCGTCTCATCACGGCGATGATATCAAGGCCGGCAGAGCCCGATCGAGACGCGCCGGGACGGTTCTTGCCCGGCCGGGCGAGTCCTGCCGTACGCGGACGTGACACGATCCCGGACAGCTGGAGCCTGGCCCGCCGGTGTTAGAGTCTCCTCGGGATGGGCGACGGGATCGACGGCCGCAGTCGCGTGGTGAGGCGCTGCGTCGCACGTCTCCGGAGCACCGCGGCGATCGGGTCCCCGGTGCTGGCCGTGACCGCCGTCGTCATCGGGCTCGCCCTGGCGACGGGCTCCGTGGCCGCGGGGCAACCGCACGCGTCCTCGCCACAGCCATGGATCGTGTTCACCGCCCGCCCCTCGGGGTACGGGACCGAGCAGATCTTCCGGATCCGGCAGTCCGGCGCAGGTCTCAAGCAGCTCACGCGAGGCGCGTATCCCTCGGCAGCGCCGGTGTTCTCGCCGGACGGAAAGCGGATCGCCTTCGCACGGCTGGGGGCAGGAATCTTCAGCATGGACCTCGACGGGACGGGCGTCCGGCGCCTCACCGTCAACGGCCGCGACAGCTTCCCCGCCTGGTCTCCGGACGGCAAGCAGATCGCGTTTCTTCGGCCCCTCGTGAGCGGATGGAGGATCCACGTCATGTCGGCGTCCGGAACGGCCGAGCGGCTGCTCCGCCAGGCGCCTTCAGCCGGCCGACCGACCTGGACACGCGGCGGGCTTCTGATACCGACCCAGGGCGACCTCGCGAGGATCGACCCTCGCTCCGGGCGTGTCCAGAAGCTGTTCGGTGCCCCGATCGACGCATCCGTCGGCATGGACGCGACCGCCGTTTCCCCCGATCTCTCCTCCCTGACGTTCGTGGGCTCCCGGCCGCCGGATCGCGGTGACAAAGAGTGTGGGGACAACCTCCCGTGTCCCCGATTCGGGCTCTACATCCACGACCTTCGCAAGCACACGGCCCCGCGCATGCTCGCCCGCGATGCCGGACCTGCGTCGTTCTCGCCCGACGGAAAGAGCCTCGCCTTCGTGGCCGCTCGGCATCAGATCGTCCTCTGGCGTCTCGCGAACGGCACGTCGAGGCCCGTCAAGACCGGGAAGCTCTCACCGACGACGAGCAGCCCTCCCGTGGTGCAACCGCGTTGAGCGTGCGCCGCCGGCGGTGAGAATCGGTTCAGGTGACGCGGAAGATGCCCTGGACCTTGGCCTTGCCCGTGCCCGCGATCGAGACCGGTAGCAGTCCCCGATAGGTGAGGTAGAGGAGAACCCGCTTCTGCTCGTTTCGTGCGAGCTTGACGGCGAAGCCGACACCCCGTCGATGAGTCAACGAGGCATCTCCGACGGCAAGGACCCGCGGGGTCGTCCCGCGATTCGAGAGAAGGAAGATCGCGGTCGATCCACGCGGCGCGTGCGTCGGGCTCACGGTGAGGCCCTTGTCCGTGACGACCACCCGGACCGTGTGGTACCCGCCGGGGTTCGTGGTCTGCGGACGAGCAGATCCGCTCGATGCCAGGCCCAGGAACGCGAGAGAAACGGCTAGGAGCGCAAACGACCTCAACCGTCCCAGGCTAGCACGGCACTTCCGGAGATTCGGTCGATCATCGTCGGGGAGTGGTCGGATCCGGGCACCGTCGCGCCCGCACGCATCCCGCGTTGTCTACAGCAGCGTGAAGCGGATGATCTGCGTGTTCTTGGTGCCCGACGGCCTCGACGTCAGCTGCCCGTGGGCGCCCGCGGTACCGGCCCGTGCCGCCGGTCACCGGAAGGATGAGATTGGCGGTCTTCGAGCTTCGCCGGGCCCAGCGCGACCATGGTTCCGCCGCCTGAGATCGAAGTCGGCCTCGCAGATCGCTTCCTGGGCGAAGTTGAACGTGCAGGAGTAGATGGCGGTGCCGATGGGTCGCGTGAGGTTGCGGTCCGCGTACAGCTTGAAGCTGAAGAGGGCGTTGTCCCCGGCCCGGGCGCCCTTCTTCGCGGAGTTGGCGTTCGGGGGTGTCGGAGGTGAGTCCGGATTGAACGGGTTCCTGATGTCCCCGCGCTCCCGGTCGTCGTTGTGGTTGATGAACTGCGCTCGCGTCGGCTTGGCGTAGACGACGAGCGACCGTCCCTGCGTCGTTGCCGGCGCGACGGGAACCGCGATCGCCGCTGCGACGCCAATAGCCACCAGTGCTGCCGGGAGCCTCGTCCTCATTTCGGCAGCCCGGTCACTTCGAGGTCGAAACGCTGTGCGTTCCCGGCTGCCGGCACGGAGTCCAGCTGCCCCAGCGCGCCGAAGTACGCCCGCGTGCCACCGGTGACCCCGAGTGTGAAGTGGGTCGCGCCGAACGGCACTTGCCCGGATGCGAGCACGAGGCCCTTGGCGAGGTCGAAGTACGACTCGCACGTCGCGCGCTTTGCGAACCCGTAGTAGCAGGTGAACATCGCCGTCCCGATCGGCTTGGTGCGCTTTGCATCGCCGAAGAGCCTGAAGGCATAGAGGATGTCGTCGCCGGGGAACGGGCCGTTCCCCTTCTCCTTCCCGTTGGCGCCGATGATCACCGCCTCTGCTTTGAGGTTGAAGGGGTTGGTGCTCATCCCGCGGAGCCGGTCGTCGGCATGGTTCATGAACTGCACCGTCGCCGGAACGGCGTAGAGCGTGAGCTTCTGCGATGCGCGCGGGGCCCCCGACGCAGGCGTCACCGAAAGGGCCGTCGCGAGAAGCACGATGGCCGGCAACAGAAGCCGGATGGGCGGCGTGCGACTCATCCGATCAACTTGAAGTCGATTCTCTGAGCGTGGCGCGGGGCAGCCGCGACCCTGGCCTCGCCCCGGGCACCGAGATACTTCGTCGTGCCGCCCGTCACGACGATCGTGAACCCCGAGCTGTTGAAGTCGACAGGCCCGGAGGCCACGAGCGTGCCACCGGCCGTGAACTTGTAGTACGCCTTGCAGAGCGCGTGTCGATCGTAGTTGAAGTAGCACGTGTACACGCCCGAGCCGGCAGGGCGCTTCAGGGTCGGGGTGCTGTAGAGCTTCACGGCATAGACGGCGACGTCACCTGCGAACGGCCCGTCCCCGCCTCCGGCACTCTTCGGCCACAGCCTGTTGGCCGCGCCGTCGAGAGGGTTGTTGGCCTTCCCGCGCGCCCGATCGTCCCCGGTGTTGATGTACTGCAGCCCGGTGGCGACGCTGTAGACGGTCACGACCCGGCTCGCGGCCGCTCCGGCGCCCGCAACCGACACCGACGCGCAGACCAGCCCGGCGACGGCGACAGCCGCCGCCCAGCGACCACGCGTGCTAGCCCGCCCGCGCGAGCACGGTTCGGCCCCGACGCCCGGGGCAGCGACGACGGAGCGTTCGCTCCAGCCGGACGGGACCACGCGCGTATCCTGCCTCGCCTCTGCACCTCGCAGCGACATCACCCTCGAGAGTAGCGTGGGACGGTCGAAACCTTTACGACGGTCTCGCCCCGGTGGGACGGTCCGCCAGAGGCGCCGCTTAGAGATCGCTCACGTCTCGATCTCGACGAGACGCGGTGAGGACACCGCGGCCGATGGCGTCGTGGCCGTAGCCGCTGGTCATCAGGGTGTACCGGCTGGCATCGGCGCTCAGCGTCCCTGAACCGGTCAGCCGCACCCCGTCCTCGAGATCCACGGCACCGTCGCAGTACGCGGTCCGATCGAGGCCGTACTGGCACGCCAAGACCGCGGATCCGGCGGGCGTCTCGAGCCCGGCGTTCGTGAAGACGCGGAAGGAGACGAGGGCCCGGTCTCCGGGCTGAGGGCCGTCGGTCACCTGCCGCGCCGTGCTCGCTGCGCGGAAGATCGCGGCTGGAACGTAGAACGGCCCGCCGCTCAAGGATCGCGGGATCGCGGCACTGCGGACCGCGGGCTGACCGGCGAGCCGGTCCTCCGAGTCGTCGAGGAACCGTGCCCGTTCCGCCACCGAGTACAGGACGAGGCCGCTCCCGTCGCTCAGGTGGAGCGACAGCCGGAGCGGCGCGGCTCCTGGTCTCGGGTGTCCCGCATCCCGAAACAGCGGTACGAGACTCAGTGCGAACGCGAGCGACAGCACAGCAACTCCGCTCGCCACGAGCGTGGACGAACGATGTCTCGACAGCCGAATGCCCCTCGAGCGCTGAACGACAGCCGCCCAGTCACTCCGATCGACGGGCTCGTCCAGACTGCGCAGCCGGTCGTGCAGAGCCGAATCGAGCTCGGCGAGATTCTCCCGACGATCGTGACCCCGAGCACCGCGCCCGGACATCAGCCTGGCCTCGATCCGGCGAGGTCTCCACTCCCGAGTGCCTCGGCGATCGACGCGCGGGACTGCGCGAGCGATGCCGCAACGGTCCCTTCGCTGATCTCGCAGACAGCAGCGATCTCCCTGTACGTCATGTCGCCGAAGTACCGCAGGAAGAAGATCAGCCTTCTCCGAGGGGGAAGGGCCTCGAGTGCCTCTCTGAGCTCGGGATCGTGTGCCGGCTCGGTCAGCTCGGTTTCGATCTGCTCGTCCAGCGGCGCCGGCCTCGGGTATCTCCGCTCCTCGCGCGCCACCCGCAGCGCTATTCCCCAGATCCACGCTCCGAGGGGTGCGTCACCCCGGTACTTCTGTGGTTGCGCGAGCGCTCGGGCGAACGCCTCCTGGACGACGTCGTGCGCGACCTCGTAGCTGCCCGTCACGGCGGCCAAGGCACGCCGAAACCCGAGGTACCGCTCGCGGTACAGCGCCTCGAGCTCCTCCCGGGACGCAGCCACGTCTCAAGGGTATAGGCGCCGGCTCCCGAGTGGTGGTGGCCGGGTCGACCTCTCCGACACCTCGTCGACCGGCAGAGCGGATGGTCGCGAGATCGCCGCCGGGTCCGCGCCTCCGGCGGGCTCGGGGGCAGGCGGCGGCACGACGAGCTCCATCCCCGCCGGAAGGACGACCTCGGTCTCGACGTCGCGACGCTCGGTGCTCATCTCCCGCCTCGTTTCGCGTGACCGCATGAAACCGTGCGGCGCGCTCCGAGATCGGGCATGGGCCGTACGCCGGCGGTGCGGCCTTCCACACCGGCGCGCGGGCTAGGATCGCCGGATGCCCGACCGGCTCCCGCGATCCCTCCTGCACCTCGAGGGTGCCGTCGTCGCGGTCGCAGCGGTCGCGCTCTACTTCCACCTCGGCTACGCGTGGTGGGTCCTCCTCGTCCTCGCGCTCGCGCCGGACCTCTCGATGCTCGGCTACGTCGCCGGGCCGGCGGTCGGCGCGATGGCCTACGACGTCGTGCACACGTACGCAGGCCCCGTCGTGCTGGGCACGATCGGCATCCTCGCGGGAGGAGACGTCCTTGTGCAGCTCGCGCTGATCTGGCTCGCGCACATCGGTGTCGACCGCGCGGTCGGCTACGGGCTCAAGTACCGCACTGCGTTCAAGGACACGCATCTCCAGCGCGTCTAGCGTCCTCAGCCGACGACGTCGAGCAGAATCCCGTGCTCCGGCCGGAGCGTCGTCGCCGATCACGTACGCGTCGAGGACTGCCGCCGCGGCCCGCTCGGCAGCGCCGTCGTCGCGCGCATGGACTTCCGCGAGATCATCGCCTGCGAGCACCGTGTCCCCGCGCTTGGCGAAGCAGAGGATGCCGACCGCATGGTCGACCGGATCGGATTTCGTACGCCGGCCGGCGCCCAGCTCGAGCGCGGCGGTGCCGATGGCCAGGGCGCCGAGCCGTGAGACGATCCCGTCGCGCGGCGCAGGCACGGCACGCCGGACCGGGGCCTGCTCGAGCGCCAGCGGGTCGGGGTCTCCGCCCTGGGCGCGGATCCACCGCTCGTACATGTCGAGCGCGCTGCCGTCGCCGATCGCCGACTCCGCGCGGCGACGCCCTTCCTCGACGTCGATCCCGAGGTCGGAATACGCGAGCAGGCGCGACGCTATGTCGAGCACGAGCTCCGAGAAATCGGCGGGGCCGTCCCCGCGAACCGTGTCGCGCGCCTCGTGGATCTCGAGCGCGTTCCCCACCGCCCGCCCGAGCGGCTGATCCATGTCGGTCAGGAGACAGGTCACCTCGTGACCCGAGATCGTCCCGATCTCCCGCATCACCTCGGCGAGCGTGCGCGCGTCCTCGAGCGTCTTCATGAACGCCCCGTCGCCGACCTTCACGTCGAGGACGATCGCCTGGGATCCCGCCGCGAGCTTCTTCGACATGATCGAGCTCGCGATCAGCGGAACGCTGTCGACCGTCGCCGTGACGTCCCGGAGCGCGTAGAGCTTCTTGTCGGCGGGGACGAGGTCGGCCGTCTGCCCCACGATCGCCATCCCGACCTCGCGCAGCTGCGCGACGAGCTCCTCGGTCGTGAGCTCCACGCGATAGCCGGGGATCGACTCGAGCTTGTCGAGCGTGCCTCCCGTGTGCCCGAGCCCGCGGCCGCTCATCTTCCCGAGCGGCACCCCGCACGCGGCCACGATGGGACCGACCGCGATCGACGTCTTGTCGCCCACCCCGCCCGTCGAGTGCTTGTCCACGACCTTGCGGCCGAGCGCCGCCCCGAGGTCGATCGTCTCGCCGGAGCGGACCATCGCGTCGGTGAGCGCGTGCGTCTCGGCGGCGGAGAGGCCCTGGAAGTAGACGGCCATGCACCAGGCGGCCATCTGGTAGTCGGGCACCTCGTCGCGCGCGTACGCGAGGATCAGCTCCGCGAGCTGCTCCGGATCGTGCTCTCGCCCGTTCCGCTTCTGCTCGATCAGCTGCGCCGGCCGGATCATCGTGCTCACGAGCCCTTCGTCGCGACGAAGACCGACGAGGCCCTGCGGCTCCGCAGCGGGAGGTCGTACGGCGGCAGCTCGACCGGCTGCTCCGCGTCGAGCGACGCCACGAACCCCCGGACGGTCTCGTCGTCGTGGATCGTGACCCAGCCGTCGGCGTCACGCCGCTCGACGCGCTCGAAGTGACGGCCGATGATCGCGGCACCGTTCTCGCGCGTGAAGACCCGCTTCCACGCGGCGGCCGGGCCTGCGATCGCGCGGAGCTCGGAGAGGTGATCCTTCGCGTTGGTGGCGGCGACGAGCCGGCCGCCCGGCCGGAGCACGCGACCGAGCTCGGCGAGCCCGGCGTCGATGTCCGGTACGTGGAACAGCATCCACGCGGCGACCGCGCAGTCGAAGCGGCCGTCCTCGAAGGGGAGGCTCTGGACGTCGCCCACCTGCGCGTCGACGCCCCGGCCCACGGCGAGCTCGACCATACGCGGGGAGACGTCGACCATGACGACCTCGCAGCCGACGTCGGTCACGACTCGCGCCGCCAGCTCGCCGGGCCCGCCGCCGACCTCGAGCACGCGCGCCGGGGCGACCTCCGCGACCGCGTCGAACGCGATGTCCCGCGGGTCGGGCCCGGTGGCGTCCGCGTAGAGCGAGCGCCGCGCCTCGAGGTTCGCCTCGGTCGCGTACTGCCGTGCGACCGCGACCGGATCGTTGATCCTCACCGCTCGAGGATCGGCCGGCCGGGTGCGCCCTTCCCGGGATGCTTGGCGCCGAGCCAGGCGGAGACGGTCGCGCCGACGTCGCCGAACTCGCCGTTCTCGTGGATCGTCCCGGCTGCGTTCTTCCCGGCCGCGTAGGCGAGGAGCAGCGCGTGCTCGCGCGAGTGGTCGGTCGACGGCGTGGTCGGGTCGCAACCGTGGTCCGAGGTCAGGATCAGGAGGTCGCCGTCGCGGAGCGCGTCGAGGATGTCGGGCAGCCGCCGGTCGAAGTCCTGCAGGCAGCGGTGGAAGTTCTCCGGGTCGTTGCGGTGCCCCCAGAGCTGGTCGGTCTCGACCAGGTTGACGAAGACGAGGCCGGAGTCGATGTTCTCCAGCAGCTCGATCGTCCGGTTGATCCCGTCGACGTTCGACTTCGTCGGGAACGACTCGTCGATGTCGCAGCCGGCGAAGATGTCCGAGATCTTCCCGACGCCGTACACCGTGTTGCCCGTCTCGCGGATCGCCGTCAGGTAGTTCGGGCGGCGGGGCTCGAGGGAGAAGTCGTGCCGGTTCGGCGTTCGCTCGTAGTGGCCCGGCTCGCCGACGAACGGCCGCGCGATGACGCGCCCGACCGCATGCTTGCCGGTGAGGATCTCCCGCGCGATGCGACAGCCGGCGTAGAGCTCCTCGAGCGGGATCGTCTCCTCGTGGGCGGCGACCTGGAAGACCGAGTCGGCCGACGTGTAGACGATCCACTTGCCCGTACGCTGATGCTCCTCGCCCAGCTCCTGGATGATCTCGGTGCCGGAAGCGGGCTTGTTGCCGAGCACCCCGCGGCCGGTGCGGTTCATGAACGGGTCGATCACCTCGTCGGGGAACCCGTACGGGTAGGTCGGGAACGCCGTCGGCGTGACGACGCCCATCAGCTCCCAGTGCCCCGCGGTCGTGTCCTTCCCCTTCGACCGCTCGAGCAGCCGGCCGGCGACCGCGGGGGCGTACGGCTGGGGTGGGCAGCCCTCGAGTGGCTCGACGTTCCCGAGGCCGAGGTTCTCCAGATTCGGCAGGTCGAGCCCGCCGACGGCGCGCGCAACGTTGCCGAGGGTGTCGGACCCCTCGTCGCCCCAGTCGGCGGCGTCGGGCAGCTCCCCCGCTCCGACGGCGTCCAGCACGATGACACAGGCACGCGGCACAGCGAGCTATCCTAGTCGGCCGATGGACAACGTCATCAGCCTGGTCGAGCTCACCCTGTACATCTGCGGGATCCTCGCGCTCTCGATGTCGGTCACGTGGGCCGTCGTCAAGGTTTCCCCCTCGGAGAGCGCGAAGCAGCAGCGCGCCCAGGCGGACGGCACGACCGAGTCGTAGCCGACGGCGACCACCTCACAGCCCCAGCCGTGGGCCGCGTCGAGACGTGCCGCGCCGGGAGCCATCCCACGCCGGCGGGTGCGTCAGACCGGCGCTCCGCGCGGCGTCTTCGAGCGGCGTGTGCGGCAGGCCGTGCGCCTCTGCAACGGCGCGGTACGTGAGCTTGCCGGAGAGCGTGTTGACGCCCTTCGCGAGCGCGCGGTCGTCGGCGATCGCACCTGAGAGGCCCTTGTCGGCGATCGCCTCGACGTACGGCAGCGTGACGTTCGTGAGCGCCTTGGTCGAGGTGACGGGCACGGCGCCGGGCATGTTCGCGACGCAGTAGTGGACGATCCCGTCGACCTCGAACACCGGGTCGTCGTGCGTCGTCGCATGCGAGGTCTCGAAGCAGCCTCCCTGGTCGATCGCGACGTCGACGAGCACCGACCCGGGGCGCATCAGCGTCAGCATCTCGCGCGTCACGAGCTTCGGCGCGACCGCACCCGGGATGAGCACTGCTCCGATCACCATGTCTGCGTCGGGCAGCACCTCCTCGACCTGCAGGCGGTTCGACATCGCGAGCGTCACCCGCCCGTCGAGCGCGATCTCGAGCTCGCGCATCCGGTCGACCGACTTGTCGAGCACCCACACGTCGGCCTGCATCCCGAGCGCGATGATCGCGGCGTTCAGGCCCACGACGCCTCCTCCGAGGACCACGACCTTCGCGGGAGGCACGCCGGGGACGCCGCCGAGCAGGATGCCCCGGCCGCCGTGCGCCTTCTCGAGCGCCCACGCGCCCATCTGCGGCGCCAGCCTGCCCGCGACCTCGCTCATCGGCGCGAGGAGCGGAAGGCGGCGGTCGGCGGTCTCCACCGTCTCGTACGCGACACCGGTGACGCCCGACGCGAGCATCGCCCTCGTGAGCGGCTCGTCGGCGGCGATGTGCAGGTACGTGAAGAGCGTCAGGCCCTCGCGCAGCCGCCCGTACTCGTGCTGCGATCGGCTCCTTGACCTTCAGCAGCAGCTCCGCCGACGACCAGACCTCGTCGACGTCCGCAAGCCGTGCGCCGACGGTCGAGTAGGCCTCGTCGGCGAAGCCCGAGCCCAGCCCTGCTCCGTGCTCGACGATCACCTCGTGGCCCCGCTGGACGAGCTCCAGGGCGCCGGCCGGCGTCAGCGCGACCCGGTACTCCTGCTGCTTGATCTCCTTCGCAACCCCGATCCGCACGGCGCGCGGGACGATACCGCACCACCGTTCCCGGGCGGACTCACGCGAGCGCGAGGCGCCCCGCCGCGAACGCAGCGGCGAAGAACCACGGGTCCTCGCCCGGCCCCCGCCCCATGTGCGACAGCGGCAACGGAGCGCAGGCGGCCTCCCAGCCCGCGGCGTTCACCTCGACGACCTCCACGCCCTCGGGCCGCTGCAGGCCGACCGGCCATGCGACGCGCACCTCGCCGAGGCAGAGGGCGAGGGCCGACCGCGTGTGGTGCGAGAGGCCGCGGTGACGCGGCCTCTCGTCCGCGAACGAGACGCGCGGCGCGACGATCGGCGCAGCACCGAGCGCGGTCGCCGTGTTGGCCGCGTCCGCGACTGCGAGCCCGCCGTGCCCCCAACGCGATGCCGTGCCCACGATCCCCGGCCCGATCCCGCAGACGACGGCCTCCGCGCCGCGCCGCACGGCCTCCACGAGAGCGGCCGCGGCGGTGACGCACTGCAGGTCGCCGTCCAGACACGGTGACACGGCGATCGCCGTGTCGAGCAGCTTGCGCGCTTTGAGCGCCCGCACCGTGTCGGAGAGGGAGAGCGGAAGCGCGCCGCCGCCGAGCTGGACGTACGCGACGCGGCGTCCCGCCAGCGCGGCGCACACCGGGGCCAGCTGGCTGTGGAGCCCGAGGCAGACGACGGCGAGCCCGTCCACGCGTTCCGGCGACTCCTCCTCGTCCTCCTCCGCGAAGCACGTCGCGACCTGCCCGGGCGCGTACGGGAGTGCCATGACGTGCGCGCCGGCCTCGACCGGCAGCTGCAGGCCCCGCGTGAGGTTGGCGTACAGCACGTCGAAGCCGCCCGAGCCGAGGTCGAGCTCGACCGCTCGCACGTTCACGAGGACGACGTCCCCGACCTCGACCTCGCCGGTGAGCCGCGGGTAGGCGACGCAAGGCGCCCCGTCGACCTCGAGCCGGACGAGCCCGTCGAGGCGCTCGCCGACCGACGTCACGTGACCCCAGCGGAGCCCGAGGGGCACTCAGCGAGCCTCGAGCGCAGCCTCGACGAGGGCGAGCGTCACGTCGACCATCCGCTCGAGGTCGTCCACCGCGATCCGCTCGTCGGGCGTGTGGATGTCGGCCATCCCGTTTGCGAGGTTGACGCACTGCAGGCCTCTCGCGTTGAAGACGTTCGCGTCCGCCGCGCCCCCCGACAGCCCGAGGGTCGCCTCGACGCCCGCGCGCGCGAGCGCATCCACCGCGAGGCGCACCGGCAGGTCGTCGTCGCGAAACCGGTAGCCGCGGTACTTCGGCTCGACACGGGTCTCGAGGCTGCACTCGGACAGGGTCGCGGCGAAGGCGGCGGCGTCGAGGATCTGCTGCACGACTTCCGTGACCCGGGTGTCGTCGTGCGAGCGCACCTCCGCCTCGAGCGTGCACCGCTCGGCGACGACGTTCCGTGCCGTGCCGCCGCGCACCAGCCCGACGTTCGCACTCGTCACCTCGTCGATGCGTCCGAGCGGCATGTCCGCGATCGCACGGGCGGCCGCGACGATCGCCGAGCGGCCCTCCTCCGGGTACATGCCCGCGTGCGACGCGCGGCCCACGAAGGTCAGCTCGAGCTCCTGCGCCGTCGGCGAGCCCACGACGACGTCCCCGATCGGCGCCGCCTGGTCGTACACGTACCCGACACGCGCCTCGAGACGCGCCGCGTCGAACGCGTCCGCGCCGACGAGGCCGATCTCCTCCATCGGCGTGAACAGGAGCTCGACACCCGCGTGCGGGCGTCCCTCCTCGACGATCCGCCGCGCCGCCTCGACCATCACCGCCAGCGCCGACTTGTCGTCCGCTCCGAGGATCGTGCCGCCGGCGTTGCGCACGACGCCGTCCTCGAGCACCGGCTCGAGCGCGCCGTCGAGCGGGACGGTGTCGAAGTGGGCGCAGAGGAAGATCGGCAAGCCGTCCTCGCTCCGGCCGGGCAGGCGGCAGAGGACGTTGCCCGCAGTGGACCCGATCGCCGGCCCGCAGCCGTCCTCGTCCCACTCGAGACCGATCGCGTCGAGCTCGCGGGTGACCCGGTCGGCGACCGCACGCTCCTGTCCGGGCGGGCTCGGGATCGCGCACAGCTCGAGGAAGAGGTCGACGACTCGCGACGTGAGCTGGGGCTGCTCCACGCCGGTCATCCTACGAAGGCGCGCGGCGGGGCGGGCGCGAGCGCGGTGTCAGACACCGCTTCCCGTCAACCCCTGCGCGGTGCGGCACGCTCGCACGGGCGCAGCCCTGCCGGATGCCCTATGCGGCGGTTGCGCTGACGCCGGAGCGGACGCGGTTTCGCTCGAGCGCGGCAGCGACGAACTCGCGGAACAGCGGAGCAGGGCGGGTCGGGCGTGACTTGAACTCGGGGTGGAACTGGCTCGCGACGAACCACGGGTGGTCGGGAAGCTCGATGATCTCGACGAGCCTGCCCTGCTGGAAGGTCCCCGACACGACGAGACCCTCCTCGACGAGCTGGTCCCGGTACTGGTTGTTCACCTCGTAGCGATGCCGATGGCGCTCGTGGACGACCGCCTCGTCGTAGATCTCGCGCACGCGCGTCCCGTCTGCGAGCTCGACCGCCTGCGCGCCGAGGCGCATCGTGCCGCCGAGCTCCTCGATCTCCTTCTGCTCGGGCAGCAGGTCGATCACGGGGAAGGGCGTCTCCGGGTCCATCTCCGTCGAGTTGGCGCCTTCGAGGCCGACGACGTGGCGCGCGAACTCCGACACTGCGACGTGCATCCCGAGGCAGATCCCGAGGTACGGGATCTCCCGTTCGCGCGCGACGCGGCAGGCGAGGATCTTCCCCTCCCAGCCGCGCGAGCCGAAGCCGCCGGGAACGAGCACGCCGTCGACCTGCTCGAGCTCTCGGACCGCCTCCTCGTAGGACATGTCCTCGGCGTCGACCCACCGCACGCGGACGTGCGTTCCCGCCGCGGCGCCCGCGTGCTTGAGCGCCTCGTGGACGGAGAGGTACGCGTCGCGGAGCTTGACGTACTTGCCGACGAGCGCGATCTCGACCTCGTCCGTCTGCGCGGCGATCCGGTCCGTGAGCTCGCGCCACTCGGTGAGGTCGGCGGGGCCGGTCTCGAGCCCGAGCCGCTCGCAGACGTAGCTGTCGAGGCCCTCTGTCATCAGGTGCTCGGGGACGAGGTAGACGTCGGGCACGTCCGGCGAGGAGAACACCGCGCGCGGGTCGACGTCCGCGAAGAGCGCGATCTTGTCGCGGATGTCCTCCGACAGGTGGTCGTGCGAGCGACACACGATGGCGTCGGGGTGGATGCCGATGCGGCGGAGCTCGTTGACGGAGTGCTGCGTCGGCTTGGTCTTGAGCTCGCCGGCGGCCTCGATGTACGGGACGAGCGTCACGTGGAGGTAGAGCACGTTCTCCGGCCCGACCTCGCGGCGGAACTGGCGGATCGCCTCGAGGAACGGCAGCGACTCGATGTCGCCCACCGTGCCGCCGATCTCCGAGATGACGACGTCCGCGGGGTCGGCCTTCGCCGCCCGCCGGATCCGCGCCTTGATCTCGTTGGTGATGTGCGGGATCACCTGCACCGTGGCGCCCAGGAACTCGCCCTTTCGCTCCTTGCGGAGCACCGTGTCCCAGATGGCGCCCGCCGAGTGGCTCGCGTTGCGGGAGAGGTTCTCGTCGATGAACCGCTCGTAGTGCCCGAGGTCGAGGTCGGTCTCCGCCCCGTCCTCGGTGACGAACACCTCGCCGTGCTGGAACGGGCTCATCGTCCCCGGGTCGACGTTCAGGTACGGGTCGAACTTCTGCGCCTGCACGCGCAGGCCGCGGGACTTGAGCAGCCGGCCGAGCGAGGCGGCCACGATTCCCTTGCCGAGGGCCGAGACGACCCCGCCCGTGACGAAGACGTAGCGGGTCGGCGGCCCGTCGCTCACGGGTGCCTTCCGAGGGAGTCCAGCACGCGCAGCCCGGGTGTCGCCTCGATCAATGCGCCCAGCGAGCGCCGCTCGCCGACGAGGGTGACGGCCGCGAGCGCCACGATCACGCCCATCCTCCGCCGGCCGGTCAACCGCCTCACGGACTCCAAACCTAGCACGGCCCCGAAGGCATTCGAACCGGCGTCCCCCAGCATCGTCATCTCGCGAAGATCGTAGGGAGCGAGCAGGACGGCCAGCAGCGTCGCTCGGCGGGGCCGCGCGCCGACGACGACCGACCCGACGAGGAACGCCTTGAGCGCTCTGCCCGGGCGGGTGTCCAGCTGGTTCAGCAGGTTGGCGGAGAGCCCCACCAGGACGGCGCCCGAGAGCGAGCGGGTGCGCCAGAGCCCCCACAGCGGGATCGCGACCAGCTTGAGCGTGCCGGTGGTGGCTCCGGCGCGCAGGTGTGCCCGGAAGCCGCGCTCGGGCCCGCTCCAGAGGTCGTCGGCGAGACCGACCGCGGCCACCGGCGCGACGGACGGCACGGCGACGCCGACGACGGCGCCGACGAGCGGCAGCCGCAGCCCGTGGACGTTCCGCGCCTGGGGCGCGAGCGTCGCGAGCAGCAGGTCGCGGAGCTGACGGCCGCGGTGGGCGAAGCCCGCGAGGTCGCGCACGGTCGCGCGGTGCTCGAGGTCGATCTCCACCTCGCGGACGTCGAGGCCCGCGCGCAGCGCGTCGATCGTCATTCGCCGTCTCGGCGCCGAAGCCGGCAGCGAGTGGGAACACCTCAGCGCGCGCGCGCTCGGAGAGCGCCCGCTGCCCGGAGAGCGGCTCCTCGACCCGCGCTCCTCCTCGGCGCTCGACCAGGGCGCGAGCGACGCCCTTCGCGAGCCCGAGCCCGCCGCCCACGGGTCGCGCGAAGCGGGCGATCGCGACGTCGGAACCGGTCGCCGCGAGCGGCCGCAGGTCGCCCCTCAGATCCGCGTCGCAGAGGAGGAGCGGCCCTTCACGGCACTCGCGCTCGGCAAGCGTGAGGGCCTGCCCCTTGCCCCTGCGCGGGAGCGTCACGACGCGGGCGCCGGCGTCGGCTGCGCGCCGTCCCGTTCGGTCCCGCGAGCCGTCGTCGGCGACGACGACCTCCGCGCCGGGGAACGCAGCGCGCAGCGCGGCGACCGTCCTCCCGATGCGCTCCTCCTCGTCGCGCGCGGCGACGAGCACCGTCAGCCCCGGAGCCGTCACCCCTTGCTCGCGGCGGGCGGAGGCGCCGGCGGGTCGGGGATGATCCCGTCGGTCGCACCGTTGCCGATCCCGTAGCTCCCGGGCCGCGCGCCTGCAAGGAGGAACACGAGCGCAACCTGGCCCGCCACGTCGTCGACGCCGGAGACGGTTGCGAGCCCCCGCCGGTGGAAGACCGGGATCGCGCTGATCCTCGCGTCCGTCTTCTCCACCCCGACCGCGGGCACTTGGGCCGCGGCGAGCCCGCCGTACAGCCCTGCGAGGAGCGCCTGGGTCTGCCCCTGCTGCGGCGCGGCCGGCCGCGCGACGACGACCGCGTCGAGTGCCTTCCCTCCGGCGCCCGACTGCTCCTCGACGATGACCGAGGCGAGCCGGTCGAAGACGGGGTTCGGACCGGCGGCGACGAGCTCGCGCGCCAACTCGCGACCCAGTCGCTCGCGGTTGTCGACGCCCGCGAGGTCACGCGTGTCCGCCTCGTTGCGCAACGCCGTGTCGAGCGCCTCGGAGTCGACGGGGACCCGCAACGCCCGCACGAGCGCGACCCTCCCGCCGGCATCGCCCACCGACCGGCGGATGGCGTTCGCAAGGCCCTGGTCGACCGACCCGACGAACACGACCCCCACGGTCTTGCCCCCGAGCATCCCCGCGACGAGCTCGGCGTACGTCGTCTTCGCAAACTGGTCGAGATCCACGCCGCGCTGATCGGCGCTCGCGGCGCGCGCGACCGCGTTGTCCCGCTCACCCCGCAGCGCGTCGATCTGCGCCTGGAGGTTCTCCCGCTCCGCGTCCGAGACGAATCCCTTCCCCGACAGCCCCACCCCGACGAAGATGCCGAGCAGCAGCGCCACGAACACCGCGGCGAGCGACGCAACGTGGTAGCGAAGGTCGAACATCTCGCGCCACGGTAGCCCGTCGAACCGCGAATCTACAGTCCGAGCCCGTTCGCGATCGCCCGGGTCGTCGACTGGATCACGTTCCGGAGCGCCGGCGAGGCGAGGACGGCACCGACGATCGCGATGACGCCGGTCGCCGCGAACACGGCGAGCGGCCAGATCCCTACGCGGCGGCTGACCAGGCGCGAGACGCCCTTCGCGTCGACGAGCGACTCCCCGACCTTGAGCCGCGTGACGAACGTGGACGCCATCCCCTCCCGGTCGCGCTCGAGGAACTCGACCAGGTTGAAGTGGGTCCCGACGGCGACGATCAGCGACGCGCCCCTCTCGTACGCGAGCAGGAGGGCGAGGTCCTCGCTGATGCCGGGAGCCGAGACCACGTGGTGCGCGAGCCCGAGACGACGCAGGCGCTCGGTTCCCGGAGCCCCGCCGCTCGGATAGCCGTGCACGACGAGCTCGGCCCCGGACCGGAGCGCCGTGTCCGACACGGAGTCGAAGTCTCCGACGATCACGTCTGCCGAGAGCCCCACGTCGCGGAGCGCGTCGGCGCCGCCGTCGACCGCCACGAGGACGGGCCGGAAGTCCCGCACGTACGGGCGCACCATCCGCAGGTCGGACTTGTAGCCCGGGCCGCGGGCGACGACGAGGACGTGCCGGTCCCGGAAGCGGGTCTGC
The DNA here is from genome assembly GCA_963773825.1 of uncultured Actinomycetes bacterium. Lineage (GTDB taxonomy): Bacteria > Actinomycetota > Thermoleophilia > Gaiellales > Gaiellaceae > Gaiella. The sequence goes on along the minus strand of CAVZCH010000006.1, from coordinate 1,183,700 downwards.
AACGCGGGCAGGTCGATGCCCGCAGCCAGCGACCCGGCCTCCTCCTGGAGATGCCGCAATGTGTTCTCGGCGAACGCCTCGAGCGCAAGGGAGACGCGCCCCTGCTGATCCGCGAGCGCCTCCTCGAGGGTTGCGGCGTCGAGCACCGTGCCTTCGGCGAGGAGCGTCCCGTTCCGCCACACGCTCCCGCCGTCGACGCGAATCGGCTCGCCGTCGGAGAGCACGTCGAAGAGCGGCGCGTCCGGTGCGTCGATCAGCCGGACCCCCGCGCGGACGAGCTCGAGCGGACCCGGGTTCGGAAACCGTCCGGTCGTGGAGCGGGAGACGTTGACGACCGCCCGGACACCGCACTCGGCAAGCTCCTCGGCCGACACGCGGTCGATGTCCGCGTGGTCGACGATCGCGACGTCCCGGGGGCCGAGGCGCTTGACGAGGTCCTTCGTGCGGCGCCCGAGCCGAGCCTGACCGGTGATCTCGCCGTTCACGCGCGGCCCTCGGCCGTCACCGCGCTGACGAACTCCTCGCCTCCGAGCATGCGCTCGAGCTCCTCCCGGCGTTGGGCGTCGTCGAGGACCGCGATCCGCGTGTGCGTCGGGTCGCCCTCGACCTTCTCCACGCGGAGGTGCTGGTCGGCGACGCTCGCGATCTGGGGAAGATGCGTGATCGTCAACACCTGCGCGCGCCCCGCGAGACGACGCAGGACGTCGGCCACCCGATGCGCCGTCACACCGCCGACACCGGCGTCGATCTCGTCGAGCACGGCCGTCTCGCCTCCGGCGACCGCCGCGATCGCCAGGGCGACGCGCGAGAGCTCGCCGCCCGACGCGGTCTCGGCCACCGGCCCGAGAGGCAGGCCGGCGTTCGGGCGGACGAGGAACACCGCCTCGTCGGAGCCGGTCGGCCCCGGCTCGCGCTCGCGCAGCTCGACGTGGAACTCGCCCTCCCCCATGCCGAGGTCGGCGAGTTCGCTCGCGACGGCGTCGCCGAACCGCCCGGCCGCCTCGCGGCGGGTGTCGGCCAGTGCGGCCGCCGCCGCGTCGAAGCACGTCTGGGCGGCCGCACGGTCGGAGAGGGCCCGCTCGAGCGGGTCGCCGTCCGCGCCGGCCCGCTCGAGCTCCTCGAGGGCGGCTTCGCGGCGCTCGAGCAGCTCGTCCAGAGCCGTCGCCCGGTGGCGGCGCTTGACATCGGCGATGTGCTCGAGCCGCTCCTCCACCTCGGCAGCCCGGACGGGGTCGGCATCGAGCGTCTCCGCGAAGCGCCGCACGTCGCTCCCGACCTCACCGAGGCGCACGACGAGCTCACGGAGCTCCGCCGCGGCCGGCTGCAGCTCTGGCGCAAGGCGCTCGAGCGGGGCCAGGAAGTGCTCGGCCGCTGCCGCGAGCGAGCGAGCGCCGTCGCCTTCGTCCGGCTCGATCGCCGCCGCAGCAGCGTGGGCGCCCTCGCCGAGCTCGGCGACATGCCGGTACCGCTCCCGCTCGGACCGGAGGGCATCCTCCTCCCCGGCCTCGAGCCCCTCGGTGTCCTCGACGAGCGCGGCGAGCTCGTCGAGCCGTGCCCGCTCCGTGTCGGCGCCGCGCTCGAGCTCCTCGACGCGCCGCGCCGCCGCCGTGAGCGAGCGCCATGCCTCGCGGGCGTCCGTTCGCCGCACCCGCTGGTCCGGGCCGGCGAATGCGTCCAGCAGGTCGAGCTGGTGGGACGGCCGCGCCAGGCGCCGCTGCGCGAACTGTCCCGAGAGGGCGAGCAGCCGGTCGGTCGCCGCGACGAGGTCGTCGCGCGCCACGCTTCGGCCCCAGGCATATGCGCGTGACCGACCGTCGGACGTCACCCGGCGCGCGACGACGAGGCTCGACGCGTCGTCGGGGCGCAGGTCGCGGAGCGCCTCGAGCCCCTCCTCGTCGAAGAACCCCTCCGGGACGTCGATCTCGGCCTCGACGTACGCCTCAGACCCCGATGCCCCGACGGAGGCGGCGTCGCCCTTCGCGCCGAGCAGGAGGCCGATCGCGTGCGTGAAGATGGTCTTCCCGGCACCGGTCTCGCCCGTGACCGCGACGAGCCCGGGCGCGAGTTCCAGGTCCGCCTCGCGGATGAGGACGAGATTCTCGATCCGCAGCCGGCGCAGCACACGAAGATCGTAGTTCGGGCGACCCCGTGCCGCAGGTGTCCGGAACGGCCGGCGCGATGGTCGGTCGGTGATCGGCGTGATCGTGCGCGAGTCGCCGAGCGACCGTCAGGTCGAGAAGCTCTCGCGGTAACGGCTGACGAAGGTCGCGTCGGGCAGGGTCGCAAGGAGCGTGCGGGCCGCGCCGAGCCGCACCGCGACCCTCCCCCCGGGCTCGGCCTCGCCCACGCGGTGGCCGTCGACGAGGACGGCGACCGGGACGTCCGAGGTGCGGTTCCAGACGACGACGTCCTTGCCGCGCGGCACGACGAGCGGACGGATGTGGAGCGAGTGCGGCGCGACGAACGTCATCGCCATCGCGTCGATCCCCCACATCAGCACCGGTCCCCCGTTCGAGAGGTTGTACGCCGTCGAGCCGGACGGCGTCGAGCAGATGATGCCGTCGCACGGGACGCTCCCGAGGTCCTCGCCTCCAACGGCCCACTCGATCTCGACCATGCGGCCGAGGACCGCGGACGTGACGACGAGGTCGTTGACGGCGACATGCCCGGTCTCGCCGTTCTCGACCTCGAGAGTCGGCAGCTCGACGATCTCGAGCTCGCCGCGGAATGCGCGCGTCAGCCCGACCTCGAGCTCCTCCGGCTGCATCGAGCTGAGGAAGCCGACGCGGCCGAAGTTGACCCCGATCACCGGGATGCCCGAGCCGAGGTAGGTGCGCAGCGCGCGGAGCATCGTGCCGTCGCCGCCGAGGACGACTACGAGATCTGCCGAGCCCGGGTCGCCGCCCACGTCCAGACCGTGCCTGGCCGCCTCGTCCGCAGCGACGATCAGCTCGACACCTGCCTTCTCTGCGACGGCGGCGAGCCGCTCGACGCCGTCCCCGATCTGGCCCGGCCGCCCGTGCGTGACGAGCGCGGCCCGTGCGACGGGCTTCGCCCCGCTACCCGACGGCGGCGTCGATCCGGCGCTCGAGCTCATCGGGGTCGGAGGGCTTCTCGCTCGCGATCAGGTGGACGACGAACTCCCGGTTCCCCTTCGGCCCCGGGTGGCCCGAGTCTACGACGCCGGCGACCCGCGCACCCCAGGAAGCGACGGCGGCACAGAACTCGCGCAGGACGCGCCGGTGCACCTCGGGGTCGCGCACGACGCCCTTCGGCGCGTCGGCGCGGCCGGCCTCGAACTGCGGCTTGACGAGGACGAGCGCCTCCCAGCCCGGCGCAGCGAGCGCGATCGCCGGAGGCATCACTCGGGTCGCCGAGATGAACGAGACGTCGCACGTGATCAGCTCCGGCGGGAAGGGGAGCGCGTCGAGACGGCGGGCGTTGACGCGCTCGAGCACGGTCACGCGGTCGTCGTCGCGCAGGCGCGGGTGGAGCTGCCCGTAGCCGACGTCGAGCGCGATGACGCGCGCCGCACCGCGCTGGAGAAGGCAGTCGGTGAAGCCCCCGGTCGACGCGCCGAGGTCGAGGCAGCGCTTGCCGCCCGGGTCGACGCCGAGCGCGTCGAGCGCGTGCAGCGAGCTTCTCGCCGCCGCGCGACACGAATCGCGGCGGCCGGTCGACGGTCAACGCCGCGTCGTCGCCGACCTGCTGCCCCGGCTTGTCGTAGCCGGGGACGAGCCCCGCCATCACGAGCGCCTTCGCCTGCTCGCGGCTCTCGGCGAGCCCACGCTCCACGAGCAGCACGTCGAGCCGCTTGCGCATGGGGCCAGGGTAGTCGGCTGCAATCCCGTCGATCGGGCTGGCTCCGCCGTTCGCCCGCTGGTGGCGCTATGCCGTCCTGACCGCGAGCTCGTCGACGATCGCAGCGAGGACGCCGGTCTCGGCGTCGATCGCGTCCAGCCGCTCGTGCGCACGGCGCGCCGCGGCGGCGGCCACGTCGCGGGCGCCGTCCACACCCAGCTCGGCGGCGTAGCCGTCCCCGTCGATCACGTCGTCGACCGCCTGGAAGAGCACCCCGAGCTCCTCGCCGAACGCCCGCCACGGCTCGTGGCGGGCGGCCGGGACGTCCGCCGCCCAGAGGCCCAGCCCGACCGCGGCGGCGAAGAGCCGCCCCGTCTTCAGCCGGTGCAGGTCGGCGAGGGCGACGTCCCCGTCCGTGACGTCGAGGTACTGCCCGCCGATCATGCCGAGCGTCGCGTCGGCGAGCTCACGGGCCGGCTCGGGGCGGTCGTAGGAGAGCGCGAGCCGGAGGCCTTCGGCGAGCAGCGCGTCGCCGGCCAGGAGCGCCACCCCTTCGCCGTACGCGACATGGGCGCTCGGCCGGCCACGGCGCTCGTCGTCGTCGTCCATCGACGGCAGATCGTCGTGGACGAGCGAGAACGTGTGCACGAGCTCGAGCGCCACGGCCGCGGGGAGCGCATCGACCGCCCGTCCGCCCGCAGCCTCCGCAGTCGCGAGGCAGAGCACGGGCCGGATCCGCTTGCCGCCTCCCGAGGTCGCGTAGCGCATCGCCTCGGAGAGGCCGGCGAGCGAGGTCGAGAACGAGGGTGACGCGAGCTCCCGCTCGACCAGCGCACGGAGCTCGTCAGGTGCCCGCATCTGCGGCCTGGCGGGCGCGCTGCACCTCGGATTCGATCTCCTTCGCGAGCTCGGCGATCTCCGCGAGCCCGTCGACCGCCTCGTCGACGTCGCCGCCCGCGTCGGCGCTCGCCTCGAGCGCGTCGACCCGCGTCTTCAGCCGCTCGAGCAGCTCCTCCGCCCGCTGCAGCGACGCGTCCGAGCCGCCTGTCATATGCGCTCCTTCGCGATGCGGCCGAGGATGCCGTTGACGAGGCGCGCAGCGTCCTCGCTCGCGTAGCGCTTGGCGAGCACGACGGCCTCGTTGATCGCGACGTCCCTCGGCACCGCATCTTCCTCCAGCTCGTACACGCCGATGCGCAGGATGTTGCGCTCGAGCGTACCCAGGCGGTCGGCGGGCCAGCCCTCCGAGGCGGCCGTGACGCGTGCGTCGAGGGCGGGTGCGACGCCCGAGACCGAGGTGGCGAGCTGCCGCGCGAACTCGTCCGGCTCGCCCTCGAACAGCGACGCCAGCGGCTGGCCCGTGAGGTCCCACTGGTAGAGCAGGAAGAGCGCCTGGCGGCGCGCCTTCCTGCGGCCGAGAGGCTTCGGCGCCGGCTTCGGCGTGGTCGTCTCGCCGCTCATGCCGGACGGAGCGAGGGCAGGTGCTCTTCCATCTCCTCAAGGTAGCCGGTCGAGTACGCGCCCGACCGGAAGCCGTCCGAGCGCAAGATGTCGAGCGCGAGATCCCGCGTCGTCGGGATCCCGGCGACCTCGAGCTCCTCCAGCGCGCGGACGGCGCGCTCGATCGCGGCGGGCCGGTCGTCGTCCCAGACGATCACCTTCGCGATCAGCGAGTCGTAGAACGGCGGGATCGCCGCGCCCTCCTCCACGGCCGTGTCGACCCGGACCCCCGGCCCGAGCGGCGGTCGGAAGCGCTCGACGACCCCGGGCGAGGGCACGAAGCCGCGGGCCGGGTCCTCGGCGTTGATGCGGACCTCGATCGCGTGCCCGCGGCGCGGCGCCCGGCGGGTGATCGCGAGCGGCTCGCCCGCGGCGATCCGGACCTGCTCGCGCACGATGTCGATGCCCGTGAGGAGCTCCGTGACGGGATGCTCGACCTGGAGCCGGCAGTTGACCTCGATGAAGTACGGCTCGCCCTCGAGCCCGAGGAGGAACTCGAACGTCCCGGCCCCCTCGTACCCGACGGCGCGGCAGGCTCGCTCGACCGCCGCCTCCATCTCCTCGCGCGTCTCCGGCGAGAGCGCGGGCGACGGCGACTCCTCGACGAGCTTCTGGTGGCGCCGCTGGATCGAGCACTCGCGCTCGCCGAGCGTCGAGACGTTCCCGTGGCGGTCGCACAGCACCTGGATCTCGACGTGGCGCGCCGGAGCGACGACCTTCTCGAGGTAGAGCGAGCCGTCGCCGAACGCCGCCTCGGCCTCGGCGGAGGCCGCCGCGAACGCGTCGTCGAGCCCGTCCGGGTAGTCGACGAGCCGCATGCCCTTCCCCCCGCCGCCCGCGGTCGCCTTGAGCAGCACGGGGAAGCCGATCGCGCCGGCTGCCTCGCGGATCTCCTCGAGCGGCGCCGATCCGGGTGTGCCGGGGACGAGAGGAACCGCGGCGGCGCGCATCTCCGACTTCGCCGACGCCTTGTCGCCGAGCCGCTCCATCACCTCGGGCGTGGGCCCGATGAACACGAGGTCGTTCTCGGCGCACGCACGCGCGAAGGCGGGGTTCTCCGCCAGGAATCCGTAGCCCGGATGCACCGCCTCGCACGCCGTCGTCTCGGCGGCGGCGACCACGCTCGGAATCCGCAGGTAGCTCTCCGCGGCAGGAGGCGGCCCGATGCACACCGCCTGGTCGGCGAGCCGCACGTGCAGCGCGTCGCTGTCGGCCGTCGAGTAGACGGCGACCGCCTCGATCCCGAGCTCGTGGAGCGCGCGGATCACGCGCACCGCGATCTCGCCCCGGTTCGCGACGAGGACCCGCGAGAACACGGAGCTACACCGCGGGCGGAGCGACGACCGGGTCGAGCTCGAAGAGGAGCGTCCCGAACTCGACCGCCTGTCCGTTGTCGGCGTGGATTCTGCGGACGCGGCCGTCGGCGTCCGCCTTGAGCTCGTTGAAGAGCTTCATCGCCTCGAGCACGCACAGCGTCTGCCCGGCGCCCACGACGTCCCCCACCTCGACGAACGGCGGTGCCCCCGGCTGCGGGGCACGGAAGAAGATGCCGACCATCGGCGACTCGACGCGGATCGTCCCGAGCGCCACCGCGGGCTCGGGCGAGCCCTCCGCGTCCGCGACGACGACGCCCGGGGCCATCGGCACCGCGGCCGTCCCGGGCTCGTCGGCGCGCCGCACCGAGACGCGCATCCCCTCGTCCTCGATCTCGATCTCCCCGACCCCGGACTCCTGGACGATCCTGACGAGCTCACGGATCCGCTCCCCGCGCTGGGCGTCGACGTCGCCGCCGAGGAGCGACGCCTCGCGGGAGTGGCGTTGGCGGATCATCCGGAGCAGCGTCTCCGCCTCCTCGCCGAACATCGCGAGGAGCACCAGGTCCTCCTCCGACGAGGCGAGGCCGTCCGCGGCCTCTCGGACGTCCTCCACGCTCGGCGGATCCTCTTCGAGCGCCGGCACCTGCCCTGCGAGCAGCTCGACGGCACGACGGACGGCCGGGTCGATCTCGCCCGGAGGCGTCCCGTAGCCGCCCGTGACGAGCTGGCGGAACTCGTCGAGCACCGTCCCGTAGCGGCGCGCCGACAGCACGTTGAGGAGCGCCTGCGATCCCAGGATCAGCCCGATCGGCGCGGCGAGCGGCGGCCGGCCCGCCTCGTCGCGGATCCGGGTCACCTCGGTGAGCGTGTCGAGCAGTCGATCGCCCGCCGAGTGCGCGCGGAGGTGGACGTCGAGCGCCGCGACGAGCCCGGCGGGCAGGTCGTACTCGGCGGCCCGGACGGCGATGCGCGGCGAGAGCGGGGCGAGCGGCTCGTCGCCGAGGTGCTCGTCGACGACGTCCGACGCCTCCCAGAGCCGGGCGACGTCCACGCCGGTCGGCCGCCCGAGCCCCTCGAGCGCCTCGACGAGCGACTCGCCGGCGATGCGGTGCAGCGTGAGCGCGAGCGGGTAGACCGCCGTCGCGACGACGTCGGCGCCGACCCGCGTCGCGACCAGCGCGTTTGCGAGGGCCGTGCCTCCCGCGGCCTGGACATAGAGGCCGACGGGGAGCCCGCTGGCCTCGCCGAGGCGCTCGACGAGCTCCTGTGTCACGTGCGGGAGCAGCCCGCCCGTCGGGTCGTTCAGCAGGACCCGGGACGCCCCGAGGCCACCGACCTTCCTCGCCTGCTCGACGAGCGTGTCGACCTCGCCTCCACGGCCCGGGCTGTAGACGAGCCCGACGTGGAGCTGGCGGCCCGCCTCGACGATCGCCTCCCCGGCCTCGACGAGGTTCGAGACGTCGTTGAGCGGGTCGTGGAGGCGGAACACGTCGATCCCGTTCTCCGCCGCACACGCGACGAACCGGCGCACGGTGTCGGGCGAGACGGGCTTCGACCCGACGAGGAACCTCCCGCGGAGCGCAAGGCCGAGCGGCGTCGTCGTGCGGGCGTCGATCGCGCGGATGCGCTCCCACGGGCTCTCGACGCCACGTCTGACCGACGCGTCGAAGACACCGCCGCCCGAGACCTCGAGGCACGCGAACCCGGCGCGGTCGAGGATCTCCGCGACCCGGAGCACCTCCCCCGTCGGGATGCGACCGGCGAGCGGCTCCTGCGACAGGAGGCGGATCGTGGTGTCGTAGAGCTGAGGCACGACGCCGCACCTTAGCGCGTGCTCCCCGCCTCCTCCGGCCCGGCCGGGGCCCGGACCGGTGGAAGGATCGGCACGAACCTGGCACGAAGCCGTCGCTGACCTGACACACGTTCGCCGCTACCGTCGACACCCCGTGGGTGGGTGGGGGTTTGGGATGGGACCAAGGAGCAGGCGAACAACGCGGCCGGGCCGCGGAGCCCCGATCGGGCGCGGGGGACCTGGTTCAGGCGCGCGAGATGTAGCGGGCCTCGCGGGGATCGACCTTGATCCGCTCTCCCACGTCGACGAAGAGCGGCACCTGGACCACCGCGCCCGTCTCGAGCGTCGCCGGCTTCGTCACGTTCGAGACCGTGTCGCCCCGCACGCCCGGCTCGGTCTCGGCGACCGCGAGCTCGACCGACGCGGGCAGCTGGAGCCCCGAGGGCTTGCCGTTCACCTGGAGCATCTGCACCGTCGACGACGGGAGCATGTACGCGAGCTCGTCGGCGAGGTCGGCGCGCGGCAGCGCGAACTGCTCGTAGGTCTCCTCGTCCATGAAGTGCGCCTCGCTCCCGTCGTCGTACAGGAACTGCACGTTCTTCACCTCGGTGTGCACGCGCGGGAACTTCTCGCCGGCGCGGAACGTGTCGTCGACGACGGCGCCGGTCTCGAGGTTCTTGAGCTTCGTGCGGACGAACGCGCCGCCCTTCCCGGGCTTGACGTGCTGGAACTCGACGATGCGCCACACCGAGCCGCGGTGCTCGATGTGCATCCCGTTCCGGAACTGGTTCGTGTTGACGATGTCCGCCATTGACGGGCGCCCAGCCTAGCCGACGACGACCGGCTCCTTGGTCACCGTCGTGAGGCGCTCGCAGCCGTCCTCGGTGACGACGACCATGTCCTCGATCCGGACGCCGACGTCGCCGGACAGGTAGATCCCGGGCTCGACGGTGACCACGTTTCCCACCTCGAGGACCGCATCCGACTCGGGCCGCAGGCTCGGCTCCTCGTGGACGTCGAGCCCGACGCCGTGGCCGAGCCCGTGGCCGTACCTGTCGCCCATCCCCGCCGCCTCGATGGCCACGCGGGACGCCGCGTCCACGTCCTTGCCGACCGCTCCCGGGTGGATCGCGGCGAGCCCGTCGAGCTGCGCCTGCAGGCAGAGGTCGTAGATCTCGCGCAGACGGCCGTCGGGCTGGCCGGTGAAGAACGTCCGCGTGCAGTCGGACGCGTAACCGTCGACGGAGCAGCCCGCGTCGACCACGACCAGCGTCCCCTCGGGGATCGGGATGTCACGGAGCTTCGCGTGCGGCCGTGCGCCGTTCTCGCCGAACGCGACGATCGCGTCGAACGACGGCCCGTCGGCGCCGGCCCCGTGCCACGCCTGCTCGAGCCACCATGCGAGCTCCGCCTCGGTGCGCCCGACGAACGGCTGCTCGGCGAGCTCCGCGTACACGCGGTCGGAGATCGCCCCGGCGCGCCGCAGCGCGTCGAGCTCCTGCGGCTCCTTGACCGCGCGAAGGCCCTCGACGAGCCCGATCGTGGAGACGAGCTCGACCCCTCCCGACCGCAGCACGTCGGCCGACGCGAGCGTGAGGTGCGCGGCCTCCACCGCCACGCGCTTGCCGGACAGCAGCTCGGCGAGCGCGGTGACCACGTAGCGCGGGGTCTGCCGGAACTCGACACCCTCGACGTCGCGGGCCGCCTCGGCGTAGCGGAAGTCGGTGTAGAGCGTCGCCTCGCCGCCCGGATGCACGAGCACCGCGGCGTTCGAGCTCTCGAGACCGGTGAGGTAGCGCACGTTGACGAGCCCGGTGACGAGGAGCGGGTCCTCCAGGCGCGACGCCAGACGTTCGATCCGACTCATCCGTCCCTCCGTTCCGCGAGCAGCGCGAGCGCCCGCCGATAGCCGTTGAACCCGTCTCCGACGACACGCTCGGTCGCGAGCCCCTCGAGGACGCTGGACCGGCGCCATTCCTCGCGCTCGTCGACGTTCGAGAGGTGCACCTCGACGACCGGCCCCGAGAACGGCTCGAGCGCATCGTGGATCGCCCAGCTGTAGTGCGTCCACGCGCCCGGATTGACGACCAGGGCGTCGGCGTTGTCGAGCGCCGCGTGAAGGAACTCGACGTACTCGCCCTCGTGGTTCGTCTGCCGGCAGCGCACCTGGAGCCCGAGCTCGCGCGCCCACGCGTACACCTGGGTCTCGAGGTCCTGGAGCGACCCGTCCCCGTACTGCGCCGGATCTCGGCGGCCGAGGAGGTCGAGGTTGACGCCGTTCAGCACGTCGATGCGCACGCGGCGGATGCTACTGGCGCCCGCACGAGGGCTCCCGGTGGGTCGTTGCCGGGGGTGCTCGGCGCGGTTCCCAGCCGTCAGGCGATGAGCTCGTCCAGGGCCCGCCGCACGTCCGCTTCGGGGAGCTCGACGCCCCATCGCGGCCGCCCCGGGCGATCGAGGAGCACGAGGCGGGGCGCCCCGCGCTCTGCCTTCTTGTCGCGCGCGAGCGCCGCCCAGGCCGCGTCCCGGTCGACCCGGGCGCGCCCGGGCGCGAGCACCTCCTCGACGACAGCCACCTCGTCGGGCAGCCCCGACAGGCGGAGCGCCGCGAGGAGCCCGAGCGCGACGGCACGGCCATGGGACAGCGCGTATCCGGCCGCCGCCTCGAGCGCGTGCGCGAACGTGTGCCCGAGGTTCAGCTGGTTGCGCGGCCCGCGGTCGTGCGGGTCGCGAAGACACACGGCCGCCTTGAACGCAGCGCACGCGCGCACCTGCTCGGGCTCGCGCAGCCCCCAGATCTCGTCACCGGCGAGCAGGCCGGTCTTGACGATCTCGGCCAGGCCGTTTCGGCGCTCGTCGTCGGGGAGGGTCGTCAGCAGCGACGGGTCGCAGACGACCCGCGCGGGCCAGTGGAACGCGCCGACCGCGTTCTTCGCCCCCGGGAGGTCGATCGCCGTCTTGCCGCCGATGCCGGCGTCGACCTGGCCGACGAGCGTCGTCGGCACGGCCGTCCAGGCGACGCCGCGCATGTGGGTCGCCGCAGCGAGCCCGACGACGTCGGTCGTGGCGCCGCCGCCGAGCGCGACGAGCGAGCCGTCGCGGCCGATCCCGAGCGTCGTCCAGAGCCGCTCGAGCACCGCCGCGGTCTTCGCTGCCTCGCCCGCGGGCACCTCGTGCTGCTCGACGTCCCGTGCTCCGAGCGCCACCTGCGCGCGGATCCCGTGGATCCCGGCGACCTGGGCGTCCGCCACGAGTGCGACCGGGCCGTCGCCTGGAACGAGCTCCCCGAGCTCGTCGATCGCCCCGACCTCGACGCGCACCCCGCCCGCCGCGAGGAGGATGCCGTCGACGTCGCGCGCGTGCGCGTCCGCGACGTCCTCGTAGAGCGGCTGGCGGTCGCGGTGGAGCGCATGGAACGCGTCCTCGGCCTGTGCCAGCGGCCGGTCCGTGCCGCCGACGCGCTGCCAGGCGATCTCCGGCTCCACGTCGAGCAGAACCGTGAATGCGCGGGATGCGAGCTCGTTCCGCGTGCGCTCGGAGAGCACCGCGCCGCCGCCGAGGGCGACGACGACGGGCTCGCCGTCGCGCAGCACGTCGTGCGCGACCTCCTCCTCGAGCTCGCGGAACGCCGCCTCGCCGCAGGCCGCGAACAGATCGGCGATCGCCGCGCCGGCGCGTGCCTCGATCTCGTCGTCGAGGTCGACGAAGCCCCGCCCGAGACGCTCCGCGACGACCCTGCCGGCGGTCGTCTTCCCCGAGCCCATGAACCCGGCGAGCGCGAGGTGCCGGCCGAGGGCGTTCAGCGACCGGGTCGCCACCGCGCGCCGATCCGGGCGAGGTACGCGTCTCGCGCGGCGAGCACGTCGACCATCGCGTCGCCGCCGAGCTTGTCGAGCGCGGCGCGCGCGAGCTCGAACGCGACCCCCGCCTCGGCGACCACCGCGAGCGCCTCGACCGCCTGGACGTCCGAGCGCTCGACCAGCGCCTTCGCGGGCTCGCCCGTCTCGAGGTCGACCGAGTCGAGCGGCCGCATCAGCGTCGGGAGCGGCTTCATCGCAGCGCGGACGACGATCGGCTCGCCGTTCGAGACACCGGCCTCGATCCCGCCCGCGCGGTTGCTGTGCCGCTCGATTCCGGGGTAGATCTCGTCGTGCGCGTCCGTCCCGCGGCGCCGCGCGAGCGCGAACCCGTCCCCGACCTCGACGCCCTTGACGGCCTGGATCCCCATCAGCGCCAGCGCGAGCCTGGCATCGAGCCGATCGCCCTTCTCCGCGTAGGAGCCGAGGCCGGGCGGCACGCCCGTCGCCACCACCTCGACGATCCCGCCGAGCGTGTCCCGGTCCTTGCGCGCCGCGTCGGTGGCGTCGCGCATCCCCTCCTCCGTCGCTTCCCCACCGATCTCGACGGGACGGCCGGCGACCTCGATCCCGAGCTCGCGCAGGAGCGCCTTCGCGACTGCTCCCGCTGCGACATGGACCGCCGTGTGACGCGCGGATGCCCGCTCGAGCGCGTTCCGCACGTCGTCGTGGCCGTACTTCAGGACGCCCGGGAGGTCGGCGTGCCCGGGCCGAGGCAGCGTGACCGGCTTCACGCCCTTGCCGGCCGGCTCCCCCACGGGCGCCCAGGGGCTCATGCCCCACGTCCAGTTCGCGTGGTCGCGGTTACGGACGACGAGCGCGAGGGGGGTGCCGAGCGTCACTCCGTGGCGGAGCCCGGCGAGCACCTCGACCTCGTCCGACTCGAGCTTCTGCCGAGGGCTCCGGCCGTACCCCTGCTGCCGGCGGCGGAGATCGGCGTCGATGGCGTCCTTCTCGAGCCGGAGCCCCGCGGGCACGCCCGTGACGATCGCGACGAGCGCCGGCCCGTGCGACTCCCCCGCGGTGACGAGCTGGAGCACCATGCCGCGATCCTACGCAGCCGTCCGGCACGCACCGGGACGCAACACCAGCTTGTGTTGAATCACCACAAGCGTCGTCACCCGCCCTGACGACCGCGAACGGCGGCCCGCATGGCGACGAGCGGTGCCGCCTCCCCGGTCCAGCGCTCGAACGACGCCGCGCCCTGCGCGAGGAGGACGTCCAACCCGTCGACGCAGGGGTGGCAGCCCAGCGCTCTCGCGGCCTCGATCAGCGCCGTCGCACGGCCGGAGGGCAGGTACGCGAGATCGACGACCTGCATCCCGGCACGCGGCGCGACGATCACCTCCTCCTTGACGGGCGTCGCGTTGACGAGCACGTCGAAGCCGTCGCCGGTGGGGGGCCAGCCCGCGTCGCGCCGACCGACGACCACGACCTCCGCACCCGCGTCCGCGAGTGCGGCGGCGACCGCCTTCGCCGCACCGCCCGTGCCGAGCACGAGCGCGCGGCGGCCCGTTGCCTCGAGCTGCGTGGTGACGGCGAGCCCGTCCGTGGACGAGCCGAGCACCCGGCCGTCGCGGATCACGAGCGTGTTGACCGACCCGGCGCGCGCAGCGACGTCGTCGAGCTCGTCGCAAGAGGCGATCACGGCTTCCTTGTGCGGGATCGTGACGTTCGCGCCCGCGAACCCTGACGCGACGAGCCCTCGCACCGCGTCGGCGAGCGCCTCGGGTGGCGTCGGCAGAGGCACGTACGCCCAGTCGAGCCCGAGCGCGCCGAAGGCGGCGTTCTGCATCGGCGGCGAGAGCGAGTGCGACGTCGGCCAGCCGAGCAGCCCGACGAGAGTCGTGGTGCCGCGGATCTCGATCACGCGACGATCCCGTCAGCGACCGTCTTGTCCTCGTCCAGGGCGCCTCCGATCAGGCCCCAGGTCCCGCGATCGGCTCGACGCTCGAGCAGCACGCGCTCGTTCCGCTCGACGAACGCCACGACGCCGATCCGCCGTGGCCGGTTCGGCGCCGGTGCCTCCGGATCCCGGAAGTAGCTCGGCATCGGGGGAGTATCGCCGCCCGTCGGGTGATGAACGCTCATGTGCGAGCCCGTTCCGGCCGACACCAGTCTCGATGGCCGTCGACAACGTCGACCGGAGGCTCCTCGCCCGGTTCGAGGCGAGCCGCGAGCACGAGCGTGCACGCCGCGAGCTCCTGCCGCCCGAGTGGCTCAACGCGGAGCGCAGCCCGGCCGACCACCTCGGCGACGTGTTCGAGGCGTTGGTCGAACGAGCGCACGCGCACGTGCGAGCGCAGCGGGAGAGCGTCCGCCGGCAGGCGCACCGCGCTCAGTCGCAGGCATAGCCGTACTGGCAGACCTTGCGGAGGAAGTCGCTCTCGTTCGCCGTGAAGTAGTGCGACACCGAGTTCGGTTTGCGGACGTAGTACAGGTAGTCGACGCGCGCCGGATGGGCGGCAGCCTGGATCGAGGCCAGCCCGGGGTTCGCGATCGCGGTCGGGGGCAGCCCCGTGTGGATCCGCGTGTTGAAAGGGGAGGACGACCGGAGCGCCGCCTTCGTCAGCGACTTCGTACCCGGGATGTCGAGGCCGTAGCGGATCGTCGCGTCGATCCCGAGCGGCATCCGGTTCCGCAGACGGTTGTAGATCACCGCCGAGACCAGCCGGCGCTCGCGCGGCACCGCCGTCTCCTTCTCGATCATCGAGGCGATGATCAGCACGTCGTAGGGCGTCAGGTTCTTCGACCGCGCGTACGAGAGGTCGACGGCGCCAAAGCGCTGCCGGAAGGCCGCAAGCTGGTCGGCGACGAGCTCGCGCGCCGTGGTCTTCTGCGTGAACTCGTAGGACGCCGGAAAGAGGAACCCCTCCATCGAGTCGCGCGTCACGTCCTTGCGAAAGCGCGGCGGCGCGACTGCTCGCTCGACCGCGCGGAGGTATCCAGCTCGTGTCAGCCGCGGCGTGACCGCGCGCTTGCGGATCGCGATGGCTCGCACCGCCGCGACCCTGTCGGCCATCTCGCGGATCGTGAACCCCTCGGGGAAGATGATCGTCAGCCGCGCGAGCGGCGGCGGGGCGGTCGCGGTCGCGGCGGGCGTGTCGCCGCCGCCGCCACCGATCCATGCAGCCGCCGCGAACGCGCCGATCCCGACGAGCGCCACGACCGCGAGAACGGCGAGCCCGCGCCTCACCTCGCCCGCTCCAGCCACCCCTGCAGAAGATGCGCTGCGGCGAGCGCGTCCTCGGGCGCGCGACCGCCGGACTGCTGCGCGAGTGCCGTCGTGAACCGCTCGTCCTCCATCTCCACGGGAACCCCGACACGGCCCCGAAGCGCCTCCACGAAGGCCTCCGTCTCGCGCGCCTGGGCGCCGTGCTCGCCGCGCAGCGTCAGCGGGAGACCGACCACGATCACCTCCGCGCCGTGCTCGGCGACCAGCGCCGCCACGCGGTCGAGCCCCGCATCGGTCCCCGCACGCTCGACGACGCCCACGGGGCGCGCGAGCGTCCCGGTCGCGTCCGACACCGCCACGCCGGTGCGCGCGGCACCGTAGTCGAGCGCGAGAGCCCTCACAGGGCCGCGCGGATCAGCCGCTCCGCCTCGGCGAGCGCCTCGGGGAGCTTCTCGGCATCCTTCCCGCCTGCCCGCGCCATGGTCGGCCGCCCGCCGCCGCCGCCGCCGACGAGCGGGGCGGCCCCGCGGATCACGTCCGCTGCGCTGATCCGGCTCGCGACCGCGTCGTCGAAGTTCGCGACGAGAGACACCTTGCCGTCACCGGCCGAGCCGAGCACCACCGCCGCCGGCGCATGGCGCTGCTTGAACCGGTCGGAGAGGTCGAGGAGCGCATCGCCTTCGAAGCCGTCGACCGCCTGCACCACGACGTTCACGCCGTCGACGGCGGCGACGACCGCCTCCGGGTCGGCCGTCGCCTCGGCGGCCTGCGGCTTGCGCCTGAGCTCCCGGCGCGACTCCTCGAGCTCGGCGCGCAGCGCGTCGACCTCGCCCGCGCGGGCCCGCAGCGACGCCCAGGCCTCGCCGGAGGTGACCGCCTCGATCCTTCGCGTGCCGCCGCCGACCGACCCTTCGCCGAGGATCGCGAATGCGCCGATCTCGGCCGTCGAGCGGACGTGCGTCCCGCCGCAGAGCTCGGTCGAGGTGCCCTGCACGTCGACGACACGCACGACGTCGCCGTACTTCTCGCCGAACAGCGCCATCGCGCCGAGCCTGCGCGCCTCGTCGAGCGTCGTCTCGAACGTTCGCACCGGGACGTTCGCGAAGATCGCCCGGTTGACCCGCTGCTCGATCTCCTCGCGCTCGGCCGGGGTGAGCTGCGACCCGTGGGTGAAGTCGAACCGCAGCTTCTCCGGCCGCACGGCGGAGCCCGCCTGGACGACGTGCTCGCCGAGCACCTGGCGCAGCGCGGCCTGCAGGAGGTGGGTTGCCGTGTGGTTCGCCATCGTCGGGAACCGGACGCCCCACGGCACGACGGCGCGAACGCGGTCGCCGGCCGCGAAGCCGTGGCCGCGGAAGACCAGCACCTGATCGGCGTCGAAGCGGTAGGCGTCGATCAGCTCCGCGCGCACGGCTGCGTCGTCGTCGCGCTCGATCCACCCGTGGTCGGTCACCTGACCGCCGCCGGCGGGGTAGAACGGCGACGCGCGCAGCTTGGCGAGGAACGTGCCGTCGCCGAGATCCTCGAGCGCCCCGATCTGCGTCAGGACGTCGACCTTGTCGTAGCCGACGAACTCCGCGGCGAAGCCGGCGGACTGCGCAAAGTCCGCGGCCCGCTGGCCGACGCCCTTCTCCCCCGTCCCGCGCGAGATCTCGCGGTGCCGCTCCATCTCGACCCGGTACCCGTCCACGTCGACGGAGTGCCCGCGCTCGCGCGCGAGCTCGACCGTCAGCTCGATCGGGTAGCCGTACGTCGCGGCCAGCCGGAACGCATCGCCGGCGCCGATGTCGCTCCCGGCGAGCTCCTCGAACTCCTTCATGCCCCGGTCGAGCGTCTCGCGGAACCGCTCCTCCTCGGCGCGGACGACCCGCTCGATCTCGGTCGCGTTCTCGACGACCTCGGGGTACCACGGCCCGACCTGCTCGACGACGATGCGCGGAAGCGGGTAGACGGCCGGAAGGCCGATGCGGCGCGCCTGGACGACCGAGCGCCGGATCAGCCTCCGCAGGATGTAGCCGCGTCCCTCGTTCGACGGCGTCACGCCCTCGGCGACGAGGAAGGTCACCCCGCGCCCGTGGTCGCAGAGCACGCGGTGGGCCTTCGTCGCCTCGGGCGACGCGCCGTACGCGACGCCGGACTCCTCGGCGATCCAGTCCATGATCAGGCGGAACCCGTCGGTGTCGAAGATCGAGTCGACGCCCTGGACGAGCATCGCACAGCGCTCGAGGCCCATCCCCGTGTCGATGTTCTGCTTCGGGAGCGGCGTCAGCGACCCGTCGGCGGCGAGGTCGAACTCCATGAAGACGAGGTTCCAGAACTCGATGAAGCGGTCGCACCGCTCGCAGTTCGGCCCACAGTCGGGCTCGCCGCAGCCGTGCTCCGGTCCACGGTCGTAGTGCAGCTCGGAGCAGGGGCCGCAGGGGCCTGTCTCGCCGGCGGGGCCCCAGAAGTTGTCCGACCGCGGGAACGGGACGATCCGCTCACGCGGAATGCCCTTGCGCAGCCACGCGGCGACCGCGACCTCGTCCTCGCCGAGACCGAGCCCCGGGTCGCCCGCGAACACGGTCGCCCACAGCCTGTCCGGCTCGAAGCCGAGGTGCTCCGTGACGTACTCCCACGCGTAGTCGACCGCGCCGTCCTTGAAGTAGTCGCCGAACGAGAAGTTGCCGAGCATCTCGAACATCGACGCGTGGCGGGCGGTGAGCCCGACCTCGTCGAGGTCGGTGTCCTTGCCGCCCGCGCGGAGACACTTCTGCACGGTGGTGAAACGCGGCGCGGGGGGCTGCTTGGCACCCGAGAAGTACGGCTTGAGCGGCTGCATGCCCGCGGAGATGAACAGCGTCGACGGGTCTTCGGGCGGGGGGATCAGCGGGAAGGACGGGAAGCGCAGGTGGCCCTTCGACTCGAAGAACGAGAGAAAGCCCTCGCGGAGCTCTGCGGTCGTACGCATCCGTCGATCGTACCGAGGTCGTTTCCCGGTCTCCCCCCTTGCGGAGATCCCGGTGACCGACCGTGCGAGGTCGAGCGATGTGTCATCCTCCGCAGGCACGCTCTGTCGTGTCCTCGTTCGCAGAGAGGTCGGTGCGTTGGGAGGAGTCATCGCCACCGCGGGCGTCGTCGTCCTCGACCGCGACCGGGTGCTGTTGATCGAGCATGGTGCCGGCGCGGGCCACGTCACCGGCTCGTGGGGAATCCCGGCAGGCGCGATCGACGCCGGCGAGACCGCTTGCGCGGCCGCGTTGCGTGAGCTCGCGGAGGAGACGGGGCTCCGGGTCGCTCCGGCGCGGTTGATCGAGATCCCGACCGTCTACGAGGCACGGATCCGGCGGAAGACGGGCTGGGGCCGGTTCTCGCTGCACGCGTTCGCGACCGATCGGTTCGATGACGAGCCGAGGCCGTCGGAAGAGAGAGCGCCGACCTGGATCCGGCTCGACGCGGTCAGCGGCCTTCGACCGCTGCTCCCGAACACGGCCGAGGTCGTCCTCGCGGCGGCGCTCCTCCTCCGCACGCAGTGAGTCGACGCCCCGGCTCGACGGGTTGCGTCTGACAGCCGACGATGTCCGGCCGGTGCGCCGGCGAGGCCGGACGCACGGAGTGGCATCCCGGACCGTGCACGAGCCCAGTTGGTCGGCCGCGTTGCGCTTGGTCGCCAACCTCCCCCAGGGGCACTCCCGTGTCCCTGATGTCACGCTACTGCTGAAATCGTGACGCGGGGGTGACGGCTTCGTGCCAGCTTCGTGCCGCTTCCTCACCGATCCCCAGACGCGTCGAACGGCCCGGTGACAACCGGGCGGGCGTCGGTCAGGGAAGCTCGTCGGGCGGGATCGGCGCCGGATCGGGCTTCGGCGTCGGCTCCGGCCGCGGCCACGGATCGGGCTTCGGCGTGGCCGGAGGCGGCGGGGTTGGCGCGGGCCGCGGCGTCGACGTCGGCGTCGGCCCCGCCCCGCGGATGTCCTCCGCGAGATCCTGCTCGCGGCGTCGTGCGGCGTCCTTCGCGGAGTCCATCGCATCGGACATGCTCCGCTTCTTGCGGAACGACGCGAAGCCGTGCGCGACGCCGGCCGTGAAACCGGAGACCTTCTCCACGGGCGTCGTGATCGCGGTCGACACGGCGCGCACCGCCGTGTCGGCGCTGTCTGCCATCGAGACGGCGCTGTCGGTGACGGTGTCCAGCTTGTCGAGCTGGTAGTTGACGCGATCGACCGTGCCTCCGGCCTTGACGACGACGGGCAACGCGTCGCGCTCGGCACCGCTGACGAGCGACGACACCTTGTCGAACATCCGTCCCGAGCTTCACGAGCGCGAAGAGCGATCCCACGCCCAGCAGGACGAGGAAGATCGCAAGGCCCCAGTACGCGGCGTCGCCGGCTGAGAATGCAAGTGGCATCGCGCGGGATCCTACCCCGTCGCGCTCTCGATCATGCCGGCTCCGACCACGACGTCCCCGTCGTAGAGGACGGCAACCTGACCCGGCGCAACCGCCTCGACAGGCTTCCGCAGCGCGAGCACGAAGCCGTCCTCGGTCGGCGTGACGTCCGCCGCGACCGCGGGCGAGCGGTAGCGGAGCTTCGCCGCGGCCTCGGAGACCGGATCGTAGAGGCGGCCGCGTGCGACGACCCGGCGTGCCCCGAGCCCGCTCCGCGGGCCGACAACGAGCGTGTTGGACGCACGGTCGGAGGCGAGAACGTGGAGCGGTTCGCGTGAGGCGACACCGAGACCGCGGCGTTGTCCGGGCGTGAAGCGCCACAGGCCGTCGTGCCGCCCGAGCACCCTGCCCGCCGCGTCGACGATGTCCCCGGGCGACGACGCGAGGCCCTGTCGCTCGAGGAAGCCGCGGTAGTCGCCGCCCGCCAGAAAGCAGGCTTCCTGGCTCTCGGGGCGGCGGGCGGCCGCAAGCCCGGTGCGCTCCGCCTCGGCGCGAACGGCCGCCTTCGTCTCTCCGCCGAGGGGAAACACGACGCGTGCGAGGTGCGCAGGATCGACGGTGGCGAGCATGTACGACTGGTCCTTCGCCGGATCGATCCCCCGGGCGACGAGGCGCGTGCCGTTCCGCTCGACGGTGCGCGCGTAGTGCCCTGTCCAGAGGGCCGACGCACCGATCCGCTCGGCGAACGCGACCAGGGCATCGAACCTGAACGCACCGTTGCAGCGCATGCACGGGTTCGGGGTCGTCCCGGCGGCGTACCCCTCGACGAACGGCTGCACGACGGCCGCGCGGAATGCCTCGCGCAGGTCGAGTGTCACGTGAGGAAGGCCGAGCGCATGGCACGTCTCGCGGGCCTGGATCACGGCGTCCGGCGAGCAGCACGCGCGTTCGGCGCTCGGGCCGTTCGGGTCGAGCCAGAGTCGGAGCGTGACGCCGACGGCGTCAGGCCCCGCACGATGCAGCGCGACCGCGCTGTCGACGCCACCGCTCATCGCAACGGCGACACGGCCGGGGGACGGCGGCGCCGCGATCACGCCTGCGAGCGCGTTCGCGACGGCGTCCGCTGCGAGCGTCTCTCCGGGGACCGCCGCCGCCTCGAGCAGGTCGAGCCCCACGAGAGATCGCGCCATCCCGGGAGCCTCCGCCTCGACGATGCGGTTGCCCTCGATCACCAGCCGCGCCACCGCGTAGCGCTCGCCACGGGCGGAATCGCCCAGCACCTCGAAGGCCATCGTGCCCAGGCTAGCGCCGCCCACCGCGTCGGAAGCGGCGAGCCCCGACGAGCCCACAACCACCCCCAGGGGCACTCCCGTGTCCCTGGTGTCACGCTACCGCTGAAACCGTGACGCGAGAGTGACGACTTTGCACCAGCTTCGTGCCGCCGGGCCGCTGATGCCGTCGCATGCCGACACATGCCGACACGCAAGGCACCTTCCGGCCACCGGCGCCGCCGAGATCGTGACGCTGCGCGCCGTCGCGTCCGGCGCCGCCTGACGGAGGAGCCGGGACGACCGTGCACCGGGCGGGGCGCTCCCTCGCAACGTGGGGAGGGGAGCCGGCGGCGCCGGCTCCCCTCCCGGTTGCGCTAGCCGTTCAGCCTGACCGGGAACGACACGAGGCGGCGCGTCGAGATACCGCCGAGCAGGTCCTCGCCCTGCTTTCGCGCCCGGGCGAACACCACGAGCAGCTGCTGCTGGTTGCTCGCGGGGAAGAAGCGCAGCCTGCTGAGCGTGAGGATCGCCCAGCCGTCCGAGCCGGAGGGCTGCTCCGACGCCGAGAACTGCTGGTAGGGGGTCGGCGTCGCGTACACGAGCGCGCCCTCGACCGGACGCCCGTTACAGGCGGTGACCTGGAAGCTCACCCGGATCGTCCTCGTGTCACGCGTCACCGGGCTCGGCGTGATGCGCTGCCGGCTGATCTGCAACCGGACCGGCGGTGCGAGGCGATCGACGTCGATCGTGCCCGTGCCCGTCGGACACCCCGTCGTCCCGGAGGATTGGGTCACAACGCCCGTCTGCGCGGACGTGACCGTGTTGGATCCGGTCGTGTTCGTCGCGGTGACCGCGACCCTGATCGTCTTGCCGAGGTCTGCGGAGACGAGCGTGTAGGTCGTCTGCGTCGCGCCGCTGATCACGGCGCACGCTGCGCCGGCCGCGTCGCAGCGCGACCACGCGTACGCGTATGTGATCCCGGATCCCGTCCACGTGCCCGGGGTCGACGTCAGCTGCTGCCCGACGACCGTCGAGCCGACGATCGTCGGCGGTGCCGTGTTCGGCGGGCCGGCCTGGCCGCTGACGACGTCGGTGGCGTTCGACGCTGCGATCGCGGAGCCGTCGGCGTTCGACCCTGTGACGCGAACGCGGAGGCGTGAGCCGACGTCGCCGGACGACACGACGTAGGCAGTCGTCGAGGCACCCCCGATCACGGCGCAGTCGGACCCGTCCGAGGCTCCGCCCGAGGCTGGGCAACGAACCCACTGGTAGGCGAACGTCGGGCTGCCCGTCCAGGTCCCCGGCGCAGCGGTCAGCGTCTGGCCGAGGGAGGGTGTGCCCGTGATCGTCGGCTGGGCGCTGTTCGTGGGCGCGGCCTGCTGTCGCGCCGACCCGGCGGGCACGAGCACGGCGAGGACGGCGGCGCCGACGAGCGCGAGCACCGCCACGCGGCGAGATGCGAGGCGCCGCGGTTCAGGCGAGGTGAACATGTTCCTCCTCCTTGGTCGTTGACGGCCAACCGATCGTCCCGGATCTGTGTGTGCACGGTGTGAAGAGCCGGCCGACGCGTGCCGTCACGCCACGAGCTCGAGGCGGTTGCCCCAGGGATCGAGCACGAAGAAGCGGGACGCCCCGGGCATCTCGTCGGGATCCGCCCACCTGACCTCGATCCCGGCCTCCTCGAGCCGCAGTGCGAGCTGCACGAGCGCCCCCGGCGTGGAGACGCGGAACGCGGGGTGCGCCTTCTCCGAGGGCGCGAATTGCTCCGTGACGCCGACGTGGAGTGCCTGCTCGCCGACGCGGAACCAGACGCCGCCGCGTGCGGCGAGAAGTGGCGGCTTCGGGATCTCCTCGAGCCCGAGGTGAGCCCCGAAGAACCGTCGCGCGTCGTCCTCGCACCCGGGAGGAGCGGCGACCTGTACGTGGTCGAGCGCGACGATCGGTTCGCTCATCGGGCACGGCTCGACGTTCCGCGTGACCCCGGGCCGGAAAAGCGAACCCGCTTCTCCAGGTGGGTGCCCTGCCGGACTCCGGTGAGACCGTCCTCCGGACCCGGGCTCCCTTCGTGTTGTCGTTGGTTCACGTTGAGAGCCCGAGGTCACGCGCAACGTCGAGCCGAACCCAGTGTACTCGTCTTCCGGGCCGACGAGTCACTGCTGTGTCGCGTACCGCCAGTCGACGGGCTGCGTGCCGTCGAGCCCGACGAGCGTCGCGAGCGCGGATGTCAGCTCGAACTGCCTGCCCGTCGCCGTGAGGTCGTTGTCGATCACCTCGGTGAGCACCGTCTCGCCGCCGTAGCGGATCAGGATCCGGGCACCGCACGGGAGGACGGGATGCGTCACGCCGAGCGAGCGCTGCGTCAGCACCAGGCCACAGCTCGTCCGCTCGGCATCGACCCCGGGCGCGCGTGGTGCCGCAAGCGCCTCGTACCAGCTCCCACCGGCGGCAACGGCGCCGGTGGGCGTCGCAACGGGGGCTGCGTCCTGCCGCTCGACCACGGCGACGGCGATCAGGCCGGCGAGCATGGCAACGGCGGCCAGCGAAAGGAGCCGCTGGGCGACCGGCGCGCTCAGGCGGGCCCCTCGGGTGTGACGACGCTGAGGCCGAGCTCGTCGAGCTGCGCCTGCGTGATCTCGCTCGGTGCGCCCGACATCGGGTCGAGCCCGGCCTGGTTCTTGGGGAAGGCGATCACGTCGCGGAGGTTCGGCTCGCCGGCGAGCACCATTGTCATCCGGTCGATCCCGAGCGCAATGCCGCCGTGCGGCGGGGCGCCCATCGCCAGGGCGTCGAGCAGGAAGCCGAACTGCGACCGCTGTTCTCGCTCCGTCAGCGCGAGCAGATCGAAGACACGGGCCTGGATGTCCGGCTCGTGGATCCTGAACGACCCGCCGCCGAGCTCGTTGCCGTTGACGATGATGTCGTACGCATAGGCGAGGGCGTGCCGGGGGTCGTCGTCGAAGCGTTCGCCCCACTCGTCGGTCGGGCGCGTGAACGGATGGTGCACCGCCGTCCATCGTTCCTCGTCGTCGTCCCACTCGAACATCGGGAAGTCGGTGACCCAGAGGAACGTGAAGGCAGAATCGTCGATCAGCCCGAGCTCGCGGCCGACGTGGAGTCGTAGGTGCCCGAGGACGCGCGACGTCGTCTCCCACGTGTCTGCGGCGAAGAGCAGCGTCTCTTCGGCGGCAGGTGCGAGGGCGTCGAGCTCGCGCTCGGAGAGGAACTTGGCGATCGGGGAGCGGATCTCGCCGCTCCCGTCCCGCACCAGGTAGGCGAGGCCCTTCGCCCCTCGCTCCTTCGCGATCTCCTCGAGCGCGGCGAGCTCCGCGCGCGAGTACGTTCGGGGCGCGCGGAGGAAGCGGACGGCGTCGGCGCCCGCGAAGACACCGAACTCGGATCCTCGCGTGATCTCGGTCGCGTCCTCGAGCTCCAGCCCGAATCGCGTGTCGGGCTTGTCCGTGCCGAAGCGGCGGTCCGCCTCCGCGAACGTCATCCGCGGCCACGGCGTCTCGATCTCCACCCCGAGGCAGTCGCGCCAGATCGCCGCGAACATCTCCTCCATGAGGCGGAACAGCACCTCTCTGTCGGGGAAGCTCATCTCGACGTCCAGCTGCGTGATCTCCTGCACGCGGTCTGCGCGGAGGTCCTCGTCGCGGAAGCAGATCGCGATCTGGTAGTAACGGTCGAAGCCCGCGATCATCGTCAGCTGCTTCAGGATCTGCGGGCTCTGCGGGAGAGCGAAGAAGCGCCCCGTGTGGAGCCGGCTCGGGACGACGAAGTCGCGCGCGCCCTCGGGCGTCGACTTGTAGAGGATCGGCGTCTGGATGTCGAGAAAGCCGGCCTCCTCCATGTGCCTGCGGATGATCCCGACCATCTTCGCCCGCAGCCTGATGTTCCGCTGCAGTTTCTCGCGACGCAGGTCGAGCCAGCGATAGCGCAGGCGAAGCGTCTCGTCGACGTTCTCCTCGTCGAGCTGGAACGGGAGCGGTGTGGAGCGAGAGACGATCGTCAGCTCGTCCACCGCGAGCTCGACCTCGCCGGTCGGCATCCTCGGGTTGACGGTCTCGACCGACCGCGCAACGAGCTCGCCACGGGCCTGGAGGACGAACTCGTTGCGGACCTCTCCCGCGAGCCGGGCGGCGGCAGGGGCCCGCTCCGGGTTGATCACGAGCTGCATGACGCCCGTGCGATCGCGCAGGTCGACGAACACCAGGCCGCCGTGGTCGCGCCGCCGAGCCGCCCAGCCCGCCAGCGTGACGGTGCGCCCGGCGTGCTCGAGCCGCGGCTCGCCGCACATCATGTCCCTCCAGCTCACGGCGAGAGCCTAGAGACGAGCTCGGCGTGATCGAGCCGCTCGTCCGGCCTGCCCGGCTCGCGGAGCGAGGCTGTCTCCATGCCGATGACGACGGTTCGCGCGGCGCCGAGACGTCGCGCCTGCGTCAGCTGGCCCTTGAGCGAACGGCCCGCGTAGTCGGTCTCCGCAGCAACGCCCGCGCGGCGGAGCTCGGCGAGCCACCGCGCCACGAGATCGCGCGGCGCCCCGTCCTCCTGTGCGAGGAAGACGTCGATTCCCTCGTCCGCCGGAGGCGCGACCCCCTCCTCCTCCATCGCGATCAGCAGCCGCTCGATCCCGGCGCCGAACCCGATCCCCGGGGTCGGGGGGCCGCCGATCTCCTCGACGAGGTAGTCGTAGCGGCCGCCGCCGGTGATGGTCGAGTTCTGGTTCTCGGTCGGCCCGATGAACTCGAACGTCGTGCGCGAGTAGTAGTCGAGGCCTCGCACGAGGGTCGGGACGAGCGTGTAGCGGACGCCGGTCGCGTCCAGCCCCGCGCGGACCGCCGCGAAGTGGTCGACGCACGCACCGCACAGCGACTCGCCGATCTTCGGCGCCTCGTCGAGCGCGTCGCGCACCGCCTGCGGCTTCGCGAGGTAGTTGTCGAACACACGCAGCGGGCTCACCTCGACCTTGGCGCGCGTGTCCTCGTCCAGGCGCTCGGCGTTCGCGGCCAGCCAGGCGCGGAGCGTCTCGAGGTAGGCGGGACGGCACGCCCGGCAGCCGATCGAGTTCAGCTCAAGGTGGTAGCGCGTCACCCCGAGGCGCCCGAGCAGGGTGTCGTAGAGCTGGATCAGCTCGGCGTCGATCGCCGGGTCGTCGGTGCCGAGCGCCTCCACGGACGCCTGCCAGTGCTCGCGATAGCGGCCACGGCCGGGGGCGCCGTAGCGGTACATCGAGCCGATCGTGTAGAGCTTGACCGGCTGCGGGTCACGGTGCATCCCGTGCTCGACGTAGGCACGGCAGATCGGCGCCGTCCCCTCGGGCCGGAGCGTGAGCGATCGGTCGGAGCGGTCGGTGAACGTGTACATCTCCTTCTGCACGACGTCCGAGCCCGCGCCGGAGGTGCGCGCGAAGAGCGCCGTGTCCTCGAACACCGGCGTCACGATCCGGCGGTAGCCGTAGAGGCGGCACGATCGCTCGATCTCGCCCGTGACGCGCCGCCAGGCGGGCATCTCGGCAGGGACGACGTCGTGGGTGCCCCGCGGCCGCTCGATCCTCCCCCTGTCGCTCACTCGGGCGCCTCCTCGTCGCGGAGCTCCGCGAGAAACGGGTTGCGCGCGAGCTCTGCGCCGAGGGTCGTGGACGGCCCGTGGCCCGGGTGGACGACCGTCTCGGGAGGGAATCGTTCGGCCAAGGCCCTGACGGAGGCCAGGAGCGTCGGCCAGTCACCGCCGGGGAAGTCGGTGCGACCGACCGATCCCGCGAAGAGCAGGTCGCCCGAGAGCAGCGCGCCGTCCACGGCATACGCCAGATGCCCGGGGGAATGGCCGGGAACGGCGACCACGTCGAAGCCGAGCCCGGCAAGCTCCAGCGACTCGCCTCCGGCGAGGAGCGTGTCGGGCGTCCACGGCCGGACGTGCACGCCCGGCGGCGTGAACGCCGTCGGGGTCCTCCAGCAGCGCGCGCTCACCCTCCGGGCCGTAGACCGGCGCGCCGGTTCCCTCCGCGAGGTCGGCGAGGCCGAGGATGTGGTCGAAATGGCCGTGCGTGACGAGGATCGCGACGCAGCGGGTGCCGTGGGAGGCGAGCTCGAGACGGATCTCGGTGGCCGACCCGCTCGGGTCGACGACCACGGCCTCCGGTGACCCGCGCTCCGCGCGCACGACGTAGCAGTTCGTCTCGAGCGGGCCGAGCGGGAGCTGGTCGATCACGGCGGGCACGACGGCGAGTCTACGGACGTCTGGAGGTTTCGCTGTGCGCCGGGGCACGATACGGTTGCGCGGTGCAGTCGTGGGACCTGACCGCGATCGACGCTCCGGGGGGCACGGTCGACCCGACCGTTCTCACGACCGACGACGGAGCACGCGCGATCGCGATCCGCCTCGAGGCGGGCCAGGAGATGAGCGACCACCAGGTGCGCGAGCGCGCGTGGGTCGTCGTCGTGGAGGGCAGGGCGCGGATCCGCTGCGGCGACGAGGTCGTCGACGGCGGCGTCGGGACGCTGGTCACCTTCGCGCCGGGAGAGCGCCACGCCGTCTCGAGCGACGAGGGCGCGCGGGTCCTGCTGATCCTTGCACCATGGCCCGGCCCGGGGCACTTCCCCGACCTCGAGACGCTGTCGTAGGGATCCCGTCCGCGTCGCAGCCGTGCCCGGCAGCGGCGCCGCGGTTCAGCGTCCTGCCGACTTCGTCTTCTGGAGGCGCTTCTCGTGCGAGCGCCAGACGAGGCGGTCCATGAAGTAGCTGAACGGCACGAAGATGGCGAGCAGGAAGATGGTCTGGACGACCGCGCCGGCGAGCGTGAGCCGGCCGCGGCCGAGCAGCATGACCGTCGCGAGGAAGATCGGGGCGAAGATCGCACCTCGCTTCGCGACTCGACCCCACGTGGGCGGCTGCGCGGATCCACGGGCTGCCCTGCCCTTGCTGCCCTTGCTGCCCTTCCCCTCGTTCCGCCCGGGCGCGGGGTTCGCGGACGTCTCGGCCTTGAGATCGGTCGCGGTGAGGACGGTCTCGTTGCCCTCGGCATCGATCTCGACGAGGTCATAGGCGTGGCGCTTCTCCTTTGCCCGCTTCCGGCGCTGCTTCTGGGTTGCCATCGCCCGGATTATGCCCGCCGGTACGCCACCCGGCCCTGGCGGACGACGGTGTGGATGATGTCTCCCGCGAGGTGGTACGCGAGGTGACGCCAGTCCGGCGCATCGATCAGCACGAGGTCGGCCCGCGAGCCGGCGACGATCCGGCCACGATCGCGGAGGCCGAGAACGTGCGCGGCGTTGACGGTGCAGGCGGCCAGCGCCTCCTCGGGGGTGAGGGCGAGCTGGGTGCACGCAAGCGTGCAGACGACCGGAAGGCTCTCGCAGAACGCGCTTCCCGGGTTGAAGTCGGTGGCGAGCGCGATCGCGGCGCCCGCGTCCACGAGCGCGCGCGCCGGCGGCATCGGCCGTCCGAGGTAGACCGCCGCGACCGGGAGCATGACCGCCACGACGTCGCTCGCGGCGAGGCGCGCGACGCCGTCGGGCCCTGTGGCCTCGAGGTGGTCGACCGACCGAGCGCCGAGCTCGACTGCGAGCGGGACCGCGCCCATCTCCGTGAGCTGGTCGCCGTGGATGCGGAGCTCGAGACCGGCGGCGCGGCACGCGACGAGATAGCGGCGCGCCTGTTCCACGTCGAACGTCCCGCGCTCGACGAACACGTCCGCGGCGGCTGCGATCCGGGCCGCATCGGGGAGAACGTGCTCGATCGCCCAGGCGACGTACTCGTCGGCGTCCGGGTGCTCGGGTGGGACGGCGTGGGCGCCGAGCCAGGTGGGGACTCCACCCGCCCGGCGAACCGCCTCGAGCTGCGCCAGCTCCGTGTCGCGGTCGAGCCCGTAGCCGCTTTTTCCCTCGAACGTCGTCGTCCCGTGCGCGAGCATCGCATCGCGGTGACGCGCGACGATGTCGGCGAGCGCGACGCCCCCCGCCGCTCGCGTGGCACGGGTCGTCGAGAGGATCCCGCCGCCTGCTGCGAGGAGCTCCTCGTACGTCGCCCCGGCGGCCCGGAGCGCGAACTCGTTGGCGCGGTCGCCGGCGAACGCCGGATGGGTGTGACAGTCCACGAGGCCGGGGATCGCGGACAGCCCGCGTCCGTCGACCTCTCGAACGTCGCCCGCGACCGACGGGAGGTCGCGCATCGGCCCGACCGCCTCGATGATGCCGTCGCGCGCGAGGACGAACGCGTCCTCGGTCACCTCGATCTCACCGAGGGCCTTCCCGCGGAGCGGTGCGTGCTTCCCGGCGGACGTGGCGACCTGGGCGAGGTCGCGGACGAGGAGCCGGCTCGTCGACTCTGGCGCCTCGTCGGCCGCCGCCGTCACGAGGTCACGCCCGGCAGGTCGAGCTCACCCTCGCGGGCGGCCTCGATCGCCTCCTCGTAGCCCGCATCGGCGTGCCGCATCACGCCCGTGCCCGGGTCGGCTGCGAGCACGCGCTCCAGGCGGCGCTCGGCGTCGGCGCTGCCGTCCGCGACGACCACCATGCCCGCGTGGATCGAGTTGCCGATCCCGACGCCACCTCCATGGTGCACGCTCACCCATGTCGCGCCGGCGGCGGTGTTGAGCAGCGCATTGAGGATCGGCCAGTCGGCGATCGCGTCCGAGCCGTCGCGCATCGCCTCGGTCTCCCTGTAGGGCGAGGCGACGGAGCCCGAGTCGAGGTGATCCCGCCCGATCACCACGGGCGCCGAGACCGCGCCAGATCGAACGAGCGCGTTGATCGCGAGGCCGGCCTTCGCACGATCGCCGTAGCCCAGCCAGCAGATCCGCGCGGGAAGCCCCTGGAATGCCACCCGCCCGGGAGCCAACGCGAGCCAACGCTGCAGAAGCGCGTCACCGGGAAACAACGCCTGCAGCTCCTGGTCGATCGCTGCGATGTCCGCCGGGTCGCCGGAGAGCGCAGCCCACCGGAACGGCCCGACCCCTCTGCTGAAGAGCGGCCGGATATAGGCCGGGACGAAGCCCGGGTATGTGAAGGCGTCGCTCAGACCAGCTCGATAGGCCTCACCCCGGAGATTGTTTCCATAATCGAAAACGTAGCACCCCATCCGGACGAGCTCGACCATCGCCCTGACGTGCGCGACGATCGACTCCGATGCGAGCCGGAGATACTCCTGCGGATCCCGCTCCCGGAGCGCTGCCGCCTCTTCGAACGGCACCTCTGCAGGGACGTAGCCGGTGAGGGGGTCGTGCGCTGCGGTCTGGTCGGTGACGAGGTCGAACATCTCGCCGCGCGCGACGAGCGCGGGCAGGACGTCGGCGGCGTTCGCGCGCAACCCCACGGAGAGCGGTCTCCCCGCCGCGGCGGCAGCACGGACACGCGCGAGCGCATCGTCCAGTGACGCTGCCTGCTCGTCGAGGTACCCCGTGGCGAGTCGGCGGTCGATCGAGCGCTGGTCGACGTCGATGCAGAGGATCGCCGCGCCCGCCATCGTCGCGGCGAGTGGCTGGGCGCCGCCCATCCCGCCGAGCCCGGCCGTGAGGATCGTTCGTCCCGAGAGGTCAGGTGATCCGAAGTGCACCTCGCCCGCCGCGCAGAAGGTCTGGTACGTCCCCTGGAGGATCCCCTGGGTGCCGATGTAGATCCACGAGCCGGCGGTCATCTGCCCGAACATCGTCAGCCCTTCTGCCTCGAGCCGGCGGAACTCGTCCCAGGTCGCCCAGGCGGGCACGAGGAGCGAGTTCGCGATCAGCACGCGCGGCGCGTCGGGATGCGTCCGGAACACGCCGACGGGCTTGCCGGACTGGACGAGGAGCGTCTCGTCGTCGCCGAGGCGCAGGAGCGTCCGGACGATGTCTCGTAACGCCTGGTGCGACCGCGCCGCGCGCCCGGATCCGCCGTACACCACGAGGGACTCGGGGTGCTCGGCGACCTCCGGGTCGAGGTTGTTGAGGAGCATGCGGAGCGGCGCCTCGGTCAGCCACGACCGGGCGTTGAGCGTGCTGCCCCGCGGCGCGCGGATCGACGAGAGGTCGCCGACGAGGCCTTCGACGAGCGCCTGCGCTCACGAGCGCCCGCCTCCGTTGCTCGACGCACGTCGCTCCGGTGGTGGTGTCCGGGACGCGCGCTGGCGGAACCTGAACCACGTCCAGCCGGTCGCGACGACGAAGTACGCCACGGCGACCAGGAGCGCCTTCACGAGGTTGCCGCCGGAGACGGCTGCGACGACGAGAATCACGAGCGCGAGGATCGCGTGAAGGATCGCGGAGCCGCGGTAGGGCCGCGAGGGCGGGGGGAGGTCGCTCACTCCGCCGCCTCCGGGACATCGTGGGCGACCGCTGCGAGGAGCGATCCGTCGCGAATCGCGGATGCGACGAGCTCGATGTCCGCCGACAGCGGCCGGTCCTCGTGGACACGCTCGGAGAGCGTCCTGACGAAGGTTCGCGCGGCGCGAACGCCGATCCCTGGCTCGAGCGGCGCGAGGAACTCGACCGCCTGTGCACCGGCGAGCAGCTCGATCGCGAGCACATGCTCCGCATTCCCGACGACCTGGAGCGCCTTCAGTCCCGACCCGTTTCCCATCGAGACGTGATCCTCCTGACCCGCGCTCGTCGGGATCGAGTCGACGGAGCCGGGGTGGCTGAGGGCCTTGTTCTCGGACACGAGTGCCGCTGCGACGTACTGCGGAATCATGAAGCCCGAGTTGAGCCCTTCCTCGCGGGCGACGAGAAACGGCGGCAGCCCGTCGGAGAGGCTCGGATTGACGAGACGCTCCGTCCGCCGCTCGCTGATGCTCGCGAGCTCGGCGCACGCGATCGCGATGCAGTCGAGACCGATCGCGATCGGCTGGCCGTGGAAGTTCCCGTTCGAGACGATGAGCTGCTCATCGAGGAGGACGAGCGGATTGTCGGTCGCTGCGTTCAGCTCGACTGCCACCGTGCGCTCGACGTGGTCGAGGAGGTCGCGGCTCGCGCCGTGAACCTGCGGGGCGCACCGGAGCGAGTAGGCGTCCTGCACCTTGTCGCACCAGCGGTGGGACTCGACGATGGCCGAGCCGGCGAGGAGCGCACGGAGCGTGGCCGCGCTGCGGGACTGGCCGGGAAGCGGTCGCGCCGCGTGGATCGCCGGGTGGTAGCTCATGGGCGTCCCCTGCAACGCCTCGACGGACATGGCGCACGCGATGTCCGCCGCCCGCGCGAGGCGCTGGGCCCGGATCAGCGCGAGCGACGCCATCGCCGTCATGAACTGCGTCCCGTTGATCAGCGAGAGGCCCTCCTTCGCCGCGAGTGTCACCGGCGTCAGACCTGCCGCCGCGAGCGCCTCGGCCCCGCTGACCCGACGCCCGTCGACCGTGGCCTCCCCTTCGCCGACGAGCGGCAGGGCGAGGTGCGCGAGTGGCGCCAGGTCGCCGCTCGCGCCGACCGATCCCCGCGAGGGGACGCGGGGCACGATCCCGGCCGCCAGCAGGCCGAGCAGCAGCTCGATCGTCTCGACCCGGGCTCCCGAGAACCCCTTCGCAAGCGTGTTGGCGCGGAGCAGCATCGCGGCGCGCACCACGTCGTCGGGGTACGGGTCGCCCACGCCGCACGCGTGACTGCGGAGGAGCCGCAGCTGCAGCTCCGCCGCGTGCTCGGGCGGGATCGACTCGGAGACGAACCGTCCGAAGCCCGTGTTGACGCCGTAGGTGTGGTCGCCGGCCTGTGCCTCGAGGAACGTCCGGGCGGCGGCTGCACGCTCTCGGCCGGACGCGCCGAGCACCGCCGGACGACCTTCGACCGCGACGTCCCAGACGTCGGCGATCGCCAGGTGCTCCCCGGTCAGCTCGACAGCGGCCGGCACGGCGCGAGTCTAGACCGGTCCGGCAGGGGCGGCTCGCGGTCGAGCTCGGACGCTCGCGCGGTTCCGGGGTCGCGTCCGCGCGGAGCGCGCGCTCTCGGATCGCGAGGGTGCGGGCAGCCCGACCGCGACGCGCGGCGGCGTCGGCCCCCAGTTGGGGGAGCAAAGCCCCCTGGAGTCACGCTATCGGGCGAACGGTGACCGATCTGTGCCGACTCGGTGTCGACACTGTGCCGACCCGTCCCGGGGGCCGCGGCCGCGGCGTGCTTCGCATGACGAGCTCCTCCGGCTTCGACGGCACACGAGTCGCGCCGACCCCGCGAGGAGTCCCCGCGGACCACCGCCGCGCGGGCGGATCGTGCGGCCGGGGTGGCGCATCCGGAGCCGGCGATCCCGTGCTCAGCGAGCCAGATGCCACTCGAGCACCCGATCGGCCCCGAGCCGGTCGAGCCGCAGTGCGGCCGCTGCCGCATCGAGGGCGGCGGCAGTGGGCATGCCGTGAGCGTCGAGCGGGCCGGCGATCCCTGCGTCGCGCGCGGCGGCCGCCACACAGCCTGCTGGGATCAGCCCGACGAGCTCCCCTCTCCCCACCTCGGCCCCTCGCGCGGCTGCTTCCGCGACGACCTGCGCCACCATCACGTGCGGCGCGGTCGCCTCGACGTCGATCACGTTCGTCGAGACCTGGACGACACCGCTTCCGAGCTGCAGCCCGAGTGCCTGGACGCCCGGAAGCCCGCCGGACGACGCACGCACGGCAGCTGCGACGTCCTCGGCGACGCCGGGCGGTCCGTGCAGCTCGAGATTGAAGGCCACGAGCGGCTTCCGCACGCCGAGGAGCACCGCGCCGGCCGAGGGGTCCAGCTCGCGCGGCCCGAACGCGGGCTCGATCTCGCCCTCGTCCACCCGCCGCTGGAGCGCGGAGGGCCCACCGCGACGGAAGAAGGCCGGTCGGCGGCCCTCTCCGATCTCCCCGTACAGGAAGACCGGCAGCCCGAGCTCGTCCCCCACCCTCGCGCCGACTGCGCGCGCGACGTCGATCGCACGCCGGAGGTCGCCGGGCTCGAGCGGAACGATCGGCACGACGTCCGCTGCGCCCACCCGGGGGTGCACGCCTCGGTGCACGCGGAGGTCGATCCGCCGCCGGGCCTCGTCGATTCCCCCGACGAGACCGTCCTCGAGCGGTCGGTCCTCTCCGACGAGCGTGACCACGGCGCGGTTGTGCGCGCCGTCCAGGTGCGTGTCGAGCACGCGCGCTCCCGCCCGACCGAACGCCTCCGCGATAGCGGCGACCACGGATGCGTCGCGCCCCTCTGAGACGTTCGGGACGGATTCGAGCGGAGCCATGGCGCGTACCCTACGACCGATGCGCGAGCCGACTGCACCGGCGTACTACGACCGGCGGGCGCCGGAGTACGACGACTGGTACCTCGGCCGGGGGCTGCACGCCGCACGCGAGCGCGAGGGGTTCGACGACGACCTGGCACGGGTCTGCGAGACGCTCGCCTGTCTCCCGCCGGCGCGGACGCTCGACGTCGCCTGCGGGACCGGCTTCCTCACGCAGCACCTCGACGGCGACGTCACCGCCCTCGACCAGAGCCCGCGGATGCTCGAGGTCGCGGCGGGACGGCTCTCCGGCGCGACATTCGTGCAGGCGGACGCCCTCGACCTCCCGTTCGCGGACGACGCCTTCGACCGCGTCGTCAGCGGCCACTTCTACGGGCACCTCGATCCCGCACAGCGTGCGACGTTCCTCCGCGAGGCGAGGCGGATCGCGCCTGAGCTCGTCATCGCCGACGCGTCCCGCGAGCGATCCCACACCGGCGAGGAGTGGTCCGAGCGCGTCCTCCGCGACGGGTCGAGCTGGCAGGTCTACAAGCGCTGGTTCACGCCGGAGGGCCTGCTCGACGAGCTCGGCGGCGGCGAGGTGCTGCACGCCGGCCCCTGGTTCGTCGTCGTGCGCTCGCCGCGGTGAGCCGGGTTCGGTCGATCGCCGCGCTCCAGCGGCGAAACGCACGCTGCCGACGATGCCTCGAGGCGGGCTTTCCGATCGACCCTCGGCCCGTGTTCGCGGGCAGCGCCGGCCAGCGGGCGTACCTCTTCGGCCTCGCGCCGGGGCGCGTGGAGGCCGAGACCGGTCTCCCGTGGCAGGGTCGCGCGGGCCTGACGCTCCGCCGCTGGCTCGGGCTGGACGAGCACGCCTTCTTCGCCCTGTTCTACTGCGCCTCGGTCACACGGTGCTTTCCGGGTCCCAGCGCGGGCGGCCGCGGCGACCGCCGCGCGACGCCCGCGGAGGAGGAGCTCTGCGCGACGTGGCGCGAGGACGAGCTGCGCCTGCTCCGCCCCGCGCTCGTCGTCACCGTCGGGCTCGCGGCGGCCCACCAGCTCCTCGGCGTGCGGCGGCTCACCGAGGCCATCGGCAAGAGCTACGTGCTCGACGACGCGATCGCCGTGCCGCTCCCTCACCCCTCGGGCGCGAGCGGCTGGCTGAACGACGAGACGAACCGCAAGCGGCTCGGCAAGGCGCTCACACACGTCCGTCGGGAGCTCGAGCGTCTCGCGTCCGCGTGACGGCGCTTGCCCGATCTCACCCAGAGGTCATCGCGCCGTGCGGTCGCCCAGGATCGGCCAGCGGGGGCCGCGATGACCCAGACAGGCGCCCGCGTTGGGGTGGTGGTCTCGATCGCGGTGTCGATGCCCTCACCGACCTCGAGCGGGCGGAGCGCCGTCGCGGTCCGGCGCACGACGATGACGAAGGGCCGGCCGGGGGACGTTCGGGGCGCCGTAGACTCCGGGCGTGGCCGACGAGCAGGAGCCGACGCCCTCCGAGCCGGACGTTGCCGGCCCCGTCTCGCAGGAGGCGCTCCGCGACACGCGGCTCACCCCCGCCGAGGCGGTGGAGCACATGCGGATCCGCCTCCCGGACCGCGGCAACCGCAAGCTCCGGCGTGTCCTCGAGCGTGCGAACGCCGATCGCGAGCTGAAGGGCTGGTGGCACGTCTCGAACGTCAACGCGGTCGTCCGCCTGCAGATCAACGACCACTCCTGGGTGCACATCCAGATCGTCGCCAACATCGCTCTCAAGCTCCTGCGGCAGCTGACGAAGAACGGCGTCGAGCCGTCGCTCGTCCGCGACTACGGGATGACGGGAGAGGATGCGGAGGTCGTCGTCGTCCTCGCCGCGCTCACCCACTGCGTCGGGATGTCCGTGCACCGCAAGGGCCACGAGGACTGGAGCCTGTTCCTCGCGGAGCCGAAGCTCCGCGAGCTCCTCGACGGCATCTACGACGAGCCCGATCGCACCGTGATCGTCTCCGAGGTGCTCCAGGCGATCACGAGCCATCGCGCCGACGGCGAGCCCCTCTCGCTCGAGGCCGGGATCCTCCGGGTCGCCGACGCGCTCGACATGGCGAAGGGCCGCTCGAGGATCCCGTTCGAGCGCGGCCAGGTCTCGATGCACTCGCTCTCCGCCGCAGCGGTCGAGGAGGTCCTGATCGCGGACGGCGAGACGAAGCCCGTCCGCATCGAGATCGTGATGAACAACTCGTCCGGCCTGTTCCAGGTCGACGGGCTCCTGCGGGCAAAGCTCCGCGGGTCGGGGCTCGAGCCGTATGTCGAGGTGATCGCGCACATCGACACCGAGGCCGAGAAGCGCCTGGTCCCGGAGTACCGGCTCGAGATCTGAGCCGCCGGGGCGGCTACAATCCGCCCGACGCCCTGCGGGATCGTCTAATGGTAGGACGCCGGATTCTGGCTCCGGAAGTTGGGGTTCGAGTCCCTGTCCCGCAGCCTCCGAAACGCCCCGCGAGGGGCGTTTCGCGTTCTTCAGGTCGAAAACGCTTGTGACACCCCGTGTGAAGCTTTCGTAAGCGATCGCGATGACCTTTGTGCGCATCGGTAGCCTCGCGTGACCTGACACGAACGGCTTGCGCCGGGCTCTCCGCGTTGGGCCCGACTGCGGCGCGCGCCGTGCCCCTGTCTCCGACGCGGAGGTCTCTCCTGAAAGCCCTTGTCACGGGCCTGTGCGCCCTCGTGCTCGTCGTCACACCGACCGCCGCCCAGGCCGGCTCGTCCACCGACGTCGGCCTCCAGCTCGCCCGCCACGTCGCGACGATCGAGAAGAGCACCGCGGTGATCCGCTTCTTCGACACCCACCGCTGGCTCCTCTCGGACCCCCGGTTCGAGAAGGAGGCGACGCTCCGACTCGGGATTGCCCGCCGGACGCTCGCGGCGAGCAAGGCGAGAGCCGCCCGCGGGGGCGCCGAGCTCGCGCGCCGCAAGACGCGGGCCGAGCGCATCCGCCTGCTCGCGTCGCTCCAGCGCTCGCCGGAGAAAGCGATCTGCCACGTCTTCGGCTCCTACTGCGGGCAAGCCCTGCGGGTCGCCCGCTGCGAGTCCGGGTACAGCGTCGAGGCGCAGAACGGGCAGTACCTCGGCCTCTTCCAGATGGGCACGAGCGAGCGCCGGATCTTCGGTCACGGCGAGACGGCGCTCGAACAGGCGCAGGCCGCGTACCGCTACTTCGTCCGCTCGGGCCGCGATTGGAGCCCATGGTCGTGCAAGCCCTGGTACTGAGCGGCCCGCACGAATCGTGCGCAAAGTGCGGGACCCGGCCCGCCGTCCGGGTTCCCACGACGCGCGATCGCTGGTAGTAGAACGATCGTGTCCTTCTGGCGGAAGCCCGACCGCCTGAGGCCTCTCGACGAGGCAGCCGCGTATGCGCGCTGCCACGGTGACCGCGACGAGTCGGTCCGCGTCGTCAGGCTTCCCCCTCGCCGCGCGCGCTACGACCTCCTCGCGACCGGCGAGGAGATCCGCCGGCGTTTCGAGGAGCGGATCGATGCCCGCGACCCCGACGCGCTCGCCCCCACCCCGTCGGCGACCGCCTGAGCCACGGCCGTCGGCAGCCCGCCGGCGGCCGGGCAGCCGAGGAGCCGTCCGCTACACTCCGCGTTCGCCACGGCCCATTCGTCTAGTGGCCTAGGACACCGCCCTCTCACGGCGGCGGCACGGGTTCGAATCCCGTATGGGCCTTCGCCCGCCTCAGACTGGAAGTGCCGCAAACCCCGTTGACCTGCGGGGTTTGCTCATGGATTTCTCGACGTTGGTGCCGTTGGCCCGCGCCGTCATGCCTCTTCCTGCAGCTGCTTGGAGAAGTACTCGAGCGCCTTCTTTGTCTTGGTTTCCTGCTCGCCGGTGAGGTCGATGCCTCGTTGTGTGAGGAACGCTCTCGTTTCGGCGGCGACCTGGAACGCCTCCGACGGCGCGCACTTTGTCGACAGCTCGAGGATCATCGAGTTGTCGGGGTAGAGCCACAGCTCGCCGACGAGCTTGCGGCCGTATCCCTCGGGCGCGAACTTCAACTTGAGCACGAAGATGGGGCCGAGGATCGAAAGGTCGTCGATCTTGAGCCCGTCGGGTGCGTGGGTCGCGTACAACGACCGCTGCTCCTTGGAGAACAGCTTGCGCACCGGCGTGACTCCGAACACCGCGTCCCTGACATCCGGGCTGGGGAGCATGCGCTTCATCGACCCGGAGCAGACGAAGCCTCCGGGCATCGCGTCGACCTCGACACCGAAGTTCGGTGAGCGGCGGAGCTCGGCCGGAAGCTCGTCCGGGACAACCGGGCGCAGCTTGACGACCGAGTCGTCACCCTTCAGCTGGACGCGGCGAGCGCGAACGACGAGGCCTCTCTTGTTCAGCGTCAGATCCGGTGTGTCGAAGAAGAAGACCTGCCGGATCTGACCGTTGAGGGGGTCGACCCCGAGCGCGGCCGCTGCGTGGCCCCTGGCCGATACGGGCACCGTCAGCTTGAGCTCGACGGTGTCGGCGCCTTTGGTCAGAGCGAGCAGTTCCGCGAGCTGCTCGTCGGACAGTCCGGGGGTGCTGGTTGTGGTCGCCATGGGGTCGTTCCTTTCGATTGGGTCGCGAGGGTTACTGGAGGGCCACAGTGACCCCGCAGCGCTCTTCCGCCGTTATCACCTCCGCATGATGCTCGACCGTCTGTCCATGAGGGGCCGTTCGAGCTCGTCTGGTCACAGCCAACGTAGACCTGACCTCCGCCAACGGGCGAGCGTTCACGCGGCATTCACCCGGGTGAATCCGCCAGATGCGCGCGATACCTGCCGGGGTGCAGGCAACGCGCCCCTGTCCGGCCCGGGATCATCTCGCGGGCGGCTGTTCGCAGTCCGTGACGCGCTGAGCGGCGTGGAGCTGACGGTGCGTGGGTGCGACGTGACCGGACTGCCGCATGGCCCATGATGTTCCCCCGCAGCGCCGCCCCCCGGCTCCTCCGGGCGCGGTACGCCAGCCTCGCGACGGCTAGCATCGCCGCATGCCGGGCCCGGGGAAGGTGTACGTGCTGGGGCGCCGGATGACGCCGGCCGTACCCGAGCTTCGGCGGTTCCTCGACCTCAACGGCGTCGCGTACACGTGGGTGGACGTCGACGATGACCCGCTGGTCGGCCTCTTGTCACCTGAGGGGCTCAGCGGACTGCGGCTCCCGCTCGTCCTCTTCGCGGACGGGTCGCGCATGGAAGGCCCCAAGGCGCACCACGAGCCGTTCGCGGTTCCTCCGGGGCACATCAGCACGGACGCCGCATACCTCGAGGGCATCCGTTGGCGCGCGGTGCTCGCGGAGAAGCTCGGCCTCGCGACGAGGCCGTCGCAGCAGCACTACGACCTGCTCGTGGCGGGTGCGGGGCCCGCGGGGCTGACGGCGGCCGTGTACGCCGCGTCCGAGGGCCTGCGTACGCTCGTGGTCGAGCGTCTCGCATCCGGCGGCCAGGCGGGGTCGAGCGCCCGGATCGAGAACTACCTCGGCTTCGCCGACGGCGTGAGCGGCTCGGAGCTTGCCGCGGCCGCCCACGAGCAGGCGCTCCGGTTCGGCGCGGAGATCCTCGTCGCCGTCGAGGTGATACGTGGCGAGCCCGAACTGGGCCGCCCGGCCCGCATCGAGCTCTCGAACGGTGCCGAATTCGAGACGTGGGCCGGGATCGTCGCGACCGGCGTCCACTATCGACGGCTCGACGTGACCGGCGTCGAGGAGCTGATCGGAGCCGGCGTCCACTACGGCGCCTCGCCGGGTGAGGCGACCGCGTACGCCGGCCGGGACGTGTTCGTCGTCGGCGCGGCGAACTCCGCCGGGCAGGCGGCACTGCACCTCGCGGAGCACGCCCGCCGGGTGACGCTCGTCGCCCGCCGCGCGACGCTGGCCGACACCATGTCGCGGTATCTCGTCGAGCGGATCGAGCGGGCTCCGAACGTCGACGTCCTCCTGCGGAGCGAGGTGGAGGCGGCGGACGGGAACGGTCGGCTCGAGCACCTCGTCCTGGCCAACCGCGCGTCCGGCGAGCGCACGAGGGTCCGGGCCGACGGCCTGTTCGTGCTGATCGGCGGCGAGCCCCTGACCGCCGGGTACGAGGGCTGGCTGCTGCGCGACGAGGACGGCTTCCTGGTCACCGGGCCGGCGCTGTTCGACGCGGGCGGCGACAGGCGCTGGTGGCCGCTCGAGCGCGCCCCGATGTACCTCGAGTCGAGCCAGCCCGGGATGTTCGTGGCGGGCGACGTCCGCGCCGGATCCGTGAAGCGCGTGGCGTCCGCCGTCGGAGACGGAGCGATGGCCGCGCAGCTCGTGCACGACTTTCTCGCAACCGTCCGAGGAGCCGACACCGGCGAGTGACTGAAGACCCGCGCGGACGTCGGCGTCTCGTGAGCACTTCGGCGCGCCGCGGCCGGCCGCCGAGGACGCGCGGGCGGAGCACCGCGGACGGGGGAAGGCCGCATGTGCCCCGCCCGGCGATCCGAGCGTGCCGGTCGTCGCGTGGTCGCCCAGTTAAGCGATCGCGCAGGTTCCGTTGTCCGTGCGCAGAGGACGGAGTGTCGGCGGCGCTCGGCAAAGGGGTACTCGTCGGTCCATCCAGGCGCGCGGCCCCCGAAAGGGACCTTGCCATCGGACACGCGCTCCTGCACCGTTGACGCCGCCGGTCCTACCTCGACCGACGGCACGGAGGGTGGGGCCGGCGCATGCCGGTCCCCACGCCTCCCGAGGAGATCAGCTTCCGCGCTGGCAGTGCCGCAACGCGTTCAGGCACCCGTCGACGAGGGCCTGGAGGTCGCTCTGACGCCACGCGTTGAAGAAGTCCGCGTGCGCCGAGAACGGGCTCCCCGACGCCAGGGACACGTTCCCGGCGCCGGTGACCGGATAGCGGTAGATCAGCGAGATCTGGGGCAACGCGTGGGCAAACCGGGCGGGGCACCGGCCGGCCACGGGGTAGGTCACATGACTCTGGTGGTCCGCGCTGTCGAGGTTCTTCCCGTCCCAGCAGCTCGGGAACGTCACGTGGAGCCGGAGTGCGTGACGTCCCGCGTCGGGGCATGTCGGCACGGTGCTCGTCGCCGCGACCCCACCATCGGCGCCACAGTTCCAGAAGGTGACGCGCAGCGGCTGGGGCGACGTCGCCTTCGCACTCCCGGCGATCACGCGGAACCCGGGCGGGAACGCCTCGACGTGACGCCTCGTCTTCCGCCGGTAGTAGATCTGGGCGAACGTCGGCGTGACCGCCTGCCCGTCGACCTCGAGCGTCGGCATCCAGTACGCCGCGGTGTCGCCCGGCCGCTCGCACGTCGTGCCCCCCGCGAGGAGCGAGGAGAGCGTGGACGACGCGCTCGTCGTCGAGTTGCCGACGAAGGAGTGGTCGTGCGAGGCCCCGGGCTTGCCCGGGTAGACGATCGGGTCGTCGGGCGCGCGGTGCGAGAACGTGCAGCGACTGACGAAGTTGACCCCCCGAAGCTGCGCCGGCGAGGCCGAGGGGGTGCTCGAGCCGGCGATGGCGGCGGAGGCTGCGAGCGCCGCGGTGAGCGGCAGGCAGGAAGATCACGGCGACATGGCGAGCGTTCACGGCGGGCACCTCCGGGTGGCGTGGACGCGCCCGATCGAACCACCACGATGTCAGGAATCCGTGTGCGCCCGGTAAGCCGAAACGCAGCTCAGCGTGCCGTCCAGCCCCCGTCCATCACGAGCGGCGCGCCGGTGAGGACGGCGGCTCCCGGGCCGAGGAGGTACGCGACGGCGTCGGCGACCTCGGCCGGCTCGAGCATCCGCTTGAGCGCTTGCGGGGCGAGGATCACGTCCTCGAGGACGCGCTCTTCCGAGATGCCGTAGGCCCTGGCCTGGTCGGCGATCTGCTTCTCGACGAGCGGCGTCCGCACGTAGCCCGGGCAGACCGCGCTCGCGCGGATCCCGACCGCCGCGCCCTCGAGGGCGAGCGTCTTCACGAGACCCATCACGCCGTGCTTCGCCGACACGTACCCCGCCTTGAACGGCGAGGCGACGAGACCGTGCACCGAGGCGACGACGACGATGCGGCCGTTTCCCGACGCGCGCAGCGCGGGCCACGCGTACCGGGCGAGCAGGAACGGGCTCGTGAGGAGGAGCGCCACGAGGGCGTCCCAGCGGTCCTCG
The DNA here is from genome assembly GCA_963773825.1 of uncultured Actinomycetes bacterium. GTDB lineage: Bacteria > Actinomycetota > Thermoleophilia > Gaiellales > Gaiellaceae > Gaiella. Next base: position 1,141,358 of record CAVZCH010000006.1, on the reverse strand, counting down.
TCGAACGTCTCGACGGGCGAGACGTGCTGGAAGCCCGCATTCGGGACGACGGCGTCGACGCGGCCGAACCGCGCGAGGGCGACGTCGACCGCGGCCCGGTTCCCGTCGCGCGTCGTCAGGTCTGCGGCGAACGGCTCGCCCGGCCCCTCCGCGTCCGGGGAGAGGTCGACGGCCAGCACCTCCCAGCCGTCCGTGACGAGGCGCTCTGCGATGGCGCGCCCGATTCCGCTCGCCGCGCCGGTGACGAGCGCGACCTCGGTCATCGGTCAGGGGCCGCCGCGGACGTAGACGACCTGACCACTGACGTAGGCCGCGTCGTCCGAGCAGAGGAACGCGATCACGCCGGCGACGTCCTCGGGCTGGCCGACCCGCTGCAGCGGCACCTGGGCCGCCACGGCGGTCTGGAAGTCCTCGAACGTCACGCCGAGCCGGTCGGCCGTCTGCTGCGTCATCGCCGTCGCGATGAAGCCGGGAGCGACGCAGTTGGCGCGGATGCCGAACCTGCCGAGCTCGATCGCGAGCGTCTTCGTCAACCCCTGGATCCCGGCCTTCGCTGCCGAGTAGTTCGCCTGGCCACGGTTCCCCAGGGCGGAGGTCGAGGAGATGAGCACCATCGAGCCGCTCCCCTGCTCGGTCATGTGTGCCTGCGCCGCCTGCGCAGCGAGGAAGGTTCCGCGGAGGTGCGTCGCGATCACGGCCTCCCAGTCGTCGTCGGTCATCTTGTGGACGAGGTTGTCCCTGATGATCCCCGCGCAGGTGACGAGCACGTCCAGCCTGCCGCTCTCGGCAGCCGCGGCGACGGCCGCCTCGACGTCCGCGCGCGAGGTCACGTCGCAGCGCACGGCGCGACCGCCGATCCGCTCTGCCGTCTCCGTCGCGGCGGCCTCGTCGAAGTCGGCGACGACGACCTGCGCGCCCTCGGATGCGAGCCGCTCCGCGGTCGCGGCTCCGATGCCCTTCGCGCCGCCCGTGACGAGCGCGGTCTGGCCCTCGAAGCGCCTCACCGGATCATCCTCAGCACGAGCTCCGCGACGCAGACCGGCTTGTCCCCGCCCTCGCGCTCGACCGTCGCGAGCACGACCCCCTGCTCTCCGCCCGGGACCTCCTCGACGGACTGCACGGTGAACCGCGCCCGGATGCGCGAGCCGGACGGGACCGGCGCCGGGAAGCGCACCTTGTTGACCCCGTAGTTGACCCCCATCCGGTAGCCGCTCAGGCCGAGCGTCTGGGACATCAGCGGCACGCAGAGCGAGAGCGTGAGAAACCCGTGCGCGATCGTCGTCCCGAACGGGCCGTCCGCAGCCCGCACCGGGTCGGTGTGGATCCACTGCGGGTCGTCGGTCGCCTTCGCGAACTCGTCGATTCGCTCCTGGCCGACCTCGAACCACTCGGTCGGGCCGAGCTCCTTGCCGAGCAACTCCGTGAACGAGCTCATGCTGTTCCCTCTTCTCCTTCCGGTCGGGCGGGACCCCAGCGTATGACGCTCGCCGCCCACGTGTAGCCGGTACCCGCCGCGAGGAGCAGGACCAGGTCGCCGTCGGCGACGTCGCCCGCACGTGCATGTAGCCCTCGATTGGACGTGTCCGGATCTGAACCTGAGACCCGATTCAGGTGTCTTATAGCGCGCGTCGGCGTCGAGGGCAAGGGTGCGCGGCACCCTCCTCGGAGCCCGCGACGGGGAAGCGGCCGAAGACTGAGACGACGCGTCGCGGACGCGGTTGGGCCGCGAGCTGCCGTCGTCGCTCGGCTACCGGTCGAGCTCGGCGACGAGCGGCGCGGTGTCGAGCGGGTCGAAGCCGATCCGCTCGGCGACCTGCTCGGTCGTCGGGCGCGTCCCCTCGCGGAAGAGGCTGCGGAGGAGATCCCCGGTCTGCGGCCGCCGCCACCAGTCTCCCCCGACCTCCCGGCGCAGGTGGGCGCGGAGCTGTGCCGCGCGGATCCAGGCGCGGAGGTAGTCGGCCGAGTAGAAGCCCGCGTCCATGTCCGCCAGGTGGTTCGCGGCGGGGTAGCGGATCCCGGTCGCCGCGGTGAGCCGCTCCTCGTAGCCGTCGGGCGTGCCCCCGTCCGCCGGGAAGCGCGCCCAGAAGTCCATCTCGTAGCCCAGCTTCGCCGAGTAGCGCCGGAAGAGGAGCGTGTTCGAGAACCTCGCCGCGTCCGCGTTGTCGCGTGCCTCCGCGTTCGAGAGGCCGAAGTGCTCCGCGTGCCAGCCCGGCTCGCCCGAGATCGAGTCGAGGAGGAACGAGTAGATCTCGGTGAGGGCGTGGTCGCGCGAGAGTCGCCGGAACGCGAGTGGCAATCACGGGGTCGCAGCCCGCGTAGTGGAGGGCGTGCCCCGCCTCGTGGAGGAACGCCTCGTAGTCGTGCAGGCCGCCCTGCGCGCGAGTGATGAGGTGCACGACACGCGGCGGGTCGGCCGCGATCACGCACGCGCGCGGCGACTTCAGCGGGCGATCCTCCAGATCCGGGCGGATCCCCTGCTCGGCCTCGAGGTCGAACCCGAGCGCCTCCAGCGTTGCGAGGCAGACGGGGACGCTGCGCTCCTTCGTGTACGTCGCCTCGAGCGGGGAGAGGCGCCGGATCCACGCCATGTGCGCGCTCGTCGGCCGCTCCTCGCGGTCGGGGCCGAGCAGCCGGTCGAGCCAACGCTCGCGCTGCAGCGTGAAGGCCGGCGTGCCCTCGACGCGGGCCTGGTCGACCGCGTCGAGGATCGGGCGGAGCGCGACCCCCTTCTCGGCCTCGTTGCGCGCGACGGGGTCGGCGAGCCCGGTCACCTCCGCCTCCAGGACGTTTCGCGCGGCGAGCAGTCCGCGGCGCTCGTCGTTGAAGGAGGCGGACACATCGACCGCCGCGGCGCCGAGGGCGCTGCGGTCGGCGTAGCCGGGCTCGATCGCGAGCCGCGCCTGCGCCGAGCGAAGCGGGAGGTCCTCGCCCTTCCACGGCACGCGGGCGGCGAGGAGGGCGTTCTCGAGCGCGTCCTCGCGCTCGGCGAGCTCGCGATCGACGACCCCTTCCTGGCACGTGATGCGAAGGCGCGCGATCTCCTCCCGACCGTCGTCCGTCGCGTCGGCCTCGGCAGCGGCGAGCGCCTCGAGCTGCTCACGGGTGAAGAGGTCGGCGTGGCGCGCAACGATCGCGGCCTGCTCCGACGTCTCCTTCTCCCCCACGCGGACGGCGCGCGCCTCCTCCGAGCGCTCCTGGAGATACGTGTCGAGGCGACGCTGGAACGCCTGCGGGTCGAGGCTCACGCCGCCACCTCGGCGCCGCGGCGCAGACGGGCGAGCGACGTCTCGCGCCCGAGCAGCTCCAGCGACTCGTAGAGCCCCGGAGAGACGCGCGAGCCCGTGATCGCGACGCGGATCGGCGCATAGACGGTCCGCGGCTTCTCGCCGAGATCCTCGCAGAGCGCCTTGAGCGTCGCCTCGATCGCGGTCGCCGTCCACGGCCGCGTCTCCGCGAGGGCCTCGTCCGCCGCCCGGAGGATGCGCGGGTCGAGGTCGGCCGCGGGCGGGGCGACGTCCTCGAAGAGGAAGCCGGCGAAGGCGGGGAACTCGTCGAGGCGCCCGATCTTCTCCTGCACGAGCGGCGCCGCGGCCCGGATCCCGTCGTCGGGCCAGTCGCTGTCGCACTCGTGCATGAACTCGACGAGCCGATCCGCGTACTCCTCGGTCGTCAGGGCGCGGAGGTAGACGCCGTTCATCCAGTCGAGCTTCGCATGGTCGAACGTGCCGGGGCTCGCGCTGACTGCCTCGAGCGTGAAGCGCTCGACGATCTCGTCGCGGGACATGATCGTGGTCTCGCCGTCGGGCGCCCAGCCGATCAGGGCGAGGAAGTTCACGAGCGCCTCCGGGAGGTACCCCGCGGTTCGGAACTCGTCCACGGAGACCGCGCCGTGGCGCTTGGAGAGCTTCTTGCCGTCGGTGCCGAGGATGTTCGCGATGTGCGCGTACACCGGCGGCTCGTGACCCAGCGCCCGCAGGATCTGGATCTGCTTCGGCGTGTTCGAGATGTGGTCGTCCCCGCGGATCACGTGCGTGATCGCGTCGTCCATGTCCTCCACGGGTGAGGCGAAGTTGTAGGTCGGGCGGCCGTCGGAGCGGACGATGACGACGTCTTCGAGCTGCTCGTTCGGGAACTCGATGTGTCCGCGGACGGCGTCCTGCCAACCGGTGACGCCGTCATCGGGCATCCGGAACCGGATCGCGCCTTCGTCCTCATAGGCCTTCCCATCCTCGACGAGCCCTGCGGCAAGCTCGCGGCAGCGGTCCATCGCGTCGAGCTGGAACGTCACCGGCCCGTCCCAGTCGATGCCGAGCCAGGTCAGCGAGCGCTGGATCTGCTCCGTCGCCTCCTGTACCTCGCGGCTCGTGTCGGTGTTCTCGATCCGGAGCAGGCAGACGCCCGCGCGGCCCCGCGCGAAGAGCCAGTTGAAGAGGAAGGTGTGCACACCGCCGATGTGGAGGAACCCGGTCGGAGACGGAGCCATACGAACGCGGATGCTCATCGAGGCGGGATGGTAGTCAGACCGTGGAGGCAGCCGGCACCACGCGATCGGCGCGTATCGCCCACACGGACGGCAGCGCCAGGATTGCCGCCCACGAGGCCCACATGACGACCACGGCGATCCACAGCGTCTCGGTGATCCCGATCGCATCGGCCATCGGGCCTACGATCGCGAGTCCGATGGGAAACAGCACGAACGACCCGAGGGTGTCGTACGAGGCCACTCGGGACCGCGCCCGCTCGGGAACCTGCTGCTGCAGGACCGTGTACCAGAGGGTCAGGTGCACGGAGATCCCGGTTCCCGCGGCGAACCCCGCGGCCGCGATCACCCACGTGGGCGCGCCGAGCGCGAGCGTCAGCGTCTGCAAGGAGAGCAAGGTCGCGAACAACACACAGGCGACGAGCGGCCGTCCGGGCCGGATGCGGATCGCGACGATGCTCCCCAGGATCGCGCCGAGGCCGGCCGCCGTGAGGATCGCCGCCCAGGCGCCGGCTCCGCCGAGATTCTCCTCCGCAATCAGCGGCCCAAGGACGTTCCAGCCCGCGAACGCGACGTTCCCGATCCCGAAGAGGACGACGGAGGCCCACAGCCAGGTGCGCGAGGTGAACTCCTGCCATCCCTCGCGCAGTTCGGCGAAAAAGCCGGGCGTCGACTCCGCCTCCCGCGGGACGACCCGGATGCGGCGCAGCAGGTCGGCGCAGACGAGGAAGCTGACCGCGTCGAGCGCAAGCGCGACCCCGGGGCTGGCGGCAACGACCACGATGCCGCCGACCGCGGGTCCGAGCACGCCGACTACGTTCCGTGTCAGCCCCTGCAGCGCGTTCGCCTGCTGCAGACGCTCCGGGCTCACTGTCTGCGGGACGAGCCCGACCTCCGCGGGGATCACCAGGCCGAGCCCGACGCCGTAGAGCGCCTGGAGCGCCACGATCGCCGCGACGCCCCCGGCGCCGCCGAGGACGCAGGCCGCCGTCGCGGCCTGTGCGCTCCCCTGGACGAGCGACGCGCCGGCGAGCACGAGGTTGCGCGGCAGCCGGTCCGAGAGCACGCCGCCGCCCACCGCGACAAGCGCCTGGACTCCCTGGCGGACGGCGAAGACGATGCCGAGAGCCGTCGCGGACGCGACGTCGAGCACGGCGAACGCGAGCGCGATGCCCGCAAGCCGGTCCCCGATCGTCGTGACCGTCGTACCCAGGAAGAGCAGCCTGAAATCGCGCTCCTGCAGCGCACCGAGTCGCTCGCGGAGGGGCATCGCCACGGGTCGGAGCCTAGTCGCGTGTCCTCCCTGCCCCGGTGTCCGTCGAGGGGAACCTACGCCGGGTATGTGCCAATCGCTCGACGGGTCTGCCGGGTCTCACGGGGTAGCGTTGGCTCGTGCTCTACGGCGCGCACGTCTCCTCGGCCGGCGGCATCTCGACCGCGATCGACCGCGCCGAGGAGCTCGGCTGCACGGCGATCCAGGTCTTCACGCAGAGCCCCCGCATGTGGAAGCCCACCGACCACACGCCGGAGCAGGTCGCGCGGTTCCGCGCGCGTCGGGACGAGGCGGGGATCGAGTACGTCGTCTGCCATGCCCTCTACCTCGTCAACCTGGCGAGCCCCGACCGCGAGATCCACGCCAAGTCGGTGGCGGCGATGCGGGCGTCGCTCGACACCGCCGCGGCGATCGGCGCCGAGGGTGTCGTCTTCCACGTCGGCTCCCACCTCGGCGCCGGCCTCGAGGCGGGGCTCGCGCTCGTCGTGCCCGCGCTCCGCGAGCTGCTCGAGCTGACCGACGACCGGTTGTGGCTCCTCCTCGAGAACTCCGCCGGGGCGGGCGGGACGATCGGGCGCTCGGTCGAGGAGCTCGGCGCGATCGTCGACCGCCTCGACCGGCATCCGCGCCTCGGCATCTGCATCGACTCCTGTCACTGGTGGGTGTCCGGCGTCGACGTCACCGACCCGGCGGTGCTGGCCACAGCGCTCGGCGAGCTCGACGAGCGCATCGGGCTCGACCGCCTCCGCTGCCTCCACGTCAACGACGCGGAGGTCGGCCTCGCCACCAACCGCGATCGCCACGCCGCGCTCGGGCAAGGCACGATCGGCGACGGCATGGCCACGTTCCTCGCGCACCCGGCATTCCAGGCCCTCCCGGCGATCCTCGAGACGACCGGCGCCGACGGCACGTACGTCGGCGAGCTCGCACTGCTCGCGGAGCTGCACGAGAGGGGCCGGGCGGCGTTGCGCGCCTGACGCGCGCTCAGTCGGCGAGCTGCGCGAAGACGCGGAACCCCGACCGCTCGACCGGGAGCTCGTAGAACTCCGGGTTGCGGCAGCCGAGCTCGTCGACACGGTGCTCGTAGCACGGGGAGATCGCCGAGTGGCACATGGGCAGCGGCGTGCGTCGTGCCTTCACCGGCCCGAAGCCGTCGCGCCTGCCCTCGAGCTCGACGAGCGCATCGACGTCGATCTCGACGTCGAAGACCTTCTGCATGCAGCCCATGAAGGTGTGCCCCCACGCCTCGTACGCGTAGACGAAGGGACACCCGCGAGCGATGCACGCTCCCGGGTACACCACGCGGTCGCAGTGCACGTCGCACCGGCGGCACTCGATCTCGTCCTGGGGACGAAGAGGTATCTCTGCCGGGGCCTCGGTGACGGGAGCGAGCTCACCCATGACCGGATGGTGTCAGCGGTGGGCGACCCGGCGCAAGACTTGACGCGGGAGGCCGAAACGGGTAGGCACGGGCGCTTCGGTCGGCTCGACCGGCCCCGGCGAAACGAGCTCGAGGCTCGATGCGGGGCGCGGCGACGCACGGTCGGGCGCCCGCGCGCAGCGCGTCGCGGTCACCTCGCTGCGCACCGACACGTCCGGGAACCGGTGGGCAGTGCCGTGACCACGCTGCCCGGCACGTACCCGTCCTCGACACGCACCCCCGAGCCGGATCGAGCCTCTAGGGTTCGCGCTCGTGGTCCGCCGCGTCCTCTTCATCGGTCTGCTGCTCGGGCCACTCACCATCGTCCTCCACTACGCGACCGGCCTCGGCGCGACGGCCGAGTTCGTGCTCGCGGCGGTGTCGCTCATTCCGCTCGCATGGTTGATCGGCGAGGCCACCGAGCACGCCGCGGAGCGCACCGGGCCGGGTATCGGCGGCTTCCTCAACGCGACCTTCGGGAACGCGCCCGAGCTGATCATCGCGCTCATCGCCGTCCACGACGGGCTGACCGAGGTCGTCCGCGGCTCGCTCACGGGGTCCGTCGTGGGCAACCTCCTCCTCGTCCTCGGCTTCTCGCTGCTGATGGGCCCGCGCGACGAGCTCGACCGGACGTCGAGCTTCCTCTCGTTCGGCGCGATCGCGATCGCCATCCTCCTGTTCCTCGTGCCGTCGATTCCCTCGTGGCACGGCGACCCCGACCGCCACGCGATCGCCGAGCTGTCCGTGCCGATCTCGATCGCGCTGCTCGCCGTCTACGGCGCCGTGACCGTCTACTCCCTCCGCCGTCACCGCGGGCTGCACGTCTCGAGTGATACGGAGATCTCCGCCTGGACGCTCCGCACGGCGCTCCTCGTGCTCGGCGGAGCGACGGTCGTCACCGCGCTCGTCGCGGAGATCCTCGTCGGCTCGCTCGAGCAGTTCGCCCAGAAGGTCGGGCTGACCGACTTCTTCGTCGCGGCGGTGATCGTGGCGATCGTGGGTAACGCTGCCGAGCACGGCGGCGCGGTGGTGGTGGCGCGCCGCGGGAAGGTCAAGCTCGCCGCCGAGATCGCGCTCGCGTCCGCGGCCCAAGTCGCGGTGTTCCTGATTCCCGCCGTCGCGCTGCTCTCGTGGCTGATCGATCCGCTCGCGCTCGGCTTCCGCGAGGTCGAGATCCTCGCGCTCGGGGGCGGTCTCGTCGTGACGACGATCGCCCTCTGGAACGGGCACGCGTCGAAGGGGCGCGGGGCCGTGCTCCTCGTGGCGTACGCGGTCGTCGTTGCCGCGTTCTACCTTGCCGGGGACCGGAGCGATCAGCCGGAGGCAGCGTCTGCGAACGCGACCGGCGCCCTCGTCAGCGGGTACGTCGCGACGTAGAGCTTCACCGGGACGCCGTTCTCGTCGCGCACGGCGCGGAGAACCTCGCCGAGCTCACGGCCTTCGACGATGCGCCACCGGTCGTCGCCCTCCTGCCGCAGCCATGACACGCTGCGCCCGGGCGGGCCGTCGACGAGCTCGAGCCGCAGACGTCCGCCCTTCCAGGAGAGGACGAGCTCGGAGCCTTCCGACCACCAGCGCCCCAGGAGCGGCGAGACGACGTCGGGCGCGCCGTCGTCGGGCCGCCACCGCTCGGCCGCACGCGGCAGCTCGTCGAGCGCAGCCTCGGCGAGATCGAGCGCGAGCGTCTCCGGGCGTGCGCCGGCGCCCGTGTTGCAGAGGACGACCGCGCCGGTGCGCTCGGGACGGTGGACGCAGACGGCGGCGAGGAATCCCGGCATCGCCCCGCCGTGGCCGACGTAGACCCTGTCGCCGCGACGGTAGAGCTCCAGCCCGAGGCCCCAGCCGAGCGACCAGGACGCGTGGTCGACCATCGTCCGCACACGCGCCATTTCGTCGAGCGTCTCGACGGAGAGGACCCCGTCCTGCCCGACCGCGAGGAAGTCCGCCCAACGTGCGAGGTCGTCGACCGTCGACCAGAGCCAGCCCATCGCGGCCACCGGCCCGTCCACGGCCGGGTCGGGCTCGATCGTGACACGGTCCGAGTACGGGTCGACGTAGTACCCGGTCGCACTCGGCGCCTGCGGTCGAATCCCGTGCGCGCGAGCCCGAGCGGCTCGAGCACGCGCGCACGGAGCGCAGCGCCGTACTCCTCTCCCTCGCTCCGCCGCGCGACGATCTCACCGAGCAACCCGAAGGCGAGGTTCGAGTAGTGCCACGCCTCGCCGGGGCGCAGCACCCGCTCCGCATCCTCGAGCCCGCCGAGCGAGCTCCTCACGCGACGGCGGCCTCATCGTCTCCCAGATCTCCCCCGGCGGCTCCCGCTGGAAGCCGCTCAGGTGCGACAGCGCATCGCGGACCGTCGGCCCGGCGAGGCACCTCGGGCACGTGCGTTCGGAGCGGGTCGTCGAGATCGAGCACCATCGCGTCCCGCAGCTGGAGGACGCAGACCGCCGTGAACGTCTTCGTGATCGAGCCGATCCGGTAGGCATGTGCCGGGGTCGCTTCCTCCCCGCTCCCCACGTCCGCGAGGCCGAGCGCCGCGCGCCAGAGCACCTCGCCGTCGCGGAACACCGCCGCGCTCACCGACGGGACGCGCTGCTCGGCCTGCGCGGTCGCGACCAGCCGGTCGAGCCGCTCTGCGAGCCTCTCAGGCGGCGACACGTGCCCCGAGCGCCCGGGGCGCCAGCTCGATCGCGCGGTCGATCGCCTCGTCGTCGACGTCGAGGTGCGTCACCGCACGGGCGACCGTCGGATGGATCGTCGAGGAGAGGCCGACGCCGGCGCCGCGGAGCCGCGCGAGCGCGTCGTCGCGGCCGAGCCCGAGCGCGCCGACGTCGAGCTGCACGAAGTTCGTCTCGACCTGCTCGAGGTCGACGGGGAGCCCGGCCGCACGCCAGCCCTCGGCGAGCCGTCGCGCGCGGGCGTGGTCCTCCGCCAGGCGGTCGACATGGTGCTCGAGCGCGTAGACGCCGGCGGCGGCCACGATCCCCGCCTGCCGCATTGCGCCGCCGAACAGGTGCTTCTCCCGCCAAGCGCGCTCGACGGTGTCGCCCGAGCCGGCGAGCAGCGCGCCGAGCGGGCAGCCGAGCCCCTTCGAGAGGCAGAGCGTAACGGTGTCGAACAGGCGCCCGATCGCTGCCGCCGGGACGTCGGTCGCAACCGAGGCGTTGAGCAGCCGTGCGCCGTCGAGGTGGACGCGCAGCCCGCGCTCGCGGGCGGCGGCGGTGAGCTCGACCAGCTCGTCGAGCGGCCAGCAGCGCCCGCCGGAGGAGTTGTGCGTGTTCTCGAGGGCGAGCACGGCCGGGCGCTGATCGGCCGACTTCGTGCTCGGCACGGTGACCGCCTCGAGGTCGGCGACGCCGAACCGGCCCGCACGCCCCTCGATCGCCTCGATCATCAGACCCGCGTGCGCCGCGGCACCGCCGTACTCGTAGACGACGACGTGCGCGTGGCGCTCTGCGACGAGCACGTCGCCCGGACGCGAGTGCAGCTTCAGCGCGATCTGGTTCGCGAGCGTCGCCGTCGGGAGGAAGAGGGCCGCCTCCTGGCCCAGGAGCGCCGCGGCACGCTCCTGCAGGGCGTTGACCGTCGGGTCCTCCCGGCGCTGCTCGTCTCCGACGGCCGCCTCGGCGATCGCCGCCCGCATCCCGTCGGTGGGGCGCGTGGCGGTGTCGGACCGGAGGTCGATCACCGCTGCACCCTATCGAGGCTACGCCGGCAGGCGACCTCCGAGCAGAAGCTCCTCCCCTGCCTCGGCCCCGCCGGCGCGGATGCCGACCTCGAGCTCGTAGGTGCTCGTGATCTCGGCCGCGGCATCGCTCGCCGCCGCGGTGCGCGCGTTGGACACGGCGACGCGGCTGCGCTCCATCGCGTCGAGCGTGCTCCAGAACGTCATCGAGATCGCGTGGCGGCCGTCGCGCTCCACGAGGAAGAACGCATCGACGAGGCCGTCGAGCCCACGGACGCGGTCGATCGCGGGCTGGAACGCGTCGATCGACTCGGACGCACGGCCCTCGGCTAGCTCGTACGTGGTCACACGCGCGAACATGCGAACCTCCTCTGTTTTCGGGGCGTTCGGGGCGCTTGCCGGCTGATGCCTGGGTACCTTGGTCGCGTGGATCTGAAACATCTCGAGCAGCGGGTCGCCGAGGCCGGCGAGCCGGCCTACCGGGCACGCCAGGTGTGGGAGTGGGCGGCGCGCGGTGCCGAGGGCTACGACGCCATGACGAACGTCCCGCAGGCCTTGCGCAAGACGCTCGCAGACGACGTGCCCTTCTCGACCCTCGTCACCGAGACCGAGCAGCGGTCGCGCGACGGCACGGTGAAGACGCTCTTCCGGACGCACGACGGCCACCCCGTCGAGTCGGTGCTGATGCGGTACCGCGACGGCCGGCGCTCGGTGTGCGTCTCGTCGCAGTCAGGCTGCCCCTTGACGTGCACGTTCTGCGCAACCGGCCGGATGGCCTTCGGACGGAACCTCACGCCGTGGGAGATCCTCGACCAGGTGCTCCACTTCCGCCGCTCCGAGCCCGTCGACCATGTGGTGTTCATGGGGATGGGCGAGCCGCTCATGAACGTGGACGCCGTGCTCGACGCCGCCCGGCGGTTCCCGGACGTCGGCATCACCCATCGGCGGACGACGGTCTCGACGGTCGGCTGGCTCCCGGGTCTCACGCGCTTCGTCGAGGAGGTCGAAGAGCCGATCCGCCTCGCGCTCTCGCTCCACGCCGCCGACCCGGCGCTCCGGAGCGAGCTCATGCCGGTGAACGACCGCTATCCCCTGCACGACGTCGTCGCGCTCTGCCGCGCGCACTGGGAGCGCACGAACCGGCGCGTGTTCGTCGAGTACGTGATGCTCGCCGGGGTCAACGACTCTCCTGCGCAGGCGAGGCACCTCGCCGATCTCCTCGGACGCGAGGCGTTCAAGGTGAACCTCATCCCGTACAACCCGACGGGGATGTACGACGGCTCGTCGCGTTCCGCCATCGCGGCGTTCAAGGGCGAGCTCGACCGCGCCCGCGTTCCGGCGACGGTTCGGCTGACCCGCGGACGCGACATCGCTGCCGCCTGCGGCCAGCTCGCCGCGGCGCCTCGCGGCCGCGTCCGGGTCTGACACGCCTCGCACCGGCCGACGGGCACCGGACGTGTCCGGTTTCCGTGAGCTCCGTGAGCGTTCGCCCGGACCTTCGTAAACGTTCGGTGAGCCCTGCCCGAAACGGGGTCTGCCGGGGTACGCAAGCTCCTAGCCTTGGAACGAGCGAAGGATCGGAGGTCGACGATGACCAGGACGGACAGGCACTCGGGCGCTCCCCACGGACGCCGGCTGCGACTGCGGTCGCTGGGTGCGGGAACCATCCTCGCGCTGGCGCTGCTCGCCCTGTCGGGCGCGGCAACCGGCTACGCGGCGACGAACGCCGTCGCGCCGCCGCAGAACGTCCTCCCACCGGCGATCCGCGGCACAGCGATCGAAGGGCAGCTCCTCCGCGCCGACGCCGGCAGATGGCGGGCCGCCACCGTGCGACGCGCCGTGTACGGCTACCAGTGGCAGCTCTGCGACTCCGCCGGCGCGACCTGCACGGACATCGCCGACGCGACGGACGCGATCTATGCGGTGCGGCACGGAGACCTCGCGAAGACGCTCAAGGTCGTGGTCACCGCGACGACGAGCGACGGCGGATCCGCCCGCGCAACCTCGGCGCCGACCGCCGCAGTCGCGCCGGCGAAGACCGGCGCGCCCACCGTCGCCGTTCGTCCGACGATCACCGGCACGCCGGCGGTGGGCTCGACCCTCACCGCGATGAGCGGAACCTGGGCCGGTACGGAGCCGGTCCGCCTGCGCGTTCGCTGGCGGCGCTGTCCCGTCGTCGGCGGGCCGTGCCGCGACCTCGCCCGCGTGGCGGAGACCTACGTCGTCCGCCGACAGGACGTCGGCCACACCCTGCGCGTGCTCGTGACCGGCAAGAACGCCGTGCTCACGGGGAACGCGCTGTCGGATCCGACAGTCGCCGTGACGCTCCCCGGCGTCGTTGCCCCCACCTCGACGGCGGAGCCGGTCATCGGCGGTACCCCGCAGGTGGGCAGTGTGCTCCAGGGATCCCGCGGGACCTGGCAGGGCACGGCGCCGCTCCGGTTCACGTATCAGTGGAGACGCTGCCAGGGCACGGGCGCGCCCGACGCCTCCGACTGTCCCGTGATCAGCGGCGCGACGGGCGCGACGTACACCGCGCGTCGCATCGACCTGGGCTCGCGTCTCCGTCTGCGGGTGACCGCGACGAACGCAGCCGGGTCCGCGACGGCCACGTCGAACGCGACCGGTGTCGTCGCGGCCGCGCCGGCCGTACCCGAGCCACCGCGCCCGGCAGGCCCGCCGGCGGTCAGGGGAACGACCCGCATCGGCCAGACGCTGGCGTCGACGAGCGGAAGCTGGACCGGCACGGCACCGATCGCGTTCGCCTACCGCTGGTGGCGGTGCGGCGCGAACGGTGGGACTCCCGACGGATCGGGCTGTACGGCGATCCCGGGCGCAACGCGCGCGACCTACCGGCTGACGCGTGCGGACGTCGGCGCGAGACTGCGCGTGCGCGTCTCGGCGTCGAACCGCGCCGGGTCGGCGAGCGTCGTCTCGGGGCCGACGGCGGCGATCCAGGCGCAGGCCGCGCCCACGCCTCCCAGGAACACCCGTGAGCCCCTGCTCACGGGGACGGTGACCGAGGGTCAGACGCTGACCACGTCGATCGGCGACTGGGCGGGCGCACAGCCGATCACGTACTCGTACCAGTGGGTCCGGTGCGGCGCCGACGGGGGCCTCCCCGACGGCTCCAACTGCGCCGTGATCCCGGGTGCGACGACGATGAAGTATGTGCTGTCCGCCGGCGACGTCGGCAAGCGGATCCGCTCCCGCGTCATCGCCCGGAATGCCGGCGGCCAGCAGACGGCCGCGTCGAACGCGACGGCGGCGGTCGCCCCGGTCGCCTCGGGCCCACCGCGGGACATGCGTGAGCCGGCGATCTCGGGGACGACGGTCCAGGGCGCAACGCTGACGACCACGAGCGGCACCTGGGCTGGCGCCAAGCCGCTCACGCTGTCGTACCAGTGGGTGCGGTGCGGCGTCGACGGGGGCCGCCCCGACGGATCCAACTGCGCCGCGATTCCCGGCGCCACGACGACGAAGTACACGCTCGCCGTGGCCGACGTCGGCAGCCGGCTCCGCGTCCGGGTGACCGGGCGGAACGCGAGGGGCGTGCAGACGGTGGCGTCGAACGCGACCGTCCGGATCGCTGGCGGCGAGCCCACGCTCCCGGCGGGGGCCGTCAAGCTCCCCAACGGCCGCTACTCGATCCCGGTCACGAGCGTGTCGCTCCCGGTGCGGCTCGTCATCAACGGCGTCTCGTTCCGGCCGAACCCGGTGCGCACGCGCCGGACGACGCTCGAGCTGCGCGTGCACGTGGTCGACACCCGCGGGTTCGTCGTCCGCGACGCGATGATCTTCGGCCGCTCGACCCCGCTCTTGACGTCGCCCGCCGGCGAGCAGCGAACCGCGATGGACGGATGGGCGGTGCTCCGGATGGTCCCGAAGGCGAGCTTCCCGATCCGGACCGGCTACAACGTCCAGTTCTTCCTCCGCGCCCGCAAGCCGGGCGGCAGCCTCCTCGCGGGGGTCTCGACGCGACGGCTCGTCCAGGTGCGAACGGTCGGCTGAGCACTCTGGCCGTGCGGCGCCCCCAGGGCGTCGCACGGCCTCGGTGCCGTTCGACGGCTGGGACCTCTAGGCCTTGCGGACGGTGTCGCCGACGCGCACGGTGCCCGGCTCGGCGACGCGCGTGTTGATGCCGCGCAGGTTGAGCGCGCGGCCCTCGTCCGAGTTGAACGCCTCGAGCGCCTCGAGCCCGAATCGCTGGGCGAACTTCTTGCAGCCCGTGTGCGGCTCGGCGGTCACCTCGAGCACTGCCGTGCCGATCGCGAGCCGTGTTCCCGGTGGAAGGTTCTCGGTCGAGAGGTCGAGATCGACGAAGAGCTGGTCGCCCGCGAGCGGCCATCGCTCGCGCGCGCCGGCGGCCAGCGCGACAGCGCGGGCGCCCATGATCGTGACCTGTGTGTCGCGATTCGCGGGACGCCCTCCCGAGCGCCCGCGGGACGACCAGTTGTCGCCGACGACCCCGTCCTCGAGGTCGAGCGCAACCTCGTCGACGACCTCGCGCTCGTCGACAGCCGGCCGACGGACGATCAGCTCCACGACGCCCTCGTCCCTCGGCGCGGCACGGATCGCGTCCATCCCGGCCTCCACCTCCTCCCGGGTGCGGTCAGCGCCGCTTGCAACAGACTGTTGCAAGCTCAGACCGCCACCGTCGCGTGGCGCCGGACGATCTGCCAACGTGCGTCCCGCCGCGTCCAGATGTCCGTGACGTGCATGCGGTGGGTCAGGTCTCGGCCGTCGAGCCGTCGCGACCTGGCTGTAGCGCGAGACCAGGACGGCGGTGTTCCCGTAGATCTCGGGGTCGATCTGCTCGTACGCGAACTCGTCGATCTCGTACGGGCCGGCGGCCGCTTCGAGGAACTCCTCTCGGTCGAGCTGGCCGGCCGCGCCCTGCAGCGTGAACTCGGCGGCGAGGAGCTCCTCGAGCCGCGGGACGTCGTGGTCCGAGACCGCGCGCGCGAGGTCGTGGGCCAGCTCGATCAGCTCGTTGGAGACGGCGGTGGTCGTCATCGGGCCTCGATCCTAGCCACGGCGGCAGGCGTGTCGAAGGCGTGGCGCACGACCGGCTCCTTCGCGGCCTTCACCTCGTCGAGCCGGCGCACGGGCCTCGTGTGCGGCGCGCCCTTCAGCATCTCGGGCTCCGATGCCGCCTCCGCGGCGATCGACCGCATCGCGTCGACGAACTCGTCGAGCCGCTCCTTCGTCTCGGTCTCGGTCGGCTCGATCATGAGCGCCTCGGGCACGACGAGCGGGAAGTAGATCGTGGGCGGGTGGATGCCGTGGTCCATGAGGCGCTTGGCGACGTCGAGCGCCGTGATGCCGTGCTCGCGCTTGAGGCTCCGCGCGGAGAGCACGAACTCGTGCATGCAGAGCCGGTCGTACGGGAGGTCGTACACGTCCTTGAGCCGCGCGAGCAGGTAGTTCGCGTTCAGCACGGCCACCTCGGACATGTCCTTGAGGGCCGGGCCGTACGCGCGCATGAACGCGTACGAGCGGACGAACACGCCGAACGGCCCGGCGAACCCGCGCACGCGACCGATCGACTTCGGCCGGTCGTGGTCGAGCCGGAAGGCGTCGCCGTCGCGGACGACGAGCGGCGCGGGAAGGAACGGCTCGATCTCCGCTCGCACCGCGACGGGCCCACCACCGGGGCCACCGCCGCCGTGCGGCTGCGAGAACGTCTTGTGGAGGTTGTAGTGGACGATGTCGAACCCCATGTCGCCGGGTCGCGAGCGCCCGACCACCGCGTTCAGGTTCGCGCCGTCGTAGTAGAGGAGCGCACCGCGCGAGTGGAAGATCTCGGCGACCTGCTCGATGCCCTCGTCGAACAGCCCGAGCGTCGAGGGGTTCGTCAGCATCAGGCCGGCCGTCCGGTCGTCGACCTTGGCGCGGAGGTCGTCGAGGTCGAGGTTGCCGCGGTCGGTCGTCGCGACCTTCTCGAGCTCGAAGCCGGCCATCGTCACGCTCGCCGGGTTCGTACCGTGCGCGGTGTCGGCGGTGATGATGACGTTCCGTCCGGGCTCGCCCCGGTCGGCGAACGCGGCACGCATCAGCATGAGACCGGTGAGCTCGCCCTGCGAGCCCGCGGCGGGCTGCAGCGTCACGCCGGGGAGCCCCGCAACCTCCGCGAGAATCTGCCTGGAGCACCCACATCAGCTCGAGCGCGCCCTGGGCGCCGTCGTCCTCCTGCAGCGGGTGCAGGTCGCGGAAGCCTGGGAGGCCGACGACCCGCTCGTTGACCCGCGGGTTGTACTTCATCGTGCAGGAGCCCAGCGGGTAGAAGCCGGTGTCGATGCCGAAGTTCCGGTCGGCGAGCGCAGTGAAGTGCCGCACGATCTCGTTCTCCGGCACCTCCGGGAGTCGCGGCGGCGTCTCCCGCCGGAGCTCCGCCGGGACGTCCGGAACGGGCAGGCCGTACGACGGGACGCGGCCCGCCCGGCGGCCGGGCTGCGACTTCTCGTAGATGAGGCCGGGGTCGCGCGCGCTCACGCGCACACCTCGGCGAGCACCTGGGCGAGGCGGTCGACGTCCGCCGGCGTGCGCTTCTCGGTGAGCGCGACGAGCAGGACGTCGTCGAGGCCCGGATAGTCGCGTCCGAGCGGGTATCCGGGGTGGACGCCGAGCTCGCGGGCGCGGGCAACCACCTCGCGCGCCGGGATCGGCGTGCGGAACGCGACCTCCTTGAACGTCGGTCGGTCGAACGCGAGCGGGCAGGGCGATCCGCTCCTTGGCGTACCCGGCGAGCGCCGTGCACAGGTCTCTCCGAGCTCCCGCAGGCCCTCGGGGCCGAGCCAGCAGAGCGTGATCAGGCCGGCAAGGGCGAGGAGCGTCTGGTTCGTCGTCATGTTCGACGTCGCCTTCTCGCGGCGGATGTGCTGCTCGCGGGTCTGCAGCGTGAGGACGAACCCGCGCCGGCCCTCGAGGTCGGTCGTCTCACCGACGATCCGGCCCGGCATCCGGCGGATGAACTCGTTGCGCGCCGCGAGGAACCCGTAGTGCGGGCCCGCCGTAGCGACTGGTAGTTGCCGATCGACTGGCCCTCGCCGATCGCCATGGCGCAGCCGTAGTTCCCCGGGCGCCTCGAGCAGGCCGAGCGAGGCGAGGTCGACGTGGGCGACGGGGAGCGCGCCGGCCGCCGCCGCCGCCGCCGCGAGCTCCGGCGCGGGCTCGAGGCAGCCGAAGGCGTTGGGCTGCTGGAAGATCACGACGGCCGCGTCCTGCGACGCCGCG
Organism: uncultured Actinomycetes bacterium; assembly: GCA_963773825.1. Lineage (GTDB taxonomy): Bacteria > Actinomycetota > Thermoleophilia > Gaiellales > Gaiellaceae > Gaiella. The sequence goes on along the minus strand of CAVZCH010000006.1, from coordinate 1,123,261 downwards.
GCGAGCGCAGCCGGGTCGGTCGTTCCGCCGTCGTGCGGCACCTCGACGACCTCCATGCCGAACCCGGGCGCGTACGTCTTGGCGACCTGGCGCACCTGCGGGTTGAGCGTCTCCGCGAGCACGATCTTCGAGCGGCCCGTGTGGCGGCGCGCGATGAAGCACGCGTCGGCGGCGACGGTCGTGCCGTCGTAGCCCGACGCGTTCGAGACGTCCATCCCCGTCAGCTCGCAGATCGCGGTCTGGTACTCGAAGATCGCCTGCAGGACGCCCTGGCTCATCTCGGGCTGGTACGGCGTGTACGCGGTGAGGAACTCGCCGCGGGAGAGGAACGTGTCGGCGATCGCGGGCACGTAGTGGTCGTAGATCCCCATCCCGAGGAAGCTCAGCTCGCGCGAGGTGTCCGCGTTGCGCGCGGCGAGCTCCTCCAGGTGCCGGACGAGCGCTGCCTCGGACAACGCCTCCGGGGACGTCGAGGGCCCGGCTCGAAGCGCACCGCCTCGGGGATCTGCTCGAAGAGCTCGTCGATCGAGGCGACGCCGATCGCCTCGAGCATCGCCTCGCGGTCGGCGTCCGTGAGCGACAGATAGCCGGCGGTGCTCATGCTCTGCTCCGCGAAGCACGATGCCGCAGAAGCGGAATCGTGCCGCTCGATCCACCACGTGTGTCGTCCGCCGCGGGGGCGGGCCCCTGAAGGCGCCCGCCTTCGCGCCGCGCACCGGCGCCGATAGCATCTGGTCTCGCGTGCTGCACTCGGTCCGTCCCTGCTCACAGCTCGGCGATGTGCGCCCGGTACGCCCCGGCGTCCATCAGCTGGTCGGCCTCGCCGGGCTCGGAGACCCTGATCCGGACGAGCCAGCCCTCGCCGTAGGGATCCTCGTTGACGGTCTCGGGCTCGTCGACCGCTTTCTGGTTCACCTCGAGCACCTCGCCCGAGAGCGGCGCGACGACATCGGACACCGCCTTCACCGACTCGACCTCGGCATACGACTCGTCCTTCGTCACGGTGGCACCGACCTCGGGGGCGTCGAAGAGGACGAGCTCACCGAGCGAGTCCTGCGCGTACCAGGTGATGCCGAGCACGGCCTCCTCCCCCTCCACCCTCGCCCAGTCGTGCTCCGGGTGATACCGGAGGTCGTCGGGATAGCTCTCGCTTGCTGCCACTGGCTCACTGCTCCTTCCGGTAGATCGGCTTCTTCACCACCCGGGCGCGCCGGGCCTTGCCACGGACGTCGATCACGAGCTCGGTGTCCGGCGCCGCCTGCGCGGCCGCGACGTAGCCCATCCCGATGCCGACGTCGAGCGACGGCGACTGCGTGCCCGAGGTCACCTCGCCTCCGCCCTCGATCGCCATGCCGGGGCGCGGGATCGCCTTCTCCTCCATCACGAACGCGACGAGCCTGCGCGCGGGCCCTTCCTCCTTGATGCGGCGAAGGACATCGGCGCCGGTGAAGTCCGTGCCCAACGCGCACGTCCAGCCGAGGCCCGCCGAGATCGCGTCCGTCTCCGGCGTGATGTCGTTCCCGTGGAGCGGGTAGCAGACCTCGAGCCGCAGCGTGTCCCGCGCGCCGAGACCGCACGGCACCACCCCGCGCGCGAGCACGGCGTCCCAGAGCGCCGCGGCGTCGTCGTCGGCGCAGAGGAGCTCGACGCCCTTCTCGCCGGTGTAGCCGGTGCGGCACACCATCGCCTCGACGCCGTCGACCTCGCCCATCGCGTGGGTGAACGCGGGCGCTCGCCGAGGCCGAGCCGCTCCAGCGATCGCGGCCCCTGGACGGCGACCAGCGCGTACTCGTCGGACGCGTCGCGCACCTCGGTCCCGCGCGCCTCGCGCTCCTTCAGCCACCCGTACGCGGCCTCTCTGTTGCCTGCGTTGACTACGAGGAGATAGTGGCCGTGGCTCATCCGGTAGACGATCAGGTCGTCGACGATCCCGCCGCTGCTCGTTCGTCAGCAGCGTGTACTGGGCCTCGCCGTCGGACAGGCGATCGAGGTCGTTCGAGAGCAGCGCCTGGAGAAACTCGGCGCTCGCCGGCCCCTCGACGTGCAGCTGTCCCATGTGCGAGACGTCGAACGCGCCGCTGTCCGCGCGGACGGCCAGATGCTCGGGGATGACACCCGCGTACTGGACCGGCATCTCCCAGCCGGCGAACGGCACCATGCGCGCCCCGGCGCCGACGTGGCGTTCGTAGAGCGGCGTTCGGCGCAGGGCTGGCGCTCACGGGCGCGACAATAGCCGGTCGAGGCCGGGCGATCCCGGCGACGGCACGATCCTGGGAGATCGCCTGCTGGAGACGTCCGCCGGCGGGCCGGTCAGTCGCGCAGGAAGCTCGGGACGTCGATCTCGGTCTCGTCCCCGCGCGGCCGCGGGTCGAAGCTCGGGATGGCCGACTCCGACGAGCTCGCCGCGGCCGCGGCCGCCGCGGGCTCGACCCGCTTGCGGCGGGGCCGGCCGCCGCCGAACCCGGTGGCGATCACGGTGACGCGCACGTCCTCGCCGAGGGTCTCGTCGATCACCGCGCCGAAGATCACGTTCGCGTTCGGGTCGGCATGGCCGGTGACCACCTCCGCCGCCTCGTTCACCTCGAAGAGGCCGATGTCGGACGGGCCGGTGATGTTGAGCAGCACGCCCGTCGCCCCGTCGAGGGTCGTCTCGAGCAGCGGCGACGAGACCGCGGCGTTCGCGGCGGCCGTGGCACGACCTTCGCCGCGCGCCATGCCGATGCCCATCAGCGCGGAGCCGGCGTCGCGCATGATCGTGCGGACGTCTGCGAAGTCGAGGTTGACCAGGCCGGGAACGGTGATCAGGTCGGTGATGCCCTGCACGCCCTGCCGGAGGATGTCGTCGGCCATGCGGAACGACTCGAGGATCGGCGTCGTCTTCTCGACGACCTGCAGCAGGCGGTCGTTCTCGATCACGATCAGCGTGTCGACCCGGTCGCGTAGGTTCTGGATGCCCGACGTCCGCCTGGTCGGCGCGACGCCTGCCCTCGAACGCGAACGGCTTCGTGACGACGCCGACGGTGAGCGCCTCGAGCTCGCGGCCCAGCTCGGCGACGATCGGCGCGGCACCCGTGCCGGTGCCGCCGCCCTCCCCGGCGGTGACGAAGATCATGTCCGCGCCCTTGAGCGCCTCCTTCAGCTCGTCGCGGCTCTCCTGAGCGGCGGCAAGCCCCACCTCGGGGTTCGCGCCGGCGCCGAGGCCGCGCGTCGCCTTCGAGCCGATGTGGATCTTCACGTCGGCGTCCGTGTCGAGCAGCGCCTGTGCGTCCGTGTTGACGGCGATGAACTCGACGCCCGTGAGGCCGGACTCGACCATGCGGTTGACCGCGTTCGTCCCGCCGCCGCCGACGCCGACGACCTTGATCACTGCGAGGTAGTTGCCGTTCTGGGTGCTCATCTCGACCTGCCTGAGGGTCAAGCTCTCATCGAGCTGCGGTTGGGGCCTGGAACCCTGATTCGAAGCCAGGGTACGGACTCCTTGTCGACATTGTCAACGGAACCCTCAAGCCCCGCTGGAGGTCGAACTCTCGACCTCTACTGGAGAGTCGAGGGTCTTGGCGCCCGCGACGGGACGGTCGGGGACGCTCACGTCCAGGTACCCCGACCCGGGCGGGAGGACGCGCAGGACGCGGTCGGCGACCGCCAGCTTCAGGTCGACGTCGCGGGTGTCGCCCAGCCTGAGCTCCAGCCCGGAGCGGAGCCGCAGGGTGAGTCCGTCGGTGGTGGTCACCGAGACGACGCGGCTCGGGAAATGGACACCCGCGAGCGGCGCGACGGCGCGGACCGCGGTGCGCAGCCCGCCCTCCACGAACGCGCCGGGATCGAGCTCGACGTCCTTCGCCACCCAGATGCGTGCCAGGTCGGGATGCACCGTTCGGTCGACCTGTGCCATGACCCGCCCGCGCCGCGAGACGACGAAGGACGCGGCGCCCTGGCGCACGACGGCGACGGGCCGCTCCGGGACGACGACGACCCGCAGGGTGTGGGGATACGCGCGGTCGAAGCTGACGGACGCGACCGTGGGCAGTGTGGCGACGTCGACACGTGCCGAACCGAGGTCGAGCCCGAAGAGGCTCGTGCCCGTGCGGTCGTCGAGCGCGTGCTCGACCTGGCGCGCGACGCCGGGTGAGGCGCCGGACACCTCGATCGAGCGAACGGCGAAGAGCGCGGTCTCGCGCGCGAGCACGAGTGCGAGCAGCACAGAGCCGAGCACGGCGAAGCCGACGAGCAGCGAGCGGCCGGAGGGGATGAACGGGGCCAGCTCGAGGCGATCACCGGCACCCGCACGCGGGAACGGGACGACGACGCTCTCCGAGCGCGCGCGAGGCCGCACCGTGCGCCCTGCTCGTCCCCTACCGGCCACCGTCCTCTGTTCTGCGTGAGATCGCGCTTTCCTGGGCCGCGCTTCAGAGGGTCGGCGCCGTGAGGCCCAAGAGCACGACCTCGTGCTCGAGCTCGACGCCGTACGTCTCGCGCGCGCGCCGGCGGGCCTCGGCCATCAGCGCAAGGCAGTCGGCGCTCGTCGCGCCGTCGACGTTCTCGATGAAGTTCGCATGCCGCGGCGAGATCACGGCTCCGCCGACCCGGTGCCCCTTCAACCCGCACGACTCGAGCATGCGGCCGGCGCCGAGCCCGCCCGGCGGGTTCTTGAAGACCGATCCGAAGGTGCGCTTGTTCGTGGGCTGGGTCGCCTTGCGCCGCGCGACGAGGTCTGCGACCTGCGCCTTGATCTCCTCGACCGGGCGCGGGGCGAGGCGGTACTCCACGCGCGCGACCACCTCCCCCGGCCGGAGCTCGGAGTGCCGGTACGAGAGGCCGAGCTCGTCGGGCGTCATCCAGCGGCTCTCGTCCGCGGAGACGACGAGCGCGCGCTCGAGGATCGCCGACCAGTCCGATCCGTATGCACCCGCGTTCATGCGCACGCCGCCGCCCGCCGTGCCGGGGATCGCGCACGCGAACTCGAGGCCGCCGAGCCCCGCCGCCCGGGCCCGGTGGAGGCAGACCGCGTTGGTCGCCCCGCCGCCCGCGCGCAGGAGCTCGCCGTCGAGATCGACCGCGGCAAGGTCGCCCTCCAGCCTCAACGACCAGGGCGCCCACTCCGTCGTCGGCGGCGAGCAGGTTCGACCCGAGCCCCACCGCGACCACGGGCAGATCCCTCTCGGCCGCCCACCGGAGCGCCTCCTCCAGGTCGGCGAGCGACCCCGGGCGCGCGAACGCGCTCGCCGGCCCGCCGGTCCCGATCGTCGTCACCCTGGACAGCGGGTACGCGGCTGTGATCTCCATCGCGACGTCACGCCTCCCGGGCGGCGTCGGCGAGGCCCTCGACGATGGCGCGCGCCGCGCGCCACGGCTCTCCCACCCCGAGCGTCACGACCAGGTCACCGGGCCGGACGAGCCGCAGCGCGAGGAACGTCGCGTCCTCCAGCGTCGGCGCCCAGACGCGCCGGGTCGGGCCCGGAACGGCGTCGAGGACGAGCCGTCCGGTCACGCCCTCTCTCGGCGCATCCCGCCTTCCGACGAAGTCGGTCACGATCGCGACGTCCGCGAGCCCCAGTGCCTCCCCGAGCTCCCGGTGCAGATGGCGCGTCCGCTCGACGACGTGCGGGACGTAGAGCGCCACGAGACGGCCGCTCGTCTGCGCCCGCGCGGTCTCGAGCGCGGCGCGGAGCTCGGTCGGGTTGTGCCCGTAGTCGTCGATCACCGTGACGCCGCCGCGCTCGCCGACGAGCTGGAACCGCCGGTCGGTTCCGGCGAAGCGCGCGAGGGCGGCTTCCGCCTCCGGGCGGCCGACGCCGACGCGGACGAGCGCCTCGAGTGCCGCAGCCGCGTTCCGCCGGTTGTGCTCTCCGGGCACGGCGAGCGCGAAGTCGACCGGGTCGAGCTCCCACCCGCGCACCACCTCCGGCACGTCGCGCGAGCCACCCGTCGATCGCCTCCTGGAGCTCCGCCGTCGACCCGTACGCCGCATGGTGGTCGAGCTCGACGTTCGTCACCACCGCAAGCCGTGGCCGCAGCGCGAACGCGGAGCGGTCGGACTCGTCGCCCTCGACGACGAGCCAGCCCGACCCGACGCCCGCATTCCCGCCGAGCTGGGGCACGACGCCGCCGACGATCCACGCCGGGTCGTTGCCCGTCTCGCGAAGCGCATACGCGATCATCGCCGTCGTCGTCGTCTTTCCGTGCGCGCCGGTGACCACGATCGACGGGCTCGAGGCGACGAGCTCGGCGAGGAACGTCGCCCGGGGCGTCCCCGCGATGCGGCCGAGGTGCGCCGTCGAGACGATCGCCTCGAACCCGTCCGGCGGCCGCGGCTCGCCGCCGAGGTCGACGTCGATGCCGTCGAGCGTCTCGGTGAAGATCGTCTCGTGCACGTCCCAGCCGCGCACCTCGGCCCCCCACGCGCGCGCGACGTTCGCGTAGGCCGAGAGCCCGGACCCACCGATCCCGACGAAGTACAGCCGGCGTCCGTCGAGGGGCTTGGGTCGATTCACCACAGGCTCAGCGCCCACCGCGCGCGAGGGCGACCAGCTCGTCGGCGATCTCGTCCGCTGCGTCGGGGCGGGCGAGCGCGAGCATCGCCTCGCGCATCTCCGCGAGGCGCCCGGGGTCGGAGAGCAGCTCGTCGACGAGCACGGGGACGCGGTCGACCTCGCCGTCGGCGACGACGACGGCGCCGCCTCCCCGCTCGAAGTGCCGGGCGTTGAGCGTCTGGTGGTCGGCGGTCGCATACGGGTACGGAACGAGGATCGCCGGCGTCCCGGCCGCGGCGAGCTCCCAGACCGTGCCGCCGGCACGCGACACGGCGAGATCGGCCGCGGCGAGCGCCTCGCCGAAGTGCGTCGGTCTGCGCGAGCAGGACGTAGTCCGGCCGCTCGACGCGCGGCCGCAGCGACTCGTGGTCGCGCTCGCCGCAGAGGTGGAGGACGCCGGGGCCGCCCGCGCCCCATGCCGCGACCGCCATCTCGTTCAGCGACCGGGCGCCCGCGCAGCGCGCCGAAGACCGCGACCACCGGCCCGTCCGGGGGAAGGTCGAACCGGCGCCTGCCCTCCTCCCGGCTCGCTCCGCGATGGGCGAGCGGGATCGGACGCCCGACGACCCGCACCTTCTCGCCGTTCCGGCCGGGGATCTCGTAGGCGAGGAACAGCCGCTTCGCGAACGGCGCGGCGAGCCGGTTCGCGAGCCCGAGGTGCGCGTCCGCCTCGGTCAGTGCCGCGGGGATCCGTCTGAGCCGCGCGGCGAGCACCATCGGCCCGGCGACGTAGCCCCCGGCGCCGAGGACGACGTCGGGACGGCGCCGCGCGAGGATCCGCAGGCAGTGCGCGGGGGCCGCGGACGCGCGCCATGCCGCCCGCAGCTGCGCGGCGCTCGGCGAGCGCGGCAGACCGGAGACCGGGAACGTGTCGAGCGGAAATCCCGCCTCAGGCACCAGCCGCGACTCGACGTGGTCGGGCGTGCCGGCGAACGTCACCGTCACTCCGCGTGCGCGGAGCGCCTCCCCGACTGCGAGTGCGGGTCTGACGTGACCGGCGGTTCCCCCGGCCGCGATCACGCACGCGAGCTTCGACGACTCGGTCATTCACCGCGATGTTAAGGAGCACCCCGACCGAGCAGAGCAGGACCAGCAGCGACGAGCCCCCGTACGACACGAACGGGAGCGGGATCCCCGTCAGGGGAGCGATCCCGAGCACCGCGGCGAGGTTCACCGCCGCCTGACCGCAGATCAGCGTCGTGATCCCGGCAGCGAGCCGCTTGCCGAACGGGTCGCGGCACTGCAGCGCGACGCGGAACCCCGCCCACGCGAAGACGGCGAACGCGGCGATCACGAGGGACGAGCCGACGAACCCGAGCTCCTCGCCGACGACCGCGAAGATCATGTCGGTGTGCGCCTCCGGCAGGAAGTTCACCTTCTGGATGCCCTGCCCGAGGCCCTCGCCGGTGACGCCCCCGGAGCCCATGCCGATGATCGCCTGGACGTTCTGGAAACCTGCTCCCTGCGCGTCCTTCCACGGGTCGAGGAAGCTGAACAGCCGCTCGCGCCGGTACGGCTCCATCCAGATCGCGAGCAGGCCCGCGCCGACGGCGAGCGTCGTCGCGAGCGCGAAGACCCGGAACGGGACACCGGAGACGAGGAGGACGCCGGCGATCATCAGGAAGAGCGCGATCGTCGTCCCGAGGTCGGGCTCGATCACGATCAGGCCGCCGAACAGGACGACGACGATCCCCACCGGCTTGAGCAGCTCCCCGAGCGTCTTGGGGGTCGGCCGTCGCGAGAGGACCGCACACGCCCACAGGAGAACCGCGAGCTTCGCGATCTCGGCCGGCTGGACGCTGATCGGCCCGAGGACGAACCAGCGCTGGGCGCCGTTGATGGACGGCGCGACGGCGAGCACTGCGACGCAGCCGACGAACGCAAGGGCGAGGAGCAGGGGCGCAACGGGCCGGAGCGCGTGGTAGTCGACCCGCGTGAACACCGCGAGCAGGACGAGGCCCGCGCCGGCGTAGAGCCCCTGCTTGATCAGGAACCGCATCGGGTCTCCCTCGACCGAGCGCCGCGGACGCCGACGTGGCGCTGAAGACCATCACGAGCCCGAACGCGACGAGCCCGAGCGTGACGAGGATCAGCAGCCGCTGCTCGAGCTGGCCCTGGTCCGCGCGTCGTCTGGTCCCCACCCTGGGAGGTTCTCCACGAGACGGCGGAATTCCTCCCCCCGGTGCTCGAAGCTCGCAAACTGGTCGAAGGACGCGCACGCCGGGGACAGCAGGACGACGTCGCCGGCTTCGGCGGCACGCGCCGCCGCGGCCAGCGCCTGATCGAGCGTTCCCGACGCCGCGACGGGCACGCGCGCGGCCCGCAGGGCGCCGGCGAGAGCGTCGGCGGCCTCGCCGATGAGGTAGGCCCGGTCACCGGGCTCGAAGGCCGCGGCGAGCGTGTCGTACGGCTCCGCCTTGCCGCGTCCGCCGAGGATCACGTGCTTGCGGCGCCCCGGGAACGACGCGAGCGCGCGGAGCGCGGCGGCGGCATTCGTCGCCTTCGAGTCGTTGACGTAGAGGACGCCGTCGACCGTCGCGACCTGCTCGATCCGGTGCTCGACCCCGGGGAACGTCCGCAGCGCCTCGGCGATCGCGGCGTCGGATACCCCGACGGCCCGTGCCGCCGCGGTGGCGGCGGCGGCGTTCTCCCGGTTGTGCGCACCCGGGATCAGGGGCTCCGCCGGCAGCGGATCGTCGACACCGAACTCGATCCTCCGCGCCCGCCCGGGCACCGGGCCGAAGCCGCGCGGCACGACCGCCGACGTCGTCCGGCCCCTGGCGCTCGAACGCACGGAGCTTCGCCGCTGCATACGCCTCGAACGATCCATGACGATCGAGGTGGTCGGGCTCGAGGTTCGTGAGCACGGCGACGCGCGGCCGCAGCGTCTCGACGTCTTCGAGCTGGAACGACGAGAGCTCGCACACGATCCACGCGGCGCCGTCGACTCGGTCGACGAGCGACGTCAGCGGCCTGCCGATGTTCCCGGCGACCTCCACGGGCAGGCCCTCCGCCTCGGAGCATCGCCCCCAGGAGCGCGGTGGTCGTCGTCTTCCCGTTCGTCCCGGTGACTCCGACGAGCGGGTTCGGCAGCAGGCGCGCGCCGAGCTCGATCTCGGAGACGACCGGGATCTCGCGCGTGCGGGCAGCGGCGACCGGCGGAGCCTGTCCGCGGCACCCCGGGGCTCTTGACGACCAGGCCGACCCCGTCCAGCAGCTCGTCCCGCCACGGCCCGCGATGGACGTCGGCGTCCGGCGGGTCCGCGTCCGGCGTCGGATCGGCGTCGTAGGCGACGACCTCGACGCGGCGCCGGCGGAGAACGGGGACGACGGCCCGCCCCGACCGCGCGAGCCCGACGACGAGAGCGCGGTCGGGAAGTGTTGTCACGTCGTGCATCGTAGGCTCACGCGCGCTGCGCGACGACGACCCCGCAGATGATCGCCGCGCCGCCGATCGCGATCGCGGGCGTGACGTGGTCGCCGAGGACGACCACGGCGAGCGCAAAGCCCGAGAGGGGCTGGAGGAACTGGAGCGTCGCGATCCGGTGGATGCCGCCGCGGTCGAGGGCCCAGTACCAGCCGACGTACCCGGCGATCGACGTCACGGCGGCAAGGAAGGCGACGGCTGCCCACGCCCGCCATCCCGCGTCGGGCAGCCCGTCCCGCGCGAGCAGTGCCGTCACGAGCGGCGTGAGGACGAGAGCACCGAGCACGACCCCCCAGTACGTCGTCGCAGAGCTCGGGATGCCGCGGGGCGGAAGCAGCGCCCCCGCGACGTACCCCGCCGAGACGACGAGCGCAGCGGCGAGAACGAGCAGGTCGCCGGCGACGTCACGTCGCCCCCGCCGTTCCCGCGCCCGGCGATCAGCACCACCTCGCCGGCCAGCGCGATGACGCAGCCGAGGATCCACGCCCGGCCGGGGCGGCGGCGCGCGGCGAGGCTCGCATAGATCCCCGTGAAGATCGGCAGGGCGGCGAGGATCATCACGCCGTGCAGGCGCCGATGTGCGCTCCTGCCCGATCGTGTAGACCACCGGGAAGACGACGAAGCCCGCGGCCGCCGAGACGGCGAGCAGCCGCCGCGTCGTCGGCGTGCGCGGCATCGGCGAGCGGGCGTGGACGACGAGGGGCACCGCGAGCAGCCCGGCGAGGACCGTGCGCAGCGTCGCGACGACGAGGGGCTCGATGTCCTCCAGGGCGATGCGCGTCAGGATCGGCGTCGCGCCCCACACCACCATCACGAGCACCGCGACGACGACCGGTGCCGCCGAGAGCGGGCCGGCACGGCCCTTCAGAGCTGGAACCGCAGGTAGTACCGGTAGTAGAGGACGAAGCCGATCGCGCAGAGGATCGCGCCGACGATCCAGAAGCGCACCATGATCTTCGTCTCCGACCACGCCTTCAGCTCGAAGTGGTGATGGATCGGAACCATCAGGAAGACACGCTTGCCCGTCCGCTTGAAGGTCGCGATCTGGATGATCCACGTCACGGCCTCGAGCAGGAACACGCCGCCGATGAACACGAGCAGCACCTCGGTCTCGGTGAGGATCGCGAGCGTCGCGATCGCCCCGCCGAGGGCCATCGAGCCGGTGTCTCCCATGAACATCTCGGCAGGGAACGCGTTGAACCAGAGGAACCCGATCACGCCGCCGATCAGCGCGGCGGCGACGATCGCGAGGTCGAGGTACTGCTCGCTGCGATTCGCGACCACGTCGGCGCTCCGGATCCAGTCGATCGAGGCGATGGCGAGGAGCGTGATGAGCGACACGGCGCAGGTCCCCGCGGCGAGGCCGTCGACCCCGTCCGTGAGGTTCACGCTGTTGGACGTGCCCGCGATGACGACGAAGAGGAACGGGAAGTACAGCCAGTGGAGGTCGACGTTGACGTCGATCGAGCGGGAAGTAGATCTCGGTGTCCATGTAGCCGATCTGCGTCGTGGCCCAGCCGACGCCGGCCGTGATCAGCACGAGTCCGGCCATCTTCCACCGGCCAGGCAGCCCGAGCGAGCGCCGCTTGCGCACCTTGAGGAAGTCGTCCGCGAACCCGATCAGCGCGCAGCCGAGCGTCGCGAGCAGCAAGGTGACGCCGGGGAGCGTGTAGAGCGACACGATCAGCGCCGGAACGAACGCCGCGACGATGATCAGCAGCCCGCCCATCGTCGGCGTGCCCTGCTTGACGATGTGGCCCGCCGGGCCCTCCTCGCGGATCTGCTGGCCGATGGACTGACGACGCAGCCACTCGATGAACTGCGGCCCCACCGCGACGGCGATCACCATCGCGACGAGGCCCGCGATCAGGACCCTGACCATGCGAGGGAGTGTTTCTGGATCAGGGCGGGGATGCCTTCGAGACCGACCGCGCGGGATCCCTTGACGAGGATCGCGTCCCCCGGGCGCAGCAGGGCGGCGATCGAGTCGAAGGCGGTCGCGTCGGGAACCATGACGCCGTCGTCGAGCACGACGAGGTAGCCGCGCGCGTCGTGCCCGACCGCCACGACGACCTCGATGCCGAGCTCCGCGATCAGCGCGCCGATCTCGGCGTGGTAGCGGTCGCTCGCAGCACCGAGCTCGGCCATCTGACCGAGGATCGCCACGCGCCTGCCGATCACCGGCGCGCTCGGCGAGGTCGACGAGCGCCGCGCGCATCGAGACCGGGTTCGCGTTGTACGCGTCGTTGACGACGAGGCCGCCACCGGGAAGGTCGTGCACCTCGCCGCGCCAGCGGCTGAGGTTGATCGCGGCCGCCCCCTCCTGCGCGCGCTCGAGCGGGAGACCGAGGGCGTCGTAGGCGGTGAGCGCCGCGAGGACGTTCCCGGCGAGGTGACGCTGCGTGAAGGGCAGCTCGAGCCGGACCTCCGTCCCGGCGACCGGGAACGCCCATGCGCCGCCGTCGCGCCGGATCGACGTCGCGATCGAACCGACGAATGTCGAGCCCCTCGCGGAGAGACGGCTCGAGCAGCGGCTCGTCGGCCGGGACGACGGCGATCCCGCCCGCCGGCAGCGCGTCGATCGCCTCGGCGTTCGCACGCGGCGACGTCCTCGACGGTGCCGACGAGCTCGAGATGCTCCGGCCCGATCGACGTGACGAGCGCGAGGGTCGGCCGCGCGATCGCGCAGAGCTCGGCGATCTGCCCTCGCCCGCGCATGCCCATCTCCGTGACGAGCACACGGGTCTCCTGCTCGAGCCGCAGCACCGTGAGCGGGAGCCCGAGCTCGTTGTTCCTGCTGGCGAGCGCCGCGACCGTCGGCGTCACGGCGGCGCACAGCGCCGCCAGGGCGTCCTTCGTCGTCGTCTTGCCGGTCGAGCCGACGACGGCGACGACCTGGGCGGCCGAACGGGCGCGCACCGTGCGCGCGAGCGTCGCGAGCGCCGCCTCCTGGTCACGGGGGACGAGCGCAGCCGCCCCGGCAGCGACCGCGTCGTCGACGTACTCCACGCCGGTGTTGAGCGCGACGAACAGGTCGCCGGGGCGGGCGTCGCGCGAGTCGTCGTGGATGCGGTGGACGACGCCGTCGGCCGGCGCGCCGCGAAGCTCGCCCAGCGAGAGCGCCTCGATCTCGTCCCACGCGAGCGGGATCATCCGCGCGCGCCCCTGCGGGCCTGACGGGGCTCGTGTTGATTCGGCACGAGCCTCGTCAACCGTTGGCCCTCCGCGTCCGCAGGGCAGCTCGGGCGACCTCCCGGTCGTCGAAGGGATGCACGACGCCTGCGATCTCCTGCCCCTGCTCGTGCCCCTTGCCGGCGATCACGACCACGTCCCCGGCGCCGGCGCCGGCGACCGCCGTCTCGATCGCGGAGCGCCGGTCGAGGTCGACCTCGACGTCCGTCCCCGTGCCCTGGAGGATCGCCTCGACGATCGCGATGGGCTCCTCCGAGCGCGGGTTGTCGCTCGTCACGACGATGCGGTCCGCGAGCTCTCGCGCGACCTGCCCCATGACTGGGCGCTTGTCGCGGTCGCGATCGCCGCCCGCGCCGAACACGACGACGAGGCTGCCCTCGCCGAGCGGGCGCGCGGCGCGGAGGACGGTCTCGAGCGCCTCCGGCGTGTGGGCGTAGTCGACGACCACCGTGAAGCCCTGTCCCTCGTCGATCGACTCGAACCGCCCCGGGACGCCCGTGACGGCACGGACGCCCTCGGCGATCGCGTCCGTCGTCGACGTCGAGGAGCAGTGCAGCGGCGAGGGCGGCGAGGATGTTCTCGACGTTGAACACGCCGAGCAGCCGAGTCGCGATCGGGATCCCGGCGGCGGTGAACGTCGAGCCGCGCGGGCCCAGCTCGAGGCCGTCGGCGCGCACCTCGGCCTCCGGCCGCAGCCCGAAGGTGACGAGCGGCGCGCGATGCGCGCCCGCGAGCTCGTCGGCGAGCCGGCGGCCGTACGGATCGCCGATGTTCACCGCCGCGGGCGGCGGCGCGATCCCGGTGAAGAGACGGCGCTTCGCCTGGAAGTACTCCTCCATGTCTCCGTGGAGGTCGAGATGGTCCTGGCTCAGGTTCGTGAACGCGAGCGCGTCGAAGCGGACCCGGTCGAGCCGACGATAGTGCGAGCCGTGCGACGAGGCCTCGAGCGCGACCGCGTCGTCGCCCCCGTCGACCATCTCGCGGAAGAGGCGCTGGAGGTCGATCGCCTCGGGTGTGGTGTGCGGCGCGGCACGGGCTTCGCCTCCGACGACCCACTCGACGGTCCCCACCATCCCCGTCCGACGGCCGTCCGCCTCGAGGATCGAGCGAAGGAGATAGGCGGTGGTGCTCTTCCCGTTCGTCCCGGTCGCTCCAACGACCGTGAGCCTCTCGGTCGGCGAGCCGAAGAAGGCGTCGGCCGCGACCGCCATCGCGGCACGCGACGACTCGACGACGAGCTGTGGGGCGGCAACGTCCACCGGGTGCTCGACGACGAGCGCCACGGCGCCGGCGGAGACCGCGTCGCCGGCGAGCTCGTGCCCGTCGGCGCGCGCCCCGGGCACGCAGAAGAACAGCGTGCCCTCGCGCACACGGCGCGTGTCGTACGCGAGGTCCGAGATCTCGACGGCCCGTCGCCCGATCACGTCTGCCGGCGCGAGCGCGCGGATCAGCGCGTCGAGCTCCATGGGCGCGATGGTAGTGGCGCCTACTGCCCGGACGCCGCGGTGGACGCCTGGAGCTCCGGTGCGTCGGGCGGCACTTCGAGGTACTGCAGGGCGAACCGGGCGAGGTCGCGGAAGATCGGCGCCGCGACGACGCCGCCCCAGATCTGCCCGTGCGGCTCGTCGACCATCACGAGGATCGCGAGCCGGGGGTTGCGGGCCGGCACGAGACCGACGAACGAGGCGACGTACTTCGAGACGTACCTGCCGTTCTCCACCTTGTTCGCGGTGCCCGTCTTGCCGGCGACCGTGTAGCCGGGGATCGCCGCCTCGGTGCCCGTCCCCTCGAGCACGACGTCACGGAACATCGCGGTCATGCGGTCTGCGGTGTGCTTCGACACGACACGGCGGCCCTTCGCGTGGGGCACCTTCCGCCCGCCGACCTTGGAGATGACGTGGGGCGTCGGCATGACGCCCCCGTTCCCGATCGCCGCGTACGCGCTCACCATCTGCAGGGGAGTGACCGCGATGCCCTGCCCGATCGGCACGTTGCCGATGGTCGAGCCCGACCAGCGGTCGTACGGGAGCACCATCCCGGAGCTCTCACCGGGGAGGTCCGAGCCGGTCGTCTTGCCGAAGCCGAAGCGCGAGACCCAGCGGGCGAGCTCGGGGCCGCCGAGCCGGTCCTTTGCGATCGTGATCGTGCCGACGTTGGACGACTCGGAGAGGATCTGCCTCACGGTCATCCGCACGGTGCCGCGGCTGTGCGACTCGTGGATCACGCGGTCGGCGACCTGGATGGTCGGTGCGAGGGTGAACGCGGTGTCGGGCGTGACGACGTTGTCCTCGAGCGCACCGGCGATCGTCACGATCTTGAACGTCGATCCGGGCTCGTACAGGTCGGTGACGGCCCGGTTGCGCCGCTCGTCGGCCGGTGCCGCCGAGAACGTGTTCGCGTCGAACGTCGGCGCGTTCGCCATCGCGAGGATCGCGCCCGTGCGGGGGTTCATCACGATGGCGGTGGCGCCCTTCGCGCTCCAGCGGTGGACCGCCGTCGCGAGCAGCTGCTCCGCGGTCGCCTGCAGCTGGTGGTCGAGGGTGAGCACGACGCTCTTGCCCGGGCGCTCCTTCCGCGACGTGACGACGTCGATCGCCTGCCCCGCCGGGTCGCGAACGACGATCTCGTACCCCGGCCTGCCGGCGAGCTGCTTGTCGAGCGAGCTCTCGAGCCCGTCGAGCCCGCGGTTGTCCGTCCCCGCGAAGCCGAGCAGCTGCGCGGCGACGCGGCCCTGCGGATATGTCCGGCGCTCCTCCGGATAGAAGCCGATGCCGGGGATGCCGAGCTTCTGGAGCGCCTTCGCCTTCGCGGGGTCGGCCTTGCGCTCGAGGTAGACGAACTGCTTCGTCCGGTCGGAGACGCCCGGGAAGATGGCGTCCGGGTCGACGCCGAGCACACGACCCGCGGTGATCGCGGCGTTCCGCGGCGAGACGATGTGGCGCGGGTCGGCGTAGACGGTGGTCGCGAGCTCACCGATCGCAAGCGGCTCGCCGGTGCGGTCGAGGATCGTGCCGCGGCCCGCGGGGATCTCGATCGTCTCGCGCTGCTGCTTCGAGGCCATCGCCGCATACGCGGAGCCGTCCACCACCTGGATCCACGCCGCGCGCCCGAGCGTCACGGCGAAGAGCGCCGCGAACCCGAACACGAGAAAGCGGATCCTGGAGTTCGCCCGCCTGTCCTGCTTCACGGCTCGAGCCGGACGTAGGTCGTCGCGTTGGGATCCGCCTCGACGAGCCCGAGCTTCGTGGCGGCCTCGTTCTCGATCCGCGCATTCGCGGACGCGCTCGAGAGCTGCGCGCGAGTCGAGGCGATCTCGGCCTTGAGCTCGGCGCGGTCGTGGCGCAGGTCGTCGAGCCGGACGTTGAGGCGCAGGACGAGGACGTTGATCGCGACGACGCCGGCGAGGAGCACCGCGACGAGCACGATCCAGAGCACGCCACCGGTGAACGGCGCGAGCGCCCGCGCCGCGGACGCGCCGGAGGCCGGGCTGGGCGATCGTCGACATCAGGCCTTCACCGCGACACGCAGACGCGCGGAGGCCGCCCTCGGGTTGACGTCCGTCTCCTGCTTTCCGGGTCGTACGGGCTTGCGCGTCAGTGACCGCAGCCGTCGGCTCCTTCCCACAAACGCAGACGGGGAAGTCCGGCGGGCACGTGCAGCCCTTCGCCTGCTCGGCGACGAACCGCTTCACGATCCGGTCCTCGAGGGAGTGGAAGGAGATCACGGCGAGCCGCCCGGCCGGCCGAAGCATCTCGAGCGCCGCGGGCAACGCCGCCTCGAGCTGGCCCAGCTCGTCGTTCACGGCGATGCGGAGCGCCTGGAAGACCCGCTTCGCCGGATGCCCCTCGCCGAACCTCGCCGGTGTCGGGATCGCGAGCTTGATCGTGTCCACGAGCTCGCCCGTCCGCGTGAAGGGCCGCTCGTCGCGCCGACGCACGATCGCGCGGGCGATCGGCGCCGCGTAGCGCTCCTCCCCGTAGCGGCGGAAGATCGTCGCCAGCTCTCGCTCGTCCCACGTGTTGACGATCGCCGCGGCGGTGGTCTCCGACGAGGGATCCATCCGCATGTCGAGGGGTGCGTCCGTCGCGTACGAGAAGCCGCGCTCGGGCCGGTCGACCTGCATCGACGAGATGCCGAGGTCGAGCAGGATCGCGTCCGCCTTGACGCCGTTCTGCGGCGAGCTGCGTGAGCACCACGGCGAAGTCGCCGCGCAGGAAGCGGACCTCGACGCCGGCGGCCGCCTTGAAGCGGTCGAAGTACGACTTCGCGCCCGGATCGCGGTCGATCGCGACGAGCTTCCCCTGGCCGGCAAGGTCCTGCGCGAGGAGCCTGGCATGCCCTCCGGCACCGAAGGTGGCGTCGACCACGGTCTCGCCCGGCCGCACCGCGAGGAGCTCGCGCACCTCGTCGGCGAGAACGGGGACGTGGTCAGAGTCCGCGTGCGGCAAGACGTTCGGCAGCATGTTCGGCGCTCCCTTCGACGGCATGCAGGTGCTGCTCCCAGGCGGCTGGGTTCCAGAGCTGGAGGTGGTCGTAGTTCCCGGCAACGATCACGTCGTGCTCGAGACCGGCGTGGCGCGTGAGGGCGACCGGGACGAGGACGCGACCCTGCCCGTCCAGATCCGCCTCGGCCGCCCCCGAGAAGAAGAACGTGCGGAGCTCGCGCGCCTCGCGCGACAGGGGATCGAGCGCGGAGATGCGGTCCTCGACGCTCACCTTCCACGTCTCCCGGGGGTAGACGGCGACATTCCGGTCGAGCCCGCGCGTGAGCACGACGCCCGCCCCGAGCGCGTCGCGGAAGCGGCGCGGCAGCGTGATGCGGCTCTTCTCGTCGATCGAGTGGTCGTAGGTGCCGATGAACATCGTCCGCGGGTGTGGCCGATCCCCTTCGTGATCTCCACGATTCCCCACTTTACGCCACATTTCCCCACTGTCAAGCCCTCTCGACACGAGCCGGCCCATCGGGGGACGCGGTGACGGGCCCGCTGTCCGATCTCGACGAGATCGCCCGGAGGCTGCTGTGCGCCGGCTCCGACCGGCTCAGCCGGTGACGGCCACGTGGCGGGGAGCGACCCCGCGGCCCGTGAGCGCGCCCGCGCCGCAGCGGGCGGCGAACCCCAGTGCGTCGGCGCCCTCGAGACCCGAGGCGAGCGCGTAGGTGAGGCCCGCAGCGAAGCTGTCGCCCGCACCGTAGGCATCCACGACCTCTCCCGGCGGATCGGCCGCCGTGTAGGGGCCACCTGGGCGGGCCCAGCCGCCGAGCCCGCCCGACGTCGTCACGACGAGCCGCGGCTCGGGGTCGAGCTCACCGGGCCGGTAGCGCTCGGCGTCGTCCTCCCCGCTCCCGATGAGCGCATCGAGCGCTACACCGCCGCGGCGGAGGACGTCGAGCTCGCGGGATGTCGCGGTCAGCACGCGCGCCCGGCGGGCGTGGAGCAGCGCATCGACGTCGCCCGCGACGAAGAAGACGGCGTCCATCGACGCGAGCTCGTGCCACGGCAGGCTCTCGTCGTGGCCGCGTGGCCGGAGCTTCGGCCCGACCGTCGTGATCGTGCGCTCCGCCTCGTCGTCGACCTGCGTGAATGCCCACCGCTGGGATCGCTCGTCGGACGCCGCGCGGACGACAACGCCGCGCGCCTCGAGCTCCGTCCGGGCGCGGTGTCCGAGCTCGTCGTTGCCGAGCACGGTGAAAAGGTGCGCCTCGTCGGCCAGGAGGGCGAGCTGCACCGCCGCGACGCCTCCTCCGCCACCCGCCTGCTCCCAGTCCTCGAACGAGTGCGCGATCTGGCCGGGGCCCGGGACCCGATCGACGCGCGCGAAACGAATCCACTCGACGTGCCCGACGACGGCGACGCGCATCGCCCAAGTGTGCACGCGGGAGGCCTGCACCGCAGCCGCCCGTCTCGACGCGGAGCCGATGTGCGGCCCCGACGGGCGCCGGAGTCTCGCGACGATCTCACGCCCTGCGCGTGAGCCGCGTTTCAAACGATGATGGTCGCCGTGGCATCCATCCCGCCGTTCGAGACGTTCTACGCGGAGCACGCCGGGGAGGTCCTGCGGCTCCTGCGAAGGCGGCTCGGCCGCGAGCGCGCGGATGACGCGTTCCAGGAGACGTTCCTGCGCGCGCTCCGGGCGTACGACCGGCTCGGCCACGGCGAGCATCTGCGTGCCTGGGTGCTCACGATCGCCGCGCGCGTGGCCGTCGACACGCACCGTCGCGCGGGAGCGCCGGCCGGCGAGCTGCCGGAGATGGCCCATCTCGACGGACGCCCTGCGTACGAGGAGCTTGCCTTCCTCACCGACACGCTTCCCCCGAAGGAACGCGCGGCGGTCGTGCTGCGGTACGGGTACGACCTCGACTACGAGCAGATCGCCGCCGCGCTCGACTCGAGCCAGGAGGCCGCGAGGCAAGCGACCTCGTCCGGCGTCCGCCGTCTGCGAAGGAGGATCACGTGACCGTTCCCGCCGATCTCGACCGCCGTTTCCGCGACGCCGCGGCGCGCGCCGGGCTGCTCGACGCCGCCTACGACGTGATCGACACCGAGCTCGGCCCGCTGCTCGCGGCGGTGACGGACCATGGGCTCGCGCGCATCTCGTTCGACCCCGAGCCCGAGCGCGAGCTCGAGTCGCTCGCGCGGCTCGCCGGCCCGCGCGTCCTGCGCTCGCCGCGTGCGCTCGACGAGACACGCCGCGAGCTCGACGACTACTTCGGAGGTCGCCGCACGGTGTTCGACCTCGACCTCGACCTCCGCGGGCTGCCGGCGTTCACGCTGCGCGTCCTCTCCGAGCTCGCCACGGTGCCCTACGGACAGACGGCGACGTACGGCGAGCTGGCCGAGCGTGCGGGCAATCCCCGCGCCTCGCGCGCCGTCGGCACCGTGATGAACCGCAACCGCATCCCCATCGTGCTCCCGTGCCACCGCATCGTGGGCTCGTCGGGGGAGCTCGTGGGCTACGGGGGCGGCCTCGACCGCAAGGAGCGGCTGCTGCGGCTCGAGGGCGCGATGCTCTAGCTCTCCGCGGAATCGGAATCCGCCGAGCGGATTCCGATCGCGGCAGATCCCGCCTTCGGCGGGCAGATCCCTGAAGCGGCCTGCTTCGCGGCCGGAGCTGCGACGGTCCTCCACGCAGGCGAGGCGCTACAGCAGCAGCCGCTACCCCCGCCCCCAGTCGCTGCGGAATCGGAATCCGCCGAGCGGATTCCGATCGCGGCAGATCCCGCCTTCGGCGGGCAGATCCCTGAAGCGGCCTGCTTCGCGGCCGGAGCTGCGACGGTCCTCCACGCAGGCGAGGCGCTACAGCAGCAGCCGCTACCCCCGCCCCCAGTCGCTGCGGAATCGGAATCCGCCGAGCGGACAGATCCCTGAAGGGCCTGCTTCGCGGCGGAGCTGCGACGGTCCTCCACGCAGGCGAGGCGCTACAGCAGCAGGCGGTACCCCTTGCCCCAGTCGTTGACGACGACGTTCTCGGCGCCGGCGGCCTCCAGCTTGCGGCGGAGCCGGCAGGCATGGGAGTCGACCGTCCGCGTGCGGATACCCGTCGTGTGGATCCCCCAGACGTCCCGGAGGAGCTCCGTCTTCGTGAAGACACGCCGCGGGTCACTCGCGAGCTTGGCGGCGAGCTCGAACTCGCGCCCGGCGAGCCGGACCGCGACACCGGCGACGCACACCTGACGCGCACGGTGATCGACCCGCACCGGGCCGGCGTCGACGACCTCCGCCTGACCGAGCACGGCCCGGCGGAGGAGCGCGCGCACCCGTGCGCGCAGCTCCAGGTAGACATCGCGTGGCACGACGTCGTCGGCGCCGCTCTCGAGCGCACGGACGCGGACGACGGCATCTGCGCCGGGATCGGTCAGGACGATCACGGGGACGTTCCGGTCCCAGCTGCGGCCCGGCTCACCGGCGCGCAGGCGCCGGCACAGGTCGGCCTCGCCGGCGATGACGAGATCGGGAGCCACGCGCTCGGCGAGATCGAGGGCACGAGACGTCCAGGCGGCTCCGAAGACGGTGAAGCCGTCCTCGCGCAGCTGCTGCTCGAGGATCTCGCGCGACCCCTGCTCGTGCTCCGCGAGGAGGACGGCGCTCGTGCTCATCCTCGCCGACGCTAGTCACCCCGGACGCGCGGCACCAGATGTCGTTTGCGGCGACTCTGTGACGATTCACCCACACGGGGCGCTTGCGACCATGATCCGTCCCGCGGCCCCGCCCGCCCGCGCGCGGGTCAGCGCTTGACGACGAAGCCGACCTGGCCGAGGAGCTTTCCGTACCGCGGCGTGCGTGCCGTCCCGAAGGCGGGCCAGACGTAGAGACGGTAGGCGCCGTCGGTGAGCGAGTGCCGCACACCTTTCAGCTTCCAGCGCTGCGGGAGGGCGAGCTTCGGCTGCTTGACCCAGGTCGTCAGGAGCTTGACGGTCCCGCGCCAGAGCTGGACGTTGTAGAAGCGCGCCTTGGCCACGGGCACCCAGCGGGCGACCGGCGGCTTGGCGACGACAGCGCCGTTCGCCGGCGCGAGGACCCCGACGGCGTGCGCGGGGACCCCGCTTGCGGGCTTGAACCCGATCGTCCTGGACGACTCGTTCCCGGCCCGGTCGTAGACCTTCACCTCGTACCAGTAGCGCGCGCCGGCAGCGACCTTCCGGTCGACGAACGCGCGCGCCTTCCCGCGGTAGACGCGGGCAGGTTTCTTCCCCTTCGTGCCGGGCGCCCGGGTGACGGTCGCCATGACGACGTCCTTGCCGGCCGTCCACGACAGCGAGACGGCGTTTCCGCGCCGGACCGAGCGCACGGTCGGGCGGGCAGGCGGCGTCGCGTCGTAGCGGAGCTCCACCGTCGTCGGAGCGCTGAGGTGCCCGGCGGCGTCCCGGCACTGCCCCACGAGCTTGGCGGGGTCGGCGTCGGGGCCCTTGTAGGACACGGCGGGAGAGCATTCCAACACGCCCGACCCTGCGTCCGTCCCCGTGTAGGAGACGTCGACCGGATGGTTGTACCAGCCGTTCGCGTCGGGCTTCCGCGCGGGCGTCCCGGTGACGGTGGGAGGCGTCGCGTCGTACTTGATCTTCAGCGACGCCGAGCCGGTGTTCCCGGCGTTGTCCGTGCACGATCCCGAGACCGTGACGTCGCCCCCGTCCGGCCCGCCGTACGTGCCCGACGTGCACGAGGCGACGCCCGAGGCGCCGTCCTCTCCGGTGAAGCCGACGCTGACCGGCCCCGTGTACCACCCGTTCGCGTCCGGCCCACGGGACGCCGACGCGGTGACGCTGGGCGGCGAGGAGTCCTTTCGCACGGTGACGCTGGCGGAGACGGAGCCCTGCGGGTACGTGACCGAACACGTGATTGTGGCGCCCGACGTGTCGTCCGAGACAGTCGTCGCACCGCAGCCGCTCGGCGTGCCTCCAGGGTCAAAGCCCCACGTCACCGTGACGGACGATCGGTACCAACCGCCGCCGCAGCCTCCGCCGTTGCAGCTGGCCGAGGGGAAGTTCACGGCGCCTGCGCCACCGGGGAGGGCAGCGACGAGCCCCGCGGCGACGGCCACGAGAAGGGCGAACCGGATCATGCGTGCGTCGTCGCGCTCCGAGCGGCGAGACCGAGGACCGTGCTCCCGCAGGCCGCCGCCACGAGCAGCAGGGCGGCGGCGAGGAGCAACGCGCCGTTCGGCCCGCCCTCGCGTGCGGGGAGCACGGCCACCACGGCCGGGAGGCCGAGCCGGGTTGCGTCTCGCGGCCTGCTTCGCGGCGGCGTGGTCGCGTGCTTGGTCACGCGCTTCGCCGCAGCGGCCTTCTTCGGCGAGGGCTTGGGCTTCGTCTCGACCTTTCGGGCCGGGGTCGGCTTCGGCCTCGGGGTGGCGGGCACGACGCGGGACGGTGTCACGGCGGTGGAGACGGGTCGAGGCGCCGGCGCCGGCGCGGCGGCCGGTCGTGTCGACGCCGACGCCGACGCCGACGCCGACGCGGCGACGATCGGCGCATCTGGAGTCGGAACGGGCTGCGCAGCCTCGGCCGACCGGCTCGTCGCGGACGTGGCGGGCGTCGTCCGCTTCGGCGCCGGGGCGGCGGCCGGCGCGAACCCGCCGGGCGGGTCGTCGGGGGCGGGCATGGGCGTCCCGGTCGCAGCGAAGGCGCCCGCAGGGCAGGCGAACGCGGCCATGCAGACGCCGACGACGATCGATTCTCGCCTGAGCCGCAGAGACGACGTCCACATGGACACCACGTCCCTCCCTTTCGAGTCTCACCGTACGTCGCTCGACGCACACGTGTCAATACGTCCGGAAGGGGTGGCCGCCGGTCGCCCGGCGGCCACCCTGTTGTCGTTCCCGTTAGTGCTTCTTCTTGTGCATCCCCCCCTGGATCGCGCGGCTCCACGCGCCTCCGCGCTGGTCGTCCCACGAGCCCTGGCCCGCGACCTGGAGCTGGCCCGAACCGCGGCCCGTCTGCTCCTGCGTCAACGTCTGGCAGGTCTCGGCGAGGTTGAGCGCCACGGCGAGCGCCGTGACGTCGTTCGACTGCTCGACCGACCCGCTGCCGCCCGGGCTCCCGACCCGGTTCGGTGCGTTCTCGTTGGAGGCACCGAGCTGGATCGCCGCCGCTCCGGCGCCGGCGTCCTGCCGGTTCCAGGCCCCCTGGCCGGCCACCTGGAGAGCGGAGCCGCCGTGGCCCCCACCCGCCTGGGACTGGTCGATCGACTGAGACGTGGCGTCGAGGTTCAGCCCCGCGGCGAGCGCCGTGGTGCTGTTCGACTGCGAGACGTCGCCGTCGTTGCCCGGGCTCAGGACCCGGATCGACCCGTTCGTGTTGGACGGCTTCAGCTGGACGGCAAGCGCGCCCGCCTTGGCCGACTGGTCGTTCGAGGCCTCCTGGCCCGCCACCTGCGTGGCGTCCGAGCCGTATCCCGACTTCGCGCCGGGGTACTCACTGCGGACGGGGGCCATCGAGCCGTCTCCCTGGCTCTGGTCGATCGACTGGTTCGTCCAGTTGCCGTTCGCGGCGATGCCTACGGCGGTCGCTGCGTTCGACTGCGAGACGTTCCCGTCGTCGCCAGGGCTCAGCACGCGGATCGACGACGCCGAGTTGGACGGCTTCACCTGCACCGCCGCCGCGGTGGCGTCGGCGGTCTGGGTGTTCGTCGCCTTCTGGCCCGCGATCTGCGTCGCGTCCGAGCCCTTGCCGGGCTTGCCGTAGCCGTCGCCCTCGCGAAGGGTGACGGGCACGACGCCGCCGGCCTGGGTCTGGTCGACGCTCTGCTTCGTCTCGTTGCCGTTCAGCCCCGCGGCGACCGCGGTGGTGCTGTTCGACTGCGAGACGTTGCCCCCGTTGCCGGGGCTGAGCACGCGGATCGACGACGCCGTGTTGGACGGCTTCAGCTGCACTGCCGTCGCATCGGCGTTCGCGGACTGGCTGTTGGAGGCCTCCTGGCCGGCGACCTGCTGTTGATCGGACCCGTACCCGCCGCCGCCCTGCGACTGGTCGGTGGACTGGTCCGCTGAGTTGCCGTTCGCGGCGATGCCGATGGCCGTTGCCGCGTTCGACTGCGAGACGTTCCCGTCGTCACCGGGGCTCAACACCCGGATCGACGACGCCGAGTTGGACGGCTTCGCCTGCAGCGCCGCGGCTTCCGCGTCGGCGCTCTGGGTGCTCGAAGCGTCCTGGCCGGCGATCTGGGTCTGATCCGACCCGTATCCCCCGCCGCTCTGCGTCTGATCGGTGGACTGATCCGTCTCGTTGCCGTTCAGGGCGGCCGCGCCGGCGGTCGCCGAGTT
Source organism: uncultured Actinomycetes bacterium (assembly GCA_963773825.1). Classification (GTDB taxonomy): domain Bacteria; phylum Actinomycetota; class Thermoleophilia; order Gaiellales; family Gaiellaceae; genus Gaiella. Next base: position 1,098,355 of record CAVZCH010000006.1, on the reverse strand, counting down.
CGACTGGGTCAGATCGCCGCCGTTGCCGGGGCTCAGAACACGGACCGACTGTGCGTCGTTCTTGGGCGCGAGCTGCACCGCGGTGGCATCCGCGTTCGCGTCCTGCGCGTTCTGCGCCGACTGGCCGGCGATCTGGGTCTGGTCGGAGCCATGGCCGCCCAGTTGCGACTGGGTCGTGCCCTGGCTCGTCTTGTTGCCGTTCGCTGCAAGGGCGCCTGCGGTCGTCGTGTTCGACTGCGACACGGCCCCGTCGTTGCCGGGGCTGAGCACGCGAATCGACGACGCGCTGTTCGACGGCCCTGCCTGATAGGCGCCGCTCGAGCCGCCGGCCGTCTGCCCGCTCTGGGCGGACTGGCCTGCGGTCTGCGCGGCGCCACCTCCGTCGGCGGCGATCGCCTGGCCCGCGCCGAACAGCAGCACGAGCAGGAGCGCCCCGAGGAGTGTCGTCATGCGTTTCATACCGATGTTGCTCCTTCCGTAAACACCTACCCTGGAGCCGGCGCTCCGGGCTTGATCGAGACGGAGGGAGCGCTACCCCGGGTTTTCGGGCATGCGGCTGCGATGGCCCGAAGGCAGCGCCACGCGATCGAGCATGACGCGCCTGGCCAGATCGACCATCGCGGCCAGGAACGGAAGAGCGAGGAAGATCGGGATGCCGCCGCCCGAGGTGCCGCCGCCGGTCGCCGGGGCCGCGCTCGTGCCGGACGGAAGTGTCTCCTGCATCGGCTTCGGGAGCTCCGGCGCCTTCCAGCGCGGGGCGGGCTTCTCGCGCGGGCCGTGTGCAGGCGTGGCGCCTCGCACGGCAGGTTCAGCCGAGGCGGCCCCACCGAGCGCGACGCGGCCGCTCACGGGATACACCGGCCGAGGGCCGGCGAGGGTGACGGCACCGAGCCACGGCGCCCGCCCCCCGAGGCGACCGAAGGGCACGCCCGAGGCGGCCGGCCGGACGAGGCCGATACCACGGAGCTGCGGGAGCACGAGCGGCAGCTCGACCGCATCGAAGATCGACATCTGGCCGGACTCGACCGCCGACCACCCGACCTCACCGAGCGCCGCCGCAGGTGCGACGAGCGCCGGGAGGGACGGGATCGCCGAGAGCCCGGGGAGACCCGGTATCGCAGGAATCGTCACGGACGGAAGCGCCGCAGGCGGCGCCGAGACCGCGGGCGTGGACACGTGGACGGCCGCCGCCCCGATTCCGGCTGCCGTCGAGGCTGCCGCCCCGATTCCAGCTGCGGTCGAGACGGCGGTCGAGACGGCGACCGCGAGGTTCGTCTGTGTGACCGGTCCGGCGTTGCCGGGGCTCGAGACGCGAATCGACACGTTCACGTTGGACGGCTGATACTGAGTCGAAGTTGCATCCTGATACTGCTGTGGATTACTCCCACAGTTCCATATCCACGTCCAATTCTTCGGAATCGATCCGCTGGTAGAACTACTCGTTGATATCGCGTTGAAATCGGGTGCCGAGAGGCAGTCCCACTGCCACGACCACGTGTCCGGATCGGCGTCGGAGGTCGCCGCGGAAGCCGGAACCGGAGCCGATACCACGGGGGCCGGCTTCGCGTCCGTCGCCGACGGCGCGTCCGTCGCCGACGGGGTGACGGCCCCCGCGGGTGCAGACGCAGCGGTCGTGCTCGGCGCCCCGGAGGCGGCGACGACAGTGGCGCCGGCTGCGGAGACGTTCACCTGCGTGACCGGCCCGTCGTCACCCGGGCTGCCGATCCGCACGCTCACGTTCACGTTGGTCGGCGTCGTCTGCGACGCGCTGGACGACGCAGCGGGAGCGGTCTGTGACGAGATCGCGATACCGTCCGTGGTATCGGGAGAATCGACGGTGGTATCGGGACTCTCGACCGAGCTCGGCTCGGGTGATACCGGCGCTGCACCCTGGTCGATGCTCGGCTCCGCCGCCACCGGAGAGGCCGCGGCCGCGTCCCCACCGTCGGTGCCGACCACAGAGGTGACGACGTCCTCCACCGCGCTGTCGATCGCGGCGCTCGCCTCCCCCGCGAGCACCGCATCGACATCGACCTGGGGCACCGCCGTCGTCGACGCGGGCGCGGAGGCGAGACCGTCGTCGGCCCTCGCCTCCGCGGGGAGGGTGACCGCAGCCGCGCCGGCGAACGCCGCGGCGGCGACGCATGTCGCGACACGAGCGTTGGTCGTTCTCGCCATGCATCATCATCTATGCAATCCTGAGACGGTTTTTATTCGTGATTTCCTCGAATGTATCTCTGGACACGGGCTTCTCTTGAGGATATGTTGGTCATGGTAAGAGTCGGTGGATCGCTTGGGATATCGGGGGAAGGCACGTGACGACCAGAGGCGGCGCTCGACGGCCGCCTTGCTCAACGCGTATCACCGTCGCGGCGATCGTGAAGCGCGGTCGCGCGTGATCGAGCAGAACCTCCCGCTCGCCCGTGCTCTCGCACGCAGGTTCTCCCGGCCTTCCGAGCCGATCGACGAGCTCGTCCAGGTGGCGGCGATCGGCCTGATCAAGGCGGTCGACGGCTTCCGCGAGGAACGCGGCCGCGACCTCGGCGCATACGCGGTCCCGACCATCGTCGGCGAGCTCCGCCGACATGTCCGCGAGCGGGCGTCCGCGTCGTCTGTCACGCGGCTCGAGGAGGACGCGTTCGAGGCGGCCGCGCGGCCGCAGGCCGAGACGAGCGAGAACCGTGAGCTCGTACGCGCGGCGCTGGCCGCGCTGAGCCCCCGCGAGCGCCGCATCGTCGGCCTTCGCTTCTACCGCGACTGGAGCCAGGAGACCATCGCCGCGGACGTCGGGCTCTCCCAGGTACAGGTCTCCCGCGTGCTGTCGTCGTCGCTCGCGAAGATGCGCGACCGGCTCGAGGCGGCCTGAGCTCCAGTGCGGCGCATTGTGCGCACCGGCTCGAGCCCGTACACTCGGCGGTTGGTGAGTGCCCAACCGTCGGCCTCAGACGTCACCGAGGTGGGCCGCGCGAAGACGCCGTCTCCGAGTGGTCGCCTCCTGCTTCGCATGCCCCCGGACCTCCACGGCGAACTCGCCCAGGCGGCCGAGCGGGAGGGGACGAGCCTGAACGGGTACATCATCACGAGGCTCGGGGAGAGCGTCGGCCGGCCCGTGGAGCACGGAAGCACCGCCCGGGCATCGTCGATCTCGAGCCAGACCCTCCGTCGCCTGCTGATCGCGAACGTCGTCACCGTGGCGCTCGCGTCGGTCGCGGCCATCGCGATCCTGCTCGTCGCCTGGCTGGGATAGAGAGCCGGTGCCGATCGCGGGCATCGCCGCCGTCGCGGTCGCGGCATGGCTCACGGGTGCGCCGCTCCCCGAGCCGCGCACCGAGGTCGCGGCGGCGACGCTCCGGGGACGGATCGTCGTCGTCGGCGGGTTCCTCGCGAACGGCGGCAACTCGCGACGCGTCGACGCGTACGACCCGGGCACCGACAGCTGGTCGCGGCTGCCCGATCTCCCGGTGTCCGTCGACCATGCCGCAGCGGCGTCGTGGCGGGGCAGGCTCGTGGTCGTGGGCGGCTACGGCGCCGACAGGAGCCCGCTTCGCGCGGCGTTCCTCTACGACGGCAGCCGCTGGCGAAGGCTCCCCGCACCGCCCGAGGAGCGCGCGGCCGCAGCCGCGGCGGCGACGAGCGACGGACGCCTCTGGGTCGTGGGCGGGCGGACGCGCAGCGGGCTCGCGACGCGGATGCTCACGCTCGATCTCCGGACGTTTCGCTGGAGCTCCCGGGCCGGGCCGCGCCCTCGGGAGCACCTCGCGGCGACGGCCCTCGGTGGGCGCGTCTACGCGATCGGCGGGCGCCTCGCCGGCGATGACACGAACCTCGCGACGGTCGAGGCGTACGAGCCGCGCACGTCGACGTGGCATCGGCTTCCCGACCTTCCCGACACGCGCGGCGGGACCGGCGCAGCGGCGCTCGACGGCCGCATCGTCTCGGTCGGCGGCGAGGCTCCCGACGGGACGAAGCGCACGGTCTGGGCGCTGCGCCCCGGCGCACGCAGGTGGACGCCGCTACCCGACCTCCCCACGCCGCGTCACGGCATGGGAGTGGCCGCGCTCGGCGGGCGCGTCTGGGCGATCGCGGGCGGCCCGCAGCCCGGGCTGACGGTCAGCGGCGCCGTCGAGTCGCTCCCACTGGGGTCGCGCTAGTGGTCTCTCCGGGAAGTCCAGCCCCGCTTCGCGCGGCTGCAAACGCTTCGCATGCCGTCGTCCTCAGTCCGCCCCATACCCTCTGGTATGCGGCCTCCCTGCGTCCTAGGCCTGCTCGGTTTTCGCCGGCGAATCACGACTGCGCTTCCCGGAGAGACCACTAGCCTCTGCTCCCGTCCGGCCGGGCCGGGCCCGGGTGGGGCCGGCTCAGACCGATTCGGAGACCGGATCGAGCCCTCGGTTCGGCCTCGGCGCACGCGTGGCCAGGACCGATCCGGCAAGCACGAGGGCGAAGCCGAAGATCACGCCGACCGTGAGGTGCTCGCCGAGGACGACGACGCCGAGGAGCGCGGCGACGGCGGGATTGACGTACGTGATCACGGTGGCCCGCACCGGGCCGATCTCGCCGATGAGGGCGAAGAAGACGACGAACGCGAGTGCCGTGCAGACGACCGCGAGGCCGACGACGGCGCCGACCACGGCCACGGACGGCATCTCGCTCGGGACGCTGAACGCCGCGATCGGGACGTACACGATCGCCGTGAGCGCGAGGGAGGCGGCAATCACGCCCATCGACGGGAGGTGCGCCAGATACCGCTGGAGGATGAGCGGGCCGACTGCGTAGCAGACGGCGACGAGCCCGACCTCGACGAGGGGCGCAGCGCTCGCGCCGTCGAGATTCACGCCGACGATCGCCGCCACGCCGAGCACGCCGAGGAGGAGACCGGCTGCGCGGGCGCCGCTCAGGCGCTCCCGGTCACCGCTGCCTGCGGCAACCACGACGGCGACGAGCGGCACCGCGGCGATGAGCAGGCCCGTCAGCGAGCTCGAGAGGCGCTGCTCGGCGGTCCCGAGCAGGACCCAGGGAATCGCGATCTCGATGACCGCGAACACCACCAGCGGCCGCCAGTGGCGCACGAGCGGCCGGAGCTCGTTCCGCCGGGCGGCGAGCGGCAGGAGGATGACGGCCGCGATGACGGTGCGCGAGAGCACGAGCGCGGCCGGGCTGAGGTCGCGCACGGCGACCCGGATCAGCAGGTACGGGATCCCCCAGATCACGCACATCGCGGCGAAGAGCAGCAGTCCCCGCCTGCTCATCGTTCCGCTCCGCCGTCGTCCCTCGCCACCGGACCACGCTAGCCGCCGCGCGCCCGGCCGGGCCGGCGGAGTTTCTGGTCGCTGCGATCAGCGGACGCAATGCACGCGCGCAGGCGTCGCGGCGGGAGACACCTTCGGTGCCGGCCTCGTTCAGAGGCGGCCGGAGCGGAAGACCCCCCAGAGCAGCCAGACACCGAACGCACCCGAGATGACGAAGCCCACGACGGACAGGAGGTGCAGACCCAGGAGGTGGGGCCCGCTCTTCGCCAGCACTCCGATCAGCGAGGAGCCGACGAGTCCCCCGAGGATGACCAGCGCGACGGCGATGCGGTTGACGGAGACGTCCATGTGGTGCGCGAGGTCGTCGATCCCGGGGTTCGAGATCCGAACCTCGAGCTCGCCCGTCGCGGAGCTCGTTCGAGGATGTCGTGCACCTGCCACGGGCACCTCCAGCGCGAGCTCGGCGATGTCCTGGACCTCCGCACGGGCTCGAAGGGCGAGCCGCCGCGGCGAGTAGCGCTCGGCGACCAACCGTTTGGCGTACGGGCGCGCGACCTCGAACACGTTGAAGTCCGGATACACCTCTGCGGCGACGGAGCCGAGCGTCGCGATCGTCTTGTCGAGGATCACGAAGCGGGTCGGAAGCCTGAGGTTCATCGCGTAGATGAGCGTGAGGCCCTCGCGGATCGCCTCGATCGGGTCGATGTCCGACAGGCGCGAGCCGTAGTAGCGGTAGTACAGCTCCTCGAGCCGCGAGCGGAGCTCCTCCTCGCGCTCGCGCGGGTAGCGTACGCCGAGGTCGGTGAGGCGGCGCGGCAGCGCCTCGACGTTCTCGGTGGCCGCGTCGACGAAGAGGCGGGTCAGCCGCGCCATGTCCAGCTCGGTCAGCCGCCCTGCGAGGCCGAAGTCGATCAGGCCGAGCCGGCCGTCGTCGAGCTGGAGGATGTTCGACGGGTGCGGATCGCCGTGGAAGAAGGCGTGCCGGAAGATCATTGCCATCCACGCGTCGGTCATCGTGTACGCGAGCGCGCGCCGCGCATCGTCGTCCCAGGAGGCCAGGTCGAGGTCGCGGATGTGGGTGCCCTCGAGGCGGTCGAGCGTGAGGAGCCGTCCGGTGGTGTAGCGCCACCACACCCGGGGTACCGCGATCCGCTCGTCGTCGGCGAAGTTCCGGCGGAAGGTCTCGGCGTTCCGCGCCTCCTGCTGGTAGTCGAGCTCGAGCCGGATCGAGCGGCCGAACTCCTCCACGAGCTCGCCGGTGTCGATGAAGTCGAGCTGGCGGACGCGCTCGCGGGCGACGCGCGCCGCGGAGGCCATGACCTTGAGGTCGGACTCGATCTGCCGCGAGGCGTTCGGTCGCTGCACCTTCACGACGACCTGGACGTCGTTCGGCAACGTCGCGCGGTGGACCTGACCGATGGAGGCAGCGGCGATCGGCGTCTCCTCGAATTCGAGGAACGCCTGCTCGACGGTGAGGCCGAGCTCCTCGCCCACCACGCGCTCCACGTCCACCATCGGGAACGGCGAGACGCTGTCCTGGAGCTTGCGCAGCTCGGCGATGATGTCCGGCGGCACGACATCCGGGCGCGTCGAGAGAAGCTGCCCGAACTTGACGAACGTCGGGCCGAGCTCGTCGAACATCTCGCGCAGACGCCGGCCGCGATCGGCGTCGCCCTCGCCGTCAGAGGAGCGACGCCGGTCGAGGAGGTAGCCGAACCCGTGCCGCGTCGCGACGCGTCCGATCTCCGTGACGCGCGAGAGCGTCCGCTGCCCGCCGTCCGCCATGGGCTCAGTGTCGCACGGTCAGGCGGCGTGATCCCGTTCGAGCAGCCGGAGCCGGTGCTCGAGCTGCGCCACGCGGAGCGCGAGGTCCTCGACCTCCTCGCGGCGCGCCAGCCCTGCCTTCGCGAGCGCGCGGTCCATCGCCTCGTCGCGCCGCGCCCCGACGCGGTCGAGCTCGGCCCGCCACGACGCGGCCGTGTCGCGCACCGCGTCCCGCATCGCCTCGCGATCGACGCCGACCCGGCGCGCGAGATCGTCGGCGAGCTCCTCCATCGCCTCGACGCTCATCGTCGCCCAGCCGATCCCGGCGAGCAGGAGCTCGGAGACGGGCCGTGGCTCGTGGGCCTGCTCGGCGCTCATCGCCCGCATTCTACGGGCGCCGACGCGAACCGCTGTGCGAGACGAGAGCATCCTCGCAGCCGCTCGGACAGCGTTGTGGTGCGGTCTGCGGCGGCGAAGCCGCCGCCTTCACGCGGATCTGCCCCCGCCGCAGGCGGGGGATCCAGCCGCAGGATTCGGCCCCTGCCGAATCCTGCTGGCGAGCGAGCTCAGCGCGGACGCCCGTGCGGACGGCCGCTGCGGCGCTGCCGGCGACGCTCGCGGTTCGCCGCCGACGCGGCGCCGTCGGACGCCGTCACCGGCGCGGTCGCAACCTTGGGCGACGGTGCCGCGACCACCGGCTCGCCGGTGGCCGCGACGGCAGGCTCCGCGGGCGTCTCGAGCAGCGCGGCGCCGACCGAGCCCTCGATCGCCTGGTCGTCGTCGCGGCGGCGCGCGAACTCCGGCTCGCGCTCCTTGAACACCGCCACGAGCGGGGCACCGATGAAGATCGACGAGTATGCGCCGGACCCGATCCCGACGAGCAGCGCGAAGGCGAAGTCCTTCAGGGTGTCGCCCCCGAAGAGGAGCAGCGAGAAGATCGGGAGCAGCGTGATGAACGTCGTCGCGAGCGACCGCGGGATCGTCTCCCACAGCGAGACGTTGCCGATCACCCTGAACGACGAGCGCTTCATCAGCGGGATGTTCTCGCGGATGCGGTCGAAGATGATGATCGTGTCGTAGATCGAGTACCCGAGCACGGTCAGCACCGCGGCGACCGTGGCGGTCGTCACCTCCCGGCCGAGGAGGGCGTAGATGCCGACCGTGATGATGATGTCGTGGGCGAGCGCGATCAGCACGGGGATGGCGAACTTCCACTCGAAGCGCGCCGAGATGTAGAGCACGATCAGCAGGAGCGAGACGATGATCGCGAGGATCGCCCCGCGCGCGATCTGGCGGCCGAAGCTCGCCGACACGTTCTTCACCCCGAACGCCTCGGCGTCCACCGCGCGCGTGAGGCTCGACTGGAACCGCCTGCACCTCGCTCGTCGTGAGCGATCTCGTGCGCACGGAGAAGCTCTCGATACGAGTCGTTCGACGGCCCCGACGATGCCCCGCGCCCCTGGATCTGCGCATCCGAGTGGCCGATCTTCCCGGCCTCGGAGCGGACCGTCTCGAGCGAGACCGGCTGCGGCGTGGTAAACGTCACCTGCGTGCCGCCGCGGAAGTCGATCCCGAGGTTCAGCCCCTTGAAGGCGATCGCGCCGAGCGAGATGAGGACGACGGTCGCGGAGATCGCGAACCACGTGTTGCGCCGGCCGATGTAGTCGAGCTTCAGCCACCGCGGGATCCCGCCGCCCGCTGCGCCCATCAGCTTCGGGCTCTCGAGCATCTTCGAGCCCGGCGAGCACCGAGAGGAAGGCGCGCGTGGCGAGGACGGCCGTGAGCATGGACATCGCCGTACCCACAGCAGCATCAGCGCGAAGCCGCGCACGCTGGCGGTGGCGACGGCGAACAGCACGAGTGCGGTGATCGCCGTGACGACGTTCGCGTCGACGATCGTCGCGAAGCCCTTGGTGTAGCCGGTCTGGATCGCCGCACGCACGGAGCGCCCGGCGCGCACCTCTTCCTTGATGCGTTCGAAGATGACGATGTTCGCGTCGGCGGCCACCCCCAGTGTCAGCACGAGACCGGCGATGCCCGGGAGCGTGAGCGTGACGTTGAAGATCAGGATCGCCGCGTACAGGAGGGCCGCGTAGACGATCAGGCCGACCACCGCGACGAGGCCGAGGAAGCGGTAGAAGATCAGGAGGAAGAGCGCAACCGCGATGAGGCCGACACCGGCCGCCAGCTTCGCCTCACGGAGCGAGTCCTTGCCGAGCGTGGCCGAGATCGCGGTCTGGTCGAGGGTGCGGAACTCGACCGGCAGGGCGCCCGTCTGCAGCACGAGTGCGAGATTCTTCGCCTCCTTGATGCTCTGGAGACCCGAGATCTGCGCGCCGTTCGACCCCGTGATGCCGCCCGGGTACTCGGTGAAGTCGATCGTCGGCCACGACCTGATCTCTCGGTCGAGCACGATCGCGAAGTGCTGGAGGAACGGGCTCGCGTCTCCCTGCCCGCCGCCGACCGTGTTGTAGAGGAGCTTCCCGCGCTGGGCGATGTCCCGCGTGATCGTCTCGAACTTCTTCCCGCCCTTGTCGGTGAAGTCCATCAGGACGATCGGCTCGCCCGTCCGCGTGTCGAAGTCCTGGCGCGTGCCCGAGAGCTTCAGGTCCGCCCGGTCATCTCCGGCACCTCGGGCGGCGTGTAGCGCATCAGGTACCAGGAGGTCGTGGTGGGGTTCGTCTGCGCAACGCCGGGGCAGACCACCGCGCCGGCGCCACAGCGGACGACGACGGTGTTCGGCGGCACGGCGAAGAGCTTGTGACCGGGCGGCACCTTGCCGCCCCACTTCGCAAGCGCCGATTCCTTCGTCTGCACCGGCCCGCGGACGAGCGTCTTGTCCTTCGTCCGGAACACGTAGTAGGTGTCCGGCGTGCCCTTCGCCGCAAGCGCCTGCTGACCGGCGAGCAGGTCGTAGAGCTTGGGCGTCGCGATCGGCTGCCTCGTGCGTGCGTCGATCGACGGCGAGACGAGGTCGCGCTCGAGGTCGAAGAGCTCGAGCTGCGCCGTCTTGCCGATGATCTGCGCGGCGGCGGCGGGGTCCTTGACGCCGGGCAGCTGGATCGAGATCTGGTCCGAGCCCTGCGTGCGGATCTCGGGCTCGGCGACGCCGAGCTTGTCGACCCGCGAGCGCATGATCGAGACGGAGCGGTCGAGATCCTCCTTCGTCAGCTTGCGATCCTTCGGCGGAACCGCCTGGAGGGTGACCTCGAGGCCGCCCTGGAGGTCGAGCCCGAGGGTCGGACGCTGCTCGATGGGTGATCCCGGGATGGCGAGCAGCGCGACGCCGACGAGGGCCGCGGCGACGAGGCCGACGACGAAGAACGATGCGCGACGGGTCATCGGCGGTCTCCGGAGGGCATCCGTTGCTCCCCCGCGAGGGCGACGTCACGGGAAGCCTTTGCAGCCGCGCGGAGAGGTGCCGTATGCCCTGGGGAGGCCACTGGGCCGCTCAGGTTAGCGGCGGTCGAGCGCTTCGGCACCCTCCGAGGCCTCCGTCTTCACGATTTCCTCGGAGATGACAACACCCTCTTCATCATCGGGCTCGTTCGCCGCCTCCGCGGCGTCCTCGTCGGCCTCCTCGTCCTCGTCCTCGACCTCGGGCTTGACGACGCCCGCGACGGCGCGCCGCGCCATCCTGACCCGGATGCCCTCGGCGATCTCGACGATCAGCTCGTCGTCCTCGTCGTCGTCGATCTCGTGGACGATGCCGTAGATGCCGCCGACGGTCAGGACCTCGTCGCCGGGGGCGATCGACGAGAGCAGCTGCTGCTGCTCGTGCTGCTTGCGGCGCTGTGGCCGGATGAGCAGCGCCCACAGCAGGACGAGCATCGCAGCGAGCAAGATCAGGGTTGCCACGTTTCCTCCTCGGGGCCGGCGGCGAGCGCTGCGAGCACGTCCGACCGGTAGGCGTCGAACGCACCGCGCATGATCGCGTCCCGCGCGCCGGCGGTCAGTCGCAGTGTGAACCACAGATTATGCAACGTGAGCAGGCGCAGGCCGAGAAGTTCCTGCTGGTTGACGAGGTGGCGCACGAACGCGCGCGAGAATCCGGCGCACGCCGGACACCCGCAGCCCTCCTCGAGCGGCCGCGGGTCGCGCGCAAAGCGGGCGTTGCGGAGGTTGAGGCGCCCGCGGGCGGTGAGCGCGGATCCCGTCCGGGCCGTCCGGGTCGGGAGGACGCAGTCGAACATGTCGATTCCGCGGGCGACCACCTCCAGGATCCCCTCCGCGTCACCGAGCCCCATGAAGTAGCGGGGGCTCTCGGCGGGCAGGAGCGGAGCCGCCCACCCCACGGTGTCGAGCATCGTCTCGCGGCTCTCCCCTACCGCGAGCCCACCGAGCGCGAAGCCGTCGAAGGGCAGCCCGACGATCCCCTCGATCGATCGCCCGCGGAGCTCCGGGTCGGTGCCGCCCTGGGCGATCCCGAACCGCAGCTGGCCGGGCGCGCGCGGCGCGTCGACCTGCCGCTCTGCCCAGAGTTGCGTCCGCCGCACCGCCTCCTCGTGCTCGCGCGACGAGACGTCGGCGGGCGGGCAGATGTCGAGGCACATCGCGATGTCCGAGCCGAGCCGTCGCTGGATCTCGGCGACGTTCTCGGGGGTGAGACGCTCCGCAGCTGCCGTCGTAGACGGAGCGGAACGTCACGCCGTCGTCGTCGACCCGCGCCAGCGTGTCGCGCAGCGAGAACACCTGGAAGCCGCCGGAGTCCGTGAGGATCGGCCCATCCCAGCCGGTGAAGGCGTGGAGCCCGCCGAGCGCCTCGATCACGTCTTCGCCGGGCCGGAAGTGGAGGTGGTACGTGTTGCCGAGGATCACGTCGGCGCCGACCGCGCGCACCTCGGCCGGGTGGAGCGTCTTCACCGTTCCCTTCGTCCCGACGGGCATGAACGCCGGCGTGCGGATCGCGCCGTGCGCGGTGGAGAGCACGCCCGCCCGCGCGGCGCCGTCGGTGGCCTCCACCGTGAAGCTCATCGCGCGACCCTAGATGGTGATCCGTCCATCCAGAGCACGTGCATCTCTCTAGCGCACGAGCATCGCGTCGCCGAAGGAGTAGAAGCGGTACCGCTCGCGGATCGCGATCTCGTACAGCTCGCGCGTCCGCTCGATCCCCGCGAAGGCCATCACCAGCGCGAGGAGCGTCGTCCGCGGCAGGTGGAAGTTCGTGAGCAGCGCGTCGACGCGCCGGAACGTGAACCCCGGGGTGACGAACAGGTCGGAGCGACCCTCGAGCGGTGCGCCGCGCGCGAGCGTCTCCAGCACGCGGGTCGTCGTCGTCCCCACCGCGAGCACCCGGTCGGCCGCCCGGATCCTGGCCCAGGCCCCCGGCTCGACGTGGTAGCGCTCGCCGTGGAGCTCGTGCTGCTCGAGCGTGTCGGCGGTCAGCGGTCGGAAGGTGTCGAGCCCGACATGGAGCGTGATGCGCTCGTGGTCGAGCCGCTCCAGAAGGTCGGGGGTGAAGTGCAGCCCGGCGGTCGGCGCAGCCGCGGATCCGGCCTCACGCGCGAAGACCGTCTGGTAGCGCTCGGGGTCGGCGAGTCGCTCGTGGATGTAGGGCGGGAGCGGCACCTCGCCGGCGGGCTCGCCCTCGAGCCGGACGCGCCAGCGCCCCTCCCCGAGCGCCTCGAGAAGCTCGAGCGACGCACCGGGTGCGGCCGGGTCGGGCGCACGCAACGCCTCCCCGGCGCGGAGACGACGCGACGGGCGGGCGAGCGCCTCCCACATCCCCTCTCCGAGCGGCTCGAGAAGCAGCACCTCCACCCCACCGCCCGTCTCGCGCCGCAGGCGCAGCCGCGCGGGGACGACGCGGGTGTCGTTCACGACCGCGAGGTACCCGCCGACCTCGTCGGGGAGCTCGGCGAAGGCCCGATGCCTGACCGCGCCGGTCGCACGGTCGGCCACGAGCAGCCGCGACGCGTCCCGGCGCTCCGGAGGACGCTGCGCGATCAGCTCGGGCGGGAGGTCGTAGTCGAGCTCGGATGACCTCATCCTTCGGCGAGAGTATCCTTGGCCCCATGGACGAACAGGTACTCGAGAGGGCAAGGCAGCGGGTGGCTGAAGCACGCACGGACGGCATCGCGGGCGCACGACTCGACGCGGCGCTCGAACGGGCGCGCGCCGAGGTCATGCGCCTGGCGCAGGTCGCCGACGAGCTGGAGAGCTCGCTGCCCAAGCAGGTGGGGATCGCCGTGCGCGACGGCATCGCGCGGGAGGTCGTCCCGGTGAGCCGCAGCCTCGCGGAGATCCGGGGTGGCGTGAATCAGGCGCTCCGGCGCCTGGAACGGCTCGAGGAGGAGCTCCTCGCGGAGCGGAACGCCAGGATCGACGATCTCGCGATTCTCGTCGACCTCGTCTCGGCCGGTTGGTCCGGCGTCGACAGGCGCCTCAAGCGGCTCGAGGAAGGGATCGAGGGCGCGGTCGTGCCGCTCCCGACGAGCAGGGACGTCGAGGCGACCGAGACCGGCACGGGCGACCAGGCCGCCGTCGCGTAGCCGCTACCCGAAGGCGAGTATCACCGCGCAGGCCGCCGCCCAGACGGCGACCGCCGCGAGCAACGGCAGGTCCTCGACGAGGAGCGCTTCGGGCTCCTCGCCGAGGCCGCGCCGGTGGAGCAGAAGCAGGTAGCGGAAGAGCCCGTAGACGACCAGCGGCACCGTCGTGACGAGCCACCGCGTGTCGTGTGCGGCGAGCGTGTAGCCGGTATACGCGGCGATCGTCGCCGCGGCGACGATCGCGAGGAGCTGGTCGACCAGCGCCACGCTGTAGCCGGCAAGCGCGGGCCGTGCGTGCACCCCCTCGAGCCCGAGCTCGGCACGGCGCTTGCCGAGCGCGACGAACAGGGCGAGCAGGAAGGTGCAGAGCAGCAGCCACTCGGAGATCCGGACGTCGACCGCAATCGCGCCGGCGGCGGCCCGCAGGACGAACAGCCCGGCGATCGCGAGCACGTCGACCAGCTCGACGGCCTTCAGGGCGAGCGAGTAGGAGGCCTGGAGCGCGGCGAACCCCGCGAGGCACGCGAGCGAGAGCGGGCCGAGCGCGACGCCGAGCGCGAGCGCGAGCGCGAGGAGCGCCCCCGCTAGGACGAGCGCCGTCCGCGGCGCGAGCTCTCCGCGTGCGACCGGCCGCGAGCGCTTGACGGGATGGATCCGGTCCGAGGCGGCGTCGCGCACGTCGTTGACGAGGTACGCGGCGCTCGAGGCGGCGCAGTAGGCGACGAACGCGGTCACGGCAGCCGCCCACCGTGTCGGATCGCCGAGCTTCGCGGCGAAGACGATGCCCGCGAAGAGCAGGAGGTTCTTCGTCCACTGGCGCGGCCGCATCGCCGCGAGCGCCGCGAGCGCCGGCGATCGCCGCCGCGGAAGCGCGAGAACTGCTGCGGTCTCGGCCATGGCGCGACTCTACTTCGTCCGCGGAGCGCCGGACCCGTGCGTGCCGGACGCCGCGGCCCGCGTCAGGCGGCCGTGCGCGTGGGCAGAACCAGCCGGAAGCGGCTCCCTCTCCCCGGCTCGGTGTCGAGCTCGACGCGGCCCCCCAGCGCGCCTGCGAGCTCCCGCGCGATCGGAAGGCCGAGCCCGGTCCCCTGCGTGTCGCGCGAGACGAAGGGGCTGAATATCTGGCGGACGTCCTCGGGCGAGATGCCCGGCCCCGTGTCGACGACGTCGACGCTGACGGAGCCGTTCGAGGCCTCGAGCACGACGTCGATGCTCCCGCCGTCGGGCGTCCACCTGAACGCGTTCTTCAGGAGGTTCGTGATCACCTGGAGCACGCGGTCGCCGTCCGTGAGGATCGTCGGAGCACCCTCGGCGCCCCGTAGCTCGTAGTCGATCTCGCGCCGGCGCGCCTCGTCGCCGAACGACCCGTAGGCGTGCTCGATGAGCCGGCCCATGTCGACCTCCTCGGTCTGCACCGTGAAGCGGTGCGCGCGGAGCTTCGCGAGGTCGAGGACGTCCCCGACGAGCCGCTCGAGCCGGTTGGCCTCGCTGGCGACCACCTCGAGCGAGGCGCCGACGAGCTCCGGGTCGTCGACGAGACCGTCGCGGAGCGCATCGACGTGCCCTTTGATCGCGGTCAGCGGCGTGCGCAGCTCGTGCGACACGGACATCAGGAACTGCCGTTCGCGCTCCTCGGTCGCCGCGAGCCGCGCGGCCATGTCGTTGAAGCGCTCGGACAGGTGCGAGATCTCGTTCCCACCCGGACCGACCGGCACCTGCACCGCGTAGTTTCCGCGCGCGATCTCGTCGGACGCCTTCGCGAGGGCCTCGACCGGACGGCTGATGCGCCGCGAGAGCCAGACCCCCAAGAGCCAGGCGAGCAGGCCGCCGATCGCGAACGCGGCCGCGAGGCGGGCGACCAGCGGGAGCCACTGGTCGCGGACGACGTCCTGGGCCTTGGCGACCACGATCGCGCCGAGCGCAGGGCCGTCCCGCTCGAGCCGCAGCGGCTGCGAGACCGCGAGGTACGTGCGCGTCCGGCCCGGCGGGCGGAACGAGAAGCGATTCGGCCCGTTCGAGGCGAGCGCGGCGGCCGGCACGGAGGACTCGGGGAGGCGCTCGAGTCCCGAGTCCTGCCCGGGGAACGCGGGTGCTCCCACGTAGAACAGCTGGTCACCGGTCGCGAGCTCGAGCGCCTCCGGGGCGAAGTCGGGCGCGGGTGTCCCCTCCTCCGCGGCGCGCAGCGCGGCGTCGCCGTAGAGGCGTGCGATCCCGCGCGCCTCGCGGCCGAGCTCCTCGTACGACTGCTCGCGCGTGTAGCCGGAGAAGAGCTGGACGGCGATCAGCGCCGAGACGAGGCCGGCGAGCACGATCCCGAGCAGGAACACCGCCGGCAGCCGGAAACGCAGCGAGCCGGGCATCACCGAGAAGCGTACGCTGTGGCTCGGAGCCCGGAACCGGAGCGGCGGCGCCACGGCCGGGCGTCTACGCGGTGCTGGCGGTCGTCCGCTCGGACGCGACCTTGTAGCCGACGCCCCACACGGTCACGATCGGCGAGGCGTCGCCGAGCTTCCGGCGGATCTGCCTGACGTGGACGTCCACCGTGCGCGTGTCGCCTGCGAAGGTGTACCCCCAGACCCGCTCGAGCAGCTGGTCGCGCGTCAGCACGATCCCCCGGTGGTCGAGCAGCTCCCAGAGCAGGTCGAACTCCTTCGGGGCGAGCTGGATCTCCGTGTCGCCGACGAGCACCTCGCGGCGTCCCGAGTCGATCAGGAGGTCGCCGTGCCGGATCTCGTCGCCCTCGTCGACGCGGCGGTCGGACGTGGCGCGCCGCAGGACGCTCTTCACCCGGGCAACGAGCTCACGCGGGTTGAACGGCTTCGTCAGGTAGTCGTCCGCTCCGACCTCGAGGCCGATGATCTTGTCGACGTCCTCGTCACGCGCGGTGAGCATGATGATCGGAACGTCGGAGCTCTTCCGGACGCGGCGGCAGATCTCGATCCCGTCCATGTCGGGGAGGTTGAGGTCGAGCACGATCAGCGAGGGCATCTCGGCGGCGACGGCGTTGAGCGCACCGGTGCCCGTGCCCACGGCCCGCACGCCGTAGCCGGCGTTCTTCAGGTACAGCGAGACGAACGACGCGATGGACTGCTCGTCCTCGACGACGAGCACGGTCTGGGGCTGGCTCACGGTGCGATTCCTTTCGTCGACACTGTGTCACCGACGAGCGGCGCACCGAAGGCGACGGTCTGCGCGATGCTCGGGATCGGCGCGGGTACGTCGTCACCGACGGCGTACGTTCCCGTGGTGCCCGTGGTCCCCGGGCTCCCCGTGAGCGTCACGTTTCCCTGGCCGCGCGCCGAGATCGAGAAGCCGTCCCCGCGCACCGTGATCCGGTAGCGGCCTCCCGGCACGTAGAAGTTGACGTCCTTGCCGCGCAGCCACACCGTGCGGCCGCGGGGCACGCCGTTGACGCGCGGGCTCCACTGGTCGAGCGGGGAGAGATCGACGATCTTCACCTCGCCCTGGTCGAGCCGACCGATCACGATCCCCTTGCCCGTCAGCACGACGGTGCCCCGGCCGTCCTCGATCGAGAGCGAGGCCGACGGTCGTGCCGCCGCCCAGCCGCTGGGGACGACGAGCGCCACGACGAGTGCTGACAGGAGCGCGATGCGCATACGTGTCTGCAGTATCGGGACGGGGCGTGGGTTGGGGGTGAGACGGGCGTAAGGAAAGTGTAAGTGGCGGCGTCCTTCGAGCCGAGCGCGACTCGCGTGGCCGGCACCGGCGGCGAACCGCCGAGCCCGATCCCGGAGATGCGTAGAGTCGCCCGGTGCACATCTCCTTCTCGCTCGCCGCTCTCCTGGTCGGGGGCCTCCTGCTCGCCGCCGCTGCGCTCTCCGGGTGGCTCCGGGGCACCGTCCTGTCGATCTCCGTGCTCTCGGTGGGCGCCGGCGTCGCGCTCGCCGAGCTGGACGTCATCGAAGTCGACCCGCGCGCGAAGTCCGTCCTCTACGTCGTCGAGCTGGCGCTCATCCTCACGTTGTTCGCCGACGGGCTCGTCGTCGAGAACGAGCTGCTCGTGAGCCACTGGACGCCGACCGCGCTCGCCCTCATCGTTGCGATGCCCGTCACGATGGTCCTCCTCGCGCTCGCTGCGAAGGGCCTCTTCCCGGTCCTGTCGTGGCAGGAGGCGTTCCTCCTCGGGGCCGTCCTCTCGCCCACCGACCCGGTCGTCACGTCGACCGTCGTGACGGACGAGCGCCTTCCGGCCACGGTACGGCACACGCTCAACCTCGAGTCGGGCCTCAACGACGGGCTCGCCCTGCCGCTCGTCCTGTTCTTCCTCGCGCTCGCGACCGGTGCGGAGAGCGCCGGCAGTGAAGCCGTCAAGCTGGCGGGTGAGGCGCTCGCCGGCGCGACCGTGGGAATCGGTCTCGCCTACGGCGCCGCCCGCCTGCTCGGACGGCTGCCGGGTGGCCTCGTTCACAAGTACGTGGGCCTCTACGGGCTTGCGCTCGCGCTCCTCGCATTCGGGTTCGCGGAGGAGACCGGGTGGGCGAACGGGCTCATCGCCGTCTTCGTCGGAGGGATCGCGTTCGCTGCGTTCCGCCAGCCCCTGCCCTCCGGGGTCCTCGAGTTCAACGAGTCGCTGAGCGCGCTCTTCCAGGTCGTCACGTTCACCGTCTTCGGGGCGGTCATCGTCGCGACCGGCTGGCCCGCCGAGAGCGGCCGGATCGCGCTGTTCATCGCGTTCGCCCTGGTGGTCGCGCGTCCCGGCGCCGTGATGTTCGCGTTCCTGCCCGTGCGGGAGCCGGTGCCGCACAAGCTGTTCATGGCGTGGTTCGGGCCGAAGGGAGTCGCCTCGATGCTCTTCGCGCTGCTCGTGCTCACCTCGAGCGACTCGCACCGCACGCTCGTGTTCGACATCGCCTCGTTCACGATCATCGTGTCGATCGTGGCCCACGGTTTGACCGACACCGTGGGGGCGAACCTCCTCGCCCGCTGGCTCGGGCCCGCTCAGTCGGCGCCGATCACCACGAGATAGGCAAACCCATAGAGCGCCATGCAGACCGCCGCCGACCGCCGGTCGTGCCTCCGGCGCGCCACGAGGATCGCTCCGACGAGGCTCACCGCGACGAGCGCGTAGACGCTCGCGACGACCGCGAGCCGCGCGGTGACGTCCGCCGGTGCAACGATCGGCCCAGCCCCGATCGACAGCGTCGCGTCGATCAGCGAGCTCCCGAGCGCATCGCCGAGCGCGATCTGCGGAGCGCCGCGCGCGAGCGCCGTCAGGTCGACCGCGATCTCCGGGGCGGAGGTCCCGAGCGACGCACCGAAGAACGCGAGGACGAACTCCGGCACCCCGACCTCCTGCGCAAGGTCGACCAGCGACCGCACAGCGACGGTGGCGCCGAAGCCGACGACGGCGAGCGAGGCGAGCACCGTAACGATCTGCCCGCTCATCGCGCCGATCCGCACCTCGGGAGAGCCCTCGACGACGTGCCCGCCCGCTGTCCGCACGACGATGAGCATCGCGAAAGCCCATGCGGCGACGAGCAACACGCCGTCGGCGCGCCCGAGGTGGCCGTCCGACACGAGCACCGCCGTCAGGCCGAGGCCGCCCGCGGTGAGCGCCGTCACCACCCCGACCTGGCGGCGGGAGACCGCGATGACCGCGACGACGAGCGGAAAGAGGCCGAGGACGAACGTGTACTGCGTCAGCGTCGACCCGACGGAGTCGCCGACGTTGACGTCGCCCGCGTCCTGCAGGTGCGCGGCGATCGAGTTGGCGATCTCGGGCAGGTCGGTCCCGAGAGCGACGAGCACCACGCCGACGACGAACGCAGGAGCCCCGAGACGGGCGGCGAGCGCCCGCGTGTACCGCACTGCGACGTCGCTGCCTCCGATCGCCAGCGCGAAGCCGACCAGCACGAGCACGATGTCGAGTGCGATGGCCACGTCCTCGCACAGCCGCCGACGGTCTCACCACCGGCTCTGCGAGCCCGTGTCGCGCACGTGATCCTACTGCGACGCCTGGTGGGGATGCCCGGGCAGGGCACTCGCGCCCGATCAGTCGTAGGCGTAGAAGCCGCGTCCCGATTTGCGGCCGAGCAGGCCGGCGTTTCGCATCGCGACGAGCTTCGGCGGCGGCGCCATCCGTGGCTCGCGCAGCTTCTCGTACAGCGCGTCCGAGGCGTGGACGTGGACGTCGATCCCGACGAGATCCAGCAGCGTGCACGGCCCC
The DNA here is from genome assembly GCA_963773825.1 of uncultured Actinomycetes bacterium. Classification (GTDB taxonomy): domain Bacteria; phylum Actinomycetota; class Thermoleophilia; order Gaiellales; family Gaiellaceae; genus Gaiella. Next base: position 1,078,664 of record CAVZCH010000006.1, on the reverse strand, counting down.
ATCGGCCAGCCGGCGCCGTTCGTCATGGCCGCATCGAGCGACTCGGGAGCGACGCGCGCCTCGTCGAGGACGCGCACGCAGTCGTTGAGGAGCGGGATCAGCACGCGGTTGACGACGAAGCCGGGGGTGTCGTGGCACGGCACAGCCACCTTTCCGAGCCGCTCGACGACCGCGAGCCCGGTTGCGATCGCCTCGTCGCCCGTGAGCTCCGCCCGGACCACCTCGACGAGCGGCATCAGCGGCGCAGGGTTGAAGAAGTGCATCCCGATGACCCGCGCGGGGCTCGTCGTCGCCGCGGCGATCTCGGTGACCGACAGCGCCGAGGTGTTCGTGGCGAGGACGGCGTCGGGACGGCAGATGCGCTCGAGCTCCGCGAACAGCGCCCGCTTCGGGTCGAGATCCTCGACGATCGCCTCGACCACGAGGTCGCATTCGGACAGGTCGTCGAGGTCGCAGGTCGTGGCGAGACGCGCGAGCGCGGCGTCGTGCTCGTCCTGCGTGCGCTGCCCCTTCTCGACCTTCCGTGCGAGGAAGTGGCCGATGCGGCCCGACGCTGCATCGCCGAGCTCGGTGCTCACCTCGCGGCCGACGACGTCGAAGCCGGCCTCGATCGCGACCTGCGCGATCCCCGCGCCCATCGCGCCGAGCCCTACGACACCGATCCGCTGTACGGCCGCGGCCACGGGCGCGCAGCCTACACGCGCGGTCTCAGCCCCGGTAGTGGCGACGCCGATCGACGTCGTCGACCCGCGAGTCGCGACCTGCGAGCACCGCGAGGGGCCCGATCAGCAGAAAGAAGAGGACGAGTGCGATCTCCATGGGGCAATCATGCTGTGCAGCTACTATAAGATCAAGTCGGGGTTTTCATGACTACCATCACACAACCTGATCAATGGCTGGGTGTCGAGGTGCGCCACTTCGCCGCGCTCGACGCCGTCGCGCGCGAAGGCTCGTTCGGGCGCGCGGCCGACCGGCTGGGCTACACGCAGTCGGCGGTCAGCCAGCAGATCGCAATGCTCGAGAAGATCGTGGGCGAGACGCTCGTCGAGCGGCCCGGCGGCCGGCGGGCGGTCTCGCTCACGGAGGCAGGCACGCTCCTCCTCCGGCACGCCGAGGCGATCGTGGCGCGGCTCGACGCGGCACGCGCCGACATCGCCGCCCTCCGTGCCGGAGAGACGGGTGCGCTCAGGGTCGGCACGTACCAGTCGGTCGGCGCGCGGGTGCTCCCCGAGGTGATGCGCCGCTTCCTCGCCGACTGGCCGGGCATCGAGCTCGGCCTCTCCGAGCCGGCCACCGATCCCGATCTCTACGCGGCGGTCGAGTCGGGCGAGCTCGATCTCGCGTTCTGCAGCCCTCCCCTCCCCGACGGCCCCTTCGAGATGCTCGAGCTGATGAGCGATCCGTACGTCCTCCTGGTGCCTGCGGCCGGCCCACTCGCGTCGCGCTCGTCCGCGTCGCTCGACGACCTCGGCGACCAGGTCCTCATCGGCTCCAACACGTGTGCGAGCGGCGTCGCCCTCGAGACCGAGCTCGGCGACCGCGGCTACCACGTCGACTACGCGTTCCGGTCGGACGACAACGGCACGCTGCAGGGCCTCGTCGCCGCCGGCTTCGGCGTCGCGCTGACACCGCTCCTCGCGATCGCCCCCGGCGACGACCGCGTCAAGGCGCTCCGGCTCGTGCCCAAGGTTCCGCGGCGGCGCGTCGCCGTCGTCTGGCACCGTGATCGTCACCGCTCGCCGGCGGCCCGCGCGTTCATCGAGATCGCGCGGGACGTGAGCGCCGACGTCGAGCGGGAGCTCGTCGAGCCCTGACGCGGCGATGCGGGCGGCCCGGCGCCGACCCGGACGACCGTAAACGAACTGTGAGGCAGGGTTGATCCTGCGCTGACGGGGTACGCAGTGATCGTGACTGTCGACCCCGTCCGCGGTCCGCGGGCGGACCGAGAGAGGAGAGAGATCTCGATGAGACGCCCGTCTCGAATCGGAGGGTTCGCCCTCGGCGCCGTCGTCGGCGCCGCCACCCTCGCCCTTGTCGCGATGACCGGCGCGGGGCTGGCCGCGCAGCAGGCAGCGCCCGCCAACACGACGCAACCGGCCGTGTCCGGCACAGCCAGCGTCGGCTCCACGCTGACGGCGACCCAGGGGGCGTGGAGCGAGAGCCCGACCGGGTTCACCTTCCAGTGGGTTCGCTGCCCAACGTCCGGCGGACTGCCCGACGGCTCCGACTGCGCCACGATCGGCGGCGCGACCACTCAGGCGTATGTCGTCGCGAGCGCGGACGTCGGCTCCCGCCTCCGCGTGCGTGTGACCGCCTCGAACGCCGACGGGTCGACGACGGCGGCGTCGAACGCGACGAACCTGGTCGAGGCGGTCTCGCAGGCGCCGACCCGCGTCGCCGACCCGCAGATCTCGGGCACCGCGAAGGTCGGCTCGACGCTGACGGCGACCCAGGGCCAGTGGACGAACAACCCGACGTCCTACGCGTTCCAGTGGGTCCGGTGCCCGTCCTCGGGTGGCGACCCGCTCGGCACCACCTGCGCCACGGTCGGCGGCGCGACGAAGCAGTCCTACCAGCTCGTCGCGGCCGACCAGGGGAGCCGCATGCGCGTGCGCGTCACGGCCACGAACTCGAGTGGGTCGAGCACGAGCGCCTCGAACGCGACCGCCGTCGTCCAACCTGCGACGCCCACGCCCCCACCGACCGGATGCCCCTCGGGGACCGGTGTGATCCAGCCGAGCCAGATCAGCCCGCCGGCACGCCTGACCATCGACCGTCAGCAGATCACGCCGCCGGTTGTCACCCGCGGCACGCAGTCGGTGACCGTGCGCTTCCACGTCTCGGCGTGCGGCGGGCGCCCCGTGCAGGGGATGCTCGTCTACGTGACGGCCGTCCCGTACAGCCAGTTCTCGATCCCGGCCGAGCAGGCGACGGGCGCAGACGGCTGGGCGCAGCTGACGATGCAGCGCCTGGGCGGGTTCCCGGCGACTCAGCGCCAGCAGCTGCTCGTGATCTTCACCCGGGCGCGGAAGCCCGGCGATCCGCTGCTCGGCGGCATCTCGACCCGCCGTCTCGTCTCCTTCAAGGTCAACCTGAAGGGATAGGACGGCACACGGGGGAAGGCCTCCCGGCCTTCCCCCATCCGCCGCCCCGTCGTCAGGACGTCATCGAGGCGCAGATCACCCACACGGACGCGCTGATCGTGTAGTTCGGGTAGCTGTTGAGGACGGTGGCGAGCCAGCCCGTCGCCGCGGCCCCCGCAGGCGCGCTCTGGAGGACGCGGGCGTACAGGTTGGGGTACGGGACAGCCACCCCGCCGCCGAGCGCCTTCTTCCCGTGCGGGCAGTTCACCTGCAGCGTCGCCGAGCCGTCGGACTTGATGCTCCTGGTCTCGGTGAGGTACTGCCAGCCGCTCACGCCGCTCGGGCCGCTCTGACCGGTCGGCCCGCGGAGGCCGACGGCCCCTGCGGCGCCGGTCGCTCCCTTCGGGCCGGTCGGGCCGGGATCGCCTCTCTCGCCCTTGGGACCGGCCGGGCCCGTCAGACCGACCGACGCGGGGAAGCGGCCGTCGGCGCCGAGTGGCAGGAGCATGCCCGGTCGGGGGCTCTTCGACAGCTTCACGCCGCTCACGGCGGCCGCCGAGCCTGCACGGTTCGCGTAGCCGGCGGTCTTGGCGAAGAACGGCACCTTCGACCCGACCGCGTGGCCGACGGGCGTCGAGCCGAACAACGCGACCGTCAGCGCGGTCGCCGACAGGACGAGCGCCAGGCGCGTCATCGTCCATCGCTCCCGGACGCGGCCCGCCTGCTGCGCGTGGCGACCGTCTCGAGCCACGTCGCGGGAATCGCGACCGGCCCGTCGGACGTGCCGGCGTACCGCCGGACGAGCGCGACGAGGTCGTCGAACAGCGCCTCCGACCCTTCCTCGCCCACGGCCTCGAACGCCTTCAGCGTGGGGCCGTAGTAGGCGCGGAAATGATCGACGAAGCCCTCGGCCGAGCGGAAGCGGAAGGTGAACGTCCGCTCGCGGCAGCCGAGCCCGTCGATCGCGTCGCCGAACAGCGTTGCGACATGCGCCTTCGTGCCCCAGAGCAGCGGCGACGCACCCCCCGGCGCGGGCGGGACATGGGCGGCGACGACCTTCAGCATCTCGCCGATGAACCCGTCGGGGGCCCACGTCGCGAGGCCGATCCGGCCGCCGGGCCGGCAGACCCGCGCGAGCTCGGCGGACGCCCGTTCGTGATCGGGCGCGAACATCGCGCCGAACACGGACACGACGGCGTCGAAGCTCGAGTTCGGGAACGGGATCTCTTCGGCGTCGCCCTCGACGAGGTGGACGTCGAGGCCCTCCGCCTCGACCCGGCGTCGCCCACGGGCGAGGAGGGCGGGCACGTAGTCGATGCCCACGGCGTCGCAGCCGAAGCGGGCGGCGGCGATCGCGGCGTTGCCGCTGCCGCAGGCGACGTCGAGGACGCGCCAGCCTGCGCGGAGATCCACGGCCTCGCACAGGTCGTCGGCCACCGGCTGGATCAGGGTGGCGACGGCGTGGAAGTCGCCGCTCGCCCACATCGCGCGCTGACGGTGCTTGAGCTGCCCGAGATCGGGGGCAGTCGTCTCGATGACGGTCATTCGTCTCTCCTTCTGGTTGCTTGGTCGGTCGATCGCGCTCCGGTGCACGGCGCGACCGCTCGTGTGTCGACCGTAGGGCGCGCCGCCGCGCGCCGAAACCACGGAAACCCCGAGTCTTTGGACGCTACGACCCTGGTGCTTCGCCGTGGGCGCCGGTGGCGAGGCGCGTCGCGAGCTGCGCGCGAGAACGGATCCCGAGCTTGGCGTAGGCGTTGCGGAGGTGGAACTCGACCGTGTTCACCGTCACGACGAGCGCCTGGGCGATCTCCTTGTTGCTCAGCCCCTCGGCCGCGAGCTCTGCCGCGCGCCGCTCCGTCGGCGTCAGCTCGCCCGCCGCCCGCGGCCGGCGCGCGCCGACGCGGCCGAGATCCGAGCGCGCCTCCTCGCCCCACCCCGGGGAGCCCAGCTCGTCGAACGACGCCGCGGCGCGCTCGAGCATCTCTCGCGCCGCGCCCCACTTCTTCGCCCGCCGGAGCGCGCGTCCCGCCGTGAGGGCGGCGCGCGCGCTGTCGAAGCGCAGCCCGAGCCGACCGAGCTCGTCGGCGGCCGCATGGAGCTCCGCGGCGGCCGGCTGCTCGTCGTCGGCCTCCACGGACAGCTCGGACGACCATCGTGCACCGGCGGGCCGTCGCGAGACCCCACGGGTGCTCCTGCACCTCCGCGAGCCGGCGGAGGCGCTCCGTCACCGCCCGCGCCTCCTCGTGCAGGCCGAGCTCCGCGAGCGCCTCGACGAGGTCGGGGGCGACCGGGAACGCACCCGGGTCCTCGACACCTTCTCGTTCGGTGTGCAGCCACACCGTCCGCAGCTGCTCGACGGCGGTCTCGGGATCTCGCGCGAGGAGCGCGGCCGTCCCGGATGCGCGGAGCGCCTCGAGCCGATCCCAGCGAACGCCCGTCGAGTCGGCGCGGGCGATCGCCTCGACCGACCAGCGCCGCGCCTCGTCGGGGAGACCACGCCCGGCCGCGAGGAGCGCGCGGCAGCGCTCGTACATCGGCCAGACGAGCAGCTCGCGATCGGGCGACTCCGACCACTCGTCGAGGAGGCGCGCCGCCGCGTCCCACTCCCCCGCCCGCAGCTCGAGCTCGCAGAGGTGGAGGCGCTGCAGCGCGTACGACGACGGCTCCCCGCGCTCGTCCGCGATGGCAAGCAGCCGGACGAGCTCGGCCCGCGCCTCGCGCAGGCTTCCACGCCAGACGAGTCGCTGCGCCGCGATCCGCTCGGGTGACTTCGCGATGTAGAACGCGTCGTCCGAGGCGTCTCGGAAGCGTGCGCAGAGGTCGTCGATCGGCCGACCCGCGAGGCTTCGGGTCCAGCCGAGGACGTAGAGCGCCGTCCGCTCGGCGGCGTGGCCCTCCGCACGGGCCGACGGCAGCGCCTCGACGGCGAGCGCGTCGGCCTCGGGGATCCCCTCGACCCTGATCACGGCCGCGTTCGACGCCATCTCGAGCAGGACGAGCGCGCGCAGCCGCCTGTCGCTTCCACTCTCCGCGAGCGCCCGCTCGAGGTACTTCTGGATCTGGGCGTTGCTCTCGATGACGCCCGCCGCGAGCAGCAGGTTCGCCCGGACGCGCGCCGGCCCGGGCGGCAGCGCGTCGACCACGGGCGCCAGCAGGTCGGTGACGCGCTGCCGCTCGCCTGCGACGACGAGGTGGCCGGCGAGCTCGAGCACGCGCTCGCGGCGGCGCTCGTCCGCCGGGGGCGTGAGGCGCACCGCGTGCTCTGCCAGCTCGACCGCGGACTGCGTGGCACCGCGCGAGGCGGCATCGAGCGCGGCGGCCGCTGCCGTACCGGCGAGGGCCTCGTCCGGGCGGTCGGCGGCCAGCGTGAGATGCCGGGTGCGAAGCTCGCCGCCCCCGACGACGTCGGACAGCGCGCGGTGGAGCTCGCGGCGCTCGGTGGAATCGGCGTCGTGCACGACCGCGGCTGCGAGCAGCGGATGCCAGGCGCGCACCCGCTCGCCGGCGACGACGATCACGCCTGCGTCGACCGCCGCCGCGAGCGCGTCGGCACCGCCGAGCTCGCGGAGTTGCGCGACGCGCAGGTCGGGGCTCAGGGCGACGGCGAGCAGCACGCGCCGGACGTCCGGAGCGAGCCCGGCGACTCGCGTCCCCAGCAGGCCTTCGACGGCGGCCGTGACCGGCAGCACCTCCCCGATCGCAGGCTCACCGCGTTCCCGGAGCGTCCTCCCCACCTCGAGCACGAACAGCGGGTTCCCGAGCGTCGCGTCGAAGATCCGGCGGAGCAGCGGCCGCGACGGGGCGAGCTCGAGGCGGTCGACGAGGATGCGCCGTACGCCGTCGAGGTTGATCGGCCCGATCTCCAGACGCTCGACACCGCTCGTCCCGAGGGCATGCTCGACGGGCGACGTCGTCCCCGCCCGCTTCGCGAGCAGGAACCGGATTCGGTCCTCTCCTTCCATCCGGCGGGCTGCGAAGGTCAGCGCGGCGGCGGACGGCGCGTCGAGCCACTGGACGTCGTCGATCGCCAAGACGACCGGACGCTCCAGCGCGACCGCGCGGAGCGCATTCCGGAAGCCGACCGCGATCGCGTGGGCCTCGGGCGGCGAGCCGGTGGGCGAGGTGCGCAGCAGCGCCACCTCGAGCGCCTCGAGCTGTGGCGCCGGCAGCGCCTCGAGCTCGCCGTGCTCCACGCCGTCGAGCAGGTCGATCAGCGCCGCGAACGCGAGGCGGGCCTCGGCGTCGCTCGGCCGCGCAGTCAGGACGCGCGTCGTGCCCCCGGCCGCCGCTTCGACGGCGGCCTCCCACAGGGTGGTCTTCCCGATGCCGGGCGGCCCGTTCAGGACGACGACACGCCTGTCGTCCTCGCCCGTCACGAACCCGCGCAGCAGCTCGAGCTCCGGCTCGCGACCGACGATGTCGTCCCGAGGCGTTAGGCCTGCTCCAGCCGTCACGGTTGGACCGAGGCTAACGCCTCGTCCGCACCGTCAGGCTCAGAGGCGCTCGACGACGGCTGCGATCGCCTGGCCCTGCCCGATGCACATCGACGCGACGCCGTACCTGGCGTCGCGCCGCTCGAGCTCGGCGAGCAGCGTCGCAGTGATCCGGGCGCCGGTCGCGCCGAGCGGGTGGCCGAGCGAGATGCCGCTGCCGTTCGGGTTCACGTCGCCCGCCTCCCAGCGCTCGTGGAGGCCGGTGTCCGCGAGGAACTGCAGCACCACGGACGCGAACGCCTCGTTCACCTCGATCACGGAGATGTCGTCCCACGTCAGGCCGGCTTTCGCGAGCGCGCGCGAGCACGCCTGCGGGTTGCCGTGGAGCATCCGGTACGGGTCGACGCCGGCGAGACCGAACGAGAGGAACCGCCCTCGTGGCTCGAGCCCGAGTCGGGTCGCCGCGGCCTCGCTCGTGACCAGCATCGCGGCCGCGCCGTCGACGATCGCGCTCGAGTTGCCGGCGGTGATCTTGCCGTCCTCCTTGAACGCGGGCTTGAGCGCACCGAGCTTCTCGAGCGACGTGTCCCGTCGCGGGTTCTCGTCCGTCGCCACCAGAACCGCGGCACCTCCTGCGCCCACCTCGACCGGGACGACCTCGCGCTCGAAGCGGCCCTCGTCGATCGCGGTGATCGCGCGTCGATGCGACTCGTAGGAGTACTCGTCGAGCGCCTCGCGCGAGAGACCCCACTCGTCGGCGATCACCTCGGCGCTGATCCCCTGCGGGACCACCTCCCAGTGCTCGTAGAGCTTCTGCGAGAAGCCCTCGAAGCCGTTCGCCGTGAGGTTCGAGCCCATCGGCACGCGCGACATCGACTCGACGCCGGAGGCGACGACGACGTCGAGGTGGCCGGCCTGGATCGCCGCCGCGGCGTTGAACGCCGCCTGCATCGACGAGCCACACTGGCGGTCGACGGACGTGCCGCACACCGTCTCGGGCCATCCCGCGACCAGTGAGGACATCCGCGCGATGTTCAGCGCCTGCTCTCCGACCTGACTGACGCAGCCCATCTGCACGTCCTCGATCTCGCCTGGCTCGAGGTCGAGCCGTCCGACGAGCGCGTTCAGGGTCTGCGCCGCGAGCTCTTCGGCACGCACCCCGGCCAGCACACCGTTGCGGCGGCCGATCGGCGTCCGGATGGCGTCGACGATCAGGGCGTCGGTCATGCACCGGGAACCTAGCAGCGGGCGTAGAGTGGTCGTATGGCGACGACCGCGACGGGACGCAAGCTCCTGCTCGACGGCGCGTGGGTCGAGACCGGCGAGTGGGTCGATGTCGCGTCGCCGTACGACGGCTCGGTCGTCGCGCGGGTCGCGAAGGCGGGAGCGGCCGAAGCGCGCGCCGCGGTCGACGCTGCCGAGCGCGCGATGCGCGATCCGCTGCCTGCGCACAAGCGGGCCGAGATCCTCGTCCGCGTCGCGGGCGCGCTCGGGAGGCGCGCCGACGAGGCGGCGAGGCAGATCGCGGCCGAGGCGGGCAAGCCGCTCAAGGCGGCCCGCGTCGAGGTCGCGCGAGCGATGTCGACCTACACGATGGCCGCGGTCGAGGCCCGGAAGCTCGCGGGCGAGATGGTGCCGATGGACGCGTCCCAGGCCGGCGAGGGCAAGCTGGCGTTCACGATGCGTCTGCCGATCGGCGTCGTCGGCGCGATCAGCCCCTTCAACTTTCCGCTCAACCTCGTCGCGCACAAGATCGCGCCCGCCCTCGCGGCCGGCTGCGCGGTCGTCCTCAAGCCCGCGTCGCAGACCCCGCTCTCGGCGCTGTTCCTCGCCGAGCTCGAGCACGACGCCGGCCTCCCGCCGGGCTGGCTGAACGTGCTGGTCGGGCCCTCCGGCGAGATTGGCGACGTCCTCGTCGACGACGAGCGCGTCGCGCTGATCACCTTCACGGGGTCGGCGCCGGTCGGGTGGGGCATCCGCGAGCGGGCGCCGCGCAAGCGCGTCAGCCTCGAGCTCGGCAACGCAACGCCGGTGATCGTGGAGGCGGACGCGGACGTCGAGGACGCGGCGGCGCGCTGCGCCGCGAACGCATTCTCCTTCGCGGGGCAGAGCTGCATCTCCGTGCAGCGCATCTTCGTCCACGAGGACGTCTACGACGCCTTCCGCGACGCCTTCGTCCCGCGCGTCGAGGCGCTCGTCGTCGGGGATCCCGCGGACGAGGACACCGACGTCGGCCCGCTGATCAGCGCGACCGAGCGCGACCGGGTGCTCGACTGGATCGACGAGGCACGGGCGCGCGGCGCGACGATCCTCACGGGCGGGACGCTCGCGGGCGAGCTCGTCCGCCCGACGGTGATCGAGAATCCCCCCACCGACACGCACCTCGCCTGCGACGAGGCGTTCGGGCCGGTCTGCACGCTCCAGCCCTACGCGACGCTCGACGAGGCGATCGGGCTCGCCAACGGCACGCGCTACGGGCTCCAGGCCGGGATCTTCACGGCCGACGTGAAGCGTGCGCTGCACGCAACCCGCTCGCTCGAGTTCGGGGGCGTCACCGTCAACGAGGCGCCGACGTTTCGTGCCGACCAGATGCCCTACGGCGGCGTCAAGGACTCCGGCAACACGCGCGAGGGCCCGGCGTGGGCGCTGCGCGAGATGACCGAAGAGCGCCTCGTCGTGATCCAGCTGTAGCCTCCGGGCGTGCCTCTCTTCAGTCGTCAGCCGCCCGCGCCGGCCGCGAGCGAGCTCCGCCGGGAGCGTCGTGCGCTCCTCCTCCTGCGCGAGGACCGGCTCCGCGACCTCGGCGGGCTCACGCTCGAGATGTACCGGCGCGACCACTTCAACGAGGCGCTCGTCGTCGAGCGGTGTGCGGAGCTGGTCGCGATCGAGGCCCGCGTCTCGGAGATCGACGCGCACCTGCGGGGGGCTGGTCTTCGTCGCCGCCAGCGCGCGATCTGCACATGCGGCGCGCCGCTCCTGATCGGCGCCCGCTTCTGCCCGAGCTGCGGGCGCGCGCTCGAGCGGAGCGAGGACGGCGAGGACACCGCGGAGTGACCGCAGAGGGGTCGAGCTGCCCGCGGTGCGGGGCTCCGCTCGCCGCCGGACAGGAGTACTGCCTCGAGTGCGGTATCCGGCAGCCGGGTCGCGCCCGGCTCGGGCCGCTGCCGACGGAGACCCGGGCGCTCCGCCTCCGGATCGTCGGTCTCGCCGCCGTCGCGGTCGCCGGCGCCGCGGTCGCGATCGCCGTCGCGTACGACGGCACCGGGGCCCAGCCGATCGTCACGGCGACCGGAGGGAGCGTCACGGTCCCGACGCCGGCCGCCCAGCCCCAAGCCCGACTCACGGTCTGGCCGCGGGCGCGCAGCGGCTGGACGATCGTGCTCGTCTCGATCCCGAAGGCCCGCGGCCGCGACAAGGCCGTCGCCGTGGCGCAGCAGGCACGGTCCCGCGGCTTGACCCGGGTCGGCGTGCTCGACTCGTCGCAGTTCGCGAGCCTCCAACCCGGCTACTGGATGACGTTCACCGGCCGCTACGCCAACGAGGCGGGCGCGACGAGCTCGCTCCGGCGGGCCAGGGCAGCAGTGAAGGGCGCGCGCGTCCAGCGCGTCGAGCCCTGACGTCTTCGCATCCTTGCCTACGTGGACAACGTTAGTGACAGAGCTTGTAACACGGCGCGGTAACGGGTAGACTCGCGAGCGGAAGGTGCCGGAGCCCCTCGGAGGCACTGGCCAAGGCGTACGACGGACGGGAGACGAATCCGTATGGAAGCCCCCCTCGCGCAATTGGAGTCGTGCATGTATCAGTACTCGCGGGCGATCTATCGGTCGATCAAGGACCAGATCGACCCGTACGTCGACCAACCGACGCGCCTCGAGTACCGACGTGCCGTGCTCTGCGAGTGCGAGGAGACGATGTCGCGGCTGGCGCACGATCCCCAGTACTTCGCACATCCCCACCGGACGCTCTTCCACGACATCAGGCGCTATTTCCCGATCACGGCGCAGGCGCACGTCGCGTGGGCCGTCAAGCAGGGTGTCTCCGCAGCAGTGGCGTTCATCGAGGCGCAGCTCGAGGCCGGCCTTCTCGACGGCGGGATCAGCCGCTGCAAGGCCACGACGCGCAAGGGCAAGGCGTGTCAGCGCACGCCCCTCCCGGGGCGCGACTACTGCCCGTCGCACCAACATCTCGAGCGCACGACGCTCCCCGCGCGCGCTGCCGCCGCGGCCTGACGCGTCGAGACGCAGTTCGGGTCGGCCTCACGCCGGTAGGGTGAGCCGGCTGCATGTCGCACGACGCTGACAAGCTCATCCGCCAGCTCTCCCTCGTCGCCTTCCTCATGGCCGAGCGGCGGCCGCTCACCGCACGCGACGTCAAGGGCAACGTCGAGGGCTACTCCGAGATGTCCGACGAGGCCTTCGCGCGGCGCTTCTACTCCGACCGCGCCGAGCTGACCGCGCTCGGCGTCCCGCTCAACTCGCAGCGGGACGAGTTCACCGGCGAGGAGCTCTACACGCTGCGCTCCGAGAACTACTTCCTCGACGCAGCTCGAGCTCGACGAGGACGAGCTCGCCGCCCTGCAGACGGCGCTCTACACGCTCGAGGGGAAGTTCGCGTACGCGGAGCCGCTGCGCCTGGCTCTGCAGAACCTCGCACTCGGCCGGCCGGGATTCCGTCATGCGCCGACGGCGACCGCCGAGCGCGTGCGGGTCACGGCGCCCGACTACTCGCCCGAGCTCGCGGCACGCCTCTCGAAGCTCGAGTCGGCGATCTCGAAGCAGCGCACGATCCAGTTCCGCTACTGGTCACCGGCCCGCGACCGGGAGACCGAGCGCCGGCTGAACCCGTACGCGCTGCGCCTCGACGAGGGCGTCTGGTACGTCGTCGGCCACGATCTCGACCGCGACGCGACGCGGACGTTCCGGGTGTCCCGGATCCGCTCGGACATCCGCTTCGCGACCCGGCGCGAGCGCGACTTCCGGCTGCCGGCGGAGTTCGACGTCGAGGCGCACCGCATCGCGCGACCGTGGCAGATCGGGCCGCAGGCGGGCATCGCGCGCATCGGCGTCCAGGGCGACACGGCGTGGTGGGTGCACCGCACGCTCGCAGATGCGGGTGCCGTCGTCGACGGGGTCTTCGAGACCGGCTATGCGACACTCGGCCCGCTCGTCTCGTGGATCCTCCGCCAGAACGGACGGGCCGTGCCGCTCGAGCCGCCCGAGCTGCGCCAGGAGGTACGAGACGCGCTGGTGCTCCTCCGCGAGCGCCACAAGGGCGCGGCCCCGGAGCCGGCCCGCGAGCGCCGGCCCGACGCGCGCGCACCGGTCGAGCGCCAGCCTGCCGGGCCGGTCGCGCCCGAGCGGTTCGGCGTCCTCCAGGCGCTGCTCGCGCACCTCCTCGCCGCCTGTGGGGACGAGCGGAGCGCAGAGCTCGACGCCGACGAGCTTGCCGAGCGCTTCTCGCTGCCGCGCGAGGAGCTGCAGGACACGCTCTCGCTCCTGAACCTCGTCAACTTCGGCGGTGGCTGCTACGCGGTGTACGCGCTCGTCGACGAGGACTCCAGCGTGGTCCGGGTCGACAAGGAGCTCTACGGAGACGTCTTCCGGAAGGCGCCCAAGCTGACGCCGCTCGAGGCCCGCGCGATCAGGCTCGCGATCGAGTACATCGGGCCGACGATCGCCGCCGAGGCCGACACGCCGCTCGAGCGCGTGCGCCGCAAGCTCGACGAGACGTTCGGCCAGTTCGAGCTTGCGTCTCCGGCCGCGACGCGCGCCGGCGAGGACGAGGAGGCGCTCGTGCGCGCGTTGTCGGACGGTGCCGAGAAGCGCCGGGTCGTCGAGCTCGAGTACCTCAAGGAGGGCGAGGAGGAGCCGGCGACGCGCCTGGTCGAGCCGTACACCATCGAGCGTGAGCTGCCGTTCTGGCGCGTGCACACCTGGGACCGGACGGTCGACGGGCCGCGCACGTACCGACTCGACCGGATGCGGTCGGCCCGGCTGACGCCGGAGCGGTTCGAGCCGCGCGAGAGCTTCGACCCGAACTACCTCGCCGAGCCGGCCGTCGCGCTCCTCTGGCACGCGCCGCCGATCGCCCGCTGGAAGCTCGAACGGGGCGCACGACTCCTCACCGACAAGTCGGCGGTCTCCGACGTCACGTACAAGACCGAGGAGTGGCTCCTGTCCGAGGTGCTCGCCGACCGGGGCGAGACGACCGTGCTCGAGCCCGTCTCGATGCGTCGCGCGGTCGCATCCCGCGCCCAGTCGCTCCAGTCCGAGCTGGGGCTCAGCGCGCGGCGGAAGCGGCCGGCAGGGAAAGCCTGAACCGCGCCCCCGGGCCGCCCCGGACGAGCTCGAGCGAGCCGCCGTGCGCCTCGGCGATCGACCGCGCGACCCAGAGGCCGAGCCCCGACGACCCGGCGCCGCTCACGCCGCGCGCGAACACGTCGATCCCCGGGTCGATGCCGGGACCGTCGTCGGCCACGTCGACGACGACCTGCCCCGCGCGCTCTCCCACCTCGACGCGGACCCACGACCCGTGGCGCAGGCCGTTGGCGACGAGGTTCGCGAGCGCCTGGCGCAGACGCGTCGGGTCGCCGTCGACCGCCGCAGCCCGGGGCGCCGTGACGACGACGCCGTCGCGCGCCAGCGTCGATGCGAGCGCCGCGACGTCGAGCGGCTGCCGACGGAGCGATGTGACATCCAGGTCGGCGAGGATGCGCTCGACATCGCGGCCGGCGGCGACAGCAAGCTCGACGAGCCTCCGGCGGTCGGCCGGAGCGACGGTCGGGACGGCGGCCGCGAGCGCCGAGAGCGCGGCGACCGGGCTGCGCAGCTCGTGCGCGACCACCGCGAGGCTCTCCGGGGAGCGCTGCGTCCACGTGTCGTCGTCCGGGCGTCTCCCAGTCACGACCGTGCCCTGATCAGCCGCCCGGCTCTCTCCCCGACCGTTCGGAGCACGGCGTCGGAACCGTCGGCGAACCCGTCCGCGATCCGGGCGTCCTCGCCGGAACCGACGTTCCCGAGCGCCACGAGCGCGTTCCGCCGGAGCCAGCGCGGATCGTTGTGCGGGACGAACAGGCGCTCCACCTCGGTCGCCAGCGACTCGTCGCCGCCCTCGAGCCAGCCGGCGAGCGAGGCCACGGGCGTTGCGTCGTCCGGGAGCGGAAGACCGGCCCGACGCCGCTCGACCCCGCGGTTCCACGGGCACACGTCCTGGCAGATGTCGCAGCCGTACACGCGGTCGCCGAGGGCGTCCATCACGTCGTCCGGCATCGGCGCGGCGGTCTGCGTCCAGTACGAGAGACAGCGGGTTGCGTCGAGCACGCCGGGCTCCGCCTCGCTCAGCGCGTCCGTGGGGCATGCGTCGATGCAGAGCGTGCAGCTGCCGCACCCGGCGTCGAGCTCGGGCGTCGCCTCGATGTCGACGTCGGTGATCAGCGTCCCGAGCACGACCCACGACCCGTGGGCCCGCGTGATCAGCATCGTGTTCTTGCCGATGAACCCGACGCCCGCGCGCTCCGCGCCGGCCCGGTCGACGTGCTGGTTGGCGTCGACGAGGACACGGTACGCGCCGCCGAGCCGCCTGCCGAGCGCGTCCAGACGGTCACGGAGGAGCGCGTAGTGGTCGCGCCACGCGTACCGCGGGAGCCGTCCCTCGCCCGAGCGGAGAGACGACGCGGGCGCGTAGTAGCAGAGCGCGGCCGAGACGACGGTGCGCGCTCCGTCGAGCAGCCGCTCCGGATGGCACGAGATCTCCGGCTGCGCCATCGTGAAGCGCATCGAGCCGAACAGGCCGCGATCTCGTCGTTCGCGGATCTGCCGCTCGGTGTCGTCGTACGGCGCAGCCGGCGCCGCTCCGATCACGTCGAGCCCGAGCTCCTCCGCCAGCTGCCGCAGCGCGTCCGCCGTCATGAGAGGATCGTGCCATGCTCGCCGCCCGGATCCACGAGGACGGCGGCCCCGAGGTGCTTCGCGTCGAGGAGGTGCCCGACCCCGTCGCGGGGCCGGGCGAGGTGCTCGTCCGGCTGAGGGCCGCGTCGCTCAACCATCTCGACATCTGGGTTCGCAAGGGGCTGCCGTCGGTTCCGAAGCCGCGGATCCTCGGCGCCGACGGCGCAGGGGTCGTCGAGGCGCTGGGCGACGGTGTCGACGGCCTGTACGTGGGCCAGCGCGTCGTCCTCAACCCCGGGCTCGAGCACGGCGACACGATCACCGTGATCGGCGAGCATCGCGACGGCACCCATGCCGAGCTGATCGCGATCGCGGATGCGCAGGTCTTCCCGCTCGACGACGGGCTGTCGTTCGAGGTCGCGGCCGCGTTCCCCCTCGTCTACGAGACGGCATACCGGATGCTCGTCACGCGCGCCGCCGTGCAGGAAGACGAGTGGGCGCTGATCTGGGGCATCGGCGGCGGCGTCGCCACGGCGGCGTTCGAGATCTGCCGCGCCCTCGGCGTGCACACGATCGTCACGTCCGGCAACGACGACAAGCTCGCGCGCGCGGTCGCATGGGGAGCCGACGTGGGAGTCAACCACGACAAGGCCGACGTCGTGGCGGCGGTGCGCGAGACGACGGGCAAGGGCGTCGACGTCGTCGTCGAGACGGTCGGCGAGGCGACGTGGGCACGGACGCTGGCGGCAGTCCGGCCTTTCGGACGCGTCGTCGTCTGCGGTGCGACCAGCGGCCCCAACCCCCCTGCGCAGCTCCACCGCTTCTGGTGGAAGCAGCTGACCGTGATGGGCTCGACGATGGGCACGCGCGACGACTTCCTGGGCGCGTACGAGCTCGTGCGCACGGGTCGCGCCGGGGTCCACGTCGATCGCGTCTTCCCGCTCACGGAGATCGCCGCCGCCCACGAGCGTCTCGAGGCCGGCGAGCAGCAGGGGAAGATCGTCCTCGCGATCCCCGGGTAGCTCCGGGGCCAACCGCTACGGTACGGCCATGGTCACCAAGGACGACGTCGTCGAGGCGCTGCACGGAGTCGAAGACCCCGAGCTCGGAATGGACATCGTCGAGCTCGGCCTCTACTACGACGCGCAGATCCAGGGTGAGCACGTGAAGGTCGTCCACTCGCTCACCTCGATGGGCTGCCCCGCCGGGCCGATGATCCAGGAGTCGATCCACGAGGCCGTCGCCGCGCTTCCGGGCGTCGAGCGGGTCGAGGTGGAGCTGACCTTCGACCCCCCGTGGACGCCCGACCGCATGTCGGACGACGCGAAGTTCATCCTCGGCTTCGGGTAGGCCCGCGAGGGCCTGACGCCCATGGAGGGCCTGACGCGGCTCGTCCTCCGGCACCGCTCTGCGGTGATCATCTCGTGGCTGGTCGTGTTCGTCGTCGCGGGATGGGCGTCGTCACAGCTCTCCGGCCTGCTCACGAACCGCTTCACCCTCCCCGGCACGGACACGCGACGGGCGGAGGTGATCCTCCAGGACCGGTTCGGGCAGCGCTCGACGGGATCGTTCACGATCGTCGTCGAGAGCGACGGCATGTCGCGCGCGCTCGTGCCCGAGGTACGCGCCGCGGCCGAGCGCGCCGTCACGAAGCTGCCGACGAGCCGACTCGTGGGCGTGCAGCCGGTGACGGAGGACGTCACGGTCGCCCAGATCGTCTCCGACCTCCAGCCGGCCGACTCGAAGAGCCGCACGGAGGCCATGCGCACGGCGATCGGCTCGATCCCGGGCGCCGCCGTCTACCTCACCGGACAGGCAGCGATCGAGCACGACCTCGACCCGGTGTTCGGCAGTGACCTCGTGCGCGGCGAGCTGATCGCGCTCCCGATCGCGATGCTCATCCTCGTCTTCACGTTCGGCACGTTGTCGTTCCTGATCCCGTTCGCGTTCGCACTCGTGACGATCCCGACGACGCTCGCGATCATCTGGGTCTTCGCGAACTTCATGGAGCTCTCGACGTACCTGCAGAACCTCGTGTCGCTGATCGGGCTCGGGATCGCGATCGACTACTCGCTCCTCGTCGTCTACCGCTTCCGCGAGGAGCTCCGGCGCGGCTCGCCTCGTGACGAGGCGATCGTGACGACGATGGCGACCGCCGGCCGCGCCGTGGTCTTCAGCGGCACCGCGGTCGCCATCGGCCTCGCGATGCTCGTCTTCATGCCGCTCCCGTTCATCCGCGGCTTCGGGATCGGCGGCCTCTTCATCCCGGCGGTGTCCGTGCTCGCTGCCATCACGTTCCTGCCGGTCATGCTCTCACTGGTCGGCACCCGCCTCGACAGGGTTCGCGTCCTGCCACGTAGCTGGCTGGAGCGGCGCGCGGACACCGAGCACGGGTTCTGGGCCGTCCTCGCGCGGTTCATCATGCGCTACCCGAAGACCGTCGCGGGCCTGACCGCCGGGTTCCTGCTCCTGCTCACGCTGCCGCTCCTCGCGCTCCAGCTCGGGCCGGGTTCGAACGAGGGCATCCCGCGCAATCTCGAGGCGATCCGGGGATACGACGTGCTGAGAGCCGCCGTGGGAGCCGGCGCAGTCGCCCCGACGAACGTGGTGATCGACACCGGCCGCGCCGGCGGGGCCGAGCGGCCCGCGGTGACCGCCGCCGTCGGCCGCCTGACACGGGGGCTCGACGCCGATCCACAGGTCGCCGTCGTGCGCTTCGACGACACGCCTCAGCACGTCGACCCGACGGGCCGCTACCTCAACGTGGAGGTGATCGGGAAGAGCGACTACGGGAAACCGGAGAGCCTTGCGTTCGTCTCCCGCCTGCGCGACGAGATCGTCCCGGCGGCGGGGTTCCCGCAGGGCGTGTCCGTCTACGCCGGCGGCGGCCCGCCGGGCGGCAAGGACTTCCTCGACCGGACGTACAGCTGGTTCCCGTGGCTGCTCGCCGCCGTGCTGGTCGCCACGTTCGTCCTGCTGATGCGCGCCTTCCGCTCGATCGTGCTCCCGCTCAAGGCGATCGTCCTCAACCTGCTCTCGATCGGCGCCGCCTACGGCCTCCTCGTCGTCGTCTTCAAATGGGGCGCGGGCGAGTGGGCCGGCCTCATCCCCTACGACCAGGTCGAGGGCTGGATCCCGGTGTTCCTGTTCGCGATGCTCTTCGGGCTCTCCATGGACTACGAGGTCTTCCTCGTGTCGCGGATGCGCGAGGAGTGGGACAAGGGAGCGACGAACGAGGAGGCGGTCGTGCTCGGGCTGACCAAGACGGGCCGGCTCGTCACGGCCGCGGGTCTGATCATGTTCGCCGCGTTCATGGGCTTGGTGGCCGGCTCGATCGTCGGCTTGCAGCAGTTCGGGTTCGGCCTCGCGGCCGCGATCCTCATCGACGTGACGATCGTGCGTGCGCTCCTCGTTCCGAGCGCGATGAAGCTCTTCGGGAAGTGGAACTGGTGGATGCCCGACGGCCTCGCTCGCGTCGTTCGCGTCGAGCCCTCGCCGCTCGGGGAGCACCAGCCTGCGCTCGGGCCGAGCCACCACTGAGCCCGGCTCGCCGCACGGTCTCAGCCGAGCAGCCGCACCTCCTCGCGACGCTCGCGGGCGAAGAAGTGCAGCCCGTCGTCGAAGCGCACCCAGTTGCAGCGCATGCACATCACGAGCGAGTGCGTGCGCGCGGAGTCGGCGAGGAAGCGGACGCCGCGGAGCAGGTCGCCGTTCGTCATCCCCGTCGCCACGACGATCACGTCCCCCGGGGCGAGATCCTCCTCCGTGAAGACGTGCCCGACGTCCTCGACGCCGACCTCGCGGGCCGCGTCGATCTGCGACCGCGTCGTCGGCCAGAGCTGCGCCTGCATCCCGCCGCCGAGACAGCGGAGCGCTGCGGCGGTGAGAACCGCCTGGCGCGTGCCCCCGATCCCGATCGCGAGATGGTCGTTCGTCCCGCGGATCGCCGCGGAGATCGAGGCGGTGACCGTTCCGTCGCCGATCAACTTGATGCGCGTGCCGGAGCTCCGGAGCTCCTCGATCAGATCGTGATGACGCGGCCGGTCGAGCACGAGCGCGGTGATGTCGAGCGGCTGCCGCCCGAAGCTCTCGGCCACCTGCTGGACGTTCTCGGCGACGGGCTTGTGGAGATCGATCACGCCGCGGGCGCGGGGCCCGACCGCGATCGAGCGCATGTACATCTCGGGCAGCCGCCGGAGCGCGCCCTCCGGCGCGACCGCGAGCATCGCCATCGCGCCGACGCCGCCGCGGGCGACGACGCCGCGTCCCTCGATCGGGTCGAGCGCGAGGTCGACGCGCTCACCGCCGGTGCCGACCGTGGCTCCCCGGACGAGCGCCTCGCCGGTCCGGCCGCCGAACACGATCTCGCCGTCGATCGGGAGATCCTCCAGGGCGGCCTTCATCGCATTCGCGGCAGCGTCCTCCGCTGCCTCCTCGTCGGCCCGCCCGAGCCAGCGCGCGCCGGCGAGCGCAGCCCACTCGGTCGCCTTCGCGTAACGCGTACAGAGGCAGTCGGCCACGTGCCGACTCTAGATCACACGTGCGCGAGGCGGTCGGCGGTCGAGAGGACCAGGTCGAGCACCTCGCCGATCGCCTGGTCGACGGACGCGTTCATGATCACCGGCACGTCGCAGCGCTGCGCGCGCTCGATCAGGGCGTTCTGGATGAGGCGGATCTCGGGCATCGCGTCGATGTAGCGCTCGAGGGGGCGAAGCCCCTCGGTCGCGTAGTCGCGCACCCAGAAGTGGCTCCGGTGGAGCTCCTCGTCCTCGATGGCGACCAGGCACTGCACGACGATCGCGCGATCACGCTCGACGTCGACCATCCCCGGCACCAGATGCACGCCCTCGAGAACCATCGACCAGCCCTCGGCGAGCGAGCGGTCGATCGCGGCCTCCACGCCGACGAGGACGTTGCGGGTCTGGTCGAGGAACCCGAGCAGGCGCGCGTCGCCCGCCTCTTCCTCCTCGGCCTTCGTGAGCGCGAGGCCCGCGTCGAAGCTCGAGTAGTGCACGGACGGCATGAACGCGGGCGAGAAGAACGCGCGCATCGTCTGGCGGATGAAGTCCGTGGACGTGACGCGCGTGATCCCGAGCCGGTGCGCGGCCTCGGTGGCGATGGTCGACTTGCCCGTGCCGGTGGCGCCGCCGACGAGGAGGATGATCGGGATGTCGAGCTGTCGCAGGGCGTGGAGACGACGCAGCCGCCGCATGGTGCGGCCGCCCTCGGCCTCGCCCAGCACCTCGGCCGCGAGATCGGCGAGACGGTCGAGCTCGAGCTGGTCGGTCCCGCGCTGCGCCATGTCGGCGTCCGCGCGCCGCGCCAGGTCGTACGCCCTCGTCACGCTGAGGCCCGTGGCGGCCAGCGCACGCGCCATGAGCCCCTTCGACCAGGGCGTGCCGTCGTCGCCCCCGAGCGGCAGCGGCGCGAGGTACCGGCGCTCGCTCACCGCACGGCCTCCGGAACGAGCGCCTCCGCCTCGGCCGCCAGCCGGTCGAGCGCCTCGTCGAGCGGCGGCTCGCCCGGGAGCGGCACGACGTCGTTGGCCGCGACCACCACGCGCACGCCGCGCCGGCTCGCCTCCTCGACGACGACGTCGACCGCCGCCGCCTTGAGCTCGACGACGAACGTGTCCGCCTCGGCCGCGTCGAGGTCGTCGCGAAGACGCGAGCGGTCGGACAGGTTGCCCGACACGAACGTCACGCGCGCTCCGTGCCCCTCCTCGAGGTGGGCGGCCAGCCGCGCATGCTGCATCTCCGGCGCCGTGCCGAAGAAGGCGACGCGCTCCCCTTGGACCGGCTCGAGCGGTCTCGGGCGCAGAACCGTCCGAACGAGCTGCGTCCAGGGCCGGACGTGCGCGCGGAGCGCGTCGCGGAGCTCGTCGTGCGGCGCGTCGTCCTCCGCCATCGTGATGACGACGAGATCGGCGATCCGGGCCCGGTACGCGTTCAGGAAGCCGGCCGTGACGGCGACCGGCTGAGCGGCGGACGCGACGAGCACGCGTCGATCGGCCGCCACCGGCGGCAGCGCCGCTCCGCTGCCGTCGAGGAGAACGAGCTCCGCTCCGAGCCTGCTTGCGACCGAGACGCCCTCGACGACGTTGGACACAGCCACCGCCCCGGCGAGCCCACCGCCGCAGCGGCGGCAGCCGACCGTCGTGACGCCCGAGACGACCGCCGTCTCGAGGTGGTCGGACGCGGCGTGCCGCCCCCGGCGCGAGAGGTCGAGCAGCGTCTCGACCGTCGGCCGGACGACGACGACCTCCGGCTCCGGTGGTCCCCCGCGCCCCATCGCCACGACGACGGTGCGCCGCGACGCCGCCAGGCGGCGGGCGACATGCCCGGTCACGGCGGTCTTGCCGACCCGCTTTCCGGTTCCGATGACCGCGAGCGTGGGAACGTCGACGACCGTCAGGGGCGGTGGCACGAAGCGGAAGTCCGGCCCCTCGTAGGGGACGCCGAGCGCGAGGACGCGGCTCGCGAGGGCGAGCCGCTCCGGCGGCCCGAGCACGGGCTCGTCCGACAGGTCGAGGACGAGGTCGGGCTGGTGGCGCTCGATCGCAGCCTCGACGGACGGCTCGAGCGGGACGCCGTAGCCCTCGACGCCGCGGAGCTTCTCCGTCCCGCCGACGAGCACGGCGGCGACGACGAGATCGTCGATCTCCTCGAGCGCAGCGCGGACGACGGGCGGGTAGTGCTCGCCGTCGACGATCGCGACAACGCGCCTCATCCCCTCGTCGTCACCTCCTCCTCGATGCGGCCGGTGTACTTCTCGTATGCGAACGTCTCGGTCGAGAACTGGATGATGCGCTCCTCGCCGTGGAACGGATGGCGGCGCGAGATCGACACATGATGGCCGTTGATCTCGACGACGTTGTAACAGGGTCTCGTGTTTCCCCGAAGCCGGAGCGACGAAACCGTCCCGGTGTTGACGACGAAGAGGTTCTCGAGGCGCCAGGCGTAGGGGACGTGCTTGTGCCCCGAGAGCACGAGGTGGACGCCCGCGCGGAGGAGGCACTCGATCGCATCCCCCGCGTCGTAGACGACGTTTCGCTCGCGCCCGGTGCCCGGAACCGGCAGCAGATGGTGGTGGAGCACGAAGATCCGGAACTGCGACGGCGCCTCGGCGAACTGCTCCTCGATCCAGGCGTAGCGGCCGCGGCCGATCTGCCCGTGGTCGAGGTCGGGCTCGGTGGAGTCGACCGCGACGACGGTCACGCCCTCCTTGCGCAGCACGGAGGAGCGGTTGCCGAAGAACTCCTCGAAGTGGACGTAGCCGACGTTGCGGGCGTCGTGATTCCCGGGCACGACGACGAACGCGTCGCAGTCGATCCTGTCGAGGTACTGGCGGGCGAGCAGGTACTCGTGCTTGAAGCCGAACGTCGTCAGGTCGCCGGTGCAGATCACCATGTCCGGGCGCAGCTCGTTGATCTCCGAGATCGCCCGCTCGAGCAGCGCCGCCTCGAAGTACGGCCCCCCGCAGTGCAGGTCGGAGAGGTGGGCGATGCGAAACGGGCGCTCGGCGACGTCCATCGAGCGCAGTCTACGGCGACGTCCGGGGCTCCCGCTACCCTCGGGACGGTGCCGGAGACGCCCCCGGAAACCGTGTCCTTCCAGGCATATCGTGGCTCGGAGCCGCCGCGCTTCGTCAACGGCGCCGAGCGTGAGTGCGCGCGGATCCTCGATTGGTACGGGATTCCGTGGGAATACGAGCCGCGGTCGTTCGTGCTCGAGCGCGATGCAGAGGGGCGCGTCACGAGCGCCTTCACGCCGGACTTCTACCTCCCCGAGCAGAACCTCTACATCGAGGTCACCGTGATGAAGCAGTCGCTCGTAACCCGCAAGAACCGCAAGCTCCGGGAGGTTCGCCGGCTCTATCCGGACATCAGGGTGAAGCTCTTCTACCGGCGGGACATCGAGCGCCTCGCGCAGCGGTACCGGCTGCGGATCGCATCGTGAGCCGCCGCAGCGCCGCCGCGCGCCTCCGCGCGGAGGGCCAGCCCATCGGCGACGTCTACCTGGCCCGTGAGGAGATCGCCGAGCGGGTCGCAGAGCTCGGCGCGGAGATCGGCGCAGCCTACGACGGGCGCCTGCCGCTGCTCGTCGCGCCGCTCAAGTCCAGCACCGTGTTCCTCGCAGACCTCTCCCGCGCTCTCGCAGTCGACCACGAGCTCGACGTGATCGAGCTCGCACCGTACGGCAGCGGCCTTCCGGGCGGCGGCGTGAGACTGCTGAAGGACCTCGACAGCCCGCTCGAGGGCCGCGACGTGCTCCTCGTCGAGGACGTCGTCGACACCGGCCTGACCCTCGGCTTCCTCACGCGGAGCTTCGCCGAGCGCGACCCGGCGAGCCTCGCGGCGGTGACGCTCCTCGACCGGCCGTACCGGCGGCTCGTCGACGACATCCCGCTCCACCACATCGGCTTCACCGTCCCCGACGAGCTCTTCGCCGGCTACGGCCTCGGTCTCGACGAGCGCTGGCGCGCCCTGCCCGACCTCCACGTCGTGGTCGCAGACGAGCTGCCTGCCGCGATCGACGCGGCCTGAGCCGTCGGGCTCAGGCAACGGCGGTACTACAGGTATCCGAGCGGGTCGACGGCGCTGCCGTCGACCCGTACCTCGAAGTGGACGTGCGGCCCGGTCGAGTTGCCCGTGTTGCCCGAATAGGATACGACCTCGCCCGCCGACACCGACTGCCCCACCGAGACCGCGAGCGAGGAGTTGTGCGCGTACGCGGTCGAGAGACCGTTGCCGTGGTCGACCACGACGAGGTTGCCGTATCCGCCCATCCAGCCCGCATAGATGACGGTGCCCGTCGCGGCGGCCCGTACCGGCGTTCCCACACCGACCCCGATGTCGATTCCCTCGTGCATCCGGCCCCAGCGCATCCCGAAACCGCTCGTCACGGGCCCGGAGACGGGCCAGCCCAGCGTGCCGCTTCCCGGCGACACGACGATCGGCGTCACCGACGAGCGCCGCTGTGCCTCGCGGATCCGTTCGGCGAGGGCCGCGGACTGCTGCTCGAGGGCGTCGATCTCGGCGAGCGTCGAGTCGCGATCCGACTGGATCGACGCGAGCGTCGCCGACTTCTCACGCCGGGCGGCGACGAGGGCGTCCCGGCTCGAGACGAGCCTCGTGACGAGCCCGCGCTGCTCGGTCGTGGCCGAGGCGACCGTCGCCTCGACGCGGGCGGCTTCGGCGCGCGCGACGCGCGTCCGGCGACGGGCGTCGGCGACGCCGTCGCGCGCGCTCTTCACCTGCGACGCGATCCGCTCGTCCTGCCGGCCGATCCGCCCGAGCAGGTCGAGGTTGTCGAGCAGGTCGGCGAAGCTCGCCGTCCCGAGGACGAACGCGAGCGCGTCCGGGCCGTCGGTCATGTAGAGCTCGCGCACGCGCTGCTCGAGCCGCGCGAGCGCGAGCCGGTACTGGCCGCGAAGGCGCTCGAGCCGCGCGGTCTGGCCGGCGATCGTCCGATCGAGGGCTCCGAGCCGGTTGCGCGCCGCGACGAGCTGCCCCTCCAGCACGTGGAGGCGCGCCTGCTGCGCGTCGAGGCCGGCCTGGAGCTCGCGCACGCGTCCGGCCACGGCGCTCAGCTCCTCGGTGAGGACGCCGGCCCGTTGCTCCGAGTCGGCAGCCTGCCCGCGCAGCGTCGCGATCCGACCGTCGACGCGCGCCTTGTCGGTGCCGGGGTCGCCCGCCGCGGTGCCCGCGGCGAGGAGGACACAGAGAGCGACGAGACCTGCGACGGCTGCCTCGAGGCCGGCCCGACGACCCATCACGCGCTGTTCGCGGTCTCCCTCCCCGTCCCTTCCTCGGGTGCTGCGCGGAGGCGGTCGAGCGCGCGGAGCGCCTCGGCCGCGTCGCGCCGCACGACGCCGACGACGGCGCGGTAGTCCTCGTCCGAGATCCGGCCGGCGCGGTGGTCGGCCTCGAGCTCCTTGAGCGCGGAGAGAGCCCGGTCGCGCTCCTCCTCGACCTCGAGGCGCTCCCGCTCGGCTGCGTCCAGCTCGTGGAGCTCGTCCGACTCCGGCGCCGGCTCGCGCAGGAACGGCAACGCGACCACGACGACGCCCGCGACGACGAGCGCCGCGGCGAGCAGCAGCCAGATGCTCACGGCGTGGCCGGTCTGTCGGCCCCCTCGCGTGCCACGACGTAGCGGGTCGCGAGCCGGCGCTCCTCGCGCGCGTCCGGCCACAGCGTGATGACCGAGCCGAGCACGAACACGAGGCCGGCGAGCCAGATCAGGTTGACGAGCGGCTTCACGAAGATGCGGAAGAAGACGGTCCCGTCCTCGTTCACCTGCTCGGCGATCACGAACAGGTCCTCCCCGGTGAGCGGATCCGAGCGGATCCCGACCTCGTTCGACACCTGCTGCTCGACGCTGTACGCGTTCTTGCCGGCCCGGATCGTCCCGAGCGAGTCACCGCCCCGCCGCACGTCGAGCACCGCGCGTACCTCGGTGGCGTTCGGGCCGTCCCGCTCGGTCAGGTTGCGGTACGTGAGCGTGTAGCCGGCGACCGAGAGCGAGTCTCCCCGGGCGAGCTTGCCCTCCACGACCGAGTCATAGGCGCTCGAGCCCGCGACGCCGATCGCGAGCAGGACGATCGACGCGTGGACGACGTATCCGCCGTAGCGGCGCCGGTTCCGGCCGATCAGCCGGCCGAACGCCGTGGGAACTCGCTCGCCCGTCAACGCGCGGCGCGCCGAGGTGCCGCGCACGAACTCCTGGCCGATCGTCGCGAGCACGAACGCCGAGAACGTGTACGCGATCAGGCCCGGGATCGACGATCCGGAGCCGAGCAGGATCAGCACCATCCCCACCGCGAGCGCAATCCCGGCGGGCCAGGCGAAGACGCGGACGAGCCCCCGAAGCGAGGCACGCCGCCACGCGATGAGAGGACCGATCCCCATCAGCAGGAGCAGGGGCAGGCCGAAGATCCGGAGGAAGAAGTCGTAGTACGGACGACCCACGACGACCGCCTCGCCGCGCACCGCCTCCGACAGGATGGGCCAGGCGGTTCCCCACAAGATCGTCAGGCAGAGCGCGACGAGCAGCAGATTGTTGTAGAGGAACGTCGCCTCGCGCGAGACGAGGGACTCGAGCCGCGCGCTCGTCTTGAGCTGCGGGAGTCGCAGCCAGATCATCGTCACCGCGAACACCACGGCGATCACGATGAAGCCGAGGAACCACGGGCCGATCGCGCTCTGCGTGAACGAGTGGATCGAGCTGACGACGCCGGAACGGGTGAGGAACGTGCCGAACAGCGAGAGGCAGAACGCGAGGCTGACGAGCGTCACGTTCCAGACGCGGAGCATCCCGCGCTTCTCCTGGATCATCACGGAGTGGAGGAACGCCGTCGCCGCGAGCCACGGCATCAGCGCGGCGTTCTCGACGGGGTCCCAGGCGTAGTAGCCGCCCCAGCCGACCTCCTGGTACGCCCAGTGCGCGCCGAGCAGTTGGCCGATCCCGAGCGCCGTCCAGGCGACGATCGTCCAGCGCCGGGTCGCAACGATCCAGCGCTCGTCCGTCCGCCCGGAGAGGAGCGCGCCCATCGCGAACGCGAACGGCACCGCGAGCCCGACGTAGCCGAGGTAGAGGAACACCGGGTGCGCGACCATGTACGGGTTCTGGAGGCTCGGGTTGAGGCCGTTCCCGTCGGCGGCGGCCGGGATCGTGTCGAACGGGCTCGAGATCGCGACGAGAAGCCAGGAGAACCCGACGGCGATCCCGCCGAGCACGGGCGTCACCCAGACGACGAGGTCACGCGTGCGCTTCCGCGCCAGCCAGACCGCAGCCGCCGAGTAGGCGGTGAGGACGAGCAGCCAGAGGAGCAGCGACCCCTCCTGCCCGCCCCAGAAGGCGGAGATCTTGTAGGGGAGCGGCAGAGCGCGGCTCGAATGGCCGGCGACGTACGCGAGCGAGAAGTCGTCGCGCAGAAAGCCGGCAACCAGCACGAGCGTCGCGACGAGCGTCGAGAAGAACGACGCGACGAGCGCGTTCCGCGCGGAGAGCGCGAGCCGGCGACGACCGAGCGCCGCCGCGGCCCCACCCGCCACGAGCGCGTAGAGCGACAGCCCGAGCGTGACGATGAGCGCGGCGCGACCGAGCTCGGCCATCGCTCAGGACTTCGCGGCCTGGTACTTCGACGGGCACTTGGTGATCATCGTGCCCGGCTTCGTGACGAACGTCCCGTCCGCGCCCCGTGCCCCGGTCACGACCACGTCCCGCCCGACGCGGAAGAGGTCGGGCACCGAGCCCGTGTAGAGCACCGTCACCCGCTGCTTGTGGTCGCCCTTGATGTCCTGGAGCACGAAGCGCATCCCGGCTCCGTGCGGATCGCCCGTGGGCGTGCCCACGACGCGCCCGACGAGCGAGACCTCGCCCGTCTTGGACGCGAGCTCGCCGGGTGAGACGGACGGCGTGCCGCCTCCGGCGAGCGACGTGTAGAGGAGGAACACCGCCAGCACCGCCGCGACGGAGAGTGCGATCACGAGCCTCGCCGGTGAGGAAGACCGCGCCACGCCGGACAGTCTAGAGAAGCCGCGCCGGGGGAGCTCGTGTTCATTCGACACAAGCCTCGAGACCGTGGAGGGTCACGCGCCACGCCGACGGGTGCGCGTCGGCGTCAGCGCCGAGCGGCCGGCTAGGCCTCGGCGGCGTCTCGCTCGCGCCTGCGCGGCACCTCGTACCCGTGGTCGAGGCACAGCGAGCCCGGCGCATCCTCGGTCAACGCGTCGCAGTACCCCTTGCCGTATGCCGCCCGCATGAACGCCGACACGACCTCGAGGTTCCACTCGGAGATGTCCGCCGCCTCGCGCCAGAGATCGGTGAGGCGCAGGTCGATGTCGAGCTCGAGCAGGTCGATCCGCGTCGGCTGCATGTTCCCGAGGCTACGGGACCCATCGGACGACAAGCCCCGTTTGCGGCGAAGCCGCTCTCAGCCACCCGTCGACGGCGCGAGCACGACGAACGGGCCGACGTCCACGCGGCGGTACCCGGCGCGTTCGAGCTCGGCGACGAGCCCGCCGAGCTGACGGACGCGCGCATCCGCGGGCGCCCCAGGCGGGCGATCGGCGCCATGCTCCAGCGATGCCCGGAAGAGGACGAACCCGTGCGGCGCGGCTTCCACCAGCCGCTCGTAGGCCCGGTGGCGGATGAACGGATGGCGCGCGGCGATCGCGTCTCCGTTCACGAGCCCGACGCGCTCGAGCTTCGACTGCGCCGCGACGATCCGCTCCCCGGTCTCGAACGTCAGCCGGTAGGCGAGCCAGAAATCCGCGTACACGCGGTCGATGCCGAGCCGGTCGAGCGTCGCGACGAGCGGGGCGAGGTCGCGCGGCGCCTTCGGCGGCTGCGGTGGCACGTCGCGCGCATACGTGTCCATCCGGGCGATCGTCGCGACCGAGATCGCGAGCGCGACGCCCAGCAGGACGGCGCCGCGCCAATACGTGGTCGCGAGCTGGGCCGCGAGCAGGACGACGACGGGTGAGAGCACGAGCAGGTAGCGGGGCTCCTGGCTGAAGAGCGTCTGCGGCGCGAGCGCGTAGACGAAGGGGAAGATCGCCGCGACGACATACAGAAGGGACGCGTCGCGCCGCCGCGCCCGGTACGCGCCGTAGACGAAGAGCAGCGCGAGCGCCGCGTAGACGAGCAGCGTGAGGGCTGCCGGGAGCAGGCGCTCCTGGGTGTAGGGCGTTCGCAGGCCGAGCAGCATGGCGAGCAGAGGCGACAGGAAGATGCGCAGCCGATGGGCGTACGACGTGGTGTCCGCGATCGTCGAGTGGAGCGACCCCCAGTCATGGGTGGCGTTCCAGACGATCGACGGCAGCGCCCCCACGAGGGCGAGCAGGATGGCGAGCCACACATGGCGCAGCCAGGCGGGGCGTCTCCACACCGTCCAGGCGACGACCGCGACCGCGACGGGAAGCACCTGCGCGCTCTCCCAGAGGGCGAGCCCGAGCGCGAGGCCGAAGATCGCCGCCCGTGCCCGCGTCGGCCTCTCCACGAGGCGCAGCGCGAGGAGCAGGAGAAGCGCGCCGTACAGGACGCCGCTCGCGTAGAAGCCGTACTGGTGCGTGAGCCGCTGGAGGAGAAACGGCGGCCAGATCCACATCAGGCAGCCGGCGAACGTCGCGGCCGGCTCGCCGATCGTCCGGCGTCCCGACCCGCCACACCACGAGCGCGGTGACGCCCGTGAGCACGACGGGGACGATGCGGAGCGCAAGCCAGCTCGGGCCGACGACCCAGAAGAGCGGCGCCGTGAGGATCGCCTCCTGGGATCCACCGAAGCCCTGTCCCCAGAAGAACGTCGTCCACTCGCCGTCCAGCAGGTGCATGGCCATGAGGCCCACGACCGCCTCGTCGCTGTCGGGGACACCGAGCGCGGACCGGTAGATCCACACCCGTAGCGCGACCCCGGCGGCGCCCACGGCGGCCAGGAGCACGATCCAGCGGATCCGGGACGAGCCGCTGCGGGCGGCGGCGAACCTGCCCACGGGCACACGCGGCGCGGCCTCCATGCGCGGCACCGTACTCCCCGGTGCGACGGCCGGCGGGCAGGCGTCCCCGCCCGTGTCGTAGAGTCGGCGGATGGGACGGATCCGGGTCGGTCCGGCGCGCATCCCCGACCGTGAGAGCCCCGAGCGGGCCGTCGAGCTGCTGCTCGGGCGCGGCTACGACGCCTGCGAGATCGACTTCGAGTCGGGCTTCTGGATGGACTACCCGTGGGCGGAGCGCCTCGGGGAGCTGGGCCGCGAGCACGATGTCGCCCTGTCGGTGCACGCACCGCTCTTCGGGTGGGTGGGCCACCTCGAGACGAGTGGCCGGAAGTGGTCGTCGGCGCTCGGCGCGCTCGACCGAAGCGCCGGGATCGCAGCCGCCTCCGGGGCCGAGGTCGTCGTCTTCCATCCGGGCTTCCTGCTCGGCCGGAGCCGCGAGGACGCGATCGACGCCGTCGTCGAGCAGCTCGCGCTCGTGCGCGAGCGGCTCGAGGGCAAGGACCGCGCGGTCCCGTTCGGGATCGAGGTGATGGGGCGCGTCCGTGAGCTCGGCTCGCTCGCCGACTGCGTCGAGATCAGCCGCCGTGCCGGCTGGGTCCGACCCGTGATCGACTTCGCCCACATGCACGCGACGAGCGACGGCGCGTTCCTCGAGCCGGAGCCGTTCCGCGAGGCGCTCGAGCTCGTGGACGGCGTGCTCGAGCCGGGCGCGCCGTTCCACATCCACGTCTCCGACATCGCGTTCGCCAACCGCAACGAGACCAAGCACCTCCCCTACGGCGAGGGCACGTTGCGGGTCGAGCCGCTGCGCGATGCGCTGGCTCGGTTCCGACGACCCGCAACGATCATCTCCGAGTCACCGGACGACGAGTCCTCGCAGATCATCCGCGATGTCCTCCTGGGACGGAGGGACGACCTGCCGGCGACGCCGCCCTGTGATGTAACTCGACGGGCGTATCTGCGTTAGGTCGAGCGTGTCGCAGCAACACCCCGAGAGGCTTGATGTGAATCCGCACCTTCGGGGATCTTGTGCGAGACGACGGGGGATGTCCTCGTCGCGTCAGATGAGAGGATGCTCGGCCATGCGACCTCCTAGCTTCGCTCCACCAGATGCGCGGGACGGCCCGGCTCCCCGGGAGCCCGCACGAGGGAAAAGGCCCTCATTCGTGTGGCGGAAGGTACGTGTCCGTCTCGTAGCTGTGCAGGACCGCGGCCGTGTGCATGCCCGCACTGCGCGATCGGAGCGCCTATCGGGTTGAGCGTCACCACGGGTCGGGACGCCGGCGAGCGGCTTCCGGAGCTTGTCGGATCGGAAGTCGCTGTATCCGGCGTGATACGCGGCGGTCATCGAGAGTGAGGCGAGCATCGCGATCATCCCGATCACGACCTTGCCCCTGAACCGCCGGTCGAGCCGGCTTCCCGCCAGGGCGGCGAAGACCACCAGGATCGGAAACGCCGACAGCAGGAGGCCGTCGATCGCGCCGTACGCGAGACCGCGCCAGACGACGGCGCCGACGAGCTCCAGGCCATCGCGGCCGTGTCTCCTTGGTTGCGTCCTCCGTCCAGCGAGCATCGCGACGGACTACGTCATCAACCCTGCGACCGCGACTACGGCCGAGCCCGACGGCCCACGCGCAAGCGACCTGCACGAGCGCGGCCACGAGGTCGTATCCGCCCAAGAACACGGCGCTGATCACCGTCTACCACGAAATCCCCTACGACCTCAGCCTTTGGGGCGGCGCGGAGCAGGCGGGCGCTCAACGAGGGAGTTGTCCAAGAGGTCGACATCGCGAGCGGCCGGGTGCTGTTCGGTGTCCCAGCGCCCACAGCGCGAACAGGCCGAGTCGACCGAGCCGCTGCCGAAGGACAAGAGCACGGCGTGGGACTACTTCCATGTCAACTCGATCGACCCGGACGGGTCCGGCCGGCTGCTCGTCTCCTCGCGGAACATGCACACGGTCTACGAGATCGACGCGAGCGACGGCAAGATTCTCTGGCGGCTCGGCGGCATACAGGCCGTAGTAGAGATCCCGGTTCAGGCCGAGCGTGTCGGCGAGCAGGAACGGCACGAGGAAGGCGAGGACGATGCCCCCGGCGAGCCAGGCCCAGTGCGCGGAGACACCGTGCCATGCCCGAACCTCCTCATGCGTCTGTCCGACCGCATGCGTGCTCATGACTCCTCCTTGGTCCCGCACATCGTCACTCGCCGCGAGGTGCGCGGCATCGGGCAAAGTCGGCAAGGGGCTGCGGACTTCCACGGAGGAGCGAACGAGTGGCACGGCGCCCCGAGGCACGCTGCGAACATCGCGTTCGCGGCCCGCGGCGAGACGAGGCGTCGTCCGTACGCGGAGGGCGATCCCGGAGTCGCCCGCGGACCGAACCGGGCGACCCGAGCAGCACTCACATGATTCGTGCCGCGCCCTCGGGCTCGAGCAGCTCGGCGAGCCGCTCCTCGACCTGAGCGGCCTCGTCGTCGCGTCCGCGGTCGCGGAGGAACCGTGCGTATGCCGCGAGCGGCTCGGGCTCGGAGTTCCGGTAGTCCGTCGCGGCGAGCGAGTCGATCGCGTCGCGCAGCAGGAGCTCTGCCTCGTCGTCCCGCCCCTGCGCGGCGCGCACCATCCCCAGCACCATGCGCACGCTCGAGCGGGACATCGTGTCCTGCATGCCGACCGTCTCGACGGCCGAGAGGGCCCAGCGCTCGGCCTCCTCGACGTGGCCCTTGGCGAGGACGAGCTCGGCGAGGGTCCGCTGCGCCTCGATCACCTTCGCTCGCTCCTGGAGCGAGAGGAGGGAGCGGACGGCCTCGCGGACGATCTGCTCGGCACGGTCCGGGTCACCTCCCTGCCAGACGGCGAGCCCCTCGAGCTGCTGGGTCCGCCCCGCGTCGGACGCCGCGCCGATCTCCTCGAACAGCTCCCGGGCCTGTGCGAACTCCCGCGCCGCGTCGTCGAAGCGGCCACGGCGCAGATGGATCGACCCCCGCACGCGCGCCACCCACGCTGCCGCCGACAGGCTGCCGCTGGACGCCGCCAGCGCGTCCGCGGCGTCGAGCACCTCGCCCGCACGCGCGAGCTGGAGCCGTGCCAGATGCGCGGCTGCGACCTCGCTCAGCGCCAGGCTCTCGAGGTCGGCCCTCCCGGCCTCGCGCGCGATCTCGAGCGCCTCACCGGTGTATCGCTCGACGCTCTCGAGGTCGCCTCCCCACCAGCCGATGCTCGACAGGAGCGTCAGCGCCTCGGAACGCGCGTCCCCCGGGGCGTCCGCGAGCAGCTCGAGTGCCTCGAGCCCGAGCGTCCGCGCACGGTCGACGTCGGCGTTCCGGTTGAGGTCGATCTCCGCGAGCTGCGTGAGGGCCAGCCCCTCGATGGTGCGATCTCCTGCTGCCTCCGCGAGCGCCCTGACGGCGTCCATCTCGACCGAGGCGGCAGGCAGCTCCCAGAGCCGCCAGGCTGCGCTCGCGGCATAGAACTGGCGCTCGAGGCTCGGCTGGAGCTCGATCGCGCGAAGCAGGAGTCGCCGGGCGGTGCGGTTCGCCTCTCGCTCGAGCGCGCGGCACCCGGCTCGCTCGAGCGCCTCCGCCGCCTCGGCCCGGAGATCGGCGGGAATGTGCCCGTCCAGCTCGGCGAAGAGGGACGCGGCGCGCTCGAGATGGTACGCCTGTGCCTCGACGAGCTCGTCGGCGGAACGCGCCTGCAGCCAGGCGGCGAACGCCCGGTGCAGGCGCGCGCGCTCGCCCTTGCCGAGGCCGCCGTACGCGACGTCCCGGATCAGCACGTGGCGGAAGCGGAACGCCGTCTCGCCCGCGACGGTGGAGATGGGCTCCCGGCTGAGCAGCTGCCGGTCGACGAGGTCGACGAGCGCCGCATCGACGTCGAGCGCCGGATCGAGGTCCGCGACGGCTCCTCTCCAGAAGACGCGCCCGACGAGCGCACCGTGGCGCACGACCGATCGCGAGTCGGGCGGCAGGCGATCGATCCGGGAGGCGATCAGCGCCTGCACCGTGTCGGGGATGCGGACGGCAACGCCGTCGCGGCGCTCGGCGAGCATCCTCACCGTTTCCTCGACGAACAGCGGGTTGCCCTCCGTCTTGTCGAGTAGCGCCCGCCGGAGGTCGCTCGGCAGCACCGCGTCCGCGACGAGCGCGTCGACGAGGATCTCGGCCTCGGCCTCCGGGAGCGGCCCGAGGTCGATCGCGATCGAACGGCGTCGTCCTCCGCCCCAGCCGGGGCGCGACTCGAGAAGCTCCGGCCGTGCGAGGCAGACGATCAGCACCGGCGCATCGTCGATCCGGTCGGCCAGGTGCTCGACGAGGTCGAGCAGGGGGTCCTCCGCCCAGTGGAGGTCCTCGAACCCGAGCACGAGCGGCTGCGCCTCCGCGAGGTTGGTCGCCCACTCCTGTGCCGCCCATGCGATCTCCTGCCCGCGGCGCCCACCCGACACGGTGTCGAGCACGCCCGAGGCGAGGCCGAGCAGGTCGGCGACCGCGTCGCTCGAGCACGCCTCGCGGAGCTTCTCGAACGCCTCCTCGGGAGAGTCGTCCGGGGAGATACCCGCTGCCGCCTGCACCATCTCCGCCAGCGGCCGGTACGCGAGCCCTTCACCGAAGGGGAGCGACCGGCCCGGCGAGCACCGTCGTGCGCTCGAGGCCCGCGAAGAACTCGCGCGCGAGCCGGCTCTTGCCGATCCCCGGGTCGCCGAAGATCGTCACGAGCTGCGCGCGACGGTCGCGCAGCGCCCTCGCGAAGGCGTTCTCGAGCAGCTCGAGCTCCTCCTCGCGGCCGACGTAGGGCGCGACGACGTTCAGGGGGCGTCCCGTCGGGCGCTCCGCGCAGACGACCCGCCGCACGGCGAGCTCCTCCGTGAAGCCCTTGAGGGAGCGCTCGCCGAGCGGCTCCGTCACGACGCCCACCGGCGAGGCCCGACGCGGTCGGCCCGATCAGGATCTCGCCCGGCTCGGCCGACTGCTGCAGGCGTGCAGCGACGTTGATCGCCTCGCCCGTCGCGAACGTCGAGTCACCGTCCTCGACGACCACCTCGCCGGCCTCGATCCCGACCCGGACGGGCAGCTCGCCCTCGCCGGACTCCACGATCGCGACGGCGGCGCGCACCGCGCGCTCGGCGTCGTCCTCGTGCGCGGCCGGAACCCCGAAGACCGCGAGGACGGCATCACCCGCGAACTTCTCGACCGTACCGCCGTACACCTCGATGTGCGCCTTCGCCCGCTCGAAGAACCCCGTCACGCGGCGTCTCACGACCTCGGGGTCGTTCGTCGAGACGAGCGCGGTCGAACCGACGAGATCGACGAACATCGCCGTCGCGAGCTTGCGCTCCATGAACGAAGTCTAGGTTGGGCGACCGGCGCCGGACCGGGCGGTTTACCGCACCGGGTGACTAGCATCCCGCCCGATGCTCGACCCCAAGGTCTTCAAGGCGTACGACGTCCGCGGGATCCACCCGACGGAGATCGACGAGGAGGGCGCGTACCGCATCGGACGCGCGTTCGTCGAGCAGTTCGGCCTCGGCAGGATCGCCGTCGGCCGCGACATGCGGCTCAGCTCTCCCTCGATGACCGCCGCTGCGATCAAGGGGGCCGCGGACGGCGGCGCGGACGTCCTCGACCTCGGGATGATCGGCACCGAGATGCTCTACCACGCCGTGGGTGACCTCTCCCTCGACGGCGGCATCGTCGTCACCGCGTCGCACAACCCGAAGGAGTACACGGGGATGAAGATCGTCCGCGGCGGGGCGCTCCCGGTCGGGGGCGACTCCGGTCTCGAGGACGTGCGCCGGCGGGCGGAGATGCCTTTCGGGGACGTCACGCGGCGGGGCGAGGTGCGGCCGACGGACATCTGGGACAGCTTCGTCGCGAAGGTGCTCTCGTTCGTCGACCTCCCCTCGATCCGGCCCCTCCGCATCGTCGTCGACGCGGCGAACGGGATGGCCGGGACGATGCTCCCCCGGGTTCTCGACCACCTTCCGCAGCTCGACGTCGTGCGGTGCTTCTTCGAGGCGGACGGGTCGTTCCCGAACCACGAGCCCAACCCGCTCCTCCCCGAGAACCGCGCGTTCATCGTCGAGAAGACCCGGACGGAGGGCGCCGACCTCGGCGTCGCGTACGACGGCGACGCCGACCGCTGCTTCTTCGTCGACGACACGGGCGCGTTCGTCCCGGGCGACTTCGTCACGGCGCTGCTCGCGCGCGCGATGCTCGAGAAGGAGCGCGGCGCAACGGTGATCTACGACGTGCGCGCGAGCTGGGCGGTGCCGCGGACGATCGAGGAGGCGGGCGGCGTCGCGCTCGTCAACCGGGTCGGCCACGCCTTCATCAAGGAACGGATGCGCGAGGTCGACGCGCTGTTCGCCGGGGAGGTCTCCGCCCACTACTACTTCCGCGAGTTCACGAGGGCCGATACCGGCGTCGTCCCGTTCCTCGTCATGCTCGAGCTCCTCTCGCGCGAGGGCCGGAGCCTCGCCGAGCTGCTCGAGCCGTTCCGTACGAGGTACTTCCTGAGCGGCGAGATCAACACGCCGGTGGCCGAGGTCGACGCAAAGCTGCGCGAGATCGAGGAGCACTTCGTCGCCGCGGGCGGCCGCGTCTCGCATCTCGACGGCCTGTCGGTCGACTTCGACGACTGGCACTTCAACGTGCGGCCGTCCAACACCGAACCGCTGCTCCGGCTCAACCTCGAAGCTCTCGACGAGGACGAGATGGAGCGCCGGCGCGACGAGGTGCTCGACCTGATCCGCTCCTGACCCGCGACGAGAGGACGACCGTGCCCACATTGCTCCAGTTCGACTTCCCGATGGCCGGCCCGTGGGGCGACGAGATGGCCGACGCGTTCGGCGACCTGGCGGTCATCATCGGCCGCACGCCCGGGCTGCGCTGGAAGATCTGGACCGAGAACGAGGACGAGGGAACCGGCGGCGGCATCTACCTCTTCGAGGACGACGCGTCGGCACTCGGCTACGTGGAGGAGCACACGGCGCGGCTCGAGGGGTTCGGTATCACGGACATCCGGGCAAAGCTCTTCCACGTCAACGAACAGCTCACCGCGATCAACGGCGGCCCCGTCTGACCGTGTCGCTCGGCCCGGAGCTCGGGCGGCCGACCGACCGCCGGCCGCCGTACAAGTACGCGGCGCTGACGCGGGTCTGGTTCTCGGACACCGACGCGCAGGGCGTCGTCTACTACGGCCGCTACCTCCCCTACTTCGACCACGCGAGGACGGAGTACCACCGGCACCTCGGGGACCTCGGGGTCGAGGGCGCGGAGTTCGTGATGCGCGCCTCGAGCGTCGAGTACCACGCCCCGGCCCGCTTCGACGACCTGCTCGAGTGCTTCGTGCGCGTCAGCCGCCTGGGTCGCACGAGCGCGACCTACGAGTGCATCGCGGTGCGCCTCCCGGACGACGAGCTGATGGTGACGGCCACGCAGACGATCGTCCTCGTCGACCGCGCGACCCGCCGCCCCGTACCCATCCCGGTGGCCGCCCGCGACCCGATCCGCGCGTTCGAGGGCGGCGACCTGGTCGAGTGAGCGTCGAGCCGCGGCGATAGCCGGCGCGCCCGCCCGGCGTCGCCAGGCGGGCGCGGCGCGGCTCTCCCTCCCCCATACGCCTTGTAATTGGGTGCATCGAGGGCGTCATCCCTCGTCCCAGGGATCCGATCCCCCGAACGGGGTACCCCACTGGATCGCGGCTCTATCCCTCGTTCGAGGGATTCGCGCGCATCGCCCGGACGAGGTCGATCGCGTCGGCCCGGTCGAGCGCGCCCTCGACCCGGACCGTGGTGCCGTCACGGTCGACGAGGAGCGTGTTACCGGCGAGCCAGCCCTGGTCGTCGCGGATGAGACCGTCCGGTGCGACGAAGAGCACTGCGTGAGGGCCGCCCTCGAGCCAGACGGCAGGGTCGCCGTCGAGCGAGAACAGGTCGACGGCGGTCGCCTGTCCCGCGAGCTTCTTGAGAAGCGCCGGATCACCGACGTGCCCCGGGAACTGCGTGATCAGGAGGCGAACCCCGGAGCCGTCGCGCCAGACGTAGCTGACACGCAGCCCGGGTGCGAGGCGCGTCTCGTCGGGTGCGGGCTCGTCGCGCGGTGGGTCGGCGAACGGGAACCCTGCCCGCGCCCGCGCCTCGGCCGGAGTCGCCGGCGCGCCGAGCACGTCGAGATCCTCAACGGGCGACAACGCCGGAAGCCGGTCGACCCGCACGATGCGCGCTCCGCCGATCCCCAGCCAGTCGAGGATCGCCGTGCGCGCGGGTGGAACGGCGAGAACGGCGAGGAGCACTGCGAGCAGGCCCGCGACGACGATGACGAGCGCGCGCGGTCGCCGGGTCCTGCGAGGGGGCGCCGCCAGGCGGTCGACGACCACCGAAGCGACGTCCGGCGTGTCGGGCCACTCGACCGATGCAGCGAGGGCGGCCAGATCGCGCTCGAGGCCGTTCACGCGACCTCCTCTCCGATGAGCAGGCGCAGCCGCTCGAGCGCCCGCGCGGTCCGCGACTTCACGGTCCCAGGACGCACGCCGAGCGCAGCCGCGGTCTCCTCCTCGCCGAGCTCGAGCAGAAAGCGGTGGACGAGCACCTCGCGGTCGCGCTCGTCGAGCCGTGCCAGCCCCTCGAGGAGCGTCCCGCGACGCTCGAGCGTGAGGGCGGTCGTCTCGGGGGACGGAGCCGCGTCCCCCGAGACGACCGCCGTCGCCCGGAGAGCCAGGCCGGCGCGCCGACCGGCGGACCGGCGGCGGTTCCGCGCCTCGTTGGCGACGATTCGCAGCAGCCAGGGGCGGAACGGGGAGCCCTCACGGAATCGCCCGAGCGCGCGGTACGCCTTCACGAACGCGTCCTGGACGGCCTCCTCGGCGTCACCGCGATCGCCGGCCGCGACGAGCGCGACGCGGAACGCGATTCCCTGGTGCATGCGTACGAGCTCCTCGTAGGCGGTCGTGTCGCCGTGCTTGGCGTCGGCGACGAGCGCGTCTTCGTCCGGTGGCCGGCTCCCCACTCGCCCCTTCTACACCCGGCAGGGCAGTGGGGTTCCTGTAGCGTCGTCCCCGTGAGCGAGCGTTGGACGAGCCTCCGCGTCGACGAGGTGCCGACGATCAAGGTGACGGGTGGGCTTCGGTGGAAGCCGATCCGCCGCACCCTCGGGATCGAGGCGTTCGGCATGAACGCGTACACGGCCAAGAACGCCGGCGACGACGTCGTCGAGCGCCACACCGAGGAGAGCCTTCGGCACGAGGAGGTCTACGTCGTCCTCTCCGGCCGCGCGAGCTTCGAGCTCGACGGCGAGACGCTCGACGCACCCGCCGGCACGGTCGTCTTCCTGCGCGACCCGTCGGTGCGCCGGTACGCGACCGCGGCCGAGGCCGGGACGACCGTGCTCGCCGTCGGCGGCAAGCCCGGCGAGGCGTACACCCCGTCTGCGTGGGAGTGGTACTTCGAGGCGGAGCGCTTCCGCGACCCGTTCGACCCGGAGGCCGCCCTGCGACTGATGCACGAGGCGAACGAGCGGTTCCCCGAGAACGCCGGCGTCGTCTACTCCACCGCGTGCTGGGAGGCCCTCGGCGGTCGTCCCGAGGACGCCTGGGCGACGCTGCAGCGCGCGATCGAGCTCGACCCGCGCTCGCGCGAGTGGGCGCTGCGCGACGACGACCTCGTCTCGCTCAGAGAGCGGCTCGGGTCGGAAGGCTAGGCGCGCTCCGCGAGGTGCACGGTGTCCGACTTCAAGTCGGACACCAGCCGGACCGCTACCCCCCCGGCGTCATCCGGTACGCGTCGAACACGGCGTCGAGGTTGCGCAGCGCCGTGAGCAGCGAGCGGAGGGCCTTCACGTCGCCGAGCTCGGCGGTGTACCAGTTGCGCGCCATGCCGTCCTCGACGGTGCCGCCGTACGAGACGATGTTCGCGCCGTGCTCGGCGAACGTCCGGGCGACGTCCTCGAGCAGCCGGGCGCGGTCCCAGCCGTCGACGGCGATCTGGACGCGGAAGCTCGACGACGTCGTGCCACCCTCCCACTCGACCGGCGTGAAGCGCTCGGGGTTACGCATCAGCGCCTTGACGTTCGGGCAGTCCGCACGGTGGATCGTGATCCCGCGCCCGAGCGAGATGTAGCCGCGGATCTCGTCCCCGGGCACCGGGGTGCAGCACTTCGCGAGCCGCACGAGCACGTCGTCGACGCCGGGGACGACGACGCCGATCGAGTCGCCCTTGACGATCCGCTTCCGCGCGGCCGGCTTGACCCTGACCACCGGCTCCTCGGTGACGTCGTCGACCTTCAGCCGCTGGAGCACCTTGTTGACGACGTGGCCGGTGCCGATCTTCCCGGAGCCGAGCGCGAGATAGAAGTCCTCGGCCTTCTTGAAGCCGAGCTCGCGGATCACCGACGCGAGAACGCTCGAGCCCTGGAGCTTCCGGTAGGGCAGGTTCTGCCCCTTCAGGGCCTGGTCGAGCGCGTCGCGTCCCTTCTGCTCGGTCTCGCCCCGGGTCTCGCGCTGGAACCACTGGCGGATCTTGTTGCGCGCGCGGGAGGACCGCGCGACCGAGAGCCAGTCGCGTGACGGCCCGCGCCCCGACTTCGACGTGAGGATCTCGACGAAGTCGCCGTTTCGCAGGTGGTAGTGGAGCGGGACGATCCGCCCGTTCACCTTCGCGCCCACGGTCCGGTGGCCGACGTCGGTGTGGACCGCGTACGCGAAGTCGATCGGGCTCGCCCCCGCGGGCAGCGTCTTCACCTCGCCCTTCGGCGTGAACACGTAGACCTCGTCGTCGAAGAGGTCGGTGCGCAGCGTCCGCATGAACTCGGCGGCGTCCTGCTCGTCCCCCTGCCAGTCCATCAGCGAGCGCACCCAGGTGAGCCACTCGTCGTCGCCCTTCGCCGCCCGCCCGCGCTTGTAGAGCCAGTGCGCGGCGACGCCGAGCTCGGCCTCCTCGTGCATCTCGCGCGTCCGCACCTGGATCTCGAGCGGCGTCCCCGACGGCCCGATCACCGTCGTGTGCAGGGAGCGGTAGCGGTTGAGCTTCGGCATCGCGATGAAGTCCTTGAACCGCCCCGGCATCGGCTTCCAGAGCGAGTGGATGAGCCCGAGCGCGCCGTAGCAGTCGCGCGTTCCCTCCTCGCCCGAGCGTTCGACGATCACCCGCATCGCCGTGAGGTCGTAGATCTCGTTGAACTCGCGGCCCTTCTTGGCCATCTTGTCGTAGATCGAGTAGAAGTGCTTCGCGCGCCCGGAGATCGCGGCAGGGATGTCGGCCTTCTCGAGCTCGAGCGCCAGGATCGTCGCGGCCTGGTCGACCTGCGCCTCACGGTCGGCACGGCGGTCGGCGACCATCGCCTTGATCTCGGCGTACTTGCGGGGGTGGAGCGCCTCGAAGGAGAGGTCCTCGAGCTCCCACTTGAGCGTGTGGATCCCGAGCCGGTGCGCGAGGGGCGCGTAGACCTCGAGCGTCTCCTTCGCCTTCTGCACCTGCTTCTGCTTGCCGAGGTACTCGATCGTCCGCATGTTGTGCAGGCGGTCGGCGAGCTTGATGAGGATGACCCGTACGTCCTGGGCCATCGCGACGATCATCTTGCGGTAGTTCTCCGCCTCGGCCTGCTCGCGGCTCGAGAACTGGATCCGCGTCAGCTTGGTGACGCCCTCGACGAGCTGGGAGACCTCGGCACCGAACTCGGCGCGCACCTCCTCGAGCTCGGTGTCCGTGTCCTCGACGACGTCGTGCAGCAGGGCTGCGGCGATCGTCTGCTCGTCGAGATGGAGCTCGGCGCAGATCCGCGCGACGCCGTACGGATGGTGGATGAAGTCCTCGCCCGACCGCCGCAGCTGGCCCCGATGACGGCTCTCGGCCATCTCGAACGCTCGCCCGATGAGGTCGCGGTCGACACCGGGGTTGTACGTCTCGATGGTGGCGAGCAGCTCCTCGACGAGGCTCTCGTGATGCTGCTCGGTACCGACGACCGCCATGGGCTCAGTGTACGGACAGGGGGTGCGGATTCCCCCTAATGGGGGGAGGAGACGCGGCGAGACGGACGAAGGATGTAGACCATGCGGCTTCTGCGGGATTACCTGGAGCGGCGACGCCTGCGGCGCGTGCTCTTCATGCTCGCGGCGTCGACCCGACGCTGACCGACCCGGTCTCGGAGCACTGTTCGTTACCCGGCACCGCGGACGCTACGCGGCCGCCGGGAGCTCGACGCCGCCGTGCTCGAGCAGCGCGCGGAAGCTCTCCGACTCGAGCAGCTGACGGCGCACGCCGTCGGACAACCCGAGCTCGGCGAAGATGCGCCGCGCCTCGGGCGCCCAGGCGCCTTCACCGGCGCGCCACTGGTCCGCGAGCCAGGTGCGGAGCTCGTCGTACGCCTCGGGCGCGTCGAACATCCGCCGGACGACGAGCTGCGGCGCGACGGTGCCGTTCCAGCGGTTCTCCTTGAGGCGGAACGCGACGTCGAACCGACTCGGCGCCTGCAGCCGATCGAGCTGTCCTCCCTGCCCGAACGCGATCGCGGAGCCGCCGTCGCGCCCCTGCTGGCGCACGCGGAAGCGGAGGTGCTTCCCCTCCCCGACGGTGCTGGCACCGGTCGCCTCGACGCTCGCGACGAGAAGCGTCGGCTCCGGGTTCCCGAGCCCGAACGGGGCGAGGCGGTCGAGCTCCTGGGCAAGGTCGAGCGTCAGCGCTCCGGCGGGGACGATCGCATCGATCGTGGTGAGCGGACGCAGATCCAGGCCCGAGAGGGTGGCATCCGCATGCGCCCCGAACGCCTCGCCGAACGCCTCGAGCTGTTCCGTCGCGACGGTGAGCCCCGCCGCGGCACGGTGCCCGCCGAAACGCTCGAGGTGTGCCGCACAGGCGGCGAGCCCGCCGTGGAGGTCGAAGTCGGCGATCGAGCGGCCGGAGCCCTTCCAGCCTTCGCCGCTTCGCGCGACGAGCACGACAGGGCGATGGAACCGCTCGACGAGGCGTGACGCGACGATCCCGATCACGCCCTCGTGCCAGCCCTCGTTCCAGAGGACGTAGCCCCGGCGCGCCTTGGCCTCCGCGGGCCACGACTCGATCGTGGCGACCGCCTCGCGCAGGATGCGCTCCTCCACCCCCTGCCGCTCGCGGTTCAGCTCCTCGAGCGTCCCCGCGAGCTCCCGCGCCCGCGTGCGGTCGTCGGTCAGCAGGAGCTCGAGCGCGACGTCGGGGCGGCCCAGCCTGCCCGCCGCGTTGATCCGCGGGGCGAGCCTGAACGCGACGGCGGTCGCGTCGACGGTTGCGGGATCGACGCGGGCGGACCGCATCAGCTCCTGGAGCCCGGGCCGGCCGGTCCGCGCCAGAGCGCGCAGGCCTCCCGCCGCGAGAGCGCGGTTCTCGTCCACGAGCGGGACGACGTCCGCGATCGTCGCGAGGGCGACCAGGTCGAGAATGCGCGCCACCGCCGGGTGGTCGTCGCCGAGCAGCGCACGAGCGAGCGTGTACACGACTCCCGTGCCGCAGAGGTCGGCGCACGGGTAGTCCGACGGGCGGGTGGCGACGACGGGACAGTCGGGCAGCGCCTCGCCCGGCCGATGATGGTCGGTGACGATGACGTCGAGCCCCAGCTCGCGCGCGCGGGCCACCTCCCCGACGGCGGTGATCCCGCAGTCGACCGTGAGCACGAGCTCGACGCCGTCCTCGGCCAGGCGCTCGATCGTCTCCGCGGCGAGGCCGTAGCCCTCCTCGAAGCGGCTCGGCAGCCTCCACTCGACGTCGGCCCCGAGCTCCTGGAGGACGAGGACCGCGACGGCGGTCGCGGAGATGCCGTCCACGTCGTAGTCGCCGTGGACGCAGATCCGCTCCCCGGCCGCGACCGCGGCGCGGATGCGCTCGACGGCGAGGGCCATGTCCCCGAGCCCGAACGCGTCGTGCACCGGCGGCTCGGCTGCGAGAAACGCGCGCGCGACCTCCGGCTCCTCGTACCCCCGCCGGACGAGCACCGTGGCCGTCGTCTCGCTGACCCCGAGCGCCTCGGCGAGGGCCCCGACGCGGCCCCAGTCGCACGGTCGGGTGATCCAGCGGCCCTCGAGCATCGCTCCGCCGACGGTACGGACGCGGTCGGACGGCGCTCCGGTGCCGCTCCTCCCCCGACGCAGATCTGCGACCGGGTCGGCGTCTCCTCGGCGGCCGCGCTACGCGCGACGCTCGCGCCGCTCGCGGCGCAACTGCACGACGACCTTGACCCACAGGAGCACGACCGCGGCCGTGGCGCCGATCACGCAGACGGCGAGCGGTGCGAAGAACGCCATCTGCTCGAGCGAGTACTTGGTGACGACAGCGCCGACGAGCCAGATGACGAGGACGGCCGCAACGACCCCGGCGGCGACAGCACGACTCGGATTCCTCATACCTGCAGGCTAGCCTGCGGTGGATGGCCGACAGCACATCGAACTACCACTCGGGCGACGACTACGCGCTCGAGTTCCTGGGCTACCGCTTCTCCTTCGGCGCGCCGGACTTCGAGGAGCGGGTCGCCGCCGCGGCCGTGAAGCTCGGCCTGGTGCCCTCGAACGACCTCGACGAGGAGGAGACCGCCGACCTCGTGGAGCTCGCGGCGGACGGCCGCATCGCAGACGCGCGGAGCGCGCTCGGGGCGTACCTCGTGCGTCACTGGGAGCGGCTCGCGCTCGTCGACGGGGAGTCGCTCGTGTACTGGCTGCGCAAGCTCGTCTTTCGCGGCGCCTACCTCGACCACCGCGTCAAGGACGGCCTCCTCGAGGTCGTGTGGGAGGAAGAGAGCGGTGAGTTCGCCTACGCGGAGCCGGAGGGCGGACGCGCGCTGCTCGAGCTTGCGCCGACCCCGTCCTGGCGAGCGCTGCAGTTCCGGGGCCGCGACGCCTGAGCGTCAGCCGCTCTCGGCGCCGGACCCGGCGAAGCCGAGCGGCTGCTCGTGGGACGTGGACCGCCGTGCTCGCGGGATCGCCCCGAGCGGGACGATGACCTCCCGGAGGATCCGCTGGACCAGCTCGTCGAGCGGTCCCGCCATGGCGGGGGTCG
This sequence comes from uncultured Actinomycetes bacterium, assembly GCA_963773825.1. GTDB lineage: Bacteria > Actinomycetota > Thermoleophilia > Gaiellales > Gaiellaceae > Gaiella. The sequence goes on along the minus strand of CAVZCH010000006.1, from coordinate 1,033,756 downwards.
AGATCGCGTTGCTCAGAACAGGCTCTTCTCGTCGCTCGTCGACCCGATGTGCGCCCGGCCGAGCTCGGTGATCACGCGTCCGCGCGGCGTCCGCTGGAGAAAGCCGAGCTGGAGGAGGAAAGGCTCGTAGACGTCCTCGATCGTGTCGGGCTCCTCGCCGAGCGCGACCGCGAGCGTCGAGAGCCCGACGGGCCCGCCCCCGAACTTCAGCGCGACCGCCTCGAGCAGGTCGCGGTCGATGCGCTCGAGCCCTTCCGCGTCGACCTCGAGCAGCTCGAGCGCCTCCTGGGCGACGGCGGTCGTGATCGCGCCGGCGTGCCTGACCTCGGCGACGTCGCGCACGCGACGGAGGATCCGGTTGGCGATGCGCGGCGTGCCGCGCGAGCGCGAGGCGATCTCCTCGGCTGCGTCGTCTGCGATCTCGACAGCGAGGATCCCGGCCGACCGGCGGACGATGGAGCCGAGCTGTCCCGGGTCGTAGTAGCCGAGCCGGAACGTCATGCCGAAGCGGTCGCGCAGCGGTGTCGTGAGCAGGCCGGTCCGCGTGGTCGCGCCGACCAGCGTGAACGGCGGCAGATCGAGCGTCAGGGTTCGCGCCGCCGCGCCCTGGCCGAAGACGATGTCGAGCCGGAAGTCCTCGAGCGCCGGATAGAGGATCTCCTCCGCCGAGCGGTTGAGCCGGTGGATCTCGTCGACGAAGAGGACGTCGCGCGGCTCGAGCGCGGTGAGGATGGCCGCGATGTCCTTCTTCTCGAGCGCAGGGCCGGCCACCGTCCGCAGGCCGACGCCGAGCTCCTCGCGGACGATCTGCGCGAGCGTCGTCTTCCCGAGCCCCGGCGGGCCCGCGAGGAGCACGTGGTCGAGCGCCTCGTCGCGCGCCTTTCGCGGCATCGAGCGCGATCCGGAGCTGCTCCTTGATGCGCTCCTGGCCGACGAAGTCGTCGAGACGGCGCGGGCGGAGCGAGCGCTCGGCTTCCTCCTCGTCGGGGCGCAGCGCAGGCGCGAGGAACTGGCTCACGCCGCCGCCCCACGCAGTGCACGCCGGACGCGCTCCTCGGCCGGAAGCTCGGGATCGACGTCCGCGAGCGCGCGCTCGGCGTCGACGACCGAGTAGCCGAGCTCCACGAGGGCGTCGCGGGCAACGACGTGGCTCGGCGCGTCGGAGACCGCCGAAAGCGCCGACTCGGTGACCGTCCCGAGCTTCTCCTTGAGCTCGAGCACGATCCGCTCCGCGGTCTTCTTCCCGATCCCGGGGATGGCCTGGAAGCGCGCGTGGTCGCCGAGCGCGATCGCCTTGCGCAGCTCGGCGGCCGGCGACCCGGAGACGACGGCGAGCGCGACCTTCGGCCCGATCCCGGACACGGTGAGGAGGTGGACGAAGAGCTCCCGCTCCTCCGCGTCCGCGAACCCGTACAGCTGGAGCGCGTCCTCGCGCACGTGGAGGTACGTCTCCACCGTGAGCTCGGTGCCCGGCGCGGCGCGGCGCGCCACGGCCGGCGTCGCCGCGACGAGGTACCCGACGCCGTTCACGTCGAGCACCAGCCCGTCGGCCGAGCGGCCGGCCGGACGCCCCCTGAGACGCGCGATCACGGCTCGATCCTCACGACGCCATCCGTGCCAGCGGCGGCATGGAGACGTGGCAGATGGCGACCGCGAGCGCGTCGGCGGCGTGGGACGTCTCGGGCTCCGCCTCGAGCGAGAGGAGCATCCGCACCATCCTCGCAACCTGCCCCTTGTCGGCCCGGCCGTAGCCGCAGACAGTCTGCTTGACGCGTGCGGGCGCGTACTCCGCGCACGCGACCCCGGCCGACGCGGCCGCGACGAGCGCGGCGCCGCGTGCCTGCCCGACGAAGAGCGCGATGCGGGCGTCGGCACCGACGTACGACTCCTCCAGCGCAACGGCGTCCGGCGCGTGCTCCGCAATGAGCCCGCTGACCCCGTCGAAGATCGTCCGCAACCTGAGCTCGGGCCGCTCTCTGGCGCTTGACGTCCAGCACCCGTGGACGAGGGCCCTGATACGCCCGCCGCTTTCGTGGACGATCCCGTACCCGCACTCAGCCGTCCCTGGGTCGATGCCGAGGACCTTCACGTGGAGAGGGTACGCAGCCCTCCGGACGACTACCGTGGCCGCGTGGAGATCGTCGACCTCACAGCGCTCGAGGGCCGCGGCCCCGCGTGGGGCACCACGAGCGAGGAGCTGAACGCGACGCTCCTCGTCTGGCGCGCGGGCGAGGGCCAGCCGGAGCACGTCAACGACGGGTGCGACGTGGCAATAGTGGCGCTCGACGGCTCGGGCACGCTCGCCGTGGACGGCCACGAGCACGCGCTCACAGCCGGAGCACTCGCGATCGTGCCGCGTGGGGCCGCGCGGAGCATCGTCGCAGGGCAGGACGGGCTCCGCTGCCTCACCGTGCACCGCAGGCGAGGAGGGCTCGAGCTTTCGGACTTCCGGGAAACCGGTGTCGGACTTCAGTCCGACACCTGACGCCGACGGGTAGCCGCCACGCAGGGTGTCCGACTGAAGTCGGACACCTGGGCCTCAGCCGGCGACGGCCTCGAGCACGGTCTCGGGGATGTCGAAGTTCGCGTAGACGTCCTGGACGTCGTCGTTCTCCTCGAGGCCCTCGACCAGCCGCACGACCTGCTTCGCGGTCGACTCGTCGGCGATCGCGACGGTCGTCTTCGGGACCATCGAGAGCCCCGCCGACTCGAGCGCGTACCCGGCGGTCTCGAGCGCCGAGCGCACGCCGGAGAGCTGCTCGGGCGACGACGAGACGACGAAGGTCGTGCCGTCCAGCTCGACGTCGTCGGCGCCCGCATCGGCCGCGGCGAGGACGAGCTCGTCCTCGTCCACCCCGCTCGACTCGAGGAGCACGACGCCTCGGCGCTCGAACTGCCACGCGACCGCCCCGGTCGCCCCGAGGTTGCCGCCGTGCTTCGTGAAGAGGTGCCTGACCTCGGAGGCGGTGCGGTTGCGGTTGTCGGTGAGCGCCTCGACGATGACCGCCACACCCTCGGGGCCGTACCCCTCGTACACGACGGTCTCGAAGCTCGAGCCGTCGGTGCCCTCACCTGTGCCCTTCGCGATCGCGCGCTCGATGTTGTCCTTCGGCATCGAGTACGAGCGCGCCTTCTCGATCGCGTTCTGCAGCGCGAGGTTCGACCCCGGGTCGGAGCCGCCCTCCTTCGCCGCGACCATGATCGCGCGGGAGAGCTTGGAGAACAGCTTGCCGCGCTTCGCGTCGGCGGCTCCCTTCTTGTGCTTGATCGTCGACCACTTGCTATGCCCTGACACTCATCGCCTCCGTGACCAGGTCGAGGAACCGTTCGTGAACCCTGGGATCGTCGGTCAGCTCGGGATGGAACGCGGCGACGAGCACGCGCCCGTCACGCAGGAGCACCGGCTCGCCGTCCAGCTCGGCGAGGACCTCGACGTCCGGCCCGACGTCGCGGACCCGCGGTGCGCGGATGAAGACGCCTCGGAAGGGCGTCTCGTCGCCGGCGAGTGAGAGGTCGGCCTCGAAGCTCGCGACCTGGCGCCCGTAGGCATTCCGGTCGACCTCGATGTCCGCGAGGCCGAGGTGCCGACGGTCGAGCAGGATCATCCCGGCGCACGTGCCGAGGACGGGGCGGTCGAACGACCGGATCGCGGTGTCGAGCCCGTACAGCGACGCGAGCCGCGTGATCGTCGTCGACTCGCCGCCCGGGATCACGAGCCCGTCGAGCACGTCCAGCTGCTCCGGAAGGCGCACCTCCACGACCTCGGCCCCGGCGCGGCGCAGCGCCCGCGCATGCTCGCGGAACGCCCCCTGGAGAGCGAGAACGCCGATCCGTGGCCGCCGATCCATCGCGACCAAGTGTAGTTCTGGCGCGAGGGCTACCAGCCGCGCACTTCGAGCCGCTCCGCATCGGGGAGCGTGCTCGCAGAGATGCCCACCATGGGCTCGCCGAGCCCGGCGGAGACGTCGGCGAGGATCTTCGGGTCCTCGAAGTGCGTCGTCGCCTCGACGATCGCCTTCGCGCGCCGGTCGGGGTCGCCGGACTTGAAGATGCCCGACCCGACGAAGACGCCGTCCGCGCCGAGCTGCATGCAGAGCGCGGCGTCCGCGGGAGTGGCGATCCCGCCGGCCGTGAACGTGACCACCGGAAGCCGCCCGTTCTCGGCCACCCACCGCACGAGCTCGTACGGTGCGCGGTGGTCCTTGGCGGCGGCGTAGAGCTCCTCCTCGCGCAGGCCCCGGAGCTGCCGGATCGCGCCGAACACCGAGCGCATGTGGGTGACCGCGTTGACGATGTCGCCGGTGCCCGCCTCGCCCTTCGTGCGGATCATCGCGGCGCCCTCGGCGATCCGGCGGAGCGCCTCGCCGAGATTCGTCGCACCACAGACGAAGGGGACGGTGAACGCGTGCTTGTCGACGTGGTGCTCGACGTCCGCGGGGGTCAGCACCTCGGACTCGTCGATGTAGTCGACCTCGAGCGCCTCGAGGATCTGCGCCTCGACGAAGTGGCCGATGCGGCACTTCGCCATCACGGGGATCGAGACCGCCTCCTGGATCTCGCGGATCTTCTCCGGATCCGACATGCGCGCGACGCCGCCGTCGCGACGGATGTCGGCGGGAACGCGCTCGAGCGCCATCACCGCGCACGCGCCCGCGTCCTCCGCGACCCGGGCCTGCTCGGCGTCGACGACGTCCATGATGACGCCGCCCTTGAACATCTCGGCGAGGCCCGTCTTGACCCGCAGCGTCCCGATCTCCGCCATGCGCTGAGTGTAGCCGCGCTCCTCTCCCGACGAGAGCCGGGAGAGGAGCGCGGAGGGTCGGTTACATGTCGCTCTTCGGCGCGTCCGGATCCGCGGCAGGCGGATCGGGAGCAGCGGGCTCGGGCGCCGGCTCCGCGGGTGCGGGCGCTGCCGGCTCGGCGGGCGGCACGGGCGCCGCCGGCGCGGCCGCTGCCGGCTTGTCGTCGCGGTCGACGGCCCCCTTGGCCGCGGCCGCGGCGGAGCCCACGTGGGTTCTGATGTCGCCGAGCCCCTCGCCGGCGGCCTGCATGTTGAGCCAGGCGCCGACGACGATCGCGATGGCGAGGATCAGGCCGAGCCACGCCCAGAACGTGCGGAATTCGTTGTCCGCGAGGAACTTGATGACGGTGAAGATCGCCAGCAGGATGGCGAGCGCCGCACTCGTCATCGCCGGCGTGACGGGCATGGCGACGTTGATGTTCGCAAGCCGGACCACTTCCCACACGAGTAGCGCGATCGCGAGCAGCCCCGCAAGGACCCCCCACCCGTGCCACATGCTCCGGCCGACGGAGGTGATCCCGCTGATGTCGACTTCCTGCCAGTTGAAGATCGAGACGATCAGAAACGCGACCGTGCCTCCGATGATGAGCTTCGCTCCGTGCGACAGCTTCGAGATGTCCATGTGCGCGGCGCTTCCTTTCCGAGGGGGCCTGGGACGGGTTCCATTCTGAACCCGACGGGGGACGGATTACCAGCGCTGTCGGGAAAGTCCTTCCCACGGAATCCCTCGACGCGTGGAGGCGGCGCGGGCCGCCGCACCTCAGGGGAGGGGGTGGCGGCGGCTCCGCGACCGTCTCGAGAGGGTCGGGGTCCCCCGGCCCTCAATGCGGCTGTCACCGGACAGTCCGCACCGGGGAGTTACCGCGCCCGCGCGCAGACTCCTGCCTCGACTTGTCGGATCCGGCGAAGACGGCCCCGCCACGCCGGCATCCATCCGGGCGCGTGGAGAGGGACTGGCCGGGCTAGGCGACGATCCAGACCACCGCGGCGACGAGCGCGGCGATCACGAGCGTGTTGGCGACGAGGAGGAGCACCAGCCCGAGCATCAGCGAGGGGTCGCTCTCCCTGCCCGCGACGACTGCGCCGCATCGCCCGCAGACCGTCGACTCGCGACGGCCCGTCGCCACGGCGGCTCCCCAGCCGTCCGTGAGCACCTCGCCCGGGTGTTCGTCCACGGTTGTGATGATCCGGACATCGCGTCGCGCCCCTGGGGGCCGACCCCCCTTTCTGGGGTTCGTGACAGACGCAGCGTTCTGTCCGCGGAGCCTCTCCCCGCTCGCGGGGTCAGCCGCGCACGAGCGTCGGCTCGTGGGCGGAGCGACGGTCCGACCGCAGCAGGAGCGTCCCCGCGACGAGCACGGGGATCGCCAGGATCGACGCGGCGACGCGGACCCCCGCCGCGGCCGAGATCGCCCCGTCCACGAGGCTCGCGACCGGCCGCGCCCCGAGGAACGCGACGGTCCACAACGCCATGATCCGGCCCCTCTGGTCCTCGCGCACTCCGAGCTGCAGCCGCGTCGTGGCCGCGGCGTTCGAGCTCAGGTACCCGAAGCCCGCGCACAGCACGAACGCGAGCGCGAGCGGAAACCACGGGCTCAGCGCCATCGCCACGATGCCGGCGCCGAAGAGGTAGAGCGTCGTCGCCATCTGCCGATCCGAGCGGACGCCGCTCGTCACGGGCGCGAGGGCGGCGATCACCGCTCCGAGCCCGAAGCACCCCACGACGGCGCCGGCCCACACGGCCGGATACCCGAACGCGTGTGCGATCGCCGGTCCCTCCGTGTTCACGGGGTCCGAGGTCATTCCGACGGCCATCACGATCAGCAGATAGCCGATGAGCCGCGGCTGCTCGCGCACGAAATCGAGGCTCTCCCGGAGCCTCGTCCTCCGCACCGGCGGCACCGGGGCCGGCGACACCAGGTACACCCCGGCCACGAGCGCGAGGAACGTCAACGCGTTGATCGCGAACGCGGGCGCGATCCCGAGCGTGGCGATCACGAGCGCGGCAGCGGCCGGGCCCACGGCCCGCGCGAGGTTGAACGTCATCGAGTTCAGCGCGACGGCCTGCGGCAGATCGTCCCGCGACACCAGCGACCCCACCAGCGCCATCTGCACGGGGACCGCGAAGGCCGTGACCACCCCGAGCGCGGCCGCGAAGCCGATCACCGTCCATGTGCCGGCCGCCCCTCGCCACACGAGCGCCGCGAGCGACCCGCTGATACACGCGGCGATCAGCTGCGTCACGAGCAGCAGCCGGCGCCGGTCGAATGCATCGGCGACCCGTCCGCTCCACGGCGCCAGCAGCAGCACGGGGCCGAACTGGCACGCATTGAGAACACCGAGCATCAACGGCGAATGCGTGAGCCGGAAGACGAGCACCGACGCGGCGAGGTTCTGGAACCACGTGCCGCTCGCCGACGACGCGTTGCCCACGAAGTACGGGAGGAAGTTCCTCTCCCCGAGGACGCTCCATGCGCTGCGCGGGGAGGTCGGCGAACCGGTCACGTTCACGCATCCTGACGGCCGCGGCGCGACCGACGACCCACCAACCCGCACGTCACCCGTGAGGCGACCCGGGTCAGGGCACCACGGCCGCGCGAGACCATCGAGGACGCTTGGCCCTCATTCGTTCCGAACTGTGGTATGACGTGTAGCGACGGGCGCCTTTTCCAGGGCGCGTCAGGGGAACGGGGGAGTGGAACATGGACGAGGTGCTGCTCGGGGCAGAGGCCTCTGCTGCTGCGCTAGATCAGCCAGTGTCGTACGGCGAGGGCGAGCACCGCCCACAACGCGACACACAACGTCAGCGCCAGCAGGAGACCGACGTTGAACCGCTCGGATCGAGCCGGCTCCATCGAGGGGCGAGCCTAGTACTTGTCGTCGGGGTGTGCGTCATACAACTCGCGTGGCTCGCGTTGCTCGTGTACGCGGCAATCTGGAGCGCGGCGCTGCTTCCCTTCTAGCCGGAGGGAGCGCGCCGCGACCGCCCGGGGCGGGAACATCCGCCCTGTTCGGGGGATGCACCGTGACACGATGCGGTGCCGTTCCCCGTCCGGAAGGCTCCAATAGGGTCCCGGACATGTCTCGGGGCGCGTAGCTCGTATGGAATTCGGTGTTCACCTTCCGCTGATCTCGTTCATGGGCGAGCAGCGCTCGCTCGACGACCTGCTCGCGCTCACGAAAGCTGCGGACGATCTCGGTTACACACACGTCTGCGCGAACGACCATCTCGTGTACTCGCGCCCGTGGCTGGACGGGCCGACGGCGCTGGCCGCCGTGCTGGCGCACAGCGGCCGGATGACGCTTGCGACGACGGTCGCCGTGCCGGTGCTCCGTGGACCGGCTGCAACGGCAAAGATCCTCGCGGCGATCGACCTGCTGTCCGGCGGCCGGCTCGTGGTCGGGCTCGGTCCCGGCTCCTCGGCTCGGGATTACGAGCTGGTCGGCGTGAGATTCGAGGAGCGCTGGAAGCGGCTGGACGAGGCGGTGCAGACCCTGCGTGCGTTCTGGCGAGCCGACGACGTCGCGTTCGAGGGCACGTTCTACTCCAGTGCCGGCCTCACGCTGGAACCAACGCCGGCTCAACGCCCCGGGCCACCGATCTGGATCGGGAGTTGGGGATCGGCGGCCGGGCTGAAACGCGTGGCGCGCCTCGCCGACGGCTGGCTCGCCTCCGGCTACAACACGACCCCGGAGCTGTTCGCCCAGGCCTGGTCGGACGTCCAGGCAGAGCTGGCGTCACGCGGGCGCAATGTGGCGCGATTCCCGAACGGCATCGCAACGATGTGGTGTTACGTCACCGAGGACCGGGCTCGCGCCGAAGCGATGCTCGCGGACGTGCTGGCGCCGTTGCTCAATCGTCCGGTGGAGCCGCTCCGCGCGATTCTTCCGATCGGTTCGGCGGAGGAATGCGCAGCGAAGCTGCTGGCGTACGAGCGTGCGGGGGCGCAACGCGTCTTTCTGTGGCCGCTCGCCGACGAGCGCGCCCAGCTGGAGATGTTCCGCGAACGCGTCGTGCCGCTGATCGATCGTGAGCGGAACCTCGGCTGACTCTTCGCCCGAGGACCACATCTCTCAACGGTCGCGCGCGTCTGCGTTGGACGCTGGACCGGCCGAGAACCGCGCCGCCGCGCGGATCACTCTCGGCAACTTCCCCCTCTGGTGCACGCGTCCCCCAAGACGCGCCGGACGAGTATCCGTCGTGGAAGCCGCGACCGGGCCGTCCGATGGTCCAGGCTCGACCTATGCCTCGATCGAGGGATCCTGCGCGGCGCGCGCAAGTTTCGCGCGCGCCGCGCATCTATCCGTGTAGAGACGGAATCGTGGGCGGCCGCCGGTACGTGGCGGCGACGGCGCCGCCCCTCCGGCTCCCTTCCGACGGCGGCCCCCTGACGGCCGGCCCGGCGCGTAGCGTCTGCTCGGCCGCACGGGCCCCGAGTATGAAAAACACCCGCTCGCGTGTCGATACCCCTCGGCCGAGCCGCAACGTAGCGGGTCGCTCGATCCAGCCGCTTCTCGCGCTCGCCGTTCGTCTGCCGTCCTGGCCGCTGACCGCCGCGCCCCAGTCGTGATCACCGCGGCGAGCGCGAACCAGTCCGACGCCGCAATCGCGCACGGTTCCTAGTGGGCCCGCCTGGACTCGAACCAGGGACCTACCGATTATGAGTCGGCTGCTCTGACCAGCTGAGCTACGGGCCCGCGCCGCGTGAGCCTAGCGAGGCTGCCCCGACGCCAACGCGCGCGCGACGCCGGGCGTCGCGCCTGCCCTCAGCGCGTGACGACGCACGTGACGGTGTACGTGACGCCCCCGACGGTGATGCTCGACGTGACGGTCGCGGTGCTGTTGCCGGGCTTCAGGGTGACCTTGAACGTGCCCGCGGTCGCCGAGGCACCGGGCGCGATCGTCATCGATCCGCTCGCTCCCGTGGCCCCGTCGTCGACCTGGCCCGCGGTCGACGTCGACACCGAGATCGTCGCGCCGGTGGAGTTGACGACCGAGCCGCCGGAGGCGTCCTGCAGCCCGACGCCCGCCGTGAAGGATCCCTTGTTGCCGACACCGGTTGCGGTGCACGACACGGCGGGGCCCGGGTCGCTGCAGGTGAGCGTTCCGCCGCCGGTCAGGACCGGGCTCGTCCAGCCGATCCCTGCCCAGGCGACCGGCACGGTGTACGTCACCGTTCCGTCCCCACTCGTCGAGGCGGCGCTCGGGTTGCCGGCCGCGTCCGCTGCGGCGCCGGCCGGGACGCTCACGGTGACGGTGCCCGATCCGGTCATCCCGCTGACGGTGACCGCGAACGTCGTCGGCCCGCCGGTCACGGTCGCGGTCGTCGCGCCGGCGGTGCCGCCGATCGTGACGTCACCGGGGGCGAACCCGGTCACGGGCTCGCTGAACACCACGGTGAACACGACCGGGGATGCGCTCGTCGGGTCGGCCTGACCGACGGCCTGGTCGACGGTGACGGTGGGGGCGAGGGTGTCGTACGCGACGGTGTCGTCGGGGCCGGTCGAGGCGACGTTGCCGTTCCCCGCCGCGTCCGCCGCGACGCCGTCGGCAACCGCGAATCCGATCGTTCCGTTCGACACGGTGCCGGTGACCGCGATCTCGTAGCTCGAGCCCGCCCCGGTCACGTCGACGGAGCCGCCGGTGGACGTGCCGATCCGGCTCACGTCACCTGCGGCGAAGCCGGCCACGGGCTCGCTGAAGGTCACCGTGAACCAGATCGGCAGGTCCTTGGTCGGGGTTGCCTGCCCGGCCCGCCGCACGACCACGACCGTCGGCCTCGTCTTGTCGACGGCGTACGCCTGGCCCGCGAAGCTCCCGTTTCCGGCTCCTGTCCCGCCGAGCGCGTTCGTCGCGGCATCGACGATCGAGTCGTCGTCGGCGAGACCGACGCCCAGCGTGCCGTCGCCCGAGCCCGTCGTCGCCGTCACCGTGTACGGGCCGCTCCCCGACACGCCGGTGATCGACGCGCCGGACATGCCGCCGCTCTGCGAGAGCGCGAAGTCGCCGACGTCGACGCCGGTCACCGTCTCGCTGAAGGAGACGGTCCACGACACGGTGCCGGCGTTCGTCGGGCTCGCACCGGAGCGGTCGATCGACGTGACCACGGGAGCGGTGGTGTCGTAGCCGAACGCCTCGTCGCCCGTGTACGGCCCGGCGAGCGGATTGGCCGCGGCGTCGCGGATCGACCCGACGCTTCCGACGTTCAGCCCGATCGACCCGACGTTCGTGCCCGTCACACCCGTCGTGTCGACGGCGACGGTCCAGGTGGCGCTGGGCGCTCCGCCCGTGGGCACCGGGGCACCGACGGCCGGCGCTCCGGTGACGTTGGCGGTCGGAGCGGCCAGGTCGGCAGCCGTGAGGCCCTCGACGGGCTCGCTGAAGGTGACGCTGAACTCGAGCGGGCCGTGGTTCGTCGGCGTTTGGGCGCCCGTCTTGCGGACGATCGAGGTGACCGTCGGCTGCGTCGTGTCGTAGACGTAGCTCTCGTCGCCGACGTGCGTCCCGGCGAGCGGATTCGTCGCGATGTCCTGCACCGACCCGCCATCGGTCAGGTCGAGGCGGAGAGACCCGTCGTTCGCCCCGCTCGTGCCGAGCGTGGCGACGGTCACCGTCCACGCGGTGGCGGACGTCCCGCCGCCGAAAGGCGCGACGGAGCCCACCGCGGGCGCGGCACCGGCGAGGTTGGCTGTGGCGAGCGAGAAGCTCGAGCTGGCGACGCCGGCCACCTCCTCGCTGAAGGTGACCGTGAACCGCAGCGGGCCGGTGTTCGCCGGGCTCGGGTCCTCGCGCACGATCGAGACGACCACCGGCGGGACCTTGTCGACCGTGTACGAGGCGCCTGCGGCGAAGCCGCCGTTGCCGTTCCCGGCCCCGCCGAGCGCGTTCCCGACCGCGTCGACGATCGAGTCGTCGTCGGTCACGTCGAGGCGAAGCGTCCCCGAGCCGCTCGGGGTCCCGATGCCCGTGGTCGCGACGACCGAGTAGCGGCGTGCGTCGATCGGCGTCACCGTCTCGACGGACGGCGTACCGGCCAGACCGCTCCCGGTCAGGGCGAAGTCGGCCGCGTCGACGCCGCTGACGTCCTCGTCGAAGGTCACCGTCCACGCGACGGTCGCTGCGTTCGTCGGGTCGGCGCCGTCTCGCACCACGGAGCTCACGCCGGGCGGGGTCCGGTCGACGACGTAGGTCTCGCCGGCGGTCGCTCCGTCGCCCGGGCCGAGCGGATTGCCGGAGAGATCCTCGATCGAGTCGTCGTCGACGAGGTCGAGCGCGAGCGTCCCGTCGTCACCGGTCGCCGCCGTGACGGTGTAGCTCGAGCCGCTCCCGTCGACACCGGTGATTGCCGCGGAGCCGGTTCCGCTGCCCGTGACGACGAAGTCGGTGGGATCGACACCGGTCACGGCCTCGCTGAACGTGACCGTCCAGTGCACGGTCGATGCGTTCGTCGGGCTCGGATCGGCACGTTCGATCGCGACGACGTGCGGAGGCGTTCCGTCGACCTCGACGTGGACCGTCTCTGCGCCCTCGGACGTCCATGTCCGGAAATGCGCCGTCACGCGGTACTCGTAGTCGCCCGTCGCGCCCGGCGTGTCGTCGCACGAGAGGACGTCGTGGGGCTTCGGGACGGTTCCGGTCCCGCAGACGGGAACCCGGGTCGACCCGCCGCTCGCCTTCCGGTCGAGCGTGAACCGGACGTCTGCGTCGGACGCGCCGTCCGGCGCCGGGACCGCCGTCCACGCGATGTGCGCCGAGCCGCCGACCGGGCTGGTCGCGGTGACGGACGGGCTCTCGAGCGTTCCGACCGTCACGTCGGCCGCGCCGCTGCCCGTCGTCGTCCAGAACGCGACCGCGCTCAGCGCGACTGCGAGGATGCCGACGGGGACGGCTCCGACGGCTGCGGCTCGACGGGTGCGGCGGCCACTCGTGCTGCCGTTGCGGCTCGTCACGGCCGCGTCGCGCTTCCACTGAACGACAGGGCGAGCGTCTGGCGCCTGCAGCGGCTCTGATCCGTCCCGAGGCTGCGGAGCCGGATCGCGGGGCGCTTGGCGAGCGGAACCGTGAAGGCGTCGACGCGGGCCGGAACGGTGAACGGGGCGGACGAGGCGCGCGTTTCGAAGTTCGCGACGGCGTCGCATCCGTTGGGCCTCCCGGAGACAGCGACGCGGAGAGCGGTGACCGTGATCGGGACGTCGTTCGGATTGGTGATCGTGACGGGGATCGGCGTCCAGACGCCGACGGCGAGCCCGTGGACGCTCCCGGCGATCCCGAACGGCACCGGCGGCGCGCCGTCCTCTCCCGGAGGAGCGGCCTGGTTTCCGGAGCTGACGGGCTCCCCCTGCGCGGCCGGGATCGCCCGGGACGACGCCCCGTCCACAGCCGACGCGGGATCGGCCGCGGCCGCCCGCCGAGCCGAGGCTCTCCGAGGCGTCGCCGCGGCTCCTGCCGCATGCTCGGGCGACGTGGCCGCGACCGGGCCGGAGGTATCGAGCGCCGTTCCGACCGCGCCGGGAGCGCCGGTGTCACTCCGGCCGACGAGCCCGAGCAGGCCGAGAGCGCCGAGCACGAGCAGGAGCAGGAGCAGCAGCGCTGCCGCTCGTCGCTTTCTCCGCTTGTGCCGCTCGGTCGTGCTCATGTGAGATCAGACTGCTCCTCGCGCGCGTCGCAACTCGTGGACGACAGGACGAATCGGCGATGGAGGGACGGCGCCGCCGGCCGCCCCTCCACCGAGTGCCGACTAGCCGGCGACGAAGCGCAGGGGCACCGTCAGGCCCCGGCAGTCGTTCTGATCCACCCCGGTGTCGACCATCTGCACCGTGACCGACGCCGAGTCGGAGGCGCCGGGGCCGAACGTCTGCGCCAGCGCGGTGTGGTAGGCGGACGTCCCGGCGGGCGCGCCGTTGACCGAGAAGTCGGCCGCCGAGCACGAGCCGCTCGACCACACGGAGCCGTCGGAGTTCGCCACCGACACCGTCACGCCCGCGAGGGCCTGGTTGCCGGTGCTGTTGTTCGTGACCGTGTAGCCCACCGTCTCGACCGGCCCACCCGGTGTGAGCGGGCCGCCGCTGGCGGCGGCCGTGTCGACCTGCCACGGCGTGTCGGTGCCGACCGTCACAGAGCCCGAGCCGGAGCCCGTGCTCGTCCAGTACGCGTACCCGCCGACCACCGCGATCGCCGCCGCCGCGATCGCGGCGAGGCCGACCCACGCGCGCTTCCCGAACCGCTTCATCTGCTCTCCTTCGTGTTGCAGGGACGTCGATGCAGGGCAGTCCCGTGAGACTGCGCGTCCCCTTCGCGCGGCCTGACGACACGGCTCTGCAGAGCCCGGCAGACCTGCCGCAGAGCCGGGCGCAGCGCTTCTCGTGCCTTGCGTGTTCGTGCCGCGGCGCCTTGGCCGCGACATGCGCACCGTAGGGCCGTATCGCGAAATTCGGTCCCGGCTGAAAGTCCAGACTCTCTCGACCGGGTGGTCAGGCTGGCCGCCCGAACGGCGGTACCCCCAGGGGACTCAGGGCGGCTGGTCTCGAGGGCCGCCAGTAGGGTCCGCCGGTGGACGTCGTCGCGATCGGCGCCGCGCTCGGGCTCGCGTTCGTGCTCGGGATCTCGTGCGCGCCGAACGCTGCGTCGGCGCTGGTCGCGTCCCGCGCCGCCTCGTGGCGCGCCGCGCTCGCGTACTCGTTCGTCCTCCACACGCTCGGGGCGCTTCTCAGCGGAACCGCGGTCGCGCTGACCATCGCGGGGCTCGTCTCCGTCCCGGACGCCGACGTCGCCGCGGTGTACGCGTCGGGATGCACCGCGACGATCGCGTTCGTCGCCGCCGGGGCTCGGCTGGGGCTGCCGACGAGCGCGACGCACGGATTCGTCGGCGGGCTCACGGGGGCGGCGATCGCGTCGAGTGGCATCGCCGCGGTCAACTGGGGCGGGCTGGACGGGATCCGCCCGGTCGGGACACTCGGGGTGCTGATCGCGCTGGTCGTCTCGCCCCTCCTCGGCCTCGCTGCCGGCTGGATCTCGCGGCGTCTCGCGGTGCGGGCGCTGTCACGCGGCACACGCCGCCTGCTCGGCCCCGTGCGGGGCGGCATCTGGGTGGCATCCGGCGCGGTCGCGCTGAGCGACGGGACGAACGACGGGCAGAAGGCGATGGGGGTCGCCGCGACGACGCTGCTCGCGACGGGCGCCATCGACCGGTTCGAGATCCCGCCCTCGGTGCGCTGGTCGGTCGCGCTCGTCTTCGGGCTGGGGACGATCATCGGAGGCGGCCGCATCGTGCGGCGCGTCGGCCGCGGCTACTTCCGGCCGACGCCGCTCGACTCCCTCGCCTCCCAGACCTCGGCGGCCGCCGTGATCCTGGGCTCGACGGCGGTCGGTGCGCCCGTGAGCACGTCGACCGTGGTGACCGCCGCCGTCGTCGGCGTCGGCGCCGACCGCCATCCCCGCCACGTGCGGTGGGCCGGCGTCGTGGACACGATCTCGGCGTGGTTCCTGACGATCCCCGTCTGCGCGATTCTCGGTGCGCTGCTCTATGCGTGTGCGAGTCTGATGACGTGAACGACCGTCTGCGCTGGTTCCTGCCGAATCACCCGGACGTGCTCGGCCTACTGCGCACGCAGGCCGACGTGACGAGCCGGGGCATCGCGGCGTTCGCGCTCTGGTCGACGACGGGCGACCACGCTGACGCGCAGGCCGTGCGCGCCGCCGAGCACGAGGGTGACGACGTTCGCCACGCGCTCCTCCAGGCTCTCTCCACCGCGCTCACGACGCCGATCGAGCAGGAGGACGCCTACGCGCTCTCCGAACGCATCGACGAGGTGCTCGACCGGGCAAAGGACACGGTGCGTGTCGCGGAGGCGTTCGGCTGGCGACCCGACGAGCACACCGCCGCGATGGGCACCAGTGTCGCGGAGGCGACCGTGCACCTGCGGGACGCCGTCGCCTGCCTGGGGGCCAAGGGCGCGCACCCCGGCGAGCATGCCGAGCTCGTGATCCGGGCGGCGCGGGCGGTCGAGCACGGGCTGGTCGGCGCGTTCGCGGCGCTCCCGCGCGACGGCGCGTCGTGGCATCTGACCGCGGCGCTCGAGGTGTACCGCGGCTACTCCGAGATCGAGCACGCGCTCCTGCGCGTCGCCGACCGGACCTGGTATGCGGTGCTCCGAGCGATGTGACGGCGCGTATCGCCGCACCCGGTGCACGTGCTCCTGACACAATGAGGGCGATGGCGAGCGCACCCGAGACGACCGAGACAACGCAGGGCTCGGGCGCGAACGGCGGCGCGCTGAAGACCTTCCACCGCGAGACGCACTTCCGGACGGCGGGCGGGCTGTCGGTGACGGACATCACGGAGCACGTCCAGGAGGCGGTGCTCGAGAGCGGGGTGCGCGACGGCGTGTGCTGCGTCTATTCGCCGCACACGACCTGCTCGGTACGCGTCAACGAGTACGAGCGCGGGTTCCTCGAGGACTTCTCGGTGCTCCTGCGCCGACTCGTCCCGACCGAGCACTACTACGCGCACGACGACTGGGACCGCCGGACCGAGAACGTCTCCGAGGAGGACATGGAGGCGTCCAACGGCCACTCCCACTGCATGTCGATGCTGATGGGCCCGGCGGGCGAGTCGATCCCCGTGCGCGACGGCGTCCTCTGCCTCGGCCGCTGGCAGCGCGTGCTCTTCCTCGAGCTCGACCGCGAGCGCGATCGCCGGTGGCTCGTGCACGTCGTCGGCGTCTGAGCACGTGGCGGCGGCCGAAGGTCTGCTGATCGACGGGCAACGGGTGCCCTCCGCCGAGGGGCGCACGTTCGACACGGTCAACCCGGCGACGGGCGAGGTCCATCGCGCCGTCGCCGAGGCGGGCTCGGTGGACGCCGACCGCGCGGTGCGCGCGGCCGTCGAGGCATTCGAGGACTGGGGCGTGCGGACGCCGATCCAGCGCGCGAAGGTGCTCCACCGCTGGGCCGACCTGATCGAGGAGCACGCCGACGAGCTCGCACTGATCGAGACGCGGGACATGGGCATGGCGATCGGCGACGCCCGCTGGTGTGCGGGGAACGCCGCGGCGGTCATGCGCTACTACGCGGGAGCGGTCGACAAGTTCTTCGGCTCGACCATCCCGGTCGACCGCGACGGCGTCGTGCTCACGTTCCGTGAGCCGATCGGGGTCGCGGCGCTCATCACTCCGTGGAACTTCCCGCTCAACATCGGCAACTGGAAGACCGCGCCGGCGCTCGCGGCCGGGAACACGGTCGTCCTCAAGCCCGCCAGCCTCTCCCCCCTCTCCGTGCTCCGCTATGCCGAGCTCGGCCTCGAGGCGGGCCTGCCGTCAGGCGCGCTCAACGTCGTCCCCGGCCCGGGGCGCGCGGTCGGGGACGCGCTCGTCGAGCATCCGCTCGTCGGCAAGGTCGGCTTCACCGGGTCGACCGAGGTCGGCGTCGAGATCGCGCGCAAGGCGGCGGGAACGATCAAGCGCGTCACCCTCGAGCTCGGCGGGAAGAGCGCGTGCATCGTCTTCGCCGACGCCGATCTCGAGAAGGCGGGGCGCATGGCGCCGTTCTCGGTGTTCGAGAACGCAGGGCAGGACTGCTGTGCGCGCTCGCGCCTGCTCGTCGAGGCCGCGGCGAAGGACGAGCTCCTCGACCACTACGCGGCGGCGACGCGCGCGATCGTCGTCGGCGACCCGGAGTCGCCGGACACGCAGATGGGCCCGCTCGTCTCGGCCGGGCAGCGCGAGACCGTCGAGGGGTACATCGCGCGCGGGCTCGAGGAGGGCGCGACCGTGCTCGAGGGCGGGTCGCGGCCGGACGGGCTCGACAGTGGCTTCTATCTCCGTCCCACGATCCTCGACGGCTGCACGAACGACATGGCCGTCGCCCGCGAGGAGATCTTCGGCCCCGTGGTCTCGGTGATCACGTTCGAGACCGAGGAGGAGGCGATCCGCCTCGCGAACGACACGCCGTACGGGCTCTCGGGGTCGATCTGGACGCGCGACGGCGCCCGGCAGCTGCGTGTCGCCCGCGCGCTCCGCACCGGTGCGATCGGGGTCAACTCGAACAGCTCGGTGTTCCCGCAGGCCCCGTTCGGGGGCTACAAGCAATCGGGGGTCGGCAAGGAGCTCGGCATGGAGGGCCTCGTGCACAACACCGAGCTGAAGAGCGTCTTCGTCTCGACCGAGCCCTGACTCAGCGCCGCTCGAGGGCGAGCGCGGCGCGGAACGCCTCCTCGACCTCGGCGGGCGTCCAGTCGTGGCAGTCGACGTCGAGGTTGTACGACTGCTCGCCCGTCGCGCTCGCCACGAGCGCGGGCAGGTCGTCCTCGGTCACGCCCACGTCGCGGAGCGTCGGGAATGCGACGTCGGCCAGCACGCGCCGGACGGCGCGAACGGCCCGCAAACCGTCCGCCGTCCCGGCCTCGCGTGCCGGCTCCCCGAGCGCGTCGGCGACCCGCTCGAGCCGCTCCGCGCAGTCGCCGCGGGTCAGGTCGAGCGTCTCGGCGAGGACGAGCCCGACCGTGAGGCCGTGCGGCAGGTGCTTGACGCTGCCGAGGGCCTGCCCCAGCGCGTGGTCGGCTGCACAGTCCGAGAGGTTCATCGCGAGCCCGGCGGTCAGGCTCGCGCACGAGAGGCGGCGGCGCGCATCCGCATCCGAGCCGTCGGCCACGGTTTCCCGCAGCGAGCGCGCGACGTGATGGCATGCCTCGAGCCCGAAGGCGACCGAGAGCGGCGAGGAGTTCGCAACTGTGCACGCGCCGATCGCCTGCGCCATCGCGTCGACGCCGGAATGGGCCGTCGGTGCCGGAGGGAGCCCGTGGGTGAGCACCGGGTCGACGAGCGCGTGCTGCGCGCGCATGTTCGGGTGGCCGAACCCGATCTTGCGGTCGCGCTCGGTGTCGGTGAGCACGCTCGCGCCCGACACCTCGCTGCCGGTTCCGGACGTCGTGGGGCAGAGGACGAGTCCGATGCGCGGCGGCTGCCGGAACCCGGGCACCGCTCGCGTAGTCGCGCGCCGCGCCGCCCTGGTCGGAGACGATCCGTGCGGCCTTCGCGACGTCGAGGGCCGACCCTCCGCCGATCCCGACGACGGCTTCGAGGCCGCTCTCGCGCACCCGCGCCGCGAGCTCGTCGGCGAGGGCGAACGTCGGCTCGCCCGGACCCTTGACGAACCTCTCGAGCCGTATGCCGCCCGCCTCCGCAGTCGCAAGGGCGGCGAGCACGTCAGCGTGGCCTGCGACCGGCTCCTCGAGGACGACGAGGGCGCCCCTCGCCCCGAGGGTCGTGAGGGCGTCCGGCAGCTCGGCGATGACCCCGTCGCCGAACGCGACCTCGACCGGCAAGTGCGAGCGGAAGCTCCCGATCGGGTCCGTCACGGGTGTCACGTGGCGCATTGAACACGATCGCCGGCCCCTTCTCTGCGCGTGGCGGATCCGCAGACCGCAACGACCCGGGAGCGTCTACGCGGCGGCGCCGGCCTCGCCCGCGGGCGCCCGGTCGCGCTCTTCCCGATAACGGCGCGCTTCGTCGACGAGCGCCTCGAACAGGCGCTTGTCCTCCTCCATCTCGGGGTGCCACAGCACGCCCACGGCGAACCGCCGCTGCGGGTCCTCGAGCCCCTCGAGCGACCCGTCCTCCGCCCACGCGGTCTCGACGAGCCCCTCCCCCACACGCCCGACCCCCTGGTGGTGGCTCGACTGGACGCCGTCGTGGCGCGCACCGATGATCGCGGCGAGCCGCGTCCCCTCCTTGACCTCGACCGGGTGCTCGCTGAACGTCCCGAGCACCTCGCGGTGACCCTCGTGGCCGACCGTCTCGGGCAGGTGCTGGACGAGGTCGCCGCCGCGGACGACGTTCAAGAGCTGGAAGCCACGGCAGATCGCGAGGGTGGGGATGTCGCGCTCGAGCGCGCGCCGGAGCAGCGCCATCTCCCCGGCGTCGCGGTGCGCCTGCCCCGGGTCGGTCTTCTCGTGGCGCTCGGCACCGTACGTCCCGGGGTCGATGTCGATGCCGCCGGAGAAGATGACGCCGTCGAGAACGTCGAGCGTCTCGTCGACGGCGTCCACGCTCGGAGGCACCACGAGCGCCCGACCGCCGGCGTGCTCCACCGACTCGACGTAGTGGTACGGCACGAGCGCCGCGGGAAGCTCCCACGCTCCCCAACGCGCGGGCTGCGCGTACGACGTGATCCCGATGATCGGCCGCGAGGCCACGCACAGAACGTAGCGGAGCCCGGCCGGCGTCAGCCGGTGGCGAGCACCCCGACGAGCGCCGCGCGCTCGGCGTCGGTCAGCGGTCGCGAGCGACCCGTCTCGCTGTCGCGGGCAACGATCACGGACTCGGCCTCGGCGGCGACCCAGCCCGCGCGGGCGGCGATCTCCTCGCGCAGCGTAAGGCTCGAGGTGCCGATGCGGACGAGCCGGGTCGTCACGACGACCGCGTCGTCGGCCTGGGTCAGCTCCCGGCGGAAGTCGATGGCGACGCGGGCGAGGACGTAGTCCCAGACGCTGCCGTCGGCGCCGAGAGCGCGGACGAGCCACTCGTCGCGCGCCTCCTCGAGATACGTGCTGTAGACGGCGTTGTTGACGTGGCCGAGCGCGTCCAGGTCACGCCAGCGGATCTCGATCAGCTTCTCGCTCGTCATCGGTCAGTTCGCGAGGCCCTCGCCGCGCAGCATCGTCCGGACGGTGCTCCCGAGGATGCCGAGGTCACGGCGGAGGATCTCCAAGGCGGATCCCGTCTCGAGTAACGCGACGTAGTCGAGGTCGAGCTGCTCGAATTGCACGTCGAGGCCCTTCGAGACCTGCGCGGCGCCGGTCCAGCCGGCCCGAACGCGCAGGCGGTAGTCGAGCCCTCGTCCCGACCTGCCGCGCGACCAGCTCGTCGGGCCACGGCCGCGGGCCGACGAGGCTCATGTCGCCGCGAAGCACGTTCCACAGCTGCGGTAGCTCGTCGAGGTACATCGGCTTCAGCATGCGGCGCCCCGCCCACGTGAGGTTCGAGACGTCCGCCTCGAACGGGCGCACGTGCCCCGAGGCGACGACGAGGATCTCTTCTTGCAGCGTGCGGAGCTTGAGCAGCTCGAAGGTGCGCCCTGCCGAGACACGGCGCTCTCGATAGAACAGCCGCCCCCTGTCGCGCGCGCAGAGCACCATGTCGGCTCCGACCGCGCCCAGGACGACCGCCCACACCGGCGTGAGCGCCACGAGGAGCGTGCCCGAGACCGCGATGTCGAGCGCCCGCTTGGCCCACGGGACGCGAATCGGCTCAGATCCGCTCGAAGTAGCGCTGCCGTTCCCAGTCCGTGACGAAGCGATCAAAGAGGCCCTGCTCGGTGCGGGCGTAGTTGAGGTAGTGGTCGACCACCTGGTCGCCGAACGCCGCACGGGCCATCGCCCCGCCTTCGAGGGACGCGATCGCCTCGCGCATCGTCGACGGGAACCGCTCTGCATCCGACTCGTAGGCGTTGCCCTGCAGGGGCGGCGGCGCCTCGAGCTCCTGCTCGATCCCGTGCAGGCCCGACGCGATCAACGCGGCGAACGCGAGGTACGGGTTGACGTCGCCGCCGGGAATCCGCGTCTCGACGCGGCGAGCCTTCCCGTGCCCGACGACGCGGAACCCGCAGGTGCGATTGTCGTTTCCCCACGCGAGCGTCGTCGGCGCCCAGCTCCCGGCCGCGTAGCGCTTGTACGAGTTGATCGTCGGCGCGAAGAACACGGCGAGCTCCTTCGCGCAGGCGATCTGCCCCGCGAGCCACCGGCCGAACAGCGTGTCGTCGTCGGCGAATGCCGCCTCGTCGCCGCGGAAGAGCGAGGAGTGGATGTGGCACGAGCTCCCGATCCAGTCCTCGAACGGCTTGGCCATGAACGTGATCGAGCACCCGTGGAGGTACGCGATCTCCTTCGCGCCGTTCTTGTAGATCGCGTGGTTGTCGGCCGTCGTCAGCGCGTCGGCGAAGCGGAAGTTGATCTCCTGCTGGCCCGGCCAGGCCTCTCCCTTCGACGTCTCGACCCGCATGCCCGCGGCCTGCATGCCGTTGCGAATCGCGCGCAGCAGCGGCTCGTCGTAGGTGGTGGCGAGGATGTGGTAGTCGAGGATGTAGGGCACGGACGGCGTGAGCTGCGAGTAGCCCTTCGCGTGCGCGTCCGCATACGTCTCCTTGAGGAGGAAGAACTCGAGCTCGGAGCCGATCATCGGCGTGAAGCCGAGGGCCTCGGCGCGATCCATCTGCGCCCGGAGGACCTGGCGCGGGGAGGGCTGGACCGGCGAGCCGTCGTGCCAGCCGACGTCACCGAGCACGAGCGCGGTCGCCTCGAGCCACGGGATCCGGCGGAGCGTCGAGAAGTCGGGCGTGATCGCGAAGTCCCCGTAGCCCTGCTCCCAGCTCGCGATCTCGTAGCCGGGCACCGGGTCCATCTCCATCTCGAGCGCGAGCAGGTAGTTGCAGCCCTCGACGGGATGCTCGGCCTGCATCTCCTCGACGAAGTACTCCGCATGGAGCCGCTTGCCGAGCAGCCGCCCCTGCATGTCCGTGAAGGCGACGATCACGGTGTCGACCTCGCCCGATGCCACGAGATCGCCCAACTCCTCGAAGGTCAGCATGGCGGCGATCCTATGCGGTCGGGCGGGAGAGGGACGGGCCGTCCCCCTCCCGCCGCGCGTGCGCGGGCAGACCTACGTCTCCGCCGGACGCTCCGTGTCCTCGAAGATCTCGCCCTTCGCGCCGATATGGGTGTGCCCGTACCCCTCGATCTCCGGGTGGCCGTGCTCGCCGTGGGTCATCGCGAACTCCTCTTCCGGGGAGAGTACGAGCCTGTGCCGACCCACGATCGCGAAGTAGAGGAGGGCGAGCGCGTAGAAGATCGCCACACCGACGACCCCAGGCCGATAGTCGTCGCGCCAGAACAGCGCAGCAAGCGAGACAAGCGCGATGACCGCTGCTACGACCGCGCCGGCGACACCGACCGGGCTGCGAAACGGCCGCTCGATGTCCGGCAGGTTTCGCCGCAATAGCACGAACGACACCATCTGCAAGAAGTACGAGACGACTGCCCCGCCCACCGCCATCGACAGCAACGCAGCACTGAGGTTGCCTCCGAGCCAGTCGTGCTTCGTCGCCTGGTCGAGGAGGAACGCAAGGCCGTAGCCGACGACGGCGCCCGCCACGAGGGCGACATACGGCGTCTTTCGTGTCCCGTGCGTGACCGAGAGCCAGTGTGGGTAATAGCCCGCCCGCGAGAGCGAGAAGATGTTGCGCCCGTAGGCGAAGATGATCGTGTGGAAGCTGGCGATGATGCCGGCGACCGCAGCGAGGCCGAGAATGTTCGCCGTCGTCTCGCCCCCGGCGCCGAAGATGACGCGGAAGCCGTCGAGCAGCGGCTCGCCCGAGCCGCGGATCTCCTCCGCCCCCGTGACGCCGGTGTTGAGGAAGAGGACGAGGAAGGCGAAGATCACGAGCGTGATCAGGCCGTAGATCGTCCCCTTGGGAATGTCGCGCTTGGGGTCGGCGGATTCCTCCGCCGCAAGGGGCAATTCCTCGATCGCGAGGTAGAACCAGATCGCGAACGGAAGCGCGAGGAAGACACCTTCGATCGTCCCGAACGGGAACCAATCGGAGTTGCCGGCGTCCGGTGTGATGTTCGTCAGCCGATCCCATGAGAAGTCCCAGAGCGAGGCGACGTAGAACACGGTGAGGATCGCGAGCGCCAGGACGCAGATGAACACCGCGAACCGGAAGCTCGCCTCGACGCCGACGATGTTCAGCGCCACGAAGATCACGTACAGGATCGCCCACCACAGCCAGAGCGGCGGGCTGCCGCTGAACCAGCTCTCGGCGATCGAGTCGAGGTAACTCGCGGCGAACGTGACGATGACCGCGGGGGTGACGACGTACTCGATCGTCTCCGCGACGCCGGTCGCAAAGCCGCCCCACGGCCCCATCGCCGACCGCCCGAACGAGTACGCGCCTCCGGTGTGCGGGAGCGCCGGCGACATCTCGGCGATCGACCAGCACAGGCCGAAGTACATGACCGTGATGATCAGCGTCGCGACGAGCAGGCCTCCGAACCCGCCGGCGTCGAGGCCGAGGTTCCAGCCGGAGAACTCGCCCGAGATGACCGCTCCTACACCGAGGGCCCACAACGACCACACCCCCGCGTAGCGGCGCAGCCCGCGCTGCTCGAAGTACCCGTCACCCGCCTCGCGGTAGGTGACACTGCCCACCACTTTCTGCTCAGCCACACCGCCTCCCTTGACGTCGGCCTGCACGACGGCAGGCGCGATCCTACGACGCCGCCGGCGTAGCTTCAACCCCGGGCATGGCTCCCGCCTCGGTCACCCGTCGACCACGCCCGCCCCTCTATGCGGCGAGCGCCCTGCGGAACCCGGGCTCCGCCGCGGTGCGCTCCATGCGTTCGAAATGCTCGGCCGCATAGGTGCCGAAGTCGAAGTCGAGCTCCGAGACGACTCCCTGCACGACGCCCCACATCGCCTCACGGAAGTCGGACATGAACCGCATCAGGTCGAGAGCCGCGAGCCCCTCGCTGTGTGCGTCGCCGGCATACGCGGCGAGGAGCACGGCCCGCGCTTCCGCGTCGAGGTCGTGGTTGATCGAGAAGTTGGCGAGGTCGAAGAACGGGTCGCCCATGCCGGCGTATTCCCAGTCGACGATCACGAGGCGCTCGCCGTCGTCGATGAAGTTCGCGTTGAGCAGGTCGTTGTGGCACGGCCGCGGTGCCTGATCGGCGCGCCTGGCCGAGATCTGCAAAGCGACGCCGTGAGCCGCCGCAAAGGCCTCCGGGAGCGACGCGCCCCGCGCCACCGCCGTGTCGCGATAGGCCTCGACGACCTCGAGGGCGTCGAAGCGGCCCGGGATCGGCGGGCTCTGGTGGAACGCGCGGAGCGCCGTCGCGACTCGCGCGAGCTGCGCGGGCTCGCGCAACGTCTCGGCCGCGTGGAATCGCGCCCTCGACGAAGCGGGTGACGAGCCAGCCCTCCGGCTCGACGAAGTCGACGACCTCGGGGCCGATGCCGGCCTCGGCCGCCGCGCGCGTCGCCGCTAGCTCGACCGTGCGGTCGATGCCGAGCAGGTCGGTGTCCTTGCCGGCGACGCGCAGTACGACGACCCCGTCCGGCCGCGTCACCTTGACGTTGTGGTTCGTGATCCCGCCCCCGAGCACCTCCCACGTCGACCGGCCGTCCGGCCAAGCCCGGGCGACCGCGGCTGCGAGCGCGTCGCTCACGCGCGGATCTTCTCCCCCGCGGGGTCGTACAGGGGCTCCTCGGCGACCACGCCGGCGACCCAGTCGCCGAAGATCTCGACCGCGACCTCCGTGCCGACGTCGTGCTCGGCGGGAAGGTACGCGTACGCGATCGACGCGCCGACCGTGTACCCGAAGCCGCCGCTCGTGACGCGTCCGACGGGATCGTCGCCCACCCGCACCGGCTCCGAGCCGAGGGCGACCGAGCGTGGGTCTGCGAGGGTGAGGCAGCGGAGGCGGCGGTCGGCCTCGCCGGCCGCACGGAGCGCGTCGCGTCCGACGAAGTCGCCCTTGTCGAGCTTCACCGCGAACCCGAGCCCGGCGTCGTAGGGCGTGTCCTCGGGAGAGATGTCCGCACCCCAGACGCGATATCCCTTCTCGAGGCGCAGCGAGTCGATCGCCTTGTACCCGCCGGCGACGAGCCCGTGTGCGCGGCCGGCGCCCCAGAGCTCGTCCCACAGCCGTGCCCCGAACTCCGTCGGGCAGTAGAGCTCCCACCCGAGCTCGCCGACATAGGTCACGCGGACGGCCAGGCACGGCACGGGCCCGACCGCAACGTCCTGCGCGGTCATGTAGGGGAACGCCTCGTCGGCGAGGTCCGTGACGGTCAGCTCCTGGAGGATGGCACGGCTGGCGGGCCCCCAGAGCCCGAGGCAGGCGTAGCCCGACGTGACGTCGACGACCTGCACCGACCCGTCCTCGGGTGCATGCTGGCGGATCCAGGCAGCATCGTGCTGACCGAAGGCCGTGCCCGTCACGATGCGGAACCGCTCGGCTCCGAGGCGCGTCACCGTGAAGTCGCACTCGATCCCGCCTCGCGGGTTGAGCATCTGCGTGTACGTCACGCGTCCCGTCTCACGGGCGACGCGGTTCGCGCAGAGGCCCTCGAGGAAGTCCGGCGCACCGGGGCCGAGGACGTCGAGCTTCGCGAACGACGACTCGTCGAAGAGGGCCGCCGCCTCACGGCATGCGCGGTGCTCGGCGCCGATCGCCGGCGACCAGAGCTTTCCCGCCCAGCCGCGGGGACGAAGCGACTCGTCGCCCGCCGCCGCGTTCGGCTCGAACCAGTTGGCGCGCTCCCACCCGGACTTCTCCCCGAACACGGCGCCGAGCTCGCGAAGCCGCGCGTTGGCGGACGACACGCGCAGCGGTCGTCCGGCCTCTCGCTCGTGACCCGGGTACCTGACGTCGTAGTACGTCTCGTAGATCTCCTTCGTGCGCGCCACGGTGTAGTCCCGCGAGCGATACGCGGCGCCGAAGCGGCGGGAGTCCATGTGCCAGACGTCGAGCGACGGCGTGCCCTCGACGATCCACTCGGCGACGAGCCTGCCCATGCCCCCCGCTCCCGCGAGCCCGTGCGCGCAGAAGCCCGCTGCGACCCAGAACCCCCGCACGTCGCTGGGCCCGAGGATGAACTCCCCGTCCGGGGTGAACGCCTCCGGGCCGTTGATCAGCCTGACGGCCTCCATCTCCTCGAGCGAAGGGACGCGGACGATCGCGTTCTCCATCAGCTCCTCGAAGCGCGGCCAGTCCTCCTCGAGCAGCTTGCCGTTGAAGTCCGCCGGGATGCCGTCGAGCGACCAGGGAGCGCACCGGCGTTCGTAGCCGCCCATGATCAGCCCTCCCGACTCGGGCCGGAAGTAGACGAGGAGCGACGGGTCGCGCATCGTCGGCATGTCCGGCGGGAGGCCCGACGGCTTCAGCACGACGTACTCGTGCGCCATCGGGATCACGGGGACCGTCACGCCGGCCAGCGCGCCGATCTCCCCGGCGAACATCCCGCCCGCGTCGACGACGATCTCGGTCTCGATCGGGCCGCGATCGGTCTCGACCCCGACGACGCGGCCGCGGTCGGTTCGGATCGCCGTGACCCGCGTGCTGGTGCTCACGCCGGCGCCCCGCCGCCGCGCGCCCTCGGCAAGAGCGAACGTCAGCTGGCTCGGGTCGACGTAGCCGTCCGTCGGCAGGAAGGCGGCGCCGAGCACGCCGTCCGTCGACATCGGTGGGAACAGCGCCTGTGCCTCGGCCGCCGAGATCAGCTCGAGCGGGAGGCCGAACGTCTTCGCCCACCCGGCCTGGCGAGCGATCTCCTCCATCCGCTCCTCGGACGACGCGAGCCGCAGGGAGCCCACCTCGCGCCAGCCGGTCTCGAGCCCGACCTCCGCCTCGAGCGTCCGATAGAGGTCGACGCTCTGCATCATCATCCTCGTCAGGGAGAGCGACGAGCGGAGCTGGCCGACGAGGCCGGCGGAGTGGAACGTCGAGCCGCTCGTCAGATCCGCGCGCTCGACGAGGACGACGTCGTCCCAGCCGAGCCGGGCCAGCCAGTAGAGGATCGAGCACCCCCCGACCCCTCCGCCGACCACCACCGCCCTCGCCCTGTCCCGCACTGCGCCTCCTCGGTCCGTCCTGCGGCGTCCGGGGCAACCTAGACCTTCCCCGTGAGGGTCGTCGCGCGACCCGACGCGCTCGCCATGTGGGCCCCCTGCGGGCAAGGGGCGGTCGTTCGCAATTTGCGGCCTTTCTGTCGTCGGATCCCCTTGCGAGGGTGCGGTCGAGAGCGTAGATTGCCGCTGCGCCGAGCACGGGACGCGAGTAGGACGAAGCTCTCCCGGGAGGCCGTACGCGGAAGCGGAAGGTCAGCCGGGGAAGTGGACGAAAGCGCACCCGGCTCGGCGAATCCTTGGTCCTCTCTAGGTAGAGCACACGGCGTTCAACGCAAATGTGTTCGGCATGTAAAGAAAAAACCGCAAAGAGCGGGAAACGCATTCCGAGACGTCTTGACGCCCGTCGTTCCGACCCACTAGTGTCCTGATTGCACCGAGAACGGAGCGCCGGAGGTTGATGGCTCTCCGACAGGCAGACGCTTCGGCGGAGGTCAGTCGGAAAGCCGGACGACGGAGCACCGGACTCGGTGCATTTCTGCGTGCAGTACCCGTTCGGATGCGAGATCGCATCCGGAAAGCAGCTGACAATGAACGATTGTCGGTATTTGCGGAATTTTCGAATGGAAGCGGCTTGACAGGGTTGGAATGAGACACTAGATTTCCGAGTGCACCGAGCACGGAGCGCCGAAGGTTGAAGGCCCTCCCGCCCGGCAGTCGCTTCGGCGGAGGTCGATCGGGTGAGCTGGACGACGGCGAGACCGACTCGGTGCATTTCTTTGCTCGCAAGCAAGAAGCCGCAGAAGCGGCTTCTTGCGCTCGGATCCCCGCCTACGGCGGGGCACATCCCTGAAGGCGCCCGCTGTCGCGGTCGCAACCCCCTCGTTCCCATGCTCGGCTGCGCCGGATCGGCCAAGCCCACCGTCCGTTGCCGCATATCCTCGCCGGGTGCGCCGCATCGTCGCGATCACCGGGACGATCGTGTTCCTGGACGCGATGCTGTTCGGGGCGATCATCCCGCTCCTCCCCCATTTCGCAGACCGCTACGACCTGACGAAGCTCGAGGCGGGGCTCCTGCTCGGTGCCTACGGCGGCGGCGCGCTCGTCGGCGGCATACCCGGTGGCGTGCTCGTCGGCCGGGTCGGCCCGAAGCGCGGCGTCCTGGCCGGGCTCGCCGTGCTCTCGCTCGCGAGCATCGGTTTCGCACTCGCCGACGGGCCGCTCGCCCTCGGGATCGCGCGGTTCGTCCAGGGCCTCTCGAGCGCGACGACATGGGCGGGCGCACTCGCCTGGGTGGCGGTGAGCGTGGAGCGCGACCGGCGGGGCCAGGCGCTCGGAACGGTGTTCGGCCTCGCCGTGCTCGGCTTCGTGGTCGGGCCGATGTTCGGCGGCGTCGCCGACGTCGTCGGGATCCGGGCGTCGTTCGTCGCCGTGGGCCTCGTCGCAGCGGCGCTCGCGGCGGCGCTCGCGGTCGTGAGGGCGCCGCCCCGCGAGCCCGCGCGGCCCGGCGCCGTGCGGCGCGCGCTCCGCGACCCGGCGTTCGTCGGAGGGCTCTGGCTCAACACGCTGCCCGCGCTGTTCTTCGGCACGCTCGACGTGCTCGTCCCGCTGCTGTTCGACGCTGCCGGATACGGCGCGCTCGCGATCGCCGCGGTGTTCGTCGTCGCGGGGGCGGTGGAGGTGGTCGTGAACCCCGTCGTCGGCCGGATCTCCGATCGGCGCGGCCGCCTCCTCCCGGTGCGCGTCGCACTCACCGCGTCGATCGCGGTCGCCGTCGCCTTCGCGCTCGCGACCGAGCCGCTTGCCGTCGCGTGCCTCGTCGTCGCCGCGTCGATCACGTTCGGCGGCTTCTACACCCCGGGCATGGCGCTCGTGGCCGACCGCGCGGAGCGTGCGGGGCTCGCGCAGGGGATCGGGTTCGGCGTGACGAACACCGCCTGGGCCGTGGGAGCGCTCCTCGGCCCCGCGCTCGGCGGCGCGCTTGCCGAGGCGTTCGGCGATCCGGTCCCCTACCTCCTCTGCGGGATGCTCTGCGCCCTCACCCTCGCCGCCGCCTTCCGAGCGACCGCGCGGCTCGGGACGACCTGACGTCAGGCCGCGACGGGGAACCGCTCGAGGGCCCAGCCGGCGTCGAGCGGACGCAACCGGTAGTCGCGTCCGTTCACGAGCGCGTAGTCACGCCGACGCGGGTCCATCGGCAGCCGGGACTCGACGGGATACCAGCGGTTGTGCCGTTCGATGAGGTCGTTCACCTCGTCGAAGCACCAGCGCTCCACGACGTCGAGCCAGGCCCCGGCGAACCGATCGGGTGGCAGCTCCGAGGCGAGACGCGCGCGCTCGTCGTGGAGCGCCCGTTCGTGCGCGGCGGTCATCGCCTCGATCTCGCGGAGCCGCAGCATGTACGGCAGCGGGCCACCACCGGCGGCGAGATACCCCTCGGCGGACGGTCGCACGTTTCGGAGCCGCAGCGGCAGCGGCCGCGAGCGGAGCGGGCTCGACCGGAGATCCTCATCGAGCTCGCCGACCTGCCGGCGCTCGAGGGCAGTCTGCGCGCGCGGCGCGTCCTCCCTGAGGATCGCCTCGCGCTCTTCCGGCCTCATGTCTCCAGTACAGCAGACGGCTCGCTGCGCGCTCGCCGGTCGAGGCCGGCGAGGGCGAGCCCGCCGAACACCGCGGCGACGACCCCGATACAGGCGAACATCGCCCACGTCGCCTCGTCGCCGAAGCTGTTCCGCATCTGGAGGCCGATCAGCGGCGCGAGCGCGAACCCGATCGCGGGGGCGCTCCCGAACGCCCCCATGTACGCACCGCGGATGTCCGCCGGCGCGAGCTCCGCCACGACCGCCTGGGACGTCGGCACCCAGAGCATCTCCCCGACGACGAACACCACGATCACGAACAGGATCGCCGCGAGCGAGTGCGTCCGTGTGAGGAGCAGGAACGGAAGCCCCATCACGAGCAGGGCGAGCACCAGCTTCGGCGCAGCCGGGAGCGGTGTCGCAAGGCGCGTGAGCCGGACCTGGAACAGGGCGACGAGCAGCGGATTGACCCAGACGAGGAAGCCCCAGGCCGCAGGCTGGTACCCGTAGCCGTCGACGAGCGAGACGGGGAGCACCACCTCGTATGCCACGTACGTCAGCCACGCGAACACCGCCGAGCCGAGGAAGAGGAGGAAGCGCTTGTCGCGGAGGATCACCCGAGAGCGAGCCGCCCTCCGGCGGGCCGTCGGGCGCGTACGTCGCCGCGATGCGGGAGGTACCGGTATGCGACCACCCACGCCGTCGCCGACATGACGGCGACGCACGGGAACAGCGCCGACCACGACCCGAGCACGAGCAGGAGACCACCGATCGGCGGTCCCGACGACGACCCCCATGTTGGCGGCCACGCGCACCGACGCATACGCCGCCTGCCGGCGCTCCGGCGCGACGAGATCCGCGACCATCGCCTGCCCGACCGAGCCGCCGAGCGCGCCGAAGACGCCCGGCGAGCGCGAGTGCTGCCAGCCCGGCCCACTTCGCATCCGACAGCGCGAAGAGGAGCAACGGGTACCCGACCATCACGCCGTTCCCGATCAGGATCACCCGCCGCCGGCCGATCCGGTCGGAGAGGTAGCCGCCGGCAAAGCCGCTGAGCGCCGAGAGAACGGCGCCGACGAGCAGCGCGAACGGCAACGCCGCCTTGGCGCCGAGCTCCTCGACGGCCCAGATCGACATGAACGTCCACATCGCCGAGCCCGCGGCGCTGCCGATCAGGGTCACGCCGAGCACCGGGCGCAGCGCAGTCGTCCAGGTCGTCGCCCCAGACGAGACGGATCACATGGCGGACGGCGCCCACCACGCGCAACGCTATCGACGCTCCGAATGGCGTGGTTCGGCTTCCCGTACCTCCTCGAGGGCCCGAGTCCGGGTCGCGCTCGAGCCTCTGCTAGCGGCCGAGGAGCCGCGCGAGGAGCCCACGGGGGCTCGCGTCCGCCGAGGCGTCGTCGGCCTCTGCCGGGGTGTCCGGCATTGCCTCCGCCGCTGGCTCTCGGACCACGACCTCCGGCCCGGGCGTACGCGGGGGTGCGCCGCCGTTGCCGGGAAGCACGGCGATCTCGTCGGGCGAGGCGGCCGGAGCCTCGGGGTGCGCCGTCGCCGGGGCCGGGGGCACCGGTGGTGATTCGACACACGCGTCGCCCGGCCGCTCCTCGTCGCGTAGCGCGAGCGTCGCTGCGACGCCGCGCTCGCGGAGCCGCTGGAAGTCGCCGCGAATGGCCGCGGACATCTCGTCCTTGTGGCTCTGCTCCTTCACCCGCCGGGCTGATTCCGCGCAGGCTCGCCGACTCCTTCCTCGGCACGGTCGGGGCCGAGCCACCGCCACGCGGCCATCGTCGCGAGCCCCAGGAGTAGCGTCGGGATCACCGTGAACGCCCGGTAGATGAGCACCGCTGCGACGACCTCGGCGTTCGCCCCGCCGAAGCCGACAAGGATCCCGGTCATCCCGAGCTCGACCGGGCCGACACCGCCGGGCGTCAGGGGGATCAGCTGGAGTGCCCGGGCGAGCGACCACCCGGCGAACGCCTCGACCCACGTGATCTCGCTCGCGCCGATCCCGACGGCGCGCAGCGAGACCAGCAGCACGACGAACACGGTGATGTTCCCGACGACCGCGGCGAGCGTCAGCCAGGGCCAGCGGCGCCGGATCAGGTCGACCGTCGCCCGCCGAAACCGCACGAGGCGCTCGTCCCACCCCTCGACTACGCCGCGGTGGAGCAGCCGCAGGATACGGTTGAGCGCGCGCTCGCACACCTCGCCGATCCCGCGCGCAAGCGCGTCACTCCAGAAGACGAGCACCAGCAGCGCGACCGCGACGGCGAACACGCTCGCGCCGATCACGGCGACCGTCGTCAGCAGCGCGCTCCGCTGCGCCTCGATCGAGAGGAGGACGACGGCGATGATGGGGAGCAAGAGGTTCGCGAGCTGGTTCCAGATCCCGGTGAGCGTCACGGCCCGCGCGACGTCGCTCGAGCCGAACCCCCACATCCGCAGGAGGCCGTACGAGCCGGCCATGCCGACGATCCCCCCGCCCGGCGCGACGTACGTCAGCGCGGTCGAGGCCTGGGTGAACGGCAGCGCCTGGCGGAAGCGGAGGCCCGGGAGGGCGACCATCCACGGCGGCGCGAAGGTCACCAGGTTGAGGACGACCGCGCCCCCGAGCGCCAGCAGCCACGCCGTGTCCAGCTGCTTCACGACGTCCCAGACGTCGGAGTAGCTCGCGATCCGCGGCAGGACGACGGCGAACGTGAGGATCACGACCGCGAGCCCGAGGGCGCCGAGGACGATCTGCTTGCCCCGTCCGTTCACGGGGCGCACCCTACTCCGCCGCCTGCGTCACCCGATCAGCGACGACGCCCCGCGCAGCACCGAGAGCAGCAGCCCGAGCGGGAGATGGTCCGCCGCGAACCGCAACCCGCCCGCGGTCGTGTCCCCGATCAGGCCCTGGCGCTCCCCCTCGTCGACTGCGCGCACGAGCCCGGCGCGCAGCGCCTCCTCGAGGTCGTCGCGCGACCGTCCCTCCTTTCGCGCGAGCGCGTCGAGGTCGTCGACGCTCCGCAGGGCGAGCACGAGCTCCTCTCGCGAGACGCCGAGCCGGCACGCCGTTCCATCTGCTGCGGCGAGGAGCACGACCTCGATCTGCTCACCCGTTCCGTGCGTCGCGCGGGGCGGCCGCGGCGCGCACGGGTTCGCGACGGGGCTCGGCTCGTACGACGTGCCGCCGAGTGCGACGTACGCACCGACGAGCGCGAACGCGAGCAGGGCGGCGACCACGATCGGGAGTGCCCTCATATGCTCACCGACCTCCGGGAGACGACGATCGGCACGAGGGCCCCGAGCGCCAGCAGCGCGGCGAGGAGGAACGGGCGGGAGAACGCCGCGGTCACGGCCCGGTCGAGCTGCGTCACGAGCGCGTCCTCGAGCCCGCGGTACTCCGGTGTGTCGGGGCGGTCCGCGAACGCACCGCGGACGTCGGGCACCTCCCGGTCGGAGGCGCGGACGATTCCCAGCACGTCCTGGGCGACCGCGAGCTTCTCGAGCGGCGGGATGCTGCTGTCGAGGACGGCGGCGGCACCCGCCCGGAGGGCCCGCTCCTCGTTGCGGTCGAGAGCCGCCGTGAACACCGGCGTCAGCAGCAGCAGCCCGAGGACGACCCCGGCGTGTCGCGCGGCGATCGTCCACCCTCCGTGGACCGCCTGCGGGGAGCGGCCGTGGAGCGCGCGCTCGGTGAGCGCGGACAGCGCGAGACCGAGGCCCGCGCCGACGAGAACCTGCGGCAGCAGCGTCCACCACCACGCCGACCCCGGCAGCACGCCGAGCGCCGCCAGCCCGCCGGTGACGAGGACGACCCCCGCCGCCGCACGCGTCGCCGTGTTCCCGAGACGGGTCGCGATCGCCCCGGTGGCGATCGCGGCGACCGGCATCACCGTCACGACGACGCCCGCGACGGCCGGGTCCATCCGCCAGCCGTCCACGAGCAGCAGGACGAGGAGGAAGAGCGCGGCGGTGAGCGCGCCCGAGAGGAGCAGCAGGGCGAGGTTGGCCGGGAGGTTGGGCCGTCCCGCAGGCTGGACGAGCGGCCGAACCCGCAACCGGAGGACGCCGAGCAGGGTCAGCAGGGCGAGCGGCGCCTGCGCGAGGAAGATCGACTCCCACCCGAGCGTCTCTGTGAGGATCCCGCCGAGTGCGGGCCCGAGCGCCGCCCCGAGGATCCCGGCGGTCGCCCAGGTGCGCACGGCTTTCACGTCGGAGCCCTCGATCTCGCCGAGCAGGTCGAGCGCCGCGCAGACGAGGAGTGCACCCCCGACCGCCTGCACGCAGCGGGCGCCGACGAGCACGCCGAACGACGGCGCGAACGCGCACGCGAGCGACGCCGCCGCGAACACCAGCGTCCCGGCGGTGAACGCGACCACGGGGCGTCTGCGCGCGGCGTACGCCGCGGGGACGGCGGCGAGAGCGAGCCAGAGGTTGTAGGACGTCAGCACCCACGCGACCGTCGGGATCTCGACGTCGAACTGCCGCAGGATGTCCGGGAGCGCGAGGGTGACGACCGACGAGTCCGCGAGCGCGAGCCCGATCCCGAGGCCGACGAGGGCTCTCCGCGTCGCGCGTGCTCACGCGGCGCACTCTAAGCCTCGCAGCTGGGGGTCGCCTCTGCGGCCGCGACCGCGGCCGCCTGCAGGGATCTGCCCCGTGCAAAGCACGGGGATACGAGCGCGGGAATCCGCCCCTGCGGATTCCCGCTTGCGAGCAGCTAGGATCGCGCGATGCCGTTCTGGGCCTGGATCCCGCTGTTCGTGCTGCTCGGCATCGCGGTGCTTTTGGGCGTCTTCGTCCTGCTCGGGCGCATCAAGGGCGGCAAGTACCTGCGGCCGATCGTCGCGTTCCTGTCGAAGGTGCCGCTCTTCAAGAAGTGGTTCCAGAAGGCGTCGATCGCGGCGCTCGAGCGCGAGAACCCGGATCTCGCCGCGGCGATGAAGAAGATGACCGCCTTCGGCGAGCCGAAGAGCCCCGAGCAGGCGCAGCGCATGCTCAACCTGCTCACGCCCACGGAGCGGCGCGCCTACATGGCCGCCGTCGGCCAGGAGGCCGAGAGCCCGGAAGCGGCGAACCGCCAGCTCCGTCGGCGCATGGAGTACGGCGGCGCGGGGATGCCTGCGCGCACGAAGCCCGCGTCCGACCGGCCCGGCGCCTCCGGCCGGAAGACCGGCAAGGGCACGAAGAAGAAGCGCTAGCCGCGCCGTCGCTCGAGCGAGACGCCGACCTCGACCACGGTCTCGACCAGCGCTCGCACGTCGTCGTCCGTCGTGCGGTAGTTGACGACGCACGGGCGCAGGCACACGGTGCCGTCGACCCGGGCCGGGGCGACCCAGACGTCGCCCTGCTGCTGGAGCGCCTCGACGAGGAGCGCGTTGTGCTCGTCGAGGTCCTCGACGGGGACACCCCGCGGGGCGTGGCGGAAGGGGACGATGGAGAGCTGCGGCGCGCCACACAGATGCTCGAGATCGTCCCGCTGCGCGACCTCGTCGTAGAGCAGCCGCGCCTGCCCGAGGTTGCGCTCGACGGCGGCCCGGATCGCGTCTGCTCCGTGCGCGCGGAACGCGAGCCACAGCTTGAGCGCGCGGAACGGCCGCGAGTACTCGAGCGTGATGTCGACCATGTGGTGGTCGGGGCGCTCGTGCGGGATGTAGTCCTCCTCGTGCGCGAGCGCGCCATGGAGGTCCGCGTGGCGACGCACCAGCACGACGCCGCACGCCTTCGGCAGGAACAGCCACTTGTGCGCGTCGAGCGTGACCGAGTCGGCGCGGTCGAGCCCGGCGAAGAGGTGCCCCGCCGAGGGCGTCGTCGCGGCGGCGACGCCGTACGCGCCGTCGACGTGGAGCCACACGTCCCGCGAGGCGCAGACGTCGGCGAGCTCGTCGATCGGATCGACCGCACCGGTCAGCGTCGTGCCCGCCGTCGCGACGACGGCGACCGGCGTGACCCCGGCCGCACGGTCGGCGTCGATCGCCGCGGCGACGGCGTCCGGGCGAAGCCGGCGACGCTCGTCGAGCTCGAGCAAGCGCACCTGGTCGGAGCCGATCCCGAGCAGCTCCGCCGAGCGGACGACCGAGTAGTGCGCCTCCCGGGAGCAGTACAGCGCCGGGCGCGCTCCCGTCATCCCCCCGCGGCGCGATCCCGGCAGTGCCCGCTCGCGGGCGGCCGCGAACGCGGTCACGTTCGAGATCGTCCCGCCGCTCGTGAACGCACCGGCGGCGGCGGGGAAGCCGATGAACTCGCTCACCCAGCGGACGGCCTGGTCCTCGACCTCCGATGCCGCGCCGGCCCACACCGCGAGGTTGGTGTCGAAGCACGACGCGAGCAGGTCGCCGAGGACCCCGATCTCGAGCCCCGACGAGCCGACGAAGGCGAAGAAGCGAGGGCGCGGCTGGGCGATCGACATGTCGAGCAGCTGACCGGCGTCGTCGAGCACGTCGAGGGCGCTCGCGCCGCGCTCCGGGAGCGCGGCGCGGAGCAGGTCGTGGAGCCGCTCGTCGACGTCCGGCTGGCCCGGCCGCGCGCGGTCGAAGCTCTGCCAGGCGCGGGCGACGATCGCTGCCGCGCGCTCCAGCGCCTCCTCGCGGGTGGCGTCGAGGCGGAGGGACGGGAGCTCGGAGGCGGTGCTCATCGGCGCGAATTAGTACCCGAGCAGCGCGCGTGCCTCGCGCAACCGTCGCGGCTCGTCGACGACGAGGGCGGCCACCGGCTCGCCCGCCGCGTCACGGCCGACGCGGATCCCCTCGACGTCCGCCCACTCGACCGCCGCCTCGGCCCAACCGACCTCGGCGAACGTCCGCGGGCCGATGTCCGTCCACCAGTACGGAAGCCGGTCGAGCTGCCCCGCGACGCCGGCGATCGCGTCTGCCGCGTGCTCTCCGGTTCCGATCGCCATGTCCCAGTGCGGGAAGCGGAGCGGCCCGAACCGCGCGTGCGGCACGACGATCAGGTCGCCGACGGCGTGGACGCGGTCGAGACCGGGGACGCGCAGCGCGTCGTCCACCACGAGGGGCAGCTCTCTGTCGCCTCCGACGAGCCCGGGCGGCGCAGCGAGCGTCCCGCCTGTCGCCGCGAGCACCAGGTCGGCCGCGAGCGAACCACCCTTGTAACAGACTGTTGCTTGGGCTCCCTCGCCCGCCTCGAGCCCGGTGATCGAGACACCGCCGAGGAACCGCGCGCCGCTCTGCTCGAGCGCTGCGGCGCCGAGCGCCGGAAGCGGGTCGTGCAGCCGGTCGAGCGGCCGCTCGAGGACGTCGACGACGGTGACGTCGTGCCCGGCGGACGCGAGCGTCGCCGCGCTCTCCGTCCCGATCAGGCCGGCGCCGATCACGACGACGCCGCCGGCACGGCTCGGCGAGCACGGCGCCGATGGTGCCGACGGAGGCGGGATCGGCGTTGACGTGCGCCTCCTCGATCCCCGGGATCGGCGGCGGCGCGTAGCGCAGGCCGGTCGCGAGGACGACCGTGTCGGCGTCGATCTCCTCGCCGCGGTCCGTCCGCAGGCGCCGCGTGGCGAGATCCGCCTCGACGACCGTGGCCTCGAGCAGCCGGACGCCACGCTCGGCCAGGCGCCGCTCGTCGGAGAGCAGCGTGGGGACGCCCGTCGCGAGCGCCTTCTTCGTCAGCGGCGGGCGGTCGACCGGCAGGCCGGGCCCGATGAGGAGCGGCCGGATCCCGTGCCTCGCGAGCCGGACGGCGCACGCGTAGCCCGCGACGCCGTTCCCGACGATCGCGACCTCGGCGTTCACGTCAGCTGGATCTCGATGCGGTCGCCGACGACCCGGGTCGGGTACACCCTGACCGGCTCCTCCGCAGGCCCCTCGAGGACCTCGCCGGAGACGAGGTCGAACGACGAGCCATGGCAGGGACAGCGGATCGCGGCACCCTCGACCCATCCGTCGGAGAGCGGGCACTCCGCGTGGGTACACCACGTCTCGACCGCATGCCACGTGCCGTCCACCTTCGCGAGCGCCAGCAGCATCCCGCCCGCGTCGACCGCGACCACGGTCTCGTCGGGACGCCCGGCGTCCCCCGCGTCGACCCAGGTCATGTGTCCCAGAGCACGTGCAGGCTCCGCGGCGCGCGGAACTCCCAGCCGCTCCAGACCGGTGGCCGCTCGGGGTCGAGCCGGATCCCGGGCAGCCGCTCGAGCAGCCGTGTGAGCCCGATCCGCATCTGCACGCGCGAGAAGTGGTGGCCCGAGCAGTAGTGCGTCCCGAAGCCGAACGCGGCATGGGTGCGCTTCGGCCGGAAGAGGTTGTACTCGCCCGCGGTCGGCCCCCAGATCTCCTCGTCGCGGTTCGCCGACGACACGAGCAGGCCGAGGTTCGCTCCCGCGGGCACGGTCGCGCCGCCCAGGTCGGCCTCCACGAGCGCGTGCCGCGTCTGGGTGCCGATGGGCGAGACCCAGCGCAGCCCTTCCTCGACCGCGTCGCGGACGAGCGTCAGGTCGTCGAGCACGGCCCGCACCTGCCTCGACTCGAGCAGCCCGACGAGCGTCGTGCCGGCGGCGTGGCCCGGCTCCTGCATCCCGCCGAGAAGGATCACCTTGAGCGTCGGAAGGATCGTGGCGACCCGCTCCTCGAGGGTTCCCTCGGCGAGCGCGAGCATCGTCGCGATCGTCGACCCGTCCGGATCGGCGTGGAGGCGCTCGAAGACCGGTGCGAGCGCGACGTCGATCTCGGCCGCGGTCGCGTCGGCGACCGCCCACTTCGCGGGGTCGTCCTCGAAGTTGATCGCGCCCTCCGCGAGCCCGTGGAACCAGCGGCGCAACGTGTCGCCGTCGAGGTGGCCGAGCCCGAGGACCCGGCCGAGCCCGAGCACGGAGATCGGCTCGAAGTACTCGCTCATCAGCTCCGCCGCGCCGCGGCCCTCGAGCCCGTCGAGCAGCTCGGCGGCGAGCGGCTCGATCAGGTCGGGGGTCGTCGCCTCGACGACCCGCGGCCGCAGGGACGGGTCGAGCATGGCACGCAGCCGCTTCTGGGGCTCGCCGTCGAGAAGGAGGATGCTCTCGCCGCCCATCGTCCGCTCGAGCGGCGACGGGTCGACGCGCGCGGAGAACACGTCGGGTCGCGTCGCTGCCGCCTCGACGTCGTCCCAGCGCGTCACGAACCAGAGGCCGACCGCGGGCACGAAGCACACGGGAGCCTCGGCGCGCAGCCGCGCGTAGACCGGGTACGGGTCGCGGTCGAGATCCTCGACGGCGACGGCTGACGCGTACGCCTCGATCGCGCTCACGCCGTCGTCCCCTCGAGGACCTGCAGCGTCTTCAGGTCGGAGTAGAAGTCGAGCGCGTAGTCGCCGCCCTCGCGGCCGATGCCGGAGATGCCGACGCCGCCGAACGGCGCCGTGAGGTCGCGCACGAGGAAGGTGTTGACCCACACCGTGCCCGCGCGCACCGCGCGGCCGACCCGCTCGGCACGCTCCTGCGAGCCCGTGTAGACGATCCCTGAGAGGCCGTAGCGGGTCGAGTTGGCGAGCGCGACCGCCTCGTCCTCGTCGGCGAACGTCTGGAACGTCAGCACGGGCCCGAACACCTCGCGCTGGACGATCTCCGAGTCGTTCGAGCGCGGGACGACGAGCGTCGGGTCGTAGAAGAGCGGGCCGACGTCCTCGCGTCGGCGGCCGCCGCGGACGATCTCGTCGCCGTTCGCCCGCGCCCGCTCGACGAAGCCCTCGACGCGCGCGAGGTGGTCGGGATGGATGAGCGGCGAGACGGTCGTCGCGTCGTCCCGCGGATCGCCGAGCACGTGCTCGTCGGCGAAGCGGTGGAAGAGCTCGAGGAACGCGTCCGCGATCGACTCGCTCGACGAGGAGGCGCGTGCCGGCGAGGCAGACCTGGCCGGCGTCGTCGTACTGGCCCGCGGCCTTGCGCGCCGCGGCCTCGAGGTCGGCGTCGGCGAAGACGAGCAGCGGCCCCTTGCCGCCGAGCTCGGCCGTGAACGGCACGATGTTCGCGCGCCGCGGCGGTGCCGATGTGGACCGCCGTCTCGGGCGAGCCGGTGAACGAGATCCGCCGGACGCCGCGGATGGCGCGCAGCGCGGCGCCGACCTCCTCGCCGATCCCCTGGACGACGTTGAAGACGCCCGGCGGGAAGCCCGCCTCGGCGACCAGGTCGGCAGAGCAGCGAGCAGGAGAGCGGCGACCACTCGGCGGGCTTGAGGACGACCGTGCAGCCCGCGGCGAGCGCCGGCGCGGTCTTCCAGGTCGAGAGCATGAACGGCGCGTTCCAGGGCGTGATCACGACCGCGGGCCCGCTCGGCATGCGCACGACCCGGTTGCGTGTGCCGTTCGACTCCCAGACGCGCTCCTCGTACGCCGCGGCGAGGTCGGCGTAGGCGCGGAAGTTGCGCGCGCCGCGCGCGATCACGCGGGCGCGGAGCGAGCGCAGGAGCATCGCCATGTCGAGGCACTCGACCGCGGCCAGGCGCTCGACGTTCGCGTCGATCAGGTCGGCGAGCCGGTGCATCGCCTCCGCGCGGCCGGCCGGCCCGAGCGCCGCCCAGGCGGGGAACGCCTCCCGGGCCGCCGCGACCGCGAGGTCGGCCTCCCGCTCGCCGCCGCGCGCGACCTCCGCGAGCGGCTGCTGCGTCGATCGGCGACAGATCGACGAACGTCGCGTCGCTCCCGACCCGCTCGCCGCCGATGAAGTGGTCGGTCGAGACGTCGACGCCGGCGACGGTGGTCACGCGCCGGCCTCCGCGAACGCGAGCGCTCCGGTGTCGACGATGGTGCTCCCGCCGTCGACGGTCAGCACCGCGCCGTTGACGTACGACGCCTCGGACGAGAGCAGCCAGGCGACCGCGGCCGCGACCTCGGCCGGCTCGCACGCGCGGCGCAGGGGCACGTGCCGCGTCGCCTCGGCGTACGCCTCCTCCCGGTCGCCCCCGCGCGCCTGCGCGAGGCCGTCCATCGCCCGGTCGCCCATCGGTGTGCGCGTCCAGCCGGGGCAGACGACGTTCGCTCGGACGCCGGCCGGCCCGTGGTCGAGCGCGATGCACTGGGCGAGCATCACGAGCGCCGCCTTCGACGAGCAGTACGCCACCGAGTCGGGGGCGGCGCGCAGGCCGGCGACGGACGACAAGGCGACGAGCGCGCCTCGCCGCTCGAGCAGGGCGGCGAGCGCCGCCCGCGCGGTCACGAGCGCCCCGATCACGTTCACGCGGTGCACCTCGGCGAACGCGGCGGGGTCGACCTCGAGGAGCGACCCCGGTGCTCCTCCCCCGCCTGCGTTCAGCACGAGCGGCGTCGAGGCCGCCGAACCGCTCGATCGTCGTGGCGACGGCTGCCTCCGCAGCGGCGGGGTCGGCGGCGTCCCCCGGCAGCGCGATGCCGTCGATCTCCGCGGCGATCTCCTCGAGCGGCCCCGGTCGGCGGCCGGTGACCGCGACCGACCAGCCGTCGCGCGCGAGCCGCCGCGCCGTCGCGGCGCCGATGCCCGTCCCGCCGCCGGTGACGAGGGCAACCCTGTGGTGGCTCACGACGATCTCCGCCGCTCCGCGCGCCTCACCGGCCGAGCTCCGCGCACGGTCTCGAGGTCGTCGACGGTGTAGGCGAAGGTGAAGCGGTAGCCGCGGCCGATCCGCACGGGCGCGAGCGCGTCGAGCTCCTCGTGCGGGGCGCCGAAGAGCTCGAGCGTGGCGCTTCCCTCCCACACCTCGGACGCCGACCGGTCGCGCGACAGGGCGCGGACGAGCTCGTGCACGGCCGGGTCGTCGTGGCGGCCGGCGGCGAGCCGCGGGAAGTGGCGCACGTTGACGATCGGCGGAGCGTTGTGGATCGGCCCGCCCGCCGACGGGGTGCTCGAGCGTGACCGTCGCCTGCGCGACGCGCCGCTCGTACGCGGCGCACGTCACGCCGAAGCGCGCGCCCGGCTCCATGCCCGGGTCGGCAGGCCCGCCGAGGCCGAAGCTCCGCGTGATCCAGATCGAGCCGAGCTTCTTCGGGAAGCCCTGGATCCAGCCGCGCGCGAGCGCGAAGTCGCGGTCGACCCAGATGTACGAGCACACCGTGACCTCCTCGCCGTCGAGCAGGCCGCTACAGACGACGAACACCTCCTTGTACTGCGAGCGCGACGGGTCGACGAGCTCGTCGCCGCCCTCCGAGCACGACTGCCAGTCGGCGCGACGAACGCGCAGCGGCCCGGGTCGGGGTGCGGGTCGATCCCGTCGGGCAGGAACGCGACCGCCTTCTCGGGGTCGGCCCAGTAGTCGATGCACGAGGAACGCACCGACGTAGTGCCACGGCGGGTACGGGACGAGCGACGAGCGCCCTTCGGGCGTGCGCGGGAGCGAGTAGCCCCGCGGCGTCATGCCTCGACCTCGAGCGGCGGCAGCGGCCGCCCACGCGTCTCCCAGCTCTCGCTCTCCCACTCGACCGCGATCGGGTCGAAGCGGAAGTACGACCGCGGCGGGAGCGGCCCCCAGGTGTTCGACGAGTAGCGGTCGTCCGGGTAGTCGCGCGGCACGTGGTCGTCCGCGAGCCGCTCCATGTCGCAGTAGAGCTCGACGTGGCACGGCTCCTCGGTGATGCGGACGTACGTCGCGATGTTCCCGGCGATCCCGTGGCGGGCCGGCCCCCACGACACCCAGCGGCCGTGGCGCGCGAGGTGGTCGAGCAGGTCGCGCATCTTCCCGATGTCGACGACGTCGAAGGCGAGGTGGTGGAAGTGCGGCGTACCCCATGTCGACGAGCGCCATCACGTGGTGCTCGGAGTCGATGTGGAACCAGACGCCCGCCGTCGCCGAGCCAGTCGGACAGCCGCATCCCGAGCACGTCGGTGTAGAACGCGGCGTTCCGCGTGGATGTCGCCGGTGAGGCAGTTGACGTGGCCGAGCCGCCGCGGGCCGCCGACGTGGACCGTGCGCGAGGGCCGCGCGTGCTGCGGCCACCGGTCGACCTCCGCGCGCGGAGCGCGATACGGCAGCAGCTGGATCGCGCGCCCGTCCGGGTCGGCGAGCCAGATCGTGCCCTCCCGCTCCGTCGAACGGCACACCGAGCTCCTCGAGGTGCGCCCGGGCGTCGTCGGGCGAGCAGTCGCGTGCGAGCTCGAAGGCCGTGTGGTCGTGGCCGGCTCGTCGCCGACCGCGAGCTCGAGACAGTACGGCTCGTCGTTGCAGGCGAGGTAGGCCGGCCGCCGTCCCGCGCCCGCTCGACGCAGCCCGAGCTGGATGCACCACCGCGCAGCGGCCTCGTCGAGGTCCGCGACGCGCAGGCAGACGTGGTCGATCCGGCCGAGGCGGATCACTCCGCCCGCCCGGGGACGCGGTCCTCCGCGACCATCCGCTCGGCCTCGTCCTCCGGGATCGCGAGCGCGACGTGGAGCGTCTGCGCGGAGACCTGGAGCTGCTCGCCCGGGCCGGCGAGGTCGACGTCCCACTCCTCGACCGTGTTCGTCGAGCCGGCCGAGCCCGGTGATCTCGACCTCGACGACGTCGCCCGGCTCCATCGGTCGCGAGTTCGCCGGCGTGCCGGTGAGGATCACGTCGCCCGGCTCGAGCGTGATCACCCGGCAGAGGTCGGCGAGCTGGTAGGCGACGGCGAAGAGCAGGTCGCCCGCGGTCGCCTCCTGCACGACGTCGCCGTTCAGGTAGGTCCGGAGCGTGTAGTCGGTCGGGTCGAACTCCGCTGCCGGGACGAGCTCCGGCCCGAGCGGCAGGAACCCGTCCTGGCCCTTGACGCGCAGCATCGCCCCGCGGTCGGCGTGGCGGAAGTCGTGCATGCCGACGTCGTTCGCGCACGCGTAGCCCGCGACGTACGACAGCGCGTCGTCGATCGGCACGCCCTTCATCCGCCGCCCGACGACGACCGCGAGCTCGCCCTCGTAGTTCAGGAACCGCGGCGTCCTTGGCCATACGGATCGGCCGCGGTGGCCGTTGAGCGTCGTCGGCGGCTTCATGAAGTACGACGGCTCGGCCGGCGTCCGCGCCGCGTACTCCTCGACCCGGAGCGGTAGGTGAGGTGGACGGCGAAGATCTTCGTCGGCTCGACGGGCGCGAGGTAGCGCGCGTCCGCCTCCGGCAGCCTCGTGCCGTCGTCGAGGACGATCGCCTCGCCGTCGCGCCGGCCCCAGCGCGGCTCGCCGTCGACCTCGACGCGGACGCGCCGCTCGTCACGACGAGCTCAGAGATGGGCGGCATACTCGTCGCACCTCCCACTCGGTGACGACCTCGGGTCGAATGCGCCGACGCCTCCGTGAACCGCTCGACCTCGAACCGCTTCATGGCGAGGAACGTCGCGACGAGCTCCTCGCCGAGCTCCTCGACGAGCCAGGTGTCGGCCTCGAGCGCGTCGAGCGCCGGCGCCGAGGTCGCGCCGGCAGCTTCGTCCCCGCGTGCGCGTCGTCCATCCGGTAGGCGTCGCCGACGACCGGGCTCCGGCGGCTCCAGCTCGCGCTCGATCCCGTCGAGCCCCGCCAGCAGCAGCGCGGCGACGATCAGGTGCGGGCACGCGCGAGCCGTCGCCGGCGCGGATCTCGACGCGGGTCCGCGACCCGCGCTCGTTCGGGACGCGGCAGAAGGCGGTGCGGTTGTCGTGGCCCCAGTTCGCGTGCGTCGGCGCGAGGCTGTCGGGGAGGATCCGCTTGTACGCGTTGACGGTCGGGCCGAGCAGCGCCTGCAGCCCCTGGCGCGTGCTCGAGCACGCCCGCGACGAACCGCACGCGCCGAGCGGGCTCAGCTCCGGCGCCGTCGGAGTCGCGAACGCGTTCCGCCCTCGTCGTCGGCCAGCGAGAGGTGGACGTGGAAGCCGGAGCCGCCCT
This sequence comes from uncultured Actinomycetes bacterium, assembly GCA_963773825.1. Lineage (GTDB taxonomy): Bacteria > Actinomycetota > Thermoleophilia > Gaiellales > Gaiellaceae > Gaiella. The sequence continues at coordinate 989,002 of CAVZCH010000006.1, read as the reverse complement.
GGTCGGTGAACGGCTCGCCCCATGAACGTCGCGAGCAGCCCCTCCGTCGCCGCGATCTCCTTCACCGCCGTCTTGAGCATGAACGCCCGGTCGGCGGCGTCGAGCGCCGCCGAGTGCTTGAGGTTGATCTCGTACTGCGAGTTCATGAACTCGTGGTTCGCGGCGAACGCCTTGAGGCCGAGCTCGTCGGCACCGAGAGCATCTCGAGCATCGATCTCGCGCGGGTCGGAGATCGCGCCCGACGGTGTAGACGCGCGAGAGCTCGTCGACGTAGCGGCCGAGGCCGCTCGGCGCGGTCGGGTCGCGCTCGAGCAGGAAGCACTCGAGCTCCGGGCCGACGATCGGCAGCAGCCCGCGCGCCGCGTAGCGCGCGACGACGCGCGCGAGGAGCGCCGCGCGGGCAGGACGGGCCAGTGGTCGGAGCCGTCGAGCGTCCACGCCTCACCGAGGCACCAGGCGACCTCCGGCTGCCACGGGACGACCCGCAGCGTCTCGAGGTCGGGCCGGACCGCGAAGTCGACGTAGCCCTCCTCGCCGCCGACCACGGGCGTGTGGCGCAGGTCGGTGCCCATGACCGCCGCGCAGAACGCGACGCCCTCCTCGAGCAGCTCGACGAAGTGGCCGATCGGGATGTCCTTGCCGCGCGCGACGCCGTGGAGGTCGGTGTAGAGCAGCCGGACCGCCCGGACGCCCTGCCCTCGCAGCGAGGCGACCGCCGCCTCGGGATCGTGACCGTGGTCATGCCGTGATCGCCTCCTGCGACGGGTCTCAGCCGCGCACCCGGACGGGCATGCGCTTGATGCCGTTGAAGAAGTTCGAGCGGAGCCGCACCGGGTCGCCGGCCGAGCTCGAGCCGGTCGAGGTACGGGATCATCTCCTCGAGCCAGATCCTGATCTCCAGCTTCGCGAGGTGCACCCGAGGCAGAAGTGCGGCCCGCCGAGGCCGAACGTGAGGTGCCGGTTCGGCGTGCGCCCGACGTCGAGCCGGTACGGGTCGGCGAACTTCGCGTCGTCGTAGTTGCGCGGCCGCGTACCAGATCGTCACCTTGTCGCCCTGCCTTGATGCGCCGGCCGTGCACGACGACGTCCCGCGTCGCGGTGCGGCGGAAGTGGTGCACCGGGTGGGCCCGCCGCAGGAGCTCGTCCGCGGCGGTCGCGGCGAGCGACGGGTCGGCGACCAGCCGCTGCAGCTCGTCGGGGTGCGTCGAGGAGGTCGTGCAGGCCGAGCGAGATCGTGTGCCGCGTGGTCTCGTTGCCGGCGGTCGTGAGCAGGATGAACATGACGTCCGAACTCCTGCTCCGACAGCCGCGAGCCGTCGACCTCCGCCTCGACGAGCTTCGTCGTGATGTCGTCGCGCGGCTCGCGCCGGCGCGCCTCGCCGAGCTGCCGCCCGTACTCGATCAGGTCGAGCGAGAACGGGCTCGAGAACGGGAGCTTGCGGAGCTCGGCGTCCTCGAGCGCGACCGTCGGCGACGTTCTCCGCGCCCGACCACCTCGGGGTCGGTGTTGCCGAGGATCTTGTCGCCGAGCTCGATGATCAGCCGCCGGTCCTCGACCGGCAGCCCCATGATCTCCGAGAAGACCCACATCGGGATCTCGGCGGCGACCGACGTCGACCCAGTCGAACTCGTCCTGCTCGAAGGCCGCGCGCGAGGATGCTCGCGCGCGAGCCCGCGGATGCGCTCCTCGTACGTGTTGACGACACGCGGCGTGAAGCCCTTGTTGACGAGCGCGCGCAGGCGCGTGTGCGGCGGCGGGTCGGTGTCGATCATCGACTTGCCGCGCCTCGAGCTCCTCGGGCGTCAGGTCCTGCAGCGACGTGCCGCCGAGCTCCGACGAGTACGTCTGCCAGTCCTTCGACACCGCGACGACGTCGTCGTAGCGCGTGAACGACCCAGAACCCGCGCCCGTCCTGCTCCGGGCTGCCAGTGCAGCGGCGCATCGCGGCGCAGGAGCGCGAGCCACTCGTAGGGCACCCGCTCGCTCCCAGACGTCGAGGTCGGTGAGGTCGACGTCGTCGAGGACGAGGCCCTCGAACGACGGGCCGGGGACCGTCGCCTCGCGGACGACGGCCTCGGGGACATGGTCCTCGCGGGCGTGGAGCGCCGCCTCGGCGGGCGGCGGCGGCGCGAGCCGCACGAGCAGTGCACCATCCTCCTCGCGCGCCTCGTAGATCGGCAGCGGATCGAGCGCGGGCGGCGTGAGGACGTCCCCGGTGCGCACGTCGAACTCCGAGCCGTGGCACGGGCAGACGATCACCGCGCCGTCGAGCTCCCCGTCCGCGAGCGAGCACTCCTCGTGCGTGCAGGTGTCGTCGAACGCGACCCAGCCGCCGGCCGTTCGCCCCAGGCACACCGCCCGGCCCTCGACCTCGACCCGCCGCAGCGCCCCGGGCGGGGCGTCTGCGGCAGGTCCGGTCGGGTGCCAGGCGGCCGCCTCGGTCACAACGGCATCTCGCCCTCGGGCAGCGCCTCGTAGTCCAGGCTCTCGTCGAGCGGGGCGACACCGCGGTGCTCGGCCGCGTGGGCGGCCGCCGAGCGGACGTTCGCGGGTCGCAGGACGAGCACGACGACGAACCAGACTACCGCCACCACCACGACGCCGATCGTCCAGTAGAACGCCTCCCAGTTGACGTTCGAGCGGTCGTGCGGGCCGGGCTTCAAGGCCCCGTAGTAGCCGAGGAGCGGCGTCGCGACCGCGACCGCGACGACGGCGTACTGCCAGAGCTTGCCCCCCGCCTGCCGCACGAGCCCGAACGCGACGACGGCGAGGATGAGGTAGACGAGCTCGACCGCGAACGAGCCGATCGTCGCCGAGAGGATGAACGTCGCGAACGCCGTCGGAGGGGAAGATCGGCACGAGATCGCCGTTCTCGCCGGGAACGACGAAGCGGCCCTGGTAGTCGGCGAGCCAGGACACGAGCATCAGGCCGATGCCGCCCACCGCAACCATCAGGTTCCCGACCCACGGCGTGTCGAACCGCGACGTCTTCGAGAACACCTTCGGCAGCAGGCCGTCGCGCGAGAGCGCGAAGTAGCCGCGGCCGATCGTCACGCAGATCGCGAGCGCGAGCGCCATCGCGTCGAGGATCACGACGAGGTCGAGGATCGTCGCGTACCAGGAGCCGATGTACCGCGTCGCCATCTCGTTCACCGCGGCCGGCGAGGCCGCCCACGCGCCCTCGGTCGACCGCCTCCTTGCCGTAGCCGATCGAGAACGCGAAGGCCATCACGACGTAGAACGCGCCCGACGCGGCGATCGTGCAACAGCACGGCGCGCGGGATCGAGCGGTGCGGGTCGTGCGACTCCTCGCCGATCGAGGCCGCCGCCTCGAAGCCGACGAAGAGCAGGATGCCGAGCAGCACGCCGCCGAGCACGCCGCCGCCGGTGACGCCGAACCACGACGTCTCGCTCGGGTTGAAGACCGAGAGCGTGATCCCGCTGTCGCCGCCCTTCGCGACGATCACGACGGCGAGGATCAGCATCGGGATGAACGACACCGCGGCGAACGTCAGCATCGCGCGCACCGCGATGCGGACGCCGAGGTAGTTCAGCACGAGCACGATCGCGAGCGCGATCAGCGCCGAACATCCACCAGGCCGGGCGCGTTGTCGGAGATGTGCGCCTCCCACGAGCCCGTCGGAGAGGATGCCGAGCGCCGAGGTAGATGCCGCCGCCGCCGAGGAAGAGCGTGCCGACGAAGAAGACGCCGGCCGTGAAGACGCCCACCCAGGGATGCGCGCCGTGGGTCAGGTACTCGTAGACGGCGCCGGCGCCGGCGAAGCGGCGCGCGTAGAGCGTCACCGCGTAGCCGATCGCGAGCACGCCGAGGCCCGCGACCAGGACCGCGAGCGTCGCGTTCCAGGCCGCGCCCGTGGCGGGGTTCGAGACCAGGCCGAGGATCAGCGCGGTCGAGAACATCGGCCCGATCGCGAGCGACTGGGCGACCGCGTGGATCGTCGAGAGGTTCTTCTGCCCGAGGCTCGCGCTCGGGGCCGTCGAGCCGGTTTCGCTCATTGAGCTCCTCCTCCCTGCCGGCGCCCCTTGCGCCGGGGACGACGCCGGTATACAAGGTTCGAACATCGAATGTCAACCTCAGCTGGCATGAGCGAGCGGGAGCGTGCTGCGCCGTGAGCGAGACGAGCACCGGCCCGCTCCGCGTCCGCTCCGTCGTCGGCCTGGCATACGACGAGCTCCGCGCGAGGATCGTCGACGGGCGTGTGCAGCCCGGCGCCCGCATCGGGCAGGCGGAGCTGGCAGACGGGCTCGGGATCTCGCGTGGCTCCGTGCGCGAGGCGCTGCGGCGGCTCGCGGGCGACGGGCTCGTCGTCTTCGAGGTCAACCGAGGGTTCTTCGTCGCGGACGTCGGCCTCGAGCGCGTGCTGGAGCGGCTCGAGGCGCGGCTCCTGCTCGAGCCGGGGATCGCGCGGCTCGCCGCGGAGCGGCACGACGACGCCGACCTCGACGCGCTCCGCGGCGCGGTCGCCGCCGAGCATGCAGCCCGGACCGCCGCCGCCGCCCACGACGCAAGCCGCGCCTTTCACGCGGCGCTCGCAGCCGCGACGCGCAACGAGGCTCTGAGCCGCATCTTCGACTCGCTCTGGATCGCCGACGTCGGCCGCCGGCTGCTTGCCAGCCGCCGCTCGCAACCGGCGTGGCAGAGGGCGGACGCGGCCGAGCACGAGGAGCTGCTCGAGGCGGTCGCGAGCGGCGACGGCGACCGCGCGGCGCTCCTGATGCGCGCCCACGTCGAGAGCGCATGGCGGCACTGGGCCCGGCGGCCCGTGGTCGGTTGACCAGCCGGTCGACGCTGCTTCGCCTGCGGGCAAAGGAGAGGCGCGCATGAGCCGCGTCCGGCTCGTCCACGTCCTCTCCGAGAACTGGACGCTGACGCCCCCGCGGGACCTCCGCGCGCTGGTGAGGATGGCGCAGGAGGCCGAGGATGCGGGCTTCGACGCCGTCATGGTCAGCGAGCACGTCGTCCTCGGGCGCGGAGCGGACGCGAACGGGCTCATGCCGAACCCGCGCGACTACGCGCTCCCCGGCAACCAGGACCCTGCGATGCCGTGGCCGAGCTCGCTCGTCCTCCTCGCGGCGATCGCGTCCGCGACCACGACGCTCAGGCTCGCGGCCGCCGCGATCATCGCGCCGCTCCGCCACCCCCTCCTGCTCGCCAAGGACCTCGCCACGCTCGACCTCCTCTCGGAGGGCCGGCTCGTCGTCCTCCCCACCGTCAGCTGGCACGAGCCGGAGTACCGGGCGCTCGGTGTGTCCTTCGCCGACCGCGGCGCGCTGCTCGACGAGCACCTCGCCGCGTGGCAGGCGGCCTGGGCGCCGTCCCCGGCGTCGTTCGAGGGCCGGTTCTACGCGTTCGACGACGTGTGGGTGGAGCCGAAGCCGTGGCGCCCCGACGGGCCGCGCCTCTGGTTCGGATCGAGCACGCTGCATGCGCGGCTCCTCCGCCGCATGGTGCGGTACGGCCACGGCTGGAACCCGCTCGGCCGCCCGAGCGACGACGACCTCGACCGCCTGCGGACGGCCCTCGCGGACGCGGGCCGCGACGTCGCCGACGTTCGAGCTGGTCGGCGGCACGCGCGGCCGTTTCCCCGACGCGGGCTCCGCCGCCGACCTCGACGAGGCGCTCGCCACGGTCCCGAGCCAGGTCGAGCGGGGCTTTCGCTCGATCTGCATCAAGCCCTCCCAGTTCCTCGACGATGCGTCCCGGCACGCGGCGTGGTGCCGGGAGGTCGTCGCGAAGGTGACCGCGCTCACGGACTAGACGGTTAGGCTCGGCCCGTGCAGCCCCGCATGCACGAGAGCTGGCTTGCGGTGCTCGGTGACGAGCTCGAGCAGCCGTACATGGGGGAGCTCCGGACGTTCCTCGTCGACGAGGTCGCAGCGGGACGGCGCTTCTACCCGCCCGCCGACCGGGTCTTCAACGCGCTCGCGCTGACGCCGTTCGACGACGTCCGGGTCGTGATCCTCGGCCAGGACCCCTACCACGGCGCGGGGCAGGCGATGGGTCTCTGCTTCTCCGTTCCGCCGGGTGTCCGTCCACCTCCCTCGCTCCAGAACATCCACACCGAGCTCGGAGTCCGATCTCGGGCTGCCGCGACCCTCCACCGGCGACCTCACCCCGTGGGCGGAGCGCGGTGTCCTGCTGCTGAACGCGGTGCTCACCGTCTCGCCGGGGAAGCCCGCCTCGCACGCAGGGAAGGGCTGGGAACGGTTCACGGACCGGGCGATCCGCGAGCTGTCGCAGCGTCGAGAGGGCCTGGTGTTCCTGCTCTGGGGCCGCTACGCGCAGCAGAAGGGCGCCGTGGTCGACACGGCCCGCCACCACGTGCTCACCGCCGCGCACCCGTCGCCGTACAGCGCTGCGAGCGGGTTCTTCGGCTGCAGCCACTTCTCGCGCGCGAACGCGTACCTCACCGCGGCCGGACGCGAGCCGGTCGAGTGGGCGCTCGTGTGACCCGAGCCGGCCGGGAGGTCAGGCAGACCGCTTGATCGCGCCGGCGAAGTCGCCACGGAGCCACACGCGTGGCTTGCCGCCGTCCATGGACGTGACCTGCGCCCAGCGGCGATCGTGCACCCAGTAGACGTTCGGGCTCAACGCCCCGGCGGATCGGTCGAAGCGCGACCGTGCCCATTCGAACATGTGGCGCAGGGCATCGCCGGCGCCCTGCCCGTCGACCACCCGGTAGAAGAGCTGATGGCGGTCGGGGACGGCGACGAGCACGCCGTACCCCCTGTCGGCCTCGCCCGTGAACCGCTCGACGGTCTCCGGGAGGAGCAACGCCAGGCTGGCCGTGAAGAACGAGGTGCCGGTGAGCGACGTGAACGCTCCGCGTGCGGACGTGACGGCTCGGGCCTCGACGTCGCCCTCCGCGAGGACCGAGCGGAGGTTGGCGCGGCCCTGCTCCATCACCTCCCACAGCGTGCCGAGCCGTTCGAGATGCTCCTTCTGCAGGGTCGCGACGGAATCGGGGAGGTCGACGGCCAGCACCTCGAGCAGCCCCGGCGCCACCTGGCGCGCGTACCCGAGGAGGTCGGCGTCCGGGACGGACCCGACGGCGACCAGACGCAGATGGACGGCCGCCTCGAGCTCCTCGCGGGAGAGCTCGTCGAGCGCGCGCGGCGTCGTGGTGACGCTTCGCACGTGCTCGTCGATCAGCTCGGGCCACTCGCTCCGGTCGACACCACGGCAGAACGCACCGATGTTCCAGAGGCCGAACGACGTCCCGCGGCGGTCGACCGCGTGATCGCGGTGCACGGTGACGTCGTGGCCGGCCTTGGCAAACGCCGATTCGACGAGTCGCCGCAGCTCCCGTCCCTCGCCGAGCGTGAGAAAGGTCAGGTGCTCGTCGGGCAGCGGCTCTCGACCGGTGCGTCTCAAGATCCCCATGGGGCTCCGCGGAGCGTCGACGCCTCGCCCCGTGTCGCGCAATGCCCCGTCCGGGTGAATCTGCCTCCCCGCCGTGCGGTCGCCGTTCCGTAGGATCCGACCGTGCCCTTCGGCCTCGGCGTCTGGGAGATCGTCATTCTGGTCGGCGTCCTCGCGCTCTTGTTCGGCGGGAAGGGCCTCCCCGAGGTCGCGAAGCGCCTCGGGTCGAGTGTCCGGGAGGTGAAGGGCGCCGTCGAGGACGTCGACCCCCGGCGCATGCTCGATGCGGGCCCGGCCGAGAAGCCCGCGCCGAAGAAGCCGCCCGACAGCGCGTAGCCCGCATGGCGGGAGGCGGCGTGCCCGGCGTACACTGGTCGGGTGCCGTTCGACGTCGGCCCCTGGGAGCTCGTTGTCCTTCTCGGCGCGCTCGTGCTGCTCTTCGGCGCGAAGGGCGTTCCCGACGCGGCCAAGCGCCTCGGGACGGCGTTGCGCGAAGTGAAGAGCGCGGTCGCCGAGGTCGACCCCCGGCGCGCGCTCGACCCGGACGAGCCGGGCACCGAGGGCCGGGGCGCCGCGCGGGACGAGACGAGGACCTGATCACGGCGGTCCAGGGGACCGCGCTGCCGTCGAACAGCGGTAGCGCGATAGCGCGGCCGACCGCGGCCTCGACGGCTGCGTAGGCGGTGTCGACCCGAGGCGGACGCGCGCGGCCGTGTGCATCCGACGCGACGAGCGACACGACCCCGTCCTCGAGCAGGCGCCAGGCCGTCCGCTCCGCGGCCGCCCCGTGGTCGCCGGTCAGCGACGGGCCATTGAGGCAGAGCGGCCAGCCGGACTCGGCGAGCGGCGCGAGCGCGGCGGGGTGTGCGACCACCGCCGGGCATCGCTCGGGATGCGCGAGCAGCGGCACGAGCCCCGCTCGCTCGACGACGCGGGCTGCCCGGGCAACGAGGTCGACGGCGCCGTCGACGTCGAGCCACCAGCCGGGGAACTCGACGAGCACGGCCCGCGTGCCCTCCAGGCGGTACGTATCGAGGTCGACGCCGTCGGTGACCACGGACGGATAGACCTCCCACCCGCGACGGAGATCGAGGCCCCATTCCGCGGCGGCGTCGCGCACGAGCGGGAACGAGCGCTCGTAGAGCTCGCTGCGGTGGGCCGTGCGAGGGAACTGGTCCCAGTCGGCGTGCGCGTGCGGCGTCGCGAACAGCACCCGCGTACCCGCATCGAAGGCGATCCGGCAGAGCGCGATCGCCTCCTCGACGGATGCGGCGCCGTCGTCGCCCGATGGGACGACGTGCGAGTGGACGTCGACGAAGCCCGGCACGCGGCCACGGTAGCCGCGGCGTCACATCGCGCGGCGCGCCCCCGGGCTGCGGCAGAACGCTCCCGACAGCAGGCCGTCGCGGCAGAGCTCCGGCTCGGGCGCGCCGATCGCGAACGCGCTGCGGAGGTCGCGGGTGAACCAGACGTGCATCATCTCGCTGCCCTGGAACGCCGTCGCACCCGGGCGGGCACGTCCCGTCCTCCTGGGGCTTGCGGCCGCGCTTGTTCCCCACGGTGCACACGACGTGCGAGTGCCACCGGGTGATCGGCCCTCCGGGCGAGGGCCCCCGCTCGCCCCGCTGCACGCTGTACATCACCCCGACGAGCACGGCGGGATGCCCGGGCTCGCGGGCGAAGATGAGCGCCTTGGGGCGCCGCAGGTCGAACACCGGGCCGCCGCGGCGCTCACGGAGCTTCTCGGCGTGCAGGTAGTGGGCCGTCGGGTCGCCGGCCCGGCGGCGGGCGGTTCGTGTCTCGAAGCCGGCCCGCTTCGCGGCCGCGAGCGTCGTCCAGCCACGAGCCTCGCGGCGGACGACATCGAGGATCCGGCGCGCTGCCGCCCGCTGGGCCGGCGTGGCAAGCGACACGTCCGGGTACTGCTCGAGATGCCCGATCAGCCCATGCCGCGCCGCGGGCGGAAGGTGGGAGGCGCCGGCAGGAAGCGTGCAGACGATGCGCGGGGCCCGGCGTCGGCGCGCCGCTCGCCCCCTGGCCGGCGCCGCCGAGGACGGCCGCCAGGGCGAGCGACACGACACCGATACGCGCGCGGGCGGTCACGGCCGCGAAAGCCTCCGCCAGAGGTTCTCGAGGAGCGTCGCGACGGTGCTCGAGCGGTTCACCAGGCAGAACGCGCCGGACGCGAACACCTTGGCGCCGCGATCCGTCTCGTAGTACGACATCTGCGCGGTCCGCCCCGCTCCCAGCAGGTTCGGAATCTCGGCGACGACGCAGGTGCCGGCCGGCGAGTCGGCCGTCGTCGCGGAGATCTCGACCCCGCTCCAGCCGAAGCGCGACCCGCGGATCAGGCCCGTCCCGCGGAAGAGCCAGGGTGCGCAGCGGGTGCTCCGCACGACGTACGCGGCACGATGCGTGCCGTCGTCGCTCGCCCGGTACTGGACACCGACGATCGACGCCTCGGGCCGCGGATGCTTCAGGGCGCGCCACTGCTCCTTGCGGCGCAGCACGACCCCGTGCCGCTCGACCCGCCAGTGCAGGCCGTCGGCGCTGAGGAACGCGAGGTTGCCGCCGCGGTCGCGGTACTGCTCGATCAGGTCGCGTTCGTGGCGTGTCACGTACTCGTGGTGCCCGGGGAACACGAGCAGGTCGTAGCGGCGGGCGAGGGTCGCTGCGTCGGGCACGCGGTCGAGGTCGTCGTCGCCGAGGTAGTCCGCGTCGTGCCCCGCCGCGCGGAGCCAGCGCAGGAACGGGAGGTCGTACCGGTGGAAGAACGGCGGCATCCCGTCGCCCATGAACGGGCGGTCGAGCCGCGCGCTCTCGCGCGACCGGCTGGCGTACCACGTGTCTCCGAAGCCGTCGCCGTCGGCATCGGTGAAGTTGTACGCCTGCCACGTGCTCGTGGGAAGGACGACGGCGACCCGCGGCCGGCCTCCCGCCGGCGCGCGCACGACGAACGGCGCGTGGGTGACCCGGCCGCCGTCGCGGAGCCGCGCCGCGTAGACGCCGGGGCGCCAGCCTCCCGACGCGGACGCCGACAACCCCGCCGCGGACGCTGCGGGATCTCCCCACCGCGACGCCGGTCGCGGCGTCGACGATCTCGAGAGCGGCCATCCGCCCGCCGCCGGCGACCCGGAGACGGGCGACCGCGCCGGGCGCGTAGCTCTCGCGCTCGAAACGTGCCGCGAGCGCGCGCACGCGGATCACCGGCCCCGCGAAGGATGCGCGCGCGCCGCCCGCCTTCACCGTGATGCGCGTCGGGTAGGTCCGGGCGGCGGTTGTGGCAGGGGGCGACCACACGACGGTCGTCAGCCCGGCGGGCGCCGTCATCCGGTCGACGTGGACGACGCCCGGGCGCGGCTTGCGCTGGAAGACGACGAGCTCGACGCGTGAGGGCCGCTCGAGCCGAAAGCGAAGCGCGGCGCAGTCGCGGACGCCGTCGCCGTCCGGCGTGATCGTCACGACGGGGCGCGCCGCCACCGGCGACGCCGACCCGCACGCGCGGACGTCGACGAGCCGGAGCGACATCGGCCGGCGATCCTGCCCCGCCGCCGGAGCGGCGACGACGGCGAGCGCGACGAGGACGGGTGTCGCCTTCATCTCGTGCGGAAGCGTACGAGGGTCGGCGGACTCCGCCATCCCCCGACCGGGCTCCGAGCCCGCCGAGGCGCGGGCGCGCCGGGCATCGAGGGTCGTCGGCAGCTTGCCGGCACGCGCATCCTCTATGGTCGGACCCGCCATGTCCGACGGGAGGAAGCTGCTGGTCGCGAACCGCGGCGAGATCGCCGTTCGCATCTTCGCCACCTGCCGGCGCCTCGGAATCGGCACGGTCGCGGTTGCAGGCCCGGGCGACGAGGATGCGCTGCACACGCGCGTGGCGGACGCCGTCGTCCCGATCGTCTCGTACCTCGATGCCGAGGCCCTCGTCCGCGCCGCGCGCGAGAGCGGCGCGGAGCTCGTCCACCCCGGCTACGGCTTCCTGGCGGAGAGCGCGGCGTTCGCCGACGCCGTCATCACCGCCGGGCTGACCTGGATCGGGCCGCCACCGGATGCCCTCCGTCGGGGCGGCGACAAGCTCGAGGCGAAGCGGATCGCGGCACGCGCGGGCGTCCCGACGCTCGCGGCCGGCGAGCCGTCGAAGCTGGGCTTCCCGCTGCTCGTCAAGGCGGCAGCGGGTGGAGGCGGCCGCGGGATGCGCGTCGTCGAGCGGGACGACGACCTGGCCGAGGCGCTCGAAGCCGCCTCGCGCGAGGCGGAGGCCGCGTTCGGCGACGGCACCGTCTACTGCGAGCGCTACCTCGCCCGGCCGCGTCATGTCGAGGTGCAGCTGCTGGGCGACCGGCACGGGAACGTCCTCGCGCTCGGCGAGCGCGACTGCTCCGTCCAGCGCCGCCACCAGAAGGTCGTCGAGGAGTCTCCCCCACCGGACCTCTCCCCCGGCGTCCGTGCGCAGCTCGCCGAGCACGCGGTCGCGTTCGGCACGGCGATCGGCTACGAGAGCGCGGGCACGGCCGAGTTCCTCGTCGACGGCGACGAGGTGTTCTTCCTCGAGCTGAACGGGCGGATCCAGGTCGAGCACCCGGTCACCGAGGCCGTCACGGGGCTCGACGTCGTCGAGCTCCAGCTGCGGGTCGCCGACGGCGCGTCGGTCGCCGGTCTGCGGCCGGAGACGTCCGGCCACGCGCTCGAGGCGCGGCTCTACGCGGAGGACCCGCGGACGTTCCTCCCGCAGCCGGGCCGTGTCGAGCGTCTCCGCCTCCCGACCGACGATCCGCGTCGACGCGGGCATCGAGGAGGGCGACGAGGTCGGCGGCGAGCTACGACCCGATGATCGCCAAGCTCATCGCCCACGGCGCCGACCGCGACGAGGCGCTCGACCGCCTCGCCGCGGCGCTCGAGGACACCGTCGTCGACGGCGTCGATCACGAACCTGCCGTTCCTCCGCTGGCTCGTCGCGCATCCCGCCTTCCGCGAGCGCCGACCTGTCGACCGACTTCCTGACGAGATTCCCGCCGCTCTCGGCTCCGCCGCTTCCCGCACCTTCGGGGCCGTGGGACGGCAGCTGGCGCCTCAACCTCGCGCCCGCACCCGCGCTCGCGGCCCCGCAGGTCGAAGCCGCGGCGCGCGCGGCGGGCGGCGGGGGAGGCGACGGCCGGGTGACGGCGCCGATGCCGGGCAAGGTGATCGACGTGCGGGTCCTCGCCGGAGCACGGGTCGAGCCGCACCAGCCGCTCGTCGTGCTCGAGGCGATGAAGATGGAGCAGATCGTGAGCGCCCCCTACGACGCGACGGTGGGTTCCGATCGACGTGGCCGCCGGCGAGCAAGTGACAACCGGGACCGTGCTCGTCACGCTCGAGACGACATGACCGTCCTCGACCACGCACCTCGTCCGCGACGCCGCCGTTCGCGCGCCGCGAGGCGCGGATGAGCGCGCTCGTGGAGGAGCTCCGCGAGCGGACGGCGCTCGTCGCGGCGGGCGGCGGCGAGGCGTCCGTCGCACGCCATCGCTCCCGCGGCAAGCTCCCCGCGCGCGAGCGGATCGACCGGCTCGTCGACCCCGGCTCCGCCTTCCTCGAGCTGAACGCGCTCGCCGCCTGGGACGTCTACGACGGGGCAGGCGCCGTCGGCGGGGATCGTCACCGGGATCGGGATCGTCGAGGGCCGCGCCTGCGTGATCGTCGCGAACGACGCGACGGTGAAGGGCGGCACGTACTTCCCGCTCACGGTGAAGAAGCACCTCCGCGCGCAGGAGGTCGCGGAGCAGAACCACCTCCCGTGCATCTACCTCGTCGACTCGGGCGGCGCCTTCCTCCCGCTCCAGGACGAGGTCTTCCCCGACCGCGAGCACTTCGGCCGGATCTTCTACAACCAGGCCCGCATGTCCGCGAAGGGCATCGCCCAGATCGCCGTCGTGATGGGCTCCTGCACGGCCGGCGGCGCCTACGTGCCGGCGATGTCGGACGAGACGGTCATCGTGCGCGGCACCGGGACGATCTTCATCGGCGGCCCGCCGCTCGTGAAGGCGGCGACCGGCGAGGAGGTGACGGCGGAGGAGCTCGGCGGCGCCGACGTGCACACGCGTCGCTCGGGCGTCGCCGACCACTACGCGACCTCCGACGAGCACGCGCTTGCGCTCGCCCGGCAGATCGTCCGGAACCTCGGCGCCCCCGCCGCCGTGCCCGTGGGAGCTCGCCGCGCCGGAGCAACCGGTGGTCGACCCGGCCGACCTCTACGGGCTCGTGCCCGAGGACTTCCGCCACGAGCTCGACCCGCTGGAGCTGATCGCGAGGATCGTCGACGGCAGCCGCTTCCACGAGTTCAAGGCCCTCTACGGCGACACGCTCGTCTGCGGGTTCGCGCGCATCGAAGGGTTCCCCGTGGGGATCCTCGCGAACCGCGGGATCCTCTTCGCCGAGTCGTCCCAGAAGGGCGCGCACTTCGTCGAGCTCGCCTGCAAGCGCAGGCTCCCGCTCGTCTTCCTCCAGAACATCACCGGCTTCATGGTCGGCCGCGAGTACGAGGAAGGCGGCATCGCGCGCGACGGCGCGAAGCTCGTGATGGCCGTCGCCTGCGCCGACGTGCCGAAGTTCACGGTCGTGACGGGAGGCTCGTTCGGCGCGGGGAACTACGCGATGTGCGGTCGCGCCTACGGGCCGCGTCAGCTGTGGATGTGGCCGAACGCGCGGATCTCCGTGATGGGCGGCGAGCAGGCGGCGACCGTGCTGACGATGGTCGGAGACGCCGATCCCGACGAGATCCGCGCCAAGTACGAGCACGAGGGCTCGCCGTACCACTCGACCGCGCGGCTCTGGGACGACGGGATCATCGACCCGCGCGACACGCGCCGTGTCCTCGCGCTCGGCCTCGCCGCCGCCGCGAACGCGCCGGTGCCGGAGACGACGTTCGGCGTCTTCCGGATGTAGCAGCCACCGACGCTTCTCGTGCCCCGACTCATCGGGACCGGCTACTCGCCGGTGAACTCGGGCGTGCGCTTTGCCCCGAACGCCTCGACGCCCTCGCGGAAGTCGTGGGTCTGCCGGAGAAAGCCGTACGCCAGGCCCTCGAGCTCGAGCCCGAGGTGGAGCGGGCCGTCGTAGGCCGTGTTCAGGACGCGCTTCGCCATCGCGAGCGCGAGCGGCGAGAGCCGCGAGAGCTCCTCGACGAGCTCTGCAACCGCCCCGTCGAGGTCGCCGGCAGGCACGACCCTCGTGACGAGGCCGAGCGCCAGCGCCTCCTCGGCGTCGACGCGGCGCCCGCGCATGACGATGTCCTTCGCCCGGCCGAGGCCGACCATGCGCGCGAGCCGCTGCGTGCCGCCCGAGCCGGGGATCATGCCGATCGTCACCTCCGGGAGCCCGAGCCGGACGTCGTCGGCCGCGAGCCGGAAGTCGCAGGCGAGCGCGAGCTCGAGCCCGACGCCGAAGACGTAGCCCTCGAGGCGCGCGATCACCGGCTTCGAGCAGCGCTCCGGCGCGGCGACGTTCCGTGCGAGCTGCGACACCTGCCACGGCGACCGCTCGAGGAAGCCGGCGATGTCGCCACCCGCCGTGAACTGCCCGCCCGCCCCGGTGAGGACGACGAACCGCACCGCGTCGTCCGCGTCGAGCTCGGCGAAGACGGCCGAGAGCTGGTCCCGCGCCGCCATCGACACCCGGTTGAGCTTGCCCGGGCACGTCGAGGGTGATCCTCGCGACCCCGTCGCCCCGCTCCACCCCGAATCCGTCGTACGTCGTCACTGGAGCCCCCTCTCGTCGCGCAGCATCCTGCGGAGGATCTTCCCCGATGCGCTCTTCGGGAGCGCGTCGACGAAGCGATACTCGCGCGGCCGCTTGAAGCGCGCGAGCGGCGAGGCGAGACAGTGCTCGTCGAGCTCCTCCGCCGTCGCCGTGCCGACGACGACCGCGGCGACGTGCTGGCCGAGCCGCTCGTCGGGGACGCCGACCACCGCGACCTCGACCACCCCGGGATGCGCTGCGAGGACGTCCTCGACCTCGAGCGGGTGCACGTTCTCGCCGCCCGAGATGATCATGTCGTCGACCCGCCCGTCGATCCACAGATCGCCGTCGGCGTCGAGGTGGCCCGTGTCGCCGGTCAGGTACCAGCCGTCGCGGATCGCCTTCTCGTCGGCGTCGGGCCGGTTCCAGTAGCCGCCGAACGCCTCGTCCGAGGTGAGGTCGACACAGATCTCGCCCGGCTCGCGCACCTCGAGGCGCGTGTTGACGGCCGGCCGGCCCGCGCAGCCGGGCTTCCCGAGCTGGTCGCGCCCGATCGAGAAGGTGTAGATCTCGGTCGACCCGTAGTGGTTGACGAAGACCTCCGGGGAGAAGACCTCGGCGCAGCGCCGGACGAGCGTCGACGTCATCGCCGCCCCCGCGTAGCCGAGCGCGCGCACCGAGCTCGACGTCCCTGCTCGCGAGGTCCGGATGGTGGACGAGGTCGTGGAAGAGCGTCGGCGCGAGGTAGAGCGACGTGATCCGCTCGGTCTCGACCAGGGCCAGCGCCTCACCCGCGTCCCAGCGGGCCTGCGGGACGAAGCAGCCGCCGACGAGGTGCATCGCGACGAGCGAGTGGATCCCCATCGTGTGGTAGAGCGGCATCACCCCGAGCGTGCGGTCGCGCCAGGCGTAGCCGTGCTGGAGCGCCTGCGACCACCCGCCCGCTCGGTCGGCGGCGTGCGAGCGCGGAACGCCCTTCGGCCGGCCGGTCGTCCCGGACGTGTAGAGCATCAGCGAGATCTCGCGCTCGTCGCGGTCGAGCGCGCCCTCGTGCTCGGGACCATCGGGAAGGCCGTCGGCGTCGCGGACGACGAGCCGCGCACCGCAGTCGGCGAGGCAGTAGTCGAGCTCGTCCTCGGACAGCCGCCAGGAGAGCGGCACGAACACCGCTCCGGCCCACTGGGCGGCCCAGTAGAGGAGCGCGGTGTCGAGCCGGTTGTCGAGCACGGTCGCCACGCGCTCTCCGGGCCCGACGCCGAGACCGCCGGCCACCCGCCGGAGGCGCGGCAGGAGCTCGCCGTACGTGAGGCCGGGGAACGCCTCGAGCTCGGGATGGCGCTCGCAGGCCGCGAGGAGCGATTGCGCGAGGTTCACGGCGCGCCGCCCGGCGCTTGTGTCGGATCAGCACAGGCTTCGATCGCGTCCACGATCGGCGCGTAGCCCGTGCAGCGGCAGAGGTGGCCGGAGAGCATGTCGACGATCTCCGCGCGCGTCGGCCGGCCGCGCGAGAGGAGGTCGGTGGCCGCCATCAGGATCCCGGGCGTGCAGAAGCCGCACTGGAGCGCGTGGTGGCGGCGGAACGCAACCTGGAGCTCGTTGAGCTGCCCGCCGTCGGCCAGCGACTCGACCGTCTCGACACGACCGCCGTCCGCCTGCACCGCGAGGACGCAGCAGGCTCGGCGCGGAGACGCCGTCGAGCAGCACGGTGCACGCGCCGCAGACCCCGTGCTCGCACCCGACGTGGGTTCCCGTGAGGCCGAGCCGGTGGCGGAGGAAGTCCGTGAGCAGGAGACGTGGCTCGACCGTCTCGCGCACCGGACGGCCGTTCACCACGACCTCGATCTCCGTCACGCCGCCGCCCTCTCGATCGCGCGGGTCGTGAGCGCCGCGGTCAATGCGCGCAGGTAGGCGGGGCTCGCATGGATCGTTCCGGGGGGATCGACGAGCCGTGCCGCGAGCGCGCCCGCGTCGGCCGCGGCGTCCGTTCGCCGGCGACCCGACCAGCAGCGCCTCGACCTCGGAGAGGCGCGTCGGCCGGTCGACCACCGCGCCGACTGCGACCGACGCGGCGGTGACGACGCCGGTCCCGTCGCGCCGCAGCACCACCGCCACCATCGACTGCGCGAAGTCGCCCACGCGCAGCGCCGACTCCTCGAACGCACTCTGCTCGTCCGCGCCGGCCAGCGGCCAGACGGTCTCGACGACCAGCTCGGCAGGGCGCGAGGGTGGTCGTGAAGTGCGTGACGAAGAACGCGTCGGCGGGGATGTCCCTCCGCCCCTCCGGCCCGTCGACGACGACCGTGCCGTCGAGCGCGACCAGGCAGAGCGGCAGCTCGGCCGCGCCGTCCGCATGGGCGATCGAGCCGCCGACCGTCCCGCGGTTGCGCGTCACGAAGTGGCCGACGAACGGCAGCGCCGCGTGAACGAGCGGATGCGCACGGTCGTCGTCCGCGAGCGCCGCCTGCCGCGTCGTCGCACCGATCCGCAGCATCCCGTTCGCGGAGACGCCGTCGAGCCCCGCCCTCCCGATGTCGACGAGCACGCTCGGTCGGACGAGCCGCATGTTGAGCGCGGGCACCAGGCTCTGTCCGCCGGCGAGCGGCTTGGCGTCGTCGCCTCCGTCGGCGAGCGCGGCGAGCGCCTCGGCCAGGGACAGCGCACGCACGTACCGAAACGGCGCCGGCTTCACGCCTCGGGCTCCTGCACGAGCTCCCAGACGCGGGGCGCGGTGAGCGGCAGCTCCACGTCGTCGCGGCCGAGCGCATCCGCGACCGCGTTCGCGATCGCAACGGGGGCGGACATCGTCACTCCCTCCCCGAGGCCCTTCGCGCCGAGCGCCGTGAACGGGGAGGGCGACTCGAGGTGGTCGACGACGAGCGGCGGCAGATCCGGGGCGGTCGGGGTGAGGTAGTCGACGAGGGACGCGGTCGTGAGGTTGCCGTCCTCGTCGTAGGCGTGGTGCTCGAAGAGCGCCGCGCCGACCCCGTGCGCGAAGCCGCCGTGCACCTGCCCGTCGGCGAGCAGCGGGATTGAGAAGGGTGCCCGCGTCGTGGACGCTCACGTAGTCGGTCACCGTCACGACGCCCGTCGCGCGGTCGATCTCCACCGCGCACACGTCGACGACGAACCCGTGCGCCCCCGACGAGGCGACCCGGTCCTCCGTGTCCGGCGGATCGAGGTTCGGGGTCGCGTGGAAGGCGATCGCGGCGAGCCCCGGCTCCATGCCGTCGGGCAGGCCCTCGGGGTTCCAGTGCACGGCGCCGGCGACCTTGCGCAACGGCAGCTCCGGGTCGCCGACGTGCGCCCGGATCGCGTCGACCTTGTCGCGCACCTTCCGGGCCGCCGCCTGCACCGCGCCGACGCCCACCCCGGAGAACCGCGACGAGTAGTTGCCCGACGCGACCGTCCACGGCGTGACCGCCGTGTCCAGCTCCGAGACGACCGTGACGTCCTCCGGTGCGCAGCCGAGCTCGTCGGCGGCGACCTGCGCGGCGACCGTGCGGTGGCCCTGGCCCTGCGGGGTCGTCCCCAGGCGGACGGTGATCCCGCCGAGCGGGTCGATCGCCACCGATGCGCCCTCGACGTTGCCCGACTTCGGCGCCGTCGCGGCACGCTCGACGGCCGTCTGGGCAAGGGTGATGTACCCCATGTTCGAGATCGAGGGCTCGACGACGCACGCGAGCCCGACGCCGACGAGCCGGCCCTCCGCCCGGCCCCTCTCGGCCCGTGCGCGCAGCTCGCCGTAGCGCGACGAGCTCGAGCGCACGGTCGAGGCAGGCGGCGTAGTCGCCCGAGTCGTACAGCGCGCCCGACGGCGTCCGGTACGGCATCTCGTCGGCGCGGACGAGGTTCCGCCGCGCGAGCTCGGCCGGGTCGATCCCGAGGCGGCGGGCGGCGATCGTCATCGTCCGCTCGAGCCCGAAGTAGAGCTGGGGCCCGCCGAACCCGCGGTTCAATCCCGAGGGAACGGTGTTGGTCAGGACGACCCGGTTCCGTGCGGCGACGTTCCGGACCCGGTAGGCGCCCGACGAGCGACCCGTGCATGCGGTAGAGCGTCGCGGGCTCCGGGGCACGCACGTAGGCGCCGACGTCCTCGACCGCGTCGTAGCGCAGCGCGACCAGCTCGCCGTCGGCGCGTGAACCCCGCCTCGACCTCGGTGAGCCTGCCGGTCGCGACGGAGCTCGCCGCGAGGTGCTCCATGCGGTCCTCCGTCCAGCGCACCGGGACGCCGAGCGCGCGCGACGCGAGCCCGATCAGGACGACGTACGAGAGGACGGCCGCCTTGACTCCGAACGAGCCGCCCGAGTCGGGCGGAGTGAGCAGCCGCAGCCGGTCGCCGCGCAGGCCGAGCGCCGCTGCGGCGACACCGTGGAGCGTGAACGGCCCCTGGAAGTTCGCCCAGGCAGTGAGCCGGCCCGCCCCCTCGTCCCAGTCGCAGACCACGCCGTAGCACTCGACCGGAAGGCACGTGAAGCGCGGCACGCGAAAGGTCGTGCGGACCACGTGATCGGCGTTCGCGAGCGCCTCGTCGACGTCGCCGTAGTGGAAGCGCCGCTCGTGAATCGCCTCCGCCGCAGCGAGGTCGACGATCGGGTCGAGCGGCTCGTACTCGACGGCGACGAGCTCGGCGGCATCCTCCGCGACGTAGCGGTCGCACGCGACGACGACCGCGAGCGGCTCCCCCACGTAGCGCGCCGTCCCGACCGCGGCGGCGTAGTGGGGTGCCGGCGACGAGATCCCGGCCGGGAACGGGCGGGACAGCCGCGCCACGTCCTCGCCGGTGAGGACGCCGCGCACGCCCACGACCTCGAGCGCGGCCGACGCGTCGACCGACACCCGGGCGTGCGCCAGCTGGGAGCGGACGATCGCGGCATGCCACGCGTGGGGCACCGGCTCGAGGTCGTCCATGAACCGTCCCTCGCCGCGGAGCAGCGCCGCGTCCTCGACGCGCTCGACCGACCGGCCGACCCAGGTCTCACGGCCCGCTGCGACCAGCACTAACGCTCCTGACGGCGCGCCGCGCCGGCCACCTGATCCGGGCTCGGCCAGCCGGACTCGAGCGCACGGAACGCGTCGATCACCGCCCGCGGGTCGCGGCGGTGTCGCTTCGCCGCGAGCGTCAGCGGCTCGCGGACGGCGCCCCCGCAGTGAGCACACGGAAACTGGATGTCGCTCATCAGCTTTGCCGCGCGGCCGTCCGGGAACATCCGCAGCAGCTCGAGGATCGTGGTCGACCCACGGATCTCCCTCCCGACGTCGTCCGCGGCCGCCACGCCGGACGCCCGGAGACCGGGGATCGTCCGGCGGGCGGCGTCGGTCATGGGTCAGTGGCCCCTGCCCGCGTACGCGAAGATGCGGTCGTCGGCGTGCTCCATCCGCACCGCGTTCCGCGGCAGCTGGTAGCGCGCGTACGGCAGCACCGCCACCGTCGCGTCGCCGCCGTGCCGCCCGAACGCGGCGGCGAGCGCGTCGTCGAGCGACGTCGTCGCGTCGATCCCGATGTCGGCGGCCATCTCGAGGTTCTCCTCGAGGGTCACGAGCGTGAGGTGCTTGCGGGTCATGACCTCGTAGATCGGCACCCAGATGCAGCCCGCCCACATCTGGATCGCCCGCGCGTGGATGTCGCGCAGCACGCGCTGGTAGTTCTCCGGCGTCGGAGGCATGTACGGCTTCATCAGGTCCATCAGCGCGAGCCCGGGGAAGTCGCCGATCGCGGTGGAGACGCCGGGCGACGGGCTGGTGTAGATGATGGTGCCGCCGTCCTTCACGACGAGATCGGCCGACATGCAGCCCCAGCCGGTGTGGAAGAAGAGATGGTCGGTCGGCGCGAAGACGCCGCAGATCGCGATGTCGGCCTGCCCGTGCTCCGGGACGAACGACTCGTACGTGTAGATCTCGTTGAAGCGGCGAATCGCCTCGCGGTGGGCCTCCGGGTGCGAGCCGAAGATCACGTCCGCCACCCGCCCGTGCGTGTCGAGCAGCACGTTCATCGTGCAGTCGAGGCTGCACATCGTGGCCACCTCGTCGATGTCCGAGCGCATCGGGCCGACGTACGCGCCGTAGTGCGTCTGCGGCGAGGTGACGAATGCGCAGTGGTTCGACTCGACCGTCTCGTCGGAGACGACGCCGGGCAGGATCAGCTTGCCGCCGCCCCCGGCGCCCCAGTGGTTCGCCTGCGCCTGGCCGATCGTGATCTTGACCTCGGCGGACGCAACCTCGTTCAGCAGCCACACGGGCGTGCCGCCCGACGACACGCCGACAAAGGTGTACGCGTCCGGGTTCTGCGGGTCGTTCTGCGAGAACGACCAGCCGTTGCGCTCCATGCGCGCGAGGTTCTCCCGCCCGAGCTTCTGCTCGGTGTCCGACTCGGACATCGGGAACACCTTCCCGTTCGCGCAGCAGACACGGACGTCCGCGACGCCGGCCTCCTCGATCGCGTCGAACACGGCGGGGAGCAGCTTCGACGACGGCGTCGGCCGGAACTGGTTGTCGACGACCACCGCGACGCTGGCCCTGCCGGAGAGCAGCTCGGCGAACGTCGGACCGTCGACCGGCTCCGCGAGCGCGCGGCGGGCGGCCTCGGTCGGGTCGCCGACGGGATCCGGCTCGTCCGGCTGCACCACGGCGATCAGGTTCGCCGTCGGGATGTCGACCTCGAGCGTGTCCCGGTGCTTTTTCGACTCGTCGTCCGTCGCCCCGATCGCGAGCGGATCCATCGACTCGTAGGGGACGACGACGCGGGTGGTCTCGCTCATGGGATCCTCCGTGTGCGCGTGATCTGTACAGGCGAGCGTAGTCCATCCGGATCGAGGCGGGGATCGTCTAGCGTGGCCGCGTGGACGCCGGCCCCGTACTCGACCTCATCGCGGTCTCGCCCGGCGCGCGTGGCTTCACGTTCGTCGGGATAGGCGGACGCGGCGGCTCGGGCAAGTCGACGCTGGCGACGGCGATCCCCGACGCACAGGTCGTCGGCACGGACGAGTTCTGGGACGGCCAGGGGTTCGCCCTCGCGCGCCTGCGGGCTGAGGTGTTCGAGCCGTTGCTCGCCGGGGCGACCGCACGGTACGCGTCCTGGGACTGGGCGGCACGCAGGCCGGGCGGGGCCCGCGCCGTCGAGCCGCGAGGCGTCGTCGTGGTGGAGGGCGTCTGCGCCCTCCATCGCATGTTCCGCGACGACTACGACGTTCGCGTCTGGGTCGAGGCCCCGTACGAGACCCGGCTGGAGCGCGGCGTCGCGCGCGACGGCGAGGCCGCGCGGGCCACGTGGGTGGAGCGTTGGATGCCGATGGAGGACCGCTACGTGGAGCGGGACGACCCGATCGCGTGCGCGCACGTGATCGTCGACGGCACCGGCTGAGCGCCGTCCGACGCGGACACGAGGATTCGTGCGCGTTCGTCACCCGCCACCCCGGAGGTCCCGATGCGTGTCAGCCCCTCCACCGTCCTCGCCGGCGCAGCCCTCTTCTTCGCGCTCGGCGGCTCGGCGATCGCGGTCAACGAGGCCGTGAAGCCGCAGGCCCGCTGCCAGCCCGGCGCCGTCAGGGGCTACGTTGCCGTGAACGGCGATCCCGCGAAGGGCATGGCCAACTTCCCCGACCAGTTCACGAGCGCGAAGCCGCTGATCGGCGCGCGGTTCAACTGCTCGGGCGGCGCCCCGCAGGCACGGCGCGTGAACGCCGGCGTGTACGAGGTTCGCTTCCCCGGGAACGCGAGCCAGGTCGCAATGGCGAGCTCCGCAGCCGCGGAGACGACGATCGGCTACGTCGGCGGCGGTGTGTTCCGGATCAACCTCTGGGTGCCAGGGCGGCAGGACGCGGTCGACACGTCGTTCAGCGTCGTCGCGGCATAGGTCGGGTTCGAGGAGGCCAGCGGATCGACGACGTCGACCTCGAGCTCAGGAACGCCACCTACCGGCTCATCGTCGAGCTCGGGCGTGTTCCGACGGCCGCAGGACGCCGCGCGGGCGACGGGCCTCGACCTCGAGCGAGCTCGGGCCCGCTGGCGAGCGCTCCACGACGCCCATGCGCTCGTGCTCGACGAGCAGACGGGCGAGATCCGCATGGCAAACCCGTTCTCCGCGGTTCCGACGGCGTATCGCGTCCGCGCGGCCGACCGCTGGTGGTACGCCAACTGCGCCTGGGACGCGTTCGGCATCTGCGCCGCACTGCACGTCGACGGCCGGATCGAGACGACCTGCCCGGACTGCAGGGAGCCGATCGCCGTCGAGGTGCGTGACGAGCGCGCCGACGACGAGACCCTCGTCTTTCACTGCCTCGTGCCCGCGGCACGCTGGTGGGACGACATCGTCTTCACCTGAAGCGCGATGAACCTCTTCCGGTCGGAGGAGCACATCGAGCGCTGGCTCGCCGGCCGCACTCCCGGAACGACGATCCCGGTCGCCAAGCTCAGCGAGCTCGCGCACGCCTGGTGGCGCGACCGGCTCGATCCCGGTTGGCGACCGCACAGCCGCGACGAGAACCAGGCGATCCTCGACCGCCTCGGGCTCACGGGCGCGTTCTGGCGTCTCCCGTAGCACCTCGGCGCTCGAGCGACGTTCGGTCGACGAGCCCGAGCAGTGCCTCCGCGATCGTCTCGGGAGTCGGAGGGCAGCCCGGGATGCGGAGGTCGACCGGGAGCAGCGTGTCGACGGCCCCGAGGATCTCGTCGGGCGACCCGAGCAGATTGCAGCCGAGGGCGCAGTCGCCGAGCGCGGCGACGAGGCGCGGCTCGGGCATCGCCGCGTACGCGGTGAGGAGCGGACTCGCGCATCCGCGTCGTCACCGGGCCGGTGACCAGCAGCACGTCGGCGTGCCGCGGAGACGCGACCATGCCGAGCCCGAACCGCTGCAGGTCGTAGTAGGGGCTCGAGGCAAGGGTCAGCTCGTGCTCGCAGCCGTTGCAGGAGCCGGCGTCGACGTGGCGCATCGCCAGGCTCCTGCCCCGCTCGGACCGCGGGAGCGCCGCCGTTCGGCGGAGTCGGCGTAGGTCGCGGAGAAGCGTCAGCATCAGCGGTCGGCGCAGGCGTAGCAGAGCTCGAAGCTCTTGTTGATCAGTGGAAAGTCGGGGAGCAGGTTGTCGACCCCGGCGAACGCGACGGACGGCCAGTTCGCGTACGAGCCGGTGCGCAGGCGGACGCGACCGATCACGTCTCTCTCCCGCTCGACGACGCACAGCGTCGAGCCGCGAGCGGATTCCACGAGCCCGACGCCGACGGCCGACCCCGCACCCACCCGGGACGCGGCGACCGGCCGGACAGGGCCGTCGAGCAGCCGGTCGAGCAGGTCGAATGCCTGGCGCAGCTCGAGCATCCGCTGCTCGGTCCGGGCCCGGACATCACCGGTCGGCCGGTCGGGCGTCTGGACCTCGAACTCCGGGTAATCGAGCCCGGCCGCGTTGGAGCGGGCGTCGACCGCGACCCCCGCCGCCCGCGCCGCAGGGCCGACGGTGCCCAGGCGCACCACGTCCTCCGGCAGGAGGATCCCCACGTCCGGGAGCCGGTCCTGGAACGACGCGTTGAACTGCAGCTCGCGCCAGCCGCTCTCGGCCGCTGTGCGGATGTCCTCGATCCCGTGTCGCGCCTCCCGCACGGCTGCGGCGTCGAGATCGAGCGCGCTCGCCGCCCACCTCGATCGCACCGAACAGGAAGCGATGGCCCGTCAGCCGCGCGTTCAGGCGGCGCGCGCGCTCCGTGAGCGCGGCGAACTGGTTGTTGCCCGCGGCGAGGCCGACCCCGGCGCAGATCGCGGCGATGTCGTTGAGATGGCTCCAGACGCGTTCGAGCTCGAGGAGGATCGTCCGGGCACGGGCGAGCTGCGCCGTCGGGCCGACCCCGAGAATCTCCTCGCACGCATGGGCGTAGGCCAGACCGCTCGCGACCGCGCACGCGGCGCATGCGCGGCCGACGTAGCGTGCCCCCTCCGGGAGCGTGCTCCCCTCGGCTGCGCGCTCGAGGCCGCGATGCTTGTAGAAGAGCCGCGCGTCGAGGTGGAGGATCCGGTCGCCGACGACGTGGAAGCGGAAATGGCCGGACTCGATCACGCCGGCGTGGATCGGCCCGACAGCCACCTGGTACGCGTCGTCGCCGCGCACGGGGACCGTCCAGTGCGCCAGCACGAGGTCGTGCTCTACGAGCGGCCGCAGCGGCTCGTGGCCGTCGAAGCGCACGCCGTAGAGGTCGTGTGCCTCGCGTTCGTCCCAGCCGGCGGAAGGGGCAAGGTCGACGATCGTCGGCACGACGCCACCGCTCGCCTCGACGGACTCCAGCCCGACTGCTCCGTCGGGTGCGACGAACGCCGCGCGAACGACGGCTCCTCGCTCGGACGCGTGGAGACCCGCGAACCGCGACCCGGCGGCCAGCGCGTCCGCGACCGCCGCCCGGTACTCGTCGGCTCCCCGGACAGTCATCCGACCCCCCGTGCGAGCGCTTCCACGATGTCGGTGTCCGGGAGCCAGAACGCCGCCACCGCAAGGGCGAGGAGCATCGCGCCGGCGACCGTTCCGAGGCCGATCACGGGGCGAAGACCAGGGGCCTCATCGCGATCGCGACGGCGGGTCCTCCCGCCCATCGTCTCGACCAGGGCATGGGCGAGGCCGACGAAGCCCAGCGCCAGCATGACCACCGCGGCGGCCGCCGCCCACGGCCGACCCGCGTCGAAGCCGCCGGCGACGACGAGGATCTCGCTGACGAAGAGCGGCGAGGGCGGGAGCCCCGCGAGCGCTCCGAGCGAGAGGCCCATCGTCGCGCCGAGGGCCGGCTGGGTGCGCGCGATGCCCGTGACGGCATGCCCGCTCGCTCGGGGCTCGTGCCCGATCAGCGGCGTCGCGGCGTAGAAACCGAGCGCCTTCGCGATCGCGTGCCCGACGATGTGCACCGCGACCCCGGCCAGGGCGAGCGGCGTGGCGAAGCCGACGCCGAGAGCGATCACCCCCATGTGCTCGAGGCTCGAGTAGGCGAGCAGCCGCTTCCACGCGAGCGGACGCCAGAGGAACGGGACGGCGACGGCCAGCGAGACGAGCCCGAAGCCGATCAGCACGGAGCGCCCCGTGCCGGATCCCACGGCAGGCTCGAGCGCGCGCTCGGTACGCCAGGCGACGAGCAGCACGGCAGGCAGGAGTGCCGCGGAAAGGAGCGCGGACACCGGCGGCGGCGCCTCGGAGTGCGCGTCGGGCAGCCAGTTGTGTACCGGCGCCCAGCCGATCTTCGCGGCGAGTCCGACGACGATCAGGAGGAACGCGACGAGTGTCGTCTCGCCTGCGGGCACGTCCGACGCCAGCGAGCGCCACGAAAGCAGGTCGAGCGTGCCGCCCGTCGTGACCGACGCGAGCAGCACGATGCCGAGGAGCGAGAACCCGAGGCCCAGCGACGTGAGGAGCAGGTACTTCCAGCCCGCCTCGAGCGCCCGCGGCTTGCCGCTGAAGCCGACGAGGATCGCCGACGCGGCGGTGGTCGCCTCGACGAGGAGCCACGCGGCGCCCAGGTTGCCGGCGAGCGGGACGGCCGTCAGCACGGCCACGAACGCCGCGAGCGCGGCGTAGTAGCCACGAGCACCGTTCGAGGGGCCGAAGAGGCCGGGCTGGGCGGCGGCGAGATACGCCGGCGAGGCGACGGCGCTCGCCAGGCCGACGATGCCGACCACGCCGACCATCAGGCCCCCCGCCGCGTCGATCACGACCCAGTCGGTGACCTCGAGCGCCGCGGGGCTCGCGAGGGCGAGGATCCCGAGCGCGATCGCGGCGACCCCCGTCACGACGAGTCCCACGATGCGCCACGGGTTGCACGGCGCGTCGAGGTGCGACCGCCACGACCACCGCGGTGAGCGCGGGAAGCGCCACGGCGGCGAGCGCGAGCATCTCCCGGCTAGTCACGCAGCGCCTCCAGCACGGCCGTGTCGCCCGAGCCGAACTCGGCGAAGATCCGCTCGTGGAACACCATCGCGACGATGGCGATGAGCGTCAGGTCGAGCGCGACGCCGAGCTCGACCGCGAGGGACGCACCGCCGGGAAGCTCGATCGCCCCGAGCACGAGGCCGTTCTCGACCATCACGATGCCGAGGAGCTGGTGCAACGTCGCACGGCGCGTCGCGACGACGACCGCACCGAACGCCACCAGCGCGAGCATCGCCCGGGTCGACTGCTCCGATTCGAGCACGATCGGCGGCACGAGCCAGGTGAGGGACAGCGCAAGGCCGACCGCCATCCCCGCGCGGGCGAGCGGCGCGGCGCCCGCACGCACCGGGCGCGGCTCGCGCGTGCGCGCGACGATCAGGAGGAAGAGCGCCGCGAGCGCGGCTCCGCGCACGGCGAGCGCGAACGCGGCTCCGAAGTCGTCCGCGGATCCCGCTTCGGCCAGAGCAACGCCAGCAAGTACGAACGCCTGCGCGGTGACCAGCCCGACCGCCACCGAGCGGCGCCGGACCACCACCACGGCCAGTCCGAGCGCGACGAGTGCCCACGCCAGCGTTCCGCTCACGCGCCCTCCACGAGCCAGGCGACGATCCCGAGCAGGGCGACGAGCGCGGCGACCCCGAGGAGCCGCGGGACGAGGAGGATCCGCATCTTCGCAACGAGCGTCTCGGTGAGCGCGAGCGCGGCACAGAGAGCGGTGAGGACGACCGGCAGCAGCGCCAGCTGCAGCCACGGGTCGGTCGGATGCGGGAGGAAGACCAGGGCCGCGAGCACGAGCACGAGCCAGTGACGGGCGGCCGCCGCCCACTGGAGCAGCGCGAGGTCACGCCCGCCGTACTCGAGCAGCGGGCCCTCGTGGATCATCGTCAGCTCGAGGTGGGTGTCGGGGTTGTCCACGGGCTGCCGGCCGGTCTCCGCGACGACGACCAACGCGAATGCCACCGCGCCGAGTGCGAGCGCCGGATCGGACCACGCGCCCCCACCCGACGTTCCCGCAACCATCCCGACGAGGTCGGTGGTGCCGGAGACGAGCGCGGCCACCCCGAGGGCGAGCACCAGCGCCGCCTCGACGAAGACGGCGATCGTGAGGTCTCGGCTCGCGCCCATCAACGCAAAGCCGTTCGCGACCTCCCACGAGGACGCCGCGACGGCGAACCGGGCGAGGGCGAGCAGCCCGGCGAGGGCGAGGGCGTCACGGCCGACGCCGAGATCCGGCGCGTCGGCCGTGAGCGGCACGAGCAGTACCGCGGTCGCGATGCTGGCCGCCGCGACCGACGGCGCGAGACGGTAGACGAGCCCGGCGCCCTCGACGTCCACGGCGCTCTTGCCCCACAGGCGCCGGAGCTCGCGGTACGGCTGAAGCGGCGTCGGCCCACGCCGGCCCTGGAGCCGCGCCTTCCAGTGCTGGACGAGCCCCGGGAGGAGCGGCGCCAACGCGACGCCGCCCGCCACCTGCGCGATCGTCGACGCCGTCGCCGTGCTGCTCATCCGATGACTCCAACCTTTGCGGCGCCCAACACCACGAGCACCAGCCCGACGAGGTAGCCGACGTACGTCCCGAGCCGTCCGCTCTGCATGCGTCGCGCCTGGTGCGCGCCCTGCATCGCGAGCGAGGTCGAGCGGCCGGTAGAGCCGCTCCTCGAACAGGTGCGGGACACGGCCCTCGTAGACGACCTCCTGGACGATGCCTCCCTCGGTTCGCACCACGATGCTGCGCTCGGGCCGGAGCACGTCCTCGAGGACGAGCCGGAGCGGCTTGGTGAATCCCGCGCTCGTCCAGTCGAGCTGGCGCTCCACGAGCTGTCCGCACGCCCAGGTCGGCGCGGGCGCCGCCGCTCTTCGGCCCCGGAGGGCGGCCAGGGCGGCCGCGAGGCCGACCAGCGCGAGCGCGATCCCACCCGTCTGCAGCGACCCCGTCCCGGGCAGGTCGAGGCCGACCGTGGTCGGGGCGGCCTCGGCCCACGGCGCGAGCCCGACCAGCGACCCGAAGAGAAGCCCCGGGGCGACGCCGAGCAACACGCACGCCCCCGCAAGAGCCATGACACCGGCGCGCATCGCGCCGGGCGCCTCCTGCGCGTTCGCAACAGAATCGCGGCGCGCCGGGGCGAGCAGGACGAGACCGACCACTTTGACGAAGCAGAGCGCCGCGAGCGCCGCCGTGGCCGCGAGGGCACCGAGCGCGATCGCACCCGCCGTCCCGTCCGCGACGCCGCCGTAGGCCGGCACGCGGAGGAGCGACTGGAGCGTGACCCATTCGGACGCAAAGCCGTTCAGCGGCGGCAGCCCGGCGATCGCGACGGCCCCGACCAGGAACGCGCCACCCGTCCAGGGCATGCGGCGAATGAGCCCCCCGAGGCGGTCGAGCTCGAGCGACCCGACCGCCTTCTCGAACGAGCCTGCGCCGAGGAAGAGCAGCGACTTGAACATCGCGTGGTTCACCGTGTGGAGCAGCGCGGCGGCGAGCGCGAAGCTGGCCCAGGCGTCTGCTCCGCGCGCGCGCAGCACAAGGCATGCCCCGAGGCCGAGCACGATGATCCCCACGTTCTCGATCGAATGGAACGCGAGCAGCCGTTTCAGCTCGTGCTGGAACAGCGCGTACACCACTCCGCCGACGGCCGACAGCGCCCCGACGCCGAGCACGAGCACCCCGAGCCACTCCGGCAGGACGCCGAGCCACTCGACGAGCACGCGCACGAGCCCGTAGACGGCGATCTTGATCATCACGCCGCTCATCAGCGCGGACACGGGCGCCGGTGCGATCGGGTGTGCGAGCGGGAGCCAGACGTGGAGCGGCATCAGGCCCGCCTTCGCCCCCATCCCGACGAGCGCGGCGAGCGCGATCGCCGCCTGCACGCCCGACCCCGACGAGACGGCGGTCGGGTCGCCGATCGCTCCCTCCCGTGCGAGGAGGAGGATGGCCACCCACGTTCCCGCACCCGCGAGATGCGTGAGCGCGACGTAGAAGAAGACCGTCCGCCGCGCGACCTCGTCGGCACGGCCGACGAGGATCACCGCGGCGGGCACGAGCGTCATCGCCTCCCACCCGAGGAGGAACGTGAGCGGGTCGCGCGCCACCAGGACGAGCGCCTGCACGAGAACGAACAGCGCGATCAGCGCGCCGATCGCCCGGCCGCGCCCCGACGGCTCCAGGTACCGGGCGGCGAATACGAGTGCCGCCGCGCCGACCGCCCCCAGCACGCCGAGGAACAGGCCCGACAGGCCGTCGACCCCGATCCGCGGGTCGAACGCGCTCGTGAACGCGGATCCTGACTCCCCGCCGGTCGCGAGCGCGCAAAGCCCGCCGGCCGCAACGAGCACGCACCCGGCCGCCTGGGCAGCGAGCCCGACGGTGAACGTTCGCCTGGGGATGGCGATCAGGCCCCCGGCGCCCACCAGCGCGGCACCGGTGAGCACCAGCACGGTGAACGTCACGACTCGGCGAGCTCCTGCAGCAGCGACTGCTGCTCCTCGAGGCGGCGCGTGACGAGCGCGCGGCCCGCCTCCAGGAGGTCGAACACCTTCTCGTCCGCCGCCCGGTAGAAGACGCTCGTCCCGTCCCGCCTGGACTCCACGAGCCCGACGCGGCGGAGCGCTGCGAGATGCTGCGAGGTTGCCCCCGACTCGAGCCCCAGCTCGGCCTGCAGCGCGCCGACCGACCGCTCGCCCTCGCGCAGCAGCTCGATGATCCGGACGCGCGCCGGATGCCCCAGCACCCGGAACAGCCCGGCCTTCACCTCGTACACGGGACGTACGCCGCTCGACACGGCGAGGAAGGCTACCGCAAATCTCTTTATCTCCGAAGATATAGAGAATGAAAGGACAGAGATGGCCTGCTCGCCGCGCGAGCCGCACAGGCCTCGCGAGCCTGCGTAGATGCTACGGAGGCGGTCTGCGCCCTTCCCGGATGCGCCCCTGCGAGCGGGCGGGCACTGTCGGTACGACGACAACGAGTCGACGTCGGAGGTGACGGCGATGAAGAAGCGAATCGTGATTCTCGGCGGCGGGACGGGCGGCACGATGATGGCGAACCGGCTCCGGCGCGCCTACGAGCACTCCGAGGCGGAGATCACCGTCGTCGACCGGGACGACCGCCACGTCTACCAGCCGGGCCTCCTGTTCGTCCCGTTCGGCCTCACCGAGGCCGACGAGATCACCCGCCCGCGGCGACGCCAGCTACGGGACGGCATCCGGTTCCGGGAGGCGGAGGTCGACCGGGTGGAGCTCGACGAGGATCTCGTCCACCTCGGAGACGGATCGACGCTCCCGTACGACGTCCTGATCGTCGCAACGGGCACGCGCCTCCAGCCCGAGGAGACCGAGGGCATGAGCGGCCCGGGCTGGATGGAGAACGTCTTCACGTTCTACACCCCGGAGGGCGCAACGGCGCTCGCGCGGGCGCTCAAGGCGTTCGACGCGGGACGCGTGGTCGTCAGCTGCGTCGACATGCCGATCAAGTGCCCCGTCGCCCCGCTCGAGTTCTCCTTCCTCGCCGACTGGTTCTTCCACGACTGCCAGGTGCGCGACCGGGTCGAGCTGACCTTCGTGACACCGCTCGACGCGGCATTCACCAAGCCGGTCGCATCCGAGCACCTCGCCGGCCTGCTCCAGCAGAAGAACATCGAGCTCGTCAGCGACTTCGCGACGGGAGAGGTCGACGGCGAGGGTGGCAGGCTGATCAGCTACGACGACCGCGAGATCCCGTTCGATCTCCTCGTGACGATCCCGCTCCACGGCGGGGCCGCATTCGTCGAGCGCTCACCGGGCCTGGGAGACGACCTCGGGTTCGTCCCGACCGACCGACGCACGCTGCAGTCGGTCGCGAAGCCGAACGTGTTCGCGATCGGCGACGCGACGAACGTCCCGACATCGAAGGCAGGCTCCGTCACGCACTTCGAGGGCGAGGTCCTGACCCGAAACATCCAGCGCTTTCTCGCCGGCAAGGAGCTCGACGCCACGTTCGACGGCCACGCGAACTGCTTCATCGAGACCGGCTTCCACAAGGCGCTCTTGATCGACTTCAACTACGAGGTCGAGCCGCTGCCCGGGCGGTTCCCGTCCGTGCTCGGCCCGCTTCCACTGCTCAAGGAGTCGCGGCTGAACCACATGGCGAAGCTCGCGTTCCAGTCCATCTACTGGCACATGCTGCTGCCCGGGCGGGAGATCCCCGGCATCTCCCACGACATGCAGATGCACGGCAAGAAGGCGCCCGTCCCGGCCGGCGTCGAGTGAGAGGAGAGAACGATGACGACAGCCACCCTGGCCGGCACGACGATCGACCTCGACGCCGAGGGATTTCTCGCCGACCCCTCCCAGTGGAACGAGGAGATCGCCGTGGAGATCGCCCGCGACGCCGGGATCCCCGAGCTGACCCCGCGCCACTGGCAGGTCGTGAACTACATGCGAACGACGTATCTGGAGACGGGGCAGGCGCCGTCGATCCGCTCGCTCGGCAAGCAGTCGGGCGTCCCCATCAAGGAGCTGTACGCGCTGTTCCCGAAGGGGCCCGCGAAGCTCGCGGCCAAGATCGGCGGCATCCCGAAGCCCCGCGGCTGCATCTGATGAGGAGGACACGATGACGATCACCGACCACGACCTCGCGCAGCTGACCGCTCCGGCCGGCGAGACGGAGCCGAAGACGATCGAGAAGGTCTCGATCGTGATCTCGAAGGGCTCGCTCGAGGGTGTCTATCCCGGCCTGATCATGGCCAACGGGGCCCGCATGGAGGGGATCGAGACGAACGTCTTCTTCACCTTCTTCGGGCTCGACGCAATCACGCGCAAGCGCCATGCGCACATCAAGGTCGCGACCGTCGGCAACCCCGGCCTGCACCTCCCCACCATCCTCGGCGCGATCCCGGGCATGTCGTGGGTCGCCACGAAGATGATGGCGCGCAAGATGGAAAAGCTCGACATCCCGCCCGTGCCGGAGTTCGTCGAGATGATCGCCGACTCGGGCGCAGGCATCTACGGCTGCAAGGCGACGGTCGACATGTTCGGCCTGCGCGACGAGGACTTCGTGCCCCAGGTGACCGGCGTGCTGACCGTCGGCGAGTTCTACGAGCTCGCGGCGGGCGGCGAGATCGTCTTCACCTGAGCCCTCCCAGGGACGCGAGCGGAGCCCCACGGGGCCCCGCTCGTGCGCGTCGGCTCGACGGCCGGCCGGGGGCGGGACCCCGTCAGGCGGCGACGGCCTCCTTCGCCAGGAGGTCGTCGAAGAACGTGCCGATCGTCGCGGCGGGGTACGCACCGACGAACCCGTTCACGATCTCGCCGTTCCGAAAGACGGCCACCGTCGGGATGCTCTGGATGCCGTAGCGGGCCGCGAGCTCCTGCTCCGCGTCGACGTCGACCTTCGCGAGCGCAAGCCTGCCGTCGCGCTTCTCGGCTTCCTGCTCGATCGCGGGCCCGAGCATTCGGCACGGGCCGCACCATGCAGCCCAGAAGTCGACGACGACGGGCAGCTCGCGCGAGCGGTCGAGCACGTTCTCCTGGAAGGTTGCGGTCGTAACGTCCATCTGTCTCTCAACTCCTCGTTCGTGGATTCTCGGTCGGCGGCGCCTCAGCCGAGGGCCGCCAGGGTCGCGTACCGCCGCTGGAGCGACGCGCACACGACCTCGCACAGCTGCGCGATCGCCGGATCGGCGATCCGGTAGAGGATCGTCGTCCCGGCGCGCCGTCTCGCGACGAGGCCGGCACGCTCCAGCTGGTGCAGGTGCCTCGACGTGTTGGACAGGCCGACGCCCGCCCGATCGGCGATCTCGCCGACGGACACCTCGCTCTCCAGGTCGAGCTCGTTCAGGAGGCGAAGGCGCGTGGGATCCGAGAGCAGCCTGAAGCGCTCCGCGGCCTCGTCGAGCATCGGTGTCGGGACGCCTGGCACGACCACATGATACCATTTGTTTGCCTGAGTGATCAAGTATTCAAATATGGAGGCAGCGATGACCACGTCGACCACCGACTCCGCCCTGCGAGCCACCACCTCCCTGCCCTTCGCCGACGCCGTCGCCCGCGCGCGCGAGGCGTTGCAGGACGAGGGATTCGGCGTCCTGACCGAGATCGACGTCCAGGCCACGCTGCGCGAGAAGCTCGGTGAGGAGATCGAGCCCTACGTCATCCTCGGTGCCTGCAACCCGACCTACGCGCACCGAGCGCTCGCGATCGAGCCTGACCTCGGGACGCTTCTGCCCTGCAACGTCGTGGTGCGCCGGGCCGACGGGCGGACGCACGTCCTCGCGGTCGATCCGATCGCCATGCTCGGTGTCGTCGGCAATCCCGAGCTCGACCCGATCGCCGCGGAGATCCGCGAACGTCTCGAGCGCGCCACGGCCACGCTCCGCGAGAAGTAGCGCTCCTCGTCTAGGGCTCGATCGACTTGCGGGCGGCCTTGCGCTCGCGCATGGACGATGCCGCGCGCTCCAGGAACGCGATCGGGCTCTCGCCCTTCGCTCTCGTGCTCGTGCCGACCGACGCTCCCCGGTACAGGTGCCGGAGCACCGACGGGAGCCGGATCCCCATGAGATGCTGCTCGACGTCGCCGGCGCGCGCGACGGCGCCGTCCTCGTCCAGGAAGGGGCAGCACACCACGAACTCGTCCCCTCCCGACCCGTGCAGGCGGGCGACGAGCTCGTCGCCCTCGAGCGACTCGTGGATCGCCGCGGCGACGCGCCGGATCAGCTCGTCGCCTTTCTGGTGGCCCAGAATGTTGTTCACGGCGCGGAGCCCGTCGAAGTCGATCAGGAGCACGGACAGCGGTACGTCGTCCGGGATCTCGGCCAATTTCCGCAGCAGCGCGCGCCGGTTCGGCAACCCGGTCGTCTCGTCGCGCAGGGCCTGCTCCGACAGCTCGGCGATCTGGCCGAGGGCATCCTCGAGCGAGCGCCGTGCGGCGATGCTCGGGCCGAGCAGACGCCCCGCCTGTGCGACGAGCACGCGCTCGCGACGCCCGAAGCGCCAGCCGCGACGGAGCACCGCGACGGCTCCCGCGAGTGCGTCGGGCGCACCGAGCGGCGCCGCGACGACCTCCCACTCCGCGTCGCGCGTGTCGACGAACCGTCCCGTCTCGGCCGCCTCCGCAGCGGCACGCGAGGCGATCTCCACGGCGCCCGCCGCCGCGAGGTCGGGCGCGAACGCGACCTCGCCCGCGACGAGCACGAGCCCCAGGTCGGCACCGGCGAGATGGCGCATCGCGCCCGCGGCGGCATCGAGCAGCTCGACGCCCGGCGCGCGATCGAGCACGCCCGCGACGAGGGCAGCGAGCTTGCCGAAGCCGTCCTCGCGCCGATAGACCTTCCCGACCATCACCCGCTCGTCGACCGAGCCGAAGACCGACCGCGGGTCGTCGCCCGGCCGCCAGACGGCGCCCGCCGCGGTGGCACTCACCTCGACGGGGTCGGCGAGGCCGATGTCGAAAGGCACCGCGAGCGTGTCGCCGACGCGTGCGACGACCCACTCGAGGGCGACGGCGTCGTCGAGGCCGGGGACGAGCAGGACGAACTCGTCGCTGCCGACCGGCGCCGCAAACCCCGTCGGGACGACCTGCGACAGGCGTTCCGCCACGGTACGCAGCAGACGGTCCCCGACCTCGTGACCGTGCCGCTCGTTGACGTCCTTCATGTCGTCGAGGTCGACGAAGACGACCCCGCAGGGCCCCGACTGGCCGGCGAGTCGCGCCTCGAGGGCGGAAAGGCTCAGGAGGCCGGTCGCCACGGTGAGGTGCATGCGGCCGGGTCGGGGCAAGCCCGTCCCCGTTGCGCCGCCAGACCGTCGTGCCCTCTCCCCCACGATCTCCCTGATCGTCGTGCGCGACCCGAAGGCGAGCGTCCCCCGTCCGAGGGATCGAGTTCCCGTCGTCCGGGGTGCGCTCGCGCGGGGTCATCCGCAGGATCACGATCGAGGCTGCGGCGCCCGTCCGGAGGGCTCGCAGACGCCGTCGCCGCGGCGAGTCACGCCCCCGGCGGGAGCCGGAGCCGTGTCGTCGTCTGCGCCCTTCAGGTACTGGTGCACGAACGCGATCGCCACGCTGCCCGCGCCGACCACGCGACGGCGCGCGCCCGGTCTGGCGTGCGCCGTGTCGCGAGTCCTCGACGCTCTACGAGCCGCTCGATCTGCCGGTGCCGCCGAGCCAGCGGTCGGAGCGGTTCGGCGGCATCAGGCTCACGAGGATCAGGATCACCACCGTCGAGCCGAAGTACGTGTAGAGGGAGGCGGTACCCGAGAACTGCTTCGTCGCGGTCTGGCCGAACGCCAGGCAGGCGAACGTCAGGAGCGCGACGGCAAGCCCGACCTGAAGGAACCACTTCTCGCGGTGCGGGAGGAACTCGAGCCGGATGAGGCTCGCGAGCAAGAGCAGGAACACGCAGAACTCGAGGATCCCGAGGATCACCCATGCGGCGTCGGTGCCCGGAATCGTGTCGATGAACGTCCCCTTGAACTGGTCCTTGATGCTTTGCGGCGCGTTCCCGTCGTCGTCGAAGAGCTTCTCCTTGCCGGAGTAGAACATGAGCCCGCCGACCATGAGGTAGACGCCGATCAGCGTCGCCCAGTAGGCAGCGCCGTCGAACATCGTCCCACGCCCCACGATCGCAAACGGCTTGTCGGTCGTCTCGGCGGCCATCGGTGCCCCTTTCGAGGAGGTTTGCGGACGTGACCCCTCGGCGACGACGGGTTCGACGTGGCGTGCCGTCGTCCTCCCACCGTGTCGCTGCTCGTCAGGCGCGGCGAACGCGGAGGAGCTCGGCGACCGACCAGGCCTGGAACGGACAGCCGGTCGCCGAGTGGGGCACGGCGGCGTCCGCCGTCTCGGAGACCGAGCCGAGGCCCCACTCGCCGACGTGGCGGAGCAGCCCTTCGAGCAGCTCGTCCGTCGGCAGGCCGACGCGAGCGGCGGCGTCGACGTACGGCCCGATGAGCCACGGCCAGACGGTGCCCTGGTGATACGCCGCGTCGCGCTCGGCGGGTATCCCGCGGTGGTACGGGCGATAGGCGGGGTCTTCCGGGGAGAGCGACCGCAGCCCGAGCGGGGTGACGAGCGGGAGGCAGGCCTCGACCGTCGAGCGTGCGGCGCCCTCCGCCCGCTCGCGACCTGCGTCGACGCCTGCGAGGGGGCCGCCGGGCAGCGAGACGGCGAGCAGCTGGTTCGGCCGCAGCGCCGGGTCGTCGCCACCGGGGCCGTCGACGACGTCGAGGAGCCCGCGGCCGTCGGCGCGGACGAAGCGCTGGAGGAACGACGCGCGCGCGGTCTCGTGCGTCGCACGCCAGCGGTCTGCACGCGTCAGGCGCCCGCCGATCTCGAGCGCCTGGATCCAGAGCGCGTTCACCTCGACCGGCTTCCCGATCC
The DNA here is from genome assembly GCA_963773825.1 of uncultured Actinomycetes bacterium. Lineage (GTDB taxonomy): Bacteria > Actinomycetota > Thermoleophilia > Gaiellales > Gaiellaceae > Gaiella. The sequence goes on along the minus strand of CAVZCH010000006.1, from coordinate 951,660 downwards.
GCGGCGTCACGGGGACACCGTCGATGCGCGCGTCCATCCACGTCAACGCCCAGCCTTCCTCGCCCTGCCGCAGCAGTCCGTCGACGTCCGCGCCGATCCCGAAACGCGTCCCGGCGAGATGGTGGGCGAGGATCTCGTCGACTGCGGGCGCGAGCTCGACACCGAGGTCGCCGTCGCCCGTCAGGGCGACGTGGCGGCCGAGCGCGTGAACGAACCAGAGCGTCCCGTCGGCCGTGTTGTACTCCAGCGTGCCCGTGTCCGCGGTGTTCGCGAGCATCCCCTCGGACAACGTCGCGGCGGCACGTCGGAGCGCCTCGCTCCCCTCCTCGGCCCGGCCCGTGGCGAGGAAGAGCCCCTCGTAGGAGGTCATCAGGTCACGTGACCACTCCCCGAACCAGGGGTAGCCGGCAACGGCCGTCGGCCCCTCGTGGTCGATCACGAACTGGTCGGCCGCGAGGACGAGCTGCTCGTCGAGCTCGCCGGAGACGCCGGCCTGCGTCGCGAGCGCGGCGGCTCGCTCGCGCGCTGCCGAGACGACGGCCGCGGCGCCCGGAAGCCGGCCGCCGAACGGCGCCGCAGAGGCGGTTACCTCGTGTGCGTCTCCGATGTCGAGCTCGGCCGTGAACACGCCGGCAGCCCAGAGGTCCTCGGAATCGCCGAGGCCGCGGGCGGCCTCCTCGCGCGCGCGCACGCCGCGATACCACGCACCGCCCGGCCGCCAGCCGGCGCCTGCGACGCGGTAGGCGCTCTCGAAGACGAACCCGCCGGCCGCTTCCTCGACGGCCGGGTCCCCCGCTGCGAAGCGCTCGCCGTGGACGCCCCTCCAGGTGCAGAGTGGTGTCAGCTCGAGGGTCACCGCCCGGTCGGCGCGGACGAGACGGTGCACGACGCCGACGACGCAGCGTCCGTGGGCCATCGCCACCTCGCGCTCGACCACGATGCTCCCGACCTGCCAGCGCCACCGGGGCACTCCCCGGTCGAGGACGAAGGACACGAGCAGCTCGTGGCCTCGCGGGTCGACGGCCCCGGACGCCCACTCGTCGGTGCTCAGCCGGTAGCGCGCGTCGCCGACGACCAGCACCGGCTCGAGCGCGGCGAGACCGAGCATGCGCGCCGAGGGGCCGCCGACCGCCGCGACCAGGAGCCCGTGGTAGCGACGTGTCCGCAGACCCGCGACCGTCCCCATCGCGTAGCCGCCGAGACCGTCGGTCACGAGCCACTCCCGGCGGGCCGCCTCGTCGAGCGTCCCACACGCCTGTGGTCCGAGAGCGATCACTCCGTGACCGGCTCGTCAAGCCTGTCGAGGAGCTCCGCGAGCGTCGGGATCGGCGCCCCGTAGCGCCTCCGGATCATGTCGGCGACGATGCCCGTCCAGCCGGTCTGGTGGCTCGCCCCGAGGCCCGCGCCGTTGTCACCGTGGAAGTACTCGTTGAAGACCACGTTGTCCTTCCAGGCGGGGTCCGTCTGGAGCTTCTCGACCCAGCCGTGGCACGGCCGTCGACCGTCCTCGCCGACGAGGAAGAGCGAGATCAGCCGGGCGCGCAGGTCGTCGCCGATCTCCGCGAACGTGCGCTGCACGCCCGACCCGGTCGGATACTCGAGGGTCAGGTCGTCGCCGAAGTAGCGCGCGTAGCGGAGGATCGCGTCGACGACGATGTAGTTGACGGGGAACCAGATCGGCCCACGCCAGTTCGAGTTGCCGCCGAACATCGCCGTCGTCGACTCGGCCGGCTCGTAGTCGATCGTCGTCTGGTACCCACCCATGTCGAGGCTGAACGGATGCTCGAGGTGCCAGCGCGAAACCGCCCGCAGCCCGTAGGGAGAGAGGAACGCGGCCTCGTCGAAGAGCCTGCTGAAGATCCGCTGGAGATGGTCGACGCCCACGACCCCGACGAGCGTGCGCCCGTTGCGGCTCCTCGTCTCGCCGGGCCGCCGCCGGAGCCCGTCGTGCCGGTCCAGAAGCCGTGAGAAGTGCTTGCCGACCGTGCGCGCACGGTCGACGACGTCCTCGTCCACGACGGCGAAGGCCATCAGCGGCAGCACGCCGACCATCGAGCGGACCCTGATCGGCACGACCGACCCGTCCGGCCGTCGGAGCTGGTCGTAGTAGAAGCCGTCCTCGTCGTCCCAGAGGCCCTTCTCCTCCATCGCCTCCGAGATCAGCGAGAAGTGCTCGAGGAACTTGACGATCAGGTCGGTCACGGGCCGGCCCGTGCGGTTCAGCACCGCGGCGATCGCGGCCATGGTCAGCGCGTACGCCGCCATCCAGCCCGTCGCGTCCGCCTGCTCGAGCAGGTATCCGCTCGGCAGATTCGACCGGTCGATCGGACCGATGTTGTCCAGCCCGAGAAAGCCGCCCTCGAACACGTTCGAGCCGTCGGCGTCGAGGCGGTTCACCCACCAGGTGAAGTTGACGAGCAGCTTGTCGAAGACCCGGCTCAGGAAGGCGACGTCGGTGGCGCCGTCGATGACGAACACCTGGAGCGCCGCCCATGCCTGCACCGGGGGGTTGACGTCGTCGAACGCCCACTCGTACGCAGGGAGCGCGCCGTTCGGATGCTGGAACCACTCACGGCAGAGGAGCGTCAGCTGGTACTTCGCAAACGCCGGGTCGACGTGCGCGAGCGCGACGCAGTGGAACGCCATGTCCCATGCCGCGAACCAGGGGTACTCCCACGGATCGGGCATCGACATGATGTCGAACGCCTCGAAGTTGAGCCAGTGCGCGTTTCTCCCGCCGCGCCGGGCATCCGGGGGAGCCGGCTGCGTCGGATCCCCCGCGAGCCAGCGCTGGACGTCGTAGTAGTAGAGCTGCTTGCCCCACAACATGCCCGCGAGCGCCTGACGCATCACGTCGGCTTCGTCCTCGGGGCAGGCGGGCGGCGTCAGCGCGGCGTAGAACTCGTCGGCCTCGCAGCGCCGCGCGTCCACGACGTCGGCGAAGTCGGTCCAGGGCGCGGCCGTCCCCTGCGGCCGGAGCCGCACGCGGAGCTCGACCGTCTCGCCCGGTGCGACGGTGACGCGATAGTGGAACGCCGCCTTCGTGCCCCTGCGCTCCGGGTTGACGGTGGCGGCGCCGGCGACCACGTGGTCGTTGATCCCGTCCTTCGGGTACGCGGAGGCTCCGGCGGTGTCGAACAGCCGCTCGGCGTTCGTCTCGTTGTCGCAGAAGAGCACCTCGGGCGCGGAGCCGTCCGGTGCCGCGTCGGCGACGAGCTCGATCGGTCCCAGGAACGGGTGCTCGGTCTCGACGCGCGCGTCCCCGACCGCCCGCAGCTCGGGCGGACGCTCGTCGACCTCCCAGGCCCACGTGTTGCGATACCAGGCGGTCGGAAGCACGTGGAGGGTGTCCTCGTCGGGACCGGCGTTCGTCACCTGGACGGTCAGGAGGACGTCGAACGGGTCGGCCTTCGCGTAGTGCGCCTCGACGATCCAGTAGCGGTCGTCGTCGAAGGTCCCCGTGTCCATCAGCTCGAACTCCGGGTCGAGCTTCGTCCGGCCGGCGTTCTCCTCCACGAGCCACGCATAGGGGAACTCCGATTGCGGGTAGTGGTAGCGCCACCGGTTCCACGAGTGACTCGGCGTCGCGTCGAGGTACCACCAGTACTCCTTGGCGTCCTCGCCGTGGTTGCCCTGGTTGCCCGTGAGCCCGAAGATCCGCTCCTTCAGGATCGGGTCGCGCCCGTTCCAGAGCGCCAGCCCGAGGCAGAGGCGCTGCTCGACGTCGCAGAAGCCCGCGAGCCCGTCCTCGCCCCAGCGATACGCGCGCGAGCGGGCGTGGTCGTGCGGCAGGTACTCCCACGCGGTGCCGTGGGCGCTGTAGTCCTCGCGCACGGTCCCCCACTGGCGCTCGCTGACGTAGGGGCCCCACAGGTACCAGTCGCCCGCCTGACGCAGCCCGTCCTCGAGGCGGCCGAGGCTCTCGACCCGCTTGCGCTCCGCGCCCTTCTTCATGCCGACCTCCTTGGTGTCCCGCCGGGGCTCGCGCGTTCCGTCAGGACGCCGGCTCGCCGTCCCCCGGCCAGGGAAGGCGCACCGGCTCGTACTCTCCCGGCCAGTCGGCATACGCCTCGTCGGGGCTCGCCGTCTCGGTCGTGACCGAGGCGCCGTACCTCGCCGCGACCTCGCTCACCGGGTAGCGGATGCTCTCGACCTCGGGTCGAGCGCCGAGCATCAGGATCCCGCACGGCCCGTCCCCGGCCCCGACCATCACGTGGGAGGTGCCGGCCGGGCAATGGAAGTAGTCCCACCGGCGAAGCGGCCGCTCCTCGCCTTCGACGATCAGGACGCACTCGCCGAAGAGCACGAGGAACCCCTCCTGCGCGTCCTCCGAGTGATAGAGCGCATTCGGGTCGCCGGGCCAGAGGACGCAGACCCTGACGCCGACGTCCCTGAACGGGTGATCGCGCGACTCGAGCGGATACGTCGCGCCGCCCTTCTCCTCGTTTCGCACCGCGAGCGCGTCCGCGAGGTTGAGGACGAACCACCCCTCCGATCCGATGTAGCGGCCGAACGGCGTCTCGTCCGAGCTGGCTTCAGTGACGGGCATGTGTCCTCCCCGGTTTCGGCGCACCGCCGCGGCGGAAGCGTCCACGACGCACCGTCCCGCGGCGCCGGCGCCTGGCACGTCGGCTCAGCCTACAGACGCCCCCCTCGGCGGTCTCAGTTGAAGGCACGACCGCCGTTGACCCAGATGTTCTGGCCCGTGACGAAGTCGGAGCCCGGGCGGTCTTCTAGTCGCGGTCGAACGCGATGTAGTCCGGCGTGAGCGTGTTGACGCAGACGCCTACGGCACATGCGCCGCGCACGTTGACGTCGAACACTGTTTGTCGTCGTCCTCGGGCCCGCCCCGGCCCACGCGGGAGCGGGCGCATAGGATCACGACGTGCAGGCTGGCGTGCCGGTGCCACGCGGACCGGGACACGGGCGTCGCGAGCAGCGTGTGCGAGGAAGACCGCTCAGCCCATCCACCACACGAGCAATGCAGCTGCGCCGATGAGCGCAGCGAAGGACCAGACGATCAGCGCCATCCCGCCGACGAGGGCGAACGGCGTCGTCGAACGCCGCCCTCTCGCGACGTCGGTCTCCGTGACCCGCGTCTCGGATTTCCCGTCTGCCACGTGGTTCGACCTCGTGTCGCCCGTCATGGCCCACGGCTACCCGGCACGCGCGGCGGGCAAACTGCGGCGCCGCGCGGCGACCACGGCCGCGGATCCACCCGGGGTCGAACGCACCACGGCGCGTCGAAGATCGCCGGCCGCCCGCAAGCACGGGCGAGGGCCTGCGTTACTCGTCTCGTGGTGCCGGGTAGCACAGTCGCCTCGACGAGACGAAGGAGTGTGCGAGATGGCAGTTCTCCGCCGGCAGCACGGCGCCGACGCAACCGACGCTTCACATCCGCCGGACATGCCGGAGCCAGCACCGAGCCCCGACCCCGTGCCCGCGCCCCAGCCGCCCCCGGGAACGCCGGACCCCGGGCCGAAGGGCAAGCGGCACGGCCGTCCGCTGGTGTGGGACGACAGAAGCTGGCGCCTCTGGGCTCCCGCCGACAGGTGTCCTTCCGGGAACTCCGACTCGAAACCCAGGATCCGGCGCTCAACGGTTTGCATCTTCGAGAACCGGGGAAGCGTGCGGGCGACCGGAGGTATCCGAGAAAGGAGAACAGATGCCGACGCTGAGCACGCCACGAGAGCTCTTCCTTCACGAGTTGAAGGACATGTACTACGCCGAGAACCAGATCGTGAAGAAGCTCCCCGCGATGATCGAGGAGGCAAGCGATCCGGAGCTCACGCAGGGCTTCGAAGGTCACCTGAACGAGACGAAGCAGCAGATCGCGAACCTGGAGCGGGTCTTCGCCGAGCTCGGGGAGAAGGCGCAAGGGGAGCGCTGCCCGGGCATCGAGGGGATCGGCGAGGAGCACGACGCCTTCATGTCCGAGAACGATCCCTCTACGGAGCTCTGCGACATCTTCCTCACCGGCGCGGCGGCACGGGTCGAGCACTACGAGATCGCCGCCTACGACGGGCTGATCCGAATGGCGAAGGCCCTCGAGGAGACGGCGTGCGCCGACCTGCTGCAGGAGAACCTCACGCAGGAGAAGCGCGCGCTCGAAACCGTCGAGTCGATCGGCGCGCGAATGGCGAAGGACGCGAAGCGCCTGAGCATGGCGGGCACGTAACAGGCACGTATCTCTGAACCTCACGAGATGCCGTGACTGCTTCGAATACCCCGAACGAAAGAGGTGGTTGAGATGCCTTTGTGGGCATGGGTGCTGCTGATCGTCGTCGTCGTCCTGCTGTTGACGGGCGGGATCGGATACGGCCGCCGATAGAGCAGGGATGGATCGACGTGAGGGGACGGGCGAACCGCTCGTCCCCCCACGTCGTTTGGATGGGGTGCGCGCGGCTTCACACGTCGACTGGTCGGTGTGTGGAACCCGACCGCCCGCCCGTCCATGTCGTGGTACCGGGCGGGCGGCGCACGTTTGCGTCGGCCCTGCACCGGGAACGCAGACCCGGTGGCCCGTGCGTCTCGAACGCCTGACTACGTCGCGCTCCCGGGGCAGATCGCACGATCTCTCGTGCTCGAGCGCACGGCCAGATGGGTGGTCGTTGCCGCGCTGGGCGCCGTCCTTGGAGCGGCCCTTCTCAACGTCTTCGGTCAAAGAGACGAGAACCTGATCGCCGTCGGTGACGGCGCCACGCTCGAGCTTTCCGCGCCCCGTGCTCTGCGGAGCGGGCTGTTCTTCCAGGGTCGCGTGGTGATCGCCGCACATCGGGATCTGCGCCGGCCGACCCTGGTACTCCACCGAGGGTGGCTCGACGCGATCAGTGTCAACACGATCCTTCCCGAGCCGGCGAAAACGGCCAGCGAGGCACACGGTGTCGCTCTCGTGTTCTCGCCTGTCCGGGCAGGTCGGACAATGACCGTGTTCATCGAGTTCCAGGTGAACCCGACGACGTTCGGTCGCCGAGACCAGGGGCTCGAGCTCCGCGACGGCGACGAGCGCGTCGCGGCGATCGAGCGCACCGTGACGATCTTTCCCTAGGCACCCCGTGGACATCATCCTTCGTGCCACCGCTGCCTTTGTCTTCATCGTCGTGCTTCTCCGCGTCATCGGACGCCGAGAGCTCTCCGCGCTCGAGCCGTTCGACATCGTCCTCCTCGTCGTCATCGGCGACCTGACACAGCAGGGCGTCACGCAGAGCGACATGTCGTTCACCGGGATCGTCCTCGCCGTCGGGACGTTCTCGCTCCTTGCCGTGATGACGTCGTGGCTGAGCTTCCGGTTCAAGGCCGTGCGCAACGTGCTCGAGGCGGCGCCGCTCGTCGTCGTGGAGCACGGGAGGTTCGTCGAGCAGCACATGCGCGCCGAGCGTCTCACCCGACAGGAGATCGCCGCCGCCGCCCGTCTCCAGCAAGTCTCCTCTCTGGACGACATCGAGTGGGCGATCGTCGAGAACGGCGGTCAGATCAGCTTCATCACGAAGGAACCCCCGAACGATCGCGGCCCGGGCGCCTAGGGGACGAGCGTCGGGAGGCACCCGAACCCTTCAGGGAAGCCGGAGGTAGATCGCTCGCGCGGTTGCGGGTCACCGACCGGGTCACCGACTGAGACAGGCGCCCCCGCGAAGACCTGGCCGGACGCCATCCAGGCGGGTCGGAGCCGGTGCTAGTTCACCCGGTGACCGGCGACGGCTCGCGCTCGGTCGACAACCCCGACAGACCGCGCCGGCCGTGGCGATGGCTGTCGATCATCGCGATCGTCGTTGCCGCAGTTGTCGCGTCGATGGTCGCCGGGTGGGCGATCTTCGTCGAGAGCTCTCGCCCCGACGCGCCGGGAGCGTTCTACGAGGTACCCTCGCCGCTCCCCGACGGGCCTCCAGGCACGATCATCCGCAGCGCGGGGTCATCGAGGGCTTTCACCCGGGTGCGACCGCCTATCGGGTGCTCCACAAGTCGACCGGGTACGACGGCGGTGTGGGGCCACTCCCAGGGCGGGCACGCGCCACTCTTCACCGGCGTCACTGTGCAGCTCGCGGACACGCTGTGCGCCAAAGGCGAGACGGTCGACGTACGAGTCCCGCGCATGGTCACCTCGAGACCGGACACGTCGCGGCGCCAGACGTCTTGAGGTCGATCGACGGCCGGTTCGCTGGCAGGCCGCCACCAAGCACCTGCCCCTGGTCTCCGATCGGCCCCCGTCGTTGCTGCTCCGAAGGCGCCGTCGAGTCCGTGCCCGCCGGCGCTCCGTCTCGCCCGACCCGACGCGGACGAGCGTGCGCGAGCGATCAGTGTTTTCACGCAATGTGCGCAGGCGCGGCCCCGATGCACCCCGCGCGCAGGATGGGAAGGCTGGGCTCGGAAGCGCGTGCACGGCGATCGCGTGCGCAAGAGATGACGAAGCGGAGGTGGCTCGATGAGCGTCGCCGAACAGGTGGAGCGGGTCTCCACCACCGTCCCGCTGAGCTGGGACGAGGTCTGGTTCACCAACTGCCCCATGGTGTCGGCGAACAACGTCGACCAGGAGCTGGGGTGGTGCAGGGAGGAGTTCAAGAAGATCGGCGTCGAGTACGCCTACTTCCGCCACGCGCCGGAGAACAACTGGTACCCGCACTACATTCACAACCTCGACAACCTGATCCGCTTCGGCGGCCTCTACCCGCCGATCCACGTGCACGCCGACATCCGCCGCACCCGGCTGTTGGGGGCGACGTGGGTGCACGAGGGCGGCTGCATGGCGGTGCGTGCGAGGCGATCGCGATCTTCCGGATGGAGGATCTGAAGGGCAAGAAGATCGGGATCTCGAAGAGCCTGAACACGATCAAGAACGACTGGTGGCGGATCCAGGAGCACATGGGCATCGAGAACATGCTGATGCTCCACGACATGACGATGGACGACATCGAGCTGGTCGAGTTCCCGTATCCGGACGACTGGTACGACAAGCCCGAGATGCTCGTCCCGCCGATGAACAACCCGTCCGAGCTGTGGATGCGCCGTGACCACAAGCACGACCTGGCCTTCCGCCCGCTGGAGACGGCGCTGCTCGAGGGCAAGGTCGACGCGATCTACACCCAGAGCAAGGTGTTCCAGCATCTCCAGGAGGCCACCGGCCAGATCGCGATGATCGAGGACCTCTCCAGGTACTGCGGACTGGAGGATCCAGGTGGCCAACACGCCGGCCGTCATCACCTGCACCGACGTGATGGCCGACGAGCACCCCGAGCTCGTGATCGCCTACATGAAGGCGATGATCAAGGTCGGGCGCTGGGCGAACGAGCACAAGCGCGCCGCAGGCGCGATCCTCAACCGGCAGACCTTCTACCTGGATGCCGAGGACACGTATCAAGGCATCAAGGACGTCGACATGGTGCCGAGCCTCAGCGCGCGGAACCTTCGGTGCGTCGAGATCGGCAAGGACTTCATGGTCAGCCACGGCTACATCGAGAACGACTTCGACGTGGACGAGTGGGCCGCGCCGGAGTTCCTCGAGCAGGCGGCGACGGAGGTGCTCGAGGAGGAGTGGGAGCGAAGGAGCTGGAGCAAGCTCCCCGCGGGGGGCGGCCTCGAAGTCGAAGGCACCCGGCTCGGGTAGCGAGGAGGCTGGCCATGACCACAGTGACCCACGCAGACCGCCCGGTCGCCGAGCCGCGCCAGACGACGCTCGGGCTCTACGTCACCGCGAAAGAGGCGTACGACATGTGGCAGGCGGACCCCGAGGGCGTGAAGATCCTCGACGTCCGCACGCCCGAGGAATGGGTCTTCACCGGCCATCGCCCCGATGGCGACGAACATCCCGTTCGCCTTCCTGGCGTACGTCTGGGACGACGACGAAGAAGGGGTTCCCCTGGGAGCTCAACCCCGAGTTCGTCGACCTCGTCACGGCGCGGTTCGCGCCCGACGACACGCTCCTCGTCTCCTGCCGCTCCGGCGGACGCGCGGCGATGGCGATCAACATGCTCGCGGCGGCCGGCTTCACGAACGCCTACAACGTCCTCGACGGGATGGAGGGCAGCCGGGTCGACGATCCCGACAGCGTCTTCCGCGGGATGCGGCTCAAGAACGGCTGGAAGGCCTCCGGCCTGCCGTGGACGTACGACCTCGACCCCGGGCGCATGGCGCTGCCCGAGCGCGAGACCGGAACACTCCACCCCGGGAACGAGGACGACTGACCGTTGGGAGTCTCCGAGGGAAGGCCCCGCAGGGGCCTTCCCTCCCGACGTGAAAGCCCGTTGGGCAGAGCGTCCACAGGAGCTGGCGGTTCCGCGGTCGGCCTGGACCGCGGCGTAGAAGGACTGGGCCGAGGGCCGGGGGTGGCCGTGCGCCGGAAGGCGGCGTGCCGCCCCAGCCTCGGCCCTGTCGTCAACCGGTGACATTCGGAGTATGTTCCGTGCCGTGTTCGGCTTCGTTTCACAGGCGAAAGCCGTCAGGCGGCGGATACAGACGCTGGTCCAGCTGAACCTCGAGCTCGCCAAGCTGGAGGGGAAGCAGAAGGCGACGTCGCTTGGAGTCGCCGGCGGTCTGGGTATCGCCGCGGCCGTCCTCGCCGTCTACGGCATCGGCTTCGCTTTCGCGACCGTGGCTGCGGGCCTGAGCGAGGTGCTCGCATGGTGGCTGTCGCTCCTCATCGTCACGGCGATCATCTTCCTTCTCGCCGCGATCGCCGCGTTCCTAGCCGTTCGCTTCGCCCGCAAGGCCTCGCCTTCGAAGCCTTCAGCGGCGATCGAAGAGGCAGAGCGCACCATCGGCACGCTTCAGAGCCATGTCTGAGCGGACAGTCGAAGACATCCGGAGCGAGCTGGCCGCTGAACGACAGCATCTCGACGACGACCTCGCCAGGCTGAAATCGGATGTTCGCTCCCTCGCGCTGTTCATGGTCGCCGGCCTCATCGTCGTCGGCGTTGTCACGTGGCGCCTTGGCAAACGCAAGGGCGCCGGGGCGGTCTGGAAGCTCGTGAAGTAGCGGCTCCGGGTCGGCTGACGTCGATCGGGGTCCTGGACCCAGGTCTCCGTGGACTGCGGTGGCATCAGTATCCGTTGAGCTCGCCGATCCGAACCCCGAGCGCCTGTCCGGCCGCGCGTATCAAGTCCGCGCCGCGCCTCAGGTAGCGGTCAGCTCGTTTCGCGTCCCTCGTGGCGGCGGCGACCTCCCCGCTGTCGTTCTCGCTGAAGTCGAGCTGACTCCTGGTTCCCTCGAGCGTCGCCTCGAACCCCTGAAGAGCGAGCTCTCTCCCCCGCCGTGCGCTCGCCGTCGTCCCGTGTGCGCGGCGAAGATGCGCGAGAAGGCGAACCAGCTCTGCATGGAGCTTCTTTCGATCGCGCGTCACGCGAATCTCTCTGACACCGCGGAGCAGGTCTTGCTTGATGGAAAGGTCAGCTCGCCCGGGCGCCGGCGCCGACTGCCCGCATCCGCTGACCAGCGCGAGACCGATGAGGCAGACCGCCAGACAACACGGGAGACGTGCGCGAGCCAGTCGGACATGCCGAGCGATCTTCCGCATCGACACAGTCTTCATCTTGCAGCACATGGACATCGTCGCGCCCGGTGCTTGACCGATCAGAACATGGAGGCGGCGGGAACCGACCCGCGAAGACTCCTGTCGCCTTAGGTCGACAGATGGTGATCGACGAAGGCTCGAACGTCCTTCATGAGCATCATCGAATGGAGCGGATCGGAGGGCGACTCCTCGAACCCGTACTGCGTATACCAAGCCTTCGCACGGTCGTGTTTCGCGTGAGCCAGAAGCACTCGAATTCCGATCGCGTCGGCCGCCCCGACCGACCGAAGCAGGACGTCCTGAAGAAGTGAGTGTCCTAGGCCGGCGCCTTGGTCGAGGCGCGCGCCAGTCAGGACTGACCGAGCCCGGAGTGGGCGGAACCAGACAGTGCGCAAACCAGGCGAGGTTTGCAGCAAGTCCGCTGATCCTCCTGTAGCACGCGTGCTACGCTTTGTGAGATGGCGCGAGAGATCAGCCAGCGAGAGCTCCGGAACGAGAGTGGCGAGATCATGCGTGCGCTCGACCGCGGCGAGATGTTCGTCGTCACTCGTAACGGCGTTCCGGTCGGCGAGCTGACGCCTCTTCGGAAACGTCGGTTCGTGAGCGCCGACGCAGCCGTCGCTCTCTTCGCGGGCGCCCCGGTCCTGGACAGTGGACGGTTCAGAGCCGACGTCGATGCGGTCCTCGACCAGCATCCGCGGCCACGTGGCTGAGGCTCGTCATCAGCGCGGCGTCATCGACACGTCGGTCGTGATCGACCTCGGACGGCTCGATCCGGCCGATCTGCCCTCAGAGATCGCGGTCTCGGCGGTGACGCTGGCGGAGCTAGCCGCGGGCCCTCACGCGACCAGTGATCCTGAGGAGCGTGCTCGTCGCCAGGATCGGCTCCAACGGACCGAGGCAACGTTCGAGTCGCTACCGGTAGACGGAGCCGTCGCCCGCGCCTACGGTCGTATCTACGCGGCGGTTGCCGAGGCGGGACGGAAAGCGCGCGGTCGACGCGCATTCGATTTGCTTATCGCGGCCACTGCGCTCGCCGCCGAGCTTCCGCTCTATACGCGCAACCCGAGCGACTTCCAGGAGCTCGACAGGCCTCCTCGAAGTCGTTCCCGTTCAAGTGCCATAGCCGTTGCCACCGTCTGGTTCGCGCAATGTCAGTTATGGAGGCGGCGGGGAATCGAACCCGCGGAGGATTCCCTCGGTCCGTCAGGTCCGGCGGATCAGCGTCACGAGGTCGCTGACACGGACCCATGAGTCGTCGCCGGAAAGCACGGTTCGGGCTTTGAGCCCATCGGCCGTTGCGAGCACCAGCGCGTCCGGAAGCCGCAGGCGTCCGAACTCGCTGCGCAGCCGAGCCGCCGCCCGGGCGATCGCCGGCGTGATCGGCTCGATGCGAACGGCGAAATCCGCGAGGAACGCCTCGACTTCGGCGACCGCCTCGGCGCCTCGGCGGTACGGCGCGATGAGGATCTCGGCGTAGACCGACACCGGAATGACGAGTTCGTCGTGCTGGTGCACGGTGAGAGCCTCCACCGCCGCATCGTGCAGCGCATCGTCGGGATCGAGAAACGCGATGACGACCGACGCGTCGAGGACGACTAGCGCCACTCGTCGCGTAGGCGGTCGAGCTCGCCGGGCTCGTAGACGCCGCGGAGCTTTCCGGCGTGCCGCTCGAGGACGTTGAGGTCGCGCTCGAGCACGAGACGCCCTCTGCCCGCCGCAACCACACGAACTTCGTCGCCGGGCTTGAGGCCGGCCTCCTTGAGGGCCTGCACCGGAATCGTCGCCTGATGCTTCGCGCTGATCCGGGTGAAGCCTCGACGCCTTTTCTTTACTTCCTTCACAAGAAGTAAGGGTATAGCGCGGCCGTCGACTCGTCAAGGCCGTGCGCCCGAGAGGAACCGTCGAAGGATTCTCTTCCCCTCGCTGGACCCGCGATTTGCAGGAGCGATGGAGGCGGCGGGAATCGAACCCGCGTCCGCGGTCGTACCGTCCGAACGTCTACGAGCGTAGTCCGCGCTTGGATCTCGCCCGACGGCCGGAGGCGGACACCCTACCGGCGGGCCAGCCTATCCTTTGGTTGTCGAGCCTCCGGCGATTGGCGCTCCTTCGGCTCCTAGCCCGATCGTTGGCGCCCCGTACCCCGGCCTCGGGCCGAACCGGGATGGGACGTCGCCTGACCTAGATTCGACTAGGCGGCGAGTGCGAGATCGTTCTTCGCACTTGCGTTTGTGCCGGTTGTTTTACGAGGCCGACCGGCGACCTCGGCTCGCTGCTCGACCGGAGAACCGACCACGTCGAGACCTGGTCGCCCCCGTATGTTGTCCCCACAGGATAGCCGGCGGCGCGCCCACGGCGAGCTCACCCCGGCGAGCCGCCACACACTCTCGCTCGCGCGGCGCGTCAGGAGGCGGCGGAACCCCCACCGGGCGGCGCGTCGGCAGCGGGTCGAGCCGGCCTCTCGTCCCGCCCACGGGTCCCCCAACGGTGGCGCACGCGGAGCAGCGCGACGAGCATCACGAAGAGCGCGATCGCGAAGCCGACCCAGGCCCAGCGCGTCTGGAACTCGTTGTCCTCGATGAGCTTGACGAGCGTGCAGACCGCGAGACCGACACCGAGGATCGCGGTGATCACGGCGGTCGGCCAGCCGCGCATCGAGAGCCGCGGCCAGACGACGGGGAGAAGCTCGAAGACCAGGATCCCGAGCGCGAACAACGCTGCGTAGATCCCGAAGTCGGAGCCCTCGTACCCGGTCGTCCAGCCGCACTTGCGTGAGCCGACGTCGGCGGTCGCGACACAGACGCGCGTCCACGGGCCGAGCATCGAGAGGAGGAACGCGATCGAGCCGACGATGATCAGCTTGGAGCCGAGCGGCCGGTTCCAGAAGCTCCGCACCGGCAGGGAGTCTATGCGGCACCGAGGTCTCACATGCCTCGATCGGCAGTTGAGGACTCCCGCCGACCTGCCGACTATCGTCTGGGGAAGCGAACGACGCGAGGAGGACGGCCGGCGTGCCCATCACGTATCAGTACGAGACCCTGGCGACGCTCCGAGAGCGCGCGAAGGAAGAGGTCGGCAAGGTCGTCGTCGGTCAGGGCCGCGCGGTCGAGCTTCTGCTCATCGCCGCGATGGCGCGGGGCCACGTCCTGCTGGAAGGCCCTCCGGGCACGGCGAAGACGCTCCTCGGGCGCGCGACGGCATACGTCCTCGGCGCGGACTTCAACCGCGTCCAGTTCACGCCGGACACGACGCCCACCGAGCTCGTCGGCGAGACCATCACCCGCGCGGGCGAGACGAAGTTCATCGAGGGGACGATCTTCACCAACGTCCTGCTCGCGGACGAGATCAACCGCACGCCGCCGCGCACCCAGGCCGCGCTGCTCGAGGCGATGGCCGAGCGGAGCGTCACGGTGGAGGGTCGCGTGCACCGGCTCCCCGACCCGTTCCTCGTGATCGCGACCCAGAACCCGTTCGAGCAGGAGGGCGTCTTCCCGCTCCCCGAGTCGAACCTCGACCGGTTCCTGTTCAAGATCTACATCGACTACACGGATCTCGAGCACGAGGTCGACATGCTCCGGCTGCCGCACACGGGCGTGACCCCCGACATGCTCGGCGAGATCATGCCGCTGCTCGGGATCGTCGGCCTCGACAAGGCCCGCATCGAGCTCGACGCGACGATCGTGCCCGAGGAGGTCGCGCGCTACGTCGTCGGAGTGGTGCGGAAGACCCGCGTCCTCGAGGGCGTCATGCTCGGGGCGAGCTCCCGCGCCGCGATCCACCTGATGAGCGCGACGAAGGCGAACGCGCGCCTCGAGGGCCGAGACACGGTGACGATCGAGGACGTCCGCACGATGGCGCAGTACGTCCTTCCGCACCGCCTGATCTGCGAGGACGAGAACGTTTCGCCGGCGGACGCGCTGCAGATCGCGCTCGACAACCCGATCCTGTCGGAGCCGTAGGAGCGGGCCGAGCCCGCCCCTACGGCGTCCGAGCCCTCAGCCTCCGAGCGCCTCTTCGAGCGCGCGACGGGCGATCACCTGCGCGAGGTGAGCCCGGTACTCGGACGAGCCCGCCTGGTCGCTCGGCGGCTCCGTCCCGTCGGTGACGTGCGCGGCCGCGTCCGCCGCGGATGCCCCGCCGGCGAGCGCGTCCTCGGCGGCCCTCGCGCGGAGCGGCGTCGCGCCCATGTTGACGAGGCCGATCGAGGCCCCGGCGACCGAGCCGTTGTCGCGGTGGACGAGCGCCGCGACGCCGACCGTCGCCCAGTCCTGCGCACGGCGGTTTGCCTTGATGTAGGCCCAGCCGGTCGACGACCCGAGCTTCGGGACGCGGGCCTCGACGAGGACCTCGTCCGGGGATAGCGCCGTCTCGAACACCCCGGTGAAGAACTCGGTCGCCGGGACGACCCGCTCCCCGCCCTTCCCGCGGACGACGAAATCGGCTCCGAGCGCCAGCATCACGGCGGGCATGTCGGACGCAGGGTCGCCGTGCGAGAGCGTCCCGCCGAGGGTCCCGCGATGGCGCACCTGCGGGTCGCCGATCTGTCCGGCCGTGTACGACACGATCGGGCAGTGCTCGGAGAGCAGCGCATCCGACGCAACGGCTGCATGGCGCGTCAGCGCGCCGATCGCAACATGCGTGCCGTCGTCCTTCACGTACGCGAGATCGGAGAGGCGGCCGATGTCCACGAGCTTCTCCGGCCGCGCGATCCGGAGCTTGAGCGCGGGGATCAGCGAGTGCCCGCCGGCGAGCAGCTTCGCGTCGCCCCCGCCCGCGGCGAGGAGCTCGATCGCGTGGTCGACGCTCTCCGCGACGTCGTAGTCGAACTGTGCAGGGATCACGCCTTCGCCTCCTGGATCGCGCGCCAGACACGCTCGGGCGTGGCCGGCATCTGGATGTCCTTGACGCCGAGATGCGACACCGCGTCGAGCACCGCGTTGACCACCGCGGGCGCCGACGCGATCGTGCCGGTCTCCCCCACGCCCTTCACCCCGAGCGGGTTCGTCGGGCTCGGGCTCTCGGTCCGATCGAGCTCGTACGACGGGAGCTCGGCCGCCGACGGCACGAGGTACGTGAGGAGGTTCGCCGTCTGGAGGTTGCCCTCGTCGTCGTACGCGCCTTCCTCGTAGAGCGCCGTCGCGATGCCCTGCGTGATGCCGCCGTGCACCTGGCCGTCGACGATCACCGGGTTGACCACCGTGCCGACGTCGTCGACGGCGACGTAGCGGACGAGCCGCGCGTCGCCGGTCTCGGTGTCCACCTCGACCACCGCGGCGTGGGCGCCGCCCGGCCACGAGAAGTTCGGCGGGTCGTAGACCGCCGTCCCCTCGAGGCCCGGCTCCATCCCGTCGGGCAGGTTGTGCGCGGCGAAGGCCGCCCACGCGGTCGCGGCCAGCGTCATCTCCTTGTCCGGCGAGCCCTTGACCCTGAACGTCCCGCCCGAGAACTCGAGGTCGTCGGCGGCGACCTCCAGCTGGTGCGCGACGATCTGGCGCGCCTTCTCGATCACCTTGTCGGCCGCGAAGCAGAGCGCCACGCCGCCCACCGGCAGGCTCCGGCTGCCGTACGTGTCGAGGCCCGCATGCGAGATCGACGTGTCGCCGTGGAGCACCTCGACCGCGTCGATGTCGCAGCCGAGCTGGTCGGCGACGATCTGCGCCCACGACGTCTCGTGGCCCTGACCGTGCGGCGAGGTACCGGTGATCACCTGAACGGATCCGGTCGGCAGGTAGCGGATCGTGGCCTGCTCCCAGCCGCCTGCGGCGTACCGGATCGCGCCGAGGATCCTCGACGGCGCGAGCCCGCACATCTCGTTGTAGGTCGAGAAGCCGACCCCGAGCTGCTTCGCGTTCCCGTTGTCGCGCCGCTTCGCCTGCTCGGCGCGGAACGCGTCGAGGTCGACCAGCTCGGTCAGCTTGTCGAGCGAGGCGACGTAGTCGCCCGAGTCGATCGTCAGCCCGGACGCGATCGTCGCCGGGAACTCCTTGATGAAGTTCTTCCGGCGCAGCTCGAGCCCGTCCATCCCGAGCTCGTCCGCGAGCGCGTCCATCGTCCGCTCGATCACGTACGTCGCCTCGGGCCGCCCCGCGCCGCGATAGGCGTCCGTGGGGGTCGTGTTGGTGAAGACCCCGGTGAACGAGACGCTGTAGTTCGGGATCGCGTACGGCCCGGAATAGATCCACGCACCGAGCAGCGGGACACCCGGTGTGACGAGCTGGAGGTAGGCGCCCATCGCGGCCGTGACCCGCGCGCGGCAGTGGGTGATCGTCCCGTCCTTCGTCGCGCCGAGCGTGTACTCCGTGACGAAGTCGCGGCCGTGGATCGTCGCGAGGTAGTTCTCCGAGCGCTCCTCCGTCCACTTGACGGGCCGGCCGAGCCGGCGCGCGAGCGCGATCGCGAGGAGATCCTCCGCGTAGACGTCGAGCTTCGAGCCGAAGCCGCCGCCGACGTCGGGCGCGACCACCCGCACCTTCGTCTCGCTGAGGCCGAGGGTCGCTGCCGCCAGCAGCCGGAGGATGTGCGGGATCTGCGTTGCCGCGTACAGCGTGACGTCGCCATGCGCGCCGGGAACGGCGAGCACCGCACGCGGCTCGATCGCGTTGGGGATCAGCCGGGGCTGGTAGTACCGGCGCGTCACGACGACGTCCGCGTCCTCGATCGCCTGGCCGGTCGCGTCGGTGTCGAGCGTCCAGACGTAGCACTCGTTGCTGCCGAGGTCGGGATGCGCGAGCGGCGCACCGTCCTCGAGCGCCTTCGCCACGTCGACGATCGCGTCGAGCGGCTCGTAGTCGACCTCGACGAGCTCCGCCGCGTCCTTCGCCTGCGCCCGCGTCTCGGCGATCACGACGGCGACACCGTCGCCCTGGTAGCGCGCCGTGTCGGTGAGCGGGTAGTGCGGCGGGTTCTTCATGTCCTCGGTGACCGGCCAGGCGCACGGCATCGCCGCCTTCCAGTCGTCGGCGAGGTCGGCCGCCGAGAAGGCTGCGACGACGCCGTCGGCCGCACGTGCCGCCGCGAGGTCGATCGCCGGCGACCCGCGCGTGCGCGTACGGGCTGCGGACACGACCATGGAGACCGTGCCCACCGGTGCCATGTTGTCCACATAGGTGCCACGGCCCGTGAGGAGCGGCTCGTCCTCGCGCCGCTTGACGGGCGCGCCGATGTAGGGGCCGTCTCCGCGTCGCGCTCATGACGCCTTCCCCATCTCTTGCTCGCGAAGCAGCATCCCGCGGCAGCAGGATCCTGCCGCTCGATCCCCGCCTCCGGCGGGGCAGACCCCTGAAGGCGCCCGCTTCGCGGTCGCAATGCATGCGCAGGATCTCATGACGACCTCCCCATCGCGCTTGCGGCGTCCTGGACGGCCGCGACGATGTTGTGGTACCCGGTGCAGCGGCAGAGGTTGCCCTCGAGCCCCGCGCGGATGGCCGCCTCGCCGGTCGCCTCGCCGTGCTCGATCAGCGACACGGCCGCCATGACCATCCCCGGCGTGCAGTAGCCGCACTGGAGCGCGTGCCGGTCGTGGAACGCCTGCTGGACGGGATGCAGGGTCCCGTTGTCGGCGAGGCCCTCGATGGTCGCGATCTCCTCGCCGTCGGCCTGGACGCCGAGCATCGTGCACGACTTGACGGATTCGCCTCCGACGAGCACGGTGCAGGCCCCGCACGACGAGGTGTCGCACCCGACGTTCGTCCCGGTCAGCCGCAGCCTGTCGCGGAGCACGTAGACGAGCAGCTCTCGCGGCTCGAGCTCGAGCTCGTGCCGCGTCCCGTTCACGGTCAAGGCAACCTGTCGCATCGCGACGGCCTCCCTTCGTCGACTGAACCTCGCGCCCAGCCTACTACTCCGTCGCCGCCGGTCGACGGCGCACTACGCTGCGCGCGATGGCGGAGCTCCGAGAGATCGGCGAGGACGAGCTCGGGCGCTGGGTCGCGACGACGAAGGCGGCGCTCGACGAGGCCGACACCGTCGAGGGCTACCTCGACTGGAAGCGCCAGGCGCGCGAGACGGTCTGGCTGCTCGCGACGGAGGACGGTCGCGACGTGGGCACCGCCATCGGCGTCGGCGGGTGGCACTCGCCCGAGGGCGTCTGCCGCGGAGAGGTGCGGGTCGTCACGGAGGCACGCGGCCGGGGCGTCGGCTCGGAGCTCCTCGGGGGCCTCACGCGCTGGGCGCGCGGGCTCGGATACGTCGAGCTCATCGGTCCGGTCAAGGAGGAGGACGCCCGGTCGCTTGCGTGGGCGGAACGGCGGGGGTACGTGGAGGTCGGCCGAAACTCGATGCTCGTGCTCGACCTGACCGGGATCGAGGTGCCGCCGGTGACTCCGCCCGAGGGCATCGAGATCACCTCGTGGGCGGAGCGGCCGGGGCTCGAGGAGGAGATGTACGCGGTCGCGCGCGAGGCGTACCCGGACGTGCCCGGCGAGGACGACGCGGTCATGGCGCCGTTCGAGGAGTGGCTCTCGATGGACATGCAGGGCGCCGGCGACCGGCCGGAGGCGACGTTCCTCGCGCTCGCCGACGGCGAGGTGGTCGGCTACGCGAAGCTCGCGCTCTCGCGTGCGCGGCCGACGGTCGCCATGCACGACATGACGGGCATCCGGCGCGCGTGGCGTCGGCGCGGAATCGCGGGAGCGCTCAAGGCGGCGGAGATCGCCTGGGCGAAGCAGAGCGGCTACGAGCGCCTCGAGACGCAGAACGAGGAGCGCAACGAGCCGATTCGCCGGCTCAACGAGCGGTTCGGGTACGTGGTCGAGCCAGGCTCGGTCACGGTCCGCGGCCCGCTGCGCTGAGCCATGCCGACGGTCGGGCGTCGTGTCGGCCGTCTCGCGGCCGCGTCCAGTGCCGCGGTGGCAGCCGATCGCGACGACGTTGATATGTCCGCGGGGGTCGTCTAGGGTCCCGCGGGCCGTGATTCGTCTCCTCGTCCGCACCGGGATCCTGCTCGCGGCGAATGCGGTCGGCCTGCTCGTCGCGAACGCGGTGCTGGACAAGATGGACCTCAACGCCTCAGGGTTCATCATCGCGCTGGTGATCTTCACCGTCGCAGTGGCGCTCCTGACACCGTTCCTCGCGAGCACGCTGCGCCGGAACCAGTCGGCGTCCGCCGCGCTCGGAGGGGTCGCGCTGATCGCGACGCTCGCGGCACTGATCATCACCGACCTCGTCTCCGACGGGCTCTCGATAAGCGGGTTCGGGACCTGGCTCGCAGCCGCCGTGATCGTGTGGGCGGCGTCGCTCCTCGCGGCGTTCATCCTCCCGTACCTGGGTCTCAAGAAGTACCTCGAGAACCGCTGAGCAGCACGCGCCGTTCTCGCGGGCGTCCCTGACGCTCCGCGGGACGCGGGGCATCGGTCAGCGGCGGGACTTGAGCGCGCGCTCCATCTGGCGCTTCGCGTCGCGCTCGGCGAGATCGCGGCGCTTGTCGACGCGCTCCTTGCCACGCGCGAGCGCCAGCTCGACCTTTACCTTGCCGTCCTTGAAGTAGAGCCGCGTCGGGACGAGCGTGAGCCCCTTCTCGCGCACCTTGCCGTAGAGCGAGTCGATCTCGCGGCGGTGGAGGAGCAGCTTGCGGTCCCGCTCGGGCCGGTGGTTCGCGATGTTCCCCCGCGCGTACTCGGAGATCGAGGCGCCGACCAGCCACGCCTCGCCCTCCCGGATCTCGGCGTAGGCCTGGCCGAGCTGCGCGCCGCCGTCGCGGAGCGACTTGACCTCGGTGCCGGTCAGCTGGACACCGGCCTCGACGCGCTCGAGGAGGTGGTAGTCGTGCCGCGCACGGCGGTTCTCGGTGATGAGCTTCGTCCCGGGCACGCGGCCGATTGTAGGCGGCGCCCGCTGCTGCTCAGACGCCGGAGCGCGCCTCGGCCAGCCTGCGCGCGAGCTCGCGCAGCATGTGGAGCGCGAAGCTCGGCTCGGTCTCGACCAGCGCGAGGAAGTCGTCGCGCGGGATCGAGACACAGCGGACCGGAGACGTTGCGCGCACGCGCGCGACCCTCGCGCCGTCGTCGACGAGCAGGGCGAGCTCCCCGAAGAAGTCCCCCGGCCCGAGCTCGAGCTTTCCCGAGCGGAGCTCGACCTCGACGTTGCCCTCGCAGAGCACGAACATCCCCGCTCCCGGGTCGCCCTCGAGCGCGAGGACACGGCCCTCCGCGGCCCGGAGCTCGGCGGCGCGCATCGCGACCCGCTGGAGCCCGACCTCGGTCAGGCCGGCGAACGGTGGGAGACCCTGCAGCTCGTCGACGTCCACGGTGTGTCTATACCAACTAGGCTGTGGTCGTGCGCGCGTTCGACACCCGCCTGCCCCTGTACGGCGAGGACCGCGAGCGCGGCGACCTCCGCGACTGACCCGGGGTCCCGCCCGGTCTCGTCGTCCACCACGGAGGTTGTCTGTGACCGTCACCACCGCGCTCGGCCTCGCGGCAGCCGCGTTCGGCATCGCAATGGGCCTGTCGCCGCTCCTGCAGGTCCGCCACATGGTCGCCCGCGGCTCGTCCGCGGACGTCTCGCTCCCGTTCCTGCTCGTGCTCCTCGCGGCTTCGTCCTGTGGCTCGCCTACGGTGTGGCCCTCGGAAACGCGGCGCTGATCGTCTCGAACGCGGTCGCGATCACGTCGTACGCCGTCACGACGGCCGCGGTGCTGAAGTTGCGGTAGCGGTCAGCGCCGCCCGGCCCGGGCGCAGCGGTCGCAGAGCGGGAACCACGGTGGGCAGCTGCGGCCGCACGAGCGGCAGCGGCCGATCGTCCCGTCGCGTACCTCGACCGCGAGGCGCTTGACGACGCGCTCCGCCGCCGCCCGCTCCAGGTCGGCGGCGCGCTCGATCGTCACGCCGCCCGACGCCAGGGTACTGGAGCGCGAACCAGCGGAGGATCGCGGCGACGCGTCCCGCTTCCTCCGCGTCCTCGAGGCTCGCGTCGCGCAGCCGCGAGGTGTCGAGGAGGAATCCGAGCAGGTGCCGCTGGTCACGGTCGCCCGCCACGGCGAGGGCGAGGACGCCGAGCAGCTCGGCGCCGTCGGGGTCGACGGGCGCGTTCGCGAGCCGCCAGGTGTCCTCCAGCCCGAGGCTGCGGCCGCGCTCCCGCAGGTGGCGCTGCACGACGGCCAGCCGGCCGCGGATCGGCTGGAGCGACTCGACCGCGAGCCAGCTCTCGTGGGCCCACTCGCGGGTCGCGACGCGATGCCAGGCGCCGAGCGCGGCGTCGAGATCGCGGGGATCGTCGACGCCGAGGTCGCCCAGCCGCGGGCCGATCCGCGCCTCGTCCACGATGCGATAGCCGCGGTGCCCCTCGGGCAGCTCCACGTGCGGCTCGAGCCCGGCCTCGACGAGCCCGGGGTCGGCGCTCGCCCACGAGATGCCGACGAGCACGCCGACGTGCCCCCGCTCGACCAGACCGAACCTGCCTGCGCGGCCGGCGATCTGGGCGAGCTCCCAGGGCAGCAGGTCGCGCCGCTCGACGCCGTCGAACTTCGTGGTCTCGGCGAACAGCAGCGTCTCGCAGGGGAGGTTGACGCCGTGGCCGAGCACGTCGGTCGCGACGCAGACGTCGGCGGCGCCGGCGAGGAAGCGGTCGATCTCCTCCCGGCGCGAGGCGAGCGGCATGGCGCCGTACAGCACGGCGACCCGCCCCGGCCGGAGCCGGTCGACCTCGCCTGCAAGCGCGAGCACCGCCTTGCGGCTGAACGCGACGACGACCGTCCCCGGCGTCAGCGCACGCAGCTGCCGCGCGCCGACGAACTCGAGTGGGAGCTTCCGCTCGTGGACGCGGAGGTCTGCATCGGGAAACGCGCGACGCACGAGCGGGAGCGCGTCGAGCGCGCCGAGCAGCCGGACGTGGCGGTACTCGCCGGCGAGGAGCAGCTCTGTCCAGGCGGCTCCGCGCTCCTCGTCGTCGGCCCACTGGATCTCGTCGAGCACGAGGACCTCACCGGCCCCGGGCGCCATCTCGACCGTGCAGCAGAGGACGGGCGCCTGCTCGTTGACGCGCTCCTCCCCGGTGACGAGGCCGACCTTCTCGGCTCCGAGCTGCGCGGCCAGCCGGCGGTGCGCCTCCTGGGCGAGCATCCGCAGCGGCCCGGCGTAGACGCCGCGACCGCGCTCGGCGAGAAACGCGAGCGCGTCGTGTGTCTTGCCCGAGTTGGTCGGGCCGAGGTGCGCGACGACGGTCTCGGGGGGCCTCCGCCGCTCGGGCAGCCTGATCTCGATCCGGCCCTCGGCGCGCTTCACCGCCGCGCGCTTGTAGGCGCCCGTGGCGCGGGCGTGGCGGGTGGCCCGCGAGGGTCGTCGCGGCGGGCGGGAGCGGCGGCTGCGCGGCATCGCGCAACGGTAGCCTCGGCGTCGCGCGCCGGGGCTCAGACCTTGAGGTAGCGGCGCAGGGTCAGCCCGGAGCCGAGGGCGCCGACGACCAGGCCGACGCCGAGCAGGATGAGCGCGGTGAGCGTGAAGCCGAGCGCCTTCACGTCGGAGGAGGAGTCGATGTGCCCGAGGATCGAGGGCAGCGCCGCCTCCTTGCCGATCAGGAGCAGCACGACCGCGGCGAACGAGCCGACGAGACCGCAGAGCAGCCCTTCCACCATGAAGGGCCCGCGCACGAACCAGTTGGTGGCCCCGACGAGCTTCATCACCTCGATCTCGCGTCGGCGGGAGAAGATCGAGAGCCGGATCGTGTTGGCGATGAGCAGCACCGAGGCCGCGAGCAGGACGACGACGGCGACGAGGAAGACGACCTCGATCACGCGGGCGACCTGGAGGATTCGCTTCGAGGTCTGCTGTCCGTCCTTGACGCGCTCGACGCCGGGGAACCTCTGTGCACGGATTGCTGCCGAGATCTGCTTGACCTCCTCGGCATGCTTCGGCGTGACCTCGTACGAGTCGGGCAGCGGGTTCGACGGCAGGTTCGCGGTCAGCTCCGGGTACTTCCGCTGCATCCGATGGAGCGCTTCGGCGCGCGAGACGAACTGGTAGTCCTTGATCTTCCCGTCGGTCTGGATCGTGCGGAGATACGCGCCGACGGCGTTGATCTGCTTCGGCTTCACCTCCTCGACGAAGAAGACCTTCACCTGGAGCTGGTCCTTGACGTGGTCGGACCACGAGACGACCCACGAGCCGAGCGCGATCAGGAGCCCGAGCAGGAACATCCCGATCAGCACGGTCATCGTCGCCGCGAACGACGTCGAGATGTTCGACCCGATCGAGCGGAATGCCTCGGAGACGACGAGCTTGAAGCGGCATCACTCGGTCTCGTATCCGCCGCGGCGCTCGTCGCGGACGACCTTGCCGCTGTCGAGCGCGATCACGCGCTTGCGCATCTTGTCGACCATCTCGCGGTCGTGGGTGACCATCAGGATCGTCGTGCCCGGCCGTGTTGATGCGGTGGAGGAGCTGCATGATCCCGACCGACGTGTCGGGGTCGAGGTTGCCCGTCGGCTCGTCGCAGATCAGCAGCGGCGGGTGGTTGACGACGGCGCGCGCGATCGAGACGCGCTGCTGCTCGCCGCCCGAGAGCTCGTCGGGGCGCGAGCCGCCTTGTGCGCGAGCCCGACGAGCGCCAGCACCTCGGGCACCTTGCGCCGGATCGCGGTCGACGACTCGCCCTGGACGCGGAGCGCGTAGGCGACGTTCTCGAACGCCGACCGGTCGCGGAGCAGCTTGAAGTCCTGGAAGACGCAGCCGACGTTGCGGCGCAGGAGCGGCACCTTGGAGCGCTTGAGCCGCGTCAGGTCGCGGCCGCCGACGATGATCCGCCCGCTCGTCGGCTCGAGCTCCTTGAGGAGGAGCCGGATGATCGTCGACTTCCCCGAGCCCGGACGGGCCGACGACGAAGACGAACTCGCCCTTCTCGATCACGAACGACGCCCGCTGGAGCGCGACGACGTCCGGCTCGTAGACCTTGCGGACGTCCTCGAAGACGATCATCGCCGCCGCGGCGGCGCCCGCACCGTTGCTCGGCGCGACCGCAGGGCCGTCGAGGAGCGCGGCAGGTGAGTCGGCAGGTGATGTGAGGAGATCGTCCATGACCGGTGCGAGAGCGTTCGACGGCGACCTCCCTCCCGAGGTCGCTCCGGTTCATGGTTCGCCCGATTGTAGCCGAGTCCTGTCTGTCTCGACCCGCGAAGCGGGAATCCGCGAGCGGATTCCCGCCGCTCGATCCCCCGCCTGCGGCGGGGGCACATCCCTGAAGGCGTCCGCTTCGCGCCGCAGTGCCCTCTTGCCACGGTGCGCGGACTCCGCTGCGAGTACGCCTTGCCGGCGGCCCGGGCGAGCAGGTACGCCTGGACGAAGCCGTCGAGAGCGCCGTCGAGCACCCCCTGCGCGTTCCCGACCTCGAAGTCCGTGCGGTGGTCCTTGACCATCTGGTACGGGATGGAGCACGTAGGAGCGGATCTGGCTGCCGAAGCCGACGTCGACCTTGCCGCCCCGCTCCTTCGCGAGCTCCGCCTCGCGCTCCTCCTCCGCGAGCTCGGCGAGGCGCGAGCGGAGGATGCGCATCGCGGTCTGCTTGTTCGAGGCCTGCGAGCGCTCGTTCTGGCACTGGACGACGATTCCCGTCGGCAGGTGGGTGATCCGCACCGCCGAGTCGGTCTTGTTCACGTGCTGGCCGCCGGCGCCGCTCGCGCGGTAGGTGTCGATGCGCAGATCGCCCTCGTCGATCTCGACCTCCTCGCTGTCCGGGAGCAGCGGCGCGACGACGACCTGGGCGAAGGCCGTGTGCCGCCGATGCGCCGAGTCGAACGGCGAGAGGCGGACGAGCCGATGGACGCCTCGCTCGGCCTTGAACAGCCCGTACGCGTTCTCGCCGCGCACCGTCAGCGTCGCCGACTTGAGCCCGGCCTCCTCGCCCGGGCTCGCCTCGACGAGCTCCGTCTGGAAGCCGCGGTCGGCCGTCCAGCGCAGGTACATGCGCAGCAGCATCTCGGCCCAGTCCTGCGCGTCGGTGCCGCCGGTCCCCGCCGTGATCGTCACGACCGCGTCGCCCGCGTCGTACTCGCCGTTGAAGAGCGCCTCCTCCTGGAGCCGCGCGAGCTCGTCGCGGACCGGTGCGACCTGCTCGGCGACCTCCGCCTCGAGCGTCGGGTCCAGCTCGAGCAGCTCGACGGCATCGGCGACCTCCCTGCGGAGGCCGCTCGTAGCGGTCGAGCTTCCGCGTCACCCGCGCGTGCTCCGTCGAGATCCGCGCGGCCGCTGCCTGGTCGTCCCAGAACCCGGGCGCGCCCATCGTCTGCTCGAGCTCGACGAGCCGGCGGCGTCAGCGCGTCGGGGTCAAAGGTAGTCACGGACCCAGGCGAGCTGGGCCCCGAGCTCCGCGAGCTGGTCGGCGACGGGTCTGTCGTCGGTGACTGCCATGCGAGCGATCGTACCGGCTCGTCCCCCAACCGACGCACGCGGACGGCCCGGCCCTGCCCGTCGACGCCTGCCCGCTGCCTGCTCGCGCTTCCCTGCGCCCGGCCACGCGCGCCGCCAGGCAGCGGCCCCCCTGGAATCACGGTATCGAAGGGTCGTCACGCGTCTGCGCCGACACTGTGCCGACTTCGTGCCTCGCGATGCCGTTGCTCGTGCTCTCGACCTCCTGGCCGCGATCGCACCGATCGTCGACCGACGGGCACGGGCGGAGCCGTCGCCTCCCGGGCGCACGGAGACGCTCGGCGAGCCTCGGAGCGCGCCGCTAGGCGCCGTGGCAGCGCTTGAACTTCTTGCCGCGAGCCGCACCAGCACGGGTCGTTGCGGCCGATGTCGCGATGCTCGTTGACGATCGGCTTCGGCGTCCCCATCGGGGTCGTCTCGGGCGGAGCCGCGAGCGCGGTGGCCACGCCCCCGCCCGCGGCAGCGATCGCGTCGGCGCCCTGGAGCTGCTCGTGCTCGTACGCGAGCGCCTGCGGCGCGGCGACGGGCTGCAGCTGCTGCTCGGCCTCGTCGCGCTGCACCTCGACGTGGAAGAGCGTCAGGACGACCTCCTCGCGGATCGCGCGGCCGAGCTCCTCGAACATCGCATGCCCCTCGCCGCGGTACTCGACGAGCGGGTCCTTCTGCGCCATCGCGCGGAGATGGACGCCCTCGCGGAGGTAGTCCATCGACTCGAGGTGCTCGCGCCAGCGCGTGTCGACGATCTGGAGGATCACGTACCGCTCGATCTCGCGCATCAGCTCGGGCGCCGAACGACTCCTCCCGCTCTGCGTACGTGTCGAGCGCGTCCCCGACGAACTCGTCGACGAGGGCATCGCGGCTGTCGACGTCGATCTCCTCGCGGAGCTCGTCGACCGTGATGTCGGTGCCGTAGAGCGCGTGCATCTGCGCGACGAGCCCGGCGAGGTCCCACTCCTCGGTGGTCTCGGCGTCGGTGAACTGGGCGACGTTCGCCGCGACGACCTCCTCGATCCAGACCGCGGATCTCGTCGGAGAGGTCGTCGCCCTCGAGCACGCGGCGGCGCTGCTCGTAGATGACCATGCGCTGCGTGTTCATCACGTCGTCGTACTTGAGGACGTTCTTGCGCGAGACGAAGTTCTGCTCCTCGACCTTCTTCTGCGCGTTCTCGATCTGGCGCGAGAGGATCGACGCCTCCATCGGCTGGTCGTCCGGGATCTTGAAGCGCTCCATGATCCCGTGGATCCGGTCGCCGGCGAACAGGCGCACGAGATCGTCCTGGGCCGGAGAGGTAGAAGCGCGTCTCGCCCGGGTCGCCCTGGCGGCCCGAGCGGCCGCGGAGCTGGTTGTCGATGCGGCGCGACTCGTGGCGCTCGGTGCCGAGCACGTAGAGCCCGCCGACGTCGAGCACGCCCTCGCCGAGCTTGATGTCGACGCCGCGGCCGGCCATGTTCGTCGCGATCGTGACCGCGCCCGGCTGGCCGGCGTCCTTGATGATCTCGCCCTCGCGCTCGTGCTCCTTCGCGTTCAGGACGTTGTGCGGGATCCCGCGCCGCGTGAGCAGCTCGGAGAGGTACTCGGACGTCTCGACCGCGATCGTGCCGACGAGCACCGGCTGCCGCTTCTCGTGGCGCTCGACGATGTCCTCGAGCACCGCGCCCCACTTCGCCTCCTTCGTCTTGAAGATGAAGTCGTTCTCGTCGGCGCGCGCGACGGCGACGTTCGTGGGGATCTCGACGACGTGCAGGTTGTAGATCTCGACGAACTCCTTCTCCTCCGTCTTCGCCGTCCCGGTCATGCCGGCGAGCTTCTCGTAGAGGCGGAAGTAGTTCTGGAGCGTGATCGTCGCGAGCGTGACGTTCTCCTCGCGGATCGCGACGCCCTCCTTCGCCTCGATCGCCTGGTGGAGGCCCTCGCTCCAGCGCCGGCCCTCCATGATGCGGCCGGTGAACTCGTCGACGATCTTCACCTCGCCGTCCTGAGACGACGTAGTCGACGTCGCGCTTGTAGAGCGACTCGGCCTTCAGCGCCTGCGTCAGGTGGTTGACGAGCTGGACGTTGCGCGGGTCGTAGAGGTTGTCGATCCCGAGCGCGCGCTCCACCTTGTCGAGCGCGGTCTGTGCCGGTGAGACGGTCTTGAACTTCTCGTCGTAGAGGAAGTCGGCGCCGGAGAGCTCCGTCTCGTCCTCGCCCTTCATCACCTTCCGCGTGAGCGGGGCCCCCTCGAGCTCTCGGACGACGCGCGCGAAGTCGTAGTACGTCTTCGCCGCCGTCTCGGGCTCGCCCGAGATGATGAGCGGGGTGCGCGCCTCGTCGATCAGGATCGAGTCGACCTCGTCGACGATCGCGAAGGTATGCCCGCGCTGCACCGTTCCCTCGAGCGCGACGGCCATGTTGTCGCGGAGGTAGTCGAAGCCGAACTCGGAGTTCGTCCCGTACGTGATGTCCGCCGCGTAGGCGTCTCTGCGGCCCGCGAACGGCATCATGTTCTCGATCGACGCGACCGAGACGCCCAGCCGGTCGTAGACGGGCTTGTTCCACTCGGCGTCGCGCTTGGCGAGATAGTCGTTGACCGTCACGAGGTGGACGTTGTGTCCCCGCGAGCGCGTTCAGGTAGAGCGGCGCGCTCGCGACGAACGTCTTGCCCTCACCCGTCTTCATCTCGGCGATGTCGCCCTCGTGCAGGACGATGCCGCCCATCAGCTGGACGTCGAAGAGCCGCTGCCCCGATTCCCGCTTGCGCGCCTCACGCACGGCGGCGAACGCCTCGTAGAGCACGTCGTCGAGCGCCTCGCCGTTCTCGATCCGCTGCCGGAACTCCGCGGTCTTGGCGAGCAGCTCGGCGTCGGAGAGCCCGACGAAGTCGGGCTCGAGCGAGGTGATGTACGCGGCCTGCTCCGCCAGGCGCTTGAGGCGCCTGCCCTCACCGATGCGGAGGACCTTCTCGAACCGTCCGAAGCCCGTGGTGGACATGGACAGAGGGTACCGGGTTCGCGGCGTGCCACTCCTCCGCCGACGTTTCCGTACGGACTCATCATGCGGCCTTCACGGTGGCGCGCGCATGATGCGCGTCGTGAAGAGGCTCGCCCTCGCCCTCGCGACACTCGGCGCGCTCGCGCTCGCCGGGACTGCCGCGGCGCTGCTCACGCCGGGCAGGACCGTGACGAATGCGGCGCCCGTCACGGCGCTCTCCGTGACCGGCCGCTCCGTCGCGTTCGCGGTCGGCCGGACCAGGTCGAGCTGCGGCACGGTGAGGCTCTGGGACACCGCAACCCGCGGTCTGTGGACGTTCGGCGCGGGCACGATCGTCGGCTGCGCCGAGAACCCGAGCGGCGGCTACGGGATCTCCTCCGTCGCAGCGGCCGGACACCGGGTCTTCTGGCTCACCCACATCGGCGGGAACATCACGGACTACCAGCTGTGGACCGCCACACCGACACGCCGCACGCCGCGCCGCCTGGCATTCGCCTCGTCCGATACGGACGGGCCGCCGGCGATCGTGCTCGGGAACGGCATGCGGGACGGCGTCGCGTACGCGGTCGGCGGGACGGTCACCCTCGTCGCGGACAGCGGCGCGCGGAGCTTCCGCACCGATCTCGGCAGCCCGGTGCGGCTGCTCGCCGACGGGTGTCGGGCAGGGGCAGGCGCGCGTCGCCGCGTCGCTCGCCGACGGGCGGCTCGTGACGCTCTCGCGCACGGGCCAGGTGCTCGCCACCGACCGGGCCGAGCCGGGCCCGGTCACGGCGCTCGCGCTGGCGCTGCCCGGCCCCGTCGTCCAGGTGGGGCGCACGGTGACGGTGGGGTCGAGCGCGGTGACGCTGCCGCCCGGCACCGCGATGCTCGACTATCGCCAGGGCACGGTCGTCTACCGCCAGGGGAGCCAGGTACGCGCGCGCGTCGTCGCCACAGGCGCCGACACGCTGCTGCAGGTCGTCGTCCTGAAGCCGTGGCAGCCTCTCCACTTCTCGACGGACAGCGCCGGCTCGGCGTGGGCGCGCGGGGCGGGCGTGAGCTGGCGCTCCGGCCCGCTCTCATAGCGGCGCGACGAAGACCTCCCACGTCGCGCCGCTGAGACGGGACGCCGTCACGACGTACGCCGCGTGACGCTCGGCGCCGAGTCGCTCGAGCTCGGGAATGCCTGCGAGCCTCGGAGCGCCGTCGATCCTCACGGTTCGTTCCCGACCGTCCCAGGCGAGCTCCACCGCGTCACCGCCCGGATCGTCGGAGAGCACGATCGTCCTGATCCGCGCGGCCGCAACGACCCAGATGCCGGCGCCTCGCCGGACCGCCTGGGCCCGAAACGGCGGCGCAAGCGCGATCGACGACCTGAGCCGCGCATCCGGTTCGCCCTCCTGCGCCAGGACCTCGCCCGACTCGAGGACGACGAACCGGATCTCGTCGCCGGACAGGTCGGCAGCGTCCACCGTCGCCACCGCGTCCCATTCCCGCTGACGGTGGAGCCCGTGGATCCCGACCTCGCCCCAATGCGGCCCGGGATCGTGCGGCAGGCGCACCTCAGTCGCCGGTGCGCAGAGCCTGCTCGATCTCCTCGACCGGAACCGGCTCGGCCGGCGCGGCGCCCTGAGCACGGCGCCGAGGCTCCTGCACCTTCTTGTCGCGCTCGCGCTCGATCAGCCGCTCCAACCTGTCGACGAGCCGGTCGGTCGCCGCCTCGTAGGTCGTCGCTGCCTCGCGGCCGTGGAGATTCGGGCCCTTGACGTGGAGCTCCGCCTCGACGACGTGGTCGTCGGCGATCCGGGGGTTGCGCTCCCGATCGAGCACGACGTCGACGAGCGTCGATTCGTGGAGGCGCTTGCCGAGCTTGGCGAACTTGGACTCCACGTAGCTCCGGACATCGTCGTTCACTGACCCACGCCGTACGGTGACCTGCAGTCGCATGGCGCCTCCTCCTCGTCTCTCTATGTGCCGGGAACGCTAGCGCACGGCTCGCGCCAGGCACACGACCTCGACCGACCGCGCTCCGGCCCGCCGTAGGGCAGCCGCGCACGCCGCGGCGGTCGCTCCCGTCGTGTAGACGTCGTCGACGAGCACGACGGTGCCGCGGACCTCGCGTGGGGCGACGAACAGCTCCCGCACGTTCGCGCGCCGGGCCGCGCGGGACAGGCCCGCCTGCCGCCGCGACGGGCGATCCCGCACGAGCAGCCGCGCGGTTGGCAACCGCCAGGCGCCGGCGAGCGCACTTGCCAGCCGGGCCGCGGGAAGGTGACCACGTTCGCGCCCCCGCTCCCGATCACCGGGGACGAACGTGACGACATCCGCCTGGGGGCGGGCGACCACCTCCTCGACGAGGGCTGCGAACGGCGCGACGAGGTCGCGCCGACCCCGCTCCTTCCAGGCGGACACGAGTGGCCGGGCCCGGGCGTCGTACACGATCGCGGCACGCGCTCGCTCGAACCCGAGTCGCCGCCCCGCGCACTCGACGCAGCGTCGTACCGGCCAGGCACCCGGGCAGCCGCACCGCTCGCACACCGGCGGGCCGATGCGGACGAGCGCCGCGGCGCAGCGCTCACAGAGCGGCCTGCCCGGCACGCCGCAGCCCGCGCAGCGCGTCGGGAGGAGCACGCCGAGCAGGCCCATGCCACGACGCTAGGCGGCAAGGTGTGACACCTCTGCGCCGATCTCGTTCCGAAATCGAGCCTCTATTCGAGCACCGAGGCGGCGAGCATCTCGCGGAGCGCCGGTTGCGAGCGGTCGAGGTCCTCGGGCTCCTTGATCGGGAAGAACCGCCCGCGCGGCCCGCTCCGCGGCACCTCGAGCAAGGTCGCCTCGAGCTCCCACGAGACGTGGTGGTAGAGACGCTCGAGCTGGACGGCCGTCCGGCCGCCGACGGACTTGCGGACGTAGAGCCACGTCAGGTCGAAGTCGCGGTCGAGCGCGTCGAGGGCGAGGATCGCCGTGTTCGTGTTGAAGACGCGGATCCGCTCCTGGTCGAAGTCGGGTGGGAACTGCGGCCCCTCGAGCAGCCCCAGCCGACCGTCGACCCGGGCGGGCGCGCCGCCCATGTCGCCGTCCTTGCGCGCGACCTCGGAGGTCATCGGCCGGCCCGCGAGCAGGTGGGCGCCGAGCACGACGGGATCGAGCCGGGCGCCGAGGTTGTCGACGTTCGAGACGGCGACGTGCTCGACGCCTCGCCGGCGCAGGGCGGCGAGCGTCCCGGAGCGGCGGATCGCCTCGAGCAGGTCTCCGTGGCCCGGTGCATAGAGCGACGGTCGGCCGCCTTCGAGAAAGAGATCTCCCGCCTCGGTCAGCCGGAGCGAGGCGAACTGCGAGAACCAGAGCGGCTCGGGCAGGCCGAGCGCGGCGACGTGTGCCCGCGTCTCGTCCTCGGTCTGGAAGCTCGTCATCAGCGCGACGGGAATCTCCGCGCCGAGCTCCGAGGCGAGTCGTGCCGTCTCGCCGAGCTTCCACGACAGAAAGCTGCGCCCGTCGACCGCATCGACGGCGCCCTTGACGACCCCGCCGAAGCGCGTCGCCATCCCACCCGCGAGCACGACCTGGGCGACGCGGCCGTTGGCGAGGGCCGCGAGGCCCGCCGACCGGGCCTCCGCCCAGCCGGCCGAGCCGGCCTGCGGAAGGACCGCCACGTCGCCGGCACGAGGCGGCTCGACCGTCCCGTGCACGACATTCGACGACGGCGAGAGCTCACCGGAGGCGACGCGGGCACGTAGCTCTTCGAACACCTCCGGTGTCGAGCCCGAAGCGCTCCAGCACCGCACGCGTCGCCGCGTCGACCTCGTCGAGGATCATCGCGCGGCCGCGGTCTCGCGCGGGAGCGTCCCGACGTACGGCGCGCGGTGCACCCCTCGCTCGGTCACGATCGCTGCGACGAGCTCGCCGGGGGTGACGTCGAAGGCGGGGTTGCGGGCGGCGAAGCGCGGCGTCACCTCGGCCGGGTCGCGCTCCTCGATCGGGATATCCGCGCCCGTGGCGGCCGAGGGGTCGAGCGTCGAGGTCGGCGCGACGACGACGAGCGGCAGCGAGTGGTGGCGTGCGAGCACGGCGAGCGCGTACGTGCCGATCTTGTTCGCCGTGTCGCCGTTCGCGGCGATCCGGTCGGCACCGGTGACGACGAGATCGACCTCGCCGCGCGCCATCAGCGACTGCCGCCGCACCGTCGACGATCACCGCGTGCGGGATCCCGAGCTGCTCGAGCTCCCAGGCGGTGAGCCGGGCGCCCTGGAGCAGCGGTCGCGTCTCGTCCACCCAGACGTGCTCGACGAGGCCCGCCTCGTCGCGCGGCGCGGATCGCGCCGACGGCGGAGCCGTAGCCGCCGGTTGCGAGCCCACCCGCGTTGCAGTGCGTCAGCACGCGCGCGCCCGCCGGGAAGAGCGCCACGGCGTGCTCGCCCATCCGGCGGCAGCGCTCGACCTCGTCGGCGTGGATCCGCTCGGCGCGCTCCCGCGTCGGGTCGTCGCGCATCGCCTCGAGCGCCCAGCGCAGATTGACCGCGGTCGGCCGCGACGACGCGAGCGTCGCGAACGCGCGGTCGAGGTCCTCCCCCCGCGCGGCCGCGAGCGCCATCCCGTACGCGGCGGCGACCCCGATCGCGGGCGCTCCGCGGACCGCGAGCACCCGGATCGCCTCCGCGACCTCGTGCGCCGAGCCGCAGCGCAGCTCGACCTCCGCCTCAGGGAGCCGCCGCTGGTCGAGGACGACGACGGCATCGTCCTCGAGCCGGACGATCCGGTGCGGTTCGAGCTCGGGCATGCGTCGAGGCGAGCCTAGACGAGCCGCATCGCATTCCGGTGTCCGACTCGAGGCCGGACACCCGACGGGCAACGCCCGGGCCTCGGCGTCTCGCTCCGCCTACGTGCCCTCGTCCCAGCTTGCGAGGTACGTTGCCTGCTCCTCGCTGAGCTCGTCGATCGTGACGCCCATCGTCGCGAGCTTGAGGCGCGCGATCTCGTCGTCGATCTCCTTGGGGACGTCGTAGACCTTCCGCTCCAGGGAGGCCGCGTTCGCGATCACGAACTCGGCTGCGAACGCCTGGTTCGCGAACGACATGTCCATCACCTGGGCCGGATGGCCCTCGGCCGCCGCCAGGTTGACGAGTCGCCCCTCGGCGAGGAGGTACACCTTGCGCCCGTCGCCGAGCGTGAACTCCTCGACGAACGCACGCGCCTCCCGCGTCTCCGTCGCGAGCGAGCGGAGGGCCGGGATGTCGATCTCGACGTTGAAGTGCCCGGTGTTGGCGAGGATGGCGCCGTCCTTGAGCCGTTCGATGTGGTGGCGGGCGATGACGTGCTTGTCGCCCGTCGCGGTGACGAAGATGTCGCCCACCTCGGCGGCCTTCGCCATCGACATCACCTGGAAGCCGTCCATCACGGCCTCGAGCGCCTTCATCGCGTCGACCTCGGTGACGACGACGTGGGCGCCGAGCCCCTTCGCCCGCATCGCGACGCCGCGGCCGCACCAGCCGTAGCCGGCGACGACGAACGTGCGCCCGGCGAGCAGGACGTTCGTGGCCCGGATGATCCCGTCGATCGTGGACTGACCCGTCCCGTAGCGGTTGTCGAAGAGGTGCTTCGTCTTCGCCTCGTTGACGGCGATCACGGGGAAGCCGAGCTTGCCGTCGCGCTCGAGCGCGCGGAGCCGGATGACGCCGGTCGTCGTCTCCTCCGTGCCGGCGATCACGTCGCCGAGCTGCTCGCGCCGGGCCGAGTGGAGGATGCCGATCACGTCGGCGCCGTCGTCCATCGTCACGTGCGGACGGTGGTCGATCGCCGCCTCGAGATGGGAGTAGTACGTGTCGTGGTCCTCGCCCTTGATCGCGAAGGTGCCGATCCCGAACTCGGAGACGAGCGCGGCGGCGACGTCGTCCTGGGTCGACAGCGGGTTCGAGGCGCAGAGGACGACGTCCGCGCCGCCTGCCTTCAGCGTGCGCATGAGGTTCGCCGTCTCCGTCGTGACGTGCAGGCACGCGGACACGCGATAGCCCGCAAGCGGCTGCTCGCGCTCGAAGCGCTCCCGGATCGCCTCGAGCACCGGCATCTGCCGGTCGGCCCACGCGATCCGGCGCACGCCCTCCGGCGCGAGCGCGATGTCCCTGACGTCGTGCTTGATGGTCGTGGCCATTGGTCCTCTCTCTGTTGTCTTTCTAGGCTACGAGAAGCTGCTCGTGCTTGCGCTGCTCCCATGCGATCCAGTCGGCCTCGCTCGCCCCCTCGGCGGGGACGGTGGCGCCGGCGAGCCAGCGCTCCACCGCGGCCCGCAGCTCCGGCTCGCGCCGTTGCCGGACGACGAAGGCGACGTCGTCGAGCTCGACGTCGAACCGACGCCTGAGCTCGGCGAGCCCGCGCAGGAGCTCGAGGTCGTGGTCACCGTAGCGCCGGTACCCGGACGCGCTGCGCTCGGGGATCACGAGCCCGGTGGACT
Organism: uncultured Actinomycetes bacterium; assembly: GCA_963773825.1. Taxonomy (GTDB): domain Bacteria; phylum Actinomycetota; class Thermoleophilia; order Gaiellales; family Gaiellaceae; genus Gaiella. The sequence goes on along the minus strand of CAVZCH010000006.1, from coordinate 915,411 downwards.
CGAGGTAGCGGAGCATCCGCGGCGACCAGCCGGTTCGCTCGGCCGCCTGGCTGACGGTGAAGGTCTGCAACGCGGCGAAACCTTACCACGATCATGTCAATGTCACGAGACGACCCGTAGCACTGTCCTGGTCGAGGGCGGTGCGTCGCACCGGCGGACGGTCAGGGCGCGGACGTCCCCTCGCGGCCGTAGCGGTCCTCGAGCCGCACGACGTCGTCGAGGTGCGGTGTCGAGACCTCGACGATCAGCGTGTCGTCGATCGCGGTCACGCGGTGCACCGTGCCGGGCGGGTAGCGGAACGCGTCGTCGGGGCCGATCTCGATCGTCTCGAGCACGCCCCCGAGCGCGCCGAGCTCGAGCGAGGCGCGCCCCGTCTGTACCAGCCAGGACTCGTCCTTCACGTCGTGGTACTGGAGGCTCAGCGACTGGCCGGCGCGGACGAAGAGGAGCTTGCCGACGTATGCGTCGGTCTCCGCCCAGACGAGCTCCCAGCCCCACGGCTTCTCGACCCTGCGCGGCTCGACCGCATACCGGCTCGTCACGAGAGCCACTCCTGGTGCGCCGTCACGTACTCGTCGGCGCGGCGGAGCTCCTTCGGCGTGTTCACGGTCAGCCAGAGCCCGGTGTGGCGGTACGCGCGGAGCCTCCCCTCGGCGGCGAGCTCGGGGAACGCGGTCGTCTCGTGGTCGCCCTTCTCGGGGAAGCGCGCGAGAGCCTCCTCGGAGAGCACGTAGATCCCGCAGTTGACCCAGTACGGCACCCGCGAGACCTCGTGGAAGCCGGTGACGACGTCGTCGTCGGTGACCTCCACCTGCCCGAACTGCGACGGCGGCTGCGCGACCGTCACCGTCGCCGCAGCACCGGTCGCGCGGTGCCGCTCGAGCAGCGCGCCGAAGTCGACGTCGACGAGCTCGTCGCCGTTCATCGCCAGCACGTCGCCCGGCTCCTCGCGGAACCCGGCGGCGTAGCGGATCCCGCCGCCACGCCCGAGCCGCTCGGGCTCGCCGGCGCAGGCGAGCTCCACTCCGGTGTCGCCGAGCTGCTCGAGGAACGCGTCCTCCTGCCCACCGAGGCAGCTGACGATCACGCGGTCGACGCCCGCGTGGGCGAGCCTCGCCGATCTGCCACGCGAGGAGCGGGCGCCCGCCGACCGGGACGAGGGACTTCGGCAGCCCACCTGCCGCATCCCCGAGCCGCTCGGCCTTGCCGCCGGCGAGGACGATCGCCTCCATCAACGCGACTCGTCGCTCGGGACGGAACGGCCGATCGCGTCGTAGGTGAAGCCGGCCGCGCGCATCGCGTTCGGGTCGAGCATGTTGCGCCCGTCGACGAACACCGGGTCGGGACGCATCGTCGTGGCGACGGACGCCCAGTCGACGTCCGCGAGCTGCGGCCATTCGGTCACGAGCACGACGGCGTCGGCTCCGCGCACCGCCTCCTCGACGGTCTCGACCTGGTCGACGCCGTACAGGCCGTCCGCGTGGGCGACCGGGTCCCAGGCGACGACGTCGGCACCCTCTGCCAGCAGCCGGCCGGCGAGGACGAACGCCGGTGCCTCGCGCGTGTCGTCGGTGTTCGGCTTGAATGCGAGCCCGAGCAGCGCGACGCGCTTGCCGCGCAGCGAGCCGAGCAGCTCGGAGAGCTTCCCGACCACGCGCCGCTTCTGGAGCTCGTTCACCTCGATCACGGCGTTCAGCACCTGGAAGTGGTAGCCGGAGTTCGCGGCGAGCTGCTTCAGCGCGAGCGAGTCCTTGGGGAAGCACGAGCCGCCGAAGCCGACGCCGGCGCGGAGGAAGCTCTTGCCGATGCGCCGGTCGTGGCCGATGCCCTCGGCGACCTTGACGACGTCGGCGCCCGTGGCCTCGCACACGTTCGCGATCTCGTTGATGAACGAGATCCGCGTCATCAGGGCTGCGTTCGCGGCGAGCTTGATCATCTCGGCCGAGGCGACGTCGGAGCGCACGACCGGCGCCTCGATCCCGCGGTGGAGCGCCTCGACGGCGTCGCCGGCGGCGTCGTCGAACGAGCCGACGACGATGCGGTCCGGCTCCAGGAAGTCCCTGACGGCCGTCCCCTCGGCCGTGAACTCGGGGTTCGAGACGTAGCCGACGTGCCCGAGCCCGCGCTGGGCGAGGCGGTGCCGCACCTTCTGCCCCGTGCCGACGGGGACGGTCGACTTCATCGCGACGACGATCCTGCGGTCGACCGCGGGCAGCTCGTCGATCACCGTCCAGACGGCCGAGAGGTCGGCGTCACCCGAGAACGTCGGCGGCGTGCCCACGGCGACGTAGACGAACTCGGCGCCGTCGATCGCCTCCGTCACGTCGAGCGTGAACGAGAGCCGCTCCCGGTTGCGCTCGAGCAGCTCGTCGAGCCCCGGCTCGTAGATCGGCACCTCGCCCCGGCGGAGCGCCTCGATCCGCTCCGGGATCACGTCACGCACGGTGACGCGGTGCCCGAGCTCGGCGAAGCACGCGCCGGTGACGAGCCCGACGTACCCCGCGCCGAAGACGGCGATGCGCTTCCCCTGGTCCGCCATGTCGCGCGGCAGGATAGTCGCTCGCCGCCGACTACGACTTCGCGACCTTGGCGAGCGGCCTCAGGCCCTTCGCGATCGCGATCATCGTCTCGTTCGAGAGGCTGTCGAGCAGCGTGTTGACGACCCAGTACGTCGCGCCGTCGGTGCGGAGCACGACCATGTGCAGGTTCGGGCCCGTTGTAGTACAGCTCGTAGCGGCGGCCGCCGATCTTGCGGACGAAGTTGCGGCCGGCAAGCACGGGCGCGTCCTCCCAGTCGGTCATCTGGACGCCCCAGTACTGGTTGTCGCCCACCCGGTACGTCAGCCGCACCGCCGAGTGCTCCTTGTCCGGGTCGATCTTGTACACGCGGATCGGCATCTCCGAGTCGATCCAGGACGAGCGCTCGATCCTTGTCGGCACCATCAGCGGGAAGTCGATCTGGCGCCGGTAGCGGCGCAGCAGGTCGACGGCGGCGCTCGCGCCCGAGACGACGTTCGCCGGCTGGCGCTCGCGGCGTCTGGTCGACCGGCGCCGACGCGAGCCGCCCGTGGAAGGTCTGGCCGAGCACCACGACGAGCATCGAGCCGTTCGAGAGCGCACGGATCTTCGGGACGAGCTTCAGGACGTCCGCCGAGCCGAAGAGCGCCGCGAGCTTCTTGGCGGCCGGCTTGGCGCCCTTCACGCTTCGGGTCGAAGTAGACCTGTGTGCGGAAGTAGTCGTAGCTCGGCGCGTCCGCGCGGCGGCCGTTCGCCGGCTCGGATCGTCCGGTAGCCGCGCTGCGAGAGGATGTAGCTGGCGCTCGAAGCGGCGCCCTCGACGCCGTTCCCGTTCAGGACGAGCACGCTCGTCTCCCTCGGGCGCGGCGTCTTCTCCTTCACCTTCTCTCCGAGCGCGACCGCCGTTGCCTTCTCCGGCGAGCTGACGTCGGGGTCGCGGAACTCGCGCACCGCCCGCTGGATGTTCTCCGGCGCGGTCGTCAGGTCGGCGAACCCCTCGAGCCCGTCGATGCGCGACTGGAACACGTGTCCCGGCGGCAAGCGAGTACGCGAGCGCCGCGTAGCGCAGCACGGTCTTCGCACTGACGTCCTTCCCCCCGCCCTGCCCGACCTCGACGTTGGACGTGATCACTTTGATCACCTTGGGCAGCTTCGCGAGCGAGACGGCGTGCTCGATCTGGTCCTTGAACGAGCGCACGAACAACTGCTGGCGCGCGGTGCGGTAGATGTCCGAGTCCGTGTGCCGGAAGCGGACGAAGTCGAGCGCCTTCGTCCCGTTCAGGCGCTGGTAGCCGGGCTGGAGGTTGATCTTCGCGTACCCGGTCGGGCCGCCGTGGTCGTTGTAGTAGCGGCGGTCGATGTCCATCCAGACCCCGCCGAGCTTGTCCACGAGCTGGCGGAACCCGCGGAAGTTGACGGTGATGATGTAGTTGATCGGCAGGCCGGTCAGGTCACGGACGGTCCGCAGCGAGCCCACTGCGCCGCACGTCGCGTAGGCCGCGTTGATCTTCGCGGTGAACGGCGTGTGGCCCGGGCAGTCGATCGGGACGTTGAGGTCGCGGGGGAACGAGAGCAGCGAGATCGTCTTCTCGCCGGGATCGGCACGCACCAGCATCAGCGTGTCCGAGCGCGACGGCGTGTTCTTCCCCTCGTCGGCGCGGTGGTCGTACCCGAGCACGAGCGCGGTCGCGGGCTCGCCGGGCAACGCGATCTCGAGGGACTTGAGCGCCTTCTTCACCTCCTCCGACCGCGGAGCCACCGCCGCGACCGTCTCGTGGAGGTAGAGATACGCGCCGCCGGCGGTGCCCCCGACGAGCACGGCGAGGACGAGCGCCGACCACCCGAGGATCGCAAGCGCGAGCGAGCGCCTGCTGCGCGAGGCCGGCGGCGGCTGGCGATAGACGGTGACCGGCCCGAGCGGCGCGGGCGGCAGTGCGGCGTGGCCGTTGCCGTTCAGCGTCGCGCCGCGGCCAACTCCTCTCTTGAGCGTCGTTCGCATGGGAAGCAGGGCGACCGAGCGCCCGAGGGGTGAACGGTAGCCAAGCTCCCGGAGGGCTTGGTTAGGTGTTCGAGAAGACCGCTGCCAGCTGCTCGGCGAGGAAGGCGATCTCCTCCGGCGTGCCCGCGGTGATCCGCAGTGCCGTTGCGGCCCCGAACGGCCGCATCGGCCGGACGATGACGCCGCGACGGAGCAGGTTCTCGTTGAGGGCGTCGGCATCCTCGCCCACGTCGACGTAGAGGAAGTTGCCGACAGCGGGTGAGATCGGGGCGAAGCCGTGGTCGCGGACAACGGCCTCGAGGGCGGCCATCGCCTCGCGGTTCACCGCGCGGCGCCGGGCGATCTCCGTGTCGCCGTCGAGGCTCGCGAGCGCCGCCTCCTGGGCGGGCGTGGTCACGTCGAACGCCCTCTGCACCTTCCGCATGGCGGTGATCACGGCTGCAGGCCCGACGCCGTAGCCGACCCGCAGGCTCGCGAGCCCGTAGATCTTCGAGTACGTGCGCAGGGCGAGCACGCGGCGGCCCCGCATGGCCGAGTCCGCGATCGCGTCCGGGAAGTGCGGGTCGTCGACGTACTCGATGTACGCCTCGTCGACCACCGTGAGGACGTGCTCCGGGACCGCGTCGAGGAAGCGCTGCAGGTCGCCGCGCGACATCATTGTCCCGGTGGGGTTGTTGACGGTGGGGAGGAACGCGAGCTTCGTCCGCTCGGTCACGACGCCGAGCAGCGCGTCGACGTCGACGCGTCCGCCCTCGAGCGCCACCCGCACCGTCTTCGCGCCCGCCTTGAGCGGGTCGAGGACGTAGCTCGGGAAGGACGGCCACGGGGTGACGATCTCGTCGCCTGGATCGAGCGTTGCCTGGCAGACGTATCCGATCACGGCGTCGGCGCCGGCAGCGACGATCACCTCGCCGAAGTCGACACCGTGTCGCGCGGAGAGCTCCACGCGTAGCCGGTAGCAGCCGCTGTCCGGATAGCGGTTCGAATCCGGGAGCGCGCGCTCGATCGCCTCGATCGCTTCGGGGAACGGCCCGAACGGCCCCTCGTTGGAGGCGAGCTTGACGACGCGCTCGAGACCGAGCTCGCGTTGGACGGTCTCGACGGGCTTGCCGGGCTCGTACGGGACGAGGCCGTCGATGGCCGGGCGGACGACTCCCGGCCGCGGCGCGGCCGGCGAGGTCACGCCGGCGGAGGACCGGGGATCGGCTCGGGCGCGACGTCGGACACGGCCGGCGCCTCGAGCTCGGCCTCCTCCCGGCCTCGCGAGCAGCTTCCGTGCGGCGACGAGCGCTGCCGCGAGGAGGCCGACGAGCAGGACGGCGCCGAGTACGGCGCGGAGCCGCCCGCGTTGTGCCGCCGCGGTCGCGCCGACGTCCGCGACCGCTGCAGAGGCACGTCTGCGGATCTCGCGGCGGACGATCCACCAGCCGATCGCCCAGAGAATGGTGTTACGGCGCTGCTTCACGACGCGAGCCTACCTTCGCCGCGGCGGAAGGTGAATGGCCCGGCCGAGCGCGACGAGCCCGGCCTCCTTGATGCCCTCCGCGAGCGTCGGGTGCGGAGCGACGCCGTCGGCGACGGTCTCGATCGTCGCCTCGGCGTCGAGCGCGACGACCGCCTCGCCGATCAGGTCGGTCGCGTGCGGCCCGACGATCACGACGCCGAGCAGCTCGCCGTAGGTCGACTCGTGGATCGTCTTCACCCACCCCGTCGTGTCACCGGACATCACCGCCCGCGCGATCGCCACCCAGGGCGCCCGGCCCACCACGACGGCGTCGCCGTGCTGCTCGCGCGCCTGCGCCTCCGTGAGCCCCGCCGCCGGCGATCTCCGGGTCGGTGTAGATCGGCCGCGGCACGGCGGGCTCGCCGATCGTCGTCTCGTGGCCCATCGCGTTCTCGGCAGCGACCTCGCCCTCCCGGAAGCCGGTGTGCGCGAGCTGCCAGTAGCCGGCGACGTCGCCGGCTGCGTAGATGTGCGGCACGTTGGTGCGGCGGTGGCCGTCGGTCCCGATCCCCTTGCGGTCGAACGCGACACCTGCCGCCTCGAGCCCGACGCCGTCCACCAGCGCCGCGCGGCCGACCGCGACGAGCATCAGGTCGCAGTCGACCGTCTCGCCCTCGCCGAAGTGGACGGTGAGGTGCGAGCCGTGGTCGTCGACCTGCGTGCACTGCTTCGAGAGGTGCTGCGCGATCCCCCGCTTCCGAAACGCCTTCTCCAGCTCCTTCGCCGCGTCCTCGTCCTCGGTGGGGATGAGATGCGGGAGCATCTCGATGATCGTCACCTCGGTACCGAACCGGTTGAAGATCGATGCGAACTCGCAACCGATGATCCCGCCCCCCAGCACGACGAGCCGGGCGGGAACCTCGGTCTGGGAGAGGAGCCCCGTCGAGTCGATGCAACGCGGCGAGTCGAGCCCCGGGATCGGCGGGCGCATGGGATACGAGCCGGTCGCGACGATCGCGCTCGTGAAGGTGATGTCCTCCCCACCCTCGATCGCGATCGTGTTCGGCCCGGTGAACGTGCCCTTGCCGTTGACCCACTCGACGCCGTTGGCCTTGAACAGCGACGCCACGCCGCCGGTCATCTGATCGACGACCGCGTCCTTCCACGAGGCGACCGTCGCGAAGTCGAGCGTGGGATCCGCCGTGCGAACGCCGAGCTTCGCAAACGTCTCTCGGGCGTCGTGGTAGGCGTGCGCGCTCTGCACCCACGCCTTCGTCGGAATGCACCCGACCCGCAGGCACGTGCCGCCGAGCTTGGGCTCGAGATCGATGCACGCGACCTTGCCGCCGAGCTGCGCGGCACGGATCGCGGCCGTGTAGCCGGCCGGCCCTCCTCCGAGAACTGCGACGTCGACGTTCATGTCGGGAACCCTAGCGAGATGCTTTCCCGGTCAGTCCAGCTGCGCGAGCATCGTCACCGAGTCGCCGTCGTCCTCGACCCGCACGAAGCCGTGCCGCTCGTACAGCTCGATCGCGCCCGAGTTGGCACGGTCGACGCTGAGCGAGACGGCGGGATAGCCGTCGCTGCGCGCCCGCTCGAGGAGCGCGTCGAGGAGCGCCGTGCCGATGCCCCGGCCGCGCGCGTTCGGGACGACGGCGATCGCAAGCTCCGGCGTCTGCTCGTCGACGAAGCCGTACCCGGGCCGTTCGCGGTCGAAGAGGCGGTACCAGCCTGCCCCGACGGGGAATCCCTTGTCGAGCGCGATCACCGCGGTGTCGCCACGACGCCCCCAGGCCTTCACGTAGAGCGCGACGGGGCCCGGCCCCGAGTCCGGCGCGCGCTCCTTCCAGTAGTACGCGTGGTGGAGCATGTCGCGCAGGAACCGGAGGTCCTGCGCGCCGCCCCGCCTGACGACGACCGACGACGCGTCGGCGGGCTCGTCGGCGGTCACAGGGCGAGCGCGGGCTGCTCGATCAGCGCCACGAGCGTCTGCAGGAACTGCGCGCCGTCTGCGCCGTCGATCGCGCGGTGGTCGCAGGTCAGCACCATCCGGAGGATCGGGGCGACGTCGAGCGCGCCGTCCGAGACGACCGGCTCCTCCTTCACGGCGCCGACGGCCAGGATCGCGACCTGCGGGGGGTTCAGCACGGCGGTGAACTGCTCGACCCCGAACATCCCGAGGTTCGAGATCGTGAACGTACCGCCCTCCATGTCCTTGAGCGTCAGCTTGTTGTCGCGTGCCCGCGTGACGAGGTCGGCGCGCGCGCGGGCGATCTCCTGCACGGTGCGCCGGTCTGCGTCGCGGATCACCGGGACGACGAGGCCCTGCGGGGCGGCGACCGCGATCCCGACGTGCGCATTCTGGTGGCGCCGGATCTCCTCGCCCGTGAACGTCGCGTTGACCGGGATGTGGCGGGTGAGCGCCGCGCCTGCGAGCTTGACGAGCACGTCGTTCACGGTCGGCTTGGCGTCGCCCTCGGCGAGGCGCGCGACGAGCTGCTCGCGCAGGGCGAGGACCTCCGTCATGTCGGCCGACACGCCGAGCTGGAAGACGGGCGTCGACCACGCCTCGGTGAGCCGCCGTGCGATCGTCTTGCGGACCGACGTGAGCGGGACGACCTCGACCTCGTCGGGTGCGAGCGGAGCGGCCTCGGGTGCGGCGGTGCCCCCGTCGGCGGCCCGCTCGACGTCCTCGGCGAGGATCCGTCCCTCGGGGCCCGTGCCGCGGAGCGACGCAAGGTCGACGCCGCGCTCGCGCGCGATGCGCCGCGCCAGGGGAGACGCCTTGACGCGGGCAGGCGCCGCGACACTCGGAGCGCCGGCCGCCTCGCCGCCGGGTACCGCCTTCTCGGCCGTCTCGGCCTTCGCGGCTGCCGGCGGCTCGGGCACGTCGGACTCCGGCTCGGCCGCCGCGGCCGAGGCGCCGTCGGAGCCCGGCTTGCCGTCGGAGGACTCCATCCCCTCGATCACCGCCACGGTCGCGCCGACCTCGACGTCGCCCTCCGCGACGACGATCTTCGTGAGCACGCCGTCGAGATCGGACTCGACCTCCTGGGTCACCTTGTCCGTGTCGAGCTCGTAGAGCGGCTCGCCCTTCGCCACGGTGTCACCCTCGGACTTGAGCCAGCGAACGATCACGCCCGACTCCATGCCCTGCCCGAGCCGCGGCAGCTTGACGTCCGTCGCCATCAGCGGCCGTGACGGATGTCGACGCCGGCGGTCGTCGAGGCGCGCGCCTCTCCTGCGACCCTGGTCACGGCCGTCATTATGCTGACCGCCGTGAAGCTGGTGGATCAATGGGCGGCGCTCGAACGGCGCCTGCCGATCGACTGGGAGACGATCTCCCTCCGGCTCCACACCGAGCAGCCCGACGAGATCGGCGAGGCGGCCCGCATCCTCGGACCGATGAACGTGGGGCGCGTGGGCGACCAGCTCGCCCTCACGGTGCGGCGCGCGGGCGGTGCGTCCGGGCCGGAGGCGGCACGCAGGCTCTTCGGCAGGCTCGACCAGGCGCGGATCTGGTGCCTGCTCCAGCAGGAGGACGTCGCGGTTCAGGAGCCGGGCGGGACAACGCCGCCTGCCGTCCGTGAGGCGGCGCCGGTGGCCGAGGCCTGGGACGATGCGCTCTCCGAGCTCCCGTCGGGCTGGAGCGACCTGCTCTGCTTCCTCGAGATCCACTCGAGCGTGCTCCTCGCCCGGGCGGCGCTCCTCTGCGCGCCGGTCAACCCGACCCGCGACCGCCACGCGGTCGGCTTCACGTTCCGCTGCGCGAGCAGCGAGGGCTACGGCGTCTCGCCGGAGATGGCGCGCCGCTGCTTCGAGCGTCTCGACGCCGAGGGCATCGAAGGCGCCGTCTCGGTGCTGCGGGTCGTCTCCGACACGGACAACGTCGCGACGCAGGGCCCGGTCTGGTACGTCGGCGACAGGGTTCTCTAGCTGCGGCCCGTCTAGGCTCGCAGCTCGGCTGCGAATCGCCCCCGTAACGCGTCGACGATCCGCGTGCGGGCGATCTCGGCCTCCTCGTCGGTGAGCGTCCTGTCGGGCGCCTGGAAGACGAGGTGCACGGCGACGGACTTCCTCCCCTCGCCGACCTGGTCGCCCTGGTAGACGTCGAACACACGCGCGTCGCGGAGGTCGGCGCCGCCCGTCTCGCGTGCGACCGCCACGAGCGAGCCGGCCTCGACATCCTCGTCGACCACGATCGCCACGTCCTGACGCACGGCCGGGTACGTGATCACGTCCTCGTAGAGGATCCGGTCGGGCAGCGGCGCCATCAGACGCGCGACGTCCAGCTCGAACGCTCCCCATGCGCCGTCGAGCAGGGTCGGGTGGAGCTCGCCGAGCCATCCCGCATCGGACTCGGCCGCCTTGCCGGGGTGGAGGTGCGCGAGCATCGTCCGTCGCGGCTCGAGCGGCAGGTGGAACGCCTCGTAGATCGCCTCGACGGCCCGGCGGCACGCTGCGAATCCGCCCTCCGCGATCCCTCCGACGTGCCAGCGCTCTTCGGGCAGCTGCTCCCCGGAGGGGAGGTACACCCGCGCGATCTCGAAGAGCCGGATCCCGGCATTGCCCGCGTCGACGTTGACCCTCGCCGCCTCGACGAGGCCGTGCAGGAGGGTCGTCCGCAGCACCGCGTGCTCGCCGCTCATCGGGTCGGGCAGGCGCAGCGCCGCCGGATCGGGATCGGACGGGACGAGGCTCCAGGTGTACGCCTCGGAGAACCCCGCGCCGACGAGCACGTCCTCGAGCATGCGGCGGAACCGCTGCTCGGCGGACAGATGGCCCTCCACCGCCCGACGGAGGGGCATGCTGAGTGGCACGCGGTCGAGCACGACGCGCGCCACCTCCTCGACGACGTCGATCTCGCGCGTCACCTCGCGGGCGCGGAATGTCGGCACGGTCACCCGCCACGCATCGTCGACGTCGAAGTGGAGCCGCTCGAGGATCGACCGCTGCTCGTCGGCAGGCACGTCGAGCCCGATCAGCGTGCTCGCCCTCTCAGGGCGCACGGTGACGACGGGTCGGGCGGGAAGGCCGTCGTTCACGTCGGCCGATCCCGCGAGCTCCGCCCCCGCGAGGTCGACGAGGAGGCGGCTCGCGAGCACGGCTGCCGGCTCGGCTGCATACGGGTCGACGCCCTTCTCCCACTTGTTCGACCCCTCGGTGCGCAGCGCGAGCCGCTCGGACGTCTCGAGGACACCGATCGGCTCGAAGTTCGCGGCCTCGAGCAGCACCTCCGTCGTGTCGTCCGCGACCTCGGAGTCGAGCCCTCCCATGATCGCGGCGAGCGCGACCGCGCGCTCGCCGTCGGTGATCAGGAGGTCGCGCGGGACGAGCGCGCGCTCCGTGCCGTCCAGCGTGCGCAGTGCCTCCCCCTCACGCGCACGACGGACGACGATGCGGCCGCCCGCGAGCTTCGCGCGATCGAAGGCGTGCAGCGGACTTCCCCAGACGTGCATCACGTAGTTCGTCACGTCGACGACGTTCGAGATCGACCGCATGCCGGCGAGGTGGAGCCGCGCGCGCAGCCACTGCGGCGACGGCCCGACCGTGACGTTGCGGAACCCGCGGCCGATGTAGCGGGGGCAGCCGCCGAAGTCCTCGACCGTGATGTCGACCGGCTCGGGGTTCGTCACGGGCGGGTCCTCCGGCGCGGGAAGTCGAAGGACACCGCCGCAGAGGGCGGCGACCTCGCGTGCGATGCCGACCATCGAGAGGAGGTCGGGCCGGTTCATCGTCGGCGTCACGTCGAGCACCTGGTCGGCGAGGGGCAGGACGTCCACGAGCGGCGTTCCCGGCTCGAGCCCGTCGGGCAGGAGCATGATCCCCGAGTGGTCGGGGCCGAGGGCGACCTCGTCCTCGGCGAGGATCATCCCGCGCGAGACCTCCCCGCGGAGCGGCCGCTCCTCGAGCGGGCCGGGGGAGCCGGGCAGCAGCGCGCCGGGCAGCCCGACGGCGACGGTGGCGCCGACCCCGAAGTTCCAGGCGCCGCAGACGATCTGCTGCGGCTCGGCGTTCCCGACGTCGACCTGGCAGAGCTGGAGCCGGTCGGCGTTCGGATGCGGGTCGGCGGCGAGGACGCGCCCCACGACGAAGTGGCCGAGGTTGCCGTCGGCGTCGGAGACGCCGACGTCGATCACGCGCTCGACCTCCAGGGCGGAGATCGAGAGACGCCGCGCCATCTGGTGCGCCGACGCCGCCGTCTCGACGTACTCGCGCAGCCACGAGACCGGGACCCGCACTAGAACTGCCTCGCGAAGCGGAGGTCGTTGCGCCAGAGCTCGCGCAGGTCGGGGAACTCGTGGCGCAGCATCGCGATGCGCTCGAGGCCCCAGCCGAAGGCGAAGCCGGAGTACCGCTCCGGGTCGTAGCCGACGAACTCGAAGAGCTTCGGGTCGACCATGCCGGCTCCACCGACCTCGATCCAGCCCGAGTGCCGGCAGACCGGGCAGCCGGCGCCGTCGCAGACGTGGCACGAGACGTACGCCTCGATCGACGGCTCGGTGAACGGGAAGTAGTGCGTGCGGAACTCGGTCCGTCGCTCCTGCCCGAACAGCGACTTCAGCAGGAAGTCGAGCGTTCCGGTGAGGTCGGCCAACGTGATCCCCTCGTCCACGGCGAGCCCCTCCACCTGGTGGAACACCGGCGTGTGCGTCGCGTCGGGCGTGTCGCGGCGGTACACGCGGCCGAGCGAGACGATGTAGACGGGTGGCTGCTGCGACTCCATCGTCCGCACCTGGGACGGCGACGTCTCGGTACGAAGGAGCGTCTGGTCGTCGACGAACAGCGTCGCGCGCGGCGAACGCGCAGGATGGCCCGGCGGGAAGTTGAGCCCGTCGAAGTTGTAGTGCGTCGACTCGACCTCCCGCCCGTCCACCACGCGGTACCCGAGCCCGAGGAACGATGTCCTCGACCTCGCGGCGGATCTGCGTGATCAGGTGCAGGTGGCCGCGCGCGTAGCCTCCCACCGGCAGCGTGACGTCGGCCCGCTCCTCGCACGAGCCGCCGGTCGAGCTCCGCCCGCTCGAGCTCGGCCTCGCGAGCGGCGACGGACGCCTCGAGCAGCTCGCGGACGGCGTTGAGCGCCATACCGGTCTCGCGGTCACGGACTTCTCGCAGCGCGAGCTTGAGCTCGCTCTTGCGCCCGAGGTACTCGACGCGCACCGCCTCGATCTCGTCCGTCGACGACGCCGCGGCGACCGCCGCGAGGGCCGCCTGCTCGAGCGCCTCGACGTCCATGAGAGGATCGAGGCTAGCAAGTGACAACTTGCAACTTGCTGCTTGAATCGGCCACGTGAGCGACGCCGCGCCGACCACCGCGCTGTACGACCGGATCGCACGGATCTACGATCCCTGGTCGCGGTCCGTGGTCGAGGACATCGGCTTCTACGTCGAGGAGGCGCTCGCCTCGGGCGGGCCGGTCGTCGAGCTCGCGGTCGGGACCGGCCGGATCGCGGTGCCCGTGGCGAAGGCGGGCGTCTCCGTGATCGGCGTCGACGAGTCGCCGGAGATGCTCGCCGGCGCCCGAGCCTATGCCGAGGCCGAGGGCGTCTCCGAGCTCGTCGACCTGCGCCGGGGCGATCTGCGGGAGCCTCCCGTGCGCGAGAGCGTGCCGCTCGTGACCGTGCCGTTCCGCTCGCTCCTCCACATGCCCGACGAGCACGAGAAGCTCCGCGCGCTCTCCGCCGCCGCATCGCTGCTCGAGCCCGGCGGTCGAGTCGTGTTCGACGTCTTCGCGCCGAGCCCCGAGGACATCGAGGAGACCGACGGGATCTGGCTCGAGCGCGAGCCCGGCATCTTCGAGCGCGCCGACTGGAACGAGCGCTCGCGGACGCTCGTCCTGTCGGTCCGCGGCGGGGAGCAGGGTGCGACGTTCGAGCTCCACTGGCTCTCACCGCCCGAGTGGAACGCGCTCATCGAGGAGGCCGGCCTCGTCGCCGAGCAGCTGTACGGCTGGTTCGACCGCCGCCCCTACGAGGACGGCGAGGACCAGATCTGGGTCTGCAGCCGGCCGGGTTGAGGCGACATCGTCGGGGAGCGGGAGCGCGAGCAACGCCGCCTCGAAGAGCTTCGCCGCGCGGCCGGCTGACCCGCGCAAGGGCTGACGATCAGAGCACGGCGACTGCGTCGCCGAGCCGCACCGTGCCGGGCTCGAGCACCTCGGCGTAGACGCCGAGGCACGGCTCGCGGTCGACCGTCCCGCGGGCGTCGATCAGCTCCCGGAGGACGTCCCGGTCACGCCGGCCCGTGTCGGGGCTCGCGGACGGCACCGCGCAGCGCGGTGTGGGATCGCCGACGAGCAGCGTCGCCTCTCCGACCCGCACGCGCCGGCCGCCCCACGCCTCCTCGGCGAGCGACTCGAGCCCGTCGAGCTCGAACAGCATCCGGAACCGGCGGCCGTCGCCGTCGATCAGACCGACGGACGAGCGCGAGACGAGCGTCGCCGGCCGGGAGTCGGTCGCCCACGCGTCGTCCTCGCGCTCGATCACCGTCAGCGACCGGCCGACGAGGTCGGAGAGCGCGTCAGCCCAGGGCCCGACGATCGCGTGGCCCCGTACCCGGCGCCCGTAGACCTCGACGACCTCGGGGCCCGCCCGTACCGCCTCGCCCTCGAGGGACTCGCCCGAGGGGACGGTCATTTCGAGCAGCCGTGACGCCGGATCCCAGGTCGCCGACGTCCTGACGAGCGACGTGTCGCGCTTGCCGTTGTAGAGCCTGCGGTCGTCGTCGACGAGCAGGAAGCGCCTGTCCTCCCGTGCTCCGGCGGGGCCGAGGTCGACCGAATCCGGATGGTGCAGCCGCAGGCTCTTGACGGGTGTCACGTTGATTCGCGAGACGTGCGCCAGTGCCATTCGGCGGGCGATGCTACAGAGGCCGGTGGACGCTTCCCCGTCGCCCGCGTAGGATCGCGGGCGATGATCTGGGTCATCGTCCTGCTGATCGTCGTCGCGCTGATCGTCGTGGCGCTGATCGCGCTCTACAACCGGCTCGTCCGCTACCGGAACCGCGTCGACAACGCGTGGGCGCAGATCGAGGTGCAGCTCAAGCGACGGTGGGACCTGATCCCGAACCTCGTCGAGACGGTGAAGGGCTACGCGGCGCACGAGCGCGGCACGTTCGAGGCCGTGACCGAGGCGCGTGCGAACGCCGCAGCGCGCGCAGGGGCCGGCCGAGACGGCTGCGGCGGAGGGCATCCTCGGACAGGCGCTCGGTCGCCTGTTCGCGGTCGCCGAGGCGTACCCCGAGCTCCAGGCCGACGAGAACTTCCGCCAGCTCCAGAGCGAGCTCGCCGAGACGGAGAACCGGATCGCCGTCTCGCGGCAGGTCTACAACGACACCGTCCTCACGTACAACAACGCGATTCAGACGTTCCCCGGCGTCGCGCTCGCAGGGCCGTTCGGGTTCGCGAAGCGCGAGTTCTTCGAGACCGACGAGACGCAGCGCGAGGCGCCGCGCGTCGACTTCTCGCCCGGTGCCGGCCCGGCTCCGTCCGTGCCCGCGCCCGCGGCGCCCGCGGCGCCGGCGCCTCCCGGCGACGCGCCGAGTGATCCGCCCGCGTCGTAGCGCGACGCTCCTCGCGGCGTCGGTCGCCGCGCTTGCCCTCGCGGGAGGCGTCCAGGCGAAGTCGTTCGACTTCCCGCAGGCGAACGTCGACGTCGTCGTGGAGGCGGACGGGAGCCTCCTCGTCACCGAGCAGCTGACGTACGCGTTCAGCGGCTCGTTCAGCGGCGCGAACCGCGACATCCCGCTGCGCTCGGGCGAGTCGATCGACCAGGTCCGCGTCCTGGAGAGCGGCCGCGCGTTCGCCACGGGCGGATGCGTCGAGATCGGCTGCTCGAGCCCGCCGGGGACGTTCGGCGTCACGCGCGACGGCGACACCCAGCGGATCGTCTGGCACTTCAGCGCGACCGACGAGGTGCGGACGTTCGAGATCCGCTACCGCATGCGCGGCGTCGCCGTCGCCTACGACGACGTCGTCGACGTGAACCTCCAGGTGTGGGGTGACGCAGTGGGACGCCTCGCTCGCCCGGCTCACCGCGACGACGACCGGGCCGGGCGACGTCGTCAGCGCCTGGGGGCACCCGGTCTGGGTGCGCGGCGACGTCACGATCGACGGCAGGAGCGCGCACCTGCGGCGCTCTGAACGTGTCGGCGCACCAGTTCGTCGAGCTGCGCACGCTCTATCCCCGAGCCGCGTTCACCTCGACGGCCGGTATGCGCGTCGCGAGCGGCAGCGGGCCTCGACAAGATCGCCGCCGAGGAGCTCGCCGACGCGAAGGCGTACGAGCGCGACAAGGAGCGGATCGACGACGCGATCGCGCCACCCGTGGCGGACGGCGCTGATCGTCCTGGCGCTCGGCGTCCTGCCCGCGCTCGCGATCTCGACGCTCGTCTTCTGGCGTCTTCGGGCGCGAGCTCTCGCACGGGCTACGACCGCGAGTACGAGCAGGAGCCGCCGACCGACACTCAGGCCGCCCTCGTCCCGACGCTGCTGCGGCAGGGCGGCGAGGCGGGGTCGTTCGAGTTCACCGCGACGCTCTTCGACCTGATCCGGCGCGGCGCCTACACGGCGGAGCAGGTCACCACCGAGCGCAGCGTCTGGGGCGGGCTGCGGCACGAGAACATCGCGGACCTGGAGCTCTCGCCGGGGACGCCCGTCGAGCTCACGACCTGGGAGACGTCCGTCGCCGGCGTCGTCGACGACGTCCTCGGCGAGCGGCAGCCGACGCCTGTCGAAGTTCCGCGGGCGAGATCGAGGCCGACCGCGCGTCGATGGCGCCGCGCTTCGAGGGCTTCAAGGCGGCGGTGTCCGGCGAGGTCGCGAATCGCGGCTGGTTCCAGTCGATCGGGATCGTGCCGCTCGTCGCCGGGATCGTCGTGTTCGCCGCGATCGGGGCGTTGCTGGCGTTCATCGCGATCGACGGCTGGCGGTCCGTGTATCCGCGCTGGAGCGACGTCGTGCTGCTCGCGCTCGCGTTCGCGGCGTTCGTGAACGCCGCCATGCTGCTCGGCGCGTCGACCCGCCGCAAGCTCTGGCGACGCCGCTCGCGGGCGGCCGCCGTCGAGGCCCAGCGCTGGGACGCGTTCCGCCGCTACCTCCAGGACTTCCCGCGCCTCCAGGAGGCGCCGCCCGCGACGCTCGCGCTCTGGGAGCGCCTCCTCGTCTACGGGATCGCGTTCGGGATCGCCGAGCGTGTGCTCCAGGCCGCGCACCTCGCGATGCCGGAGGCGATGGCGCAGGCGAGCTCGCTCTACTGGATCTCGGGGCAGGGCAACCTCGGCAGCGGCGCCACCGCGCTGTCGATCGGCGACCTCGCCTCCGGGTTCGGCTCCGCCCTCGCCCCGCCCTCCTCCGGCTCGGGCGGGTTCGGCGGCGGCTTCTCGGGCGGAGGCGGAGGCGGCGGAGGCGGAGGCGGCGGAGGCGCCTGGTGACGACGCTTCCGTGCGGTCACCCGCGGTCGAGCGCGACGAGCGCCAGCGCCACCGCGGCCGCCCACGGCAGGACGCGGAACTCTCCTGCGCGGAGGGCCGCCTCCACCTCGTCGTACGACATGGTCAGGAGCTCCTGCTCCTCGAGGTCGTCGGCGTCCGGATCGGCGACCTTCCGCGTACCCCGCGCGAGGAACAGGTGCCCGACGCCGCAGCCTCGGTTGCCGTCGACGACGTAGCTCCCGAGCGACGTCCATTCCGACGCCTCGTACCCGGTCTCCTCGAGCAGCTCGCGCCTGGCCGCCACGAGCGGATCCTCCCCGGAGTCGACGTAGCCGCCGACCGGGCCGAGGGTGGTTCCCCCGACGGCGTACTTCGTCTGGCGAAAGAGGAGGAACGACCCGTCGTCGGTCAGCGCGACGACGTTGGCGAACTCCCGCGACTCGATCCACGGCCAGTCGCCGATGACCCGCCCGTCCGGGAGCTCAACGGCACGCTCCTCGACCCTGAGCCACGGGCTCCGGTCGAGGACCGTGCGCGTCGACAGCGTCTTCCAGGGTTGCACGGCCCCGTTCCTACCGTCCGGCCGAGTCCCGGACGGACACCGCGTAGAGCGCGATCGCGCCCGCCGCCGCCACGTTCAACGACTCGGCCCCGCCGGGAAGGGGGATGGTGACCTCGTGACAGTCTGTTGCGAGCTCCTCCGGCAGCCCCGCGCGCTCTGCGCCGAGGAGGAACGTGACCGGTGGGTCGAGGTCTGCCGCGGGCAGCGGGGTGCCACCGTGTGCGGCGAGCGCGAGGCGCCGGCCCGGGCATTCGTCCCATCCGACCAGCGGGACGCGGAAGATCGAGCCGGCGGACGCCCGCAGCGCCTTCGGGGAGAGGGGGTCGGCGCACTCCTCGGAGAGAGCGACGGACGCGGAGAACGCGTCGGCCGTGCGCAGCAGCGTGCCGACGTTCCCGGGGTCCGACAGGCGCCAGAGCGCGAGGCAGACGTCGCGCGTGCCGGTCGGGAGGTCGTCGCGGCGGTAGACGCCGATCGCGCGCGCCGGATGCGGCAGCGTCGAGACGCGGGCCAGCAGCTCCGGCGTCGACCGTCTCGCCCGCCGAGAGCAGGTGAACGGGCTCGATCCGCGCCTCGCGCGCAGCGTCGACGAGATCCTCGCCCTCTGCCGCGAAGAGCCCGGTCTCCTCGCGATGCTTGCGCTGCGCGATGCAGCCTGCGGACGAGCTTGAGCGTCTCGTTGTCGCGGGACGTGATCACAGCCGCCAGTCGAGCCGGTTGCCGTGGGGGTCGACCTGCGCGGCCACGCGGGCTGCGCCGGGCCAGACGCGTAGCTCGAGCTCGAAGACCGCCTCGCCTCCCGCGCTCGTGCTCCCAGCGCCTCACCGAGACCCACGCGAGCGGCCGGCCGTCGGCGCCCGCGGTCTCGAGCGCCTCGCCCAGCTCGCGCGCGGCCTCTTCGGGGAGGTAGACGATCGGAGAACGTCTCGAAGACGACGGTCAGCGCGTCGGCGGGCCGGTCCGCGAGGACCGTGGGCAGGAGCTTCGCGTAGTCGCCCTCGATCAGCTCCGGCGGGTCGGGCATCGGCGCGGAGGGTCTCGACCGCGGCTTCGAGGCGCGCGACGCGGTCATCGAGCCCCGGCCAGAGGAAGCTCCGCAGGAGGAGGTAGCCCTCGGGTGACGTCGCGTCGATCGGCGCCAGGTCGATCCCGCGGCGACGGCGGACGACGAGCTCGCGCTCGAGCAGCGCCGCCGGCACCCGTCCTCCGTGCTCCTCGACCGTCAGCTCGACCAGCGCGTCGGCGGGGCCGAACGTGCCGTTCGCGTAGCGGTAGCGGTAGCGGTCGACAAGGAGGTTCAGGCCCGCGCTCGGGCCGAGCTCGATCAGCTCGAGCGGCAGGCCGGTCTCGGCCGAGGCCGCGAGGAGGGCCGGCAGGAGCGAGGTGCAGCGCTGCACCTCGTTCGTCTGCACGCCGTGGGTGTCGACGCGTGCGCGGAGGACGTCCTCGTGGGCCGCGAGCGCGGCGGCGAAGTCCTCGAAGCGGCCGCTCAGCGCGTCGCGGCGCCGCCCCCGTGAGGACGAGATAGTGCACGGCGGCGAAGAGCCGCAGCGGCACGTCCCACCGCTCGTCGCTCCCGACGATCGCAAGCGCGGGACCCGGGTCGTCGGCGAGGCGCCCGGCCAGCCGGGCGTAGACCGGCGAGCCGAGCGCCTCGAAGTGCTCCGCCTGCCGGCGGAAGATCCCGGCGAGCTCGTTCAGGCCGCTCAAGAGTCCGCAGCCGACTGATCAGCGACGCCGAGATGCGGCGCTGAAAGGCGCGATGCAGCGTCCTCGGTCGTCGCGCCCATATCAGGTCGATATGAGCGCTCCCTGCGTCCTCGCCTCGCGCCTTTCATCACACGCCTCTCGGCGGGCAATCAGGCAGCTGCGGACTCGGCGTCGTCTCCCGACGCGAGCGCGGCCTTCGCCTTCTCGGCGACCGCCGTGAACGCGCCGGGGTCGGCGACGGCGAGGTCGGCGAGCGACTTGCGGTCGAGCTCGATTCCCGCCTTGTGGACGCCGTTCATGAACTGGTTGTACGAGAGCCCGTTCGCCCGGGCCGCCGCGTTGATGCGGACGATCCAGAGCGAGCGGAAGTTGCGCTTCTTGTTGCGCCGGTCGCGGTAGGCGTAGACGAGCGAGTGCTCGACCTGCTCCTTCGCGTAGCGGTAGTGCGTGCTCTTGCGGCCGTAGTACCCCTTGGCCTGCTCGAGCACCTTGCGGCGCTTCTTGCGCGCGGCGACGGATCGCTTCACGCGCGCCATGGCTAGCTCCATCCCCAGGAGCTTCTTGACGGCCTTCACGTCGACCGTCGCGACGGGATGGTCCTTGCCGAAGTCGCGCTTACGCTTCGACGACTTCTTGCTGTCGCGGTTGTGGCTCTTCATCGCGTGACGGCGCTGCAGCTTTCCCGCCGCGCTCACCTTGAACCGCTTCTTCGCTCCGCTCCCTGTCTTCACCTTCGGCATCTGGTTTCACCCCTGCGTTCTTCGTCGGCCCGAGCACCATCACCATGTTGCGACCGTCGATCGTGCGGCTGCTGCTCGACCTGGCCGAGCTCCTTGACGTCCTCTGCGAGACGGTCGAGGAGCATCCGACCCCGCTCCGGGTGGAGGTTCTCCCGCCCCCGGAACATGATCGTGACCTTCACCTTCGCCCGCTGGTTCAGGAAGCGGACGACGTGGCCCTTCTTCGTCTCGTAGTCGTGATCGCCGATCTTCGGTCGGAGCTTGATCTCCTTGATGTTGATCGTCGACTGGTGCTTTCGTGCCTGCTTCGCCCGCTGCTCCTGCTCGTAGCGCCACTTGCCGTAGTCCATGACGCGCGCCACGGGCGGGTCGGCGTCCTTCGCCACCTCCACGAGGTCGAGGTTCTTCGAGTACGCGTACTCGAGCGCCTCCTTCGTGTCCTTGATCCCGATCTGCTCCCCGTCCTCGCCGACGAGCCTGACCCGCGGAACGCGGATCTGCTCGTTGATCCGATCCTGCTGGACGACGGGACGCGTCCTGTCCTCGGGACGACGCCGCGGTCTCAAAGGCAGTTCACCAAGCCGAGTCGATCCTCCTCATTTCGTGAAAACACCACTGCATGCAGCGGCGGCATTCCCTCGTCGGATCCGACTCGGTTGAACCTCGCGCGGCCCGTGGCCGGCGAGGTGAGGGGCGATGCCGCTCCTGCTTGCAGGCCTCGGAGGGTAGCAGGCTCCTTCTGTTCGCGAGCGGAAATCCGCAGAAGCGGATCTCCGCCGCTCGGATCCCCGCCTACGGCGGGGCACATCCCTAAAGGCGCCCGCTGTCGCGGTCGCAACCACGGCCCAGCTCGCCCCCGCTCAGAGAGCGGCTTCAGCCTCGCCCCGCTCCCGGCGCCGGCCTCTCTGCCCGGATCGCGTCGAGGAGAGTGTCGAGCGACATCGTCGAGACGCCCTTCCCACCTCGTTCGCGGACGGCAAGCGCGTCGCGCGTCTCCCGGTCGCCCCAGACGACGACGTAGGGGATCTTCTGCAGCTCGGCGTCGCGGATCCGCTTGCCGAGCGTCTCGTCGCGATCGTCCGTGTCGGTGCGGACCCCGAGCTCGTCCAGCGCCCCGACCACGCCTCGGACGGCGTCGCGATGCGTCTCCGCCACCGGCAGCACGCGCACCTGCACCGGCGCGAGCCACACGGGGAAGGCGCCGCCGTAGTGCTCGATCAGGATCCCCATGAACCGCTCGAGCGAGCCGAGCAACGCCCGATGGACGACGTACGGCGTGTGCTCGTGGTTGTCGGCACCCATGTACGTGAGCCCGAACTGCTTCGGCATCTGCGCGTCCAGCTGGATCGTCCCCATCTGCCAGGAGCGCCCGAGCGACGTCGGGCATGTGGAGGTCGATCTTCGGCCCGTAGAACGCTCCCTCCCCCTCACCGACGTAGTAGTCGATGCTCCGGCGATCGAGGGCGCGATCGCAGCGCGCCTTCGGTGAAGTCCCACTCCTCGTCCGTCCCCAGCTTGTTGTCGGGCCGCGTCGAAAGCTCGAAGCGCGCGCTCCATCCCGAAGAGGTCGTAGAGGAACGCCGCGTAGTCGAGGCAGCCGAAGATCTCGTCCTCGATCTGCTCCCGCGTGCAGAAGATGTGCGCGTCGTCCTGCGTCACGTGGCGGACGCGCAGGAGCCCGTGGAGCGTGCCCGTCGGCTCGTTGCGGTGGAGCGTCGACGACTCCGCGTAGCGGAGCGGGAGGTCGCGGTAGCTCCGCAGCTGGCTGCCGAACAGGAGCATGTGCCCCGGGCAGTTCATCGGCTTCAGCCCCGTACCGGTGCTCCTCGCCCTCGCCCGCGACGAGGAACATCTCGCCGCGGAACTTCTCCCAGTGCCCCGACGTCTGCCAGACGCGCCTTGTCGTAGATGAGCGGCGTCTTCACCTCGAGGTAGCCGCGCCGGGCGTTCTCGGCGCGGCGCAGGTCCTCGAGGACGTTCCACATCGCCATGCCCCTTCGGGTGCCAGAACGGCGAGCCGGGGGACGCGTCCTGCAAGTGGAAGAGGTCGAGCTGCGGCCCGAGCCGGCGATGGTCGTTCGCCCGTGCCTGCTCGAGCCGCTCGAGGTAGGCGTCGAGATCGGCCTTGCGAGTAGAACGCCGTGCCGTAGATGCGCGTCAGCTGGGTGTTCCGCTCGTCGCCGCGCCAGTAGGCGCCGGCGAGCCCCGTGAGCTTGATCGCCTTGATCGGCTTCGAGTCCTGGAGGTGCGGGCCGCGGCAGAGGTCCGTGAAGTCGCCCTGCGTGTAGAGCGAGATGTCACCCTCCGCCGTGTCGACCAGCTCGACCTTGTACGGCTCGCCCTCGGCCGCGAACCGCGACCGCGCGTCCTCGTCTCGTCGTCTCCGCCCGCTCCCACGTCCGTCCTTCCGCGATCTCGCGCGGCGATCTCCGCCTCGATCGCCGCGAGATCCTCCTCGCGGATCGGCTCCGGGAACTCGAAGTCGTAGTAGAAGCCGTTCTCGATCGGCGGCCCGATCGCGACCTTCACTCCGGGGTGCAGCCGGCGGACGGCCTCGGCGAGGAGGTGCGCCGCCGAGTGGCGGAGGACGGCGAGCGCGTCCGCGTCGTCGTGGTCGCGCGTCGTCAGGATCTCGAGCGCCGCGCCGTCCGGGAGCGGGAGCCGGAGGTCCCGCGGCTCGCCGTCGACGCGCGCGAGCACCGCCTGCTCGGCGAGCTTGGGCCCGATCGCGCGGGCGGCGTCGAGCGCGCTCGCGCCCTCGGGGAGCTCGAGCGCGCTCCCGTCGGGGAGCGTCACGTTCACGTCGAGCCAGGATAGTCGCCCTCGCCCGGGCGCTACCCCGCCTTGCGGATGGGGCCGTGCTCCTCCTCGAAGACGCGCATCAGGCGGCGGAGCAGCTCGTTCAGCTGCTCGCGCTCGTCGAGCGTCAGCGCATGGCCGATCACCGCCTCCTTCTCTGCCTGGACGCCCACCGTCTCGTCCCACAGCCGGCGGCCCTCGTCGGTGAGCTCGACGATCACGCCGCGCCGGTCGTCGGGGTCGTCGATCCGGCGGATCACGCCGCGGCGCTCCATGTTGTCGAGGCGGTTCGTCATCGCGCCGCTCGAGAGGCCGAGCCGCTTCGACAGCTTGCCGGGCTTGCCCCGGTACGGCGGGCCGCCCCAGCGGAGGGTCGCGAGCAGCTTCCACTCGCCGTGGCTGAGGTCGTACGCCTCGAGCGTCTCCTGCATCGTGCGGTCGACGTAGTGCTTCAGCTTGTCGATCCGCTCGACGATCCCCTCGATCCCGAGGTCGAGGTCGGGGAGCTCGCGCCCCCAGACGTCGAGGCTGACGTCCACCGAGTCGGGCTCGACCGGCGAGCGGGGCTTGGTCACTGGCTGATTCTCCATCTCGAGACTCTTGACGTCAAGCTTCGGGTCCGTGTATCTTCACGCAAAGTAGTTCGTCATCAAGATACTTGATGGAGAGGAGGACGACCATGCTGGAGCCGCTCGCACCGGAGATCAGGCAGGAGCTCGCTGCCGCCAGAGTGGCCGCCCTGCACCGGTCTGCCACGAGCGCCTCGCCCGGCCCGCTCCGTCGGGCCGCCGGCTCCGCGCTCGTTCGCCTTGGGCTGCGCCTGGGATACGACGGCAGCGTCCCGCCGCTCGTAGCGCAGCCTGAAAGCAGTGTGGGTGCCAGGTTTCGACCTGGCACCCACACCGTTTCCTTCCTGATCGAGACCGACGTCGAGCGGGAGCTCGCGAGCCCCGTTCCTCAGAACGTGATCACGCTGCGGATCCCGTCCTGACGCTCCATCAGCTCGAAGCCGCGCTGCACCTCGTCGAGAGAGATGCGATGGGAGATGAGCGCGTCGACGTCGATTTCGCCTGCAAGCCATCGGTCGACGAGCTGCGGCACCTGCGTCCGCCCCTTGACCCCGCCGAACGACGAGCCCGCGACCCGCCGCCCAGTGATCAGGAAGCGCGGGACGACGTCGAGCGTCTCGCCCTTGCCCGCGACGCCGCACATCGTCGCGAGCCCCCATGCCTCGCGCGCCGCCTCGACCGCCTGGCGCATCACGTGCACGTTGCCGGTCGCCTCGAAGGTGTAGTCGGCGCCGAAGCCGCCCGTCTCCGACCTGATCCACTCGACGGTGTCGTCGTCGGCGACCCGGGTATCCGTGGCTCCGTGGTGCCGCGCCTGCGCGAGCCGCTCGTCCGAGAGGTCGACGGCGACGATCCGCTCGGCGCCTGCGAGCCGAGCGCCGACGACCGCGCCGAGCCCGACGAGGCCGCAGCCGAAGACGACGCAGGTCGAGCCCGCCTCGACGCGCGCCGTGTACAGCGCCGCGCCGATCCCGGTGGAGAGGCCGCAGGCGAACGGCGCGCAGCCCTCGAGCGGCGCTTCGGGGCTCACCCGGGCGAGCGCGATCTCGGGCATCACGGTGTACTCCGCGAACGTCGACGTGCCCATGAAATGCCGGAGCTCGACACCGTCTCGGGAGAGCCGCGTCGTCCCGTCCGGGAGGTAGCCGAGGCCCTGCTGGTCGCGAATCGCGATGCAGCGGTTCGTCCGGTCGCTGCGGCAGTGGACGCACTCGCCGCACTCCGGCGCGAACAGCGTGATGACGTGGTCTCCGGGCCGGACGAGCCTGACGCCCTCCCCCACCCGCTCGACCACGCCGGCGCCCTCGTGGCCGAGAACGCACGGGCACGTACCCGGTCGGGTCCGCGCCCGAGGCCGTGTAGAGGTCGGTGTGGCAGACGCCGCAGGCGACGAGCCGGACGAGCACCTCGCCCGACCGCGGCTCGGCGAGGTCGACGTCCTGGACGACGAGCGGCTGACCGAACTCCTCGAGGACTGCGGCGCGGATCCTCACGCGGAGGATCCTACGCGCCGTCCCTCAGCCGGACGGTCTGCGACACGCCGTCGGCCCAGCCCTTCGTACCGACGACCAGCACGCGAACGCGGTCGAGTCCGGCGGGCAGCCGGAAGACGGTGCGCGAGCGGCCGTCGAGCTTCGAGCGGGCGATGCCGCGCCAGGTGAAGTGGTCGCGGTCGTACGTCTGCAGGACCGCGGTCGCACCGGGGCGCGCCGGCGCCGCGCGCGCGTGGAGTGTGGCGCCCGTCCGCGCTGCCCGAACAGCGGGCCGCACCTGCACCGGGACGACCGGGCTCACGAGGCGCCCCGCGACCGCCCGGAACCTGCCGGGGACGACCGCGTCGACGGCGGCGACGAAGCTCCCGTCCGGCCGCGCGCGCACCACGCGATCGCCGGTCGTCGCACCCCGAAGCGTGACGGACTCCGTGCCGGGAGGCGCGAGGCCCGCGAACACGACGCGCTGGCCGCTCGCCACGGGGGCTTCGGGGCCCGAGAGCACCAGCCCGAAGACGTCGACCTCGCCGCGCATGAACTTGTGGATCGTGCAATGGAACGCGTAGCGCCCCTGCTTGGCGAAGGTGAACGAGAACGAGCCGCCGGGCGGCACGTAACCGGAGGAGAACGCGTCGCCGTCCGCGGTGACGGTGTGGTTGGTCGAGTCGTCGTTCTTCCACGTCACGATGGTCCCCACGAGGACCGTGAGCTGCGACGGGTCGTAGAGCTTCCCCGGCATCGTCACCGTGCGGGTCGGCGCGTCGGCCGACGCGGCGCCGGGAGCGAGCGCGAGAACCCCGACCACCGGGAGCAGAAGCAGCAGGTGTCCCCTCATCCCGTCACCCGGTAGATCCCGATCATCCCGTTCATCATGTGGCTCTCGACGTGGCAGTGGTAGAGCCACGTTCCGGGCGATGTCCTCGCGCCAGCGGATCTTGTAGCTCTCGGCCGGGCCGACGGTCTGGGTGTCGCGCGGACCGTCGGCGGTCATCCACCGATGGCCGTGCACGTGGAAGGTGTGGAAGTCGTCCCCGATGGCAAGCACGTCCCACTGCACGACGTCGCCGACCTTCGCCCGGAACACCGGCGTGTTGCCGACGAACGCCCGGCCGTCGATCGTCATGAAGCCGAGGTGCGAGGACAGGTAGACGACGAACTCGTGGTCGGGCGCCTCGCTCGTTCGGGCCGAGGATCGACAGGGCGCCGTAGAGCCCGCCCGCGATCGAGCCCATCATCGAGGGCGAGTGGTCGTGGTACGGCCAGACCCCGGCCGAGCTCGGTTCGGCGACGAGGCGGTAGGTGAACGTCTCCCCCGGCTTGACGTTCGCTCCCGGCCCCGAGAACCCGGGGATGTACGCGCCGTCCGAGCCGAACCGGTAGCGCACGCCGTGGAAGTGCATCGAGTGGGTCTGGTTCGTCAGCGTGTCGAGGTTCCGGAAATGGACGAGGATCGTGTCTCCGACGCGGGCGTGCAGCAGCGGCCCCTGGATTCCCTCGTTGCCCGGCTCCTTGCCGACCGGCTTCGCGAAGTCCTTCGTGTACTGCCGGTACACGACCGTCTTGAACACGGTCTTGTCCCGCGTGAAGGTCTCGCTCTCGATCGCGTTCCGCCCGTTCGGGACGACGTTCCACGTGACCGGCACGGCGGCCACCCAGTACTCCCGCACGTGCGCGGGCGCGGCGCGCTCGCCTGCCGCGAGCGACGTCAGTGCACCGGTGCCGGCGACGACGAGCGCGGCGCCGGCGAGGGCCGCGAGCGCGAGCGCCCGCGGCCCTGACCGACGGAGCCTCACGGCGTGACGACGATCGTCCCGCTCATGTCGGGCCCGTGGATCCAGCAGAAGTACTTGTACGTCCCCGGCGTGGAGAACGTCACCCTCGAGGAGCGCGGAAGCCCCGGGATCGGTGCCCCGGCGGCGACGGGCGTCGCGAAGAACCCGTTGCCGTGGGTCGTCGCCCCGTCATACGTGAGCGGCTTCGGGTCGGTGCCGTACGGGATGATCGGCGTCGCCTGATTCGGGCCCTTCGGCCCGGTCGGGAAGAGGTCGGTCTTCTTCCCCCACTGCTCGAGGTACTTCTTCGGCCCGAAGACGATGTTGTGCACCTCGCTCGGCGACTTGTTGACGAACGTCACCGTCGTTCCGGCCTTGACCTTGAGCACCTTCGGGTAGTACGCCAGCATCGTGACCCCGCCGCCGACGCCCATCGCGACGGTGTTCGGGGTGGCGATCTTGGTCTTGTTCAGCGCGATCGCCTTCGGGTAGGCGGCGGTCTGCAACCGGAGCGCCTGTGCCTTCACCTGGTCGGGCGTCTTCGGCACCGCCGAGCCGGCGGGCTTCACGACGACGGTCGCCTTCATGCCGGGGTGGAGCGTGCAGAAGAGGTGGTACGTCCCCGCCTTCGGGAACGCGTAGGTCGCGGTCGCCGGAGGCGACTTCGGCCCCTGCGGCCCCATCGCGCCGCTCGAGACGGGTGTGCTCCCGGAGATCGTCTTCGGCCCGAACGGCGCGAACGCCAGCGGGTTGTAGATGATCTTCGTGAGATCGTCGAAGTAGAACGGCGTCCCTGCCGCGTCGCTCAGCCCGGCGTAGGTGCCCTTCTTCGGGTCGGGGACGAGCAGCGCGATCGGCTTCGGGCTGTACGTCACCGAGTGGAACGAGTTGCTCGTGAAGGTGACGCTGTCGCCGGCCGCGATGACGAGCTTCGACGGCAGGAACTGGTTGATCGTCCCCGGGATGTTCTTGAGGCTCGCGGGTGGTTGCGCGAACTCCCCGAGGTAGACCGTGTACGTGGTCGCGGCGCTCCCGTGCCGCGCAGAGAGCGCGGCGCCGGGTGCCGCAAACGCGGCCACCACGACGAGCGCGACGAGGACCTGCTTCATTTCGATGCCCCCCTTTGGGCTCGACGCTTTCGGTTTGGTTACGCGTTTGCCTGCCGCCGCGCGGGCGGACTATAGCCCTCTCCGCGGACGGATGCGAGTGGCATGTCTCCGCCGGACGGCGAGCTTGACTTTCCGCGCGGTGGCTGCCTCTAATCGCTCATCCGATGACAAGTCGCGTCGATCTGGCGAGACCGGCCGGCAAGGCGCCGGCATGAGTGCCGCGGGCGCCGCCGCGCTGGAGCGCCCCGCGCAGCAGAACGGTCCGCTGCTGCGGCTCGAGGGTGTGCGCAAGAGCTTCGGCACGAACCTCGTCCTCGACGGAATCGACCTGGAGGTCGCCCAGGGCGAGGTGCTCGTGATCATCGGGCCGAGCGGCAGCGGCAAGAGCACGCTCCTGCGTTGCGTCAACCTGCTCGAGCCGATCCAGGCGGGCCGGATCTTCTTCGAGGGGGAGGAGATCACGGCGAGCGGCGCCAACGTCTCGTCGGTCCGGCAACGGATCGGGATCGTCTTCCAGCAGTTCAACCTGTTCCCGCATCTCACGGTCATGCACAACCTGACGCTGGCCGCCAGGCGAATCCGCAAGCTGCCCCGCGCCGAGGCGGAGCTCCGCGCGCGAGGGCTGCTCGACGTGGTCGGCCTGCCCGAGAAGGCGTCCGCGCACCCGCACCAGCTCTCCGGGGGCCAGCAGCAGCGGGTCGCAATTGCGCGGGCGCTGATGATGTCGCCCCGCGTCGTCCTGTTCGACGAGGTCACTTCCGCACTCGACCCGGAGCTCGTCGGTGAGGTGCTCGTGGTGATGCGCGACCTGGCCCGCGGGCACGGCATGACGATGCTCGTCGTGACCCACGAGATGCAGTTCGCCCGCGAGGTCGGTGACCGCGTGGTCTTCATGGACCACGGCCGCATCGTCGAGCAGGGCCGGCCGTCCGATGTCCTCGACAACCCGCACGAGGAGCGGACGAAGCGGTTCCTGCGACGGTCGTTCCAGATCGCGGGCTCGCTCGAGAACCTGTCAATCGCCGACGAAGAAGGAGCTGAGGGATGAAGAGAGTCATGCTCGCCACCGCGGGGGTCGCACTGATCGCGGTGGTAACTGCGACGCTCGGGTGGGCCCAGTCCACCGCCCCGACCGCGCAGGCGCGGCCGGAGGCGAAGGCACCGGTGCTACCCAAGCTGCCCGCCGACATCGCCAGTCGCAAGCGGCTGATCGTCGGGGTCAAGTGCGACACACCGCCGTTCGGCTACCTCGACGTGCGGGGCAAGAACGCAGGGGTCGACGTCGAGATCGCACAGTGGCTCGCGCGCTACGCGTTCGGCCGCGCAGCAACGTCTGACGTTCGTGTGCGCCCCGACCGCCGCGCGCGAGCCGCTCCTGACGAGCGGTCGGGTCGACCTCGTGATCTCGACGTTTACCTACACGGCCGACCGGGACACACGCATCGACTTCTCCCGTGCGTACTACAACGCGACCGGGAGGCTCCTGGTCAAGAACGACTCGCCGATCCGAAGCCTCGCCGATCTCGGCGGCAAGAAGATCGCGACGACCAGCGGCTCGATCTACGACCGCTGGATGAAGCGATGCTTCACGGGCACGGACGCCGTCGTCGTGGACAGCGTCACCAACGCCGTCCTCGCCTTCAACCAGGGACGCGCCGACGCGGTCATGTTCGACGACACGTCGCTCGCCCTGATCGCGGCCACGAACCCTGCCGCCAAGCTGACGGACGACCTGTTCCTCGAGGCACCGTACGGCATCGGCATCAAACAGGGCAACGTCGCGCTCAAGCGCTGGGTCGACGCGCGACTCAACCTGATGAAGAAGAAGGACCTGTTCCTTCCGATCATCAAGAACAACATCGCGCCTCGGTTCGTGCCGGCGTTCTCGAAGAACATCCTGCGGCCGAACAACGACTTCGCGTATCGGTCGGCGAACCTGCCGAGCGTGGACACGGTGTGCCCGTAGGCTGACGACCCGTCTCGGGTGGCGGCCGCGGCGAGGCGGCCGCCACCCGTGCATCTGCCGATGCTTGCCGTCTACGACCTCTGGGCGTTCGTGGCCGAGAACTGGCGCGAGCTCCTCGACGGGCTGATCAACACGCTGAAGGTCTCGCGTCATCGCGATCGCCGGCGCGGCCGCGATCGGCATCGTGCTCGGCGCCGCGCGGGCCTATCGCATCCCCGTCGTCAGCCAGCTCGCCGCCGTCTACGTCGAGATCATCCGGAACACGCCGATCCTGGTCCAGATCTTCATGCTCTTCTTCGCGCTGCCGCAGGCCGGGATCCGCCTCGACGCGTTCACGGTCGCCTGGCTCGCGGTGATGATCTGGGGCGGGGCGTTCAACACCGAGAACTTCCGCGCGGGCTTCGAGGCTGTCCCCTACCGCTACCGCGAGGCTGCCTATGCCCTCGGCTTTGGCGGCGTCGGGACCTTCCTCAACGTGACGCTCCCCATCGGCGGACGCATCGCGCTTCCGTCGTCCATCAACACGTACATCTCCGTGGTGAAGAACACCTCGCTCGTGTACGTGATCGGCTACCCGGAGCTGACCACGACCGCGATCAACATCGCCAACCTGACGCTCGAGACCCTCGAGGCGCTCACGGTGCTCGCGATCGTCTACCTCACTCTGGTGTGGGGCCTCTCCGCAGCGATCCGCATGCTCGAGTCCCGCCTCGCGATCCCGGAGACGCGCTAGCCGTGCCCGACTGGGCTGAACCCGTCGCGCGCTACATCCTGGAGGTCGGGCTCCGGACGACGCTCCGGATCTCGGCGTTCGCGGTCCTCGGGAGCACGGTGATCGGCATCGTGCTCGGGACGCTGCTGACGATCCAGTTCTGGGCGTCGAGGATGGCGATCCGCGGCTACATCGAGGTCTTCCGCGGGCTGCCGATCCTCGTCACGGTGTTCATCGTCTACTTCGGGCTTCCCGGCGGTCTCGCCCCAGCTCGAGTTCGGCCCTGTCCCGGCGACGACAATCGCGCTCATCCTCTGGGGGAGCGCCCAGGTCGCCGAGGCGACACGCGGGGCAGTCGGCTCGATCCCCCGCGAGCAGCACGAGGCCGCGGCGGCGCTCGGCTTCGGCTGGGTCGGCCGCCACACCTACGTCATCATCCCCCAGGCATTGCGCCGCCTGCTGCCGCCGCTCGTCAGCCTGCTCGTCAACATCATCCAGAACTCGACGCTGGCCGCGGTGATCGGCGGCACCGACCTGCTCCAGTCGGCGAAGGCGCAGACCGAGCGGCTGACGTTCTTCCCGCCGGCAGGGATCGGCGAGATCCACGCCGTCGAGATCTTCGGCTTCGTGATGGTGATCTTCTTCCTGATCTCGTTCCCGCTCACGCGCCTCGCCGCGTACCTCGAGAAGCGGCTCGCCTGACGGCGCGCGTCAGTCGAACGTCTCGGCCCGGCGGACGGGCTCGGAAGCGGACCTGCCCTCCGACGCGTCGCCCCGCGCCTCCTCCGTGCCGGCGTGCGGCCCGCACGGGACGCTCACGAGGTGGCGCGCCGGCCGCTTCGGCGCCGTTCGGGCGTGCGGCGGCCGACGCGCCACGAGGTTCCAGCCGGAGGAAGCACCCATGCGCTCACCGTCCGCAGGGCCTGCCCCGGCCGCATCCCTCGGGCGGGGGATCCTTCCGACAGGCTCAGCCGGGAACCGGGGCGCGCACGACCTCGAGGCTCTCGGCGACGAACGGCCGGCCACGTGTGAACGTCACCGTCACCGGCGGGTCGTGCGCGACGCACGTCCCTCCCATCGTCAGGGTCGTGCACCCGGGCGCCGGGCACACCGACAACAGCGACCCACGGGGTCGCAACCAGTCAGGGAACATCTCGTTCTGGATCGGCGTACGACGCACGGCGGCACCTCCGAGGGACAGATCATGACATACCCGGCACCCCGCTGCCGAAACCGGCACCGGTCCGTGCGCCGGCCCGGCCCCGCCCTGCTCGCGACGTGTCCCTCTTTCGAGGGAGCTTCGCGCCACCGCGCAAGTTGTGGCGCTCGCACGCATCTATCCGGGTAGAGCACTCGGATGGGCAGCCGAGCCCGGCTTGGCGGCGGACGGCTCGGCGCCCATCCGGCTCACTCGTCGAATGGCTCCCCGGGCGTATCTTGCGCGGCGACGCCACATCACGCACCGGCAGGGCCGAACACCCGCCGCGGCCGCTCCGGTCGAGCACGCCGGCGGCGACAGCGACGGACTCGCCTCGAGACAACGGCGCGGCGCCGGTGTTAGATTCGCGGCCTCAGCGACGAAGGGAGAAAACGTGTCGATGCAGGCCTATGCCAGCCGCACAGGCTGGATCATGCTGGCGGCGATCGTGCTGTTCTCGGTGGGAGTGCTGCGGATCATCTCGGGCATCAGCTACCTCGTCAACAGCCACAAGGTGAACGACTTCACGCTTGGTCTGTTCGGCGACAACATGTGGCTCTGGGGGCTTTGGGATCTCGGAATCGCGGTGGTCGCGATCTGGGCCGCGTACTCGCTGCTCGGCGGTGGTGAGTTCGGTCGCGTCATCGCCTACATCTGGGCGATCCTCGTGATCGTCAACAGCTTCTTGATCATCGGGATCGCCCCGTGGTTTGCGGCCGCGATGCTCACGCTCGCCGTGCTCGTCGTCTACGGGCTCGCTTCGACACCGCTTCGATCCGAGACGTAGCCGCACCCATCTCCGGCTGAAGACCTCCCGCCGCCTCGGACGTCGGGAGGTGCGCCGCCGACACGCGTGAGCCCAGCCGCCGTGCGGCTCCGCAGGGAAGCTGGGCTCACGATGGTCGCAAGGGCGGCCGGCGGCGAGTGCGGTCCTCAGCTCACCGCTTTCTTCACGAGCGCGCTGATCTTCGCCTCTTCGGCGGCGGTCAATTCCTTCAGCGCGAACGATGTCGGCCACAGGGCGCCGTCGTCGAGGTTCGCCGTGTCGCTGAATCCGAACGTCGCGTACCTCGTCTTGAACTTCTGCGCGCTCTGGAAGAAGCAGACGACCTTGCCGTCCAGGGCGTACGCCGGCATGCCGTACCAGGTCCTCGGCGAGAGTTGCGGCGCACTGGCTTTGACGAGGGTGTGGAGCCGCTCGGCCATCGTGCGATCCGGCTCCGGCATCTCGGCGATCTTCGCGAGGACGTCGCGTTCCCCGTCCGCCCTGTCCTTGCCGCGCCGCGCCTCCGCCTTCAGCTCGCGCGCGCGCTCCTTCATCGCGGCCCGCTCCTCGTCCGTGAATCCCCTGGCGGGCTTCTGCACGCCCTTCTCTGCAGGTTTCCTCCCGGTCATCGCTCAGCGCAGCTCCTGGATGCGGATCAGGTTGCCCGCGGGACCGCGGCGGGTCTGCTGGTCACCCTGCACATCGTGCCACGCCGATCACGTCGAACCTCGGCACGTCCGGCCATTCACTGTTTTCCCTGACCCGTGACGGGGTAGACGCGAGGAGCGAACCGCTCATCGTCGGAGGAGGCCAAAACGTGCTCGTAGACCGCGGCTGGCGATGTCCGTCTGGTGCCGACCCCGGCCACCTCTCGGTCATCGTGTGACCCTGTCCCAGCGCATCAGCCTGGCGCTCCGCGTCCTCATGGAGCTGGGCATCGTCATCGCGTTCGGGTGGTGGGGCTACGTGACGGGCGGGACCACCGCCACGAGCATCGTCCTCGCGATCGCCGCACCGGCGATCGCGTTCGGCTTCTGGGGCCTTGTCGACTTCCACTGGGCCGGTCGCCTGGCCGAACCGCTGCGGCTCTGCCAGGAGCTCGCCGTCTCGGGCGTCGCCGCGGTCGCATGGTATGCGGCCGACCAGCATGCGCTCGCCTGGACGCTCGCCGGGATATCGCTCGGATACCACGCCCTCGTCTACGCGACCGGCGAGCGGCTGCTCGCTCGCCCAGCGGAAACCGGACGTGAAAGCTCTGCAGCCTGACCGCGTCCGGCGGGACAAACGAGACACAGAGGCTGAGCGACCGCAGCCGGCGTGGACGCTTCAGCCGAGTCCTAGACTCAGGCGATGCCGCCACTCAAGGACGATGCGATTCGACTTAGTGACGGCCGCAGGCTCTCCTACGCCGAGTGGGGTGAGCCTGAGGGCCGCTGCGTCTTTCTGTTCCATGGCACGCCTCACTCGAGGCTCTGGTGTCCCGACGAAACCGTCACAACCTCGTCGAACGTGCGCTTGGTCACCGTCGACCGTCCCGGGATTGGGGGGTCGGATGTACTCCCTCGGCGCACGTTTGGTGCCTGGCCGAGCGACGTGGTCGAACTCGCCGATGCCCTCCGGGTTGAGAAGTTCGGCGTCGTCGGCTGGTCGGCGGGTGGGCCGTACGCGGCGGTCTGCGCAGCGCGCATCGCGGCGAGACTCACAGGTGTCGGCATCGCGTGCAGCCGCCACCTGTCCCAGTTCAACATTGCGGAGAATCCGTCCGCGGGAGAGGAACTCGAAGCCGACGACCGTGAGATGCTCGAGCTCGCCCGGCGTGACCCGAACGCTGCCGCGCGTGCCGCGGCCGTGCAGCATCGAGAGTGGGTGCTAGAGCTTCGGAACCGGCCCGAGGCGGTCCTCGACGGCTACGAGATTCCCACCGGCGACCGGTGGTTCTTCGAGGACGAGGAGCGGCGACGAGCGTTCCTCGGCGCGGTGCGGGAAAGCGTGCGCGGGGGCCCGGAAGCGTTCGCCTGGGAGGCAATCGACATCTGGCTGCCGTGGGGCTTTCGCGTCGCGGACATCGCGACAGAGGTCCATCTGTGGCACGGCGCGCAGGACCCGATCGTCGAGAGGCGGCACGTCGACTTCACTGTCAAAGCGCTGCCCAATGCTCGGCTTACCGTCTGGGACGACTCGGGCCACCAGGGAGTAGCCCGTCACTGGGGCGAGATCCTCGAAGCAGTCACCACCCGCTAGAACCCGAGCTGGCCTGGTCCGCATCCCGAGCCAGTCCGCGGTGCGATCCTGCACGAAACGGGGATGCACGCCGTGGTTGACGATTTCGATGGGGTTCAGGCCCCGGTGCGGGCGCTGGCCGCGCCAATTCCTCGAGCGCGCGACGGCGAGTGCCTGGTCGTCGCACCACTGCCGGTGACGGTCAAGCGCGTGCGCCAGGTGCAGCGCGGCGGCGTGGTCGAGCTCGACGGTGACTACCACGGCCCGCCGTCACCCGCAAGCGTTGCCATTTTGTTGCCACGCGGCTCGGCGCGTTTCCTCTCGAGACGACGAAACCCCCGCGTTAGCAGGGATTTCGCGAGGTGGGCGCTACTGGGCTCGAACCAGTGACCCCCAGCTTGTCGAGCTGGTGCTCTCCCAACTGAGCTAAGCGCCCCGGGTCAGCATCCTAGCCGATCCTTCGCTTTCCCCCTCCCCCGGCACTTGATCCGGGAGCCGGTGGCCTGCAACGCTGGTGCTCGAGGTGAGCGCAGACTCGATGGCGCATGACGTTCGCGAAACCGAGTGGCGGTTCGACGCCGTCGACCTGCGTCCCGTTGTGCGGTTGCTCGAGGCGCCTGAAGGCTGGATCGACACCGTGTCCCTACGGGTCGTCGCGGCGGGGAGTGTGAGCCAGGTCGATCGTTACCTCGATACCGGCGATCAGCGTCTGCACCGTGCGGGGTACGCGCTTCGGCTCCGACGAGTGGGTCGGCGGCGTGGAGCCGAGGCAACGCTCAAGCGCCTCAACTCGGCGACGAGTGACCCTGGCCCGCGCCGTCGGCGCGATATCTCAGAGCCGCTCGAGCGGGCAGATCCCTCGGCAGTCATCGATGCGGCCGGCCCCGTCGCCACGCGCGTGCGTGCCGTCGCGGGGTCACGGCGGCTGCTGCCGCTCTTCGAGGTGCGAACGCGTCAGCGCCGGTACGTGTTGCAGTCGGCCGCGTTCCCGGCGGCAGAGATCGCCCTCGACGAGACTGCTATCCACCTCGCGGGCGGCGGCGCGCCCGCTCGGCTTCGCCGCGTCGAGGTGCAGGGGCCCGCCGTGAAGGAACTTCGCGACTTCCTCAGTGGGTTGTCACAGGCTTGCGCGCTGCAGCCCGCGGCACTCAGCACGTATGAGGTCGGACGTCTGTCGGCCGCCCTCGAGGCTCCGCCACCCTTCCATTTCGGCCCGACCGACGTCGAGGCCGACGCGTCGATCCGAGCCGTGGCTCTCGCAGTGCTCAGACGGCATTTCGCCGCGATGCTGGCCCGAGAGCCCGGAACCCGTCTCGCAGACGACATCGAGGAGCTTCACGACATGCGCGTCGCCTCGCGGAGGCTGCGTGCAGCCCTCTCGCTGTTCGAAGACGTGCTCCCGGCGACGGTGAAAACGCTGAGCGGCGAGCTGGCATGGCTCGGCCGTACGCTTGGCGCCGTCCGCGACCTCGACGTTCAGCTGGAGCAGGTTGCTCAGTGGATGACGGAGGTTCCGGAGCCGGATCGAGCGGCGCTCGCCGCCCTCCGCTCGCTGCTCGAGAATCAGCACGCGGTGGCGCGCACGGAGATGCTGGAGGCGCTCGACTCACGCCGGTACGAGATATTCGTACGCCGATTCGGTCGTACGCTGAGCGCTCGTCACGAGAGCCGTTCGGGACACGCGTCGCGACCGGCACGCGCCATGGCGCCCGACCTCATCGAGATCAGCTTCCGCAGCTTTCGCAAGGCCGCAGACCGGATCAGCCCGGAGTCGCCGCCCGCCGACTATCACCGGCTGCGGACTCGAGGCAAGCGCGCGCGTTACACCCTCGAGTTCCTCGGCGACCTCTATCCCGGACAGACGGAGCCCCTCATCAAGGCGCTCACCTCACTCCAGGACATCCTCGGGCTGCACCAGGACGCGGATGTCGCGATCGATCGGCTCCGGCGCCTCGCGGCGCAGGAAGAGGCACTGGGCGCCGAGACGATCTTTGCGATGGGCGAGATCGCAGAGCGCTACCGACAGAGCATGTTCGACCTGCGAGCCCGGTTTCCGAAGGCATACCGCCAAGTCTCGGGACGACGCTGGAAGGCGTTCCGAAAGCTGATCGAGACGAACCGCCCCTCGACGGTCGTCCGACCTGCAGCCTCGCCGTAGCACCTACGCGTGCAGCATGGGACGCCCTGGGCGCCGCGGAACCCTCGCCACCGCGTCGGCGGTCGCGGGCGTCGAGCGCTCTTCACCAGTGATCTGCCCGAGAGAGCATCGACTTGACCTGACCGCCCGCGACGACGAAATGTGTCTTGTCTATTGACCGGCCGCCGTTCCTCTCGCCGAGCTTCTTCATCTGCCGGAGGTTGATGCTGTAGTAGCGGCGGGAGATCGACGCGCATGCGAACGGCTTCCCGCTCAACACCGTCATTGCCCCGGGCGACGCGAGATACGAGCGGATTGGCATGCTCGTCTGGAACCACCAGGTAGGAGATGCGAGCAGTACCAGGTCATAGTCGCCTGTCTGCGCCTCCGGCGGAATGCGGATTTCGCCGGTCTTGTGGCGCAGCTGAGCCGGGAGGATGCTGCCCAGCTGAGGATCGGGCGGTGCATCGGAAACTGCGAGGATCGACTGGGAACGAGCGTTGCACGGCCACCGTTTCTCCGGCCTCCCACGAAATGGCCGATATTCGACGTCTAAGAACGGACCCTCCACGCGTGTACATCCTCGTAGCCCGATCCGGGCAGCGCCGGGGCGACGCGGGCGAGGCTAGCTGACGCCCAAGCTGGCGTGGCCCGCTCCGTTTGAATCAGAGTTCCACGAACGTGTGTTCCGACCCAGGAAATCGACCGATCCAGGGAATCGACCGCTACCCCCCGTACGGAAGGATCGCGGTGTGACGGCCGCGCGGTCAGCAGCGTCGACCGGCCGACGCGTCGTCGTCGGCGTCGCCGGGAAGGACGGCATCGAGCACGCCGTCCGGTTGCTCGAGCGGCTCCGGGCGTCCGGCGCCGAGACGCATCTCGTGATCTCGCCGGCCGGGCTGGAGGCACTCGGCGACGGCGCCGAGGAGGTGCGCCGTCTCGCGACGTACCGCTACGCCCACGACAATCAAGCTGCGCGCATCGCGAGCGGGTCGTTCCTGACGCAGGGGATGATCCTCGTGCCGTGCGACGCTTCAACGGCTCGCGCGGTGAGCCTCGGCCTGGCGTCCGATCTCGTGCTCCGTGCAGCGGACGTGATCCTCAAGGAGTCGCGGACGCTCGTGGCCGGGGTCGTCCCGTCGACGGTGCCGACCGAGCTCATTGCGCGGCTGGCCGGCCTGCCGGGTGTCTCCGTCGTCCCGCTCACCGGAGGCGTCGACGAGGCCGTCGCCGGGCTCCTCGATCAGCTGGCGGGCGGCGCACCCTCGTCCTGAGCGGCCGCGGAGCCGCCTCGCCGCTCGCCCCACCGGCGGATACGGGCATGCTCGAGGCCCAGGCTGTCGAGCGTCCGGCCGACCGTGTGGTCGACCATGTCGTCGAGAGACTCGAGCCGCGCGTAGAACGCTGCGAGCGGCGGCGCGATCACGGCCCCGGCCCGGGCCGCGAGGAGCATGTTCTCGAGATGGACGACCGAGAGCGGGGACTCGCGCACGAGGAGCACGAGCCTGCGGCGTTCCCGCAGGTGCACGGCTGCCGCCTGCTGGACGAGGTTCTCGCCGAGCCCGTGCGCGACCGCGGCGAGCGTCCGCATGCTGCAGGGCGCGATCACCATCCCGGCCGTCTCGAATTCGGGGCTCGCCGGCGGCGCCGCGAGGTCGCCCTCGTCGTAGGCGGACGTCGCCAGCGCCCGGATCTCATCGAGAGGCATGTCCGTCTCGGTCCTGATGGTCGCCTCCGCCCAGCGGCTCACGACCAGGTGCGTCTCGATGCCGAGCTCGCCGAGCGCCACGAGCAGGCGGATGCCGTACACGGCTCCGGTCGCGCCGGTCATCGCGACGACGACCGGCAGCGACGGCGCGACGGCGCGGCTAGCCATCCGCCGCCCGCGCGAGGGGCATCTCGTCGCGGTGGAGCGCGATCATCTCGCGGATCGAGAGCGGCGCGTTGCCCGTCAGCTCGAGGTAATCGTCCGTGACGACGTCCGCCTCGCCGCGGCGGACGCCGTCGTAGTAGGAGAAGCCGGCCTCGATCGACCATTCGGGCCGGCCGACGCTCCGGCGGTAGCCGATCCATTCCTCGCGGTCGAGGGGCTCGTAGCGGTACGCGTCACCGGTGACCTCCGAGGCCACGGCCGCGAGCTCGGCGAGCGAGAAGCTCTCCGGCCCGGTGATCGTCACGACGCGCCGCTCGTCGTGCGCCGGGTCGGCGAGAAGCACCGCGATCGCCTCGGCGAGCTCGGGCCGGTAGGTGAGGCTGACGCGCCCGTCCCCGCCCGGCCCGGTGATCCGCCCGTCGGCGTCGAACCACGAGGCGATCTCGTCGGCGTACATGCCGTTCCGCACCGCGCAGCAGGAGAGGCCCGAGTCGGCGAGCATCGCCTCCGTGGCGCCGTGCGAGCGGGCGTGGACAAAGGACGCGTCGGGCCCCGCGCCGACGAACGAGAGGTAGACGACACGGCCGACCCGGCGCCGCACGGCCGCGTCGACGAACGCCCGGTGCAACGCGATCCGCCGCTCCGGCGGCGCGTGCATCGAGATCATGAACACCCGGTCACCGGGCTCGAGCGCGCCGAGCAGCGTCTCCGGCTCGGCGTAGACACCGACGGCGACGTCGGCGGCGGCGCCGAGGTCGGGCAGCCGCTCCGGGTCGCGCGTCACCGCGCGAAATCGGATGCCGCGCCGCGCCAGCTCCGCGGCGACGAGACCACCCACGCGACCACCCGCTCCGGTGACGACGATCAATCAGAAGTTCTCCGTGCACCACGGGGCCGTCGACGTCCGGAAGACCGCGTCGGCCCGCGCGACACCGCCGCTCGCCCCCTCCTCCGCGCGTCCGGAGCGAACGAGCTGCGCGAACGAGAACCCGCCGAGGACGACGGAGCCGAGGCCGTCGATCCCGACGCGCACGTCGGGTCGGCGGCGCGACCGGCGCACGTCGCCGCCCTCGACCGTCCAGCGTCCGACGTTCTCCGCGAAGTGCGGGTCGCCCACGATCTCGAGGGTCACCGGCTCGGTCGACGCGTACGTCCGACCGGACAGGGCGGCGGGAACATCGAGGACCCGAGCCCAGAGGCCGTCCCACATCCGCAGCCCGAGCGCGTTGACGCGGTCGACGAGCAGCGGCAGCGGGTGGTCGACGGGCAGCCGTTGGACGACGACGCGGTCGGTCCAGTCGATCGCCAGCAGGAACCGCCACACGTCGGCGGTCGCAGCGTCGTCCACGCCGAACGCTTCGAGGACGCGGACCTCCTTCGTCCAGCTCGCGGGGATCGAGCCCTCCTGCGCGATCCGGTACAGCGCGTACCCCACCGGGGCGCCGTCGCGCTCGAGCAGGACGCGGACGAGCGGTCCGGCGCCGCGGGACAGCTCGGGCCGGTCGTCGAGCCGGCGGATCTCCCACCAGTCGCGAGAGCGCACGATCATCCCGGGGCGGGTGCGGCCGACGCGCTCGTAGAGCGCAGGAAACGTCCCGAGCGCCTCGTCGTTGTCCACGAGACGGACGTCTCCGCGTCTGGGAATCCCGTCGTTGACCGCAACGCACCCGCCGGTCGACGTCGGCCGTGCACGAGAGCGACGCGAGGCCGTAGCCGAAGCGGCCGTAGATCGTCTCCTCGGAGGCCCAGAGGGCGGCGATGGGCTCGCCGCGCTCGCGACTGTCCCGCAGCTGGGCGTCCATCATCCGCCTCAGCAGCCCGCGACGGCGGTGCGAGGGCAGCACGCCGACCAGCGTCACCCCGGCGCACGGCACCGCACCGCCCGGGACGGTCAGCAGGAACGGGAAGACGCCGGCGCCCGCCACGACCTTGCCGCCGTCGACGACGGCGTGCATCCGGTCGAGTGGGAGCAGACGGAGGAACCGGTCCGCGTCCTCCTCCGCCGGCGCCCAGCCGAAGTAGTGGCCGATCACCGACATCGCCGCGGCGTACTCGTCGCGGTCGCGTGTGGTGCGGACTCGGAGGGCCATGCGCCGATCCTAGGCGCAGTGGGCCGCGAGGCGCCCTACAGCTTCTCGAGCGGCGCGTACTCGAGCATCAGCCGGCGCTCGCTGCCGTCGGCCGCGAAGCGCACGGTGACCACGCCGTCGGGCTCGATCCGGGTCACGACGCCCTCCCCGAGGGAGCCGTGGCGGACGGAGTCGCCGGTGGAGAGCGCGGGCACCGAGCGGTCGTCGCGCGGCATCACCTGCCGCGGCGACTGGGCGTAGCCCGCCCACGACGCGGGCCGCAGGCGCTCCCGGGCGACCGACGCCGGCAGCTCGTCGAGGAACCGCGAGGGGAGGTTGTACTCGCGCCGGCCGTAGAGCGAGCGGGCGGTCGCGTGCGTCAGCGTCAGGCGCTCCATCGCCCGCGTCATGCCGACATAGGCGAGCCGGCGCTCCTCCTCCACGTCGTTGTCCTCGATCGAGCGCGCGTGCGGGAAGATCCCCTCCTCCATCCCGATCAGGAACACCACGCGGTACTCGAGCCCCTTGGCGTTGTGGATCGTCATCAGCGTCACCTGGGCGGTGTCGTCGCCGAGCGTGTCCTGGT
This sequence comes from uncultured Actinomycetes bacterium, assembly GCA_963773825.1. GTDB lineage: Bacteria > Actinomycetota > Thermoleophilia > Gaiellales > Gaiellaceae > Gaiella. The sequence goes on along the minus strand of CAVZCH010000006.1, from coordinate 873,740 downwards.
CGGACTGGAGCTGCACCTCCTCGAGGAACCCGGAGAGCGACGGTTCGTCGGCCCGCGCACGGTACTCCTGCGCGGAGCCGACGAGCTCGGAGAGGTTCTCGATCCGCCCGCGCGCCTCGATCGTCCGCTCCGCCTCGTAGGCCTCGATCGTCCCCGACCGCTCGAGCACGCGCTCGACGAGCTCGTCGATCTCGAGCTCCTGCGCCGCCGACATGAGGGACTCGACGATCGTGCGGAAGCCGCGGATCGCGCGTGCGCTCGCGGTCGCGACGCCTGCCGCCTCCGGGTCGGCGGTTGCGTCCCACAACGAGATCCCGAGCGCCGTCGCGTGGGCGACGAGCCGCTGGATCGAGGTGTCCCCGATCCCCCGGCGCGGGCGGTTGGCGATCCGCATCAGCGCGACGGCGTCGTCCGGGTTGTTCAGGAGCGACAGGTAGGCGACCGCGTCCTTGATCTCCGCCCGCTCGTAGAACCGCGGCCCACCGATCACCTGATACGGCACGCCCTGGCGCACGAGGACGTCCTCGAGCACGCGCGACTGGGCGTTCGTCCGGTAGAAGACCGCGATCTCGGAGGCGGAGTACCCCGACTCCACCAGCCGTGCGATCTCGGCCGCGACGAACCGCGCTTCCGCGTGCTCGTCCTCGACCTCCACGACCTCGACCGGCTCGCCCTCGCCGAGCTCCGACCAGAGACGCTTCGGCTTGCGGTCGCGGTTGCAGTCGATCACCGCGTTCGCCGCCTCGAGGATCGCGTTCGTCGAGCGGTAGTTCTGCTCGAGGGCGATGGTGTCCGTGCGCCGCCGAAGTCCTGCTCGAAGTCGAGGATGTTGCGGATGTCCGCCCCGCGGAAGGAGTAGATCGACTGGTCCGGGTCGCCGACGGCGAACACGTTCCGGTGCCTGGCTGCGAGGAGCTGCAGGAGGCGGTACTGGGCGTGGTTCGTGTCCTGGTACTCGTCGACGAGGACGTGGTGGAAGGCCGACTGCCAGCGCTCGAGCGCCTCGGGGAAGCGCTCGAGCACGTCGACCGTGAGCATCAGCATGTCGTCGAAGTCGACCGCGTTCGACGCGAACAGCTTGCGCTGGTAGAGCTCGTACACCTCGGCGACCGTCTGGTCCCAGAACGACGCGACGCGCGACGCGTACTCGTCCGGCGAGACGAGCTGGTTCTTCGCGTTCGAGATCTGCGCGTGGATGCCGCGCGGCGTGAAGCGCTTCGGGTCCTTCCCGAGCTCCTCGAGGCACGACTTGACGACGCGCACCTGGTCGGCCTGGTCGTAGATGGTGAACGACGACCGGTAGCCGAGCCGCTCTGCCTCGCGGCGCAGGATCCGCCCGCAGGCGGCGTGGAAGGTAAGGATCCAGATCGCCCGCGCGGTGCGGCCGAGGATGCGCTCGAGCCGCTCGCGCATCTCGGTCGCGGCCTTGTTCGTGAACGTGATGGCGAGGATCTCGTTCGGCTTCACGCCGTGCGCGCGGATCAGGTGCGCGACCCGGTGGGTCAGGACGCGGGTCTTCCCCGAGCCCGCGCCGGCGACGACGAGAAGCGGCCCCTCGCCGTGGAGCACCGCCTCCCGCTGGACCGGGTTGAGGCCGGCGAGGAGCTCCTCGTGCGGGGTGACGGTCACGCGTCGATGCTAGCCACGACCTTCGTGAGCCGAACCGGCCGTGTCCGCGTGGGACACGTCTTCGTGCCCGGCGCGCCGGCTCACCAGCGCACGGTCAGCTCGACGTTCGTGCCGAAGCCCGAGCGCCGCACGACGCGGAAGGTGTACGTGCCCGGCGGGAGCGGCTCGTACGAGCCCTTGCAGTACCACGAGCCGGCCGCGCCGTCACAGGCGGTCGTCGCCGTGTCGATCAGCGGCCCGCCCTTCGGCACGTGCGCACCGAGCAGGACGAGCTGTGTCCGCCCGATCGTCCGCGTGCGCAGCAGGACGGAGAACGAGGCGGGCTTGCGGACGACGACGCTCACCTGCACCGAGCTGCCGGTCGTCACGAACTGCTCGAGGTGCACGGAACCCGCGCTTGCCGCGGCGGGAACGGTCAAGGCCAACACCGAGACGACGGCGGCGGTGGCGGCGGGACGGCGGCGCATGGCAGGACCTCCTCGGATGGCGTGTCGTGACCGAACACAAGCGCCTCGGATCGACGTCGTCTACCCCCTCGTGGGGAGCACGGCGATGCGGTCGTCCACGGTCACGACACGGACCGTGGCGCCGTAGTGCTCGGCGAGCGCCTCCTCCGTGAGGACGTCCGCCGGGGCGCCGTCGGCGACGATGCGTCCCTCGGAGAGCAGCAGGACGCGGTCGGCGTACTGCGCGGCGAGCGTCAGGTCGTGCATCGCCGCGACGAGCGTCAGCCCCTCGTGACCACGCAGGCCGTCGAGAAGCTCGAGCGCCTGCTGCTGATGCCCGATGTCGAGCGCCGCGGTCGGCTCGTCGAGGAGGACGATCGACGCATCCTGCGCGAGCGCCCGCGCGACCACCGCCCGCTGTCGTTCACCCCCGGAGAGGGTCCCGAGCGGGCGTTCCGCCAGCGCCTCGAGCTCGAGTCGCTCGAGCGCACGCGCGGCAGCGTCACGGTCGGCCGCGCCCTCGCGGGCGAGCCTTCCGAGATGCGGTGTCCGACCCATCAACACGTACTCCGCCACCGTGAGCCACGGCGGCGTCTCCGGCGTCTGCGGGACGATCGCGAGCTGGCGCGCCCGCTCGCGCCGGTCGAGCACCGTCGGCGTCCCTGCCGAGGAGCGACACCCGCCCCTCGTAGGGCAGGAGACCTGCGATCGCGCGAAGGAGCGTCGTCTTGCCGGCGCCGTTCGGCCCGATGAGCGCGACCCATTCCCCGCGTTCGACGACGGCGCCGACGTCCCGGACGACCGGGCGGCCGCCGAGGCTCACGGTCACTCCGTCGAGCACGATCGCGGTCACGCGCGACCTCCGCGCGTGCGCAGCACGAACGCGAAGAACGGCGCGCCGAAGAGAGCCGTGATCACGCCGATCGGCACCTCCGCCGGCGCGAGCGCGGTGCGGGCGACGACGTCGGCGAGGATCAGGAAGCCGGCGCCGACGACGAACGAGAGCGGCAGCAGGCCGCGGTACGACGTCCCGACGACGAGACGGATCGCGTGGGGGACGATGATCCCGACGAACGCGATCAGGCCACAGACCGCCACCGCCGCGGCCGTGCCGATCGTCGCCGCGAAGACGAGGGTGAGCCGCGTGCGCCGCACGTCGACGCCGAGGCTCGCCGCCTCGAGGTCGCCGAGGCTCAAGACGTCGACGACGCGACGCATCGCGACGATCACCGCGGTCGCGGCGAGCACGTACGGCGCGAGGACAGCGACGTCGCTCCAGCCCGTGTTCGGGAGGCTTCCGAGGATCCACGAGGTGACCTCCTGGAGCGTGTCCGCGTTCTGCTGCTGGACGAACGTCTGCAGCGCGGTGAAGAAGCTCGCCACGGTCACCCCGGCGAGGACGAGCGTCGCCGAGTCGCGCTCGCGCCCCGCCGCGCGTCCGATCGCGTAGGCGAGCACGACCGCCAACGCCGCGCCTGCGAAGGCCGCGAACGGCAGCACCTGACGCCCCGCGAGGGCGTGCGGAAGGTAGGCGATCGCCAGCGTCGCCCCGAGGCCGGCGCCGGCCGCGACCCCGAGCAGGTACGGATCGGCGAGCGGGTTGTGGAACACGCCCTGGTAGGTCGCCCCCGCGATCGCGAGCATCCCGCCGACGAGCGCCGCGAGCAGGACGCGTGGGACACGCAGGTCCCACAGGATCGACTCCTGCGTCGCGTCGAGCGGCGAGGTGACCCCGGGGATGCCGAGCCTCTCGCCGAGCGAGCGCAGCACGTCGCCGACCCCGATGTGGACGGGGCCGGCGACGACGCCGACGACGAACGCGGCCGCGAGGAACGCGAGCGCCGCGAACGCCCAGCCGGGCGTCACGCCGCGAACGCGGATCGTGCGCGCCGGTGCGGCGGCTGCCTCCACTCGACCGCTACTGCTGCCCGAGCCGGCCGAGTGCCGTGCCGACCGCCCGGACGAGGTTCACGAGCCGCGGCCCCCACCGCGAGGCGATCGAGTCGTCGAGGCGTACGACCGATCCGGTCCGTACGGCGGCGATCCGCGACCAGCCGGGCCGCGCGGCGACCGTTCGCGCGTTCTGCTCGCAGCACACGGTGTCGGCCAGCACGATCAGGCCGGGATTGGCGGAGATCACGTACTCGGGCGAGAGCTGCGGGTACTCGCTGCCGCCCTTCGCGGCATCGGCGATGTTCCTGAGGCCGAACATGGCGTACACCCGGCCCACGAAGGTGTTGGACGTGAGGCTGTAGAGGGTCGGGTCGAGCTCGTGGTAGACCGTCACGCCCGCCGCCTTGGTGCGGGCCTTCGCGACGATGGCGGCGATGCGCTGCTTCATGGTCGCGACCAGCGTGCCCGCCTCGCCCGTGTGACCGGTGATCTTCCCGAGCTGCCGGATCTGCTGGTAGGCGCCCGGGAGCGTCGCGGCGGCATTCTGGTGGACGACGGGGATCCCGAGCCGGCCGAGCGCCTCCGAGAGCCCCTTCGGGTCGTACGAGATCACGACGAGGTCGGGGCGGTAGCCGGCGATCGACTCGACGTTCGGCGTGAAGCCGGAGAGCGTCGTGCGGGGCGCGCTCTTCGGGTAGTCGGACTGGTCGTCGACCGCGATCACCTGCTTGCCGGCACCGATCGCGAAGAGCGTCTCGGTCGCCGTCGCCGACAGCGAGACGATGCGCGACGGGCGCTTCGGGATCGTGACCTTTCCGTTCGAGACGGTGATCGTGGCCGGGAACGGCGCGGCCGTGGTGCGGCCCGGCGATGCGAGCGCGGTCGATGCGACCGCGATCGCGAGGACGGTCAGGAACGCCGCGAGGGCGAAACCACGTGACATGAGTGCATCTCCTTCTCCCTTCCGCGAGGGCGTCGAGGCATCTGGAGAGCGGCAGGTCTTCTGACTCGGGGCTCCCTCCCCCGCCGCCTTCCCGGCCGTGCGGCCAGTGGCGTGGTGGCGGGAGAGCGTCTCCCCTCACAGCGGCGGGACCGTCCCGGAATCGCACCGGAGTTCCCTCACCGCGCTCCTCGTGTGGCGGCGAGCCTACCATGCACCGGTGTCCGCCCCGGCCCTGACGACCCCGCGCTCGACGCTCCAGGCATGGCTTCCCGTCCTCGCCTGGGCGGCCGTGATCTTCGCGTTCTCGTCGATCCCGAGCCTCCAGAGCGGGCTCGGCGGCTGGGACCTCGCGCTGCGCAAGCTCGCGCATCTGACCGAGTACGCGATCCTCGGCGCGCTGCTGCTCCGCGCCACCCGCCGCCCGTGGCTCGCCCTCGGGCTCGCGGCGCTGTACGCCGTCTCCGACGAGGTGCACCAGCATTTCGTGGAGGGCCGCCACGGCGCACCGCTCGACGTCGCGATCGACACCGTCGGGGCGCTTGCCGGCATCCTCGCGTGGCGCGCCCTGGCCCGGCGCCGCGCTCCGTAGAATCGGCGCCATGGAACGCCACGACGTCCCCGACCGGCAGCTCGACGCGCTGCTCGAGCGTCTCGACCGTATCGCCGCGCAGCTCGAGCGGATCGACGCCCGTCTCGAGGCGAGCGAGGGGCTCCTCCAGGTGAGCCGCGAGCTCAGGGCGCTGAACGACTCCCTGAACGCCGTCGCCTACGCCGCGCTCGGCCAGTCGCCGCAGGTGCGGCGCCGCGCCGGCTGAGCTACAGGGGCAGCTCGCCGCGGAGGGCGCGCAGGTAGCGGGCGACGCTGCGGCGGACCGCGTCCTTGGCCTCGGCGGGCACAACGCGATCCCACCACGCGCCGTAGATCCGCTCGAACCCCCAGGGCTCGAGCGCGACGCCGATCCGCTCGACCTCCGACGCGGGCAACGGGACGAGGTTGGGGAAGCTCCACATGAACGACACGTTGCGGTCGGGCACCGGCATGACGACGTCGCCGGAGAGGAGGGCGCCTCTCCCCTCGGCGCCGGACGGCCAGTGGAGGACCGTCGCACCGGGGAAGTGACCGCCCAGGCGGAGAAGCGTCAGTCCTCCGACGAGCGTGCGCATGTCGCCCGACCAGAGCTCGATCGCGTCGAACGGCCGCGTGACCCACTGCGCGTCGGCTTCGTGGAGGAGCACCGGGACGTCGCCGAGCTCGCGGCTCCACGAGCTCGCAGCCCCGTAGTAGTGCGGGTGCGAGATCGCGATCGCTACCGCGCCGCCCCGCCCGCGCACCGTCTCGAGCGCCTCGTCGGTGACCGCCGGGATCATGTCCCAGAGCACGTTCCCTCGGCCGGTCTCGACGAGCAGCATCCGCTGACCGATCGCGAACGACGGCGTGAGACCGATGCCGGTCAGGCCCGGCTCGTGCTCGCGAATGTCGGTGGAGCGTCCCTCGACGACGCCGGCCGGCGTCGTCCAGCGCTGCCCGTCGGCGGGAACCCACTGCCGCTCGTCCTCGCAGATCGGGCAGGCGGCCGGCGGGTCGTCCGCGTCCGGGAACCACGCGCCGCAGGTCGCGCAGACCGGGGTGTGCAAACTCACCGCGTGCCGTCCCAACCCGCATGAAGACTGGCGATCCGGCTGCTCATGCGCGATGCCGTCCATTCACGCGGCGGACTCTACTTTCCCGCGACTTTCCCGCGGTCGGCACGCAGCGGGAACCCGGCGCAGACTTCTACCGCAGCTGTCCTTCCCCTGAAGGACCTGGACTCAGGCGGGGGACAAGACCCCTCGTTCAAGGGGCAGCCATCCCTCCAAAAGGTCATAACGTGGGACGGGTAGGGAGTGCCCACACAGCTCGTCCCTGAACGAGGGCGACCCCGGGGGGGATCAAGATGCGAATTACTCATGCTGGACGGCTGCGGCGCCGTGTGCTCGCGATGAGCATGGGCGGCCTCGCCGCGCTCGCGTCTCTGGGCGTGTTCGTGGCCGCTGCGCTTGCGTGGCCCAACACCACATCAGGACAGGTGACCGGGCAGCCGGTCTGCAACACGGCGACGGGAAAGTTCGAGGGCAACTTCGTTGTCGTCTGGACTGTCACTCAGGTCGTGGACGGCGGCTGGACGCTCACCAGCACGAAGCCATCGACCCCGCACGAGGAGCAGTACTCCGCTGACGAGGCGGGCGAGACGGTCGGGTTCAGCTTCGAACTGACCCAGGAGAAGGGGAACAGGAAGCAGACGAAGGACTTCTCCGGCAGTGTCACGCTTCCGAACCTCGGACAGTGCCAGGAAGAGCACGAGACGCACAAGGTGACGATCTGTCACTTCCCGCCAGGGAACCCCGGCAACGCGCACGAGATCGAAGTGGACGAGTCGGCTCTCCCCGAGCACTACGCCCACGGTGACTACCTGGGCCAGTGCGAGGAGACGCCTCCTCCTCCGCCCGTTGACTACTGCGACACGCTTCCTGGCACTCAGGCAGAGGACGAAGACTGCCCGCCGGTCGAGGAAGAGCACCTCGCAGTCACAGCGGGCGTCACGTTCATCGAGGCGACGTGTGAGCACCCGAACCACGTCGTGGCTGACGTGGACAACAAGGACGGCATCGACTACTCGGTCGAGGGCGATGCAGTTCCTGGCGGCACGGTGACCGTCACGGCAACAGCCCTGGACGGGTACGTGATCGTGGGGCAGAAGGTGTGGAAGCACACGTTCGCGGCAGCGCCGACGGACTGCGGCACGCCTCCGCCGCCTCCTCCTACGACGGTGAAGTCCGATGAGTTCATGGACGTGCAGGTGATCAAGGACGCGACACCACAGGTGCAGCTCGTGAACGGGCAGGCGGACATCGCCTACTCGGTGCGGGTGCGGAACAACGGCCCGAACCAGGCGCACAACGTCGTCCTCACGGACGCCGCGCCGGGCGGGGTCACGTTCCTCGCGGTGACGCTGCAGCCGGTCGGCGGCACCTGCACCGTCACGACCGTGCTGTTGAGCTGCACGCTCGGCACGCTCGGCCCCGGCGTCGAGCGGACGATCGGGCTCTCGGCACGGGTCACCCAGACGGGAACCTACGTCAACTCGGCGACCGGCATCGGTGACGGGAAGGACACGAACGGGGCGAACAACACGGACGACGCGTCGACGCTCGTCACCGCACCGGTGACGCCGCCGACGACGACCCCGAAGCCTCCGGTCACGCCGAAGCCGAAGCGGAAGCCGAAGCCGAAGCCGGACATCTGCCGGATTCTCAAGGTGACGCCCGGGATGATGAAGGCGACCGGCAAGACACAGATCGTGCTCGCGAAGGTGACGCGCTCGCGGAACCCCGTCAGCGGTGTCGCGGTCAGGTTCTCCGGCAAGGGCATCGCAAAGGTCGTCCGCACGAACAAGCAGGGTGTGGCCCGCCTGGCGCTCAGGCCGAGCAAGGCGGGGATCATGCTCGTGAAGATCACGAGCGCGAAGGCGTGCAACAGCGCCCGGATCGGCGTGGTCGGCGTGTTCGAGCCGCCGGTGACGGGCTAGGGATTTCCCGAGCCGGCACTCGGTCGGTGCTCCCGGGCTCGTCCCGGGGGCACCGATGCCTCGGGGATGGGGTTGGCGGGGCCGAAAGGCCCCGTCGGCCTGTGTTTCGGGGTGGTTTCCCCGTGGCCGCTGCGGCAGCAGGGTTCTGGAGGGGATCGTCCGAAAACGCTCCACGGAGTGCCCAGCTACCCGGTTCCCGAGACGTCGCGGATCAGTGCGAGAGGCACGGCCGCCGCCTGCTCGAGCGTTACCGGGCGAAGCGGTAGACGGTGCCCGCTCCGGAGACGGCATACAGCGTCGCGCCGTTGAGGCTCTCGCCGAAGGACGTCAGCTGCGGGACCCGTACGGGCTCCTTCCGCATTGCGCCGCCGCGCGCGGGGATGCTCCAGATCGTCCCGCTGCAGTAGTCGCCGAAGACGTAGCGGCCCGCAAGCCGGGGGACTGCCTTGCCGCGGTAGACGAAGCCACCGGTGACCGAGCACCCGGCCGCATGGGTGTACTGCGCGACCGGCTGGATCAGCGTCCCGGGCCCGAGCGGCTGGTCGGAGAAGCGGCTGCGTCCCTCGTACACGTTCCAGCCGAAGTTGACGAGCCCGCTCGTGGCACGCGGCAGCCGGTCGACCTCCTCGATCTCGCTCTGGCCCACGTCGCCGATCCAGAGGTCGCCGGTCTTCCGGTCGAAGCTGTAGCGCCACGGGTTCCGCAGCCCGATCGCGACGAGCTCGGGCGTCGGGCTCGCCTGGCGGACGTCCAGGCGGAACATCTTGCCGAGCAGCGTGTCGGGGTTCTGCGCGCGGTTCTCGGGGTCGCCGCCCGAGCCGCCGTCACCGAGCCCGACCCAGAGCTTCCCGTCGGGGCCGAACTCGAGGTTGCCGCCGTTGTGGTTGGCGTAGGGCTGTGTCGACGCGCAGGATCTCCCGCGCGCTGGCCGGCAGGGCGCGCCCGTTCGCGGCGCGGTAGCGGACGATCCGGGTCGACCCGTCGCTCCGGGCGGTGTAGTTGACGTAGAACGTCCGATCGCGCGCGTAACCCGGTGAGAACGCGAGCCCGAGGAGGCCCTGCTCTCCGCCCGCGACGACGAGCGAGCGCACGTCGAGGAAGGGGGTCGGACGCACCCGTCCGCGCTCGACGACCCGCACGAGACCCGGCTGCTCGACGACGTAGAGCCGGTTCGGCTCGCCGGGCGCCTGGACGACGTCGACCGGGCCCGAGAGCCCGCGTGCCACGACGACGAGCCTCGGCGCGGCGCTGCCGCCCGCGCCCGCAGCCGCAGACGTCGCCGCCGCGACGAGCGTCGCCAGAGCGAGACAGACCCCACGCACCGTGCTTCCAGGGTATCCGCCGGGGTAGTCTCCGCCGCGGCGTGAAGATCATCGTCGTCGGGGCGGGGCAGGTCGGGTCGACGATCGTCGAGGCGCTCCACGGCGAGCACGACCTCACCGTGATCGACACTGCGACCGAGCGTCTCGAGGCGCTCGCGTACCGCTTCGACGTCCGTACGATCGAGGGGAACGGCGCCAGCCGGCAGACGCTCCACGATGCCGGCGCGGAGGACGCGTCCCTCTTCATCGCGTGCACGTCGCGCGACGAGGTCAACCTCGTCGCGTGCTCCTTCGCGCGCGTGGTGGCGCCGCACGCGACCACGGTGATCCGGGTGTCCAACGTCGAGTACATCGACCTCTGGCGCGAGGGCCGTCTCGACGTCGACTTCGCCGTCTCCTCGGAGCTCGAGACCGCCCATGCCGTCTCGCGCTCGATCGGGATGCCCGCCGCCCGTCAGACCGACGTCTTCGCGGACGGGCAGGTGCAGATCGTCGAGTTCGAGATCCCGGCGGGCGCCGACCCGGATGTCGTCGGTCGCCCGCTTCGCGAGACACGGTTGCCCGAGGACTCGCGCGTGCTCGCGATCATCCGCTCCGAGTCGATGACGCTGCCGGGGGGCGACGACGTGATCGGCGAGGGCGACCGGATCGTGGTGATCGGCTCACCCGCCGCCGCGCGTGCCTGGGGAGCGCTGCTCGCCCCGGGGCAGCGCGCCGTGGAGGACGTCGTCGTCTTCGGCGGCGGCCACGTGGGAGCGGCGATCGCGCGCCAGCTCGCCGCGCAGGGGACCGGTGTGCGTCTGATCGAGCCGCAGCGCGAGCGGGCGCGCGAGGTCGCCGAGGAGCTGCCCACGTGCCGCGTCTACAACGCGACCGGCATTGACCCGGACTTCCTGGAGCGCGAGCGTATCGGCCAGGCCCAGGCCGCCGTGTTCGCGATGAAGGAGGATGCGAAGAACCACTACGCGGCAACCCTGGCGCGGGTCTGCGGCGTGCGCTTCACGATCGCCGTCGTGCACGACACGATCTCGACCCAGGTGTACGAGCACTCGGGGGTCGACGTCACGATCAACCCGCGCGGCGTCACCGCGGAGGAGATCGTCCGTTTCGCGCACGACCCGCGCACGCAGCAGGTCGCGATGCTCGAGGGCGACCGGTACGAGGTGCTCGACATCACGACGCAGCCGACCAGCGAGTACGTCGGGCTCCGCTTCCGCGACATGCCGATCCGCGGCGCGCTGATCGGGGCGATCGTCCGGGACGGCAAGGCCGTGTTCCCGCGGGGCGACGAGGTTCTCCAGGCGGGCGACCGCGCGATCGTCTTCACCGAGACGTCCCGCGTGCCGGACGTCGAGAAGGTCCTGATGACCGTCGCGGGGGCGGGGAGCCGGCCGGAGCCCCGGATCGTCGCCGCACGACGCTCGGCGATCGACGTGCGCGGCTCGCTCGCGCTCGTCGGCATGCTCCTCAAGTACCTCTCCCTCGCCTCGCTCCTGCCCGTGGCCTTCGCGCTCGGCTACGGCGAACCGGTGTTTCCGTTCGCCGCCTCCGGGGTGATAGCGGCGGGTGTCGGCTGGGGTCTCGAGCGAGGGCTCGGCGGGGCGACGAGCGTCGGCTTCCGCGAGGGGTACCTCGTCGTCGCGCTCACCTGGGTCGCCGCCGCATTGTTCGGCGCTCTCCCCTACCTCCTGAGTGGCGACCCGCAGCTCGACCGCCCGGTCGACGCGCTGTTCGAGTCGATGTCCGGCTTCACCACGACCGGCGCGACGGTGCTCACCGACGTCGACGCCGTCGACCGCTCGCTGCTGATGTGGCGGCAGTTCACGCAATGGCTCGGCGGGATGGGGATCATCGTGCTCGCGCTCGCCGTGCTGCCGCGCCTCCGCGTCGGTGGACGCCAGCTGCTGGAGTCGGAGCTTCCGGGGCCGGAGATCGACCAGCTGGCCGATCGGATCCGCGACACCGCCCGGCGCCTGTGGCTGCTGTACGCGGCGCTCACTGCGGTGCTCTTCGCGACGCTGACGGTGATCGGGTGGCTCGGCGACCCGTTGATGGGGCCGTACCAGGCGCTCGCGCACGCATTCACGACGATGCCGACCGGGGGGTTCTCGAGCGAGCCGCGCTCGATCGAGGAGTTCGGAGCGGCCGTGCACTGGGTGCTGACGATCTTCATGTTGCTCGCGGGCGCGAACTTCGCGCTGCTCTACCGGGCCTTCGTCCGACGCCAGCCACGGCCCGTGCTCCGAGACGAGGAGCTGCGCCTCTACCTGGTGCTTCTCGTGGTCGGGGCGGTGGTCCTCACGACCGAGATCTGGTCGGAGGGGCTCGTGCACGGGGAGCGCGCGATTCGGGGGGCGTCTTCCAGGCGACGTCGCTGATGACGACGACCGGATACTCGAACTTCGACTTCACCGCGTGGCCGACGCTCGCGCTGATGACGCTGGTCGCGCTGATGTTCGTCGGCGGTTGCGCCGGCTCGACGTCGGGGTCGATCAAGGTCGTCCGCCACCTCCTGATGGGCAAGGCGCTCCGCCGCGAGCTGCGACAGACCGTCCACCCCGAGGAGGTGGTCCCGATCCGCCTCAACCGTCGGGTGCTGGACGAGCGCACGCTCCGGGCGGCCACGGCGTTCATCCTCCTCTACCTCGGGATCTTCATCGTCGGCGCCGGCGTGATCGCGGTCGACACGGCGTTCCAGGGCCCCGACCTGAGCCCCATCGACGCGATCGCGTCCGCGGCGACGACCCTCGGCAACGTCGGCCCCGCGCTCGGCCCGGCCGGCCCGGTCGGCAACTACGCCGGGTTCAGCGACGTCTCGACCGTGACCATGACGATCCTCATGTGGGCCGGGCGCCTCGAGGTGATCCCGGTCGTGGTGCTGCTGACGCGCCGCTACTGGCGCGTCTGAGGCGGCGCTCAGGCGGCGCTCGGCCCCTGCGCGAGGAGCTTGCGCACCTCGCCGAACTGACCGGCCTTGCCGACGACGACGATGGTGTCGCCGTCGAGGACCACGTCCTCGGGCTGCGCGCCGGCGATCGACTCCGACTCGCGCAGGATCGCGATCACCGTGACGCCGGTTCGCTTGCGGAACGCGCAGTCGGCGAGCGTCCGCCCGTTGACCCAGCTGCCGTCCGGCACCCTGATCCACTCGATCTGGAACTCGCCGAGCGCCATCTCGAGCTCCTCGACGATCTTCGGGCGCTCGTACGCGCCGCCGAGCAGCGCGCCGAGCTGGCGCGCCTCGTCGTCGTGCAGCGACAGCACGATGGCCGGCTCGTCGTCGCCCCCGCGGCGGTGCACGTAGACCTCGCGGTCGCCGTCGTTGTGCTGGATCACCGTGACGCGGCTCCCGCTGGCCGGTGTCATCGACCACTTCACGCCCACACCGGGCAGACGCGTCTCTTTCAGCTCGAGTGGCATCGATCCTCCTTGGACCCTCTCACACAGTGAAGCAGCCGGCTCGCCGAACCGACCGGGGTCATTCGAACGCCCCGGCGGGTCGGAACACGCGCCCGAGGCGCTTGGACTCCTTCATCAGGATCACGCCGATGGTCGCGCTCGCAAGCACGTAGAGCCCCGCGAACGCCGCGATGTCGCTTCTGTCGGCAACGGTGAGCGCAGCATTTCCCGCGGCGAGCTGGGCGAGGATGATGGTGAACTCGCCGTGGGCGACGAGCGCCGCACCGGCATTGATGCCCTGGCGCACGCTGAACCCGCCGAGGCGACCCGCGACGACGCCGACACCCATCTTGCCGACGAGCGTCACCCCCACCGCGAGCAGCACGATCCACCCGACGTCCGTCGTCCGGGAGAGGTCGATGGTCAGGGCGAACACGAAGAAGAACAGCGCGGCGAACACGTCCCGCATCGCGAAGAACCGCTGCTCGATCTCCTCGCGCACCCCGCTGTCGGAGAGGATCACGCCGGCCATCAGCGCGCCGATCGCCTCGGACATGCCGAGCCCCTTCGCGATCGCGCTCATCGCGATCACGAACCCGAACACCGTGAGGAGGAAGAACTCCAGCTCGAGCCGCGAGAGGAGGCGCCCGAACGGCGCCCCGAGCCAGCGCGACGCCGCGAGCGAGCCGCCGACGAGCACGAGCGCCTTGGCCGTCACGCCGGCGGTCGTCGCCACGCTCCCGCCGCCGGTCGCGACGAACCCGAGCATCGCGGCGATCGCGACGTCCTCGAACAGCAGGATCGCAAGCACGAGGTCGGTCTCGTCGTCCGCGAGGCGCCGGAAGTCGATCAACGCCTTCACCGCGATCGCGCTCGACGAGACGTAGATGCACGCGGCGAGGACGAGCGCCGCGAAGCTCGGGCCGAACGCGGCCAGGCCGACGAGCAGGCCGAGCCCGGCGTTGACGAGGAGATCGGCGGCACCGCCCAGCCCGACGTGGCGGCCGCTGCGGACGAGCCGGTCGACGCTGAACTCGAGGCCGAGGAAGAAGAGCAGGAAGATCAGGCCGATCTCGGCGACGAAGTGCGTCACCTCCGACGGCTGCACCACGCTGGATGAACTCGGGCTCGTTCGGGCCGAGGATGATGCCGGCGAAGAGATACGCGGGAATCGCGGAGAGGCCGAAGCGGCTCGCCGCGAGCCCCAACACGCCGAGCACACCGATCGTGACGGCGAGCTCGGCGAGGCTCATCGCCGCTCGATTCTTCCTCACGCGGGGCGCGGCGGTCCTCGGAGAGCGGCCCGGTCTAGCCGACGACGGCGCGCCGGACGCGGTCCTCGACGCCCGGCTTGAGGATCGCGACGACCTGGTCGCCCGGCCGGATCACGGTGTCGTCGCGAGCGATCTCGCCGACGCCGTTGCGCATCACGGAGACGAGCCTTGCGCCGTCGGGGAGGGAGATGCCGGCGACCCGCTTCCCCGCGGCGGGCGCATCCGGCGGCACGTGCAGCTCGACGAGCTCGAGCCCTTCGCTGCGCAGCTCGAGGAGCTTCACGAGCCCGTGCTCCGGGACCTCGTGCTCGACGAGGCCGAGCAGCCCGGAGGTGGCGCACACCGTCTGCGTGATCCCGAGCACGTCGAAGTACGGCTGGTTCCGCGGGTCGTTGACGCGGGCGATGGCCTTCGGGACGCCGGTAGCCCTCCTTGGCGATCTGCGAGATGACGATGTTGTCCTCGTCGTCGCCGGTGACCGCGAGCACGATCTCCGGCGGCCGCGCGATCCCGGCGCGCTCGAGCACGTGGATCTCCGTGGCGTCGCCCTGGAGGACGATCGGCCCCAGCTCCGCCTCGAGCTGCTCCCAGCGGTCGCGCCGCTGCTCGATGAGCGTGACCTCGTGGCCCATCTGGACGAGCGAGCGCGTGATGTTCGCGCCGACCTTGCCGCCGCCTGCGACGATCGCGTACACGGCTCAGCCGGCGCTCCCGACGGGCGCCGCGTCGCACGACGCGGACGATGTCTGCGAGCGTGGCGATCGAGGTCTTCGTCGGGCACACGGTGCGCAGGCCGCGCTCGGCGTAGAAGTCCGCCCGGCGCGGGTCGAAGACGCGGACGACGACACAGCCGATGGAGTAGCGCCGCTGCAACATCTGCCCGATCACGACGTTCGAGTTGTCGCCGTCGGTCGCCACCACCGCGGCGGCGGCTGTCGCGACACCTGCCCGGTCGAGCACCTCGAGGTCCATGCCGTGCCCGACGACGAAGCCGCCGTTCCAGTCGCCGAGGCGCGTGAGCGCCGTCTCGTCGTTGTCGACGCAGGTGACGTCCCAACCGTCCCCCGCGAGCTGCTTCGCGACCGAGGCGCCGACGCGGCCGCATCCGATGACCACCGCCTGCATGCCGTTGAGGTTACTCGTCGAAGACACCCTCGGGGAACGCGACCACGAGCACCTCGCAGGGCGCGTGACGCAGCACGTGGTCGACCGTCGGCGAGAAGAAGCGGGACTGTCTCCGCCACCGCGGCGACGAGCCGAGCACGATCAGGTCCGCGCGGCGGCGAACGGCCTCGTCGACGATCGCGTGGCCGATCGAGCGTGCGTGGACGGCCTCCGAACGCACCTCGACGCCGTTGTCCTCACCGAGCGCGCGCGCCTCGGCGACGGTCGCGTCGGCCTGCGCGGCGACGTCGCTCGGAAGCGGTGCGTGGAGCTCGCGGTCGCGCGGCACCTGGACGACGGTGATCGCCTCCACGGTCGCGTCGCTCTCCTTGGCGAGCGCCACCGCCGTCGCCACCATCTCCTCGCCGATGTCGCCGAGCTTCATCGGGACCAGGATCCGGCGGAACGACGCCCCGACCGGCAGCGCGTTCCGCGGGTCGACGTCCTCGAGCATGCCCTTGCGCTCTCGCATGCGCGTGCCCGCGTAGACGACGAGCCCGAGAGCCAGCCAGGCGGGCCCGGCGTACCGGGCTCCCGTGTGGGTGACCATCGCGAGCACGAAGATCGCCGCCGTCAGCGGCGCGCCGACGAGCGCTGCGAGCGGCACGTCGACGCCGCGGATGCGGACGTCCGGGCGCGCACGGAAGGGACGAGGGAGGTCGGGCTCCAGGCGCCGAAGCCGGATCACCGCGAGCTGGGCGAGCGTGAAGGCGAGCAGGACCCCGAACGAGTAGGTGCTCGCGAGCAGCTTCGCCTCGTCGCCGGTCGCGGCCCCGACGAGCACGATCCCGATCGCGACAGCGGTGATCGCGGCGATCGTCTGGCGCGAGACGAGGGTCCGGCGCTCGAACCGCCCGATCGCGCGCGGCAACATGCCGTGCGTCCCCATCGAGTGCGCGAGCCGCGCGCAGCCGGAGATCGACGTGGTGATCGCCATCATGAGGATGAGCGCCGAGGAGAGCCCGACAGCGATCCGGAGCACCTCGACGAGATCCGCGGGCAACTCGCCCTGGAAGGCCGTGACGATGCCCACGAGCGGGGCCTCGAGCCACGTGGTCCCGAGCGCCGAGGTGCCGTCGTCCCCCGCAGGGAACGCGGTCACGCCCACGACGGCGACGAGCACCGTCAGGACGACGACGAGGACGATCGCCGAGAACAGCGAGCGCGGCAGCGTGCGGCCGGGCTCCCGGGCCTCCTCGGCCAGGTTGGCGACGGTCTCGAGCCCGGTGTACGCGAGGAACCCGAGCGGGATCGCAAAGAGCAGGTCGTTGAGCCAGTCCTGGCCCGGCGCGAGCGAGAGCCCGTCGACCAGCGTCGACGGGGAGAAGACGAGCGCGAGCCCGAGCACCACGATGAGCGTCTGCACGAGCAGGTCGAGGAGCGCGACGCCGAGCGCCGGCCGGTGCAGCCGCGTCCTCCGCGCGAGGCGGACGGCGCCGATGACGGCGATCGCGCACACCGCGACGACGACGTCCCACGGCCGGTCGCGGAGCGCGTCGACCTCGAGCGCCGCGCCGACGTAGTGCGGGAGGAACAACGCGGACAGCGCGATCACGATCAGGTAGTCGAGAAACAGCGCCCAGCCGGTGACGAAGCCGACCAGGTCGTTGTACGCGCGGCGGGTGAACGTCTCGGCGCCACCGGTCTCCGGGATCGCCGCCGTCCCCTCCGCGTACGAGAGCGCCACGAGGCAGAAGACGATCCCGGTCGCCGCGAGCACGACCGGCGTCAACCCGAGCGCCGACGCGGCGACGATCCCGAGGGCGACGTAGATCGACGAGCCGATCTCGCCGTAGGCGATCGCGAACAGCGCCGGCGCGTCGAGCACCCGCTCGAATCCCCTGACCTTGCGCGCCACCTAGCCTCCTCGGCGCTTTCGCTCGAGCTGGATCCGCGCGACGCCGAGCGCCACGAAGAGGCCGCCGAGGAGGAAGCCGAGCACGCCGCCGCCGTGGGCGGCGGTGACGGCGAGCAGCGCGATCCCGATCACGACGAACACCGCGCCGAAGGCGTAGACCGCATGGCTGTACCACTTCATGCCGCGCTCCGCTCGCGGGAGGCCGTGACCATCACCCGGCAGGGCGCCTTCCGCATCACGCGGTCGACGGTCGAGCCGAACACGCCACGGCGGCGGCTCGTGAGGTCCTTGCGCGGCGAGCCGAGCACGATGATCTCGGCCTCTCGCCGGCGTGCCTCGCGGACGATCTCGGCCGAGGCGCTCCGGCCGCGCACGAGGCGGGTGGTGACGCGGACGCCGTACGTCTCGCCGATGGCGACGGCCTCGTCGAGCTCGTCGTTCGCCCTGCGCTCCTCCTCGGGCAGCTCCGCGTCGAGGGGAAGCTCGAGCGGCACCTCGAGCACGGTCAGCGCGACCACGCGAGCTCCGCGCTCGGCGGCCAGGCGGCACGCGACGTCGAGCGCGTCGTCGGACGGGCGCCCGGGGACCACCGGCACGACGATGCGGCGATACTCGAGGGCGAGCGCGGCGCCGAACGCGGGCGGCGCCTTCAGCGTCTCCGTGAGCGGCGCGTGGACCCACCAACGCCGATACGCCGTGTACCCGACGAGCCCGAGCAGGATCCATCCGAGACCGACCCAGCGGGTCAGCGGGTTCTGCACGAGGATCACAAGGAACGACACGCCCGTCGCGAGCCCGCCGAAGATCGCGAAGAGCGGCCAGTCCACGCCGCCGACGCGCAGGTTCGGCTTTGCGCGGTAGCTGACCGCAGGATCGGGTCGCATCCGGAGCCGGACCATGGCCGCGTGGGCGACGGTGAAGGAGAGCGTCGCCCCGAGCGAGTACAGCGTGCCGACAAAATTGACGTCCCCCGGGAGCAGGATCACGATCGGGGCTATCCCCGCGAAGAGCACGAGGGCGATGTACGGCGTCTTGAGCCGCGGATGGAGCCGGCGGAAGACCTCGGGCATCTGCCGGTACGTCGACATCGAGTACGTGATGCGGGACGCGCCGATGATCCCCGCGTTCGTGGCGATGAAGAGGATCGTCGCCGCCAGCACGCCGACGTACAGCTGCAGCGCGCGAAGCACACCGCCCTCCAGCCCGAGGTTGTCGACCACGCCGAGGATCGGGTCGTTTGCGAAGCCTCCCTGCTCGGGCGGAAGCGCGAGCAGCGTCGTCAGCTGCCCGTCGATCATCTTCACGGGGAGCGCGGAGAGGGCGATCAGCGGCAGGGTGAAGAAGATCGCGAAGACGGCGACCGCGACGAGCTTGTACGCGTTGGGGACGCTCCGCTCCGGCTCCCGCGCCTCCTCGGCGAGGTTCGACACGGTCTCGACCCCCGTGTACGCGAGCATCGCGACAGGGATGGCGACGGCGAGGTTCGCCCACGTCGGCGCGGTGCCCCAGTGCACGTTGTCGACGAGGACCTGGGGGCTGAAGACGAGCGCGAACCCGAGCATCACCAGGAGCACCTGCGTGCCGAAGTCGATCACGGCGAGCCCGATCGAGAGCTTGGCCGCCTCGGTCACCCCCACGACGTTGAGCGAGACGAGCACGACGATCACGACCGCGCCTCCGACGATGTCCCACGGGTTCGACCGCAGCGGCTCCCACAGGATCGAGAGGTAGTGCGGGACGAAGAACGCCGACGTCGCAATCGTGACGATGTAGACGAGCATCTGGGACCACGCCGCTCCGAAGGAGACGAGCTCGTTGAAGCCGTGTCGGGCGAAGCTCGAGGAGCCGCCTGCCTCGGGGAAGCGAACGGTCCCCTCGGCGTACGTCGCCGCGGTAGCCGCAAAGACGATCCCTGCGAGGACGAAGACGAGCGGCGTCAGCCCGAGGGCGTACACGGCGGTGAGGCCGAGCGCGTAGTAGATCGACGAGCCGACGTTGCCGTACGCCGTAGCGAAGAGCGCGGGCGTGCCGAGCACGCGCTCCATGCGAACCTCGCGCCGCCGACGGCTCCCTGGCACGGGCGGAGTCTAGAGCGACACAGCACGGCGTCGATCCCGCGTCGGTCGCCCTCGCCGCCGCCGACCGGACGCCGGCTTGCGGCGCCGAAGGCGGAGCCGTCAGGTGCGCGCCGGTGGGGACGAGGGCGAGGGGGCCTCCGGATCGTCGTGCAGCGGCCGAAGGATGAGGGTCTCCGCGGGCGCGTGCGCGAGCATCCACACGAGGTCCTCGGGCGAGAAGCCGGGTGACCTCGGCGCCGGCGCGGGGACGATGACCCGGTCGAACGACTCCGCGCACCAGAGCCGCTGGAGCGCGTCGATGGGCGACCTCCCGCGCTCGATCCGCGCGTCGACCGGCACTCCGGCCCGCCGCGCGGCGAGCTCGACCGCCTCCAGGATCGGCATCGCACGCTGGAGCTCGTCGTGCTGAACGGGGGCGTCGAGGCTGAACTCGAGCGGCACGACGAGGAGGTACGCGGGCACGAGCACCGCCTCCTCGGCCCGCGCGATCCGCAGCGCGGCGTCGAGCACCGTCGGATCGAGCTGCTTCGCCGTGAACGGGACGAGCAGGCGTGGACGCCCGTCGCGCCGGCCGGTCGACCGCCTGCCCGACCGGCCCCTCATCGGTTGAGCTCGTCGCGCAGCGCCCTGTGGGCGACCACGCGGATGTCGACACCGGGAAGCTCGCGGATCATGCGCGAGACCAGCGAGCCGCGCACGATCTCGACCCAGCGGCGCTCGTCGGGCGTGCCGACGAAGATGTAGGTCGAGCCGCGCTCGAGGACGACCCGGCGGATCACCGCCACGAGGTCGTCCCCCTCCTCCTCGAGGAAGTGCACGCCGAGGATCGACGCCAGCCGCCGCAGCGCCGCGAGCTGCGTCGCGTCCTCGGCCGAGAGCTGCTCTCCCGGCCTGCGCATCCAGAGCGCGTCGATCTCCGCGCCGAGGCGCTGGGCCGAGCGCCACGCGCGACGGAGCACCCGCTGCGACCGCGGCTGAGGCTCGACGAGGGCGAGCACGCGCTCGGCCACCGCCTGCTTGCTGAGGGGGTCGAGCTCCGCCGCTGCCCGGCGGGCCTCGACGTCCTCCGCGACCTCGCGGAGGGCGAGCTCGCGGAGCGTGGAGAGGTTGTCCTGGCGGAAGAAGTTGAGCAGCGCCCGCTCGGCCTGCCCCCCGGGATAGACCTTGCCGCTTCGCAGGCGATCCTGGAGGGCCTCGGGCGAGAGGTCGACGAGCACGACCTCGTCGGCGTCGTTCAGCACGTGGTCCGGGAACGTCTCGCGGACGCGGACGCCCGTCAGCTCGAAGACCGCGTCGTTCAGGCTCTCGAGATGCTGGATGTTGACCGTCGAGACGACGTCGATGCCGGACGCGAGGATCTCGTCGATGTCCTGGTAGCGCTTCGCGTTCCGCGACTCGGGGGCGTTCGTGTGGGCGAGCTCGTCGACGAGCGCCAGCTCGGGCGCGCGGCGCACGACGGCATCGACGTCCATCTCCTCGATCCCGAGCGAGCCGTGGCTCACGCGCCGCCGCGGCACGACCTCGAGGCCCTCGGCCAGCGCCGCCGTGTCGGGACGGTCGTGCGGCTCGAGGTAGCCGATCACCACGTCGCGCCCCTCCGACTGCGCCTGCCGCCCCTCCTGCAGCATGCGGTAGGTCTTGCCGACTCCGGCGGCCATCCCGAGCAGGATCCGGTACCTGCCGCGCACGGACCGCAGACTAGTGCTAGGCGCCGAACAGGTTGTGGATCACGAGGTCGATCAGCTTGATCCCGATGAACGGCAGGATCATGCCGCCGAGCCCGTAGATCAGCAGGTTGCGGCGCAGGAGCGCCGTCGCGCCGATCGCCCGGTACTTCACGCCGCGGAGCGCGAGCGGGACGAGCGCGGGAATCACGAGCGCGTTGAAGATGATCGCCGAGATGATCGCGCTGTACGGCGTGCCGAGGTTCATGACGTTGAGGCTGTCGAGCGGGCCGCGCGCTCCCGGGGTCGAGGCGTACGTGAACGCGAAGATCGCCGGGAGGATCGCAAAGTACTTGGCGACGTCGTTCGCGATCGAGAACGTCGTCAGCGCGCCACGGGTGATCAGAAGCTGCTTGCCGACCTCGACGATCTCGATCAGCTTCGTCGGGTTCGAGTCGAGGTCGACCATGTTCCCGGCTTCCTTCGCCGCCGTGGTGCCCGTGTTCATCGCCACGCCGACGTCGGACTGCGCGAGCGCCGGGGCGTCGTTCGTGCCGTCGCCCGTCATCGCGACCATGCGCCCCCGCGCCTGCTCCTCGCGGATCAGCTCGAGCTTCCGCTCGGGCGTCGCCTCGGCGAGGAAGTCGTCGACGCCGGACTCCTGTGCGATCACGGCAGCGGTGACCGGGTTGTCGCCGGTGATCATCACCGTGCGGATCCCCATCCGGCGGAGCTCGTCGAAGCGCTCGCTCATGCCCCCCTTGACGATGTCCTTCAGGTGCACGACGCCGAGAGCCCAGTTGTCCTCCGCGACGACGAGCGGCGTCCCGCCGGACTGGGCGACGCTGTGGACGAGCACGTCGAGCTCGTCGGGGACACGGCCGCCGTTCTCCGAGACGAACTGCTTGACGGCGTCCGCAGCGCCCTTGCGGAGGCTCTTGCCGTCGAGGTCGACGCCGCTCATCCGCGTCGAGGCGGAGAACGGGACGAAGACGTGCTCGCCGAGCTCCTGCTCGCGGAGCCCGAAGCGCTCCTTCGCGAGCACGACGATCGAGCGGCCCTCGGGCGTCTCGTCGGCGAGCGAGGAGAGCTGCGCGGCCGTGGCGAGGTCGAGCTCCGCGACGCCGCTCAGGGGGAGGAACTCCGCCGCCTGCCGGTTGCCGAGGGTGATCGTCCCCGTCTTGTCGAGCAGCAGGACGTCGACGTCTCCCGACGCCTCGACCGCGCGACCGGACATGGCGAGCACGTTCCGCTGCACGAGCCGGTCCATCCCGGCGATGCCGATCGCCGAGAGGAGCGCGCCGATCGTGGTCGGGATGAGCGCGACGAGGAGCGCGATCAGGACCGTCTGCGAGAGGTCCGTGCCTGCGTAGAGCGCGTACGGCCGCAGCGTCACGGTCGCCGCCAGGAACGTGATCGTGAGGCTGGCCAGGAGGATGTTGAGCGCGATCTCGTTCGGGGTCTTGCGGCGCTCGGCACCCTCGACGAGCGCGATCATCCGGTCGAGGAACGACTGACCCGGCTCCTGCGTGACCTCGATCACGAGCTGGTCGGAGAGCAGCCGGGTACCGCCGGTCACGGCGGAACGATCCCCGCCCGCCTCGCGGATCACGGGCGCGGACTCGCCGGTGATGGCCGACTCGTCCACGGAGCCCACGCCTTCGACGATCTCGCCGTCGGCGGGGATGATCTGTCCCGCCTCGACGACGACGATGTCGCCGCGGCGGAGATCGGGCGCAGGGATCTCCTCGAGCCCACCGGTCTCGGTGCGCCGCCAGGCGACCGTCGTGGTGCGCGTCGCCCGCAGGGCATTCGCCTGCGCCTTGCCGCGGCCCTCGGCGATCGCCTCGGCGAAGTTGGCGAAGAGCACCGTCAGCCACAGCCACAGGGCGACGGTGCCCGTGAACCAGAGCGGCTCGCTCTCGCCCGACGACACGAGGCCCCGGACGAAGATCGCCGTGGTGATCACGCTGCCGACCTCGACGATGAAGATGACGGGATTGCGGAACAGCGTCCGCGGATCGAGCTTCCCGAACGAGGCGCCGATCGCTCCGAGGACGATCTCCCGCGAGAAGATGCTGGTGCTGGGCCGCGTCACGAGGTCTCCTGGTCGAGGGCGAGATTCAGCTCGAGGACGTTGACGCCCGGCTCGCCGAAGATCCCGAGCCAGCGCCCGTCCGTGTTCTGGTCGATCAGCTGGGAGACCCGGTCGGGCGGGAGACCCCGCACCTTCGCGACTCGTGCGGCCTGGAGGCGCGCGTTCGCCGGGGAGATGTGCGGGTCGATCCCCGACGCCGACGTCGTGACAGCGTCGACGGGGATGTCGCCGATCGTGAGCCCCGGGTTGTAGGGGCGCTCGAGCTTCAGGATCGCGAGCGCGCGGCGGCGCACGGCCTGCGCGAGGTCGGGGTTGGTCGGGCCGAGGTTGGCGAACGTCGTCCCCGCGGCGTTGTACGCGGGGGCCGTGGCCGAGGGCCGCGGGTGGAAGTACTCGGGCTTCGTGAACCCCTGGGCGGCCAGGCGCGAGCCGACGACCGTTCCGCCACGCTCGATCAGGCTCCCGTCCGCCTTGCCGGAGAAGACGAGCTGCGCGAAGCCCGTGAAGAGCACCGGGTACGCGATGCCGAAGACGAGCGTGAGCACGACGGCGGCGAGCGCCGAGCGTCCGGCGAGCTGGATCACTGGAGCGCCTCCACGATCGGGCCGAGGGTGAGCGCGGGGAAGATCATCAGGCCGGCGGTGAGGATCACGACGCCGACGAGCAGCACGACGAACGTCGCGCCGTCGGTGCGGAACGTGCCCGCCGAGGGCGGCACGGTCTTCTTCGCGGCCAGCGAGCCGCCGAGCGCGAGCGCGGCGATCAGCGGAGCGAAGCGACCCAGCCACAACGCGATGGAGCCGACGAGCGTCGAGAACTCTGTCGCGCCGTAGCCGGCGAACGCGCTGCCGTTGTTGTTCGCCTGGGAGTCGTACGCGTAGAGCGCCTCGGAGAAGCCGTGCGCACCGGGGTTGAAGATCGACGCCAGCCCGCGATCGGTCGAGATCGCGATCGCCGTCAGGACGAGGACGGCCGTCGGCACGAAGAGCGCGCCGACGGCCGCGAGCTTGATCTCCCGTGCCTCGATCTTCTTGCCCAGGTACTCCGGCGTGCGGCCGACCATGAGGCCGGCGACGAAGACGGCGATCACGATGTAGAAGAACATCCCGTAGAGACCGGAGCCGACGCCGCCCCAGATCACCTCCCCCGTGAACATGTTCGTGATCGGCACGGCGCCGCCCAACGGGGTGAGGGCGTCGTGGCCGCCGTTGACCGAGCCGTTCGAGGCGTTGGTCGTCGCCACTGCCCAGTTGACGGTGGACGCGATCCCGTTGCGGACCTCCTTGTCGGACATGTTGCCGCCGCTCGAGCCGTCGCCGGCGGTGAGGTTCACGCCGGAGTCCCGCAGCACCTGCGAGCCGTGCTGCTCCGCGGGGAGCGCGACCGCGATGCCGATGATCGTCATCGCCATCATCGCGGCGTAGACCGGTAACGCCTGGCGGCGAGCGCCGACCATGCGGCCGAACATGAAGACCTGGGCGACCGGGATGAGGAGGATGGCGAGCATCTCGAGCAGGTTCGTGAAGTCGTTCGGGCTCTCGAACGGGACGGACGAGTTCGAGTTGTAGAAGCCGCCGCCGTTCGTCCCGAGCTGCTTGATCGCGATCTGGCTCGCTGCGGGGCCGCGCGCGATCGCCTGCTGCCCGCCCTCGAGCGTCTTCGCGGCCGCCGCTCCGTGGAACGTCTGGACGACGCCCTGCGAGACGAGGAGGACGGCGAGGACGAGCGCCAGCGGCAGCAGGATGTAGACGAGCGACCGGTAGAGGTCGACCCAGAAGTTCCCGACCGTGCCCGCCGACCGGCGCGCGAAGCCGCGGATCACCGCGGCGAGCACGGCCATGCCGAGGGCGGCGGAGACGAAGTTCTGCACCGCGAGCCCGGCCATCTGGCTCAGGTAGGACATCGTCGTCTCGCCGCCGTAGTACTGCCAGTTCGTGTTCGTGACGAAGCTCGCCGTCGTGCTCATCGCGACCCATGGGTTGACGGAGGCGAGCCCCTCCGGGTTGAGCGGCAGGTGGCCCTGCAGGCGCAGGAGGACGTAGAGGAGAACGCTGAAGACGAACATGAAGACGAGCGCGGTGACCGCGTAGGGCTTCCAGCCCTGCTCGGAATCCGCCCTCGTTCCGACGAGCCGGTAGAACCCGCGCTCGGGCGCCGCGAGCCAGCGCGGGACGCGCAGCGTGCCCGCGTAGACGCGCGCCATGTAGGCCCCGAGCGGGTAGGCGAGCGCCGTCAGGATCACGAGGTAGAGCACGATCTGCGTGATGCCGTTGGCGGTCACAGCTTCTCCCCGCGGAGCAGCACGTAGAGGAGGTAGGCGAGGACCGCGAGGGACACGATCAGCCCGAAGAGGTCGCCGGCTGCCATGTCAGATCCGCTCGAGCAGGATGATGAGGGCGAACGCGGCCGCGAAGCACAGGGCGGCGATGACGATGCCGAGCAGCTCCACCATCACCGCGGCTCGAGCGCCTCGAGGATCGCGTCGAGCGTCGGCCCGAACTCGTCGACGCGCTCACGGTCGTAGAGCGGCCCGAATCCGTCGGTCAGCAGGCTGTCCAGGAGGACGACGCCCCGGGCTGCGACGGGCTGCTCGAGATCGGCGAGCCGCGCGGCTACGGCGAGCACGCGGCCGGACTCGGCTCGAACGATGGCACGGTTGAAGGGCGACGCGCTCGGCAGATGGCTCGGGCGGGCGTCCCGGACGAGCGAGCGGAGCGAATGCGCCAGGTCGAGCCGGTTCTTGGTCGCCACGAGCTCCTCGACACGCCACGAGAGCCGCAGAGGAGGGCGATCGCGCCGCGCGAGGTCGGCGTCGGCGGCCGCCCGCAGTGCCCGCAGAGCCCTGCGCGCCCTCAGCCGTCCCAGTCCGTGCCACACGCCTGCGGACGGCGCGTGCCGCGCGTCTCCGCCGCGCATCGCGTGGACGCTCTTGCTCACGCCCCGACGGTAGGGGCGGTCACCCGAGGACGGTCTAAGGCTTCGGCTGCATTCCTAAGGAAGTTCTCAGGATTGCGCGTCGGGGCTCACGAGGCGATAGCCCGCACCAGGCTCCGTCAGGATGTAGCGCGGCCGCGCCGGATCCGCCTCCAGCTTGCGTCGGAGCTGCGAGACGAAGACGTGGATGTAGCTCGACTCGCGCTGGTAGGCCGGCCCCCAGACCTCCTGCAGGATCGTCTTGTGCGTGAGGAGCTTCCCCTCGTTGACGGCGAGCAGCCGCAGGAGGTCGAACTCGTGGGGGGTCAGGTGCACGGGCCGCCCGGCCATGGTGACCGTGCGCTTCTCGAGATCGACCACGAGCTGCCCCAGCTCGAGCACGGGCTCGGTCGCGGGGCCGACCCGGCGCAGCACGGCGCGCAGCCGTGCGAGCAGCTCTCCGATCGCGAACGGCTTGGTGACGTAGTCGTCGGCGCCCGCGTCGAGCGCGGTGATCTTCTCCGCCTCCTCGCCCACGGCGGAGACGACGATGATGGGCGCCTGCGTCCACTGCCGCAGCTCCCGGCACACGTCGGTGCCCCGCCCGTCCGGTAGCAGGAGGTCGAGGATGATCGCCTCGGGAGGTCGCAGGCCGGCGGAGCTCACGGCCTCGGCCGCGCTCGTCGCCGTCGCGACGTCGTACCCGGCGCCCCTCAGGTTGGTCTGCAGCGCGCGCAGGAACTGCGGCTCGTCGTCGACGACGAGCACACGCTGGCCGGTCACGTCAGAACCTCGATCGGCAGCTCCACGGCAGGGAGCGCGAGCACGAACGACGCACCCTGGCCGGGGCGCGACTCGACCCAGAGCCGGCCGCCGTTCGCCTCGGCGAAGCCGCGTGCGATAGCCAGCCCGAGGCCCGGCCCTCGCTGATCCGTTCCGCCGGGCACGCGGTGGAACGGCTCGAAGATTCGCTCGCGCTCCTCCTCCGGGATCCCGGGCCCGCGATCGGTGACGCGGATGAGGAGCTCTCGCCTCGTCGCGCTCACACGCACGTGGACGGGATCGCCCGGGGGCGACTCCCTGAGTGCGTTCTCGAGGACGTTGACCAGCGCGCGCTGGATCTGGACGGCGTTCACGCTCACCAGCGGCAGATCAGGCCGGGTGCTCACCTGCACGCGGATGGACCCGGGCAGCTCCTCCAGGGCCTGCGCGACGAGCTGGTCGGCGGTCCAGAGCTCCGGGACCGACTCGGCGGCGCCCGCCTGCAGCCGCGAGAGATCGAGCAGGTTCTCGACGAGCCGCTTGAGACGGCTGTGCTCAACGCGGATCGTCCGCAGCAGCTGCTCCCGATCCTCGTCCGTGAGGGCGAGAACGCCGCTCTCGAGCCCGTCGAGGGCCTGCTCGATCGTCGCAAGGGGCGTCCGCAGGTCGTGCGAGACGGTCTGGAGCAGCGCCGTCTTGATCGCGTCGCTCCGGCGAAGTGCCTCGGCCATGAGCGCCTCGCGTTCCAGTCGCTCGCGCTCGCGCGCGACGGCCAGCAGCGACGCGAGCGCGGGCAGGAGCTGCTGCTGCGCCCGCAACGCGCCCTCCTCGCGCTCGGGTGTGTACACGGTCGCGACAAGGCGGCCGTCGACCGAGAGGGGGTGCGGTGCCTCGTGCGTGCGCGCGCCGTCCGCCTCCTTCCCGAGGACGATGCGCACCGACGAAACGCCGATGACGTCGGCCGTCCGCTGCTCGATGCGAGCGAGCTCGTCGTCGAGCCGCGTCCCACGCAGGAGCTCGGCGGCGATGTCGGCGAGCAGCGCTGCTTCTCGCTCGCGCTGCTCCGCCTCGTCGGCCCGGCGCCGGGCGCGCGAGGCGAGGCTGCCGACGACGACGGCCGTCGTCAGGTACACGGCGAGCGCGAGCCAGTTCCGGCTGTCGGCCAGTGTCAGCGTGTGCGTCGGCGGGAGGAAGAAGAAATTGAAGGCGAGCATGCTCGCCACCGCGACCGGTACCGCATACCTCCACCCCCAGGCGACGGCGACCGGCAGGACCGCGAACACGTAGAGCACGCCGAGGCTCAGAACGGGAACGTGCGGCTCGAGGAGCCAGATCGCCGCCGTGACGATCGCGACCGCGACGACAGATGCCGCCACGCCGGCGAGCGGTCCCTCGAGGCGAGTCGAGCTGCGCAAGCTCCTCACGACGCCACCGGGCCGAACGCGACGGTCCCCCGAGGCGCAGGTACCGTCAAGCCCTCGATCGCCATCGCGGCATCATCGCAAGACCGTCTCCGGGGTGGCGGCCGACGGCCAGGCGCGATTGAAGAGCGGCGCCGGTCCACCTAACGTGGAGCCGTACCGATTCGCACTGGACCGCGTGCTCGCACGGGCGGGTGGCTTGCGCGCCGGGCGCGTACGTCGGGGGGAGGGAGAGCCACAACCAGGAGGGAATCGACAATGTCCGAGCTCAAACAGCCGGTGAGCGGCCGCGCCCGACGCTGGACGTTCCTGTCGTGTGCTGTGCTCCTCGCCGGCGCCGCGAGCGTCGCGGCGCTCCTGAGCGCGGGCGCCGACGCGCGCTCCACGGCGGTGCCGTCCAACACGTCGCCGCCGACCATCACGGGGACGGCCGTCGCTGGCGAGACGCTGACCGCAACCGCGGGCTCGTGGACCGGGACGCCGCCGATCACCTTCTCGCTCGCGTGGCAGCGCTGCGACGCGAGCGGCGGGAGTTGCGCGCCGATCGCGGGCGAGACCGCGCAGACCTACCTCGTCGGCGCAGCGGACATCGGCTCCACGCTGCGCGTGGTCGAGACGGCGACGAATGCCGAGGGCTCGGTAAGCGCCCAGTCGGCGCAGACGGCCGAGGTCACGGGTCAGACGGCCCCCGTGAGCACGGGCGATCCCGTCATCTCGGGCTCGACCGTCGAAGGGGCGACCCTCACGACGACGACGGGAACGTGGACCGGCACGTCGCTCGCGTTCGCCTACCGGTGGGTGCGCTGCGCTGCGGACGGCGGCCTGCCCGACGGCTCCGACTGTCCCTCGATCCCCGGAGGGACGAGCTCCGGCTACACCCTCGGCTCCGACGACATCGGGCGTCGGCTCCGTGTCCAGGTCACCGCCGCCAACTCGGCGGGCTCCGCAACGGTTGCCTCCAACCCGAGCGCGCTCGTCGAGCAGTCCACGACGAGCGGGCCGCTGCGGATCGTCGTCGAGCCGTCCATCAGCGGGACGCTCGTGCAGGGCCGCCTCCTGCTCGCGAGCGTCGGCACCTGGGCCGGCCAGACGCCGATCTTGTACGCGTACCAGTGGATGCGCTGCGGCTCGGACGGTGGCCTGCCGGACGCCTCGAACTGCACGGCGATCTCCGGCGCCGACACGTCCGCGTACACGCTCGCCCCCGCCGACGTCGGCTCCCGCATCCGCATCCGGATCACCGCCTCGAACAGCCTCGGCGCGCAGACGGTCGCGTCCAACGCGACGGCCGCGGTCGAGTCGTCGTCGACGACGACCCCCTCACAGGCACCCGTCAACACGCGCACGCCGGCGATCTTCGGAACCGCCGCGCGCGGCGAGACGCTCACGTCGACCGTCGGAGTGTGGACCGGGACGGCTCCGCTCCTCTTCTCCTACCGGTGGCTGCGGTGCCCCGCGAACGGCGGGCAGGCAACGGGCTCCGACTGCCCGGCGATCACCGGCGCGGCGAGCACGCAGTACGAGCTGACCGCCGACGACGTCGGACGCCGCCTCCGCGTGCAGGTGACGGCCCGGAACACGCTCGGCTCGGCGACGGCGACGTCGGATCCCACGGCTCTCGTGCAGGCCACCTCCACCTCGCCGCCGCCGCCGACCACGCTGCCGCCCGGTGCGATCCGGCTCCCGAGCGGCAAGTACTCGATCCCCGTCACGAGCGTCTCCGAGCCCGAGCGTCTGGTGGCCGAGCAGATCGTGTTCACCCCGAGCCCGGTGCGGTCGCGCGAGCGGCCGCTCGAGCTGCGGGTCCGCGTCCTCGACACCCGTGGGTACGTCGTGCGCGACGCGCTCGTCTTCGCGCGCTCGACACCGATCGTCACGTCGGCGCCGGGGGAGCAGCGCAGCGCCCAGGACGGGTGGGCGCGCCTCCGCATGACTCCCCGCGCGGACTTCCCGCTCGGCGGCGGCCGGAGCGTCCAGTTCTTCGTCCGCGTGCGCAAGCCGACGGACGACCTGCTCACGGGGGTCTCGAACCGGCGGCTCGTCCAGGTGGCGACGGCCGGGTCGGGCTGAGGTTCCCGGGCGACGCTCCCCGGCCGAGCCGGCCGGGGAGCGCTCGCGCGGATCAGACGTCGTCAGCCGTGGATCGAGGCGATGATGGGGATGATCAGGATCGCGACGATGTTCGCGATCTTGATCATCGGGTTGATCGCCGGCCCGGCGGTGTCCTTGTAGGGGTCGCCGACCGTGTCGCCCGTGACGGCCGCCGCGTGGGCCTCGGATCCCTTGCCGCCGAACGCCCCGTCCTCGATCAGCTTCTTCGCGTTGTCCCACGCGCCGCCGCCCGAGGTCATCGAGATCGCGAGGAAGAGGCCCGTGACGATCGTCCCGATCAGCAGGCCGCCGAGCATCTCCGGCTTGATGATCCCGACCACGATCGGGATCACGACGGGGATGAGCGCCGGAAGGAGCATGCTCTTGATCGCCGAGCCGGTGACGATCGAGATCGACGTCGCGTAGTCCGGCCGCGACGTGCCCTCCATGATCCCCGGGTCCTCGCGGAACTGGCGACGCACCTCCTCGACGACCTCGCCGCCGACGCGCCCGACGGCCGTCATCGCCAGGGAGGCGAACAGGAACGGCATCATCCCGCCGACGAACAGGCCGGCGATGACCCAGGGGTCGGCGAGGTCGAACGTCACGTTCAGTCCCTCGTCCGCGAGCCCGCGCACGTACTCGTCGAACAGGATCAGCGCGGCGAGGCCCGCCGAGCCGATCGCGTAGCCCTTCGTGACCGCCTTCGTCGTGTTGCCGACCGCGTCGAGCGGGTCGGTCACGGCGCGCACCGACTCGGGCATGTCGGCCATCTCGGCGATGCCGCCGGCGTTGTCGGTGACAGGCCCGTACGCGTCGAGCGCGACGATCAGCCCGGTCATCGAGAGCTGCGCCATCACGGCGACGCCGATCCCGTAGATGTGCGGCTCGCCGCCTCCGATGCCCGCGGCGTAGTACGAGCCCACGACGCCCGCGGCGATCACGAGCACCGGGAGAGCGGTGGCCTGCATGCCGAACGCGAGCCCCGCGATGATGTTCGTCGCGTGCCCGGTCTTCGAGGCCTCGGCGATCTTCTTCACCGGGCGCCAGCGCGAGCCCGTGTAGTACTCGGTGATCGCGACGAGCAGGAACGTGACCGCGAGACCGATCAGGGCGGGGACGTAGAGCTGCCAGAACGAGAAGCGGTCGCCGTCGTACGCGAGGGTGATCGGGATGAACCCGATCGCCGACAGCACGGTGGCGACGAGCACGCTCTTGTAGAGCGCGTTGATGATCGCGTTCTCGCCGCGGCCGATCGAGGCGAAGAAGGTGCCGATCACGGACGCGAGGATGGACATGCCGCCCAGCGCGAGCGGATACAGCCAGAGCTCGCCCGACGGGAAGGACGTGCCCAGGAGCATCACGGCGACCGCGGTCACGGCGTACGTCTCGAAGAGGTCGGCGGCCATCCCGGCGCAGTCGCCGACGTTGTCGCCGACGTTGTCGGCGATCACCGCGGGGTTTCGCGGGTCGTCCTCCGGGATGCCGGCCTCGATCTTGCCGACGAGGTCGGCGCCGACGTCGGCGGCCTTCGTGAAGATGCCGCCGCCGAGGCGAGCGAAGACCGAGATCAGCGAGCCGCCGAACGCGAGGCCGATCAGGTCGTCGACCGCCGACTCGGGCGAGTTGCCGATCCAGCCCGTGAGGATCCAGTAGTAGCCCGCGACCCCGAGCAGGCCGAGTCCGACGACGAGGAGGCCCGTGACCGAGCCCGCGCGGAACGCGACGCGAAAGGCCGGGGCGACTCCCTCCCGGGCGGCCTCCGCCGTCCGGACGTTCGACCGTACGGCGACGTTCATGCCGATGAAGCCGGCCGCCGCCGAGAGCGTGGCGCCGACGAGGAACCCGAAGGCGGTGCCCCACCCGAGCTTGTTGTAGAAGCCGATCGCGAGGAACGGCACGACCGCGACGATCGCGATCGTCGTGTACTGCTTGGTGAGGTACGCCGCGGCGCCCTCCTGGACCGCGCGCGAGATCTCCTGCATGCGCGCGTTGCCGGCCGGCTGCTTGAGCAGCCACCAGGTCAGGTACATGCCGTAGGCGATCGCGACGCCCGCACAGACGAGCGCGAACAGCACGGCGTGGTCAACGAAGAAGTCCATCCATCCTCCGAGTCGGGGCGCACAAAGAGACACCGAAATGGCGTCAGCGCGGCGGATTATGCAGCACAAGCCCGGGTCGTGCCCCGGGAATCCGCACCCGCGCGCCGCGGGCGCGTGCGTCAGCCGATCGCCGGAACCGTGACCCGCACCTGCTCGGCGTAGATCTCCGCGAGGCTCGCACCCTCGGCACGGCGCGCGACCTGACGCTCGGCCGCGTTCTGCTCGGGCAGCCGCAGCCAGGGCGCCGCACCGATCTCCTCGGCGACCGGCAGGACCCATTCGACGAGCCGCTCGACGCGTGCGCGCGCGGGCAGCACGTCGCCGCGCTCGAGGTCGATCAGCTCCCCGGAGAGGCCGTCGCGGATCGCGCGCCAGGTGTTCTCCTCGATCAGCCGGTGCGGCTGCTCCGGGAGCGGCTCGCCCTCGTCGAGCGCCCGCGCGCACCGGGCGGTGAGCGACACCATCAGCGCCGTGAGCGACTGTGCCTCGCCGAGATCCGGCTGTGCGTCGCAGAAGCGGAGCTCGACGGTCGGGAACGACAGGTGCGGACGCACGCTCCACCACAGCTGCGTCGGCTCGTCGACCGAGCCGGTGCGGTAGAGGAAGCGGACGTACTCCGCGTAGTCGCGCCACGACCCGAACGGATCGGGGACGCCGCACCGCGGGAAGAAGCGCGTGAACACCTGCGTGCGGGCGGAGTGGAGACCCGTGTCGACGCCCTCGTGGAACGGCGAGCTCGCGGACACGGCGAGCAGCTCGGGGAGCCAGTTGCGGAGCGCCGACACGACGCGCACCGCACGGTCGGCCCCCTTGACCGCGACGTGCGTGTGGATGCCGAACGTGTTGTTGCGCCACACGACGTAGCGGAGGATCTCGTCGTTCCGGCGGTAGTGCGGCGTGTCGATGATGCGCTGGTCGCGCCAGCTCCCCCACGGGTGCGTCCCGGTCGCGCCGAGCGTGAGGCCGAGGGAGTCGGCGAGGGCGGCGAGCTCGGCGCGGCGCTCGGCGAGCGCCGCGGGCACGTCCGCGAACGACGCCTGCTTGCCGGTCTTGATCTCCGCCTCGGACGCGATCAGCTCGCCTGCGAGGTTCGGCTCGAGCGCGGTGCCCCGCGCCGCCGCCTGTACGTCCTCGAAACGGCTCACGAGGTCGAGCGTCTCGGGGTCGAGCAGCGCGAACTCCTCCTCGACCGAGACCGTGAAGTCCTCTGCCTCCTCGAAGCGCTCGTACGCCTCCGCGAGGATGCGCTCGTACGGCTTTCCGCCGGTCGACTCGCCCATGAAGCGGAAGGCTAGACGACGCTTCCCTTCGGAAAGCGGCATGGTGGCCCGCGGGGCGCCTCGGGCCATGGCCTCGTTTCCCGCGCCACGAGCGCGAGGGTGCAGGGGCTGTTACTCCGTCAGCTCGAGGAGCGTGCGGGCGATCCCGGCCCAGCTCCAGCGCTCCTCGACGACACGCCGAACGGTCGCGCGCAACGTCGCGCGATCCGACGCCGGCAACGCGAGCAGCGCGGTGAGCCGCTCGTGGAGCGCGAGCACGTCGCCCGTCGGGAACGAGACGAGCGGCGCGAGCGTCGGCGGCAGCGCGGCCTCGAGCTCCGCGGCGACCTCTGCGAGACCCGAGTGGCGCGACACGACGGGCGGGCAGCCGGCGGCGGCGGCCTCGGCCGCGACCATGCCGAACGCCTCGGGGAAGACGGACGGCACGACGCACGCATCGGCGAGCGCGAGCAGGTGGCGGAGGTGGCGGTGCTCGAGCGGCCCGGTGAACAGGGCGCGGACACCGCCCGACGCGGCCAGCCGCTCGAGTGCGGCCCGTTCCGGGCCGAACCCGACCACGACGACCCGCACGGCGAGGCCGCGTGACGCTTCGAGGAGGACGTCGACGCCCTTCTGCTCGATGAGCTTGCCGAAGTAGACGACCGTCGGCTCGCCGTCCGCGAGGAACGCCGCGAGCCGCTCGGCGTTGCCCACGTCCGGCAGCCGCTCCTCTCGATTCCCCGGATTGCCCGGGTCGAGCGCCGCCTCGGCGAGGAGCTGCGCGAGCGCCGCGTCGCGCTCCTCGGGTCTCCAGAGATCCACGTCGACACCGGGCGGCACCTCGTGGACCCGCTGAACGGGCCCGCAGATCTCGGAGAGCACCTCGCGGATGTGGGCCGAGCCGACGAACGTGGCGCGCGCTCGCGCAAGCGACTCCGCGCCCCACGCACCGAGGTCGGCTCTTCCGCGCATCGCGTATTCGAGCTCCGAGCCGTGCGCCTTGACGGCGAACGGCGTGCCGGACGCAGCCCCGACCGGGCCGCCGAGAAGCACGTGATTCGCGAAGACGAGGTCGGCCGGCAGCAGCGCCCGGACCGCTGCCGCGTTCGCCTCGACCCAGCGCTCGAGCTCCTCGCGCGTGCAGTCGGGCAGACGCCGGACGTCGTTGTAGCCCTCGTACCGGTCGAGCACGAACACCGGGAGGAAGCCGCCCACGTCCGGCCGGACGGTCGCGGCGCCTCCGAGGTCGTACGTGTCCGGGCGGTGCTCTTGGCTCAGCACGGTCACGTCGTGGCCGGCGAGCGACCACTCGCGCGCGAGCTGCCGGGTGTAGACGTTGGATCCTGTCCCACCGAGCAGGTACCCGTGCCAGAGCAGGATCCGCATCCGGGCATCCTGCCTTGCGGCCGGGCCGAACGGGGACCGTGCGATAGGCCCGACGTGAGGCAGCCGCCTGGGTCCTCACGTCGGGCCTGTGCCCCCTCCACCGACCGCCGGCACGGGCGTAGCCCACTGGCTACACCCGCGCCGGCGCCACGCCGGCCGGTAGAGGGCAGTGCCGCCGGTGGCACGCGTCCGCTCGGCTTGCGGCGTCCGTCCCGGGACGAACGAACGCGAGCTGCGCGAGACGACGGCCGTCTGTCGGCCACCGGCGGCCCCCCCAATTGCGAAAGGGAAATCGCCCGCGAATTCCGCGACGACGAGCGGCCACCAGTGTGAGGCCGTCAGGCGACCTCCTGAGGTGGCTTCCTCGAGCATCACGGTCATCGCGGGCGATCGATCCCTCATCGTCCTTCGCCTACCAGCCGTACCGCTTCTTGAACGCCGAGACCGACAACCATTCGTCGTTGTCCCAGGCCTTCATCGTCTGCGCGGACGACTGCGCCACGGTCGCCGTGTTGCGAGACCGTCGCCGGACCGCTGGTCGCGGTTCCGCCGTTCGCATTCGCCGCACCGCCGGTGCCGGCCGCGCCGTTGGCGTTGCCTGCTCCGGTCTGGCTGGCGATCACGTCGCCGCCCATCGCGGCCGTCGTGTTGGCGCCGGAGTTCGCGTCTCCGGTTGCCTGCAGTGCACCGTACGTGTCGCCGCCGCGACCGGTCGAGCCACCCTGGCTGGTGCTCGACGTGGTGCTCGTCGTCGGATTGGCGGTCTGGGTCGCCGTGAAGCTCCCGTTGGTGTTGCTCCCGCCGTTCGCCGACGAGCTCGCCGACTGAGACGTGGAGTCGGACACGGGGCCGGCGTTGCCACCGGTCGCGCCCTGGTCCACGGCGTTCGAGCCACCGCTGCCGCCGGTGCCGTTGCCACCGGTCGTCTCGCTGCTGGTCGAGCCTGCCGCGAGGGGTGCCGTGGCGGACGCTGTCGGCCGACTCACCGGCCGAGCCGCCGCCGTGGCCGCCGCCGCCGCCGTCGACGTCGGCATGACCGCCGCCGCCGCCGTTGCCGCCGCCGCCGCCGTCGCCTTCGCCGCCGCCGATGCCAGCGCTCGCGCCGCCACCGACACCGCCGCCAGCGCCGAGGAGGCCGCCGCCGCCGCCAGCGCCGCCGCCGATGGCCCCACCTGCGCCACCGCCGCCGCCGTTGCCGCCGCCGCCGCCACCACCGTTGCCGCCGCCGCCGACGTCGCCGCTGAGGCCGCCGCCGCCGCCGCCGCCGCCGCCGCTCTGGCCGGCGGTGCTCGCCGAGGCGTCACCGGGGATACCTGCTCCACCGGTCGTAGTGGACGTCGCGCCACCGCCCGGGCCGTTGCCACCGTCGGACGACTGACAGCCGCCGGCCTTGACGCCGCAGAGATTTGCAGCGTCGCCGCCCGCGGACGTGTTGTCGCCCTCGTGGTTCGAGTTGCCCGCCGCCGAGAAGCCGCCGTCGGCGTACTGATCGGGGGCACTCACGGCGTTGTTGCCGTTGTCGACGATCGACTTGGTCTCGTTGTCGTTCGAGATCGAGCCGCCGTCGTTGCCGACGGACGCCGTATTGCCACCCGAGATGCTTCCCGTGCTGGCCGAGCCCGTCGAGGACGACGCGCTCTGGCTCTGGGTCGTCTCGTCGTTGCCGGTGTTGACATACCCACCGGAGCCGCCGCTCCCGGCGCCGCCTGTGGCGGCGCCGCCGTTGGCGGTTGCAGGCCCGGACGTCGCATCACCGGTCTGGACGACCGTCGCGGTCTGGATCGACGCCTGGACGTTCGCCTTCAGAGCATCCTTGTTGAACCCGATGTCCGCCAGCGCGTTCGCCGGAAGCACGAGCCCAACTGCGAGCACTCCGAGTGCGAGCAGTCTGCGTGACACGTATCTCACCTTCTTTCGTCATTGCCGAATGAACGATTTGCCCGTCGGACCAGCGTCCGGCGAGTCACGTGGCATGACGGAAGGTCAGACGGGGACGTCTACCCGTGAGAGGACGTCGATCGGCCGCCTGACGGCCGACCCTTCCCGCGCCCGCAGCAGAAGCGGCGGCACGAGCACGAAGGCTGCGAGGATCGCTGCGATCCCCGACGGCCCCCCGCCGGACGCTGCTGCCGCTGCGAGTGCAGAGGCCCACGCGAATGGGCCCCCCGCCGGCGGGAGCGGCAGCTCCGTGCCGGCGTCTCCGTCTCCCGCATGACCCGCCGGGCGCGTGTCGAGGCGCGCTTGCGTCGGGTGCGGGGCGGAAATCTGTGTGATGGAGAGCAACCCCTGAACGGGTCGCTCGGCGCCCGGCTCGGAGCGCACGGACGGGACGCGCGGCGTGCGTCGCGCGCGTCCGGTGTGCTGCAGCCGAGGGGCGGTATGGGAACAACGTGTGGAACAGTGCGAGCTCGTCGTCCGGAGGGGCCACGGCCGCTCCGGGCTCGACGGCGAGGACGGCCGCCGCGGACGAGAAGGTCGTCGGTTCGGCGGCGCCGCGAGCCGCGACCGCCACGATCGGTGGAATGCAGAAGGCCGAGAGGTCAGCGCCCGCCGCGTCCACCGGCCCGCCGGCGATCGACTGGACGGCGCCCTGCTGGACGATCGCGCAGTTGCCGACGACCGCCCTGCCGCCGATGCCTCCCATCGAGGTCGACGCCGCGATCGCCACCTGCACGACGATCGACTGCTGCGTCAGGTCCTGGACGTCGACGCCGGAGGCGCCGACGCTCCTCTGGGCGGCGTCCTGGACGACGAGCGCACGGTTCGTCGCGCTCGCGTCGCTCGTCGCGAGGGGGCTGCCACCGTTCCCCACATGCTGCGTCGTCGTCGCGAACACCGAGCCGTCCTGGCCGACGTACGCCGCCTGCATCGCCGTCTGGGATCCCAGCCCGCCGCCGCGGGCCGCCTGCTGCGTCAGGCCCTGGTCGACGAGCGCGAGCCCGCCGGATGCGCTCCGTGCGCGCGCGGTGCCTGCGGTGGGCCGCGACGTGGAGGCGCCGCCCTGCTCGACGACCGCTGTGGCGCCGCTGCTCTGCTCCACGAGCGTCAGCTGGCCCGCCCACTGGTCCGTCGTGCCGCCCGCCACCAGGGTGTCCTGGACGACGTGCTGGTCGACGCCCGCCGCGGCCGCCGCCGTCGCGGCGCCGTCGGCGCTGACGGCGCCCGCCTCTCGCAGGACGACACCCGACTGCGCGGAGCGGACGTCGGCGCTCGCACGCTGGACGAGGTCGATCTCCTGGCCGCTCCACTGCGTCGCGGCGCCGTCCCCGTCCTCGTCCACCAGCATCGTCTGCCCGGCGCCCTGAGCGGCGCTCCCGGCGACGATGGCCGAAGCAGAGCTCGCGACGCGATTCATGCGCGGGCCGAGCTGGTTGGCGGTCGCGACCGACTCGACGTCCGACTGGAGCGCCGTGGCCGTTGCGTCCGCCGCCTGGTCGACCGTCACGAGCTGGCCCGCGTACTGCGGGCCGGTGCCGGAGCCGTCCTGCGTGATCGCCTGCGTGACGTCTGCCGTGACGCTCGCCTGGGCGTCGGCAACGGCCACGTTGGCCTGACCGGCGGTTTCGGCGTTGTTGGAAGTTCCTGCCGTCGACGCGTCCGAACCCGGTTGGGCCGGTTGGCCCGTCCAGTTCCAGTCCCAGTTCCAGATCCAGACGCAGGATCCGCATGGAAGCTGGGCCGCCCAGTTCCACTGCCACGTCCAGTTGGGAGCGCCGTCGCGTGCCCAATTCCAGTTCCAAGTCCACGAGCCTGCGGCGTACTCCTCGCTCGTGGCCGGCTGCGTCGTCACCACCGCGCTCGCGTTCGCCCAGTCCCAGTTCCACGTCGACGGATCCGTGCTGGGCGGCGCGGACGCCCCCTGGGACTCGTCGCGATCCCAGTTCCACGTCCACACCCAGACCTGGAGGCCGTTCGTGCCGGGCTGTTGGAGCTGGTTCCCGCCGACCACGATGGAGAGGTTGGTGTCGATCCCGTTGATTGTCGTCGAGACCAGGGAGCCGCTGGCGGCCGTGGCCGTGCTCTGCTGGGTGATGGCGCCCGACGTGCCGTCGCTTCCGACCCGGATCGAGACGTTGGTGTTCTGGACGCCGGTCTGGGTCGCCGCGGCCGTCGCCCCATCGGGGCCGGAGGTCTCCGCGGCGGCCTCGGACGTGTTGGTCTGGCTGACCGCGCGGTCGTTCCCCGGCGAGAACACGCGGACCGAGACGTTGGTGTTCGTTGCGCCGTCCTGTGTGGCGACGGCTGTCGCGTTCTCGTCGACCGCGCCCTGACCGCTCGCGGGTGGCGTCACCGAGGTGGATGCGGTTGCGCCGGCGCCGTTCGCCTGATCGACCGTGGCGTTGTCGCCGGGGCTGCCGACGCGGACGCTCACGGCCGTGTTCTGGGCGTCCGACTGCGCTGCGGTAGCAGTCGCGCCTGCCGACTGGCCGCTGGTTGCGGTGGACGTGTTGGGCGCCTGATCGCTCGGTTCCGACCCGGTTGGCACCTCCTCCTCGGTCGATGTGGAAGTGGCGGAGGTCTGCGCCGCCGCTGTCGCGTCCGCGTTTGCCTGCGCCTGGTTCGCCTGGGAGACCGGCGAGCCGTCACCCGGATTGTCGACCTGGACGCTGGCCTGGCTGTTGCCGACGCCGTCCTGGCCGGCCGTCGCCGTGGCGTTTGCCGCCTGCGAGACCGAGCTGTCCTGCTCCGCGGTGCCTGCCGCCGGGGAAACGTCGCTCGCGGCCTCCGGGCCCTGCGCGCCGGCCGCGTCGCTCGCCGGGCCGGGGTCGTTGCTGGTGCCGCCGGCTTCCGGGCTCGCAACCCCGTCCGTCGACGGGTCTTCGGCCACGCCGGCGGTCGCGGCGGGCTGATCGGCGCCCGCTGAGGCCGCATCCGGGCCGGCGGCCGCCCCGCTGGTATCGGCCGCCGCTCCACCGGGGGTGTCGGGGCCGTCGGCGGCGGTGTCCGCCGCCGGCTCGGCGGCCGCGCCGGGTGCGGTCGCCGGGGCCGTCGCCGCCTGTGTTTGTGCGACATCCGCGCCGCCCGCGGCCGTGCCGTCCGCGGCCTGCACGATCGGCGCCCAGGTGAGCGCTACCGCGACGGCAACGAGGCTGAGAAGCCAAGCTCGGAGCCTTCTCGGACTGCACAAACCTGCCAGCGGAACCACTTCCCCCTGTCCCGGCGTCTCGCTTCGTCGCCGTGACGTCTGGCAGCCAGCGTAGAAACGCTAGTCGTGCATTACTACCCCCAATTCAGCCCGATTCGAGGAAAGATAACCTGTTGGTCGGTCTTTTCCCAACGCGCTGATGTTTCCAGAAATTGCCAAACAGGCGGTTGAATGGCGGAATCGCTAGGTCAGGTGGAAATACAGCGCGTAGAGCAATTCGACTGCTGGATTGGACGTATGCACCTGGACGTCCGAGGGTGAGTTGATCAGAGCTTGCGTGTAGTTGAAGACGATCTTGACGCCCGCGTCGACCAGACGATTCGCAGCCTCCTGCGCCGACTCGGTGGGAACGGCCAGTACGCCGACGACGATGCTGCGATCGCGGACGATCTCGTCGAGGTCCTCGAGCGGGCTGACCGCAACGCCGCCGAGGGTCGTCCCGACCTTCTCCGTGTCCGTGTCGAACACGGCGGCGATCGTGATGCCGTGCTCGGCGAAGATCGGCGACGAGGCGATGGCTGCGCCCAGGCGTCCCGCTCCGACGAGCGCGATGTTGTGCTGGCCCTGCGTCCGCAGGATCTTGCGGATCTCCGAGAGGAGCGAGTCGACCGAGTACCCGACGCCGCGCTTGCCGAACTTCCCGAATCCCGAGAGATCGCGGCGGATCTGCGTCGCGTTGATATTCGTGTACTCCGCGATCTCCTGCGAGGAGATCCTGTCCTTCCCCATCTTACGAGCCTGCGTCAGCACCTGGAGATACCGACTCAGCCGCGCCGCGACCCCGACCCCCAGACGTTCCGCCACGACCACCTCCCTCGGAAAAGCTTGTGACACCGGCGCACATTGTGCCGATGGGCGCCGCTCGGGTCAGAGAGAACCGCCGCCTCGAGCCGCGGGCAGAGGTTTCCTGTTGGGCCGGTTGACCCCGGTTGTCACCCTCTCGCGCGTGCGTTACTGTGGGAGCGTGGCTAGCGGGGGTCTGCTGTCGGCGATCTTGTCGGAGCAGCCCGACGACGTGCTGACCGACCTCAGGCGCCGGCTCGAGAAGCGCATCGCCGATGCGCGGAGCGTCCTCGCCGAGTCGGAGAGCGAGCTCCTGCTCGTCGAGCAGGCGCTCGCCGCCCGCCGCGGTGAGCAGCCACGGGCCATCGGGGCGTCGTCCAGCCCGTCAGTCGTCGTGAACGGCAGGCGTGACCGGGAGCCCGACGGGCGTTTCCACGGAATCCCGCGGGCGCAGATCCTGGCCGTCGCGAGCACGGTGCCGTACCCGATCACACCGCCGCGCGTGGTAGAGGCGTTCGCCGAGCGTGGGGAGATCGTCACTCTCGAGCAGATCCGCATCGCCCTGAACCGGATCGCGAAGGACGGCAACCTGACGAAGGTCGGCCCGAGCCTGTTCGCGGTCCCGGGAAGCCAGACCACAGAGACCCCGCACACCGCACCGGTGAGCCAGGCCGGCAGCTCACCGGATCCGTTCCGGCAGCGCGTCCGCCGGGCCGCCCCTCAGCCGTAACGCGTTCCCACGAACCTTCTGAGCTCGCTCTCGTCGACGACGTAGCGGCACCGCTCCACGCCGTCGACCTCGACGACGGGGATCCTGGCGCGATACCGCCGCTCGAGGTCGACGTTCGCCGTGATGTCGACGACGTCGAAGCCGTCTCCGCATACCGATCGGACGGCGTTGACGGCCGGGTCGCAGAGATGGCACCCTGGAGCCGTGAAGACGACGACGCGGGTCCATCACGCGCGTCGGTGGGCGGCGACGACGGTCCTACGGATAGAGACCCCGCGTCGTCGTCGCCTCGGCGACGCGCTGGACGGCGAGCCCGTAGGCCGCCATCCGCATGGTCGTCGAGAAGCGCTCGCGGGCCAGCCAGGTCTCCTCGAACGCGCGCACGACGATGTCGTTCAGCTTCGCGTTCACCTCGTACTCCTTCCAGAAGTACTCCTGCAGCCCCTGGACCCACTCGAAGTACGAGACGACCACGCCGCCCGCGTTGGCGACGACGTCGGGCAGAACGAGGATGCCGCGATCCTCGAGGACCTCGTCACCGCCCGGCGTCGTGGCGCCGTTGGCAGCCTCGCAGATCATGTGCGCCTTGACGCGCGGCGCGTTGTCGGCCGCGATCGCCTGCTCGAGCGCGGCCGGGACGAGGACGTCGCACTCGAGCTCGATCAGCTCCTCGTTCGTCGCGTCCTCGGTGCCCGGAAGCCCCTCGAGCTTCCCGTGCTCGGCCTTGTGCGCGATCGCCGCCTGGACGTCGATGCCGTACTGGTTGACGACCGCTCCGCCCGAGTCGGAGAGGGCGATCACGCGCGCGCCCTCCTCCGAGAGCAGCCGCGCCAGGTTGCGGCCGACGTTCCCGAAGCCCTGGATCGCGACGCGCGTGTCGGGGAACCGCCGTCCCTCCTTCTGGAGCGCCGTCCGGATGCAGTAGAGGACGCCACGCGCCGTCGCGCCGTCGCGGCCGACAGACCCGCCGATCGCGAGTGGCTTGCCGGTCACGACGCCGAGGACGGAGTGGCCGACGTTCATCGAGTACGTGTCGAAGATCCACGCCATCACCTGTGCGTTGGTGCCGACGTCCGGTGCCGGGATATCCTTCTCCGGGCCGATCTCGTTGATGATCTCCGTGGTGTAGCGGCGGGTGAGGCGCTCGAGCTCGTCGGCCGTGACGAGCTTCGGGTCACAGACCACGGCACCCTTCGCGCCGCCGAAGGGGAGCCCCATCAGCGCGCACTTCCAGGTCATCCACATCGCGAGCGCCTTCACC
This sequence comes from uncultured Actinomycetes bacterium, assembly GCA_963773825.1. Taxonomy (GTDB): domain Bacteria; phylum Actinomycetota; class Thermoleophilia; order Gaiellales; family Gaiellaceae; genus Gaiella. The sequence continues at coordinate 830,552 of CAVZCH010000006.1, read as the reverse complement.
TCGTCGCGCGTGACGCCGGGGTGGTAGCGGATGCCGCCCTTCGCCGGGCCGCGGGTCATGTTGTGCACCACGCGGTAGCCCTCGAAGACCCTCGTGGTCCCGTCGTCCATCGAGACCGGAACCGAGACCTCGACGCACTTCTTGCACTCGGAGAGCACGCGGATCAGGTTCGGGTCGATGCCGAACGTCTCGCCGACCTGGCGCAGCTGCGCCCGGGCAAGCGCATAGGGATTCTCGCGAAGGTGGGTGGGCGCCTGGACGGTGCTCATCTGCTGCTGCACGCGCCTCGCACGACGTGCGTGACTCTAGCGACCATCTACCGCAACCGGAAGGGGATCGTCACCGTCGTCGCGCCCCCGCCGACCGGCATGCCCACGATGCGGAGCTCGTACGCGCCCGGGTGCAGCCGCGCCCCGCGCGGGCCGCGCCCCGTGACGCCGAAGGCGTAGCGCCCCGGCAACACGTCACGGAGGCGAACGAGCGTGCCGACTCGTCGCTTGCCGCGATACAGGTCGATCTCGAGCTTCGCGAGCGGCAGCAGCTGCGGTCGCTCGACCGACCCGTCGACCCTCCCCGCGACGAGCGTGAGCACCGTGGGCTTCCGGTCGCTGGCGGCGAACTCCGCCGTGGCGAGCGATGCGCGGGTGATCGCGGGCCGGGCGACCGGGACCGCGGCCGTCCACGGGATCCGCAGACGCGTGCCCGGCCCGACGACAGCCCGCACCACGCCTTCGAGCGCACCGGGCGCGGCCGGGCGCGCGGTCGGGGTCACGGTCACGTCGACGCGTTTCGACGTGCCCGGTCGGAGCACGACGCGATCCGGGCGCGTCTGCACCGAGACGCCTGCGGCGGCTGCGCCCGTCTGGAGGCGAACCACGAGCACGCGCCGCGAGACGTTTCGCAGCGTGACCCGTCCCGCCGTGCGGCGTCGCGTGGCGACGAGCGGGTCCAGAGCGACGACCGGTGGGTCGGCGACCAGCTCGACGGCCGAGGCCGCAGCGGGGCTGACCAGGCCGGGACCGACGGTGCCCGCGCCGCGCCGCGCCGACGCGACGAGCGCTCCACGGAGCCCGGCGGCGTCGAGGTCGGGGCGCGCCTCGGCCAGGAGCGCCGCGGCCCCCGCGACGACGGCGGCGGCCGCGCTCGACCCGCTCACGGTTCCGTACCGAGCCGCACCGCCCTCGCTGCGCCCCGGGACGGATGTCACGAGACCGACGCCCGGCGCGGCGACCTCGGTCCCCGCGCTCCCGTCGAAGGCGAGGCCCGTGCTGGAGAACGGCGCGGGCGCGCCGAGGTCGGGGTTGTCGCCGAAGGCGGCCGCGCCGACGCCGAGCTCGACCGGGATCCCGGCCGCGAGGAACGCGGCGCACCTCGGCGGCGGTGGCCGCGGGCACGCCCACGACCGGGACCTGCACCGGCTCGTCGACGCCGAGCGATCCCGCGGGAATCGGGCCGTCGACGAGCACCGCGCGGGCGCCCGCCGAGGCGAGCTCTCCGACGGCCTCGGGCGTGGTCGGGCCGGAGGGAAGCAGGACGGCCCCGCCCGCGACCCGGCTGTAGCCCGTCGAGTCGAACAGCCGGTCGAGCGCGTTTCCCTTGGTGACCGCGACCGCCTGCGGGCGCGGGAGAGCGACCACGGGCGCCGAGACGACGTCCGACGGCCCGGCCGCGCCGCCGAGCGCGGTCTCGCCCGAGGCGAGCACGCGAAGCCCGGCGCGGAGGAGCACGTGGACGGTCGGGCTCTCGCTCCGTGAGTCCGACGCGGCGACGCTGAGCACACCCGAGGTCCCGGCCGGCCCGGCGATGCTCCCGTACCCGGGGCCGGCGGGCCCGTCGTTGCCGCCCGGGGCCACGACCAGGGTGCCGAGCGCGAGCGCCCCGCGCCCTGCCCGCGCGAGCGGGCTGTCCGGGAACGACGCGAACGGCTCGACGACGCCGAGGAGCGCGATCCGTGCGGCATCGTGGGCATCGCCGTCGCCGTTCGGGTCGACTGCCGCCTCGAGCCCGGCGAGCACCTGGTCCGTCCGGCCGTACACGGAGACGCCTCCGTCCGCGTCGGGCTGCCACCCGGCGACCCGGATCGGGAGGAGCGACGCGCCCGGCGCGACGCCGTGGAGACCCGCAGGGCCGCGGACGCCGACGACCAGGCCCGCGAGCCCCGTCCCGTGCCGCTCGGGCCGGCCCGGCTCCGTCGGGTTCGGCTCGGCGGCGGGATCGCCGTCGGCGTCGATGATGTCGATGCCGCGCAGCAGCCTGCCCTGGAGGTACGGGTGGCGGAGGTCGACGCCCGTGTCGAGCAGCGCCACGGTGACGCCGGCGCCGTCGAAGCCCGGGATCTCGATCCCTACGCGGCGGCCGCTGGTCGGGCCGAAGGTCGGGGTGTCGAGGGCGACGGGAGGAAGCGCCGCCGGGTAGGCGGCCCGCACGGGATAGACACCCGCGACGGCCGGGTCGCGCTCGATGGCCGGAATGAACGTCGGGTCGATCGAAGCGGCGAAGCCGTTCAGCACGCGGACGAAGGACTGCTCGGGGGTGACCGGCGCACCACGCGACCAGAGCCCTGCGATCGCGCGCCGCTGGGCCGCCCGGGCCGCCGCCGTCCAGGCGCGCATCTGCTGCTCGGTCGCCGCGCCCCCGGCCCGGCGGACTCGTGCGGCGAGGGACGGCGCGCGAAAGACGACGACCCACCGTCCTCCGAGCTGCGGCGCCGGCCGGCTGCCGAGCAGCCCCTGCCAGCCCGCCGCCCCGACCGGTGTCCCGTCGACCGCCCCCGCCGCGCCCCCGAGGGCGAGCACGCAGATCGCAGCCAGCGCGCCGAGCGCGTGTCTAGACCGACGCGTAGACATCGAGCCCAAGGTACCCGGGAGGCTCGACGGACGGGGCGAAGCGCGCCGCCGACGCGATCATCGCCGCGTTGTCGGTGCAGAGCGAGAGCGGTGCGAAGCGCGCGTCGGGAAGCGCCGCACGCAGTTCCGAGTTGGCTGCGACCCCGCCGACGACGGCGAGGGCCGCATCTCCGGTCCGTTCGGCGGCGGCCCGCAGCCGGCCGACGAGGGCGCGGACGATCGCCCGCTGGTACGACGCCGCGAGGTCTGCTCTGCCGCGCCGCGAGCTCGGCCTCCGGCAGGTCTCGCACCGCGTAGAGGAGCGCGGTCTTGAGCCCCGAGAAGGAGAGGTCGAGGCCGGGGACGCGTGCGACGGGAAACGAGAACGCGTCGGGATCGCCCTCGCGCGCGAGACGGTCGATCTCCGCGCCGCCCGGGTAGCCGAGGCCGAGGAGCCTCGCCCCCTTGTCGAACGCCTCCCCGGCCGCGTCGTCGAGGGTGGAGCCGAGGATCTCGAACCCGCTCCGGTCGCGGACCGCGAGGACGAGCGTGTGGCCGCCGCTCGCGAGCAGGCACGTGAACGGCGGGTCGAGCGGCTCGGGCTCGAGGTAGAGGGTCGCGACGTGGCCACGCAGGTGGTCGACCGGCACGAGCGGGATCCCCCGCGCCCAGGCGAGCGCCTTCGCTGCCGACAGCCCGACGAGCAGCGCGCCGACGAGCCCCGGGCCCTGCGTGACGCCGACGCGCCCGACCGCGTCGAGGTCGACCGTGGCGTCCTCGAGTGCCGCCCGGATCACGGGCGAGATGAGCTCCAGGTGGCGCCGGGAGGCGACCTCGGGGACGACGCCCCCGTACCGCGCGTGCAGGTCGGCCTGCGATGCGACGACCGAGGACAAGAGGACGCCGTCGCCGCCCACGACGGCGGCGGCAGTCTCGTCGCACGACGTCTCGATGCCGAGCACGAGGTCGGGCACGCGCGCCGCCTACTGCCCCACGTCGCGGGGCTCCGCGTCGCGCCACATGATCACGGCGTCCTCGCGGTTGTCCGTGTAGTAGCCGCGCCGCACGCCCTTCGGGCGGAACCCGAACCGCTCGTACAACGCGATCGCGCCGGTGTTGGAGACGCGCACCTCGAGCGTGTACCCGCGGAGCGGGTCGTCCTTCGTCAGCTCGAGCAGCCGCTGGAGAAGCGCCGACGCGATGCCCTGGCGGCGACGCTCGGGCGCGACCGCGACGTTCATCACGTGCCATGCGTCGACGTACCGTGAGAGCACGACGTAGCCGACGAGGGCACCGCTCTCGTCCACCGCGCCGAACGAGAGCGAGCTCGGCTTCGCGAGCTCGGACGCGAACATCGACCGCGACCAGGGGGCGCGGTACGAGGCCCGCTCGATCCGCTCGATCGCGTCGAGGTCCGCCAGCTCGAGGCGGCGCAGCTCGAGCCCCACCATCATCCGCGCCAGCGCTCCGCATCGGGGACGCGGCCGTAGATCGGCTCGATCGCCTCGACCGGCCCGAACACGGTGGCGAGACGCGCGTGGAAGACGGCCCGCGGCCGGTGGCGCGGGTCGTCGTCGGACGGGACCTCGCCGCCGTTCGCCTCGATCACGTCGCGGTACCGAAGCGCGCCGTCGCCGACGCAGAGCCGCCCGGCGACGTCGGCGTCGGCGGGCGAGACCGCACCCGAGCCGGGGACGAAGACCTCGCCACGGCGGGCGTCGATCACGGGCACACCGCCCTCCGCGCCCGCGGCGAGCGCGTCGAGGGTCGAGACGCCGGCGCCCTCGATGCGGAGCGCGAGGGCGAGGCCGCGCGCGGTCGCGAGGCCGATCCGCGTGCTCGTGAAGCTCCCTGGCCCGGTGCCGACCACGAGCGCCTCGAGATCGTTCGTGTGCGCGGACGCCTGCCGCAGGAGCGCGTCGACGTCCTCGAGCAGCGTCTTCGCGACCGACGCGCGCTCGCCGAGCACCTCGCCGTCGTCGAGGAGCGCGCTCGTCGCGACGTCAGTCGCCGTGTCGAAGGCCAGAACGAGCACCCGTGGATTCTTCCAGCAGCCGCTCGTCGTCCGCCTCCACGACGATGCGCCGGACGTCGGGTGCGACGTGCCGAAGACCGACGTGCGCGCGCGGCACCGGCAACGCTCCCGCCCCCGCCTCGGGCCACTCCACGAAGACGATCGCGGCCTGGAAGTACGGCTCGAGGTCTCCCCATTCCGCGGGGGAGAGCCCGCGGAAGCGGTACAGGTCGAGGTGGGAGACGTCGACCGTGCCGTGGTAGCGGTGGCCGATCGTGAACGTCGGGCTCGTGACCAGCCCCGTCACCCCGAGCGCCCGGCACGCGCCGCGGACGAAGGTCGTCTTGCCTGCACCGAGCTCGCCCGAGACGAGGACGACGTCCCCCGGCACGAGCGCGCGCGCGAGCCGCGCCGCGATCGCCTCGGTCTCCTCCGCGGATCCGCTCTCGACGTCGACCGAGGGCATTCAGAACAGCCCGAGCTGCACCGGCCGGCGCTCTGCCCTCGCGTGCTCCTCCTCGCCTCTGCGGTCGACGGCCAGCAACGCGGGGAGGCGGGCGACGTCGCGCTCGAGCACGTCGAGCATCGACGGCGTGTAGAGCGCGGCGGCCGGGTGGTAGAGCGGGTAGAGCGTCACCCGCCGTCCTCCGAGGGCCACCTCCTGCTCCTGACCGTGGACGCGCGTGATGCCGAGGGCGCGGCCGGAGAGGAGCGTGGTGGCGAAGCTCCCGAGCGTCGCGACGACGCGGGGCTGGACGAGCTCGAGCTGGCGGTAGAGGTAGGGCTCGCACGCGGCCGACTCCTCGGGGAGCGGATCGCGATTCCCGGGCGGCCGGCACTTCAGCACGGTCGCCAGATAGACGTCCTCGAGGGCGATGCCGACTCCGCCGAGGAGCCGCTCGAGCAGCTCCCGCGCGCGGCCGGCGAACGGCGTTCCCTCGCGGTCCTCGTGGAAGCCCGGCGCCTCGCCGACGAGCGCGAGATCCGCGTCGGGGTCGCCCTCGCCGAAGACCACCTGCGTACGCTCGGCATGGAGGCCGCAGCGCACGCAGCCCGCGGCCTCTGCCGCCTCGGCCCGGAGCCTCGCTGCCCGGTCGTCGCTCATCTCACGGACACTCTAGGCGGCCGGCGGCCGGCGGCCATCTCGACCCCCGGGGCGGCCCGCATGAGGCTCGGGCAGCCGCCGTCAGTGGCCGCAGCCGCAGCTGCCGCCGCAGCACCCGCCGCCGCCGGCGCCCGTCGCGAAGCTCGCCTTCGCCGTGGCGCCGTGGACCGCGAACGCCGAGAACTGCTTGATGACCTTCGCGCCGCCGCAGCTCGGGCAGGTCACGACCTGGCCCTCGGAGCGGACGAGCTCCTCGAAGTGCTCCTCGCACGTCATGCACGCGTACTCGTAGATCGGCACGCCCGTAGTCTAGACACGTGGCGGCGTGGGACGCAGCGGTGCTCGAGGGGGGCGCCGTCAGGCTCGAGCCGATGACACGGGAGCACGCCGACGGGCTCTGGGAGGCGTCACGCGACCCGCGGGTCTGGGAGTGGCTCTCGATCGCGCAGCCGGCGACCCGCGCCGAGCTCGACGCCTGGCTCGACGATGCCCTCCGTGGAGCAGCGGCGGGCACCGAGATCCCGCTGGTGACCGTCCGTTCCACGGACGTCGTGGGATCGACGCGCTTTCTCGCGCTGCGGCCGGAGCACCGGTCGGTCGAGATCGGCTGGACGTGGCTGCGTCCGGAGGCCTGGGGGACCGGCGTCAACGTCGAGGCGAAGCTCCTGATGCTGGCTCACGCCTTCGACGTCTGGGGATGCCGCCGCGTCGAGCTGAAGACGGACGCGCGCAACGAGCGCTCGCGCGGCGCGATGGAGGCGATGGGCGCGACGTTCGAAGGCATCCATCGCAAGCACATGCTCGTCCGCGGCGGCGAGAACCGCGACAGCGCGTGGTACTCGATCACCGACGACGAGTGGCCGGCGGTCGCACGAGGCCTCCGGGAGCGGCTCCGCGCCTCGTAGACCTCCGCCGCGAGGCGGTATGCTTCGTCCAGCCCGGTATCCGCAAGGAACTGGAGCCAGCCACATGTTCGAGAGCGTCAAGGTGATCGGTGTGCGCGGCCGCGTCGGCACGGCCGTCGGCGCACGTCTCCGCGAGCGCGGCATCGAGCTCCGCGAGCACGACGCGGAGCTCGTGCTCCTCTGCGTCCCCGACCGGGCGATCGCCGAGGTCGCCGCCGAGATCGAGCCTGGCCCGTGGGTCGCGCACGTGAGCGGCGGCACCCCCCTCGCAGCGCTCGAGCCCCATCGCCGGCGCTTCTCGCTGCATCCCCTGCAGACCTTCACGCACGACCGCGGCCCGGAGCAGCTCGACGGCGCGTGGGCGGCGGTCACCGGCGAGACGGACGAGGCCGCCGAGCTCGCCACGCGGCTCGCCGAGCTCCTCGGGCTCCGCCCGTTCCCGCTCGACGACGGGCGCCGGGCGCTCTACCACGCAGGCGCCGCGATCGCCTCGAACTACCTGGTCACGCTGCGCCGCATCGCCGGCGAGCTGCTCGACGCCGCGGGCGCACCCGCCGACGCGCTCGACCCGCTCATGCGCCGCACGATCGACAACGGCTTCCAGCTGACAGGCCCCATCGAGCGGGGCGACTGGGAGACGGTCGAGCGGCACCGCGCCGCGATCGCCGAGACGGCCCCGCACCTGCTCCCCGCCTACGACGAGCTGGCCCGCCTCACCGAGAGCAGCAGGCTGGTGCAAGGGACGCCGCTGTGATCGTCGCGCGCACCGTGGCGGACGTGCGCTCGGCGCTCGCGGACCGGCGGGACGGCACGATCGCGCTCGTGCCGACGATGGGCGCGCTCCATGCCGGCCACGGCGCGCTCCTCGCCGCAGCCCGCGAGCGCAGCGACACGGTGGTGATGAGCCTGTTCGTCAACCCGGCGCAGTTCGGAGATGCGGCCGACCTGAACGGCTACCCGCGCGACGAAGCGCGCGACCTCGAGGTGGCGCGCGCCTCCGGTGTCGACGTCGTGTTCGCGCCGTCCGCCGAGGAGATGTACCCGCCCGGATTCCAGACGTGGGTCGAGGTGACCGAGCTCGGCGCGGTGCTCGAGGGCGAGCACCGGCCGGGGCACTTCCGCGGCGTCGCGACGGTCTGCCTCAAGCTCTTCAACGCCGTCCGGCCCGACCTCGCCTTCTACGGGCAGAAGGACGCCCAACAGGTCGAGGTGCTGCGGCGGATGATGTCCGACCTCGATCTCGAGCTCGAGCTCGTCGTGGTGCCGACGGTACGGGATGTGGACGGGCTCGCGCTGTCGTCGCGCAACGTCCGTCTCTCGCCCGAGGAGCGCGCCCGCGCGCTCGCGCTTCCGCGCGCGCTCGCCACGCGCGATCCCGAGGCCGCCCGGGCGATCCTGGGCGCCGCTGGACTCGAGGTCGAGTACGTCGCCCTGGCACCGTTCGACCCCCCCACGCTCGCCGCCGCCGTCCGCGTCGGCTCCACCCGCCTGATCGACAACGTCCCCGTCGATCCTCACAAGGAGGAATCGTGAGCACTCGCCCGCGCACGCCCGCACCCGGAACGCCCGCGCCGGGGAAGCTGCCCATCACCGAGCTGGCGCTGATGAAGGAGCGCCGGCAGCCGATCGTGATGGTGACGGCCTACGACGCCCCGTCCGGACGCCTCGCCGACGAGGCGGGGGTCGATCTGATCCTCGTCGGTGACTCGGCGGCGATGACCGTTCTCGGCCACGACTCGACCGTGCCCGCGTCGATGGACGAGATGATCGTCTTGACCCGCGCCGCGACGCGCGGCGCACGGCGGCCGCTCGTGATCGCGGACATGCCGTTCGGCTCGTTCCAGGTCTCGGACGCCGAGGCCGTGGCCAACGCGATCCGGTTCGTCAAGGAGGCCGGCGTGGACGCGGTCAAGCTCGAGGGCGCCGGCGCCTCGGTCTCGCGCGTACAGGCGATCGTGGGCGCAGGGATCCCGGTGATGGGGCACATCGGCCTGACGCCGCAGTCGGCCACGGCGCTCGGCGGCTTCAAGGCCCAGGGCCGGACGGCCGACCAGGCACGCCGGCTCGTCGACGACGCCCGCGCGCTCGAGGCGGCGGGCTGCTTCTCGCTGGTGCTGGAAGCGGTGCCGGCAGCGGTCGCCGAGGAGATCAGCGACCGCCTGACCATTCCCACGATCGGCATCGGAGCCGGCGCGGGCACCGACGGCCAGGTCCTGGTCTGGCACGACCTGCTCGGCCTCTACCACGGCCCGTCGCCGCGCTTCGTGAAGCGCTACGCCGACCTGGCGACCGTGATCCGCGAGGCGGTGTCGGCGTACGCCGACGACGTCCGTGAGCGACGCTTCCCCGAGGAGGTGCACACCTACGCGATGTCCGGGGAGGAGCTCGAGGCGTTCCGCACGGCGGTGGGCTCGGCAGCCGCACCGGGCGACACGCGCGCAGCCCGCTAGAGCGCGTTCGGCAAGACGGCGAACGCGGCCACCATCACCCCGGCAAGGAGCAGCGCGCCCACGACACCGCGCCACGGCAGCCGGAAGGTCGTCCGGAGCCCGAGCGCGACGAGCGCGAGCGACCACGCCATGAACGCGAGGCCGATGCCGACGACCACGTCCCTCCCCGTTCCGGTGTCGCTGCCCGTCGTGCGGAACCAGTCCCAGCCGAACCGGAGTACGATCACCGGCACGACGACGGCCGCCGACAGCGCGACCGGGACAGCCGCGAAGGCCACGACCTGCCGGGCGATCCTGAACGGCGCCTCGACCCCGACCGCCTTCGCGCCGAGCCAGAGGGCGAGGCCGAGAAGGAAGTACCCCGCGGCCCCGTAGAACAGCCCGCCGACGAACGTCAGGACGACGAGCACGAGGCCGTCGACCGTGCCGTCGTCCATCACCGTCCCCCACGCCGGCGTGAGGATGATCGTCGCCATCCCGGCGAGGATCACGATCAGGAGCACGGGCTCCGAGCGTGCGTCGACGTCGACGTCGTCGGTCTCCGCAAGTGCGGCGAACACCGTTCGCGGCGCCGTCAACACGCGCGGCACGCGGCTCCACCATTCGCGGGTCGCAGCCTCGCCCGAGCGGGCCAGCTCGGCGCCCCGGCGGTCGGCTTTCGCGGTGGGCTTGACGGAAGATCGATCGCTCACACCGCGAGCGTACGCGGTAGCCGACCTCCGCCGGATAGACGATAGTGCGCACGTGGGTCTCGTCGACTGCGCGATCTGCGGGCAAGCCAACGACGACGTCCGCAAGTTCTGTGGCGAGTGCGGAGCGCCGCTGCAGCGCTCCTGCTCGTCCTGCGGCGCCGCGAACCCGCCGAACGTCAAGTTCTGCGGCGAGTGCGGGACCTCGCTCGTCGCTCAGGCGGCGCCGCCTCCCGTCTCGGTAGCGACCCAGGCCGAACGCCGGTTGGTGTCCATCCTGTTCGCCGACCTCGTCGGGTTCACCGCGGCCTCGGAGGGACGCGACGCCGAGGACACCCGCGAGCTCCTGACGCGGTACTTCGACACGGCGCGCCAGATCGTGGAGCGCTACGGCGGTGTCGTCGAGAAGTTCATCGGCGACGCGGTGATGGCCGTCTGGGGCGCACCGGTCGCGAACGAGGACGACGCCGAGCGCGCCGTCCGTGCGGCACTCGAGCTCGTGGCGGCGATCCCGGCCCTCGACGCCGCGCTGCAGGCGCGTGCCGGCGTCCTGACGGGCGCGGCCGCAGTGACGCGCGACGCCGAGGGGCAGGGGATGGTCGCCGGCGACCTCGTCAACACGGCGAGTCGGATCCAGTCGGCGGCCGAGCCGGGATGGGTGCTGGTCGGGGAGGCGACGCGGCGGGCCGCGGAGGCGGCGATCGCCTTCGAGGAGGCGGGGGCGCACGAACTGAAGGGGAAGGCGGAGCCCGTCCCCCTCTGGCGCGCGCTGCGTGTCGTCGCCGCGCGCGGCGGCGAGGGTCGCTCGACCGGTCTCGAGGCGCCGTTCGTGGGACGCGACCGCGAGCTGCGGCTCGCGAAGGATGTCTTCCATGCGACCGCGGAGGAGGGCCACTCACACCTGCTCTCGGTGGTCGGGGTCGCCGGGATCGGCAAGTCGAGGCTCGCATGGGAGTTCGAGAAGTACGTCGACGGGCTCGTCGAGCAGGCCTGATCCGCATGCGCGCGAGGATCGCGGAGGACGAGCCCGCCGAGACCGCCGTCGAGAAGCTCGGCACCGTGCTCGACGAGATCGTCCCCGACGCCGAGGAGCGCGCGTTCGTCGAGCCGCGTCTCCAGCATCTGCTCGGGCTCACCGACCGGACCGCTCCCGACCGCCAGGATCTGTTCTCCGCCTGGCGCCTGTTCCTCGAGCGGATGGCGGAGCAGTACCCGGTGATCCTGGTGGTCGAGGACATCCAGTGGGCCGACGCCGCGCTGATCGAGTTCCTCGAGTACTTGCTCGAGTGGTCGCGGGCGTTCCCGATCTTCGTGCTCACGCTTGCGCGACCCGAGGTGTCGGAGCGGCACGAGACCTGGGGCGCCGGGATCCGCAGCTTCACCTCGCTCCAGCTCGAGCCCCTTCCGGACGAGGCCATCGACGCGCTCCTGCGCGGGCTCGTCCCGGGCCTTCCCGACGACGCGGTGACGCGGATCCGCGAGCGCGCGGACGGGATCCCGCTCTACGCCGTCGAGACCGTCCGCACCCTGCTCGACCGCGGGCTGCTGGCGGCGACCGAGGACGAGTACCGGGTCGTCGGCGACCTCAGCGAGCTCGACGTTCCCGAGACCCTCCATGCCCTGATCGCGAGCCGGCTCGACGGCCTCCCCGAAACAGAGCGCCTGCTGCTGCAGGACGCCTCGGTGCTCGGCAAGACCTTCTCGGCCCGTGGGCTGGCCGCGCTCGCCGCGCGCTCGGGAGACGTCGAGGGCCTCCTCGCAGCCCTCGTCCGCAAGGAGTTGCTCTACCTCGACACCGACCCGCGGTCTCCCGAGCGCGGCCAGTACGGCTTCCTCCAGGCACTCGTCCAGCGCGTCGCGTACGAGACGCTCTCCCGGCGCGACCGCAAGGCAAAGCACGTCGCCGCTGCTCGGTATCTCGCCGAGGACGCGGGGATCGACCCCGACGAGATCGCCGAGGTGATCGCGACGCACTTGCTCGACGCGCATCGCGTCCAGCCCGACGACGCGGACGCCGACCAGGTCAGGGCCGAGGCGCGAGAGTGGGTCACGCGCGCCGGAGAGCGCGCCGCCGCTGGCGGCGACGGACGACGCGCTCCGCCTCTTCGAGGCGGCGGCCGAGCTGGCGGAGGAGCCGCTCGAGCAGGCCCGTCTCCTCGAGCGCGCCGGGGACCGCGCACGCGCGGCAGACCGGCTCGACGTCGCGGAGCAGCTGCTGCGGCGAGCCGAGCAACTGACGAAGGACGTCGGCGCGACGTACGAGCGCGCGCGCATCTCGGCGGCACTCGCGCACACCGTCTGGCGCCTCGGCAGGCTCGAGGAGGCGATCGAGCTTGCGAAGAACGCCTTCGCCGTCCTTTCCGCCGACGAGCCCGATCCCGGACTCTTCGAGAGCATGGGCGCCGCCGTCTGGCTCCGCCGGCTCGATGCCCTCGCGCCGGCCATGACGACGACCGTCTGAGAGCGAGGCCGGGCGTCAGGCAGCGGCCGCGGCCGCCGGCTGCGCCAGCACCGTGCGGAGGAACTGCCCCGTGTAGCTCTCCCCGACCTCGGCCACGTGCTCGGGCGTGCCGGCCGCGATCACCTCGCCCCCGGCCTCGCCGCCCTCCGGGCCGAGGTCGACGATCCAGTCGGCCTGCTTGATCACGTCGAGGTTGTGCTCGATCACGAGCACGGTGTTCCCGGAGTCGACCAGCCGCTGGAGCACCTCGAGCAGCTTCTCGATGTCGGCGAAGTGGAGGCCCGTGGTCGGCTCGTCGAGGATGTACAGCGTCCGGCCGGTCGCGACCTTGGACAGCTCCGCGGCGAGCTTCACCCGCTGCGCCTCCCCGCCCGACAGCGTGGTCGCCGGCTGGCCGAGCCGGATGTAGTCGAGCCCCACGTCGTGGAGCGTCTGGAGCCGCCGGCGGATCTTCGGGATCTTCGCGAAGAACTCGAGCGCCTCCTCGACGGACATCTCGAGAACGTCCGCGATCGACTTCCCCTTGAAGCGGACCTCGAGCGTCTCGCGGTTGTAGCGCCGCCCGTGACAGGTCTCGCACGGGACGTAGACGTCCGGCAGGAAGTGCATCTCGATCTTGATCTGCCCGTCGCCCCGGCAGGTCTCGCACCGGCCGCCGCGGACGTTGAACGAGAACCGCCCCGGCTTGTAGCCGCGCACCTTCGCCTCGGGTGTCAGCGAGTACAGCTCCCGCACGTGGGTGAAGAGATCCGTGTAGGTCGCGGGATTCGACCGAGGCGTCCGGCCGATCGGGGTCTGGTCGATCTCGATCACCTTGTCGAAGCCGTCGATTCCCTCGACCTCGTCGTGGGCGCCCGGCTTCGTCCGGGTCTTCGAGAGCCGGTTCGCGAGCGCCTTGTAGACGATCTCGTTGACGAGCGTCGACTTGCCCGAGCCCGAGACACCCGTCACGCAGACGAGCTTCGCGACGGGGAACTCGACGTCGATGTCCTTCAGGTTGTGCTCACGCGCCCCGCGGACGCGGAACCAGCCGTCGTCGGCGGTGCGGCGCTCGGGCACGACGATCGCGCGCTTGCCCGAGAGGAAGTCGCCGGTCGCCGAGCGCGGGTTGCGCATCACGTCGTCGGCGGTGCCCTCGGCCACGACCTCGCCCCCGTGCTCGCCGGCGCCGGGCCCCATGTCCACGAGCCAGTCGGCCGTGCGCATCATCTGCTCGTCGTGCTCCACCACGAGCACGGTGTTGCCCAGGTCGCGCAGCCGCTCGAGCGTGCCGATCAGCCGGCCGTTGTCGCGCTGGTGCAGCCCGATCGAGGGCTCGTCGAGGATGTAGAGGACGCCGACGAGCTGCGAGCCGATCTGGGTCGCCAGCCGGAGCCGCTGCGCCTCGCCCCCGGAGAGCGTCCGTGCCGCGCGGTCGAGATCGAGGTATCCGACGCCGACGTCGTCGAGGAACGTCAGCCGCTCGCGGATCTCCTTCAGGATCCGCCGCCCGATCAGCTCCTCGGTCGGCGTCAGCTCGAGCCCGTCGACGAAGCGCAGCGCGGCGGTGACCGACTGCTGCGAGAACGCGTGGATCGACCTGCCCCCGACGGTCACCGAGAGCACCTCGGGCTTGAGCCGCGCGCCGTTGCACACGGGGCACGGGCGCATGGACATGTACTCCTCGATCCGCTCGCGCTGCTGGCTCGAGTCGGTCTCGCGGTAGCGCCGCTGGAGGTTCGCGACGAGACCCTCGAAGGCCATCGTGTACTGCCGCTTCCGCCCCATCCGGTTCCTGTACGTGACGTGGATCCGGTCGCCGCCCGTGCCGTGCAGGAAGCGGTCCTGCTGCTCGCGGTCGAGGTCGCGCCACGGCCTCTGGGTGTCGATCTCGTAGCGGTCGGCGACCGCGCGGATCACCGACTCGTAGAACCCCTGCCCGCCCAGCGACCAGGGCACGAGCGCGCCCTCCTCGAGCGAGAGGCCCGGGTCGGGGACGAGGAGGTCGGGGTCGATCTCGAGCTGGGAGCCGAGTCCGGTGCAGCGCGGGCAGGCGCCGTGCGGCGCGTTGAACGAGAAGATCCGCGGCTCGAGCTCGGGGAGCGAGACGCCGTGCTCGGGGCAGGCGAAGTTCTCGCTGTAGAGGAACGCCTCGCCGTCCACGACCGCGATCGACACCAGGCCCTCGGCGAGGCTCGTGGCGGTCTCGATCGACTGCGTCAGCCGCTGGCGGAGGTCCGGCTTCATCACGAGCCGGTCGACCACGACCTCGATCGTGTGCTTGAACTTCTTGTCGAGGACGATCTCCTCCTCGAGCAGCCGCTGCTCACCGTCGACCTTGACCCGCGTGAAGCCGTCGCGGCGGAGCTCCTCGAGCACGTCGCGGAACTCGCCCTTGCGGTCCGCGGACGATCGGCGCGTCCACCGTGAACTTCGTCCCCTCGGGGAGTGCGAGCACCTGCTCGACGATCTGGTCGAGGCTCTGCCCGGCGATCGGCCGGCCGCAGATCGGGGCAGTGCGGCCTGCCGACCCGCGCGTAGAGGAGACGCAGGTAGTCGTAGATCTCGGTCACCGTGCCGACGGTCGAGCGCGGGTTCCGCGACGTCGTCTTCTGGTCGATCGAGATCGCGGGAGAGAGCCCGTCGATCGAGTCGACGTCGGGCTTCTCCATCATCTGCAGGAACTGCCGCGCGTACGCGGAGAGCGACTCGACGTAGCGCCGCTGCCCCTCCGCGTAGATCGTGTCGAACGCAAGGCTCGACTTCCCCGAGCCCGACAGCCCGGTCACGCAGACGAGCGCGTTCCGCGGGAGCGTGACGGTGACGTTCTTGAGGTTGTGCTCGCGGGCGCCGTGGACGACGAGCTGATCGGCCATCGCCTCAAGTCTACCGTGGGAACGTACGTTCGTAAACCCCGCGAACGTGCCGCGGCGACCTGCTACGCCTTGCGTGCCCAGCGGCCGAAGACGAGGCCGCCGAGGGTGAAGCCGAGCCCGAACGTGCCGACCGCGAACGCCCCGATCGCGACGCCCTTTGCGCCAGACGGACATCTGCTGCCAGCGGCCGAGCGCCTCGCGCTCCTCCTCGGTCAGCTCCTCCCCGCGACGCTGCTTGCGCAGCGCGCCGCCGGCCTGGAGGCCCAGGTAGAGGTCGTCGAAGATCTCGGGCCCGTCCGACACGCTGCGAGTGTATAGCCTGCGTCGGCTCGTGCCCCTCGTGCCAGGCCCGTCACCGGTCGTCGCCGCCTTCGACGTGGACGGCACCCTGACGACGCGCGACTGCGTCACCCCGTTCCTCCGCCGGGCCGCCGGCCGCCGCCTGTGGACGACATTGCTCCGGCATCCGCTCGCCCTCGGAGCGTCGGTCGTACGGGGCGACCGAGACCGGCTGAAGGAGCTCGCCTGCCGCGCGCTGCGGGGCGCGGCGTCGTCACGGAGTCGACGCGCTCGGCGCGTCGCTCGCCCGCGAGGTCGAGGCCGGCTGGCTGCGCGATGACACCGTCGCGCGCCTTCGCCGGCATCGCGAGCTCGGGCACACGGTGATCCTCGCCTCGGCGTCGCTCGACCCGTACCTCCTCCCGCTCGGCGCGTCGCTCGGCGTCGACGGCGTCGTGTGCACGATGCTCGAGCGGGCAGCGGACGGGCGCCTCACGGGGCGTCTCTCCGGCGCCAACTGCCGCGGCGCGGAGAAGGCCCGCCGGGTCCGGGCCTGGCTCGAAGCCGAGGGCCTCGAGGACGCGGAGCTGTGGGCCTACGGTGACTCCTCGAGCGACGACGAGCTTCTCGCCCTCGCCGACCGACCGCTCCGGGTCGACGGCGTGCGCGTCGACGCCGAGCCGCCGCGGCCGGACGGCGCGTGAGCGGAACCGTCTACCATGGGCTGCCGTGCCGGACGCCCTGACCACGCTCCGAGCCGAGCTGGCGCGGATCGACGACCTCGCCGTCGCGGCCCGCGTGCTCGAGTGGGACCAGCTCGTGATGATGCCCCGCGGCGGGGTCGAGACGCGTGCCGAGGGCCTTGCGACCCTCAACCGCCTCGCGCACGAGCTGTTCGTCCGCGACGAGATCGGCGACCTGTTGGACGCGCTCGAGCCCGGACGGCGCGGACCTCGACCCGGACTCGGACGACGCGTGCCTGATCGCGGTCACCCGCCGCGACTGGAACAAGGCGCGGCGGATCCCGGCCGAGCTCCAGGGCGAGATGACGAAGCTCGGTTCGGAGGCGATGGAGGCGTGGGCCGAGGCTCGCGCGACAGGACGACTACGCGAGCTTCCGGCCGTGGCTCGACCGCACGCTCGAGCTGAAGCGCCGCTACGTCGACTGCTTCCCGGCGACCGACGACCCGTACGACGTGGTCCTCGACGACTTCGAGCCGGGCATGCAGACCGCCGAGGTGCGCAGGGTGTTCGACCGGCTCGAGCCGGCGCTCCGCGACCTCGCCGCCGGCGCGGCCGACGAGGAGCCCGAGCCGTTCCTCGTCCGGCCCGTACCCGCGAGGCCCGCAGCACGAGCTGTCACTCGAGGTGGCCCGCGCGTTCGGCGCAGCCGACGAGTTCTTCCGGCTCGATCCCGACGGTCCACCCCTTCTGCCTCTCCTTCGCAACCCGCGACGTCCGGCTGACGACCCGCTACGCCGAGGACGACCTGCACGGCAACTCGCTGTTCTCGACGATGCACGAGGTCGGCCACGGCCTCTACGAGCACGGCGGCGACCCCGCTCTCGACCGGACGCCGCTCTCGACGGGCTGCTCGTCCGCGCTGCACGAGTCGCAGAGCCGCCTGTGGGAGAACGTGATCGGCCGGTCGCTCCCGTTCTGGCGCTGGTTCTACCCGCGCTTCCGCGATGCGTTCGCCGACACGCTTGCGGACGTGCCGCTCGAGCGGTTCCATCGCGCGGTCAACCGTCCCCGGCCGTCGTTCATCCGCGTCGACGCGGACGAGACGACCTACGGGCTCCACATCATCCTGCGCTTCCAGCTCGAGCAGGAGCTGCTCTTCGGCGGCCTGGAGACGGCCGACCTCCCGGAGGCATGGAACGCGCGGATGGAGGATCTCGTCGGTGTCCGCCCTCCGAACGACCGGCTCGGGTGCCTGCAGGACGTCCACTGGTCGGGCGGCATGTTCGGCTACTTCCCGACCTACCAGCTCGGGAACGTCCTCTCGGCGCAGATCTGGGAGCGGCTCGTGAGCGACCTCCCGGACGCCTACGGACGCGTGGAGCAGGGCTCGTTCGGCGAGATCTACGAGTGGCTGCGGGAGCATCTCTACCGGCACGGCCGGAAGTTCGCGCCCGCGGTGATGATCGAGCGCCTCGTCGGCGGGCCGATCGACCCGGAGCCGTACCTCCGCTACCTCGCGGACAAGAACGCCTCGCTGGCACCCGCCTGATCTCAGCCGGTGTTCCGGAGCGCCGCCGCGATGCCCGCGATCGAGCGGAGGAGCGGTCGCAACGCCTCCTCCTCACCCGAGCGCCACCGCTGCAAGAGCTCGACCTGGATGGCGTTCATCGGGTCGACGTACGGGTTGCGGAGCCGGATCGACTGCTGGAGCACCGGGTGGCGGTCGAGAAGCTCGCGCGCCTCGACGATCTCGAGCACGGCCTCGCGCGCGCGGTCGTGCTCGGCGCGCAGCACGCCGAAGACGCGCTCTGCGAGGGCGTCGTCGCCGACCAGCTCGAGGTAGCGGGCGGCGATGCCCATGCTCGACTTCGCGAGCGACATCTCGAGGTTCTCGACCAGCGCGCGGAAGAAGGGCCAGCCGCGAAAGAGCGCGCGCAGCTCCGCGACGGGGACCGCCGCGAGCCCCGTCCCGGCGCCGAGCCAGGCGGGGACGATGCAGCGCGTCTGCGTCCAGGCGAAGACCCACGGGATCGCGCGGAGGGCCTCGAGCTCCTCGGTCCCCGTCGGGCTCTCGAGCCCGACGGCCTCGGGGCGCGACGTCGGCCGCGAGCCGATCTCGAGCAGCGTCAGCTCGTCGAGCGGGGTGAACGTCCGCAGGAAGCGCGGCAGCTCCGGGTCGTCCCACACCACGCGGCGATAGAGGGCCTCGGCCGCGCTCGACACGGCGTCCATCGTCTCGCGGGCGCCGTCGGGCGCCTCCGCGACCCGGTCGGGCACCGCCGTCAGGAGCGTCGGCGGCGACCGCGGCCTCGAGGTTCCGTTCCGCGAGACCGGGAAGCCCGTACTTGAACGAGATCGTCTCGCCCTGCTCGGTCACCTTGAGGCGCCCGTCGACCGCGTGCGGCGGCTGGGCGAGGATCGCGGCGTACGTCGGCCCTCCGCCGCGCCCGGCGCTCCCGCCGCGTCCGTGGAACACGGTCAGCTCGATCCCCCGCTCGCCGGCCAGCCAGGCGAGACGCTCCTGCGCGCGGAAGATCTCCCACTGGGCCGTCACGACCCCGCCGTCCTTGCCCGAGTCCGAGTAGCCGACCATCACCTCGAGGCGCGTGCGGGGGCCCGCGTCCAGAAGCTCCTCCGCGAGAGCCTCGGCGCCGCGCAGGTCGTCGATCGTCTCGAGCAGCGGCACCACCGTCACGTCGAGCGCCGCACGGGCTGCGAGCGACTCGGCGAGCACGACGTCCTCCGCCGAGCGGGTCATCGACACGATCAGCGTGTCGATCGCCCCCGCGCCATGACGTCGCTGGAGCGCCGCCGCCTCCTCGAGCACGGCGAGCGTCCCCTCCCGGTCGTCTCGCAGTTGACGGGCGTGGACGCGGAGGTCGAGCGCAGGGCCGGACAGGCCGAACACGTCGAGCCGGCGGCGGAGCGCCGCCAGCCCGCCGTCTGCGATCCGCGAGCCGCCGTGCGCGCGGAGGCTCGACTCGACGAGGTCGAGCTCCGCGCTGAGCTCGTCGGGCGACGCGTAGCCGTCGGCGCCGAGCCGTTCCCAGATCGCCGTGAGCCTGCGCCGGTACGGCTCGGTCGGATTGCGATCGGCTGGGAGACCGACGGCCGCGACGGCGTCGTCCGCATCGACGAGCGTGCTCGACATGCCCCAGGAGGCCGCGAGCGCGCGGACGTCGCGCCGCAGCAGGTCGCGGACGAGCTCCGCGCCACGCTCGACCGCCTCGCGCACCGTCTCGGCGCCCGCGTTGGGGTTTCCGTCGAGGTCGCCGCCGATCCACGTGCCGAACCGGAGCGGGCTCCCGGGAAGGCCCTCGCGCCAGGTCGCGACGAGACCGGAGGCGGCGTCCCAGAGGCTGTCCTCGAGGAACCAGAGCGCCTGCCGGATCTCGTCGACGACGCGCGGGCGGTGGGACCTGACCTCGTCCGTCTGCCAGAGGATGGTGATCTCCTCCGCGAGCGCCGCCTCCCGCTCGCTGCGCTGAGACGGCGTCAGGCGGACGTCGTCGAGCTCGTCGAGGAGCTGGGCGATCCGACGATGCTTCTCGAGGATCGTGCGCGGCAGCGCCTCGGTCGGGTGCGCCGTGAGAACGAGCTCGACCGAGACCCGCTCGGCAGCGGCCGCGATCTCCTCCGGGGAGACCGCGTCTCGCCGGAGGAGCTCGATGGCCTCGGCGAGCGACTCGCGCGGCGTTCCGCCCAGGCGCTCGTGCTCTCGGCGGCGCCGCACCCGGTGGTGCTGCTCGGCGATGTTGGCGAGGTGGAAGTAGACGGTGAAGGCGCGGAGGACGACGGCCTGCGTCTCGACGTCGAGCGCCGCGATCGTCTCGGCGAGCGCTCGGGAGGAGCCTTCGTCGCCGCGCCGCCCGAGGCGTGCGAGGAGGCGCACCCGCTCCTCGAGGCGGAAGACGCCCTCGCCCTCCTGCTCGGTGAGGACCCGCCCGAGGATCTCCCCGAGGAGCCTGACGTTCGCGCGGAGCGGAGCGTCTGGCGAGGCGTCGGCCGGGTCGCTCACGGCTCCCACTCTGCCCGTCCACAAGCGGTCGCGGCTACGCGGCGGCGCGTCCGAAGCGCTTCTCGGCCCGCGCGCGGGCCTTCGCCGCCTCGGCGTCGCGGTCGCGCGCCGGCGCGGCGGTGACGAGGTCGTCGAGGAGGTGCGCCGTGATGTGGGCGATGTCCTCGACGGCCCGCATGAAGACGGCCTCGTTCGCCTTCGACGGCTTCGTCGAGCCGCTCACCTTGCGCACGTACTGGAGCGCGGCGGCGCGGACCTCCTCGCTCGTCGCAGGGGGATCGAAGTTGTGGAGCGTCTTGATGTTGCGGCACATGACCCGAGCCTACCCGGACCCCTCGGGCGGGCCGTAGCCGCCGCCGCCGGGCGTCTCGGTGCGCACGACGTCCCCCGCGGCGAGCTGGCGCGTGTCCTTGCCGGGGATCTCCTCGCCGTTCACGAGCGTGCGGCCGCGCGCGCCCGGCTCGCCCCCGCGCGCGCCGCGGGGCGCGTGGCGGCGCCGGTCGCCGAGCACGGACAGGCGGCAGGGTTCGAGCGCTCGGATCTCGCGGATCACCCCATCGCCGCCCCGCCGCGCGCCTGCCCCACCCGAGCCCTCGCGGAGCTGGTAGCGCTCGACGCGGAGCGGATAGGCGAGCTCGAGGGCCTCGACGGGCGTCGAGAGCGCGTTCGACATCGCGACGTGCACCGCCGAGGGGCCGTCGCCGTGCCGCGAGGCACCTTGGCCCCCACCCAGGGTCTCGTAGTACGTCCACGTGTCCGTGCCGAGCGTCGTGTTGTTCATCGTCCCCTGGCCCATCGCGGGAACCTCGACCGCGGACCCGAGGGCCGCGAGGACGACGTCCGTGATCCGGCTCGACGTCTCGGTGTTCCCGGCCACGACGGCGGCGGGGGGTCGCGCGTTGACGAGGCAGCCCTCCGGTGCGCGGACCGTCACGGGCTGAAACGCGCCGCCCGAGGCGGGTACGTCGGGGTCCGTCAGCACGCGAACGACGAAGAAGCATGCGGAGCGGGTCACGGCGAGCGGGCAGTTCAGGTTCCCGCCATGTTGCGGCGCAGTGCCGGTGAAGTCGATCACGAGCTCGTCACCGGACACGGTGACGGCGACCTGGATCACGAGGTCGCGGTCGACCGCCTCGATCACGTCCGCGGCCGTGAACCGGCCGTCGGGCAATGCCTGGATGCCCGCTCGGACGCGCCGTTCCGAGTAGGCATGGAGCTCGTCCATCGCCGTCTCGACCCGGTCGCGCCCCCGACGAAGGACCAGCTCGGCGCTCCGGCGCTCGGCGAGGCGGTGCGCCGCCAGCTGGGCACGCAGGTCGCCGCGACGCTCGTCAGGGTTGCGCGAGCTCGAGGCGATGAGCTCGACGACGTCGTCGTCGAGCCGCGTGGGCGGGATCACGAGCCCTTCCTCCGCGAGCAGGGTGGAGAACGCCGGCAGGCTCCCGGGCTCGATGCCGCCGACGTCCGCATGGTGCGCCCGGCTGACCGCGAAGCCGAGGTCGTGCGCGAGACGAGCGTGATGTCGGGCAGATGCGTCCCGCCCGCGTACGGGTCGTTCAGCACCCAGAGGTCGTTCGGCGCCGGGTCGTGGGCCATGACCGCCGCGACGGCCTCCGGCATCGCCCCGAGGTGGACGGGGATGTGCTCGGCCTGCACGATCATGCGCCCCGCGCGGTCGAAGAGCGCGGTCGAGCAGTCCCGCCGCTCCTTGATGTTCGACGAGAACGCGGAGCGGACGAGCGCTGCGCCCATCTCCTCTGCGATCGCGCGCAGCGAGCTTCCGATCACCTGCAGCTCGACGGGGATCACGGGCTGCGCTCCAGGACGAGCGTGCCCGAGGCGTCGGCCACCGCCGTCCAGCCGACGGCGACCCAGCAGGTGGCGCCCGGCAGCTCGACCACTCGCGGACCCGCGAGTGGCCCGCGAGGGCTGCCCACGAGATCGATCGCAGGCCCGGGCTCGACCGTTGCCGTCCGGACGGCGACCAGCTCGACCCCTCGCGTACGGTCGGCGTAGCCATAGCGATCCTCGTGCGCACGGTGGAACCGCTCCGCGATCTCGGGTCCGAGGTCGACCGTGAGCTCGAACGACTGACCGCGGTAGCGAAGGCTCGCCTCCCCCTCGTCCGGCAACTCGCCGACATCGGCGAGCGGGAGGACGTACGTCCGGACCTGGTCGCGCCTCGTGTCGCTCGCGACGAGGCCGAGCGCGGAGAGAACGCCGGCAGCGTCGGGGACGAGCACCTTGGTGCATCCGAGCTCATCCGCGAGCGCACAGGCGTGCAACGGCCCGGCGCCGCCGAAGGCGACGAGCGCGAAGTCACGCGGGTCGTAGCCCTGCTCGACGGAGACGACCCGCAAGGCGCGGAGCATTTCCGCGTCGACGACGTCGACGACGTCGGACGGGTCGATCGTCCCGAGGGCACGCTCGGCCGCCGCTCGGTCGAGCTTGAGCCCGCCGGGAAGGCGCGCGGGGAGCCTGCCGAGGAGCAGGTTGGCATCGGTCACCGTCGGCTCCTCCCCGCCGCGGCCGTAGCACGCCGGGCCGGGCACCGCGCCCGCGCTGTGGGGGCCGACCCGGATGGCGCCGCCCTCGTCCCGCCAGACCACGGAGCCGCCTCCCGCTCCGACCGTGTGGATGTCGACCATCGGGACCCGGATCGGAAACCCCGCCACTTCGCGTCCCTCGGATCGGCCCGCGCGGCCGCCTGCGATCAGGCAGACGTCGGTGGACGTGCCTCCCATGTCGAATGCGATCGCGTTCTCGACACCGCAGCGCGCGGCGATGCGCTCGGCGGCGACAACCCCCGCAGCGGGGCCCGAGAGAAGGATCAGCGCGGCATGCGCCGCTGCCTCCTCGAGCGTCGCGACGCCGCCGGACGACCGCATCACGAGCGGCGCCGGCAGCCCGGCGTCCGCCGACGACGACGCGAGTGCACCGAGGTAGCCGGCCGTGACGGGCCCCAGGTAGGCGTCGATCGTCGTGGTCGACGCCCGCTCGTACTCGCGGAACTCCGGCGCGACCTCGTGCGACGCGACGACGTGCGCACGGGGGTACCGGCTGCGCAACGCGGCGGCAACCGCCCGCTCGTGCGACCCGTCCCTGAAGGAGAAGAGCAGGCACACGGCGATCGCCTCCGCGTCGATCTCCGGCAGGCTCGAGAGGTCGAGGGGCGTGAGCACGCCGTCCGGCCCGACCCGCTCGTCCGCCCCGAAACAGCGTTCCAGGGGGACCAAGGGTTCGGGGTGGTCGACGTCGAGGCGGTAGAGGTGCGCACGGTCCTGGCGCCTGAGATGCAGCAGATGCTCGAAGCCCCTGGTCGCGACGAAAGCGGTGCGGGCGCCTCTTCGCTCGAGCAGCGCGTTCGTCGCGACCGTCGTCCCGTGTGCGAACCGCTGGAGCGGCGGCGTTCCCGCCGCCTCGAGCACGATCCGCGCCGCCTCGACGACGGATCGCTCCTGCGCGGGCGCGGTCGGCACCTTTGCCGTGTGCAAGCGGCCGTTCGCGAGCAGCACCGCGTCGGTGAACGTCCCGCCGACGTCGACCCCGAGGAACGCCATCGCAGGCATTCAACACCGCCCGGACGGGTCGACGACCTACGCGCAGCCGGTTGCGAGCGCGAGCGCTCGACAGACCTCGGCCATCCGCTCGGGCCCGAGCGTGCAGATGCGCTCCCTCAGGAACGCCTTCGGCATCAAGGTCGTGTTGTCGAGCGAAAGGGCGCACTCGTCCGGCATGCCGTCCTCGACTCCGAGACGAACCTCGGTCGGGATACCGCGAATGCTGCGCGTCGCGGGTGCAACGAGAAGCGCGTGGAGCAGAGGGATCGCCGCATCACGCGTGAGAACGACGTGCGGCCTCGCTCCGGCGCCGGGATCCTCGACCCACCACAGCTCGCCGCGACTCACCAGGGCTCGTCCGCGATCGAACGACGCCCCGACTCCTCGGCCCACCGAAGCTCGTCGGCCGTCTGCGGGATCCGCGTGTAGCCGTCGACGATCGCGCGGTCGATGCTGTCGCGCTCGAGGTCGCCGACGAGACGATCGATCGCGTCGATGATCATCGCAGCGCGGCTTCGGTACGAGCCGGAGGCGATCAACTCGTCGATCGCGCTGACACGATCGTCCGGCATACGAACCGTAATCACTCTTGACATACGAAGAGTATAGCGCGGGGTACGCGGAGCAGGTCACCCCACGCGCCGATCAGCCGGCGACGTCAAGGGTTCCGGTTCTTCAGAGACCCGTCAGCCGGGGGCTCCCGCAAGCGCGTTCAGCTCGCGGCGGAGCTCCTTGATCTCGTCCCGCAGCTTGGCGGCGTACTCGAAGCGGAGCTCCTCGGCCGCGACGTACATCTCCTCCTCGAGCGTGACGACGAGCTTCTCGATCTCCTCGCGGCTCATCCCGGAGACCTCCTGCTTGCCGCGGCGACGCCTCCCCGGGACGGTCGGCGACTCGAGCGCGAGCAGCTCGGCGATGTCGGACACGCCCTTGACGATCGACTCCGGGGTGATCCCGTGCTCCTCGTTGTAGGCGAGCTGGGCGGCGCGGCGGCGGTTCGTCTCCTCGAGTGCGCCCTGGATCGCCTCGGTCAGCTTGTCCGCGTACATCAGCACCGTGCCGTTCACGTTCCGCGCGGCGCGGCCGATCGTCTGCAGGAGCGCGGTCTTCCCGCGCAGGAAGCCCTCCTTGTCGGCGTCGAGGATCGCGACGAGCGACACCTCGGGCAGGTCGAGGCCCTCGCGCAGGAGGTTGACCCCGACCAGCACGTCGTACTCGCCGAGGCGCAGCTCGCGGATGATCTGGATCCGCTCGAGCGTGTCGATCTCCGAATGGAGGTAGCGCGCCTTCACGCCCGACTCGAGCAGGTAGTCGGTCAGGTCCTCCGACATCTTCTTCGTCAGCGTCGTCACGAGCACGCGCTCGTTCGCCTGCTCGCGCCGGCGGATCTCGCCGAGCAGGTCGTCGATCTGGTTCTTCGTCGCCCGCAGCTCGACCTCGGGATCGACGACGCCCGGTCGGCCTGATCAGCTGCTCCGCCACGACCTGCGAGTGACGGAGCTCGTACGACCCGGGCGTCGCCGAGACGAACACCATCTGCCCCACCTTCCCGAGGAACTCGTCGAAGCGGAGCGGCCGGTTGTCGAGCGCCGACGGCAGGCGGAAGCCGTAGTCGACGAGCGTCTGCTTGCGCGAGCGGTCGCCCTCGTACATCCCTCCGATCTGCGGCACCGTCTGGTGCGATTCGTCGACGAAGACGAGGAAGTCGTCCGGGAAGTAGTCGATCAGCGTGAAGGGGTGCGAGCCGGGCGGACGCCCTTCGAGCACGCGCGAGTAGTTCTCGATCCCGTTGCAGAAGCCGAGCTCCCTGAGCATCTCCACGTCGTACTCGGTGCGCTGGCGGATGCGGTGGGCCTCGAGCATCCGCCCGTCGGCCTCGAACCTCGCGACCTGCGCCTCGAGCTCGTGGCGGATCTCGTCGACGGCCCGGTCGACGGTCGGCTTCGAGGTGATGTACTCCGTCGCCGGCCAGATCGCGAGGTTGTCGAGCTTCGACAGCACCTCACCGGTGAGCGGGTCGAAGTGCGAGATCTGCTCGACCTCGTCGCCGAACATCGAGATGCGGTACGCGGTCTCGACGTTCGCCGGCTGCACCTCGATCACGTCGCCCCGGACCCGGAAGCGGCCGCGGGCGAGCACCGTGTCGTTGCGGACGTACTGCGAGTCGATCAGCGTGCGCAGCATCTCGTCGCGGTCGTGCTCCGACCCGACCTCGAGGATGAGGACCTTCTCGCGCCATTCCTCGGGCGAGCCGAGGCCGTAGATGCAGCTCACGGACGCGACGACGACGACGTCGCGGCGGGTCAGGAGCGAGCTCGTCGCGCCGAGCCGCAGCCGCGCGATGTCGTCGTTCTGCGACGAGTCCTTCTCGATGTAGAGGTCGGCCTGCGGGACGTACGCCTCGGGCTGGTAGTAGTCGTAGTAGGAGACGAAGTACTCGACGGCGTTGTCCGGGAAGAACTCGCGGAACTCGTTGCAGAGCTGCGCGGCGAGCGTCTTGTTGTGGGCGATCACCAACGACGGGCGCTGGAGCTCCTCCATCACCCACGCCATCGTGGCGGTCTTGCCCGTGCCCGTCGCGCCGAGCAGCGTCTGCCCGCGGTTCCCCGCGCGGAGCGACTCGGCCAGCTCCGCGATCGCCTTCGGCTGGTCGCCGGTCGGGCGGTACGCGGACGTGACTCGGAGGTCGGGCATCTCCGATCGAGCGTAGCAACGGGCCGAACGCGTGTTCC
The DNA here is from genome assembly GCA_963773825.1 of uncultured Actinomycetes bacterium. Taxonomy (GTDB): domain Bacteria; phylum Actinomycetota; class Thermoleophilia; order Gaiellales; family Gaiellaceae; genus Gaiella. The sequence goes on along the minus strand of CAVZCH010000006.1, from coordinate 803,975 downwards.
TCGGCGGGCGGGAGGTGGTCCCGGGCGCTTGCGGCACCCCGACTCGGCCGCCGCCGACGGCCGACATCCCTCGCGAGGATCGGCGGCCGACCCTCGCGGTAGCGTTCCGGCACGGTGCGCGGCGTCCGGCTCACACGGGGGCAGCTGCTCCGGGCGACGGGCGGCGCCGCGGCGATGCTCGCCGCGTTCCCGCGCGCGGCGCTCGGCAAGGACACGGGCGTCCCGCACGCGACAGCGCTCACCGTGCGCGGAGCCGCAAAGCCCTTCGCGGGCGACCGGCCGATGTTCGTGACGATCGCGCCCGAGAGCTCCGGGCGCGACACGGCACGCGTGCTCTTCCGGCTCGGCCGCCGGGCTCGTGTCCGCCTGGATGCGGTTCGCACCGGGATCGGGGCGAGCAGCGTCCGCTGGACGAAGGAGGCGACACTCGACTCCGGGTCGCACGCGATCGCGTGGACGCCGGCGCCGGACGTGCCCGTCGGGTCCTACGTCATGCGGCTGACGATCGAGGGAAACGGCGGGCGACGGGTCTACGGTGGACGCCGGCCCCGCGAGCCCGGAGCGCGCGAGCGCACCGGTCGTGCGCGTGCTCGGGATCGAAGCGGCGTTCTCGAAGCGGAGCTACGTCGCCGAGGAGCCGATGGCGCTCCGTGTGCTCGCCGACACGCCCTCGTTCACGCTCACGTTCCTCCGCGTCGGGCACGGGCCCGACCCGAGCCTCCGGAACGACGAGCTCGTCGGGCTCGAGATGGGCGATCCCGTCACGATCGACTGGACGGGAAAGCGCTCGGCGCGGCGGACCATCGTCGTGCAGTCCGGCATCGGCTGGCCGAGCGGGCTCTACACGGCGAAGCTCGAGGCGCCCGACGGGCGCGTCGGGTTCGCCCCGTTCGTGATCCGCCCGACGTCGCCCGACGGCGGGCGGGCGGCGGTCGTCCTCCCGACGAGCACCTGGCAGGCGTACAACCTCTACGACGCGGACGGCGACGGCTGGGGGGACACGTGGTACGCCGGTGGGACGCCGCCCGTGGTGCTCGACCGCCCGTTCCGCGACCGCGGCGTGCCGCCGCGGTTCCGCCGCTACGACTTCCCCTTCCTGCGCTGGCTCGAGAAGACCCGCCGCGAGCCCGACGTCCTGTCGGACGAGGACCTCGACGGGGTCGCGACGGGCGACGACCTGCGCGCGCTCTACGACCTCGTCGTGTTTCCCGGCCACACCGAGTACGTCACGACCCACGCCTACGACGTCGTCGAGCGCTACCACGCGCTCGGCGGCCGGCTGATCCTCCTGTCCGCGAACAACTTCTTCTGGAAGGTGGAGCGCCAGGGCCAGTCGATCCGCCGGATCGCGCAGTGGCGGGCCCTCGGCCGGCCCGAGGCGCGGATGCTCGGCGTGCAGTACCGCGCGAACGACGACGGCGAGCGACAGGCTCCGTACGTGATCACGAACCGCGAGGCGGCGCCGTGGCTGTTCGAGGGAACGGGGCTCGAGAACGGCGACTTCCTCGGCGAGGAGGTCGGAGGATTCGGGATCGAGATCGACATGACGACGCCGCTGTCACCGCCCGGCACGCAGGTGCTCGCCCAGATCCCGAACCTCTTCGGGCTCGGCCTCAACGCGGAGATGGCCTACCACGAGACCCCCGAAGGCGGCCGCGTGTTCTCCGCGGGCGTCCTCGACTTCCCTGCGGTGCTCTACACGCCGCAGGGGATGCAGCTCCTCGACAACCTCTGGCGCCACATGATGGAGCCCCGTTAGAGGCTCGATGCAGGTCGGGGCCTGTTTGGGTGCACCTCCGCCTGGAGGTGTCCGTAGAAACCCCGATGCGTCGATGTCCCGCGCGTAGTGCAATCGGGAATGACCGACGAGAAGAAGGAGGCACCGTGCCGAAGTACGTGACTCTCTACAACTGGACGGATCAGGGCGTCGCGAACGCCAAGGACACCGTCGACCGGTACCAGACCGCCAAGCAGGTCGTCGAGAGCCAGGGCGGCAGGATCGAGACGATTCTCTGGACCGTCGGCCCTTACGACCTGGTCACCGTTGCGGACTTTCCCGACGATGAGACGGGTACGGCTGTCGCCCTTCGGCTCGCATCAGGTGGCAACCTCCGCTCGACGACGATGCGCGCCTTCGACGAAGGCGAGATGAAGGGGATCATCGCCAAGATGGGCTAGCCGTCCGAGCGGGAACCTCGTCAGTGACCTGCGTCACCCGTTCTTTTCGGGTGGCGCACCCGTTGCGTTGTCCCGGTATCACGGGTCGCGGCCCGGGACGGGCAACTAGGAGACGGCGACCACGGCCCCGCGGTCGTGACGGAAGGCGACGACTGCGAAGGGGATCGTCACGAGCAGTTGGCCGGTCGCGACGAGGAGGAACACGGCGTGCGGGCCCCACGCCTGGAGCAGCGGACCGGCGACGATCATCCCCACCGGGCCGGCGAGCATCGCCGTCGTGAGGACGGCGGTCATCACCTTCGCGCGGATCGCCTCCGGCGTGCGCATCGTGATCACGCCGATGAGCGGGGCGTTCACGAGCGGCCCGAAGAACGACGAGAGCGCGAGCGCCGTCATCACGGCGGGCACCGGCAGGTCGAGCGAGAGCGCGAAGACGGGCAGCGTCAGGGCGACGAACGCCGTCGCACCGAGCCGGAGCGGGTCATGGCGTCCGACGAGGCGCACGGCGGCGATGCTTCCGAGCACCGCGCCGAGGCCGAAAGCGGCGAAGAACGCCCCCGCGACCTTGGAGCTCGAGTACTGCTCGTAGGCGAGCACCGTGAGGCCCGCGCTGAGCATCTGGCCCAGGCCGTTCGCGACGAGCGCCGTGAGCCCGAGCACGCGGAGCAACGGGTCGCGGAGGAGGAACCGGATCCCCGCGAGGACGCCGCGCCCGTCGTCGGACTGCGGGAGCGGCGGCCGTGCGGGCACGAACAGCGAGAGCAGCACGAACGAGCAGAGGAACGTGGCGGCGTCGACGTACAGGACGACGGGTGCGCTGAACGCCGCGATCAGGAGCCCCGCTGCGGCCGGGCCGAGGAGCGCGGTGGCGCGGTTCGCCCCCTCGACGATCGCGTTCGCCTGCGCGACCACGTGCTCGTCCTCGCCGACCAGCTCCGGCAGGATCAGCCGCTGGGATGCGAAGTACGGGGCGAGGAAGACGCCGATGCCGGCGACGAGCGCGAGGAGGAGCGGGAACGTCAGGAGGCCGAGCTCGTGGAGCAACGGGATCGACGCCAGCAACGGCGCGCGGATCAGGTCCGAGACGATCATCGTGCGCCGCGCCCCGTAGCGCGCGATCACCGCGCCGGACGGGATTCCCAGGATCGCGATCGGCAGGAGCTCGACGGCGAGGACGACGCCCATCCTCGTGGCCGAGCCGGTGGTCTGAAGGACGAACCACGGCAGCGCGAGGAACGTCATCTGCGATCCGAGCGCCGAGATCACCTCGGCCGAGACGAGCGCGACGATCGGCCGTTGACGGAGCGGGCTCTTCGTCAGATCAGCCACGCGCCGTCCTGCTGGACGGCCTCGCCGTCGAGCTCGATCCGGGTGCCCGGCATGCGCAGGTCCTTGACGATGTCCCAGTGGATGCGCGACTCGTTCGTCCCGCCGAGGTCGGGCATGCCGTTCCCGAGCGCGAGGTGCACCGTTCCGTCGATCTTCTCGTCGAAGAGCGTGTTCCGCATGTACCGGGTGATGCCGGGGTTGCACCCGATCCCGAGCTCACCCAGCCGCCGTGCGCCGTCGTCGCCGTCGAGCGTCTCGACGCAGGAAGGCCTCGTTCGTCTCCGCGCACGCGTCGACGACGCGTCCCGGCCTCGAAGCGGAGCCGGATCCCGTTGATCTCGCGGCCCGCGTAGACGGCCGGGAACTCGCGTGAAGGCGATCGACGCCCTCGGCGGAGTCCTCGACCGGGCAGCCGAAGAACTCCCCGCCCGGGATGTTCGCGCCGGCGGCGTCGACCAGCATCTTCCTCCCGGCGATGGACAGCCGCAGGTCGGTGTCGGCGCCGACGATCCGCACCTCGTCGGCGGCGTCGAAGCGGTCGGCGTAGCGCTGCATGCGCGTGCGCTCCGCGTCCCAGTCGAGGAGGCACGCCCCGTAGAGGAAGTCGGCGAACTCGGCGGTCGCCATGCCCGCGTCCTGGGCGAGGGCCGACGTCGGGTACTGGCAGCCGACCCACGGCACCTCGTGCCGGAAGATCCGCTCGAACGCGGGACGGTACGCGCCCTGGATCGCGGCCGTCCGCTCCGCGTCCACGCTCGCGGCGTCGCGGGTGTTCTCGGGCGCGTCGACGGCGATCAGCGCATCGCAGTTCTCGAGCGCGTGCACCTCGATCGACGCAGGCGTGCCCAGACGCTCGAGCGGGGCAGCGCGCATCCACGCGCGCGAGGCGACGTTCGCGTCGAAGCTCGACGCGGAGGAGCGCGTACGCGTCGCGCTCCGCGATCCTCCTCACGACCTCCTCGACGAGCGGACGCCCCTGCGGAGTCGAGACGACGAGCACCTGCCAGCCGGGCTGGACGCCGACGCACGTGTCGACGAGCAGCTCGGCGAGTTGACGATCTCTCGGGTCAGCCATGCGCAGGAATATAAGACGTACGTACTGTTTTGTAAAGTACGACCGTGCCGAAGCTGAGCGACGCCGAGAAGGACCTGCGTCGGGGGCGCGTCCTCGACGGCGCGCGCCGGTGCTTCGCCCGGTACGGATACGACGGGGCGACGGTCGTCCGTCTCGAGAGCGAGATCGGCCTCTCGCGCGGCGCGATCTTCAACTGGTTCCCGTCCAAGCAGGAGCTGTTCCTCGCGCTCGCGGCCGAGGACAACGCACGCCTCCTCGCCCTCTTCGCGGAGGGAGGCTTCGACGCGCTGCTCGAGGCGGTGACCGAGCACGAGCCCGACTGGCTCGCCGTCTACCTGGAGTTCGGCCGTCTCCTGCGGACGGACGCGAAGCTGCGAGAGCGGTGGCTCGCGATCGCACCGCCCGAGGCGAAGGAGCGGGGGCGCGAGTGGATCCGCGCGGCCCAGGCGTCCGGTGAGATCCGCTCCGACCTGTCCGACGAGGAGATCGCGCAGTTCGTCGGCGTCGTCATCGACGGCATCGTCACCCAGCGCGCGCTCGGCTTCGACCCGCCGCCCCGCGACCTGCTGCTCCGGCTCGTCCGCGACGCGACGGCCGGCTCAACCTCCCGCGAGCTCGTCGGCGTAGGCGCTCGCGTACACCTTCTCGGCGTCGAGGACGCGCCTCACGTACGTCCTCGTCTCCGGGAACTGGATCCCGACACCCCTGCTGCGCCACGTGTCCACGTTCCCCTGGCCCGCGTGATAGGCGGCGAGCGCAGTCGGGAGATCGTCGTCGTAGCGGTCGAGGAGATGACGCAGGTACCACGCCCCGTAGCGGACGTTGATCTCCGGGTCGAGCAGGTCGCTCCGGACGAAGCCGTGGCCGCCGGTGCGCTCCGCGATCCCCTGCGCCGTCTCGGGCAGGAGCTGCATCAGGCCGACGGCGCCCGCCTGAGAGCGTGCGGACGCGTCGAACTTGCTCTCCGTGTAGATCACCGCCGCGAGCAGCGCCGGCGGCAGGTCGTAGTTCCGGGCATGCGTGCGGACGATTGCCTCGTACCGCAGCGGGTAGCGGAGGCGCTCGTACCACTCCGGCTGGGAGGTGACGACCCACGCCGCGACGCCCGCCGCCGCCGCGGCGACGAGCAGCGCCACGAGAGCGGCCCGCTTCACGCCGGGGCCGACGCCCCGGCCTGCGCCTCGAGCTGCGCCATCACGTCGCCGACCCAGGCGAAGAGCTCCTCGAACGAGCCCGTGTTGACGTAGTGGAAGTCGGAGCGGCGGACCTTCTCGCGGTCCGGGAGCAGGCGCGCGTCACGGTCGTCGCGAGCGACGCGACGGCGCTGCTCGCGCAGGGCGGTCGGCGCGGTGATCACCACGACCTTGTCGAACCGCTCCTCGGCCCCCACCTCGTAGAGCAGGGGCACCTCCGTGACGCAGACCCGCGGCGGGTCGTCGAGGGCGGCGAGCTGCTCGCGCCAGGTGAGGTACTCGCGCGAGACGAGCGGGTGGAGCAGACCCTCGAGCCACGCCAGCTGCTCGGGATCGCCGAAGACGGCCCGCGCGACGCTCCCCCGGTCGGGACGTCCGTCGGCGCCGAGCACTCCCTCCCCCAGGCGCGCCACGATCGCCTCGCGGACGCTCGTCGTCGGAGGCGAGCAGATGGTGGACGATCTCGTCGCTGGAGACGGTCGCCGCGCCGTGCGCGCGGAACGCCTCGAGCGCCGTCGACTTGCCGGCGCCGATTCCCCCCGTGATCGCGACCGCGATCGGGCGGCGCAGCTCAGCCGGCCGTCGGCCTCGGGCTCGCGTCGGCTGCGTCGGCGACCGTCTCGGGCTCCGGCTCGGGCTCCGGCTCGGCCTGCGCCAGGGTCTCGGCCTCGGCCTCGGGGCTCGGGCTCCGGCTCGGGCTCCGGGCTCGACAGCCTCCTCGGCCTCGCTCGGCCTCCTCGACGACCAGCGCACCTTCGACGATCTCGTCCTCGGAGCCGGGCTCGGCCTCGACGTCCTCGGCGATCGTGCCGCTCGAGGGGAACGCCTCCTCCGAGAGCCGAAGGTCGGGCATCGAATGCACCGACTCGGCGCCGTCGGCGCGCGGCACCGGCACGGCCCCCTCCTCGACCCGCTTGAGCGAGAGCGAGAGCCGGCGACGGTCGCCGTCGATCTCGAGCATCGAGGACGTTGACCGGGTCGCCCTGCGAGACGACCTCGCGCGGGTTCTCGACGTGGTGGTTCGCGAGCTCGGAGATGTGCACGAGCCCCTCGACGCCGGGGAGGATCTCCACGAACGCACCGAAGGTGACGACCTTGGTCACGCGTCCCTCGACGACGTCGCCCTCGCCGTAGTGGTCGAGCACCTGCTGCCACGGATCCGACTGCGTCTGCTTGAGCCCGAGCGAGATCCGCTGGCGCTCCCGGTCGATGTCGAGCACCTTGACGTTGACCGTCTGGCCGATCTCGAGCACCTCGGAGGGGTGGTTGACGTGCGACCAGCTGAGCTCCGAGATGTGGATCAGGCCGTCCATGCCCTCGAGGTCGACGAACGCGCCGAAGTCGACGATGTTCGAGATCGTGCCCTCGACGACGTCGCCCGGGTTGAGCCGGTCGAGGATCGCCTGGCGCATCTCCTTGCGCTCGTCCTCGAGGACGGCGCGGCGCGAGAGGACGACGTTGTTCCGCGAGCGGTTGAGCTCGATCACCTTGCAGCGGAGCTCCTTGCCGAGGAACTCGTCGAGGTCCTGCACGCGGCGGATGTCGACGAGCGACGCGGGCAGGAAGCCGCGGACGCCGAGGTCGAGGATCAGGCCGCCCTTGACGACCTCGATCACGCGGCCGTTGACCGGCTCGCCGCTCTCGGCCGCGCCCTCGATCGCCTTCCAGGCGAGCTCGAAGCGCGCGCGCTTCTTCGAGAGGAGCAGCCGCCCCTCCGCGTCCTCCTTCGTCATCACGAGCGCGTCGATCTCGTCGCCGACGGTGACCTCGTCGGCCGGGTTCACGTTCCGGCGGATCGAGAGCTCGGCGACGGGGATGACGCCTTCGGACTTGTAGCCGATGTCGACCAGCACCTCGTCCTTGTCGACACGCACCACCGTGCCGTGGACCACCTCCCCTTCGTTGATCGTCGGGAAGGTGCCGTCGTAGTCGGGGATCAGCTCCCCGTCGGGGCCGGTCGTCCAGACCCCGGCTTCGGGTTCGGTGGGTGTCTCGAGTGTGTGGTTGCTCATCGGAGCGCGGAGTATAGCGGGGCATTCGTCGCGGTTCTGCTCCGCGAATCCACCAGGAATCCACTAGAAATCGAGCATGCGCATCACCCTGATCCGCAACGCGACGGTGGTTCTCGAGCTCGCCGGCCGGCGGATTCTCATCGATCCCGATGCTCGACCCGGCCGGCGCGCGGCCGCCGATCGAGAACACGGCAAATCCCGTGTCCAACCCGACCGTCGAGCTTCCGATTCGCCGCCGAGGAGGTCGTGCGGGGATCTGACGCGGTGCTCGTCACCCATCGTCACCGGGACCACCTCGACGGGACCGCCGAGCGGCTCCTGCCGCGCGACGTGCCGACCTTCTGCCAGCCCGAGGACGCATCCGCGCTCTCGCGACCTCGGCCTCGACGTGCGCCCGATCGACGACTCGCTCGACTGGAACGGGCTCGCGATCCACCGCGTGCCGGCGCCGCCACGGCTTCGGCGCCGTCGCCGAGGCGCTGGCGCCGGTCAGCGGGTTCGTCCTCGACGATCTCTACCTCGCGGGCGACACCGTCTGGTACGAGGCCGTCGAGGAGACGATCGAGCGCTTCTCGCCCGCGTGTCGCGATCGTCAACGCGGGCGGCGCGTCGTTCCTCGAGGGCGGCTTGATCGTGATGGGGATCGACGACGTGCGGGAGGTCGTCGCACGCGTCCCCGTCGTCGTCTGCGTGCACATGGAGGCGCTCAACCACTGCTTCCTGTCGCGCGCCGACCTCGCGGCCGCCGTCCCGGGGGTCGTGATCCCCCGGGACGGCGAGACCGTCGAGGTGTGAGCTAGCCGACCTTCTCGATCCGGGTCAGCGCCGGGGCGCGACCGGCGAGTGCTTGCCGAAGTAGCGGCACGAACGCGTCGAGGTCGACCTCGCCGCCGAGCGGCTCGGTGCACTGTCGTGGAACTCGCGTGTACCCGTCGCCGCCGGTCGCGCCAGGAAGTTGTTCATGACGACCCGGTAGCGGCGCGCCAGCGATCGATCGGCGTCGCCGCCGATCTTCACCGAGCCGGGGACGATCGGTGCCGGTCGTACCGCCGAAGCTGTCCAGCTGTAGGTGAACGCCCGCCGACACCTGGCATGATCCGCGCGTGCCGGCAGCTCGGGTTGTTGAACTGCTGCTCGAGCACGTTGTAGATCGCTGCCCCGTCATGTCTTCACGACGAGTGTGTTGCCGAACGGCTGCACGCTGAAGCTCGCCGTACGTGACCTCGCCCGGCGCTCGCCCCCGCGTCAGGTCAGACGAGAGCCCAGCCCGGATCCCGCCCGGGTTCATGAACGCGACGACCGCGCCCCCGAAGTCGGTCGGGCGCGGTCGCCTCGAGCTGCGCGTCGGCGATCACGTCGCCGATGCGCTCGACCCGCCGCGTTCGTGCCGCTGGCGTGTCGCGCCGCGAGCGGATGTCCGCGGTGATCGAGCCGACGACGCGGTTCGCGAGCGGAGCGGAGAGCCCCGCGTACTTGTCGATGATCGCCGACTCGGCCGCGTCCGGCGTCACGTCCTGCGTGACGATCACGTTCTCGCGCCGTGACGGCCTTGACGTCCTTCGTCTGATGGTCGATCGTGAGGTCGATGTCGGTGACCAGCGCGGCCGAACGACGACGCGCTCGTGACGAGCTTGCCCGTCGATCTTGCAGATGTACGGCTGATGGGTGTGCGCGCGGATCACGAGGTCGACCTGCGGGTCGAGCCCGTCGACGATCGGCTTGATGTCGCCCGCTGAAGTTGTCGCAGCGTTGATGTCCATGAAGCCGGTTGGCGCGGATACCGGGGCGGGTTCTGCTGTCCGCCCTGATGGATGAGCACGACGAATGCCCGCACCCCTTGCTCCGCGCGGAGCTTCTGGACGAGGGCGTTGACCGTCTGCACCTCGGGCCGGAACTCGAGGCCGGCGACGCCGGCCGGCGTGACGATCAGTCGGCGTGCCCTCGAGCGTCAGCCCGATGAACGCGATCTTGGCGTTGTCGATCTTCTTGATCTCGTACGGCGGCAGGATCGTCTCGTCCGTGCCTGCGTAGAAGACGTTCGCCGCGAGGTACTGGAAGAAGGCTCCGGCGAAGGGCGTCGCCGTCCTGGCAGCCGTCGACGGGATGGCAGCCGCCGTTCTGCATGCGCAGCAGCTCGGTCACGCCTTCGTCGAACTCGTGGTTCCCGACCCCCGAGACGTCCAGGCCGAGGAGTTCATCGACTCGATCGTGGGCTCGTCGTGGAACAGGCCGGAGATGAGCGGGCTCGCGCCGATCAGGTCGCCGGCGCCGACGGTGATGGTGTTCGAGTTCTGCTCGCGGAGCTGCTTGATGTGCGTCGCGAGGTACTCGACCTCCGCCGGCACGTCGACGTTCAGCCGTCGGCGAGCCACGCTGTCGATCGCGCAGCCCGATCGAGCCCGAGGGTGTTCGGCTCGAGGTGGCCGTGAAGGTCGTTGATCGCGAGCAGCTGGACGTACGTGTCCTTGTCCTTGGGCCCCTTCGCTGCGAGTGCCTGCGGCGCGGCGACCACGAGCATCAGCCCGAGCGCCGCGAGCACGGCAATGGTGCGTCTCATTCAGTCTCCCCTTCTTTCGATTCCTCTGACGACCTGCGAATACCTGAGCCCGGAGATCCTATTCCGGTTGGGGGGCGATTGCGTCAATCCTTGGCGTCCGCCCAGGTGTCCCCGACGCCGACCTCGACCGCGAGCGGGGGGTCGAGCGGGTACGCCCCGGTCATGTCCTCGCCCACGAGCGCGCGCAGGGCGCTCGTCTCGACCTCGGGCACCTCGAGCAGCAGCTCGTCGTGCACCTGCAGCACGAGCCGGGACGCCCGGCCCTCGCGGAGCAGGCGCTCGTGGATCCGCACCATCGCAACCTTGATCACGTCTGCGGCGGTGCCCTGCATCACGGTGTTGACGGCGAGGCGCTCGCCGAGCGAGCGCGTCTGGCGGTTCGAGGCACGGAGCTCGGGGATCGGGCGGCGTCGCCCGAGCAGCGTCGTCACGTAGCCGTCGGCCGCCGCCTGCGCGATCGTCCGCTTGATCAGGTCCTGGACGAGCGGCAGCCGGGCGAGGTACGTGTCGATCAGCTCCTGTGCCTCCTCGCGCGGGATGCCGAGGTTCTCGGAGAGCCCGAACGACGAGATCCCGTAGATGATCCCGAAGTTGACCATCTTCGCCGTGTCGCGCTGGCCGCGGGTGAGCTCGGCCTGCGGGATGCCGAACACCTGCGATGCGGTGGCGGCGTGGATGTCCTCGCCGCGCGCGAACGCCTCGCGCAGGACCGGCTCGCCGGAGACGTGCGCGAGGATGCGCAGCTCGACCTGGCTGTAGTCGGCGGAGAGCAGGCGCGACCCCTCGTCCGCCACGAACGCGGAGCGGATCCGCCGCCCGAGCTCGGTGCGGACGGGGATCGACTGGAGGTTCGGGTTGGTCGTGGAGAGGCGGCCGGTCGCCGCGACCGCCTGGTTGATGGTCGTGTGGAGGCGCCCGTCGCGCTCGTCGATCAGCCCCGGGAGCGGCAGGAGGTACGTGTTGAGGAGCTTCGTCAGCTCGCGCCACTCCTCGACGACCGGCACGATCGGGTGGTCGTCGCGGATCGCACGGAGCACGCGCGCGTCGGTCGAGTAGCCCGTCTTCCCCTTGCGGCCCGCGGTGAGCCCGAGCTTCTCGAAGAGGATCCGGGCGAGCTGCTGCGTCGAGCCGAGCTGGAACTCCTCCCCCGCGAGCTCGAGCGCGCTCGCCTCGAGCTCCTCGACGCGCTCGGCGAGTCGCGCCGTGATCTCCCCCATCCGATACGTGTCGATCCGGATTCCGGCGTCCTCCATGTCGGCGAGCACCGAGGTGAGCGGCAGCTCGATCTCGTCGTAGAGTCGCTCCATCCCGAACTCGCGCAGCCGTCCTCGCAGCATCGGCGCGAGGCGCAGCGCGGACTCCGCGTGGCGCACGAGGGCAGCCGTCTCCTCCTCCGTCGGCGGGCTCCGGCGCCAGCTCGAGGCCGTGCTCGCGGGCGAGGTCGTCGAGCTCGTAGCCGGCCCGGCCCGGATCGACGAGATAGGCGGCGATCAGCGTGTCGTCCGCGGGCGCGCGACCGAGGCGGAGCAGCTTCGCGTCGTGCGCCACGACCTCGGCGGCCGGGCCGAGAGCGCCGCGCAGCTCGTCGCGCGAGCCCTCGACGACGATGACCTCGTCGCCCGTCGCGATCCCCGCGCGGCCGCCGGCGAACGCGACGCCGAGGGGGCCCTTGTATTGATTCAACACGAGCTCCTCACGGCGCGGCCTCTCGCCACGGGACGTCGAGCCGGTCGGTCTCGAGCGGCGCGGCCGCGGGCAGCGCCGCGTCGAGCGTGTCCACCCTGCTCAGCAGGCCGCGGAACTCGAAGCGGCGGAAGATCTCCTTCAGCGTCGAGCGGTCGGGCGGGGCGGAGACGAGCTCGGCCGGATCGACGTCGAGCGGGAGGTCGCGCCGCATCGTCGCGAGAAGCTTCGAGTCGCGCGCCTGGTCGGCGTGCTCGCGCACCGCCCGGCCGCGGGCGGGCGAGAGGTCGTCGGCGTGTGCGATCACCTCTTCGAGCGAGCCGTACTGCGCGACCAGCTGGCCGGCGGTCTTGTCGCCGATCCCGGGGACGCCGGGGATGTTGTCCGAGGTGTCGCCCTTGAGCCCGATGAAGTCGGGCACCTGGTCGGGCCGAACCCCGTAGCGGAGCTCGACCCGCTCCGGGGTGTAGACGTTGACCTCGGCCACGCCGCGCGGCGTCATCATCAAGGTGACGTTCCCGCTGCACAGCTGGAACGCGTCGCGGTCGGTCGACACGACGCACGTCTTGATCCCGGCCTCGTCGGCGCGTGTGGCGATGGTCGCGATGACGTCGTCGGCCTCCCAGCCCTCGAACTCGAGGTTTCGGTACCCGAACGCTTCGACGATCGGCCGGAGGTGCGGGAACTGCTCGCGCAGCAGGTCGGGCATCGGGCGACGCCCCTCCTTGTACGTCTCGGCGATCTCGGTGCGGTGCGTCGGCCTCGTGTCCCACGCCACGGCGACTCCCCGCGGCGCGTAGTCGGACAGCAGCTTGAAGAGCATGTTCGTGAACCCGAGGAGCGCGTTCGTGGGCTGCCCGTCGGTCGTCTGCAGCTCCTCCGGGAGCGCGAAGAACGCGCGGTAGGCGAGGTTGTTCCCGTCGACGAGGAAGAGCTCGGAGCCCTTGGCCGGCCCGTCGTCGAGCTGGAGCTCCTCGCCGGTCAGGGTCTTCGGGCTCACGCGCCGAGCGTAACCGACCCCGGCACGCTCGTTCTCGAGGACGACGCCGAACCGTCCGCCCGGACGACGCCCCGGCCCGCCGCGCCCTCTAGCCTGCGTGCATGCCCGCGACCGCGACACTCCGCGCGCCCACGATCGTCCCGTTCGCCGAAGCCCATCTCGAGGCCGCGGCGCGGCTGCTCGCCGGGCGCCACCGGGCGCAGCGCCTCGTCGAGCCCGGCCTCGACCCGCGCTACGAGGCCGAGGATGCGGCGCGCGGGGAGATCGAGGAGATCCTCGTCGAGGACGGCGCGTCGGGCGCCACCGCGCTGGCCGACGGCACGGTGGTCGGCTTCCTCCTCGGCGTGCCCCGCGACGCGAGCTGGGGCCCGAACGTCTGGGTCGAGCCCGCCGGCCACGCGGCGGTGTCGGCCGAGCTCGTGCGCGACCTCTACGCGGTCGCCGCGGAACGCTGGGTGGCCGACGGCCTCACCTCGCACTACGCGGTGGTGCCGGCGACCGACTCCACTCTGGTCGACGCGTGGTTCCGACTCGGCTTCGGGCACCAGCACGTGCACGCGATCCGCGAGGCACCGGCCACCCACGAGGTCCCGGCGCCGCCCGCCGGTCTCGTCCTGCGGCTCGCGCGCCCCGAGGACGTCGACGCGCTCGCCCGGCTCGACCTGGCGCTGCCCGAGCACCAGGCGCTCTCCCCCGTCTTCTCGCGTCTCCCGCTGCCGACCGTCGAGGAGGCACGGGCCGAGTACGAGTCGGACTTCGACGACCCTCGCTTCACGACCTTCGTCGCCGAGCGTGACGGCGAGGTGATCGGCTCGGCGATCGCGTGCGCGATCGAGGTGTCCTCGAGCCACTCGAGCCTCGCGCTCCCGCCCGGTGCGGGTTTCCTCGGCTTCGCCGCGGTTCTGCCCGAGGCGCGCGGCTCCGGGGCGGGCCGGCTGCTCGGCGAGGCGGTGCTCGCCTGGGCGCGGGAGACGGGCCGCGACTGGGTCGTGACCGACTGGCGGATGACGAACCTGCTGTCCTCCCGCACCTGGCCGCGTCTGGGCTTTCGGCCGACGTTCTACCGCCTGCACCGCGCGATCGCCTGACGCGCGTCGCGGGCCGCGCGCTCGCAAGCGCCGGCTCGGGCGGCCGTAGGATTGGCCCCGTGCGCGTGCCCCTGCATTCCGGCTCGCGCCTCCCGCTCGTGACGCTGCCGGACGAGGCGGTGCTCCTCGGCGCCCCACCGCCGCTCGACCCGCTCGCCGACGTCGCTGCCGCCGTCGCCGAGGCGCTCCGGTACCCGCTCGCCGGCCCGCCGCTCGCAGCGCTCGCGCCACGCGGTGGCCGCGCGACGGTCGTCGTCCAGCCACCGTCGCTGCCGCTTCCCACCGCGCAGACGGACGCGCGGCGGGACGCGCTCGCCGCGGTGCTCGCGGAGCTCGCGGCGGCCGGCGTTCCACGGGGGCGGATGACGATCCTCGTGGCCGGTGGGCTGGCCCGGCGCGCGGATCGCCGTGCGCTGGAGGCGCTCCTGCGGCCGGACCAGGCGCGCGAGTTCCGCGGCACGGTCGTCGTGCACGACTGCGAGGCGGACGACCTGCGCCCGATCGTCGCGGGCGTGCATCCGACGCGCGTCCACCCCGCCCTGCTCGACACCGACCTCGTGGTGAGCGTCGGCGCGGCCGAGACGGTCCTCCACGGGGGCGCGACCGCGCTGCTCGATGCCAGCGCGCCGGGGACGATGCGCGCCGCGCGCGCCGTGTCGCTGCTCGAGGCCACGGGGGCGGCCGGCCTCCAGCTCGCTTCCGCGCTCGAGTCGGCGCTCGCGCGTGTCGTACCGCTCCTCGGCGTGTCGCTGGTACTCGACCGGCCGAGGGCGACGGGCCTCTACCACGGCTTCCCCTGGCGTCCCGCCGCCGTCGACGCCGTCGGGCGCTCGCCCTTCCGGCGCCTGCTGAACGCCGCTCCGGCAGGGCTCCGGCGCCGCGCGCTCGCAGGCGCGCCGCGCGAGCTCGATGTCGTCGCGGCGCTCGCCGGGCCGCCCTCCGTGGCGCACGCCGAGGCACTCGTCCGCGGGACGGCGGTTCGCAGCACGGTGGTCGCGCAGCCGTTCGACACGATCGTCGTGCCGCTCCCGTGGGAGGGGCTGCACCTGCCGCGCGAGCCGCTGAACCCGATCACGGCTGCGTCGCTCGGCCTCGGCCACGCTCTCCGCCTCTGGCGGAACCGCCCGCCGCTCGTGGAGGGTGGAACGGTCGTCCTGCTCCACCCCTTCTCGCGGGTGATGGGTCACGGGCCGCAGGCGCCGTACCTCCTGCTGTTCGCGGCGCTCCGGGACGGTGCGACACCGAGAGAGCTCGCGCGCGCCGAGGCACAGGCCGCCCGCGACCGGCGCGCGGTCGCCGCCTACCGCGCAGGGACGGCCCCGCATCCCCGCCTTCCCTTCGCGGACTGGGAGACGTGCGGCGCGATGCTCGAGCGTGCCGGGCGTGTCATCGTGGCAGGGTGCCGCGACGCCGGCGCCGCCCGGGCTCTCGGGCTCGTCCCGTCGCACAACACGGCGACCGCGCTCGCGATGGCGGACGGGCTCGCAGGCCCCGACGCGCGCACCGCCGTGTTCCTCGGGCCGCCGTACCCCGCGCTCGTGGTCGGGACGGGCGGCGGCTGACGCCTCGTCTCGAGCGGTGATCGGCAGGCCGGGCCGTCAGTCCAGGCCGAGGTAGGCCTTCTGCACCGCCTCGTTCGTCTTGAGCTCGGCGGCCGGCCCCTCGAGCGTGATGCGCCCGGTCTCCATGACGTAGCCGCGATGCGCGGTGTCGAGCGCCATCAGGGCGTTCTGCTCGACGAGCAGCACGGGCGTCCCCTGGGAGTTGATCTCGACGATGATCTCGAAGATCTTCTCGACGAAGATCGGCGCCAGGCCCATCGACGGCTCGTCGAGCAAGAGGAGCTTCGGACGCGCCATCAGGGCGCGGCCGATCGCACACATCTGCTGCTCGCCCCCCGACATCGTCCCCGCCTTCTGCGTCCGCCGCTCGAAGAGCCGCGGGAAGAGCTCGAAGACGCGATCCATGTCCCCCTGGAAGTTCTCCTTGTCCGTGCGCTGGAACGCGCCCATCTCGAGGTTCTCCGTGACGGTCATGCGCGGGAACAGGCGCCGGCCCTCCGGGCTCTGCGCGATGCCGCTCTTGACGATCGTGTGCGGCGTCGCCGCGGTGATGTCGGAGCCCTGGAAGCGGATCGAGCCCTGCCGGGGACGGTTCAGGCCGTTGATCGCGCGCAGCGTGGTCGACTTCCCGGCGCCGTTCGCGCCGATCAGCGTCACGATCTCGCCGGCGCCCACGCGAAGCGAGACGCCCTTGAGCGCGTGGATCGCGCCGTAGTAGACGTGCACGTCGTCCAGTGCGAGGACGTCACCGGTCGCGGCACGGGTCGCGCTGCTCACGCCGCGGCACCTTTCCCCAGGTACGCCTCGATCACGCGCTCGTCGGCCTGGATCTCGGCCGGCGAGCCCTCGGCGATCTTGGCCCCGTACTCGAGCACGGTGATCCGCTCCGAGACGCCCATCACGACCTTCATGTCGTGCTCGATGAGCAGCACGGTGAGGCCCTTCTCGTCGCGGACGCGCCTGACGAACGCCGTGAAGTCGGCGCTCTCCTGCGGATTCATCCCTGCGGTCGGCTCGTCGAGGAGCAGCAGCTTCGGGTCGGTCGCCAGCGCCCGCGCGACCTCGAGGCGGCGCTGGTCCCCGTAGGGGAGGTTGCCGGCGCGCTCCGTCGTGGCGCCGCGGCAGCCCGCTGTAGACGAGCAGCTCTCGCGCGCGGTCGCGCGACTCGGCCTCCTCGCGCTTGACCCGGCGCGTCCGCAGGATCGAGCCGATGATCCCGCTGTGCAGGCGGCAATGCATGCCGACGAGCACGTTCTCGATCGCGCTCATCTGCGAGAACAGCCGGATGTTCTGGAACGTCCGCCCGATGCCGAGGGCGGTGATCGCGTGCGGCGGCATGTTGACCACCTCGGTGCCGTCGAACACGATCGAGCCGGAGGTCGGCTTGTAGACGCCGGTGAGCTGGTTGAAGAACGTCGTCTTCCCGGCGCCGTTGGGCCCGATCAGCGCCACGATCGAGCCGCGCGGGATCGAGAAGTCGACGTCGTCGGTCGCCACCAGCCCGCCGAACTCCTTGCGGACCTGCGTCGCGACGAGGAGGTCGTCCCGGGCCGCCATCAGTCGTCCGTCGGGTTGCGGTCGGTCAGGGCGCCCTCGGTCTGGACGTCGTAGAACGGCGTGTCGTGCACACCTTCCTCCAGCTCGATCTTGTGTCGCCGCTCCGGGATCAGCCCCGCGGGGCGGAACAGCATCATCAGCACGATGATGATCCCGTAGATCCCGAACTGGTACTTCGTCGGGTCGAAGTTGAGCCCCGCGTCCTGGATCTTGGAGCCGATCGTCGAGAGGCCGCTGAAGTTCAGGTAGGCGAGGATCATCCCGCCGACGGTGACGCCCCAGATCGCACCCCATGCCGCCGAGGATGACCATGCAGAGCAGGAAGACCGAGATGTTGAAGTAGAAGTCCGCGGGGAACGCGCCCGACTTGAAGCTCGCGTAGTACGCGCCCGCGACGCCCGCCGAAGAAGGCGCCGAGCGCGTACGCCCACGTCTTCGTCCGCATCAGCGGGACGCCCATCGCAGCAGCAGCCGTCTCGTCCTCGCGGATCGCGATCCAGGCGCGCCCGAGACGCGAGTCGCGCAGCCGGACGGAGCAGAACACCGTGAAGAGCAGCAGCAGGAAGGCGATGATGTAGTACCACCGCTCGCGGTTGTCCGAGGTCTGGAAGTTGTCCGGGAGCCCGATCGCGCTGAGCAGCGGAAAGCCGACCGGATCGATCGGCGCGATGCCGAACGTCCCGTTCGTGAGGTTGAAGCCCCCGAAGCTGTCGCCGTTCCGGACGACCTGCGGGATGATCTCGCCGAATCCCAGCGTGACGATCGCGAGGTAGTCGCCGCGGAGACGGAGCGTCGGAAGGCCGATGAGGATGCCCGCCAGCATCGTCAAGAGCCCGGCGGCGATCAACACCACCCACATCGTGACGTGGATCCCGACCTGCTCGTTCGGCACCGACGATCCGAAGTGGAACGTGACCTGCTCGAAGTGCTGCGACGCGAGCCACCCGGCGGTGTAGGCGCCGACCGCGTAGAAGGCGACGTAGCCGAGGTCGAGCAGGCCGCAGTAGCCCACGACGATGTTGAGGCCGACGGCCATCATCGTGAACGCGATCATCACGACGACCGTCCCGGTGGTCGGCATGAAGTCGCCGATCAGGGGGAGGCTGGCCAGCGTCTCTTCGAGAAACGGGTAGAGCAGGCCGAGGAGGATCACGGCCGGGGCGAGCCACACGTTCGGCCTCGACCGGAGATCTTTCGCCCGGCTCGCGACGCTCGTCATGTCATGCGCCCTCCGGTGTCTGCTCGCCGAGCAGCCCCTGCGGCCGGAACACGAGCACGGCGATCAGGATCCCGAAGACGATCGAGCGCGTCCAGTCCCCGCCGGGAGCGAACCACGTGAGGCCCTCGTTGAACGACTGCACGAACCCGATCACGAGCGCGCCGAGGACCGCGCCCGCGAGGTTGCCGATGCCGCCGAGCACCGCAGCCGTGAAGGCGATCAGGCCGAGCTCGAAGCCCGTGTCGTAGCGGATGTTGTACTCGAGGAGGAAGACGAGGCCGGCGACCGCGGCAAGCGAACCGGCGAGAAGGAAGGTCACGGAGATCGTCCGGTTGACGTTGATCCCCATCATCGCGGATGCCTCGGTGTCCTGCGAGACGGCGCGCATCGCCTTGCCCTGCCGCGTGTAGCCGACGAACCAGCTGAGCGCGATCAGGGCGGGCACGATGATCGCCAGCGCGAAGACGAGCTTCCACGTGAACTGGATCTCGCCGATCGTGAACGCCGAGCCCTGGGGGATGAGGTCGGAGCCGCTCTCGTAGTCCACGCCGTAGATCGCGAGCGAGATGTTGGACACGATGAAGGACATCCCGACCGCGGTGATCAGCGGTGTCAGCCGCGGCGCGTTCCGCAGCGGCCGGTAGGCGACGCGCTCGATCGTTGCGTTGAACGCCGCGAACAGCGGGATCGTGATCGCGAGCGTGAGGATGATCCCGCCCACGACGGCCAGGTTGCTCGAGTCGCCGTTCAGGCCGAAGACCGAGAGGAGCATGGTGCTCGCGACGAGGCCCGAGAACGAGAACACGTCGCCGTGAGCGAAGTTGATCAGCTGCAGGATGCCGTAGACCAGCGTGTACCCGAGCGCGACAACGCCGTAGATCGAGCCGCGGGTCAGGCCGTCCAGGGCGACGTTGACGAACTCCTGCGGGCCTTTGATGAAGTTCACGACGAGCCAGAGCCCCACCAGCGCGACGAGCCCGAGCCCGATGCCGTTGACGACTCTCGGGTTCCGGAGGGTCCGCAGAACCGTGCTCAGCGTGTGTCTCATCCGACCGCGGGACTCTAGAACGAAAAGGGGCGGGAGGGCAACAGCCCTCCCGCCCCGATGCAAACGATCGGCGCCGGGTCGGCTACTTCGCCGCCCGCCGCCTGCACCGTCTCCGGCTTCGGCGAGATCGACGTTTCGGTCGTCAGCTGGTCGGTCGCCACGTAGATCGTGAAGCCGACGACCGCGCCCGAGGCATCCTCGGGGTCGCCGTTCGCGTCGATCTTGAACGAGCCGAGCAGACCGTCGGTGACGTTCGTCTCGAACAGCTTCTTGATCACGTCCGACCGCGTTCCGTCCGAGGCTGCGATCGCGTCGAACATCACCTGCGCGGCCTGGCCGCCGTAGATCGCGTACGGGTCGATCGCCTTGCCCTGGAGCGGGCCCTTCTGGAGGCCGTCGATGAAGTCGAGCGCCGGCCCCGTGAAGGTGTCGATCGGCACGCCTGCCACCGACATGTACATGCCCTTCGCGGCCGTGCCCGACTCGTCGATCGTCGCCTGGGTCGTGAACCCGTCGGGGGCGAGCAGCTTGACGTCGCCGTCGTTCGGGCCCAGCACGGCGACCTTGTCCTTGATCACCTGCGCGCCGTTCTCGTCGATCAGGCCGCCGAGGAACACAGCGTCGGCACCGCTCGCCTTGATCTTGTTGAACTGCGAGGTGTAGCTCGTCGCCTTCGGATCCCAGGCCTCGAAGCCCGCGATCTTGATCCCGAGCGACTGGGCCGCGTTGCGGGTCGTCGTCGCGACGCCGAGGCCGTACGCCTCCTTGTCGTTCAGGATGTAGACGCTCTTGATCCCCTTCGACTGCATGAACTCGGCGAGCGCCGCGCCCTGGTACGCGTCGTGCGCGACGACACGTGCGTAGTTGCGCGTCCCCGACGGGTAGTACTTGTCGGGCTCGGTCGAGTCACAGCCGCCCGGGAGGTTCACCGTCAGACACGGATAGGTGTTCGCCGGCGAGACCATCGGGATGCCGCCGTCCGGCGCCTGGTTCAGCACCGGGATCTCGATCGCCGCGCAGCCGGAGTTGAAGGTGCCGATCACGCCGATCACCTTGTCGTTCGCGGCATACGCGTTCGCGTTCGAGGAGCACTTGCCGGAGTCCCACTTGCCGGCCTGCGCCGTTGCGTCGTCGCACGACTGGTAGCCGATGTTGTAGTCGCCGGCCTTCCAGCCCTGCTGGTCGAGCTGGTACCGGATCGCCGCGACGATCTGCTCGGTCTGCGTCCTCGACGACCCCTGGAGCACGAAGTCGGAGGCCACGATGTAGTCGGGGTCTCCGTCGCCCTTGTACTCGATTCCGGTGCATGCCGACGACGGCAGTGCTTCCGGGGCGCCGCCGCCGCCGCCCCCTCCGCAGCCCGCCGCGATGAAGGCGACGGAGACGACGAAGAGACCGGCGAGGAGTACCCCTTTGTTCTTGAGCTTCAAGCTCCTCCTCCTTCGTGGGGGACCGTGCGCCCGGCAAGCGCCGGGCGCGTCCACGTGCGTGGCGGGAGTCTAGAGAAGATGCGGCCGACGTGTGTCAGGGCGAAGGCGGGCGCGTCCACGCAGGCCCTCGACGATCGGTCCCACGCACCCGCATCGCAAGCACAGGCCTCCCGGCCGGCACAGCCGGCCTCCGGCCAACGGCCGACCCGCGGCCCACAACGCGCCCGACCACCGCCACGCAGCCACCTCTACCATCCCCGTGCCCGGCCGAAGTGGCGGAACTGGCAGACGCGGCGGACTCAAAATCCGTTGCCCGCAAGGGCGTGTGGGTTCGAGCCCCACCTTCGGCATCGCACCGGCCACGTGGACTTGGTATGACCTCGTGGCATGCGGATCGGGATCCTCACCGGCGGCGGCGACGTGCCCGGGCTCAACCCGTGCATCAAGGCGGTCGTGAACCGGGTCGTCCAGGACGGGCACGAGGTCGTCGGGCTCCGCCGCGGCTGGGCCGGGCTCCTCCAGCACGACCTCGACGATCCCGCGTCGGCGCAGGAGTGGTTCCAGCCGCTGACGCCCGCCACGGTCCGCACGATCGACCGCACGGGCGGCACCTTCCTGCACACCTCGAGGACAAACCCGAGCCGTGTCCGTCCGGCAGAGGTCCCGGCACACCTCGCCTCGCGGGCGGACGGCGAGGGGCCGTTCGACTTCACGGACTACGCGCTCCGCGTCGTCGAGGCGCTCGGGATCGACGTGCTGATACCGATCGGCGGCGACGACACGCTCTCCTACGCGCTGCGCATGCACGACGAGGGCGTCCCGGTCGTCGCGATCCCGAAGACGATGGACAACGACGTCCACGGCACCGACTACTGCATCGGCTTCTCGACCGCGGTGACGCGCGGCGTGCAGTTCATCCACAACCTGCGCACGTCGACCGGCTCGCACGAGCGGATCGCGGTGGTCGAGCTGTTCGGCCGCTACAGCGGCGAGACCTCGCTCGTGACCGCCTACCTCTCGGGGGTCGATCGTGCCGTGATCTCCGAGGTGCCGTTCGACGTGGAGCGGCTCGGCGCGCTGCTCGTCGCGGACAAGCACGCCAACCCCTCGAACTACTCGATGCTGACCGTCTCCGAGGGTGCCACGGTCGCCGGAGGCGACATGGTCCTCTCCGGCGAGGAGGACGCCTACGGGCACCGCAAGCTCGGCGGGATCGGCGAGCTCACGGCCGCGCTGCTCAAGGAGCAGACCGGCGAGGAGATGATCGTCCAGGTGGTCGGCTACCTGATGCGGTCCGGCGCACCCGACTCGCTCGACCTGATGGTCGCGACCAACTACGCGGTGATGGCGGCCGACCTCGCGCTCGAGGGGTCGTCCGGCCGGATGGTGGCGCTCCGCAGCGGCACGTACACGTCCGTGCCGATCTCCGCGACGCGCGAGGGCGTGAAGCGGGTCGACGTCGACGAGCTCTACGACGCGGACGAGTACCGGCCGAAGGTCAGGCACGTCCGCGGCAAGCCGATGTTCCTCTACTAGCGATCCGCAGGAGCCCGCCGCACGCGGCCAACCGGTGTCCACGCCACGGTGCGGCCCTACGATTGGGGCGTGCCGCGCATCGGGATCCTCACCGCCGGGGGTGACTGCCCCGGGCTGAACGCCGTGATCCGGGGTGTCGTCGCGCGCGCGAACGAGCGACACGACACCGTGGTCGTCGGCCTCCTCGACGGGTGGGACGGCCTCATGGAAGGTCGCGTCCGCACGCTCGACCGCGATGCGGTCAGGGGCATCCTGCAGCGGGGCGGCACCATCCTCGGGACGTCCCGGCGCGACCCGTACGTCCACGGCGCCGGTGCGGCGTCCATCCGTGGCACGTTCGAGCGCGAGCGGCTCGACGGGCTCGTCGTCGTCGGCGGCGACGGAACGCTCCGGAGCGCGCTGCGCCTCTGGGAGGAGGGGATCCCGATCGTCGGCGTGCCGAAGACGATCGACAACGACATCCCCGGGACCGACGCCACGTTCGGCTTCGACACCGCCGCGCAGATCGCGGCGGAGGCGATCGACCGGATCACGACGACCGCGGAGTCGCACGACCGGGTGATGGTCGTCGAGGTGATGGGTCGCACGTGCGGCTGGATCGCCACCTACGCCGGCATCGCCGCGGGCGCCGACGCGATTCTCGTCCCGGAGGAGCCGTACGACCTCGGCGAGGTGGCCGACGTGCTGCGGGCACGTGCCACGCGTGGGCGCCGGTACTCGGTCGTCGTCGTGGCGGAGGGCATCACGCCTCCGCCGGGCCAGCACATCACGGCGCCCCTCGACGCGTTCGGCTTCGAGCGGCTCGGCGGCGTGTCCGCGGTCGTCGCCGCCGAGCTCGAGCGGCTGACGGGGTTCGAGGCCCGGGTGACGGTGCTCGGCCACGTGCAGCGTGGCGGCACGCCGAGCGCCGCCGACCGCGTGCTCGGCTCGAGACTCGGGGTTGCCGCAGCGGACCTCGCCGTGGCGGGCGGCTTCGGGCGGATGGTCGCGCTCCGCGGCGCGGAGGTGGTCGACGTGGCGCTCGAGGTCGTCCACGCCGACCCGCGAGGCGTCCCGCCGGCGATCCTCGACGTCTCCCACGCCCTCGCGATGCCGTGATCGTCCGCTCGTCGGTGCGGCGGCTCAGCCGATCAGGAGGGCATCGGTCGGCGCGTAGCCGTCGGTGAGAAGCGGCACGTCGCCGGTCACGACGTCGCGGTTCCAGCGGCCGCTCGCCGCCGCACGGAGGTCGGGTGCCTGCGGAGCGCGAGCACGTCGGGTCTCGTCCCACGACGCCGCGAGGCGGGCGGGCGACGGAGCGGCCCGCTCGGTGCCGATGAGGATGATGTTGCGGATGTCGCCCGGATAGCGGTCGCCCGGCCCCTCGTAGACGGGGTGGAGCTCCACGGTCGGGAACACGGTCGCGTAGGTCTTCCACAGGGCGCGTGTGATCTGGGAGCTTCCCCCGGTCAGCGCGCCGATGACGTTCGTCGCAACGACGCCGCCGGGCGTCAGACGGTCGCGCACGAGCCGGACGAACTCGAGCGTCGTCATGTGGAAGGGGACGCCGTCGGAGTAGAACGCGTCGATCATGATCACGTCGAACCGCTGATCGGTCCGCTGGAGGAAGCGCCTGCCGTCGTCCACGACGACCGGAAGGCGCGGATCGCGCGGGAGCTCGAACCAGCGGTAGGCCACATCGACCACCTCCGGGTCGAGCTCGACGGTCGTGACCTCGACGTCGCGGAAGTCACGCCAGAGCCGTTTCTGGACCGCCGCGCCACCGAGCCCGATGACGAGGATCTTCCGCGCGCTCGGGTTGTACGCGAGCCCGAGCTGCAGGTAGTCGCTGTACGAGAAGCGCGTCGCGAACGGTCGCTTCAGGTACATCCCGCTCTGGAACGAGCTGTCGAAGCGCAGGTAGCGGGACCTGTCGTCGTCGACGACGAGCAGGCGGTGGTAGCGCGTGTCGCGCGCCTCGCGGACGGTGAACCCCTCGCCGCCGATCCCGACCTCGGCCGGGTCGAGCTTCCGGGGTGTTCGGACCTCGCGCTCGCGGTAGAGCGGTGACCAGTTGCGGGCGGCCGAGCCGGCCAGGATGCCGCCCGACGTGTCGGGTGCGAGCGCGCCGACCGCGAGGACCGCGGCCCCGGCGGCGGCCGCGAGCGCCGCGCCCGGGAGCCACAGGCGCTCGAGCAGCGCGACGACCGTCGCGGCGACCAGCAGGACGAGGGCCCCGAGGGCGAGCACCTGGTCGGTGCCGTACTCGGGGACGAGCCAGAACGACGTCGCGAAGGTGCCGGCGATCGAGCCCGCGGTGGAGATCGCGAACAGGCGTCCTGCAGTGCGTCCGAGCCGATCGATGTCGCGGGCGGCGAGCTTGACGGCGATCGGGGAGACCGATGCGAGCACCACGCTCATCGGGCCGAAGAGGACGATCGACGCGACGAGCGGATCGAGCCGTGGGCCGGGATCCCACGCCACCACCTGGTCGAGCACCCACTGGTCGACGAGGGGGATCGCGAGCACGAGCCCGGCGCCGAGTGCGATCGCGCCGACGAAGAGGTACGGCGTCGGCCATCGGTCGGCGAGCGTGCCGCCGAGCCAGTACCCGATCGCGAGCCCCGTCAGCACGACACCGATCAGCGCACCCCAGACGTAGAGCGAGCTACCGAACGTCGGGGCGAGCACGCGGCTGGCGGCGATCTCCACGCCCAGGAGCACGGCGCCCGAGAGGAACACCGCGGCGGCGAGAGCGAGGCCGTCGACCCGTGCCACGCGGCGCGCCATCGCTCAAGGGTAGATGCGGTAGACCCTCAACCACGGCCGGTCGCGCCGTCCCGGCTCCACCTGTGTCGCGTACGCGGGGCGCAGCCGCTCGAGCGCGCGGTAGAAGCGCGCCTCGCGCGGGTAGCGCTCCGCCGCTGCGAGCACCCGGTCGGTGACGCTTCCGCCGACCACGACCCAGCGCACACCGTCCGCCCGAAGCGCGTCGAGGCTCCGGAGCGGGTCGGACTGTCGCCCGGGGCCGGGGAGCTCGAGCCGGACGACCGGACGGCCCGGCAGCGGGAGCGTCGAAGGGTCGGCCGCGATCCGCTCGTCGCGTGGGATCGTCCGGTCGATCCACGCCGCCGCGTCGAGGCGCGGGTCGCGGCCCGTGAGCGAGCGAGCGTCTGCGACGGACCACCAGAGCGGTACGACGGCGGCGACCAGCGCCAGGACGGCGAGGGTCCGCCGAGATCCCGCGAGGACGGCGAGGACCGGCACGAGCGGCAGGACGTACCGGTCGAAGTGGGCGTGCGACGGAAGGAGCGAGACCGCGTACGCGGCGGCGTACGACAGCAGGATCAGGTCGGCGCGACCCCGGCGCAGGACGGCAGCCGCGATTCCCGCCACCGCGACGAGCAGCATGGGGCCGAGCGACTCCCAGAGGCGCGATGCGAAGGCGAACGGCGTCGCCGGGTCGTTCTCGAACCCGAGCCAGCCGTGCTGGGCGAGCTGCTGGACGCGGTGGAAGTCGTCCCAGGCGGCGCCGGCATGGATCACGACGAACGGGCTCGTGAGGAAGAACGCCAGGGCGGCGAGGCCGACCGAGATCCCGACGCGCCGCCACGCGCCGAAGCCCGCAACCACGATCGGCACCAGGAGCACGGCACCCGGGTACTTCGCCGACGCGGCGAGCCCTGCGGCGACCCCGGCCCACTCGAGCCGTCCCGAGACGAGCAGGGCGAGGGTCGCTGTGACACCGAGCGTCATGAGCACGTCGGTCACCGCCATGCGCGAGTACGCAACGTGCGTCGTCGCGACGGCGACCCCGACGGCGCCGGTGACGCCGGCCGCGGTTCCGTACGCCGCGCGCCCGAGCCACCACGCCGCCGCCACCCCGAGGACGCCGACGAGGACGGCGGCGACGCGCGCGGCGCCGTACGAGGGGTCGTCGAGCCCGATCTGCGTCGGCGCGAGGACGAGGAAGATCAGGCTCGGGTAGTCGTACCACCCGGGATCGAGCCCTCCGCCGTGCACGACGTCCCAGGCACGCGGGACGATGTTCGCCTCGTCGGGGTTGAGGAGCGCCAGCGGAAGGCCCGAGCCCGCGCCGACGACCCTCAGCCCGGCCGCCAGCGCGAGGATCGCGCCGAGCGCGGCGAGCTCGGCGGCCGAGAGGGACCGACCCAGGCGCGCCAGCGTGGAGTCCTAGACGTCGGGGACGCCGTCGCCGACGAGCGCTTCGACGTCGCCGGTGACGACGACGGCGTCGACGCCTGCGCGCTCCAGCTCCTCGACGTCCTCGCGGGAGGCGTCGACGAGCTCCGCGATCGCGAGCTTGCCGGCGGGGACGTCGAGCAGCAGCTCGAGCACGCGGTCGAGCGGGGACTGCTCCTCGTCGGCCGTGTCGGCGGTCAGAAGGACGATTTCCGGGTCCAGGTGCTCGAACACGTGCTCCAGCTCGTCGTCGTCCCGGACGCGGACGACGACCTCGAGACCGAGCTCGTGGCAGCGCTCGGCGCGATCCGGGAGCAACTCCTCGTCGGCGGCGAGCACGACCGCGTCGGCGACACCCGCATCGTCCGGCTCGGGCCCGTACGCGAGCAGGGGCAGCAGCGTGTGCGCCCGGACGTCCTCGTCGACCCGCCGGATGACCACGCCCTCGGCGCCGTTCGCCTCCGCGCGCCGGGCGCCGTCCGCGTCGAGGACGTGCACGAGCACCGAGATGCCGTCGCCCTCTGCGATCGCCTGGCTCAGACGTCGGTGGGTCACGGAGGCGGATGCTATCCGCCGCCGAGGATCGCGTAGGCTCGAGCCCCGTGGCGGACGTCAAGCGGGTGTGCGTCCTCGGGGCCGAGTCGACCGGCAAGTCGACCCTCGCGCGCAGGCTCGCGGAGCGGTACCGAACCGTGTGGAACCCCGAGTACGGGAGGCCGTACACGCAGATCGGCCGTCCGCCCGACGCGCCGTGGACCAGCCTGGGAGTTCACCCACATCGCGCGGATGCACTGTTGGTACGAGGACTTCCTCGCGACCCTCGCGCACCGCGTCCTCTTCTCCGACACCGACGCATTCACGACGGCGCTGTTCCACGAGGTGTACCTCGGCGGGCCTGCGACCGGGTTCGAGGACCTGGTCGAACGGCAGTACGACCTCTTCGTCGTCTGTGGCCTGGATGTCCCCTGGCGCCACGACGGCATCCGCGAGTTCGAGGAGCAGCGGCGCTGGATGCAGGAGCGCTACCTCGAGCGGGCGCGCACGAGCGGCCGGCCCTGGCTCGTCGCGGAGGGGCCGCTCGACCTGAGGCTCGAGTCCGTTGTCCGCGCGGTCGACGGCGTGCTGACGGGTGACCCTCCGGAGGGCGAAGGGTGAGGGAGAGCCGACGGCGACGCTCAGCGCCCGATCGGGTGCCAGACCGTCTTCAGCTCCATGAACGCGCCGATCTCCCACGGGCTCCGATCCTCGCGTGCACGGACGACGCGCTTGACGTTCTCGGCGGCGAGCACCTCGAGCGCCGCGACGTCTCCGTCCGCACCCGTCACGTCGATCGCGTTCACGTCCATGTGCGCTGCGAGCACCGGCGCGAGCTCCGCCCGGAGCCCGGTGAGCACGTTGACGACGCCCGCCGGCACGTCGGAGGTGGCCACGGCCTCCGCAAGCTCGATCGAGGCCAGGGGGTGGACATCCGATGCCGCCACGACCACGGCGTTGCCTCCCACGAGAGCCGGCGCGAGCCGGGCGACGAGACCGTCGA
This sequence comes from uncultured Actinomycetes bacterium, assembly GCA_963773825.1. GTDB lineage: Bacteria > Actinomycetota > Thermoleophilia > Gaiellales > Gaiellaceae > Gaiella. The sequence goes on along the minus strand of CAVZCH010000006.1, from coordinate 775,789 downwards.
GCGCGGGCTCGTCGGGAGCGACGACGGCGACGACGCCCGTCGGCTCCGGCACCGTGAAGTTGAAGTACGGCCCCGCAACGGGATTCGCACCGCCGAGCACCTGCGCGAGCTTGTCCGCCCAGCCCGCGTACCAGACCACGCGGTCGATCGCCCGCGCGACCTCGCGCCGCCCGCTGCACACCGACGCGAGGGACGCCTGCCGCGTCTCCATCGTCTCGGCCAGCCGGTAGAGCACCTGCCCGCGGTTGTACGCCGTCGCGGAGCTCCATGCCGCGAACCCCTTGCGCGCCGCGACGACCGCGTCGCGCGCGTCCTTGCGGGAGGCCCGCGCGACGTTGTGCCCCTCGAGGTCGAGCGTGCGCCCCGACTCGGAGCGCGGGAATGCGCCGCCGACGAACAGCTTGTACGTCTTGCGCACGGGCAGCCGGGTGCTCACCGCTCGAGCTCCACGCGGAGAAGGCCCCGGACGCCCCACGCGACCGCGCAGACGAGCACGAGCCCCGCGCCGATCACCGCGGCAGGCTGTCTCGCCGGCGTGCTCACTCGAACCTCAGGTACGCCTCGAGCCCGTGACGGCCGCCTTCCCGCCCGAACCCGGACTCCTTGTAGCCGCCGAACGGCGACGCCGGGTCGAAGCGGTTGAACGTGTTGCCCCAGACGACGCCGGCGCGCATACGGTCGGCCATCCAGAGGATCCGCGAGCCCTTCTCCGTCCAGATCCCCGCCGAGAGCCCGTACATCGTGTTGTTCGCCTTCTCGACGGCCTCGTCGGCGGTGCGGAACGTGAGCACGCTGAGGACGGGGCCGAAGATCTCCTCCTGCGCGATCCGGTGACTCTGGGCAACGCCCGTGAAGACGGTCGGGGCGAACCACCAGCCCTTCTCGGGCAGCCGGCAGGGCGGCTGGTAGATCTCCGCGCCCTCCTCGGTGCCGCTGGCGACGAGCTCGACGATCCGGTCGAGCTGCGCCTTCGAGTTGATCGCGCCGATGTCGGTGTTCTTGTCGAGCGGGTCGCCGACCCGCAGGGTCGCCATCCGCCGCTTCAGCTTCCGGACGAGCTGGTCGTGGATCGACTCCTGCACGAGGAGCCGCGAGCCGGCGCAGCACACGTGGCCCTGGTTGAAGTAGATCCCGTTGACGATCCCCTCGACCGCCTGGTCGAGCGCACAGTCGTCGAACACGATGTTCGCCGCCTTGCCGCCGAGCTCGAGCGTCAGCGGGACGTCGCGCCCGGCGAGCTCGCGCCGGATCGCCTTCCCGACCTCGGTCGACCCGGTGAACGCGACCTTGTCGATCCCCTCGGCGCGGACGAGATGCGCGCCGGTGGAGCCGTCACCCGTGACGATGTTGACGACGCCGGGCGGAACCTCCGCCTGACGGCAGACGTCTGCGAACAGGAGCGCCGTGAGGGGCGTCGTCTCGGCGGGCTTCAGCACGACCGAGTTGCCGCACGCGAGAGCCGGTGCGATCTTCCACGCGAGCATCAGGAGCGGGAAGTTCCACGGGACGATCTGGGCCGCAACGCCGAGCGGCCGCGGACGTCGTCCCGGGAACGCGTACTCCAGCTTGTCCGCCCACCCCGCGTAGTAGAAGAAGTGCGCCGCCGCGAGCGGGAGGTCGACGTCGCGCGACTCCTTGATCGGCTTGCCGCCGTCGAGCGACTCGGCGACCGCGAGCTCGCGCGACCGCTCCTGGAGGATCCGGGCGATCCGGAAGAGCACCTTGGCACGCTCGGACGGCCTCCACCCGCTCCAGGCCCCGAAGCCGTCACGCGCCGCCTCGACGGCGAGCGCGACGTCCCTGGCGCCCGCCTGCGCGACCTCGGCGAGCGGCTCCTCGGTGGCGGGAGAGACGGTCGGGAACCAGGTCCGTGACCGCGGCGCGACCTCCTCGCCGCCGATGAAGAGCCCGTAGCGCTCCTCGAACGAGACGATCTCTCGCGACTCCGGCGCCGGCGCGTACTCCCAGGCCCGGGTCGCAGGGACCGCGCTCCGCTTCTTCTCGACGGCGCCCATCAGTCGAGCGTGAACTCGTCGGGCGAGCGGTACACACCGGTCCGTTGCTTGCGGAGCTGCAGGAGCAGGTCGTTCAGCAGCGACGATGCACCGAAGCGAAACAGATCGGGTGTCAGCCAGTCGGCGCCGAGCGTCTCGTGGAGCACGCACAGGTACTGGACGGCCTGCTTTGCCGTGCGGATCCCGCCCGCCGGCTTCATCCCGATCACGAGGCCCGTCTCGTCGTGGACGTCGCGGATCACCTCGAGCATGCAGAGCGTCACCGGAAGGGTCGCCGCGGGCGAGATCTTCCCTGTCGACGTCTTGATGAAGTCCGCGCCGCCCGCGATGGCCACGAGGGACGCCTTGCGCACCGCGTCGTAGCTGCCGAGCTCGCCCGTCTCGAGGATCACCTTGAGATGGGCGTCACCGCACGCCTCCTTGACCGCGACGACCTCGTCGTAGACGCGCCCGACGCGGCCGGAGAGGAATGCGCCCCGGTCGATCACCATGTCGATCTCGTCGGCTCCGGCCGCGACGGCGGCACGGACGTCCGCGAGCTTGACCTCGAGCGACGCCTGGCCCGACGGGAACGCGGTCGCGACGGAGGCGACCTTGACACCGCTTCCCTTCAGCCTGCGCCGCGCGACGGCGACGAGACTCGGGTACACGCACACCGCCGCGACGTGCGGGACGGAAGGCTCCGTCGGGTCAGGGATCATCGCCTTGGTGCACAGCGCGCGTACCTTCCCCGGCGTGTCCGCGCCCTCGAGCGTCGTCAGGTCGATCATCCGGATCGCCAGCTCGAGGGCGAAGATCTTGGACTCGCGCTTGATCGAGCGCTTGGCGAGCTCGCCCGCCCGCGCCTCGAGGGCGACGGCGTCGACCGACCCGACCCGCGGCATGCGCCCGCCGCCGGGAAGCTCGACCGCGCGCGGAAGCGCCAGCGTCTGGCTCATGCTCGCAGTCTAGAGTTCCGCTCCATGCTGCTTCGTGCCGACACCCGGGTCGAGCTGCTCCGCGGCCTCCCGCTCTTCGAGTTGTGCTCAAAGCGCGATCTGCGCAGGATCGCCGCGCTCGCGATCGAGCGCGAGATCGATCCCGGAACCGAGCTGATCCGCGAGGGCGAGCCGGCAGGCGAGTTCTACGTCGTCGTCGAGGGAGAGGTCGACGTGCGCCGCCGCGGCAGGCGGGTCGCGCGGCTCGCCGCCGGCAGCTTCGTGGGCGAGATCGCGCTCCTGTCGCGCTCCCCCGCACCGCCACGGTCGTCGCCACGACGCCCCTGCGCGTGCTGACGATCTCGGGGCGCGACTTCGTCGCGCTGCTCGACACGATGCCGGAGCTCTGGCTCAAGGTGGCGCGGACGCTCGCCGACCGCGTCGACGCCGACGAGGCGATGGACGGCACCTGAGTGGCGGCGCTCGACCCGATCGCGCGGGAGCTCGCGCAGGGCCGGAACTTCGCCGCGCTGAGCGTGATCCTGCGATCGGGCGGGCCGATGACCCACGTGATGTGGGTCGACGCCGACGACGACCACGTGTTGATCAACACGGAGGTGCACCGGGCGAAGTTCCGCGCGGTGGAGCGCGACCCGCGCGTCACGGTCACGATCTGGCAGCACGACGACCCGTACACGTACGCCGAGGTCCGCGGGCAGGTCGTCGAGACCGTGCGGGGGCCGGAAGCGCGCGCGCACATCGACCGTCTCTCGCGAAAGTACCGCGGGAAGGACTACGACGGCTCGGCGATCACCTCGGAGCGGGTGATCCTCCGCATCGCGCCGGAGACCGTGCGCCTGCACTGAGCCCGAGCGCGGCGGGCCGAGCGGCTCGACTCAGACGCCCACCCGGAACCGTCCTGTCGAGCTAGAGGCCCAGCCGCTCGAGTGCCTTCCGGTCGCGCCTCCAGCGAGGACGCACCTTGACGACGAGCTCGAGAAACACCCGATGGCCCACGAGCGCCTCGACCTCGGGACGCGCGCGGGTCCCGATCTCGCGGATCATCGCGCCCCGCTTGCCGACCAGGATCCCCTTCTGCGACTCGGTCTCCACGAGCACACGGGCGCGGACGGTGTCGCCGAGCTCGTCGACCTCCACGGTCAGGGCGTGCGGCACCTCGTCACGCGTCAGATGGAGCGCCTTCTCGCGGACGACCTCTGCGACACGCTCCTCGACGGTGAGGTCGGTGCGCTGCTCGCGCGGAAAGAGCGGCGGCCCTTCCGGGAGGAGCTGCACCAGGTCGTCGCGCAGCTCGTCGATGCCGTCACGCACCTTCGCGCTCACGGGGTGGAGCGCGTGGAAGTCGCCGAGCGTCGCCGCGACCTTCATCTGCGACGCGACGTGCCCGTGCTTGAGGCGGTCGATCTTGTTCAGCGCGATCACGACGGGGACGCCGAGCGAGAAGACGCGCCGCGCGACGAAGCGGTCGCCGGCGCCGATGCGGTCACGCGCCGACAGGACGAGCAGCACGACGTCGACGTCTTCGAAGGAGCCGTCGACGGTCTCCTGCATCCGCTCGGTGAGAGGGTCCATGGGACGCTGGAAGCCGGGCAGGTCGACGAGCACGAGCTGCCAGTCGTCGCTGTTCGCGACGCCGAAGATCCGGCGGCGCGTCGTGTTCGGGACGGTGGAGGTGATCGCCACCTTCTCCCCGATCAGGGCGTTGACGAGCGTCGACTTGCCGACGTTGGGCCGGCCCGCGACGGCGACGAGGCCGACCTTCATCCCCTTGCCGGCACCGGCGAGCACGCGCGTCACTGCTCGAGGTGCCCGGCCTCGAACTGCTCCGGCAGCAGCTCGTCCGGGGTCATCTCGATGATCCGCCCGCCGTTTCGGAAGAGCACGCGCTCCACCCGCATCTCCGCGAGCCACTGGCGGCACCCGCCGCAGGGCGACGCCGTGATCGCGGCGGCGACGAAGTCGCCCGGCCGGTAGCCCTCCGCGATCGCCCGCGACAACGTCGTCCGCTCGGCGCACACACCGAGCGGGTACGCCGCGTTCTCCACGTTGACGCCCTCGACGACGCGACCGTCTCGACACAGCACGGCGCACCCGACGTGGAACCTCGAGTACGGGGCGTACGCGCGTGCCGCGACTGCGTCCGCGGCGGCGAGCAGCTCGGCGTCCGTCACGCGTAGAACCCCTGGAAGACGGCGAGCGTCACGAGCGCACCGAGCAGGCCGCCCGAGGCGACCTCGAGCGTCGAGTGGACGCCCGCCTCGATCCGCGTCTGCGCGACGAGCAAGGCCATGATCAACGTGAGGGAGGATACGAGGAAGCGGTGCTCGGTGTCGCCGAGGACGAGCGTGATCGCCATCCACCCGGCGAACGCGACGGCGGCGTGACCGGACGGCCAGCCGCCGCGCAACGGCGAGCCACGGCCCGAGAGAGCCTTGAGCGCGATCACGAGCGCGGTCGTCAGCACCAGGGCGATCAGCGTCAGCTCGGCGGGTGCCTCGGAGAGCCTGTCGAGGAGCCGCGAGCTCTCGTCTGCGACCTGCCCCGAGAAGACGAGGTACCCGACGGCGATCGCGTTGATCGCCGCGATCAGGACAGCGCCGGCGCCGATGTCCTTCGCCAGCTTCGCCATCGGGTCGAACGACGTCGACGCGACGTCGACCGCCGCCTCGATCGCGGTATTGATCATCTCCGCGATCAGCACGAAGGCGATCGCGAGGAGCAGCGCGATCAGCTCGATGCGCGAGAGGTCGAAGGCGAGCGCGGCGACCAGCACCGCGACCGCGACCGCGAAGTGGATCCGCATGTTCCGCTGCGTGCGGAGCACGTGGATGATCCCCTCGATCGCGAAGTTGAAGCTCTCGAAGATCGAGGGCCGGCCCCGCGGCGGGATCACGGCAGGTACGCGCGCTCGCGCGTCTCCATGGCCGGGCCGTGCTCGTGGCCGAGGAGGTGGAGCAGGCCGTGCACGAGCGGCCACCGCCAGTCGTCGCCGATGACCTGCGGACAGAGGACGACGTCGCCGAGCGCACGCGGCTCGCCTTCCGGCAGCGGCTCGGTGCCGTCGATCGGGAACGAGAGGACGTCGGTCGCCTCGTCGACTCCGAGATGGTCGCGCTTCAACGCCCGCATCTCCTCCGCGGCGACGAATGCGATCCCGAGCTCGCCGTCGGAGACGCCTTCTGCAGCGAGCACCTCGCGGGCGAGGGCGACCGCGCCGGCGTCGTCGACCGCGACGCCGCTTCGGTTCGAGACCTCGATCTCGAGCATCAGCGGTGCCGCGCGGAGCCCGTCTCCTCGGCGTGCCGCTTGTACGCCTCGACGATCCGCTGCACGAGCTTGTGGCGCACGACGTCCTCGTGGCCGAACTCGACGAAGCCGATGCCGTCGAGCGACCGGAGGATGTCGCGCACCTGGATCAGCCCGGAGGCCTGCTCGCGCGGAAGGTCGACCTGCGTCACGTCCCCGGTCACCACCATTCTCGAGCCGAACCCGAGCCGCGTCAGGAACATCTGCATCTGCTCGGGCGTCGTGTTCTGCGCCTCGTCGAGGATCACGAACGAGTCGTTCAACGTCCGGCCGCGCATGAACGCGAGCGGCGCGACCTCGATCGTGCCGCGGTCGATGTACGCGTTCAGCCGGTCGGCGTCCATCGTGTCGTAGAGCGCGTCGAAGAGCGGCCGCATGTACGGGTCGACCTTCGCGAGCACGTCGCCCGGGAGGAAGCCGAGACGCTCTCCGGCCTCGACCGCCGGCCGCGTGAGGATGATCCGCCCGACCTCCCGCTCGGCGAGCGCCTTCACCGCCAGCGCGATCGCGAGGTAGGTCTTGCCGGTCCCGGCGGGGCCGATGCCGAACGTCACGGTCGACGACCGGATCGCGTCGACGTAGCGCTTCTGCGTCACCGTCTTCGGCGCGATCTTCTTGCCGCGGTGGCGCCAGACGACGTCCTCGAAGACGTCGCGGATGTCCTCCGACTGGTCGAGCGCCGCGACGACGGCGCCGACCGTGTCGGGGCCGATCGCGTGGCCGCCCTCGACGAGCTCGACGAGCTCGTCGAGCACCGCGCGCGCCTCGGCCACCCGGGCCTCGTCTCCGGCGAGCGTGAGCCGGTTGCCGCGTAGCGAGATCGAGCAGCCGAGCCGCTCGCGCAGCGTGTCGAGCACACCGTCGCCGACGCCGGCGAGCTCCGCGGCGACGTCGTTCGGGACTGTCAAGACGTCCTGCATGCGTCTCAGTGTAGGGCGACGGGTTGCCGGCCTCGCTACCGTGGCACGTCACCGGAATACGCTCTCGCGCCTCGCGCGGCTGACGGCGTGCTGCCCGACCACGGCCGCCCGTCCGCGATCGAGTCTCTAGTCGAACGCCGCCGGCACGGCGGGATCGCGCGCGACGGCGAGCGCCCGCGCGAGCTGGTCGTCGGGAGTCTTGGGAGCCAGCGGCGGGAGCCCGTCGACCGGGAACATGGCCGCCTCCTCCGTCTCGAGCCCGTCGGGGGTCGGCGTGCCGCCGAGCCGCTCGCAGAGCAGGTACAGCTTGTAGACGTGCGCCGGCCAGCGGAGCCGGCCGCGGAAGTCACGGTCGAACACGCCGAGCAGTCGCATCGCGCGCACCTCGAGACCCGCCTCCTCCCGCACCTCCTTCTCCACCGCGCGTGACGGCGTCTCGCCGACGTCCGCCCAGCCGCCCGGCAGGCACCAGCCCTCGCTTCCCGGCTCGCGCACCAGGAGAAGCCGGTCGCCGTCGAGCACGACGCCGCGGACGTCGACCTTGGGGGTGCGGTAGCCGCTCTCCTCGGCGAATCCCGCGAGCAGCGCGTCCGGGTGCTCGCCGCTCACCGCCGCGGCCATCTCGGCCGCGATCCGTTGCACGACCTCGTAGCGCTCGCGGTCGTACGGCCCACCGGCGTACGTGAGGCCGGTCTGCGCGAGCGCCTGCAGCGCCCGCGTCCAGCGGAGGAGGTCGCTCAGGCGAGCTTCTCGCGCACGAGCTGACTGACCACCGAGCCGTCCGCGCGACCGGACACCCGGGGCATGACGTCCGCCATCACGCGGCCGAGGTCGCGGATCGAGGTTGCCCCGACCTCCGCGATCACGTCGTCCACGATCTCCTCGAGCTCGTCCTCGGAGAGCTGGTCGGGCATGAACTCCTCGATCACGTCGAGCTCGAACTCCTCCCGGTCGGCCTGCTCCTCGCGACCGGCTGCGTCGAACGCTTCCATCGCCTCGACGCGCTTCTTCCGCTCGCGCTGCAGCACCTGGAGGGACTCCTCGTCGGAGAGCGAGCGCTGCAGCTCCTTCTCCGCAGAGCGGAGCGCGTTCAGGACGAGCGCGAGCGCGTCGCGGCGCTGGTCGTCGCGGGCCCGGCGAGCGCCCTTCAGCTCCTCCTCGATGTCGGCGATCAGGGTCATTCGAATCCGGGGAGGCTAGCGCCCCCGAGCAGATGCCAGTGCAGGTGGAACACGGTCTGCCCTCCGCCGGGGCCGACGTTGACCACGATCCTGTAGTCCTCGAGCCCTGCGTCGGCGGCCGTCTCCGCGACGAACTCGAGCATGCGCTTCGCCTCGTCGGGGCCGAACGCACCGACGTCGCGGAACGTGTCGACGTGGCGCTCCGGGAGGATCAGCAGGTGCGTCGGCGCCTTCGGCGCGATGTCGCGGATCGCGACGAACCCGTCGGCGGCGCCGACGTGGTCGCCCTCCCGCACGAGGCGGCAGAAGAGACAGCCCTCACGCTGCAACCGCGAGCACCCCCTCCGCCCCGACCCCGACCGCGCGTGCCGCCACGAACGTCCCGACCGCGCCTCCGACGAGCCACGGCGTGTAGTCGTCCGCGTACCCGCGCCCCGGCCGGTCGACGAGCACACGGTCGATCGTTCCGACCCGGCTCTCCCAGCGGCGCCGGCAGAGATCGTCGGAGAGCGCGCGGAGCCGCGCGCCACGCTCGCGCTTCGCGTCGGGCGACACCGTGTCCTCCGCGGCGGTTTGCGTTCCGGGGCGCGGAGAGTAGGGGAAGACGTGCACCTTCGTCATCCCGAGTCGCTCGACCAGCTCGAGCGTCCGCTCGAACGCGGCGTCGTCCTCGGCGGGGAAGCCGACGATCACGTCGGTCGTCAGGTTGAGGCCGGCGAGCGGCGCGAGCCGGCGCTCGAACTGCCGCGCGGTGTAGCGGCGGCCCATCGCGCGGAGGACCCGGTCGTCGCCCGACTGCAACGGCACGTGGAGGTGCGGCGAGACGACCGGCGTCTCCACCAGCGCGCTCACGAGGGCGTCGTCGACGTGGTTCACCTCGATCGAGGAGAGGCGCAGCCGCTCCACGCCGGGGATCGCCCCTGCCTCCCGGACGAGCCGCGCCAGGGTGAAGCCGGCGGCACGGTCGCGGAAGCAGCCGAGGTTGACGCCCGTGAGCACGATCTCGCGATGCCCCTGCGCGACACGGCGGCGGATCTCGCCGAGCACCGCGTCGGCGGTGCGACTCCGCGTCGCGCCGCGGACGAGCGGGATCACGCAGAAGGCACACGAGAACGAGCAGCCGTCCTGGATCTTCACGAACGCCCGCACGCGGTCGAGCCCGTGCTCCGCGTTCACGCACGCGAGCGCGCCGACGTCTCCGGCGACGAACGCCGCGGCCTCGTCGCCGGTGCGTCCCGTGACGACGACGTTCGGGGACGTCCCGGCGAACGCGCCCTCGAGGTTGGACGCGCAGCCGGTCACGTAGACGGTGCGCGCGGACCGTGCGGCGCGGGACGCCGCCTTGCGCGACTTCGAGACCGCCTCGTGCGTGACGCAGCACGTGTTGACGACCTGGATCTCGCCGTCCTCGGCGACCTCCCGGTGCCCGTCCGCGAGCAGGCGCTCACGGATCGCCTGCGCGTCGGCGAACGAGACCTTGCAACCGAGGAATCGCGTTGAGAACGTCGCCATGCGGGAGCCCAAGAGCTTAGACGCTCGATTCCCGAGAACGGTCGTCGGCGCCCGTCGCGCGCGACGCTCAGCACGATCTCGGCGGGCCGGTGGAAGGTGCTACGCCGCGAGCGCGAGCTGCCGGCGGAGCCGCGCGATGTCGGCAGACCGGTTGGCGCCGAGCGCAGCGACGAGGTTGCCCTCGCCGTCGACGAACCGTGCGAGGAAGTCCTCTCCCCCACCGTCGAGCTCGACGGCGGCGGTGGCGTCCGCCCGGCCGACGAGCTGCAGGCGGAGGCCGAACTGGTCGGACCAGAAGAACGCCGGCTGCCGGGGCTGCGGCTCGAGGCCGACGATCCGGCGCGCGACCGCGATCGCTTCGGCGGCGGCGCTCGTCCAGTGGCCGAGACCTCCGGTCACGTCGCCGCACGCGTGGATCGGGACGCCCTCGACCGGTCCGGGGACGAGCTCGGCCGCAGGCTCGACGCCGATGCCGACGAGCGCGACGTCACAGCGGAGCTCGCCGCCGTCGGTGAGACGAGCCGACCGGACGACGCCCGACGCGTCCGCGCCGAACCCCGTCACGCCCGTGCGCAGGCGTACGTCGACTCCGTGAGCGCGGTAGCGATCGGCGAGGAGCCGGCCGAGCGTTGGGCCGAGCGTCCGCTCGAAGGGGGCGGCGAGCGCCTCGACCATCGTCACGCGCGAACCGAGCGCAACCGCGGTCGAGGCGACCTCGGCGCCCACGAATCCGCCGCCGACCACGACCAGGTGCGCTCCCGGAACGAGGGCCTCGCGCAGAGCCCGGGCGTCCTCGACCGTGCGCAGCGTGTGGACGCCGCTCGGTACGGCGAACGGAAGCCTGCGCGGCCGTGCGCCCGTCGCGAGCACGAGCGTGTCCCAGGCGAGCTCCTCCCCGGTCTCGGTGACGGCCGTCCTGTGCGCGGGGTCGACGCCGACGACGCGCTGTCCGAGCCGCAGGACGATCTGCTGCTCGATCCACGATGCGTGCGGGCGAAGGAGGATCTCGTGCTCCTCCTTCCGGCCCGCGAGGTACTCCTTGGAGAGGGCGGGCCGCTCGTAGGGCGGCAGCGTCTCCTCCCCGATCAGCGTGACGGCGCCGTCGTAGCCCTCGGCGCGAAGGGTCTCCGCGCAGCGAGCGCCTGCGAGCCCGGCGCCGACGATGACGACGGAGCGGGGCGTCATCAGGCTGCCTCCTCCTCGACGACGGTGATCGCGGCCATCGGGCAGGCCTCCGCGGCCTCGAGGACCGAGGAGTCGGCGGTCCGGCCGACCCGGACCGCCGCGATCCCGTCCTTGCCGACCTCGATGAGGTCGGGCGCGAGCTCCGCACAGACGCCGAAGCCGCTGCACAACGAGCGGTCGATCTCGATTCGGTACACGATTGCTCCTTTCGGGTAGACGCTCCCGACGGTACGACTCTTCGGGTTAGCGCCGGGCAAGGCGCAGGGCAGGCTTTGGCGACGTTCGGTGAACGTCCCGCAACCCGGCGGCGGGTGACGGGAGGGCGCCTGCGCGCCCTCCCGTCCGTGGCTACCTCCTACCGGTCTCGAGGGCCGCGCGCCGTGGCCCGGGTCGTGCCGTGCCCGCCCGGGGCATCAGGACCCGCGCGAGCCCGAGCCAGATCACCGGGCCGGCCGCGATCGCGGCCAGGATCGGGCCGCCCACCCCGTGGAGGTCGGTTCCTGCGACGAGCGCGTGACCGAGTGCGAGAACGAAGGCGCCGAAGCTCAGGAAGTGGAGCCGTCTCCACCCCTTCTGGCCGATCCACCTCTTCAGCCGGAACGAGGATGCGATCGCGAGCATCGCCCAGCCGGCGACGACGCCCGCGGCAACGGCCGCGGGGCTCCACGGAGCGGCGAAGGGGACGAGCAGCGCGGCGAGGCCGAAATGCAAGGTCGGGTCGAAGAGCAGCGCGCCCGCGTGCAGGCCGAGCATCGAGACCCCTGTCCACGCGATCGTCTGGTGCCAGCCGACGAGCGACTTGAGGCGCTTGGGCCCGAGCAGGCGGGTGCTCGTCGCGAGCCCGAGCCACACGGAGAGCGTCAGCGCGCCGAAGGCGACGAGCCCGGACGCGCGCACGACGTACCACGCGATCGGCGCCTGCGCGAGGAAGACGCTCATCCGACGGCCTCACGGAGGTCCCGCAGGAACCGGACCTGCCCCAGCGGCTCGAGCGTCCCCTCGGCCGAGACGAGCAGCGCCGACACGTCCGGGCTCGCCGCCACGTGGGCGCGCGCCTCGCCGGCGTCCGAGATGGCGAGTGCCGTCGCGTGGGCCTCGGCCCATCCGGCATCCGGTGCCACGACCGTGACGGCGAGCGGCCCTGCGACGGCGGGAGCGCCGGTGCGAGGGTCGATCAGGTGGTGGAGCGTCCGCCCGGGGCCGAAGCGCCTCGCGCTGCGACCGGACGTGGCGACCGCTCCCTCTTCCACCTGGAGGATCCCGAGGGGAGCCGCCGCCGGGCGTCGCGGGTCCGCGACGGCGATCAGCCACGGGCCGCGCTCGGGCGGCTGACCCCGGACGGCGACGTCTCCGCCGAGGTCGACGAGCGCGCCGGGGAGCTCAGGGCATGCCTCGCGCATCGCGAGGAGCGCACGCGAGGCGGAGAACCCCTTCCCGATGCCACCGAGGTCGACCATCGCCCCTCGCTCGATGCGAACGCGGCTCGCGTCCAGGTCGACATCGATCTCGCCGCCGGCGCGCCACCCGCGCTGCACGCGCGGCGGTCGCTCCTCCAGCTCCTCGAACGTCCGGTCGTACCCGGCGGCGAGGAGGGCGGGAAGGATCGTCGGGTCGAACCTCCCGCGCGTCGCGTCTCGCGCCAGGACCGCGGTGCGGAGGGCGACCGCGAGCCTGGCGTCGACGTCCACCCACTCACCGGCGCGTCCGTTCACGCGCGAGAGGTCGCTGGCCCGATCGAAGCGGGAGAGAACCCGCTCGCACGCCTCGACCTCGGCTCTTCCGGCGGCGAGCGCCCTGCGCGCCCGGAGCACATCGGTGGGCAACGCGGTCACCGAGAGGGTGCAGGCCGTGCCCATCGCGCGAAACGCGGTGCTCTGGAGGAGGCCGATCATCTCGCGGGAGGCGGAGAGGGTTGGGTCGTCGCGTGCGGCGCCGCCGCCGCGGTCGAGCCGATCACGACGAGTCGCTGCGTTCCGTTCTTGCCCTTGACGACGAGCGTCGTCGGAGCCGGCTGTGCGAGCGGCGGGGCCTGCACCTGCCGTGTCCACGCGAGCCCCGCGACGATCGCGAGGGTCGCCCAGACGGCGACGACGGTCGCCCAGACCCGGCGCATCAGTCGTCCGCCCAGCGCGGTGTCGGCGCCTGCTGTGGCGCGACCTGGACGACGGGAGCCGGTGCCGGCCGCACGGTGGCGACCGGACGATGCGACACGCCGGCGAGCGCGGCGACCGCCGTGAAGACGGTCGCGGTCAGCGCGCCGGCGAGCATGAATGCTTGACGACGGGTGTGCATCACGATCCTTTGCTCGGAGGGCATCACGCCACCCGTTGTAGCCCCGCCTCGGTTAGCACCGGGACAAGCCCGGGCCTCGAATCCGCCACCGAGCCCCAAGAGTCGGAGCACGCCGCCCCCCGGCGGCCCGGCGTCAGTCGTCCGCGGCCTCGCCCGCGTGCCCGCGCTCGGGGCGCGTGCCGCCGTCGTCCGCCCTCGGCGTCGACGGGACGGTCGACGGGCCCGCCGGGAGCTCGACGATGCCCGCGCGAGGGCTGAGCCTGCCCACCGGGTCCTCGGGCCCCGTCGCGACGCCGAGCAGGACGATGTTCGCGGCGACGGCAGCCGCCAGCGCGAGCACGAGGACGAGGCCGACGCGAATGATGCTCACGGAACCGGACCGATCATGCACGAACGCCGCGCGGCGCGGTGGCAGGAGGCATGAGGGCTCGCCACGCCGTGGCCGAGACCACGAGCGCGATCGCCGAGAGGTAGAGGGCGAACGCCCACGGTTGCGCGCTGTCCGTTCCCGCCGCGAGACCGTGCACGGTAGCCGCCGCGAAGATCGCGTACGTGGCCCAGTGCAGGCGCCGCCAGTTGCGCGTGCCGATTCGTCGACGGAGCGAGAAGGAGGCGTAGATCACGAGCATGAGCTCCGCCGCGATCACCCCGACGCCGGTCGCGAGGGGTCGGTACGGCGACAGCCCGGGTACGAGCAGCGCGGCCGGAGACAGGTGAACCGTGCTGTCGAGCAGGAGCGCGGCGCCGTGCATCGCGACCGCGCCCAGGCCGAGCAGCGCGAGCACGCGGTGGGTGTCGGTGACGGCGGCGGGGCGGAGCGACCGGAACGGACGTGACTTCAGGACGAGGCCGGCGAGGATCGAGCAGGTGAGCAGGACGTAGGCCGTGAGCCCGGTCGAGCGCGCGAGCAGCCAGAAGGTGGGATCGCCCTTCACGCCAGTCCTCCTGCGAGCACGGTGGTGCCGTCGAGGAGCGTCAGGACGGCGGGGGCACCGAGCTCGTCGGCCTCGAGCACGGCCTCCTCGGCTCCGGCGAGGAAGAGCGACGTCGCCAGCACCTCGGCGTCGACCGCCGTCCGGCCGAAGACCGTGACACGGAGCAGGTCGGTCTCGGCAGGAGACCCGGTCCGCGGGTCGATCAGGTGGTGCGCGTCGCCCGCCGCCGTCCTCCAGCGACGGCGATCCGAGCCCGAGGTGGCCATCGCGCCGCTCGTGAGCTCGAGCGTGAGCGTCCCATGTTGCGTCTCGACCCCGACGGGCCATGCTCCTTCGCGGACAGCCAGGTCACCGCCCGCGCTCACGAGGCACGGCCCGAACGGTGCCATCAGCTCGCACGCACGGTCGACGGCGTAGCCCTTCCCGATGCCGCCGAAGTCGAGCTTGACGTCGGTCCCGAGCACGATCTCCCCCGTCTCCCGTGCAACCGTGACCGATCCGAGGCATCGGGCGGGCGGACGCGCCGCGACGACCGTCCCGCCCGTACCGACCTCCTCGAACGTCCTGTCGTAGCCGGCGGCCACGAGCGCCTCGTGCACTGTCGGGTCGAAGCGCCCTCCGGTGCGCGCCCGCGCCTCGAGCGCGAGCTCCGTGATCCGGAGGAGGTCCGGCCCGGCCTGGAGACGACCGGCGCGATTCAGTGCCGACAGCTCGGATTCGGGCCGGAATCGCGAGAGGGCCGCCTCGAGCCGCGCGAACTCGTTCCGCGCGGCGGCGAACGCGTCCCCGCTCGCCCGGCCCGCCGGGAGGTCGAGCAAGACCTCGACGTCCGTTCCCATCGCCCTGAACTCCGTCCGCTCCATCACGACGTCCGTGTGATCACGAGCGGCGGGAGCGTGACGACGCGCACGCCGGGAGACGACGTCTGCGACACGGGGACGGCCCGCGCGGCCGCGGCGCGTGCCCTGGCAGCGGCGATCTCCGAGCGCCGGCTGGCCAGCGCGGCTCGGTATGCCGCGTAGCGCCGGTCGACCACCTTCTGGACCAGCGCCGCATCCGCACGGAGGTGGCGTTCGCGCTGCGCGAGCGCGGCGAGACGCGGGTCGGCGGCCGGTGACGACACCCACGGGTGTGCCGCAACCGTGGCCCACAGGACGAAGAACGCGAGCAGCGCTCCCGCCGCCGCGTAGAGGCGCCCGACGTGGCTAGTCATCGGCGCCGCCTCCGTCCTCGGCGTAGGCCCCGTCGTCGTCGTGCTCGCCGCCTGCGCGGTGCTTGTGGACGACGATCGGGGCGGGGCGCACGTAGCGGACCCGCGGTGCGGTCGTGGCGGTCGCCGCCGGCGTCGCCCCGGCCGAGGCCGAGCCCGAGGGCATCGTGGGAAGCGGAGGCGGCTTCTTCGCGAGCTGGGCGTGAAGCGACGCCTCGAACCGGTCGAGCTGAGCGCTTCGCTTCGCGACGAGCGCGTTGGACGCGACGTGGGACGCCTGCCCGAGGTGAACGGTGCGCGTGAGCGCGACGGTGCCGACGACCGCGTTGACCGCCAGCAGGGCGGCGAAGGCGATGGCGAGTCTGCGGGACATCCGTCCCTCCTTCCGGGTGAGAGTGCTCGCGTCACCGTACGAGCCGTCGGGTGAAGCCCGGGCCAGGCGGAGGTAAGGATTCGAACGAGGTGGGTCAGGGCTGCGCGCGCAGCGCGATCCGCACGTCGAGGCCACCGCCTTCGGCATCGAGGAGCTCGACGTTCCCCCCGTCCGCAGTGAGCAGGCGGTGGACGATTGCGAGGCCGAGGCCGGTTCCGCCCGGCGAGCCCGCGCGCCAGAAGCGGTCGAACGCGCGCGCACGCTGCTCGGCGGTCATGCCGGGACCCTGATCGCGGACGTCGAGGATCACGTCGGCACCGGCCCGGCGAGCCTCGACGGTGATCGTCTCGCCCGCCTTCGAGACGGCGAGCGCGTTGGCAACGAGATTGTCGAGAACCTGCTCGAGCGAGCCTGGCGTGGCGAGCGCCGTCAGCCCCTCGGGCACCCGAACCTCCATCCCCACCCGGCGCTCGGCCAGCTGTGCCGACCAGGCATCGGCGCGGGCGGCCACGGCCGCATGCAGGTCGACCGGCGCCGGGCGGGGCTTGGCTGCGTCGGCGCGCGCGAGCGCGAGAAGCCCGTCCACGAGCCGCGAGAGCCGGCCCACCTCCGCGAGGGCGGCGTCGAGATCCGCCCTTCCGTCCTCCCCCACGTCGCGCTCGAGGTTCTCGAGCCGCAGCCGCAGCGCCGCGAGCGGCGTCCGGAGCTGATGCGAGGCGTCGGCGACGAACTCGTCCTGCGAGCGAAGGAGCGTCTCGAGCCGCGCGACCGTGTCGTTGAACTCGGTCGCAAGCGCGCGCACCTCGGGAGGGCCGCTGTCCACCGGCGCCCGCGCCTGGAGATCGCCCTCGCCGACCGCGGAGGCCGCCTGCTCGAGCGCCGAGAGCGGCTCGGTCAAGGTCCGCGCGAACCGGAGGCCCACGACGGTCGCAACCGCGAGGACGACCCCTCCGATCGCCAGGAGCAGCAGCCAGTAGCGCCGCACCCGTGAGTCGAGCGCGGACGTCGGGTACGTGATGCGCACGGCGCCTCGCACGATCCCGCCCGAGGAGACGGGGACCGCGACGTAGACGAGGCCGGTCCCGAGCGTCCTCGAGTAGCGCGTCCCGACGGCGATGTTCCCCCGGAGCGCGGACGCGATCTCGGGCCGGCTCGCGAACGACCGCCGGCCGGGAAGCAGAGGGCTCGTGTCGAGGAGCGCCACGCCTTTCCCGTCGACGATGACGACCCGCCCGCCCGGATCCTGCTGGTAGCGCGTCGCGATGCGCACCAGACCGGGCGGCGGTGTCCGGATGCCGCGCTCGAGGGTGTCCTCCGCGAAGGTCGCCATCGTCAGCGCGTCGCGCTCGATCCGCCCCTGGAGGTCGCGCCGCTCGCTCCGTCCGTACTGGATCCCGAGCGGGATCTCGAGGGACACGAGCACCACGACCGCCAGCGCGATGTACGTGACGAGGAAGCGCCGGCTCATTCGGGGACGTTCAGCCGAAGCCCGACGCCGCGAACCGTTTCGATCCACGCCGGGTGCCCGAGCTTCTTGCGGAGCGCGGCGACGTGGACGTCGATCGTCTTCGCGCTCCCGAACCAGGTCGTCTCCCACACGTCCTCGAGGATGCGCGCCCGCGAGACGACCGCGCCCGGGTCGCTCGCGAGGAGCGCGAGGAGGTCGAACTCCTTCGGCGTGAGGTCGATCTCGCGCCCGTCCACGAAGACGCGGCGGCTGCGCGTGTCGAGCTCGAGCGGACCGAGCCTCACCGCCGGCGGCGTGGTCGCGGAGCGCTCGCCCGTCCGCCGGCTGACCGCACGAATCCGCGCGACGAGCTCGCGAATGCCGAACGGCTTCACGACGTAGTCGTCCGCGCCGACCTCGAGGCCCACCACACGGTCGATCTCCTCGCCCTTGGCGGTCACGACGATGATCGGGACGCTCGACCTGCTTCGGAGCTCCCGGCACACCGAGAACCCGTCCGTGTCGGGGAGGCCGAGGTCGAGGAGGACGAGGTCGGGCTCGGCGGCCTCGAGCGCCTCCCGCCCGGTCGCGACGCGCTCGACGACGAACCCCTCGCGGCGAAGGCCCTCCGCGAGCGGCGCCGCGATCGCGTCCTCGTCCTCGACCAGCAGGAGCTTCACGCTCCGAGTGTCCCACGACGGCGCGGCGGGCGCCTCCGGAGAAAGCCGCACCGGCCGGCCGTAGCATGGGCGCATGAGCTGGGACGAGGCGTTCTCGCACCGCTACGACGAGTGGGCGGCGGCGATGACGGCAGACATCGCCTTCTACGTCGGGCTGGCCCGGGAGGCGGACGGCCCGCTCGTCGAGCTCGCCGTCGGGAACGGCCGCGTGGCGATCCCCGTCGCCCGGGCGACCGGACGTCGCGTGGTCGGGATCGACACGTCGCCGGCGATGCTCGACCAGGCGCGCGAGCGCGCGACCGACGCGGGTGTCGACCTCGAGCTCCACCTCGCCGACATGCGCGAGCTCCGGCTCGACGAGCCCGCGGCGCTGATCTACTGCCCGTTTCGCGCGCTCCTCCACCTCCCGACCTGGTCCGACCGGCGGGTCGTGTTCGAGCGCGTGGCGGCGTCGCTCCGACCGGGCGGGCGGTTCGCCTGGAACGCGTTCGCCTTCGACCATCGCATCGCGACCCGGCTCGACGGCGTCCATCAGGAGGCGCCCGTGCCCCACACGGTCCGCTACGCGGTCGGCTCGAACCGCATCGACATCGACCTCGACGACGGCGCGCGCAGCTCGCTCTGGTGGGCGACGAGGAACGAGTGGCTCGGCCTCCTCGATGTCGCCGGGCTCGAGCTCGAGGCGCTCTACGGCGGCTTCGCGGGCGAGCCGTTCGACGACGCGAGCACCGAGTACGTGTTCGTGGCCCGCCGATGAGCGGCGACGCGGCGAGCCTCGCGGCGCTCGTCGACCCGGACGCCCACGAGCCCCTCACCGAGACCGCCTGGGACGCCGACCGGGCACGCGCGGCGATCGCCGCGATCGTCGCGGAGACGGAGGAGGCATTCGACGCCGACGAGCTCTGGCCGGCCCACCCCCTCGACGAGGAGCCCGACGAGGCGCCGCTCCGTCGCGTCGCGTCGCTGTACCTCGGTACGGCCGGCGTGATCTGGGCGCTCCACGCACTCCGGCACGGCGGCCATGCCGAGCTCCGTCGCGACTGGGCGAGCGTGGCGATGCTCCTGCCCGAGCGCTACCGCGCCGCGCCGGACTTCCCCGAGGAGGGCGTCGTGCCGTCGCTCTGGATGGGCGAGGCCGGGATCCTCCTCGTCGCGCACACGCTCGTCCCCGCGTCGTGGCAGGAGGAGCAGCTCCTCGAGGCCGTGCGCGCGAACGTCGACAACCCGACGCTCGAGCTCATGTGGGGCTCCCCGGGGACGATGCTGGCCGCGCAGGTGATGCTCGAGCGAACGCAGCGACGAGCGCTGGCGGGCGGCGTGGGACGCATCGGCAAGCCGCCTGTGGGAGGAGTGGCGCGACGACCTCTGGGAGCAGGACCTCTACGGGCGTCGGATCCACGTGTTCGGCCCGGCGCACGGGTTCGCGGGCAACGTCTACGTCCTGAGTCGCGGCGACCTGCTCGATGCCGCGCGGCGCCGAGCGCTCGAGCGCCGCACCGTGGCGACGCTCACGCGGCATGCGCTCCGGGCCGACGGGCTCGCACAGTGGCCGCCCTCGCTCGAGCCGAGCTCCGTCCCCCGGCGCACCCAGTGGTGCCACGGCGCGCCGGGCATCGTCGCCTCGCTCGCGCCGCTCGCGCCGGGCGACGCCGACCTCACGGAGCTCCTGCTCGCGGGTGGCGAGCTCACCTGGCGGGCCGGCCCGCTCCGCAAAGGCGCCAACCTGTGCCACGGAACTGCGGGCAACGGCTACGCGTTCCTGAAGCTGTTCGACCGGACGGGCGACGAGCTCTGGCTCCACCGCGCGCGGGCGTTCGCGATGCACGCGATCGAGCAGGTCGAGCGGGCGACCGCACAGCACGGCCGCGGACGGCATTCGCTCTGGACCGGCGACCCCGGCACCGCGCTCTACCTTGCGGGCTGCCTTGCCGCGGACGCCGCGTTCCCGACGCTCGACAGCATGGTGAGTTGCGAGACTTGCTCGACGTGCCCGACGAGCAGATCGAGATCCGGCGCCTCGACGGCGCGGAGCTCGGCGTACACCTCGACGGCCTGGCCGCCGTCCTCGCCGACTGTGTCGCCGGAGGCGCGTCCGTGAACTACATGGCCCCGTTCACCCACGACGACGCGCGCACGGCCTTCGAAGCGTGGGCGGCCGAGGTGGAACGGGGGACCCGCCTTCTGCTCGCCGCGTTCCGCGGCGTGGACGTCGTCGGCACCGTCCAGGTCGTCTTCGCAACGCCGCCGAACCAGCCGCACCGCGCAGACGTCGCCAAGCTCCTCGTCCACCGCGCCGTACGCCGCCGCGGCGTCGCGCAGCTGCTCATGGAGCACGCCGAGGCCGAGGCACGTGCCGAGGGCAAGACACTTCTCGTGCTCGACACCGTCACCGGGGACGCCGCGGAGCGCCTCTATGCACGCCTCGGCTGGACGCGGGTCGGGGTGATCCCGAACTACGCGCTCTACCCCGACGGTCGGCCGTGCGACACGACGGTCTTCTGGAAGGCGGTCTAGCGGGTTTCGGGACGACGGGCGGCGAGGTACCGGTCCTCGGCGCCGTAGTCGAGGTACGGGACGAAGAACTCGTCGTCGAGACGCAGGCGCGCGTCCCGCCCGGCCGAGACGAGCCAGTCCACCTCTGCCGCGACGGTCGCGGCGAAGGTGCCTGCCGGGACGTATCCGAGCTCGGTGGCCGCGGTCGTGTCGAGCACGATCGGGTGCGGCGCGTCCCACGGATGGCAGCCGAGCCCGCCCGCCGAGGCTGCGTCGGAGAAGATCTCCTCCCACACGTGATCGAGCTGCTGCGCGATCGTCCTCGAGATCTCGAGCGCGCTCGGTGCGTCCGGGTCGGCGCTGTTGAGAATCCGGTTCCCCGGCCTCGCGGCCGCGACCTCGATCAGCGCGGCGACGTTCGCCGCCGCAGTCGTGTGGTCGACACCTGCGCCGCGCCGCGCGAGGAACACGGCGGGACGCCGGTCGAGCACGCGCTTGACGAAGACCCACTCGCGGGGTCGCCACGCGCCGGCGCCGTGCACCTTCGACGGCCGCAGCACCGTGACCGGCTCACCGCTCGAGAGCAGCACCTGCTCGGCGGCCACCTTGTTGGCTCCGTAGCCCTCACGGGTCGTGTGGTCCCCGCTCCCCGGCGCGACGGTCGGCTGCGTCTCCCGGATCGGCCCCTCGAACCGTGGTGGGGTCTCCGAGTTGGAGTGGTTGCCCGCGGCGTCGACGTACACCGCCTTGCTCGAGATCATCACCGTGGAGCCCGCGTGACGGACGAGCGGCAGCAGCCGGGTCGCGTCGGCTGCGGTGAAGCAGATGCAGTCGACGAGCAGGTCGGCGCCGTCGCCGAGCGCGACGGCCAGCTGACGATCGTCGTCGCGGTTGGAGGCGAGGAACGTTCCCCCTGCGGCGGTGACGTCGGCGGGCATGCGGCTCGGGTCCCGTCCCGTGACGTCGACCTCCCAGCCCGCCTTTAGCAACCTGAGCGCGGTTGCGCGGCCGACGGTGCCGGTACCGCCGAGAACGAGCGCCCGCCGCATGGCGCTCACGTCCCCCACACGTGTGCGTCCGCGCGCTTCCCTGCACGGGATGGGCGATGACTCATCCACTCCCCCTCGGCGCTTGTTCCGGGCTCAGGGCTGGTACTGCTGATCGATCGCGCAGACCGTATCGACATGGACGCGGATCCACACACCGGTGTCCAGCGGTTCGAAGAGCTCGATCGGCTTCTCGCCACGGACGAGCGCCGCGAACTGCGCGACCGTGATCGGCGTCGCACCGAGCTGCGCCGGGTTGCCGTGCCTCGTGATGACGGTCACTCGCGCGTTCGGAGCGACGAGATACGTCAACAGCCGGTGGCCCTCGTCGATCCGGTAGTTGTCGTTCGGGACGGGCTCGCCGGGCGGGACGACTCCGTCCTCCGCCGCAGCGACGCTCGCGGTGAGGCCGCTCGTGAACCACTCGGGGTCGAAGCGCATCACCCACCGGCCGGTGCTCCGCGTGAGCGACCTGACGTGGCCGAACGTCCTGTCGCCACACGGCTTCACGAGCACGGTTCGAGCCGTCGGCTCCCTCGCGACGTAGAGGACGGCGAAGACAACCGCGACGGCGACCGCGGCTGCCGCGACGATCCCGAGGGCGACCAGCGGACGACTCACGTCCACACCAGGGTCACGGCCAGATGGTTGCAGACGCGATCCGACGGAAGCGATCGGCCGCCCAGCCGTCCAGCTCGACCGTCTCGACGTGCTCCCAGCCCACGTGTACGGGCCGCTCACCGGCGAGATAGCCGGAGGTGATCGCCTCCCGCACGTCGAGGCGCGCGAGGATGGTCTCGACCGGACGGAGCAGGACGTTCGCGACGGCGAGGTCTGCTTGCGGAAGCGCTCCGTCGAGCGCGTCGAGCACGGTTGCGTCGAGCGCCACGCCGTTGACCGCCGCGTTCGCGCGGGTGGTTTCGACAGCCACTGGGTCGACGTCGAGCGCGACCACGGGAGCGAACCCGAGCCGCGCGGCGGCGATCGCGAGCACACCCGAGCCGCAGCCGACGTCGAGGAGCGAGCCGGCGCTCGGTCGTGGTCGCGAGGAGCTCGACGCACAGGCGCGTGGTCGGATGCGAGCCCGTGCCGAACGCGCGGCCGGGGTCGATCACGACCGCCCGCGCCTGGTCGGACGCCGTCTCCCACGGCGGGCCGACCCAGAGCCCGCCGGCGACGACGTGCCGATGGAAGGCCCGCCAGGCGTCCTCCCACCCGTCTGCGACGGGCTCGACCGACGCGCCGGGAAGCGCGTCGACCAGCGCCTGGGTGGCGTCCGCGCCCGCGTACACCGCGAGCTCCACGGTCGTTCCGTCGACGTCGACCTCCTCGAACCCCGTGGGCGAGAGCACGACGAGACGGGCACGGAGCGGTTCGGCGTCCTCCGCGGGCACCTGGACGGAGATCCGCCGCAGGGCCGTCACGCGGCGCCCTCGAGCGGAAATGCCTCGTGTCGCACCCACCTCCCGTCCGGCTGCTCGCCCACGAGCACGACCTCATGCGCGCGGCAGCGGATCGGCAGGCGTGGGCCGAGCGCCTCGCGCAACTCGTGCACCATCGCATCGACCCGCTCGGGCTCGTCGTCCGTCCCGAGCGTGCAGTGCGGCACGACGACGTGACCGGGGTCTCCGTACGGCGGAAACCCGGGGAACGCCCGGCGCGCTCTCGCGACGAGCTCGTGGAACGGCTCGACCGGCACGGGCGCGAGCCACGCGGCGTCGGGGAAGGACTCGACCGAGGCGAGGTCATAGGCGAACGGGCGCACCGGGGCATACAGGCGGCGGAGGATCGTCAGGATCTCGTCGTCGAGCTCCCCCGCGGGCACGAACGGGAACAGGACGGTGATGTGCGGCGGGATGCCCCGCTCGACGGATTCCCGCTGGTACCGGCGGCGCCACCCGTCGACGACCGGCTCCGCCTCCGCCGCGACGACGACGAGTGCCGAGCGCCGGTCGGCGCCGCTCACCGGAAGGCGCTCTTCAGCCGCCCGAGGAACCCGTCGTCCTCGTCACGGTATGCGTCGCTCCCGAGCTCGGCCTCGAGACGGAGCACCTCGGCACGCTGCTCGGCCGTGAGGCGCGTCGGGACGCGCACCTCCACCCGCACGAGGAGATCGCCGCGGCGCCCGGTCTCGAGCGACGGCATCCCGCGGCCGCGCACGGCATGGACGGCGCCGGGCTGCATCCCGGGGGCGAGCTCGATCTCGAGCGGGCCCTCCGGGGTCGGCACCGAGACGGTCGTCCCGAGCGCGGCCCCCGTCATCGTCACCGAGGCGCGAACGTGGAGATCGTCGCCCTCGCGGTGGACTCCCTCGAGCGGGCGGACGCGGACGGTGACGTACACGTCGCCCGGCGGCCCGCCGAGCGTCCCGGCATGTCCTGCGCCGCGCACGCGAATCCGCTGGCCGTCGTGGATGCCGGCCGGCACGTCGATTGAGAGGGGCACGTCCTCGAGCGTCCGGCCGTCGCCGTCGCACCGCTCGCACGGCGTCTCCACGATCCGGCCGGCGCCGTCACAGCGGGGGCACGTCCCCGACCGGACCATCTGGCCGAGCACGGTGCGCGAGACCTGCTGGACGACCCCGGCCCCGCCGCAGCCCGGGCAGGTGACGGGCGACGTGCCCGGCGCCGCGCCCGAGCCCGCGCACGTCTCGCAGCTCCGCGCGACCCGGACGCCGACGTCGAGCGAGATCCCGCGGGCGGCGTCGACCAGGTCGATCTCGACCTGGGCCGCGACGTCGGGCCCGCGCGCCGGTCGCGGCCCGGCGCCCCTCCCCTGGCCGAAGAGCGTCTCGCCGAAGAACGCGGCGAACACGTCCGAGAGGCTGCCGAAGTCCGCATCCATGGGGGAGAACCCGCCGCCGCGCAGGCCGGCGTGCCCGAAGCGGTCGTACGTCTGCCGCCGCTCCGGGTCGGAGAGCACCTCGTAGGCCTCGGCGACCGCCCGGAACCGCAACTCGGCGTCGGGCTGCCCGCTGACGTCCGGATGGTGCTCGCGAGCGAGCCGGCGGAACGCGCGCTTGATCTCGGCATGGCTCGCGTCGCGGCCGACGCCGAGCAGCTCGTAGTAGTCCTGCTCCGCGGTCGCCATCACGGCGACCCGTAGACGTCCTCGGCAAGGCGCGAGAGCTCGAAGGCCGCGGCACGCACCGACTGGATCGCCATGTCGTAGTCCATCCGCAGCGGCCCGAGGAGGCCGACTGCGCCGAGCGAGCGGTTCGGGAGCCCGTAGGTCGCGCCGACGTATGACGTCCCGTGCAGCTCTTCGCCCTCGAGCTCCGGCCCGACGCGGACGACCGGCCGCCCCGGATCGAGGGCGTCGTGCAGGAGCCCGAGAACCGCCGCGCGCCGCTCCAGCACTTCGAGCAGGCGCTGACAGGCCTCCAGCTCGGCCCCCGTGGCGTCACCGAGGAGGCTCGCGGCTCCTCCGACGTAGAGCTCGGTGGCGGTGGCGACGACGTCCGCGAAGACGGGACGGAGCGTCGCGAGGAAGCGCCGCTCGCGGTGCGAGAGCCCTGGATCCTCGAACGCCCGGCGCACGACGCTCGTGCTCGCACGCTTGCCGACGATCGTCTCCCCGAGGTAGGCGCGCGCCCAGTCGACCAGTCCGGGGTCGACGCCGTCCTCGAGCTCGAAGACGCGCTTCGACACGGCGCCCGACGCGGTGATGACGACGACGATCACGACGTGTGACTGGAGCTGCAGCACCTCGACGTGCCGCACCGCGGCGGCCTCGAACGCGGGCGCGGAGACGAGCGCGAGCAGGTGGGTCGTCTCCGAGAGCGCCTCCGTCGTCCGGCGCAGCGCCGCCTCGAGCTCGTTCCGCATCGTGGTGAGGTCGACGGGGAACGGCCTCGGGCGCCCCTCCAGGCCGCCCACGAGCTTCTCCGCGTAGACCCGGTACCCACTCTCGGTCGGGACGCGTCCCGCGGACGTGTGCGGATGCGTGAGAAGGCCGATCGTCTCCAGCTCGTAGAGCTCGCTCCGCACGGTCGAGGAGGACACGTCGAGCCCGCCCGGACGCTCGACGAGCACCTTCGAGCCGACCGGCTGGCCGGTCGCAACATACTCCTCGACGACGCGTCGCAGGATCTCGAGCTTGCGGTCGCTCAGCTCCATGCCCTCATCGTACGGCCCGGCCCCGCGGACGGACCGGATCGGCCCGGGGTCAGCGGTCGTCGAGGCCCTGGAGCTGCGCGCGGAACGTCGAGTAGAAGAGCGCATAGCCGAGGCACCACACCATCGCGAACGCCAGGGAGAGCGCGATCGACCGGCCGTGCGCGAGCGGGTCGAGCGCCGCCGAGAGGAGCTGCCCGACGATCCTGGTCGGCTCCGTCAGCACCTCCCACGAGTTCCAGCGCTGGAACCGGCCGAGGTAGACGCCGACACCGCTCAGTGCGAGCGCCGCCCAGGCGAGCGCCCAGCCTGCGAACGCCCCCGCGCGTCGGGTGACCACGAGCTGCACGAGGTAGAGCGAGACGAAGCCCAGCACGAGGCCGGTCACCGCGGCCGTGCCGATCAGCACGGCGTCGTACCAGAGAGAGCCGCCGTGGTACTGCGCCCAGCCACTTGGCATCGGTGACGATGTACGGCGCGTTCGGGAGGAAGAGAAGCCAGAGCGCGCCGAGCGCGCCCAGAGCGGCGGCCGACATGCCACGGCGTGCACCGTCGTAGAGCAGGAGCGCGACGACGAACGGGATCCAGGCGAGGAACAGGTTCCACACGAGGTTCGTGGCCTCGAGATTCTGCGTGACCAGGACCCGGCCGGCGACGCCGGTCGCAAGGAGCCCGGAGGCACCCAGGAGCGCCAGCACGAGCGCCACGCGCCGTCTGCTCGCCCGACGCCCTCCCCCGAACGCACCGATCACGTCCCGAGGGTAGCGCGAGACGGGGCCACCCGCACGCGATCCTCCGAGACGAGCCCCGAGCTCCCGCGCCGCCAGGAGCTGCTCCGGGTCAGGCGAGGAGCTCGGCGGTCACCGCGCCACCCAGCAGCCGTCCGCGCGGCGTGAGCCGGAGGAGCCCGTCCGGCCGCTCCACGAGCCCACGCCGGGTCAAGCGGCCGAGCGCGTCCCGGTCGAGCACGTCGCCGAGCCCGTCGTCGACCGACAGCGGCTCGTCGAGCCGGAGCCCGAGCATCAGCCGCTCGACCGCCCGCGTGGCGGGGTCGAGCCGCTCGACCTCGCGCGGGGGGTCGTCGCCGGAGCCCAGCGCGCTCGCGTAGCGGGCGACGGACGGAAGATTCCGGCGCCGCTCGTCACCGAGCGTGGACACCGCCCCGACCCCGATCCCGAGATAGTCGGCACCGCGCCAGATCGCCAGGTTGTGCTGTGCGCGGAGCTCGCGGCCGCGGTCGTCGCGGCAGAAGTTCGCCGTCTCGTACCAGCGGTAGCCCGCGCGGGTCAGCACCTCCACGACGCGCTCGGCGTATCCCTCCATCGCCTCCGCCTGGCGGGCGAGCTCCTCTCCGTGCGCGTGTGTGAAGCGCGTCCCCGGCTTCGCCTCGAGCTCGTAGCAGGAGAGGTGCTCCGGTTCGAGCGCAAGGGCATCCGCGAGATCCGCCTCGAGGTCGGCGGCGCTCTGGCCCGGGATGCCGTAGACGAGGTCGAGTGAGATGTTGTCGAACCCGGCATCACGCAGAGTGTGCACTGCGCGTCGGACGTCGTCCGGACCGGCAATGCGCTCCAGCACCTCGAGCAGCGCCGGCCGGAACGACTGGGCGCCGACCGAGACCCTCGTCACGCCGTGCTCGCGGAGGAGCGCGGCCACGGAAGACGTCACCGTCTCGGGATTGGCCTCGACCGTCACTTCGGCCGCCTCGGGCAGGGCGGCGAGCACGCGCCCGAGGGCATCGGGCTGCGTGAAGGTCGGAGTCCCGCCACCGACGAAGACCGTCTCGACCTCGGCGGCGAGCCTCCACCGCTCCCGCTCGAGCTCCGTCAGAAGCGCATCGGCGTAGGCGCCGTGCTCCCCCCGGCGTCCGACCGCGGTGACGAAGTCGCAGTACCCGCAGCGGTGGGCGCAGAACGGCAGGTGGACGTAGAGATGGCGGACGACGCCGCTCATGGGAGGAGAGGGCCCGCGACGAGCAGCGTCAGGCCGGCGAGGAAGGCGACGAACGCGAGCTCGCGGCTCACCGCTTCTTCTCGCCGTCGAGGTTGAGGACGGCGAGGAACGCCTCCTGCGGCACCTCGACGCCGCCGACCTGCTTCATGCGCTTCTTCCCCTTCTTCTGCTTCTCGATCAGCTTGCGCTTGCGCGTGATGTCCCCGCCGTAGCACTTCGCGAGCACGTCCTTGCGCTTTGCCTTCACCGTCTCGCGGGCGATCACGCGCGACCCGATCGCCGCCTGGATCGGCACGTCGAACATCTGCCGCGGGATCTCCTCGCGCAGCCGCTCGACGAGCAGCTTGCCCCGCTCGTAGGCGGCGTCCCGGTGGGCGATCAACGACAGCGCATCGACCTGCTCGCCGCCCACGAGCACGTCCACCCGTGCGAGCTCGCCGTCGCGGAAGCCGGCGACGTCGTAGTCGAAGCTCGCGTAGCCACGGGTCCGCGACTTCAGCTGGTCGTAGAAGTCGTACACGATCTCGCCGAGGGGCAGCTCGTACGTGAGCAGGACCCGTGTCTCGGAGAGGTACTCCATGTGGTCGAACCGCCCGCGCCGCTCCGTGCACAGCTCCATCACCGCGCCGACGTAGTCCTTCGGCACGATCACCTGCGCGCGGACGTACGGCTCCTGCACCTCCTCCGGGTCGCGCGGCATGTCCGCCGGGTTGTGCACCTCGACCCAGTCGCCGTTGCGCTGCTTGACGGAGTACGCGACGTTCGGCGCGGTCACGAGCAGGTCGAGGTCGAACTCGCGCTCGAGCCGCTCGCGGACGATCTCCATGTGCAGCAGGCCGAGGAACCCGCAGCGGAAGCCGAACCCGAGCGCCTGCGAGGTCTCCGGCTCGTAGAAGAGCGCCGCGTCGTTGAGCTTGAGCTTCTCGAGCGCGTCCCGGAGCTCGGGGTAGTCGTCCGAGTCGGTCGGGAAGAGCCCCGCGAAGACCATCGGCTTGACGTCCTTGTAGCCCGGGAGCGCAGTCGTCGCCCCGCCGCGACGGGTGGTCAGCGTGTCGCCGACGCGCAGCCGCGACACCTCCTTCAGCCCCGTGACGACGTAGCCCACCTCGCCCGCCTCGAGCGCCTCGACGGGCACACGTTGCGGCGACATGAACCCGAGCTCCTCCGCGTCGAAGTCGGTGCCCATCGCCATCGCGCGCAGGCCGGCGCCGGTCGTGAGGCTCCCGTCGACGACGCGCACGAACGCGATCACGCCGCGGTACTGGTCGTAGCTCGAGTCGAAGACGAGCGCCCGCGCGGGGGCGTCCGCGACGCCGTCCGGCGCCGGGATCCGCTCGACGATCGCGTCGAGCACGTGCTCGACGTTGACCCCGGTCTTGGCCGAGATGCGCACGACGTCGTCCGGCGACCCCCCGAGCAGCTCGCCCACCTCGGCCGCCGCGCCGTCCGGGTCGGCCGACGGGAGGTCGATCTTGTTGACGACCGGGACGATCTCGAGATCGTTCTCGATCGCGAGGTACGCGTTCGCGAGCGTCTGGGCTTCGATCCCCTGGGCCGCGTCGACCACCAGCACCGCCCCCTCGCACGCCTGGAGCGAGCGCGAGACCTCGTAGGTGAAGTCCACGTGCCCCGGCGTGTCGATCAGGTTGAGCTCGTGCCCCTTCCACTGGACGCGCACCGCCTGCGCCTTGATCGTGATGCCGCGCTCGCGCTCGAGCTCCATCGAGTCGAGCAGCTGGTCGCGCATCTCGCGCTCCGAGACAGTGTCCGTCAGCTGGAGGATCCGGTCCGCGAGCGTCGACTTCCCGTGGTCGATGTGGGCGATGATCGAGAAGTTGCGGATCCGGCTCTGGTCCATGGCTGATCGGCGTCGATCGTAGCCGTGGCGCGGTTTTTCCTGGATAGCGGCGTTCCGCGCCGTGCGCCGCCGAGCAGCGACCCCGCAGCCAGCGCGACGAGCGGCATGAGAAGATCACGATCCAGCCGAGCGTCGACATGCCCGGAGGAGTGTCCTCTATCGCCGGCCGGCGTTCCAGGCGCCCGCGCGGCCGAAACTAGCGGGGGCCCGCGCCGAGCGGCAGGTGGCTCTCCACGACGAGATGGGCGACGGGCTGCTCGTACAGCTCGCGTGCCCGCTCGACGACTCCCTGCTCGAGCCAGTTCGACTGCTCGGGCGGTGGTGTCGCGACGACGATCTCGTCCGCAGGGAACACCGCGAGCGCGTCGGCGATCGCCTCGAGCGGGCTCTCGGAGCCGACCTCACCCCGGGCCGTGACTCCCGCCGCGGTGAGCGCTCCGACAGTGTCCGCGAGGCGAGCCTGTGCAGCCCCACGCGCGGCGTCGACGTCCGAGTCGAGGTAGCGCACCGCCGAGACGAGCTCCGGGGCGACGACCAGCACCTCGAGGGGTCTCCCTTCCGTCCGCTCGACCAGCGGCCGACAGAGCGCCTCTCCCGAGCAACCCTCGTCCGCGATGACGAGGATCCGGTGCACACCGGGCGGACCGCTCAGCCATGCACGCGGGGGCTCGGAGCCCGCGCCGGCGCTCGAGGTCACGAGGAAGAGCGCGAACCCGATGCTGACGACCAGCACGACGACCGAGGCGATCGCGAAGCCGATCCACCCGAGCAGAGGAACGCTCACGCCCAGCGCCACGGTGATCCCGAGCACGGTCGCCAGGTAGACGACGCCGCCGCCGATCGCGAAGAGGACGAGCTCGCGCTTGCCGGAAAGCCAATGATGGACGGTGCCGAGCGGTGCTCCCGCCTCCGGGGCGGCGGCGCGCGTCCGAGACGCCCGCCCGACGTGTGGCTCGCGGTAGAGCCGATACCCCTCGAGGCCCACGGCCAGCCCGGCGAGCACGAATGGAATCGCAAGCAGGCCGTACTCCCAGCCACGCAGCCCGCGCGCCATCCAGACGGTGACGATGAGGAACATCGAGAAGGGTGCCGCTGCCGCGAGGAGCGCGAGCGGGATCGCGGAGCTACGCTCCGCCGGGCCTTCGCCGGGAGGGGCCGTACGCACGAGGGCGGCGGGCAGCTCTACCCGCACCGCGTCGGCGCCAGGGCCGTGCAGGGCCTTCCCCGGATCGAGCACGAGCGCGACGTCGTCGAGCCGGGCGCGATCGACCGACAGCTGAACGACGAGGGCGGCGTGATCGACTTCGGAGACCTGCGCCCACGGTACCGCGATCCTGTGGTGGATGAACGGCGGCATCGCCCCGGCATCGACCAGCACGAACATCTCGACTCCCCGGCGTACCAGGCCGAGCCCGATTCCGACGTGCTCGCCGTCCGCGGTACGGAACTCGTAGTCCTCCAGTCCCGCGGAGGCCGCACCGGCCGGTGGCAGCTCGTAGCTCCAGGAAGCCTTCTCCATCACCCCGAGTCTTTCGCGGCGGGGAGTGCCTCACATCGGCACCGGCCCTGATCGGCACTACCGGGAAAGCCGCAGCCACGGCAGGAACCCCCGGGGCGCCGGAACGCGACGTGTCGAAGCTCTCGTGTGCTCTCCCCGGCCTTCGACCGGTGTAGCGTGGTCGGGCCCACCGAATCGAGCGGAGGCAGTCGATGAACGACGCGCGGATACACGACACCATCGAGCAGCTCGTCGCGGAGGAGCACGAGCTCTGGAACCGTCAGGCCGAGGGGGAAGTGAGCGAGGCCGACCGGCGGCGGCTCGAGCAGATCAAGGTGTCGCTCGACCGGTGCTGGGACCTTCTCCGACAGCGGCGGGCGCTGCGTGAGTTCGGCGCCGACCCCGACACCGCCGATATCCGGCCCGGGGAGACGGTCGAGCGGTACGAGCAGTAGCGGCGCCCGCTGCCGGTTCAGGCGTCGCGCCGTAGCGCCAGCAGCGAGCCGAGCTCGCGGACGCCGAGCAGCCGCGAGGCGCCGAGATAGCCGAGGGTGCCGATACCCAGCCCGAGCCCGACCGAGAGGATCTGCCCGATCGTCGAGCGGCCGAGCTCCGCGTCGAGCGCCCACCAGACGGCCACTGCGAGCCCCGAGGCCGCGACCGACGCGACGATGATCCGGGTGAGGGCGGTCAGGGTCGCGGCCGCCTCGACGCCGGCGACCCGGCGCCACATCAGGATCGCGAGCGCGACCGCGCCGGCCAGGTTCGAGAGCGAGACCGCGAGCGGCAGTCCCCAGACGCCGACACGGTAGAGCGCCGCGAAGAGCACGACGTTGAGCCCGAGGTTGCCGAGCGCGACGAGCGTCGGGATCCAGTTCGCCTGCAGCCCGTAGAAAGCGCGGTTGAGCAGGAGCATCCAGCCGTTGAACACGAGCCCGACCGAGAACGCCGCGAGCGCACCCGCGACGACGGGCGTCTGAGCGGCGGTGAACTCTCCGCGCTCGAAGACGAGGCGCGTGATCGGCTCGGCGAGGACGGCGGACACGAGGCCGGCCGGGATCAGCAGGAAGCCGATCTGCCGGATCCCCGTGTCCACCGTCCTGCCGAATGCGGCCATGTCTCCCTGCGCGGCCTGGCGGGAGAGGGTCGGGAAGAGCACGGTGGCCACCGCCACCGAGAAGATCCCCTGCGGGAGCATGTACAGGCGGAAGGCGAGGTCGATCGCGCGCGGGGCGAGATCCGGGTCGATCAGGCGCGAGGCGAAGAGCGTTCCGATCAGCGTCGAGACGTTGATCAGCCCGAGGGTGAGCGTCACGGGGAGCATCAGGACGAAGAAGCGCCGCACGGCGGGATCGCGCCAGTCGAGGGCGACCCGCAGCCTCCCGTCGAGCCCGCGGAGCCAGGGCACCGGCATCAGCAGCTGGACGAGCGTCGCGAGCACGATCGAGCCCGCGTAGACGTACAGCTCGGCGTTCTGGCTCCCCGCGGCCGGGACGCCGAGGACGAGGCCCAGGATGATCACCAGGTTCCAGGCGACGGGAGTCAACGCCGGAACCGTGAACTGGTCGTACGCGTTGAGGATCCCGACGATGATCCCGGAGAGCCCGAGGAGGATCACGATCGGGAACAGGAGCCGCGAGAGCCCGACGGCGAGATCGAAGTCCCCGCCCGGCGTCCCGAAGATCTCCACGATCAGCGGCGCGGCGAGGACGAACACCGCCGTCAGCCCGGTCGTGATCAGCAGGACGAGCCAGAAGATCGTCGATGCGACGCGCCACGCGCGCGCCCGCTCGCCCTTCTCCAGGAGCTCGCTGAAGACCGGGACGAACGCGCCCGAGAGGGCCGTGTCCGCGACGAGCGCGCGCACGAGGTTCGGGATCTGGAACGCGACCGTGAACGCGTTGATCTTCCCGGCGGCGCCGAAGGTCGAGGCTGCAATGATCTCGCGGACGAGGCCGAGGACGCGAGAGACCCCTGTCGCGGCCCCGAAGACGGCGGTCGACCGGGCGAGCCGGCGCCGGTGCGCTCGCTCCTCGGCGAGCGCGGGATCGACGTTCGGGTCGAAGGACGGGTCGAGCTCGGACATCCAGGGGAGTTTCGTGGATTCGTCGGAGGCCCCTCTGCTACCATCCGGCGGCCCGCGGCCGGATCGATCGGGGCACTCCTCCGTATGGCGAACATCAAGCAGCAGAAGAAGCGCGTCGACATCGCGGCCCGCCAGCGGCTCGAGAACCTCCGCTACCGCTCGACGATCAAGACGCTCGCGAAGCGGCTCGAGACCGCCGTCGCGGACGGCGACGAGGGAGCCGTCGCGACCGAGCATCGCGAGCTCGTGCGGACGATCGACAAGGCAGCGGCACGCGGCGCGCTCCACAAGAACACGGCCGCACGCAAGAAGGCCCACGCCGCGCGCGTGGTCAACGGCGCCGCCTCGTAGCGCCCGGCCGCGCTAGCGGCTCTCGCGCGCGACGTCGGCCATCGCGAGCTGGACCTCGAGCTCCGGCGCGAGCTTGCTCCCGCCTTTCAGGGCGTGGTCGAGGCGTGCGACGCGCACGGTCGCGTCGCGGAGCTCCTCTGCCGAGAACCGCTCGGCCTGCGCGACGAGCTTCCTCGCGGGGAAGTCCTTGATGCCGAGCGCCTTGGCGACGTCCGGGCCACGGGCGCCGCGCTCGAGCATCGACTTCGTCCGGGCGAGGCGGAGAACGTAGGCGCTCAGCCGGTTGGCGAGCAGACTCGGCTCCTGGTTCGGGTGCACGCTGCGCCGGTACTCGCCCTCGACCACCTCGAGAGCCTTCGCGAGATCGCGTTGCCCGAGCGCATCGGTCAGGTCCCATGAGCGGCCCTCGCCGAGCGGTGCCGCGAGCTGGAGCACCTCCTCGACCCCGAGCGGCTCGCCGGCGGCCCAGGTCGCGAGCTTGTCGACCTCGCGCGAGAGCACGAGCTTGTCCTCGCCGACGATGTCGACGAGCGCCTGGCACGCGTCTCCGCCGGCCTTGACGCCCCGTGCCGCAAAGCTCTCTCCGACCCACTTCGCGAGCTTCCGCTCGTCGATCTCCCAGGCGAGCACGTCACCCGTCCTGGCGACCGCCTTCCCGAGCGGGGACGTTGCCTTCAGCTGCTGGGAGACGAGGCAGAGGACGGTGCCGGGCGCCGGGGCGGCAAGGTACTCGACCACCGCCTCGACGTCCGCCTGCTTCCAGCCGCCGGTGAGCTTTCCCCATTCGTTGGGTCGCCCGTCGACCTCCGTGACGAGCACGAGCCGCTCGCCCGACAGCAGCGTGCCCGCGTTGCAGGCGGCGACCACGTCCGCCCCCGACGCGCCGTCCTTTCCCCCCGCGACGAGGCGCTCGACCGCGGCGGGGTCGAACCGGGCCCGCAGCCGGTCGAGTGTGCGCTCGACCTTCGGCAGGTCGTTCCCGGTGACGAGATAGGCAGGCTTCAGCTCCTGCGCGGCCACCCCGCCAGCCTAGAGGTCGGCGGGTCACCGCTCGGAGCGAACGGTGAGCGTGCGGCCGTCCGACTCGACGACGACCCTGCCGTTCTCGTCGGTCCGGAAGGTCTCGAGGCCGGGAACGGCGGCCAGCGCGGCGACCGTCTCGGGGCGCGGATGGTCGTAGTCGTTGTGCGCGCCGACGGAGATCGACCGCGACCCTCGGGCGCAGCACGCGCGAACAGGTCGGGAAGCCCGGGATCCTCCGATCCGTGATGGGCCACCTTCAACACCTCGACGGGGCGGAGGGGCAGCCGCGAGGTGACGTCGCTCTCGGCGTCGGCGGTGAGCAGCACGTCGATCGCTCCGTAGCTCGCGAGCGCGACGACGGCGTGCTGGTTCGGGTCCTCGCTGGGAAGCCCCGGGTCGTCCGGCCAGAGGATCCGGAGCTCGAGCCTGCCGAGCCGCGAAGACCTCGCCGGCGTGCACGACGATCACGGGAATGCCGCGGCGGCGTGCGGCTGCGAGCACGGCGTCACGATCGTGTGACGGCGCCTCGATGCCCGGCTCCGCGACCGCACCGACCGTCAGGCGGTCGAGGACGCGGGCCGCGCCCCCGATGTGGTCGCGTTGGGGATGCGTGAGGACGACTGCGGTCAGCGAACGGATGCCGAGCCGCCGAAGCTGGCCGGCGACATCCGCCTCGGGCGGGCCCTCGTCGACGAGCACCGCTGCCCCCGGAGCCTCGACGAGCGCGGAATCGCCCTGGCCGACGTCGAGGAACGTGACGCGGAGACCCGTCGGCGGCGTCCACGACGGAGAGGGGCGCAGCGCACACGCCACGGTGGACAGGGTCAGCGCGAGCGAGACCAGGCAGGCGATCGCGTCGCGGCGCCGGTAGCGGGGGAGCTTGCGGACGAGCGCCGCAGCGCCCACGAGCGCCGCGACGACCACCACGATCACGGGCGAGGAGACCTGCGCCGAGGGCCAGCCCGCGACGACCCTCGCGACGAGGGCGAGCCACCAGGCGCACCACCCCGCGAGCCACGCGAACGCGGTCGCTGCTCCGGGGAGGACGGGCTCGATCGCCGCGGCGGCGAGGGAGAGCGAGATGAGCGGTGGCATCGCCGGCTCGGCGGCGACGTTGGCCGGCACCGTCCACAGCGCGACGCGGCCGAAGTGGAGCCACACGATCGGCGCGGTGACCAGCCCGCAGGCGGCCGCGACCACCAGGACGTCCCAGAAGCCGCGCGGCACGGGGTAGGCGTCCGGGACACCCGACATCCGCGGGAGCACGAGGAAGATCGTGGCCACCGCGGCGAACGACAGCTGGAACCCGGGCTCGAGCGCCGACTGCGGCATCCACACGAGGAGCACGAGCGCGCCGAGCGCGAGCGCATGCCAGCGGTCGCGCGGGCGCGCGAGGATCCACGCGAGCGACGCGAGCGAGCCGGCCACCGCCGCGCGGACGACCGACGGCTGCCACCCGACGGCGAGGGCGTACGACAGCACGACGACGATCGCGACCGCCTCCCCGACCAGCCGTCCGAGCCCGAGGATCCGTGCCGCCATGACGACGCCGAACGCGACGATCGCGACGTTCTGGCCGGACACGGCCAGCAGGTGCATGAGCCCGCTCGCCTGGAAGGCGTTCCTGAGCTCCGTGTCGATGCTCGAGTCCTCTCCGAGGACGATGCCTTCGAGGAGACGGCGCCGCTCTCCGGACGTTCCGCGGGCGAGCGTCGCCTCCACGTGCGCGCGCAGCCGGTCGCCGACGCCACCGATCCCGCCCCGCCGGCCGACGATCCGCCAGTCCTCGTCGCCGCGGAGCACCACGTGCACGCCGCGACGCGCGAGCCAGCCGCGTTCGTCGAATCCGGTCTCGGGCCCGCGCGGCGCGACCGGCCGCGCGCGCAGCTCGAGCACGGCGCCCTGAGGCGGAGCGCGCTCGGGCGGGAGCTCGAGCAGCACGCGCTCGCGGATGCTGCTGCTACCGAAGCGAAGCGCCTCGGCCGGGATCCGGAGAGCGAACGGCGTGCGGCGCACCGGGCCTGTCACCACGACGCGCGCCGACGCCGGCTGCCCGAGCCGCTCGACCAGGAAGCTGCGCTCGAGCGCGTCGTTGCGGACCGTCCCCCACCAGAGCCCGGCGAACGCGAGCGCCGCGGCAGCGAGCGCGAGCCTCCGCATGTCGCGTGCCACGAGGGCACCGGCCAACGCAGTGGCGGCCGCGGCCGCCTGCAGGAGCGGCGGTGGCCTGACCCAGGTCGAGACGACGATCCCGGCGCACGCCGCTCCGACGAGGAGCGCGGGCCAATCGGTCTCGAGTAGTCGTCGACCTCGCCCGACGCGAAGGCGCGGATCCGCGATCACGAGCGTCGCCTCACGGCGTCACCAGGTCGCGGAGCTGTTCGATGCGCGCGGGGCCGATCCCCGGGACGTCGTCGAGTGCCTCGACAGAGCGGAAGGGGCCGTGCGCCGTCCGCCAGTCGACGATCTTCTGGGCCGTGACCGGCCCGATGCCGGGCAGCTCGTCGAGCTGCTCGACCGTCGCCGTCGCGAGGCTGACCTTCGCCCCGGGCACCGAGCCCTCCGCGAGAGCGGCGGTCGCGCCACCCGGGCCTTTGCGGGGAACGATCACCTGCTGCCCGTCGGCGAGCGGGGCGGCGAGGTTCACCGCCGAGAGGTCAGCCCGTCGGGTCGGCCCGCCTGCTCGCCCCACGGCGTCGGCCACGCGCGCGTCCTCGGCGAGCTCGAAGAGCCCAGGACGACGGACGGCGCCGACGACGTGGACGACGAGCCTGGTCGAGGACTCGGTGGAGCCCGCCGCAGCCGGATCCGAACGGGCCAGCGGCACGGCTGTCGCAGGCCCCTCGGTCGCGCCGACGCCTGCGAGTCGCGACCCCGCGACGGCGAGCAAGGCCAGGAGCGGCAGGGCGACCATCGCGAGCTGCAGACGCGTGAGGGTGATCACCCACCCAGCGTGGCGCGCCACCTGTCACGTGACTGTGCCGTCTGTGTGCCGAGACTGTGACGGCGATCCCGCCGCGCACGGGCGTCGGGTGCGGCGGGACGGCATCCGCGACCGCGACCGCCACGAATGTCACATCGAGCCGCTAGACGACGACGTTCACGAGCCGGTCCGGCACGACGATCGTCCGACGGGGCGCGCCATCCTGGAGATGGGCCCGCACGCGCTCGGACGCGAGCGCCAGGGCGACCAGCTCGTCGTCGGCGGTTCCCGCCGAGACATGGAGACGATCCCGCAGCTTGCCGTTCACCTGCACGACGATCTCGACCACGTCCGACGCGACGAGCGCAGGGTCCGCCTCGGGCCAGGGAACCTCCCACAGGCGTCCGTGACCGAGCCTCTCCCACAGCTCCTCCGCGACGTGCGGCGCATAGGGCTGGATCAGCGAGACGACGGTCTCGGTCGCGAACCGCACCTCGCCCGCACGCGCGGGATCGTCCTTGACGCGATAGATCTCGTTGACGAGCTCGAACAGCGCCGCGATCGGCGTGTGGAACTGGAAGCGCCGCAGGATGTCGTCGGAGACGCGGTCGATCGTCCGGTGCGTGGCGCGCACGAGCTCCCCGCCGGCCGGGGCATCGACGGGCCCACGTGCCGCGACCTCGAGCGCGAGGCGCCAGATGCGGTCGACGAGGCGCGCGGTGCCCTCGATGCCCGCGTCGCTCCACTCCTTGTCCTGCTCCGCAGGCCCCATGTAGAGGATGTAGAGGCGCAGGGCATCAGCGCCGTAGCGCTCGACGGCCTCGTCGGGCGAGACGACGTTCCCCTTCGACTTCGACATCTTGGCGCCGTTGCGGTAGATCATCCCCTGGGTGAACAGCCGCGAGAACGGCTCGCGGAAGCCGAGGAGGTCCATGTCGTTGAGCGCCTTGGTGAAGAACCGCGCGTACATCAGGTGCAGGACCGCGTGCTCGATCCCGCCGATGTACTGCTTGACGGGCAGCCAGTAGTCGACGATCTGCTGGTCCCACGGCGCGCGTCGTCGTTCCGCGCATCCGCGTAGCGGAGGAAGTACCAGGAGGAGTCGACGAACGTGTCCATCGTGTCGGTCTCGCGCCGCGCCGGCGCCGCCGCAGCTGCGGGCACGGGACGGCGACCCAGTCCTCGGCCGCGGCGAGCGGCGACCGTCCCTTCGGCAGGTAGTCGTCGATCTCCGGCAGCAGCACCGGCAGCTCGGCGTCGGGAACGGCCACGACGCCGCAGGCGTCGCAGTGGATCGACGGGGATCGGGCAGCCCCAGTACCGCTGGCGCGAGAGCAGCCAGTCGCGGAGCCGGTAGCCGATCGTCGGCCTCACCGAGCCCGCGCTCGTCGAGCCACGCGGTGATCGCGCGCTTCCCCTCCGGAGCGGCGAGCCCGGTGAACTCGCCCGAGTTGACGAGCACCTCGTCCTCGGTGTGCGCGACGTAGGCTCCCTCCTCGGCCGGAGCCGCTCCCGACGGGTCGGCCGGGGCGACCACCTGCCGGATCTCGAGCCCGTACGTCTCCGCGAACTGATGGTCGCGCTCGTCGTGCGCGGGCACCGCCATGATCGCGCCCGTCCCGTACTCCATCAGGACGTAGTCGGCGACCCAGATCGGGATCGACTCGCCGTTGACCGGGTTGACGGCGAAGCGCCCGGTGAAGACGCCGTCCTTCTCCTTCGTCTCGCGCTCGACCGTCGAGCGGCCGGCCGTGTGACGGACGTAGTCGGCGCACCGCCTGCTTCGTGCTCCGACCGCCGCCGTCAGCGCGCCGATCAGCGGGTGCTCGGGCGCCAGGACGAAGAACGTCGCGCCGAACAGCGTGTCGGGCCGCGTCGTGAAGACGGGCAGCTCCTCCCCGCTCCCCTCGACGCTGAACGTCACCCGCGCGCCCTCCGAGCGGCCGATCCAGTTGCGCTGCATCGTCAGCACGCGGTCGGGCCACGACTCGAGCTGCCTCCATCTCGTCGAGCAGCTGGTCGGCGTAGTCGGTGATCCTGAAGAACCACTGGGTGAGGCTCTTCGACTCGACCTCGGTGCCGCAGCGCTCGCACCGCCCGTCGATCACCTGCTCGTTCGCGAGCACGGTCTGGTCCTTCGGGCACCACTTGACCGGCGCCTCGCGACGGTAGGCGAGCCCACGCTCGAAGAAGCGCAGGAACAGCCATTGCGTCCAGTGGTAGTACTCGGGCTCGGCGGTCGAGACCTCGCGCGACCAGTCGATCGCCCAGCCCATCCGCTTCATCTGGCGGCGGATCGCGCGGATGTTGCGCTCGGTGATCTCGCGCGGATGGCCGCCCTCCTTGATCGCCGCGTTCTCGGAGTTGAGGCCGAACGCGTCGTAGCCCATCGGACGCAGGACCGTGTAGCCCTGGCGCCGGCGGACGTGCGTGAAGACGTCGCCGAGCGTGTAGTTGAAGACGTGCCCCATGTGAAGCTCGCCGGACGGGTACGGGAGCATCTCGAGGACGTACGTCGACCGACGCTCGGCCGTTGCGCCGGGCTCGGGGTTCGGGACCGTGAAGGAGCCCTCGGCCTCCCACACGGCCTGCCACTTCGCCTCGACCGCCTCGGGGTCGTATCGGTCTGTCTCGCCGGGCTCCATCTCTTCTCGAAATGCTCCTTCGGAACGAAAAAGCCTCTCGAACGAGAGGCTCAGGGGGAGTCGTCGCGGCCTTCGCCGCGTTCCCTCCCTGGACTACGTGAGAAGCTGCTGCACGAGACCCATGCTAACAGGCAGGATCGCCGGGTGCTAGCGCTGTTCCCGGATTCCACCACGCTCGCGGGCGCCTCTCTCACGATCGGCGGCATGCACGCCGAGGCGCTCGCCGAGGAGCACGGGACGCCGCTCGTCGTGGTGTGCGAGGACACCCTCCGGGCGAACGCGCACGCGCTGCGCACAGCGGTCGGCGACGACGGGCGCGTGTTCTTCGGAACGAAGGCCTTCCCCAACGTCGCGCTCCTCCGCCTGCTCGCAGAGGAGGGGATCGGCGCCGACGTCGCCTCGGAGGGGGAGCTCGCCTTCGCCCGCCGCGCGGGCCTCGACGGCGACCGCCTGGTCGTCCACGGGAACAACAAGGACGGTGCGTTCCTCCGCGGCGCCGCGTCGACCGGTGCGCCCGTCGTGCTCGACGCGGCGGACGAGGCGGGGCTGGCAGCCGATGCCGGTGTGGAGCGCGCGCTCGTCCGCGTCACGCTCGGCGTCGACGCCGACACCCACGAGGCGATCCGCACCGGCCACCACGGCTCGAAGTTCGGGCTCCCGCCACATCAGGCGCGAACGGCCGTCGCGGAGGCTCTCGACCTCGGCGTCGATGTGCTCGGCGTCCACGTCCACGTCGGCTCGCAGCTCGCCGACTTCGACGCGCAGGCGGAGACGATCGTGCGCCTCGCCGCCTTCGTCGCGAGCTGCCGCGACGAGCTCGGCTGGACCGCAGGGGTCGCCGACCTCGGCGGCGGTTTCGGGATCCGCCACCATCCGGCGGACGTGGTGCCGGACGCTGCCGAGCTGGCCGCGAGCGCCGCCTCGACGGCACGCCTCGCATTCGTGGAGGCGGGCCTGCCGAAGCCGGAGATCTGGCTCGAGCCGGGCCGCTGCCTCGTCGGGCGGGCAGGCGTCACGCTCTACCGGGTCGGCAGCGTCAAGCGGCTGCCCGAGCGGACGTGGGTCGCGATCGACGGGGGCATGTCCGACAACCCACGGCCCCAGCTGTACGACGCGCGATACACGGCGCTCTCCGCGACCCGGGCGAACGAGCCCGTGGACGAGATCGTGAGCGTCGCGGGGATGCATTGCGAGTCCGGCGACGTGCTGATCGACGACGTTGCCCTCCCGTCGCCACGCCGGGGCGACCTGCTCG
This sequence comes from uncultured Actinomycetes bacterium, assembly GCA_963773825.1. GTDB lineage: Bacteria > Actinomycetota > Thermoleophilia > Gaiellales > Gaiellaceae > Gaiella. The sequence continues at coordinate 734,552 of CAVZCH010000006.1, read as the reverse complement.
CGGTGCCTGCAACGGGCGCCTACACGCTCGCGATGGCGTCGAACTACAACGGCGTGCCGCGTCCGGCTGCCGTGCTCGTGCGGGACGGCTCGGCGCAGGTGATCCGCGCCCGCGAGACGGTCGCGGACCTGCTCCGGCACGAGACGCCGTGAGCGAGGCGCTGCGGACCGCGGCCGTCCTTCTTCCCGTCTACCGGGACAACGAGGACGAGCTCCGGATCGTGCTCGTCGTCCGCGTGGACGACGGCGGGCAGCACGGCGGCCAGCTGGGCCTGCCGGGTGGCAAGCCGGAACCGGGTGACCGCGACCTGCTGGCGACCGCGCTCCGCGAGGCCGAGGAGGAGGTGGGACTCTCACCCGACGCCGTCGAGGTGGTCGCGCCGCTCGAGCCGCTCGCGACGCACGCGACCGGGTGGCTCGTGCATCCGTTCCTCGGCCGCATCCCGGCGGATACGCGCTGGCGCCTCCAGGAGACGGAGATCGTCGGCATCCTCACCCCGGCAGTCCGGACGCTCGCGGACCCGGCGTCCCGCTCGACGCTCCCCTTCTCGTCGCTGCGCTTCCCGGAGCCGCTGCTCGTCGACGGGATCGACGTCGACGGCCACATCCTGTGGGGCATGACGCTTCGCCTGCTGGACACCGTCCTCCCGCGGCTCCTGGCCGGCGAATGGGACGTGTGACCAAGCCCGGACATCGCGGCCCGCTCTTCAGGCGGGCAGTGTCAGGGCCTCGATGTCGCTCGGGTAGTCCGTGAGGATCTCGATCCCGTCGGGGCGGACGACGACGGTGTCCGAGTGGCGGAAGCCGCCGAGCCCCTCGACATAGACCCCGGGCTCGATCGTGAAGACCATGCCCGGCTCCACGACGGTCGTGTCGCCGACGTCGATGAACGGAGCCTCGTGGTTGCGCAGCCCGATCGCATGGCCGGTGTGCTGGCCCCACGTCTCCAGGATCCCGTTCTCCTCGAAGTAGGCGAGCACCGCGCGGTCGACGTCGGCGCACGTGACGCCGGGACGCAGCGCGGTGAACGCGATCTGCTGCGCGCCGCACATGTGGTCGAAATGGCGCCGCACCTCGTCGGAGGGTGGCCCGACGACCATCGCGCGCTCGAGCTCGGCGTTGTATCCCCAGACCGGCGCAGCCGTCTCGCTGACGAGCAGGTCGCCGGGCCGGAACTCGATGTTGTGCGCGACGGCGTGCGCCCACGCGCTCCGCGGCCCGATCTGGCCGCGGTAGCCGGCCGAGGCGCCGTCCGTCGAGGAGAGGCCGCCGTCGTAGGTCGGCCCGAGGGCGTCGAGCATCGCGAGGCTCGCCTCGTAGCCCGCGCGGAGACCCGCCTGCGCCTCGGTCGCGCCGGGCCGCGTGTACTCCTGGAGGAGCCGGTGCGCGTGCTCGCACCAACGGGCGCTCTCGCGGATCAGCTCGATCTCCGCCTCGCTCTTTCGTGCCATGAGCCGCTCGAGCGCCGGAGCGGCCGGGACGATCTCCGCCCCCGTCACCTCCGAGAGCGACGGCCCCTGGTAGCCGAGGATGCCCGGGTAGCCGTCCTGGTCGGCGGCGATCGCGCCGGTGATCCCCATGTCCGCGAGCAGCCGGGCGAGGATCCGCATCGGGTGCTCGGTCCCCGGGTACTCGGGGTAGGGCTCGACGCGGTCGAAGCCGGTCTCCGCGCGCACGCGGGCCACCTCGAACTCCGGCACGAACGCGGCGGTCTCCCCGCCCCGGCTCTCGACGTACGCGACGGGTCGCTCGGTGGCCAGGAACGAGAAGCGCGTCAGGTACTGGACGTAGCTCTGGTCGAAGACGACCAGGCCCGCGGGGCTCCTGTCTGCGAGGAGCGCGTGCAGGCGCACGCGCCGCTCGCGGAGCTCGTCGGGCTCGATGCCGGTGGCGAGTGCGATCCGCCGACCCTACTCGCGGGGCTCCGGGACCTGCGCCGGACCCGGGTCGGCGCCGCGATGGCGGCGCCGCAGCTCACCCTCGACCGCGCTCGGCTGGAGGCCGCGTGCAGCGAGGAGGACGTAGCTGTGGAACCAGAGGTCGGCGAGCTCCTCGACAACGCGCTCGTCTGACTCGGTGACGGCCGCGAGGGCGGCTTCCACGCCCTCCTCCCCGACCTTGCGCGCGGCCGCCGCCGGCCCCTCCTCGAGCAGCCGGGCGACGTACGACCCCTCGGGACGCGTCAGGGCTCGCTCGGCGACGACCCGCCAGAGCCACGGCGCGAAGCACGACTCGGCGCCGGTGTGGCATGCCGGCCCGTTCGGGCGCACCCGGTACAGCAGCGCGTCGCCGTCGCAGTCGTCGACGATCTCCTCGACCGCCATCGTGTTGCCCGAGGTCGCGCCCTTGTGCCAGAGCTCGCCGCGGGAGCGGCTCCAGAACCACGCCTCGCCGGTCTCGCGCGTCAGGCGAACAGCCTCCTCGTCGGCGTACGCGAGCATGAGGACGCGGTTCGTGTCTGCATCCTGGACGATGACCGGGATCAACGTCTCATCGGCCATCCTGCCTCCTCCAGCTCCGCCTTCAGCTCGGGAAGGCGGTCCGGACGCTCGTGCACGATCGACGCGATCAGCGCGGCCTCCGCTCCGGCGGCGAACGCATCCGCCATGTGACGTGCCTCCCCGGCGCCGCCGGACGCGATGACCGGCACCTCGACCGCCTCGGCGACGCGCCCGGTGAGGTCGAGGTCGTACCCGGCCCGGGTCCCGTCCGCATCGATCGAGGTGAGGAGGATCTCCCCCGCGCCGCGCTCGACCGCCTCGCACGCCCAGTCGACGGCGGCCCGCCCTCGCGGCGTGCGCCCGGCATGCGTGACGACCTCGCCCGCGCGCGCGTCGATCGCGCACACGACCGCCTGGCTGCCGAACTCGGCAGCGAGGGCGGTGAGGATCTGCGGGTCGTCGAAGGCGGCGCGATTGATCGCGACCTTGTCGGCACCGGCGAGCAGCAGATCCCGGGCGTCGTCCACGCCGGTGATGCCTCCGCCGGCTGTGAAGGGGATGGTCAGCTCGTCCGCGGCGCGGCCGATCACGTCGAGGATCGGCCCGCGACCCTCGAGGGTCGCGGTGATGTCCAGGAAGACGAGCTCGTCCGCGCCGAGCTCGGAGTAGCGTCGCGCGAGCTCGACCGGTCGTCCCATCTCGCGGAGGTTCTCGAAGTTGACGCCCTTGACGACCCGGCCGTCGGCAACGTCGAGGCAGGGGATCACGCGCTTCTTGACCATCGCAGGAGGTTCTCGAGGACACGGGCGCCTGCCGCGGCGCTGCGCTCGGGGTGGAACTGCACGCCGGCGATCGGCCCGTCCTCGACCGCGGCGACGACGGGGCCGTCGTGATCGGTGGTCGCGGTCACGACCACATCGTCTTCGGGGTCCGCCGCAAAGCTGTGGGCGAAGTACACGTCCGCACCGTCGACGCCCGCGAGCAGCGCCGCGGACCGGGTCGCAGCGAGCGTGTTCCACCCGATGTGCGGGACGCGGCGCGCCACGAGTCGCCGCACCGACCCGGAAAGAAGACCGAGCCCTCTGCCGCCCTCCTCGCTCTCGCCGAAGAGGAGCTGGAGCCCGACGCAGATTCCAGCGACCGGGCGGCCGGCGGCGGCGCGCTCGCGGAGCGCGTCGTCGAGCCCGTGCCGCGCCAGCCCGGCCGCGGCGCTCTCGACATGCCCGACGCCTGCGATCAGCGCAAGCGGCGCGTCGCGCACCACGGCCGGGTCGACGGTGACGACCGGGTCGGCGCCGGCCCGGACGAGGGCCGAAGAGAGCGAGCGGAGGTTCCCCGCGCCGTAGTCCGCGATCGCGACTCTCACGCCGCGCCCTTCGTCGACCGGATGCCGGCGCCTCCCGGGGCGACCGCCTGCCGAAACGACTGCCCGAGCGCCTTGTAGGCCGCCTCCGCGACATGGTGGTCGTCGGCACCCGCAGCATCGACGTGCACCGTGCAGCCCGCCTCGATCGCGAGCCGCTCGAGGGCGTGCCGGAGCAGCGACACCGCCAGTGCGCCGACTCGATCGCCGCCGAACGCGAGCGAGATCTCGGCGTGCGGCCGGCGCACGAGATCGACGGCCGCCGTGGCGCGCGCCTCGTCCATCGGCACGACCGCCGATCCATAGCGTGCGACTCCCTCCCGGGCGCCGAGAGCCTTCGCGATCGCGCCGCCCAGCGCTGCGTGCACGTCCTCGACCGTGTGATGCTCGTCCACGTCGAGGTCGCCGGCCGCGAGCAGCTCCAGGTCGAAGCCCGCGTGGAAGGCGAACAGCGTCAGGAGGTGGTCGAGGAAGCCGATGCCGGTCGCGACGCGCGTCCGCCCGCTCCCGTCGAGCGAGACGGTCAGCCGGAGCGCGGTCTCGGTCGTCGTCCGCAGGAGCGTCGCCTCGCGCCCCGGTGCAGGGCCGGGCTCGGCTCCGAGCGCCCGGAGGACGACGTCGTTCTCGGAGGGCCGCCGGACGGTCATCCGAACGGCGCCGTCGAACGCTCGCACCACGATTCCCTGCGCTTCGAGGCGCTCCGCCAGCGGCTCCTCCGTCCGCACGAGGACGAAGTTCGTCGCCGTCGCCGGACAGTCGTATCCGGCCTCGACGAGCGCCGACCGGAACCGCTCGCGCTCGGCGACGGTCGTCTCGACGTCTCCGAGCCGCGGGTCGCGCAGCGCCGCAGCGGCGATCGCGGCGGACGGCCCCGAGATCGGCGCCGGGGCGCGCCGCTCCGTGAGCAGAGCTGCCGTCTCCGGATGCGCGAGCGCATAGCCGACCCGAAGAGCCGCGAAGCCGAAGGCCTTCGACATCGTCCTCAGCACCACGAGGTTCTCGAGCTCGTCGACCCAGGGCGCGCACGACCGCGCGCCGTACTCCACGTACGCCTCGTCGACCACGACGACCGTGTCGGGCCGTTCGCGGGCGCGCGCGACGAGCTGCTCGGGCTCGACCCACGAGCCGGTCGGGTTGTTCGGGTTGCACGCCCAGACGAGGTCCGCCTCGTCCGGCGTTTCCACCACCGCCGCGCCGTGGAGCCTCGTCGCGATCCGGTACAGGGCGTAGGTCGGCTCCGCGACTGCCGCCCGTGCCCCCGGGCCGAGGAACACCTGCGCGAGGAGCAGGATGAGGTCGTCCGCGCCGGCGCCGACGACGACGTTCTCGGGCACGAGGCCGACGTACGCGGCGGCGGCCTCCCGCAGCTCGCGGTACGAGCCGTCGGGGTACTCGCCGAGCCGCGCCATGCTCTCGGCGAGCGGCACCTGCGGCACGCCGGGCAGCGGCGGCGTGTTCTGGTCGAACTTGAGGACGGCCTCGCGTGCGATGCCGTGGCGCGTCGGCCACCTCGTCGACGCTCGCGGCCCAGACGTAGGGCGCGAACCCCTCGCCCACGGGCTGCGCCTTCCGTCGCGCAGGCCGCTCACGCCGGCACCGCCGCGCATGAAGCGGAAGGCCCTCGACGCGCGCGAGCGGGCCGACGACCTCGGCGGCGCGTCGTGCGCCGTCTGCGCTGGCGGTCACGATCTGGAGCGGCTTGAGGAACATCTCGAGGCCGAGCCCGCCCGTCGAGCGCGCCAGGCCGCCGGTCGGGAGGACGTGGGTCGCGCCCGCGGCGTAGTCGCCGACGACGGACGAGCACCCGACGAACACCGAGCCGGCGTTCCTCACGCGACGCGAGGAGCTCGTCCGGCTGCGCGACGTGGAGCTCGAGATGCTCGGGCGCGTACGTCTCCGACCGCGCGAGCGCCTCGTCGAGCGACGCCACCTGCTCGACCGTCACGTTCGCCTGGCCGGACACGATCCCCTCGACGGCCGACGCCAGCGCGGCGCTGTCGGTGAGGAGCAGGGCGTCGCTGTCGGCCCCGTGCTCGGCCTGGGCGAGGAGATCGGCGGCGACGGCAGCGGGCGACGCGCTCGCGTCGGCGATCACGACCACCTCGCTCGGCCCGGCCGGGAGGTCGATCCGGACGCGACTCGCGACGAGGAGCTTCGCGGCAGTGACGTACGCGTTTCCCGGCCCGACGATCGCGTCGACGGGCTCGATCGTGTCGGTGCCGTACGCGAGCGCCGCGACCGCCTGCGCGCCCCCGACCGCGTAGACCTCGTCGATGCCGAGCTCGCGCGCGACGACGAGGGTCGCGTCGGCCGGGCTCGGAGTCACGACCGCGATCCTGCCGACCCCGGCCACCCGTGCGGGCACGGCGGTCATGACGAGCGAGGAAGGAAGCGGCGCACGGCCACTCGGAACGCAGACGCCGACCGAAGCGAGCGGCAGCCAGCGGCGCTCCGAGACGATGCCGGGAGCCGCCTCGACGGAGGTGTCGGCCGGGCGCTGGGCCTCGCTGAAGCGGCGGACGGCGTCGATCATCCGCCGGAGCGCGTCGAGCACGTCGTCGTCGACCCGAGCAGCGTCGATGCGCTCCGCGCCAACCCGGATGCCGTCCGGCCGGGGCCCGTCGAGCCGCACCGTCCACTCGAGCAGCGCGTCGTCGCCACGCCCGCGCACGTCCGCGACGATCGGCGCCACGGTCTCGAGCGCGCTCGTCGAGCGAGCCCCTCACGCCACCAGCCTCTCGATCGGCAGGACGAGGATCGACGTCGCACCGACATCGCGGAGCACGGGAAGCAGGCTCCAGATCTCGTCGACCTCGACAGCGGCGTGGATCGCGATCTCGCCCTCGTCCGCGAGCTGGAGCACGGACGGCGCGCCCATGCCCGGCAGCACGGCACGGATCGCCGGCAGGTCGTCGACGTGGGCGTTCATCATCACGTAGCGGCGCCGCCGTCCCGCGACGACGCCGGAGAGCATCAGCTCGAGCTGCTCGACTGCATCGCTGCCCCGCCTCGACGGCGGCCCGTCCGCCGACGAGGACGGCCTGGGACGAGAGGAGCTTCCCGATCGGCCTGAGCCCGTTGGCGCTCATCGTGGAGCCGGTGGAGACGAGGTCGACGATCGCGTCCGCGAGACCGAGGCGCGGCGTCGCCTCCACCGACCCGGAGACGGAGATCAACTCGCACCCGACTCCCCGCTCGGCGAGGAGGCGCCTCGTCGAGACCGGGTACGCGGTCGCGACGCGGAGGCCGTCGAGATCGGCGATCTCGGCCTGGGGCGCGTCCGCCGGCACCGCAGCCTCGAGCGTGCAGCGCGCGAAGCCGAGCTCGGCCAGCACGACCACGTCGGCGTCCGCCTCCGCGACGAGATTCGCGCCGGTGATGCCGATGTCGACGACGCCGTCCTGCACGTACTCGGGGATGTCGCTCGGCCGGACGAGCAACAGGTCGACCGGCGCGTTGGCGCACGGGACGACGAGCGACCGCTCCGTCACCTCGAACGAGAGGCCCGCATCGGCACAGAGCCGCAGCGCCGGCTCGGCCATGCGGCCCTTGGCAGGGACGGCCAGGGTCAGCCGGCCGTTCTCGCCCGCACGCGTGAACGTCGCCGTCACCGCCGCCTCCGCTCCCGCCGCCGTGCCCGCTCGAGTGCGATCCGGTACCCACCCGTCCCGTGCCGGAGCCACTGGGCGACGCGTGTCACGGTCGCCGTCGAGGTCGGCACGCGCGCGGCGATCTCGACGTACGGGACGCCCTGATCCAGGAGCAGGACCGTCTGCCAGCGATGTGCGAGCGCCTCGAGCTCGGGGAGCGTGCACAGATCGCGGAGAAAGCGTGTGACCTCGTCGGGGGTGCGCAACGTCGTGACCGCGTCGGCCAACGCGGCGAGCCCGGGAACCTCGTCAGCCATCGGCTGGTCGATCGGCATGCGTGCCATTCGATCCATGTTATCATGCTAACGTGCTAACACGCAACGACATGGAGGTCATCCCCGCCGTCGACGTGCTCGACGGTCGTGCCGTGCGCCTGGCGGAAGGGCGGCGCGACCGGGTCACGCTGGAGGGGGGCGATCCGGTCGAGCTTGCGAGGCGGTTCGCCGCCGAGGGGGCGGCCCGGCTCCACCTCGTCGATCTCGACGGCGCGTTCTCGGGCTCTCCCTCCCTCGACCTCGTGGCCGCCGTCGCCGCGGCAGGTGGGCTGCCGCTCCAGGTCGGAGGCGGGTACCGCACGATCGAGGCGCTCGAGGCCGCGCTCGCGGCGGGCGCGGAACGCGTGATGGTCGGGACCGCGGCGCTGTCGCCCGGGTTCGTCGCGGCCGCGGTCGCGCGCGTCGGATCCGCACTGGTCGTCGCAGTGGACGTCCAGGACGGGCGGGTCGCCGTCGAGGGCTGGACGCGCTCGTCGGCGCTCACGGCCCCGGAGCTCGCCCGTCGATGCGCCGACGCGGGGGTCGCGCGGCTGCTGGTGACCGCGACGTCGCGTGACGGCTCGCTCGCAGGGCCCGACCTCGACCTCCTCGCCCAGGTGCTTCCCGTCGGGCTTGCCGGTCGTCGCCGCCGGCGGGATCTCCTCGATCCTCGATCTCCTCGCGCTGCGGGACCTCGGCTGCGAGGCTGCGGTCGCCGGCAGCGCGCTCCTCGCGGGCCGCTTCACGCTGGGCGACGCGCGGGATGCACTCGCGTCCGGGCCGGATCCGGCGAGCCTCCCGCGACGCGCCCGGACGCGCCGCTAGCCGCCGCCCGCGACGGGCGGATCGGCCGCGAGGGTCTTCTCCAGTCCGCGGGCCAGCTCGGCACGCTCCGCGTCCGACAGCCGCGCCCCCGAGTGGAGCGGCTTGTACTGGAGCGGCGGCATCGACCCGTCCCGCACCGCCTCCACGATGTCGCCGACCTCCCCCTGGGGCCTGTCCCACTCGGAGAAGTTGAGGTGCTCGCGGCCGCCCTTCACGTCGGCGTAGACGAGCCAGGAGATCGGCGCGATGTTCGTGTACCACTTCCAGTCGGTCAGGTTCGAGTGGCAGTCGAAGCAGGCTCCTGCCGCGAGCTCGCGCGTGCGCGCCGAGTCCCATCGCACCTCTCGCGTGACGGTCGGGTTCGAGTGGTCGCTGCCGTACGGCACGACCTGGGCGATCACCAAGAGCGCGACGACCCCGACGGCGCCACGGAGGAGCCATTTCCGCATGCTCCGACGGTCGTCATCGCCGGTCGTGCGCGGCATCGGGGACTCGACCGACGGCGTGGGCGGCGAACTACGGATGCCTCTCGGGAGAACGTTGGCAACACCGGCGCACCGAGATAGGCCCAAGGCCGACGCGCCCGTTCTCGCCGAGCGACCGCGCGTATCTCGGCACGAACTCGGCACAGAGCCGTCACCGGTTTCGCGATAGCGTGACACCAGGGACCGGGGGCCCCTGGGGTGTTTGGGGTGCTGGGACCGGCGCCGAACGGCGGGCGAGGACGCGCTCGCATCGAGCGCTCGCCCGACACGCCCGCGGATCGCCTCGCTCGACACGTACGCTCGCGGCATGGAGATCCGCTTCTGCGACGAACGAGGCCCCCACGGGTTCTCGTGGATCGTCGACGAGCCGGCGACCCGCACGTCGCACGCGCTCGCGAGCGACGGGCGTTGGTGGCTCGTCGATCCGGTCCGGCACCAGGCGGCGCTCGAGCGGGCGCACGCGCTCGGCGAGCCTGCGGCAGTCCTCCAGCTCCTCGACCGCCACAACCGCGACTGCGCCGAGATCGCCGCGGACGCTCGGCATCCCGCACCTGACGGTCCCGAGCGCGATCCCCGGTACAGCCCGTTCGCCGTGATTCCCGTCAGGTCCACGAAGCGCTGGCGGGAGGTCGCGCTCTGGTGGCCCGACCGGCGGACGCTCGTCGTCGCCGAGGCGATCGGCACGAACCGGTTCTTCGCGCCTCCGGGACAACTCGCCGGCGTGCATCTCCTCCTGCGGCTCTCGCCCCCGCGCGACGCGCTCGGGGCGTACGAGCCCGAACACCTCCTCGTCGGCCACGGGGAGGGCCTCCACGGCGACGCCGCGACGCAGGGCCTCCACGAGGCGCTCGATCATGCGCGCACCGGGCTTCCGCGCATCGCCGTTCGCGTTCCGGGCCTTGCCGTCGACGCGATTCGGCGGCGCCGCCGCTGCCCCAGAGCCCGGGCCCGACGTCGGCGCAGGAACGTGAAGAGGCAAGAAGCTGCGTGTCAGGCGAGCCAGTCGGTCATCCGCGGGCGGCCGTCAGGGAGGCGGGCCGCAAGAGCTTCGCCGGACGCCGCAGGGCGGCGTCGCGAACCGGCGGATTGCGCGGCTCCGCGAGCGGCGCCGCGCCGAACGAGCGTCGTACCTGCTCGGCCGCAGGCGTCCCGTAGGTCGTCGTCCGCTGGCGCGGCACACGGCCCGCCGAGCGGATCAGCTCCTCCATTGCCTCGGGCGGCAGCTCCTGCCCCCACTCGGAGCCCGCGGCGCGCGAGATCGACTCGTTCATGAGCGTGCCGCCGAGGTCGTTCACACCGGCGGCGAGTGCCTGGCGGACGCCCTCCGGGCCCGAGCTTCACCCAGCTCGCCTGCACGTTCGTGATCAGGGGGTGGAGAGCGAGCCGGGCGACCGCGTGCAGAAGCATCGCCTCACCGAAGGTCGGGCCGCGCCGCGCGCATGCCCTTCAGGTAGATCGGCGCCTCCATCGGCACGAACGGCAGCGGCACGAGCTCCGTGAAGCCGCCGGAGCGCGCCTGCTGCTCGCGGGCACGGAGCAGGTGCCTCGCCCAGTGCACGGGCCGCTCGACGTGCCCGAACATGATCGTCACGTTGGAGCGCAGCCCGACGCGATGCGCGGCGCAGTGCACCTCGAGCCACTGGCCGGTCGTCACCTTGTCCGGGCAGATGACCGCCCGCACCTCGTCGTCGAGGATCTCGGCCGCGGTGCCGGGGAGCGAGCCGAGACCGAGGTCGCGGAGCCGCGCGAGGTAGGTCTCGAGGTCGAGGCCGAGCGTCGCCGCCCCCTGCCAGACCTCGAGCGCCGAGAAGGCGTGCACGTGGATCCCCGGCGCCGCCGCCTTGATCGCCGACACCACATCCGCGTAGTAGTCGCCGGTGAACGACGGGTGGATGCCCCCCTGCAGGCAGACCTCGGTCGCGCCGCGCTCCCACGCCTCGCGGACACGGCGGACGATCTCCTCCTCGGGGACGAGGTAGGCCGGCCCACGCAGGTTCTCGGCGAGCTTGCCCTTCGAGAAGGCGCAGAACCCGCAGCGGAAGTAGCAGACGTTCGTGTACTGGATGTTCCGCGTGACGACGTACGTGACGTCGTCGCCGCACACGTCGCGGCGGAGCGCGTCCGCCGCCGCGAGGACGCGCTCGCGCTCGCGGCCGCGCGGCAGCAAAGAGCCGGACGAGCTCGTCCTCCCCGAGCTCCTCGCCCACGAGCCCGAGCGGCGCCGGGTCTCGGCCGACGACGAACGGCACCGACACGGGCTCACCCGGCGCCCAGCGGTCCTCGCGCGCGAGCCCGTGCGCGTCCGCGGCGCGCCGGATCGCGGGCGCGACGGCCGGGTCGGCCCAGCGGTCGAGCTCGGCGACGTGCTCGGGGTACAGCGGCAGCCGCGGGGCGAGCTCGAGCCCGCGCGAGCGGCACGCCTCGCGCAGCCGCTCGACCGCGGGCCACGGCGCCTCGGGGTTGACGTGGTCGACGGTCACCGGCGAGACGCCGCCCCAGTCGTCGATCCCGGCGTCGAGCAGGAGCGGGAAGTCGTCGTAGGCGAGGTTGGGCGGCGCCTGCACGTGCACGTCGGGACCGAGGACGATCCGGGCGACGGCGATCGACCAGAGATGCTCCTCCATCGGCGCGTCCGGGTGCTCGGCCATCCGCGTCCCGGGCTTGGCGCGGAAGTTCTGGACGATCACCTCGCGGAGGTGCCCGTGCTCGGAGGCGAGCGACCGGAGCGCGAGCAGCGCGTCGATGCGCTCCTCGCGCGTCTCGCCGATCCCGACGAGGATCCCGCTCGTGAACGGGATCGAGAGCTCAGCCCGCGAGCTGCATCGTCTCGAGCCGGCGCGCAGGATCCTTGTCCGGCGACGCCCAGTGCGGGCCGCCCCGCGCCGCGAGCCGCTTCGCGGTCGTCTCGAGCATGATCCCCATCGAGGCGGCGACGGGGCGAAGCGCGGCGAGCTCGTCCCGGCTCATGACGCCGGGGTTGAGATGGGGAAGCAGGCCCGTCTCGTCGAGCACCCGGCGCGCACAGCGGGCGAGGTACCCGAGCGTCGTCTCGCAGCCGAGCGCGGCGAGCTCCTCGCGCGCGACCCGGTAGCGCGCCTCGGGACGGTCGCCGAGCGTGAAGAGCGCCTCGGTGCAGCCTGCATCGGCCCCCGCCCGGGCGATCGCGAGCACCTCGTCCTCGCTCAGGTACGCGCGCTCGCCGCGCCGCGGCGGACGGGCGAACGTGCAGTAGCCGCAGACATCGCGGCAGAGCGTCGTCAACGGGACGAAGACCTTCGGCGAATACGTGACCAGCGTGCCGGTGCCCCGGGCGCGGAGCCGCCGTGCCTCGGCCATGAGGTCGTCCAGGGGCGCGGTGAGGAGATCGGAGACGGGGTGTTCCATCGGCGGTGAGTTGTCGCCGGGCGGTCTCCTCGCACCGGAGCGGAGAGCATACGCGATCGGGGCGGCCCGATTCCGCCGGCCGTGTTCGAGCCCGCGCTCCCGCCGGGCGTCCAGCGGTCCGACCGGAAGATCGTCGAGCTCTCCGGCGCCGACGCGCCGCTTCTGCGCGACCTCGCCCGGACGCTCGTCCCTGCACCGACGGAGGCGCCGCGGGTCGACGGCTGACGGTCCCGCGCTAGCCCGTGCGGTAACCCCAGATCCCGCCGAAGCTCTTCCAGCTGCCCTTGTGCCAGCGCTGGAGGACCATCTGCTCGATCGGGAAATGGTCGCCCGGGCTCGTCTTGAGCGCGATGCCGGGCAGGAGGAACGGGTTGCCGGACAGGTTCATGTTGCCGACGACCTTGACGAGGGCGTCGCGTGTCAGGTCCTTGCCGACCTTGCGGATCGCCTCGACGGCCGTCCACGCGGCCGCCATGCCGTAGACGTGGTAGACGTCGTTCGCGTTCGCGCCGGGCGCGTAGCGCTTCATGATCGTGCGGTAGAGCTTCATCGCGGCGTCGCTCCGCCACTTCGGGTCGGTCGGGTCCTTGAGGAAGACGATCGAGACCGACCCCTCGACGACCTTGTTGGTGCCGCCCTCGGAGGCGAGCTGCATGATGTTCGAGGCGGACGAGACGGCGTTCGTGAGCGACAGCTTCGGCTTCCACCCGAGCTTGCTCGCGTAGACGTACGCCTGGATCGCGAACTTCGGCGTGGCGAACACCGCGAAGACGTTCGCACCCGACGAGCGCAGCTTCGCGACCTGGGACTGGACGTCGCTGGCGGTGACCTCGTACGGCTGCGCCGCCGCGATCCGGACGCGCGAGCGCTCGATGCCCTTCTTGAGCCCGTTCAGGAGGTCCTTGCCGTAGTCGTCGTTCTGGAACAGCACGGCGACCTTCGCCGCGCCCTGCGTCCGCGCGAGGTACTTGCCGAGCACCCAGCCCTCGGCCTGGTAGCTCGGCTGGAGCCCGATCGTGTAGGGGTACTTGCCCGCCTCGGTGCCGAAGACCGTCGCGCCCGACGCGGCGAAGAGCTGCGGCACCTTCTGCGCGTTCAGGTAGTCGCGCACGGCGAGGTTCTGCTCGGTGCCGAGCCCGTTGAAGACCGCGAAGACCTTGTCCTGCTCGACGAGCCGGCGCGTCGCCTGGACGGTCTGCGCAGGGTTGTAGGCGTCGTCGACGATCGTGTCGACGATCTTCCGCCCGTTCACGCCGCCCCGCGCGTTGACGTACTTGAAGTACGCATCCGCGCCGCGTGCCACCGAGGCGTACGCGGAGGCGGCGCCCGACAGCGGCGAGGTCGTGCCGAGGAGGATCGACGTCGGGGTCACGCCCGGGTCGGCCGACGAGCGGGTCGGGCCGGCAAGGGCGGCGGTCACGCCGGTGGCGAGCGTGAGGACGAGCGCCGTCAGCGCGAACGCGATCTTCCTTCTCATCGGGCGGTGGCTCCTTGCGGTCGGGATCGCGGCCGATGGTAGCCGCGCCTTGTCAGCGCTTTGTGAGGGTTCGGAGCCGCGCGACCAGGCCCGCGACGCCCATCGGCAGCACGAACATGAGCGCGATCAGGACGACACCCGAGACGACGGCCGGCGCACCGGGGGACTTCGAGACCTGCTGTGACCAGATCGGCAGGAACTGGATGAAGACGGCGCCCGCGATGAGCCCGACGAGCGACCCGAGCCCTCCGACGACGACGCCGACGAGGAGCAGGATCGACAGCGCGATCGGGAACGTGTCGGGATTGACGAACGTCGTCGCGATGGCGAACAGGGATCCGGCGACGCCGGCGTAGGCCGCGCTGACCCCGAAGGCGAGCGTCTTGTACGTGGGGAGGCTGACGCCCGACGACTGCGCTGCGGTCTCGCTGTCCCGCACCGCCCGGAGCGCCCGCCCGGTGCGCCCGCGCAGCATGAGCCACGCGACCACGTACCCGACGAGCGCGATCGTCCAGCACAGGTAGTAGAGCCAGTCGTTGAAGGTGAGGTCTCGGCCGAGCACGTGCACCGGCTCGAGCGACGCGGTGAGGTCCGGCAGCCCGAACAGGTTGATCCCGCCGCCGCCGCCCGTGAACCCCTCGAAGCGCTTGATCACGGCCGGCATCGACACCGCGATCGCGAAGGTGGCGAGAGCGAGGTAGAGGCCCGAGAGCCGCAGCGCCGGGATCCCGAACAGGAACCCGAGCACGCCCGTCACGACCGCCGCGACCGGGATCGTCCAGACGTCCTTGACGCCGTGGTCGGCGATCAGGATCGCGGTCGTGTAGCCGCCGATCGCCATGAACGCCCCGTGACCCAGCGAGATCTGGCCCGTGTAGCCGGTGAGGATGTTGAGGCCGATCAGCGCGATCAGGTAGATCGCCACGTAGGCGAGCTCGCTGCGCGCGGAACGCGGAGATGAACGACGGCAGCACGAAGACCACCACCGCGAGGGCGGCGAACGCGGCGACCGGAGCGAGTGTGCGGGTCCGCCTCATACGCGCTTCACCTCGCTCTTGCCGAAGATCCCCGACGGCTTGACGAGCAGCACGACGAGGATCACGGCCAGTGCGGCCGGGAGCCGCAGGTCGGCGCCGACGAAGTCGACGTACGTCCCGATCAGGTTGAGGCCGACCCCGAGCGTGAGCCCTCCGACGACGGCGCCGAGCGGCGAGTCGATCCCGCCGAGCACCGCCGCCGCGAACGCGTAGATCAGGAGGGCGGCCATCAGGTTGGGGTCGAGGAAGAGGCTCGGCGCCGCCAGCATCCCGGAGATCGCCCCGAGCACGGCTGCGAGCCCCCATCCGAGCGACAGCATCCACGTCACCCGGACGCCGACGAGCCGGGCCTCGGCGGGGTTGACCGCCGCGGCCCGCATCGCGAGCCCGATCTTCGTGTACTGGAACAGGAGCCAGAGCACGACCACGGTCGCCGAGACGACGGCGATCGTCCCGATGTCCTGGATCGACACCGCGACGCCGGCGATGTCGATCGTGCGCGTCGGGAACGGGCTCTGCATCGCCCGCACCTCGCCCGACCAGATCAGGGTCACGAGGCCGTTCAGCGCGAGCAGGAGGCCGATCGTGACGATCACGACGCGGAGCACCGAGCCCTTGTCGTTCGGCCGGATGATCCCCTGGTGGATCGCGACCCCGCCGGCGAACGAGGCGACGAGCGTGATCGCGAACGCGGGCCAGTAGCTCCACCCGTGGTTCGTCGTCAACGTCCATGCGATGTACGTCGAGAACGTCGCCATCTCGCCCTGCGCGAAGTTGATCACGCCCGTCGCGCGGTGGATGAGCACCAGCGCGAGAGCGAGCGACGCGTAGATCGATCCCGACGCGAGCCCCGCGACGACCTGCTGCCAGAAGTCGGCCATCAGTAGCCCAGGTAGCTCCGACGCACCGACTCGTTCTCGCGAAGCTCGTCGCTGGTTCCCGCGACGGCGACGCGCCCGACCTCGAGGACGTAGGCACGGGACGCGCTCTGGAGCGCGATCCGCGCGTCCTGCTCGACGACGAGGACCGTCAGCCCGTCCTTCTCGTTCAGCTCGCGCACGATCCGGAAGATCTCGCGCACGATCATCGGCGCGAGCCCGAGCGACGGCTCGTCGAGCATCAAGAGCCGCGGCCG
This sequence comes from uncultured Actinomycetes bacterium, assembly GCA_963773825.1. Lineage (GTDB taxonomy): Bacteria > Actinomycetota > Thermoleophilia > Gaiellales > Gaiellaceae > Gaiella. The sequence continues at coordinate 718,502 of CAVZCH010000006.1, read as the reverse complement.
CGCCATCAGCGCGCGGGCCACCGCGAGCATCTGCTGCTCCCCGCCGGACAGGGTGCCCGCAGGCTGGTGGGCCCGGTCCGGGATCCACGGGAACCACTGCGACACGCGGTCGATGTCCGCGCGAAGGCTCCGCTCGCGGCGGGTGTAGGCACCGAGCTTGAGGTTCTCCGTCACCGTCAGCTCGGTGAACGTGCCCCGCCCCTCGGGGACGTGCGCGATCCCGGCGCGTGCGACGGCCTCGGGCCCGCCGCGCAACGCCTTCCCGTCGAAGTCGATCCGCCCGCTGCGCCGGACGGTGCCCGACACGGCACGGAGCGTGGTCGTCTTGCCCGCGCCGTTCGCGCCGAGCACGGCGACGACCTCGCCTTCCGGCACCTCGAGCGAGATGCCGTGGAGCGCCTGGACGGGCCCGTAGCGCGCCTCGACGTCCTCGAGGGCGAGGAGGGCGCTCATTCGTCCACCCCCAGATAGGCCTCGATCACCGCCGGGTCCGCCTGCACCTCGGCCGGTGGCCCGGAGGCGATCTTGCGTCCGAAGCTCAGCACGTTGACGTGGTCGGACACCCGCATCACGAGGCTCATGTGGTGCTCGACGAGCAGGATGGTGAGCGCCCGCTCGTCGCGCAGCCGCACGATGAAGTCGCCGAGCTCCTCGACCTCCTCGTGGTTGAGGCCGCCGGCGGGCTCGTCGAGCAGCAGGAACGTGGGCTCGGCCGCCAGGGCACGTGCGATCTCCACCCGCTTCTGCGTGCCGTAGGGAAGCGCCGCCGCGGGCAGGTGCGCGCGGTCCACCAGGCCGACGACGTCGAGCGCCTCGAGCGCCTCGCGCTCGCCCACCCGCCGGCCGAGCGAATGGCCGCCCACGAGGACGTTCTCGAGCACGCTCATCGAGCTGAAGAGGTTGATGTTCTGGAAGGTCCGGGCGATCCCGCGCCGGACGATCCCGTGGGGCGGCGTCCGCAGGAGGGTCGTGCCGTCGAGCTCGACCTCCCCGGAGTCGGGGGTGTAGAGCCGTGTGATCACGTTGAACACCGTGGTCTTTCCGGCGCCGTTCGGGCCGATCAGGCCGGCGACGACACCGCGATCCACGTCGAAGGAGACCCCGTCAAGCGCCACGATGCCGCCGAACCGCAGCGTGACGTCCCGCACCGAGAGCAGCATTGAGCGGGGATCCTAGTGGGGTCGCCCGAGGGCCGCACGCCGCACGCCGCGCGCGCCGGGGTCCGGGCGATGCCGGCCGGGCTACGGCAGCCGGGGTGCGCCGACGAGCGCGAGGCCCGCGGCGCCGGCGAGGAGGAGCGCGCCGGCGGCGACGAACGCCGCCGTCACCTCGCGCGGGCGGTCCTGACGGCCGACACGGGAGCCGAGGCCGGCGTAGACCTTCTCGAGCGCGCCCGCGCTCTCGGCGTCGAACGACTCGGCACCCGTGTACTCGGCGATCGCGCCGAGCGTCTCGCGATCGGGCGGCACCGGGATCACCTGCTCCTGGCCCGGCGGGCCGGCGAGGATCGTGCCCCCGTCGGTGCCGAGGGCGATCGTGTACACGGGGATGCCGGCCGACTGCGCGCGCTCCGCACCCTGCCCCGGGCTCAGCACACCGCGGGTCTGCGCGCCGTCGGACAGCAGGAGGATCGATGCGAGCGACCGCCCCTTCTCGTCCTTCAACGGAGCCTGGGCGTTGCCGCCGGCCTCTCCGGGCCGCCCGGTGGCAGCGCGGGCGAGCTCGACGGCGCGCGCGATCCCGTCACCGAGCGCCGTTCCGAACCCCGGGCCGAGCACCTCGATCCCCTGGCCGAGCTGCCTGCGGTCGACCGTCGGCGGCACGACGACCTGCGCCTCGTCCGAGAACGAGACGATGCCGACGCGGAGCGTCGACGGCGCGTGGTCGAGGAAGGACTGCATCGCGTGCTTCGCCGCGGCGAGGCGGGTCGGCTTGACGTCGGTCGCCCGCATCGACCCCGACGTGTCGACGACCAGGACGACGCTCGCACGCTCGTTCGGCGCCTTGACCGTCACCGTCGGCCGGGCGAAGGCGACGCACAGCGACGCGAGGGCTGCGAGCATGAGCGCGGCCGGGACGTGCCGGCGCCAGGCGCCGCGACGCCCTGCGACGCCGGCGAGGACCTCGAGGTTCGTGAAGCGCACCGCATAGCGCGGCGGACGTCGCTGCAGAAGCCAGTACGCGACGGCGGCCAGCGGGACGAGGAGCAGGGTGACCAGGAGCGCCGGTGCCTCGAAGCTCATCGCGTCCCCCGCGAGCAGAGACTGTGGAGCTGGAACTCGACCGCGACGCTCTGCGGCACGGTGGGCGCGAGCGACGCCACCGCCACCACCCGCCTTCCCGAGACGACACGGCGGACGGTCACGGCGCGCAGCAGGGTGAGTCCCGGCTCGGCGGCCGTCCGGAAGGCGTAGGCGCTGCTCGCGCCCAGAAGCCGCGTTCCGGCGGGGCACCCTCCGACGACGCGCACCGAGGCGCCGGGGACGAGACGCTTGCGCTGGACCCGCCTGTCGATTGCCTTGACCGGCACGAACGCGGCGGGCCGCCGGTACGCGGTCTCGCCCCGCCCACCGCCCCCCGAGGTCGGGATGCAGCCGATGAACGGCTGGAACGTCGTCGGGCGCGGCGCGCCGCCCGCGTAGACCGCCGTGAACACGACCGCCTGGCCCGTCGTCACGCCCGGTGACACAGGGGCGCCGTTCTCGCCGCGGATGCTGACGTCGATCGCCCGGTCCGAGACCCGCGCGTCCACTCCGGCCACGATGTAGCCGCGCAGCGGGCAGCGCATCTCCCACACGGCGGTGGACGCGCCGCCCCTCGCGGGAGCGGGGATCCCCACCCACGGGCCGGGAACCGGCAGGCAGGTCTGCAGCCCCTTGCACTCGTCCGCAGCGGCGGCCGTGCCCGCCCCGCCAAGGCCGACGGCCGTGAGCGCGAGCGTGACCAGCGTCAGCCGCAGCCTCACAGGACTCTCCGGAACCAGAGCGAGGAGAGCGTGCCGCCGATGAGCATCAGCACCGCACCTCCCGCGGCGAACGCCGAGGTGACCTCGACCGGCTTGCGGTCGCGTGCGAGTCGCGTGCCGAGCTCACGGTAGACCGACTCGAGACGCGCGGCGCTGGGCGCCGCGGAGAACGTGCCGCCGGTCGTGCCCGCGATGGTGCGCAGCGTCGGGATGTCGGGCGCGACGACGACGCGCTCCTTGAGACCGCCCGGCCGTGGCACCTCGACGACGGCGTTTCCCGTGCCGAGGGCGACGGTCGAAACCGGCACCCCGAGCCGGCGGGCGCGTTGTGCGGCCGGCAGCGGGCGGATGTCGCCCGCGGTCTGCGCCCCGTCGGAGAGGAGAAGCACGGCGGCCGGCGCGCGCTCGCCCGTCGACGGCTGCGAGGGCTGCTGTTGCCCCTGGCGCCGGTCGAGGGCGAGGTCGACCGAGCGCGTGATCGCATTGCCGAGCGCCGTCCCGGAGCCGAGACGGAGCTCGGTGAGCGCCGTCCTGGCCGCCTCACGATCGATCGTCGGGGGCAGGACCGGGTCGGCCGAGGTCGAGAACGAGACGATCCCCACGCTGTAGTTGTCGGGAACCTCGTCGAGGAACGCAAGAGCGGCGCGCTTGGCGGCCTCGAAGCGCGAGGGCTGGACGTCCTGGGCGGCCATCGATCGGGACGTGTCGATCGCGAGGACGATGGTGGCGTCCTGACGCGTCACGTTGCGGACGACATGAGGCCGGGCGACGCCGACGATGAGCAGCGCGAGCGCGGCGAGGGCGAGCACCGGCGCGACGTGCCGCCGCCAGCCCGGAGACGCCGGCACGAGGTTGGGGACGAGCGCCGGGTTTGCGAACCGCCCGGCGTCGCGCCGGCGCCTGCGTGCCGCGAGCACGTAGAGCACCACCAGCGCCGGGATCGCCACGAGGCCGGCGAGCGCGATCGGCCACGCGAACGTCACCGGCGGTGCCTCCGCAGGAAGAGGGCGAGCTCCCGCAGCCAGTCACCGTCGGTCGAGAGCACCGCGTGCGCGACGCCCGCGCTCGCGAGGTCGCGCGCGACCACGGCCCGCTCGGCGCCGGCCGCCTCGGCGAACCGGGCACGCAGCGCCCCGTCGTTCGTGTCGACCTGCAGCTCGTGGCCGCTCTCCGGGTCGACGAGCCAGACGGTGCCGACCGGCTCGAGCGCCTGCTCGCGCGGGTCGCGGATCTCGATCGCGGCGACCTGGTGACGCCCCGCCAGCCGGAGCAGCGCCCTGCGCCAGTCTCGCGGCCCGCGGAAGTCGGAGACGACGACCACGAGCGCACGCTGGCGCGCCGCACCGGCGACGCGCGTCAGCGCCTGCGCGAGCGGCATGCCCGCCGTGCCGTCCGGCTCGTGCCCGTCTCGCAGCGCGAGGAGCAGACCGACCAGCCCCGCCCGCCCCTGGGTCGGCGGAAGCACCCGTTCCGAGGCGCCGCCGAAGCCGACGAGCCCGACCCGGTTGCCGCGGATCGTGGCCGCGTGGCCGACGGCGAGCGTCACGCCGAGGGCGACGTCTGCCTTGCGGCGCGTCGCCGTCCCGAACGTCATCGAGGGCGACAGGTCGAGCACGATCCACGTCACGAGCACGCGCTCGGCGAGGTGGACGCGCACGTGCGGCTCGGTCGTCCGCGCGGTCACGTTCCAGTCGATCAGCCGGACGTCGTCGCCCGGGACGTACGGACGCACCTGCGCGAGCTCGGTGCCGCGACCGAGCAGCGCCGAGCGATGGTCGCCGGCGAGCAGCCCGTCGACCCGGCGCGCGACCGTGAGCTCGAGCGCCTTGAGCAGGCTCTTCGGAGACCGGCCCCGGGCCGGGACGGGCGGGCGTCGGCTCCGCGCCGAGTGCCTTGAGGACGCGGATCACGCCGCGGCGGGCCGCCCGAGCTCGAGCCGCGGCTGCGGGACGGCGGCGATCACGGCGTCGAGCACGTCGTCGGCGCTTCGCTCCTCCGCCAGCGCCTGGTAGGTCAGGACGAGGCGGTGCCGGAATGCGTCCTTGACGAGCGAGCGGAGGTCGGAGGGGATCACGTAGTCGCGGCCGTGGACGAGCGCGAGCGCGCGCGCGGCTCTGGACGAGCGCGATCGGGCCGCGCGGGCTGGCGCCGTACGCGACGAGCTCGGCGATCGCCCTCGAGCCCGAACGCCGCCGGCTCGCGGGTCGCCGCAGCGAGGCTGACCGCGTAGCTGACGAGGCCGGGGTCGACGTAGATGTCCTTCACGGCCTTCTGCAGCTCGGCGAGCTCGGCAAGCGGGACGATCTGGCGCACCTCGACGGGATCCTCGAGGGATCGGTGGACGACCGTGAGCTCCTCGTCCCGCTCGGGGTACCCGACGAGCACCTTGAGCATGAAGCGGTCGACCTGCGCCTCGGGAAGCGGGTACGTCCCCTCCGACTCGATCGGGTTCTGCGTCGCCATCACGAGGAACGGCGACGGGACGACGTGCGTGTCGTGGCCGATCGTCACCTGGTGCTCCTGCATCACCTCGAGCAGCGCCGACTGCACCTTCGCCGGCGCGCGGTTGATCTCGTCGGCGAGCAGGAAGTTGCAGAAGACCGGGCCGAGGTCGGTCTCGAACGTCCCCTGGCCGGGGCGGTACACCCGCGTCCCGACGAGGTCGGACGGGACGAGGTCGGGCGTGAACTGGATCCGCCGGAACGAGCCGCCGAGCACGGCCGCGGTCGTCTTGATCGTCAGCGTCTTCGCGAGGCCGGGCACGCCCTCGATCAGGAGGTGGCCGCCGGCGACGAGGCAGACGAGCACGCGCTCGAGCATCTCGTCCTGCCCGGCGATCACGCGCTTGACCTCGACGAGCGCCTCCTCGAGGAGCGCACGCGGCTGGCCGCTGTCGCGCGCGGCGGGTTGCTCGGGCGGCGTCGGGGACGCCGGGATCGTGGGCTCGCTTTCCGGTGTGGACATGTGTGCTCCTCGTGTCGACGTCGGACGCGAGCGGCCGGCGGGCGGCGCGCCCGTCGCCCGATGGTAGACCGCGGCCCCACGGGGCCATGTTGCGGGGTCGTTACGCCCACCCCGTGAAAGCGCTCCCCGAACGCTTTAGCATCGCGTCATGGACTTTCGTGACACGCCCGACGAGGCGGGCTTTCGGGACGAGGTCGCCGCCTGGCTCGACGGCGAACCTGCCGGAGGAGCTCCGCGGGCATCGCGGCGGCGAGGCGCGCTTCGACGGACCCGAGGTGCGTGCGTGGAGCCGGGCGCTGTACGACGGCGGCTGGATCGGCATCTCGTGGCCGGAGGAGTACGGCGGGCGCGGCCTGTCACCCCGCTTCCAGGCGATCTACCTCGAGGAGGAGGCCCGCGCCGAGGCCCCGCCGCACGTCGGCGTGATCGGCCTCGGCATGGCGGGGCCGACGATCATCTCCCGGGGCACCGAGGCGCAGAAGGCCCGTTACCTGCAGCCGCTCCTCGCGGCCGAGGAGATCTGGTGCCAGGGCTTCTCGGAGCCGGGCGCGGGGTCGGACCTCGCCGGCGTCCGCACGTCGGCCCGGCTCGAAGGCGACCGGTTCGTGCTCGACGGCCAGAAGGTCTGGTCGTCGTACGCGCACATCGCCGACTTCTGCATCCTCCTCGCCCGCTCCGATCCCGCGTCGGAGCGACATGCGGGGCTCACCTACCTGATCGTCGACATGCACGCCCCGGGGGTCGAGGTGCGCCCGCTCCGGCAGATCACGGGTGAGGCGGAGTTCAACGAGATCTTCCTGAGCGGCGTCGAGGTGCCCGCTCGACAACGTGATCGGGGACGTCGGCGGCGGATGGGACGTGGCGATGACGACACTCCTGCACGAGCGCGGGACGCTCGGGTTCGCGCTCGTGGCGCGGCTCGAGGTGCAGGTCCGCAAGCTCCTCGCGCTCGCCGCTGACCGCGGCGCGACCCAGACCCAGCGCGAGGCGATCGCGCGCGAGTGGATCCACTTCCAGGCCCTGCGCGTGACCGCGTACCGCTCGCTGTCCGCGCTCGAGCGCACCGGTGTCCCCGGGCCCGAGGGGTCGATCCTCAAGCTGCAGTGGTCGGAGGCCAACCAGCGGGTGACGAAGCTCGCGCTCGAGCTGCTCGGCCCGGACGCGCAGCTCATGCCGCCGAATGCGCCGTACGGGGGGCACTGGACGCTCCAGCAGCTTCGGAGCCGCGGCAACACGATCGAGGCCGGCACATCCGAGATTCTCCGCAACATCCTCGCCGAGCGCGTGCTCGGCCTGCCGAGGTCCCGCTGATGGACCTCTCCTTCACGCCGTTGCAGGACGAGCTTCGCGACCAGGCGCGCGGGTTCCTCGAGGCGAACGCCGGAGCCGACGTGGCAGCAGCTCGCGGAGCTCGGCTGGACGGGCGCCGCCGTCTCCGAGGAGCACGGGGGCGCGGGGCTCACGTTCGTCGAGGAGGCGGTGCTGCACGAGGAGGCCGGCCGTGCGCTGCTCCACGCCCCGCTCTGGTCGACGTCCTGTCTGCTCCCGTACCTGCCCGCAGACGACCAGGCAGCCGTCGCCGCGGGCGAGCGGAGCTGGACGCTCGCGCTCGGACCGCTCGTGCCCGACCTCGACACCGCGACGCACGTCGCCGTGGTCGGTGGCGACACGATCTGGGAGCTCGAGGGCGCCGAGCGCGAGATCCTCGCGACGAGCGACGAGAGCCGGCCGCTCGGCGTCGTCTCCGGCGGCGAGGCGGGCCGCGCGCTCTGCGGGTCCGACGTGCTGCCGTCCTTGCGGACGCGATCGCTCGCGATCCTGGCCCTCGAGGCGGTCGGGGTCGCCGGCCGCGCGCTCGAGCTCAGCGTCGGATACGTCTCCGACCGCGAGCAGTTCGGGCGGAGGATCGGCTCCTACCAGGCCGTCGCGCACCCGCTCTCGAGCTCCCTGGCCGAGATCGAGCTCGCCCGCTCCCTCGCCTGGTGGGCGGCGTGGTGCGTGGCGCACGACGAGCCCGACGCGCCCGTCGCCGCGGCCGCGGCGAAGGCGGACGCCGCGGACGCAGCCGTGCTCGCCTGCGAGCGCGCCATCCAGGTGCACGGAGGCATCGGCTTCACGTGGGAGCACGTGCTGCACCGGCTCTACAAGCGCGCGCTCGCGATCCAGACCTGGGAGGCGTCCTCGGCGCAGCTGCGCGGCGAGGTCGCGAGCCACCTCCTCGACACAGCATGAGAAACGCGACCGCGAAGCGGGCGCCTTCAGTTCGCGGAAGGAGATTTCTGTGCAGGGACTGATGATGGACTACCAGCTCAACGTCCCGGCGATCCTGCGCCGCGCCGACGAGCTCTACGGCGACCGCGAGATCGTCTCGCGCCTCCCCGACAGGAGCTGGCACCGCACCACCTACGCCGACGTCGTCTCGCGCACCAAGCGGCTGGCGGTCGCGCTGCGCGGCCTCGGCCTCGCCGACGGCGACCGGGTCGGCACGCTGATGTGGAACCATCACGAGCACCTCGAGACGTACGTCGGTGCGCCGGTCGGCGGGTTCGTCACGCACACGCTCAACCTCAGGCTCCATCCCGACGACAACACGTACATCGCGTCGCACGCCGGCGACCGCGTCCTCGTCGTCGACAAGGTGCTGTGGCCGCTCGCGGCGCAGTTCGTCGACCGCGTCGGCTTCGAGCACGTGATCGCCGTGGGGGCCGGCGACACGCCCGACGGCGCGATCGACTACGAGGAGCTCCTCGCGTCGGCCGACGAGGGCGCGTTCTCCTATCGCGACCTCGACGAGCAGACTCGCGGCTGCGATGTGCTTCACGAGCGGCACGACGGGCCTGCCGAAGGGCGTCGTCTACTCGCACCGCGCGATCGCGATCCACGCGCTGATCGCCGGCTCGCTGCTCGGCGTCACCGAGGGAGACACGGTCCTCCCGGTCGTGCCCATGTTCCACGCGAACGCTTGGTGCTTCCCGTTCACGTGCACCCTCGTCGGCGCGAAGCAGGTGTTTCCCGGCCCCCACCTCGACCCGCAGAGCCTGCTGGACGCCTTCCAGGCGGAGAAGGTGACCGTGAGCGCCGGCGTCCCGACGATCTGGTTGGGGATCCTCCAGGCCCTCGACGCGAACCCCGGAGGCTGGGACCTCTCGACGATGCGGACGATGACGGTCGGAGGCTCGGCTCCGCCGCGGGCGATGATCGAGGCGTTCGGCGAGCGCCACGGCCTCCACATCACCCACGGGTGGGGCATGACCGAGATGTGCCCGATCGGGACGATCTCGGGCGCGCCGGGCCAGGAGCGCGGCCTCTCCGGCGCGGCGATGTACGACAAGCGCGCGCAGCAGGGACCGCCGATCCCGTTCGTCGAGATCCGCGCACGCGGAGCGGACGGCTTCGTGCCGTGGGACGGGGAGAGCATGGGCGAGCTCGAGGTGCGTGGCCCGTCGGTCGCCTCCGCGTACTACGAGGCCCCGGACGCCGCCGACCGCTGGACGGAGGACGGCTGGTTCAGGACCGGCGACATCGTCACGATCGGCTCGGACGGCTACGTCGAGATCCAGGACCGGAGCAAGGATCTCGTCAAGTCGGGCGGCGAGTGGATCTCCACGGTCGCGCTCGAGAACGCGCTCATGGGCCACCCGGCGGTCGCCGAGGCGGCGGTGATCGCGATCCCGGACGACAAGTGGTCCGAGCGGCCGCTCGCAGTCGTCGTGCTCAACGAGGGCGCGACCGCGACCGACGAGGAGCTCCGCGACCACCTGGCCCCGTCGTTCGCGAAGTTCTGGCTCCCGGACCGGTTCGAGTACGTGGACGAGATCCCGAAGACGGCGGTCGGCAAGTTCCGCAAGACGGCGCTGCGGGAGCAATTCGCGGCGGCCGCGCCGGTCGAGAACCGCTAGAACCTGCGGGATGAGCACCTACATCTCCACGGAGCGCCGGGATGCGGTGGCGCTCGTCACGATCGACAACCCGCCCATGAACGCGCTCTCCGCCGGGCTGCTCGACGAGCTCGAGGCGGAGATCGACGCACTCGACGGGGACGGCGACGTCCGGGCGATCGTCCTGCGCGGCGCCGGCGAGCGGGCGTTCGTCGCCGGCGCGGACATCAAGGAGTTCCCGGCGCTCCGCGCGTCCGCCTCCGAAGGCGGATCGGCCCGCGGGATCCAGCGCGTCGGCCACCGGATGGACGCCGCGGCGACGCCGTTCGTCGCCGCCATCCGCGGCTTCTGCCTCGGCGGCGGCCTCGAGCTTGCGATGTGCTGCGACATCCGCGTTTGCAGCGAGGACGCGACGCTCGGGCAGCCCGAGATCAAGCTCGGCCTGATCCCTGGCGGCGGTGGGACCCAGCGGCTGCCGCGCCTGGTCGGACACGGCCGCGCGATGTTCCTCAACCTCACCGGGGACTTCGTCGACGCGCAGATCGCGTATGAGTGGGGTCTCGTCGAACGGGTCGTGCCGGTCGCCGAGCTCGAGGACGCCGCCGTCGCGATCGCCGGCCGGATCGCCTCGCAGTCTCCCCACGCGGTCTCGGTGCTCCGTGAGCTCGCCAGGACGACGCGCGACCTGCCGCTCGAGGAGGGCCTCCGCCGCGAGGCCGACGGCTTCGTCCGCTGTCTTCGCTCCGACGACGGCGCGGAGGGCGTCGCGGCGTTCATCGAGAAGCGCGCACCGGTGTTCGCGGGCCGGTGAAGGCGCGGCTCGTGGTGATTCGACACACGCGGTTCCGGGCGTCGCGATGAGGGCCGTCGTCCTCGACGAGGAGCGGCGGCTCGGGCTGCGCGACGTGCCCGACCCCGTCGCAGACGCCGGGCAGACGCTCGTCGAGGTGCGCGCGGCCGGGGTCAACTACGCCGACGTCCTGATCCGTGAGGGGCGGTACCCGCAGCCGCCGCCGCTGCCGTACGTCCCGGGCTCGGAGATCGCCGGCGTGACGGCAGACGGGCGGTCGGTGATCGGCTTCGTCCGCGCGGACGGCGGCGGCTACGCGGAGCGGGCAGTCGTCGAGGACGACTGGCTGTTCCCCCTGCCCGACGGCGGCACGTTCGAGCAGGGCGCGGCATTCCTCCTCGCCTACCTCACGGCCTGGCTCCCGTTGACGCGGCAGGTCGTCGTGCAGCCCGGCGCGCGCATCCTCGTCACCGCAGCGGCGGGAGGCGTCGGCAGCGCCGGCGTGCAGATCGCGTCGGCGCTCGGCGCCGAGGTCGTCGGCGCGGTCGGCTCGCGGGAGAAGCTCGACCACGTGCTCGGCCTGGGCGCCGTGCAGGCCGTCACGTACGAGGAGATCGCCGCGCTCGAGCCGTTCGACGTGATCCTCGACCAGGTCGGCGGCGACGTCTTCGCGGCCGGGCTCGACCTTCTGCGGCCCCTCGGTGCGATCGTCGGCGTGGGGTTCGCCGGCGGCGCGTGGCAGCCTGTCGATCCCGCCCGCCTCGTCGGCCGGAACTCGTCGGTCTGCGGCTTCTACCTCGGCCGCCTGATGAAGCTCCGGCCCGAGGTGGTGCGCGTCGCAGCGGGCGAGCTGCTCGAGCGGTGGGCGGAGGGCGGGCTGTCGCCGACCGTCGGCGCAACCTTCCCGCTGGCCGAGGCGGACGAGGCGCTGCGGACGATCGCCGAGCGCCGTTCGACGGGGAAGGTCGTGCTCGTGCCGTGACGGCGCCGACGCCGACTCGGGCGATCGTGACGGGTGGTGCTTCGGGGATCGGTGCGGCCCTCGTCTCCCGGTTGCGGGCCGAGGGCATCGAGGTCGAGGCACTCGACCTCGTCACCGGCTTCGACGTCTCCGATCCCGAGGCATGGGAGGACGTCGGCGCCGTCGACGTCGCGTGTCTGAACGCGGGCGTGCTCGGCGGCCCGCCCGACCCGGCGGAGCTCGAGCTCGACGGCTACCGCCGCGCGATCGGCGTCAACGTCGACGGCGTCGTCCTCGGCGTGCGCCGGCTCGCGCGGGTCATGCCCGCAGGGGGACGCATCGTCTGTACCGCCTCGCTCGCGGGGCTGACCGCGGCTCCCGACGACCCCGTCTACGCCGCCACGAAGCACGCGGTGGTCGGCTTCGTCCGGAGCGCCGCCCCCGCGCTCGCCGCACGCGGTCTCTCGATCAACGCGGTCTGCCCCGGATTCGCGGACACGCCGATGGTCGCGGGGGCAGCGCGCGACCGGCTCACCGACGCCGGGTTCCCGCTCCTCGACGCAACCGACGTCGCCGAGGCAGCCTGGGTCGCGCTCCAGTCGGGCGAGACGGGCCACGCGTGGGTCGTCCAGCCGGGACGCTCGCCGATCGACTTTCGCTTCGCGACCGTCCCCGGGCCACGAACGGCAGCCGACGAGCGGGTCGGCCTGCCGCCTCCGCTGTCCGCGTGACGGCGGCGGTGTCTGGACACCGCACTCGATACCGCCGGACGCGCGGCTACGAGAAGGTCCAGCCGTCGCCGTCGCGGAACGAGCGCAGGATTCGCCGGGCGACCACCATCCGGTGCACCTCGTCCGGCCCGTCGTAGATGCGCGCGCCCCGCGCCATCATCGACATCGCCGCGAGCGGCGTCTCGTCGGTCAGCCCGCGCGCGCCGTGGACCTGGATCGCCCGGTCGATCACGTCGCACAGGGCTCGCGCCGCGTAGAACTTGAGCAGGGAGACCTCGACCCTCGCCTCCGACCCCGCGTCGATCTTCTGCGCCGCGTCCATCGTCAGCAGGCGGCAGGCCTGGATCTCGGCCGCCGAGTCCGCCACCCAGTTCTGCACCGTCTGCTTCTCCGCCAGCGGCCCGCCGAAGGCCTCGCGCTCGTTCGCGTACGTGCACATCAGCTCGAATGCCCGCTGCATCTGGCCGAGCCAGCGCATCACGTGGTGGATCCGTCCCGGCCCGAGACGCTTCTGCGCGAGACGGAACGCGTCCCCCTCGCCGCCGAGGGTGTTCGCCACCGGCACTCGAACGCCCGTGTACCGCACCTCGCAGTGGGTGCTCCATCCGCGCCCCGTGTGCCCCATGACGGGCACCGCGCGAACGACTTCGACCCCGGGCGCGTCGGCCGGGACGAGGATCATCGTCCCACGCCGGTGTGGCTCGGCGTCGGGGTCGGAGATCGCGAACACCACGGCGAACGCCGCCCCGTCCGCCCCGCTCGAGAACCACTTGTGCCCGTCGATCACCCATTCGTCCCCGTCGCGCACGGCCCGCGTGCGCAGGAGCGTCGGATCGGATCCCGACACCTCCGGCTCGGTCATCGAGAAGAACGACCGCACCTCCCCCGCGACGAGCGGACGCAGGAACCGCTCCTTCTGATCGTCCGTCCCGAACAGGTGGAGGATCTCCGCGTTGCCCGCGTCCGGCGCCTGGCAGCCGAACATCAGCTGGGCGTATACCGAGCGTCCGATCTCCTCGTTGAGGCACGCGTAGTACAGGAACCCGAGACCGGTGCCGCCCGCTTCCGGCGGCACGTGCGGGGCCCACAGCCCGGCATCGCGCGCGCGGCCGCGAAGGTCTTCCACGAGGGCGAGCGCGGCATCGTCCTCGCGCCCGATCGCCGCCTCGTTCGGGTAGACGTGCTCCTCCATGAACGCGCGGTAGCGGGCGCGTGCCTCGAGGTAGGAGTCGGGGAAGAGGGACATGCCATGAGTAGGATCGTCGCGTGCGCCTCGGTCTGCAACTCGGATACGACGATCCGCCCTTCTGGGTCGGCCTCGCCGAGGAGGCTGAGCGCCTGGGGTTCCACTCCGTCTGGACGTCGGAGGCGTACGGATCCGACGCCGTGTCGCCGCTCGCCTGGATCGGTGGGCGCACCGAGCGCATCAAGCTCGGCACCGCGATCATGCAGATGCCGGCGCGATCTCCGGCCACGACGGCCGCGACCGTGGCGACGCTCGACCTCCTCTCCGGCGGCCGCACCATGCTCGGCCTCGGTACGAGCGGGCCGCAGGTCGCCGAGGGCTGGCACGGGCAGCCATGGGGGAAGCCGCTGACGCGCACGCGCGAGTACGTCCAGATCGTCCGCACGATTCTCCGTCGCGAGGAGCCGCTCGAGCACCACGGGGAGCACTACGACATCCCGTACACGGGCGAGGGTGCGACCGGGCTCGGCAAGCCCCTCAAGCTGATCATCCATCCGCCCCGCGCCGACGTCCCGATCTATCTCGCGGCGATCGGGCCGAAGAACGTCGCGCTCGCCGCCGAGATCGCCGACGGGTGGCTCCCGATCTTCTTCTCGCCCGAGCGCTTCGCGGAGACGCACCTGCCGATGCTCGAGGAAGGGTTCGCGCGCCGCGGGGGGCGGCCGGCCGACTGGGATCTGGCCGCGCACGTCCCGGTCGTCGTCACGGACGACGCCGACGTCCAGGCGGCGCGCGATTTCCTGAAGCCACTCCTCGCCCTGTATGTCGGCGGGATGGGCGCCAAGGGGCAGAACTTCTACACCCGCCTCGCCGAGCGGTACGGCTTTGCGGACGCGGCCGCGACCGTTCAGGAGCTGTACCTCGCCGGCAAGAAGGCGGACGCGATCGCCGCGGTTCCCGACGCGCTCGTGGACGAGGTCGCCCTCGTCGGCGGACGAGCCCGGATCGCCGACCGCCTCGCCGCCTTTCGCGACTGCGGCGTCACGACGCTCGTCCTCCAGGCGCGTCAGCCGGAAGCCCTCCGGCTGCTGGCCGAGCTCGTCTCGTAGCGGATGGACCGGCGGCGGCTCTATCTGATGCGCCACGGCGCCGTGGCGTACTTCGACGACAACGGCCGCCCGGTCGCCCCCGACGACGTCCCGCTCACCGCAGAGGGCCGGGCCCAGGCCGAGGCGGCCCGGGCGCTTCTCGACGGAACGGCCCTCGACCGGGTGATCTCGAGCGGGCTCCCCCGTGCGATCGAGACGGCAGCGATCGTCGCGCCGGCAACGTGAGGTCGAGCAGTGGCCCGACCTACGCGAGATCGCGGGTGACCGGTTCGCGTCGATCCCACCGGCGGAGCTCGAGGAGGCGTTCGTCCGCGCACTGCACGGCGTCGTCCCGAACGACAAGCGCTTCCTCGGCGGCGAGACGATCGGCGAGCTCTTCGACCGCGTGCTGCCCGCCGTCGACCGGCTGCTTCGGGCGGCGGACTGGGACACGGCGCTGGTCGTGGCGCACGGCGGCGTGAACCGCGCGATCCTCTCGTACGCGCTGCTCGGCGAGCGCACGTTCCTCGGGCGCTTCGAGCAGGCGCCGGGCTGCGTGAACGTGCTCGACGTCGGTCGCGACACGCCGCCCGACTGGATCGTCCGCGCGGTCAACGTCTCCCCGGCGGACCTCGCGCACCGGACGACGAGGCTGACCCAGATGGAGCAGTACTGGCAGGAGTACGCCCCGGGGCCGCTCCCGCCCGCGGAACGAGAGAGGGCGGGATCGCTCCCGCCCTCTCCGATCGACCGCTAGCGGCCGGCCCGAAGACCGGCGTCCGCTACGTCGCCTTCTTCGTGTCGCACTTGAGCTTCGAGACGGGCTGGAACACCCCGTTGGTGAACTTGATGATCCGCTCGCACTGCAGCTGCTGCTGATCTGCTCCGCTTGTCTTCTGCCTGTTCCCGGGCAGGAGGAAGGGGTTGGCCTCGCTCCAGTTGCGGTACGCCTTCATGAGCGACGCCCGCGTCGGGTTCTTCCCCGCTGCGTAGAGCAGCTGGACGAACGCGTGCGCCATGCCGACGCCGTAGATGTTGAGGCCGTTGGTGACGGCGCCCGACGGGTAGTACTTCGCCATCACCTGCTTGTAGAGCTTCATCGCGGCGTCGTTGTCCCACGACGGGTTCGCCGGGTCCTTCAGGTACTGCACCGTGTAGGTGCGCTCCGGCAGGTCGCCGCCGCCCGAGCTCTTCGCAAGCGTGAGGAACGTGTCGGTGGCCGAGACCGACGTCGTGTAGATCACGGCCGGCGACCACTTGAGCGCGTTGGCGATCGCGTACGACTGGATCGCGAACTTCGGCGTCGTGAAGATCACGAAGATCGACGCACCCGACGCGCGCAGCTTCGCGACCTGCGCGCGGACGTCCGGCGCGGTCACCTCGTGCGACTCGGTGGCGACGATGTTCGACGCCTTGGCGCCGAGACCGGCCTTGAGGGCGTTCAGGTTCTCCTCACCGAAGTCGTCGTTCTGGTAGAGCACCGCGATCTTCGCGTTCGGGCTGTTGTGGGCGATCGCCTGGCCGTAGATCCGGGCCTCGTAGTCGTACGACGGCTGCCAGCCCCCGGTCCACGGGAACTGCTTCGCGTTCGCGAAGACCGACGCGCCGGTCGAGACGAGGATCTGCGGGACCTTGCGGGCGTTCGTATACGGCCGGATCGACTCGTTGACCGCCGTGCCCAGCGTGCCGACGAGCGCGAAGACCTTGTCCTCCTCGACGAGCTTCCGCGTGAGCTGCACCGAGTTGGCGGGGTTGTAGCCGTCGTCGTAGTACTTGAACACGATCTGGCGGCCGTAGACGCCCCGCTTGCCGTCCGGGCCCTTGCGCGAGTTGATGTACGAGAAGTACGCCTTCATCGCGGCCGGGATCGTCGCGTAGAGCGACGCCGGCCCGGTCAGCGGGAAGGTCCCCCCGATCGTGACCGTCCGGGCGGTGACCCCCGTCTCCGTCGCGGCCGACGTGGCACTCGACGCACTGATGCCGAGCGCAACGACGAGCGCCGCGGCCAAGAGCACGACCTTCCTCATTGGAGCTCCTTTGGAGAGATGCGTTGCGGGCGAGCCTAACCCGCCGCACGACGTTTGCCAACCACTGAGACGGACGTCGGGCGCCGCGGTTAGTACGACTCAGCCGAGCCCGAGGTCGCCGGCGAGGCGTTCTGCCTCGTCGAGCTCCTCGGCGAGCGCGTCGATCCCGCTCGCCCAGATCGCCGAGTCGGTGAGGTCGAGCCCGACCAGGTGCGCGAGCTCCTCCGGCGGCCGGGACCCTCCGGCGCGCAGTAGGTCGAGGTACGGGCCGACCATCGACGAGCCCTCCTGCACGTAACGGCGGTAGATCGCGAGCGAGAAGAGATAGCCGTAGGCATACGCGTAGACGTACCCGGGCGTGCCCGTGAAGTGCGGGATGTAGCTCCACCAGGGCATGTAGCCCTCGGTCGAGACCGAGTCGCCGAAGAGCGCGTTCTGGGCCTCGAGCCAGAGCTCGCCGATGCGCTCGGAGCTGAGCTCGCCCTGCGCCCGGCGCTCGGTGTGGACGGCGTGCTCGAACCGGTTCATCGCGATCTGCCGGAACGTCGTCGCGATCGCGTCCTCGATGCGGCCGGTGAGGAGGTCGAGCCGCCGGCGCGGATCGTCCTCGCCCGCGAGGAGCAGCTCGAACGTGAGCGCCTCGCCGAAGACCGACGCCGTCTCGGCCGTGGTGAGCGGCGTCGACGAGTTGAACAGCCCGAGCGGCTGCGCGAGGACGCCGTGGAGCCCGTGACCGAGCTCGTGCGCGAGCGTGAGGATCGACCGGCGGTCGCCCGTGTAGTTCATGAGGATGTACGGGTGGACGCCCGGGACGGTCGTCGCGCAGAACGCGCCGGTGCGCTTGTCGGGGCGAACCGGCCCGTCGATCCAGCTGTCGTCGAAGAAGCGCGAGACGATCTCGCCCGCCTCGTCGGAGAACTCGGCGTACGCGTCGACGACGATGCGCCGCGCCTCGTCCCAGGGCGTCTTCTGCGTGTCGGTCGAGACCGGCGCGAAGCGGTCGTAGTGCTCGAGCCGGTCGACGCCGAGGAGCCGCGCCTTGAGGCGGTAGTACCGCCGTGCGACCTCGTAGCGCGACGTCGTCGCCTCGACGAGCGCGTCGACGGCCTCGTCCGTGGTCTCGTTCGCGAGGTTCCGGGACGAGATCCAGGTCGGATAGCCGCGCATGCGGTCGTCGATCGACTTGTCCTGCAGGATCGTGTTGAAGACGAACGTCCGCGTCCTGAGACCCGGGCCGAGCGCCTCGGTGATCGCCTCGGCGGTGGTGCGGCGGACGTCGCGGTCGACGTCGTAGAGGCGCGCCATCGCGGTCTCGAGCGACACCTCGTCGCCATCGACGTCGACGCGGAGCGCCCCGAGCTGCTCCTCGTAGAGCCGCGACCAGGCCGAGACGCCCGAGACGGCCTTCTCCGTGACGACCCGCTCCTCCGGCTCTGAGAGGAGGAAGGGCCTGAACTTGCGCAAGGAGCGGAGGTGGTGGCGCCAGTGGTCGAGCGCCGGGTCCTCGAGAAGACGATCGGCGGTCTCGTCGGGCACGGCGGCCCACTCGAGCGCGAAGAAGAGCAGCTGCGTCTCGAGCGCCGCGGCCTTCTCGCCCAGCCGCGCGACCAGAGCCCCGCGCGCCGGATCGGCCATGTTGGTGGCGAAGACGAGGTGCGCGAACGTCAGCGCTCGGACGGCAGCCGACTCGATCCGCTCGTGCTCCGAAACGGCCTCGGCAAGGTCGGCGGCACCGAGGCTCGCCACCTGGCCGTGGTAGCGCTCACGGAACCTGGCGGCGTCGGCCTCCGCCTGAGCGACCGCGGCGTCGATGCCGGGGTCGTCGATGCCTTCGAAGAGGTCGGAGAGATCCCACCCAACCTCTTCCGCCCCGGTGACCTCGGTCGTGGCCATCGGCGGGAATCTAGCTGTCACGAGCCTCGCCGGCATCGTCACGTCTTCGTGCCGGCATCGGGCACCCGGGTCGAGCGCCGCGGCGTCAGCCGCCGCTGCTCTGCGCGGTGGCGAGCCCGGCCGGGTCGGTCACGGGCGCCCGGCAGGCGAACCGCTCGCAGACGTACACCGCCGGCTCCCCGGCCACGAGCTCCTTCCCGGCGAGCAGCGGGACGTCGTCCGACGGGCCGACCGCGACGACCGTCCTCGGGGAGAAGCCCGCGAGCGCCACCCGGGCGACGTCGGAGCGCACGTCGCCGACGATCGCGAGCTCTCGCGGCGGTGCCCGATGCAGGTCGAGGGCGCAGAGCGCCCAGGAGAACGGTCGCGGGACGCGCTCCATGGCGGGCGCCAGCAGGCGCAGGACGCCCTCCCCGCGCGCGACGAGCGCCTCGTCGCCCCAGATGCGGCCGAGGCGGACGAGCAGCGACGCCATCATCGAGTTGCCGGAAGGCGTCGGGTCGTCGTCGAGGTCCTTCGAGCGCGTCGCCAGCGGCTCTCCGTCGCGGGGGGCGAGGAAGAAGCCACCGCGATCCTCGTCTGCGAAGAGATCGATCGCCAGGTCGACGATGCGGCGGGCCTCGAGCAGCCACCGCACCTCGCCCGTCGCGAGGTGCAGCTCGAGCAGGCCGTGGGCGACGTTCGCGTGGTCGTCCAGGAAGCCTCCTCCGCTGACCCGGCCGTCGCGGATGCTCCGCTGCACGCGCCCGTCGTCGGCGCGGAGCGGCCCGAGCAGGAACTCGCCGAGCCGCTCGGCGACCGCGAGCCAGTCGTCTCGATCGAGCCGCCGGGCCGCCTCGGCGAGCGCCGCGAGCGCGAGCCCGTTCCACGATGCGATCGCCTTGTCGTCGCGAAAGGGCTGCGGACGCTCGCCGCGCAGGGCGAGGAGGCGCGCCCTCGTCTCGGCGTCGAGCTCGCCGCGAACGATCGAGCGCCCATGCTCGAACGGCTCCAGGAGTGCCGAGTCGAGCCCGAGCCCCTCCCACTCGGCGGCCGTCCACGTGTAGGTGAGCCCCTCGACGCCGTCGGTATCGGCGTCCTGCGCCGAGGCCAGGCCGCCGCTCTCGAGCAGCATCTCCCGCAGCAGGTAGCCGACCGTCTCCTCGACGACCGCCCGGTAGCGGTCGTCACCGGTCACGACCCATCGCGTGCAGGTAGGCCGAGACGAGGAGGGCGTTGTCGTACAGCATCTTCTCGAAGTGCGGGACGAGCCAGCGCGCGTCGACCGAGTAGCGGTGGAAGCCGCCGCCGACGACGTCGTAGAGCCCGCCGGCGGCCATCGCGTCGAGCGTGCGCCTGACCATGCCGAGCGCTTCGGGGCCGCCGCGGCGCAGGAGAAACTCGATCGCCGACGGGGGCGGGAACTTCGGGGCGGTCCCGAACCCGCCGAACGCGGGCTCGTAGTCGCGGGCGATCCCGCGCTCGGCGACCTCGAGCAGCGTGGCGGGAGGCGCCTCGTCGCCCGGATCGAGCCGGGCTGCGCCGCCGAGCGCGCCGACCAGCCGCTCGGCCTGCGCCTCGAGGTCGTCGCGGCGGTCGCGCCACGCGCCGGCGATCGCCTGGAGCAGCTGCCGGAAGCTCGGCAGGCCGTGACGCGGCTCCGGCGGGAAGTACGTGCCCGCGTAGAAGGGCCTGCCGTCGGGGGTCAGGAACACGGTCGTCGGCCAACCGCCCTGGCCCGTCATCGTGACGCATGCCTCCATCGTCAGCGCGTCGACGTCGGGCCGCTCCTCCCGGTCGACCTTGACGTTGACGAACAGGTCGTTCATCAGCGCCGCCGTCCCTCGATCGGAGAACGACTCGTGCTCCATCACGTGGCACCAGTGGCACGAGCTGTAGCCGACCGAGACGAGCAGCGGCCGGTCGGCCGCCCGCGCGCGCCCGAACGCCTCCTCTCCCCAGGGGTACCATTCGACCGGGTTTCCGGCGTGCTGCAGCAGGTACGGGCTGGACGACTCGGCGAGGCGGTTCACGACGGGTCGGGGTCGGCAGGAGCGGACGACTCCGGCGGCGGGCCGGCGTTGCGGCGCTTCTCGCGACGATGCCGGATCAGCTCGATCGCGCTCGCGAGCCCGACCGCGACGACGAAGGCCACGATCAGCCCCTTCCACGGCTGCTGCTCGAACGTCTTCCCGCCGAAGTAGCCGAGACAGGCCGCGTAGGTCCCCCAGATGAATCCCGCGAGGACGTCCGCGGCGATGAAGCGCCGGTACGAGAACGTCTGGATGTATCCGGCGGAGAAGGTCGTCGCCGTGCGTCCGCCGGGGATGAACCGCGCGACGACGATCAGGTACGTGCCGCGCTCCTCGAGCTGACGCTCCGCCCACTCGAACCCCCGGTGGCTCTTCTCTCCCTTGAACACCCGCTTCACGGTGTGCTCGCCGAGCAGGTGGCCGAGCCCGTAGGAGATGTTGTCGCCGACGATCGCGCCGGTCGAGGCCGCGAGGATCACGAGCGGCAGGGACAGGTCACCGGCACCGGCCAGGACGCCCCCCGTGATCACCACCGTCTCGCTCGGGACGAGCGGGAAGAACGCGTCGATCGCGGCCACCGCGAAGATCGCCGCGTACGACCAGTCGGTCGAGACCCACTTCTCGAACTGGTCGAACGCGGCCAGGAGGGAGGGAAGGAGCGCGACGAGCGACGGCACCCGGCCATCCTCGCAGAGACGGGTCTCGCGACGTCCGCCCCGGCGCGGCAGCCATGATGCGCCACGTGCTGCACGAGCCGCTCGACGGGATGCAGGTCCTCGACGTCACCACGTCGATCGCGGGCCCGTACTGCGCGCAGATCCTCGCGGCGCTCGGCGCCGACGTCGTCAAGGTCGAGCGACCCGACACCGGCGACGACGGCCGCGCGTGGGGACCGCCGTTCTGGAACGGCGAGGGCACGATGTTCCTCTCGGCGAACGCCGGCAAGCGCTCGCTGGGCCTCTCGTTGCGCGACCCGGAGGGACGCGAGGCGCTGCTCCGCCTCTGCGAGCGCTCCGACGTCTTCGTCCAGAGCCTGCGCCCCGGCCGCGCGGACGAGCTCGGCCTCGGGATCGACGAGGTTCGCGCACGCAATCCGCGCATCGTCTACTGCTCGATCGGCGCGTACGGGCGCGTCGGCCCTCTCTCGGGCGAGCCCGGCTACGACGCGCTGATGCAGGCGGCAGGAGGGCTGATCTCGGTGACCGGCGAGCCCGGACGCCCGGGCGTCCGAGTCGGAGCGTCGCTGATCGACCAGGGGACGGGGACGTGGGCGGCGCTCGGGATCCTCGCGGCACTGCTCGAGCGCGAGCGCGGCGGCGCTCCGCCTGCCGTGGACGTCTCGCTCTACGAGACGGCGCTCGGGTACATCGGCTACCACCTCGCGGGCTACCTCGCAGACGGCACGGTCCCCACCGGTGAAGGAACACGCTTTCCCATGGTCGCGCCCTACCAGGTCTTTCCCACCGCCGACGGGGAGCTGATGATCGCCGGCGGGAACGACCGCCTGTTCCGCGCGATCTGCGACGTGCTCGGAGCGCAGGACCTGATCGACGATCCGCGCTTTCGCACGAATCCCGATCGGGTGGTCAACCGCGACGACTTGTGCGCGCTGCTCGAGGAGCGGCTGCGGACGGAGACGACGGCGCACTGGCACGAGCGGCTCACCGCGGCCGGGGTGCCCGCGGCGCCGGTCGCCGACGTCGCGGACATCGTCGCCGCTCCCCAGACCGAGGCCCTGGGAATCCTCCAGGAACTCGCACACCCGTCGATCCCGGATCTCCGACTCCCAGCGCTCCCGCTCAGCTTCGACGGCGAGCGTTCTCTCCACCGTTCACCACCCCCAACCGTCGGCCAGCACACCGCAGAGGTCCTTGCGGAGGCGGGCTACGACGACGAGACGATCGCGGCGCTCGCCGCACGAGGAGTGATCACCGCATGACCCACCTCTCCGCGTCCTACAGCGCCACGATCAGGCTGCGCCTGTCGGACGCCCCCGGCTCGTTCGCCCGCGTCGCCAAGGCCGTCGGCGACACCGGAGGCTCGCTCGGCGCGATCGACCTCGTACGGGTCGAGCGAAACCAGAAGGTGCGCGACGTCACGGTCCAGGCGTCGAGCGACGAGCATCTGCAGCAGATCGTCGAGGCCGTGCGCACGGTCGACGGCGTCGAGGTCGAGCACGTCTCCGACCGCACCTTTCTCCTGCACCTCGGTGGGAAGCTCGAAGTCGTGCCGAAGACTCCGCTGAAGACGCGAGACGACCTGTCGATGGCCTACACGCCCGGCGTGGCGCGCGTCTGCGAGGCGATCGCCGAGGACCGGGACTTGGCCTGGAACCTGACCATCAAGAAGAACACCGTCGCGGTCGTCTCGGACGGCACCGCGGTGCTCGGCCTCGGCGACATCGGGCCCGAGGCGGCCATGCCCGTGATGGAGGGCAAGGCCGTGCTCTTCAAGGAGTTCGGAGGCGTCGACGCCTTCCCCCTCTGCCTCGCGACCAAGGACGTCGACGAGATCGTCGCGTTCTGCAAGGCGGTGGCGCCGACGTTCGGCGGCATCAACCTCGAGGACATCTCGGCGCCGCGCTGCTTCGAGATCGAGGAGCGGCTGCGCACCGAGCTCGACATCCCCGTCTTCCACGACGACCAGCACGGAACGGCGATCGTCGTGCTCGCTGCGCTCGTGAACGCGCTCAAGGTCGTCGGCAAGCGGATCGAGGACGTCAAGATCGTGATGACCGGCGTCGGCGCCGCGGGAATCGCGACGGCCGACATCCTCATGCACGCGGGCGCGACGAACGTGATCGGCGCCGACTCGAGCGGCGCGGTCTATCGCGGTCGTCCGGGCCTGACCCCCGCGAAGGCGGCGTTCGCCGAGCGGTCGAACCCCGCCGCCGAGCAGGGCTCGGCCGACGAGGTGCTGTCCGGTGCCGACGTCTTCATCGGGCTCTCCGCTCCCGGGGCGGTCAGCGCCGCGGGGGTGCGCACCATGGCGCGCGACGCGATCGTCTTCGCCATGGCGAACCCGACCCCCGAGGTCAGGCCGGAGGAGATCGCCGACGTCGTCGCGGTGGTCGGCACGGGACGGTCGGACTACCCCAACCAGATCAACAACGTGCTCGCCTTCCCCGGCGTCTTCCGGGGCGCGCTCGACGTGCGGGCGAGCGCCATCACCGAGGGGATGAAGGTCGCGGCGAGCCACGCGCTCGCGACGGTGATCGCAGACGACGAGCTCGGGCCCGAGTACGTGATCCCCGGCGTCTTCAACCGCGACGTCTGCCCGCGGATCGCGGCCGCGGTCGCAGAGGCGGCCGAGCGCGACGGCGTGGCCCGCAAGCAGCTCACCGCCGTCCAGTCCGCGACGTAGCCCTCCCGCCCCGTCGGAGGCCGGCCCGATCAGGGCGCAAGGCGGCGACGAGAACGCCCGTCCGGTTACTCGTACTGGAGCGCCTCGAGCGGGTTCAGCTTCGCCGCGCGCCGGGCCGGGAAGATCGCGGCGATGATCCCGACGACGATCGCGGCGAGCACGAATATCACGATCTGCGTCCACGGCATGAAGAAGCTGATCTCCTTCACGCGCGAGATCAGGATCGCCGCCAGCAGGATGCCGAGGATGATCCCGATCACGGCCCCGATCAGCGACGTGATCACGCTCTCGTGGCGGATCATGCGCCGCACCTGACGACGCGTCATCCCGATCGCGCGCAGCATCCCGATCTCCCGGGTCCGCTCGAACACGGTCAGCACGAGCGTGTTGACGATGCCGAAGAAGCTGACGAGGACCGAGAGCGCGAGCAGCACGTAGAGGACGTTGAGCGCGCTCTTGAGCCCCGCGACCTGGTCCTTCTTGAACTGCTCGCCGTCGGCGACCTTGGCGTTCGGGAAGCCCGCGAGCTGCTTCTCGAGAGCCGCGGTGTTCGCTTCCGTGACCCCGCCGTTCATGGTCACGAACGAGTAGACGTTCTTCGGGCTCTCGTAGTAGCGGTCGAACGTCGCACTCGAGATCGTGACCGGGCCGAACGGCGACCCCCCGGCCGGCGGCTCGAAGATGCCGCGCACCGTCACGGGCAGCTTGTCGCCCGTCGGGGTGAGCAGGACGAACGTGGAGCCCACCGTGAGGTCGTGGTTCTTCGCGAAGCCCTTGTCGACGAAGGCTCCGTCCTTCCCCGAGGCTCGAGAGGACCGACTGCGATGCCCTGCACCCAGTCGAGGTTGATGACCTTGCCGATCGTGGGATCGACGCGCCGTCAGCGAGCCGCGTGTTGCCGAAGACCGAGGTCTCGCCCGCGCGAACGCTCGCAACCGTCTCGACGCCCGGCGTCTTCGCGGCAGCCTCCGAGGCGCTGATCGGGATCGGCGAGAAGTTGTTCTGGGCGGTGATGGCGTAGAACTCGCCCCGTGCGAGAGTCGTCGACCGCGCTGTTGAATGTCCCGATGATTCCGGCCGCAAGGGTCGCGACGAGCGTCACGAGCGCGAGGCCGATCATCAGCGCGGCAGCCGTCGAGGCTGTCCGCTGGGGTTTCGCTGGGAGTTCTCCCTCGCGAGGACACCGGCGGCGCCGCCGAGCCGGGTCGCAGGCCAGCCGAGCGCGTGAGCCATCGGGACCACGAGATGGGCTGAGAAGAGCGCGACGCCGATGAAGATCAGCAACGCACCGATACCGATCGTGATCAGCACCTGCTTCGTGTCGAGCCCGCTTCCGAAGACGCCGTAGAGGAGTGCAGCGAGGCCGATCAGGGCCGTGGCGGCCGCGCCGAGGCCGCGGAAGCGGTGGAAGCGCCCCTCGGGGAGAGTCGCTCCCTCGCGCACCGCCGCGATCGGCGGCACCCGCGTAGCCCGCACGGCCGGCCGGAGGCTGGCCAGCAGCGTGACGATGATCCCGACGGCGAGCGCGACGACAATCGTTCGCGTCTCGACGGTGATGCCGTTGTTCGGCAAGGTGAAGCCGACGGCGTCGAAGAGCCGGAAGAGGCCCTTGCCGAGGACGCACGCCGAGGACCAGAGCCGACGACCGAGGCGAGCACGCCCATCACGAGCGCCTCGACGATGACCGATCGCAGCACCTGGCGCCGCGAGGCGCCGAGCGTGCGCAGTGTCGCGAACTCCCTTGTGCGCTGCGCGATCGTGATCGAGAGCGAGTTCGCGATCACGAAGGCGCCGACGAAGAGTGCGATGCCGCCGAATGCGAGGAGGAAGGTCTGCAGGAAGCTGATGAAGCTGTTTGTGTCCTCGGAGTCGCTCTGCGCCTGCGTGTCGCCGCTCCTGCACCTGCGTCCCGGGAGGCAGGATCTGCTCGGATCTGCTGCGACGAGCTTCGCCGGCGAGACGCTCGGCTTGGCCGCCACGCGGATCTGGTCGAGCTTGCCCGTCTTCCCGAACAGGCGCTGGGCCGTCGGAAGGTCGAAGCCGGCGAGGGTCGCGCCGCCGATCGTGTCGACCGCGCCGAACTTGACGAGGCCCGAGATGCGGAACGTGCTCGACCGGGCCCTCCGCCTGGACGCCGATCTGTCTGCCCTGCCGCCAGGCTCCTTCTTGACGGCCGTCGACTGTGTCGACGACGACCTCCCCGTGCTTGGGCCAGGCGCCGCTGACGAGCGTGAGCGAGTTGAACTCGGGCTGCGTCGGGTCGACGCTGAACCCGAGGTTCGGCGCGCCGCCGAAGACGATCGCCTTGCCGTTCTTGCCGATCAGCTGCGCCTCGCCGCCGACGCCGCCGATCGCGGCCTTGACGTCCGGCAGCGCCTTCACCTCGGCGAGCAGCGACTCCGTCGAAACGGCGGCGCGGTCGTCGTGCCGCTCTGGCCGAGGTCGAACGCGGCCTTGCCGCGTGATGACGGCGTCGGTGTTCTCGGTACTGACTGCGCGAAGATCGCGTCGAACGCGTTCGCGATCGAGTCCGTGAGGACGTAGGTGCCGCTCACCATCGCGACGCCGAGGACGATCGCGATCGCGGTGAGCGCGGTGCGGAGCTTGCGTGTCAGAAGCCCTTTGAGCGCGAACGCCGTCATAGGGCTGCGATCTGCTCCATCGTCTCGTTGATCTCGTGCTGCGACGCGCCCGCGAGTTCGCGGACGATCAACCCGTCGGCGAGGTAGAGGACGCGGTCGGCGATCGCGGCGGCCCGGGCCTCGTGCGTCACCATCACGATCGTCTGACCCAGCTCCTCGACGGACCGCCGGAGGAGCTCGAGGATCTCGTGACTGGTGTGCGAGTCGAGGTTGCCGGTCGGCTCGTCCGCGAACACGACGTCGGGCTGCGAGACGAGCGCACGCGCGATCGCGACGCGCTGCTGCTGCCCGCCGGAGAGCTCTGCCGGGCGGTGCGAGAGCCGGTCGCCGAGCCCGACCGACTTGATCAGCCCCTCGAAGAACGCCGGCTCGGGCTTCTCGCCCGCGATCGCGAGCGGCAGCCGGATGTTCTCCTCCGCGTTCAGCATCGGCAGCAGGTTGAAGAACTGGAACACGAACCCGATGTGCTCCCGCCGGAGCTTCGTCAGGTCGGAGTCCTTGAGCGTGGTGATCTCCTTGCCGGCGACGGTCACCGAGCCCGAGGTGGGCTGGTCGAGCCCGGCGAGGATGTGCATCAGCGTCGACTTGCCCGACCCGGACGGCCCCATGACCGCGGTGAGCTTGCCGCGGGGGACGTCGACCGACACGCCCCGAAGGGCGTCCACCGCGGTCTCGCCCTCGCCGTAGCGCCGCGTCACGTCGCGTGCGACGACGACCGTCCCGTTCTCGCTCTCCATGCGCTCTTCTCCTCGCTCCTCGTGTTTCTCGCACGACAGGTTGCCCGCGTCGGGAACGACACGTGGTGCGGAAAACCCTACTCCCAGCTCGGGGATCCCCCCGAGACGGTTACGAGAGCGGTTACGCCGCGGGACTCAGCGGCGCCGCTGCGCCTCCGTGAGCACGTCGCCGAGGATGCCGACGATCTCGTCCATCTCGGCCTCGCCCGCGACGAGCGGCGGCGAGATCTGCACGACGGGGTCGCCTCGGTCGTCCGCGCGGCAGATCAGGCCGGCGCTCGAAGAGCGCCGGCGAGAGGAAGCCGCGGAGCAGCGTCTCGCACTCCTCGTCGGAGAACGTCTCCCGCGTCTCCTTGTCCTTCACGAGCTCGAGCGCGTAGAAGAAGCCCGCGCCGCGCACGTCGCCGACGATCGGCAGGTCGAGCAGCGTGCTCGAGCTTCGCGCGGAAGCGCGTCCTCGGTCGCGCGGACGTGCTCGACGATCCCCTCGCGCTTCATGATCTCGATGTTCTTGAGCGCGATCGCGCACATCACCGGGTGGCCGCCGAACGTGATCCCGTGCGAGTACATCGAGGTCGCGTCGAGGAACGGCTCCATCACGCGGTCGGTCGCGATCACGGCGCCGATCGCCGCGTACGAGGACGAGAGGCCCTTCGCGCACGTGACGATGTCCGGGTCGGATGTCGTAGCGCTCGGAGCCGAACCAGTGCCCGAGGCGCCCGAAGCCCGTGATCACCTCGTCGGCCGAGAGCAGGATGTCGTAGCGGTCGCAGATCTCCCGCACGCCCTGCCAGTAGCCCGCAGGCGGCGTGAAGCAGCCGCCGGCGTTCTGCACCGGCTCCATGTGCACGAGGCACACCGTCTCGGGGCCCATCGCCACGATCGTCTGCTCGAGATCGTCGAGCAGGAAGGCGGTGAACTCCTCCTCCGTCTCCCCGTGCCGGCCGGTGGTAGCGGTTCGTGTTGTGGACGTGCCGCACCTCGGGCACGAGCGGCTCGAAGGGCGCGCGGATCGCGGGGATCCCGTTGATCGAGAGCGCGCCCATGCGTCGTCCCGTGGTAGGCGACGTGCCGCGCGATCGCCTTGTAGCGCCGCGGCCGTGGCTGCGCCGCGGCGACGACGGCGTCGTGGTAGGTCTCGGGCTCGGCGAGCACCGTGCGCAGGCGCTTCTCGCCCCGCGCGAGGTAGTACTGGCGCGCGAGCTTCCAGGCCGACTCGACCGCCTCCGAGCCGCCCGAGACGAAGAACACGCGGTTGAGGTCGCCGGGCGCGAGCGAGGCGACCTCGGCGGCGAGCTCGATCGCGCGCGGATGGGCGTACGACCAGTTCGTGTAGAAGGGCAGCTCGCGCATCTGCTCGAGCGCCGCCTGCCCGATCTCCTCGCCGTAGCCGTAGCCGATGTTGACCGAGAAGAGGCCGGCGAGCGCGTCGAGGTAGCGCTTCCCGTTCGCGTCCTCGAGGTAGCACCCGTCGCCGCGCACGATGATCGGCACGTCGGCGGCCTCGTACCCGCCCATCCGGGTGAAGTGCATCCACAGGTGGTCCTTCGCGAGCTTCTGGTACGCGGGTGCGTCGACAATGGAGGTCGCCATGCCCGCCGTACGCTACAAGCAGGGAACCCGCGCCGTTGGCTACGTCCGTGTCTCGAAGGTCGGCGGCAGGGAGACCACCCGCGGAGCTGCGGAGCTGACACGGCAGTTGCACCGCTCAGGCGTCCTTCGCCCGACGCGCGGCGCACCATCGGCTACTCATCCAGGAACTGTCGCTCTCCGAGTCCGGCGGCACGCGCTACGAGGCCGGCTTCGGCGCGGTCGGCGACCTGGAGCTTTGCGAAGATCGCGGACACGTAGTTGCGGACGGTCTTCTGGCTGAGGAAGAGCTGCGCCGCGATCTCTGCGTTGGTCCGGCGCTCGGCGAGGAGTTGCAGGATCTCCAGCTCTCGGTCGGTGAGTTGCGGGAATGCTTGGCTCGGGTCGCGTGTCGGCGGCGTTGCGAGGAATCGCTGCAGCCGGTCGGCGATTCCCGGCCCGAAGATGGCCTCGCCGTTCGCGACCGACCGGATCGCTCGGAGCGTCTCGTCCTGGGCGGCGCCCTTGAGCTGGTAGCCGCGTGCGCCCGCGCGGATGGCGGCGAACACGGCCTCGTCGTCGTCGTGCATCGTCATCACCAACACCTTGATGGCCTCCGCTTCGTCGACGATGCGGCGAGTGGCGTCGATGCCGTTGAGCCCGGGCATGTTGATGTCCATGACGACGACGTCCGGAACGAGCGCCAGCGCGACCTCCACGGCCTCCTCGCCGGTCGCAGCCTCACCGACGACCTCGGTGTCGGGACCGACTCGAGCAGGGCACGGAGGCCGGCTCGGAAGAGCGGGTGGTCGTCGGCGATGAGGATCCGGATCGGTCGGCTCATGCTGCGGTCTCATCCATCGCTTGCCGTGGGAGCGACGCCGCGACGAGGGTCCCGCCGCCCGCTCTGGCGCTGATCTCGCAGGTGCCACCGATCTCTGCGGCACGCTCCCTCATCGTGTGGAGCCCGATACCGGTCGAGCCTCGTGAGAAACCGTCTCCGTCGTCGACGATCTCGAGCCGCAGCACCGTCGGCTCGACGGCCACGCGAACGTTGCAGGTCCGGGCATGAGCGTGGCGCTTGACGTTCGTCAGCGCCTCCTGCGCAATCCAGAAGGCGGCCACCTCGACGGCCGCCGGGAGAGCGGGCAGCGAGCTCGGCGCTTCGATCGTGACAGAGGTCTGGGGCGAGGATTCCTGCGCGGCCAGTCCCCGGAGCGAGGCCGCGAGCCCGAGCTGGTCGAGCGCCGGCGGGCGAAGCCCGTAGATCAGCCGGCGGACGTCTCCGATCATCGTCTGCACCTGCCGGGTGGCCGAGACGAGGAGCTCGTCGGCGCGCTCGAGATCCGACTCCGCCAGGTTCCGGACTGCCTCGAGTGTGAACGTGAGCCCGGCCAGGGCAGGCCCGAGACCGTCGTGCAGGTCGCGACGGATCCGCCTCCTCTCTTCCTCACGCAACTGGACGATGCGCTGCCGCGCCGACTGCAGCTCCTGCGAGAGACCGACCGCGTGAACCGCGGCGGCGACCTGCGGTACGAGGTCGACGATCAGGCGGTGGTCGCGCTCCCGCAGGCGCTCGCCTACGCGTGGCGAGAGCCGGAGCTCGCCGACGGCAACGCCTTGGTGGACGAGTGGGAAGACGAGGACGTCGGCGCCCGGCGTCCCGTGCTCGGCGGCGACCCTCGCTTCCCGTGGAGCGTCGGCTGCGAGGGCGAAACCGACGTACTGCAAGGCCAGCGTCTGGCCGATCGTCTCGACGACGATGGGGAACACGGCGTCGGGTCGCAGCGAGCTGGCGAGCGTCCGGCCGAGGCCGGCAATCGCGGCGTACGGGTCGTCCCGGTCGCCGTACATCAGCCGATTGACGAAACGCTGCACCCTCTCCCGCACGGGTTGGAAGCAGACGGCGACGATGCCGGTCACGACGAGCGAGACGAGAAGGTCGCCGCGCGACGAGAGCGTCGCGCCCACCAATCCGACGACCGCGACGTAGCCGACGACGACGCCCACGGTCAACGTGCCATAGACGAGCGCACGATTGACGACGAGGTCGATCTCGTAGAGCCGGTACTTGAGAACGGCGACGGCGATGCCGGCCGGCGGGAGGAGGAACGCCAGCACAGGCAACACCGCCGCACCCGGTACGACGCCCCACAACAGGGCGCCCGACGACAAAGAGCGGCACGGCGAAGCAGAGCGACACGCCCACCCAGCGCAGCTGCTGCCGCTCGTCACCGCCTGACCTTCGGTAGCGCATTACGAATGCCAAAAGCGACGCGCCGAGCCCGCCGATCACCAGGATCGCTCCGACCACGCCGGCCACGATCACCGCGGGGATGTCGAGCGCAAGCGGGTTCTCGATCGGCTCGGCCGCCCCGAGATCGAACGTAGGAGAAGCCGCGACAGCGGCCGACGCAAGCACCGTCCCCGCCGCAACGGCGGCCGGAACCGGCCACCATCGACGCGACGCGAGAGTGCCGTCCGGCATGAGCAGCAGCAACGCGCTCAGCGGCAACGCGAGCGCCGGCAGCCACCACCAGTTGTCGAACCAGGCTGCGGCGAGCCCGCCCGGGAGAGAGCCGGGGTCCGAGACGAGCGCCTCGAAGGCGTACGCGTACATGAGGCCCCCGATCGTCCCCCAGAGGGCCATGATCGCCAGCACCCAGGAGATCGGATGCTCGGGCCTGCGCGTCGTCAGCAGGAGCCCGATCAGCGCGAGAACGACGTTGCCTCCGAGATAGATGAAGCGTCTTGTAGGTGCCCGTGTGCAGGTCGAGCGCGAGCGCGACGACGCACCCGGCGGACGTCAGGGCGAACACGGCCCGACCCGAGCTTCGCCCTACGCCCGGCACGGAGGGTCGGGACGGCGACCCCCGCCGTCGCCAGGGTGTCCATCACAGGAACCTGTTGGGACGCGCCATCAATCGAGCGTAGACGGGTTTTCGGTACCCGGCCAGCGATCAGCGGCGATCCGTGACGCGGATCGGGACCAACCCGGGACACCGCCCCCTGGCAGTGGGACGCACCGCGGTCGTACCGTCGTCACCGACCGGCGCACCGACGCCGACGAGCCACAAGAGGAGCCGACATGAGCGATCTGGCAGTCACACGGGCGGGCGGCAGGACAGGGGCGCACGGCACTGATACTTGCTGTCGTCTCGCTACTGCTCTACATCGGTGGTGGGTTCACCGTAGGCGGGATCTTCTGGGTCATCGGACCGCTCGTCGGGCTCGGCGCGATAGTCCTCGGCCTGGCCGCACGACGCAACGGCGGAGGACGCGAGGCGACGATCGCGGTCGCCATCGCCGCAGTTCCCGTCCTCTGGTTCGCCGCCTTCATGCTCGTCGCAGCACTCGACTGAGCCGCTCGAGCAGGCGCTCTTGCACGCGAACCCAAGAGGAGAAAACGATGGGACACAACCTCAAACGCAGTCTCAGCGGGCCGGCGCTCGTTCTGATCGTCGCCGCCTCGGTCGGCCCGACGGCCCGCGGCACCGACGTCGGGGACAAGCAGGCGGCGCCGACGAGATTCGCCGTCACGGCGACCGAGGCCGGCAAGCAGTTGCGTCTCTCCGTCCCGAAGTCGGTGGCGGCGGGGCTCGTGACCGTCAAGCTGACGAACAGGGGGAAGGCGTTTCACGAGGCCCAGCTCATTCGCATCGACCAAGGCCACACGCCGCAGGACGCACTAAAGGTCATCGCCGCCGAAGGGGCGCCCACCCCCGGCTGGATTCACCCAGCAGGCGGTACCGGTCCCGCACCGCCGGGTGGCACGCGCTCGGCGACACAGCGGTTGCGGCCGGGTAACTACATCGTCTACGACGCCCCTTTCCAGAACGAAGGGCAGGGCTTGAAATTCGGCGTGGCCTCATTCAAGGTCGAGGGCGAGGCCGACGACGGCGCCGAGCTGCCAACAGCGGCGGCGAAGATCGAGGCGTACGAGTACGGCTTCAGGGTGTCGGGGCTGATCGCCGGCAAGAACACGATCGAGTTCTCCAACACCGGCAGGGAGCCGCACCACGTGATCGCGGTGCCCTACAGGCCCGGCGCTACGCTGGCCGAGGTTCGTAGGGCGTTCAGGACAGCGGGAGGCGCCGAGCCGCCGCTCGACTTCGAGCACACCTCCTACACCGCCAGGATCGCCGGCGGAACGAAGCAGATCACCGAGCTCGCTCTCGACAAGCCGGGCAAGTACGCCCTGCTGTGCTTCGTCAGCAATCGCAAGGGCGGTCCGCCGCACGTCATGCAGGGGATGATCGCCGAAATCACGGTGCGCTGACCTGGCACTCGCCATTCGAAGAAAGGCGGCGCCGAAGCGGTCGGGAGGCATGCGCGGCCGATCCTTGGCGAGCTGCTGCAGATCGAGGATCTCGGTGGCTGTCATCCGGCTCCCGTTGTTCGTTTCGCGGATCGGTACTGCCAGTAGACGTTCCCCAGCGCGATCGCGATCGCGATCAGGAAGATGCCACTCGCGACGACGTTCACCTGTGGCGGGACGGAGACCCGCGCGATGCCCCAGACGAAGATCGGGAACGTCTGCGTCGCGCCCGCATTGAAGTACGTGATGACGAAGTCGTCGATGGAGAGCGCGAACCCGAGCAACGCGGCGGCGAGGATCGCCGGTGCGAGGAGGGGCAGGGTCACCTTGCGGAACGTCGTCACCTCGTTCGCGCCGAGGTCCATCGCAGCCTCCTCGAGATGACGGTCGAAACCGATCAGGCGAGCTTTCACCGTGACGACGACGAAGCTGACGATGAACATCACGTGTGCGATGAAGATCGTGACGAACCCGAGCTGGAACACCGCCGTCGTGTTCAGGAACAGCGTGAGGAGCGAGGCGCCGAGGACGATCTCCGGGGTCGACATGGGCAGGAACACGAGCACGTTCGTCGCCCCGCGGCCGACGAATCGGTGCCGGACGATCGCAAGGGCGATGAAGGTGCCGAGCGCGGTCGCGACAATGGTCGAGACGAAGCCGACCTCGAGCGAGGTGACGAGGGCGTCCTGGATGCCGAGAACGGCGTTCCAGTGGATCCAGTTGTCGAACGTGAACTCCTCCCACACGTAGTTGAAACGGCCGGCGGGCTTGTTGAACGAGAAGAGGATGACGACGGCGATCGGGAGCATGAGATAGCCGACGACGAGGAGCGCGTAGACGGTCAGCGCATGGCGCTTCACGAACGCCCACGTCCGCGCTCCGAGACCGCGTCGTGTGCGGGTCGGTGTCGCAGCGAGGCTCGTCATCCGGTGAGCCTCTCCGAGCCCACGACCTTCGCGTAGACGAGGAGCGCGACGAGGATCAGCCCCATGAGGATGAACGAGAGCGCCGCGGCGCTCGGGTAGTCGAGCGACTCGAGGAACTTCGCCTGGATGACGTTCCCGATCATGGCCTGGTTCGGCGTGCCGAGCAGCGCGGCGTTGATGAAGTCGCCGGCGGCCGGGATGAACGTCAGCAGCGTTCCGGCCACGATCCCGGGCGCGGACAGCGGGAGAGTCACGCGGAGGAACACCTGGGTGGGAGATGCGTACAGGTCGTTCGCCGCCTCGAGCAGCCGAGAGTCGATCTGCTCCAGCGAGACGTACAGCGGAAGCGCCATGAAGGGGAAGAAGTTGTAGGTGATCCCCGACACCACCGCGAACGTCGTCGCCAGCAGCCGGCCGTCGGGCCCGAGGATGTGCAGGTCTCGGAGGATTCCGACGACGGGCCCCTCGTCGGCGAGGATGTTCAGCCAGGCGAGCGTTCGCACGAGGTATGTGACGAAGAACGGCGCGACGATGAAGAGCAGGAAGAGGTTCCGCCACGGGCCGGCCCTGAACGCGATCCAGTAGACGAGCGGATACGCAAGAACGAGACAGGCGACGGTGGCGATGCCCGCATACACGAACGAGCGTACGAACTGCTCGTGGTAGTCGCGGATCCCGTTCGAGAAGTTCGAGAACTCCCAGGTGAACTGGAAATCCGGGAAGAGCCCGGACTGGAGCGACTCGTAGCCCAGGAAGACGAGCGGGACCAGGAAGAAGATCGCGAGCCAGAGGATCCCCGGGGCGAGCAGGAGATACGGCGTGGTGCCCTTGTGGCGGTGGAAGAACGAGCCCATGCGCGTCGGCCTACTTGCCCTGGACCGCCAGCCACCTCTTGTTGTAGTCGGGGTTCGTGAACATCGTGGGATCGTTCTGGTGCATCTGCGCGAGCATCTCGTCCGTGGGGAAGACGAGCGTGTTGTTGACCGAGTCGGGACTGATCTTCGCCGCCTCGGCCCTGCACGCCCTCGACCGACGAGATGTAGTTCGCGCCGAGGGCCAGCTGCGCCGCGATCTTCGGGTCGTACACGAAGTTCATGTACGTCGAGGCTGTGGGAACGCTGCCACCGGTGGGGATGAGCATGTTGTCGGTCCAGATGATTCCCCCCGCCTTGGCGACCACCCACTTGAGCTTCGGGTCGCCGAGGTTGCTGATGTCGCCCGACCACGCCATGCTCGCCGCGAGGTCGCCTCTCTGGAGCGGCTGTGCGTAGTCGTTTCCGTAGAACCGGCGGATCTGGCCGGCGTTGACGGCCTTCTCGATCCTCGCGATGGCGCGGTCGAACGTCTCGTCCGTGACCTTCGCCGGGTCGTCGCCGTTCTCGAGCATCACGAGGCCGAGCGTGTCCCCCATCTGGTTCCAGACGCCGACCCTGCCCTTCAGGCTCGGGTCCTCGAGGAGCTGCGTGACGCTCGTCACCGGCCCGGTGACGCTCGAGTTCCACGCGATCCCGTCCATCCCCGAGAACCACGGGAGCGTGTAGTCACGGCTCGGGTCGAACGGCGGGGAGGCCTGAGTGGAGATGAGGTTCGTGATGTTCGGGATCAGGCTCTTGTCGAGCTTCTCGGCCCAGCCGTTGTCGATGTAATCGCTGAGGAAGCGGTCGTTGTCCGTGACGACGATGATGTCCCGGTCGATCCCCTGGCCCTGACGCAGGCGCCCCTGCACCTTCGCGAAGAACTCGGGGTTTCCGTTGATGTCCTCGTAGTAGTTGACCTTGATGCCCGTCTTCTGGGTGAACTGCTCGAGCGTCGTGGGGCCGGTCATCCCCACAGCCTTCCTCGTCTGCGGGATGTCGATGTAAAGCTCCCAGTTCGAGAAGTTGAGGACGTCCTTGACGTCGCCTCCGCCGCCGCCCCCTCCGCCGCCGCCACCGCAGGCGGCCAGAAGGTTCGGCAGGCTCAGAAGCGTGACGCCGGCAGCTCCCCGCTGCACGAGGGCACGACGGGTCATCCGCATCGTCATTCGCTGGTCTCCTCTCCTCTGTCGATGACGAACGTCGCGTCGGGCGCCCACGACAGCGTGACCTGGCTCCCCGGCGGGGGTGCGACGCCTCCCGCCTCGACGTTCTGGTGGAACACGGTCAGCTCGCCGACCGGCGTGTCGACCACGAGCTCGGTCGCGACGCCGATGTACGCGGACTCCTTCACCTTGCCGGCAAGCCGGTTTGCGCCTCCCTCGCCGAGGCTGATCTTCTCCGGCCGGACCCCGACGGAGACGGCGCCCCGCGACCCGTTCGTGCGGACGCGGAGCTCGGAGCCGTCGGTGAGCGTGACCAGGCCGTCGCCCGTGACGGTGCCGTCGAGCAGGTTCGACTTGCCGAGGAAGCCGGCGACGAACGCAGTCCGGGGCCGCTCGTAGAGCTCCGCCGGTGTCCCGAGCTGCTCGATGCGACCGCCGTTCATGACGGCGATCGTGTCGGCCATCGTCATCGCCTCTTCCTGGTCGTGCGTGACGTGGACGAACGTGATCCCGACCTCGTTCTGGATGCGCTTGAGCTCGAGCTGCATCTGCTTGCGCAGCTTGAGGTCGAGCGCGCCGAGCGGCTCGTCGAGCAGCAGCACCCGCGGGTTGTTGACGATCGCCCGCGCGAGCGCGACACGCTGCTGCTGGCCGCCGGAGAGCTGGCGCGGCTTGCGGGCGTCCAATCCGGCGAGGTCGACGAGCTCGAGGATCTCGGAGACGCGCGTCGTGATCTCGCGTTTCGGCAACCGCTTGCGCTGGAGGCCGAACGCGACGTTATCCGCGACCGTCATGTGCGGGAACAGCGCATAGCTCTGGAAGACGGTGTTCACGTCGCGCTTGTAGGGCGGGAGGCCGACGACGTCGCGGTCGGCGAGGAAGATGCGTCCCGCGGTCACCTCCTCGAAGCCGCCGATCATCCGCAGCGTCGTCGTCTTGCCGCACCCGGACGGCCCGAGCAGCGCGAAGAACGAGCCCCGCGGGATCTCGAGCGAGATGCCGTCGACCGCGCGCAACTCGCCGAACTCCTTGACGACCTCCTCGAGCCGCACGTCCGGCGCCATCGTGCTCTCGCTCACTGCGGCACATCCTCGCCGCGCGCCGCCGCCACGGAGTGGTCGCCCACGCCCCAGTCGTAGAGCTGCTTCCAGAGCTCGAGGTAGAGGAACGTCTCGGTGGAGACGACCTCGGGCAGCGACCGGATCCGGTTGGTCACGTCGAGCAGCCCGCGGCGGTCGGCGCAGACCACCTCCGCGAGCAGGTCGAAACGGCCCGTGGTGACGACGACGTAGTCGGCCTCGTCCCAGTGCGACAGCTCGTCGGCGACGACGTCGGGCGGCCCGGTCGTCCGGATGCCGACCA
Source organism: uncultured Actinomycetes bacterium (assembly GCA_963773825.1). GTDB lineage: Bacteria > Actinomycetota > Thermoleophilia > Gaiellales > Gaiellaceae > Gaiella. Next base: position 681,070 of record CAVZCH010000006.1, on the reverse strand, counting down.
TGGCCCAGGAGTCGAAGCCGAGCCCGAGCGGGTTCGTGACCCCGGTGACCTGCAGGATGCTCTGGTCGCAGAGCCGCCCGTAGCGGGCACGGACGGTCGCCTCCGAGACGCCGAGGTCGGCCGCGATGCGCCGGAACGACTCGCGGCCGTTCCGCTGCAGCGCGTGGATGATCCCCCGGTCGACGCGATCGAGCTCGGGCGCCCGCGAGACCGGCCCGCGACGGGCGTGGCTCCTGCGGACGCCCCCCGGCGGGCGTACCTCTGTCGACGGTCTGACCTCCGGTTGGCCTCGCAATGCGAGGCCTTCCTACCAAAGCGGTACGCAAACCGCAAACAGGCGGTTCGATGTGCGTCGACGGCCCGGCGCGTCAGGCGAGCTTCACGCAGACGTGCTTGATCCGCGTGTACTCCTCCATCGAGTAGAGCGACATGTCCTTCCCGTAGCCGGACTCCTTGAAGCCGCCGTGCGGCATCTCGGGCGTGAGCGGGAAGAGATGCTCGTTGACCCACACCGTCCCGAAGTCGAGCCGGCCGGCGACCTTCATCGCCCGGCCGACGTTCTCCGAGAAGACGGATGCGGCAAGGCCGTAGCGCACGTCGTTCGCCATCGCGACCGCGTCGTCGTCGGACGCGAACCGCTGCATGGTCACCACCGGCCCGAACACCTCGTTCTGGACGATCTCGGCGTCCTGGGCGACGTCGGTGACGATCGTGGGGGCGACGAAGAAGCCGCGTTCGCCGACCGACGCGCCGCCCGTGACCACGGTCGCCTTCGCCTCGAGCGCGCGCTCCACGAAGCCCAGCACGCGCGCCTGCTGTTCCGCCGAGATCACGGGCCCCATGCCGATCTCGTCGTCGGTCGCCGGGTCGCCGACGGTCATGCCCTCGACCGAGCCGACGGTCGCGGCGAGGACGTCGTCGTAGATCCGCTCGGAGACGAGGATCCGCGACGACGCCGTGCAGTCCTGGCCCGAGTTGAAGTACCCGCCGATCTTGACCGCCTCGGCGACGGTGGCCGGGTCGGCGTCGTCCAGCACGACCATCGGCGCCTTGCCGCCGAGCTCGAGATGGACCCGCTTGACGGTGTCCGCGGCGTTCTTGGCGATCAGCTTCCCGGTCGCGGTGTCGCCCGTGAGCGAGACGAGGCGCACGGCCGGGTGCCGCACGAGGCGGTCGCCGGCGGGGACGCCGTCGCCCGTCACCACCTGGAGCACGCCCTTCGGCAGGACCTCCTGCGCGAGCTCCACGAACCGGAGCGTCGTGAGCGGCGTCTGCTCCGCCGGCTTGATGATCTGCACGTTGCCCGCCGCGAGCGCCGGCCCCATCTTCCAGACGACCATGAAGAGCGGGTAGTTCCACGGTGCGATCCCGGCCACGACGCCGAGCGGCTCGCGACGGATCATCGACGTGTAGCCCTCGACGTACTCCGCGGCCGCCTTCCCCTCGAGGTTCCGCGCGGCGCCGGCGAAGAAGCGGAGGTTGTCCGACATCACGCCGGGCTCGTCGACCGCGACCCACCAGGGCTTGCCCACGTTCCGCGACTCGAGGCGCGCCAGCTCCTCGGCGTTCTCGTCGATCACGTCCGCGAGCTTCAGGAGGAGCTCCATCCGGTCCTTCGGCGTCGTCGCGCGCCACGCCTCCCACGCCTCGACCGCCGCCGCGACGGCGCGGTCGACGTCCTCCTCTCCCGCGCGCGGCACCTGGGCGATCACCTCGCCCGTCGCCGGGTTCAGCACGTCCATCGTCTCCCCCGACAACGCGTCCACGAACTCGCCGTCGACGAACATCTTCTGCTGGGCCACCGAAACGCTCATCGCCCTCCTTCGCCAGGCGCCCGCATTCGCGGTCGCAACACCCTCACCCGGTCGACCTGCGTCGTTCACGACGCACATCATTGCGCGTGGGCGCGGCCCCGTGATCCGGTAGAACCACGCGCATGCGCATCCTCGTCGTGGGCACGGGCGGAGTCGGCTCGGCGTTCGCCGCGATCGCGGCACGGCGCTCGTTCTTCGATCACTGCGCACTGGCCGACTACGACCCCGGGCGTCCGGCGGCCGTCGTGGCCTCGCTCGACGACGGCCGCTTCTCCGCCCACGGCATCGACGCCTCGAGCCGCGATGCGGTCGTCGCGCTCATCCGCGAGACCCGGCCCGACGCCGTTCTCAACGCTGTCGACCCGATCTTCAACGTGCCGGTCTTCGACGCGTGCTTCGAGAGCGGGCGTGACCTATCTGGACATGGCGATGACGCTCTCCGAGCCGCACCACGAGAAGCCGTTCGAGCTCACCGGCGTCAAGCTCGGCGACTACCAGTTCGACCGTGCAGCCGCGTGGGAGGAGAAGGGCCTGCTCGCGCTCGTCGGGATCGGCGTCGAGCCGGGGGCGGCGGACGTCTTCGCGCGCCACGCGGCCGACGAGCTGTTCTCCGAGATCGACGAGGTCGGGGTGCGCGACGGCGCCAACCTCGTCGTCGAGGGCTACGACTTCGCGCCCACGTTCTCCATCTGGACGACGATCGAGGAGTGCCTGAACCCTCCCGTCGTGTGGGAGCGCGGCCGCGGCTGGTTCACGACGGCGCCGTTCTCGGAGCCGGAGACCTTCGACTTCCCCGAGGGGATCGGCCCGGTCGAGTGCGTGAACGTCGAGCACGAGGAGGTGCTCCTCGTCCCGCGCTGGGTCGACTGCCGCCGCGTGACGTTCAAGTACGGCCTGGGCGACGAGTTCATCGAGGTCCTGAAGACGCTGCACAAGCTGGGGCTCGACGGGAAGGAGCGGATCCGCGTCAAGGGCGTCGAGGTCGCCCCGAGAGACGTGGTCGCGGCGGCGCTGCCGGACCCGGCGACGCTCGGCGAGCGGATGAGCGGCAAGACGTGTGCCGGCACCCTCGTCACGGGCACGGGCACGGACGGGCGCCGGCGGAGGACCTACCTGTACCACGTCGTCGACAACGAGTGGTCGATGCGGGAGTACGGCCACCAGGCCGTCGTCTGGCAGACGGCGCTGAACCCGGCCGTCGCGCTCGAGCTCCTCGCGTCCGGCGCGTGGTCGGGCGCGGGCGTGCTCGGTCCCGAGGCGTTCCCCGCGGCGCCGTTTCTCGACATGCTCGCCGCATACGGGGCGCCGCACGGCGTGCTCGAGCTCGCGTCGCAGTAGCCGGCGCCCTCGGACCGCGGCTGCCGCTATCCTCCGCACACGAGGGGCAGTATCCCCGACGGGCGTCATCGTCACTCCGGCTTCCTGCCCGGTGACGCCGGCCGCGCGAGCGGCGGGAGAGACCTTCGCAGACGGTTGACCCGACTGGCGAAGGAGGCAGTGCATGGACGTGGACATCTGGATGTGGGCGGCCCTCGGCGGCTTCGTGACCGTGGCTCTGGCCGTCGACCTGCTCGCGTTCGGCCGGCGCGCGCGACCGGTACCGATACGCCGCGCTGCTGCGTGGAGCGTCGGCTGGACCCTGCTCGGGCTCTCGTTTGCGGGGGTGCTGTGGGCCTGGCAGGGGCGTGCCCCGGCAGGGGAGTACCTCGCCGGCTTCGTCATCGAGAAGTCGCTCTCGATCGACAACCTGTTCGTGTTCGCGGTCGTCTTCGCGACGTTCGCCGTCCCGCCCGCGTTCCAGCGCCGGGCGCTCTACTGGGGGATCGCGGGCGCGATCGTGCTGCGCGCCGTCTTCATCGTCTTCGGGGCGACGCTGCTCGACGCGTTCCACTTCACGATCTACATCTTCGGCGCCGTTCTCGTCCTGACCGGCATCCGCCTCGCCCGCCATCGCGACGTGGAGATCCACCCCGAGCGCAACCCGGCGCTGCGCCTGCTTCGGCGTGTGATCCCGCTGAGCCCCGACTTCGACGGCGACCGGCTTCTCACGCGGGTCGACGGGAGGCGGGTCGCGACCCCCATGGTCGCGACGCTCGTCATGATCGCGACCTTCGACCTCGTCTTCGCGGTCGACTCGATTCCCGCGATCTTCGCGGTCACTCGCGAGACGTTCCTCGTCTTCGCCGCGAACGCGTTCTCGCTGCTCGGCCTCGCGGCCCTCTACTTCGTGCTTGCCGGGATGGTCGATCGGTTCCGGTACCTCAACGTCGGGCTCGCCGCGGTCCTCGTCTTCGTGGGGCTGAAGATGGTGCTCGCGGACGTCGTCGAGGTCCCCATCCTGCTCTCGCTGGGATTCATCGTCGTCGCGCTCGGGGCGAGCATCGCCGTGTCGCTCGCCCGCCCGGCACGGCGAGCCGGCTTGACGGCCCATGCTCTCGATACCTAGACTGTCGCGGTCGCACGGCAGGCTGCGCGGCGGCACGCTCGGCCGCTCGTTCCCTCTCACGGTCGGCGCCGCGCTCGCGGCTGCGGCGGCGGCCGCGCTGCTCTTCCTCGGATCGGCATGGCCCCCTCACCGGGCACTACGACGGGACAGGCGATCCGCTGAGCGGCGGTCTCGTCTCCGCGCTCCTTGCGGCGGTCTTTGCCTTCGCGCTGTGGCGCGAGCTCCGCGGACGGAGCGTCGTCGGGTCATAGGAGACGGCCGTGCGACAGCGCGGGCTGTCGATAGTCGTGTGAACCGTACGTCTCAGGTGTATGACCCGTCCTAGGATCGCCGCATGGCGCAGGTGACGCTCCGTGCCCCGCTCTCAGAGCTCTGCGGCGGCCGCACGCATGCGGTTCCGGGCGCCACCGTCAGCGAGGTGCTCGTCGCGCTCGAGCGTGCACACCCGCCGATCGCCGGCTGGGTGCTCGACGAGCGTGGCCGGATCCGCGAGCACGTGAACGTCTTCGTCAACGGCACACACGGGGAGGAGCGGACGCCGGTCACGGAGGCCGATCGCGTCCATGTGCTCCCCGCGATCACGGGAGGATGAGGTGACCGAACTGCTGGTGGGCACGAAGAAGGGCATGTTCCGCCTGGAGGGCGACGGCGGCGGGTTCGAGATCACCGCGCGCGCGTTCGCGGGGCAGAGCGTCGAGTACGCGATGCGCGATCCCCGCACGGGCCGTTACCTCGCGTCGGTCACGTCGTGGTTCTACGGGCCGCGAATCTGGGTCACCGACGACCCCGACCGGCGAGTGGGAGCAGGCGGAGGGCACCGTGCTCCCCGAGGGCGAGGAGAAGGCGCTCGAGCGCCTCTGGGTGATCGTTCCCGGCGAGACGGACGGGCTCCTCTACGCGGGCGGCGACCCCGGCCCGCTCTTCGAGAGCCGTGACGGGGGCCTCACGTGGTCGCTCAACCGCGGTCTCTGGGAGCACCCGACGCGCGGCGACTGGAACCCCGGGAACGGCGGCCTGTGCCTCCACACGATCGCACCGTGGCACGGGGATCCCTCGCGCCTGCTCGTCGCGATCTCGGCGGTCGGCGTCTGGCTCTCGGACGACGGCGGCGAGACGTGGCGCCACTCGAACAACGGCATCGTCCCGGGCTACATCCCGGACGAGGCGCCCGAGAACCCGATCCAGCACTGCGTCCACGACGTCCGTCGCGCGCCGAGCAAGCCCGAGCGGCTGTTCATGCAGTTCCACGGCGGCGTCTACCGCTCGGACGACGGCGGCGAGAACTGGATCGACATCGGCGAGGGGCTGCCGTCCGACTTCGGGTTCCCGATCGTCGTCGACCCGGCCGACCCCGACAGCGCGTACGTCATCCCGCTGATCGGCGCCGAGGACCGGACACCGCCCGACGGCGCGGTGCGCGTCTGGGAGACGCGTGACGCGGGGGCGACGTGGACGGCGCGCGGCGAGGGCCTCCCCGACCAGTCGTACCTCACGATCCTGCGGGAGGCGTTCGACAACGCCGGCGAGGGCGAGCGCATGGAGCTCTACTTCGGCGCAACCTCAGGCGAGGTATTCGGCTCCGACGACGCCGGCGCCACCTGGCGGCAGGTCGCGGACCACCTGCCGCCGGTCTACTCGGTGCGCACCGCCTGAGGCCACCGCGTCGCCCCGGGCGCCGAGCGCAAGGGGTCGGGCTCCTTCGGCGCCCGACCTCTCAGTTCAGCGTCGTCGGGATGCCGGTGATCTCGCCGTCGGCGATCTTCTTCTCGACCTTCTCTGTCGCGGCGACGTCCTTGGCGTTCGCGTTCGGGCTCAGCGTCCCGAGCCCGACGCCCTCCTGGTCGATCCCGAAGACGACGTTCTTCCCGCCCACGAACGTCCCGTCCTGCAGGGCCTTGATCGTGAGGAAGACGGCGCTGTCGACGCCCTTGAGCGCGCTCGTCAGGACGTGAGGGCCGAGGAACGACTGGTCGCCGTCGACGCCGATGCCCCAGACGTGACGGTCCTTCGCGGCGGACAGCGCCCCGAGGCCGCAGCCGCCCGCGACCTGGAAGACGACCTTCGAGCCGGCGGCGATCTGGTTCAGCGCGAGCTCCTTGCACTTCGCCTGGTCCTCCCAGTCCTGCGAGTAGTCCCACTTGACCTTCGTCCCGGGAACGGCGGCCTCGGCGCCCGCGCGGTAGCCCGCGATGAAGCGGTCGACCGGGGGCTCCTTGAAGCCGCCGACGGCGCTGATCGACTTCGCTCCGGCGCGCTTTGCCTCCAGCGCGCCGAGGTAGCCGACGAGATAGCCGACCTGCTCCTCGCGGAAGAGGAGGCCCTCGACGTTCGCGGGCTTGCCCTTGAGGGAGCCCTGGTCGACGTCGACGATCGCGAAATGCGTGTCCGGGAAGCGCTTCGCCGTCGCCGCGATCGCGTCGCCCTGCGCGAACCCGACGCCGATGACGAGATCGAAGCCCTGCCGCGCGAGCGTCGACATGTTGGGGATGTAGTCGGCGGCGCTCTTCGCCTCGACGACCCGGCCCTGGATCCCGAGCTCCCGCTCCGCCCGCTTGAGGCCCTTGTAGGCGAGCTCGTTGAAGCCGTTGTCGTTGAGCTGCCCCGCGTCGGCGACCAGCGCGACCTTGAGGCCGGAGGCCGGAGCCGTGGTCGTCCCCGTATCGGTGGTGGTGCCGCTCGCCTCGTTGCTGCCGCCGCAGCCTGCGGTCAGCGCGACGCGCAGCGACGGCGAGCGCCGCAGCGGCGAGAAGGCGGTTGGACGGTCGTCTCATCGATGGCGCTCCTGTTTTCCGCTAGTTTTTGACTATGAGTCGTAAACTGTCGGACGAGTCTACCAGACCACGCCATGCGAGCCTGGCGGTCGTGCTCCAGGTGCGTGACGGGGCGCTCCAGGTGCTCCTCTGGGAGCGCGGGCGCGACCCGTTCCGCGGCGCCTGGGCCCTCCCCGGCGGCCGGCTCGAGCCCGGCGAGACCCTGGAGGAGTCCATCCGGCGCCACCTCGCGGCGAAGGTCGACGTGCGCGAGGTGTCGCACGTCGAGCAGCTTGCGACCTACAGCGACCCGACGCGCGATCCGACCGCCTGGGAGCTCGCGACCGCGTACCTCGGTCTCGTCCAGCTCGGCCTCGACCCGGACGTCCCCGGCGACACGCGCTGGCATGCAGTCGACGAGCTCCCGGCCATGGCGTTCGACCACGGCGGCATCGTGCTCGCGGGCCGCGAGCGGCTCCGCGGCAAGCTCTCGTACTCGAACGCGGGCTTCGCGCTCGCACCGCCGGAGTTCACGCTCGCGGAGCTGCGGGAGGTCTACGTGGCCGCGCTCGGCCACGACGTCTCGGCAACGAACCTGCGGCGTGTGCTCGAGCGTCGCGCCGTGATCGAGCACGACCGGCGAGCGGCGGCCGTCCGGACGTGCCGGTGGCCGCCCGGCAGAGGTCTTCCGCTTTCGCGAGCGCCGGCTCTCGATCACCGACCCGTTCGCAGCCCTCCGCCCGCGGCGGTGAGCTCAGCCGCGCAGAAGCGCACGGGTCGACGGGCTTCTCCATGCGCACGCACGGCACCGGCTTGCCGATCATTCGGGCGGTCGACGCAACGGGCCGACGCGCGCGACAGCTCGCACCGCGTCGCCCACGTAGAAGCCGAGCGAGACCGCGCCGTCGGCAACCGACGCCGACAGCTCGACGGCGTCGGCGTGATCGATCGGGTCGCGATAGTCGAGCTCGGCCGCGAGCGGCGCCGCCAGGTCGATGCCCGCCGCGCCGGGCGGCGTCCTCGACCGCCTGCCAGTGGACCGCGTTGTTCACGTGGCCGTGGAGATCGACGTCGGTCGAGCGCAGGGCCCACGGGATGCGCTGCGCGTCGTCGGAGGGCGCGGCGAGCTCGAGGCGGGTCGACACGGGCCGGCCCCCCGTCGCCTCCGCGTAGATGCCGAACGACTCGATCCGCGCCGGCCGCTGATCGGGCCCGAGATGGATCCACACGCTGTCGACCTCGACCCTGCCGCCGCGATCTCCCTCGAGCGACCAGCGCCTGCCCGCTGCGATCGCGGCAAGCCCGCTGCACCACGTGACGAGGCCGACCTCACGATCTTCGAGAAACGGCCGTCGCACCTCGACCCGGATCCGACGGACGAACCAGAGGTGCTCCGGTGTCCCCCACCCCGTCTCCTGCACGTCGTCGATCGCGACGTCCTGCAGGAAGCGCGCGACGGCGTCGAGCCGCAGCCGGCCGGTCTCGTCCATGTCCGCGAGCCGCACACGACGCCGGGCCGAGAACGTCCGGCCGACGGTCGGCGCGGGAAGCGAGGGGTCGAGCATCAGCGCACCAGCCGCTCGAAGAGCTCGTCGAGGCAGCCGCGCGGGTCGTCGCAGAGACCCGTGTGCACCTCGGAGGGCTGGACGATCGTGCTCGACGGCGCCACGAGCCAGTGGAAGCGCGCCGTCGTGTCGAGCGCCGCGATCGGGCCTGCGGTCGTGTCGCCGGCCGCGACGCGCTCGATCGCCGAGAGGTGCCGTCGCGCCGCGTCGAGGTCGAGCGTCGCCGCGCGAGGCGCGCGCGCGCTCCTCGTCGAGGCACGTCTGCGCACCGAGGAAGTCGAGCGGCCGGCAGAAGACGATCACGCCGACGTTGACCCGCTCGCCCCGCTCGATGTCGGGCACGAGCCGAAGGACCGCGTACGAGAACGGCTCAGCCACGGGCGCTCTCCGCCTCCTCGACGAACCCGCGCGGCGCCTCGAGACGCCGGCCAAGGTAGTCGACGTAGTCCTCGTCTCCCGCCCGCGTCGAGCCATGGCTCCGGGATCTGCGCGACCGCGTGCTCCAGCACGTCGTCGCGTCACGCGCGAGGCGAGCCGCTCGTCGGCCTCGGCGATCGACGACGCATAGGCAGCAGCACGTGGTCGTCGCACTGCCTCGAAGCGGCCGAGGGCGTGCTCGGGCGCGACGTCGCCGCCGTGGTGGAAGTAGAGCGCGGCTCCATGGTCGATCAGCCACAGCCGGTCGTGCCACCAGAGCAGGTTCGGGTTCTGCGCGGTGCGGTCGACGTTCGTCACGAGCGCGTCGAGCCAGACGACGTCGGCGGCGAAGCCCGGGTCGGGCGCCGGGCCCGGCCGCGGGGCTGAACGGCAGGGCGCCGGGGAGGAAGTCGACGCCGAGGTTGAGCCCGTCGCTTGCGAGCAGCAGATCCTGGATCTCGGGGTCCGGCTCGGCGCGCCCGATCGTCGCGTCGAGCTCGACCAGCACGAGCTCGGGCACGGGAAACCCGAGCGCGCGGGCGAGCTCCCCGACCACGACCTCGGCCACGAGCGCCTTCGGCCCCTGGCCGGCGCCGCGGAACTTGAGCACGTAGAGCCCGTCGTCGTCGGCCTCGACGAGCGCCGGGAGCGACCCGCCCTCCCGCAGGGGCGTCACGTACCGCGTCGCCGCTACCCGTCGCACGCGGGCGAGCCTAACCCGTCAGAGCCCGTACGCCTCGAGGAGCCTGAGCCATAGCTCCGACCGCGTCGGGAACGACGGCACCGCATGCCAGAGGTCGTCGAGCGGCACCTCGCCGATCACGGCGATCGTCGCCGCGTGCAGCGCCTCCGCGACCTCGGAGCCCGTGATCGTCGCGCCGACGACGATGCGCCGGTCCTCGTCGACCACGAGCCGGGAGATCCCCGGAGCGCCGCGACCGACGAACGACCCGCCGGCATTGCCGCTCGTCTCGACGTCGACCGCACGCACGGTGAGGCCGGCCTCCTCTGCGGCGGCGAGCGTGAGCCCGACGGCACCGACCTGCGGGTCGGTGAAGATCACCCGTGGCGAAGCGCCCCCGTCCGAACGGAGCCGGACGTCCTTGCCGAGGATCGCGTCGGCCGCGAGCCGCGCCTGGTACTTCCCCATGTGCGTCAGGAGCGCGCGGCCGTTGACGTCTCCGACGGCGTAGAGCCAGTCGCGGCCGGGGACGCGGAGCGACTCGTCCACCGTGACGTGCTTCCCGGGCTCGAGCCCGACCGTCTCGAGGCCGACGTCCGAGGTGCGGGGCGTCCGGCCGATGGCGACGAGGAGCTCGTCCGCCTCGACCCCCTCCCCGTCGTCGAGCTCGACACGGACGACGCCGTTCCGGGACACGGCCGCGACCTGGGCTCCGAGCCTGACGTCCACGCCGCCCTCGCGCAGCGCCGCCTCGACCTGCACGCTCGCGAAGCGCTCCTCCCGCTCGATCAGCCGGTCTCCGCGGTGGACCAGCTTCACCTGCGAGCCCAGCGACGACCACGCCTGCGCCATCTCCACCCCGACGACACCGCCGCCCAGGATGAACAGGCGGCCGGGGACACGCTTCGCCGTCGTCGCCTCGATGTTCGTCCACGGGCGTGCCTCGGCGAGCCCCGGCACCGGCGGGATCGTCGCGGAGCTCCCGCTCGCCAGCACCACCGCGCGCCGCGCCAGCAGGACGTCGTCGCCGACGCGAACGCGCCGCTCGCCGTCGAGCCGGCCGTGGCCACGGACGAGCGCCACGCCGCGCTCCTCGAGCCATGGCAGCTGGCTCGAGTCGTCCAGGTCGTGGATCACCTCGTCGCGGCGCGCAAGCACGGCGTCGACGTCGAGGTCCCCCGTCGCGACGCCGGGCACGCGCCGCGCCTCGGCCGCCACCTCCATCGGCCGCAGCAGCGCCTTCGAGGGCATGCAGGCGAAGAAGGAGCACTCCCCGCCGACGAGCCGCTCCTCGACGACCGCGACCTCGACCCCGGCTTCCCCGAGCCGGCCGGCGATCACCTCGCCGGGCGCTCCCGCACCGATCACGACCACGTCGAACGCGCGCTCGGCCATGCCTCACCTCCGTCGATTGCCGGCAACGCGACAGAGTCTGACGGGGGCGTGCACCCGGCGGCGTCAGCTCGCGGCCGCGACGACCTCGTCAGCTTGTGCAAGGTACGCCGTCGCGCCGACCTGACGGTAGAAGGAGCGCGCGAGGTCGAGCTGCGCCGCGGCCTCCGGCAGCCTCCCCGCAGCGGCCAGCGACGTTCCGGCCAGCAGGCGGAGGTCGGCCGCGAGTCGTGCGTTCCCCACGGACGCGACGATGTCGGCGGCCTCGGCGAGACGCCCCTCGAGCGTTTCGCCGCACGCGTCTCGCCAGCGGCCCTCGGGCATGCGCGCGAATATCTCCCGCCCCTCGCCGGCACGGCCGGACTCACGAAGCTCCAGCATCAGCTCGACGTGCCAGTCCTGGAGATCACCCACGGACTCGCTCTCGCGCATCGCTGCGACGACCTCGCCGAGCATCGGACGCGCCTCGTCCCTTCGCCCCCTCCGCCGCATGAACCCCGCCCGGAGGATCAGCGCCGGCCACACGGCCTGGGGCTCACCGATCTCCCGGGCGCGGACGATCGCGGCGTCCAGGTCGTCGAGCGCCTCGGCGACGGCTCCGCGAGCCTCGCGGATGCTGGCCCGGATGCAGTGAGCGACAGAGACCTGGTACCGGGCGGCTCCGGCGTCGTCGAGGATCGCTTCGGCATGCTCGAGCGCCTGGTCCCACCCCCCGAGCTCCAACAGGCTGGCCATCACGTTTCCGCGCATGAACCATGCGCTCAGCTCGTCGCCGTCGCGACGCGCATGCTGGATGCCGTCGAGCCAGACCTGGCAAGCCCGGTGCTGGTCGCCGAACGCATTCCAGGCGACGCCCAGGTTCGTGTACGCACGGCCGGCGACGCGACCGCGATGCCCCACGAGCGCGAGCGCTTGCTCGAACATCTCGATGCTCCCCGGGTCACCCTGGATCGTCCTCGCGCACGCGCTCGTCACGATCGCGTCCGCCTCGATCGTCACGTCGTCGACGGCGCGCGCGTGCTCGATCGCCTGCTCGGCAAAACCGAGCGAGGACTCGAACTGGTAGTTGATCATCAGGACGCGCGCGCGCTCGGCGAGCATCAGCGCCTTGGCACGCGACGGCGGTCGCCCCTCGAGGAGCCCCGTCGCACGCTCGAGCCACGCTCGAGCCGTCGACGGATCGCTGTGCCATGCGTGCCAGCTCGCCGCGACGGCCGCCTCCGCAGCACGCTCGTATCGTCCTTCGCGTTCGAACGCCTCGACCGCTCGCCCGAGCTCGTCGCCCTCCCGTCCGAGGTACCCGAACGCCGTCCCGGCATGGAGGAGGAGCTCCGGCGACGGCTCGGTGCCCGGCGGCAGCAGCGCGAGCGCGCTCGAGAGGAACGACGCCGCCGTGTGGTATGCGCACAGGGCGAGCGCCCGCTCGCCCGCCTCCTCGAGGGCTCTCACGGCTCGCGGACCGAGCGCCGACACGTCGTCGCCCGCCGCTCGCCCGAGCTCGATCGCGGTGAGGTAGTGGTGCGCCAGAGTCTCGGCACGATCCTCGGCGCGGTCCTCGGGCAGTGACTCGATCCACTCCGCCGCGGAGAGGTGTCGCTTGGCCCGCGCCGGCCGCGGGAGCTGGTTGTACGCGGCGTCGCGGACGAGCGCATGGACGAAGGCGTGCTGCGTGGCGCCCGCCACCGCAGAGCGGTGCTCCCGCCGGACGAACTCCTTCCGCTCGAGCGAGCGCAGCATCTCCGTCAGCTGCCACGGCTCGGCGCCGACGGCGGACGAGAGGGCGTCCGACCAGAACACCTTGCCCAGCACCGCAGCCGTCTGGAGGAGATCCTTCTCCGCCGCGGGCAGAAGGTCGATGCGCGCGGCGATGATGCCTTGGACCGTCTCGGGCAGTCGTTCGTCGACACCGGCCCCCGCCTGGAGCATGCGGACGAACTCCTCCGCGTAGAGCGGGTTGCCGCCCGCACGTGAGACGAGCGCCTGCTGCATCTCGACATCGAGCACGGGGCGATCGAGGAGCGAGAGGACGAGTCGCGCAGTCGCGTCGTCGTCGAGCGCGGCGAGCGACACGGTGGTCGCGTTGCGCTTCCCTCCGCCCCAGCCCGGCCTGCGCTCCAGAAGCTCGGGTCTCGAGGTGCAGACCACGAGCAAGGGCACCCCGTCGACCCAGTCGACGAGACCGTCGACGAAATCGAGCAGCCCGTCGTCGGCCCAGTGGAGGTCCTCGAAGACGAGCACCACGGGGCCTCGTTCCGCGACGGCCTCGAGGAAGCGCCGCCATGCGGCGAACGCCTCCCCGCGCAGATCACTGCTCGCATCCACGCGGCCGAGCCCGACGAGCGGACGGAGGTGACGATCGACCCATCCGCGCTCGCCTTCGTCGGGCACCGCCTCGAGGATCGCCGCCAGCTTCGTGTCGGCCACGTCGCCGGGATCCGATTCGAGGATGCCGGCGTGGGCCTTGACGATCTCTCCGAGCGCCCAGTACGAGACGCCCTCGCCGTAGGGCAGGCAACGCCCCTGGCGCCAGGTGATCAGGTCCGGCTCGCCGTCGACGACCTGCCCGAGCTCGAGGACGAGGCGGCTCTTGCCGATGCCCGGCACGCCGACGAGCGTCACGAGCTGGGTCGACCGGTCACGTCGCGACCGGCGGAGCGCGTCCACGAGCAGGTCGAGCTCGTCGTCGCGCCCCACGAGCGGCGCCGCCACGGCTCCGCCGAGATCGACACCCAGCCGCGCGCGCGGCTCGATAGCCTCCCAGACCGGGACGGGCCGCGCCTTCCCTTTCGCCACGACGGGCTCGGCCTCCCGGTACACGATCTCGCGCTCCGTCGCGCGGTACGTCTGCTCGCCGACGAGGATCCCGTCGACCGGCGCGGCCGACTGGAGGCGGGCGGCCGTATTCATCACGTCGCCGGCGACCATCCCCTCCCCCTCACCCGGGACCGCGTCGAGCGAGACGAGCGCCTCACCCGTGTTCACCGCGATCCGGACGTGCAGGTCGCGCCCCGGCTCGACGTCGTTCAGCTGCGCGACGGCGTCGCGCACCGCGAGCGCGGCGCGGACGGCGCGCTCGGGATCGTCCTCGTGCGCCACCGGCGCGCCGAACACCGCGACCACCGCGTCGCCGATGAACTTCTCAACCGTGCCGCCTCGGCGCTCGAGCTCGTCGCGTGCCCGCTCGTGGTAGACGCGAAGGAGCGCGCGGACGTCCTCCGGGTCGCTGTCCTCCGCCCTCGCGGTCGAGCCGACGAGGTCGGTGAAGACGACGCTGACGACCTTGCGCTCCTCCCGCCGCGGCGCCGACACACCGGCGACCAGCGCGCCACCGCACTCCGAGCAGAACTTCGCGGTTGCCGCATTCTCCGTTCCGCAGGTAGGACACGCCCCCATTGCGCGCGAGTCTATGCGGTGACCGTTGTTGTCAGAGTCCGGCCGACCTTGTAGCCTCCCCGCGCGATGAACCTGAACGACTGGATCCTCTCGCTCCACCTGCTCTCGGCGTTCGCGCTGGTGGCTGCGATGGTGATCTTCTGGATCATGATCGTCGCGCTCTGGGGCACGGACAGCACGAGCCGGGTCGCCTCGCTGATGCGCGTCTCCCAGGTCGGGATCGTGCTCGTGGCCGTCGGGTCGCTCGGCACGATCATCTTCGGGGTGTGGCTCGCGATCTCGGTCGATGCCTTCGATCTCTGGGACGGCTGGGTGATCGCCGCGATCGTCCTCTGGGCGCTCGCCGTCGAGCTCGGCCGGCGCGCCGGCAACGGCTACGGCGCGGCGGGCACGGAGGCGCAGAAGCTCGCGCAGGCGGGGACGGAGACGAGCCCGCTCGTGGCCGAGACGTTCGGCGCGTCGCGCGCCCTCCAGTTCCACGCCGCGAGCAGCGTGCTCGTCCTCCTCATCCTGATCGACATGATCTGGAAGCCGGGAGCATGAGCGTGCTCGCCGGCATCCGTCCCGACAGCTGGAACCTCCCGCTGTTCATCCACGTCTTCGGCGCGATGGTGCTCGTCGGAGCCGTTACCGCCGCGGTCGTCGCACAGCTGGCGCCCGGGGTCGGTGCTGTGAACGGCGACCGGATGCGCCGCTTCTCGTTCCGCACCCTCCTCCTCGCCGCGCTCCCGGCCTACATCGTGATGCGGATCGGGGCCGAGTGGATGTATTCGAAGGAGTTCGGCGACGTCGAGGACGACCCGACGTGGATCGGGATCGGCTACATCACCGCGGACGTCGGCGCGCTGCTCCTCCTCATCGCGCTGATCACGGCCGGGATCGCTACCTGGAAGTCGAAGCACCGGCTCGGGAAGGCTTCCGGCGTGATCGCAGCGATCGCGCTGGCGGGCTGGATCGTCGCCGTCTGGGCGATGGGCGGGAAGCCCTAGCGGAAGTCGCGCCCGCCGAGGACCTCGCTCCGCGATCGCGTACGTCTCGCGCCCGAACAGCACGAGCCGCGCTTCGTCCACCGCCGTCTCGACGTCGCGCAGCGCGGCGAGCGCCTGGCGGACCGCGTCGTCGAGCGGCCAGCCGAAGACACCCGAGGAGATCAGCGGGAACGCGACCGTCGCCGCGCCGAGCTCGTCCGCGACGGCGATCGACCGCGTGTAGCAGGAGCGGAGCGTCGCGCTCCGGTCGGCGCGCGCGTCCCAGACCGGCCCGACGGTGTGGATCACCCAGCGCGCGGGCAGCGCTCCCGCGGTGGTCGCCGCGGCCTCTCCCTCCGGCAGGCCGCTCGCGTAGCGCGACGCCCGAAGCGCGCGGCACTCGGCCAGGATCTCCGGCCCGCCCTTCCGGTGGATCGCGCCGTCGACCCCGCCGCCGCCGAGGAGCGACGAGTTCGCGGCGTTGACGATCGCGTCGACCTCCTGCGCGGTGATGTCGCCCTCGACGAGCTCGATCCGCACGCTCGTCATGACGCCTCGCCGTGGCGCGGCGCCGTCGCCGGCTCCGGCAGTGCGAGCGAGACGAGAAAGCCGATCGCCGCGGCCAGAACCGCGACCGGGGCCGTATCGGGGGCCGCCGTGCCGACGAGGACGGCCGCGAGCAGCGCCGCAGTGAACGGTGCCCGCAGCGCGACGGCGGTGGCGGCCGCAATGCCGGCGACGACGGCGGGAGCCTGCTCCAGTCCGGGGAGGAGGTCCGCGGCCGCGACGCCGAGCGCCGTTCCCATCGCGATCGCCGGGAACACCGGCCCGCCGCGGAAGCCGGATCCGAGCGACAGCGCGTACGCGAGACCCTTCGCGACGACGAGGAGCAGGAGGACACCGGCGGAGCCCTCGACGAGCAACGCGGGCATCTCGCTCTGTCCCGAGAAGAGCACGAGGTCGACGGGCCGGTCGGCAACCGACCGGAAGACGACGGCGATCGCGCCCACGAGCAGGCCCGCGACGACGATTCCGGCAACCGGTCGCGCGGCCGTCCGCGCGGCGACGCCGAACCCGGCACGCCGGGCGGCGACCACCACCACTGCGACGCCCACGGCGAGCCCGGCGCACCAGACGAGATCGGCGATCCGCACGGTGTCGTAGCCCTGCAGCGGCGGGAGGGCAAGGTTCTGCTGGTGCAGGCCCGGCCACCCTGCGACGCCGGTGAAGACGAGCGCACCCGTCCCGGCCGCGACGAAGCCGGGAAGCAGCACGTGACCGATCTTCCGCGCCGGGACGGCGCCGCTCATGGCCGTCAGCTCGAGGAGCATGAACGCCGCTACGAGCGGCCCGCCGAAGAGCGCGGCGATAGCGGCGAACGCCCCCGCCAGCGTCAGGAGCTGCGCCTCGGTCCCCTGCCGGCCCGAGAGCTGCACCGCGAGCGCGCCCAGGCCGAGCCCGAGGGCAACCAGCGGCGCCTCCGGCCCGAGCACGAGACCGAGCGCGAGCGATGCGAGCGCCGCGAGCAGGATGCTCCCGAGGTCGACGAAGCGGATGGGGGCCACCGAGATCCCCTCGAGCGGCGTATGCCCACCGTGACCGGGCAGCCGTACGGCCGCCGCGACCGCGAGCCCGGCGAACGCCGGGACGAGGACGACGTACCACCACGCCGGCTCGCTCCAGCCGAGCCGGTGGGGGACGTCCTCCCAGACGAGATGCGTTACGTCGTGCACCACGGTCTGGAAGAGCACTGCGGCGAAGGCGACCGGCGCGCCCAGGATCCCCGCGAGGACGAGGGTGCGCACGTACGCACCACCCGACAGCTCTGGCGCGACCTCGGTGCTCGCGTCCGTGACGTCCATCGCCCGATCCCCGCTCGCTTCTGCTCTATCCGCTCGCGGCCCGCGCCTCGGCCGGGAGCTCGGCGAGCCGCCGGTCGAGCGCGTCGTAGACCTCCTGCACCTGCTCGCGCGTCAGCTCGTCGACCGCCGCGTCGCCCGCGACCCGCGCGACGAGCGCACGACCGGCGTCCGCGTCGACCGCCCCGTCCGGGCGGCAGAGCCCGGCCGCCCGGGCGAGCGCGAACACGCGACGGATCTGCGGCTCGGACGCCGGCCGTGTGTCGCCGCGCGAGCGGAGGCGCATGTAGGCGCCGCGGTCGAGCGCGACGGTCTCCGGGGCGATGCCCTCGGTCGAGCAGGATGCGGAAGAGCTCCACGGTCGCGAGCACGTCGTCGCGCGCGTCGTGCGCGTCGGCGAGCGTCGATGCCGTGCCGCTCGCAGAGCGACTCGAGGCGGTGGCTCCGCTCGGCGGGCTCGAGCAGCCGGAACGCGTCGAGCGTGCAGGCGACCCCGGACGGGGCGGTAGCGGACCCCGGCACGCGCGAACGCGTGCTCGAGGAGCGGCAGGTCGAAGTCGGCGTTGTGCGCGACGAAGACGGCGCCGTCGAGAAGCGCGAGCAGCTCCGGCGCCAGCTCGGCGAACGTCGGTGCGGCGGCGACGGCCGCGTCGTCGATCCCGTGAACGGCGGTCGCCTCCGGCGGGATCGGCCCCGCCGGCCGCACGAGGCTCGCGAAGCGGTCGAGCTCGACGCCGTCGGCGTCGAGCCGCACCACGGCGAGGGACACGATCTCGTCCGCCTCCACGCTCGTCCCCGTCGTCTCGAGATCGACCACCGCGTAGGCCGCCGGCGCCGGTACCTCGCTCCGCAGGCGCACGCTGCCCGGCAGCCCCGCGAGCCCGGGGACGAGCCTGAGCGGTCGGTGCGCGCGCGACATGCAACGAGCATGTCGGCAGCGTCGGACGGCGAGCCTTCCCGAAATGCCGCGCATGCAGGGAAATCGCGGGGCGGAAGGCGTCGTCTTACGCGGCGGGCATGCGCGCGTGCTCGACGAACCGGCAGAGCGCGTTCGCGAGCCGCATCTGCTCGACCGTCCGGCAGTCGACCTCGAGCAGCCGCGGCGAGCAGACGACGTACGCGAGGCACTGCGCGCGCGAGACCGCGACGTTCAGCCGGTTCCGCGAGAGCAGGAAGTCGAGCCCGCGCGGGACGTCCTCGCCGCTCGAGCGACGCCATCGAGTAGAAGACGACCGGCGCCTCGCGGCCCTGGAACTTGTCGACCGTGCCGACCTCGACGCCGGCGGGCAGCCGCTCGCGCAGCAGCCGCACCTGCGCGTTGTACGGCGCGACGACCATCACGTCGGTCGTGCGCGAGCGGCCGCTCGATCCGCGCTCGTCACGGAACGTCTGCCCGACGAGCCGCTCGATCTCGGCGCGCGATCGCGTCCGCCTCCTCGCTCCGACTCGACGCGGTTGCCCTCGTGCTCGACCGGCGAGCCAGCGGACGCCGACGCCGTCGGAGGTCGTCCGCTCGGCGCACTCGCGGGATCGAGTCGAGCCGGCCCTCGTAGAACGCGTCCGAGACGAACCGGCAGACCTCCGGGTGCATCCGCCGCGTCTGCTCGAGGAAGATGCCCGCGTCCTCCGGGATCGTCTCGTGCTCGCCGAGGAGGTGCTCGAGCACGCGACGCGCCCGAGCCCGCGCGGATGCACGCCCTGCGTGACCTGGGCGAGCTGGAGCGGGTCGCCGAGCAGGACGAGCCGCCGCGCGGAGGTGCCGCAGGCGAGCGCGTCGGCGAGGCGAGATCTGGCCGGCCTCGTCGACGACGAGCGTGTCGAGCTCGCCGTCGAGCTCCTCGCGCGCGAAGAGCCAGGCGGTGCCGGCGACCAGCTGCACCTCCGGGTCGAGGACGTCGGCGATGAGTCGCTCGTGCTTCGATCGTGGTCGCTCCTCGTAGTCGCGTCGCCGCACTTGATGCCCTGGAAGTCGAGCCCCTCCTCGGCCGCGGCCGCGCTCGACCTCGTCGAGCAGGTTGTGGATCACCTTGTGGCTCTGCGACGTGATCGCCGACCTTCCTGCCCTGCGCGATCAGGTGCGTGATCAGCCGCGCGCCGCGGTAGGTCTTGCCCGACCCGGGCGGCCCCTGGACGACGAGGTACGAGCCCTCGAGCCGATCGAGGAGCGCGCGCTGCTCCGTCGATCTCGAGGCGCTGCACCGACGCGCCGCCGAGCGGCAGGCTCGCGGCGAAGGAGCCGCTCGAGGTGCGGGTAGCGGCCGTCGCCGGCCAGCATCGACGCGGCGAGCCGCCGGAGCGCCGCCTGCTGCGCTTTCGTGCGGTACGGGCCGCCGGGAACGAGCGCCGTCGGCAGCGGCTCGTCCGCGCTTGCCTTGCCGCGGCGCAGCGCGATCGTGCCGGTCGCGTTGTCGATCGCGCGACGACCGTCCAGCCGGTCCCGTCCTCGACGCGGGTCCTCGCCGCCGTCGCCCGCGTCGAACTGGTGCTGCTGCGGCGGGAAGCGTGAACGTCCACTCGAGCGACTTGCGCCGACCGGCACGGGCTCGCGACCGTCCCACTCGAGGCCGCCGAGCGCCTCGCCGTCCTCGACGAGCTCGTCGTCGGTCATCTCGAGCCGGCGGAAGTACCACCACCACGCCGGGCCGCGCCTCGCGCCGGTGGTAGTCGAGCAGCTGCGCCAGCAGCCCGCGCCCGTCGCCCTCCTCGCGCCGCGCGAGCAGCGCGTCGCGGAGCCGCTCGGTCTCGGCCAGCTCGCTCGTCGTCCTCGCGCGGCTCGCGCGGCTCCGGGCGGCGGCCGGAACGGGATCTCGACGCCGTACTCGCGCCTCTGCCTCGCGCCGCCGGCTCGAGCAGCCAGTCGCGCAGCTCGAGCGTCGCGCGGCAGTCCTCCTCGTTGTAGGCCTCGATCGTCGTCGAGCAGCGACTCGTCGCCGGTCGTCGAGCCAGCGCTCGAACTCGATCACCGCCGTCGTTGCCCGGAGCTCGACCTCCGCCGTCCGCGTGAAGAACAGCTTCTCGATCGTCCTTCAGCGAGTACGATCGGCACGCCGGCGCGGAGGCTCTGGCGGACGACCTGGAGCAGGTCGACGAAGCACCTCGCCGCGGAGCAGCTCGTCGACCTCCGCCTCGCGCGTCGCGTGCGCGCCCATCAGCCGCGCGAGCGTCGAGGGCTCGTAGGCGGCGTAGTGGTAGACGTGCAGGTCGGGGTACGCGCGGCGCCGCTCGACGACGAAGTCGACGAACTGCTCGAACGCGCGCACGCTCGCCGGTCGCGGTCGTGCGCCCAGAACGCGCGGTACGTCGTCGTCGCCGTCCGGCTCGCGCCAGAGCACGCCGAAGAGGAACTCGAGCCCGCGCCGCCGGCTCGAAGAACGGGTCGCCCTCCATGTCGAAGAAGACGTCGCCGGGCGAGGGCGGCGGCAGCAGGCCGAAGCCGCGCTCGCTCCTCCGGCTCGAGCAGGTGGCACGTGAGCTCGCCCGTCTCGCGGCGCGTGGAGCTGGAGCGCCGCCTGGTCGCGCAGCCGCTCGAGCATCGGCGGCGCGAGCCGCGGCACGTCGAGCTCCGGCGGGCGACTCGCGCGAGCGCGGTCGAGCGTCGTCGACGCTCGACCGGTCTCGAGCTTCTCGATCTGGTCGCGCCGGATCGAGGCGACGCGCGTCAGGTGGTCGTCGGCCTCCCAGCGCTCGCGACAGACGGACGATGAAGTCGCAGCGCGAGCAGTGCTCGCACGGCCACGGGTAGGTCTCGGGCGGCTGCTCGACGTGCGCGCGGAGCCGCGTCTGCGCGCGTGCGGAGGTACGCGTCGACGTCGGCCGGCCGGTAGCGTCTCGATCTCGCCCGTGCCCGAGCACGACGTGCAGCCGCTCCGGCAGCCGCCCCTGGATGCGCCGCGATCTCGTTCGCGTACCAGGCGAGCTGGAGCACCGCGGCCGGCTTCGCGCTGACCGCGCGAGCTTCGTGTCGTAGGGCTCGTAGCTCCACGCGCCGAGGTCGGACGGCTCGTCGACGCGGACGACGAAGTCGGCGCGCCCGCGCCAGCCGTCGCGCGCGAAGGTCGCCTGGTAGATCGACCTCGGCGCCCGTCGCGCATCGCCTGCGACGGTCGCCGCGTGCGCGCGTCGTCGAACGCGCCCGTCTCGTCGGCAGCTCGATCTCGACGACCTGCGGCCCTCGCGCACGCAGGTCGCTCGAGGTACGCGCGCCTCGTGCACGTCGCCCTTCTCGGCGACGAGCTCGCGCGAGCGCCTCGCGGCCGTGCGGCTGCTCGCCGCTCGCCGCGCGCCACCTCGAGCGCGAGCGTCGTCAGGTGCGGGCAGGCGAGGTGCGCCGAGAGATCGGAGGGCGAGAGCCAGAGCGTGCCGTCGGAGCGCAGGCGCACACGACGAGTATCGACCTCCTACCGGCGGCGTCTTACGTCAGCGGATGCACCGCACGTCGACGCCGACGTCGAGCTCGAGCCAGGCGCGGTCTGCGGTGACCGCGGGTAGCTCGAGGCTGCGGGCAACTGCCAGGCAGGCGCGGTCGGCCAAGGAGAGACCGGTATCTCGCGTCGCCGTCCACAGGGCTCCGGTTTCGTCGGCGGCGTCGGCGTCGAAGGCCTCGACCTCGATGCCGAGAGCTTCCACGGCCAACCTCACCGGCGCAGGCGGAAGACCTCGAGCATCGAGCACTCCCGCGACCTCGGCCCAGTTGACCGTGGACATCACCGCCTGACCAAGATGTCGCTCGACCTCACTCGCCCCGGGCTCGTCCTGCAGAAGCGCGAGTACGGCCGACGCATCCAGCACGACCCGGCTCAAGACGGCCGCTCGCGCTCCGCGTCGATCCGCCGAGCTGCGAGGAGCTCGTCGACGAGGCTCAGCGACGGCGGGACTGCCTCGCGCACGACCGCGCGGAGTCGCTGCAGCGCGTCCGCGCGCGACTCGACGACGAGTCTCCCGTGATCCGCCCGAACGACGACCTCCGCGCCCTCCTCGAAGCCGAGCTCGCGCCGGATCGGCGCCGGCACGACGATGCGGCCCTTCGGCCCCACGCGCACGCTGTAGGTGAGAGGTTCCACGCCACCATCGTGCCACAAGAACGGCTCTGTGTCACCTTGTCCGTTTGTGACACCTATGCGGCGTCGGCTGCGGCCTCCAGCTGGGCGCGCGCCTCGTCGGGGTCGGCGAGCAGCTCCATCAGCCTCGCCGGGACGACCTGCATCGGTCTCGACGGATGCGTCCGCGCCGCTCCCCCGAACGGCGCGGACGCGTCGTGCAGGGCGCCTACAGCGCGATCCGCGCAGCGGTCGCGCTCGGACAGCCCTGCTGCACCAGGCGCACCGCCCAGTGCAGGTCGATATCGGTGCGGAGCGCGACGTCGGCCGCGTCCGCGATGTCGTAGCCGGCGCGCAGGAGCTCGTCGAACCGCCAGCGCCGAATGAGGTCGATCTCGAGGTGCTCGACCTCGAGCTGTGCCGCAGCCATCGGATCCCCCCTTCCGCCAAGGTGCCGATACGCACGTTCTGACGAACCGGACGGCGGGATACCATCCCTCGTTCGAGGGATCGGGCCGCGGGCACCCCGCTCGCACCCGACACGAGGGACGCCGTCCGAGCGCCGAGCGGGCTCGACGGCGCGTGATTACCGTCTCGGGATGGCAGGCGCGCGGGCGGCGAACGACGTGCTCCGCTTCGGCCTCGAGCTCGCCTCGCTCGCGGGGCTCGCCGTATGGGGCTGGCGCACCGGCCCGACCGGCGTGAACGTGCTTCTCGCGATCGGAGCGCCGCTCGCAGCAGCGGCGCTCTGGGGCGCGTTCGTCGCGCCACGGGCGCCTCTCCATCCGGCCGATCCCTGGCGGCTCCTGCTCGAGCTCGTCGTCTTCGGTGCCGGGACACTCGCCTTCGCCGCCGCCGGTCTCGAGACGGTCGCGGCCGTCCTCGGCATCGCCGCGGTCGCCCATCTCACGGCGACCTTCGTGCTCGGCCAGCGACGCCCGGCAGTCCCCGCGCCCCGCGCGCGGCCGTAGAGCGCCCGAGCCGAGGGCGGCAGTACGATCGCCCCGTGGCCGAGAGCCGACGCGTCTACTCGACCGCCGACGGCGACCTGCGCAGGCAGCACGGCGCCGACCGCCGGCCGCCGCCGGTGATGCCGAACGACGGCGTCGTCCACGTCTCGCGCGAGACGAGCGGGCGACGTGGCAAGACCGTGACGGTCGTCCGCGGCATTCCGCCACGCGACCTCACCACGGTCGCGAGCGACCTCAAGCGCCTCTGCGGCACCGGCGGCTCCGCGAAGGACGGCGTGGTCGAGATCCAGGGCGACCACCGCCCGAAGGTCGTCGCCCGCCTGGAGGCGCAGGGCTACAGCGTCAAGCTCGCAGGCGGCTGACGGCGGCCGACGGCGGCGACCCGCTCACTCGAGACCGCAGCCAAGGACGCCACCCCGGTGCCCCGGCCGTCAGCCGCCGATGAGCCCCGATGTATGATGTATGAGCGATGAAGCGCACGAACATCTACCTCGATGAGGCCCAACTCGGCGCGCTTCGCGCCGCCGGCGAGGCGCGCGGCGAGTCGGTTGCGGCGCTCGTCCGCCGAGCGGTGGAGGAGTGGCTCGAGTCGAACGGCGTGCGGCAGATTCCCGAGGACGAGTGGCAGGCGCGGTTCACCGCGCTGCTCGCGCGGCGAGAGCGCATCGCACGCCGCGTGAAGCCAGCGCCCGAGCGTGTGGAGCGAGACGTCGCAACGGCCGTGGCCGAGGTTCGGTCTGCGCGTCGTCGTTGACACGAACGTCTGGGTCTCAGCCCTGATCGTCCCCACGGGGCCGCCGGCCGCGGTGCTCCACGCGCTCCGCGAACGCCGTTTCGAGCTGGTCGCCTCCTGGCAGCTCGCGGAGGAGCTCGCCGACGTGCTGCGGCGGCCGAAGCTCCGGCGTTACGAGATCAGCGGAACCGACGTCGACGACGTTCTCCAGCTGCTCGCCCCGTTTCTGCCGACGGCGGAGCTCGACACGCCGATCCGCAACGAGGGCGACGCGCCGGTCGTGGCCGCCGCACTCGCGGGCGCCGCCGACGCGATCGTCACGGGCGACCGCGACCTTCTCGCCGACGATCTACGAGAGTGGCTCGCGGACCGGGGCGTTCGGGTGCTGACGCCCACCGAGCTGCTCGGGGAGCTCTGAGCGACAGGCTAGTTGACGCCGAATGCGCTCGAGACGACGGAGACCGCCGCACCGAGATCGAACGGGCTGTCGCCGCCGTGCCGGTTCGTTCGCGGTCCGATCGCGAGCCCCGAGCGGTGGTTCTCGGCAAGGAGCTCCTCCAGGCTCCCGGGCGGCGGCCGGGGCGGCATGTTCGGGGTGAGCACGCCGAAGCGGTTTCGGAAGCGCAGGCCGCCGGCCGGGTCGTCCTCGATCGTGTACCCGCCCTCGTGTACCAGCCGGTGGTGGTGGAAGCAGAGCAGCACGAGGTTCTCGAGACTCGTCTCACCACCGTGCGCCCAGTGGTGGCGATGGTGTGCCTGGAGGTGTCGGCGGCGCTCGCAGCCCGGGAAGCAGCAGACGTCTCCGTCGCGCGCCTCAAGCAGTCGGCGAAGCGCGGGCGGCACCGTGCGCCGGTTGCGTCCGACGCTCACGGGCAGGCCGTCCTGCTCCACCTGCGCCACGACCTCCGCGTCGCAGCCCAACCGCCGCGCCGTCTCGGGCGAGATCACCGGGCCGTCCTCGAGCTCGGAGCGGCCGCGACAGTCGGACGTCAGCGCCGCGGCGTCGACGTGGACGACCACTCGCGTGCGCTCGACTCGCTGTCCGTCGGTCGTCGCGAGCGACTCCTCGGCGAGCTCGAGCAGTGCCTCGACGCCCACCGGGCGCGGAGGATCGAACGCAGGCGTGGCCGATCCGCCGCTTCCGTCGCCGTCGGCCGCGGCGGCAGCTCGCTCCTGACGCCGCCGCTCGACGACTCGCTCCCGCGCAGCGTCCAGTGCCTTGACGAGGAGCGTGCCGTCCTCGGCAGCGAGGCGGGCGCGCAGGTAGAGGGAGCCGTCTTCCTCGAAGTGGTAGTCGACGAACTCGAGCGTGTGCGCCTTGCGCACATCCTCCACCGCGATCCGCCGGAAGACGCGGAGCGCACGCTCGAGCTGCGATGCGGTGAGCGCCTCGGCGAGCTCGAGCAGGCCGACCTCGGAGGAAGCCGTCGCGACCCTCGTCAGGGCGCGCACCTTGGCGAAGGTGAGCTCGCCGCGCGAGAACGCCGCCCGCATCGCAGGCAGCTCCCGCAATGCCTCCGCGACGCGCAGGTACTCGCACGCCTCGCGCCGGGTGACGCCGCAACGGTAGGCGAGGAAGCCGGCGGGATCGTCGCTGTCGACGTCCTCGAAGTACTCCCATGCGAGCTCGAGCCAGCGCGCGGTCGCAGCGCTCATGTGCGCCGACAGCGCCGCCAGCTCGTCCTCGCGCCGCGTCTGCTCCTGCCACTGCGCGGCACGCCTCGCGTCCAATGTCTCGATCGTTGTCATTCCTGCCAACCAGACTACCAACCCCGTCGGACGGACACATGTTCGTGTCGAGGACGATCACGCGCGGCGACCGCGCAGCGAGTCGAGCGCCTACTCGGCGACGGCGAGTGCCGCCCGCACGGACAGCTCCGCCCCCTCGAACTGCACGTCGAGGCGCCCGAGGAGCCGGCGGAGCAGCGAGACCGCGGCGGTGTTCTCCGTCGCGACGAGTGCCGTGACCTCGGTGATCCCGGCGGCGCGCGCGTCGGCGAGCAGCTCCGCCGTGAGCGCCGACCCGATCCCGCGGCGCTGGTGCTCGTCGGCCACCTCGAACGCGATCTCGGCGCTCGTCCCGTCCCGCACGAGCCGCGCGATCGCGATCGGCCGCGCATGCCCCTCGAGGTACCCGACGAGGACGTGGCGTGTGTCGTCGACCCGCGCGAGCGCCTCGAGCTCGGCGGGGCCGAGGGAGGGCTTCGGCCCGTTGAAGCGCGTGCGCCGCGACTCCTCGCCGAGCCGCTCGAACACGGCGAGGACGGTGTCGACGTCCCCGTTGCGCAGCGGCCGCACGACCAGCCCGGGCCTGCGCCGGAGCGGCAGGTACCGCGCGTGCATGGTCACCGGGCCCTCGACCCGCGCGGGCGAGCTCGCCGCCACCGGTGCCTCCTCGATCAGCGTGGGCACGATCGACCGCCCACGCACCCGCAGCGTCATGTACGGCACGGTCGAGGCGAGGAGCAGCCCGCCGAACGCGACGGCGAGCAGCGGGAACCCCCCGAGCGCGAGCGCGGCGCCGCCCACGAGCGAGCCGACGAGGTACCCGAGCTGCGTGGTGACCGCGCGCGCCGCGCCGACCTCGCGGCCGAGGTTCCCGGCGACCGAGAACCCGTAGACGGTGCCGGACACCGTCCGCGTCGCGACCATCGCGCCGCTGACCGCGAACACGACGAGCGTGAACGCGACGGCCGGCGTGAACGCCCACATCAGCCCGACGGCGACCGCTCCCAGGACGCTCGTCGCGAGCATCGTCGGCCGCGCCCTGCCGGGCTTGCCGCGTCCCGCCCGCTGGTTCCCGAGCAGGTAGGCGACCGCGACCGCCGCGAGGGCGACCCCCGTCGCCGTCGTCGACATGCCGTACTCGTCCGTGAGGAGGGCGCCGCAGTAGACGAGCGTCCCGGCCCACGCCGAGGTCGCGAGCAGCTCGCCGAGCGCCCAGCGCCGCGGCAGCGAGCGGCGGAGCAGCCCGCGCAGCGACGTCTCGGCGCGCGGCATCGGCGCGTCGTTCGGCCGCCCCAGCGCTGCGAGCCCCGCGAGCAGGGCCGCGGGGAACGGCACGGCAAGGAACGCGAGCCGCCAGTCGACCTCGGCGACGACGCCGATCAGGGGCATCCCCACGATCCAGGCCGCGGGCGGCCCGGCGAACATGCGCGCGACGACCCGCGTCCGGCGCTCCGGCTCGCTCCATGCCGCCGACGCGGCGACCGCGGCCGTCAGGAGCATCGAGATCCCTGCCCACATCAGCACCTGCGCGAGGGCGAGCAGGACGAAGGACGGCGCGGCCGCGCTCGCGAGCGACCCGAGCGCGACGAGCGCGCTCCCCGCCCCGAGCAGCGCCCGCGGCGAGAACCGCACGAGCGAGCGAGCGGCGACGAGCGCGACGACCGCCGCGAGGGGCGCCGCGACGATCCGGAGCTGACCGGCGGTTGCGATCGACACTCCGAAGTCGTCGGCGACGTCGCGCAGGATCGGCGACAGCACGAGCACCCCCGACTGGCTCGCGAACAGCGCGAGGAACAGCACGAGCGACGGCGACGCGAGCCGGTCGCGCGTCAGCGCCGGCGGAGCCGCGAGCGTCGCCGAATCGGGCCGGGAAGCCATGCGCCCCAGACTGACCTGCGCAGCACCCCGCATGGGTGCGGGCCGCACGAGATCAGTGGGCGGATAACCGAACGCCGCCGCGCCCCGCTCGTGGCCCGCGCCCTCGAGCCCTTCGGCCGCTGGCCGTAGACTCGATGCGTGCCCGTCGCGTGCGCCGACTGTGGAGCCGAGCAGTCCGCGGAGGCGCGGTTCTGCAGCGCATGCGGCGCGGCGCTCTATCGCACGTGCCCCGCCTGCGGGACCGAGCAGCCCGCCGCGGCAGCGTTCTGCTCGAGCTGCGGGACCGCGCTCCGGGACGCGACGACCACCCCGCCACCCCCGGCAGGAGACCGGCAGGAGCGCCGCGTCGTCACCGTCCTCTTCGCCGACCTCTCCGGCTCCACGGCGCTCGCCGAGCGGCTCGACCCCGAGGACCTCCGCGAGCTCCAGGGCGAGCTCTTCGGGCTCGTCAACGGCGAGGTCGAGCGGTACGGAGGGATAACCGAGAAGTTCGTCGGCGACGCGATCCTCGCCGTGTTCGGGATCCCGCAGGCGCACGACGACGACCCGGAGCGCGCCGTCCGCACCGCGCTCGACGTCCAGGCGCGGTTCGGCGCGTTCGCCGCACGCGTACGCGACCGCCACGGAGCCGACGTCGGCCTCCGCATCGGCATCAACACCGGCGACGTCGTCGCAGGCCGCGAGGCGGCGGCGCGCGGCGACCTGATGGTCAGCGGCGATGCGGTCAACGTCGCCGCCCGCCTGCAGCAGCATGCGGAGCCCGGGTCGGTGCTGGTCGGCGCGCGGACGCAGTTCGCCACGAGCAGGTCGATCGCCTACGAGCGGGCGCCCGACGTGGCCGCCAAGGGCAAGGCCGAGCCGGTGCCGGCATGGGTCGCGCGGGCCGCGATCGAGGAGCCGGGCGCACGGGGCGTTGCGGGTCTCTTCGCGCCGCTGATCGGCCGCGACGAGGAGCTCGACGTGCTCGGCGCCGTCGCGCGGCGGGTCGAGCGCGACCGTGTGCCGCAGCTCGTGACGGTCTTCGGCCAGGCCGGCGTCGGGAAGTCCCGCCTCATGCGCGAGCTCGTCGAGCGCCTCCCGCACACGCTCGTCCTCCGTGGGCGCTGTCTTCCGTACGGCGAGGGCATCACGTACCGGCCGCTCGCCGAGGCGGCCAAGGCGCGCGCGGGGATCCTCGACACCGATCCGTCGGACGCCGCGCTCGCGAAGCTCAGCGAGACCGTCGGACGCGACGTCCCCGAGCACGCGGCCCGCGTCCTCGAGGCGTTCGCCTGGACGATCGGCCTCTCGATGCCCGACGCGGGGGCGGTCGGCGAGGACGTGACGCCGCGGCTGCACGAGGCCTGGCGCCGCTACCTCGACGCGCTCGGGCGCGACCGGCCGACGATCCTCCTCGTCGAGGACATCCACTGGGCCTCCGACCAGCTACTCGACCTGCTCGAGCACCTCGCGGACACGCTCGCGGGCACGTCCGTGCTGATCGTCTGCGCCGCGCGGCCGGAGCTGCTCGAGTCGCGACCGACCTGGGGCGCCGCGAAGCAGAACGCGACGGCGTTGACGATCGGCCCGCTCGACGGCGCAGAGGCGGAGCGACTCGTCTCGGAGCTGCTCGGGCGCGACAGCACGCCCGAGCCGGTGCGCCGACGCGTGCTCGCGAGCACCGAGGGCAACCCCTTCTTCGTCGAGGAGACGATCCACATGCTGATCGAGCGCGGGGCGATCGAGCGGCAGGGCGACGCCTGGCGGCCGACCGTCGCATTGAGCGACGTTCCCGTGCCCGACTCGGTCCACGGCGTGATCGCCGCGCGTCTCGATCTCCTCGACGACGACGCGCGCGACGCGATTAGGCGGTGCGCCGTCGTCGGGCGCGTGTTCTGGCCGGAGGCGGCGGACGTGCGCGAGCACGTGGTCGCCGGGCTCGCGCCGCGCGGGCTCGTCGCCGAGCACCCGACGTCGTCGATGGCCGGCCTGCGCGAGTTCTCCTTCAAGCACGCGCTCACCCGCGACGTCGCCTACGCCTCCCTACCGCGGCCCGAGCGGCGGGACCTCCACCGGCGCGTCGGCGAGTGGCTGCTCGAGGTCGCGCCCGACCGGGGCGTCGAGACGGCCGAGCTCGCGGCGTACCACTACGCCGAGGCGCTGACGTACGGCGAGACGAGCCCCGCGGTCTCGCGGCGCGCCTCCGAGCTCCTCGCAACGGCCGGGCTCGCCGCCCTCCAGCGCGGGTCCTACGACGACGCGCGCCGGCAACTCGACCGCGCCGCCGAGCTCGCCACCGACGACGAGACGCGCGCCGTCGCCGCCCTCCACCTCGGGCGGCTCGCGGCGACCGTCGGCGGGCCCGACGACGCCCTGCGCCATCTCGATCTCGCGGTCTCGCTCGCGCCGCCCGGCGACGTGACGTTCCTGGCCGACACGCTCAGCTGGCGCTCACGGGCGCTCTGGCTCTCGGGACGGTGGAACGAGGCGCTCGCAGTCGCGACGGAGGCCGTGGAGACGCTCGAGGGCGAGCCCGACTCGCCGCAGCGCGCGCGGGCGCTCGCGCGGCGCTCGCAGCTCGCGATGCTGCGCAGCGACCCGCAGGCGCTCGAGCTGGCGGAGGAGGCGCTCGCGGTGGCCGAGCGGGTCGGCGACGCGTTCGGCGCCGTCAACAGCCGCATCAACATCGCCTCGGCCCTCGCGATGACCCAGAACACGGCGCCCGTCCCCGCCGAGGTGCTCCGGATCGTGGACGACGCGATCGCG
Source organism: uncultured Actinomycetes bacterium (assembly GCA_963773825.1). GTDB lineage: Bacteria > Actinomycetota > Thermoleophilia > Gaiellales > Gaiellaceae > Gaiella. Next base: position 650,693 of record CAVZCH010000006.1, on the reverse strand, counting down.
ATCGGCGCAGCCGAGGAGGCGTACCGCGTGCTCGCCAACTTCCACTGGAACGCGGCGGGGTACCTCCACGTCGACGAGATCGTTCGTGTCCACGAGCAGGCATCCGAGAAGCTCGCCGACCTCCCGCGGCCGGCCGCGATCGGCCTCTACGTCGAGCTGTCGCTCGCGATGATGCAGCTCCTGCCCGCCGGCCGCTGGGACGAGGTCGACGAGATCCTCGCGACGATGGAGGTCTCGCCCCGGCTCCCCACCGCGCAGCTCGTCTGGCTCGGTCTCACCGCCCAGCTCGCGACACGCCGCGGCGACCTTCGGACGGCGGAGGAGCGCCTCGCCGAGCTCCCGCTGATGGCGCTCGCGAGTGCCGAGCCGCAGCGGATCGTCCCGATGGCTTGCGCCTTCGCCCCGTGGGCGCACCTCGCGGGCCGGCGCGACGAGCTTCGCCGCGTCGTCACCGACTCTGTCGAGGCGGTGCGCGGCCGCTGGTCGGCGGTGATCAGCGCCCTCCCGCTCGTCCGCACGCTCCACGCGGCGGGCGAGGCCGAGCTGCTCGACCGCGTGCTCGAGTCGATGACGCCGAGCGCGGTCTCGCTCGGCGGCAAGCTGGCAACGAGCCACGCCGCCGCGCAGGGCCTCGTCGCGCTCCGCAAGGGCGACGCGGGCCGTGCGGTCGAGCTCCTCGAGCGCGCCGTCGCCGCCGAGCGCGCGCTCGGCTACGCGTTCGATGCGGCCGTGTTGGAGCTCGATCTGGCGGAGGCGCTGGAGGCGGCGGGTGAAGGCGGGCGGGCCGCGACCGGGCGCCGCGAAGCAGAGGCTTTCATGGCGTCGCTCGGCTGCGTCAATCCGCTTTGACACCGGTGTCCGACTCCAGGCGCCGGCCAGACTGGACATCTCGCCGCCCTCCACCCGCCGCGTTCGTGACGGCGATTGACCGGCCGGGGTTGTAGGTTGGGCGATCGGGATGGTCGATCTCGACACGCGGCTCCTGCGGGCGTTCGTGACGGTCGCGGAGGAGCTCAACTTCACGCGGGCGGCCGAGCGGCTGTTCGTCGCGCAGCAGGCGCTCTCGTCACAGGTGCAGCAGCTCGAGACGCGTCTCGGTGTGAAGCTGTTCGAGCGCACGACGCGGAAGGTCGCGCTCACCGCGGCCGGCGAGCGGCTCCTGCCGCACGCCGTTGCGGTGCTCCGGGCGCTCGACGCCGGCGTCGACGAGCTCGCCGCGGCGCTCCGCGCAACGCGCTCGACGCTCCGCGTCGGGCTCTCGGGCACCGCGATGGTCCCGGTCGTGAACGAGACGCTGCGGGTCTTCGGCGAGCGCCACCCGGAGGTCGAGCTCCAGGTCTCGAACGCCGGCCTGGACCGGCCCGCGGCGGGGCTGCACGAGGGCGAGGTCGACGTGGCGTTCGTCCGGCCGCCGTTCCGCGACGACGGGCTCTCGATGGTCACCGTCCTCGACGAAGAGCGCTACGCGGTCCTGCGCAACGACCATCCGCTTGCCACCCGCGAGTTCGTCAGGCCCGAAGACCTCGTCCACGAGCCGTGGATCTGGGTCGAGGGGGCCGACCCGAAAGCCCGCGCGTTCTGGTCGCTGGCCGACTTCCGCGGCGAGGAGCCGCTGCGCACCGGGACCCGCATCAACTCGTTCGAGGAGGCGTTCGGGGCCGTGGCGGCGGGGCTCGCGATCACGTGCCAGGCGGAGTCGGCCGTCCGCGCCGTCGGGTCGGGGTTTCCCGAGCTGCGGTTCGTGCCGCTCCGCGGCGCGCCGCCCGCGCAGGTCGCCGTCGCGTGGAGGACCGCGCACGAGACCGAGCTTGCCCGGGCGTTCGTTCGCACCGCGCTCGAGATCGGCCAGCGCCCCGCCGATTGACAAGCACGGACGGTCGCCGGCCGCCTCGATCGCTGTTTCCCTTCGGTGTCTCGAGCGTGCAGATTCGGCGCATGGACACCAACGGCACACACACCACCTCCGCCGTCGCGCCCTACCTCGCCCACCAGGGCGAGGCGCGCTGGTACGGCGACGGCCTGTTCGAGTTCCTCGTCCCGAGCGAGGCGACGGCAGGCGCGCTCTCCGTCTTCATCGCGACGCTCCCGGAGGGCTTCAGCCCACCGCGGCACGTCCACACACGCGAGGACGAGGTCTTCCACGTCCTCGACGGCGACGTCTCCTTCGACCTCGACGGCCGCCGACTCCAGGCAGGCCCTGGCACCAGCGTCTACATGCCGCGCGGGATCCCGCACACCTTCCGAATCGACAGCGCCTCGGCGCGAATGCTCGGCGTCATTGCCCCCGGTGCGTTCGAGCAGCTGTTCCGCAACCTGAGCGTCCCCGCGGGCGAGCGAGCACTCCCCAACCCGGGGACCGCCCCACTCGACATCCCCGCGGTGATGGCGGAGCAGACCCGTCTCGGCACCACCGTCGTCGGGCCGCCCCTCGCCGCAGAGGAGGAGTGATCCGGCCGGCGTCGCCCTGACGGCGCGCTCAGCTCGACCGGATACCGCTCAGCGGATCGTCCCGATGGCGTGCGCCTTCGCGCACCGGGCTGCACCGTGTCCCGAACCGCCATCTTGACGCCCGCCCACCCACCGGGCACCCTGGACGCATGGACGACGAACAGGGGATCTACCGCGTCGAGGTGCTCGCGATCATGGGAGCGCTGGCCGACGTCTCCGTCGGAGTGCGCAAGATCCTCGGCTACATCGAAGGGGACGACGAGGATGAAGCGGAAGAAGAAGATCTTCCAGACGCCTGAAGAGCGGCAGGCGTGGGAGGCGCGGATCGATGCGCGCATCCGCGACCTCCAGAGCCACATCGACCGGATCACCGCCGAGCTCGCGGCGAAGAAGCGCCCGGCGTAGGGCGCCGGCGGTCTTCGCGCTACGTGCCGAGCAACGTCGCGAGCTCGTCACCGCCGAGATCGACCCAGCGAAGCCCCCGGACGTCGGCGAACGACCGGTCGGCCGAGACGAGCGCGTCCGCGTCGGCGGCGATCGCCGACGCAGCCAGCACCGCGTCGAATGCACCGAGAAACTCCTCCCGCTCGAACAGCCGCAGCCCAGCGACGAGATCCTCCTCCGACGGATGGAGCAGTGGGCTGAGCAGGGCGAGGTAGGCGCGACCCAACCCGGCTGCATCCGCACGATCGCGACGCCGCGCGCGGACGTGGACGAGCTCCTGGATCGCCTCGACCGTCGTCGTCGCCTGGATCCGGCCGTCCTCGACCGCTTCGACGATGGCGCGTGCCGGCTCTCGAAGCCGGTGGTCGTCCCCGACCGCGTACACGAGCACCGTCGTGTCGAGGACGATCACGCGCGCCGGCCGCGAATCGCCTCGAGCTCACGCCGCAGAGCAGCCGGCCGCGGAACGCTCATCGGCTCGGCGCCGAGAATGCGCCGCGCCGCCGTGCGTCGCTCGTCACTCGAGGCGGGAAGCGACCGGTCGAGCGCCTCGCGGACGACGGCGCCCACGGAGAGGTTCCGCTCGGAGGCATACGACGAGAGCCGCTTCCAGCGGGCTTCGTCGAGCAGGACCTGGAGTCGCTTCTCCAACATGTGCATACATTAGCATGTGCACCTCGGGACACCGGTTAGAGAGCCGTCTACCCGAAGTCGTGCACGAGGAGCGCTCCAGCGGCGCGGGCGAGCCTCCGGTCGCCCGTGACGAGCGGGAGCCGTAGCTCTGCTGCGGTCGCGGCCACGAGCGCATCGGCGAGCCGCGGGATCGTGCGGCGCGCGACGTGCCGCGCGGCAGCATGCGCCGTCCCGAGCCCCGGCGGCGCCACGGCGACGCCCGGTGAGCGAAGCAGCGCGTCCACGACCGAGACGGCCGGAGGGCCGAGACCATAGGGCCGGACGAGGAGCTCGGCCGCACACACGGCCGGGACGATGCATGCGAGACCGCCCTCCTCGACCGCGTCGAACACGGCGTCGACCTCGCCGAGAACCGATCGTGAGGGCGTCCGCTCCAGGCGGTAGACGAGCGGCGCGGTGTCGCAGACGAACGCCTCCGCGTCGCCGAGCGCGCTCAGGAGCGATCGGCGCGCCACGGGCCGCGGAGCTCGTCGACGTACGCCTGCGGGTCGCCGCCGTAGCCACCGCGGAGCGGGTTCTCGTCGGAGTCGAGGAACTCCCGCCAGCTGCGCCCGGTCGATCCTCCGGACACCCGCTCGACGAGCACCGCGCCGGGCCCGACCGGTATCGACACCACCTCGTCCCCCGCCGAGATTCCCGCCGCGCGCCGCGCCTTCGCCGCCAGCACGATCGTTCCGTTCGCGCTGACGCGAGTCGGACGAGCGCGGCTCCGAGCCTCCTCGACCATGTCCTTCCAGGATGGATCACGACCTGTCACAGCTCTGTTGTAGAACTGTGCCAGATCTCAAACTTCTCGTCCACGGCGCGCGCCTCGCCCATAGGCGACCGTCCGACTCCCTACTCGATCGAGGCGGTGCGCGGCTGCTGGTCGGGCGTCATCAACGCTCTCCCGTGAGCACGCTTCGGCCACCGCCCGCCGGACGGGTACAACCCACGTCGTGGCCACGCGATCGGTCCGCCTGACGAGCCCGGATCGTGTCCTCTTCCCCGACGAGGGGATCACGAAGCGGGACCTGTTCGAGTACTACCGGGCGATCGCGCCCGTGCTCGTCCCGCACCTGCGCGACCGGCCGTTCACGATGAAACGCCGGCCCTACGGACTGGCCGGGGAGGCGTACTTCCAGAAGCAGGCGCCGAAGGGGATGCCGGACTGGATCCCGACGCGCACCTTCCGCACCGTCCGCCGCGGCGGCGAGTCGCGGATGGTCGACTTCCCGCTCGTCAACTCACCGGAGGCGTTGCTCTGGATGGTGCAGATGAACTGCATCGACATGAACGCCTGGTACTCGCGCGTCGACAAGCCGCACCGCCCGGACTTCGTGCTCTTCGACCTCGACCCGCCGGATCTGATCCACCCGACGGCGGCTTCACGCTCGCGATCCGCGTCGCCCACCTGATCCGCGAGGAGCTCGAGCGGCTCGACCTCGCGTCCCATGTCAAGACGAGCGGCGCCGACGGGATCCACGTCCTCGTCCCCATCGGGCGCCGAGCGAGCTTCGAGCAGACCTACGCGTTCGCGGAGCGCGTCGCGCGAGGGCTCGAGGAGCTGCACCCGGGGCTTGTCACGACCGAGTGGCTGAAGCGCAAGCGCGAGGGCGTGCTCGTCGACCACCGCCAGAACGCGCGAGGAAAGACGATCGCCTCCGTCTACTCCGTGCGGCCGAAGCCGGGCGCACCCGTCTCGACCCCGCTGCGCTGGGAGGAGCTGACCGAGGACGTGACTCCGCGGCACTTCGGGATGCGGGAGGCGCTCGAGCGCGTCGACCGGCACGGCGACCTGTTCGCGCCCGTGCTCTCGGGCGGCCAGGCACTCGGACGTGCCATGAAGAAGATCGGGTAGCTCGGCCGGCCGCGTCGCAGCGGACGCGGCGCTTCAGATCGCAGAATCGAGACGGTGCGCGGCCGCTGGTCGGGAATCATCACCGCCCTCCCGCCCGTGCGCATGCTCCACGCGGCGGACGAGGGCGAGCTGCTTGACCGCGTGATTGACTCGATGACGCCGGGCGGGGAAGTCGCGCTCAGCGGGAAGGCAGCGACGACCTCCTGGTGCGCGCTCGGCTACGCCTTCGATGCAGCGGTGCTGGAGCTCGATCTGGCGCAGGCACTGGACGCGGTGGGTGAGGGTGAGCGGGGCAGCCGGCGTGCGCGCCCGCGCGGACGTATTCATGGCATCGCTCGGATGCGTCAATCCTATGTAACGACCAGCAACGACCTCGCTCCAGCAGAGACGGCGGCCATCCCATGGCTCAGGTCTCGTCGTCGCTGCCCTCGTCCCACCAAGTCGGCTCGCCGGTCAGCTCGTCGGGATCCAGACCGCCGTCCTCGAGCTCCTCGGCCTCGCGTTCGGCGGCCCGGCGCGTATCCGGCTCTTGCGCCCCGTCGTCCCTATGCGGCGGCTCCGTCACGATCGAGCGTCTCATCCGCGAGGGATTCGAGGCAGTGGGACCTCTCAGGCGGCGTCGAATAGCGTCGCCTGAACGGATGCCTCCGCGACGACGTAGCGGTACGGCTTCCCTTCCCGTACGAGACGACCCGAGTCGAGGCATTGTTTGAGGAGGGCGCGCGCTTGCCCCTGACTCATTCCGAACTCGCCACGCACGTCCGTCTCGGTTCTCGGAGTCATCAAGTAGCGCTCCAGTGCCGGGAGAAGATCCTCGGCCGGGACATCCGCGGCCGCGCGTTCGGACACGAGGGGGACCGGGCCTTCCGAACTAGGCCCGAGGGAGTCGCCCTCGCGATCGAGGAGCGACTCTGTCGAAGGAGCGGTCAGCGGCAGGCCACCGGCTCGCAGTAGTTCTCCGTTCCCTGTTGGAGCCGACGACGAGCTCCACACCCAGAGCGGCACCCAGCCCGCCCTCAGGTTCTCGACCGCGCCCGCCCACGTGCCACCGCTGCCCGCCGACGTCGCGACGACGACCGCGGCGTGCGAGAGGCAGTAGATCAGGCGGTTCCTTCCCATGGCGTTACCGACGCTGAATCGAGCTTCAGGCACGTACGGGGTGACCAGCGTCAACAGCTCATCGACGAGCGCCGTTCGGATGTCGGGCTGCTGTGTGAATCGCACGAGGCTGTCAGCGACCACGCCGACTGCCGGCCCGCCGGCTTCCATCGCACCGCTCATCGCTGTCCGGTCGACGCCGCGCGCTGCGCCGGAGACAACGGTTGCGCCTTCACGGCCAATGCGCTGCCCGAGCTCCTCAGCAAACTCGAGGGCCTCCGGGCTTGCGTCACGCGAGCCGACTACCGCGACTCCGCGTTCAGGTACCACCTCCCGCCGGCCCGCGCCGAAGAGCAGCGCCGGCGCACGGAGCCCGAGGTGTCGCTTGAGCGACTCGGGGTACCCGTCATCCGACCGAGCGACAATCCAGATTCCGCGACTTTCGAGCCGCTCGAGCTCGAATGCAAGCGTCCCGCCTCGGTCCAGCAGCTTCGCGAGGCGATCCGCGAGGTCGGGGCCGACACCGAGCTGATCAGCTAGCTCCGACGCTGTGAGCCCGACGAGCGCACCCGGGCGTCCGAGCTCCGAGGCGTGGATCGCCGACGCGAGCCTGGCCCACTCGGACGGCGTTAGCGGCTTCGCCTCGCCGACCGCAATGGGCGCGCACAGGAGTACGATCGCCTGTGAGTCGTGAGTCGCGATCGAACTCACGCCGAGTCCTTCCACGACGGCCCAGCGCGGGCAAGCGCGACCGGAAACACCGCCTCGACACCGGCACCGCGGAGCACGCGTGCGCATTCCACGAACGTCCAACGGGAGTCGACGACATCGTCGATCAGGAGCACTGGCCCAGGCGGAAGAGGGCCTGACACTTCGAACGCTCCGCGGACGTTGGCAGCCTGCTGCGCGCTGTTCTCGCGGGTCTTCTGCTCGGCCGTCTCACGCACCTTGAGCAGCGCACGAGCAAATGGCAGCGCGAGCAGCCCGGCTATCCGCTGAGCGAAATCGGGCACGAGGGCAGGATGCCTGAGCGAAGGGGCGGCGGTCACCCAGGCCGGAGTCGGACGCGGGGCCCATGACCGGATCGATCTCGGCGACTGCCTCTGCGATGTCGTCGCCGAATCGCTCGTCCTCGTACTTGCCTTTCCTGACGGCGCTCCCCCAACCAGCGTCGCCCCAGATCGACAGCGCAAGTCCCTCCTCGGCGCGCTCGCGGGCGGGCACACCCTGCACGCGTGGCTCGATGGGCAGATGGGATCGTCGGAGAAACTCGATCGCCTCGCGTACGGTTGCAGGGTCGGTCGTCCTTGCGAGGATCTCCCCGGCGCAGTTAACACACCTCCCGCACGGTTCCGAAGACGGGTCGTCGAGTGCCGTTGTGACGAGCTGCATCAGACACTCAGTCGACTCGGCGAACCCGCGCATCCGCTCGAGCTCGGCCCTCCTGCGCTCGGTAACGCCCTCCCAGCGTTCGACATCGGGTGTCCACGCGGTCGGGGTCCGGAAGTACCCACCGGCCTCGCGGTAGATCGCCTGATCGACCTGCAGGAACGTAAGGCACTGCTGCAGGCGCGACGCGCTTCATGTTGATTCTCGCTTCGAGCTGTCTGAGCTTGATTCCCGGCTCGGCCTCGACGATCTCAAGCACGTCGCGCAGGGCGGCCTCTCCCGGAAACGCCGTCGAGACGAAGTAGTCGTGGATCTCGTCGTCCTCGCGCCCGACAGGAGCACGGCGATCGCATCGTCGAGTGCACGCCCGGCGCGACCGATCTGTTGGTAGTACGCGATGATCGACCCAGGGCGCTGGAAGTGGACGACGAAGCCGAGGTCGGGCTTGTCGAATCCCATGCCCAGCGCGACGGTCGACGACGAGCGCCTTGACCTCGTTGGCAAGCAGCTGCTCCTCGAGCCGTTCGCGCTGCTCGGTATCGAGGCCGCGCGTAGTAGGCGGCACGCCGACGCCGCGCGAGCGCAAGCCACCGCGGCGACGCGCTCGCAGTCGGCGACCGTCAGGCAGTAGACGATCCCGGTGCCCGGCAGCTCGGGCGAGGTGGCCGCGAGCCACGCCAGGCGCTCCGCCTGGTCGGCGAGCTAGATCGCCTGCAGGCGCAGGCTCTCGCGGCGAGCGGGCCGCGAAGCGACGCTCGAGGTCGTCCCGAGCTGCTCGACGACGTCCTCGACCACGCGGTCGTTCGCCGTCGCCGTCGTGGCCAGCACCGGACGTTGCGGCGGGAGCGTCGCAGGACGCGGGCGATCCGCCGGTAGTCGGGGCGGAAGTCGTGGCCCCAGTCGGAGACGCAGTGCGCCTCGTCGACGACGATCAGCCCGATCCGGCGCGTGAGCGACGGAGGACCTCGCGCGGAAGTCGCTCGTTCGCCGAGCCGCTCGGGCGACGATGAGCAGGACGTCGATCCGATCCTTGCGCGAGTCGTCCGCGCATGCGCGGCCAATCGTCGGCGTTGGACGCGTCGACGTGAGCCGCGCGAACGCCCGAGGCGCGCGGCCATGCGGATCTGGTCGCGCATCAGCGAGAGCAGCGGGCTGATCGAGGACCGTCGGGCCCGCGCCCGGCTCGCGGAGCACTTCGTGGCGATGAAGTAGACGACGCTCTTGCCCCAGCCGGTGCCTGCACGACGAGCAGCACGCGGCGCCGTCTCGACCAGTGCCTCGATCGCCTCGAGCTGGCCCGGGACGGAACTCGGCGCCGAAGCCCAGTGCAGTCGTGAGCAGCTGGCGGGCTTGCGCGCTCGTCGACCCGTACATGTTCTCTAAATTAGCAACGACCAAGGATGACGGTCAAGCGACTGGACTCATTTCCCTCGACGAGTTCTTGCCCGAAGACCATCGTCGAGTCCCTCGACGACGGCGCCTCGAGAGACGCCGCTCGAGAAAGCTCTTGTCATCGTCCGCCGGTCGGGCGGTCTCGGCTGCGCGCCGGAACACCAGCGCAACAGTCTCGTCGAGCACCGAGAGTAGCGCAAACGCCTCGAGCTCCGCCGACCACCGACTCCGTGTCGGCAATCCACCCGCTGATCTCGTCCGCGTTCGGGCTGAGCTCGTACGGATGGTGGTGACAGGCGCGCGACAGGGTCGCCCAAAGAAATGCAGTGCGTTCGGCAAGCTCGTCAGGAACGTACTCACGGAAGCACAGCAGCCTGGGCCGATTGGCGCAGCGCTCCGCTCCGGGCGCCCGAACCGACAACGCGTGTGCCATCGCGTCCTCCACCGCCTGCGGGCGAGCAACGCAGCGGCTCGCGGCCAAACGCCAACCAACGTCGGGCCGTTCCGCCGTGTGACGACCCGCGCTAGCTCGAGAGGGTCGCTTCGCTCACCTGGCCCCCGCGAGTTCTCGAGCCAGGATTGCCGACTCCCGTACGAGGGTGTCGAGATCTCCGGCGAACCCACCGTGGGAGCCCTTGTTCGCCGCCTGGAACGCGTCCCCCTTGGCTCGACCGTATTCGGAGTTGATCCTGGTCAGAACGTCGCCGCCACGGCTCGGATCGTCGAACAGCGCGAGCGCCGCGTATCCGGTCAGACGTGTGACCGACCTCAACGCCTCCTCGACCTCCGCGTGCGGCTCCCCTCTCCCGATTCGGCGTCTGCGTGTCGCCTCGACGCACCCGGCCTCGATCGCGAGCCGACAGAATCCCGGGGACAACGCGCGAAGCGACCTCCTGTGGGAGATCCTCCGTCCGTACGAGCGAGCGCGCATCCTGGATGTGTCGCTCGACCGGCGTGAGCGCCTCACGTAGCTCGACTTCCGATCCTTCGCGGCGCCGAGACCTCGAGGATTCTCGCGTCGATTCCCAGTCGTCGGACGGCCTCGGGCAGACGGTCGTCATGGGTGAACACCACGACCTGCCGCGTCTTCGCCGCATCCTCCAGCACTCGAGCAAGCCCGTCGACCTTCGCCGGGTCCATCGACTGCACCGGGTCGTCGACCACTACGAAGCGGAACGGCTCCCCCATTGTCGCCCGGTGGGAAGAAACAGGCCTCAGCGCCGAGCGCATGCAGCTCGCCCTGGCTCATCACCCCGAGCGCGGCTCCCGGCACGCCATCCACGTGACGTCGAGCGTGACCTTACGCTGCGCGCCGCTTCCCTTCGCTCGATCCGCCCAAGCCGACGTTGCTCCGCTGCCTGAGGATCTTCCAGATCGCCATCGACTGGTCGGCGATCGGCGCGAATCGGTCGTTTCGGATCTCGCCTCCCGCGCCTTGAGCCACGATTCAGCCTTGGTCAGGTCGTCAACCGCACGCGGCCGCGAACGCGGGGCGAGCCTGGGCCGCCCAGGCCGCGAGCGTCGGCGCGATGGGCGCCATGCGTCCTCGCGCTTTGCTATCTGGTGCCCGCCTGGGCGGTTAGATCATTTAGCGAGGTGACGACGGCGTCGAGGCTCGTCCTCTCGAGCCCCGCCGCGAGCCGTCCGGATCTGTTTCGTCGACGAGTTCGACCCAGGGTCGCCACGCAGCCGATGACCGGCTCGATGTCGAGGAGTCCTCGCGCCTCCTGCACCTGCGGACGGGACGGCGTCGGGAAGTCCCTGCGCGTTCGGATCGTCGTCTGGCCAGGCGCTTCCGTTCGCGCTGGGCGATTTCGCGAGGCGTCGTTGCTCGTCGACCTGCTCCCTGCGTGCGAGCCTGCCGTGCGGCATCCGACGGCTCCCTCGGACCGACAGACCGGGCAGCTCGTCCTCGGATAGTCAGCGATGTAGCGTCGAGGCGCCATTTCGAGGAGGTCGGCGGACCGCAGCATCGGTCGTCTGCCGTACCGGCAAGCTGTTTGACGGCCCGCTGGGCTCTCGAGAGACTCCGCCGCTACGCGCGACACCGCGTCCAGATCGGGTATCTCGAGCCCGACGATTCGGCGGAGGCGTGCAGCTCGCCGCCCGTATCGACCGGGTGACCTGCGGTTGCGATCCGCTCGACCGAGTCGAGAGCGCGGCGACCTTGCCGCGGAGTGCTCCGACGCACTGTCGCGCCCGCTCGTCGTCGAGTCCCTCGAGCACGCCGATGATCTCGTCGCGGTGGGCCAGAGCCGTCTTTACATCCTTCTGACGCGCCAGACGGGCGTTGCGAAGGACGTTCTGCGCCGCAGTCAGCTCGTCGAGGCCGAGCACCGAGGAGACCGCGTCGTGGAGCTTCGAGTCGGCCCTCGTCGAACATCGACCCGAGCTCGCTGTAGGAGAGGAACGGTCGGTACATCGGCAGCGCGTCGTTCCAGCCGAGGAACCCGAGATCGGTCTTGGCAGCCCATGCGGCTGAACTTTGACCTGGCTCACTGTAGACAGGCTCCGCCTTGCCGGCCACGACCGCGTCACGGAGGTCTCGCCGCCACACCTTCGACGGCGAGGGTGGCCGCGATTTCCGTCTTGTCGTGATGGAGGTTCTTCCATCCCTCGCGCCAGACCGCCGACCGCTTCGCCCACCGCGGGTTGTCCCCGGTGAACAGCACCTCCATGGCCTCGGCGAAGCTCGACTTCCCGGAGCCGTTGCGGCCGATGACGAGCGTGAGGCCTGGGCCGGGCACGAGCTCCGAGCCGCGCCCGGTCGCCCGATCCGCCGAAACCCTCGACCTCGAGCGCCAGTGATGTAGGCGCCGACCGGGTCGATCGGGCTCGTCCGGACGCACCAGCGCCTGTCGCCGACCACGCCGTGCTCAAGCAGGTCGTCGACGGCCGCCTCGCCCTGGAACGCGAGACCCGCACCAGCTCGCGTCGTCGCGGGAAGCTCGGCCGAGTCAGCCGCGTTCGACCGCATCCATCAGCCCATCGACACTCACGTCTCACCCCCGTTTTGCGCCTGCCATTCCGTCATGAAGGACCGGAGCTGCTCGAACCTGCTGCGCGCGTCAGCGTCGCCCGATCGCGCTCGCTCGAGTTGCAGGAATCAACTCGCGCAGATCCAGCCCGAGTGCGACCCGGACGTCTCTGCGTACCCCCAGCCGCTGATCGTGTCGTCCCGAGGTCGTGCCATGCGGAGATCGCGGGCAGCGTCTCTGCCCCATCGCTCCGCGCTCGAACGCACTCCGACCGGATCATCTCGTGGACGAGCTCGACGAAGCGGCGTCGGAGCAGCAGTTCCCTGTCGGCCTCGCAGACTCGCGAGGAACCCGCTTCGATCTGAGCTTCTGCGACGCGCCGCTTCTCACGGCCACGGCATCCTCGGCTCGCCCTCTCGCGCGTCGCCGAGCGAACCGGCCGGCTCGAGGTCCTCGAGCTCGACGACCCCTTCACCTGCGCCGGCGGCGATCGTGTCGCGCGCGGATGGCTGCGGCGACTCCGCTCGCTCACCCTGAACGGGGACCATCGCCCCGAGTAGACGTCGGCCTCACGCCCGAGAGCACGCGTCGAGCTCGCCGTCGAGCTCCGGATGCCGTACGTTGCGAGTGCGCCCACGTGGTCGGGTCACGCGACGCTCGCGGCTCCTCGCACACGACAGGACGTCCCGGCCGCGTCAGGTCGATCCCGAGCTCGTCTCGGGCGACGGAGCGGAGATCGGCCAGGCTCACGGCGCGGGTGGGTAATCGGGCATCGGCATCGGGTCTTCGTCGCCGAGCTCGAGCCCCTCCGTCGCGGAGCTCGTGGATCTGACCTACGAGCCGCGCGAGCTTCCTCTCGCTCGACCCTCTCTCGTTCCGGAGCGGGGAGCCAGGAAGATGGTCCGGAACGCCTCTTCTGTTGCGCCGAGTATCGGTTGGAGGTTGCCGAGACAGCTCGACGAAGTCGTCGATCCGATCCGCGAGCACCTCGTAGACCCGTTGCTCCACGGTGTTCGGGATGAAGTAGTTGCGCACGGTGACGACGTCTCGTACCTGCCCGATGCGGTCGATACGGCCGATGCGCTGTTCCGCGCGCATCGGATTCCAGGGCATGTCGAAGTTGACAAGCCGACTACACGATTGAAGATTCAGTCCTTCGCTCGCGGCGTCGTTCGCGACGAGCACGCGGATGCGTCCCGACCGCACCGCGTCGACGAGGTCACGCTTGGAGATCTCCACCCATGGTCGTCGCGCCACTCGCGCCCACCCTGGCCGGTAAACGTCGCGAGCTCGGCCCGTAGACCGGCCGAAGGCGGTCGCGAATCGCCTCGAGCGTGTCCGTGAACTGCGTGAAGACGATCAGCGACTCGCCGTTTGCCCGTGCTTCGTCGACGTGCCTCTGCAGCTCGTCCATTTTCGAATCGGTCCGCAGGTTGTCGATTCGCTGGATGAAACCGCGGATCGCTTCCGCGGTCCTCGTCCGTCAGGGGAACGGCCTCTGTGTCGTCGACTCGCCGGCTGTCATCAGTCTCGACCCCCTCCTCCTCCGCCTCTTCCTCGAGATCTCCCTCGTCGAGGAGGAGCTGCTCCCGCACAAGCCGGCGCTGCAGCGTCCGCGGATCGCCTGCCACGAGGACGTCAAACTGCGCCGATATACGGTGAGGACGAGCCCTGCGCCCCGGCGCCCGCGGTGCGCCGCCAGCAGGCGATCGACGAGCTCCGTCGAGCTCGTCGTACAGTGCCTGCTCGTCTGGCGTAAACCCGATCAGCGCGGGCTCGACTACGCGGTCTGCGATCGGATCGTCGAGGAGCCCTGCGTCGCGGTACGCCTTCAGGGTTTCCCGGCTGTGGCGGGTCACGAACTGGCCGACCGGGCCGCGAAAGCGGAGCCAGGCGGCCAGCTCCCTCCGGCCCGCGGCGTCCAGCGCCTCGGCGACCGAAGCCCCGTAGTCCGCTCCGTCCACGAACCGCGCGATGCGCGTTCGTCCGATGGCCCGAGCTTGCTCTTCACGCGCTCGAGAACGGCTCGCTCTCCCGCTCCTTCGGGCTGCGCAGGCGACTCGCGGAGGACGCGCTGGAGCCAACGCCATTGGACGATACTTCTGGAATCGACGTGTCGTCGTGTCTGACAACGCAGGCGAACTCGATCTTGCCGCCCTTCTCCCACCAATGCAGTCGGGCTGCCTGCGGAGTGTTGCGCTGCACGGCGCAGCGATAGGCCTTCGCGCCGTCGCTGGCACGTCGTCGCTGCGGATCGTTCCCTCCTATACCCGTTCTCAGTGGGTGCACCTCGCGCCCGTTGAACTCCTTCGCACGCCGGCAGCCAACCTCGGCGCAGACGCGCACGATCTTGTCGTAGAGATCGCCGAACGGGTCGAGACTCGCGAGAAACTGGGAGCCGACGCTGACTTCGGTGAGTGGGTAATTCTTACGATCCACCTTCGAGAAAGTCCGCTCGTACGTCTCGCGAACCTCGTCGAGGAAGCCGGCTTCCGGTATCGGGCCATCAGGGCGCCGCGGCGCTTGCTGCTCCGCGGGCCTCTTCGAGCTCGGCACGCAGTCGTCGAATCTCGTAGTCCTGCCACTGCAGCTGCTCATCTCGTTGGGCGACGTCATCCGTGAGGGCGTTGATCGTCGCCTCCTGAATCGCCATCTCTTCGATCGCGAGGTCGACATCGGATGGAGTTGCCCCACGGCATCGCTCGCTGCTTTTGACGGAGGCTTGTCGGCGAGGGACTCCGCCGTGGAGCGCATGTGGATCAGCGCATCGCGATGTGCCTTGAGGGTCACTCGAGATGCGAGTTGATCGATGATCCTGAGTTCTCCAACGCGGTGGCGGGCGGCCTCCACGATCGGTCCAACAATGGCGTTGGCCACCGAGCCCGGCCGAACACCCTTCGGCCGCGGCAATTGTTGAGCCAGAATCAGAGGATGATCGAAGCGCGTCGACCGACGGCTCGCCCCAGGCCACCAAATGCGCGACGCACCGCCGGAAACCTTGAGATCGTCGCCGATCACCTCCTGTAGGGGCCACGTAGCACCGAGCGGAACTACGACGACATGTGCGATGCCAGCCAGGCTGCGTGCGATCCGATGCGGATCAGGAACCTCGAGGTCATCGCGGAGCGTTGCGGTCAGCCCAACGATCGGCAACCGACGGGACGTTGAGAACAGCTCGTCGCGCGCGAATTCGCGCAGATCGGCCGTGTCCGCAGGAAGGAGGCGCGCGGAGGAGCCTACGGCGACTCGACCGTCGAGAGCAACGATTCGCTTGGACAAAGCAGATCGCGTATCACGCGTGGAGGAGCCGCCGGCGTTGAGAACGGCTTGATGACGCCACCCGTTGATGAGCGGCCCAGCCGGACAACGACCAGGGTCGATGAAGCCGCATTCACCTTCTCAAGCGCCCTGATGGAGACAACCCACTCAATGGATGGGTCGTCATCGTCCGCCTTGGCAAGAATGGCCGACCACGCACGGAACCTTTCGCCAACGTTCAACTCGCGAGCCAGGAAGCGCTCGGTCCCGTTCGACGTCTCCGCGCAGTCGAGCCCCTCGAACGCGAACCCCTTCCAGGCCTTGACGACCTCGACGATCTCCTCCAAGCGAGCGGGCTCGCACGTGCCCCGATCGAAGTCAACCGTTCCGGCGCCAGCAAGGGTTAAGCTCGCGGCATAGTCGATGGACGTTACGAAGAGCTCGATGTCCCGAAGCGACTTCCTCACCGGCTCGGGCTTGACCGTCGCGTCTGGCTTGGCTGGACGGAGTCGCGGCAGCGGAGGACTCGTCACCGGACCGCCGCGATACTCCAACCGGAGCAGCTCCTTCACGTCCCATGCGAGGTGTTCTTCCGACGGAAGGATTTCGGGGATGTCGCGTGAGCTACCCACCATCGCCTCCGCGACGCTCCGCCTGAATCCCGATCAACCTGATTCCGCCACCGATATACGTGTCGAGACGACTCAGCGGGTTCGGGATGATGATGAGCTCGGGCGTGTGGCCCTTTTCGAGGCCAGCCGCGACGACAAGCCAATACCTGTCCTTTTTCTCACGCGCGCGCTCGGCTTCGCTCGCCGTTAGTTTGATGCTGTCCGGCGGCGCCCCAGCGTGCGCTTTGAGCTCCATCCAGAGGTCTTCGTCGTGATCGACGCCGTCCGCGCCAATGTCGGTTCGTGCACGGCAGTCCTCGAGTTCCAAGCCGTATTCACTCTCGAGATAGTCGGCGACGAGCTCGTACCCCACGCTCTCCCGCTCCTGGGCGATGTGCGGCCTTCCTGGGGACGGTCGCGGTCCGTTCGGAGACACGTGCCTGTTCCGCCGGGGGTCTTTTAGAGGGCGAGACTTCCGAAGTCGGAGCTGTCCTTTCCGGCTCGACTTTGCCATCGTTACCTTCAGGCTTGCGAGGTCCACGTCGCTGGGGTCGATGAGTTCCCGCACGGCCGGCTCTTCCATCGGCCCGACGGGAGCCCTCGGCGACTTGCGGCGTCGCTGTTTCTTCCCTCTACGACGCGAGCGCTTCGGCACGGGAACGGCCGGCGCGTGGCCGTCCTCTTCTTCGATTTCCTCCGGGCCTGCCAGCTCCTCGAACTCGTCGTGGCGCTGCCGGAACGCTCGCTCCCACGCCATTGCCACGAAGGCGCGGTCGTACTCCGTTAGGTTGGCCGCGGAGAAGAAGGATGCGACCGCCTGCCCTCCCGCGTCCATGTCACCGAGCTCTTCTTCGCCGAGCGCCGCGAAGATCAGTGGCTCGTGTATCAGGAAGGCCGGCGGCGAGACCGTCACCGCCCGTCTTTGGGCAACCGGACTTTCAGCCTCCAATTCGTCCCGATCGCCAAGCGTGCCGATCCCAGCGTGGTCATCGCGTCGTTACCGATGCGTTCGTGAAGGTCAGCGTGATACACGAACAGCGCATTCCTGAAATGCGCAACTGCCGAGGACAGGTCCTGGCGGAATGACTCGCCTGACACCAGGGCAGCCGTGTCGATGACAGGTTCGACGGCCCCCTCGTCGATGACGTGCACCGGCAAGTACGGAAGAAGCGAGGCAATCTCCTCGAAGGCGATCGGCGGTCTCCAGATCGGAACTTTCGCTGCAAGTGCATCGGCGAGTGCCGGGTTGGCGACGGCATAGGCAGACTGGTCGGCCGTCCATCCGGAACCTGTGTAGAACGGCATCCCTGCAAGCTTCTGGCGGAGATTGCGCTCGCGCTCGAGAAGCTCGACCATCCGGCGATACACCCGTATCTGCGTCGCGCGCTCGTCGACACCGTTCGTGAGCGAGCGCGTTCAAGACGTCTATGCAGTCTGCGACAACGGGCTCCTGGATCCCCAGCAGGTCCCACAGCTCTGGGGCTCCGCGCACTATCGGAAGCCGATCGCCAAGTGACTCCCCGCGGCGCGCCCGTGCCGGTGGGATCCAGCTCGTGCCGTGACGGACAAGGCCAGTCTTGCTCGTGCTGCGTCCGAACGCACGCGTATTGCGTTGGGCGGGACGTCCGACTGTTCGAACTCCGCTCCGCCAGGGCAGTAGCGCGCAAGGCTGTCGTAGCAACGCTGAACACGCCGCTGCTCGACTCCATCGCCCGACTGGTCATGTTCACGAAACTCTTCGAGCAGATCGAGCAACTCGCTCGCGCGAGGACGGCCAGCGACCCCGAGGGCTTCGGCAAGCGGTGTGTCGGCGAAGTCCTCGTCGAGCTCGTCGGCATAGAGCGAGGGATCCTCACTCCTGCAAGACCGTATGCCGCGCCCGTGAGGATGCGGAGGTCGCGCGGTGCCTTCGGGTGGAGCCCCATCTCGAGTCGTCGAGCCATGCACACTCGCAAGCCGAGCGATCCAGGTCGCCGACACGTGCTCGTAGTGATGCCACCGGCGTTGGTAATAGGCAGGCACAGCTGTTGCACGATCTGCATACGACTCTGCCCAAGCGCGATTCAGGCCCACGAAAAGCGCACGGGCTCGACGGCGCCGTGCAGTTGCCGTCCGTTCGTTCATGAGGTTCTCGAGCACTCGATCGAGATCAGGAGCGACCCAGTCGTCTAACAGAACATCGACCCGTGGAACTCCTGACAACTCGATCTGCTGGTGCACGGGGAGGTCTGGCCGGCTGAGACGCACGTCCCACGGAGCTGGGTCGGAGACTGGCTCGAGTCGAACGGTCATTTGACATCCGAGCTTGCGCAGGAAAGCCAACGCTCCGAGTCTCATCCGTCCGTCCGCACGAAGAACGTCGGCATAACGTCGGTCGACCCAACGGATGCCCGGCGTGCGCGCGGCGGCGGTGCTCCAGCCCTCGCTCTTGTCGATTGCATTCGGAAGGTACGACTGACTCGGAGTGATAGTCACCTCGCGAGCCTTGCCGTTCTCGTCGAACTCCCTACCTGCGAGTGCGATGTTCCTCCCGATTCCCTCCCCCAGACTGTCGCGCTCCTCGTTTGGCAGGGCCTCGAACGCGTCGCGGAGCTGCACGAGTACGCCGTCCTTCGAGCTGAGGTCGACGGGGGACTCGCCATCGCCGCGCGCGAGTGCACTCAACGCATCGGAGTTGTTTGGGCGCGCGCGAAGGACACGTTGCTCGTGCAGCCATTGCCTCACCCGCTTGGCGGACGGGTCGCTGCGGAGGTAGACCGAGGCAATCGCATGGGCGACCCCGAGGCGGCCCGCCAAACTTGTGGCATCTGCCCGGTGAACGAGCAACGTTCCCCCACTCGCAACTTCATCAGGGCTCAACCGTCGGCCGTCTGAGAGGCGGAGCCAGGGGCTGTCCACAGCGCCCCCTCGTGTCCCAAGACGAGCGCTGCTTCTGCCAGCCGCACGAGCCAACCCGACCCGCGTGCACGGACGGTTTCTTCGTCCCAACGCAACACTCTGAAGCGCATCGGTCAGCCGGATCGGCTCGACCGAAGCCAGTGCCTCGAGGGCGTCCCTCCAGCGTCCGCCATCTCGGAAACGGGTTGGGACGGCACGCTTGCCTGGCCGAAGAGTCTCCTGGTCTTGCTCGGTGAGGAGCCCCTCGAGGGCGCTCTCCTCGAAGGTGAGACCGTCCACCCCGCACTCGGCGCCATCACCGAGCCGGACACGAAGCCGCGAGCGTACCCGGGCGCGGACCCGTTTCAGAGTCTCCGCAGCGTGTGGGCGCAGCCACCCGCCGAACGACCCGATTCCTTCGTCCGCGAGGGGCACGAGCCGCCATCCCGAGCGTCGGTCGTTCGCCGAATCGTTGGAGTGCAACCGCAGCGATCACCTCTCCAAGCCGGTCCACCAGCCACTTGTTGACGCCGTCGCGGTCGTCCCGCAACGAAGTCCGGTCGACATTGACGAAGAACGGAGCACTTGCGGAGATCGGGAGTGCGCATTCCTCGTCGAGCGGGAGCCCCGCGTAGAGACGCCCCTCACGCGTGCCGCGCTGCGGCACGGCAACGCTGAGGGCGACCGTATCGCCGAGGGGCTTGTCGGTGCTCTTGAGTTCCCGTAGGCGGCGCGGCGTCGGATAACGGGCGGTGTATCTCATCCATTCGCGCCCGGACTTCGCGTCCTTAGAAGTCGACGCTCTGCCTTGAGTCCTCCAGCCATGTCCAGCAGCACCTCATCGGACTTCTCATCGAGCAACTGGTGGTCGACCACGGTGCGTCGAGATCGGAGATCGACGAACGTCAAGCGCCGCAGGTGCCGAAGGAACAACAACGATTCGGCGTCCCAATCGCGAAACCATGTTCGGAAGAAGGCGAGATCGAGGCCCTCGACGAGCCGCAGCACAAAAAACGTCTCTCGGGCTCGGGGTTCCAGAAACCCTTGAGTTTCCGAATCTGAGGAACGCGTTGAACGCGACCGTTGCGGATCTCGAAGCTGAGCGGTGGACAATGGACTTCGAGCCGGTCGCCAAGCTGGTTGAGGGTCTTAAGACCGATGCCGAATCGGCCGATCCGATCCGGGTCACGACGCGACCCGGACACCAGCGGGTATGCCATGTAGACGACGTCGTGAAGAGCCACGGGGTCGCCGTCGTGTGCTATGAGCAGCTCGCCATACCCCTGGCGCACGCGCCACCCAAACCGGATATTCCTCGCGTTTTGGTCCTGAGCATTCTGGACGACCTCTTGCAACCCCCGACCCATCTCGGCGTGAACCTGCCGCGCGAACTGCTCGCCTCCCTCGATCATCCCGCCGACGAGCCACGGCAGCTCCAGATGCTCGAGTCCCTCTAGCGCATCGTTGGCGTCGGCCGCGCTCAGTTCACCGTCGTGCTGCTCACCGGTCGTAAGTAGGCGCTCGAGAAGGTCAATACCTCTCGTGCGCGGCCCCTCGAAGTGGAGTCGCATTTGCAGGCGAGGACGACTCGCCCTCTTCGCTCGACTGACGGTGGCGGGCGTACTCACGTCGGACGGTCCCCGAGGCCAAAGCTGAGAGCCGCCACTGTGCGGCAAGACCAGATACGCCGAAGCGAGCGGCGAGCTCGGCTTCCCGTGGGCGCGCGGCCCAAAAAGCGCGGACATCGGCCTCGTGCGCGGCCAGCCCCGACACCCCGAACCGTGTCGCCACTCCGTCGCGGTCGGGGAACGCCGCCCACGCCTCGCGCACCGCCGCCTCGGCATGAGCAGCTCGGCGCCAAAGACGTTCGCCTCGCGCTCGAGGGTGCGGTCGGTGTCCTGCGAGACGTCCTGCGAGCGGCAGTACGTTGGCGCCGCTCGCAGCTCGCTCGCGTGGCAGATCCAGTGGCCGAGCTCGTGGGCGATCGTGAAGCGGTGGCGGCGGGTCGGGGTATCGCCGCTCATCGCCTCCGACGCGTTGACGAGGATCAGCCGCTCCGACGGGATCAGCATCCCCGAGCACTCGCCCAGGTCGTCCTCCTCGATCCGCAGGCCGAGGAGATCCTCGGCGATCGACTCGACCGGCACCGGGATCTCGTCGCCGCCGAAGGTGGCGAGGTAGCGCTCGCGGAGCTCGTGGGCTCTCGGGTCGGTGTACCGGGTCGGGGCTGACGGCAAGTCGATCGGAACGTAGTTGGCGGTCAAGGACATGTCCACCCTGGCGCATTCAGCCTCGGAACGTGCTGGTCTTACGGCTGGACCGGGGCACCGGATCCGATGGGAGCGGTGATGGTGTCCGACTAAAGTCGGACACCATGAGCCCGACGCAGGACGACGACGTTCGGTCCTCGTGTTTCGCTGCGCTCGACGTGCTCTGCGCGAAGCACGGGATGGAGGTGCCGTACGTCGGCGGACTCGACCAGGGATTCGCGTTCCGCGGGCGGCGGGTGCCGTTCCTCAACTACCAGAAGGGGATCTACCGGGCTGCAGCGCAGCGCGGGCCGGCGGCGCTCAGCGTCAACACGTCGTACAAGTCGCCGTACTCGGACGAGGAGACACCGGACGGCTTCGTCTACGCCTATCGCGCCGGGTCGATCGACCAGCCGGACAACCGCGCCCTGCGAGCGGCGCACGCACTGCAGGTGCCGATCGTCTACTTCGTCGGCACGCGCCCCGGCTGGTACCGGCCGGAGTGGCCCGTGTTCGTCGCCGAGGATCGTCCCGAGCAGCGAGCGGTGCTGCTCACGACCGGACGCATGGTCGGGCCGTACGACGAGCGCGACTGGATCCTCCCGGCAGAGCCGATCGAGCGCCGCTATGCCGTTCGCGAGACCCGCGTTCGGCTCCACCAGGCGCGCTTCCGCGGTCGCGTCCTTCCGGCGTACGCGAACCAGTGCACGATCTGCCGGCTCAAGGAGACGCGGCTCCTCGACGCGGCTCACATCGTTGCCGACGCCGACCAGGCGGGCGAGCCGACCGTGACGAACGGCCTCAGCCTCTGCTCGATCCACCATCGCGCGTTCGACGAGGACCTCGTCGGCGTCTCGCCCGACTACGTCGTCCAGGTGCATCCGCGGCTGCGAGACGAGGAGGACGGGCCGATGCTCGCCGTCCTCAATGAGGCGCATGGCGCCCGCATCGTCGTCCCGCGGCGCACGGCATTACGTCCCGATCGGGAGCTACTCGCGCAGCGGTACGAGCGGTTCCAGGCTGCCGGCTGAGGAGGCCCTGGAGCGGGCTCCTCAGCGCGCGTACGTGTCCAGGAACCGGCGCAGGTGGCCGGTGAAGGTCTCGCGGTGGGCTCGCATGTCGTGGATCCGGTGGCCGCTCCCCATGATGCGAACCACCTCGACGGTCGGGTGGCGCGGCGCGAGGAGCTCCGCGTCGCCGGTCGAGAAGGCGGCGCCGGCTGCGTCGTCCGCGGCGACGACGAGCACGGGCGGCGTGACGGGCGACCTGGTCTCGGCCGCGGCGAGGGTCGAGCCGTCGATCGCGCCGTCGATCACCCCGATGTCCAGCCGGGAGTACCCGAAGGCCATGGTGGCGAGGCCGTCGTCCGTCAGGAGCTCGCCGAGCGGCGGCGTCCCCGGAGGCCCCCAGCGGATCGTGGCGATGTGCTGCGCCGTCTCCTCCTCGGAGAGCCCGCGCTCGCGGCTCTCGAGGATCACGGCCTTCACGGCATGGAAGACGTCCCTGAACCGCCCGGCCTCGGCCTCCGGTGTCTCGCCGGCGAACAGGGGCGGATCCTCGAGCAGCGCCGCGGTGACCAGGCCCGGGATGGTTCTGCGCGAGCCACCAGGCGATGACGCCGCCGAGCGAGTTCCCGACGACCACGACCGGCCGCGACGCGACGGCGCGCAGCACGGCCACGACGTCGGCGCCGTAGCGGGGAACGCACGTAGGTGCCGGGCGCGTGGTCCGACCGCCCGTGGCCGCGGAGGTCGACCCGGACGATCCTGCGGCCCCGCGTGAGCTCGTCCGGAACCCATTCCCACGTCCGGCCGCTCGAGCCGACCCCGTGCAGGAACAGCACCGGCGCACCGTCCTCCGGCCCCTCGAGCTCGACGTGGAGGCCGACGCCGTCGCTCTCGATCCGCCGCGTGTCGGCCACGTGCCAGAACGTACCGCGGACGCGGAAGGGGACGTTCAGGCGAGCGCATCACGTGCTGCCGTGCAGACGTGGCGCCGGCCCCTGACTCCTCGCGCTCACGGGAGGGCCGGCAGGTGCTCGACGGCGTGCGTGGCGAGGCTTGCGAAGCACGTGTGGTGTCCGACTGAAGTCGGACACCTCGTCCGGCGGCTCGGCTCGTGGCAGTGCCGCCGTGTCTTGTTCGGCCACTTTCGGCGCGCTTTGTGCAATGGCATTATGACGTCATGACGTCAAAACTGTACGATGCGGAAATGGCCAAGGAGCGCCACACCGTGTACCTCGACCCCCAGGTGGCACGCGCGCTGCGGGTCTCCGCGGCGCGGCGTGGGATGAAGGACTCCGAGGTCGTCGAGGAGGCGCTGCGCGACAAGCTGCTGTTCACCGCGCTCGAGCGGATCTCCGCCGCGGCGACGATGGACGAGGACGAGGCGCTGGCCCTCGCGGTCGAGGTGCAGCACGAGGCGCGGAAGACGCGTCGGAAGCGCGCCTCGTAGGTGCTCCGCGTCGTCGTCGACGTCAACGTGTTCGTCTCGGCGGTGCTCACGCCGGGCGGCACGCCCCATCGTCTGTTCGAGCAGTGGCGTGACGGAGCGTTCGACATCGTCGTCTCGCGGAAGCTCGACGAGGAGCTCGACCGCGTGCTCGCGCGCGAGGAGGTCCGGGCACGCTCGGCTCCCGAGGCGATCGATCGGCTCCTCGCGGGGATCCGCGACGGCGCGGTGACCGTCGACGATCCCGAGCCCGTCGAGCGCGTGGTCGCGCGCGACCCGGGTGACGACTACCTCGTCGCGCTGGCTCGCGCGGCGGGCGCCCACGCGATCGTGACCGGCGATCGGCATCTGCTCGAGCTCGAGGAGCTGCGCCCGCCCGCGATGACACCGCTCGCCTTTGTCGCGTGGGTCGAGAGCCTTCTGTAGCGCGAACGGTGTCCGACTGAAGTCGGACACCACCCCGGCCGTACGCCGCGAGACGGCTGCTACCGGCGGACGCGCTCAGCCGCCCGCGTCGCCGAGAAAGCGCCTCGACCTCGTCCGGCGACTCCGGCCCGACCGTGTCCGACCGAAGTCGGACATCCCCGGCCGTACGCCGCGAGACGGCTGCTGCCGGCGGACGCGCTCAGCCGCCCGGGTCGCCGAGGCGGAGCGCGTCGACCTCGTCCGGAGCTCGGGCTCGCACACCGGAGCGGTCAGGGTCGCCAGGGCCTCGGCATCTGGCAGGCGCTCGACGGCGTGGGTCGCGCGGCTTGCGTAGCACGTGTGGTGTCCGACTTGAAGTCGGACACCCCCACCCCCACCCCGGCCGCGGGCCGGGAGACGGCTGCTGCGGACGGATTCGCTCAGGCGGCCGGGTCGCCGAGGAAGAGCGCGTCGACCTCGTCCGGCGGCTCGGGCTCGCGCGCCGGGGCGGCAAGGCTCGCCAGCACCTCCGCGTCCAGCAGGCGCTCGGCGCGGTACATGGGGCTCGGCGCCGCCTCCGCGCCCGAGCACGGGCGCGCTCAGCACCGCGCGCGAGCGGCCGAGCATCGACGTGATCGCGTCCCACACGGACGTCGCGACGCGCGAGGGGTCGAGGATCCCGCCCTCGAGCTGCTGGTAGTAGCGGCGCACCTTCGGGCGCGATTCCGGACGCACGGCGCACTCGGCGACGATCGCGTCGACGACGTCGTCGACCCGGAGCGCCTTCGCGACGCGGGCACGGAGCATCGGCGGCTCGTCGAGCGAGCGGACGAACGCCAGCGATTCCGGGGTCGGCGCGCGCCGCGGCGCGCGCGCGAGGAACGCCTCGATCAGCGGGGCGAGCTCGTCGGCCCGGTCGCCCGCGCGACGGAGCGTGCCCTCGACGTCGAG
The DNA here is from genome assembly GCA_963773825.1 of uncultured Actinomycetes bacterium. Lineage (GTDB taxonomy): Bacteria > Actinomycetota > Thermoleophilia > Gaiellales > Gaiellaceae > Gaiella. The sequence continues at coordinate 625,609 of CAVZCH010000006.1, read as the reverse complement.
CGGCTCCCCGCGGGCATGGCGGCGCGCGAGCTCGTCGAGCAGGGTGTCGAGCTCGGCGCTCAATTGCCAACCTTCGGTTGGACGCTCATTCCTCCAGCCATTCCCTGAGCCGTGCCTTGTTCCTCGAAATCGCCTGGTAGACCGCGTTCGGCTTCTTGTCGAGCCGCTCGGCGATCTCGCCCGGCTCCAGCCCCTCCAGGTAGTAGAGCGTGCCGACCTCCCCGTCGCCCGGCGGCAGCGTCGCCACGAACTGCTCCAGCGTGAGCTCGACGATCACCGCGTCGGTCTCGTCGGGCGCGGCGCCGTCGAGGTCGAAGAGCTCGCTCTCCTGCCACCCGGGCTCGTACCAGCCCTTGCAGACCCACGTGACCACCGAGTGCACGATGACGCGGAACGGGTGGCGGCCGTCGCGATGCCTGCCGGCCTTGAGCTCGCGCCACAGCCGCTCGCACACGGCGTGCGCGACGTCCTCGCCCACCGGCCCGCGCATCCGCGCGACGCACAGGTCGCGGATCGTCTCGTACCAGCCGGCGAGCAGGAGGTCGATCTCGCCGGCGGCGAGCAGTCGTTCGTCCTCGGCGTCTCGTGCATCGCGCATCGAGAGCCGAGTCGCGTCGGACATGGGCTGATCTTACGAAGCGCCGGCGCTACGGCCTGCGACGCCGGCAGCTCACCCTTGGCCGCTCGGCACGAGCGCGACCTCGATCCCCTCGGCGCGCGCGCTGCGCGCCAACGCCCGATCGGAGGTCACGACCGTCTCGCCATGCGATGCGGTGGCGAGCACGAAGCAGTCGCCGAGGGAGATGTCATTCGCCCGGCGACGGTAGTGCCTCGCACGAATCGAGCCCGCACGCGCTGCGATCTCGGGTGTCGGGGGGACGAACGCCACGGCAACGCCGAGGAGGCCACTCACAGCCTCGCTGACGACGCCCGACGGCCAGCCGTGGACACGTTCGAGCACGTCTGCCGCCTCCGCGAGCGTCACTGTCGACACGAACGCGCCCGCGTCGCCGATCGCCTGGACGACTCGGTCGACGTTCGGCTCCTCACGCAGCAACGCGATGAGCGGCGCCGCGTCGACGACTACTCGCCGTAGTACCGACGCCACTTGCGCTCCATCGCGGCGTTGTCCTCGTTCCGTGCCTGTCGGACCGCCTCGGTCGCATCGATGTCCGACCGTCCCTTCCCCTTGAGAATTCCGCGGATCGCCTCGATGGGGTTCTCGGGTACGGGGCGCAGGATGATCTGCTCGCCCTCGTCGACGATGACCACGTTCGAGGCGCCCCAGCGCTCACGGACCACCGCGGGGATCGACACCTGGCCGGCGCTGGTGATTCGATGTCGCCACACCTTGCGATTCATGTTCGCATTGTGCCTCAGGCTTCACAAGATGTCGATTTCGGACAATGTGGTGGGGCCGTAAGAGGGCGGGCGGGCGCAGCGGACTCCTCCAGGACGAAAGGAGATCGCCCATGCCACTCGACACCTTCCAGCCCGGCGAGCCCGTGGAGCACCGCGGGATCGTCATCACACCGCTCTTCCCCCGCCACGACCCGGTCGCGGCCTACATCACGCTCGACGAGGCGCTGCCGCGCGGGTTCCACATCGACGAGACGTCCGATGCGGGCTCCGTGCCGGAGCTCGTCGTCGAGAACCCGACGGACGCGCGGGTGCTGCTCTACGACGGCGAGGAGCTCGTCGGCGCGAAGCAGGACCGCATCCTCAACGTCAGCGTCCTCGTCGAGGCCGGGGCGAAGCTGCCGATCCCCGTCTCGTGCGTCGAGCAGGGACGCTGGCACCGCCGAAGCGCCGCATTCGGGTCGGCCGACCACATCTCGCACTCGCACCTCCGGCGACGCAAGGCGCAGATGCTCGCGGCGCGGCCGCTGGCACTCGGGGCCGCCCAGGGCGAGGTGTGGAACGAGGTGCACGAGAAGCAGGCGCGCATGCGCGTCGACTCCGACACGTCGGCCAGCCGGGACACGTTCGAGGCGCACCGGCGCGCGCTCCGCGCGCTCGAGGGCGCCTTCGCACTCGCACCCGGACAGTGCGGCGCGGTGCTCGCGCTCGGCGACGACCTGTGCCTCGACGCGGTGTCGCGGCCCGACGCGTTCGCGCTCCTCTGGCCGAAGCTCCGGGCCGGGTACCTGCTCGACGCGCTCGAGCGGCTCGACGGGCGCGCGACGTCGGTGGAGCGCATCTCGGCGTTCGTCGACGAGGTGGCGGCGGCGCGCGCGACGCGCGGGCCGTCGGCGGGGCTCGGCGAGGACGTGCGGCTCCGCGGCGCCGGCGTGATCGGGTCGGGGCTCGCGCTCGACGGGGAGACGATCCAGCTCTCCGCCTTCACGAGCGACGACGGCGGCGAGAGGGCATTCGGACGGATCGCGCGGCCGAGCCACCGCCGCTGAGACCGAGGAGCGGACGATTACACTCGGCGGCCGTGACCTACTGCCTCGCGATGCGGCTCGACGAGGGCCTTGTGTTCCTCTCCGACACGCGCACGAACGCGGGGCTCGACGACGTCAGCACGTACCGCAAGCTGCACGTCCTCCGGCCCGCACCCGACCGGCTGCTCGTCCTCCAGTCGGCCGGGAACCTCGCGACGACGCAGGAGGTGCTCGACCGCATCGCGGCCGACCTCGAGGCGGACGACGGGCGCGAGAGCCTCGCCACGGTCGGCCACCTGTTCGAGGCCGCGCTCTACGTCGGGCGTCTCGGCAGAGAGGTCACCGACGGCCATCGGCAGGCGCTCGGCGACGGCGGCGCGGCGACGTTCATCCTCGGCGGTCAGATCGGCGAGGCGGCGCCGGACATCCTGCTCGTCTATCCGGAGGGGAACTACATCCGCGCCTCCGACGACCGGCCGTTCCTCCAGATCGGCGAGAGCAAGTACGGCAAGTTCATGCTCGACGTCGCGATCCTCGCCGACGGCGACCTCGTCACCTCCACGAAGATCGCCCTCGGCTCGATGATGTCGACCGCGCGCGCCAACCTCTCGGTCGGCCCGCCGTACGACGCCGGCGTGTACCGCACGGGGACGTTCGAGCTCGACGAGTACCGCTTCACCGCGGAGTCGGCGATCCTCGGCGAGCTCCGAGACGTGTGGGAGCAGGCGATCCTCGACGCGCTCGGCCGTCTCCCGCACGTCTCTCTGACCGAGCTCCGCCTGGCGGACGAGACGCCGACGCGCTGACGGCGGACCGCTCGCCCGCGGCCCGGCGGGCTGGTCTACTACCGCCGTGATCCTGGCCATCGACCAGGGGACGACCGGGACGACCTGCCTCGTCGTCGACGAGGAGCTGCGCGCGGTCGGACGCGGGTACCGGGAGATCCGGCAGTCGTTCCCGAGGCCGGGGTGGGTCGAGCACGATCCCGAGGAGATCTGGGCGAGCGTCGAGCTCACCGCCGCGGAGGCGCTCGCGGACGCCGGCGTGACCGCCCGCGACCTGTCGGCGATCGGGATCACGAACCAGCGCGAGACGACGATCGTCTGGGAGCGCGGCACCGGGCGGCCGGTGCATCCCGCGATCGTCTGGCAGGACCGGCGGACGGCCGAGCGCTGCGCCGAGCTCCCCGCCGGGCTGATCCGCCAGCGAACCGGGCTCGTCCCCGACCCGTACTTCTCGGCCACGAAGCTCGAGTGGATCCTCGCGCGCACCGAGCTCCCGGCGACCGAGCTCGCGTTCGGGACGGTCGACTCGTGGCTCGTCTGGAAGCTGACGGGCGGCGCCGCGCACCTCACCGACGTGACGAACGCGTCACGGACGATGCTGCTCGACCTCGCGGTCGGGCGAGTGGGACGACGAGCTGCTCGCGCTGTTCGGCGTCGACCGCGCGGTGTTGCCCGAGGTCGTGCTCTCGTCGGGCGTCGTCGCGGAGGCGACGCTCCTCGGCGCGACCGTTTCCGTGGCAGGGATCGCGGGCGACCAGCAGGCCGCGCTCTTCGGCCAGGCCTGCTTCGCGCCGGGCGAGGCGAAGGCGACGTACGGGACGGGGACCTTCGTGCTCGTCGCGCTGGGTAACGAGCCGGGCGAGCCGGCGGAGGGGCTGCTGACGACGGCGGCGGCGGTCGCGCCCGGCGTCGCCCGAGGGTACGCCGCCGAGGGCTCCGTCCTCGTGGGCGGCGCGGCGCTGCAGTGGCTCCGCGACGGTCTCGGCCTGATCGAGTCGGCGGCCGAGAGCGAGCGGCTCGCGACGAGCGTCGACTCGACCGGCGGCGTGACCTTCGTCCCGGCGCTCACGGGGCTCGGCTCGCCGCAGTGGCGGCCGGACGCGCGAGGGCTGATCTGCGGCCTGACGCGCGGGACGACGCGCGCCCACCTCGTGCGCGCGGCGCTCGAGGCGGTTGCGCACCAGGTGGCGGACGTGCTCGACGTGCTGCCGTTCGAGGTCGCGGTGCTGCGGGCCGACGGCGGCGCGACCGCCAACGGCTTCCTCATGCAGCTCCAGGCCGACCTGCTCGGCTGCCCCGTCGAGGTCGCGGCCGACGCGGACGCGACCGCGCTCGGCGCGGCCGCGCTCGCCGGGCTCGGAGTCGGGACCTGGTCGGGCACCGACGAGGTCGCGGCGCTGATCCGCCGCGGCGCGCGCTACGAGCCGCGGATGCCTCGCGAGGACGCCGAGCGCCTGCGTCGCGCGTGGCGCGACGCGCTGCGCCGCGTGCTCGTCTGAGGCTGCCCGGAGGAGGTGTCCGACTGAAGTCGGACACCTGACCCTCAGGCGCGCTGGACGGTGACGGCGGTGCCGTAGGCCGCGACCTCGGTCATGTTGCCGCCGAGCTCGTTGCAGTCGAAGCGCATCGCGATGATCGCGTTCGCGCCGTGGTCGCGTGCCGCGTCCCGCAGCCGCTCGACGGCCTGCAGGCGGCTGTCGGCGAGCATCTTCGTGTAGCCCTTCACCTCACCGCCGACGAGCCCCTTGAGCTGCGCGCCGATGTCCGAGCCGATGTTGCGGCTGCGGACGGTGAGGCCGAAGACCTCGCCGTAGACGTCGGCGATCCGGTAGCCGGGCAGGTCGTTCATGGTGGTGACGATCACGTCGGACATGCGTCTCTCCCTCTTCGCCTGGCTCTCTGTCGCCACGACGCTACCGAGCCGCGTCCGCCCGAGCGCGGGTCGCGTGCCCGGGATGTCGAAAGGGGAGTATCGACATCCCGGGCCGCTGTCTGCACGGGGGCCGCGGCGCAGGCAGGCCGCGCCCCCGCACACGTGTGCCACGCCGGACGCACTCGGCGCGGCCGGCGCTCGGCGCCGGTGGTTCCGCGACGGACGGTACGAGCGGCTCTGTCACCCGGCCATCGTCCGTTCGGACGATCGAGCGGATGAGGTCGCGAGCACCGTCGATCGTGCAGACTGGCGAGGTGGCGACGATGCGTGACCTCGACCGGCTCGCGCTCGCGATGCCGCAGGCGACGAAGTCCCTCTCCGACGACGGGCGCCCCTCCTACGCGGTCCACGGCAAGGTCTTCTGCTGGCACCGGAGCCCACGGCCCGGACGCGGTCGACGCGGAGACGGGCGAGCGGCTCGACGACGTCCTCGTGTTCAACGTCGCCGATCTCGACGAGAAGGAGATCATGGTCGCGGACGACCGCGGCCTGTTCTTCACGACACCGCACTGGAACGGGTACAGGGCGGTACTGATGCGGATCGGAGACCTCGAGCGGGTCGACCGCGACGAGCTGCGCGACCTCGTCGCAGAGGCGTGGCTGACCCGGGCGCAGAAGCGCGTTGCGAAAGCCTGGCTCGCCGAGCAGGGCATCACCGAGGAGGGGCCGGCTAGACGTCGAGGCGGGGCGTGTCCGACATCGTGTCGGACACCGACCACATGCCTCAGGCCGGGTCCCGCTCGTACGCAAGGCGCCAGAGCTCCTCGAACGTCGCGCCGCCGTCGAGCGAGCGCTCCCACGTCCAGGTCAGGGCGTCGCGCTCGATGTCGAAGAAGCGCATGCGGTAGACGGCTTCCGCCTCGGGCGCGTTGTGGTGCTCGCAGAGCAGGACCATCTCCCCGTCGACGCGGTCGCCCTCGAGCGCGAAGTAGTTGCCCGCGTCGTCGACCCAGGTCTGGCGCCAGAGCTCGCGGTGCGGATCGAAGACGGAGACGCTCGTGCCGACGAGGTCGACGCCGGGACGTCCGTCGAACCGCTCCTCGACGACGTGGTCGCCGAACCCGCGCGTGATCACGTTGCGGCCGCTCTCCCGCTCGGTCGCGCCCCAGCGCACCGTCCAGGTTCCGAGCCAGAAGTCGAAGTCGGCGGCGGACGCCACGCGCTTCGTATACAGGGCGGCGGGCGCGCGGGCCGCGAAACGTCGACAGGTTCGACCGGACCGCCCCGTCTGTCATGTCACGCCCGTCACAAAGAAGGAAGATCGAGGCGTAGGATCTCGTCCCGTGGAAAGGCGCCGCAGTCCGTGGCGCGACACGAAGGGAGGCCCCATGCAGGCCAGTGGGACGAGCGCAGCGGCGATGCTCGTCGACGCGTCCGGGGACACCGGGGAACGTCCGGACGTAGCGACGGTGACGCTGCCGCGCGAGGAGATCGAAGAAGCGCTCGCGGCCGAGGCGCCCCTCGACCTGATCCTCTCGGTGAAGGCGGGCGCGGGCGAGCCGCGGGACATGCGGATCACGTGGCAGCGGCACGACCTCGAGAGCGTGCTGGGCAACGTCGCCGTCGGCCCCGTGACGTTCTCGTTCGACCGGGCAGAGCTCTACCGGGCGCTCGAGAACCCGGACTTCGAAGGGCACGGGATGCGCGAGATGGTGCTCCTCGTGGCCGCGGCGCTTCGTCCGCTGCGCTCGCCGCGTCGACCGCGTCGGGCCAGGTGATGGACGCCGGGGGCGGAGGCGGCAACATCGGAGCTGTCATGGACGCAGGCGGGCGGAGGCGGCAACATCGGGGCCGTCATGGACGCAGGCGGCGGAGGCGGCAACATCGGGGCCGTGATGGACGCAGGCGGCGGAGGCGGCAACGTCGGAGCCGTGATGGACGCAGGCGGCGGAGGCGGCAACGTCGGGGCCGTGATGGACGCAGGCGGCGGAGGCGGCAACATCGGAGCGGTCATGGACGCAGGCGGCGGAGGCGGCAGCGTCGGGGCCGCGGTCGCGCCAGGCCACGGCGAGGCATCGACCGCAAGCGCCCTCGGCGCCGGCGGCGTGGTCTCCCCCGGGCACGACGAGGCTGCGACGGCAGGCACGCTCGCGGCGTCCGCGGCGATCCACGACGAGGCCGGCCTGACCGCACGCGGCGTCGGTCAGACGGTGCCCGGGAACGACGAGGCCACGCTCGTGGCTCGCGGCATCGACCCGGCGATCGCCACTGCCATGGGCAGCGGCGACGCCACCACGGCGCGCGACCTCGCGACACCGGCAATCCACGACGAGGCCGGCCTGACCGCCCGCGGCGTCGGCCAGACGATCCCCGGGAACGACGAGGCCACGCTGGTGGCCCGCGGCATCGACCCGGCGATCGCCTCCGCCATCGGCAGCGGCGACGCCACCACGGCGCGCGACCTCGCGACACCCGCGACGCCGGACTCGGGCTCGTCGTTCGAGCTGCCGTCGGTCGACGCCGGGACGGCTGCGGTCGTCGGAGGGCTCGCGGGCGCCAGCCTGCTCATCCTCGGCGGCGCGTTCGCCGTGCGCAGGCAGCGCGTCACGCCGGTCTGACCGGAAGCTCGACGGAGGGCCGCTATGCGGCGGCGGCCCTCCGTCCTGGCGCCACCTCCGGTCCGACGTCGCCGAGCGCCGTCGGACGGTTCAGCGGTGGCGCCAGCGCGACTCGAGCGTCGCGACGTCGAGGCGCTCCGCGGCCTCGAGGGCCTTCCACGCGGCCTTGCGGGTGTCCTTGCCGATCGCCCCGCGGAAGAGCCACTTGCGGACGAGCCGCCCCAGGGGCAGGTCGTCGGTGCCTGTGGGTGTGCGGCGGGGCGACAGGTAGAGGGCGAGCGTGAGCCGCTTGACGAGCGCCGGGTCGGCGGGACGGCCCGTCTCCTGCTCGAGCCGGTGCGCGACGAGCGAGCCCAGGACACGGACCTCGCGGACGCCGGCGCGGAGCGTGACGACGAGCGAGGCGGTCGTGCTGGCGACGAGCACCCACGGGACGCGCGGAAGAAAGCGGGAGCTCCGCGCGAGCGTGCGCACGATCGGGGTCGCGATCACCGCGACGCGCTGGACGCGGTCGGCCACGTCCTCGGCGTCGTCGTCGAGGGCGATCAGCCGCTTGCCCTCCACGGCCGACGTGACGCGCTCAGGACTCAAGAGGATGCGGTCGATCAGCTGGTCGACGAGCCCGCCGACGGCGTCGAGCAGCCGCCGGTCGCGCTCCGGCTCCGGCTCGGGGAGACGGGTCGCGACCGTTCCCTCGCGCAGCTCCGGGAGGTTCGCCGCCATCGCCGCCTCACGCCGGCGCGGGCCGGCGCCCGACGCCCAGGTAGAGGAGCGGCCCGAACGGCTGCACGACGAACGACCCGAGCCACACGACCTTGGGGCCGCGCACCAGCGCGCCGGGCCGGCGGACGAGGTCGCGCAGGGCGTACGTCGTCACGACGAGCTCGGCGACGCCGCCGACCACGATCGCCCCCCTCGCGCCAGGCGAGAGCTCCGACCAGCGCTTCTTGGCCATGCCGACACGGTACCGGCAGGCGCCCGGGACGATGCCGACGCGGAAGCCGGCCGGAGAGCGCAGAGAGCCCGGCATCCGCCGGGCTCTCTGGTTCCGAGTGTGGAGGCCCTCAGGCCGCTTCGGCGAGCACGGCCTCCGCATCAGCCTCGTAGGCCGGGGCGACCGCGAGCTCCTCCTTGCGGATCAACACCAGCGAGGCGAGGACGCCGACCGCTGCGACGCCCGCGCCGACCCAGAACGCCGCCTGGAAGCCGGAGGTGAGCGCCTGCGGCATCGCGTCGCCGGCCTTGGCCGCATCGGTCGTGTGCGCGACCGCCACCGACGAGAGCACGGCGATGCCGAGCGCGCCGCCGATCTGCTGCGACGTGTTGATCAGCCCGGACGCGAGGCCCGCGTCCTTCGCCTGGATGCCCGCCAGCGCCGCGATCGAGATCGAGACGAACGAGAACGCCATGCCCATCGCGATCACGAGGAAGCCGGGCAAGAGGTCGCCCAGGTACGAGCCCCCGACGGACACCTGCGTGAAGTACAGGAGCCCGACGGTGAGGAGGCTCATCCCCGTGACGAGCACCGGCTTCACCCCGACGCGGGTCACGAGCTGCTGCGCGACCATCGCCCAGACGATCGATGTCCCGGCGACGGCGATGTACGCGATGCCCGTCTCGAGAGGCGAGTACCCGAGCACCTGCTGCATGTAGAGGGTCAGCATCAGGAACATCGAGAACAGCGCGGTGCCGAGGATGAAGCCGGCGATGTTCGCGCCCGTGACGGTCTTGATCCGGAAGATCGAGAACGACATCAGCGGGTGCGCAGCGCGGGTCTCGCGGACGACGAACCCGGCGAGGAGCGCGACGGCGGCGGTGAACACGCCGATCGTCCGCCCGGAGCTCCAGCCCCAGTCGTTCGCCTGCGTGATCCCGAACACCGCCGTCGAGAGGCCCGCCGTGACGAGCACCGCCCCGAGGGCGTCGAAGCCCTTCGTGTTGATGTCGCGGCTCTCGCCGAGCAGCACGGGCGCGAGCGCCAACGCGGTGATCCCGACGGGGATGTTGAGAAGGAAGATCCACTCCCAGCTCAGGAGATCGGTGAAGATGCCCCCGAGCAGGACGCCGGCCGCGGCGCCGAAGCCGCCCACGGCGCCCCAGACGCCGAGCGCGATGTTGCGCTCCTTCCCCTCGGCGAAGGTCGTCATGAGGATCGAGAGCGCCGCAGGGGCGATGATCGCCGCACCGAGGCCCTGGATGGCCCGGGCGCCGATCAGCGACGGCTCGTTCCACGCGAGCGCCGCGAGGAGGGAGGCGCCCGTGAACACGACGAGCCCGACGATGAACATGCGCCTGCGGCCGAGGATGTCGGCGGCACGCCCGCCCAGGAGCAGGAAGCCCCCGAAGACGAGCGCGTATGCGCTGATCACCCACTGGAGGTTCTCCTGGGAGAAGCCCAGGTCGACCTTGATCGACGGGAGGGCGACGTTCACGATCGCGATGTCGAGGACGAGCATGAACTGGACGACGCTCAGGAGCGCCAGCGCCAACCACTTGTGTTTTCCGGAAGCAACCATGCGTACGTCACCTTTCCGTTCGTTTGATGCCCGCACGCTACCCCTCGCACTTGCGAATCGAAAGTACGGTCTTCCGTACCAAGAGTGCGGACAACCGAACCTTCACCGACGGCATACAATGCGGGTATGAAGCGCTACGGCCAGTACTGCCCCGTCGCACACGCGCTCGACCAGGTCGGCGACCGGTGGGAGCTCCTCGTCGTGCGTGAGCTGATGCTGGGACAGCGGCGCTACACCGACCTCGCCGAGGCGCTGCCCGGGATCGGCTCGAACATCCTCTCCTCGCGCCTGCGCGACCTCGAGAGCGCGGGCATCGTGCGCAAGACGAAGCTTCCACCGCCGCTCGCCGTGACCGTCTACGAGCTCACCGAGCACGGCCGCGCGCTCGAGCCGGTGCTCCGGACCCTCGCGCAGTGGGGCGCCCGCAGCCTCGGCGCACCGGATCCGGGCGACTGCTGGAGCATGTACGCGGTTCACGTCCGGTTCCGGCCGGACGCAGCCGTGGACGGGGTCTACGAGATCCGCTTCGTCGGCGGCGAGACGATCTCGCTCCAGGTCGCGGACGGCGAGCTCGTCGCGAGAAGGTTCCCCGCCGAGGCGCCCGACCTCGTCGTCGAGGCGCACCCCGAGGCGCTGCACGAGCTCATCCAGGGAACGGTGGGCAGGCGCGCCGCACTCGCCGACGGGCGCGTCCGGATCGTCGTGGGCACCGAGCGCCGGCTCTGGGACCTCGTGGCCATGTTCGCCCCCGCCGAGGCCGGCGGGGCAGCCGCAGCGGCATAGCGAGGCCAGGTTCGATCGCGCCTCGTGCCGTCCGCTCCCGCGGGCTTGTGCCGTCCGGCCTGGCGGACGACGATGGCACGTGGCAGACGCCTCGAACGGGCCCCGCGAGCGTGCGATGCGGTTCGTCGTCAACTCGCTCGCGGCGAGAGCCCAGTCGGTCGCGGAGATCGAGCGGAAGCTCGCCGCGCGTGGCGTGCCGCCGGAGATCGCCGCGGACGTGATCGCCGACGCGGGCGAGCTTCGCTACCTCGACGATGCCGAGCTGGCGGGCCAGCTCGCCCGTGGGTTCCGCGACCGAAGGTACGGGCGGCGGCGCGCCGCGGTCGCACTCCGGCGGAGGGGTCTTGCTGCCCGAGGACGCGGATGCGGCCCTCGAGGCAGCCTTCGCCGACGCCGACGAGGCGTCGCTCGCCGCCGCAGCGCTCGGCTCGAGGTCGATCGCGGATGCGAGCGACGAGCGCCGCGCGGCCGCGTTCCTCGTGCGCCGCGGGTTCTCGAGCGGCGCGGCGTGGTCGGCCGTCCGGGCACGCAGCAGGCCCGGGCGGTAGTCCGGAGCGCGTCCCGGCGTCAGCCTGCGTCGGCGCCGGCGCGGAGGAGCGCCACCGCCTCGCGCAGCTCCGCGACCTCCGCCTCGAGCGCGGCGACCCGTGCCGCGAGCCCGGCCGGACGGCACCGAGGCCGCCGTCGGTCGCCACGGTCGGGGGTGTCGGCCGGGATCGCGCCCTCGCCTCCACCGAGGAGATGGCGATAGCGCTCCTCCTTCTGGCCCGGGCCGCCGCTCGAGCCGTTCGACCAGGTCGCGTCGCGCGCGAGGCGGTCGAGCACCGCGTGGATCTCGTCGAGCCCCGAGAACGGGTGCAGCCGGCCGGTGCGCTGGTTCAGCTCCCCGGGCGTCTGCGGCCCGCGCAGCATGAGCACGCAGAGAATCGCGGCCTCGTCGTCGGCGAGACCGAGCGCCTCGTCGAAGAGCTGCCGGTACTTCGCCGCGCGGCTCCCCGCACCGCTCGCGAGCCTCGTCCAGCCGCGCCGCGCGAGACGCTGGAGCGCCTCGTGGATCTCGGGCTCGTGAACGCGACGATGGGGTCGCGGTTCGTCGTCTGGTTGCACGCGAGCCGGAGGGCGTTGAGCGAGAGCGGGTACTGGTCCGGCGTCGTCCGCTGCTTCTCGAGCAGGCTGCCCAGCACGCGGAGCTCGACGGGATCGGCGTCCACGACCGAAGCGTACGCTGCGCCATGACCGTGGAGTCCCCATCCGCGACAGCTATCGCGTCGCCGACGGCTTCCTCGCCGGCGAGTACCCGGGGTCGAGCGACCCGGACGAGGCCGCCCGTCGGCTCCGCGCGTTCGTGCGACATGGGGTCACGCTGTTCGTCGACCTGACGCACCCCGCCGACCCGCTCGAGCCGTACGAGCGCCTCCTCGACGGAGCACGCCGCGTGTCTGCATCCGATCGTCGATTTCGGGACGACGACGATCCCGCACATGGTCAGGATCCTCGACGACGTCGACGCTGCGATCGACGGGGGCGGCATCGCCTACGTCCACTGCTGGGGCGGCATCGGTCGGACGGGCACCGTCGTCGGCTGCTGGCTGATGCGGCACGGGCTCGACGGCGGAGACCCGATCCGACGGATCGCGGAGCTCCGCCGCGACGTGTCGGACGCGTGGGTGGCGTCACCGCAGACAGCCGCGCAGCGTGCGATGGTCAGTGCGTGGAAGCGCGGTCGCTGAGCGCCCTCGTCGACGTCGTCCACGGGCCGCCGGCATGTGACGCCCTGGTCGGTGCCGGTCACAGAGCTGGCCCAGAGTTGGCACAGACACGTCACACTTTCGCCCGCAACCTGTCGTCATGGACGACGAGCACACCACGGAGGGCAGCGAGGCGCCGGACGGCGCCTGGCCGGGAGACGGGATGTTCCCCGCGTCGGTGCCGAGCTGGGTCGCGCTCCCCGTCGGACGGGCGGAGACCGGGCCGTCGATCGCCCAGCTCGTCGAGGCCGTCCGTGCCGCCGGGGGAATCGTCGGGGGCCGTGCGCTGTTCGACCCGCGTTACGAGCCCGAGATGCGCCGCTTCCTCATCAGAGCCCTGGAGATGGAGGGGCTTCCGGTCCCGAGGGGAGGTGATACGCCATGAGCAGCGCGTCCACCGGGACGCCGTCACGGACGTAGTGACTCCGGCGGAGGCCCTCGCGCTCGAACCCGAAGCTCTCGTACAACCGAATCGCCGGCTCGTTCCAGGGAAACACGTGGAGCTCGAGCTTGCTGATGCCGGCCCGCCGGGCCCAGGCGGATGCGGCCTCGAGAAGAGCTCGTCCGACGCCACGGCGTCGATGGCTCGCCGCGACCATCATCCCGAGGTCCGCAACGTGCCCGCTCGCCGGGTGCGGGTCGCGGGCGAGCGAGAGGCGACCGACGACGCGATCGTCGTCGACCGCGACGAGGACCGCGGCGTCGGCATGACGACGGACAGCCTTGAGGTACCGACGCTCGTCCGCGACGGGGCGCCACGCCTCGGTGGTCAGCAGCCATCCTTCCGGCTCCCGCCCGACGGAGGCGGCGAGCAAGACGAGATCCGACGCATCGGACGGCTCGGCGGGCCGGATCACGATCACGGGACGACCACCCCGTGACCACCGCGCCGGGGATCGCCGGCCGCACCGAGCGCCCCGTCGGGCCGACGCTCGACGGCCGAGACCCCTCCGAAGAAGAGGTTGCGGCCGGACCAGCGGCGAACGTCGAACCCGTCCTCCTCGAGCGCGAGTGCGGCGGCGTCGGCCCAACCACCCTCGACGTGGGCGGTGTTTCCGTCGACGTGGAGCCGTGGGCGCGCGATCGCCTCGGCCACGGGCAGACCGTGGCCGACGACCGCCTCGACGACCTGGACGATCGCGCCGGCCAGCCTGACGGAGCCCGCGCTCCCGGCGACGAGCCGGGGGACGCCCTCGTCGTCGATGACGAGTGTCGGTGTCATCATGCTCGGCAACCGGGTGCCCGGGTCGCGCGGCTGGTCACCGATGACGTCGAGCTCGCCCAGCATGTTGTTCAGCTGGAAGCCGTGGCGGAACACGCCCGCCCCCGATCCGAGCGTCGACGAGAGCCCGACCGCCGCCCCGTCGCCGTCGACCACGGAGACGTGGGTCGTCCCCGTCGGGCGCGCGCCCGCGGCAAGCCCGTCTGCGCCGTAGGCATGTGCCAGCGCGCTCGCCAGCGCGCGGGCCTCGTCCGCGGCCGTCGTCGCACGCTCGTGCGCATCCAGGGCCGCGAGCCCGGCCTGCACGATCGCACCACCGCGGGACGGATCCGGTGTCGTGAGGACGGTCGCGCCGGCGAAGGATCCCTCGAGGGGCGCCCGCTCGTGCACCCGATAGCGCTCGATGTCGTCGGCAAGCTCCGGAAGCAGGATCGCGAGAGCGTCCGCTCGGATGTCACCGAGGAGCCGGAGCGTCGGCACGAGCTCGGTCATGTCGATCTGGCCCGGCGTGCCGTAGCTGCCCCGTCCGCCGATCTCGCGTTGCAGGATCGGGAGGAGTATCTCGTGGAGGAACGCCTGTGTCTCGGTGGCCGCGAACGGGCGTGCCGCGAGCTCGAGCGCGGGGACGAACAACCTCGCCCACGGCAGCAGCCCCCGGTGCTCGTGCGCTTCTTGCAGCCCGCGGACGAGGCCCGGGACGGCCACGGACGCCTCACCCACGTGGAAGATCTGGGTCGAGGCGTCTGCGAAGTCGATCTCGACCACGTCCATCTCCTCGAGCGGCCGCGACGGGACGGCAAAGAAGCAGTCGAGCACCGTCACCGGCGACCCGGGCTCGTGGAGAAGGACGAAGCCGCCGCCCGCCGGCCCGGTCAACGGTCCCTCGGTGACGAAGGCGGCGAACGCAGCCGCCAGCGCAGCGTCGACGCACGTCCCGCCCTCGCGCAGGGCCCAGGCGCCGGCTTCCGCCGTGTCCCGGTTGCCTGCTGCGACCGCCCCGCGCATCGCACGGAGCGTAGACCGCGCCGCGAGGGGGTGCCCGTCGTCCAGCGACGATCGCCGGAGGCGACGCGCTTCGGCGATCGCCAAGTCGTCGGGGATCGCTGGGCCGCTCCAGCTTGGCGATCGCCTCGTGCAGCGTGTCGGCGATCCGGCGCCGTCGCCGGGCTCAGCGCAGGAAGCTCGGCAGCTCGCGTTCGGCGTCGCCGGCCGGCCGGCCGCCGCCCGAGGCGGACAGGGCCGCCGCGGCGGGAGTGAACGACGCGCGCCGGGGGGCTCCGAGGCCCGTCGCGACAACCGTGACCCATACCTGGCCGTTCAACCGCTCGTCGACGGTGGCGCCGAAGATGATGTTCGTGTCGTCGGTCGCGGCCCGTCGCACGACCTCCGCCGCCTCGTTCACCTCGAGGAGCGTCAGGTCGTCGCCGCCGGCGATGGAGAGGAGGATGCCGCGCGCTCCGACGATCTCCGTGTCGATCAGCGGAGAGCGAAGCGCCCGTTCCGCGGCCTCGCGGGCGCGATTCTCATGGGACTCCGAGTAGCCGATCCCCATCAGCGCCGAGCCGGCGTCGGTCATCACCGTGCGGACGTCCGCGAAGTCGAGGTTGATGAGGCCGGGCATCGTGATCAGGTCGCAGATGCCCTGGACGCCCTGTCGCAGCACGTCGTCGGCGATCCGGAAGGCGTCGATCATCGAGGTCGAGCGGTCGAGCACCTCGAGCAGACGGTCGTTCGGGATCACGATCACGGTGTCGCAGGCGCCGCGAAGGACCTCGACGCCGCTCTCGGCGGCCAGCTTCCTGCGTGTCCCCTCGAACTTGAACGGCGTCGTCACGATGCCCACCGTCAGCGCGCCGAGCTCGCGCGCGATCCGCGCGACGACGGGCGCAGCGCCGGTGCCGGTGCCGCCTCCCTCGCCGGCCGTCACGAAGACCATGTCGCTCCCGCGCAACGCGGCGCGGACGTGGTCGTAGCCTTCCTCGGCGGCACGCCGCCCGGTCTCGGGGTCGGAGCCGGAGCCGAGGCCCTGCGTGATCGACTCGCCGATGTGGATCTTCACGGGCGCGTCCGAGAGCTCGAGCTGCTGCGCGTCCGTGTTGACGGCGACGAAGTCGACCTGCGCAATGCCGGCGTCCATCATCCGGTTCACCGCGTTGATCCCGGCGCCGCCGACGCCGACCACGCGGATGACGGCGAGATACGAGGCGACGTCGCCGGCGACGTGGAGCCGTGGCGGGCTCTCCGGCATGGGCGTCACGAAGCGGCTCGCGGGCGGCGCGTACGGCTCGGGGCGGTCCTCGCGCCGGGGCTCGACGCCGGGCTCGGCTGCGGGGGCGGGCGCCGGCTCGGCATGAGCCGGGACGAGCTCGACCACCTCTGCGATCGGAGCCTCTGCAACGGGCTCGTCGGCGGGGGGATCGTCGACATGCGACGGATCGGACGCCGGCTCGAGCGGCGGCTCGGTCGCTTCGGGGCGGCCGAGCTCGAAGTCGTAGACGTGCTCGACCGTGGCGTCGAGCTCCGTATCCGGGCGCGAGACCAGCGTCGGGTTGGTCGTCGAGCGCCAGCTGCGGCGCGGCAGGCGGCTCGGGCGCCCGGTCGGTCGCCGGCGGCCGATCGGTCTTGGGAGCGTCACCCGCATCGGGCTCGCTCTGGGCTCGCTGGGCTGCCTCCGTCGCGCGGAACAGCTCCGCGAACGGCCCCTCACGCATGCTTGCGCGCTTGCGCGCCATCCTCGGCCTCCTTCGCCGCGACGATCTCGCGCGCCAGCTCGCGGTAGGCCTCCGCGGCGGCGCCCGTCGGGTCGTACTTGAGCACGGAGCTGCCCTTGACGGGCGCCTCCGCGTAGCGAACGGTCTTACGGATTCTCGTGCGATAGACGAGGTCGCCGAAGTTCTCCTCGAGGATCTCGATCGCCTCGCGCGAGTGCAGCGTCCGGCCGTCGAACATCGTCGCGACGATCCCCTCGACACCGACGTTCGGGTTGAGGTTCTCGCGCACCATCGCGAGCGTGTTCTCGAGCTGGACGAGCCCGCGCAACGAGAGGTACTCGCACTGCACCGGGACGATCACGCCGGTTGCGGCAACGAACGCGTTGATCGTGAGCAGGCCGAGCGACGGCGGCGTGTCGATGAGCACGTAGTCGTACGACGCGCGCACCTCGAGAAGCGCCTTCTCCAGCGACCGCTCGCGGCCGATCATCGCGCTCAGGGCGAGCTCTGCCCCTGCGAGGTCGATCGACGCGACGGCGAGGTCGGCCTCCCGCCGCTCGATCACGTCGGAGATCGGCACCTTGTGGACGAGGACGTCGAACATCGAGCGCTCGATCGCGTCGGGGTTCAGCCCCTGGCTCATCGTCAGGTTGCCCTGCGGGTCGAGATCGATGAGCAGGACCCGATTGCCCATCTCGCGCAGCGCCACGCCGAGGTTGAGGGTCGTCGTCGTCTTCGCGACGCCGCCCTTCTGGTTCGCGAGCGCGATGACGTTCGTCGCGGCGCTCCGCGGGGGGATCGCGGTGTCGTTCCCCTGGCCGTCGACCGACTCGATCGGTGTCACGCTCGCGGGCTCCGGCTCGGGCTCGGGCGCCGGCTCGCTCATGACGGGAGGCTCCGGAAGCTGCTCGAGCGGCGCGGGCTCGGCCGGGGTGTCGTGCACCGGCTCGGTCGCGCGTTGCGCCGCGCCGTGCCGGGGCAGGAGTCGAATGAGTCCCATGACCACGCCTCGTTCACCGCGGTCCACCCGACTCCTTCACGCGATTCTCAATCCTCCCCGTCCCAGTAGTCGAGCACCTCGAGCCGGCCGATCAGGCCGATCCCCCGGATGTTCACCTTGCCAGAGCGAGGGTAGTACGTCACGTCCCGCGAGTCCCGCGTCCCGTACGCGAGCACCTCGAGACCGCCCTCGCCCGCCCGGAGGGCGTGCGCCCTTCCGCTGCCGGCAGGACGCGCCACGGCGCTGCCCCGACGGAGCGCGTGCTCCTCGTGATCGCCGCCGAAGCGAAGGTGCGGCCAGAGCTCGAGCGTCCCCGTGCCGCCGAGGACGACGAAGATCTCCTCCTCGGCGCTGTGAGCGTGCGGCGGGTTGAGGAGCTTCCCCGGCGGGACGTCGTAGAGCCGGAGGCCCGTCTTCTCCGAGCCGGCCGCCCTGCCGAGGTCACGCACCGCGTGGGCGACCGTCGCGCCGTCCCGCACCGCGGGCTCGAGGTCGCCCGCGTTCACGATGCGCCGCGGGACGCTCCGAGAGCTCGCCGACCTCCGGCGGGCCGAGAGCGATCTCACGCGTCCACGGATGATCCTCGGGCTTTCCCTCGAGCACCCAGGTCGGGCCGAGCCAGGACACGCCCGCCCGCGGGAGGAGCGTGTTCGCCGCGTAGTGCCGCTCGCCGAACGCGAGGACGTCGAGGCCGTCGGGCCCTCCCAAGAGCGTGTGCGCATGCTCGAGGGCGAGATGGACGAGGCAGTCGCCGGCGCCGACCGCGTACGCGGCCTCGGACGAGCCGTCGCCCTGGACGGAAACACCCGAGCCACCGAGCACGAAGAAGATCTCCTCCTCCGAGCCCTCGAGGTGGAGCGGCGTCGACCACCGGTCGGGGTCGACGCGGATCCGCCTCACGCCGACCCACTCCGACGCCGTGCCCGTGAGCGACTGCCAGTGACCCGAGATGTGACCCGACCCCCGATGGACGGCGTCGACCTCGTCCCAGTGTGAGATCACGCACGGATCATGTCACGCGCCAACGCCTCGCGTAGGCGTCCCACGGCGGCGTCCCCGGCATCACCTCCTTCCACCCTGACCCACGCCTCCGCCTCGTGGAGGAGAGCCCGGAGCTCCCCGAGCAGCTCGACCGGGCCCGCGTTCGCCCGTCGCATGGACTCGATCCGCTCGAACCGCTCGAGGACGCTCCGTGCTTCCTCCATGGAGCGACCGTAGCCCTGTCCCCGTTACGGGTGTGTGCCGACTTCGTGCCACGTGTGTGACGGGCTGTCCACAGGTGGACGTGCCGCGACCGCCGCCGGCCCGCAGCAGGCACGCTGGACCGGATGGACGCACCCCACACTCCGGCTGACGCACGCCTGCGGCACATCACCTACCCTCGCCCCATCGACGACGGACGGGCCCCGTGACGACGCCCCCGCCGGGGCCATCCGCAGCGGATCAGGCCGGCGCCGGCGACCGGCACCGGGTCGTGGTGGTCGGCGGCGGGTTCGGAGGGCTGCAGGCGGTGTCGAAGCTCCGGCGCGCTCCGGTCGACGTCACGCTCGTCGACCGGAGGAACTTCCATCTCTTCCAGCCGCTCACGTACCAGGTCGCGACCGGTGCGCTGTCGCCCGGCGAGATCGCCTATCCACTGCGGGCGCTCTTCAAGCGCCACCGCAACGTGCGTGTCCTGATGGCCGAGGTCGTCGACTTCGACCTCGATCGGCGTGAGGTGCAGCTCCGTTCGGTCGACGGCATCCCGGCCCCCGAGCGGCTCGCGTACGACACGCTCGTCGTCGCCGGCGGCTCGAGCTACGCGTACTTCGGCCACGAGGAGTGGCGCAGTCACGCCGCCGAGGTGAAGTCGCTGGAGAGCGCCCTGGTCGTGCGAAGCCGCCTGCTCGGTGCCTTCGAGGCCGCCGAGGCGGACGCCGACCCCACGCGTCGCGCTGCGTGGCTCACGTTCGTCGTCGTGGGGGCCGGGCCGACCGGCGTCGAGATGGCCGGTCAGATCGGCGAGCTCGCCCGCGACACCCTGCGTCGTGACTTCCGGGCGATCGATCCTCGCGCCGGACGCGTGCTGCTCGTCGAGGCGGCCGACCGTGTGCTCACGAGCTTCCCGCCCTCCCTCTCGGCCAAGGCGCAGCGGTCGCTCGAGCGGCTCGGCGTCACCGTTCTCACCGGACGGACGGTGACGGGCATCGACCCGGACGGTGTCACGCTTGCACACGCCGACGGCACGACAGAGCATGTCGCGAGCCGGACGGTGGTCTGGGCGGCCGGGGTGACGGCGTCGACGCTCGCCGGGCGGCTCGCCGACCTGACCGGCGCAGAGCGCGACCGCGCGGGCCGCGTCACCGTCGAGCCGGACCTGACGCTCACCGGCCATCCGGAGGTCTTTGCGATCGGCGACATGGTGCGCATTCGCGCGCCGGACGGCTCGACGACGCTCCTGCCGGGCGTCGCGCCGGTGGCGATGCAGCAGGGCCGGTACGTGGGCGGGGTGGTGAGCGCGCGGCTTCGCTCGCGCCCGTCTGCGCCGTTCCGCTACCGCGACAAGGGGAACGTCGCGACGATCGGCCGCGCCGCCGCCGTGGCGGAGATCAAGGGCCTCCGGCTCAGTGGGTTCATCGCCTGGAGCACCTGGCTGGTCGTGCACCTCTGGTACCTGATCGGCTTCCAGAATCGGCTGCTCGTCCTCGTCCGCTGGTCCTTCAGCTTCGTCACCCACGGGCGGGGCGCTCGGCTGATCACGCGCCCGGCCGGGAGCGACGGCGACGACGGCGGCGCGAGCCGGCGACACCTCGCGACTGAGTCGCCGACGTCAGGAGACGGCGCGGAGCCGCTCGCGGCCGCCGACGCCGAGCAGTGCGCGATCGAGCCGCGTCACGAGCGTCGGCCGGTCGCCGTCGCGGAGCACCTCGACGAGCCCGCGCCGGACGGCGTCCGCGGCGGTGGCGGTCGCCTCACCGCCGTCGGCGAGAGCTGCGAGGTCGGCGTGCAGCGCCTCGCGCCGTTCGGGGTCCGTCTCGAGCAGCACCGCAGCCCGGAGCGGCCAGGTCGCGCCGAGGAGTGCGCCGAGGGCCGCACGCAGCTGCTCCGAACGGAACGGGCTCGTGCTGGAACAGCGACAGCTCCCAGCGATCGAGCGCTTCGGCGAGGTTCGTGTCGCCGTCCGCCAGTGCGAGCCGAACGAGCAGCTCGGCGGCGAGCGGCGCGCGGAACTCGTCCAGCCTCGTCGCCTCGCCGGGCGGGGCTGTCGCGGCGATGGGGAGCACGGGACGGATCCCGTACGGCCGGCCGTCGAGCGTCTCGAAGAGCACCGGGCCGGCGGCAAGCGGCGCCGCGGTGGCGAGCCGGATCGCGGAGACGGCGTCCGCGATCTCCGCCGGAGCATCCGGGACGTCCTCCCCCGCCCCGAGGGCGGCCCGCAGCTCGACGACGCAGTAGCGGTCCGCCTCGCGGCCGAACCCGTGAGGGAGCAGCCCCTTCGCCTCGGGCCAGTGGCGCGCGAGCTCCCCGTCCGCGACCGCGCGGACGCGAAGCGACAGACCGAGCTCGCGCTGGACTCCCGTGGTGATCCCGACGAGCGGGGCGACCGCCGCATACGTGCGCTGCTCGCCGAAGAGCGAGTGCTCGAGCTCCGCGTACGCACGGTCGAACGACTCGTCGTCCCAGTCGAAGCCGCCGCATGCCTCGGCGACCCGGAGCAGCAGGTCGACGAGGACGGTGCGGAAGAGCGCGTCGTCCTCGGACGGGTCCCGACCGGCGTGCGCACGGGCGTAGATCGCCGCGGCCGGCTCCCGCGCAAGCTCCTCCAGGGCGATGAGGGCGTCCTCGCGCCCGCGCAGCCGCGGGGCGCGGGCCTCGACGAAGTCGCGGACGAGCGGCCGGTACTCGTACAACGCGGGGCCGGTTCTGCCCTCGTGCGCCTCGAAGGCGAACGGAAGCGACTCGCCCGCGTCGTCGAGCTCCCGCAGGAGGTACGCGAAGGCGCCGAGGGTGAAGGCCCGGAGGGCGTGGTGGAGCTGCGGCGAGCGCGGGGCCACGACGACACCTACTCGGCGGGCCGACAGATCCCTGCCCGGCTCCCGCTCACGGGCCGCGCTGGCACGACTCGCACCAGTAGGCGGTGCGGTTCGCGTCGCCGAGCCCGCGCGAGCGGATCGGCGCACCGCAGCGCGGGCACGGCCGCCCCGCGCGGCGGTAGACGGCGCGCGGCGTGCGCACCCCGCGAACGGACGCGAGCATCGCGCCCCGCGCCCATGTGAGCCCCAGGGTCAGATCCTCGTCCCTCGCCCCACCGAGCAGGAGCCACGGCGACACCCGAGCGTGCCAGAGAAGCTCGGACAGCCAGATGTTCCCGATGCCCGAGACGACGCGCTGGTCGACGAGCACCTCGCCCACGAGACGTGTCGGGTCGAGGGCTCTGAGCCGGGCGACGACGGCCTCGACCCGTGTCGCCTCGGCGAGAAGGTCCGGGCCGAGACGCGTGGCGCGTCCGTCGTCGAGCCTGAGCACCGGACCGTTCCACTGCGCCGCCTCGAACCGCGGCGTCCGCAGGACGAGCCACGGCGAGCCGGGCCATTCCCGCCCGTTCCGCTCGCGGACCCGCCAGCGGCCGTTCATGCGGAGGTGGCTCCGCACGGTGACGCCGCCCTCGAACCGCAGCAGCAGGTTCTTTCCCACCGCCTCGGCCGACTCGAGCACCCGCCCGTCGACCGCGCGCGCCACACCCGTCGCCATGACCGCGCGGGTTGGGCGACGACGCCTCGACGCGCTCGCCGACGAGCGCCTGGAGCCGCCCGGCCGCACGATGGAGTGCGTCACCCTCCGGCATCGGCGCTGCGCACCCTGGCGAGGCGGGCCATGCCGCCGACGTCCAGGAGCAGGGTCTTGCCGCGCGAGAGGCGGACGAACCCCCGCTGCTCGGCGTCGCGAAGCACCCGGTTGACCGTCGCGCGCGACGCGCCGGCGAGCGCCGCGATCTCCTCCTGGATCAGGGGGATGGTCACCGGTGGTGTGCCGCCGTACACGCGCCCGAGCTCGAGGACGCGCCGGGCGACGCGCGTCTCGGCGTCGACCGTGTACGACTCGACGAGACGCTCGGAGAGAAGGCCGACGTGCTCGGCGAGCATGCGGACGAGCGCCTCGTCGACCGATGCGTGGGCGCGCGCGAGACGACGGAGCTCCGATCCGCGGAGGACGAGCGTCTCGCCGGCCTCGAGGGCGGTCACGGTCGCGCTGCGCTCCGCGCCGGTCACGACGGCGAGCTCGCCGAACGTCTCGCCGGGTCCGCGGATCGCGAGCGCCACCACGTCGCCGTGGCCCGTCGTGATGCGGATGTCGAACCGCCCCTTGACGACGAGGTGGACGGCGTCGGCCGGGTCGTGATGGTGGAAGACGACCTCCCCGCGGCGGTACGTGCTCCGGCGGGCGAGCGCGAGGACGGCGCGCACGTCCTCGCCGGGCACCCCCTCGAACAGCCGCCATTCCATGGTGTGTGACAAGCGTTACACAACGGGCGTCGCACCGGAGGACGACGGCAGAGCGCGAGCGTCCTAGCCTCGCCCCATGGTCGAACGGTCGAGGAGGACGAAGGACATGAAAGAGATCACGACAGCACGGATGTTGCTGACGACCGCGGTGCTCGCCGCCGTCGCAGCGCTGTTCGCCGGCGGGGCGAACGCGATGCTCATGGACGTCGACGGCGGGACCGCGAACGGGGCCGTGGCCGCTCCGTCGGGCCAGCCCATGACGATCCCCTACCTGAGCCATGGCATCGGGGTCGACGAGAGCCTGTTCAGCGGCCAGCCCGGAACGACGCTCACCGGGGTGCACGCGGCGCTGCAGCGTGGCCGCTCGGAGGAGACGTCGTCCACGGTCTCGCCGCAGACGATCCCGTACCTCAGCCACGGGATCGGCGTCGACGCGAGCCAGTTCAGCGGCCGCGCCTCGCTCGGCCTGACGGGCGACTCGCCGCTGACCCGGGTCTCGGCTCCCGAGCCCGAGGGGCTCACCGGTGACTCGGCGCTCACGCGTCAGTCCGGTACGGTCGCCACGCCGGCGACGTCGAGTGGCACAGACGTCGACTGGACGTCGTTCGGCGCCGGAGCGGCCATGGCCGCGCTGCTCGCCGCAGCGGTCGCGGGCGTCCTGCTGACGACGCGACGGCGCGGAGGCGTTGCTCTCCCGTAGACCGTCCGACACGGGAACGACGCGGGGCGATTTCGGGGGGATCGCCCCGCGTCGCTGGACCCGGTCGGCGCGATCGCACCGCGGCAGAAGACACGAAGCTGGCACGAAATTGGAACGAAGACGCTACAGACGTTGTCTCTCTGGACGATAGAATAGAAAGTGGGTGGTGGGTTGGGGTGCCCCGACGCGCGAACGCAAAGAGCGACCTGCGGGCCCAACTTCCCCCCACGCACCGTCCGCCGCCGACCCTCCGGCTATGGACGCAAGACCGCCCGCCGCGGCCCGGCCAGGAACCCCGCCTCGACGAGAAGCGGGAGGACGTCGCTCTCGACGACCGGGCGTCCGTCGAAGCGCTCGACCGAGAGCCGCCGCCCGCGATCGGCTCTCACCCAGTCAACGAGCGCGCTGAGGGCGGGCCTGAGCCAGTCCGGATCCGGCTCGCGCAGCGGGAGCAGCGAGCGGCCGCCACGCTCGACGTAGAGCGCGGCCTCGCCCCCCAGAAGCACGACGTGGGCGCCGGCGACCCGCGCGGCGCGCGCTGCGGCGCGCTTCGGCCAGGGCAGGACGCCGCCGTAGGGCTGAGCCGGCTCGGCCGCCGCGAGAACCAGCGCCTCGCCGCCGTCCGCCTCCCGCAGCTCGCGCAGGCGCTCGACCGCCCCCGGCAGCGCGAACTGCGCGCCGCCGAGCCCCTCGACGAAGTACCCGCGGCGGCAGGCGCCGACCGTCTCGAGCGCCCTGAGCTCGGCGTAGACCGCGCCGTATCCGCCGGGGATGCCCTCGGCACGCACGCCGTCGCGGGTCACGATCCCCTGCCGCTCGAGCAGCAGCTCGGCGAGCGCCCGCCGGTCGGGCGACGCCTCGAACAGACGGCCGGCGAGCGACCACCGGCCGGCAGTGGCAACGTCGCCGGAGACGCGGGAGCGCGAGAACCGGCGTGGTCGGCGCTCTGCGGCGGGCACGCCGTACCGGCGCTTCGCCCGGAGCGGCGCCCACGCGTCGTTCGTCACCTCGCCGTTCCAGACCAGCTCCCAGAGCACCGGCAGCACGTCCGCGGCCTCGACCCCGACCGCCGCGACGAGGTCGGGCCAGAACTCGGCGCTCCGCGCGAGCGCAGCCCGGACCGTGTCGTGCACCGGGCCGGAGAGCGGCTCGGGCGCGCCCGGGGGCCCGAGCAGGGATGCGTCCTCGCGGTAGTAGAGCGCGACCCGGTCGAGGCCGGCGCCGACCCAGACCACCTCCCCCGAGGCGCAGAGCTGGTCGAGCAGGGCGGGCTGGTAGCCGGGAACGCGGCGCGGCAGGATCTCGGCCTCCCAGAGCGCGACCGGCAGCGCCAGACCTTGCAGGGGAACGAGCGCCTCGCGCAACGTCGCCCGGCGGTCGATCCCGTGCCACGAGGGCAGGAAGCGCCCGAGCGCCTGCTGCTCGGCCGGCTCGACCTGCCTGCGGAGCACGGCGAGGGAGGCTCTGCGGATGCGGCGGAGCACGTCCGGGTCGCACCACTCGCGCTCGACGCCGCCCGGACGAAGCTCGCCGCGTACGAGGAGGTCGCGCGCCTCGAGCTGCGCGAGCACGCTCTCGACGCCGCTCGCGTCGAGGGCGAACCGTGACGCGACGTCCCGGGTCGTGAACGGCCCGCGGGAGCGGGCGTAGCGGAGCAGCAGCCGCTCCAACGCGTCGTCTGCAGGCTCCAGGAACGACTCCGGGAGCCCACCGGGCGGCATGACGCCGAACGCGTCGCGGTACAGGCCCGCATCCTCGGCGGCGATCACCGCCTCGGCGGCCCCGATACGCGCGCGGAACGCACGCCGCTCGCGGACGAGCGTCTCCGCGAACCCCGGGTCGAGCTCTCCCACGCGCAGGTCGCCCGCGCGGCGAAGCAGGTCGTGCAGCTCGTCCGCGTTCCGCGGCTGCGGCATGAGCGAGCCTTCGACCTCGGCCAGCGCTCCCGGGTCGATCAGGTCGCGGAGCTCCTCCTGGCCGAGCAGCTCGCGCAGGAGCTCGCGGTCGAGCGAGAGCGCCTGCGCGCGGCGCTCGGCCGCGGGCGTGTCGTCCTCGTACATGTACGTGGCGACGTAGTCGAAGAGGAGCGACGCGGCCATCGGCGAGGCGGAGGGCGTCTCCAGCTCGACGAGATCGATCTCCCGCGTCTCGAGACCGCGGAGGATCCCGCGCAGCGCCGGCAGGTCGAAGACGTCCTGCAGGCACTCGCGGTACGTCTCGAGGACGATCGGGAACGAGCCGTACTTGCGCGCCACCTCGAGGAGGCTCTGCGCCTTGAGCCGCTGCTGCCAGAGAGGCGTCCGCTGACCCGGGCGGCGGCGCGGGATGAGGAGCGCACGCGCGGCGTTCTCGCGGAACCGGGCGCCGAAGAGCGCGGTCGAGCCGACCTCCTGGACGACGAGGTCCTCGAGCTCCTGCGGCTCCACCAGCAGGTCGCCGAGCGACGGCGGCGCGTCCGCGTCGGGGAAATGCAGCGCAATGCCGTCGTCGGACCAGAGCGACTGCACCTCGGCGCCGAGCGATTCCCGAAGGCGCGCCGCCAGCGCCATCGACCACGGTGCGTGGAC
Organism: uncultured Actinomycetes bacterium; assembly: GCA_963773825.1. Lineage (GTDB taxonomy): Bacteria > Actinomycetota > Thermoleophilia > Gaiellales > Gaiellaceae > Gaiella. The sequence goes on along the minus strand of CAVZCH010000006.1, from coordinate 599,216 downwards.
GCGGCCGCCGAAGGGCGTGAGCACGCACACCCGCCAGTCGCCGATCTCGTCGCGGAACCGCTCGACGACCACCGTCCTGTCCGTCGGCAGCGCCGAGCTGCGCTGCTGCTCGCGCAGGAACGCGAGGAGGTTCCGCGCCGCGAGGTCGTCGAGGTGGTAGTCGCCGCGCAGGCTCGTCACCGCACGCGCGTCGGAGAGCGCTCCGAGCTCCCGGGACGCGGCGCCGATCCGGGCGCCGAGCTCGTAGGGCCGTCCGACGCCCTCGCCCTTCCAGAAGGGCACCGCACCCGGGACGCCGGGGGCCGGCGAGACGAGGACACGGTCGCGCGTGATCTCCTCGATGCGCCAGGTCGAGGCGCCGAGCATGAACGTCTGCCCCTCGCGCGCCTCGTAGACCATCTCCTCGTCGAGCTCGCCGACGCGACCGCCGCCCTCCGACCTGGAAGACCCCGAAGAGACCGCGGTCGGGGATCGTGCCCGCGTTCGTCACCGCGAGCCTGCCGCGCGCCGGTGCGGCCGCGGATCACTCCGGCCGTGCGGTCCCAGACGATCCGCGGCCGGAGCTCCGCGAACTCGTCGGACGGGTACCGGCCCGCGAGCATGTCGAGCACGTTCTCGAGCTGCTCGCGGGCGAGCTCGGAGAAGGGATACGCGCCGCGGACGAGCCGGTGGAGGTCGTCGACCGCGATCTCCTCCTCGGCACAGATCGCGACGATCTGCTGGGCGAGGACGTCGAGCGGGTTCCGCGGGATCGCCGTCTCCTCGATCGCGCCCTCGCGCATCGCCTTGGCGACGACGGCGCACTCGAGCAGGTCGGCGCGGAACTTCGGGAAGATCCGCCCCTTGGAGGTCGCGCCGAGCTCGTGCCCGGCACGGCCGACCCGCTGAAGCCCGCGTGCGACCGACTTCGGGCTCTCCACCTGGACGACGAGGTCGACGGCGCCCATGTCGATCCCGAGCTCCAGGCTCGAGGTCGCGACGAGGCACGGGATGCGCCCGGCCTTCAAGTCCTCCTCGATCAGCACGCGCTGCTCGCGCGCGAGCGAGCCGTGGTGCGCGCGCGCCACGTCCGCCTCGGCGATCTCGTTGATCCGCAGCGCGAGCCGCTCCGCGAGGCGGCGGTTGTTGACGAACACGATCGTCGAGCGGTGCGCGCGGACGAGCTCGAGGAGCGCCGGGTAGATCGAGGGCCAGATCGAGCGCGAGGTCGCCTCGTAGCCCGGGTCCATCTCGACGCCGTCCTGCACGACCGGCTGCGAGAGCGGCCGCGACGATGCGCCGAGCTCGCGCATGTCCTCGACCGGCACGACGACCTCGAGGTCGAGCTCCTTGCGCTGCCCGGCGTCGACGAGCGCGATCTCACGGTCGGGCCCGGCCACCCAGCGGCCGATCTCCGCGAGCGGGCGCTGCGTGGCCGACAGGCCGATCCGCTGGAACGGTCTGCTCGGCCACGCGCTCGAGCCGCTCGAGCGAGAGCGAGAGATGCGCGCCGCGCTTGGTGCCCGCGACGGCGTGGACCTCGTCGAGGATCACCGTCTCGACCGTCTTCAGCAGATCGCGGCCCCGCGAGGTGAGCAGGAGGAAGAGCGACTCGGGCGTCGTGATCAGGATGTCGGGCGGCGTCCGCAGCATCCGCTCTCGGTCGCGCTGCGGCGTGTCGCCCGTGCGCACGCCCGACCGTGAGCGCCGAGCCGATCCCCGCGAGCGGGCCCGCGGAGGTTCCGCTCGATGTCGTAGTTGAGCGCCTTGAGCGGCGAGACGTAGAGCAGCCGCATCCCCTCGCCGGGCGTGTCGTTGAGCCGGTCGAGCCCGAGGAGGAACGCGGCGAGCGTCTTCCCCGAGCCGGTCGGCGCCTGGACGAGGACGTGCCCGCCGGATGCGATCGCCGGCCAGGCGAGCTCCTGCGCGGGCGTCGGCGTCGCGAACGCACGCTCGAACCAGGCCTTCGTTCCCGGTGAGAGCGTGGCGAGTGGATCCACCCTGCGAGCGTAGCCCCAGCGGCCGGTCGCGGTGCTACGGGCGAGAACCTCGTGTCGCTTTCGACGGCCGGGTTCGCCTCACGTTCGGGCCGCCCAAGGGTCGAGCCAGGGAACACCGACGCGCTCGAAGGGCGCGGTGTCCCGGGTGACGACGACGAGCCCGTGGACGAGCGCCGTGGCGGCCAGGAGACCGTCGACCGCCGGCACGAGATCGGTGGCGTTGATTCTGCCCCAGGCATGAGCGATGGGCGCATCCACGTCGAAGGTGCGTCCCCGGAACTGTGCCTCGAGCGTTTCGAGCCAGCGCTCGAGCGCCGAGGCCTGTGCCGGATCGCGTGTCCGGAGGCGCTCGACGCCGTGCCTGATCTCCCCGAGGACGAGAACGCTGAGGTGAAGGCTGTCGTCCTCGACGTCCGAGAACCAGGATCTGACGCCGGGGTTGGGTCGGGACTTCCCGATCTCCGACACCACGTTCGTATCGAGCAGATACGTCACGAGAGATCGATCTCGCGCGGGAGGTCTTTCGACCGCTCGATCACGAGATCGTCCGTCGAGGGCATCGAGAGGAGGAACTCCTTGAAGCTGAGCCCTGGGCCCGACTGACCAGAGAGCCGCCTGAACTCGCCTATCTCGAGCACGACGACCGTTTCGCGCCCGTGCTTGGTGACGATCTGCGGCCCCTCCGTCACGGCGCGCTCGACGAGCTCGCTGAAGCGCTGCTTCGCCGTCTGCACCTGCCAGGTCACACCAGAAGTCTAGACTGTCTAGACAGAGTGCGCCAATCCGCAATCGATGAGGCCGTCGTATGCTCGCGCCGTGAGCTTCGACGTCGCGGTCGTGGGCGGCGGCACCGCGGGGTGCGTCGTCGCGGCACGCCTTTCCGAGAACCCGGAGCGGCGTGTCTGCCTGATCGAGGCGGGTCCCGACTACGGCCCGCGGGCATCGGGCACGTGGCCCCAGGACCTGCTCGACCCGCGCTCGTTCACCTTCACGCACGACTGGGGGTCGGGCGGCGAGGACGGGCGGTCGCTCGGCGCCAGGGTGATCGGCGGCTGCTCCGCTCACAACGCCTGCATGGCCGTGATCGGGACGCCCGAGGACTACGACGAATGGGGCCGTGAGTGGAGCTTCGAGCGCTTCGCGCCGTACCTCGCCCGCGCGCGCGAGATGCTCCGCGTCGGCCCGGCCAACACCGAGACGCCGGCTCCGCTCCACGTCGCGTTCCTCGAGGCGGCGGCCGAGCTCGGCCTTCTGCTCCTGGACGACCCCGACGATCCCTCACAACCCGTCGGGAGCGCTCGGCTTCCTTCGAACGTCGTCGACGGGTCGCGCTGGAACACGGCGTTCGCCTACCTCGACGCCGCGCGGGAGCGGCCGAACCTCGTCGTCCTCGGCGACACGCTCGTCGACCGCGTGATACTCGACGGCGACCGCGCGACGGGCGTCGTGAGCGTCGCGGGAGAGGCGATCGAGGCCGACACCGTCGTGCTGACGGCAGGCGCCTACTTCACGCCCGCGATCCTGCTCCGGAGCGGCATCGGGCCGGAGGAGGAGCTCCGCCGCTACGGCGTCCCCGTCCTCGCGGCGCTCCCGGTCGGCGAGGAGCTGCTCGATCACCACGGCACGGGGATCCAGTGGGAGACGACGCCGCTCTTCGGGGAGCTGACCGGCGATCACGTCCGACGCACCGGGCGCCTGTTCCGGCCGCATGCGCTCGTGAAGGCTGCGAGCAGTCGGTGCGCGCCCGGAAGCTGGGACCTCCACCTCGTCCCGTGGACGAACGAGGGCGAGGCGCCCGGCACGTACGAGGCGAGCGTCGGCGTCTTCCACGTCAAGCCACGCTCGGCCGGCCGCGTGCGGCTCGCCTCACGCGACCCCGCCGTGCTCCCGGAGGTCGAGCGGGGGTTCCTGCGCGAGCCGAGCGACCTCGAGACGATCGTCGAGGGGTTCGAGCTCGCGCGCTCACTCGCGGCCCGGGCGCCCCTGACGCGGCTCGTCGCCCGGGAGGCGGCGCCGGGCACGGAGCCGCTCGGCGCCTACGCCCGCCGGACCCTCCGGAACTACTTCCATCCCGCCGGGACGTGCGGGATCGGGCGCGTGGTGGACGCAGCCGGACGCGTGATCGGCGTCGACGACCTCGTCGTGGCCGACGCGTCGATCATGCCGACCATCCCGCGCGCGAACACGAACGTGACGACGGTCGCGATCGCCGAGCGGATCTCCGAGACCATCTGACCGTCCCGCTCGCGATGCGGCCCGGTGGGCCTCGTGCATGATCCAAGCCGATGACGTACTCGATCGTGGCCTGGGACTCCGATGCCGCCGAGGTCGGCGTCGCCGTCCAGTCGTGCGCGTTCGGCACGGGTGCTGCCTGCGCGTGGGCGCTCCCCGGCGTCGGCGCCGTCGCGACGCAGTCGTTCACCGAGCGCCGCTACGGCCCCGACGGGCTGTCGCTCATGCGCGACGGAGCGGATCCCGGCGCCGCGTTGCACGGGCTGCTGGCCGAGGACGACCTGCGCGACGTGCGGCAGGTCGCGTACGTCGACCGCGAGGGAAGGACGGCGGCGCACACCGGTGCCGGGTGCATCCCGCACGCGGGCGACCTCCAGGGCGCAGGGTTCAGCGTTCAGGGGAACATGCTGCGCTCGGACGAGGTCTGGCCGGCAATGGCCGACGCGTTCGGCGCAACCCCCGGAACGCTTGCGGAACGCCTGCTCGCGGCGCTCGACGGGGCGGAGGCGGCAGGCGGCGACTTCCGGGGACGACAGGCGGCGGGCCTGGTCGTCGTCACCACCGACTCGGGCGGCTCGCCGTACGAACGGGTCTTCGACCTCCGGGTGGACGACCACCGAGAGCCGCTCGACGAGCTCCGGCGCCTCCACGGGATGGCCGCCGGATACCGGCGCCGGAACCGGATCGCGGAGGGCGCCGATCCCGCGGAGGAGCTTGCCGCGGCGCGCGAGGCGGGGCTCCCCGAGCACGAAGTCCGTACCGCCGAGATGTTCGCGTACGCGCGAAACGGCGACCTCGAGCGGGTGAGGTCGCTGATGGCCGAGGCGACGGCGGCGGAGCCGCTCTGGCGTGCGGCGTTCGAGCGGTACGAGAAGCTCGGCCTGATCCCCGAGGGCGTCGTGCCGGACGACCGGCGATAGGATCGACGCATGGCCGCCCCCGCTGCTCTCCACTTCACCGGAAACGCGGAGGCCGACGCGCTGATCGCCCGCGATCCGCTCGCCCTGCTGATCGGGTTCGCGCTCGACCAGCAGATCACGGTGCAGACCGCGTTCGCCGGCCCGCTCAAGCTGCAGCAGCGGCTCGGCTCGCTGGACGCCGCGACGATCGCGGCGACCGACCCGACCGAGCTCGAGGCCATGTTCCGGCAGCCGCCCGCGATCCACCGCTTCCCCGGCTCGATGGCGAAGCGCGTCCACGACCTCTGCCGTCACGTGACCGATGAGTACGACGGGCGCGCCGAGCGGGTCTGGACGGAGGCGTCGGACGCGACGGATCTGGAGCGCCGCATCCGCGCGCTCCCCGGCTTCGGCGACATGAAGGTGATGGCGCTCTCCGCCGTCCTCGCGAAGCGCCTCGGTGTCGCGGTCGCCGAACCGCTCGCGCCGAGCTTCCCGACGCTCGGCGACGTCGACTCGGTCGAGGCGCTCGAGACCTACCAGGCCGCGAAGCGCGCCCACCGCAGCGCCCGTCGAGGGGAAGTTACGAAGACCTGAGTATCCCTGGCGTTGCCCAGCTCCACGAGTTGGGGATGCAATCGGCTGAGCGCGAGCGACGGCAACGACCTGCCGGCGCTCATCGCGGCGCTCGTGATCGTCGTCCTCCGGCGACTCGGCGATCAGCTCACAGCCGTTCCGAGAAGGCGCGCTCGCGGTCTTCTCCGCGAAGTCGAACTAGCCAGCGCGGGCGCGTAGGATCCGAGGCTTGCACGCCACAACCGCGGGAAGCGGCCATGGGTGAGACGCAAACCGGGAACAGCACCGAGCTCGTGAATCACGGCGAGGGGGGGCGCAGGCTGTCAGGTCTCCGTCTGCTGGCCGTCGCGCTCGCGGTCGTGCTCTTCGTTCAGGCGCTCTTCGTGCTGTCCTACGTCGGCGCGCTCCATCACCCAAAGCCCCACCAGGTCGCCATCGGGGTGGTCGGCACATCGCCGCTCGAGACCGTCGTGGGAAAGCAGTTCTCGCTGAAGACGACCCGCTACCCGAGTGAGTCGGCCGCAGCCAACGCCATCGATCAACGCAAGATCGACGGAGCACTGGTCGTCAGCCCGACGGGGTCGACGAAGCTGATCGTGGTTCCGGCCGCCGGGGCAGCCGGCGCCGCCGCGCTCACCACCGCGTTCACCGCGGCGGCGGCCGCGCTGCGTCAGAAGCTCGAGGTCGCTCAGGTTCATCCCCTGCCGTCGGGTGACGCAAGCGGGGCCGTGTCGTTCTTCGTCGTGATGGCACTCATCGTCGGCGGCTACCTGTCTTCGACGATCGCACTGGCTTTCGGCGGCCCAGCCACCCGTCGGCGTCGCCTCGCGTCGCTCGCGCTTGCGTCGGCGATCGGAGCGCTCCTGACGTACACGCTCGCAGGGCCCGTGCTCGGGGCTGTTCCCACGTCGAAGTTCCTCGTGCTGTGGGCGATCTTCACGCTCGTGATGGCGGCTGTGGCGTTCGCGACGGCCGGCCTGCAAACCGTCCTCGGTGCGGCGGGGACGTTGGTCGTCGTGATCGTGTTCGTCATCTTCGGCGCTCCTGCCTCGGGAGGCACGGTGCCCACGGCTTACCTCCCTGGCCTCTGGAGGGTGCTCGGGCCGTATCTGCCTGCCGGAGCGGGTACGACCGCGGTGCGCAACACGATCTACTTCGACGGCACGAGGACAGCGACGTCGCTGATCATCCTTGGCGCTTACCTCGTCGTCGGAGCCGTCACCGTGATGCTCGTACGGCGGCGGCGCGTGCCGAGGACTGAAGAGGCCGAGATCGAGGCGTCCGCTGCTGCGGCTGCGATCGTCTAGGGCCGCCCGGCAACCCGACCACCATCACCCGCCAGGAGCCGGTCATGCCTTCTCCGGGTGCTCGACCTCGGTGAGCAGGTCTCCCTGTGCTGCGGCCGAGCCGGCGCGGCCACCGCCGGCGCCTCGTAGCACCCATGCCGCGCCGACCGCAAGCACTGCACCCGCCAGCGGGCCGGCGACGTAGACCCAGTAACTGGTGAAGTCGGTGCCGACGAGGTCGGGCCCGAAGGTGCGGGCGGGGTTCATCGAAGCGCCGGAGATGGGGCTGCCCCATAGGCCTGCGAGCGCGATATACGCGCCAACCCCGATCGCGCCGAAGATCCCGATGTTCTGCGCACCGGAGGCCGTGCCGAGAATGACACTGACGAGCCCGAGCGTGAGGACGGCTTCCATCAGGAATGCATCGCCCCCGGAGTAGCCTGCCGCCGGGTAGTTCGACCCGTAGGTCGCGGAGACGTCGATCACCCAGTGGAGGAACAGCGCTGCGACGGTGGCGCCGATCAGCTGCACGACGATGTACCCGGGCACCCTTCGCCAGGGGAAATCACCACGGAGCGCGAACGCGATGCTGACGACTGGATTCAGATGCGCGCCGGACACCTTGCCCATGAACAGGATGATCGCCATCACCATCAGCCCCGGCGCAACGACTGCGGCAGTACGGCTGATCGTGTCCGGGAAGGCCTGCCCCATCATCCCGCCGCCCGCGGCAACGAGTACGAGGAAGAACGTGCCGAGAAGTTCGGAAAAGAGCCTGCGCCATTCCTGGTTCGGATCGTTGAAGTCCTCCAGTGCGGCGACGACCTCGCGATCGAGATACGACAGCACCGGGGATCCGCGCTGCTGTGCCTCCTGCTCCATGGACCTGCTCCTTCTCGTGTGGTCTGAACGCGTCCTTCGCTGTCGCGGTAGCAGGGCGGTCAGAGCCCTGTTTGGGCGGTGACTCGGCCTTCGTCGACGGCGTCTTGGAGTGCCCGATAGTCGCGTTCGTTCTGTTCGGCGTACGTTTCGGCGAATGCTGCGATCGCCTGGTCGAAGCTGTCGGATGCGCCGAGGTAGGAGGCGATTGCGACCCGGTCGCCGGAGCGGGCGTGGGCGCGGGCGAGGTCCAGCCGCACGCTTTCCCGTAGGCGGCCGCGCCGGCGGGGACGGCTGCCTCGAAGGCGAACGAGCCTTTCCAGTCCTTGAGCTGGCGGACGTAGAAGTCGCGTTCCTGCCCGTCGAGACCCGAGCTGACGTGGTCCCAGCCGAGGAAGATGTCGCTGGTGGCTTGCATCAGGCGTTGGCCGGCGATCACCCGCCGGCCGCTGTTGCTGTACTGGCTCTTGCCGACGAATGGCTCGAGGACGGAGAGCTGCGCCTCCTTGACCTGGAGGAACAGCGGGTCTTGATCGTCGATGCCGAGGAACAGCGCGATCCAGGCGCGGGTGCCGACGCTGCCGACCCCGACCACCTTGCGGGCCAGGTCGACGAACCTGAACTGCTCCAAGCAGGTGACGCCGGTCGGTCTCGAGGCTGCGCCGGTAGGAGCGGATCAGCTTGCGCATCTCGTCAACGATCGCGTCGCGATCCATCTCGCTGGGGGCGAGCTCGTCGATCGGCACGATCAGCGGCGGGTCGCTGATGATCCGCCGCTCGCCGTCCACGAGCGTCGTCAGCTTCTCGAGCGCCTGCATGCTGTCCTTGGTGCGCGACTTCTCGATCGTGGCTTCGGCTTTCTTCAGCCGCTTCGGGCCGACGCCTGCGGTGAACTCCGCTATGGCCTGGTCGACCGACAGGTGCGCATACCAGACGTCGAGGTTGCCCATCTGTGCGAACGCGGTCATCGCCTCCCGATAGGAGCGGACGGTGTCGAGCACGACCGTGCGTCGCTCCTTCCGAGAGAACCCGTTCTCGCGTCCGCCGATCGCAAAGCTCGCCGCCAACCGCTTCACGTCCCACTCCCACGGGCCGGGCGCCGTCTCGTCGAAGTCGTTCATATCGAACACCAGCGTGCGTTCGGGCGAGCCGAACACCCCGAAGTTCGACAGATGCGCGTCACCGCACAACTGCACACGAATGCCCGAGCTCGGAGTTCGCGCCAGATCCGCCGCCATGATCAGCGCACCACCACGATAGAACGCAAACGGCGAGGTGAGCATCCGGCCATAGCGGATCGGCACCAGCTCGGGCACCCGCGAGACTGCCTGCTCCTCCAACAACCCGACCGGGTCACGACCCGCGGGGAAGTCGATCTCAGCCTGTGACGCGCGCGGCACCTCCGCCCGCGCCGCCTTCCCCCGCGCCGCCCGCTCCCCCGCGTGAAATGCGGGACCACCTTCGCCGCAGACACCGCCTTGCCACTCAGTGCAGGACTCTCGACAACATTTCCCGATAGCGCCCTGGCTGCACCGTCGGGTGTCTGCTTGTCGATATTGACCGTGCCCTTGAACGGTTCAGCCATCACGAAGCTCCTAGCCGTCGGGTTTGGTGGGCGACGTCGAACGCGGGCGCGTTCGAAGGTCGGACTGCTAGGCGAGGGCCTTCTGCTTGATGGCGTCGAACTCGCTCTGCGTGATCGCGCCGCTGTCGAGCAGCTGCTTCGCCTTGTCGATCTCCGCGGCCGCGCCGCCGGACCCCGCCGCCGACCGCACGTACTCGTCCATTTGCTGCTGCTGCGCCTGCGCCCTGGCCATGCTGCGCTCGGCCATGCCTTTGCTCTCTGCGATCAAGTAGATGAAGACGCCGAGGAAAGGCACGACGATCACGAAGATCAGCCACAGCACCTTGGCTCCACCGCCGACGTCGTGGCGGCGAAAGATGTCGCCGATGACCCGGAACAGCAACATGAACCACGCCACCCAGACGAAGAAGATGAGCATCGTCCAGAAGACGTCGAGAAATGGATAGTCAGCAGCAAGGAACACCTGTGTCTCACCTCCGCGTGATGGACGACCGCCTGTCAGGGGCCGTTCGAGCTCGTCTGGTCAGAGCCAACGTAGACCCGTCCTCCGCCACGGGGTGAGGTTCATGCGGCACTCACCCGGGTGAACTTGCCTAGACGGCGACAAGGATGCTCGTTCGAGCTTCCCCGTCGCGCCCTCCTCGCTCTGGGCTCAGGAAGCTGTCGCCCTCCCGCTTCCCCACCCGGCTGAGCCTGACGTACCCGATGACCGATCGCCGTTCGTCCTGCAACCTGCGCGGCTCGGCCGCTAGCGTAGCCCCAGCATGCTGACCCCGGACGAGATCGGCCGGATCAGAGTCTTCAGGGATCTCCTGCCGGCCGAACGGGAGCGGCTGTGTCGGGTGGCGGCCGACATCAGCGTGGGCGACGGAGAGTACGTGGCTCACGAGGGGGACGGGCCGACGCTGTTCGGGCTGCTCGAGGGTCGATTCGAGGCGGTTGGGCTCGTCGACGGTGTCGAACGCGTCTACGGCGAGCGCCAGCCGGGCGACGTGATGGGGGAGATCTCGATCGTCCTCGGGATGCCCCATCCGGCAGGATTTCGCGCGGCGGAGCCGTCACGCGTCCTTCGGATCGAGCCGAACGACTACCGGGCTCTCGCCATTGCCGCCCCGGAGGTCGAGAAGCAGGTCCGCGACCTGGCGAACAGCCGGATCGGCGGTCCACGCGGCCTGCAGAGCATCATCGCCGAGGCGACTCCCGACCGCGCGACGGTGCTCGGTCACCGGTGGGACGGCGGGTGCTCCGAGCTCAGGCACTTCCTCGACCGCAACCAGGTCAGGTTCACGTGGCTTCAGCCCGACGTGGCGGAGGACGCGGAGCAGTGGTCGGGCGAACTGCCGGCCGAGGGCGATTACCCCGTGATACGCGTCGTCAACGGCAAGACCGTCGTGCGGCCACAACTGCGCCGCGTCGCCGAGCTGCTCGGGATCGCGACCGAGCCCGCCTCCGCCGACTACGACACGGTGATCATCGGCGCGGGGCCCGCAGGCCTGGCGGCCGCCGTGTACGGCGCCTCCGAGGGCCTGCGGACCATCGTTGTCGAGCGCGAGGCACCGGGCGGTCAGGCGAGCACGTCGTCGCGGATCGAGAACTACCTCGGCTTTCCCTCGGGCGTGTCGGGCGACGAGCTCGCGAGTCGGGCACTCAAGCAGGCGCGCAGGCTCGGCGCCGAGATCCTCGTCACCCGATCGACCGAGCGGATCGACGCCGTCGCCCGTCGCGTCCACCTCGACGGAGGCGACGTCCTCCAGGCGCGAACGATCATCCTCGCCTGCGGTGTGTCGTGGCGGCGTCTCGCAATCGACGGGTTCGACCGGCTCGTTGGAAAAGGGATCTTCTACGGCGCGGCTCGCAGCGAGGCGGCGAATACCCACGGCTTGGACATCCACATCGTCGGGGCGGGCAACTCGGCGGGTCAGGCCGCGCTGTTCTTCGCCAATCATGCGCAGAGCGTGACGATCGTCCACCGTGGCGACACGCTCGCGAAGAGCATGTCTCGGTACCTGATCGACCAGCTCGGCACCCGGAACAACATCCGCACGCTCTTCGGAACCGAGATCGCAGCAGCACACGGCGACGGCTCGCTCGATGCGATCGACGTGATCGACAACACGACCGGCGTGACGACCCGTCTCGATTCCGGGGGGCTGTTCATCTTCATCGGAGCCGACGCCGAGACGCGTTGGCTCCCGCCGGAGATCGCCCTCGACGGTAGGGGTTACGTCCTCACCGGCGCCGACCTCCGTGCTGCAGGACGCTGGGCTCTCGACCGCGACCCGTACTTGCTGGAGACCAGCGTGCCCGGCATCTTTGCCTGCGGGGACGTGCGGCTCGGTCCCGTGAAGCGCGTCGCGGCGGCCGTCGGCGAAGGGAGCATGGCGATCGCCTTCGTGCACCAGTATCTGCGAGAGACCGTCGCAGGCGACTCTGAGCCCGCGTAGCCTCGCCGCCGCCGGCGAATGATGGTGGTGGGCACCGGGAATCGTGGCCCCGGTGCCCAGCGGGTTCAGTTCATCCGCGTGTGACGCGGAACGAGACGAGTCGGCGGGTGGAGATGCCGCCGAGCAGGTTCTCGCCGTTCTTGCGGGCGCGAACGAACATCACCAGCAGCTGTTGCTTGTTGCTGACCGGGTAGCCGGAGAGCGCCGTGAACTGCAAGGTCGCCCAGCCGTCCGAGCCGGTGGTCTGCTCGTTGGGAATCGCGAACTGCCCGTACGGCACCGCGGTCACATACACGAGCGCGCCCTGCACCGAACCGCCGCAGGCCGACACGTGGAAGCGCGCGGTCAGCGAACGGGTGCCGAAGGTGAGCGTGCTCGGGCTGACCTGGGTCCGGTCGATCGTCAGACGTGCAGGCGGCGAGACGCCCGCGACAGGAACCGTCCCGCCCGTCTTCGCACAGCCGTTCGAGGCCGGTGGCGGCGGCTTCGCGGCTGCGGTGACGACGGCGCTCGGCACCGACGTTGCGGAGCTCGTCCCGCTCGAGTCCTTGGCGGCGACGCGGACGCGGATGGTGTTGCCCTCATCGACAGCCTTGAGGAGGTAGGTCTGCTCGTTCGCTCCGCTGATAGCGGAGCAGCTGCCGCCATCCGTGTCGCAGCGACGCCACGTGTACCTGAAGGTGATCGGGTCGGCTCCCGACCACGTGCCTCTGTTCGCGGTCAGTGTCGAGCCGACAGTCGCGCTACCCGAGATCGTCGGCGGGCTCGTGTTCGCCAGCTTGCCGGCGTCCTTGACGGTCGCGCTTGCGTTGGTTGCGACGGTCTTCGAGCCGTCCTGGTTCGATGCGGTCACCCGGACGCGCAGCCGCTTGCCGACATCGGCGTTGCCGGGCACGTACCTCTCGGTCGTGGCGCCGCCGATCGCGGCGCAGTTCGACGCATCGGATGCGCCCCCCGCCGCCGGGCAGCGTGTCCACTGGTACTCGAACGAGGTGGGGGACTCCGTCCAGGTGCCCTTCGTCACCGTGAGTGCCGAGCCGACCACCGGCGTGCCGGTGATGCGCGGCTCGCTCGTGTTCGTCGGCGCCCCCTGCGTCTGCGCGGAGCCCACCCCCGAGAGCATCGCGAGGCCCACGAGCGACAGCACCGTGAGCGAGATTCCGGTTCGGAGCCACATGCTCGGGTTGATCCGTTTCATGACCGTTCCCCTCTCGAAAGGCGCTTTCCGACGCAGGATCCCCGCCGTCGGCTGTGACAATCCGCATCTCGCTGCATCTCCATCTCGATCCTCCTCGTGCTCGCCTGGTCGCCCGACCAACAAGCAAGAGCCGGGACACGTCTCACCCGGTCGCTGAGGGTGGATCTTCTTGCGGAACCATTCCTCGGTTCCGCGGGAGACCGCCACGTGGCCGAGAGTTACGGCCCGAGCGAAACTAAAGTCTAGCACTCGGGGCGAGCAGCCGACCTCTCGACCAGGCCGGAAGCGCGTTCGACGAGAGCCGTCGTCTCACATGGACTGTGGCGGCTGCGACAGTGCCTGGGCCGGCGATGGCAGCAGGAGGAGGTGGCTTTCGACGATCGCCTCGGCGATGTCGACCAGTTTCCGGCCGTTGTGTTGCGAGTGACGGCGGAGCATCTCGAACGCCTGGTCGGCGCCGATCGCGTGGCGAGCCATCAGGATGCCTTTTGCCTGCTCGATGAGAGCTCGTCGCCCGAATGCGCCTTGCAGGTTGTGGTACTCGGCGAACCGTTGCAGTGTTATGTCGATCGCGCTCTGCAACTCGTCGGGCGTGTCCTCGACGATGTAGGCGAACACTCCACGCTTCGCGGCCTCGTGGACGTACGCCGGGTCCTTCGCGGTCAGCACCGCGATCACCGGGCACAAGGCTTCGCGCACGATCTCTGCGATCTGGTCGAGGGCATGCTCCGAACTGAGGCCCAGCCCGACGAGCGCCACATCCGGGCGCTCCCTGGCGGTCACCGCGCCGACCTCCTTCACGTCGATCTCCCGCGCGATCACGTCGTGCCCGAGGCCGGTCACGACCTGCGCCAGTAGCTCGAGCCGCTCGCGCTTCTCGTTGGCAATCAGGACGCGGAGGTGCGCCGTCTCCTCGTCGGGCATCGCTGCACCCGTCATCGACGACATGGCACGGCCCAGCATCGACCCGGCGACCGCGTGTCCGATGGAGATCCCGACGAACGCATTGTGGGATCAAGTCTATTGCCGGTCGTACGGGACGCCGACGGGTCTCCGGATTCGCAGCTACACTGTGGGTGCGCGTTGGTTGTCTTTGACGCCGTCGAGGGCTTGTAGGTTCCTCGTCGCTTGTCACCCCCGGCCTGAGCGCAGCAGAGAGTTCGTTCGGACTCCCTGTCCTGCACGGAACGAAGGAGCATCACATGTTTGCGACCATTCGTCGTTACGACGGTGTGGACCAGAATCGCTCGGCCGAGTTGACACGCAAGGTCAACGAGACCCTCGTCCCCAAGCTCAACAGGGCCCCGGGGTTTGCGGGCTACTGGCTGATCGAGGCCGGCAACGGCGTCTTCAGCTCGCTCAGCCTCTTCGAGACGCCTGAGCAGACCAAGGAGTCGGCGAAGATCGTCGCCACCTGGATTCGCGACGAGAAGCTCGACACGCTGATCCCCAACGAGCCCAAGATCACGAGCGGCGAGGTCGTCGCGCACAGCGACCGCGTCCTTGTGGCCGCGTAGCCCGACCGCACCGCATTTCGACGAGAAGGGGCCCGGTTCCGGGCCCCTTCTCGTTCCTGCTAGATCCCTGCGACGTGGTGGAGCTCGTAGAACCCCTGCCGCGTCGGCGGCGCCGGCCACTCCACGTCACCGAGCACGGCGTGGACGGCCGGCATCACGTGCTCGTCGAGGTACGCCTGGCCCTGCTCCCGCGTCTCCCAGACATTGACGATGCGAAAGACCCCGTCCTCGTCGTCGAACCCGGCGAAATGGATCAGCAGCCCCTCGGGTGCCGGCCGATCCTTCGTCAGACGCTCGTTCACCGCGTCGTAGTTCTCCGTGCCACGATCGCTGACCGCGAACTCCTGGATGAAGGCGACCGCCATCGGATCCTCCTCGTCGAGTGTGAATCGATCGTATTCCCGCGGCGGCTCCTCGCCGAGTCACCGCCAGGGCGAGGGCAGGGGGCGTGCACCCCGCGACGGGGTGGGCCGTGGGTCGCGGGGACGGGCGTCTCGCCAGGCGTGCGTATCCTCGAGTGGCCCCACCGAACCGAAGGAGGACGCAGGATGGAGATCGGGATCATCGGTGCCGGGCGCATCGGCTCCACGCTCGCCAGGCTCTTTGTCGGCGTCGACCACCAGGTGGCGATCGCCAACTCGCGCGGCCCGGACACACTCGAGGAGCTCGTCACCGAACTCGGTGAACACGCACGGGCAACGACCGCGGCAGGCGCCGCCCGGTTCGGCGACCTGGTGGTCGTATCCGTGCCGTTCGGTCGCTACCGCGAGCTCCCGACCGACGGGTTCGGCGGCAAGGTCGTCATCGACACGAACAACTACTACCCCCAACGAGACGGGCACGTCGATGACCTCGACAGCGACCGCACCACATCGAGCGAGCTGCTCCAGCACCACCTGCCCGACGCCCGCGTGGTCAAGGCATTCAACGCCATCTACTGGGAGCGCCTCCGTGACGACGGTCGGCCCGCGGGAGACCCGGCCCGGATCGGCATCCCCATCTCGGGCGACGACGAAGACGCCAAACGGACGGTCGCGGCGCTGATCGACCAGATCGGTTTCGACGCCGTGGACGCCGGCACACTCGCCGAGGGCGGACGGAAGCACCAGCCGGGAAGCCCCGTCTACGGGGCCCATCTCCCCACAGGCGAGCTGCGCAGCCGCCTCGCAGCCTGAGTCAGCGAATCGTCGTCACCACGAGCGTCCGCGTCCACGATGCGTGACGTCCCGTCCAGCCCGGACCGGCGTACACCATCCCTGCGCCTCGACCCCATCTATCGCCGCGACACGACTTCGAGCGAGCGTCGCGCCGGCGTGACCCGACACCGAGCGGTGGTCGACGATGACCTGCTCCTGCGCCGGTCATCGTGAGATCGCGGAGATCGCCGTGGTCAGCATCGCGTCCTCTGCTTCGGATTCCGGGATGCGGCCGCCTTGGATCTCGCGGCTGGCGGTGTGAACGATCGCGCGGATCACGGCGAGATGCCAGGAGACCGGGAGGTCGCGTCGGAAGATGCCCTTCTTCTGCCCGCGTTCGATCAGGGGCTCGAGCTGGTCGAGCATGGGAACGTGGCGCTGGTGGAGCTCCTCCGCCGAGAGCCGGGCGGTGTTGAGCGCGAGGAGACCGTGGAACTGCGCGAGTTGCCGCCAGGTGGCCCGGAGCACCCGCTCGAGCGCCTCCACCGGCTCGCCGCGGTGGGGCTCCGCGCCTCTCATCGCCTCGACGACCTGCCCGGTTGCGTGCTCCATGACGGCGTCGAGAAGGGCCGTCGCGCGTCGGGAAGTGGACGTAGATGGTCGCTCTGACGACGCCTGCACGGCGAGCGATCTCCGACATGCTGCTGTCGGGATCGCTCGCCAGTGCTTCGAGGGCCGCGTCGAGAATGGCGGCGACACTGCGTTCGGCATCGGCCCGGCGGCGCTTCGGCGCGGACGCTTCGGCGGGTGTCGTCGGGCTCGACATTGTCAGTGGCTCGGCATCGCGCCGGGGTTCAGCCGCAGCTTCGGCACGAAGTGTCGGGCCCGCGGCAGAACGGCCAGAGCGACGAGGCTGGCGACACTAGCGATGACCGCGGCTGCGACGAACGCGTGAGCGATCCCCGAGGCGGTCTCCGGGCCGGCGACGGCGGCGCCCCCGGCCGCGATCGTGGAGAAGATCGCGATCCCCAGCGTGCCGCCGATCTCGTGGCCGGTCGAGCTGAGGCCCGAGATCATCCCTGTCTCCTCTTCGCGGGCGCCCGTGAGGACGGCGATCGCGACGGAGACGACGGCGACGCCGAGCCCGAGCCCCGCGACGAGCATGCCGGGGAGGACGTCGCGGGCGTAGCCGCCGTTCGCGTCGACATGAGCGAGCAAGGTCATGCCCGCCGCCGCGACCAGGAAAGCGCCGGCGAGTGGGCCACGGACACCGTGCCTCGCGATGATGTGCCCGGACGCGTGCGCGCCGACCCCTGCCGCGAGCGCGAGCGGGATGAAGGCGAGGCCGGTCGTGAGCGGACCCCAGCCGAGCACGTTCTGGAGATAGAGCGAGCTGAGCAGGAAGAGACCGAAGATCGAGCCCGCTGCGGCGAGCATCAGGAAGAGCCCGCCGCCGACAGCGCGATCGGCGAGCCGCTCGACCCGCAGGAGCGGTGTGTCGGTACGGCGCTCGAGCAGCGCGAAGGCTGCGAGACCGACGAGGCCACCGAGCCCGAAGACGTGCGTCTGAACCGAGGTCCAGCCCGCGCCTTCGGCCTGCGTGATCGCGAACACGATCGCGCCGAGACTCGAGGTCACGAGCATCGCGCCGCGAAGGTCGAGACCCTTCCAGTGCGGCTTCCTCGTGTCGGCCGGGATCATCTTCCGTGCAGCGATCGCGAGTGCTGCTGCGACCGGAAGGTTGACGTAGAAGATCATCCGCCAATCGGTGAACTCCGTCAGGACGCCACCGACGAGGACGCCGATCGCGGCACCTGCGCCGCCGACGGCTCCCCAGGCGGCAAGGGCCTTTGCCCGTTGACTGCCCTGGAACATGGACATGATGATCGCGAGCGCTGCCGGGGAGAGGAGCGCGGCGCCGAGGCCCTGGCCCGCGCGAGCGGCGAAGAGAGCACCGGCTGAGCCGGCCAGCGCCGAGGCGAAGGATGAGACCGTGAAGATGGCGAGGCCGGTCAGGAACATCCGGCGACGTCCCAGCAGGTCGGCGGCACGGCCGCCGAAGAGGAGCAGGCTGCCGAAGATGAGCGAGTAGCTGGTGATCGTCCAGCTGATGCTGGAGCCGGTCAGGTTCAGGTCGCCGGCGAGGCTCGGCAGCGCGATGTTCACCGCCGTGATGTCGAGGATGACCATCAGCTGTGCGACGAGGAGCACGGGGAGCAGCCATCGGCGTGGCGTCGTCTCCGTGACCCGACCGTGCTCCGTCTCACCTGGGTTGCTGGGCTTGTGATGCATGTCTCGGCCTCCTCCTCTAAATCGGACGTTGGTGTCTGAAATACTAAATCAGACATTAGTGTCCGATGTCAAGGGGTCGGGATCGAGGCTACGGTGTCGGCGATGCGGCGGGTCGAGGTCATGGCGATCGATCCCTGCCGCCTCGAGCGGCTGATCGGCCGCGAGCGGATCGCCTCGATGATTGCGGCCGCCGATGCGCTCAACGGGCGCCTCGACGGGCGGCGGCTCGTGAACGTGAACTCGACCGCATCGGGCGGCGGCGTCGCCGAGCTGCTCCGGACCCTCGTCGGGTACGCCCTCGGGGTGGGGGTGGAGTGCGAATGGCGGGTGATCGAGGGTGAGCCGGACTTCTTCCGCATCACGAAGCGCGTCCACAACGGCCTGTACGGCTCGGCAGGAGACGGGGGCGCGCTCGGCGCCAGGGAACGTGCCGAGTACGAGAAGACCGTCGGGCGCAACGTGAGCGCCATCCGGTCGTTCGTCCGCCCGGGTGACATCGTCATCGTCCACGACCCGCAGCCCGCTCCGCTCGTCGCGCCCCTCGTCGAGGCGGGTGCGATCGTCGTCTGGCGCTGTCACGTCGGCTTCGACGGGGCGAACGAGTGGACCGACCGTGCCTGGGAGTTCCTCCGCCCCTACGTCGAGCAGGCCCACGCGTACGTCTTCTCGCGCGAGGCGTTCGCTCCGGCGTGGATCGATCGCTCGCGCGTCCGGGCGATCGCCCCGTCGATCGATCCGTTCACGCCGAAGAACCTCGAGCTCGCACCGGCGGAGACTGTCGGGCTGCTCGCGAGCGCTGGTCTGGTCGAGGCCACGGGCGTCGCCCCTGACCGCCGCGTTGCCCGCAGCGCCGAGGTGATCCGCGAGGGCGTCGCGCCGGCGGCGGACGTGCCGCTCGTCGTCCAGGTGTCGCGCTGGGACCGGATGAAGGGCATGACCGGTGTCCTGCAGGCATTCGTCGACTACGTCCCCGCTCCCGCCCACCTCGTGCTCGCAGGCCCGGCAGTCGACGGTGTCGACGACGATCCCGAAGGAGCGCAGGTCTGGGCCGAGACGACCGCCGCCTGGGTCGGCGCTCCCGCCGAGCCGCGATCGCGCGTACACCTCGCGGCGATCCCGATGGACGACCCGCTCGAGAACGCGCTCGTCGTCAACGCGCTGCAGCGGCACGCGCGCGTCGTCACGCAGAAGAGCCTCGCAGAGGGCTTCGGACTGACGGTCGCCGAGGCGATGTGGAAGTCGCGGCCGGTGGTCGCGAGCGCCGTCGGCGGCATCGTCGACCAGGTCATCGACGGCGAGACGGGCCTGCTCGTCCGCGACCCGCACGATCTGGCCGGCTTCGGCCGGTCCGTGTCGCACCTGCTTGCCGACCGGGCAGAGGCCGAGCGGCTCGGGCGCAACGCCTGCGCCTACGTGACCGAACGCTTCCTCGCCGACCGCCACCTGCTCCAGTACGTCGAGCTGGTGGGCGACCTCCTGGAAGGGGCGTGACGTTCGCTCGGCATCCGGCCTCCCAGCCGCGTAGTTGTCCGCACCGGCGTCCGCGCCGGCCCTGATGGCGCCGGATCACGGCCTGACGATGCTTGCAGCGAGCCATGAGCCTCACCGCGACAGCCCGCTCGATCCCGGGCAGCCTCCGTCAGGACGTCGTGATCGACGGCCACCACCACCTCGTCACCGACGAGCCCACCCACCTGGGTGGCGAGGGCAGCGCGCCGGCGCCGCACGAGCTGTTCCCGGCAGCGCTCGCCGCCTGCATCTCCACCACGCTCGTGATGTACGCGCGCACCAAGGGGTGGCAGCTCGGCGACGTCGAGGTCGCCGTCGACTACGACCATCGCTCGACGCCGCGCACGTTCGCAGTCGCGATCGAGCTCGGCGGCGACCTCGACGAGGCGCAGCTCGAGCGACTCGAGCGCGTGGCCCGCTCGTGCCCTCTCCACCGCTCGCTCGAGGCCGGGCATCGAATTCTCCGAGACGATCGAGGCACGACGGCCCGTACGCGCGCTGACGGCGGCGTGAGCGGCCGGGGCCGTGAGCACGTTCGACTTCACCGCCTACCGAGCCGCACTCCTCGCGCTCGACGCCGAACGCTGGCTCGCGTTCTACGCCCCTGGCGCCGAGTGGCGCGAGTACCGCCACACCGACCCGCCCAGGGCACCGCACGTCATGCGCGGCACCGAGCAGATTGGTGAGTTCCTCCGCGCGATCGCAGGCTCCGACCTCCGCCTCTCCCTCGACAACGAGGTCGTCGACTCACGACGAGCGGCGTACACGCTCACCGTCGTTCGCCCGGATGGCAGCCGCATCGTCGAGAACGTCATCCTCACCCACGAGGACGGCCTGATCGCCCATCAGATCGACGTCGAGGCCTGGGACTGACGCAAGAGCTGCGTCCCGGGAGCCGGCGGCGCCCACATGTCGGCTCCTTGGGTCGAGTGGCTCGGTCAAGGGCCGGGCTCTCAGCGAGGACGCCTCCGGGCGAGCCGGGGCGGCCCGGGGGCGCGGAACGCCCCGGGCCGCCACCGGCGAGGCTCAGGCCGCGAGCGTGATCTTCAGGACGATGTCGGTTGCGTCGGCCATCCCGGGGACCTCCTTGCTGGAGATCACCCGAGCCGCAGCACCCTGGTAGATCCCGGTGCCGTTGACGAGCTTGCCCGGGTTGCCTTCGAAGACCAGCTGCGAGCCGCCGATCGCGACGTGCGACACGCAGGACGGCGCCCCGGCGGCGCGGAACGTGCACTGCAGGTGCGAGCTGGCCGTCCACTTCTTCGCGTGCTTCGCGTGCGTGCCGACGTAGTCGAGCGAGTTCACCTCGAGGACGTCGCCGGACTTCGCCTGCGGGTACGGGGCCTGGTCGAACACCTTGGCGCCACGGGTGAGCGTGATGGAGACCGGCTTGTCGAAGAACCGCAGCGTCTGGGTGCGTCCGGCCGCCTGGCCGGCGGAGGGCAGCAGCGCGACCGCGCAAGCGGTGATCGCGACGAGCGAGAGGACGATCGAGCGGTGGGACATGGAAGGCTCCTTCGAGTCGTCGTTGATGACGTCCCGATCGAAACAGAGCGCCGGCTCGCTGTCGTCGCCCCGCGGGGCGAACCTTTCCTCACCCGGAGGTGGTATGCCCTCGCTCGTCCGCTGCGCGCGGCGCCTGTGCTCCGGGGTACACGAGGCCGACCTCGTAGGCGAGTACGACCGCCTGCACCCGGTCGCGCAGATCGAGCTTCGCGAGGATGCGCTTGACGTGGGTCTTCACCGTCGCGTTGCTGAGCACGAGCTCCTCTGCGATCTCGCCGTTCGACAGCCCGCTCGCCACGAGCGCGAGCACCTCGGCCTCGCGTGGCGTCAGCTCGGCGAGGGCGTCCGACGGCACCGCGGCGGGCGCGGAGCGCGCGAACTGCTCGATCAGGCGCTTGGTGACGCCGGGAGCGATGAGCGCGTCGCCGCGCGCCACGACGCGGACGGCGGCGACGAGGTCCTCGGGCGGCGTGTCCTTGAGCAAGAAGCCGCTCGCGCCCGCCCGGAGCGCGTCGTAGACATACGCGTCGAGGTCGAAGGTGGTCAGCATCAACACCGCCGGGCGGTCGGCGCCCGAGCCCTGCAGGAGTCGTCGGGTCGCCTCCAGCCCGTCGACGCCGGGCATCTGGATGTCCATGAGCACGACGTCGGGGTCGAGCCGGCGGACGAGGTCGATCGCCTCTTCGCCGTCCGCGGCCTCTCCGCAGACGGTGATTCCAGGCTGGCTCTCGAGGATCGCGCTGAAGCCGGCGCGCACGAGGGCCTGGTCGTCGGCGACGACGATCGAGATCTCGCCGTCGGCATCGGCCGTCTGCGCCGGGTGCACGGACATGGCTGGAAGGTACTCCGCGGTCCCACGACGGCGCATCATCCCAGGGTGGGACACGCACCTCGCCCCCGGGGACGATGACAGAAGCCGCGCCCGGTCGTAGCGTTCCGGTCGTGAGCCGCCGACGCCGCGACCTGGCGATCGACCTGGGCATCTGCGCCGCGATCGTCGCGTACGGGTTGCCGCCGATGCTCGACGCGGGCGTCAACGACCCGCGCGCGACCACGATCGGGCCGCTCTTGATCCCGGCTCTGCTCGTTGGAGTCTTCCTGCGAAGGTCTCACCCGCTCGTGGCCGCCTGCGTGTTCGCGGCGGGGTGCGTCGTCAGCGGGATCCCGACCTTTCACCAGTTCCGCCTGGTGGTCGCGATCCCGGTCGCGGTGGCAATCCTCTTCCCCTTGTCGACCCGCGCTCCCCGGGGCCGCGCCGTGGCAGGGCTGGCCGCGCTCCTGGCGGGGCTCGCGTTCGTCGGTGCGACCGAGTCCGTCGTCCACGGCGTCCCGGGCGCCGTCTCGATGGCTGCGTTCGTCGTGCCGCTGTCCCTCGCCGTCTGGGGAGCGGGCCGGATCGTCGCGGCACGCGAGCACGCGGCGGCGGAGCTCGCCCGCCGGTCGGAGCAGCTGCGCCGGCAGCGGGCGGCGACCGCTGCGCTCGCCGTCGAGATCGACCGCGAGCGCCTCGCCTCGGATCTCGATCTCGCGGTGCGGGCACGGCTGCAGGAGATGGTCGAACTCGCGTCGACGGACGAGATCGACGCAGCGGCGGCCAGGTCGCGGTTCTCGCGGATCGAGCTGCTCGGGCGGGAGTCGCTCGACCGGATGCGCACGCTGCTCGGCCTCCTGCGGAGCACCGACCGCGGCGCGCGCGAGCCCCGGCCGACCCTCGAGCAGCTCGACGCGCTGCTCGCCGCGGCGCAGGACGGGGGACGCTCGGTCGACCTCGAGTTCGAGGGTGACCGGCGGCCGCTGGGGGCAGGGGTCGAGCTCGCGGCCTACAGGACGCTCCAGCATGCGCTCGCAGTTGTCGGCGGTGGCGGGGACCGCCCCGCGCGCATCCGCGTGCGCTACCTCCCCGACCGGCTCGAGCTCGAGGTGAGGGGATCGCGTGCGGGCGGCGGCGCGGCGAGCGCCGCGCTGATGGCTGCACGCGAGCGCGTTCTCGCACTCGGCGGAACCTTCAGCGCCGACACGGCGTCGGACGGGCTCCACGTCCTGCGCGCGCGGCTGCCCGCGGTGCCGGCGCATGCGTGAGGCCGCGTCGGTGCGCCGTGTCGCCACCGGCCCGCACGCCGACCTGCTGCTGTTTCTGGGCTTCGTCGCTGCGGCCCTCGGCGAAGAGCTGGTTCGACCCGGCGCCGACCACTCGCCGCGTGCGCTCGTGTGGATCGTGGCGCTCTCGTGCCCGCTGCTCGTCCGGAGGTCGCACCCCGTCCTGGCCACCGGTCTCACGGCAGGGCTGATCCTCGCAGTCCCGGACCTCTCGGGCTTCCCGCCGGGGCTGTTCAGAGTCGTGCTGCCGGTCGTGCTGTCGTACTCCTGCGGCGCCCACGCGGAACGGCTGCCGGGCCTGGCCGCGACCCTCGCGCTGGCGGCCGCGATCCAGGTGTACATGGGGTTCGCCGAGGCGCCGAACCTCGAGATCCTGATCGGCACGCTGCCGCCGTGGTGGGGAGGGTGCGAGGTCCGTCGCCGCCGCCGGCTCGTCGGCCAGCTCGCGGAGCGCACCCGGGAGCTCGAAGCGGAGGAGGAGGCGTTCGTCCGGCTCTCGGTCGAACGGGAGCGTGCCCGGATCGCGCGGGAGCTGCACGACATCGTGTCGCACCACCTCGCGCTCATGGTCGTGCAGGCGGGCGCCGGGCGGCTCGCGGAGCCGTGGGAGCCCGAGGTCGCGGTCGGGCGCTTCGCAGCCATACGCGAGGCCGGAGTCGAGGCGCTCACCGAGGCGGACCGACTCGTCACGATGCTCCATCCGACACACAGCGAGCCGGGGAGCCTTGCGCACCTGCTCGACCGCGCCCGCGAGCTCGGCGCGCGCGTTGTCGTCACGCCTCCCGACCTCGTGCTCGCGCCGGAGCTCGAGGCGGCCGCCCACCAAGTCGCCCGGGAGGCACTCACGAACGCGATGAAGCATGCGCCCGGGGCGCCACTCGAGATACGGGTGGCGCTCTCGGGCGACGAGCTGACGATCGGCGCCGACAACGACGCCGTCGCGGCGGCGTCGCCGATCGCCGAGACCGGCTCGCGGCTCGGTCTTACCAGCATGCGCGACCGGGTCGAGGCACTCGGCGGCAGCCTCACCGCCGGGCCGAGCCCGAGCGGCGGCTTCTCCGTGCGCGCGCGGCTCCCGCTCGGGGCCCCCACGGGGCTGGCGGCAGCGTCATGAGGCTGCGACGCGTGGCTGCGCCGCGGCGCACGCCCGTCCGATCACACGGCCCGAGACATCCGCTGCAGCCGACCCTCCGGGACCCGCCGCGTGCGGGCCGGGACGGGTGGTAGACCTTCGGCTGGATGATTCCCGGCGGCGTCGAGCTCCCGCAAGCGGACGA
The DNA here is from genome assembly GCA_963773825.1 of uncultured Actinomycetes bacterium. GTDB lineage: Bacteria > Actinomycetota > Thermoleophilia > Gaiellales > Gaiellaceae > Gaiella. Next base: position 574,804 of record CAVZCH010000006.1, on the reverse strand, counting down.
GGTCGACCAGTCGCACGGGTGGTTCGCCAGGTAGGCGGCTCGTCGCAACCCCATGACCGGTCGAGCACATCGACAGAGCGTCGCTTCGCCGGCCGCCCCCGTGATCGAGACGCGTGGGCTCACGAAGGAGTACGGGGCGACCCGGGCTGTGGCCGACCTGGACATTCGGGTCGACGGAGCCCAGGTCTTCGGCTTCCTCGGCCCCAACGGCGCCGGCAAGTCGACGACGATCCGACTGCTTCTGGCGCTGCAACGCCCGACGAGAGGCGGCGCGACGATCTTCGGTCGTGACGCCCAGCGCGACAGCGTCGAGATCCACGGGCGCGTCGGCTACCTGCCGGGCGAGCTCGCCCTGCATCCGCGCATGACCGGGCAGCAGCACGTCGAATGGTTCGCCCGGGCGCGCGGGGAGCACGACCCCTCGTACGCACGCGAGCTCGTCGAGCGCTTCGACGTCGTCATGGGCCGGCCGGTCAAGCAGCTCTCGAAAGGGAACCGTCAGAAGATCGGGCTCGTGATCTCGTGCATGCACCGCCCGGAGCTGCTTGTCCTGGACGAGCCGACGTCCGGCCTCGATCCGCTCATGCAGCACGAGTTCGAGCGGCTCATGCGCGAGACGACCGCCGAAGGGCGAACCGTGTTCCTCTCCTCCCACGAGCTCGACGAGGTGCAGCGCATCGCCGACCGTGTAGCGATCATCCGCTCGGGCCGCCTCGTGGCGAACGACACGGTCGAGGCGCTCCGTCGGAACGCGCCGCGCAGGGTGGAGGCGGAGTTCCGCCGGCCGATCGAGCCGGAGGCGTTCGCCTCGATCGACGGGGTCACCGTCACCGAGATCGACGGCACGCGGCTCACGCTCCAGCAGACCGGGCCGATCGGGCCGCTCATGCGGGCGATCGCAGACCACGACCCCGTCGATCTCACAGCGCGACCGGCAACGCTCGACGAGCTCTTTCTCGAGATCTACCGCGAGCCTCCACCCGACGAGCGCGCCGAATGAGAGCCGACGTCGCCCAGCTCGACGTCCGGAACCGGTGGCGGAGCATCGTCGGCTACTCCCTCGGCATGGCGCTCTACACGCTCGTCGTCGTCGCTCTCTACCCGGCGTTCAAGGACTCGACATCGCTCGACGACTTCATCGAGTCGGACGCGACGGCGGCGGCGCTGTTCGGCGTCACAGGATCACTCACCTCCCCCGACGGCTGGCTCAACGGGAACATCTACGCCAACTTCCTCCCCCTCGTGGTGCTGCTGATCACGATCGGATACGGCGCCGCGGCGCTCGCCGGACAGGACGAGGACGGAACGCTCTGCCTCGTCGTCGTCCTGCCGATGCGCCGGCGGGAGATCGTGCTCCAGAAGGCGACGGCGATGACAGTGCAGGCGCTCGTCGTCGCCGCGATCGTCGCCGCAGCCGTGGCCGTCGGACGCTTCTTCGACCTGTCCATCGCGCTCGACAACCTCGCCGGGGTCACCGTGGCCGTCGTCCTGATGGGGCTCGATTTCGGCCTCGTCGCGATGACGGTCGGCGCGCTGACCGGCCAACGGGCAACCGCGCTCGGAGTCGCCACCGCCGTCGCCGCGGCCTCCTACCTCGTCGGCTCGCTCGCGCCCGTCGTCTCGTGGCTCGACCCGGCCAAGTACGCCTCGCTCTTCTACTGGTCCGTCGGCGACGACCAGCTCGGACACGGTGTCGGTCTCGGCGATTACGCCGTCCTCGCCGCCGTGCTCGTGCTCGGCCTCTGCGCAGCCGTCGTCACGTTCCGCCGGCTCGACCTCCACTAGACGCGGCCACCTGCCGACCGGACATATCCTGAGCGCATGGCGCCGGTCGAGCTGACGACGCTCACCGACGGCGGCCAGCCGGCGTCGCAGGTGGCCGCGGAGATCGCGTCGTTCCTGAGCGGCGCGCGCGAGAGCCTCGATCTCGCGCTCTACGACGTCCGGCTCGAGACGGAGGCCGGCGCGCTCGTCCTCGCGTCGCTCCTCGCTGCGCACCAGCGCGGCCTCCGTGTGCGCCTCCTCTTCGACGTCGACCACCCGGGCCCGATCCCGGTGCCTCCCCCGCCCGGGACGCGGCCCGAGGCGATCGAGGCGCTGCCGGTCGAGACACGGGGGGTCGCCGGCGTCCCCGACCTGATGCACCACAAGTTCTGCGTCCGGGACGGACGCGACGTCTGGACCGGCTCGATGAACTGGACGGAGGACTCGTGGACCCGTCAGGAGAACGTCGTCGTCCGCCTGCTCGGCTCGGAGCGGCTCGCGTTCGCGTTCACACTCGCGTTCGAGCAGCTCTGGGAGCGCGGCGCCGTCGAGGGCACCGGCACGGTCGAGCCGCGGCCGGTCGAGCTCGAGGGCGGCATCACGGTGCGGCCCTGGTTCACGCCCGGCAACGGCGAGGCGCTCTCCCATCGCGTGGCGAAGCACGTCGGGCGGGCGCGACGGCGCGTCCGCATCGCGTCGCCGGTTCTGACGGCAGGGCCGATCCTCGGCACGCTCGTCGAGGTCGTCAACGAAGGGCGCTGCCGCGTCGTCGGGGTCGTCGACGACACGCAGGTCGACGACGTCGTCCGCCAGTGGAGCGCGAACCCGGCGAGCGCCTGGAAGATCCCGCTGCTCGAGACGATCGTCGAGCGGGCGGCGTTCTCGGGGAAGCAGTCGACCCCCTGGGCGCCCGACGGCGTGCAGGACTTCATGCACGCGAAAGTGGTCGTCTGCGACGACGTCTCGTTCGTCGGCTCGTTCAACTTCTCCCGCTCGGGCGAGCGGAACGCGGAGAACGTCGTCGAGATCCACCACCCGGCGACCGCCGACACGCTGGCCGCGTACGTCGAGGAGGTCGCAGCACGCTATCCACGCGCCACGCTGCCTCACCCTCGGACCGCAGCGCCGGCCGCGAGGCAGGAGGTACCGCGCACCACGGCGAATCCCCGACCATGAGCATGCAGGCATCCACCACAGGCCCTCTCGGGCAACCGCGCGGCATCGCGTTCGCGATCATCCTCTCGATCGTCACTCTCGGGATCTACTCGCTCTACTGGGTGTTCAAGACCCAGGACGAGGTGAAGGAGCACTCCGGCATCGGCGTCGGCGGGGTCATCGGGCTCGTGATCTACATCCTCCTCTCGCCCGTCACCTGGTTCCTGATCCCGTCCGAGGTCGGGAAGATGTTCAAGGCCGACGGGCGCGAAGCGCCGTTCACCGGGTGGACGGGGCTCTGGCTCCTGCTCCCGCTGATCGGGGCGTTCGTCTGGTTCATCAAGATCCAGGGCGCGCTCAACCGCTACTGGGAGAGCAAGGCAGCCGGATCGTCGCTGGCGCCGGCGGTCGCCTAGGGCTCCCGGAGCGTCTGCGATCACGCGGCACGCGCCCGCAGGTTGCGTCGTCGCGTCAGGAGACGCCGGCGAGCAGGAAGGAGCGTGACTCCTTCAGCATCTCGCGGGCGATCACGAGCCGCTGCACCTCCTGGGTGCCTTCGTAGATCTGGGTGATCTTGGCGTCGCGCATGAACCGCTCGACGGGGTATTCCTTGACGTAGCCGTAGCCGCCGAGGATCTGCACGGCCTCGGTCGTGACCTCCATCGCGACGTCGCCGCACTGGAGCTTCGCCATCGCGGAGGCCTTCGTCAGCTCTCCCTCGGGGACGCCGGCGTCGGCCATCTGCCCGAAGCGGTAGAGCAGCCCGCGCGCGGCCTCGGTCTTCGTCTCCATGTCGGCCAGTTTCGCCGCGATCAACTGGTGCTCCGCGATCGGCTTGCCCATCGTCTCGCGCGTCCGCGCGTACTCGAGCGCGTAGTCCGTCGCGCCCTGGGCGATCCCGAGCGCCTGCGCGGCCACGCCGGGCCGCGAGCGGTCGAGGATCCGCATCGCGAGCTTGAAGCCGGTGCCCTCCGCGCCGAGCCGGTTCGCCTCCGGGACGCGGCACCCGTCGAACACCAGCTCGCCCGTCGTCGACCCGGCGATCCCCAGCTTCTCCTCGAGCCGCGCAACCTCGAATCCCGGCGTGTCCGGCTCGACGAGAAACGCGGTGATGCCGGCATGGCCCGCGTCCGGATCGGTCTTCGCGAACACCGTGTAGAGGCCCGCCACGCCCGCGTTGGTGATGAACCGCTTCGTCCCGTCGACGACGTACTCCCCGTTGTCGCGGCGTGCGACCGTGCGCATCGCGGCCGAGTCCGAGCCCGAGCCCGCCTCGGTGAGGGCGTACGCCGCGAGCACCTCGCCGCTCGCCAGACGGGGCAGCCACGCCGCACGCTGCGCGTCGGAGCCGCCGAGCTTCAACCCGAGCGAGCCGAGCTCCTGCACGGCGAGGATCAACCCGCTCGTCGCACAGACCTTCGAGACCTCCTCGATCGCCACCAGCGAGAGCAGCGTCCCGGTGCCGGTACCCCCGACCTCCTCGCCGAAGAAGAGGCCGAAGATCCCCTGGTCGCGGAACAGCTCGACCACGTCCCACGGGAACTCGTGCGATGCGTCGATCTCCGCCGCCCGCGGAGCGATCCGCTCCCGCGCCAACGTCCGCACCAGCTCCCGCAGCTCCCGCTGCTCGTCGCTCAGGATGTCCCAGGTCACTCGGACGCGGCGAGCATCTCGGCGGGCACGAACTTGCTCACCTCGACGATCTTGTCCGCGGGCACGTTCGCGCGGCGCGCCGCGTCGAGGATCGCGTCGGGCGAGGGCGCCTCGTAGAGGCAGTACGTGCGCAGCTTGTCGGCCGTGATGAACGAGAAGAGCCAGCTGACGCCCTCGTCCGCGTTCACGGCGTCGATCGAGCGGACGTCGTCCGCGGTCAGGTCGAGGCGGTCGGCGAACTTCCGCTCGATCACGTAGAGAGGCATCGCCTCATGGTACTCGCGCGCTCAGCCCGGGACGAGCCCGTGGCGGAGCGCGTATCCGGCGGCCTCGGTGCGGTTCGCGCAGCGCGTCTTGCGGAGGATCGAGCGGATGTGGTTCGCGGCCGTGTGCTCGCTGATGTGCAGGGCGCGGCCGATCTCGCGGTTGGAGCGGCCCCGCGTGAGCTCGACCAGGATCTCCACCTCCCGCGGGCTGAGGCCGTCCGGCAGCGTCGGCGCCGGCTCCACGTCCGTCCCGAGGGCGCCGGCGCGCCGGGCCAGGCCCGGCAGCCCGATCGTCTGCGCGAGCCCGAGTGCGAGGCCGAGCTGGCCGCGGGCGTGCGACTGGTCGTCTCCGCCGTTCCGTGCCAGGAGCATCCGGGCGTACCAGAAGGCCGTGTGGGCGAGCCACGTCCGGGCACCGAGCCGGGTGTTGAGCGCGAGCGCGGCGTGGAAGTGCTCCTCGGCGCGCTCCCACTCACCCAGGACGGCGGCCGTCATGCCGAGGTACCGGTCCATCGCGCCGTAGCACGCCACGAGGTGGCCGATCATCACGTTGCTGCCCGCGTAGGCTGCGAGCTCCGGGTAGAGCACCGCGGCCGTGTCGGTGTCCTCGAGTGCCGCGCACGCGTCGGCGAGGTAGACGAGGGAGGCGAGCCACAGCGACGGCCGGAGGGCCCCGAGCCCCGTGTCGAGGATCCGGTGCAGCCCGGCTCGAGCCTCGTCCTCCATGCCGAGCTCCGCGAGCAGCGCCACGAGGCCCGGCCCCCACGCATCCTCGCGGGTGTCCGCGTCGAGCAGACGGACGAGCGGCGCCAGCTCCGCGAGACGGCCCTGCTCGCGCCGGAGACCGAACATCTGGATCGCGAAGGTGCCGGACGCGTCCCGGCCCGTCAGCAGGCTGCCCCACTCCTGCGAGCGCATCGCGGCCTGCTCGGACGCGTGCAGGTCGCCGTCGCACAGCGCGATAGCGGCCGCGTAGTGCTCGGCGACGTGGTGGTGGAAGGGCTGGCTGAGCCGCTTCGCGATCGATGACAGCTGGCCGATCGCCTCGCGAGCCGCGTCGTGGTCGCAGAGCACCACGTACGAGGGCGCGAGCCAGGAGAGCGCCTCGCTCTCGATCTCGACGTCGTCGAGCTCCCGCCCGATGTCGCGCGCCTCGAGGAGCATCCGGTTCACGACCTCGTTGGTCGAGCTGCCCCGTGACCAGTACGACGTGGCAAGCGTCGCGCCCAGCGTCCGCGCGTCGCCGCGGCGACGGGACATCGCGATCGACGCGTCGCGCGCGAGCGCCGCGCGGCTCGACTCGCCCCGGAGCTCGAGCGCGCGGGCGAGGCCGCCGAGCACGCGCGCGCGGAGCTCCGAGTCGTCCGGATCGAGCAGCGCGGCCGCCTCCTCGAGGCGGTCGACCGACTCGGTGTCGTGCATGGCGGGGCGCCAGGCGGCCTGCTCGAACCCGATCGCGGCGCGGGCCAGCGTCTCGGGATCCGCCAGCGAGCGCGCGAGCTCGGCCGCGCGCGTGAACGCGTCGAGCGCGGCGTCGGCGTGTCCGGCGCGATGGCAGGCGTCCCCGAGGCGGAGCATCACCTCGGCGCGCTCGCGCGGGTCGCCGACGCCGAGCTCGAGCGCGACGCGAAACCGCTCCTCGGCCTCGCCGAACGCGAGCGCCCCGACCGCCGAGTCCGCGGCGAGCAGGTTGTAGCCGACCGCCCGCTCGACGCCCCCCACCGGCGCCGCGGCCGCCCAGTGGTGGGCGAGTGCCGCCAGCACGGCACGGCTGTCGCCCTGCGGGCGGGCGGCCTCCAGCGCCTCGGCGACGAGGAGGTGGAGCTCGGCCTTGCGGGCCGCGGACAGGCGCTCGGTGACGGCCCGCCGGACCAGCTCGTGCGCGAAGCGGTAGGCGATGCGAGCGCCGGGGTCCTCCACGAGCAGCCCCGTCCCCACCGCCTCGTCCACGGCGTCGAGCAGGACCGCCTCGGGGACGACGTTCGCGCGGCGCACCGTGTGGAGCTCGAACTCCGCCCCGGCGACCGCCGCGAGCGCGAGCACCTCGTTCGCTTCGGGCGACAGGCGGGTGAGCCGCTGGTTGACGACCTCCCTCACGGTGGTGGGAGCCCCGAGCTCCGCGGCGGGGCGGGCGAGCCTCGCACCGCCGGGGCCGATCTCGATCGCGCCGGCGTCGAGCAGCTCGCGCCAGAGCTCGGTGACGAGGAACGCGTTGCCGCCGGTGAGACCCTCGATCGCGTCGCGCAGGTCGGGCGCCGGCTCGACGCCGGCGGCGAGCCGCACGAACTCGGCGATCTCGCTCTCGGACAGCCCGCCGAGGCGGATACGTGCGACCCCTTCGGTGCGATACACGTCGACGAGCGCCTCGGTCAGCTCGGCCGGCACGTCGGCCTCGGCGTCGCGGAACGTGGCGACGAGCAGCATCCGCGCGGCCGCGCCGGAGCGAACGAGGTGGCGCATCAGCTGCAGCGTGGATGCGTCCGCCCAGTGGACGTCCTCGAGCACGAGGAGGATCGGCGCCTCCGAGCCGACCCCGACGAGCAGGTCGGTGACCGCCGTGTGGAGCCGGTGGCGCTCTGTGTCGGCGTCCGCGGCCGCCCGTGCGGGGAGTGCGCCGACACGCGGCTCGAGCTCCGGGAGCAGCCGTGTGAGCTCCCCGCCGGACGCGCCCAGGTGCTGCCGGAGCATCTCGGGGTCCGCGTGGCGGACGAGGTGGTCGAGCGCGGCGGCGAACGGGCCGTACGGCGAGCCCACGACGCCGTCGCAGTCGCCGTACAGGACGGTCGCGCCCTCGTCCGAGAGCTCGCGCGCGAGCTCTCGGACGAGCCGGCTCTTGCCCGAGCCCGGAGCGCCCGCGATCAACGCCGCGCGGCGGCCCTCCCCGGCGGAGCGGGGCAGCAGGGCCCGCAGCGTCGCAAGCTCGCGCGTCCGCCCCGCGAACGCGAACGCGGGCGAGAGCCGGAGCGGGCCGGGAAGCGGTGTGGATCCCCCGGCGGCCATGTCGATGATCAGATCTGATCATTGCGCAATCGGCGCGCGGCGGCGAAGTGTGTCAGGCCCGGTCATGACATGCGCGGCGCCCGTTCGTACTCTCGACGCGACGGCAACGAGGACGAGGAGGACACACATGTCGGCGACCATCTCCGCGCTCGACAGCGCGCGCACGGAGCTCACGACCTTCGGCGACCGGCTCGTCGGGCCGGGCGACGCACGGTACGACGACGCGCGGACCCTGTTCAACGCGATGATCGACCGCCGCCCGGCGCTGATCGCGTTCTGCACCGACGCAGACGACGTGGCGGCCGCGATCCGATTCGCACGCGAGCACGACCTGCCCCTCGCCGTGCGAGGCGGCGGCCACAACGGCGGCGGCCTCGGGAGCGTCGACGACGGGGTCGTGATCGACCTGTCGCCGCTCAAGGCCGTGGCCGTCGATCCCGGGACGCAGACCGTTCGCGTCGGCGGCGGCTGCGTGTGGGGCGACGTCGACGCCGCGACCGGTCCGCACAACCTGGCGGTGCCGACGGGGATCATCTCCTCGACCGGCGTCGGCGGGCTGACGCTCGGCGGGGGCCACGGCTATCTCGCGCGCAGGCACGGGCTCACGGTCGACAACCTGCTCTCCGCCGAGATGGTGCTCGCGGACGGCTCGCAGGTGACGGCGAGCGCCGACGAGAACCCCGATCTCTTCTGGGGGATCCGCGGGGGCGGCGGCAACTTCGGGGTCGTCACGGAGTTCACGTTCCGCGCGCACCCGCTCGAGACCGTCGTCGGCGGCCCGACGTTCTGGGCGGCCGAGGACGCCGGCGAGCTCCTCGCGGCGTACCGGGAGTGGCTGCCTTCGGCGCCGCGCAACGTGATGGGGTTCTTCAACTTCCACACGATCCCGCCCGTGAAGGAGGCGTTCCCCGAGGAGCTCCACCTGCGCAAGGTGTGCGGCGTCGTGTGGTGCATCGACGCGTCGGACGAGGACGCGGAGAAGGCGATGGCGCCGATGCTGTCCGTCGCCGAGCCGCTGCTGCACGGCGTCGGCCGGCTGCCGATCGCAGCGCTCAACTCCGCGTTCGACGGCCTCTACGGGCCAGGTGACCAGTGGTACTGGCGCGGCGCCTTCCTGCGCGAGATCCCGGACGAGGCGATCGCGGTGAACCGCGAGTGGAACGGGCGGATGCCGGGATTCAAGGCCGGGACGCACTTCTACCCGGTCGACGGGGCGGTCAACGACGTCGGCCCGGAGGATACGGCGTTCGGCTACCGCGACGCGATCTGGTCGCAGGTCTTCATCGGCTGCGATCCCGACCCGGCCTCGGCGTCGGCGGTGCGGGACTGGACGATCGGCTACCACGAGGCGGTCGTCCCGTACTCGGCGGGCGCCTCCTACGTCAACTTCATGATGGACGACGAAGGCCAGGCGCGCGTGAAGGCGACGTACGGCGTGAACTACGAGCGGCTCACGCGGGTCAAGGCCGCCTACGACCCGGAGAACGTGTTCCGGGTGAACCAGAACATCCTGCCTGCCTGACGGCGGGCGGGCCGACCGGAGTGTCAGGGCCGGCCCGGCAGGGGGCCGGCCCTCGTCTTCACGGCAGACATCTTCACGGCAGACCGGGGGCGGAGAGACGTCCGACCGCGGCGGCCGCGGTCAGCGCGACCGCCGCCGATGCGACGAAGAGCGCCGTCACCTCGGCCGGGCGGTCGGCCCGGCCGAGCCGCGAGCCGAGGTTGCGGTAGGCCGACTCGAGCGCCGCGCCGGAGCGGGCTGCGAAGTACTCGCCGCCCGTCGTCTCCGCGATCGCTTGCAGCGTCGCGCGGTCGGGCACGCGGTTGAACCCGCCGAAGCGGCCGAAGCGGCCGCCGCCCGCATCGGGGCGATCCGTTCCGAGCGCCACCGTGAAGACCGGGATCCCCGCCTGCGCCGCCCGCGCCGCCCCCGCGGCCGGGAGAAGCACGCCCCGGTTCTGGCGCCCGTCGGAGAGGAACAGGATCGTGGCCGCTCCGTCGCGCGGTCCGGCGCTGCCCGTCTGCGGTGCCCGGCCGGGCTCGTCGAAGGCGTCGCGCACGAGCTCCACCGAACGCGCCAGCGCGTCTCCGATGGCCGTTCCCCCGCCGGCCTGCCATCGCGTGATCGCCGCGATCGAGCGACGGAGGCGCTCGCGATCGTGGGTCGGCGCCGCGGCCACGCTCACATCGCCCGCGAACGTGACGACCCCCACGCGGAGCTTCGGCGGCGCGCGGTCGAGGAACGTCTGGGCGGCTGCCTTCGCCGCGTCGAGGCGTGTCGGGGCGACGTCGCCCGAGAGCATCGACCGGGACGTGTCGAGGACGAGGACGACGGTCGCGTTCTCGACGGGCTCCGAGCGGTCGACGTGCGGGCCGGCCATCCCGATGCAGAGCAGCACGAGCGCGACGGCGAGCAGGGCCGCCGTCGCGTGCCTGCGCACGAGCGAGGCTCGGGGCGCGAGGTCGCGCACCACGTCGACGTTCGGGTAGTGGACGACGTACCGGGGCCTGCGGCGCGCGAGGACGAGGTACGCCCCGAACAGCGCGGCGACCGCCGCGAGCAAGAGCAGCGCCAGGGGGCGGTCGAAGCTCACGTGCTCCTCCGGTCGGGCTTTCGATCGTAGCGTCCGACACGAGCGGCGGACGCGCAGGGCGGCGATAGGCTCCGCCCGTGATCCTCTCCAACGGCGTGGTGCGGACGATGGACCCGTCGCTCCCGACGGCAGGCGCGCTCGCCGTCGCCGGCGACCGCATCGTCGGCGGCGTCGGCACGCACGAGAGCGCCCTCCCCACGCCCGACCGGGTCGACCTGCGCGGGCGCTGCGTCCTCCCGGCCTTCACGGACTCCCACGTCCATTTCCCGACCTGGGCGCTGGCCCGCAGCGACGCCCGGCTCGAGGGCGCGGGATCGCTCTCGGAGGCGCTCGCGCGCGTCGGCGCGCACCGCGGCGCAGGGCGAGTGGATCCGCGGACACGGCTGGCGCGACGCGGCCTGGGACGAGCACCCGTCGCGCCAGGCGCTCGACGGGGTCACCGGCGACCGGCCGGCCGCGCTCTGGTCGAAGGACTACCACTCGCTCTGGGTCAACACGGCCGCGCTCGCCCGCGCCGGCGGTGACCTCGAGGTCCCGGGCGGCGTGGTCGAGCGCGACGAGGCCGGCGAGCCGACCGGGGTGCTGCGCGAGGAGTCGGCATGGCGCTTCCGCGAACGGCACGTCGCCGTCTCGGAGGACGAGTGGGTCGACGCCACCCGCGACGGCCTGCGCGTCGCGAACGCACGCGGCGTCGGCGCGATCCACGACAAGGACGGCTGGCTCGGGGCGCACGCGATCTTCGGCCGGATCCACGAGACCGGCGGGCTGACGCTGCGCGTCTGGCAGTCGCTCCCGACCGAGCACGTGGGCCGGCTGGGCGAGCTCGACCTCCGCTCGCGCATCGGAGACGACTACCTCCGGCTCGGGTACCTGAAGACCTTCATGGACGGCACGCTCGGCTCGCAGACCGCATGGCTGCTGGACGGGAGCGGCGTGTGCATCACGAGCGGCGAGGAGCTCGCGGAGGTGATCCGCGCGGCCGCCGCCGCGGGATGGCCGATTGCCGTGCACGCGATCGGCGATCGCGCGAACCGCGAGGCACTCGATGCGTTCGAGGCGACCCGCGACGCCTGGCAGCCCCTGGGGTTGCGGCAGCGGATCGAGCACGCCCAGCGCGTCGACCCCGCCGACCTCCCGCGCTTCGCGGAGCTCGGCGTAGCGTGCTCCGTGCAGTTCAGCCATGCACCGTCCGACCGCGATCTGGCGGAGCGGTTCTGGGGGGACGGCCTCGACGGCACGTATGCGTTCGCGACGCTGCTCCGGAGCGGGGCGGTCGTGGCGAACGGCTCGGATGCGCCCGTCGAGGAGCTCGACCCGCTCGCCGGCATCGCCGCCGGCGTGCTGCGGACGATCGACGAGCGACCGGCGTGGCGTCCCGGCGAGGCGCTGACGGTCGCAGAGGCGCTCCACGCCTCGACGGTGGCGCCCGCGTGGCTCGCGGGCGACGAGCGGCGTCGCGGACGGCTGCTCCCCGGCTTCCTCGCCGACCTCGTCGTGCTCGACCGGGACCCGGTGACCGCCGGGGTGGACGAGCTCCCGGAGGTGCAGGTGGTCGCGACGATGGTGGGCGGCCGCTGGGTGCACAACCCGCCGCCCTGGGACTAGACGGTTCCTGCGGCGGGTAGGCTTGGCCCGTGCGCACCGCCTCCGCCGCAGTCGCCGCGCTGGTTGCGTGCGCGCTCCTCGCCGCGACGGCCTCGGCAGGTGGATCGGCCCGCCCGCGGGTGACGCTGTTCGGGGATTCCGTCGCCGCCTCGCTCGCCTACCAGGCCACCGCGCGGAAGACCCTCGGCAAGGGTCTCGACCTGCAGATCGACGCGAAGGTCTGCCGCCGCCTGGCCGAGACCGGATGCCCCTACAAGGGCGAGCGTCCCCCGAGCGTGCTCTCGCTCGTCACGCAGCCCGCGAGGCCGCTCGGCAGCCTCGTCGTGATCGACGTCGGCTACAACGACGTCCCGTCCGACTACGGCGCGGACATCGACCGCGTGATGCAGGCGCTCCAGCGGCAGGGCGTGACGACGGTGATCTGGGTGACGATGCAGGAGCGCCGCGTGCTCTACCGGACCACGAACGCGGCGATCCGCGCCGCCGCGAAGCGCTGGCCCCAGATCCGCGTCGCCGACTGGGACGACGCCAGCGCGACCAAGCCGAAATGGTTCGTCGACGACGGCCTCCACCTCACGTCGGCCGGCGCGGTCGGGCTGGCACGGTTCCTCCGGCCGCTCGTCCTCGCCTGGACCTGCACGGCGCAGTGTCTCCGGCGGATCGCCGACCCGAGCGACTGAGGCTCGCCGCACTCGGAAACCGTGGCGACTGCCCGTACACTTGGGACATGGCCACACGCGCCGACAGCGAGCGCACGATGCTTCCGGTGCACCAGGCGGGTCAGTGCTCGGTCGCCGCGACGGGCGAGATCGTCGGGTCGAAGTGGACCGTCCTGATCGTCCACGACCTCTCCGAGGGGCCGCGGCGCTTCACCGCACTCGAGCACGCGTGCGCGGGGATCAGCCCGCGGACGCTGGCCGAGCGGCTGCGCTGGCTCGAGGCCGAGGGCATCGTCGTCCGCCGCAGCTACGCCGAGTCGCCGCCCCGCGTCGAGTACGAGCTCACCGAGAAGGGCGACGCCCTGAAGCCGATCATCGACGAGATGCGCCGCTTCGGCCACGAGTGGCTCGGCTGCGCCGTGCACTCCGACTAGACAGAGCCCCGGTCAGGATGGCGGCGCCGGCGCGCGTGTGCCCCAGAGCCGCACCAGCTCGACGCACGTCGCGGCGGCGGCGGCCATGTCCTGGACGGACGCCCACTCGCTCACCGAGTGGTAGTTCTGCCCGCCGGTGAAGAGGTTCGGGGTCGGAAGCCCCTTCTCGGTCAGGCGCGCGCCGTCGGTGCCGCCGCGGATGATGCTGTGAACGGGCTCGACGCCGGCGCGCCGGATCGCCTCCTCGGCGGCGTCGACGATCTCCGGATGCCGGTCGAGCGCCGTGCGCATGTTGCGGTACTGCTCCTCGACCGCGAGGACGAACGAGGCGCGCGGCTCCCGCCCGACGATCTCGGCCGCGATCTCGCGGACGAGCGCGACGTGCTCCTCGAGCTTCGCGTCGTCGTGGTCCCGCGCGATCAGCCAGAGGGTCGCCCGCGACGCGCTGCCCGCGATCCGCTCGGGGTGGACGAAGCCCTCGCGGTCCTCGGTCGTCTCGGGCGACAGCCCTCCGCGCGGCAGCGCGGCGATCACGTCGGCCATCAGCTTGAGGGCGTTCACGAGCCGCCCTTTCGCCGTGCCGGGATGGACGCCGACGCCGTCGATCGTCAGGACGAGCTGGTATGCCGAGAACGTCTCGGTCTCGACCTCGCCGAGCCCCGACCCGTCGAACGTGTAGGCGAGGTCGGCGCCGAACGCCTCGAGGTCGAAGTGGTCGGTCCCGCGCCCGACCTCCTCGTCGACGGTGAACGCGATCCTGGCGGTCGCACGGGGCGCGTCGTCCGTGACGAGCCGGCGCGCTGCGGTGACGACGATCGCCACGCCGGCCTTGTCGTCCGCACCGAGAAGCGTGGTGCCGTCGCTCGTGACGAGGTCGTGGCCGAGCTTGTCGGCGAGGCCGGGCATCTCCCGGGGGTCGAGCACCTGGGAGGCGTCACCCGGCAGCACGATCGGCGTCCCGGCCCAGCCGCGATGCACGATCGGCGTGACGCCGGTGCCCGACGCGGCGGGTGACGTGTCGACGTGGGCGATCAGCCCGACGGTCGGCGCGTCCTCCCTCGTGCCCGGAACGGTCGCGAACACGTACCCGTGCTCGGTCAGCACGGCGTCGTCGAGGCCGATCTCCCGGAGCTCGTCGACGAGCAGGCGCGAGAGATCGAGCTGCTTCTCGGTCGAGGGGTACGTCGTCGACGCCGGGTCGGCCTGCGTGTCGATCACGGCATAGCGTAGGAAGCGCTCGAGCACCTCCTCGGCCAGCTCCTGTGCGAGCGGGCTCGAGTAGCGGGCGTCAGCCAAGCTCGCCAAGCCGGCGGAGCACCTCGACCGTCGCTTCGAGCCCCTCGCGCAGCGCCGGCGCCGGAAGCCACTCGTTCGGCGAGTGCATCTGGGCCGTGGGCCGCGCGAACCCCGTGACGATCGCGGGCACGCCGCGCGCGACGAGCGACGCCACGACCGGGATCGATCCGCCCGAGCGCACGAGCACCGGCCGGGTGCCGAGCACGTGCTCGAAGGCGTCCTGCGCGAGCTTGAGCGCCGGCTCGGCAGGGTCGACGTAGCCCGGCTCGCCCGTCGACCAGAGCTCGACGTCGACGGTGGCGTCCTCGGGAGCGGCGTCACGGAGCAGCTGCTCGAACACGGGTGCCATCTGTGCGGTCGTCTGTCCCGGCGCCAGCCGCATCGAGACGTTCGCGTGCGCCTCGACCGGCAGCACCGTCTTCTGCAGGCGCGGAGAGCCGCTCTCGACGCCGTTGACCGTGACCGACGGCTCGGCCGTCGTCCGCAGCCAGAGCTCCTCGGCCGCGCGCGCGTCGGAGGCGCGGGCACCGTCGGACGCGAGCACCTCGGCACCCGGCGGGAGCACGCTCCAGCCGGCGAGCTCTTCCTCGGTGGGCGGCACGATCCCCTCGCGCAGCGGGCCCGGCAGCAGGCCGTCGGGGCCGGGCAGGACGGCGGACAGCATCTGCACCAGCACGTGCGTCGCCGTGAGCGCGGCCCCGCCGTAAAGGCCCGAGTGGAGGTCGCGCTCGCCCGTGCGGACGGTGACGTGGAAGTAGCACATGCCGCGGAGCGCCGTGCAGAACGACGGCAGCGTCTCGGTCGCGTATCCGCCGTCGAGGACGAGCGCGACGTCGGCAGGGGGATCCCCCTCCTCGACCCAGTCGACGACCGAGTGGCCGCCGACCTCCTCTTCCGCGTCGATCGCGAAGCGCACGGTCACCGGGAGCTCGCCGGCAGCGGCGAGGAGCCGCGTCGCCTCGAGCAGCATGAACAGGTGCGCCTTGTCATCGGCCACGCCGCGCGCCACCAGCGATCCGTTCCGCTCGACGAGCGTCCACGGGTCGGACTGCCAGAGCTCGAGCGGATCCGGCGGCTGGACGTCGAGGTGTGCGTAGACGAGGACGGTCGGCGCGCCCGGTCCCGTCGACGACGCGACCTCGCCGATCACGAGCGGTCGTCCGCCCCGCTCCTGGATCTCGACCGTGCCGTCCGCCCGGCGGATCCGCTCTGCGACCCAGTCCGCCGCACGGCGGACGTCGTCTGCGTGCACGGGATCGGCGCTCACCGACGGGATTGCGATCAGCTCGGCGAGCCCGTGGACCAGCTCTTCGTGCGGAGGGATCACGTGGGCGATCGTATCGGGCCGACTCGACCGCCGTACCGGATGCGGTCGGCCGGCGGGCGGCCTCAGGCGACGTCGCGGACGGCGGCCGCGTCGGCGAGCGCGCGGAGCTTCTTCAGGCTCTGGTGCTCGATCTGGCGGATCCGCTCGCGCGTGACGTTGAACGCGCGCCCGACCTCGTCGAGCGTGCGCGGCTGGCGGCCGTCAAGGCCGTAGCGCAGCTCGAGCACCTGCCGCTCGCGCGGCGAGAGCGACCCCAGGATCGACCGCAGAGCCTCGCGGCGCATCGCCACCTCGGCCGCCTCGTCGGGAAGCGGCTCGGACTCGTCGGTGAGAAAGTGCCCGAACTCCGACTCCTCCTCGTCCCCGACCGGCTTCTCGAGTGAGACGGGCGTCTGGGCGCTCCGCTTGATCTGCTCGACCTCCTCCACCGGCAGGTCGAGGTCGACGGCGATCTCGAACGCCGTCGGCTCGCGGGCGAGCTCGGCGCGGAGCTTGCGCTCCGAGCGGCTGATCTTGTTCAGCTTCTCGACGACGTGGACGGGCATGCGGATCGTCCGGCCCTTGTCGGCGATCGCGCGCGCGACGGCCTGCCGGATCCACCAGGTCGCGTAGGTCGAGAACTTGAACCCCTTGCGCCAGTCGAACTTCTCCGCCGCGCGGACGAGCCCGATCGTCCCCTCCTGGATCAGGTCGAGGAACGGGAGCCCCTGGTT
Source organism: uncultured Actinomycetes bacterium (assembly GCA_963773825.1). Lineage (GTDB taxonomy): Bacteria > Actinomycetota > Thermoleophilia > Gaiellales > Gaiellaceae > Gaiella. Next base: position 558,338 of record CAVZCH010000006.1, on the reverse strand, counting down.
GCGGTAGCGCTTCGCGATCGAGACGACGAGGCGAAGGTTCGCCTCCACCATCGCCTGCTTCGCGGAGTGGTCGCCGGCCTCGATCCGCTTCGCGAGCTCGACCTCCTGCGCGGCGGTGAGCAGCGGCACCTTGCCGATGTCCTTCAGGAACAGCTGGAGCGTGTCGGTCGAGATCTCGGGCTCCGCGGCCTCCCAGGCGCGCTCGTTCTCCGCCTCGGCGGCGGCTGCCTCGGGAGCGACGACCTCGATCTGCTCCTCGTCGAGCGCGTCGTAGAACGCGTCGATCTGCGCGGGGTCGAGGTCGAGGTCGTCGAGCGCCAGCGCCACCTCGTCCGCGTCCAGGCGCCCTTGTGCGCGTCCCGACTCGAGGAGCGCTCGCCCCTCGTCCGTGACGAGGACGACATCCGGTGCCGCCGCCGTCCGTTCCGGCTCACTCGCTGCGCTCAGGACCGCCCCTTCCGTCGCGTCGCTCGACACGGTAGCCACGAAGTCGCCCCCGGTCAATGACGCCCGCGAGGGTCAGACCCCGGCCTTGTCCAGCTCGTCGAGGTACCTGCGCGCCTCGTTCGCGAGCGGCGACGCGGGCTCGACCGTGGTCGCGCGCTGGAGCTGCGTGCGCGCCTCCTTCACTTCGCCCGCCCAGAGCAGGAGCAGCCCGAGGTGGAAGCGCACCGTCGCGCTCCTCGGGAAGCGCCTGGTGAGCGGGCCGAGACGGGAGAATGCATCCGCGGGCCGGGCCTTGTCGAACCTGCCGAACGCGGCCGCCACCTGCGCCTCGACGTTCCCGGGCGCCTCGCGCGCCGCCTCGGCGAACACGCGCGCGGCGGAGCGCTGCCTGCCGAGCCTCTGGAGCGCGGCGCCGTAGAGCAGCTTGCCGTCGACGCTCCGCTCGGCGTCGCGGCGCAGGAGGGCGAGCTGGGCGGCCGGTGCGAGGCCGTCGAGCGCCTTCGGCGGTGGGATCGACGTGACGAAGATGGGAAGGCCCGGCGCGTACTCGGGGTGGAGCAGGTTCGCGGCGGCGACCGCGTACGCCGAGTCCGGATCGGACGCTGCCGCGGCGCGCCACGCCTCCTGCGCGCCGGGGAGGCCGGACCAGAAGAGCGCGGTGCCAAGGTTGAGCTGGACGACCGGGTCCTGCGCATGCAGGCCGGCGAGCCGGTTCATGCGGTCGACCGTCCCTCTCGGCCACGACGCGAATGCCTGGCCGACGCGGCCTTCGACGGAGTCGATCGTCGCGAACGCCCGCGCGGCGGCGGCCCGCTTTCCGTCCGTGTAGAGGCGCTGCGCGCGCCGCAGCGCCATCGCCTGCGGGTCGGCGCGCACGCCGAGCTCGAAGGTGAGCGGCGGCGCCCCTCTCCGTGCCTTCGGCGTGGGCGCGGCGCTCTCGACCGGGTCGGTCTGGAGTGCGACGACCCCCACCACGACCGCCACGGCGACGGCTGCCGCCGCGGCGGTGACGGTGGCGACGCGGGCGAACGGCGACACGGCGCCACGGTAGCCGCGGGTGAGGCGCCTCGGGGTCGGACTGAGCCGGCTCCGCACGACACGGCGGAGCCCCCGTCCTCCGCGCGCGCGACCCGCGTATCGCTATATTCGGGAAAGTAATGCCGACCTATAGGGAGCTCCTGGCCGCGGCACGGGCCGAGATCGACGAGATCTCGACGCCCGAGGCGCACACCTTCCTCGACCGCGACGGCGGCGACGCGCCCCTCTTCGTCGACGTCCGCCCGCGCGACGAGTGGGACGAGGGACATCTGCCCGGCGCGCTGCACCTCCCGCGGAACAACCTCGAGTCCCGCGTCGAGGCGCTGATCCCGGACAAGGCCCGGGCGCTCGTCGTCTACTGCCAGAGCGGCACCCGCTCGGCCTTCGCGACGAAGACGCTCCACGAGCTCGGCTACGAGAACGCGGTCAACCTCTCGGACGGCTTCGCCGGCTGGAAGCGGAACGGCTACGAGGTCGTCACGCCGGCCGCGCTGACGCCCGCACAGCGCGCACGCTACGCGCGCCACCTCCTGATCCCCGAGGTCGGGGAGGCGGGCCAGCAGCGGCTGCTCGAGTCGCGCGTCCTCCTGATCGGCGCCGGCGGCCTCGGCTCGCCCGCCTCGCTCTACCTCGCGGCGGCGGGAGTGGGGACGCTCGGGATCATCGATCCCGACGTCGTCGACGACTCGAACCTCCAGCGGCAGATCGTGCACTCGACCGAGCGCCTCGGCGAGCCGAAGGTCGACTCGGCGAAGCGGACGATCGAGGCGCTGAACCCCGACGTCACCGTGCTGCCGTTCCAGGAGCGGCTCGACTCCGAGAACGTCGAGCGGGTCCTCGCTCACGGCTGGGACGTGATCGTCGACGGCACCGACAACTTCCCGACGCGCTATCTGGTCAACGACGCCTCGGTGTGGCACGGCATCCCCGTGGTGCACGGGTCGATCTACCGCTTCGAAGGGCAGGTCACGGTCTTCGATCCGGGCAACGGGCCGTGCTACCGGTGCCTCTACCCGTCGCCGCCGCCGCCCGAGCTCGCGCCGAGCTGCGCGGAGGGCGGCGTGCTCGGCGTGCTGCCCGGCATCGTCGGCTCGCTCCAGGCGAGCGAGGCGCTCAAGCTGGTGCTCGGCGCCGGCGAGTCGCTCGCCGGCCGGCTCCTGCTCTTCGACGCGCTCCACACGACGTTCGACGAGGTCGCGATCCGCCGGAACCCGGAGTGCCCCGTCTGCGGCGACCACCCGACCATCACCGAGTACGTGGACTACGTCGAGTTCTGCTCGGGGGCCGCCCAGGTGCACGCGTCGTGACGTTCGTCCGCATCCCCCCCACGCTCCGCAACGAGGTCGGCGGCGCACGCCAGGTCGAGGCGAGCGGTGCGACCGTGCGCGAGGTGCTGGACGACCTCGTCGAGCGGCATCCGGCGCTCGGCGCCCAGATCCTGGCCGACGGCGGGATCGCGCCGTTCGTCAACGTCTACCTGGGTGGCGAGGACGTGCGGACGCTCGACGGCCTCGACACGCCGGTGCCGGACGACGAGACCGTGATCCTGCTCCCGGCCATGGCCGGTGGAAGCTCGCAGCCCTGGTCTCCCGCCGTGGCACGGAACCTGCTCGACCTCGTCGGCTCCACGCCGCTCGTCGAGCTGCCGCGGCACTCTCCGAAGCCCGGCGTCACCATCTACGCGAAGCTCGAGGGCCAGAACCCGACCGGCTCGATCAAGGACCGGGTCGCGAAGGCGATGATCGAGGCGGCCGAGGCGTCGGGCGAGCTCGAGCCGGGGCGGGCGCTGCTCGAGCCGACCTCGGGCAACACGGGCATCTCCCTGGCGCTCGTGGCGTCGCTCAAGGGCTACCCGCTCACGTGCGTGCTGCCCGAGAACGCGACCGAGGAGCGCAAGCGGCTGCTTCGCCTGTACGGCGCCGACATCGTCCTCTCCCCGGCGGCGGAGGGCTCGAACGGCGCGGTGCGGCTCGCGCTCGAGATGGCCGAGTCCGACCCGACGTGGTTCGTCCCCTTCCAGTACGCGAACGAGGCAAACCCCAGCGCCCACTACGAGGGCACGGGCGCGGAGATCGCCGGTGCGCTCGACCGCGTCGACGTGCTCGTCGCCGGCCTCGGCACGGGCGGGACGCTGATGGGCGCGGGCGAGCGGCTGCGAGAGTCCTTCCCGGAGATCGTCGTCGCGGCCGCCGAGCCGCTGCCGGGCGACCCGGTCATGGGGCTGCGCTCGCTCGACGACGGCTACGTGCCGCCGATCCTCGACGTCTCCCGGCTCGATCGCAAGGTGCTCGTCTCGAACGAGCAGGCGGTCGCCGCGGTGCGCCAGCTCCTCCGGCTCGAGGGGATCCTCGGCGGCGTCTCCGCGGGCGCGGCGATCCACGTCGCACGGCGGCTCGCGGGCGAGCTCGACGAGGGAGTCGTCGTGGCCGTCCTCGCCGACGGCGGCTGGAAGTACCTGAGCGCCGACTTCTGGGACGAGCCCGAGGGCCGCGTCGAGGAGTCGATGGAGTCCACCGTCTGGTGGTGATCCCGTCCGCGGTGCGGGCGGCGATCGCAGAGCACGCCCGCGCCGAGCTCCCGAACGAAGCCTGCGGGCTCGTCGTGCTGAAGGACGGGTCGGCGGTCGAATACCGGCCGGGGGTCAACCTGGAGGCCAGCCCGTACCGCTTCCGGCTTCTCCCCGGATCACCCGAGGACGCCTTCGTCGAGGACGAGGGCTTCGAGCTCGCCGTCTTCCACTCGCACACGTCGTCGCCGCCCCGCCCCTCGCAGACGGATGTGGCACTGAGCTACATCTGGCCCGGGATCCCCTGGTTGATCTATTCCGTCCGGCTCGACGAGCTCGCGGCCTGGCGCGTGTCACCCGAGGGCTACGAGCCGCTGCCCCTCGCATGAGGCGCCCGGCGCGGCAGAGGACAACGCTCGTGCTGAATCGACACGAGCGTTGTCCTGGCCGCGGCCGACCTGCCTTCGACACCGAACGCTGCGAGGCCGAACGCTACGAAACGGTGAAGGAGCCCTTCATGAAGCTCGCGTGCGGGTCGCAGACGAACCGGTAGGTGCCCTTCTTCAAGCGTCAGGGTGAACGTCTTCGTCCCCGTGCCGTCGACGGTCGTCTTGACGTTCACGCCCGGCCCGGTCAGGTGGAAGTTGTGGATCGACGACTTGTCGGCGACGACCAGCCTGATCTTGCCCGCCTTCGTCGGCTTCGGCGCGAGCTTGATCGTGAAGCCCGGGCCGACGGTTCCCTTGTAGGTGGTCGGCGTCGCCGCGAACGCCGGGACCGCGAGCGCGAGCGCGGCGGCCACGAAGGCGACGGCGACGGTCAGGGTGCGTGTCATCTCTCTCCTTCGGGTCATGATGGTCGATGCCGGTGATACGCCGGCCCCCTCGCCGCGGATTTCCGCGCGGTAGGGTCGCCGCACGATGATCGCCGACGCTCACGTCGACCTGCTCATGGAGCTCGCGTACCGCGAGCGGCGCCTCGGCGAGGCCAACGTGTTCGCCGAGACATGGCTCCCCCTGCTCGAGCGGGGCGGCGTTGGCCTGCAGGTGTGCCCGGTCTACGTGGACGTCACGGTGCAGCCGGAAGGATCGCTGCGCGAAGCCCTGTCGCTCGTCGCCGCGTTCCAGCACGCAGTCCGCGAGAACCGCGAGCGCGTCGTCCAGGTGACGCGCGCAGCCGACCTCGACGCGGTCGAGGCGGGCGAGCGCATCGGGCTCGTGCTCGCGCTCGAGGGAGTCGAGTGCTTCGGCGTCGAGATCTGGCCCGCCGACGTCTTCCACGCACTCGGCGTTCGGATGGCGGGGCTCACGTGGAACCGCCGGAACGCCTTCGCCGACGGCGCCGCCGAGGAGGGCGGCGGCCTGTCACGACTCGGCCGCGAGCTCGTCGACCGGCTCGTCTCGCTCGGTGTGATCCTGGACCTCGCCCACGCCTCGCGCGGCACGTTCGCGGAGATCCTCGAGCGCGCCGCCGGCGCGCCCGTGCTCTGCTCGCACGGCGGGTGCGCAGCCGTCTACGACACGCCGCGCAACCTCGACGACGGCCAGCTCCGGGTGCTCGCGGACGCGGGTGGCCTCTTCGGGCTCATGCTCCACCCGATCGCGATCGGCCCGGACCGGCGCACGCTCGACGGTGTCGTCGACCACCTGGAGCACGCGGTCTCGGTGCTGGGGCTGGAGCGCGTGTGTCTGGGCGGCGACTTCACGAAGCGGCTCTGGGAGGCCATGCCGCCACCCCCCGCGCCGAAGGACGGCCTCATGCCCCCGGGCCTCACTCCCGGTCTCGGGATCGAGGGGCTGACCGGCTCCGAGCAGTACCCCGCGCTCGTCGAACGTCTCGAGGGCCGCGGCTGGAGCGAGGAGGAGGTCGCCGCCGTGACGGCGGGCAACCTCCTCCGCTTCCTGCGGGGTGCGCTGTAGTGCGCGCGTCCCGGCGGTCGGTCAGGCCGGGTCGAGCGTGGCGACCGCGCGACTCTCGGCCGATCGGTAGAGGGCGTCGATCACGCGGGCCTGGCCGACGGCGTCCGACCGCCCGAGGAGCGCCGGCGCGCGGCCCTCGATCGCGTCGGCGAGGTTGTCGAGCTCACGCGTGTACGCGTTCGCCTCCTCGACCTCGACGGTCTCGCGCGTGCCGTCGCGGACGAGGACGACCTTCCCGCCCCAGTCGACCCGCCACGGTGCCTCGACGACGAGCACCCCGTCCTCGCCGACCGCCTCGAGGGACTGGCGCTGCGGCGAGCGGAACGACGCCTCGAACTGCCCGACGACGTCCTCCGCGCAGCGGAGTGTCCCGTGGAACGCCATGTCGATGCCCGTCGTCCCGGTGACCTGCTCCCCGCGCACGTGCTCGGGCTCGCCGGCCAGCAGGCGGATCCCGCTGACGCAGTAGCACCCGACGTCCATCAGCGCGCCGCCGTCGAGCTCGGGCAGGGCGCGGACGTCCGAGAGGTCCCGGAGCGGGAACGTGAAGGTCGCCTTGACCGCGCACAGCCGACCGACCGCGCCGTCCGCGACGAGCTGCCGCACCGCTGCGGTCTGGGGGTGGTGGCGGTACATGAACGCCTCCGCGAGCACGAGCCCGGAGGCCGCAGCGGCGTCGAACGCCTCCTCGGCCTCGCGGGGATGCCGCGAGTACGGCTTCTCGCAGAGCACGTGCTTGCCGGCCGCGAGGCTCTGCATCGTCCAGGCGTGGTGCAGCCCGTTCGGGAGCGAGACGTAGACCGCGTCGACGCCGGGATCGGCGAGGAGCGACTCGTACGACCCGTGCGCGGTCGGGATGCCGTGCTCCGCTGCGTACGCCTCGGCCCTCGCCTCGTCCCGGCTTGCGACCGCGACCACCTCCACCCGCTCCGTCTCCGCCGCGCCGGCGAGGATCGCACGGTTGATGTTCGCAGTCGAGAGGAGCCCGAGCCTCACCGGGACACCCTAACCGCCCGCAGGGCGGGGTACAGCGCCCGGTAGCGCTCGTGCACTTCGCCGTACGCCTGCTGCCACACGGGGTCGGGCTCGATCGTGTCCGTCACGCGAACGCACCGGGCGACGGCCTCGTCGACGTCGGCGAACACCCCTCCCGCGACGCCGCCGAGGAGCGCCGCTCCGAGCGCCGAGCCCTCCTCGGACTCCGTCAGCTCGAGCGGAATGCCGAGCACGGACGAGACGATCCGGAGCCACAGGCGGCTGCGCGCACCTCCGCCCGAGACCCGGGCGGTTGCCGCCTCGACACCGAGCGCACGAAGGAGGTCGAGCGAGTCGCGCAGCCCGCAGGCGACGCCCTCGAGCACGGCACGCACGAGCGCGCCCCGGTCGTGACGCAGCTCGAGGCCGACGAACGCGCCCCGGGCGTCGGGGTCGGCGTGCGGTGTCCGCTCGCCTGCGAGATACGGGAGGAACAGCAGCCCTTCGGCGCCCGGTCGCCAGGCCTCCGCCTCGGAGACGAGACGGTCGAACGGCACGTCCCGCGCGATCGTGTCGTGGAGCCACTGCAGTGAGCCCGCCGCGGAGAGCATCACGCCCATCGCCTGCCACGTCTGCGGGAGCGCGTGGCAGAAGGCGTGCACGCGCGCCTCGGCGTCGTGGGCGTAGGCGGGGAGCGGGGCGAGCACGACGCCCGACGTCCCGAGCACGACCGAGAGCGTCCCGGGACGGGTGGCGCCGACCCCGACCGCCGCCGCGGGCTGGTCTCCCGGCGCCCGCCGCGACGGGACGACCTTGTAACAGACTGTTGCTTGCGACGACGGTCCCGGCCCGCTCGGGGGACTCCAGCACGGGGGGCAGCCACTCCCGCGGGATCTCGAGGGCGTCCACGACCTCGCCGCTCCAGTCACGGCGCGCGACGTCGAGCAGGAGCGTTCCCGACGCGTCGGAGACGTCGCTCGCCCACGCGCCGGTCAGCCCGAGCCGGACGTAGTCCTTGGGGAGCATCACCCGGGCGATGCGTGCGTACGCCTCCGGCTCGTGCCGACGGAGCCAGAGAAGCTTCGGCGCGGTGAAGCCCGGCAGGGCGCGGTTCCCCGTCAGCGCGATGAGGCGCTCGAGCCCGATCCGCTCCTCGATCTCGCCGCACTCGGCCGCCGTCCGCTGGTCGTTCCAGAGGATCGCCGGACGGATCACCCGTCCTGCGTCGTCGACCACGACGAGCCCGTGCATCTGGCCCGACAGGCCGATCCCGGCGACGTCGCGCCCCTCGGCGACGTCGGCGAGGGCGGACTCGGCCGCCCGCAGCCAGTCCTCCGGCTCCTGCTCGGCCCAGCCGGGGTGCGGAGTGGACAGGTCGTAGCCACGCGTGGCGGTCGCGAGGACGCGACCGTCCGGTGAGAGCGCGAGAGCCTTGACGCCGGTGGTGCCGACGTCGAGGCCGACCAGGGCGGGCTCAGCCCGCATGGGGCGTCGCGCGACGACCGAGGCTCGGGGGCTCACCCCGCGCCGAGGGCGGCGTAGACGAGCTCGTACGCGCGGACGGCGTCCTTGCGCGACTGCGCCTCGCGCAGCGCGGCGTCGTCGATCCGCCCGGAGACGTCCCAGATGAAGTTCCACTGCAGCACCGACCGCTTCACCGCCGCGACCGCGTCCTCCGTGTACGGGTACAGGTCGAACCCGAGCCGCTCGCCGTTCTCGCCGTAGCGGGCGCGGCGCAGCTCGAGGGCGAGCTCGAGCGTCTCCATGAACGCGGTCGCACCGACCATGTTGTCGTCGTCGAACGTGCCCCAGCCGGAGTTCGCGTGCTGGTGGCCGAGCAGCCCCTGCGCCGCCAGCAGCGCCGCGTACTCGCCGAGCGACTCGCCGTTCATCAGCAGGTGCTGCCAGTCCATGTTGACCTGGACGTTCGTGATCCCCTGCGCGCGCAGCGTGTGGATCACGTGCAGCGTCATGCCGATGTTCCGCATGAAGATCTTCATCGCCGGCTCGGAGTTCTTGTGCTCGAGGAAGCAGCTTCACGCCGTGCGCCGCGCAGACCTCGGCCGCCTCCGCCATCCCCTCGACGAACCACTCCCACGACTGCGCGTAGGGCGTCTGGAACGGGTAGTTGTAGCCCTCGATCCCGGGCCAGCAGATCATGTTCGCCCCGAGCGATCCCGCGAGCTCGGCCGTCTCCCGGGTCAGACGCCGCGCCTCGGCCCGCACCGCCGGGTCGACGGACGTCAACCCACCCCTGCCGAACCGCGGATCGGTGTGAAGGCCGGTGCAGACGGTCGCGATCCCGTGCCCGTCGAGCGCGTCGCGCACCTCGTCCAGGTTGTCCGGATTGAGCTCGCCGGGGTAGTGGAACTCGTAGTCGTCCATCAGGTCGCCGAGCCCCTCCACCGCGCGGCGCACCTTGAACGCCGTCGCCTCGTTCGCATGCTCCGGCTGATAGCCGCCCGGCACAAACCGGGTGACCATCGGGCCGAGCGCCCAGATGCCGAGGCTGGTGCGCACGGTGTCAGCGCCCGGCCCGCTCGAGCCTGCGGCGCGAGACCGTGTCGAGCGTCACCGCAGCGAGGAGGATCGCGCCGGTGACCATGAACTTGATCGCCGAGCTGTACCCCAGGAGGTCGATCCCGTTGGCGACCGTGGCGATCACCAGGGAGCCCATCAGCGCGCTGATCACACGGCCGCGGCCGCCGAACAGGCTGGTGCCGCCGATCACCGCCGCGGCGATCGCGTCGAGCAGGATGGTGCCGCCGCCGGCGTTCAGGTCGACGGAGTTGAGGCGCGACGCGAAGATCACGCCGCCGAGCCCGGCCATCGCCCCGGAGATCATGAAGACGATGAGCCGGATGTTCCGGACGTTGATGCCGGCGCGCCTCGCCGCCTCGGCGTTCCCGCCGACGGCGTAGACGTGGCGGCCGAAGGTCGTCCGCTCGGCGACCCAGGTCCAGAAGACGAGCAGGACGATGACCAGCAGGAACGCCACCGGGAAGCCGCGCTCCTGGTTGGCCCACCAGACGACGCCGAAGGCGATCACCGCGAAGCCGACGAGCTTGAGCACGACGAGGATGGGGTTGTCGGTGAAGATTCCGTGCCGTCGGCGGCTCAACACCCCCAACAGGGACGAGAGCACGAACAGGCCTGTCGCGATCGCGGCGATGAGGTAGCCGGCCGTGTCGGAGAAGAAGTAGTTCGAGACGTTGTTGACGAGCGAGTCGTCGATGACGATCACGCCCTGGTCGCCGATCGCGTAGAGGATCACTCCCTGCCAGAACAGGAGGCCGGCGAGCGTCACCACGAACGACGGCACCCCGATCATCGCGACGAAGCTGCCCTGGAAGAGGCCGATCAGCGCGGTGACGATCACGGCGATGATGATCGCCACGATCCCGGTCGCCTCCCAGCTCCCGTCGGGGTACTGGAGCTTCGCGACGACAACGCCGGCCACGCCCGACACGTACCCGATCGAGAGGTCGATCTCGCCGAGCAGGAGGACGAACACGACGCCGATCGCGATCGTCGTCACCGCGGCCATCTGCACCATCAGGTTCGTGAAGTTCCCTGCGGTCAGGAAGTTCGAGTTCTGCGAGTAGAAGAACGCGGTGATCAGGAACAGGCCGACCACCACGGGCATCACGCCGACGTCTCCCGCCTTCCAGGACTCCCACCTCCGCCGCGCGATCGCGCCGAGGCCGTGCTCGTCCTGCTCGGCCGGGGCGTCGATGCTGACGTCGGCCTCGGTCACGCCAGTGCCTCGGTGTCTGGGTGGTCGATGCCCGCGACCTTCGTCGGGACGCCCGCGGTGATCGCGTGGACGACCTCCTGCTGCGTCGTCTGGCTGCGCTCGAAGAGAGCGCAGTTGCGTCCGAGCCGCAGCACCGTGATCCGGTCGGCCGCCTCGAAGATGTCGTGGAGGTTGTGGGAGATGAGCACGACGGCGAGCCCCTGCTCCGCGAGCCGCCGGACGAGGTCGAGCACCTGTCGCGTCTGGGCGACGCCGAGAGCGGCCGTCGGCTCGTCGAGGATCACGGTGCGTGAGTTCCACATCACGGCGCGCCCGATCGCGACGGACTGGCGCTGGCCGCCCGAGAGGCTCGCCACCTGTTGTCTCGTCGAGCGGATGCTGGTCACCGAGAGGCCTTTCAGCACCTCCGACGTCCGCGCCTCCATCTCCGGCTCCTTGAGCCGGAAGAGACATGTCGTGCGTCTCACGACCGAGGTACATGTTCTGGACGACGTCGAGGTTGTCGCAGAGCGCGAGGTCCTGGTAGACGACCTCGATGCCGAGCCGGGCCGCGTCCTTCGGGCCGTGGATCGAGACCTTCTCTCCGTTGAAGTACACCTCGCCCTCGTCCATCGAGTAGATCCCGGCGATGCACTTGATGAGGGTCGACTTGCCCGCGCCGTTGTCGCCGACGAGTGCCATGACCTCGCCGGCCCGCACCTCGAAATCGACGTCGTCGAGCGCAAGGACCGATCCGAAGCTCTTCGAGACGCCCCGCGTCTCGAGCCTCGGCGTCACGACGCCTGCGGGTGAGGGTGAAGCCATCGTCTCGGTCACTCGTTGGACTCCTGTCTGAGCGGGTGGGAGGAGCCGCCCTTGCGGCTCCTCCCACCGAGTTGCCACTGCCTAGCAGTACTGCTTGTACGAGCCGACGCACACCTCGGACTTCTTGAGCTGTCCGTCCTTGTACAGCAGGTTGATGTTCTTCTTCGTGATCCAGGTCGGCGTCGCGAGCACCGACGGGACGTTGCGCACGCCGTTGTTCGTCTTGCCGTTGACCCTCGGCATGTGCCCCTTGATCAACGCGACCGCTACGGCGGCTGCCCCGTTGGCCTCGACCTTCGCGGGCTTGTACACCGTCCCGGACTGCCAGCCGGAGATGATGTTCTGCGCGCCCTGAGACGTCGCGTCCTGCCCCGAGAGCGGGATCGCGCTCAGCTTCTTCGCCTTGAGGGCGGTCACGACCGCGTTCGCGAGGCCGTCGTTCGCCGCCGCGACCGCGTCGATCTTGTTGCCCGTGGAGACGAGCATCTGCTCGAAGATCGTGCGGGCCTTCTGGTTGTCCCACTGGGGCACACCCTGATCCGGGCCCTTCGTCGCCTTGCCGCTCTTGATGAGCGGATCGAGGACGCTTGCGTACCCGTTCTTGAACAGCTTCGAGTTGTTGTCGGTCGGGCCGCCGTTCAGGTACGCGATGACCGGCTTGTTCCCGCCCTTGAACAGGCCCTTCGCCGTCATCGCGGCCTTGACGCCCTGACCCATCAGCCTGCCGACAATCGTGTTGTTGAACGAGACGTAGTAGTTCGCGCCCTTGCAGCCCGTGTTGAGCCGGTCGTAGTCGATCGTGCGGATCTTCCGCGCGGTGGCGGCCTTGATGATCGCGCAGCCCGAGCCCGGGTCGAGGCTCGTGATGAGAATCACCTTCGCACCGTTCGCCATGCACTGGTCGGCCTGCGAGCGCATCCGCTGCGCGTCACCCTCGGCGTTCACGACGGTCGCCGGGATGTTGGCCTTCTTGAACGCGGCGGTGAAGGTCGGCCGGTCCTGCGTCTCCCACCGGACCGACGACTTCGTGTCCGGCAGCAGGACGCATGCCTGGATCGTCGCCGATTGCTTCTCGCTCTTCGCGAAGGCGCCGCCGACGGCCAGGCCGACGACGAACACCGTCACCGAGAGCGAGATGATCAGCTTCTTCACTCGTACCCTCCATTCTCGTACTGCTTCGGCGCGGAACCTACTCGCTCCCGCGCCCGTGATCAACAGTCAGCAGACCGTCTAGTGGCGCGCGATCGCCACCTCCTTCCTGGGACGTTCGCCTCCCAGAGCGAGTTGGTCGGCCCGGAGTCGCCGGCGTGACGCCGGAGCGGTCCAGGGCGCGTCGAGCACCCTGCGGAGCGACAGCGCTGCCGCGCCGCGCACCGCCGCGCCGTCGCCGAACGCGGACGGAAGGACGACGAACGACCCCGAGCGGGCGGCCAGCGAGCGCTCCTCCAGCGTCCGGCGGACGTCGTCGACGAGCCAGGCCGCGAGGGGGCCGAAGCATCCTCCGAGCACGACCGCCTGCACGTCGAGCAGGTTGAACGACGACGCCAGCGCGATTCCGAGGGCGCGGCCGGCGTCCGAGAGCGCACGCACGACCCGCGGGTCGCCGGCCTCGGCCCGCCGGGCGAGCTCCTGCGTCAGCCCGGAGGTCAGGCCCGCGGCGGGCGCGATGCCGGCCGCTCGCGCGATCGACTCCTGCCCGGCGATCGTCTCCACGCATCCGCGACTCCCACACGCGCAGATCGCGCCGCCCGGGTCGACCGAGATGTGGCCGAACTCGCCTCCGAACCCATGTGAGCCGCGGAAGAGCTGTCCACCGAGCACGAGGCCACCGCCCACGCCGACCTCTCCGAAGACGCAGACGAAGTCGTCGATGCCGACCGCCGCGCCCGTCCAGTGCTCGGCCAGCGCCGCAAGGTTCGCCTCGTTCTCGACGTGCACGGGCAGGCCGAGCCTCGCTTCGAGCTCTGCGGAGACGGGGATGTCCTGCCAGCCGAGATTGGGCGCGAACACAACGGTGCCGGAGGCCTCCGCCACGAGCCCCGGGACCGCGACCGAGATCCCGACCGGCCGGAGGCCGTCGAGGCCGGCCGCCTCGAGCGCGTCCTGGGCGGCGTTGCCGAGGCGGTCGAGCACAGGCCCCGGAGACGAGCGCCTGTGGTCGCGGTACGCGCGTCGCTCGTAGCGGACCGCGCCCGTGAGGTCCTCGACGGACACCGCGACGTAGTCGACGTTCACCTCGAGCCCGACACCCACGATGACGTCGTCGAGCTCGAGCGCGACCCCTGGACGGCCGACGCCGCGGGGCGAGGTCGCCGCGCCCGTCTCGCGCACGAGCTCGAGCGCGATCAGCTCCGTCACGAGGCTCGACACGGTGCCGCGGGTCAAGCCCGTCACGGCGGCGATCTGCGCGCGCGAGCAGGACCCTTCCGATGCGACGTGCCGGAGCACCACCCCGAGGTTCGCGCGCCGGACCGTCGTCTGGTCTGCCGGCGACGCGGCAGTGCGGTCGAACGTCATGGGGTGACCGTCGTCGGTCGTGGGAGTCGGGGATGCGTCAACGTCGGCGCGTTTGTATGGAAGGCGCACAAACTAAGGCGCCCGAGGGTGAGATGTCAAGCGGGGTCAGCGACCGAGCAGGCTCGCGCCGATCGCGCCGCCCATGTCCCCCAGCTCCGCGAGCCGGTACGCAGGAGGCGGGCGGAAGAAGGTGTGACGTCGCGCCGCCTTCTCGATGCGCTTGAGCCAGGTGGCGCCGAGCCGTTCTCCGAGCCCACCCCCCATCACCACGAGCTCGACGTCGAGAAGGGTCACCGCGCCGCCGAGCGCGACGGCGAGCGCCTGGACGGCCTCCTCGAGCAGGTCGGTCGCGACCGCGTCGCCCGCGTCGAGGGCCCGCAACCAGATGCCGCTGGTGAGGCTCGCGCGGCCCCGCTTGTGCTGGAGGTCGAAGAGAATCGTCTTCCGCTTGCGCGACTCCCGACGGGCGCGCTGCTCGAGCGCGGCGCGGCCCGCGTATGCCTCGACACAGCCGCGCAGACCGCAGTTGCACCGGCGACCGCCGGGCTTGACGCAGACGTGCCCGATCTCTCCGGCCGAGCCTCGCCCGTGGACGAGCCTGCCGTCGAGCACCAGACCGCCGCCGACACCGGTTCCCCAGAACACGCCGAGGAACGACCGCACGCCGCGGCCCGCACCGTACCGCCGCTCCGCGTCCACCGCCACGTTGACGTCGTTCCCGACGCTCACGGGGACGCCGAGCCGCTCGGAGAGCACCGGCCCGAGCGGGAACGGGCTCTCCCAGCCGTTCGATGTTCGCCACCTGGAGCACGGTGCCGCGCGCGGCGTCGATGCTCGCCGGGGCACCCACCCCGACCGACACGAGCTCGCGGACACGGACGCCCGCACTCGCCGCGGCTTCGGTGATCGTGAGCGCGACGTCGTTCGCGACGGCGCTCGGGGCCGTCGCTCGGTGTGTTCCTCCGCGCCTGACCGACGACCTTGCCGGCGCGGCCGGTGACGACTGCCTGGATCTTGGTTCCGCCGACGTCGACGCCGCCGCGCAGGGGCACCGTCATGACAGCCGCCGTACCACGTCGTCGAGCGGAGCGGCGGTTCGCCCGCGCGCTCCACTCGTCGGCGGAGTGGGAGCCGGCGTCCCGACGATTCGGAGCGATGCCGAACGTCAGCACGATGACCGGCGTCTCCTCCTCACCGAGCGCGAGAGCGGCGCGCGCGGCGTCGCGGTCGGCGAGCCCGTTCGGGCAGGAGGAGATCCCTTCGTTCCAGGCGGCGAGCAACATGTTCTGCGCGGCGCGCCCCGCGTCGAAGGACACCGGCCCCTTGCCGGCGACGACGATCGCGACGACGAGCCCCGCGCCGAGCACGTTCTCGGGGACGAACACGCATCTCGCCGAGCGCCTCGACCCGCTCGCGGCTCTCCGGCAGCACGAACCGCCACGGCTGGCGGTTCGACGCCGACCCGGCGAGCCGGCCTGCGTCGAGGATGCGCTCCTCGACCCGCTCCGGCAGGCGCTCCGGCCCGTACCGGCGCTCGTCGCGGCGGCTTGCGATCGCCAGGAACGTGTCCACCCGAGTAGCGTAGGCTGCCGATGGCCGATCAGGCGACGGTAAGCCTCCTCCGCTGGCTCCGCCGGCAGCTGCGCCAGCCGACACCGCAGCGCGAGCGCCTCGAGGCGGCGGTTGCCAACGACGACCCGGCCGAGGCGCGACGGCTGCTCGACCTGTTCGACTTCACCCCCGAGCAGCGACGACACGTCGCCGGCCTGATCGCGGAGTGGGAGCGCGGCCGTGGCGAGCGGTGACGCGCGCGCGGCGAACGAGGAGACCGTGCGGCGGATCTTCGGCGCGTTCACGCGGAAGGAGGGATTCTCGCTCCGGGAGCTCTTCGCGCCCGACGCGGTGTGGGCCGTCCCGGGCGAGGGCGTGATGGCAGGCGTCCATCGCGGGCGCGAGGCGATCTTCCGGTTCCTCGCACGCCTTCCGAAGGAGACGGACGGGACGTACGGCTCGAGGCTCGTGGACGTGCTCTCGAGCGACGAGCGCGCGGCAGCGCTCTACCGCGCCTCGGGCGAGCGGCGCGGGCGGCGGCTCGACCTCGAGCAGGTGCTCCTCTTCCGTCTCGAGGACGGCGTCGTCCACGAGGTGCTCGCGCTGCCGTCCGACCCGGCGGCGTTCGATGCGTTCTGGGCGCCCTGACGCGGCCGGGAGTAGAGCGCGAGAAGCGCGAGCCTCGGCCGGCACGCGACGGTGCGTACCATCTATCGCCGATGAGCGCTCCCGCAATCGCCGCGGGCAAGCCGACGGTGCGCATCCGCGGCACGGCCTATCCCCTCCTCCTGCCGACGCTGCGCGACCCGCGCCTGCACCTCGCCGCCGTGATCGTGACACTGCAGGTGCTCGGGCAGACGGCGTTCGACTTCCGCCTCTCGATCGCGCAGATCCTCGTCTCGCTCGTCACGTGCGCCGTGCTCGAGGTGTCGATCGCGTTCCGGCGCCAGCACGTCCTGATGTGGCCCGCGAGCGCGCTCCTCACGGGCAACGGCGTCGCGTTCGTCCTCCGTGTCCCGGGCACCGAGCACGGCGACTGGTGGAGCATGAACGGCTGGTGGATCTTCGCCGGTACGGCCGCGGTCGCACTCCTCTCGAAGTACGTCGTCACCTTCCGGGGGCGCCACATCTTCAACCCGTCGAACTTCGGGCTCGTCCTCTGCTTCGTGCTGCTCGGTCCCGAGCGCGCCGATCCCCTGCAGTTCTGGTGGGGGCCGATGTCGGTCTGGCTCGCGCTGGCGCTCGTGCTGATCGTCGGGGGTGGGCTCACGATCCTCTCGCGCCTGCATCTCGTGGGCATCGCGGTCGGCTTCTGGCTGACGTTCGCGGCCGGGGTGGCGGTGCTCGCTGCGATGGGACACGAGATGACGGCCGCCTGGCACCTCGGCCCGATCGCGGGCCTCGACCTCTGGTGGCTCCTCGTCACGTCCCCCGAGGTGCTCGTCTTCCTCTTCTTCATGATCACCGACCCGCGCACGATCCCCGAGACGGGTCGCGGCCGGCTCGTGTACGCGGTCTGCGTCGGCCTCCTCGCGACGCTCCTGATCGCGCCCTGGACGACCGAGTTCGCCGCCAAGCTGGCGGTGCTCGGCTCGCTCACGATCGTCTGCGCGGCGCGTCCGCCGCTTCTCCTCCTCGCCGGCCGCGGCAGGCTCGGCCGGGCGATCGGCTGGACGCCCGCCCGGCTGGGCGCGGCTGCCGCGGTCGCGGGGGTCGCGGTGGCCGCGGCCGGGTTGCTCTCGGCGCCGACGTCGACCGCCTCTGCGCCGCTGGTCTCGGGGAACCTTCCCGCGGTGACGGTGGTCCCGACGCCCGGGCTCGCCGGGATCGGCGACACGACCGCGCGGCGGATCGCCGCCGACCTCGTCGCCGACCTCCAGAGCGGGGCCGATGCGCTCCGAACGCGCAACCGCGCGGCCGCGACCCGCGGGGCCGCGGGCGACTGGCTCTCCGATCTCTGGCGCCGGATCGACGCCGCGAGCGGCGGTGACATCGACGTCGCGACGTACGCCGCTGAGCGCGTCCGGCTGCGTCTCGAGCCGGGGCAGGGCCAGGGGCCGCCGCTCGTCGTCGCGACGCTCTCCGGAACGTCGCAGACCGCCCGGTACGGCTCCGACCCCGGGACGTTCCTCTACCGCAGCGAGCCGCAGGGCGTCGTCCGGACGTTCGAGGTCGTCCAGAGCGGGCCGCGGTACCTCGTCAGCGCGGTCCGCGGGGGCACACGTGGCGCGCCGACCGTCGCCGCGATCAAGGCGCCGTTCACGCTCACCGACGTCGCGAGGAGGGTCGGCCTGGACGCCACCCAGGGCTCGTTCCGCTACGGCGTGACGGGCGGTGACCCGGCGGCGATGATGGGCGGCGGCCTCTGCTGGCTCGACTACGACGGGGACGGCTGGCTCGACCTCTACGTCGTCAACTCGTACGCCGACACCGACGTCGCCGCGTACGGGTCGCACGGCGGGCTGCCCCGCAGCCGCCTCTTCCACAACGTGCACGGCCGTTTCGTGGACGTCACCGCCGAGACGCGCGCCGGTCTCCGCGTCCGCGGCAACGGGTGCGTCGCGGCCGACCTCGACGGGAACGGCGCGACCGACCTGGTCGTCACGACGGCCGGGTACGACGCCGCGCGAAACGCCTACGACGCCGTCCTCTGGAACAACGGGGACGGCACGTTCACGGAGGGCGCCAAGGCGGCCGGGATCGACGAGCCCGGCTGGCACACGGGCGCCGCCGTCGCGGACGTGAACGGCGACGGGCGGCTCGACCTCTTCGTCGCGGGCTACACCGACGTCAACCACCCGCTCCCCGGCTCGGAGTCCGGCTTCCCGGCGGACCATGGCGCGGAGCGTGACCTCCTCTATCTCAACGTCTCGGAGCCCGGCGGGCGCCCACGGTTCCGCGAGGTCGGGCGCGCAGCGGGGCTCGAGCCGAACGGGCTCGACCACGGGCTCGGGGCGACGTTCACGGACGTGAACGGCGACGGGCGGCCCGACCTCTACGTGGCCAACGACCTCGACCCGAACCGGCTCTACCTCAACCTCGCGGCCAAGGGCGACCTGGGCTTCCGGCTCGTCGAGTCCGGGAAGGTGCTCGCGCTCGACGACTCCAACGCGGGCATGGGGATCGCCGCCGGCGATTACTCGGGCGACGGGCGCGACGACCTGTTCGTGACGAACTCGCGCGGGCAGCTCCACGCCGTCTTCCGAAGCCGCTCGGGCACGGCGTATGCCGACGCGCGGCCGGACTTCGTCGGCGCGCTCGGGCGGACGTTCACGGGCTGGGGTGTGACGTGGGCCGACCTCGACAACGACGGCAGCCCGGAGCTCGCGATGGCCAACGGAGCGATCCCCGTCACGAGCCTCGCGAAGGACGCGGAGCCGGTGCGCGTCCTCACGACGGACGGCGGCGACATCCGCCCGCTCGACGCGGGCGCCATCGCACCGCGAAACGGCCGCGGCCTCGCAGCGGCCGACTACGACAACGACGGAGACCTCGACCTCGCGGTCGGCTCGATCGGCGGCGCGGTACAGCTTCTCCGGAACGACGGCGGCCCGAAGGCGGGGCACTGGCTCGAGGTGTCGCTCCGCCGGTTCGTGCCGGGCGCCGTGGTGACGGTCGTCCTTCGCGACGGCAGGCGGCTCGTCGAGGAGGCGCGCGCGGGTGGCAGTTACCTGTCCTCCGAGGACCCGCGGCTGCACTTCGGGCTCGGCAAGGAGACGCGCGCCGACGAGGTCGTCGTCCGCTACCCGGACGGCCGCGTGGCGCGGCTCCGCGACGTCGCCGCCGACCGCCTCCTCACGGTCGGCGGCTGACCGCACGGCGGGAGACCGACGCCGGTGCCGGGGCCGGTGGGTCCGAATCGGCCGGGTACGCGCGCTCGACGTCGCCCACCGCGTCGTCCTGGACGGCCGTCGAGCCTCGACGGATGGTCATCGGAATCGGATCACGGCGTCGTGCAGGCGGCGCGTGCCGTCCATCGTGATCGACCGTCTAGGCTGGAGCCGTGCGGGAGCGCTTCCAAGCGGTGCCGACCGCCGCACTCGTCGACGTGATGGACGAGTTCGGGCTCCGCACCCAGACCCTTCCGTCGGCGATCGGCGCGCTCTCGCGCGGGATGCGCCTCGCCGGCGCGGCGTACACCGTCGAGGGGAGGCCGGCGAGTCACGGCGACTGGGACGCCGCGATCCGGAAGACGCTCACGATGCTCGGCCAGGTCACTCCCGGACACGTCGCCGTGTACCAGTGCAACCACGCCTCCTCCGCCCACTTCGGCGAGCTGTCCGCGACCGCGCTCGCCCACCGTGGCGTCGCCGGGTGCGTGATCGACGGCGGCTGTCGCGACGTGCGCCTGATCGAGGCCATGGGATTCCCCGTCTTCGCGCGCTTCGTGACCCCGGAGGACTCGACGTGGCGGTGGGAGGTGACGGCGACGCAGCAGCCGATCACGATCGGCCCGGTCCGCATCTCGCCGTCGGATTGGGTCGTCGGTGACGAGGACGGCGTCGTCGTCGTCCCCGAGGGCGACGCCGCGGCCGTGCTGCGCGCCGCGGAGGCGAAGGTCGGGACGGAGAGCGAGATCAGGCGGGCCGTCGCCGCCGGCATGCCGCCGCTCGAGGCATACGAGCGTTACGGGACCTTCTGAGCGGGGCAACCCGGGTCGGCAGCTCTACCTCCCCCACCCCGGCTCGCGCCCGGCCGCGCCGAGGGTTTCGAGCACGACCTCGATCAGCCGGTTCGAGGAGAGCACGTGCTCCCGCGCGAGCGTCCGTGCGGCCTGCGCGCTGCCTGCCGCGATCGCCTCGCGGATTGCGCGATGCTGCAGGTCGTTCTTGGCATAGAGCTCGTCGAGCTCGGCCCGCGCGCTCCAGGCACGGCCGCCGATGAACGTCCGGCGCGCGCCCTTGGCGATCCGCTCGACGAGCGGGAGCTCGGCGACCCGGTAGATGACGTCGTGGAAGGCGTAGTTGGCCTGCATCCACTCGACGAAGAGCCCGGCGTCCCGCGGCGCCCCGCCGCGCGCCTGCTCGCGCAGCTCGAGCGTCAGCTCGCCGAAGCGCCGCTCGATCCGGTCCATCTCCGCGAGGTCGTCGGGCGTCATCTTCGGTGTGGCGACCTCGGTCGCGAGCGACTCGAGCTCCGCGCGCACGAGGAACGCCTCCCGCAGCTCGTGCGGTGAGATCGAGCGGACGCGCACGCCGCGGTTCGGCTCGAACGAGACGAGCCCGAGCGCCGCGAGCCGGCGGAGCGCCTCGCGCACCGGCGTGCGCGAGACCGCGAACCGCTCGGAGAGCGTCTCCTGGCGGAGCACCGTCCCCGGCGGGATCGTCCCGCCCACGATCTCGTCCTCGAGGATCCCGGCGATGTCGTCGGCCTTGGTCGAGAGCGTGCTCACGGGAGACCGAGCCTACCGCATCGCATCCTCTTTTCCTGATTCTGGATCCAAGATCGGACAAGATTGGCCCTTGCGGTGGCGATTTGTTGCATCTAGGATCCAAGATATCTTGAGACCGGATCCGAAAGGACGCGCGACATGACCGACACGATCCTCCGCCCGTACTCCCATACCGAGGTCGAGCGGCTCCGCGGCTCGGTGCAGGTCGAGCACACGCTCGCCCGGCTCGGCGCGGAGCGACTGCGGATGCTGCTCGCAGAGCGCGAGTGGGTCGCGGC
This sequence comes from uncultured Actinomycetes bacterium, assembly GCA_963773825.1. Taxonomy (GTDB): domain Bacteria; phylum Actinomycetota; class Thermoleophilia; order Gaiellales; family Gaiellaceae; genus Gaiella. The sequence continues at coordinate 537,154 of CAVZCH010000006.1, read as the reverse complement.
GCTCGGCGCGATGACGGGCGGCCAGGCGGTGCAGATGGTGCGGGCGGGGCTCGAGGCGATCTACCTGTCCGGCTGGCAGGTCGCCGCCGACGCGAACCTCGTCGGCGGCACGTACCCGGACCAGAGCCTCTACCCCGCGAACTCGGGCCCCGCGCTGGCCCGGCGGATCTCGAACGCGCTGCTCCGCGCCGACCAGATCGCGCATGCCGAGGGCGACGACGACACGTACTGGCTCGCGCCGATCGTCGCCGACGCGGAGGCCGGCTTCGGCGGCCCGCTCAACGCGTTCGAGCTCATGAAGGCGTACATCGAGGCCGGTGCCGCAGCGGTGCACTTCGAGGATCAGCTCTCCTCCGAGAAGAAGTGCGGTCACCTCGGCGGCAAGGTGCTCGTCCCGACGAGCCAGTTCGTGCGGACGCTCGTCGCGGCCCGGCTCGCGGCGGACGTGCTCGATGTGCCGGCGCTGATCGTGGCGCGCACCGACGCGCTCTCGGCCACGCTCCTGACGAGCGACGTCGACGAGGGAGACCGCGAGCTCTGCACCGGGGAGCGGACGCCTGAGGGCTTCTTCCGCGTGCGCGACGGCATCGACGCGGCGATCGCGCGCGGGCTCGCCTACGCACCGTATGCCGACCTCGTCTGGTGCGAGACGTCGACTCCCGACCTGGACGAGGCGGAGCGGTTCGCCGCCGCGATCCACGAGCGGTACCCCGGCAAGCTGCTCGCGTACAACTGCTCGCCGTCGTTCAACTGGCGCGGCCACCTGTCCGACGCCCAGATCGCCGGCTTCCAGCGCGACCTGGCGGGCATGGGATACCGGTTCCAGTTCATCACCCTTGCGGGCTTCCACGCGCTCAACCTCTCGATGTTCGAGCTCGCGAGCGGCTACCGCGAGGACGCCATGAGCGCCTACGTCGCGCTCCAGGAGCGCGAGTTCGAGCTCGAGGACGCCGGCTACACGGCGACCCGCCACCAGCGCGAGGTCGGTGCCGGCTACTTCGACCAGGTGATGCAGGCGGTCTCCGGCGGCGCGTCCTCGACGCTCGCCCTGACCGGCTCGACCGAGGAACAGCAGTTCCACGCAGGAGAGGAGCGCCGCATGACCGCTTCGACCTTCCCGCGAAGCAGGAATCCGCGGAAGCGGATTCCTGCCGCTCAATCCCCGCCTTCGGCGGGGCAGACCCCTGAAGGCGTCGGCTTCGCCGCCGCGACCGCGACGTTGACTTCTGTCAGGCAAGTGCGGGCGCCGATCCTGACGCGGGCCGAGACGGCCCCCTGCACGTGCCCGGAGGCCTGCGAGCGCGACCACGAGCACGACTGACTCGACCCTCGCGCGACACCTGGGAGAAGATCCCCCTCATGCGGGTCGACGACGTCCTCACGGCTGACGCCGTTTCCTTCCTGACCGACCTCGAGCGGGAGTTCGGGGAGCGCCGCCGCGAGCTGCTCGCACGCCGGGCGGAGCGCCTGGCCCGGCTCACCGCCGGCGAGCTCCCCGACTTCCTGCCGGAGACCGCGGCCGTCCGCGACGGGGACTGGCGGATCGCGCCGGTCCCCGCACGAGATCGCCGACCGGCGGGTCGAGATCACCGGGCCGGTCGACCGCAAGATGGTGATCAACGCGCTCAACTCGGGCGCCAAGGTCTTCATGGCCGACTTCGAGGACGCGAACTCGCCGACCTGGGAGAACTGCATCGCAGGGCCAGCGGAACCTGACGGACGCGCTCGACCGCACGATCGAGCTCGACACCGGGGAGAAGCGCTACCGGCTGAACGACGAGGTCGCGGTCCTGTTCGTGCGGCCGCGCGGCTGGCACCTCGGCGGAGCGGCACTTCGAGGTCGACGGCGAGCCCGATGTCGGGCTCGCTCTTCGACTTCGGCCTCTACTTCCTCCGCAACCACGCGCGGAACGGCCGCTACTTCTACCTGCCGAAGCTCGAGTCGCACACCGAGGCGCGGCTCTGGAACGACGTGTTCTCCTGGGCCGAGGAGCGACTCGGCGTCCCGCATGGGACGATCAAGGCGACCGTGCTGATCGAGACGATCCTGGCCGCGTTCGAGATGGACGAGATCCTCCACGAGCTGCGCGACCACTCGGCGGGGCTCAACGCCGGCCGCTGGGACTACATCTTCAGCGTCATCAAGAAGCTCGGCCACCGACCCGAGTTCGTGCTCCCGGACCGCGCCGACGTGACCATGGCCGTCCCGTTCATGCGCTCCTACTGCGAGCTGCTCGTCAAGACCTGTCACCGGCGCGGCGCGCACGCGATGGGCGGCATGGCGGCGTTCATCCCGTCGCGCCGCGACGCCGAGGTCAACGCGATCGCGCTCGCGAAGGTGCGCGAGGACAAGGAGCGCGAGGCGTCCCAGGGCTTCGACGGGACGTGGGTCGCGCACCCCGATCTCGTCCCGGTCGCGATGGAGTCGTTCGACCGGGTGCTCGGCGACCGCCCGAACCAGATCGCCCGGCAGCGCGACGACGTCGCGGTCGCGGCCGGCGACCTCCTCGACGTCGCCTCGACGCCCGGCGAGGTCACCGAGGACGGGCTGCGCAACAACGTGTCGGTCGGGATCCAGTACCTCGCGGCGTGGCTCCACGGCTCGGGCGCGGTCGCGATCAACAACCTCATGGAGGACGCGGCCACCGCGGAGATCTCCCGCTCGCAGATCTGGCAGTGGCTCCACCACGGCCGCGTCTCGGCGGACGACGTGCGCCGGATCACCGACGAGGAGATCGCACGGCTCGGCGACGGGCTACGGCGACGCGCGCACGCTGTTCGAGCGCGTCGCCACGCAGCCCGACTACGTCGAGTTCCTCACGCTGCCGGCGTACGACCGGCTCGTCGCGACCGAGCCCGCGTAGACGGCCGGCCGCGGCGGGTCAGCCGCGGAGCGAGGCCCACGGCTCCTCGGCGGCGACGTCGACCGCCGCGTACCCGTCGCCCTCGACCGCGGGCGAGAGGATCGCGAGGATCTTCGCGGGCGCGGTGCCGTCGTTGAACGTGGCGTGGACGGCGTCGGCGTCGATCACGACCGCGTCCCCGCGGCCGCAGCAGCGACCGCTCGCTCTCCACCCACTGCTCGATCTCGCCCTCGACGACGTAGATCACCTCTTCCTGCCCCGGGTGGTAGTGGAAGTCGTGGCCTTGCCGGGCAGGAAGGTCGCCTCGATCGCGACGATCCCGCGCAGCCCGTCGGCGGGACCGCTCATCTGCGCGAAGACGCCCCAGTCGTGCTCGTCGCGCCGGATGCCGGACGCCGGCCGAAAGCCGCTCATGCCGCACCTCCCACCGCGATCTGCTTGAACCGCCGCATGTTCTCCGTCATCGCGGTCTCGGTCGGGCAGCCGCTCCATCGACGAGGCGCCGAAGAAGCCGACCACTCCGTCGGTCCGCTCGAGCACGTACGCGGCGTCGTCGGGCTCGGCGATCGGGCCGCCGTGGCAGAGCACGATCACGTCCGGGTTGACGTCCGTGGCCGCATCGTGCATCGCCTGGATCAGCGGCACGCAGTCGTCGAGGGTCTTCGCCGTCTCGGCGCCGATCGCGCCCCCGGTCGTCAGCCCCATGTGCGGGACGAGCACGTCCGCCCCGGCCTCGGCCATCGCGACCGCCTCGTCGACGGTGAACACGTACGGGGCCGTGAGCAGGTCCTTCTCGCGCGCGAGCCGGATCATGTCCACCTCGAGGCCGTAGCCCATCCCCGTCTCCTCGAGGTTCTGGCGGAAGGTCCCGTCGAAGAGGCCGACCGTCGGGAAGTTCTGCACGCCGCTGAAGCCGATGCGGCGCACCTCGTCCAGGAACACGTCCATCAGGCGAAACGGGTCGGTCCCGCAGACGCCGGCCAGCACCGGTGTCTCCTTCGACGATCGGGAGCACCTCACTCGCCATCTCGACGACGATCGCGTTCGCGTCGCCGTACGGCAGCAGCCCCGAGAGCGACCCCCGCCCGGCCATCCGGTAGCGGCCCGAGTTGTAGATGATGATCAGGTCGGCGCCGCCTGCCTCCGCGCACTTGGCGGAGAGCCCGGTGCCGGCGCCGGCGCCGATCACCGGCTTCCCGGCGTCGATCTGCGCCCGCAGGCGCGCCAGTGCGTCGCCTCGTGTCATGACGCCTCCTCGATCAGCTCGTGCAGCCTGTTCGCCATCGCCAGCGCGAACTCGGGCGCGTTGACGTCGAGCTCGAGCTCGTGCACCTCCACGCGCGAGGGGTCGACGAGCTCCCTCAGGGTCGTGAAGAGCGCCTCGTCGGCCTCCGGATCGTGGAAGACCTGTCCCTCCGTCGCGATCGCAGAGACCCCGCGCAGCGGGACGTAGAGCACCGTCGGGCCCGTGGCGGCGTTCAGCTTGCCCGCGACGATGCGCGCGATCTCGCGGCACTCGTCGGGCGTCGTCCGCATCAGCGTGATCGTCGGGTTGTGGACGTAGAGGTTCCGGCCGCGGTAGCGCTCGGGAACCGAGTCCATCGGCCCGAAGTTGACCATGTCGAGCGCTCCGAGCGACACGACCTGCGGGATCCCCGCCCTCCCGGCGGACTCGAGCCGCTCCGGCACGGCGGCGAGCACCCCGCCCGCGACCTGGTCGCAGAACTCGGTCGTCGTCACGTCGAGCGAGCCGACCGCGAATCCCGCCTCCAGCAGCTTCTCCATCGAGCCGCCGCCCGCACCCGTCTGGTGGAAGACGAGCACCTCGTAGCCGAGCTCCTCGAGCCGCTCCCGCGCCGCCGTGACCGCCGGTGTCGTCACGCCGAACATCGAGGCGACGACGATCGGACGCTTCTCGCCGAGCGGCGGCACCGTCGCGCCCGCCATACCCGCAAGCGCCCCGGCCGCGTTCGCCATGATCCGCGCCGACACCTCGTTGACGCCGGCGATGTCGACGACCGAGTACATCATCGTGACGTCGACCGACCCGACGTACGGGCTCGTGTCACCCGAGGCGACCGTCGACACCATCAGCTTGGGGACGCCGATCGGCAGCTGGCGCATCGCGTAGGTCACGAGCGCCGAGCCGCCCGAGCCGCCGAGCCCCCCGATCGCGTCGAGTCGGCCCTCCGCATGCAGGCGCTTCACGACCTCGGCGGCGCCGCGCGACATCGCCTCGACGGCCGCGCCACGATCGCCGGCCGCGGCCAGCTCGGCGACGTCGGCCCCGGCCGCGGCCGCCACCTCCTCCCGCGTCACGTCGGGCGCCGTCAGCGGCTCGCCCACGATCCCCGCGTCGACGAGGACGACATCGACGTCGTGCTCGCGCAGCCGTTCGGCGAGGAACGCGTACTCCTTCCCCTTCGTGTCCAAGGTTCCGACGAGCACGACGGTCGCCATCAGCTCTGCTCCTCTCCTTCGCCGGGGCGCGGGTTCCAGTCGGGGCTCGAGTCGTTGCCGTCCGGGTCGGTCAGCACGGTCGGCGCGGACCCGGCCGGGTCGATCGTAACGATCGACCCTCCGCGGGAGAACGCGATCGTCTTCCCGTCGGGCGACCACGCCGGCTCGAAGGCGTCCTCGGTCGACCGGGTCAACCGCTCGAGCCCCTTCCCGTCCACGCCGACGGTTGCGATCTCGAAATGCGTCGTTCCCTGCTGTATCGCGAACGCGATCGTCTTCCCGTCCGGTGACCACGCGGGCGCGTACGCCACACCGTTCCGCGGGGTGAGCCGCTGCCTGCCCGAGCCATCGGGATGCGCGATCCAGATCTCCCTGACCTCCGTCCCGGGAAGCCGCCGCGAGTACGCGATCCAGGTTCCGTCCGGCGACCAGGCGGGCTCGATCTCCGGCGCCAGGTCCTTCGTCAGCCGGTGCGCCCCGGTCCCGTCCGCGCGCATCACGTAGATGTGGTCGCCGTTCTCGTCGTCCTGGTAGGCGATCTCGGAGCCGTCCGGCGACCACGTCGGCTCCGACTGGTTGCCGGTGGTGCTCGTCAGAGGATGTGTGCCCGAGCCGTCCGCGTCCATCACGTAGACGTCGAGCGTCCCCGAGCGGGCGCTCGCGAAGGCGATCGCGGATCCGTCGGGAGAGTATTCGGGATCGATCTGGAACGTGGCGCCCGCCGGTGTCGACGTGTCGCCGTGCTCCTTCGTGAGCCTGCCCTGGTCGCTCCCGTCCGCCTTCATCGCGTAGATCGCGTAGTCGCCGTCGCGCGTCGAGACGAACGCAATGGCATCGCCCGGGGAGGAGGATCCCCCGCATCCCGCCGCCACGAGGACACATGTCGCCGCGGCGCCGGCGAGGAGCGACCGGGCGCTCACGACGCACTCATGCACGGAGCGCAGAGGCGGGACACGCGCCACTGCTCTCTAGTGGGCAAGCGGCTCCACGCCGAGATAGCGCCGCTGCAGCTCGGAGTCGCTCGACAGCACGTCGGCCGTCGTCTCGGCGGCGATGGAGCCGGCGACCATGATCAGCAGGCGCTCCGCGAGCGCCGTCGCGACGCCGAGGTTCTGCTCGATCAGCAGGATCGAGAGACCTTCCTGCTCGAGCTCCCGGAATGTCTCGATCATGCTCTCGATGATCGCGGGCGCGAGCCCCTCGGACGGCTCGTCCATCACGAGGAGGCGCGGATTCGTCACGAGCGCCCGCCCGATCGCGAGCATCTGCTGCTCTCCGCCCGAGAGCTGTGCGCCCCCGTTGCCCTTCCGCTCGGCGAGCCGCGGAAACAGCTCGTAGACCCGCTCGCGTGTCCACTCGCCCTGGTCACCCGATCCCCGCGATGCGATCCGCAGGTGCTCGTCGACGCTGAGCGACGGAAAGAGGCGGCGCCCCTGGGGCACGTACCCGATCCCTTGCCGCGCAATCTTGTGGGACTGGCCCCCGACGAGCTCCGCGCCGTCGAAGCGGATCGACCCGGACGCGGTCGGCGGCGTGATGCCCATGATCGCGTTGCAGAAGGTCGTCTTTCCCATGCCGTTGCGGCCGACGATCGCGATCGACCCGCGCTCCATGGAGAAGCTCACGTCGTGGAGCGCCTGCGCCTTCCCGTAGAAGGCGTCGAGCCCCTCGACCTCGAGCAGCGCCCCGGTCTCCGCCGGGGCGGAGGCTGCGGCGGAGGGCTCGCTCATCGTCCGAGGTAGAGGTCGTGCACCGTCTCGCTGGCGCGAATCTCGTCCGGGGTTCCCTCGACGATGACGCGGCCGTCGTGCATCATCGTCACGCTCTGCGCCACGCGGAGCGCGATGTCCATGTCGTGCTCGATCAGGATCAGGGTGATCGAGGGGTCGAGGCCGAGGAGCAGCTCGGTCAGCAGGACCCGCTCGCCGCGTGAGAGGCCCGACGCGGGCTCGTCCAGCATCAACATCCGCGGCTGCGCCGCCAGCGCCATCGCGATCGCCACCTGGCGGTGCTCGCCGTGCGAGAGGTCGCCCACCCGCTCGCGGAGCTTGTGGTCGATGGCAACGCGGCCCGCCGCCTCGCTCGCACGCTCCCGCATTGCCGCATCACGGCGCAGGATCACGGGCCGCAGCCGGCCCCCCTCGACGCCCACGATCGCCAGGTAGATGCTGTCCTCGACCGTCAGGCCCGCGCAGACGCGGGACTGCTGGTAGGTGCGCGCGAGCCCGAGCTTGACGCGTGCGCGGGCCGGGCTCCGGGTCACGTCCTCGCCGTAGAGCTCGATCGTGCCGGTCGACGCCGGCATGTCGCCGCAGATCAGGTTGAAGAGCGTGGTCTTGCCGGCGCCGTTCGGCCCGAGCACGGCCCGACGCTCGCCCTGCGCGACGTCGAGGTCGACGCCGCGCACTGCGAGCAGCCCGCCGAAACGCCGGCCGACCCCCCGCAAGCGGAGGGTCGGGCCGGCGTGCTCGGTTGCGTCTGCGTGGGGGACGGACTGGAGTCCGTCCCCCACGCTGTTTCCCGTGTCGCTCACTGCCTCACTTGATGACCGTGTTGGTGACGACGCCGTTCTTCACCTCACGGATCTTGCCCTGCCACGGCAGCTTCTTCTTCACGCAGGGAGGCTGCGTGCGCCCCGGCGGCGGGCTCGACTTCTTGAAGAGACCGCCGAACGACTGGTCGACGTTGGGGACGTAGCCCGTCAGCGTGACCGTCGGGCCGTTCGGGCCCTTCGACGATCTGCACCGGCCACTGATCCTGGATCGCCTGCCGGTTCGAGTCGAGCTTGACGTTCCCGCGGTTCGAGATGTTGAACGGTGCCGAGAGGGTCCTCGGCAGCGCCTGCTGCAGCTTCGCGCCGACGGCGCCGGCGGAAGCGTTCAGGCCGGCGACGAGCGCCTTGGTGCCCTGGTAGTAGTTGTAGAGGAAGCCGTCGTCGAAGTTGGCGTTGGTGAGACCGGGGTAGGTCTTCTTCGCGAAGGCGTGGTACTGGTTGACCGCCTTGCTCTTCAGGCCCGGCGCGGTGCCGAAGCCTCCGACGTACGAGCCGACGAGGCGCGGCGCGACGTCCTGGAAGCCGGTCAGGAACCAGAGGAACAGGTTCCCGGAGTGCTCGGTCGGCTTGATCGTCCCGTATGCCTGCTCGAACGCCTTGAGCGCAGGCCCGGTGCCGGTGCCGCCGACCACCCAGAAGTACCCGTCCACCTGACCCGGCGGCGGCAGCTGCCGGACGTACGACGAGTAGTCGGTCGTGTTCAGCGGCGGGAACACGCGCTTCGTGATCTGACCGCCGATCGCGCAGAAGTCGGCGATGATGCCGGCCGAGGACGTCCAGCCGAAGCTGTAGTCGTCCATGATGATCGCGGCCTTCCGCCAGCCGAGCTTCTTGTAGACGATCTCACCGATGCCCGCGTTCCACTGGGCGCCGTCGCCGTGGTAGCGGAACACGTTCTTCGGCGCGATCTGCAGGGTCGGGTCCTGCGACCCGGCCGTGCCGATGATGATCGTCTTGGTCGGCCGCGGCTTTGCCCAGTTGGCGATTGCGACCGCCTCGTCGCCGGACAGCGGACCGACCATGACGTCGGCCTTCAGCTGCTGCATCAAACGGCGGGTCTCCTTGAGCGCCGTCGCCGGAGTGTCGTCGCCGCAGCCGTAGCCGACGACCTGGATCGTCTTCCCACCGGCCTTGGCTCCGGTGATTCCCGCCGAAGGCTTCTGCGGGTTCTTCACCTTGCCGCCGGCGAACTGCGCGAGCGCGATGTTTGCGCCGGCAGCGCCGACCTCGTAGGCGCCGCCGAACGCGCCCTTGCAGTCGGTCATGACCGCGACCCGAACCACTCCCGAGGACGCCCCGAGAGCGGACGTCGTCAACAGGGTCGCGCCGAGCGCGAGCGCGGCGAGCGGAAGCAGCAGCTTCCACCCGCGCACGTTGCGTCGACTCATCGTGTTGCCCTCCTTCTCGTTGTGTGTCCGATCAACCTCGAATAGCTCCGATTGCCACGCATGTCGGTCGTCTCCGACCCCCTTTCGCTACGCCTGCGACCCCGCAGAGCCGGGTGCAACGGCAGGGTCTCCGGTCCCGCCACGGCCCCGCATACCATTCCAGATGCGATCCCACACACCCATCAGCCCATCCGGTGACGCGATCACGATCGCGAGGAACGCGAGCCCGATCACCGTGTTGAAGCTCCCCCCGATCACCCACAGGCCGCCTTCGGGGATCCTGTTCGTCACCTCGTTGGAGATCCAGATGTAGGCGAAGGCGCCGAGCCACGCGCCCTCGATCCGAGTCAGCCCGCCGATCACGGCGATCACGAGAAGCTGGATCGTCGCCTGGAGCCCGATGTCCGACGGCGAGAGCTGGCCCGACCACCACGCGAACAGCACGCCCCCCAGCGCCGCGATCAGCGACCCGACCCCGAACGCGAGCGTGCGGTGCAGCGTGACGTTGTAGCCGAGGGACGCCATCCGTACGGGCTCGTCGCGAATCCCCTCGAGCGCGACCCCGAACGGCGTCCGCACGAGGTACCGGATCAGCGCATAGACGACGACCGCGACGCCGAGCGAGATGTAGTAGAGCCGCTGGCGGTCGTTGACGACGTCGCCGACGAACCCCGGCGTGTAGCGGTCGATCCCCGCGATCGGCGAGAACCCGCCGACCTGCGTCACCTGACTGACGAACAGGAACGCGATCACCGAGTAGGTCAGCGTGAGCATGAGGAAGTAGATCCCGAAGCTCCGGGAGGCGACTGCGCCGAACACGATGCCGACCCCGACCGTGAGCAGGATCGCGAGCACGACCGCCAGCGTCGGGTCCCATCCGAGGAGGAGCCCCTTCGTCTCTCCCCCTCCGACGCTCTCCGTGACCATGTTGCCGAGCGCGTACCCGGCGATGCCCATCAGGCCCGCCTGCGCGAGGGAGATCATCCCGCCGTATGCCGAGAGGAACACGAGGCTCGCCGCCCCGATGCCGAGGATGAACGTCTGGGTGAGGATCGAGTCCATCCAGAAGCCCGAGACGAGCAGGGGCGCGACCAGCACGAAGACGAGCACGCCGCCCCCGATCCCGCGCTCGACGAACATCTTGCGCCGCTCGATGCTCACTCCGCCCTCCCGAACAGCCCACGCGGCCGGAACGCGAGCACGAGCGCCATCAGCACGAACGTGAGCACGGGCGAGTACTGCGTGCAGCAGTCCGGCCCCGACACGGGCAGGTAGGCGGTCGAGAACGCCGTCACGAGCCCGAAGAGCAACGATCCCGCGACCGCCCCGAGCAGCGAGCCCATGCCGCCGATGATCACGACGACGAGCGAGTTGAGCAGCCACACACCGTCCTGCCCCTGGGAGATGTTCCCCTGCGAGGTGCCGACGGTCGCGCCGAGAGCGACCAGGGCCGCGCCGACCGCGAAGGCGATCGCGAAGGTCCACTGGATGTTGATCCCGAGGGCAGAGGTCATCTGCCGATCGTCGACCCCCGCACGGATGACCATCCCCGTCCTCGTCCGGTAGAGCCAGAGCCAGAGCGCGATCCCCACCGCTGCACCGAGCGCGAGCATGACCAGGCGGGCGAGCGAGTACTGGACGCCCCAGATGTGGAAGTCGACCAGCCGGTTGGTCCAGCCCGGCCAGCCGATGCCCACGGCGTTCCCGCCGAACGGCTTCGTGCCCTCGGGCACGTGCCGGGGGAAGTGGGCGATCACCTGGTCGGCGACGATCACCGAGACGGCGATCGTGATCAGCGCCTGCCGGAGGTCCTGCCCCTGGTTCCAGCGGAGGAGAACCTGCTGGACGGCGAGGCCGAAGACCGCGATCAGAGCCATCGCGACGAAGAGCGGCAACACCCATTCCCACGTGTTGACGTCGCTCGACTGCACCGAGAAGCCCTCGCCCGTCATCGACTGCTGGATCTCGTAGGCGACGTAGCCCCCGAGCAGGTAGAAGGAGCCGTGGGCCATGTTGACGACTCGCATGAGCCCGAAGATCAGCGAGAAGCCGCTGGCGACGATGAAGAGCAGCCCCGCGAACGTGACCGCGTCCAGCAGGGTGAAGAGAAAGGCCCCCGGGTTGTCGACCGCCGACCCGAAGTTCGTCGTCCGCCAGCTGTCGCCGACGCCGGTCGAGGGATTCGCGATCACGGCGACGTAGAGCAGCGCGACCACGATCGCCGCCGCGGCGGCGAGGAGAGGGATCGCCTGTGAGAGCGGGACGTGGCGGAGCCGCTCGGTCACCCGGTATCGACCATGCTCGAGGCCGGACTGCTCCCAGCGGTCGTTGTGGATCCCCGGCGCCCCACGTCCGCGATGAGCCTAACGACTCCCTCTGAGGCTTTCAAGATTGTCACCGATTATCGATTGTTTCCGGCGGCGTCCGGTTCGCGGCCGTGCGTCCTGTTCGCTACTCCGACTCCGCCGGCCCGGGAAGGTTGGCGCGCGACGATGCGCCCGCGGCGGTCGCGAACGGGTCGCTAGCCGCGCTCCCATGCGAGGCCCGCGGCGAGCACGGTCTCGTCCATGGGCGCGACGAGCTGGAGGTTTCCGATCGCGAGGGCACTCCAACCGAGGAGGTTGACCCAGCGGAGGAACGAGGAGAGCGGCAGCCGGACGTCGAGCTCGTCCGCGTCCTCGTGCGGCAGGTCGACGGCGACGCACGGGCTCACGTACAGGTCGACCTCGGGGACGAGCCGCCGCCAGGCGAGGAGCGCCCGGTAGCCCTCGAAGACGGAGCCCGGATCGACGCGGTGCGCGGCCTCGAGCTTGGCGCGAACGCCGTGGCCGTACTCGGTCGCGCGCCCCGGGAACGTCGCGGCGTGCGAGCGAGCCGCCTCGTGGAGGAACACCGGCCAGGTGTCGGCGGGCGGTCCCGGCATCTCGGCCTCGACGACCTTGGCACCGAGCGCCTCCAGGCGTCCGACCCAGGCCTCGGCGTCGTCGCTCGCCTCGGTCTCGCGTCCGTCCGCGAGGTTCGGCGCGCGCCGCAGGAGGCCGATCGTGCGCCCGGCGAGGCCCGGCTCGGGGAGCTGCCGGCCCGACAGAACGGACCAGAGCGTGGCGACCTCCGCGACCGAACGCCCGAGCGGGCCGACGGTGTCGAACGAGGGGCAGAGCGGGAACACCCCGTCGAGCGGCACGTTCCCCCACCGGGTCTTGAGCCCGACGATGTCGCATGCCGCGGCGGGCAGGCGGATCGAGCAGCCGGTGTCGGTGCCGATCCCGAGGTCGCACATCCCGCCGGCGATCGCCGCCGCGTTCCCGCTCGACGAGCCGCCCGTCGTCCGGCCCGGCCGGACCGGGTTGTGCACCGTCCCGTACCACTCGTTCGTGCCGAGCACGCCCCACGCGAACTCGGCGAGGTTCGCCTTGCCGACGACGGCGGCGCCCGCGTCCAGCACGCGGTCGACGACGATCGCGTTGCGGTCGGGCACGTGGTCGGCGTACACGCGCGAGCCGTACGTCGTCCGGATCCCCTCGGTGTCGATCAGGTCCTTGACGAGCAGCGTGCGCCCGGCGAGCGGCCCGCTCTCCGCCCGCCGCAGCGGCTCGTCGAGCCAGGTGATGATCGCATTGAGCGGGTCGGCCGCGGCGCTCACGAGGGGATCAGTGCGACGGCGTCGACTTCGATCCGGGCACCGGGGATCACGAGCGCGGAGACCTCGACGAGCGTCGACGCGGGCCGAGTCGCGCCGAAGACCTCCTGCCGCACGGGGTTCACGAGCGGACGGTCGTCGATGTCGGTGAGGAACACCGTCACCTTCACCACGTCCGCGAACGTGCAGCCGGCCGACGCGAGCACGTCGCGCATGTTCGCAAAGACCACCCGCGCCTGGGCGACGACGTCGTTGCCGCCGACGAGCCGGCGCTCGGCGTCCACGGGGACGACCCCGCTGACGAACAGGAGGTCGCCCGCCTGGACGGCGTCGGTGAAGTGCGAGATCGGCTCGGCCTGGCCCGCGACGCGGTACTCGCGACGGAGCGGCACCTACGAGCGCGGCACGAGCGCCAGCGACCGGGCAGTGTCGAGGGCGTCGTCGGCGGTGGCGCTGCTCGCCCGGTCGCCGACCAGAACGTTGACCTGGAAGTCGCGGTCGCCCCGCGAGACCCGCGCGAACGCCCCGCGTCCGTCGAAGCACTCGAACGTCCCGCGGCGGAGCTTCATGGCCGAGAGCGGCGGGAAGCTCACGCCGATCGAGTTCTTCCAGCCGATCACGACCACCACGGCCCCGTCGGCCGGGACCCGGTACGACGCGACCTGACACTCGGTCGGCACCGCGCGCACCCCATCTGTCCCGATCACGAGGAGCGTCCGCGGATCCGACCGCGCGTCGCTCGCCGGGGCGACCTTCGACCATCCGTCCGGCAGCGTGAGCTGGATGCCCGCGGCGCGCGCCGTGTCTCCGGACGCCGCCGGTGCCGCGGATGCGACGAGAGCCGCGGCAAGCGCCGCGGCTGTCGCGAGGACGAGGAGATGTCTGCCGCGCGTCGTCATGGGTCCCGCATGGTACGTGCGCAATGCGCCCTTGGGAAGAACAACCTGCACAGACCTCGTTTTTCCTGGACCTTGCCTCCCCGGGAGTCCAGGTCGCCGCTATCCGCCGAAGTGGGACTTCAGAGCGTCGAGGCCGCCCTGGAAGACCTCGTTGGCGAAGAACCCGACCCAGTGCTCCTGCTTGTCCCGGTCGCAGTCGAACGTCGTCCACCATTCGACGAATGCCTTGCCCCCGTCCGTGATCGGGCTGACGCGGATCGTCGCCTCGTAGTTGTCGACGTCGAAGGGCGTCTTCTGGAAGTCGTACGTGTACGAGCGGTCGAGGTCGGAGTGCATGAGGAGCTGCTCTCGCAAGTGGGTGCCGTCGGTGAGCGTGAAGCTCCGTATCGCTCCGACCTGGTCTCCGGCCTTCCCGTCCTCGATCTCGCTCGTCGCGACGAGGCCGCCGTGCCAGGTGGCAAGGCCGTTGAAGTCGCGGATCCGGGCCCACACGTCCTCGGCGGACGCGTCGATCACGGTGCTGGCGTACGACTTCGCCATGGGTTCCTCCTCGGCTCGTGGGTGTGTGGCGCGCAAGCCTACGGCCCGCGCCCGCCGGGCGCACGGTCGTCCTGCGCGGGCGCGCCGCTCAGCCGCCTGCGTCCGCGCGGATCTCCGACAGCGTCTGGCGGGGCGTCAGCGCCTCGGGGTCGACGGGAAGGTGGAGCACGGCGGCGCTGCCCGCCCCGAGCGCCCGGTCGAGCGCCGCGGGAACGTCGGCCGTTCGCTCGACGCGCTCCCCGTACGCGCCGAACGCGCGCGCGAGTGCGACGAAATCGGGATTCTCGAGGTCGGTGCCGCTCGGACGCCCGGGGTAGCGACGCTCCTGGTGCATGCGGATCGTCCCGTACATGCCGTTGTCGACCACGAGGACGACGATCGGTGCCCCCTCCTGCCGCGCGGTCGCGAGCTCCTGCGCCGTCATCAGGAAGTCGCCGTCGCCCGCCATGCACACGACGTCCCGGTCGGGGTGGACGAGCTTGGCGGCGATCGCGGCGGGAAGCCCGTAGCCCATCGCCCCGGACAGCGGCGCGAGCTGCGTGCGATACCGCCGGAAGACGTAGAAGCGGTGCGCCCAGACGGTGAAGTTGCCGGCGCCGCTCGTCAGGATCGCGTCCGGCCCGAGTCGCGCGCGCAGCGCAGCCATCACGCCGGTGGTCTCGACGGCGCCGGGCAGCGGGCGTGCGTCCAGCGTGCCCGAGGTGCGCGCCGTGCGCCTCCTCCATCGAGGCGACCCGTCCGCTCGGATCGAGCGGCTCGAGCTGCCGTAGGGCGTCGGCGAACCGGGGGCCCGAGGCGACGATCCCGAGCGCCGGCTCGTAGACCCTGCCGATCTCGTCGGGGTCGGGATGGACGTGGATCAGCGCGCGTCCGCCCCCGGGCGGGACGATGGTCGTGTACCCGCCGGTCTCGATGTCGCCGAGACGGGCGCCGACGACCAGGAGCACGTCGGCCGTCCGGAGGCGCTCGCGGAGCGCCGGATCGGCGCCGAGGCCCAGATGGCCGGCATAGCACGACGCCTCGTTGTCGACGTAGTCCTGACAGCGCCAGGCGGCCGCGACCGGGATGCCGCCCGCCTCGCACCAGGCGGCCACCGCGCTGCCCGTGCCCGCGCTCCACGGCTGGCCGCCCACGATCGCGAGCGGTCGCTCCGCACCCTCGAGCAGCGCCCGGGCTCGCGCGAGCTCGGCCGCTCCCGGGGCCGCCTGCGCCGCGGCGTACGGCGACGCATCGGGCACGTCCGCGGTCTCCGCCAGGACGTCCTCCGGGAGCGCCAGCACGACCGGCCCGGGGCGCCCGGAGGTCGCGACCCGAAAGGCCCGCGCGGTCAGCTCCGGGATGCGCTCCACCTGGTCGACCTGCGCGACCCACTTCGCGAGCGGCCCGAACATGCGCCGGTAGTCGATCTCCTGGAACGCCTCGCGCTCGGCGTCCGCTCGCGGTATCTGCCCGACGAGGAGCAGGAGCGGCGTCCCGTCCTGGTAGGCGGTGTGGACGCCGACCGACGCATGCGTCGCCCCCGGCCCCCTCGTGACGAAACAGATCCCCGGTTCGCCGGTGAGCTTGCCGTACGCCTCGGCCATGGTCGCGGCGCCACCCTCGTGCCGGCACGTGACGTACCGCACCGGGCTGTCCCGCAGCGCGTCGAGGGCGTCGATGTAGCTCTCCCCCGGCACCCCGAAGACGAGGTCGACGCCGTGGACCGCGAGCTGGTCGACGAGGATCCGACCGCCGGTGCGGCTCACCGCGGGAGGGCGATCGCGTGCTCGAGGAGGACGGACGCGGTCTGCGCCGTCTCGGTGCCGTCGGGCGGGTCGAGGTACCGGATCGTCCGCTTCCCCGCCCATTCGGCGGGAAGGACGAGCACCCGGACGAACGACGTCTCGACGTGCGCCGACGCCCGCGCGAGCACCGGGTCGGGCCCGCTCTCGAACCAGGCGCCGCCGGTCCCGTAGAACGTCGAGCGGCCCTCGACCTCGATCTCGATCTCACCCTGGAGCAGGTAGCGGATCCCGGGCCCGGGGTGCGTGTGCAGGCGGGCGATGCCGCCGAGCGGGAAGTCGATGCGGTCGCACCGGACGACCCACGGAGCAAAGGGGTCGAGCTGGACGAAGCGCGAGACGAGGGCGCCTTCCGCGTCGAACTCGTCGTGGTCGAGCTGCCAGACGAGCGCCGGGCCGTCGATCGCGGCCGCGCCGAAGCGCGCGACACCGTTCGCGAGGTCGTAGACGACCCGATTGCCCCCGATCGTCTGGACGCCGGTCTCGAAGCGGTAGAGCGAGAGCCTCGAATGGAAGTACTGCCCTCCGTCGATGACGATCGTCTGGCCGGTGACGAACGACGCGGAGGGGCCTGCAAGGTACGTGACGGCGCCGACCACGTCGTCCGGAACCTGGTCCCGCTGGATCGTCCGGGCGGCGACCGAGACGTCGCGGAGCTGCTCGATCACCTCGGGATGCTCCTTCACGCCGTCCGACATCGTGAATCCCGGGGCGACGCAGTTGACGCGAATCGCGTCGCGGCCGAGCTCCCTCGCGAGCGCCCGGGTGAACGCGACGATCGCGCCCTTGCTCGTGACGTAGTGGAGCAGGAACGGAACACCCCGGAACGGCGTCCCCGACGAGATGTTGACGATCGCCCCCCCGCCGCGCCGGCGCATCGCCGGGACTGCGGCGCGGCACGTCAGGAACATCGAGGCGACGTTGACGTCCATCACACGACGCCATTCGTCCAGGGGGATCTCGGTGAACGGCCGCATCGCGAGCGAGGCGTAGAGGCCGGCGTTGTTGACGAGCACGTCGAGCCCGCCGCACCGGTCGAGCGATCTCCTCGACCATCCGCTCGCACCGCGCCCTCGTCTGCGACGTCGACCGTCAGCCCGACGCCGTCGGGATAGGTCGCGGCTGCGTCCTCGGCGCCTCGCAGGTCGGCCACGACGATCCGCGCGCCGTCGGCGGACAGGCCGTCCGCGATCGCCCGTCCGATCCCCTGCGCGGCGCCCGTGACGAGCGCCACCTTTCCGTCGAGCTGACCCACGAGGACGACTTCTACGCGATCGGGGAGAAGGATGTCGGCACGAGGATGCGATTCTGCTGCGTGTGGATGAGCGGCTGGATCCGCGCGAGGAACTCCTGCCAGTCGCCCCGCGCCTGGAGCGCTGCCCGCCGCGACTCGCGCTCGGCGTGAGCTCGTCGTAGCCCCAGAGCGACGTGTACGTCGAGAGCGCGCCGACGTCGGTCGTGAAGGCCCCGATGAACCCGCCGAGCACCTCGCGCTGGATCGCGATGCCCTCGTCGGCGTACAGCCGTACGAGCTCGGGCAGCTTCCCGGTGTGCACGTGGTAGTCGCGCTGCTCGACGATCATCGGCCTCCCCCTCCGGGTGCGCCGCCGATCCCGCCCACGGCCCAGTACTTCAGCTCGGTCCAGTCGTCGACGCCGAAGCTCGACCCCTCCCGGCCGATGCCCGACTCCTTGACGCCCCCGAAGGGAGCGACCTCGGTCGAGATGAGCCCGGTGTTGACGCCGACGATCCCGTACTCGAGCGCCTCGCCGACGCGCCACGTGCGGGCGAGATCACCGGTCATGTAGTAGGCGGCGAGGCCGTACGGCGTCGCATTGGCGATCGCGATCGCCTCGTCCTCGGTCGCGAAGCGGGCGATCGCGGCGACCGGGCCGAAGGTCTCCTCGCGGCTCATGCGCATCTCCGGGGCCACGCCCGTGAGGATCGACGGACGGAAGAACTGGCCGTCGATGCGCCCGCCTCCGGTGACGAGCTCCGCCCCGCCGTCGAGCGCGTCGGCGACATGGCGCCTCCACCTTGTCGAGCGCGGGCTCGTCGATGAGCGGGCCGACCTGGACGCCGTCGGCGAACCCGTCGGCGACCTTCAGCGCCTCGACCGCGGCGGTGAAGCGCTCGAGGAACGCGTCGTAGATCCCGTCCTGGACGAGCATCCGGTTCGCCGAGATGCAGGTCTGCCCGGAGTTCCGGAACTTGCAGACGATGCGCCGATGTGACCGCGATATCAAGGTCGGCGTCGTCGAAGACGATGAAGGGGGCATTGCCGCCGAGCTCCAGCGAGACCTTCTTGACCTGATCCGCGCACTGTCGCATCAACAGCTTCCCGACTTCGGTCGACCCGGTGAAGCCCAGCTTGCGAACGAGCGGGTTGGACGTCATCTCGGCCCCGATCGCCGGGGCGTCCTCGGCGTCCCCGGTCACGACGGAGAAGACGCCGGCCGGGACACCGGCCTCCTCGGCGAGCGCCGCGATCGCGAGCGCAGAGAGCGGGGTCTGCTCCGCGGGCTTCAGCACCATCGTGCAGCCGACGGCGAGCGCCGGCGCGGACTTCCGGGTCACCATCGCCGAGGGGAAGTTCCAGGGCGTGATGCCCGCGGTCACGCCGACGGGCTCGCGCGTGGCGAGGATGCGCTTGTCGTGCCACGGGCGACGGGATGATCGTCCCGTCCAGTCGCTTCGCCTCCTCGGCGAACCACTCGTAGAAGGAGAGCGCGTACGCGATCTCCGCCCTCGCCTCGGCGAGCGGCTTCCCCTGCTCGACGCACCATCAGCGCGGCCAGCTCGTCCTCGCGCTCGGCCATCGCGGACGCCAGCCGGACGCAGGATGCGGGAGCGCTCCTTCGCGCTCTCGGCCCGCCACGCGGGCAGCGCGCGCGCCGCGGCCTCGATCGCGCGCCGCGTCTCTGCCGCACCGAGCCTCGGCACCTCGGCGATCGTCTCGCCGGTCGCCGGATTGAGGACGGGGAAGGTCGAGCCGTCGTCGGCATCGACCCAGCGACCGTCCACGAACGCCTGCGTGCGAAGGAGCTCCGGGGCGATCGTCGCCACGGCCCTGACCTTACCCGGTGCGCGACCGTCGCCCTCCATCAACCCCGGGCACGGCGCTGCCGACATAGAGGCGGAGTAGAGTCATGACGTTGGAACCCGTGTTCGTGCATTTCGACGACGTCCGGCCGTTCGAGCTCGCGGACGGCGTCACCGGGCGACCGCTGTTCGGCGCCGGAGCGATGCTCAACGTGATCGAGTTCGAGCCGGGTGCGGTGGTCCCGCTCCACAGCCATCCCCACGAGCAGCTGGGGCTCGTGCTGCGCGGCATGCAGGCGCTCGTCGTCGACGGTGTGGCCCACGAGCTCGGCCCGATGGAGGGCTATGTCCTCCCGGGAGGCGTCGAGCACTCCGCGTACTGCGGCCCGGAGGGCGCACTCGTGCTCGACGTGTTCCAGCCCGTTCGGGACGACTACCGGGAGCGATGGGAGAGCGCGTCCGCGTGACGCGTGAGCCGGGCTGAGATGGCGCTGCTGCGACGAAAGTCGAGGGAAGAAGAGCTCCCGCACGCCGGGCCCTATCCCCCTGGGTGGGATGTCCCGGCGCGCTTCAACTTCACGCGCGACGTCGTGGAGGCGTACGCGGCGGACCCGCTCCGGTCGGCGCTGACGTTCGTCGACCACGAGGGCATCGTCGACCGCCGGACGTTCCACGAGCTCGCGGGGGACGCCGCGCGATGGGCGCACCTCCTGCGCACGCGCCTCGACCGCGGCGACCGCGTGGTGCTCGCGATCGGGAAGGTCCCGGCCTGGCACGGCGCGATGCTCGGCGCGCTCAAGAGCGGCCTCGTGGCGGTTCCCTGCCCCGACATGCTCCGGGCACGCGATCTCGCGTTCCGCGTCGGCGACTCCGGAGCGCGGCTCGTGGTGGCCGACCGCTCGCTCGAGCTCGAGATCGAGGAGATGCGGCACCAGGTCGGCGCGTCCGTCTCCGTGCTCTACCTCGACGAGGCGCTCGACGAGCTCCGCCGCTATCTGCCGGTCGCTCCCACCGAGGACACCATGGCGGGAGAGACGGCGCTCATCCTCTACACGTCCGGCACGACGAAGGAACCGAAGGGCGTCGTCCACACCCACGCGTACACCTGGGCGCAGCGCGCGCAGGCGACGCACTGGCTCGACGCGCACGAGGGAGACGTCGTCTGGTGCACGGCCGGGACGGGCTGGGCGAAGGCGATCTGGAACTCGCTCGCTCGGCCCGTGGTCGCACGGGGCCGAGGTCGTGCTCCACGAGGGCCCGTTCGACGCGGCGGAGCGTCTGTCGCTCATCCAGCGGCTCGGTGTCACGATCCTCTGCCAGGCGCCGACGGAGTACCGCATGCTCGCGAAGCTCGACTCGCTCGCGCTCGCACACCTCCCGCGCCTCCGTCACGCCGTGTCCGCCGGCGAGCCGCTGAACCCGGAGGTGATCGCGCGCTTCCAGGACGCGCTCGGGATCACGGTCTACGACGGGTACGGGCAGACGGAGAACTCGCTCCTCGTCGCGAACACGCCCACGTCGCCGCTTCGCCCCGGCTCCATGGGGCAGCCGACGCCGGGACACGACGTGGCCGTGATCGACGAGCTGGGGACACGTCTGCCCGCCCGGTGTCGAGGGCGACCTGGCGCTGATCGGCCGGCCGCCGACGCTCTTCACCGGCTACTGGGAGGCACCGGAGGAGACCGACGCGGTCTTCCGTGGCGACTGGTACCTGACGGGCGACCGGGCCACGCGGGACGAGGAGGGGTACTTCTGGTTCGTCGGCCGCGCGGACGACGTGATCGTCTCGTCCGCGTACCGCATCGGTCCGTTCGAGGTGGAGAGCGCGCTCCTCGAGCATCCCGCGGTCGCCGAGAGCGCTGTGGTGGGCGTGCCCGACACGGATCGCGGCCAGATCGTGAAGGCGTTCGTCGTCCTCCGACCGGGCCAGGAGCCGACCGGCCGCCTGGCGACCGAGCTCCAGGAGCACGTCAAGGCGGTCACCGCACCGTACAAGTACCCGCGCTCGATCGCGTTCCTCGACGAGCTGCCGAAGACCGCGAGCGGCAAGATCCGTCGCACCGAGCTCCGCCGACTCCACGACCAGCTGGGCGTGGTGCCCTCCCCGGCTCTCTCGATCGTGCCGCCGGCCGACGACGTGGCCGAGCCCGCCGCCGAGGCGGCCGAGCTCACGCGCGACGAGACCGAACCCGCAGCCGCGCGTGCCGCCGAGGCCGCCGCGGCGATCGAGCGCGCGCGCGCCCTGGCCGAGGCGGCGGCAGAACGCTCGAGAGCCGAAGCGGAGGAGCGCGCCCGGGCCGAGGCGGCGGTCGCCGAGCGCGCGAGGCTCGAGGCAGAGGCACGCACGCTCGCCCTCGCAGGCGCAGTCGAGCAGGCGAGGATCGAGGAGGAGGCGAAGGAGGAAGAGCGCGCCCGCGCCGAGGCCGAGGAAGCCGCACGCCGCGAGGCCGAGGAAGCCGAGGCCCGCGCCCGCGCCGAGGCCGAGGAAGCCGCACGCCGCGCCGCCGAAGCGGAAGCCGCCGAGCGCGCACGGATCGAGGAGGAAGAGCGCGCCCGCGCAGAGGCCGAGGAAGCCGCACGCCGCGAGGCCGAGGAAGCCGAGGCCCGCGCCCGCGCCGAGGCCCAGGAAGCAGCACGCCGCGCCGCCGAAGCGGAAGCCGCCGAGCGCGCACGGATCGAGGAGGAAGAGCGCGCCCGCGCAGAGGCCGAGGAAGCGCACGCCGCGAGGCCGAGGAAGCGAGCCCGCGCCGCGCGAGGCCGAGGAAGCCGCACGCCGCGAGGCCGAGGAAGCCGAAGCCCGCGCCCGCGCCGAGGCCCAGGAAGCAGCACGCCTCGCCGCCGAAGCAGAAGCCGCCGAGCGCGCACGGATCGAGGAGGAAGAGCGCGCCCGCGCAGAGGCCGAGGAAGCCGCCCGCCGCGAGGCCGAGGAAGCCGAAGCCCGCGCCCGCGCAGAGGCCCAGGAAGCCGCACGCCTCGCCGCCGAAGCAGAAGCCGCCGAGCGCGCACGGATCGAGGAGGAAGAGCGCGCCCGCGCAGAGGCCGAGGAAGCCGCCCGCCGCGAGGCCGAGGAAGCCGAAGCCCGCGCCCGCGCAGAGGCCGAAACTGCGGCCGCGGCGCTCGTCGTCGAGGCGGAGGCTGCCGCCGAGCTCGAGCTCGGCGATGCGGGGGCAGAGGGACCGAAGGAATCGCGTGGCGATGCACGACGGAGGCGGCAGGAGGAGAAGGAGTTGGCCAAGCGGCGCGCGGAGGAGGAGCGCCGCGCGGCCAAGGCGGCAGAGGAGCAGCGAAAGCGCGACGAGGTTGCCGCCCGAGAGGAGGCCAAGCGGCTCGAGGCAGAGGCCAAGGAGTCGGCGAAGCGGCAGGCGGAAGAGGCCAAGCGCCGCGAAGCCGAGGAGAAGGAAGCCGCCAAGCGGCGGGCCGAGGAGGAGCGGGTCCAGGCGAAGCTCGACGCCGAGCAGCGCAAGCGCCAGGAGGTCGCCGCGCGCGAGGCCGAGAAGGCGGCGGCCGAGCAGCGTGCGGAGGACGAGCGCAGGCGTCAGGCCGAGGAGCGCGAGGCGGCGAAGCAGCGCGAGGAGGAGGAGCGTCGCCGTCAGCGCGAAGAGGCGAAGGCGCGTCGCGGCGCCGGCATCGGCAGGCTGTTCAAGCGCGAGGAGCCCGACGACTACGACGACGACCCCGACGACGGGACGTCGGTCGAGCCCATCCCGGACATCGTCGAGCGGCTGCGCTTCTACTCCCGGGAGCCGCAACCGCAGTCGGAGCCCGAGCCGGAGCCGACGGACGACTCGTCGAACGTCCCGGGTGAGCAGGTCGTCGAGGATGAGCAGCCCTCGACCCGCGCTGTCGACGGCGAG
Organism: uncultured Actinomycetes bacterium; assembly: GCA_963773825.1. Classification (GTDB taxonomy): domain Bacteria; phylum Actinomycetota; class Thermoleophilia; order Gaiellales; family Gaiellaceae; genus Gaiella. Next base: position 514,132 of record CAVZCH010000006.1, on the reverse strand, counting down.
TAGCGCCGGCCCCGCCTCCCACCTTCGGCGTCGGTCACACTGCCGGTGTGAGCCAGGTGGTCGAAGCCCCCGTCGAGGTGCGCGAGCCGTCGATCGACGACGTCCCCCTGGACGAGCGGCCGTGGGTCGTGATCGTCTGGAACGACCCGATCAACCTCATGAGCTACGTGACGCTCGTGCTCCAGCAGCTCTTCGGCTACTCGCGCACGAAGGCGACCAGGCTCATGCTCCAGGTGCACCACGAGGGCAAGGCGGCGGTCTCGTCGGGGACGCGGGAGAAGGCGGAGCTCGACGTCTCGCGGCTCCATGCGCACGGGCTCTGGGCGACGATGCAGCAGGACTGAGGATGCGGCGAGGCATCCACCGGCAGCGGGACGGCTCGTACCGCGTGCGGCTTCCGGCCGACGAGCGCGACATCCTCGCGGCGCTGCCGGGGCAGCTTCGCGATGCGCTGGCCGCGGGCGAGCCGACGCTGTACCGCCTTTTTCCTCCCGCGTTCCCGGACGACGACGCGGCCAACGCCGAGTACGCACGGCTCGTCGGCGCCACGCTGCTCGACGGAAAGCTCGAGGCGCTCGCCGAGCTCGAGCGCACCGCGCGGCAGGAGTCGCTGACCGACGAGGAGCTGCGCACGTGGCTCGGCGCCCTCGAGAGCCTCCGCCTCGCGCTCGGGACGCAGCTCGACGTGACCGAGGAGAGCTACCGCCCCCTCGATCGCGACGATCCCGAGGCCCCGCGGCTCGCTCTCTACCACTGGCTCTCGTGGCTCCAGGAGGAGGTCGTCGGCGCATTGTCCGCGGCGCTCGACGAGCGCGGGGAGACGTCCGGTCCCGAGTAGGGCGCGCCCTGGTCAGGGACGAACGAGCACGCGCCCGGCCTCGCCCGCGAGGCTCGCCTCGACCGCGTCGTTCACGTGGTCGAGGGAGAACGAGGGGCCGAGCGACGACGCGAGATCGAGCCTGCCGGCACGGACGTGCTCGAGCATCGCGGGCAGCGAGACGGCGGGGTCCTCCGATCCGTACAGCGTCCCCGTGAGGAGCTTCTCCTTCCGGATCAGCTCGAACGGGTCGAGGTCGAGCCGCAGCCCCTGCGGCGGGCAGGCCGACGATCACGGTCATGCCGCCGCTCGCGGGTGAAGCGAAGGGCCGTCGCCGTCGTCGAGGGGTAGCCGACCGCATCGAACCCGTAGTCGGCGCCGTCCGGCAGCACGTGACGCAGGACGTCACGCGAGGTCGTCCGGCGACGCAACGTGCGTCGCGCCGGCCCTCCGGGCGGCCTCGAGGCGAGGCTCGACCGGGTCGCAGGCCGACGATCACGCTCGCGCCGGCGATCCTCGCGCCCTGGACGACGAACTGGCCGACGCCGCCCGCACCGATCACGAGGACCGACGACGCCCGGCGCCACGCCGCGCCGCGAAGAGCACCGCGCCCACGCCCGTCAGCACCGCGCAGCCGAGGAGTGCCGCCTGCTCGAGCGGGGATGCCGCACCGCCGAGGGGGAGCGCGACCTGCTCCGACACGACGACCCGCTCGGCGAGGCAGCCGGTCGCGGTGCCGCGGAACACCGTCTCGCCCCGATACGACATGCCTGTCGTCCCGTCGAGCGACGTGCCGTTCGCGATCGCGGTGTTGAGCGACGCGGCACGTCGCCGGGCGGCCGCGGAGGCAGCCGGCGCATCGGCCGCACGACGGGGCCCACGACAGGACGACCTCGTCGCCGGGCCGCACGCCGCGTCGACGGCGTCACCGACCTCCTCGACGACGCCGGCGCCCTCGTGCCCGAGCACCATCGGCGTCGGCCGGCGGAACTCGCCCTTCACCTGGTGGAGGTCGGTGCCGCAGATCCCGACCGCGGCCATGCGGACGACGACCTCGTGCGGGCCGGGGCTCGGCGAGGTCGATCTCGACGACCTCGAGCGGCTCGCCGACGGCGTGGAAGAGCGCTGCCCGCGTCTTCATCGCTGCACGGTCGGCGAGTGCCCGCGGCTCCGGCCGCGGGCCCCGTCGCCCGTACTTCCTCAGCCTCCGAGGGCCGCCTTGACGTCGGCGCAGTTCGTCACCGTGGAGACGTTCTGGAGGGCGAAGTTGATCGACGCGTTGTGCCAGTCGGCGTTCATCGTCGAGCAGCCGTCCTCGGGCACGACCATGAAGAAGCCCTTGTCGGCGCCGGTCCGGGACGTGTGCTCGATCGACATGTTCGTCCAGGCGCCGGTGACGATGATCGTGTCGCGACCGAGGCCCGCCGAGGACGTTCTCGAGCTTCGTCCCCTGCCATGCGGACATCCGCATCTTCTCGACGACGAAGTCGCCGTCCTGAGCCTCGAGCCCGTCGGCGGGCGCGGCACCCCACGTCCCGCGGACGAGCGCCCCCGCCGCGACGCCCTCGAACAGCGGCGCGTTGACCTTCAGGCCCGGCGCACCCTCGTCGACGATGTACCAGACGTGGATCACCGGGATCCCCTTGCCGCGGCAGAACGCGGCGAGCTCCTTCACGTTCTCGACGACGTTCTGGTCCTTCGCGTGCTGCGGTGCGCCGGACTCGGCGAACGCGCCGCCGTCGATGATCACGTCGTTCTGCATGTCCTGCACGATCAGGACGCAGCGGGACGCGTCCAGGCTGTAGTCGGGCATCTCCTCTCCTCCTGTGTCGCTCTCGATGGCTGATCGGTTCGTCGACGCGCGAATTGCCGGTCGGCCATCTAGCCCATGTACGGCTCGCGCCGCGGGCCGACGTGGTCCGGATCGCGTACACCGACGTCGAGGACGGGATGAACAGCGTGTGCCAGTCGGGCCCGCCCCACGAGTGGTTGCCGACGTTCTCGGGCACGAGCACGGTGCCGAGGTGCTCGCCCTCGGGCGAGATGACCCAGACGCCCTTCGGCCCGGTGACCCAGATGTTGCCGCGCTCGTCGCACTTCATCCCGTCCGGGATGCCCTCCTCGATCACGCCGGTGCCGACGCCCTCGAAGAACATCCGCCCGTTGGAGAGCGACCCGTCCGCGCCGACGTCGAACACCTTGATGTGCGCGCGCGGCGTGTCGTTGATGTAGAGCAGCGACTCGTCGGGCGAGAAGCAGAGCCCGTTCGGCATGTCGAACTCGTCCTGCGCCGACGGCCAGATCGAGCTCGTCCTGCCCGCCGCCCGGCGGGATGCGGAACACGCCCTGCCAGCCGAGCTCGCGCTCGCGCTCGATCCCGAATCCCGGGAACCGTCCGTACCACGGGTCGGAGAAGTAGATCGTCCCGTCCGAGCGGACGCAGACGTCGTTGGGGCTGTTCAGGTACTTGCCCTCGTAGTGGAACGCGAGCGTCTCCCGTGACCCCGTCCCGGCGCTCGCGGACGAGCGAGCTCGTGACGTGCTCGCAGACGAGCAGGTCGAGGCTGGCCTCGAGCGTCATCCCGTTGCACTTGAACGACGGGCGGCGCACCTCGGTGACCTCGCCGTCGAGCGTCACCTTGCGGCGCACGTCGCCCGGCATGTCGGAGAAGTAGAGGACCTGCTCGGCGGGGTGCCAGATCGGCCCCTCCGTGAAGGTGAAGCCCGTCGCCAGCTGCGTCGACCGCGAGCCCCTTCGTCGACGAGCTCGAAGATCGCGTCCGACTTCGCGTCGATACCCGACACGGCGTTTCTCCTTTCGTGACAGCGTCGTCGCCGCCGACAATATCCTTGTTCGCAAGGTCTGCACCCGCGGAAGCGGATGCAGACCGCTCGGATCCCCGCCTCCGGCGGGGCAGATCCCTAAAGGCGTCGCCTTCGGCGCCGCAAACCCTCCGATGAAAATCGGGGCAGTAGTCTCCGACCGTGGCGGCCCACGACACCGTCGTCTTCATCCCGGCGTGGAACGAGGAGCGCAGCCTGCCGGGCGTGCTCGGGGAGCTCCGGGAGGGCCTTCCCGGCGCGGACGTGCTCGTGATCGACGACGGCTCCACCGACGCGACGGCCGCGGTCGCGGCCGCGGGCGGCGCGATCGTCGTCTCGTTCGGCGAGAACCGCGGCCTCCGCGCCGGCATCGCCGCCGGGTACCGCGAGGCATTCGACCGCGGCTACGCCTACTGCGGGCGGGTCGACGCGGACGGGCAGCACCCGGTCGACGAGCTCCGACGGCTGCTCGAGCTCGTGCAAGCCGACCGCTGCGACGTCGCCGTCGGCTCGCGCTTCGCGGAAGGAGACGGGTATGAAGCCGACCGCTACCAGCCGTCACCCGCGCGCCGCTTGGGGATCGGCCTTCTCCAGCAGGCGATGCACGTCCGGCTCGGACGCCCGTTCCGCGACCCGACGAGCGGGATGGCGGCCGTGAACCGCAAGGCGATGCCGGTCATGGCCGCGCCCTATGCGAGCGGCGCCCCCGAGGTGGAGGCGCTGCTCCGGCTGCGGCGGGCGGGGCTCCGCGTCGAGGAGGTCGCAGTGCACATGCGCGAGCGTGAGCACGGCGAGTCCAAGCTCCAGGGCAAGAAGGCCGTCAAGCTCGTGCTGACGGTCGTCGGCACGCTCCTGTTCTTCCGCTGGCTTCGGCACCGCCGGTCGTGACGCCCACCCGCGTGGTCGTCGTGCTCGGCTACTCGGACGGGCGGAGCGGCGACCTCCACCCCGTCTGCGCCGCCCGCCTCGAGCGCGCCGCGGAGGTCGCCACCGCCGACGACGTGGTGGTGCTCTCCGGCTGGGCACGGTCACCCGGCTCGTCCTCCGAGGCGGAGCTGATGCGCGCCGCGTGGCGTGGCAGCGCACGCGAGGTGGTGGTCGACCCCGACGCGCGCACCACGGTCGAGAACATGGCGAACGCCCTCAACGACGTCCTCCGCGTCGGCGCCCGCGAGGTCGTCGTCGTCACGTCGTCCTGGCACGCGGCGCGCGCAAGGGCCGCGCTCCGGTGGCTCCTCCTGCACACCGGAGTGCGTGTCGGCTCCGCCTCGCCGCCCGGGCGATCGCGGCGGTCGTCGCTGCGGGAGCTCGCGCTCTGGCCGCTCCTCCCGTTCCAGCTCTGGCGGGTGAGCCGCGGGCGGCTGGCGGATCTCAGACTCGGGCTACGCCACCTCGACGTGGATGCGCTGCTTCGCCTCGCGCAACGGGCCGCCCGGACGCTGGGCGCGCACGGCGAGGACCTCCGCGAGGATCGAGAGCGCCGTCTCCGCCTGCGTGTCGGCGCCGATGTCGAGGCCGCACGGGCCCTGGATCCGGGCGAGCTTCTCCTCGCTGACGCCCGCCTCGAGCAGCCGCTCGCGGCGGCGCTCCTGGTTGCGCCGCGAGCCGAGCGCGCCGATGTAGAACGCCTCGGTCGTCGAGCGCGGCGATGAGCGCGGGCTCGTCGAACTTGTCGTCGTGGGTGAGGACGACGATCGCGGTCTGATGGTCGGGGGCGATCTCGGCGATCGCCTCGTCCGGCCACTTCGGGATCAGCTGGTCGGCCGAGGGGATCCGCTCCGGGGTGAGGAACGTCGCGCGGGCGTCCGCGACGATCGCCGTCCAGCCGAGCAGCTTGGCGCCCTGCGCGAGCGCTTCGGCCGTGTCGACGGCGCCGTAGACGAAGAGGCGCGGCGGCGGGCCGTACCACTCGGCGAACACCTTTGCGCCGTCGGCCTCGACGATCCTGCTGCGCCCGCGCCGGACGAGCTCGTCGAACTGCGCGAGCGCCGCGTCCGGGACGCCGTCGCCGATCGTCTCGCCGCCCTCGACGCACGAGCGCCTTCGCAGCCGACTCCGTCGCCCTCGACGACGGTGAAGAGCACGGCGCGGCCGCCCGAGTCGCGCAGCTCCGACGAGCCGGCGCAGCGAGGCTCACTCGACCGTCTCCACGAAGACGTCGATCTCGCCGCCGCACGGCAGCCCCACGCTCCAGGCCAGATCGTCGGTGATGCCGTAGCTCAGCAGCTTCGGCTCGCCCGTGCGCATCACCTCCATCGCGTTCTCGTAGACGTCGCGTCTCGACGCAGCCGCCGGAGACGGAGCCGCACATCTTCCCCGACTCCGACACGGCCAGGCTCGTGCCCGACCGGCCGCGGCGCCGAGCGCCGGGTCGCGACGACGGTCGCGACGACCACCTTCTCGCCGGCCTCGCGCCAGGCCTCGACCTCGGGCAGGATCTCCTTCACGCTGCGTGCCTCCTTTCGATGCCGGCGAGCACGGCCGCCAGCTCCTCGAGACTTCTCAGATTATGGCCGGGCAGGAACCGGTCGACGTATGGCAGCGCCGCGCGCATGCCGCCGGCGAGCGGCTGGTACTGCGGGTTGCCCTTGAGCGGGTTGACCCACACGACCGCGTATGCGGCGCGCGCGAGCTTCGCCATCTCGCGGCCGACGAGCTCCGGATCCTCGCGCTCCCAGCCGTCGGAGACGATCAGGACGATCGCGCCGCGCGACAGCGCGCGCCTGCCGTAGACCTCGTTGAACTCGCTGGAGCGAGGCCCCGATGCGCGTCCCGCTGCCCCAGTCGACGACCGCCTCGGTGCAGCGTCGCGAGCGCGGCGTCCGGGTCGCGCGTCTCGAGGTCGGCGGTCAGCCGCGAGAGGCGGGTGCCGAACGCGAACGCCTCGACCCCGCGCCCGGTGCCCGACCACCGCGTGGAGGAACAGGAGCAGCGCCCGCGCGTAGCTGTCCATCGAGCCCGACACGTCGCAGAGGACGACGAGCTTGCGCGGAACGTCCTTCCGGGCCCGGAGCGGGCGGTCGAGCGGATCGCCGCCCGCGCGCAGCGAGCGGCGGATCATCCGCCGCACGTCGAGCCGGTCGCCGCGCGCGTCGGCGGTCCGGCGGCGGGAAAGGCGCGCGGGGCCGCGATCGGGCGATCCGCGCGATCAGCTCGCGGAGCCGCCGCAGCTCGTCGCCCGTCAGCTCCGCGAAGTCCTTGTCGCGCAGCAGCTCCTGACCGGACGCGCCGAGCTCGAGCGGATCGCCCTGCTCGCCGTCGTCGTCCGCGTCGCCGCGCGCGCAACCTGTCGGACGGGCGCCTCGCCGACGCGCGTCTCCGCGCTCGCGACGCCGACCGCGTGCGCACGGGCGGCAGCGACCGGCGCGCGGAGGAACCAGGCGCTGAAGGCGCGGTCGAACAGGTCGAGCTCGTCGTGGCGCGAGACGAGCGTCTGGCGGAGAGAGAAGTAGACGTCCTCCTGGCGTGCCAGGTCGACCGACGTCGAGTGCCGCGCAGCGCGTCCGCGACGCGGCCCGGCCCGACCTCGAGCCCCACCTCGTGCAGGACCCGGCCGAACGTGACGACGTGCCCCACGATGGCGTCTCCCGGTCGCCATGCCTACCGACGCCGCCGTCGCCCGGGCGCTGCCTCGACGAGGCGCGAGAGCGTCTCGTCCTGCACGGCGTCGATGTCCTCGCGGTACTTGAGCACCGAGCCGAGGGTCTGCTGCACCACCTCGGCGTCGATCTCCTTGCGGCCGAGCGCGTTGAGCGCCATCGCCCAGTCGATCGTCTCGGCGACGCCGGGCGGCTTGGCGAGGTCGAGGCCCGCGGAGCTCGCGCACGAACGCGGCCGCCTCGGACGCGAGGCGCTCGGAGATGCCCGGGCACGCGCAGGCGTGACGATCGCGATCTCGCGGTCGATCGACGGATGGCCGATCCAGTGGAAGAGCGCGCGCCGCTTGAGCGCGTCGTGGAGCTCCCGCGTTCGGTTGGACGTGAGGATCACCGCCGGCCTGCGGCGCGCCGCGATCGTCCCGAGCTCCGGGATCGTGATCTGGAAGTCCGAGAGCACCTCGAGCAGGAACGCCTCGAACTCCTCGTCGGCGCGGTCGATCTCGTCGATCAGCAGCACGACGGGCCCGTCGGAGTCGATCGCCTCGAGCAGCGGGTCGCCGGATCAGGTACTCGGGGCCGAAGAGCTCCTCCTCGCGCAGCGTGCCCTCCTGCGCGGCGCGGATGTGCAGCAGCTGGCGCGGGTAGTTCCACTCGTAGACGGCGTGCGCGACGTCGAGCCCCTCGTAGCACTGGAGCCGGATCAGCCGCGCGTCGAGGACGGTCGCGAGCGCCTTCGCCGCCTCGGTCTTCCCGACGCCCGCCTCGCCCTCGAGCAGCACCGGCTTCGACGAGCGCGAGCGCGAGGTAGAGCGCCGTCGAGAGCCCGCGGTCCGGCAGGTAGTCGGCCCGCCGAAGCGCCTGCCTCGAGCTCGTCGATCGTCGTGAACTCCACGCACGGAGCGTAGCCCGACGACGTGCGGTCAGGCTGCGTCGCGGTCGAGGAGCTGCGTCGCGAGCTCCACCGACCGCTCGAGCGAGCCGTTCCCGACGAGCTCGGCGAAGGCATGCGACGGGTCGATGAGCTGGTCCACGCATACCTCGAGGATCCGCAGCGCGACGAACGTGCGGGCGTCGAGCTCGACGCCCGCCTCGCGAAGCGCGACGCCGACGTGGAAGGCCTCGCGTGCGAGAGCGTGCTCCATCGACGCGAGCGCGAAGCCCGCGGCGAGCTCTCGCTCCTGCCGCAGGCGCAGCTCGTCGGGCGGCACGTGCCGCATGTCTTCAGACCCCATCGCGATCGTCTCCACTCGAATGAGACGTCGAAATCGGCCCGTCTGCTGTGGCGGGCTGCGTGGCGCCCGGGGGATCTGCGTGAGCGCGACATGCCCGCCGGAGGGGCGTACGATCGGCGCATGCAGACGGCGGGCGGATGAGCGCGACCGGCGTGTCGGCGGCGACGCTCGCCGGGGTCCCGCTGCTCGCCGGCGCGGACGCAGAGGCGCTCGAGGCGCTCGCAGCCGAGGCCTTCCCCCGACGCGTGCTCGCGGGCGAGTGGGTCATCCGCGAGGGCGACGAGGCCGACGACCTGTTCGTCGTGCTCCGCGGGCGGCTCCGGGCCGTCGCGGACGCGGACGGCGACGAGCGGACGCTCCGGGTGCTCGGCCCCGGCGCGTCCATCGGGGAGCTCGCGCTCTTGACGGGAGCGCCGCGCTCCGCCTCGGTCCAGGCGACGCGCGACTCGACGGTGTTGCAGGTCGGGCGCGACCGGTTCGTCGAGCTGATGGAGCGCGACTCTCGCTTCGCCGCCGCCGTCGCGCGCGAGCTCGCAGCACAGCTCCAGGCGAGCGGCGGCCTCTCCGCGCGCCCCTCCCGACCCGCGCTCCTCGCGCTGCGGCGGCTCGACCCCGGCGTCCCGCTGGCCGCCGTCGCGTCCTCGCTCGCCCAGGCGCTCGCGCCGTACGGGTCGGTCGCGGTGCTCGGGGCGGATGCGGCCGGGACGGACGCGGTCGAGCGCGCCGAGGACGAGAACGCGCACGTGCTCCTCGTGGACGAGGCCGGGGCGGGCGTGTGGAGCGACCTCTGCGCGCGCCAGGCCGACCGGATGCTGCTCGTCGCGAGGGCGGCGAGCCCGGCGCCGGCCTCCCCCGCCCCGGACGCGGACCTCGTGATCCTCGGCCCGTCGCCCGGCGCAGCCCTCCGTGGGCTGCTCGACGCCGTCGAGCCGCGCGCCCACCACCGCCTCGCGACAACCGAGCCCGGCGATCCCGGCGCGGGACGGCTCGCGCGGCGGCTCGTCGGCCGCGCGCTCGGGGTCGTCCTCTCCGGCGGCGGCGCGCGAGGCTTCGCGCACATCGGCGCGCTCGCCGAGATCGAGGCGGACGGGATCGAGGTCGACCGCTACGGCGGCTGCTCGATGGGGTCGTTCATCGCGGCGATGGCCGCCGCGGGGTGGAGCGCACACGACATCCGCGACCGGTGCCACGACGAGCTCGTGCGCCGCTCGCCGTTCAACGACTACACGATCCCGCGCGTCGCCCTGATCCGCTCGCGCAAGGCCGGGCGGATGCTCGACCGGCTCTTCGGCGAGCTGACGATCGAGGAGCTGGCGAAGCCGCTCTTCACGGTCAGCGCCGACCTCGTCTCGAGCCGTCTCGTCGTCCACCGGCGCGGCAGCGTGATCGAGGCCGTCGGCGCCAGCATGTCGATACCCGGCCTCGTCCCGCCGCTCTCCCGCAGCGGCCGGCTGCTCGTCGACGGCGGCGTCCTCAACAACCTTCCGATCGACGCCATGGCGGATACGGCCGAAGGGCCGATCGTGGCCGTCGACGTCGTGCGGCGCCTCGAGCCCTCCGCCGACGACGAGCCGTCGCTCCCGTCGATCATGGAGACGCTGTCGCGCGCGACCGTCCTCGGCAGCGTCGAGCGCGCGGAGCGAAACCGAGACCTGGCGCTGCTCGTGATCACACCCGATGCTCGGGACATCGCCCTGCGGGACTTCCGGTCGCTCGACCGCGCGATCGAGGCCGGACGCGCCGCCGCCCGCCGCGCGCTCGACTCCGGCGGGCGCGACGCGATCGCCGCCGCCGTGACCGCGCCCGTCGCCTGACGCGTCGCTCGCGGCATGCGAGGCGGTCCTGCAAGACTCGGGCTCGACCACCCGCAGACGAGAAGGGGAGACGCGCAATGCCGATGATCGAGGTGAAGCTCTACGACCGCCGCGTCACGGAGGAGTCCGTGCCGAAGATGATCGAGGCACTCACAAAGGCGCTCGCGGACACGTCCGGCGCCGACCCGGCGCACATCCAGGTCGTGATCCAGGGAGTCGATCCGCGGCACTGGGGCATCGCAGGCAAGCAGCAGTCGTAGCGCTCGTCCGGCAAAGGAACCGATAATCGATTGTCAGCCGTGCCACCCGCGTTAGACTCGGCACGCTGACCAACGACCGAAGGAAGGTCCATGACGCAAGCCACTGAGGTCCTGTTCCCGACCTCGGCCGACGAGGCGGTCGCACAGTTCGGCGACGGATCGGGCGTGACCGTGGTCGGAGGTGGGACGATCGTCGTGCCCGAGATCACATACGGGCGCCTCGCGCCCGAGAAGGCGCTGGTGCTCTCCCGCGCCGGCCTCGACACGCTCGACGTCTCGGGTACGACCGTGACCCTGGGCGCGGGGCTGCCGGTCGCGCGGCTCGCCGAGCTGGCGCAGGACGTGAAGGCGCTCGCACAGTGCGCGCTCAACGTCGCCGACTACGAGATCCGGCGGCAGGCGACAGTCGGCGGCAACGTCTGCGCAGGCGAGGGTCACGACGCACCGCGTGGCGATCTGCAGGGCCCGCTGCTCGCACTCGACGCGCGGGCGCGGTCCGTCGGAGCCGACGGTGAGACGACGGAGCCGCTCGAGGCCTTTCTCGCCCACCGTGCCGGCCGCCTCCTGCTCGACGTCACCTTCGAGAAGCCGGCGGCTTCGGCGTTCGCCGCGATCGACTACCCGCACACGCACGAGTACACGGTGCTCGCGGTGACCGGCGTGCGGACGGCAGCCGGGGAGACGCGCCTCGCCGCAACCGGGCTCGCGGGATTCGGGACACGCCTCCGCTCGGCCGAGTCCGCAGCGTCCGATCCCGAACGGGCCGGGGCCGCCGCGGTCGGCGACGTCAGCCTCGGCGACGACGCGCTCGCGTCTGCCTGGTACCGCGAGCGGACCCTTCCGGTGCTGGTCCGCCGTGTCCTCACCGAGCTCGAGGAGGCTGTATGAATCTCACGGTCAACGGGACCACGCACGACGTCGAGAGCGGCCCACTCGTGACGCTGCTCGACGTCCTGCGCGAGGAGCTCGGCGTGACCAGCCCCAAGGCGGGCTGCGAGCAGGGCGGCTGCGGCGCCTGCACCGTCCTCGTCGACGGCGAGCCGCAACGCGCCTGTCTCACGCCCGTCGGCGCCGTGGAGGGCGCCAGCGTGACCACGGTGGAGGGGCTCGGCCCGCCCGAGGCGCTCTCACCCCTCCAGCAGGCGTTCACCCACCATTACGCGGCGCAGTGCGGCTTCTGCACGTCCGGGATGATGCTCGCCGCGGAGGCGTACCTGAAGCGCGGCGGCACCGACGACCGCGAGGCGATCCAGGAGGCGCTGGCCGGCCACGTCTGCCGCTGCACCGGGTACGTGAAGATCATCGACGCGGTCGCCGCGGTCGCCCGCGGCGACTCGTTCGACATGACCGTCACCGCGCCGGGCGCGGGCATGACCAACCTGGGAGGTGTGTCTTGAAGGCTGTCGGCGCACGGCTTCCACGCTACGACGGGATCGAGCACGTCACCGGGCGCACGACCTACGTGGACGACGTCCGCGTGTCCGGGATGCTCTGGGCGAAGGCCCTTCGCTCCCCGCTCCACAGCGCGGCGATCACGTCGTTGGACGTGTCGAAGGCAGAGGCGATGCCCGGCGTCCACGCGGTGATCACCCACGCCGACGTCCCCCTGCTCGAGTACGGGCACCTCTCGGCGCTCGGCATCCCGGCCGACGAGCCGCTCCTCGCGAAGGACGAGGTGCGCTACAAGGGCCAGCCGATCGCCGTCGTCGCCGCCGACGACGAGGACACCGCGATGGCCGCGGTCGAGGCGATCGAGATCGAGTTCGACGAGCGAACGCCTCTCTTCGACGTCCGACGGGCCTTCGACGCAGACGCGCCGAAGGTGCACCAATGGGGCAACTGGTACACGCACTTCGAGGGCGAGATGGATCGGCGCCAGATCCGCAAGGGGTCGATCGAGGACGCGTTCGACAAGGCGGACGTGATCGTCCAGGGCGTGTACCGGCCCGCCGCGATCGAGCACGTGCCGCTCGAGACGCAGGTCGCGCTCGTCGTCCCCGAGGCGAGCGGCCGCCTGACGATCTACTCGTGCACCCAGGCGCTCTACTTCTCGATGGGCGTCGTCGCGGCGCACCTGCAGGTGCCGCTCAACAAGCTCAAGGTGGTCGGCGGCACCGTCGGAGGCGGCTTCGGCGGCAAGGTCGACACCGCGAGCGAGACGATGTGCGCGCTCCTCGCGCAGAAGTCGGGACGCCCGGTGAAGTGGCGCTGGACGCGCGAGGAGGAGTTTCTCTGCTCGTCGACGCGGGCCCCGTGGCACATGGAGATCGCGGACGCGGTCACGAAGGACGGGTGGATCCTCGGCCGCAAGATGCTCACGCTGCACGACTCGGGGGCCTATGCACGGTTCTCGCCGTACGGGCTCACGAAGCACTCGTTCCACCACACGGGCGCGTACACGATCCCGAACCTCTCGTTCGACGGATACGTCGTCTTCACGAACCGCGTGCCGACGACCGCGATGCGCGGCTTCGGCGTCACGTCGGTCTCGTTCGCGACCGAGACCCACATGAGCCGGATCGCGGACGTGCTCGGCCTCGACCCGTACGAGGTGCGGCTCAAGAACGCGAACCGGGTCGGCGACACGTCGCCGAACCGGATCGTCTACACCGACCCGTCGACGGTGTCGGTCGTGAAGGCGCTCGCGGGGGGCATGGACGTCACGCTCCGGCCGGAGTACGCGGCGATGACCCGCGACCCGCGCGAGGGAGACCTCCTGCCCGAGCACCTCGTCTCGCAGATCGCCGACCCGGAGGACCACTGACCATGTCGAAGCATTCAGGCCGCGGGATCGCGGCGATCGAGTACCCGACGGGGATGAACCAGAACGGCGACCCGTCGCAGGCGTGGATCAAGGTCAAGCCCGACGGGCGCGTCGACGTCTTCGCGGGCACCTCCGACATCGGCAACGGCTCCAAGACGATCCAGTCGCAGATCGTCGCCGAGACGATCGGCGTCCCCTACGACTGGATCACCTACGACAACTCGAACACCGACTCGTCGCCGGTGTGCACCGGCACCTTCGCGTCGCGGGCGACGTTCGTCGCCGGGAAGGCCGTCGAGAAGGCGGCCGAGCGCGTCCGGGAGCGGATCCTCGACATCGCCGGCAAGGAGCTCGAGATCGACCCCTCCGACCTCGAGATCGTCGACGGCGAGGTGCTCGCCAAGGGCGCCCCGCAGAAGAAGATCGCGGTTCCCGACGTGGCCGCGGCGGCGACGTGGACGTACGGCGAGCTGATCACCGGCACCGGCGCCCAGCTCAAGGAGTACGCCTCGATCGTCGACCCGGAGACGGGCGAGGTCGACCTCCCGCCCCACTCCGCGATCTCCTACGCGGCGTGCGCGGCGGAGGTCGAGGTCGACGACGAGACGGGCGTCGTCCAGGTCACCCGGCTCGTGCAGGTGTACGACGTCGGCCGCGCGATCAACCCCACGCTCGTGGAAGGCCAGATCGAAGGCGGTGCCGTGCAGGGCCTCGGGCTCGGCGTGCTCGAGAACTGCTACCCGTACTACCCGTCCGCCGAGCACCGCGGCGGCCAGTTCGGCTCGTACCTCGCGCCGGGGTTCGAGGACCTGCCGCAGATCGACACGATCATCATCGAGAACCCGTCCGCCGACGGCCCGTACGGGGCGAAGGGGATCGGCGAGATGGCGAACAACGCGCAGCCTCCGGCGATCGCCGCCGCCGTCTACGACGCCGTGGGCGTGTGGGTGACCGAGCTGCCGATCACGCCGGAGAAGGTGCTCCGCGCCCTCGAGGCGAAGGCCGCACCGGTGCGCGACGGGAAGAAGGTCGTGTTCGACGCCGACCTGTCCGTGAACGCCGTCGCCCAGGGCGGGATCGCCTTCGAGGTCCCCGCGTAGTGGCGGACACGCCGTTCGGGACGTTCGACGACCGCGAGCCCTACCCCCTCTTCCCGGGCGTGGGGCTCAAGGCCGTCGCCGGCGACCAGGTGTTCCTCGGGCACGTCACGTACGCGGCCGGGACGACCGTCGCGCGCCACAGCCACGAGCACACGGAGCAGGTGATGCTGATCCTCGACGGCTCCGTGGCGATGACGATCGGCGACGAGACGCGCGAGCTGGGCGCCGGCGACGTGTGCGTCGTGAACCGCGGGGTGGAGCACGAGCTCCACTCGGCAGGGGGTGTCACGTTCGTCGAGGCGCTCGGGCCGGTGCCGCTCGACCACATCCCGGACCGCGACCGCGATCTCGTGCTCGGCGACCTCGGAGGCTCCCTCCACGTCGAGAAGTGACGTGACCGCCCGCGGCAACGCGGCGCCTCGCGGCCGCGCCGGGGCCTGAGCCCGCATGACGGGCGACGCCCCGCCTGCCGATGCGGCGGAGATCACCTACCTCGAGGCGATCCGCTCGGCTCTGGTCGACGCGATGCGCGACGACGACCGCGTCTTCCTGCTCGGCGAGGACATCGGCGCGTTCGGTGGCGCGTTCGGCGTCACCGCGGGGCTCGTCGACGAGTTCGGGGAGGACCGCGTGCTCGACACGCCGATCGCGGAGGAGGGATTCGTCGGCGCGGCGGTGGGCGCAGCGTGGATGGGCGAGCGCCCCGTCGTCGAGCTCCAGTTCGCGGACTTCGTGACGTGCCCGTTCGACGTCATCGTCACCGTCGCCGCGAAGACGCACTGGCGGTCCGGGCAGGCATTGCCGCTCGTGATCCGGATGCCGACGGGCGGGGGCGTGCGCGGCGGCCCCTTCCACGCCGGGTCGCCGGAAGGCTGGTTCGTCGGCCAGCCCGGGCTCAAGGTCGTGTGCCCGGGGACGGTGGAGGACGCGTACGGCCTCGTCCGCGCCGCGATCGACGACCCCGACCCCGTGCTCGTGTTCGAGCACAAGGGTCTCTACCGCCGGCTGCGGGGTATCCCGCCGCCCCCCGGGACCAGGACACCCCTCTGCACCGCCGCCGTCGTCCGGGAGGGGTGCGACGCGACCGTCGTCACGTACGGCTCGGGCGTCTCGACCGCCGTCGCCGCGGTCGAGCGGCTCGGCGCGGACGTCGAGGTGCTCGATCTCCGCACGGTCTGGCCCCTCGATGCGCCGGCGGTGCTCGGCTCGGTCGAGAAGACCTCCCGGCTCCTCGTCCTCCAGGAGGCCGCCAGGTCGACCGGCACGGCGGGCCACGTCCTCTCCCTCGTCTCCCGCCACGCGTTCGAGCACCTGGACGCGCCCCCGGCGCTCCATGCCCCTCCGGACACGCCGGTGCCGTTCGCGCCCGAGCTCGAGGACGCCTACCTGCCCTCGGTCGAGTCGACGGCCGCCGAGCTCGAGCGCCTCCTTGCCTACTGAGCCGTGCCTCGACGTCGCGTCGGTCGACGTCCCGACCCGCCTGGCCCTCTATCGGCTCGTGCTCCTCCAGCGGCTGTTCGAGGAGCGGGCGCTCGTGCTGTACCGCCAGGGGCGGATCGCCGGGTCGTTCTACGACGGCCGGGGCCAGGAGGCGGTCGCCGCGGCGGCAGGTCTCGCGCTCGGCCCCGACGACGTGATCTGCCCGCTGAACCGCGAGCTCGCCGCGCACTTCGCCCGGGGCGTCACCGTGGCGGACGCGTTCCGGAACTTCCTCGGCCGCGCCGACTCGCCCACCCGCGGGCGCGACGGGAACATGCACTTCGGCGTGCCCGAGCGGGGCGTCTTCCCGCTCGTGTCGATGCTCGGCGACCTGGCGTCCGTGACGGTCGGCGCCGCGCTCGCCTTCCGCCGGCGGGACGAGGCGCGGGTCGCGCTGACGTTTCTCGGTGAGGGAGCCTTCTCCGTCGGCGACACGCACGAGGCGCTCGGGCTCGCGTCGGTATGGAAGGTGCCTGCCGTCTTCGTCCTCCAGCGCAATCAGTTCTCGTACTCGACGCCGCTCTCGCGCCAGACGGCGAATCCGGTCCTCGCCGAGCGGATCCGCGGTGGCTGGTCGATTCCCTGCGAGACGGTCGACGGCACCGACGCCGTGGCGACGTACCGGGCCGTCTCCACCGCGGTCGAGCACGCCCGCTCCGGGGCCGGCCCGCAGGCCGTCGAGGCGGTCACGCTGCGTCTCCACGGGCACGCCGCGCACGACGACGCCCGGTACGTCCCGGACGAGCTTCGCCGCGCATATGCGACGCGCGACCCGATCGACCGTCTGACCGAGCGGCTCCGGCACGACGGTGTCGCCGAGGACCGCCTCGACGGGCTGCGGCGGCACGCCGCCGAGGACGTGGCAGCCGCGCTCGCCGAGGCGGAGCGCTCCCCCGCCCCGGATCCTGCGACGCTCGAGGACGGCGTCTGGGCGGCTCCGCCGCGCACCTGAAATCGGGCTACCGTGGACGTCGTGATCCCGCTCGCGACGACCGCGCCGGAGGACCTCTGGAAGGCGTGGTCCCTCGATCCGCTCGTGCTCGCGGGAGCGGTCGTCGCGGTGGCGTTCTTCGCGCAGGGCTGGCGGCGCCTCCACCGGAGACGCCCCGAGCTCGCGCCGTGGTCGCGCTGGCCGATCTTCCTCGCGGGGGTCGCCGTCGTCGTCCTCGGGATCGCCTCGCCGCTCGACGCGGTCGCCGAGGAGTACCTCCAGTCCGCGCACATGCTCCAGCACGTGCTGATCGCCGACCTCGGCGTGGCGCTCGCGCTGGTCGCCGTCCGCGGCCCGCTGTCGATGTTCTTCCTCCCCCGCGACCTCCTCGCGGCCCTCGCACGACGGCGGGCCCTGCGCGGCGCTCTGTCGTTCCTCCTCCGGCCGCGCATCGCGGTCGCGCTGTGGATCGGCGTCCTCGTCGCGTGGCACGTCCCCGTGCTGTACGACGCGGCGCTGCACCATCCGCTGCTCCACTCCGTGGAGCACCTCTCGTTCGTCGTCGTGGGAGCGCTCGTCTGGACGCTGCTGATCGACCCGGCCGGTCACGGGCGCCTGAGCGTCAACGGGCGCATCGGGCTGGCCGCGCTGATGCTCTGGATGGGCCAGCTGCTGGCATACGTCTTCGTCTTCTCGTTCCACCCCTACTACGACGTCTACACGGAGCAGCCCGAGCGGCTCTTCGGGCTGTCGCCGCTGGCCGACCAGAAGCTCGCCGGCGTCGTGATGATGGCCGAGCAGGCGGTGACGCTCGGCACGGCCCTGGTTCTCCTCCTGCTCGCGGCGCGGCGCACGCGAGAGGCAGCCGCCCCGCGTGCGGCGCCCGAGCCGGTCTGATGCCCTCCCCCGGGTCGTTCACCTTCGAGCCGCTGTTCGTCGTCGCGGCAGGCGCGGCGGTCGTCCTCTACGTGCGGGCGTGGCGCCGCGCGCCCGGGCCGGCCTGGCGGGCGTGGTGCTTCGGCGCGGGTGTCGCGCTCGTCGTCGTCGCGCTGAACTCGCCGCTCGGGACGATCGCGATCCACTACCTCGTCCTCTTCCACCTGCTCCAGAACGTGATGATCTCCGACTGGGCGCCGCCGCTCCTCCTGATCGGCCTCACCCCTGCGATGCGGGAGAGGATCGCCGCCCGCGGCGGCGCCTGGTTCGCGTGGGTCACGCGCCCCCAGATCGCGCTTCCCGTCTGGCTCGTCGGCTGGTACGTCGTGCACCTCGGCGCGGTCTACGACGCGCTCGTCCGGAACACGGTGCTGCTCGCGGCCGAGCACGCGTTCCTGATCGCGATCGGCCTGCTGTTCTGGTGGCCCCTGCTCTGCGACGTGCCGCATCGCGTCCCGACGCTCGGCCGGATCGCGTACGTGCTCGCGGCGTTCTTCGGCTCGGCGTTCCTCGGCCTCGCGCTCACGTTCTCGCCGCCGATCTACGACTACTACGCCTCCCTGCCCGAGCGGCTCTGGGGGATGTCGGCCGAGCAGGACCAGAACCTCGGCGGGATCCTGATGTCCACGGAGCAGGCGCTCGTGTTCTTCGCCGCGATCATCTGGCTGCTCGCCCGCCTGTTCCGCGAGGAGGCCGAGGCCGAGGAGCGCCTCGCCGCCGAGCAGCGGGCGCAAGGGCTCCGGGAGCACTGAGCGTGGCGACGACGACCGGACGGGCGGTCGCCCCGGAGACGATCGAGCGGTGGAAGGCCGTCCGGCAGGAGGAGCTCGACGCCGAGGCCGTCTACCGGGCGCTCGGGCGCGCGGCGGCCGCCCCGGACCGAAAGGCGCTCTTCGAGGGCATCGCCGACGACGAGCAGCGGCACGCGGCGCACTGGGAAGAGGAGTTGCGCGCGGCGGGCGTGGATCTCGGCCCTCCCCGGCCGGGGCAGCGGGCCCGCATCCTCTGCCGGCTGGCGGGTGACTTCGGCGAGACGGTGGTCGTCCCGATCATGCGGGACCGCGAGGCGCTCTCGACCGAGGCGTACCTCGACGAGTCCGGCGCCTTCGCCGCCGACGAGAAGCGGCATGCGCGCGAGCTCGCCTCGCTCGTCGGCGACACGCGCGGCGAGCCCGTCGGCCGCGCGCTCGCCCGGCTCCAGCGCGGGCGAGCCGCCGGCGGGAACGCCCTCCGGGCGGCCGTGCTCGGTGTGAACGACGGCCTCGTCTCCAACGCGAGCCTCGTGATGGGCGTCGCCGGCGCCGGTGTCGCCTCGAAGGACATCCTCGTGACCGGCGTCGCCGGGCTGATCGCCGGTGCCTGCTCGATGTCGATGGGCGAGTGGATCTCCGTCCAGTCGAGCCGGGAGCTGAGCGCGAAGGAGCTCCGGATCGAGCAGGGGCACATCGCGACGGACGCGGAGGCGGAGCAGGCGGAGCTCGCGCTCGTCTACGAGCAGAAGGGGCTCCACCCGAGCGAGGCGCGCAAGGTCGCCGAGCGGCTGTCGGCAGACCCCGCGACCGCGCTCGACACCCATGCGCGCGAGGAGCTCGGGATCGACCCCGAGGAGCTCGGCGGCTCCCCGTGGGTCGCCGCGGGCACGTCGTTCGTCCTGTTCGTCCTCGGCGCGATCGTCCCCATCGTCCCGTTCGTGTTCCTCTCGGGGAACGCGGCGGTCGGCGTGGCCCTTGCCGTGTCGGCGCTCGGCCTGTTCGGGATCGGCGCCGCGATCACGTTGCTCACCGGCCGGAGCGTGCTCCTGTCCGGCTCCCGGCAGCTCGCCTTCGGCGCCGCGGCGTTCGCCGTGACCTACGGGATCGGCACGCTGTTCGGCACCGCCGTCGGCTGAGCGCCAGAGATCGCTCCGCGAAGCGGGATTCCGCAGACGCGGAATCCCGCCGCTCATCCCCCGCCTGCGGCGGGGGCAGATCCCTGCAGGCGCCCGCTTCGCGGTCGCTGGCTCCCCGAGCCGACGAGCTCGAGGTCGACGGGGTCTGCGCCGCGGACGACGGCCCGCGCCTCCTGCGCGTGGAGCAGCGTCGTCCGCACGATCAGCTTGGCCCGCGCGAAGTTGTCGAGCTCGGTCGGAACCGGCCCGACCCGCTGCCCGAGCGCGTAGCCGGCCGCGTTGCGCCCCATCGCGCGGTAGCTCTCGAGCGTGTAGAGCGGGCTCATCCCGAACAGCTCGAGGTTGTCGAGCGGCTGGAGGTCGGCGCGGTGGATCACCGCGGTGCCCTTCGACTGGAGACCGAGCGCGATCCCCGAGCCGGAGAGCATCGCGCCGTCGTGGCCGATGAACGCGACGTCCGCCGCGCGCCGGATCCTCACGATCCGCGGTGCCCCACCCGCCGAGCGCACACCCGCGACGACCGCCGCCAGGACCTCGTCGTGCCCGAGCCCCGCGATCGTCTCGCGCAGCCCGTCCGCGAACGCGGGCCCCACGGCGATCACGACCTCGGCGGGGTCGTCGCCGCGCCCCGCCGGCCCGGACTCCTCCACGATCGCCTCCGCCTCGGTCACGGCGGTGCCGAGGCGCCGCGGGTCGACGACGTGGGGCAGGGACTGCAGCAGCCTCCAGCGCTCCCCCTCGAGCCGGTAGCCGGTCCCGGGGCCGAGGTAGAGGTTGGGGTCGTTCACGGCCGAGCGGACGAGGCCGTCGGGCTCGATCACGGCGGAGGTCTGGAGATAGTCCGCCGAGATGCGCTGGCGGAGCATCCCGACGACGGCCTGCGCGACGTCCTCGAAGCCGTGCCGGTCGAGGGCCAGCGCAACGTCGAGGGCGGAGACGCCGCCGGCCAGGAGCTCGTCCGCCGCCTCCACGTCGGCCGCACGGTCGCGGTCGGGCATGTCGCCGCTGCCGTGCGCGACGATCGCCGCCTCGACCTCGGCGTCGGTGACCGCCGGCAGGCCGAGATCCCGGAAGACGACCTGCACCGCCCGCGCTGCGCGCTCGCGCACCCGCAGCGCCTCCCCCTCGTCGACCGGCTCGATGCCGCCGTCGACCTGCCAGTCGCGCTGGATCGTCAGCCACTCGTCGATGTCGTCGGCGTCGTAGTTGCCGCCCCCGAACGTGTTGTCGCGGCGGCCCATGATCGAGTAGCCGGACGTCACGAAGTCGGTCCCGGGCAGGAACTGGCCCATCAGCTTCGCGGTCTTGCGGATCGGCGAATGCGAGGCGATCGCGTCGTTCCCCGACGCGACCTCGAGGTCGAGCCACGCCGCGAGGACGTTCTCCGCGAGGATCGCGCGTGTCCCTCCGGGCACGGCGAGGACGAGCGCGACGCACGAGATCGAGCCGTTCTGGACGCCCTGGGCGCCGGCCGCGCGCACGACCGACACGCAGCGGGCCTCGAGGTAGAGCATCGAGAGCCCCTGTGCGTGGCCCATCAGCGCCTCCGAGCCGGTTCCCGACGTGAAGCGCACCTTCACCCCGCGCGAGGCGTAGGCAGACGCGAGGAACGCCTTCGACCACGGTGTGTCGTCGCCGTCTGCGAACACCGGCTCGGTGCCGTACACCGACAGCGTCTCCGCGTACGTCACGAGGCCGCGGATCGCGAGCTCGAGGTTTCGGCGCTCCTCGACCGCGCACTGCGTCATCACGCCCGGACGGCCGGTCTGGGAGCCGACGAGGAGCGCGAGCGCATTGAGCGGCGCGTACCGCGCGACACCGACCGTGGTCTCCAGCTCGTCGAACCCTCGGCGCGCCGCCTCCGCCGCGTCGGCAGCCAGGAGCGCGGGGCTCTCCTTGAGGTTCGTGACGTGCGCCTGGTTTCCCGGATCGCGCCGCGCGCGCAGCTTCTTGAGCGCCATCATCAGCTCGACGGGATCGAGCATGCCGACGACGCGCGCCAGCTTCGCGGGGGTGAGGCCACGCCCGAGGCGCACGAGCTCGTCGCGGGGGACGGCCACGTCGACGAGCATCCGGGCGATCCGCTCGTCGGGAAGCTCCATCGCCTCCTCCGCGACCTCGAGGTCGATGCCGTGTGCGACGAGGAAGCGGTCGATGATGTCGAACTCGGACGCATCGCGCCCGTCGAGGCGCGTGACCTCGCCGTGCTCCACGACCAGCTCCGGGCCAGGGTCGGACGGCCCGTCGGCGGCGACGAGGCCGAGCTCCGGCCAGGGCTCGACGAGGAGCTCGCGCCGGAGCTCCGACGCCTCCCGCGCCGCGAAACGGCCGCTCCGGCGCGCCTCAGGCATCGGCGGTCAGCCCCCGTGCGCGGTAGGCCTCCGCCGCCTCGCGGACGAAGGCCGCGTTACGCGGCGCGCCGAGCTCGTCGAGCCTCGCGGCCCAGCCCTCGAGCTCGCCGGCGGACGAGCGCCCCGGCCGCAGCGCCGTGTAGATCGCGAGCACCTCGTCGTCGGGGACGTGCGTCAGCTCGGCCGCCCGCTCGATGCCCTCGGCGAGCTGGACGCGGCCCGCCGCCCGCGCCACCTCGGCCTGGAGGGAGAGCGTCGCCGCCGTCGCCCGCATGTCCGTCGCCTGGAGCGAGCCCGCGCGCGCGGCCTCCAGCGTCACGCCGTCGAGGGCGAGCCCCGAGGGCGTCGTGACGAGGTCCGGCCGCCGCGTGCCGAGCGGATAGTCGGTCACCGGGTCGAATCCCACGACGAGAAGTTACGCTAGCCGCCGTGGCGCGGACGAACGAGAATCGATTCGACGGCCGCGTCGCGCTCGTCACCGGCGGCTCGAGCGGCATCGGCGCGGCGACAGCCCGGCGGCTCTCGAGCGAGGGCGCCCGCGTGGCGTCTCTCGACCTCGGCGGCGCGCCCCCCGAGGGCGCGCTGGCCCTCACCGGCGACGTGTCCGACTCCGGGCAGGTCGAGGACGCCGTCGCGCGCGCGACGGAAGAGCTCGGGCCGATCGACGTCCTCGTCTGCGCCGCCGGGATCACCGGGCGCGTCGCTGTCCACGGTCGACGTCACCGACGAGGAGTGGCGCAGGGTCATGGCGATCGACGCGGACGGCGTCTTCTTCTGCAACCGCGCCGTGCTGCCCGGGATGGTGGGGCGCGGGTACGGCAGGATCGTCAACGTCGCGTCGATCGCGGGGAAGGAGGGCAACCCCATGGCCGCCGCCTACTCGTCGGCCAAGGCGGCGGTGATCGCCATGACGAAGGCGATCGGCAAGGACGTGGCGCGCACCGGCGTGCTCGTCAACTGCATCGCCCCCGCCGTGATCGAGACCCCCATGCTCGGAGGGATGTCCGAGGAGCACGTCGCGTACATGGTCGAGCGCATCCCGATGGGTCGGATGGGCACGCCGGACGAGGTCGCGGCGCTCGCGTGCTGGCTCGCGAGCGAGGAGTGCTCGTTCTCGACCGGGGCGACGTACGACATCTCCGGGGGCCGGGCGGTCTACTGATGCGACGCATCGTCCGCTGGGTGGACGGCGCCGGGCGAGTCTCGGTCGGCGTCGAGGTGGACAACGAAGGCCACTTCCGCAAGCTCTCGGGCATCGATGACCCGATGCCCTTCCTCCGCGGGGAGATGTTCTCGCCGGAGGGAAGCCCCGTGACCCCGGTCGACCCGTACAGCCTCGAGCTCGACGGGGGCCGCACGCTCATCGCGCCGCTCGACCCGCCCGAGGTGTGGTGCGCGGGCGTGACGTACCAGCGGAGCCGCGACGCGCGGGTGGAGGAGAGCGTCGTGAAGGATGTCTACGACCTCGTCTACGAGGCGCACCGGCCCGAGCTCTTCCTCAAGGACGCCGCCTGCCGCCGCACCGTCGGCCCGGGAGAGCCGATCGGGATCCGCGGCGACTCGACCTGGAACGTCCCGGAGCCGGAGATCGGCGTCGTCGTCGGCGAGCGCGGCCGGATCCTCGCGTACACGATCGGCAACGACGTCTCGTCGCGGGAGATCGAGGGCGCGAATCCCCTCTACTTGAGCCAGGCCAAGGTGTACGCGGGCGCGTGCGCGATCGGGCCGGCCCTCTACATCCCTCCACGGGAGCCGCAGGGCTTCCAGATCATCATGCGCATCTCCGACGACGAGGGCGAGGTGCTCTACGAGGACAAGACGTCGACCACGCTCATGGTCCGCACGTTCGACGAGCTCTCGGCGTGGCTCGTCAAGGAGAACCCCGTCCCGCCCGGCTCCGTGCTCCTCACGGGCACCGGGCTCGTGCCTCCCGACTCGTTCAGCCTCGTCCCGGGCAACTGGGTCGAGATCCACGTCCCGGAGGTCGGCACGCTCGTCAATCCGGTCGCACTCGCGACGTCCCTCCTCTGAAAGGACCCGCGATGACAGAGACGCTGACAGACACCCCTGCCCGCAACTACGTCGCCGGCGAGTGGCGCGACGCGGGCTCGGGCGAGACGTACGAGAAGCGTGATCCCTGGCGCCCCTCGTCGGTCACGGGGATCTTCCAGGCGTCGTCCGCCGAGGACGCGAACGACGCCGTCGCCGCGGCGGCCGCCGCGTTCCCCGCCTGGGCGTCCCTTCCCGCTCCGGCGCGCGCGGCGTTCTTCCACCGTGCCGCCGACGCGATCGACGGGCGTACCGAGCAGATCGCCAGGGACATGACCGCCGAGATGGGCAAGCCGCTGCGCGAGGCGCGCATGGAGACCGCCCGGGCGGCGACGATCCTCCGCTTTGCCGCCGGGGAGGCCTGGCGGCCGGTCGGCGAGGTGTACGCGGCGTCCGTCCCGCTCCAGCGCCTCTACACGGTCAGGCGGCCGCTCGGCGTCGTCGCGCTGATCACCCCCTGGAACTTCCCCATCGCGATCCCGGTGTGGAAGCTCGCCCCGGCGCTGATCCACGGCAACACGGTGGTGCTCAAGCTCGCGCACGACGCGCCGCGCACGGGCCTGCACGTGGCCGAGTGCTTCGCCGAGGCGGGTCTCCCCGCCGGCGTCCTCAACGTCCTGACGGGATCCGGCTCGAAGGTCGGCGCCGCCCTCGTCGAGAGCCCCGACGTCCGCGCGATCTCCTTCACGGGCTCGGTCGCGGTCGGGCACGGTGTCCGCGCGGCCGCGACCGCGCGCGGCTGCCGCGTCCAGCTCGAGCTCGGTGGGCAGAACCCGTTCGTCGTGATGGCAGACGCCGAGCTCGACCGCGCCGTCGAGGCCGCGTACGCGGGCGCGTTCTGGTCGGCGGGCCAGAAATGCACCGCCACCCGTCGGATCCTCGTCCAGGAGACCGTCTACGACGCGTTCCGCGAGAGGCTCCTCGCGCGCGTCGCCGCGGGCAAGGTGGGCGACCCGTCCGACCCGGAGACCGAGGTGGGCCCGCTCGTCACCGAGGCGCGCGCGCGACGACGTCGTCGCCGCGATCGAGCGCGGGCGCGACCAGGGCGGCACGGTGCTCGCCGGGGGCGCGAGCGGCGAGGGCGAGGGCTTCCTCGTCCGGCCGACCGTCTTCGAGGACGTCGCCGCGGACGCGTACCTCTCCTGCGAGGAGGTCTTCGGGCCGGTCACCTCGCTCTACCGCGTTCACCACCCTCGACGAGGCACTCGAGCGGGCGAACGCCGTCGAGTTCGGGCTGTCGGCGTCGATCTTCACGCGTGACCTCCACGCCGTCCAGCGCTTCTCGGAGGAGCTCCAGGCGGGGATCCTCCACGTCAACTCGCAGACGGCCGGCGCCGACGTCCACGTGCCGTTCGGCGGGATCAAGGGGTCGGGCTTCGGCCCGCACGAGCAGGGACGGGCGGCGCTCGAGTTCTACACCGACGCCGTCACCGTGTACCAGGATGCGCCTCTTGCCTGAGGCCCGCGCGGCCGTCGCGTGAGCGAGCGCGTCCTCGTCACCGGCGTCCTCGGCTGCCTCGGCGCCTGGGTCGCACGGGCGGTCCTGGCCGACGGCGGGGACGTCGTCGGCTACGACCTCGGCGAGGACACGGCGCGGCTCGACCTCGTCCTCGGCGAGGACGCCGGCCGCGTGACGCTCGTCCGCGGCGACATCACCGACCTCGACGCGCTCGAGCGGGCGCTCGACGACCACGAGATCACCCGCGTCGTCCATCTCGCCGCGTTGCAGGTGCCGTTCGTGCGCGCGAACCCCCCGCTCGGGATGCGGGTCAACGTCGCGGGAACGGTCAACGTCCTCGAGGCGGTGTCGAAGCGGCTCGAACGGATCCCGGGCGTGGCGTACGCGAGCTCGACCGCCGTCTACAGCGCGTCCGACCCCTCCCCGGCCCCGGAGGCCGGGGGCACCTCGCCGAGCACGCTCTACGGCGTCTCGAAGCTCGCCGACGAGGGCATGGCCCGCGTCTACGCGGCCGACCGCGGCCTCCCGACGATCGGTCTCCGGCCCTACGTCGTCTACGGCCCCGGCCGCGACCAGGGCATGACCTCCGGGCCGACGATGGCGATGCTCGCCGCGGCGCGCGGCGAGCCATACGCGATCGGCTATAGCGGGACGGCCCAGTACGACTACGCGCCCGACGTGGCGCGCGCCTTCGTCATGGCCGCGGGAGCGGAGCGAGAGGGCGCCGCCGTCTACAACCCTCCTGGCGTGGTCGCGTCGGTGGAGGACGTCGCGGCGGCGATCCGGGCCGTCGTGCCCGACGCGGAGATCACGTGGTCCGGCGATCCGCTGCCCTTCCCGCCCGAGCTCGAGTCGGTCGGCTTCGACCGTGACGTCGCGCCGTTCCCGCGCACCTCGCTCGCCGTCGGCGTCGCCGCGACGATCGCGCACTTTCGCGCTGCCGCCTAGCCGATCCCCATCGACCCGAACTCCCGCCGCAGCATCGCGCTGCCGGTGACGTCCCCCTTCGCGTCGTGGACGGCGAGCGCCTCTGCGGCCGTCGACGCGGCCTCCGCGCGCTTGCCGGCGAGCGCCAGCACCTCGGCCAGGAAGGCGCGAGCGTGGCCGCGCATCTGGAAGAAGTCCGTCGTCTCGGACAGCGCGAGCCCACGTCGCGCGGCCGCTTCGCCCTCCTCGACACGACCCTCGTGCGCGAGGAGTCCCCCCTCCAGCGCCGCCCGGTAGATCGCGTCTGCCGTGTCGCCGGGCAACGACGTCGACGCCGCTACGTCGCAGAGGGCCTTCGCGCCCTCGTAGTCCGCTCGGCGGTACCGACACACCGCGAGCTCGAGCGCGATGGTGCCCGTATACGAGAGGTCGCCGAGGCGCTCCAGCTCGGCGAGGCCCTCGGCGAGCACTCTCTCCTCCTCGTCGACGTCTCCGGCGCGGCGGACGACGAACGCGGTCCGCATCGAGAATGCCGCGGCGAGCACCCCCTGGCCCCCGTCGCGGACGATCTCCCTGGTGCGACGCACCATCTCGCGGCCCTCGTCGATGCGCCCCACCATCGCGCGGGCGGCGCCGAGCGCGGCGAGCACGTACGCCGCCCGCAGCGGCGACCCGCCCGCTTCGTCGAGCAGCCTCTCCGCGATCTCGATCACCTCCGACACGGGGGTCGGCCCGAGATGCAGCGCGAGGAGATCGAGCCGCTCGAGCTCGAGGGCGAGGCCGGGCGCTCCGGCGGCCTGCGCGTGCGACAGGCCCTGCCGAGACGCCGAGATGAGGTCTGCCGCGCGACACGTCGCCAGCCCCCGTTGGCCGACGAGGTACCAGTACCTCGCCAACCCGAGGTCGTCGCCGGCGGCGTCGAGCACCGCGTGGGCCTCGTCGCCCACCGTCCACGCCTGGCCTTCCGAGACGGACTGGAGCACCGCGTGCGCGACCGCCGCGCGCGCGCGGATCACGGGGTCGGCGGCCTCGAGCGCCTCGGCGACGAGCGCCTTCGCCTCTGCGAACTCACCAGCCGCCTCGAGGGTGTAGGCGCGCTCGACCGCGATCGCCGCGCGGAACGGGTCTTGCGCGGGGAGCAGGTCGTGAGCGCGGTGCTGGAGCTTGCCTGCCGCCGACCAGTCCCCACGCGCCAGCGCGCCTTCCGCCCCGGCAGCAAGTCGCGTCGCCGCGGTGCAGGCCAGGTCGCCCAGGGCCGGGTCGTCCGGGTCGAGCTCGGCGCGGTAGCGGTGCGCCTGCTCGAGGTGGTAGCCGACGATCTCGTCGACCTCCACGAGCGGGTGGACGGAGAGCCAGTCTGCGAATCGCTCGTGCAGCTCGGCACGCGTCGCCTTCGGCAGCGACTCGTAGGCGGCGTCGCGGATGAGCAGGTGGCGGAAGCGAAAGCCCTCGTCGTCGGGGAAGGTCGGCGCGGTCGACCTGATCAGCTCCTTGCGGACGAGTGTCGCGAGGTGCGTCTCGACTCCGTCTCGGAGGGCGGCCGGTGAGAGCTCTGCGACCGCGCCACGATGGAACACCTCACCCTCGACCGCGCCGCGCTCCATCACCACGCGCACGTCGCCGTCCAGCGCGTCGATCCGCGCCTGGAGGAGCGCCTGGATCGTCGGCGGCACGACGACCTGGCCGTCGCCGCGGTCGCGGACCATCGCGAGCATCTCCTCGACGTAGAGCGGGTTCCCGGCCGACGCAGCGACGATGCGATCACGCAACCCGTCGTCGAGCGTCCCGTCGAGGGCCAGGCTGTCGGCGAGCGCGGCGCACTCGTCCGAGCCGAGGGGCTCGATCAGCACGGAGGTGGCGTTGAGCCTCCCCCCGCCCCAGCCCGGTCGCGCATCGAGCAGCTCGGTGCGCGCGATGCAGAGCACGAAGATCGGTGCGCCTCGCGAGAGATCCGTGACGTGCTCGACGAGGTCGACGAACACGGGCTCCGCCCACTGGAGGTCGTCGACGACCACGACCTGCGGACGTGCCGCCGCCCGAGCCTCGAGGAGCCTGCGGAAGACGAGCTGTGTCTCGGCGGGTGCGCTGCCGATCACGGTGTCGGGGTCGACGTCGATCGCGCGCAGGATCTCGACGAGCGGCCAGTAGGTGATGCCCTCGCCGTAGGAAAGGCAGCGGCAGCGAAGGACATCGGCGGTGTCGCCGACTCGCTCGAGGAAGTCGGCCACGAGCCGGGACTTTCCGATCCCGGCCGGGCCGAGCAGCGTGAACAGCCGGCAGGCCTGCTCCTCGACCGCGTCCTCGAAGTCCCGCCACAGCCGGCGCCGCTCCCGCTCGCGGCCGACCAGCGGCGTCTCGAGGCGCCGCGCGAGACCGTCCGCGGCCGGGAGGAGGTCGAGCAGGCGGTAGGCCGCGACGGGCTCTGCCTTGCCCTTGAGCGCGAGCGGCTGCACCGCCTCCGTGTGGACGGCGTCTCGCACGAGAAGCCTGGTCTCGGCGCCGATCAGCGCCTCGCCGGGTAGTGCCGCCTGCTCGAAGCGGGCGGCGACGTTGACCGCGTCGCCGGTGACGAGCGTCTCGCCGTCCCCACCGACGACCACCTCGCCCGTGTTGACGCCGATCCGTGCCTCGAGCCCGTGACCGGAGATCGTGGCCCGCATCTCCCACGCCGCCCGCACCGCCCGGAGGGCGTCGTCCTCGTGGGACGTCGGGATGCCGAACACGGCCATCACCGCGTCGCCGACGAACTTCTCGACGGTCCCGCCGTGGCGCTCGATCACGCGCCGGAGGTCCGCGAAGTACCGCTGCATTCGGGCACGGAGTGCTTCCGGATCGGTCGACTCGCCGAGCGCCGTGGAGCCGACCACGTCACAGAAGAGGATCGTGACGACCTTCCGCTGTGCGAGCCCGCGTTCGACGACCGCCTCGAGCGCTCCGCCGCACGCGTTGCAGAATCGCGCGTCGCCCGGGTTCTCGCGGCCGCAGCTCGGACATTCCGCCACGAGCAGGAGTATGACGGTGGCGCCAGCGGCCCTCGGGCGCCCTCGGCTAGCTTGGGACGCCGTGAGCACGACCCGCATCGTCGACATCGCAGCGCTCCCCGGCGCACGGGAGGCGGACGAGCGCGCCGCAGAGCTCGCGTGGCGGCTGCCGCCCGAGCTGGCGCAGCTCGCACGGATCGCGCTCGACTACCGCTGGTCGTGGGACCCGGACGGGGCGGAGCTCTTCCGCGCCCTCGACCCGCACGGATGGGAGCTCCACGCGCGGAACCCCGTGCGCCAGCTCGCCGACCTCACGCCGCACGCCGCGGAGATCGCCGCGTCGCACGGCCCGACCCTCGAGCGGATCGCGCGCCTCGCGCGGGTGCTCGAGGAGGATCGCGCGCGCCCGGAGACCCCGATCGAAGGGCTCGGCGGCCCGGTCGTCTTCGTGTGCGCCGAGTTCGGCGTCCACCCGTCGCTGCCGATCTACTCCGGCGGTCTCGGGGCGCTCGCGGGTGACATCCTCAAGGCCGCGAGCGACAAGGCGCTGCCGGTGATCGGCGTCGGGCTCCTCTACCGCAAGGGCTACTTCCAGCAGCGCGTCGACCGGACCGGGCTGCAGCACGAGTACTGGACGCAGATCATGCCCGAGCGCCTGCCCACCGTTCAGGTGCGCGACGATGACGGCGCGCCCCTCAGGCTCTCGTTCCCCTTCTTCGGGCGCGAGGTGGCGTTCCACGTCTGGCGGGCGGAGGTCGGACGCATCCCGCTGTACCTGCTCGACGCGGAGCTCGAGGAGAACGACCCGCTCGACCGCTGGATCACCGCACGTCTCTACGAGGGGAACCCGCTGACGCGGCTCGGCCAGTACGGGTTGCTCGGCCTCGGCACCGTGCGCGCCCTCCGTGCGCTCGGGATCGAGCCCGGCGTGCTCCACTTCAACGAGGGTCATCCCGCCCTCGCGGCGCTCGAGCTCGCGGCCGAGCAGGTGGCGGCGGGCGTGCCGGCCGACGATGCACTCGCCGCCGCCCGCGAGCGCTGCGTCTTCACGACGCACACGCCGGTGCCGGCGGGCAACGAGACCTACGAGACGACGTCGTTCCTCGAGGCGTTCGCCGATCTCCCCCGGCGGATCGGCATCGACGACGGGCGCTTCCTCGACCTGTGCCGCACACACCAGGGAAGCGACGAGTGGCCCGGGATGACGCCGCTCGCGCTGAGGCTGTCGCGCCGCGCGAACGGGGTTAGCATGCGCCACGGCGAGGTCGCGCGCGAGATGTGGCGGCCGCTCTTCGGCGACGCGCCGGCGGACGAGGTGCCGATCACCCACGTCACGAACGGCGTGCACCTCCCGTCGTTTCTGTCCCCGCCGATGCGGGCGCTGCTCGACCGCCACCTCGGAGACGGGTGGCTCGGCCGCGCGTCCGACCCGGAGACGTGGGCGCCGGTCGACGCGATCCCCGACGAGGAGCTGTGGGCCGCCCGCAACGAGGCCCGCCGCCTGCTCGTCGACTACGTGAAGGTGAAGTCCGTGCAGGACCGCCTGCTCCGCGGCGAGGATCCCGACGCCGTGATGGCGGTGGCGGAGACCTTCCGCGAGGACACGCTGACGCTCGGCTTCGCCCGCCGGATCGCGACCTACAAGCGCCTGTTCCTCCTCACCTACGACCCTGAGCGCGTACGGCGGATCTTCTCCGACGGCCCACCGCTGCAGCTCGTCGTGGCCGGCAAGGCGCACCCCCTCGACGACAACGCGAAGCGGATGCTCGTGGACGTGTTCGGCCTGTCCGGCGCCGTCGGCATCACGTCGCGCGTCGCGTTCCTCGAGAACTACGACCTGTCCGTCGCCGCGCCGATCGTCGGCGGCTGCGACGTCTGGCTCAACGTGCCGCGTCCGCCGCTCGAGGCGAGCGGCACCAGCGGGATGAAGTCCGCGGCCAACGGCGGGCTCAACCTGAGCGTGCTCGACGGCTGGTGGGTCGAGGGGTACGACGGGGAGAACGGCTGGGAGATCGACGGCCACGCCATTGCGGACGAGGACGAGGGCGCGCAGGACGCGCGTCACGCCCATGCGCTCTACGACCTCCTCGAGCACCAGGTGATCCCGCTCTTCCACGATCGCGACGCCGACGGGATCCCGCGACGCTGGCTCGCGATGGTGAAGCGCTCGCTGCGCACCAACGGCCCGCGCTTCTCCGCGGCGCGGATGGTGGAGGAGTACGCGGGCCGGATCTACCCCGTTCCGTCCCGGGAGTCGGAGCCCGCAGGAGCGGGCTCCGACCGCGGGTGGTCCCGCCTGCGCCGCGCAGATCCCTGAAAGGGGGCCGCAGGCGCGGCGCCGACCTACGCCTCGACCGGCTCGGGTCGGGTGTGCGGCAGCAGGTTGACGAGGACGACGAGCAGGCAGGCGAAGGCCGCGCAGACCCAGAGCACCGCGTCGAACGACCCGGTGACGTCGCGCACGGCGCCGAGCACGAACGGCGCGATCGCGGCGATCGAGTAGCCGCCGCCGAGCATGAGCCCGACGAGGGCGCCCACGCGCTCGCGCGTCGACTCGAAATCGAGCGGCAGCGTCATCACGAGGGCGAACGCGCCGCCCTGGGCGACGCCCGCCAGGAGTGCCCAGAGGAAGGCCGCGCCGGGGAAGGCGACGAGACCGATGGCGCCGACGGCGAAGAACAGCGTCACCCCGGCGAGCCACGGCCGCCGGCCCCCATGACGGTCCGACAGGAACGGGATGAGGAAGGAGGACGGGATCGCGGTCAGGTTCATCGCCGCGAGCAGCAGGCCGGCCGCGCCGTCGCTCCACCCCTGCTCGCCGTAGGCGTCGGGCAGCCAGGCATTGAGACCGTAGTACGCCGATCCCATCGCGCCGAAGATCGCGACCAGCAACCAGGCGGTGCGCGACCGCCACGGCAGGCGCGGGACGAGCCTTTCCGGGCGGACGTGGGCCTCGCCGCCACGCTCGATCACTGCCCATGCGACTGCGATCCCGCAGGCGACCGCGGAGAGCGCGATCAGCGCGCCGCGCCAGCCTCCGAGGAGCGCGGCGAGCGGGACGACGATCGCCGCCGCGAGCGTCGAGCCGATCTGGATGCCGGTCGTGTACACGCCCGTTCCCGTGGCGGGGCGCTCGGGCACCGTCTCCCGCACGGCGAGCGGCGCGAGAGCATTGCCGAGGCCCATGCCCACGCCGACGCCCCACGTCAGCAACACGACGAGCACGGCGCTCGGGGCGAGCGCGCGGAGCATGCCGAACGTGCCGATCAGCGTGAGGCCGATCGTCATCGCGCGCCGCGTCCCGAGCCGGGCGGAGAGGTACGCGGCCACCGGGGCGAAGAGCCCCATGCAGAGCACGGGAATCGTTCCCAGGAGCCCGACGAGCGCGTGCGACGCGTCGAGGTCGTGCTGGATCTCGTCGATCAGCGGCCCGACGCCGACGATCTGGGGCCGCAGCGCGAGCGCGGCGAGAAACAGCCCCGAGAGGGCGGCGGTCCTGGAGCGGTGCGTCAGCGCCCCGCGGCCTTCGCCCGGCGCCGGGCGATGCGCCCGAACTCCTCGACGTGCTTGCGCGCCTCGCGCCCGGCGGCCGCGGGCTTGCCGGCGCGGATCGCCTCGAGGATCGGGACGTGCTTCTCGGCGGCGTCCCGCGGCGCCACGTACGTCCCGTAGAGCGAGATCGTGATCCGTCCCTCGACCCCGAGCGACTTCCAGCACTGCTCGAGCACCGGGTTCCCCGCCGCCTCGACGATCTCGCGGTGGAAGGCGAGGTCGTGCTGCACGAGCGCGCTCAGGTCGTCGCCCTGCGCCGCAGCCCGCATCGCATCGAGCTCGCGCTCGAGCACGGCGACGTCACCGGCCAGCAGCTTCGTCGCCTCCTTGGCCGCGAGCTCCTCGAGCGCCGCTCGCACCGGATAGACCTCGACGAGCTCGTCGTCGCCGAACGCCCGCACGCGGGCGCCGCGGAACGGCTCGGACTCCACCATCCGGAGCAGCTCGAGGTCGCGTAGCGCCTCGCGGACCGGCGCCTGGCTCGTCCCGAGCTCGGTCGCGATGCGGGTCTCGACGAGCCGCTCGCCGGGCTTGAGCTCGCCGCGAACGATGCGCTGGAGCAGGACGTCCTTCACCTGCTCCCGGAGGACCGTTCTCTCGATCATGATCCCGGCGGCCGGCCCGGATCCTCAGCCCCGGTGCTCCACCGTGACCGGGTTCGTCAGCGACCCGACGCCGTCGATCTCGATCGTGATCTCGTCGCCCGCCTGCAGGAGCCGCTGCGGGTCGCGGAAGACGCCGACCCCGGCCGGCGTGCCCGTGAGGATCAGGTCGCCGGCCTCGAGCGTCGACGTCCGCGACACGTAGCTGATCACCTCGTCGATCCCGAAGATCAGGTTCGCCGTCGTCGAGTCCTGCATCGTCTCGCCGTTCAGGATCGCCCGGATCCCGAGCGCGTGCGGATCGGGCACCTCGGCGGCGGGTACGAGCGGGCCGACCGGGCAGAACGTGTCGGGCGACTTCCCGCGCGTCCACTGCCCGTCGGAGAACTGGAGATCGCGTGCGGAGACGTCGTTCGCGACGACGTAGCCCGCGACGGCCTCGAACGCGTTCTCCCTGGAGACGTTCCGCACGGTCGCGCCGATCACCACGCCGAGCTCCGCCTCGTAGTCGCATTTCGTCACGATCGACGGGATCACGATCGGGTCTCCCGGTCCGATCAGGGAGGTCGTGAACTTGGCGAAGAGGAGCGGCGCGGCCGGAAGCTCCACCCCCTGCTCCTCCGCATGGTCCTTGTAGTTGAGCCCGACGCAGACGATCTTGCCGGGACGGCTGATTGGAACGGTCATGGCGTTGACCCTATCCCATGCACGATCATCGATGATCGATCCTTCGCGCGTCGAAGTAGGATCGTGGCGATGCCGCTCCCCGACGGATTCGTGGACGAGCTGGCCGCGTCCGTCGGCGCGGAGCACGTGCTCACCGAGGCCGAGGATCTCGCGACCTACGAGTGCGACGGGCTCACCGGCTGGCGGGCGCAGCCGGCCTGCGTCGTGCTCCCAGGGTCGATCCCGGACGTCCAGGCCGTCCTCCGGCTCTGCGCCCGCGAGCGCGTCCCGTTCGTCGCGCGCGGCGCGGGGACGGGCCTCTCCGGTGGCGCGCTCCCGGTCGCGGAGGGGATCGTCGTCTCCGTCGCGCGGATGAAGCGCATCCTGGAGATCGACCTCGAGAGCGAGCGGGTGGTCGTCGAGCCGGGCGTCGCGAACCTCGACGTCACGCGCGCCGTCGCCGCCGAGCGGCTACTTCTACGCGCCCGACCCCTCGAGCCAGCAGGTGTGCACGATCGGCGGCAACGTCGCCGAGAACTCGGGCGGCGCGCACTGCCTCAAGCACGGCTTCACCGTCAACCACGTCACGGGCGCGAAGGTCGTCCTCCCGGACGGCGAGCTGCTCGAGCTGGGTGGCAAGGCGATCGACGGCGACGACGGTCCCGACCTGCTCGGAGTGATCATCGGCTCCGAGGGCACGCTCGGGATCGCCGTCGAGGTGACGCTCCGTATCGTGCGCCAACCCGAGGCGGTGGTGACGCAGCTCGCGGCGTTCCGCTCGATCGAGGAGGCCGGCGACGCCGTCTCACGCATCGTGGCCGCCGGGATCCTGCCGTCCGCGATGGAGATCATGGACCGGTTCACGATCCAGGCCGCCGAGGAGGCCTACCACCCCGGCTATCCCGACGGCGCGGAGTCGGTGCTGCTCGTCGAGCTCGACGGGGTCGCCGCGCAGGTCGAGGCAGACGTCGCCGCGGTCGACCGCACCTGCCGGGCGGCCGGCGCCTTCGAGATCCGCACCGCCCACGACGCAGAGGAGCGCGCGCGGCTGTGGATGGGCCGCAAGGGGGCATTCGCCGCGATGGGCCGCGTGTCGCCCGACTACTACGTCCAGGACGGGGTGGTGCCGCGCACGAAGCTGCCCTGCGGTGCTGCGCCGGATCGACGAGCTGTCGGCGCAGCACGGGCTCCGCGTCGGCAACGTCTTCCACGCAGGCGACGGGAACCTCCACCCGCTCGTGCTCTACGACGCGGCGGTCGATGGCGACTACGAGCGGGCCAAGACGCTCGCGGACGAGATCCTCGCAGCGTGCGTCGACGCGGGCGGTTCGCTCACCGGCGAGCACGGGATCGGCGTCGACAAGGCGTGTGCGATGCCCTCGATGTTCTCCGAGCGCGACCTGGAGACGTTCGAGCGGGTACGGCGCGCCTTCGACCCCGACGGGATCGCGAACCCCGGCAAGGTGATCCCGACGCCGCGCCTGTGCGGCGAGGTTCCCGGCCCGTATCGGGCCCATCCCCTCGAGCGCCTCGGGCTCGCCGAGCGCTTCTGATGCGCCCGACGTCGATCGAGGAGGCGGCCGCACTCGTCGCCGAGGCATCGGCTTCCGGCCGCCGCATCCGGATCGGCGACGACCTTTCCACGGACGGGCTGGACCGGCTGCTCGAGCACGAGGCAGGCGACCTCACGTGCACGGTGGAGGCCGGCATCCGTCTCTCCGCGCTGCAGGCGAGGCTCGGAGAGGCCGGGCAGCGGCTCTCGCTCGACCCGCCGGGCGATCCCACCGTCGGCGCGTGCCTCGCGGCCCGTCTCTCCGGGCCGCTCTCCCACCGCTTCGGCACACCGCGCGACCTCGTTCTCGGCGTCACGCTCGTCCTCGGCGACGGGACGGTGACGAGCTCGGGCGGCAAGGTGGTGAAGAACGTGGCCGGGTACGACCTCGGCAAGCTCGTCTGCGGCTCCGAAGGCCGGCTGGCGCTGATCGCGCGGGTCGCGCTTCGCCTCCACCCGCTTCCCGCCGCGGCCGCGACGCTGGTGGTCGAGACCGACGACGCCGCAGCCGTCGTCCGCGGCCTGCGGCACTCGCAGCTCCAGCCGAGCGCGGTCGACGTCCTCCACCCGGGACGCGTCGCCGTCCTCTTCGAGGGCCGCGAAGGCGCCGTCGCCGCGCAGCTCGAAGCCGCCTGCTCCCTCGTCGGCGGCTCGCCGGCCACGCCGGACGTCTGGGCGGAGTCGCGCGAGCGGCAAGGGCGGGCGCTCGGGCGGATGGCGTTCGCGCCGGCCGACCTGGGCAACGTGCTGTCGACGCTGGACGAGGCGGTGGTCCGACCCGCAGCGGGGATCGCCTACGTTCCCCGCCGTGTCGGCGGCGTCCCGTCGGCCGCTGCGCGGCGGACACACCGGGCCCTGAAGGCGCGTCTCGACCCTGCGGGGGTGCTCGCGTGATCGAGGAGCTCACACGCGCGTGTGTCCACTGTGGCTTCTGCCTGCCGACCTGCCCGACCTACGTCCTCTGGAGCGAGGAGATGGACTCGCCGCGGGGGCGCATCCAGCTGATGGAGAAGACCGCGCAGGGGACGCTCGCGCTGAGCGGGACCGTCACCGAGCACTTCGACCGCTGCCTCGGCTGCATGGCCTGCGTCACGAGCTGTCCGTCCGGCGTCCGGTACGACAGGCTGATCGAGGAGACGCGGGTGGCGGTCGAGAGCGGCCACCGCCGGCCGCGCGCCGAGCGGCTCCAGCGACGGCTGCTGTTCGCGACGCTGCCCCATCCCCGGCGGATGCGCTGGGCGCTGCGGCTGGCACCGCTCGGGCGACGGCTGCCCGCGCCCGCCTGGGCCCGCCCGATGCTCGAGCTCGCACCCCGCTGGCGCTCCACCGAGCAGCCCGCGGCGGTCACCCCTTGTGGTGAATCGACACGAGCTCCCCGGCGCGTCGGGCTTCTCACGGGTTGCGTCCAGTCCGTCGTCTTCGGCGAGGTGAACGCCGCGACGGCGCGGGTGCTCGCCGCTTCGGGGCACGAGGTCGTCGCGCCGCCGCAGGGCTGCTGCGGCGCCCTGTCGGCCCATGCGGGGCGCGCGGACGAGTCGGCACGCTTCACCGAGCGCCTGCGCGGGAGCTTCGCCGGTGTCGAGCCGATCGTCGTCAACGCCTCCGGCTGCGGCTCGCACCTCAAGGAGAAGGACGTCCCGGCACTCGACCTCACGGAGGCGCTCCGCGACGCCGAGCTGCCCGAGCTCCACCCGCTCGAGCTGACGGTCGCCTACCAGGACTCCTGCCATCTCCGCCATGCGCAGCGGCTACCGGCGGCCTGGAAGCCGCTGCTCGAGCTGATCCCGGGCCTCCGCGTCGTCGAGCCTGCCGAGCAGGACATCTGCTGCGGGTCGGCGGGGATCTACAACGTCACGCAGCCCGAGGCGGCTCGCGACCTGGGCGACCGGAAGGCGGCCCACGTCCTCGCGACGGGGCCGGATGCCTACGCGAGCGCGAACCCCGGCTGCCTCGTCCAGGTCGCCCAGGCGCTCGGGAGGGCGGGAGCTCCGCTTCCCGCCCTCCATCCCGTCGAGTTGCTCGACGCCTCTATCCGCGGTTCAAGCGGCGCCGAGCTGCTCGCGCAGTCGCGCCGCTGACCCACGCTCAGGTGCTCGTCGAGACGAAGTCTCGACGCTCCTCGTCGTCGAGCGAGCACACGACGAAGACCCACGTCGCGCGGATCCTCCAGAAGCTCGGCCTCCGCGATCGGGTGCAGGCCGTCGTGCTCGCCTACGAGTCCGGTCTCGCTCGTCCGGGCGAGGCCTGACCGCGATCCTACCCCGGCACCTCGACGGGCCGCAGGTCGTCCAGCCGGTCGACCTCGGCGAGCTGCGGGAAGAGACGCGTCCAGGTGACGGCGACGGCGATGGTGACAGCGCCGCCGAGGAGCACCGCCGGCACCGCTCCGATCAACGCCGCCGCCACGCCGGACTCGAACGCCCCGAGCTCGTTGGACGCGCTGATGAAGACCATCTCGACCGCCGTCACGCGGCCCCGGAGCTCGTCGGGCGTGACGAGCGGCAGGATCGTCTGGCGGAGGACGACGCTGACCATGTCGACGGCGCCGCCGGCGGCGAGCGCGAGCAGCGAGAGCCACATCGTCTCCGAGAGCCCGAAGACGATCATCGTCATCCCGTACAGCGCGACGACCGTGAGCAGCGTCCGGCCCGCCCGCCGGCGCAGCGGCCGGCGCGCCATGACCGCCGCCGCGCAGAGCGCGCCGACCGCAGGCGCGGCACGCAGGACGCCGAGGCCGGCGGGGCCGACCTCGAGCACGTCCCGCGCGAACACCGGCAACAGCGCTACCGCACCCCCGAAGAGCACGGCGAACAGGTCGAGGGAGATGGCGCCGAGCAGGACGGGCGTGCGCCGCACGAGCCGGACGCCGCCGAGCACGCTGGCAAGGTCGGGCGACCCGGCTCCCGCCCCGTCCCGACCCGCCCGCATCAGCATGAGCGCCACGACCGCGAGGAGCGAGCAGGCGACAGCGACCGCGTAGACCAGCTCGGGATGGATCGCGAACAGGAGCCCCCCGAGCGCAGGCCCGCAGATCACCGACAGCTGGAACGCGATCGAGCGCTGCGCGAACGCCTTGACGAGGATGGCCTGCGGGACGAGCGAGGGTGTCAGCGCGCGGCCAGCGGGTGCGCCGAGCGCCGAGGCAAGGCCGGTGCCGAACGCAAGCGCGAAGAACGGCCACGTCTGACTCGCGCCGGAGCGCGTCACGAGGAGCAACCCGACGGTCACGAGCGCGTCGATGCCCGTCGCGACGGCGAGGATCGTCCGCCGTGGGTAGCGGTCGGCGAGATGCCCGGCGGGGAGCGCGAGCAGCGGCAGCGGCACGAACATGGCGAGTCCGACGATCCCGAGGTCGAGCGGGTCGCGGTGGATCGCGTACACCTGCCAGCCGACCGCGACGAACGACATCTCGATCGCGAAGGCAGTGGCAACCGTCGCGCCCAGGTACAGCGCAAAATCCCGATGTCTGAGCGGCGAACCCATGAGATCCGATCCTCGTTGCTACACGAACCCGCGCGAAACGTGCGTCGCGCAAGCGCGTCGCACTTCCTGCGCCTGTCAGGCGGCTTCCGGCGTGTCGTCCGCGCCGGCGGGCGTGGGCAGGAACTCGACCTCGAGGCGCTGGATGCGGGAGCCGGTGGTCTCCAGCACGTGGAAGCGGAGCTGCCCCTCGACGACCTCGTCCCCCACCTCCGCGGCGCGCCCGAGACTGCCGAAGACGAAGCCTGCGACCGTGTGGAAATCCTCCGTGTCGAGCGTCGAGCCGAACTCCTCGTTGAAGTCGTCGATCGTGAACGACCCGTCGATCCTGACGATCGTCTCGCTCACCCGCTCGACGGTCTCGTTGGGCAGGTCGAACTCGTCCTCGATGTCGCCCACGATCTCCTCGAGCAGGTCCTCGAGGGTGACGATGCCTGCGGTCGCGCCGTACTCGTCCACGACGACGGCCATGTGCTGGCTTGTCCGCCTGAATTCCGCGAGCAGCGCGCCGAGGTCCTTCGTCTCGGGCACGACGTAGGGTGGGCGCAGGAGCTCGGCGAGCGGCACGCGGCTTCCCGCGCCGTTGTGGAGCGAGGCGACGAGATCGCGGACGTGGAGGATCCCGACGATCTCGTCGAGCGTCTCCCGATAGACCGGATACCGCGTGTACGGGGCCTCGAGCATCGCCGCCATGGCCTCTTCCGGGTCGAGCGCGATCGAGACGCCGACGACGTCCGGTCGGGGCACCATGACGTCCGCGACCTCCTTCTCGGCGAAGTCGAAGACCTTGTAGAGCATCTCGCGCTCGTCCCGCTCGATCTCGCCGTGCTCGGTCGAGACCTCGAGCAGCATCTTCAGCTCCGCCTCGGAGTGCGCCTCGCCCTCGATGAACGTCGGGTCGATGCCGATCGCGCGCTGCGCGAGCTCGCTCGAGCGCTGGAGGACCCAGATCAGCGGCTTGAACACGAAGAAGAACAGGCGCACGGGCGCGGACACGGCGAGCGCGATGCGCTCGGTGTAGCTGAGAGCGAGCCCCTTGGGGACCAGCTCGCCGACCACGACGTGGAGGAAGGTGATGATCAGGAAGGCGAGCAGCACGGCGAGGATCGTCGCCAGCCACTGGTCGAACAGCTCGGACAACACCCGCTCGCCGATCGCGCCGATGGCCAGCGAGGTCAGCGTCACGCCGAGCTGCATTGCGGCGATGAAGTGCGGCGGATCGCTCGTGATCTTGACGACGGAGCGCGCCGTGCGGCTCCCCTCGTCGGCGAGCTCCTTCATGCGGGTTCGCCGCACGGTCACGAGCGAGTACTCGCCCGCGACGAAGAAGCCGTTCAGGAGGATCAGCGCGGCGACTGCCACGAGCTCGAGCCCGACCGTCATCGCCGGGCCATCCCACCGGTCGTGGCGAACCCCTGCGCAGAGGAGATGTGTGCGCGCGCCCGTTCAAGGGCGCCGGTACTCGGCGGCAACTCGTCGTCCACTACGCCGCGGAAGTATAGGCGACGCCTCCGCTGTCCTCGTGACGCCGGGCCCCGCCCTCGATGACCAGTCGCTCGAGGTGCGACAGCGTCTCCGCCACCGCGAACCGCCGCGCCGACGGCTTCAGGTCGGCGCCGAACAGGGGGAACGAGACCTCGTATCCGCTCCGCGGCTCGTCGCCGAGCGCGGCCGACGTCGCCGCGAGGCGCTCGGCGTGGTGGGCGATCAGCGCCCGCGCGCGGGCGCCGGGGTCGAGGATCGGCTCGCCGTGGCCCGGGAGCGCGATGCGGGCGTCGAGCGCGATGGTCGCGTCGAGGGCGGCGAGATAGTCGCCCAGCGGATCGGGCCTGCTCCGGGGCCAGAGCCCGACCGTCGGCGAGATCGGGTCGAGCACGTGGTCGGCGGCGACGAGCACGCCGTCGCGGACGAGCATCAGCTGGCCGTCTGCATGGCCCGGTGCTCGCGACGGCCCGCCAGCCGTCGACCCGGTCACCGGGATCGAGCAGCCGGGGGTCCGGCTGGTAGTGGATGAACGGCCGCCAGACCGCACCCTGCTCGATCAGCTCGCGCATCACGTCGTCCGGCACGCCGTGCCGGCGGAACCATTCGACGAGGACGTCCGCCCAGTCGGTCCCACCCCAGACGAGGTGGCACTGCTCGTAGTCGAGGCGCCCCTGAGCGACCGGCGCTCCGGTGAGCTCCGCGAGGTCTGCGGCGGCGCCGACGTGGTCCGGGTGGAAGTGGGTCACGACGATGTGCCGCACCGGCCCGGGGAGCTCCGCGAGCTCGCTCGCCCAGCGCTCCGTCGCGTCGGGCAGCCCGAGCCCGGTGTCGACGATCGTCCAGCCCTCGTCGCCCGGCAGCAGATACGAGTGGACGTGCCCGGGTCGCGCCGGGAGCGGCAGCGTGACGCGGCGGATCCCGCTCTCGAGCTCGTCCATCCGGCAACCCTACGCCGCGGGTCGCCCCGCCACGGCCGCAAGCGCCAGCTCGACGAGAAACGGTGTCTGACGCTAATGACTTCGATAAACATTGCTGATGCTGGTACCGTTCGCCGCGGATGACCCGAAGCGTCGCAGAGCTCGTCGGCGAGACCGATGTCGAGGCGCTCGGCGCCGAGCAGGTCATCGAGATCGTGCTCGAGGCTCTGCACCCCGGCGTCGCGCTCGCCTGCTCCTTCCAGAAGGAGGAGAGCGTCCTCCTCGACATGCTCCTCGAGCGCGAGCCGAACGCCCGTGTCTTCGCGCTGGACACGCACGTGCTCTTCCCCGAGACGTACGGCGTGTGGCGCGAGGTCGAGCAACGCTACGGGATCCGGGTGGAGGTCTTCGAGGGCCCGTCCCTCGGCCGCCAGGCGGCGATCCACGG
This sequence comes from uncultured Actinomycetes bacterium, assembly GCA_963773825.1. Lineage (GTDB taxonomy): Bacteria > Actinomycetota > Thermoleophilia > Gaiellales > Gaiellaceae > Gaiella. The sequence goes on along the minus strand of CAVZCH010000006.1, from coordinate 472,020 downwards.
CGAAGCGCTCTGGGAGCGGAACCCGGACCTGTGCTGCTCGATCCGCAAGATCGGGCCGCTCGGCGCTGCGCTCTCGGGGCTCGACGGGTGGATCACCGGCGTGCGCCGCGACCAGTCGCCGACGCGGGCGGGGACACCGAAGCTCGGCTGGGACGAGCGCCACGAGATCTGGAAGGCGAGCCCGCTCGCGGACTGGACGGACGACGACGTCTGGGCGTACATCCGCGACCGCGACCTGCCCGTCAACGAGCTCCACGCCCGCGGCTACGCTTCGATCGGCTGCACGCACTGCACGGCCCGGGGGACGGGCCGCGAGGGCCGCTGGGCCGGCGGCGACAAGACGGAGTGCGGGCTCCACGCCTGAGACGCCCGGCACCCGGCGAGCGACATGACCACGACCGACCCCGTCGTCCACCTCTCCCATCTCGACGCGCTCGAGTCGGAGGCGATCCACATCCTGCGTGAGGTCGCGGCGGAGCTCGAGCGGCCCGTCCTCCTCTTCTCCGGCGGCAAGGACTCGATCGTCCTCCTGCGGCTGGCCGAGAAGGCGTTCCGCCCGGGGCGCTTCCCGTTCCCGCTCATGCACGTCGACACGGGGCACAACTTCCCGGAGGCGATCGAGTTCCGCGACCGGCGCGTGGCCGAGCTCGGCGAGCGCCTCGTGGTCGCGTCGGTGCAGGAGTCGATCGACAAGGGCCGCGTCGTCGAGCAGACGGGGCCGCGGGCCTCGCGCAACCAGCTGCAGACCACCACGCTGCTCGACGCGATGACCGAGCACGGCTTCGACGCGGCGATCGGCGGCGCACGGCGCGACGAGGAGCGCTCGCGCGCGAAGGAGCGGATCTTCTCGTTCCGCGACGACTTCGGGCAGTGGAACCCGCGCGCACAGCGACCCGAGCTCTGGAACCTCTACAACGGCCGGATCCGCAAGGGCGAGCAGGTGCGCGTCTTCCCGATCTCCAACTGGACGGAGCTCGACGTCTGGCAGTACGTCGCCAGGGAGCAGCTCGAGCTCCCCGCGATCTACTTCTCGCACGAGCGCGAGGTGTTCGAGCGCGACGGCATGCTGTACGCCGCGTCGGAGTTCATGGAGCGCTACCCCCACGAGGAGCCGTTCACCGAATGGGTGCGGTTTCGCACCGTCGGCGACATGAGCTGCACGGGCGGGGTCCGATCGAGGGCGGCGACGATCGAGGAGGTCGTCCGCGAGATCGCCGCGACGCGCATCACCGAACGCGGGGAGACGCGCGCCGACGACAAGGTCTCCGAGGCCGCGATGGAGGACCGCAAGCGATTGGGGTACTTCTGATGGAGACGGTCGACCTCGCCGAGATGCTCACCGGAGAGGCGGCTGCGAGCGAGCTGCTGCGCCTCGTGACCTGCGGCTCGGTCGACGACGGCAAGTCGACCCTCATCGGGCGCCTGCTCTACGACACGAAGCAGGTCATGTCCGATCAGCTCGAGCACGTCGAGGAGACGAGCGAGCGCCGCGGCGACGGCTACGTCAACCTCGCGCTGCTCACCGACGGCCTGCGCGCGGAACGCGAGCAGGGGATCACGATCGACGTCGCCTATCGCTCGTTCGTCACCCCCGCGCGGCGCTTCCAGCTCGCCGATGCACCCGGCCACGTCCAGTACACGCGGAACATGGTCACCGGCGCCTCGACGGCCGACGTCGCGGTCGTGCTGCTCGACGCGCGCAAGGGCGTCGTCGAGCAGACCCAGCGGCACACCTACATCGCCTCGATGCTCGGCATCCCCCACATCGTGTTCGCGGTGAACAAGATGGATCTCGTCGATTTCGACGAGCGCCGTTTCCGGGAGGTCGAGGCCGACCTGCGGGAGCTCACCGAGCGCCTCGCGCTCCGCGACGCGACGACGACCCCGATCGCCGCGCTCCCCGGGGACAACGTCGTGGAGCCTTCGAACCGGATGCCGTGGTGGGCCGGCGGGACGTTCCTCGAGCGGCTCGAGACGATCGAGATCGCCGGCGACCGCGACGTGACCCATCGCCGTTTCCCCGTGCAGTGGGTGATCCGGCCGATGTCGGACGAGCATCACGACTACCGCGGATTTGCCGGACAGGTCGCAGGCGGTGCGTGGCGCGCCGGCGACGAGGTCGTCGTGCTGCCGTCCGGCCTCCGTTCGACCGTCTCGTCGGTGGAGAACCATGACGGGCCGGTCGACGTCGCCGTCCAGGGCCAGTCGGTCGTCGTGCGGATCGCGGACGAGGTGGACGTATCCCGCGGCGACATGCTCTGCGACCCCGGCGACCCGCCGGTCGCGGCGCGCGAGCTCGAGGCGACGGTGTGCTGGATGAGCGAGCGGCCCGTGCAGGCGGGCGCGCGGCTCGCGGTGAAGCACACGACGCGTTGGACGCGGGCGATCGTCGACGAGGTCGTGTCGGTGCTCGACGTCGAGACCCTCGAAGACCGCCCTGCCGACGGGCTCGCCCTCAACGACCTCGCGCGCGTCCGCCTGCGTCTCGCCGAGCCGCTGCTCGTCGACCCCTACGCCGAGAACCGCGCGACCGGCGCCTTCGTCCTCGTCGACGAGGCGACCAACGAGACCGTCGGGGCCGGCATGGTCCTGACCGCATCAGCCTGACGTCGGGCCGACGGCGTTCGCCGCTGGCGGAACAGTCGTGGACGAACACGAACGTGTGTTCTATGCTGCGGCATGCGCGTGGAGTACCGAGAGGAGCCTTGCCGGAGCGCGCTCAACCGCGTGAAGGGGATGCCCTTCGACTGGTCGCTCAACCCGTACACGGGCTGCGCGCACCGCTGCACGTTCTGTTACGTCCGCGCGTTCGAGGCGCGGGCCGACCGGCCGTCGGACGACCGCTACGGCCGCTCGATCCGGGTCAAGGTCAACGTCGCCGAGGTGCTTCGCGCCGAGCTCGCACGAGCGTCGTGGAAGCGCGAGAGCGTCGCGGTCGGTGCCGCGACCGACCCGTACCAGCCGGCAGAGGGCCGCTACCGGCTGACACGGGACTGCATCCGCGAGCTCGGGGCAGGTCGTACGCCCTTCTCGCTCATCACCCGCGGGCCGCTGATCCGGCGCGACGTCGACGTGCTGGTCGAGGCGGCTCGCCGCGCGAAGGTGCACGTGAGCTTCTCGGTCCCGACGCTCGACGAGCGCATCTGGCGCGCCACCGAGCCGGGCACCGCGCCGCCGCGCCGGCGTCTCGAGACGGTGCGGATCCTCGCCGACGCGGGCATCGACACGGGCGTCGCGCTCGCCCCGATCCTGCCCGGGCTGTCCGATGATCCCGCCCTCCTCGCCGACGTCGTGCGTGACGCCAGGGCGGCAGGCGCGAGCGGGATCTGGGCCAACGTCCTCTATCTCCGGCCGGGCACGCGCGAGCACTTTCTCGATGCGCTCGCGCACGAGTGGCCCGAGCTGGTCCCGTCGTACGAGCGGCTCTACGCCGGACGCTCGTATCTCCCCTCGGCGGAGACCGAGCCGGTCAGGCAGGCGGTTCGCGAGCTCGCGCGGGCGACCTGGCGCCCACGCCGGCCGACGATCCGGCCCGACCCGGAGCCGGAGCAGCTTGCCCTAACCATCTAGGGACGAGGAAGGCGTCCCGCCGCGCTCGTAGAATCCCACTCTGTGGCGGAGAACGGCGAGATCACCGTCCTGATCGCGGACGATCACGAGGTCGTCCGCGAAGGCTTGCGGCTGGCGCTGCTCCGCTCGCCTCACATCCGTGTCGTCGGCGAGGCACCCGACGGCGAGACCGCGGTTGCGCTTGCGGAGCGGCGTCGTCCGGACGTCGTGATCATGGATCTCCGCATGCCGCAGATGGACGGGATCGAGGCGACCGAGGAGATCGTGGCGCGCATCCCCGACACCCGTGTCCTCGTGTTCACCGCGTACAGCGAGCGGGCGCTGCTGCAGCGCGGCCTCGAGTCGGGAGCTCACGGCTACGTCCTCAAGGAGGCACCGCACGAGACGCTGCTCAAGGCGATCGAGAAGGTCGCCGCGGGCGAGACGTTCGTCGACCCCGCGCTGATCCCGTCGCTCGCGACCGGACGCGACGGCCAGGAGATCCTCACCCAGCGTGAGCGCGAGATCCTCCAGCTGCTCGCCGACGGCATGTCGAACGCGGACGTCGCGCAACGGCTCTTCATCTCCCAGGAGACCGTGAAGAGTCACGTGCGTCACATCCTCGCGAAGCTCGAGGCGGAGACCCGCACCCAGGCGGTCGCCATCGCGCTGCGCGAGGCGATGATCGATTGAGCGAGGACAACCTCGTCGCGGAGCGTCTGCTCGCGGAGCGGGCCGAGCGACGGCGGATCGCAGAGCAACTCCACGACGGGCCGGTGCAACACGTGGCGGCGCTCTCGCAGATGCTCGACGCCGCCGTGGCCGCGCTCGACGAGGGCGACGTGCAGTCCGGACAGCGCATCGCGGCACGGGCGCTGGCGGTGGCGCGGGACGCGGCCGAGGAGCTGCGCGGCATCGTCGCCGGGCTCGAGCCCGTCACGCTGCACGAGGTCGGTCTGGCGGCGGCCGTCCGGGAGGTTGCCGACCGGACCGCCGGCCGACGCGGAGCCTCCGTCGACGTCGCGATCGCGGAGACGGAGCTCGGCGAGGGCGCGCGGTCGAGCCTCTTTCAGGTCATCCGCGAGGCGCTCGACCAGGCCGTGAGGCGCGGCCCGCCCACGGCGGTCGCGATCTCGCTCACGCGGACGGAGAGGGGCGGTGTGGAGCTCGTGGTCTCGGACGACGCCGCGCCCGAGCGCCGTCAGGCGGTGATCGACGGGCTCGCCGAGCGCGCCGCCGAGCTCAACGGGACGTTCGAGGCCCGCCGTGACGGGGCGCTCACGACCATCCGCCTCGTGGTGCCGCCGTCGGCGGCGCGGCTCTGATCCGGGACACGCCCCCGGCGGCGTGACCGCCGGGCCCGGCGGGCGCGTCTCGCCCGCCGGACCGTCGCCGCGACACGTCACAGATTCGGCACGAAGTCGTCGCGCTCCCGTCCCACCCTGTTCGATACGATGACAACAGGGCGCGGGGGTGCCCCTGGGGGTGGTTGTCTGCCTGCGCCCGACGCCCCGTCCGGGCGGTCCGCGTGCCCGCGCTACTCGAGCGGCTCGTTGTGGACGTCGTTCTCGTCGGCGTACTGCTGGACGAGAGGATCGATCGCCGCGGCGCCCTCGGGGAAGGCGTAGTTGATCTTGACGAACGCGTCCCACTTGTCGGGCAGCGCGTCCTCGGGGAAGATCGCCTCCACGGGGCACTCCGGTTCGCACGCCCCGCAGTCGATGCATTCCTCCGGATCGATGATCAGCATCCGCGCGAACTCGTGGATGCAGTCGACCGGGCAGACATCGACGCAGGAGCGGTCTTTGATGTCGATGCAGGGCTCGGCGATGATGTACGTCATTCCGGGACCGAGCCTACCAACGGTGCCCGATGGGGGCGGGCGTCAAGCGTCGACGCCGACGAGCTCGTCGACGACCTGGCGCGCCCGCTCCGAGAGCGCGGAGCGGACGAGCACCTGGTCGAAGCCGGCGGTGTGCGCCCGCTGGAGGCCGACCGTGTCCGTGTGGTTCGTGAACCCGAGGATCGGCGTCTCGGGCCAGGCGTCCGCGACCTCGTCCGCGTCGATGCGCGCGATGTCGCAGATCACGAGATCCGGCGGATCGGCGCTGTCGCTCGTAACGAGGCGATGGCCCTCGAGGAGGACCTCGAGCCTCGAGCGGACCATCAGGTCGACCCCGACGAGCAGGATCGTCGCCATGGGCATGGTTCTAGCACGGCCGGCGGCACACGCGTGAGCCTCGAGGCCGGAATCGCGCTGATGCGCTCGGAGCGCTGGTTCGATGCGCACGAGGCGCTCGAAGAGGAGTGGCGCGCGGCGCCCGAGGCGGAGCGGGACTTCCTGCAGGGCCTCGTCCACGTGACGGTCGCGTGGCACCACGCCGGGAACGGAAACCTGCCGGGCGCGACGCGCCAGCTCGAGAAGGCGACACGACGGCTCGGCCCCTACGCCCCGTCGCACCGCGACGTCGACGTCGCGCGCGTCCTGGGCCAGGTCGAGGCCGCTTCGGCGCGCGTCGCGGAAGGACTTCTCGACCTCCTCCCCGTGCGGATCTGACCGCGTGGACAGGTCAGAAGACAGGGTCGATGCCGGCCCACTCGAGGGCGCGGTTGACGTAGATCCGCAGGACGTAGAACCGCCCGAAGAAGAGGAGCAGGCCCAGCGCCACCATCACCAGGCCGCCCGCGAACTGGATCGCGCGATAGTGGTCGCGCAGCCAGCGAAACGCCCCCATCGCCCGGGTGAAGAGCGCCCCGGCCAGCACGAACGGGATCGCGAGACCGAGCGAGTAGACCGCGAGCAGCCCCGCGCCCTCGAGCGCGGTATCGGACGAGCCGGCGAGGACGAGGATCGCCGCGAGCACGGGCCCGATGCAAGGCGCGGCGCAGACCGCGAACGCACCCCCGAGGAGGACGCGCGACCCGCGCGAGCGGGCGCCCTGGACGAGCCCGGCCCCGACGAGCCGCTCCGGCCAGGGCAGGAGCCCCATGAACGCCAGGCCGAACACGACGAGGACGAAGCCGGCGACCTGCTCCAGCAGGAACTGGTCGCGGAAGAGGCTGCCGCCGAGCAGCGACGCACCGATCCCGAGGAGCACGAAGAACGCCGTGAAGCCGAGGACGAACGGGATGCTCGAGGTGACGACACGGCGGGCGGTCCCGGGTCGTCCCAGCTCCTCGGCGGAGACCGCGGAAACCGTCGAGAGGTACCCCGGGACCAACGGCAGCACGCAGGGGGCGAGGAAGGAGAGGAACCCAGCGAGCAGCGCGACCGGGATCTCGCTCCAGCTCATTCGTCGAAGCGCTCGAGCTCGGCGTCGAGACGGCGCTCGAGCGCAGGGTCGAGCGGCCCCGGGGGCGGCTCGTCCGCGCGGCGGCGGCGCCAGCCCCAGGCGATCGCGCCGACGCCGACCGCGCCGGCCGCGAGGATCCCGAGCGGCACGAGCCACGCGAGCAGGTCGAATCCCTTCTTCGGCGGCTCTGCGACGACCCCGGTCCCGAACTGCGCCACGAGCTCCGCCCGGATCTGCTTCTCGGTCGCGCCCTCGGCGAGTCGCGTCCGGATCATCTGCTTCATCCGCCGCGCGATCGGGGAGTCGGACTGGTCGAGGGTCGTCTTGCACGTCGGACAGACGAACTCGGCCTCGAGGTCGGAGGGGCTCGGGGCGGCGGCCGCCGCCGCAGGCGCCGCGAGCAGCACGCATGCGAGGGCGAGTGCGATCCGCGCGCTCATGTCACGACGAGTCGCCGAGGGCGAGCGCGATCCCGCGCTCGAACACGTCCCGGTTCCGCTCGATGTCGACCGCGCCCTCGATGCGCTCGCCGACGAGCTTGCCGGTGCGGTCGACGAAGAACGTCTCCGGGAATCCGCGCACGCCCCACTTTCCGACCGTCGACCCCTTTCCGTCGTACACGACCGGGTACGTCAGGCCGTAGCGCCGCATGAAGCGGCGTGCATCCTGGCGGAAGTCGTTGACGTCGACACCGAGCACGACGAGGCCCCGGTCACGGTAGCGCTCGTAGGTCTTCTGGAGCACCGGGGCCTCGTCGCGGCACGGGACGCACCACGACGCCCAGAAGTTGACGACCACCGGCTTCCCGCGCAGGTCGGCGATGCCGAGCCGGCCGCTCGTGTCGAGGCGGTCGAGCGTGAACGCCGGCGCGTGCACGAGCTTGCCCGCGGCGAGCTCGTCCGCGGCACCCGTCCGGTTGCCGAACGCCACCTTCCAGATCAGCAGGCCGAGGAGCGCGGCGACCCCGGCCAGGGCGACCACCTGCGCAATGCGCTGGATCCGGCCCGGCCCCGCCTCGGAGGTCACGCGGGGACGATGAACACGGGCGTCCCGACGTCGACCTGCTTGAAGAGCCACTCGACCTGCGGGATCAGCATCCTGACGCAGCCGTGCGAGGCCGAGTAGCCGATCGAGGCCGCGTCCGGCGTGCCGTGGATCCCGACGTACGGCGCGGAGATGCCCATCCACCGCGTGCCGAGAGGGTTCCCGGGGCCGGGTGGGATCGGCTTCGCGCCCTCTGCCCAGGCCGAGCCCTGGGGCGGGTACCACCACGGGTTTCGCTGCATCGTCACGATCTCGAACTTTCCGAGCGGCGTCGGGTACGACGACTGCCCCGTGGCGACGCGGAACGTCCGCTTCAGCGTGTCTCCGCTGTAGAAGAGCAGCTGGTTCGTCGACCGCTTGATGACGATCACCTTGCCGAGGTCGGCCTCGGTGACCTTCGGTGCGAGCTCCTGGAAGGGCAGCTCGACAGAGCGCTCGTGCTTTCGGATCGCGAGCGAGAGCTTCCGGGAGGCGACCACCTTCATCAGCCGGCGGCCCGGCACGGACGGATGCGCGACGGGCGTGAACTTCCGAAGGGTGATGCTCGCGTCGACGGGTTCGCGGTCGCTCTGGTGTGCGACGTTCGCGAGGAACCGGGTGAGCTTCCCGTTTGCGACGTCGACCCGCAGCGGCACCGAGAAGCCCTCGCGCCGAACGCGCACCGCGGTCTTGACGGCTTTGTCGACCCACGCCGCCGCACCGAGCTCGTCGGGCATGACCCGCAGCTTCCGGCTCGGCGGGACGACGAGCGTGATCGGCTCGTCGAACCGTTCCTCGACGAGCTCGCGCGCCTCGCTCCGGGTGAGACCTCCGACGAGCAGCCCCCCGATCGTCACGCCTGACTGGATGAGCTTCGGTCCCTGCACCGGCGGCACAGTCGTCGTCGGAGGGGCGGTCGTGCCGGGCTCGGTCGTCGTCGGAGGCGCCGTCGTGGTCGGCGGCGTCGTCTCGTCCGCAGCGGCGATCGGAGCGAGCGCGATGAAAAGGGCAACCGAGCAGGGGAGAACAGCGGCTGTTGCCAGTCGGCGCATCGGGCTGAGTGTATCCGGGCGCCTGGTCGGAGGAGGTGAACGAACTGTTATGTGGCGATCGCAGCGAAGACCGTCGGATCGTTCGTGATCACGCCGGCGACACCGGCTCGAAGCACGCGCTGGAGGTCCGCCGGGTCGTCGACGGTCCACGCCAGCACCGGGACGCCGCGCGCGCGGGCCCGACCGACCGACCGCGGGGTCACGAGCGCGTGCTGGAGCATCAGCGCGCTCGCCCCGGCCCGCCGGACCATGCGGGGGAGGACGAGCGGGGCGCCGGCGCGGAGCGCGACGAGGCCCGCCCGCAGTACGGGCTCCAGCGCGGGCCGTCGGGAGACGCCGAAGCGATCCTCCGGATACGTCAGGCCGATCCGCACCGACGGCGCGTTCCGGGCGACGGCGTGCAGCGTCGGCACGTGGAACGACGACACCACCGTCCGCGACTCGAGCCCGAACCGCCGAAGCCCCGCCGCGAGCTCGTCGAGGCGCGTCGTGAGCTTCAGGTCGACGTGAAGCCCGACCGCGGGCGCCTCGTCGACGAAATACGCCAGCGCCTCGTCCAGCGTCGGGAGCTCCGGCGCCACCTCCCGCAGCTCCGCCAGCGACCGCTTGCGCACGGACCCCTCCGCGGCACCGTGGCTGACCTCGTCCAACCGGTCGGAGTGCGCGAGCACGAGCGGGCCGCGCGGCAGGTCCAGCACGTCGAACTCGACCAGGTCGACGCCGTGCGCGACGGCGGCGCGGAACGACCGCAGCGTGTTCTCCGGCGCGAGCGCCGCCGCGCCCCGGTGCCCGATGCGGAGCACGCGTCCGTCCCGGGGCTCGAGGTCGATCACCCTGGCCTCCGGCGCGCCGCGCGGAGCCACCACCAGGCGAGCGGCACGACGACGAGCGCCTGCCCGACTGCGATCGCGGCGGCCAGGCGTGAGACGTCCTGCCAGAACTGCTCGGGGTAGAGCCGGATCAACGTGTCGGCGTCGTTGAAGCGCCACGAGTCCCCCGAGAAGAACACCTCGTGGAAGCGGACGAAGAAGCCGTCGAACCCGAGCAGGATCAGCGGCACGGCGAGCACGGCGATCGCGAGCGTGCCGAGCGCACCGACGAGCAGCCCGAGCGGGACGACGGTGCGCAGAGCGCGTCCGCCAGAAGCCCAGCGCGAGCGCCGCGATCACGACCAGGGCGATCAGCTGCGCGCGCAGCGCGATCCCGAACAGACGACGCACGTCGCGCATGTGCGTGAGCTCGCGCAGGCCGAACGCGGGCGAGCCGTTCGGCAGCCGTGCGCGCTCGAGGAGGACGATCCCCTCCGACCCGGGCTGGATCGAGCGCAGGCCGACGAGCGCGAGGGCCTGCCGTTGATCGCGGGTCAGCCCGTACGGGTCGGAGGGGAACCCGTCGCGCTGGAGCTCGACGCGAACGAACGTGCCCGTGGCCAGCACCCGGAACGCGTTCACCACGACGATCGGTGTCACCGAGACGGCGATCGCGGCGACGAGCACGGCCGCAGCGACCCGGACAGCAGGTGACCGCGCACGCACCAGACGAGGCTCGTGCGGCGGCACCGACGGGGACGGCACCGCCGGAAGGCGCACTACAGCCCGAACAGGCGGCCGACCTCGCGCCAGGTCGTCAGGGCGAGGAAGACGCACACGGCGACGAGGAGCACGAGCACGACCCAGAACCGTGCGCCCGCGAGCTTCGAGCGCCGCCGGTGCTCGATGCGCGCCTTCCGGCGGGCGCGATGGAGGTGGTACGAGCGCCGGACGGCGTCGGCGTCGAGCGCGGGCGCCTCGTCGGGACCGAGCGCGTCCGCGACCTCGTCGCGCGGCGCGTCGCGTAGGTCTTCGGCCACCGCGGAAGCATACGACCGCGACGCCGCGGCGGGTTCTCGGAGATACTCTCCTGCGTGGCGATGAGGGAGCGACGACTCGACCTGGGTCTGCTCGGGCTCGGCGACGCCCTCGGCCTCATGGCGGGGCTCGTCCTCGCGGTCTCGTCGTTCACGGGCTGGTACACGGGCGAGGGCGAAGGAGTCACCATCTCGGTGCTCGGCTGGAACACGGGCGTGCTCGGCAAGCTCGTGCTGTTCGTCGGGCTCGCGGTCGTCCTCGTGCTCGTCCTCCGCGAGCTCGGCATCGAGCCCCCGGCAGCGCTGCCCCAGAGCCTGCTGACGATCGCGCTCGGCGCGCTTGCGACGATCTTCGTGCTCGTCCGCGTGATCTCGGTGCCGGACGACTTCTTCTTCGCCCACCGCGGGGTCGGGATCTGGATCAGCCTGGCCGCGGCCCTCGCCGTCATCGTCGCCGGGCTGCTGCAGGCGTCCGAGGAGATGTAGCCGCAGGAGCCGGTGCGCGCGCGCCGGGAGCAGGCACCTTCCGCCCAGACCCCGCCCTACGGCGCGGACTGCTGGGGCAGCGGCTCCAGCGTGCGCACGGACGTCTGCGTCCCGCCCGGCACCGGCCGGTCGTTGAGGGCGAGGCCGAGGGCGACACCCAACGCGAAGACCAGCACCGCACCGACGACGAGCGCCGCGACGCGGGGCCATCGGCTTCGCCGCCGAGGCGGGCGCCGGCGGACGGCGGAGACCGGGCCGGCGCTCACGGTGCGTAGTCCAGCGCCTGGCGGCTGTACGCGTGGAACGCGGCGTCCCCGGCGACGCTCGCGGTCCGCGACCAGCCGCGTGTCGGCGCGCGCTCCTCGATCACCTGCGGACAGCCACCGGTCGGAGCTCGGCGTAGACCTCGGCGAGCTCGGCGAGCGTGAACGTCGAGCCGACGCGGCGACGCAGCTCCTCGACGACGATGTCACGCTGCGCGTGCAGCGCGCTCGGCACGGACTGCATCGCGCGCGTCGTCCTCGAAGCGCCGGTTGCCCTGCTCCCACTCGAGCCGCGCTGCGGTGACCGTCGTCATCACGCCGCGGCGATACTAGACAGACTAGGTCGCGCTGCAGCAGCGCGACGGCCATCGCTCCGGAACCTCGTCGAGCACGGCCTCGCCGAGGCGGTAGCCGGGGCACGCCAGCGCGAACGCGACGTGCGCGTGCAGGCACTTGAGCGCGGTCGGATTGCGCGACCCGCCGATACCCAGCTCGAGCGATGCTCCGCCGTCCGAGCCGGTGCGGCCGTGCGGCGAGCTCGCGCCGGATCCGCACCTGCTCGGCCGTCGCCCGCTCGAGGTCGGCGCGCAGCTCCGGTCGCCCGCCTCGACGGCGGCGCTCCACCGCTCGACGCCCCCGATGGCCTCGATCCGCGACACCGCGGCGACAAGGTGCCGGCAGGTGAGGTAGTACGTCGTCGGAAACGGCTCGCCGTCGGCCCCGTAGGGCTCCTGCTCGGTGACGGCCGGGAGACCCCAGGGACAGCGGGCGACGACGCGGCGGAAGGTGCGCGGCTCGCGGCCGAGCTGCCGCGCGACGATTGCGCGATCGTCCATCACGTGACGGTAGCGCGTGGGATCAGCGTGCGTGGAGGCGCTGCCAGTCGGCGGTGCCCTTCACGATGAAGAGATGCTCGCCGGGACGGACGTAGCCGATGCCGCGCGCCGCCCGGGCCAGCTCATCGAGGCTCGTCGTGCGCGCCAGCCGGGCAGACACGCGCGAGCGCTCGGCACGGAGCGACGCGACCTCGGCACGGCGCTCGTCGAGCTGCTTCCGCGTCTCGAGGTAGGTCGTGATCGGCCGCACGTAGAGGAACCCGACGACGCCGAGCACGACGAGTGGCAGCAGCCACCGCGGCGCCCGCAGCCTCCGCCGCTCGCGCTCGGCCCGCTTCCCCTTCCCCGCCATGGCGCACTCTTCGCCGCCGGCCGGCGCGCCCCTCTCTCGAGCGCCCTATGCCAGGTCGACCTTGATGACGTTCGTCCCGCCGGGGATGTTGACCGCGGTGCCGGCGGTGATCACGAGCCGCTCGCCGGTGAGGACGATGCCCGACTCCCGCGCCGCGGCGATCGACACGTTCCCAGAGATCCTCCACGTCGGTCGTCTCCGGGATCTCGAGCGGGGTCACGCCCCACTCGAGCGCCATGTGGCGGAGCGAGTCCATCTTGTGGGTGAGCGCGAGGATCGCCCGCTGCGGGCGCAGGCGCGCGACGGCGGACGCCGTGCGGCCCGTGAACGTCGGCACGAGGATCGCCTTCGCCGCGAGCGCCTCGGCGACGTCGCAGGCGGCGTTCGACATCGCCTGGTCGATCGTCGGCTGGTCGCTCGCCTGCGGCGTCTCGTGGCGGTAGTCGAGATGCGGCTCGACCGCGAGCGCGATCCGGTCCATCACCGCGACCGCCTCGACCGGGTACGCGCCGACGGCGGTCTCGCCCGAGAGCATGATCGCGGAGGTGCCGTCGAGGATCGCGTTCGCGATGTCGGACGCCTCCGCGCGGGTCGGCTCCGGCGAGTGGATCATCGACTCGAGCATCTGCGTCGCCGTGATCACCGGCTTCGCGCGCTCGAGCGCGTGCTGCGATGATCCGCTTCTGGAGGAGCGGCACCTCGGCGGCGCCGATCTCGACCCCGAGGTCGCCGCGAGCGACCATGACGCCGTGCGCCTCGGCGAGGATCTCGTCGAGCGCGGCGACCGCCTCGGCCTTCTCGATCTTCGCGATCACCCACGCGTGCGAGCCGCGCGCCTCGATCAGCGTGCGCAGCGCCATGACGTCCGACGCGGAGCGGACGAACGAGAGAGCGACGTAGTCGACGCCGAACTCGAGCGCCGCGTCGAGGTCGTCGAGGTCCTTGCGCGTCAGCGACGGGATCGGCAGCGGGACGCCCGGGCAGGTTGACGCCCTTGTGCGACTTGACCACGCCGCCCACGATGACCTGGCAGCGCGCGCGCCCGCGCTCGACCTTCTCGACGCGGAGCCGGACGAGCCCGTCGTCGATGAGCACGTCGTTCCCTGGCTGGAGCACGGAGCCGAGCACCGCCGGGCTGACCGGCAGGTCGTCGTCCTGCGCCGAGTCCTCGCCGGCGATCACGACCGAGTCGCCGTCGCGCGAGCGTGACGTCGGCCGTCGAGATCGCCGACGCGGAGCTTCGGCCCCTGGAGGTCGGCGATCAGGGCGATCGGCCGCCCGGCCGCGGCCTCCGCCTCGCGCACGAGCTGCGCCGTCCGCGCGTGGTCGTCCTGCGTCCCGTGCGAGATGTTGAGGCGCGCGCCGTCCATCCCGGCCTCGATCAGCGCCGCGAGGGTCTCCGGGCTCGCGGAGGCGGGCCGATGGTCGCGACGATCTTCGTGCGGCGCGTGTGGCCGGTCACGGCGACGTAGCCTAGACGCTCGCTCAGGCGGCGGAGCGCGGGAACGCCGCCCAGCCGGGGTACTCGGCCTGCTCGCCGAGCTCCTCCTCGATCCGGAGGAGCTGGTTGTACTTCGCGACGCGGTCGGAGCGGGCCGGGGCGCCGGTCTTGATCTGCCCGGCGTTGGTCGCGACGGCGAGGTCGGCGATCGTCGCGTCCTCGGTCTCGCCGGAGCGGTGCGAGATCGACCACGCGGTAGCCGTTCCGGTGGGCGAGCTCGACCGCGTCGAGCGTCTCGGTGAGCGTCCCGATCTGGTTGACCTTGACGAGGATCGCGTTGCCGACGCGCTCGGCGATGCCGCGGCGCAGGAAGTCGACGTTCGTGACGAAGAGGTCGTCGCCGACGAGCTGCAGGCGCGCCGCCGAGCCGGTCGGTGAGTGTCTGCCAGCCCGGCCCAGTCGGACTCGCCGAGGCCGTCCTCGATCGACACGATCGGGAAGCGGTCGCACAGGTCGGCCCACAGGTCGATCATCCCGTTCGAGTCGAGCGTGCCGCCCTGACGCTCGAGCCGGTACGCCCCGTCGTGGTGGAGCTCGCTCGCGGCGGGATCGAGCGCGAGCGCCACCTTGTCGCGGTGGCCGGCCCGCTCGGCCGCCTCGAGGATCGACCTCGCAGGCGTCGTAGGCCGAGCCGAGGTCGGGGGCGAACCCGCCCTCGTCCCCCACCGCCGTCGAGAGGCCCCGCTCGGCGAGCAGCCCCTTGAGCGAGTGGTAGGTCTCGGCGCCGATCCGCATCGCCTCGGAGAACGTCTCCGCTCCTGCGGGGACGAGCATGAACTCCTGGAAGTCGAGCGAGTTCTGCGCATGTGCGCCGCCGTTGACGACGTTCATCATCGGCACGGGCAGGACGTGCGCGTTCGTGCCGCCGATCCAGCGGTACAGCGGGACCCCGGCGTCTGCCGCGGCCGCCTTCGCCACCGCCAGCGACGCCCCGAGGATCGCGTTTGCGCCGAGACGCGCCTTCGTCGACGTGCCGTCGAGCGCGACCAGCGTGCGGTCGATCGACCGCTGGTCCGACGCATCGAGCCCGACGAGCGCGTCCGCGATCTCGCCGTTCGACGTGCGCGACCGCCCGCGTGACGCCCTTCCCGTGCCACGCGTCGCCGCCGTCGCGGAGCTCGACGGCCTCGTGCTCGCCCGTCGAGGCGCCCGAGGGGACGGCGGCGCTCCCGAAGGCGCCGGACTCCAGCCCGACCTCGACCTCGACCGTCGGGTTCCCCCGCGAGTCCAGCACCTGCCTGCCATGGACATAGACGATCATCGTCGTGTTCTCCGGCACCGCGGGGGAAGACTATCCGGGACGACCTGCGAGCACCGCCTTGGCACGCTCGTACCAGCGCTCCTGGCCGGCGAGGTCGAGCTCCGACCACGCCTCACCCGCGTCGGCGGCGAGCCGGTCGGCGAGCTCGACGCGCTCGCGAAAGCGACCGGTCGCGCCCCGGAGGGCCAGCTCCGGGTCGACGTTCACGAACCGCGCGAGGTTGACGACGGTGAACAGGAGGTCGCCGAGCTCCGCCTCGACCGCGCGGTCGGGCTCTGTCTCGGGTGCCGGGCGGCCCGCGCGCTCCAGCTCGGCCAGCAGCTCGTCCAGCTCCTCGCGCACCTTGGCGGCAGGCCCCTCGAGGTCGGGCCAGTCGTAGCCGACGGCGGCCGCGCGCCGCTGCGCCTTCCGTGCGAGGAGCAACGCGGGCAGCGACGCCGGGACGTCGTGGAACACGCCGCTCCGCCCCTCCTGCTCGGTCTTGATCGCCTCCCACCGCTCCCGGACACGACCTGCGGTGCGCACCTCGGCGTCGCCGAACACGTGGGGGTGACGACGGACGAGCTTGTCGTGGACGGCCCGGGTGACGTCGTCGAGGTCTCCCTGGCCCTCCTCCTCGAGCAGCAGCGAGAGGAAGAACACCTGGAAGAGCAGGTCGCCGAGCTCGTCGAGGAGCTTCGCCGGATCGTCGGCGCGGGCCGCGTCGGCGACCTCGTAGGCCTCCTCGACGGTGTGCGGGACGATCGTGCGGGCCGTCTGCTCGCGGTCCCAGGGGCAGTCGCGCCCGGAGACGACGGGTCAGCTCCCGGAGATCCTCGAGCGGCCCGCCGGCACCCACGCGGCGGACGTTACCCGCCGGTCGTCGTCGTCTGGCCGGTCGTCGTCGAGGTGTCGGGCGGCTCGAAGCCGGTCGCGTACTGGACCTTGTCCTTGTACTGCTTCTCGACGTCGGCCACCCACGTGTTGACCGCGGTGTTCTTCTTCTCCGACTCGAGCTGGGTGCGGATCTGAGCCTTGACCTGGGCGAACGGCGTCACGGAGCCGGCCTTGACGTCCGCGAGCGGCTGGATGATGTGGTATCCGAACTGGGTCTTGATCGGCTGCGAGAGCTCGTTCGTCTTCGAGCGAGAACGCGGCCTTGTCGAACGGAGCCACGGTCTGGCCCCGGCGACACGTCGAGCTTGCCGCCGAGGTCCTTCGATCCCGGGGTCGAGCGACTTCGACTTGGCGAGTGGCCGCGAAGTCGCCGCCGGCGACCAGCTGCGCGTGGACCTGGTCGGCCTCGGCCTTGGTCTTGACGAGGATGTGGCGCACCGAGCGCGACTCGGGGACGGTGTAGTTCGCCTTGTTCTTCTCGTAGTAGCTCTTGACGTCGGCGTCGGTGACCTTGACGTCGTTGGTGATCTTCTTGTAGATCCCCTCCGTCAGGAGCTGCGAGCGGATGTCCTCGCGCAGGCTCGCCTCGGTGTAGCCCTGGTCGGCGAGGCCCTTCGCGAACTTCGTCTGGCTCCCGCTGAAGTACTGCTTGCTTGCACCTCGGCGATCTTCTTCGCGATCTGGGCATCGGTCACCTCGACGCCGAGCTTGTCGGCCTCTGTGGCGTACTCCTGCCGCTGGACGAGGTAGGCGACCGCCTGCGTCTGCAGCGCCTGGTACTCGGACGTGCCGGCCTTCGGGAAGGCGCGCTTCTGCGCCGTGTACGACTTCTTGGCGCGGGCGAGCAGGTCGTCCAGGGATGCGCGCGTGATCGACGCGCCGTCGACGACGGCGACCGCGTCGGCGGGGACCTCGTCGGAGCCGCCGCAACCGGCGGCGACCAGGGTGACGGCGGCAAGAGCCGCAGCGGCGAGTGCAAGCGTGCGCTTCATCGAGACCTCTTTGTAGGCGACCTGCGGTTACGGGCGGGTTATGACGTGTACGGGAAAGGTTCGGGTTCGGGCTCGGGCGGCAGACGGTCTTCGCTGGGCGCGCTCAGGCGGCCCGGCGAGCGGCAACGATAGCATCGGCGAGCGCGAGCGCCCCGTCGAGCCCGTCCGCGCGGATCGCGACCTCCTGCGCGGGCCGACGTGTAGACGGCGGTGTCGGCGATCGCGCGCAGCGCGCGGAGCTCGGTCGCCGCGAGCCCGACCGGCCCGACGGTCGCCCGGCCCCCGCGGAAGACGAGGTAGTCGGCTCCGACGAGCGCAAGCGCGAGCTTCGCCTCCTGGATCCGGAACAGGTTCTCGACCGGCTCGGGAAGCGGCCCGTAGCGGTCCTCGGTGGCGGCGCGCAGCTCGCGGAGCTCGTCGTCGTGCTCGGCGAGCGCGATCCGGCGGTGGAGGTCGATCTTGAGCGCCTCGGCCTGGATGTAGGTCGCGGGGATGTACGCGTCGACGCGCGCATCGACGCGCACCGGCCGGACGGCGACCCGCGCCTGGCCGGAGAGCTCGGCCACCGCCTCGTTCAGCATCTCGACGTAGAGCTCGAAGCCGAGCGCGGCGACGTGGCCCGACTGCTCGGCGCCGAGCAGGTCGCCGGCGCCGCGGATCTCGAGGTCGCGCATCGCGATCTGGAAGCCGGCGCCGAGCTCCGTGTGGTCGGCGAGCGTCGCGAGACGCGCACGCGCCTCCGCCGTCAGCTCGGAGGCGTCGGGATAGAAGAGGTACGCGTGTGCCGTCACGTCCGAGCGGCCGACCCGTCCACGGATCTGGTACAGCTGGGCGAGCCCGAGCGTGTCGGCGCGCTCGACGATCAGGGTGTTCGCCTGCGGGATGTCGATCCCCGACTCGATGATCGTCGTGGAGACGAGGACGTCGGCGTCGCCGGCGAGGAACGCGTGCATCCGCTCCTCGAGCTCGCGCTCGGCCATCTGGCCGTGCGCGACGAGGAACCGCAGCCCCGGGCAGAGCTGGCGGAGCTTCTCGGCGGCCTCCTCGATCGTCTCGACGCGGTTGTGGAGGTAGAACGACTGGCCCTCGCGCGCGTGCTCGCGCTCGAGCGCGAGCCGTATCGAGCTCGTCGTCGTACTCCCCGACCGTCGTCCGGATCGGGCGACGCCCCTCGGGCGGCGTCTCGATGATCGAGATGTCGCGCAGGCCGGAGAGCGACATGTGGAGCGTTCGGGGGATCGGCGTGGCCGAGAGCGCGAGCACGTCCACCTCGAGGCGCAACGCTCGCAGCAGCTCCTTCTGGGCGACGCCGAACCGCTGCTCCTCGTCGACGATGACGAGGCCGAGCTGACTCGGGATCACGTCGCGGGAGAGGATCGCGGTGCGTGCCCACGAGCACCTCGACCTTTCCCTCGGTGAACTCGCGCAGCACGCTCTTCGACCTCGGCGGGCTTGCGGAACCGCGAGACCATCTCGACGCGGACCGGGAAGTCGCGGTACCGCGCGCTTGAAGGTGTTCCAGTGCTGCTCCGCGAGGATCGTCGTCGGGCAGAGCACGAGCACCTGCCGGCCGTTGACCGCGACCGCGAATGCGGCCCGCACGGCGACCTCGGTCTTCCCGAAGCCCACGTCGCCGCACACCAGGCGGTCCATCGGCCGCGCCGACTCGAGGTCCTCGTCGACGGCCTCGATCGCGCGCCGCTGATCCTCCGTCTCGCGGTAGGGGAACGACGCCGCGAGCCGCTCGATCCAGTCGCTCGAGAGGTCGTTCGCCACGCCCTCGGCCCGCTGGCGCTGGGCGTACAGCTGGAGAAGCTCGCCGGCGAGCTCGCGTACTGCATTCCTGGCCCGCGCCTTGAGGTTCTGCCATGCCTTGCCGCCGAGCTTCGAGAGGGCCGGCGCTCCCGCGTCGGCGCCGATGTACCGGGAGAGCTTTCCGAGCTGCTCGTGCGGGACGTAGAGCCGGTCCTCGCCCCGAAATCGCCAGATAGAGGTAGTCGCGAGTGACACCCGCGACCTCCTTCGTCTCGAAGCCGAGGAGCTTGCCGACACCGTGGTCCTCGTGGACGACGTAGTCGCCGACCCGTAGGTCGGCGAAGCTCGCGAGCGCGCGTCCGAGGCGCCTGTCGGCGCGCGGGGGCCGCTTGCGGAAGACCTGCGTGTCGGGGAGCAGGACGAGGCCGAGCTCCCGCCACACGAACCCGCGCCGCGCCGGCGCGACCGCGAAGCGGACGCCCGGTTCGCGCGGCGAGCGGCTCGCCGGGCGTGAGGATCGGCGCCTCGACCTTGCGCAGGAGCGCCGCCTGGCGCTCCGCCTCGCCCCGATGCGCGAAGGACACGACGACGCGGTTCCCGGAGCGGACGAACGCCGCGAGCTCGTTCTCCGCCTCGGCGAGGCCACGCGCGGCGACGGCGGGGCGCTGCGCCTCGAACGCGTGCGGCTGCCCCTGGGGGAACGGGTCGAGCTCGGTGGCACCGTCGAGCGCGACCGGCGGCAGCCCCTCCTCGTCGGCGACGCGGCGCGTCTCGTCCGGCTGCCAGACGATGTCCGGCGGCGCGGCCGACCGGCGACACGAGGTCGCCGGGACGCTCGGCGGCGGCCGGCTCACCGTCCTCCTCTGCCCCCAGGTCGAGCTCGACGAGGTCTGCGCGCCGCTCGGCCGCGGGATGCACGACGACGTTGTCGGCCGGGTGCAGCGCGCGCTGCGTGAACGGCGAGAACGCGCGCACCTGCTCGATCTCGTCGCCGAACAGCTCGACCCGGAGGGGCTCGCGGCCGGTCGAGGGGAAGACGTCGACGATGCCGCCCCGGACGGCGAACTGGCCACGCTCGTCCACCCGGTCGACGCGCTCGTAGCCCGCCAGTGCCAGCGCCTCGGCGAGACCGTCGACCCCCGGCTCGTCCCCGATACGGAGCTCGAGCGCGTCGGGTCGCGCGACGCAGGGGCGGGAGCCCTTCCGACAGGGCCGCGACCGACGCGCAGACGAGCCCCCCTGCAGCGAGGACGTCGAGCGCGCGGTAGCGCTCGCCGACGAGGTGCGGCGGAGGGACGAGCCCCGACTCGTAGCCGACGCCCCGGCTCGGGAGGAGCGCGACCTGCGTGCCGTCGGTGAACCACGACGCCCCCTCGGCGCCGTCGCGTGCATCGGCGTCCTCGGGGAACAGCACGAGCAGCCCACGCTCGAGCTCCTGGTGGAGGGCGGCGAGGACGAGCGGGAGCACGGGCTCCGACACGCGTGCGCGGGCCGGAAGCATGCGCACGAAGGCCTCGAAGCGCTCGCCCCGGCGCAGCTCGTCCACGAATGCGGCGAGCGGCGCGGGGTTGGTGCGTACGGTGGCCGGGTCCATGCGTTCGGCGGGGATCGCGCCCCGCGGCGTCATCGTACTCCCGGTGCTCCGCGCTCCGAGCTGCCCCGGCCCGCGGTGGCCGGAGCCAGCGCACCGAGGGCCAGTGGTGACCCCGGACGGCCCGACATGCCCGCACACTAACTACCCGCAGGGGCACACACAACCACCCCCAGGGGCACCCCCGTGCCCTGCTTTCACGCTACCGATCAGGGTGTGCCGGGAGTGCTCCGAGAGTGCTCCGACTTCGTGCCGAACCGTGGCGAGCGCCGGAAGGGGTTGCAGGCCGTCGCGGGCCGCAGGCCCGCACCAGGTGACGGAGGCGCCCCGAGGGTCTCGTCGGGAACGGCTCGCCGTGCACGGAAATGCGGCGGCCGTCGAGGGGACGCGCCGGCCCCGCGTCGGCCCGTCGGCCCCGCGCACTCAGTTGAAGCGGCGCTGGGTCTCGTCGAGGCCGTCCCGAGCCAGCAGCTCGACGGCGTCGCATGCCCGCGCGACGATCTCCTCGAGGTCGTCCTCCGGCGCGAAGGCGGACAGCACGTAATCGGCGACGGGGCGCCGATCGCCGCGTCCGGGCCGGCCCACGCCGACCCGGAGCCGCAGAAAGTCCTGCGAGCCGAGCCGCTGGGCGATCGAACGCAGGCCGTTGTGCCCCGCGAGCCCGCCGCCGAGCCGCGCCTGCAGACGCCCGGTCTCGAGGTCGACGTCGTCGTGGACGACCAGCACCTGCCCGATCGGGAGCTTGAAGAACGCGGCAGCGGCCTGGATCGACGCGCCGGACTCGTTCATGTACGTCTCCGGCTTCAGGAGCGCCAGCTTCGCCTCGTCGACCCGGATGTCACCGAGGCGCCCGCGGAACTTCGCCTTGAACGACCCTCCGTGGCGGCGGGCGAGCTCGTCGACGACCATCCAGCCGACGTTGTGTCGGTCGTGCGCGTGCTCGGGACCCGGGTTGCCGAGCCCGGCGACGAGGAGATCCATCGACGATCCGGCCTCTCCCCGCCGGAAGAGGCGCACGGGTCAGTCCTCGGCGGAGTGCGCCTTCGGCGGATGCCTCGCCCGACGCATCGCCGTCGACGGGCTCCGCTTCCTCGCCCTCGGCGGCCGCGGCGGCCGCAGCGGCTTCCTCCTCCTCGAGCTCCGTGATCCCACGGGGCACCGAGCAGTTGGCGAGCACGGTCTGCGGGTCGTCGAGGAACGTCACGCCCTCGATCGGGACGAGGTCCTCGACGCGGAGCGTGTCTCCCACCTCGAGGCTCGAGATGTCGAGCTCGACGTGCTCGGGGATACCGGTCGGCAGCGCCTCGACCTGCACCTCACGCGCTCACCTGCTGCACGCTGCCGCCCTGCTTCGACCCGGGCGAATCGCCGACGAGCTGGACGCTCACGGTCGCCTGGATCGGGCGGTCGAGCCGCACCTCGTGAAAGTCCACGTGCGTGAGGGTGCCGCGGATCGGATGACGCTGGAAGTCCTTGAGCACTGCATGGTGCGGCGTCGTCTGGCCCTCGATCACGACGTCCACGATCGCGTGGAGGCCCGACCGGCCGGTCAGCGCAGCGCGAAGTCGCCGCTCGTCGACGACGATCGCCCGGGCGTGCCCCTTCCCGTACAGCACGCCGGGCACCAGCCCCTCATTGCGGAGGCGGCGCACCCGGCGTGAGCCGAGCTGGTCGGCTCCGCGCTCGGAGACCTCGAGAGTGACGCGATCGCTCGACATCGGCGCACCATGGTAGCGGAGGCGACGCAGTAGGATCACTGCGTGCCGAACCGCGAGGAGTTCGGGGCGGCGCTCGAGGGAACCGCGGCCCTCGAGGCGTTTCTGCGGACGGCGGCCGACGCCGTCGGCGACGCGCGCGGCGACACGATCGCCGACGCGCTCGGCGGGCTCGTGACCGAGGTCGACCGCCGTGCGCTCGACGGGCCGTTCGCGGACTACCTCGCCTCGCTCATGCGCGCCGCTCTCGAGAACGGGATCTGGGGCTGGCACGACGACGACCTGGGGTTCGCCCGCGACTGGGGCTTCGTGCTCGACGACGTCTCCGTCCCCGTCACGATCTGGCAGGGCCGCGAGGATGCGATGGTCCCGTACGCCCACGGTGTCTGGCTCGCGAGCCACATCCCCGGTGCGCGGGCGAGGTTCTTCGACGACGAGGGCCACCTGTCGCTCGTCCTGCGCTTCGCCGACGTGGTCGACGACCTCCTCGCCGCGACCTGACTCAGAGAGGGATCGTCCTGCCGAGCGCGTCGAGGGCCTCGATCACGACATCGTCCACCGCCGCTCCCGCGAGCTCGTCGCGGAACGCCGCGAACACGACCATGTCGCGCGGGACCCCATCCGTCGCGGAAGGAAGCCGGCGCCGGAGCGTCCCCTCCTCGGTGAACCCGAGCGCGCGCGGGACCGCGAGGCTGCGCTCGTTCGCCGGGTCGATGCGGATCTCGACGCGGTCCACCCCGCAGACACGGAACGCGACGCAGGTCGAGCGCGGCGGTCGCCTCGCGGGCGAGTCCCCGGCCGACTCGGGAGGCGCGCAGCCAGTAGCCGATCTCGAGCGCGTCGCCTCCGACCCGCGTGTGGAGCCCCGCGCCGCCGACGGCCTCGCCCCCGTCCCGGTCGAACAGGCCGTAGACGAACTCGTGGCCGAGGTCGAACATGCCGCGGAAGCGCCGTAGGAGCGCGACCTTCTCGTCGAGCGTCTGCGGCTCGTCGTGCGCCCACGGCATCCAGGGGCGCAGGTGGTCGAGGCTCGAGTCGAGCGCCGCCTTGAGCATCGGCGCGTCGCTCGGTTCCCAGCAGCGAATCGTGAGCCGCTCGGTCCGGATGAGGTACGGCGGCGGGACGAGCGGCTCGACGTCGCTCACGTTCTCTCGCGATCCCCGCCGGCGATCATCGGCGCCGACGCTACCACCGGTGAGGACCGCGGACTCCACGAGCTCAAGGGGCTTCCGGAGGCGCGGCACCTCTTCGCGGTCGTCGACGCGCGGGGGCCGGACGGCAGCACCTCGTAGCCGATCGCCGAGGCGCGCGGCCCGCGGAGGTCGATCTCGTCAACGACGGACCGGTGACGATCATCCTTGACGTGCAAGCCGCGCCCGCGGGCCGAGGCTCACAGTCGTTCCTCCAGTGACTGGTGAGGAGTCGCCCGCCGACGACCGCGGCCGGCGTCGATTCCGGCTAGGTGCAGGTGGAGGTCAGCCCGACACCTCGAGCGGTGGTTTGACGAGAGAGACGGCAGTCGGAGGTTGGTCGTGCTGGCAAATCAGGGCGTACGTACCCGCGATCAAGTCAGAGCTGAGCGTGCCGCGGTCCCCCGTGGCGACGTCCTCCCGTGTGACGAGTGAAAGGAAGTCCGGCGGCCCAAGGGGCTCGGCCCCCTGAGCGATTCGCTGGCGCTCCTGTTCGACGTACGCCTGCACGTCGGAGAATTCGCTGCCTGCCGCGATTGTGTATAGCGCGAAGTTGCCCGGCGTGGAGCTGTCGTTGACGAGCTCGACCGAGAACGTCCCGGCTTGCGGCGTCTCGTCCCCTTCGTACGTGCAATCGAGGTCCGTGAGCGTGAGGAGCATGTCGCTATTCCCGGCGTCACCCCCGCAACCGACAAGCGGCAGAACGCTCGTCACGAGGGCCGCGACCGTGACGGCGACGCGCATGCCGAAAGTCACGGCTAGAGAATATCCGGCTCCCAAGGCAACTACCAGAGCCTGTCTCGACCCGACCTCGATCTCCAGCGTCACCGGGCCGTCGTTCACGGCTCGACCTCGATCGCGCCGACGGGGGACGCCTTGCTGGCGAAAACCAGCGAGCGGGGCGGCTACCCGGCGGGGTTCGTGATGACGCGGCTACCCGACGTCACTGAGCGCGGCAGGTACAAGGTTGGGGTACGAACCCGCCCGGAGCCAGATCCCAAGCCGTGTCTTCTAGAACAGCTGGTTCTCGCCGCCGAAGATCGCCGAGACCGAGTCGTCGCTGAAGACGTTCATGATCGTCTCGGCGAGAAGCGGAGCCACGGTGAGGACCGTCAGGTTCTCGGGGCGCTCGCGCGGGTCGACCGGGACCGTGTCGGTGACGACGATCCCCGTGATGTCCTCGGCACCGGCAAGCCGCTCGAGCCCCTCGCGGCTCAGGAGCGCATGGGTGACGTAGACCCAGACCTCGCGCGCGCCGTGCTCGCGAAGGGCGCGCGCACCCGCGATCAGCGTCCGACCCGTGGTGGTGACGTCGTCGCCGACGATGCAGACCTTGCCGTGCACGCGGCCCGTGACCTCGGTGACGGACACCTGGTCCGGCCCGAGCCGCGTCTTGTGCATGACGGCGAACTCCGCGTCGAGCATCTCGGCGAAGCGGACGGCGACCTTTGCGCGGCCTGCGTCCGGCGCGACCGAGACGACGCCGTCGCCGTGGAAGCCGAGGTCACGGAAGTGGCGGGCGAACAGCTGCTGGGCGGTCATGTGGTCGACCGGGATCGTGAAGAAGCCCTGGATCTGTCCGGCGTGCAGGTCCATCGTCAGGATCCGGTCGACTCCCGCAAGCTGGAGCGCGTCGGCGACCAGGCGACCGGAGATCGGCTCGCGCGGCTTCGCCTTCCGGTCCTGCCGCGAGTAGGGGAACCACGGGACCACCGCGGTGATCCTCTTCGCCGACGCGAGCTTCGCCGCCTGGATCATGAGGAGCAGCTCCCAGAGGTGCTTGTCGACCGGCGGGGACCCGGTCTGCACGAGGAAGACGTCGGCGCCGCGGATTGACTCGCAGTAGCGGCAGTAGGTCTCGTCGTTGGGGAACGTCTTGAGCTCGATCTCGCCGAGGTCGACGCCGAGCCGCTCGGCGATGCGCTCCGCGAGCTCGAGGTGCGAGCGGCCGGAGAACACCATCAGCCGCTTCTGCGGCGTCAACGGGATCGCGTGCCCCGGCTTCAACGTGGGCTCCGCCGGAACCTGCTCGAGCCCGGGAAGCGCCTGCTCAATCGTCCCGACGTCCACCGCGCCCCTCCTTGTTGACCTGGCGCGCGCGCGCGATCGCGAGCGCGTTCGCGGGCACATCCTCGGTGATCACCGATCCGGCTGCGATCCATGCGTCGTCTCCAATCGTCACGGGCGCGACGAACGCATTGTCGACGCCGGTCCTGACGCGATCGCCGATCCGGGTGCGGCCCTTGGGCAGCCCGGGCTGGTGCGGGTAGTTGACGGTGATGCCTCCGGCGCCGATGTTCGTGCCCTCCCCGACGTCGGCGTCCCCGAGGTACGAGAGATGGGGCACCTTCGTGCCCTCGCCGAGCCGCGTGTTCTTCAGCTCGACGAACGTGCCTGCCTTGGAGGATGCCCCGAGCACCGTGCCGGGCCGAAGGTAACAGAACGGCCCGACGAGCGCGCCCGCTCCGATCACCGCGTCGACGGCGACCACGTGAGGCCCTACCTGGGCGTCCGCGCCGACGGTCGTCGAGCCCCGCAGCACGGTGAAGGGATGGATCACGCCGTCCGGCTCGACCGCCACGGTCGGCTCGATCCAGGTCGAGTCCGGGTCGACGATCGTCGCGCCCGCGAGCATGTGCGCGACGTTGATCCGGCTACGGAGCGCCGCGCCGCGCGGCTGCGAGCTCGACCCGGGTGTTGACGCCCTCCGTCTCGGCGGCGTCGGGCGCGACGTGGACGCCGACCCGCCTTCCGGCGTCGACGATCCCCCGTACGGCGTCCGTGAGGTAGAGCTCGCCCTGTGCGTTGGCGGGGACGAGGCTGTCCAGCGCGGGCCAGAGCTCCTCGGCACGGAAGACGTAGATCGAGGAGTTCGCCTCGCGGATCTCGAGCTGCTCCGGCGTGGCGTCGGACGCCTCGACGATCGAGACGAGGTCGCCCGCCTCGTCTCGGACGATCCTCCCGTAGCTGCGGATGTCGTCCGGGACGAAGGAGAGCACGGTCGCGGCGGCGGCCGAGCCTCGGTGCTCGGCGAGCAGGCCCGAGAGCAGTGCCGTGGTGAGGAGCGGCGTGTCGCCCGAGAGCACGAGCACCTCGTCTGCGCCGGCGAGGGCAGCGCGCGCGGAGCGAACGGCGTCGCCCGTGCCGAGCGGCCGCTCCTGGATCGCGACCTCGACGCCGTCGAACGCCGAGGCCGTCTCGGGCGAGGCGACGACGACGAGCGGCGCGGGCTCGAGCGGGCGCGCCGCCTCGAGCACCCAGTCCACCATCCGGCGGCCGAGGATCGGGTGCAGGTGCTTCGGGAGGGAGGACCGCATCCGGGTCCCGAGCCCTCCGGCCATCACGACTGCGGCGAGTCTCGTCGGCATCACGGGTGAACGATGGCTGGGGCGCCAGGATTCGAACCTGGGATCACGGGACCAAAACCCGTTGCCTTACCGCTTGGCCACGCCCCACAGCAGGGTGGGGAGTCTACCCGGCGGCGGGAGCCGGGCCCGCCTACCGGCGGTCGAGCAGCAGCGCGGCGAGGGCGACCGCGGCGAGCAGCACCACCACGACCACCGCGAGCACCACGACGAGCGTGGCGAGCACGGGCACCAGCACGACGACGAGCTGCGAGACGGCGGCCGTCCACGTGACGACCCGCACGTCCGGGCTGGTGTGCTCCCTGCCCCAGGCGACGTACGCGGCGAGCGCCACCACCGCGAGCAGCACCACGACCCACCAGGGGATCACTCCCGCCAGCACGAGGATGCCCTCGAGCGCCGCGACCGCGAGCGCGATCTTGTAGCGGTTGTGGCGCAGGCTCCGGCCGGTCCGGCTCTCGCCGTGCTCGATCAGCATCTGGCCCACACGGTGAAGGTACCAGCCGTCCGGCTCCCGTCGGCGGCGACGGAAAGCCGCCAACCGTATTCACGCTACTGCGTCTTCGTCGTTCGATGAATGAGAATTGCTTATGCAATTGGTCGGGCGACGAAGGGGTGGCCCGCACGCCGCGGGAGCCACGGGAGTGGCCACCGTAGGATCGCCCGGGTGGACGTCGAGACGACGAGCGACGCGAGCGAGTTCCTCGATCGGGCGGGGGAGCTCCTCCTCGAGGACGAGCCGCGGCACAACCTCGCGTTCGGGATCGCATCGTCGATTCGCGAACGTCCCGATGTGTACGAGCTCCGTGGTTGGGTCGTGCGGACTGCCGGCGAGGTCGTGGGCGCGGCGCTGCGCACGCCTCCCTACAACCTCGTCCTGGCGCGGCCGCGGGTGGAGGATGCGCTCGGGGCGCTCGCCGACGCGATCGGCGAGGAGCTGCCGGGCGTCGTCGGCGCGGTGCCGGAGGTGGATGCGTTCGCCGCCGCCTGGGCGGCACGCCATGGCGTCACGCCGACGACCCGCATCGACCAGCGCATCTACGCGCTCGAGCAGCTCGTCCCGCCACGCGAGGTCGACGGCGCCATGCGTCTTGCCGGCCCCGAGGACCGCACGCTCGTGCTCGAGTGGATGAGCGCCTTCACCGAGGAGGCGCTCCACGGCCCCGACGACCCCGCGCGCATCGCGCGGAGCGTCGACGCACGGCTCGGCGCTGCAAGCCCTGGCGCGATCTGCCTCTGGGAAGCGGACGGCCGGGTGGTGTCGCTCGCCGGCTTCGGCGGCCCCACGCCGAACGGGCTTCGGATCGGGCCGGTGTACACGCCGCCGGGCGATCGAGGGCGCGGCTACGGGAGCGCCGTGACCGCGGCCGCCACGCGCGTGGCGCTCGGCCGTGGCAAGCGCCTCTGCTTCCTCTACACCGACCTGGCGAACCCGACGTCGAACGCGATCTACACGCGGATCGGCTACCGACCGGTGTGCGACTCGCGCGAGATCGCGTTCGAACGGATCCGAGCTTGACGCGATCGCGCGGACGCCCGATCGTCGCGCCGTAGACCATGCGGCCCGATACGCCGAGCTCGCCGTCCGGGTCGGTGCGAACGTGCAGCCGAAGTCGACGTCGCCGGCATCGGACGCGACGGGGCGAGGACGCCGATCCTCGAGCAGGGCGACTGGGTGCTCGCCGAAACCGGCTGACGAACGCAAATTGCGACCGCCTGACGGGGCACCCCATCCCACCACCCACTTTCCATTCTATCGCCCAAACAGGCAACGAGTGCCACGAAACAGCGCCGAACATCGTGCCGACTTCGTCACGGCGCGCGTGATCCGCGCCGGCGCAGCTAGAGCGGGATGTTCCCGTGCTTGCGCTTCGGCACGGGCTCGCGCTTCGTGAGCAGCGCCTCGAGCGCGCGCACGAGATACGGCCGGGTGCGGCGAGGCTCGATCACGTCGTCGAGATAGCCGCGTTCGGCGGCCGAGTACGGGTTGGCGAACCGCTCCTTGTAGTCGGCGATCAGCTCCGCGCGCCGCGTCTCCGGATCCGCCGCGCCCGCGAGCTGCTCGCGGAACACGATGTTGACCGCCCCGTCCGGCCCCATCACCGCCACCTCCGCGGTCGGCCAGGCGACGTTGACGTCGGCGCGGATGTGCTTCGAGCTCATCACGTCGTACGCGCCGCCGTACGCCTTGCGGGTGATCACCGTCAGCTTCGGCACGGTCGCCTCGGCGTACGCGTAGAGGAGCTTCGCGCCGTGGCGGATGATCCCGCCCCACTCCTGCGCCGTTCCGGGCAGAAAGCCCGGGACGTCGACGAACGTCACGAGCGGGACGTTGAACGCGTCGCACGTCCGGACGAAGCGCGCGGCCTTCACGGACGCGTCGATGTCGAGCACGCCGGCGAGCGCCGACGGCTGGTTCCCGACGACGCCGACCGAGTGGCCGCCGAGCCGGGCGAAGCCGCAGACGATGTTCTCCGCGTGCGAGGGCTGGATCTCGAGAAAGGCCCCGTCGTCGACGACCGACTCGATCACGCGCTTCATGTCGTACGGCTTGTTCGGCGCATCCGGGATCAGGGCATCGAGCTCGGGAGACTCACGATCCACGGGATCGGTCGGCGGCGCGTACGGGGCGGTCTCCAGGTTGTTCTGCGGGAGGAACGTGAGAAGGTAGCGCGCGTCGTCGATACAGGCCTGCTCGTCCGGCGCGACGAGGTGCGCGACGCCGGAGCGGGTCGCGTGGGCGCCGGCGCCCCCGAGCTCCTCGAAGCTGACCTCCTCGCCGGTCACGGTCTTCACGACGTCGGGGCCGGTGATGAACATGTACGAGGTTCCCTCCGTCATCAGCACGAAGTCGGTGATCGCGGGCGAGTAGACGGCACCCCCCGCGCACGGCCCCATGATCAGGGAGATCTGCGGGACGACGCCCGAGGACTGGACGTTCCGCCAGAAGATCTCGGCGTAGCCGGCGAGCGAGACCACGCCCTCCTGGATGCGCGCCCCGCCCGAGTCGTTGATCCCGACGACGGGGCACCCGACCCGGACGGCCATGTCCATCACCTTGCACACCTTCTCGGCGAAGACCTCGGAGAGCGAGCCGCCGAAGACCGTGAAGTCCTGGCTGAAGACGCAGACCGGCCGCCCGAACACCGTGCCGTAGCCGGTGACCACGGCGTCGCCGAAGGGACGGTTCTCCTGCATCCCGAACTCGGTCTCGCGGTGGCGGACGAAGCGGTCGAGCTCGACGAACGAGCCGGGATCGAGCAGCAGATCGATACGCTCCCGCGCCAGCAGCTTGCCGCGGTCGTGCTGTCGGGCGACCGCCTTCTCCGAGCCTGCATGCGTCGCGGCCTCACCCAGCTCACGGAGCCACGCGAGCTTCGCCTCGGTCGTCTCGTGGCGCGGCTCCATCGGCGGGGAGCCTAACGAGCGCTCAGGCCCGGGGAGGCGCCCACGGCCCGACCCCGCCCAGCCGGTCGACGGCGATCCGCATCACCACACCGGAAGGCGGATCGGGCATCGGCGGGAAGGTGACGTCGGGGCCGAGGTAGCGATGCGCGAGCTCCTGCAGCAGCTCGGGAGCACCGCCCTCCGTCACGCGGGCGCGACCATGGACGACGAGGTACTGCAGCAGCCCGGGCGGCTGGATCTCGGTCCCCTCGATCGAGAGCGACACCCGGGGATCGCGCCGGACGTTACGGATCTTCTGCTGCGTCGCGAACAGGTGCGCCGATACGACCTCGTCCTCGTCGAGCCCCACCCAGACGCACGAGACCTGCGGCGACCCGTCCCGGTTCAGCGTCACGAGGTGCGCGAGACGACCGGACTCGATCATCGCGCGAGCGCTGTCCGGGAGGCGCATGGAGAAGACGGTAGCGGCAGTGCGGACGCTCGGGCTGCGGCGAGCCCGGCCGCCCTCGAGGTCCGGGCCCCGGCACGTCCGTGACGGCCGTCGGTGCTCGGGGCTCGCGTCGCGCCCCGCGGACGGTGAGCCCTCCGCGCCCGGGATAGCATCGGCGCGTGGAAGCGCCCCTCGACCGCTCGGCGACATGGCCCTACGAGGACGGCGAGCCGGGGCAATTCTCGTACGCGCGCGCCGACCACCCGACGGGCGTCGCGTGCGAGGCGGCACTCGGCACGCTCGACGGCGGGCACGCGCTGCTCTACCCCTCGGGGATGGGCGCCATGACGACGGTCGTGCTCACGCTCCTTCGCCCCGGAGCGACGCTCGCGCTCGCCGAGGGCGCGTACTACGGCCACCGAGTGCTCCTCGACCACCTCGCGCCGTGGGGCGTGCGCGTCGTGGAGTTCGACCAGACTGGCCCTCCTCCGGACGACGCCGACCTCGTCCTCGTCGAGGCACCGGCGAACCCCCTGCTGACGATGCCCGACCTCGACGCCGCCGTCGCCCATCGCGCGCCCGTCGTCTGCGACGCGACCGTCTCCTCCCCCCTGCGGCTTCGCGCGCTCGATCGCGGCTGCGACGTCGCTCTCCACTCTGCGACGAAGGTGCTCGCAGGGCATGACGACGCGCTCGCCGGCGTCACGGTGACCCGCGACCCGGAGCTGCGCGACAGGCTCCACCTCACCCGGCGCCTCACCGGGATCGTCGCGTCGCCCGACACGGCGTGGCTCGTCCTACGCGGCCTCGAGACGCTCGCGGTGCGTCTCGACCGCCAGGAGGCGACTGCCCGCCTCCTTGCGAAACGGCTCGCCGGCCATCCCGCCGTGGCGACGGTTCGCTATCCAGGCTTCTCGTTCCTCGTCTCCTTCGACGTCGCGGACGGGGAGGCTGCCGGGCGCGTCGAGCGGTCGGTACGGGTGATCGAGAACGCGACGAGCCTCGGCGGGACGCGCTCGAAGCTCGAGGCCCGCCACCGCTGGGAGGGCGACCGGGTCCCGGCCGGGCTGATCCGCCTCTCGGTCGGGCTCGAGGAGCCGGAGGCTCTCTGGGCCGACCTCGAGCAGGCGCTGGCCCACGTCTGAGAGCGCTCGGGGGGCTTCTGCGACAGCCCGTCGCCAACCAAAGGGTCGGGACGGCCGTCAGCCAGTCTTGCGAGCGCTCCAGTGGCCACCGCCCTTGGGGCTTCGGTAGTGGCCGGACATCGACTTGCCCGACACCGAGCCCGAGTAGGTCGCGCCCGCGCCAACAGCGCCGAACGTGATGCTGGAGCCGTGCACGCTCCCGTTGATGCCGTACCTTCCGCGCGGGTTCGAGAGCAGGATCGAGCCTTTCAGCTTCGACCCGGTCTGCCTCCACTGAAGCGTGAACGTGCCCGAGAACGCGCCGCCGTACGTCCCTGACCAGGTGCCGGCAAGGCTGGGCTTCGAAGCGCTCGCCGCGGCGACTGCGGTCGTGCCGCCCGCGCAGACGGCAAGAAGGGCGGCAACCCCCAGTGCGGGAATCACTCGCGAGAATCTGTGTCGAGGACGCATGCTCATGCCTTTCTCCCTCCGGATCAGTGGGCCGACGCACAGACGGTGTCTCTCACCCGATCACCTCCCCTTCCTCTGCGAATCGAGGATCGGGCTGCCGCCGTTTCGGCGGTCATCGACGACCGTCGGCGCGAGCGTCGGGACGCCGTCCTCGTGCCCCTTCACCACGATGCCCTGCCAGAGCGACACGCGCACGAACGTACCACCCCCTGGGCGCCGCCCCACGGCCCGCGGACGCCTTAACGCTGCCGCTACGCGGCACCCTTCGGCGTCTCCGTGGCCGGGTGGCTCTTCCGCTGCATCGACCGGAGCGCAGAGGAGCGCGCCGACGGCCGCATCGTGCGCCGGGCGAGCCGTAGAGTGGGTTCGGCCGAGATCGACCGAGGAGGTAATCGGATCATGAGCGGAGCTGTTGAGAAGGCCGTCCTTGCCGGTGGGTGCTTCTGGGGGATGCAAGATCTCTTCCGCAAGCTGCCCGGCGTTCTCTCGACGAGGGTGGGGTACGCGGGCGGCGACGTTCCGAACGCGACCTACCGCGACCACGGCACACACGCCGAGGCGATCGAGATCGTCTTCGATCCGGAGCAGACGTCGTATCGCGAGCTGCTCGAGTTCTTCTTCCAGATCCACGACCCGACGACCCTGAACCGTCAGGGCAACGACGTCGGGGCGAGCTACCGCTCGGCGATCTTCTATCTCGACGACGAGCAGCGGCGGGTCGCCGAGGACACGATCGCCGCCGTCGACTCCTCGGGGCTCTGGCCGGGGAAGGTGGTGACGGAGCTGGCGCCGGCGGGGCCGTTCTGGGAGGCCGAGCCCGAGCACCAGGACTACCTCGAGCGGTACCCGAACGGCTACACCTGCCACTTCGTACGGCCGGGGTGGGTCCTGCCCGAAGGGGCACGAGCGGCCGCCGGCTGACGGGCAGCCGTATCGGCCAGAGCGGCGGGAGCGGGCCGTGGAAGTGGCCTGCGTGACGGACGCTCATGCCTCCCGGGCGTCCCGTGCTCCACGTCGTCACCGTGGGCGTCGCCGTTATCCCCCGCCGACGCCGCGGCCGGAGCCGCCCGAGCCGCTCGTCAGCCGCTGAGCGACCCAGACGGGAATCGCCGAGACGACGATCACGACCAGCGCGATCACGTTGACGATCGGCAGGTTCTGGCCCTGGCGGATGAACCCGAACAGAAGGAGCGGCAGGGTGTTCTGGGCGCCGGCCGTGAAGTACGTGACGACGATCTCGTCCCACGAGAGCGCGAACGCGAGCAGCGCGCCCGCGACGAGCGCGGTGCCGATGGTCGGCAGCGTCACGAAGCGGAACGTCTGGAACCCGGACGCGCCGAGGTCGGCGGAGGCCTCGAAGAACGACCCGGACGTGCGGCGCAGCCGTGCGAGGACGTTGTTGTAGACCACCACGACGCAGAACGTGGCGTGTCCGATCACGATCGTCCACAACGAGAAGCTCACGCCCCAGAGCACGAAGAACGAGTTGAGTGCGAGGCCCGTGATGATCCCGGGCAGCGCGATCGGCAGCACGAAGAGGAACGAGACCGAGTCGCGCCCGAAGAAGCGCGATCGCGAGAGCCCGAACGCCGCCAGCGAGCCGAGCACGAGCGCGACCGCCGTCGCGAGGAGGCCCGCGCGCAGCGACAGCCAGAGCGCGGTGCGCACCTCGTCGTCGTTCCACGCCGCCGAGAACCACTTCGTCGAGAGCCCCGGGATGGGCCAGCTCTGGATGTTCGACGGGTTGAAGGCGTAGAGGGCCATGATCGCGAGCGGGATCCAGAGGAACGCGACGACGAGCGCACCCCATGCCCACAGCCCGATGCGGGTCGCGCGTGTCTCCATCAGAGGGACTCGAACGCGCCGAGGCGCTTCATCAGAACGAGGTAGACGGCCATGATCGCGAGCGGGACGGTCGCGAACGCCGCCGCGAACGGCGCGTTGTTCGCCAGGCCGAGGTTCTCGAACACGACGGTCCCGATCAGGGACGAGCCCGGCCCGCCGACGAGGGAGGGCGCGATGTAGTCGCCCAGCGTCAGCGAGAAGGTGAAGATCGAGCCGGCGGCGAGGCCGGGCACCGCGAGGGGCAGGATCACGCGCCGAAGCGTGGTGGGGCCGCGACCGCCGAGATCGGCCGAGGCCTCGAGATACGACTGCGGGATCCGCTCGAGGGCGGCATAGACGGGCAGCACCATGAACGGGAGCCAGATGTACGTGAACACGATCCACATGGCCCAGTTCGTGTACGCGATGTTCTGGTCGGGGAGCCCGATGAGGTTCAACGCCCAGTTGAGCGCGCCGTCCGGGTTCAGGATCAGCCGCCAGGAGTAGACGCGCACGAGGTAGCTGACCCACAGCGGCAGGACCGTCGCGACGAGGAGGATCACCCGCAGGCGGGGGCCGGCGATCCTGACCATGAAGTAGGCGTAGGGGAAGGCGAGCACCATGCACGTGACGGTCACCGCCGTCGCCATGCCGACCGTGCGCAGGATGATCGTGGGGTACGGGGCGTCCGCGATCGCGCGGAAGTTGTCGAGGTT
Source organism: uncultured Actinomycetes bacterium (assembly GCA_963773825.1). Classification (GTDB taxonomy): domain Bacteria; phylum Actinomycetota; class Thermoleophilia; order Gaiellales; family Gaiellaceae; genus Gaiella. The sequence goes on along the minus strand of CAVZCH010000006.1, from coordinate 437,101 downwards.
CCACGAGTGGATGACCTTCCCGGTGAAGGAGTCCGTCGTCCAGAAGCCCTGGATCAGGAGCGCGAGGAGCGCGGCGACGTAGACGAAGACGAACGCCGCCACCGGCGCCGAGATCTGTCCGAGCGTCACGAGGCGCGGCCGCCGCCACGAGAACCGCGACAGTGAGTGGAGGGCTCCCCCGGCGGGGGAGCCCTCCGTCAGCCGAGCAGGGTCAGCCGCCACCCGGGCGCGCTACCCCTTGACCTGGGTCCACGCAGTCGTCCACGCCCGCAGGTCCATGCAGTCCTTCTTGCCGTTGCCGCAGTCGGCCACCGGCGTCTTCCAGAACTTGATCGACCGGTAGTACGCCTCGGGCTTGTTCGCCGAGTACCGCGCGCACGACCCCTTGTCGAGCAGGTCCATCGTCTTGCACGCCTTCTTGTTGACCGGCGTCTCGCCGAAGTAGATCGCCTGCTGCGCCTGCGGCTTGGGCTGGGTGATGAACTGCATCCACTTGTAGGCGCAGTTGGGGTGCTTCGCCTTCGACGAGACCATGTACGTGTCGGCCCAACCCGTCACGCCCTCCTTGGGGATGACCGACGCGACGGGCACCTTGTCGGCGGCGAGGGTGTTGACCTGGTACGGCCACGATGCGCCGATCGTCGAGCCGCCGTTCTTGAACAGGTCGATCTGGTCGGAGGCGAGGCCCCAGTACTTCTTGATCAGCGGCCGTTGGGCCTTGAGCAGGGTCACGGCGGCGTCGAGCTGCGTCTTCGTCAGCTCGTAGGGGTCCTTGATCCCGAGCGCCGGCTTCGTCTTCGAGAGGTAGAGCGCGGCGTCGGCGATCTGGATCGGGTTGTCCGGGATCGTGATCTTGCCCTTGTTCGCGGGCGAGTAGATCGCGGCCCAGCTCGTCGGCCTCTTCGGGAACGACTTCGTGTTGTACATCAGCACGTTCGGCCCGAACTGCACCGAGACGCCGTAGTGCTTGCCGTCGACCGTGTTGTGTGGCGGCGACTGGAACGCCTTGTAGAAGTCCTTGAAGGACGGGATCAGCTTGACGTTGACCTCTGCCACGGCTCCGGCGTAGATGAGCCGCAGGCTCGCGTCGCCGGATGCGGACACGAGGTCGTACTGGCCGCCGCCGCCGGACGTCATCAGGTTGAACATGTCGTTCGAGCTCCCGGCGTACTTCGCCGAGACCTTGCACCCCGACTGCTTCTCGAACGGGGCGACCCACTGCTTCTCGGCGTAGCCCTCCCAGACCACCATCGTCAGCTTGCCCTCGCCCTTCCCGACCGACGTCGGGACGGCGCTGCCTTTCGACACGCCCGCGGCCGGGACGGCGAGCGCTGCGACGAGCGCCGCGAGCGTCACGTGCACGAAGCGAATCCGCTTCACGGTCTTTCCTCCTCGATTGCGAACTCCACGTCCGGCCGCCAGTGCAGCCGGACGCGCCTGCCCTCCATGCGATGGATGTCCTCCGATCTCGTCTCCAGGTTCTGCTGTACCACCGTCAGCTCGCCGCCCTCGTCGAGCGCGACGACGAACTTCGTCGCCGGGCCGAGATACACCGTGGCCCGGACCGTGCCCGGCTCGCCCTCCGCCGCCTCGATCGGCAGGAGGCGGATCTTCTCCGGGCGCACGGTGAACGTCCTGCCGTCCCGCTCGAGGATGTTGGACGTGCCGATGAAGCCCGCCACGAACGTGGTCGCGGGATGCTCGTACATCTCCGCCGGTGTGCCGGTCTGCTCGATGCGGCCCTGGTTGAAGACGGCGATGCGGTCGCTCATCGTGAGCGCCTCTTCCTGGTCGTGCGTCACGTAGACGAACGTCATGGCGAGCTCCTGCTGCAGCTGCTTGAGCTCGATCTGGAGCTCCTGGCGCAGCTTCAGGTCGAGCGCGCCGAGCGGCTCGTCGAGGAGCAGCGCGCGCGGCCTGTTGACGATCGCCCGGGCGAGCGCGACGCGCTGCCGCTGCCCGCCGGAGAGCTGGGAGGGCTTGCGGCCGCCGTACCCCCCGAGCCGCACGATCTCGAGCGCCTCCGTCGCGCGCTTGCGGCGCTCCGCCCTTCGGCACCCTCCGCACTCGCAGGCCGTACTCGACGTTCTGCTGCACGGTCATGTGCGGGAACAGCGCGTAGTCCTGGAAGACGGTGTTCACCGGACGGTCGAACGGCGGGCGTCCCGAGACGTCCGCCCCACCGAGCTCGATGCGCCCCTCGTCCGGCCGCTCGAACCCGGCGATCATCCGCAGCGTCGTCGTCTTGCCCGACCCGGAGGGACCGAGCAGGGTGAAGAACTCGCCGCGGGCGATCTCGAGATCGACCCCGTCGACGGCCGCGACGTCTCCGTATCGCTTCCGCACGCCGACGATGCGGATGTCGATATCGGCCGAAGCGCTAGCCATCGACGGCCGCGAGCGACTCCTCGAGGAGGGTCAGTCCGTCCTCCAGCTCCCCGTCGGAGATCGTCAGCGCCGGAAGGAGGCGAATCACGTTGCCGTAGAGCCCGCACGCGAGGAGGAGAAGCCCACGCTCGAACGCCGCGTCGACGATCGCCTTCGCGCGGTCGGGCGTCCGCTCGGCGAGCTCGAACGCGATCATCGGGCCGAGGCCGCGCACCTCGCCGATCTCGGGATGGCGTCCCGCGAGCACCTCGAGGCGCGCCCGGAGCGTCTCGCCGAGCCGCGTCGCGGCGGCGAGGAACTCCGGCTCGCGGACAGCCTCGAGCACGGCGACCGCCGCCGCGCAGGAGAGCGGGTTGCCGCCGAACGTCCCCCCGAGCCCCCCGGGGGGCACCGCATCCATCAGCTCCGCGCGTCCCGTCACGCCGGCAAGCGGCAGGCCGCCCCCGATCGACTTGCCCGAGACGAGCAGGTCGGGCTCGACGCCCTCGTAGTGCTCGATCGCCCACATCTTCCCCGTCCGGCCGACGCCCGACTGGACCTCGTCGTCGACGTAGAGGATCCCGTGCTCGGCGCAGAGCTCGGCCAGGCGTGCCGGGAAATCCGGGGGCATCGGGACGAAGCCGCCCTCGCCCTGGACCGGCTCGAGCAGCACGCACGCCACCGTCTGCGGGTCGACCTCCGCCTTGAAGAGCTTCTCCATGCCCGCGATCGCGTCGTCGGTCGAGATGCCGCGGTAGGGGTACGGCGCAGGCGCGCGGTACACCTCGGGCGCGAACGGCCCGAACCCGGCCTTGTACGGATGCACCTTGCTCGTCATGGTCATCGTCAGCAGGGTGCGGCCGTGGAACGCGTTGTCGAAGACGACCACGGCCGGGCGGCCGGTCGCCGCGCGCGCGATCTTCACGGCGTTCTCGTTGGCCTCGGCGCCCGAGTTGACGAGGATCGACTTCTGGTCGGGACCGGCGCACGGGGAGACCTCGGCGAGCAGCCGGCAGGTGTCGACGTAGGGCTCGTAGACGCCGACCATGAAGCACTGGTGGAGGTACTGGTCGACCTGGTGGTGGATCGCGTCGACGACGGGCGCGAACCGGTGCCCCGTGTTCTGGCAGCCGATCCCGCCGGCGAAGTCCACGAACACGCGGCCGTCGACGTCCGTCACGCGCGCGCCCTCGGCGCCGGCGACGACGAGGCGCGGCGTCGAGACGCCCCCGCTGACGTAGCGGTCGCGGTCGGCCAGGAGCCGGTCGTGAGAGAGATGCTCGGTCGTCTGCATGCGCGCGAGTATGCACCATCGCGGCTCGGCCTCGCAACGCGAGGCAAGGCGGGGAAACGACCACGCATTGCGCACCGGGCGGGCGGCCCGGGGAGCGGTGAGCAACCCAGGCGGCGTGCCGCCTCGCGGCGGCCGGGCGACACCCGGGGCGGGTGCGGTTTGCCACACCACACGTCTCCCGGACGTCTGACACGATACGCCCATGGACAGGAGCATGACGATCCTCATCGTCGACGATCACCCGAGCTTCCGCCGCTGTGCGCGCGCGCTCCTCGAGGCGGACGGGTTCGCAGTTGTCGGCGAGGCGGAGGACGGCGCCGGCGCGCTCTCCGCGATCGATCAGCTCCAACCGGACGTCGTCCTGCTCGACGTGCAGCTCCCCGACATGGACGGCTTCACGGTGCTCGAGCAGCTCGGCGCCGAACGGCCGCAGGTGGTCCTCGTCTCGAGCCGGGAGGCCGCCGACTACAACGGCCTGATCCGTGCGAGCGGCGCACGCGGCTTCATCGCCAAGGCCGAGCTGACCGGCGCCGCTGTTCGCTTCCTCCTGCGGTGACGCGAGGCCGGCTCGCCGCCGCCGTTGCCGGCGGCGCGGCGCTCTACGCCGGCGCCATCTACCTGGTGGTGACGGCCGACCTCGGCGAGCCCCGCGCCCTCATCGTGATGGTCACGGCCGCCGGGCTCATCTTCACGGCGGCAGGCACGATCGCCGCACTCCAGCGGCCGGACAACAGGACGGGTGCGCAGATGCTCGCGGTCGGCCTCCTGTGGTCGGTCGGCGCGCTCCAGCTCGCCGAGTCGTCGCTCGTCTTCACGATCGGGTATGTCCTCTCGGGCCTCGCGTTCGTCGCTGTCGCGTATCTGATCCTCGCCTACCCGACCGGCCGGCTCCGTCCCGGTGACGAGTGGATCGTCTGGGCGGTCCTCGCGGTCGTCACGCTCGGCCCGCTCGCGATCTCGCTCGTCGACCCCACCCCGATCCCGGGATGCGGCGACTGCCCCGAGAGCGCGTTCCTGGTCGCCGACCGCCCCGGGCTGGCGCAGGCCGCAGGGCTCGCGCTCGGCCTCACCGCCGCCGCGCTCGCCACCGTCGTCTTCGTCCGGCTCGTGCGGCGCTTCCGCGCCGCGTCCCCCCCGCTCCGGCGGGTGATCGGCCCTGTCTACTTCTTCACGCTGTTGGCCCTCGTCGGCCTGGTGGCCTCGAACATCGTCTGGACGTTCGACGGCACCGCGGGGCTGGCGGTCGAGCTGGCGGCGCTCGCTGCGCTTGCCCTGATGCCCGTCGCGTTCCTGGCAGGCATCCTCCGCACGCGCCTCCAGCGGGCCGGTGTCGCCGACCTCGTGATCGCGCTCGGCAACGGCAGTCCCCTCCGCGACGCGCTCGCGGACGCCCTCGGCGACCCGTCGCTCGGCCTCGCCTACTGGTCGCCCCAGCGGCAGGCGTGGGTCGACGAGGAGGGCCGCACGATGACCGAGCCGATCGCGCGCGGCGCGCATGCGGCGACGTTCGTCGAGAACGACGGCACGCGCGTGGCGGCGCTCCTGCACGACCGGAGCCTCACCGACCAGCGGGCGCTCGTCGAAGCCGTCGCGGCGACGGCGGCGCTCGCCTTCGAGAAGGAGCGGCTGCAGGCGGAGCTCCGGGCGCAGTACCGCTTCCTCGAGACGATCATCGACACCGCGCCGAGCCTCCTCTCCGTCGTCGACACCGAGGGCCGGATCCGCAACTTCAACCACGCCGTCGAGGTGGCGAGCGGGCTCGGAAGCAGGGCACTCGTCGAGGGCCGCTACTTCTGGGAGGTCTTCATCGACCCCGACGAGCGCGAGGCGATGATCCAGCGCTTTCGGGACGCGTCACCCACGTTCCCGGCGGCGGCGTACGAGAACGTGTTCACCGACGCGTCGGGCCACGAACGGGTCATCGCCTGGCAGACCGCGCCGCTCGTCGACCAGAACGGCGACGTCGTGCGGATCGTCGCGGGCGGGATCGACATCACCGAGCGAAAGCGTCGCGAGCTCGAGCTGCAGCGCCAGTGGGACTTCGCCACGACGGTCGCGAACACGATCCCGAGCTTCATCGTCGTCACGGATCACGACGCGCTCGTCGTCTCCGCCGGGGCCAACCGGGCGTTCTGCGACGTGTTCGGCCGCACCGAAGAGGAGCTCGAGGGCACCTCCTTCCTCACCCTCGTCGCGCGCGAGGACGAGTTCGCCGCGAGGATGGCGATCGCGGGGGCGGCGAACGGCGTCCCGCAGGCCGAGCGCGAGTCGCGCTGGCTGATGCGGGACGGGGGCGAGCGGACGGTCGCGTGGACGGCGACCCCGATCACGGATCCCTCGGGCCACGCGCGCGTCCTCGTCTCCGGCGCCGACGTGACCGATCGCAAGCGCCAGGAGGCCGAGGTGAGGGCGTCGCGAAGCCGCATCGTCGCCGCGACCGACGCAGCGCGGCGCCGCCTCGAGCGCAATCTCCACGACGGCGCACAGCAGCGGCTGGCGGCGTTGTCGCTCTCCCTGCGCCTCGCCGAGTCCAGGCTGCCGGACGAGCCCGGCAAGACGCTCGAGATCCTCGCGTCCGCACGCGCCGAGCTCGCGCAGGCACTCGAGGAGCTCCGCGAGCTCGCACGTGGCCTCCATCCGAACGTGCTCACCGACCGCGGCCTCGGCCCGGCGCTCGAGGCGCTCGTCGTCCGCTCCCCGATACCGGTCGACATCGACGTCCCGGACGAGCGGTTCTCGCCCGCGATCGAGGCGGCCGCGTACTACGTGGTGGCCGAGGCTCTCGCCAACGTCGCGAAGTACGCCGGTGCGTCGTGTGCCGAGGTGCGGGTGGTCTCCGACGAGGACGAGGAGGCGATCGTGATCGAGGTCGTGGACGACGGCGTCGGCGGCGCCGACCCGACGCGTGGCTCGGGCCTCGAGGGGCTCGTCGACCGCGTCGAGTCGCTCGACGGCACCTTCGCGCTGACGAGCCCTGCGGGCGGCGGGACGCGTGTCCGCGCCACGATCCCGACCGCGCCGCGCGTGCTGCCGCAGTAGCGCCGGCGCCCGGCCCCGTGCGAGAGGCGCGCGCCGGGGTACCCGTAGACTCCACGCGCATGGGCACGCTCCCGACCGGCACCGTCACGTTCCTGTTCGCCGACGTCGAGGGGTCGACAAAGCTCGTCCAGGCGGTCGGGCAGGCCTACCCGGGCCTCATCGGCGACGTCAGGCGCCTGCTCCGCGCGGAGATCGCCGCCAACGAGGGCACGGAGGTCGACGCGACGGGCGACGAGATCTCGGCGGTCTTCGAGGAGGTCGAGCCCGCGCTTCGCTCCGCACTCGCCGGCCAGGCGCGGATCCGCGACCACGATTGGCCGAAGGGTGCCGGCGTCAAGGTGCGCATGGGCCTGCACACGGGTGTGCCCCTGCTCGGCGAGGAGGGCTACACGGGCCTCGACGTCATCCGCGCCTCGCGCATCTCGGCAGCGGGGCACGGAGGGCAGATCCTGCTGTCGTCGACCGCCGCGCCGTTCGTCTCCGGTATCGAGACGCGTGACCTCGGCACCCATCGCCTGCAGGGGCTTCCGGACCCCGAGCGGATCCACCAGGTCGTGGCGGACGGGCTCCCGCGCGACTTCCCGCCGCTCCGCGGCACCGTGTCGCAGCTCGGGGACGCGCGCCGGGTGGTGCTCGCCGACGACTCGGTCCTGCTCCGCGAGGGCGTCGCACGGCTCCTCGAGGAGGCAGGCTTCGAGGTCGTCGCACAGTCGGGCACCGCAGAGGACCTGCTCCGGCACGTCGCGATGCACCGACCCGACGTCGCCGTCGTCGACATCCGCATGCCCCCGACCCACACGGACGAGGGCCTTCGCGCGGCCCGCGAGATCCGCGAGCGGTACCCCGGGGTCGGCGTCCTGCTGCTCTCCCAGTACGTCGAGCCCGGGTACGCGATGGCGTTGCTCGAGACGAGCGCCGAGGGCGTCGGCTACCTCCTCAAGGACCGCGTCGCCGACCTCGAGCAGTTCGGGACGGCCGTTCGTCGCGTCGCCGACGGCGGCTCCGCGCTCGACCCGGCCGTCGTCAGCGAGCTCGTCGGGCGCAAGCGTCGCGACGACCCGCTCGAGCAGCTCACCGCACGCGAGCGCGAGGTGCTCGAGCTGATGGCCGAGGGCCGCTCGAACCAGGCGATCGCCGAGCGCCTCTTCGTCACGCTCCGCGCCGTCGAGAAGCACGTGACGAGCATCTTCACGAAGCTGGGGCTCCCCGCCTCGACCGACGACCACCGTCGCGTGCTCGCCGTGCTCGCCTATCTCCGCGGGTAGCGCCGGCAGACGGCGAGCGTCGACCCGGCAGGGGCCGACCGGCGAGCTCGTCCCGGCCGCATCGAGAGTGCGCCCCGGACGGCACCGAAGTGCGGTTCCCCACACCCCTCACATAGAGGCAGGCCGCATGGTCGCGCGCACGCGGGAGCTGCAGACTCGAGTCATGGTTCGCAGCTGGCTCTCACGGTCGCACTCCGGAACGCGCGAGATCGCGGGCCTCACCGTGCTCTACGGCCTCTACGAGGTGATCCGCGGCGCCGGGGGCGAGAACGTCGACCTGGCGATGCGGCACACCCACGACATCGTCCAGGTGGAGCGGACCCTCGGCGTGTACGTCGAGCGCAGCGTGCAGGGCGCGTTCGAGGCGGTTCCGTACGCGCCCGCGCTTCTCGGCCTTCTCTACCTGCTGCTCCATTTCGCCGGCACCGCGGTCGCGCTCACGTGGATCCACCGCAGGCATCCCGATCGCTTCCCGATCGTCCGCACGACCTTCGTGGTCGCGACCGGGATCGCGCTGATCGGCTACGTCTTCTTCCCCGCGGCGCCCCCGCGCCTTGCGGAGCTCGGCTTCGCGGACACGGTCACGCACTCGACGGGCCTCGACCTGAGCTCCGACCTGCTCGGCGCGCTCTACAACCCGTTCGCCGCGGTGCCGAGCCTCCACTTCGGCTACGCGCTGATCGTCGGAGTCGCGCTCGCGACCATCGCGGAGCGCCGCATCGTTCGGGTCGTCGGCGCGCTCTACCCCGCCGCGATGCTGTTGATCATCGTCGCGACGGGGAACCACTTCTTCGTCGACGCCGCGCTCGGCGGCGTCGCCGTCGCCATCGGATGGCTCGCCGCGCGGATGCTCGTCGAGACCCCGGCGCCGCGCACGCGTGCACCGCGGGTCGCGACCAGCGCCGGCCGCGTCTGAGCTCCTTCGGGCATCCCTCGACTCGCGCGGCGGCTTGTCGGACCGGGTGGGGCGTCCCGCCTCCGCAGGTGTGGCCAACCACACCGCGGTGCAGCGGCCCGCCGCACGAGCAGACACCAGTCGACCCCACCGACACCGCGGCCGGGAGGTGCGAGCGTGCGGGGCGACCAACCCCTGCAAGGAGAAACCGCAATGTCACCCATGAAACGCTCCACCAACGTGGCGGCCCGGATGGGTCGCTGGAGCTCACGTCACCGGAAGACCGCGATCTTCGGCTGGCTCGCGTTCGTCGTCGCCGCCGTCGTGCTCGGCGGGATGCTCGGGACGAAGCAGCTCACCGACAACGAGACGCTTTCCGGCGAGTCCGGCAGGGCGGCACGGATTCTCGACGACGGCTTCAAGCAGCCGGCGTCCGAGATCGTGCTCGTCGAGGGCTCGACGCTGGAGGCGGACAGCCCCGCCTTCCGCGCCGCCGTCCAGGACGTCGTCCGCCGAGTGTCGGCCGTCCCGGCCGTCGCCAACGTGCACAGCCCCTACGCGCCCGGGAACGGCGCGCAGGTCTCTGCCGACAACCACTCCGCAACGGTCTCGTTCGACATTCGGGGCGACGCCGACAACGCCGTCGAGAAGATCGACCCGGTCATCGCCGCGGTCGACGCGGCTGCGGCCGCGCACCCGGGCATCGCGATCGACGAGTTCGGCGTCAGCGCCGAGAAGCAGCTCGACGAGAAGTTCAACAAGGACCTCGAGCGTGCCGGCCTGCTCTCCCTGCCGGTCACGATCGTGATCCTCGTCATCGCCTTCGGCGCGCTCGTGGCGGCAGGGATTCCGCTGCTGCTGGCGCTGTCGGCGGTGACGGCGACGATGGGCTTGCTCGCGATCCCGAGCCAGGTCTGGCCTGTGGACAAGGACATCAGCGCGATCGTGCTCCTGATCGGGCTGGCGGTCGGCGTCGACTACTCGATGTTCTACTTGAAGCGGGAGCGGGAGGAGCGCGCGTCCGGCAAGAGCGAGGCCGCGGCTCTCGAGGCCGCTGCCGCGACATCGGGCCGCTCTGTCCTCATCTCCGGCCTCACCGTGATGACGGCGATGGCGGGCATGTTCCTGACCGGCGACAAGACGTTCGGCTCGTTCGCGATGGCGACGATCCTCGTCGTGGCGATCGCGGTCCTGGGCTCGCTCACCGTGCTCCCCGCGCTCCTCTCGTGGCTCGGCGACCGCGTCAACAACGCACGCGTGCCCTTCCTGCACCGCCTCCAGCGGCCGGAGGGAGGCCGGGTGTGGGGCTGGATTCTCGACCGCGTCCTCGCCCACCCGCTGGTCTCCGCCGTGGCCGCGACCGCGATCCTGGTTGCCCTGGCACTCCCGGCGCTCGGGATGAAGACGGTCGTGCCGGGCGCCGAGGCCCTACCGCAGGACCTGCCGGCCGTGCAGACCTACAACCGGCTCCAGGCCGCCTTCCCGGGCAAGCAGGATCCGGCGGTGGTGGTCGTCAGGGCGTCCTCGGTCGACACCCCCGAGGTGCGGACGGCGATCGACGCGCTCCAGAAGCGGGCGCTCGCGAACGGCGGGTTCCGCCGGCCCGTGACGGTCGACGTGAACACCGACCGGACGGTCGCCGAGATCGACCTTCCCATCGACGGCACCGGTGCGGATGCAGCCTCGAACGCCGCCCTCGACTCGCTCCGCGGGGACATCATCCCCTCCACCATCGGGGCGGTCGACGGCGTCGAGGTGGCCGTCACGGGCACGACGGCGATCTCGAAGGACTTCAACAGCTCGATGCGCTCGACGGCGCCGATCGTGTTCGCCTTCGTGCTCGCCTTCGCATTCGTGCTGCTGCTGGTCTCGTTCCGGTCGATCGTGCTCGCCGCCAAGGCGATCGTCCTCAACCTCCTGTCCGTCGCGGCCGCCTACGGCGTCCTGGTGCTCGTCTTCCAGCACAGCTGGGCGAAGGGCATCCTGGGCTTCGACTACTCGGGCGGCGTGATGGCGTTCATGCCCGTCTTCCTGTTCGTCATCCTCTTCGGCCTCTCGATGGACTACCACGTCTTCATCCTGAGCCGCGTCCGGGAGGCGTACGACCGCGGGATGAAGACCGAGGACGCCGTCGCCCACGGGATCAAGACGACCGCTGGGGTGGTCACGAGCGCGGCGATCGTGATGGTCTTCGTGTTCGGGATCTTCGCGACCCTCTCGATCGTCATGTTGAAGCAGTTCGGCGTCGGCCTCGCCACCGCCGTGCTGATCGACGCGACGATCGTGCGGGCAGTCCTTCTCCCCGCCGCGATGACGCTGCTCGGGGACTGGAACTGGTACCTCCCGCGCTGGCTCGAGTGGCTGCCGAAGCTCGAGCACGAGCGCTCGGCGGAGGTCGCACCCGAGCCCGGGCTGGAGCCCGCGCGTCTCGCGGCCTGAGCCCGACGACGTCGGGGGTCGGGAGCAGCGCACCCGACCCCCGACCGGCCCCTCCAGGGGGTTGGTCGAGGGGCCCGGCGAGAGCCGGGCCCCCCACTGGGCGACGACCCATCGGCACGGCGTCGAGCGTGCCGTTCCCGTCTGGCTACGCGGCGAGCTGCTGCTCCGCGCGGAGCCAGTGCGCGGCGGCGTCTCCGGGCTCGCCCCGCTCCCACATGAGGTACGCCTCGGTCGCGATCGCCTCTTGGCTCGGGGCGGCCGCCTTGCGCGATGCGCGCTTGCGCGTCGCCTTCACGACCGGCGTGTCGCCCGTCACCTTCTTCGTCGTCGTGCGCGCGCGTGCGGGCCGCGCCTTCTCCTGCGCCATGCAGTCTCCTTCGTGGAGTTGACCGTGGGTGCGGGTGGCAGGCCCCGTCGCGCGCCGACCCGCAGAGCAAGGGTGCCACGTTGGACGGACGACCGCCACGGCGGGCACTACGATCCGGGAGGCGCCGGAGTAGCTCAGCTGGTCAGAGCACCGCTCTTGTAAAGCGGGGGCCAAGGGTTCGAATCCCTTCTCCGGCTCTCCCGCCTGCTCGCGGGGCGATCCGCATAGCATCTCGGTGGTGGAGCTCGAGGACATCCTGAAGCGCCGCCGCATGGTACGCAGCTACCTCCCGGATGCCGTTCCGCGAGAGGTCGTCGAGCGCATCGTCGCCACCGTCCGCCGCGCGCCGAGCGGCGGCTTCAGCCAGGGCCATCGGCTCGTCGTCGTCACCGACCCGGGAGCCCGCCGCGAGCTCGCCCGCCTTGCGGGTGAGGAGGAGTACGTCGCGGCGGGCGGCCAGGCGTGGATCTCGATCGCACCGGTGCACGTCTTCGTCGGCACGCGCGAGGAGAGCTACCACGAGCGGTACCGCCAGGCCGACAAGCTGCGCGACGGCGAGGAGATCGGCTGGCCCGCGCCCTACTGGTACGTCGACGCGGGCGCGGCGTTTCTCCTCCTCCAGCTCGCCGCCATCGACGAGGGGCTGGCGGCCGGCGTCTACGGCGTCCTGCCCGAGCAGGTCGCCGACGTGAAGGCCCTGCTCGCCCTACCCGACGATGTCCACTTCGTCTGCCTCGTCACGATCGGCCACCCGGCGCCGGACCCGCAGGAGACCCGGCTCGTGTCCCGCCTCTCGCAGCGGCGCCTCGCGCTCGACGAGCTCGTGCGCTGGGAGCGCTGGGAGCGCGGCGGCGCAGGCTAGACGGTTGATCGGCAATTCGCGCGAGCGAGGGGACACGTCGACCGCGCCGATGCGCCGACGGTCGAGGGCCTCGATGCACCCACGGGCCCATACGCCGTCTCCGGCAGGATCTGAGAGCCGCCGCCCTGCCGGCGGACGCGCCACGGCTGCGGCGCGTTCTGGTCTCAGGCTGTCGCGAGCAGAACGTGCCAGGTGTTCTCGAGCTGGTAGCCGCCGTCGGCCGTCCTGAACGGGGCGAGGACGTCGACGAGCGCGTCACGGAGCTCGGGCCGACGCTCGCCGGCGGCGTCTCCGATCCCGCCGGCCGCGAGCAGGCCGCCGACCAGCGCGTCCTCGTCCGCGTAGACGTACGCCCAGACGACGTCGAACGAGTCGCCTGGGGTCAGCCCGGCCGCGGCCGCGAGCCCCTCGAGCATTCCGGGCTCGGCGAGATCGGGCGGCGGCGGCGCGGCGGCGTCGTAGCCGGGGAAGAAGGGCCGCGCGATCGGTTTGATCGCGTCGAGGTCGCACGTCCCGTGCCGACCCCAGACCTGGATCACGACCGTTCCGCCCGGCAGCGCGACGCGCCCGGCCTCGCGGAGCGCGACGATCATGTCCGAGGCGAAGAAGAACGCGTTGAACCCGGCGACGACGTCGAAGGTGTCGTCGGCGTACGGCAGGTCCTGGAGGTCGCCGACCACCACCTCCGCCTCGGGCACGCGGGCGCGGGCGAGCTCGACGAGCGCCTCGGAGGCGTCGATGCCCGTGACCACGGCACCTCGGTCGGCCGCTGCTCGCAGGAACACGCCGGACCCGCAGCCGACCTCGAGGACTCGTGTCCCGCCGGCGATCCCCGCGCGCTCGATCGCGGCCCGGTATGTGGGAAGCTGCTGCTCCTCGGTGGCGGCCCACGCCGCGGGCCGGGAACCCCATCGTCGTCCCCAGAGCGCCGCCGTGTCGTCGATCGTCCCGCTCGAAGACATCCCTCCACCCCTCCCACCAAGCTACGATTCATAGATATAAACTATGGAGCATAGTTATGTCAAGAGATGAGCTCGGGCTCTTCTCGTACGAGATCCTCGGCCTGGTCGGGCGGACGGGCGCAGGTGCGCACGATCTCCTCCGGCTGGCGCGACGTGGCCGGATGCTGGACTGGGCGGGCGAGAGCCAGTACTACGCGGAGCCGAAGCGGCTCGCGCGGCTCGGGTATCTCGAGGCACGGCGCGAGCCGGGCAAGACCCGCGAGCGCACCGTGTACCGGCTCACGCCCAAGGGGCTCGACGCGCTGCGCGAGTACGCACTGACGCCCGTCGCGTTCACGCCGCTGAAGAGCGAGCCCCTGCTCCGTCTCCTCATCGCCGACCTGGTGGGAGAGCCGGCCACGCGTGAGAGCCTCGTCGCACTGCGAGGCGAGCTTGCCGATCTCGGGCACCGCCTGGACGAGAGCGTCGCGGCCGCCGCCTCGCTTCCGCACCGCAGCAAGTACCTCTTGCTCGTGACCGATTTCCTGCGCTCCTACCTCGAGCTCCACGAGACGCTGATCGACGCGGTCGAGCGAGACCTGTCGGCCGGGTCCCCGCCGGACGTCGATCCTCTGCCGGAGCCGTCGGCCTCCGCCGGGAGTGGATGACGGGCGCGCGGGAGCCGCTCCGGGATCGTCACGGGCGATCGATCCGGGGCGGCCCGCCACCGGCGTGCCCGGTCACGGGCCCTGGGCGCGGAGGTAGGCGAGGACGGCGAGCACCCGGCGGTGGCCGTCGGCCGTCTGAGGGAGGCCGAGCTTGCCGAGGATGGAGCTGACATGCGCCTCGACCGTCCGCTCTGTCAGCCAGAGCTGGCGTGCGATGCCGGCATTCGTCTGCCCCTCGGCCATCAGCCCGAGCACCTCACGCTCGCGCGGCGTGAGGTCCGCGAGCGCGTCCCCGTCCGCCGGCGGCGTGATCAATTGCTTCACGACCTCCGGATCGAGCGCCGAGCCACCGTTCCGGACGCGCTCGACGGCCTCGAGGAAGTCGTCGACCTCGAGCACCCTGTCCTTCAGCAGGTAGCCGAACCCTCCGCCCGACCCGACGAGCTCGACCGCGTGGCGGCTCTCGACGTGCTGCGACAGCACCAGGACGCCGATCGCTGGGTGGGTGCGCCGGATCGCGGCCGCGGCCACCATGCCCTCGTCCTCATAGGTCGGCGGCATGCGGACGTCGACGATCGCGAGGTCGGGCTCGTGCTCCGCAACGACCGCGAGCAGTGACCCGACGTCGCCGACGCGTGCGACCACGTCGTGGCCGGCGTCCTCGAGCAGGCCGGCAAGGCCCTCCCTGAGGAGCACCGTGTCCTCGGCGATCACGAGACGCACGGGATCGCCACCTCGATGCGCGTGCCTCCGCCGCGCGGGCTGACGACTTCGAGCGTCCCGCCGTGCGCCGCGACGCGGTCACCGAGGCCTGCGAGCCCGGAGCCACGACGTGGCACCGCACCGCCGACGCCGTCGTCCGCGACGCAGACCCGGAGTGTCCCGTTCTCGCGCACCGCGCTCATCGCGACCCCTGAGGCCGACGCGTGCTTGACCGCGTTCGTCAACGCCTCGCAGGCGACGAAGTAGGCGGCCGCCTCGACGCTCGCCGCCACGCGACCGACGGAGGCGTCGACCGACACGGGCACGGGCGACGTGCGCGCGAGGTCGTGGAGGGCCGCCGCGAGCCCGTCGTCGAGTCGTGCCGGCCGGACTCCGGCTGCGATCTGGCGCAGGTCGGCGATCGCCGAGGCGATCTCGCGGACGATCTCGTCGAGCGCCGGCGCGAGGATGCCTGCCTCCGGCGGGAGCGTCCGCTGCATACGTCGGACACGCAGCCCGAGCGACACGAGTCGCTGTTGCGCACCGTCGTGGAGGTCGCGCTCGAGCCGCCTCCGCTCCTCGTAACCCGCCTCGATGATCCGCTCGCGCGAGGCGCGGACCTCCGCGAGCTGCGTCCGGACCTCGACGCGGAGACGTGCGATCTCGACCGACAGGGCGGCTGCAGCGAGCAGCTCGTCGAGCACGGCGCGGCGCTCGAGAAGCGCGGGGTCGTGGAGCAGGACCGCCATGCGGACGCCCTCACGACGGATCTCCGAGCGTGCACGTCGGCCGTCGGGCAACTCGCCGACGAGCGCTCCCGCCGCGTCGGCGAACGTCTCGCTCGCCGGGAGCCAGAAGAACAGCTCGGCCGACGGGTCGCGGAGCGCGTCCGCGAGCACGTCGCCGATCTCCTCCGGCGCACGGCGGCCTTCGCGGACCTGCTCCTCGAAGGAGCCGACCCGGCCGAGGGCGTCGAACCGGTCGCGGTCGAAGCGCCGGTCGACGAGCCCCTGCACACGCGCGCGGAGCGGCCGAAATGCGACCGCCACCGCGAGGGTGGCGAGCGCGGTCACCCAGGCCGAGCCCCCACCGAGCGCAACTCCGAGCAGCGCCGTGAGCGCGACATACCCTCCGCCGAGCAGGATCGTGAGAACCGCATAGACCGCCGTCCGGTTCACCAGCCGCTCGATCGCGTAGAGGCGGTACCGCACCACCGCGATCCCGATCGCCGCCGCGACGGCGACCTGCATGAGGAGCAGGAACGGGAACAGGACGGCGGCCGCGGCGTCCAGGAACAGCAGCCATCCGGACGCGCACAGCACGAGGCCGAGCGGGATGAGCGAGGCTGCCCAGGCGAGCCACATCATCTGGAGCCGCTCGACGCCGCTCGACCGGCGGAATCGCAGCCACATCGACACGGCTCCCGCGAAGAGGCTCGCCAGGATCCCGATCCAGAACGGGATCCAGATGCCGGAGTCGACGACCGCCTGCCCCACGCGGTTTCCGGCCAGGGGGTTCGGCACGGCCGTGTCCGGCGGATCGAAGGGCGACGGGTCGAGGATGGCGCCGGACATGAACCCGACGAAGCTCACGACCGCCGCGGCGACCACCCACCGCCAGCGGTGGCTGAGGAGGCGCCCGTCGGGGAACACGAACGCGACGGCGACCGGCCACGCATAGAGCAGGGGCCAGGTCGCCCGTTCCTCCTGCTGCGCCCAACCCTTCCCCGCCACGACCTCGATCAGCGGGCTCGCCTCCAGGACGAGCGCCAACACGCCGAGCAGCATCACCCACGCAACCGCGTTCCGGGGCTGTCGGGTCGCGATCAGGAGGCCGACGCCCGACGGCACGAGCACGGCCAGCGCGACGAAGGGAAGGATCCAGAGCGGCACGTCCTCGCTCGAGAACCACCCGAGCCCGACGATCCCGAACAGCGCGACCGCCGTGAGGATGGTGGTCGTGAGCGCCACCGCCCACGCCGCGATGCGGAGACCGAGCATCCGCCGATTCTCCGCCTCTCGAGGCGGAGCGGCAATAGGTGCCGGCACGGAGATCGCCAGGCGGGGTGACACGGGCAATGCTCACGGGTTGGCGCCGATGGCGCCTCCGGCGGCGCCGCCTACCCTCGTTTCGACGCCGATCGCGCCCGGCGCCGGAGACCGGGCCGGTCGCTCAACATCCGAGACATCGAGGAAGGGAGCTCCAGATGAACCGGCAGAGGCTCTTGGCACTCGCAGGGCCGGCCTTCGTGGTCGTCGCCCTCGTCGGCGCGATCGGGCTGGGTGGCAGCACACCCGAGAGCGACGCGCCCGCCTCGGAGGTGGCGGCCTTCTACAGCGGTGACATGTGGCGCCAGGCGATCGCCGCCCTCCTCCTGGCGGCGTCGGTCCCGTTCCTGATCGTGTTCGCGATCGACCTCTCGGGACGGGGGGCGGCCCCGGGGGGCTCTCCGTGGCCCCAGCTGCTCGTGGGCGGAAGCATCCTCACCGGTGCCGCGCTCGTGGTGACCGCGGCCATCCATTTCGCCCTGGCCGACGCGGGCAGCAACGACTTCTCCCCGACCGTCCTCCAGACGCTCAACGTCCTCGACGGAGACACGTGGGTGGCCTGGAACGCCGGTCTCGGGGTGACGATGCTGGGCGCGGCCGGATGCATGTGGTCGCAGGCCGGCGTCGAACGTGTCCTCGGGCGCCTCGCGCTGCTGCTCGGGCTCCTGCTCTTCGTGCCGTTCGCGGACTTCTTCGCGTTGCTCGTCTCGCTCATCTGGATCATGGTCGTCGGCCTTCGCCGGGCGGCCCGTGATCCCGGGGTCGCCGAGGACATCACACCCGTCGCCGCCACGTAGCCCGCGGCCGGCCCGCACCCGGCAGGCTTCGGGGGGAGCCCTGCCGGGTGCGGCGCGCGCGGCGTGATCGGGGTGCGGCTGGTGCCCCTCCTCGTGCGCGCCGGTCACGCGGTGGCCGGCATGACCCGCCCCCGGAGAAGGCGGATGCACTGCGCGCGCTCGGCGCGGAGCCGGCCGTGTGCGACCCCTACGACGTGGACGCGCTCCGCGCGGCCACGGTCGCCTTCGGCCCCGATCTCGTGATGCACGAGCTGACAACCTGCCGGACGACGTCGCTCGGGTCGTCACACGTATACCCGGGAACGCCCGCCTCCGCGGGGAGGGCACGGCGAACCTCCTGGCCGCCGCCCTTGACGCGACGGCTCGACCTCCACCTCGAGCTCGGCGACGCGGTCGAGCGCGAGCTTGCCCCGGAGCGGTCGGAGGGAAGCCGGGCCGCCCGCTGAGCCGCCGGGCCGCAGTATCGGCCGGCGGCGCCCTATGCAGGGACCGCGCGCATCGCCTGGTGCGCGAGGATCTTGCGCTTCACGCGCTGGAGCGCGTTGTCGATCGTCTTGCAGTCGCAGTCGAGCTCCTCGCCCATGGACTCGTACGAGCGCCCGTCGAGGTAGAGGCGGAGCGCATCGGACTCGAGCCCGGAGAGGCTCGTGCCCAGGCAGCCGACGAGCGCCTGGAGCTCCTCGGTCGAGATCACGCACACGGACGGGTCGTCGATGGCGGGGCCGGGGAGTGCGTCGCCGAGCGTGCAGTCGCCCTCGGAGTCCTGCCCGGCGGGAGTGTGGCTGAACGACACGTACGTGTTGAGCGGCGCATGCTTGTAGCGGGTGGCCGACTTGATCGCGGTGATGATCTGGCGCGTCACGCAGAGCTCGGCGAACGAGCGGAACGACGACTCTCTGTCCGAGCGGTAGTCGCGGATCGCCTTGTAGAGGCCGATCATCCCCTCCTGGACGAGGTCCTCGGCGTCGCCCCCGGCGAGGAAGTACGAGCTCGCCTTGAGCCGGACGAACCCCTGATAGCGGCGCATCAACTCGTCGCGGGCGCTGTCGCTGCCGTTCCGCGCTCTGAGGACGAGCTGGAGATCCTCGAGCTCCCGCTGCAGCTTCTGCGGGGTCTTGGGTGCAGCGGCGGTGCGGACGGCCATCTCTTTCTCCCCTTCGTCGATGTGGTATCGGAGGCCCTGGGCGACAACTCTCACCCTCAGGTCGAGGAGGAAGCTAGCACCATTGCGCGAGCGTTACAACCCCTTTGCGCAAATTCCATTGTAATAAGAACACATGTTCGGTCACCTGTCGAACCGGAGCGACCGACGCGAAGTCGGCACGAAGTCGGCACAGACTGATGCGTGTTTTGCCGTTAGGCTCGAAGTGTGGGGAGGAGGCCGGTGGCCCAGGCCATGGCGAACTCGGACATGCGCAGTCCCGTCATGCTCACTCTTCGCCCCGCCGGAGCCGTTCGAGTCTCGCCCGCGTGTCCGGGTCGACGCGATCGCCGAGCCGGCTCGGCGCGTCCTCGCGATGCGCCACCGCCGCGAGCTCGGCGAGGAACGCAGCGGAGCCGCGCTTCCTGACCTCCTGGCCGCTGGCGCGCCACACGTCGGCATCCGAGGTGACGAGGAGCACGGCCTCGCGCGACCGCTCTTCGGCTGCGAGCCGCTCGAGCACGGAGTCGGCGTGGGGTGCGAAGCGCACGACGAGCGAGCCGACCTGGCGATCCTCCCCCACCCCGTCGAAGACGACGACCCCCCGGCCGCCGCGCACGGCCACGAAGCTCGCGAGATGGTCGACGAGGTCGTCGCGGTCCGCGAAGCGGCCCGCGTGGAACAGGTTCGACCCGTCGAACAGGTAGAGCGTCACGTCCGTCATCACTAAACCTCTAGTTGAGATTGATAGTTCGTTGTCGGCGAGCCTCGAAGAGCCCGACCGCGGCTGCGACGCTCACGTTCAGCGACTCGACTCCGGGCGCGAGCGGGATCGTGACGGTCGCGTCGCACGTTCGCCGGACGAGCGGACGCACGCCCTTCCCCTCCGCGCCGAAGACCAGCGCGACGCCGTCCGTGAGATCGAGATCCCAGAGGCGCGATTGCCCGTCCGCGCTCGCCGCATAGGCCCAGAGACGGTCGCCCTTCACCTCGCCGAGATACCGGGCAAGGTTGGGGACGACCGCGACGGGCAGATGCTCCACCGCACCCGCGGACGCGCGCGACACGGCGGGTGTGACCACCGCCGCTCCGTGCGCGGGGAGCACGACACCGGTCGCGCCCGCGCCGGCGGCGCTCCGGACGACGGCACCCAGGTTCCGCGGGTCGGTCACCTGGTCGAGGCAGCAGAGCAGAGGCCGGTCGACCGACGCGAGCTCCCAGGCGTCCGCATAGGGATACGGCTCGCACCACGCGACCACGCCCTGATGGTCGGGCGAGCCGGCCGCCTCGGTGAGCTCGCGCTCGCGGTGCACACGCGGCTTGGGGCCTTCGACGAGCCATTCCAGGGTCGCGGCCGCCCGCTCACCCACCCATACCTCCAGCACGGCACGTCGGCCGCGGAGCGCCTCGCGAACGGCGTTGCGCCCGTACACGAGGTCGCGCGTCACGTGCGGGGGACGAGCGCGTAGCCGCCGTCCACGTCTCGGACATCCCATCCGAGGGCTGCGATCTCGTCGCGGAGCCGATCGGCCTCGGGAAAGTCTCTGCGGACACGCGCCTGGACGCGAGCGTCGGCCAGAGTGACGACCTCGGGTGGCGCCTCAGGCGCCTCGGCGAGGCTCGACAGCCCGAACACGTCGAGACCACGGCGCAGCTCGTCGAGGGCGCCTCTGCGCGCCCAGTCGTGCAGGATCGCAAGCGCGGCAGGGGTGTTGAAGTCGTCCTCGAGCGCGTCGACGAGCGCCGACCACTCGGCGGTTGCGCGGGTCGCTCCGCGCAACGCGTTGCGGAACGTCTCCGCCTGCGCCTGCGCCGCGCTCATCGTCGCCTCCGAGAAGTCGATCGGCTTGCGCCAGTGCGCGGTGAGGAAGAACACGAGGGCGGTCTCCCGCCCCCACTCGTCGAGCACGGCGCGGATCGTCTCCACGTTGCCGAGCGACTTCGACATCTTCTCGCCGGTGAAGTGCAGCATGCCGTTGTGCATCCAGATCCGGGCGAACGGGTCCCCGACGGAGAGAGACTGCGCGCGCTCGTTCTCGTGATGCGGAAAGACGAGGTCGAGCCCGCCGCCGTGGATCCAGAACTCGGGCCCGAGCTCCTTTGCGGCCATCGCCGAGCACTCGATGTGCCATCCGGGCCGTCCGACGCCCCAGGGGGCCTCCCACGAGGTGTCCTCACCCTCCTTCGTGGCCTTCCAGAGCGCGAAGTCGCGAGGATCCTCCTTGGCCGGGTTCGGCTCCTGCTCCTCGACCTGATCCGGTCGCTGGCCGGACAACGCGCCGTAGCTCTCGAACCGGGCGACACGGAAGTACACGTCTCCGTCGGCCACGTAGGCGTGACCGCTGGCGAGCAGCTCCTCGATCAGCTCGACGATCTCGGGCATCGTCTCCGTGGCGAGCGGCTGGGCGTCGGGCATCCCCAGCCCGAACCCCGCGGTGTCCTCGAGATACCACGCGGTCGCCTCGCGCGCGCGCTCGGCGCTCCGTCCGGGTGCGGCCTCGTAGATCTTGTCATTGACGTCCGTGATGTTGTGGACGAGCCTCACGGGGTACCCCTGCTCGCGGAGCCACCGTGCGAGCCACGTGAAGACGACGAACGGCCGCGCGTTGCCGATGTGGGCGCGCTGGTAGACGGTCGGGCCGCAGACGTAGATCCCGATCGGCTCGGGAGGTGGCGGAAGCTCGACAGGCGCCCCGGTCAGCGTGTCGTGGAGCCGCATCCGCCGATCGTAGACGGCCGTCGGGTGACGACCTGCGTCACCCCGCCAGCTGGGCTCTGCGCACGCGTTCGAGCGCCTCTCCCGAGGGAAGCACGGCGACGACCGTCCAGAGCTCCGGGCCACGCGGCTCCCCGGTGAGCGCGAGGCGCAGCGCGCGAAGATCGGCACCCACGGCCTTGAGCTCACGCACGATCTCCCGTGCGGCGCGCTCGTCGAGCGTCTCCAGGGCGCCGGCTCGAAGCTCCACGAACCGCTCGAGCGTCGGCCGGGCGCCGGCCGGCAGCGTCACCGTCCTCGGCGCATCGAGCTGCCGCGCGATCTCGCGCGCCTCCACGAGCGTTCGTGCACCGCGAAGCGCGGGAGCAACGCTCGGCGCGCTGCCCACGGCCTCGGCGAGCTCCTCGTCCGTCATCGCGGCGATGGCCTCGATCGCGAGTCGTCCGATTCGCGCCCGGTCGAGGCGGACGTCGTGCGCGGGAAGATCGAGCTCGTCGAGGTAGGCCCGCAGGGCGGCGGCAGGGATCCCGTCCTCGCGGAGCTCGGCGACGGACGCGTGACCGTGGCGCTTCGACAGCTTCTTGCCGTCGTCGCCGAGCAGGAGGCCGTGGTGGATCACCTCCGGGAGCTCTCCGCCGAGCGACCGCGCGATGCGCTGCTGCACCGTCTCGTTGGGACGGTGGTCCGAGCCGCGGATGACGTGCGTGATCCCGAGGTCGAGGTCGTCGGCCACGGTGGCCAACTGGTACGTCGCGCTCCCGTCCGGCCGCAGGAGCGTGACGCCGTCGAGTCGGAGCGAGCCGTCCGCGTCGCGTGTGGCGCCTCCCTCGCGCTCGGCGGTTGCCGCGGCGGCCGCATAGATCTCCGATCGCTCGCTCTGGCGCACCGGCCCCTCGTCCCACGCGATGGCGAGCCAGGCGAGGTCGGCCACGATCGCCTCTTCCCCGCGCGCCACCGATCGCGTCGCGTCGGTGTCGTCGATCCTGAGGACGAGCACGCCACCTCGCTCGTCCGCGAAGCGCCTGTTCGCCGCCGCGGTGAGGGCGTTGCCCAGATGCAGCGACCCCGTAGGACTGGGCGCGAAGCGGACGCGAACGGCCATGTGCGCGAATGTAGCGCCCGCAGTCGCGCGCTCAGGCGTCGATCGGCACGTGACCCGGCTCGGCCGCGACGCGGTCGAGCCAGGCGTTGATCGCGGGGTGACCCTCCAGGTCGAAGCCGCCTTCACCCGCGACGTGCGTGTAGGCGTACAGGGCGATGTCGGCCAGGCTCAACGTGTCGCCGACCACGTATCCGGCGGCCGTCGCGAGATGCCGCTCGAGCGCGTCGAGCGCCCGGTACCCGTCCACCGTCTTCCGCTCGATCACCGACGCGTAGCGGTCGGCCTCGCCCGAGTAGGCGACCAGGAACCGGACGACGGCGATCGCAGGCTCGTGCGTGTACTGCTCGAAGAACATCCACTGCAGCACCTTCGCCCGGTCGTAGCGGTCTTCGGGGACGAACCGCGTGCCCTCGCCGAAGTACCAGAGGATCGCCCCGGACTCTGCAAGCGGCCGGCCGTCGTCGAGGACGAGGGTCGGAACCCGAAGGTCGGGATTCAGCTCCCCGAGCACGTCCCCGCGGTTCGAGCGGTCGACCACGTCGAGGTCCTGCCGCTCGTACGGAATCCCGAGGTGCGCCAGCAGCAGGCGCACCTTGTAGCAGTTGCCGGAGACAGGCGAGTTGTAGAGGAGCACGGGCCGACCTTACCCGCGGGAACCGCGTGGGGCGCCCCGCAGACGCCTCCCGGATGTCCCCTAGGCTGTCGGCCGTGGAGGACGCGCTCCTGGCCTGGTATGCGCGCTCGGCGCGCGATCTTCCCTGGCGCCGCACACGCGACCCGTACGCGATCCTCGTCAGCGAGGTGATGCTGCAGCAGACGCAGGTCGAACGCGTGGTGCCACGCTACGAGCGCTGGCTCGAGCGCTGGCCGACGCCCGAGGCGCTCTCGTCGGCCCGTCCGGCCGAGGTCATCGTCGAATGGCAGGGGCTCGGGTACAACCGCCGCGCGCTCGCGCTCCATCGCGCGGCCGGCCACGTCGCGACGTACGGATGGCCGGCGGATCTCACCGACCTGCCGGGTGTAGGCCCGTACACCGCAGCGGCGCTCGGGAACTTCGCGTTCGGAGAGGATGTGCTCCCGCGCGATGTCAACGTCGAGCGCGTCGAGCGGCGCACGGGAGAGCGGTTCACGGGAGCCGCCGCCCAGGCGCTGATGGACCTCGGTGCGACGATCTGTCTCGCGCGGATCCCACGCTGCGACGCATGCCCGCTCGCCGACGCGTGCCCGTCACGCGGCACCCGGGACGCACCGGCGCGCAGGCAGTCGAGGTTCGCGGGATCGTTCCGTCAACGTCGGGCGGCCCTGCTCCGGCAGGTCGCCGCGGCGCCCCAGCGCGCCGCCGCGCTCGACCCTGCCGTCGTCGACTCGCTCGCGCGGGACGGGCTCGTCGTGGTCGACGGCGATCGTGTCCGTCTCCCATCCTGACGGCCTAAAGCGGCCCTCCGCGTACCCATCGACCTCGAAGCGGACGGCACCGCACCCGCACCCGCCGACGATGGGCAAGTCCACGCCTTCACGTTAGCCTCAGATAGAGCGCCACCGGCGCGGAGGCAGATGAGTTCACCCGCACGTAAGGACGAACGAGGCACGATCGGCCCCATGGCAACCGTCTTGGTGGTCGACGACGAGCCGATCGTGCGCGACGTCGTCGTTCGGTACCTCGAGCGGGAGGGCTACGCGACCCTCGAGGCGGGCGACGGGAACGACGCACGACAGCTCCTCGAGCGGGAGTCGCCCGATCTCGTCGTTCTCGACGTCATGCTCCCGGGCACGGACGGCCTCGAGCTGTGCCGCTGGATCCGATCCCGCTCCGAGCTGCCGGTGATCATGCTGACCGCCCGCGGCGAGGAGGCCGACAGGATCGTGGGGCTGGAGCTCGGCGCCGACGACTACGTGACGAAGCCGTTCTCGCCGCGTGAGCTGGCTGCACGGGTGCGCACCGTGCTGCGGCGAAGCCGGGTCGGCTCGCTGACCGGTGAGCGTCTCGCGTTCGGGGACGTCGAGCTCGACGCCGCACACCCGCGAAGTGCGGAAGGGCGGGATGGAGGTGCGCCTCACGGCGAAGGAGTTCGACCTCCTCTGGTTCCTCGCGAGCCACCCGCGTCGCGTGTTCGGGCGAGACCAGCTGATGAGCCGCGTGTGGGGGTACGAGGCGGCTCTCGACACGGGCACCGTCACGGTGCACGTGCGCCGGATCCGCGAGAAGATCGAGGACGATCCCTCCGAGCCGCAGCACCTCCAGACGGTCTGGGGCGTGGGCTACCGCGTGGTTCCGTGATGCCGCTGGCCGCGATGATCGGCACGGCAGCGGCCGTCGCCGTCCTCACGCTCGGGCTGGGGCTGCTCGCCGTCGTCCTCCTCCGGCTCCTTCCGAGCCTACGGCTGCAACTCGCCGGGCTCGCCGCGCTGTCGGTCTGCCTGCCGCTCCTGGCCGTGCTGCTCTCCGGCTGGGTCGCGTTCCACATGGGCGACGACGTGAAGATCCTCGCGGTGTCCGCCGCATCGGCCACCGTCGCCGTCGTGGCGGGGCTCGTCCTCGCCCGGTCGATCTCACACTCGGTCGAGCGTGTCCGCGACGCATCGGCGCGGCTCGCCGCGGGCGACCTCCGCGTCCGGGCGCCCGAATCCGGTCCCGCCGAGGTGGCCGACCTCGCGGCGTCGTTCAACGAGATGGCACAGAGCCTCGAGCAGCTCTTCGACGCGCGGCGCGAGCTCGTCGCCTGGGCGAGCCACGACCTGCGGACGCCGCTCGCGAACATGCAGGCGATGATCGAGGCGCTCGAGGACGACCTCGTCCCCGCGGAGACGACGATTCCGGTGCTGCGCGAACAGGTCGACGTGCTCTCGTCGCTCGTCGACGACCTCTTCGAGCTCGCGCGGATCGATGCGGGCGCCCTGACCCTCGAGTTGAGCGACGCACGGCTGGAGGCCGTGGTCGGCTCGTGTCTGCGCGGGGTCGAGGCCGATGCCCGGCGCCGTGGGGTCGGGCTCGCCTCGAGCGTTCCCGACGGCCTCAGCGCGCGATGTGCCCCCGAGAAGGTGGAGCGGGTGCTGTTCAACCTCGTCACGAACGCGCTGCGCCACACGCCGTCCGACGGCTCGGTCGCCGTGCGCGCCGAGCAGGTCGACCGCGAGGTCTGTGTCACCGTCGAGGACACGGGCGAAGGGCTCGACGACGAGGCTCGCGTCCGCATGTTCGACCGTTTCTGGCGCGCCGATCCGGCCCGGTCGGCACCCGGCTCCGGGCTGGGCCTCGCCATCGCTCGCGGGCTCGTGGAGGCCCACGGCGGGCGGATCTGGGCAGAAGATCGCCCCGGGGGCGGCGCCCGGGTCTCCTTCACCCTGCCCGCCGCCTGAAGCCCCCGGACGTACGGCGGGCGTGCCGATCGTCCGCCGACACACCCGCTGGAGTGGAGCCACCGTCGACGCGCGCCGAGCGCCACGTTCGTCGATCGCTCCGACGACCTCGATGACCGCGGACGGACTCGCGGCCCGCGCACGCCCGTGGCGTGCGCGCTCACTCAGTCCGGTGGACTCTGCTCCAACGTCGGCCCCTTCCGGTCTTCGAAGGGATGGTCACCATCCATTCTAGCGAGCAGGCGTACGGGCGGCCAGGCCCGAACGCAACCGCGGACTACCCTGGACCTGTGCCTGGCCGGAGACGAGCGGGACGCGGCGCGGCGCTCACCGCGCTCGTGGCGACGCTCGCGCTCGTGACGGCCGCATGTCACGACGGCGACGAGCGCGAGCAGGCGCAGGGTCCCGCGACGACCGCGCCCGAGACCGCGCCTCCGCCTCCCACGGAGACCACCGGCCCCGAGGAGCCTCCGTCGACGGAGCCGACGCCCACCGAGCCTGCGCCCGCGCCGACACCGCCTCCCCCACCGCAGGTCGGGTTCTCGTGGACGTCCGCCGGCGCCTTCGTCTGGCACGAGACCGACGTCGACCCCACTCTGCTCGGTACCACGCTCCGCGAGGCGGGGTTCGGCTGGGTCGCGGTGTTCCTGCACGACGGGATGGCCGAGGACCCGATCGAGGGAGATTGGGTGTACCGCTTCCGGCTCGCGAGCGGGCTCCCCGTGGGCGGCTGGGGGGTGCTGCGCACCGAGCCCGAGAGCGAGGCGGCGCTGGCGCATGCCCTCGTCGAGCGGTACGGGCTCGACTTCTATGTCGCCAACCCCGAGGTCGAGTTCGAGTTCAGCGGCCCGGACGGCGTCAGCGCGGAGCGCAGCGGGAGGTCGCGGCGGTTCGTCGATCGCTTCCGCGCCCTGCTGCCGGGCATCCCGGCCGGTGTGTCCTCGTACTGCAGGCCCGACCGGCACGACATCGACTGGACCTCGTGGCGGCAGGCGGGGTTCGCGTTCCTTCCCCAGGCATACGTCAACGATGTCGGCCCGGACGTGAGCCCGGCTCGCTGCGTCGAAGGGGCGGCGTCGTTCTTCCCGCGGACAGCCGTCCATCCGACCGTCGGCATGCACCCGGGCGGGCTCGGCACGCTCGCCGCCGCGGACTACGTCGAGCTGCTGGCGGAGGCAGGGACGATCGGCTTCTCCGTCTACCTCGCCGAGACGCGGATGACCGACGACGAGTGGCGCGCGTTCGGCGCGGCGATTGCGAGCCGCGGGATCGCCACGGCCGTCTAGGAGACGGTGCGGAGCAGCGCCACCGCCTGCGCCGCAAGGCCCTCGCCGCGGCCCGTGAAGCCGAGCGCGTCGGTCGTCGTCGCGCGGACGTTCACGTCGGCAGGAGCGACACCGAGCGCGGCGGCGAGGCGCTCGCGCATCGCAGAGCGATGCGGCGCGACGCGAGGCTCCTGACCGATCACGACGCAGTCGGCGTTGACGAGCGCGAACCCTGCCGCGCGGACGTGCTCGTAGGCGTCGGCGAGAAGCACGAGCGAATCCGCTCCGCGATATCGCTCGTCGTCGGAGGGATAGAGCGCCCCGATGTCCGCGAGCCCCGCGGCGCCAAGGAGGGCGTCCGTCAGCGCGTGCGCGACCACGTCGCCGTCCGAGTGGCCGAGCAGGCCGCGAGGGTGGTCGATGCGAACACCGCCCAGCACGAGCGGCACCCCCTCGCCGAACGCGTGCGCGTCGACGCCGAGCCCGATGCGCAGGCCCGCCGCCGTCACGCCGCGCGCTCCAACGCGTGGGGAAGCTCGGCGAGCGACTCGATCGCGATCGCTCCCTCGGGGGTCGCCTGGAGCCTGCCCCACGGGCCGCGGACGAGATGGACGGCGGTCATCCCGACGGCGAGCGCGGGCAGGACGTCGTTGTCCACCCGGTCGCCGACGTAGGCGACCTCCGAGACGTCCACTCCCGCGATGACGGCGACCCCCTCGAAGAACCCGTGCGCCGGCTTTCGCACTCCGAGGCTCGCAGAGCCGGTCACGACGTCGACCGGAAGGTCGGACGAGCGTGCCCAGGCCTCGAGCGCGGCGTTCTGGTTCCCGGCGATGCCGACGAGCATGCCTGCGGCGCGGACGCGCTGGAGGCACGGGACGGCGTCGGGGTAGAGGTCCTCCGCGGAGTAGACGACCGAGTCCCACGCGTCGGCCGGCCGCTCGACGCCGAGGTGGCGCCAGAGCTCCCAGTGCTCCTCGCCCCGCGCGATCGTCATGCCGAGTGCAGCCCAGACGACGTGCGGCCCGAGCCCGGCCGCAGCGGCCATGGCGCGCCAGTAGCGCTCCTCGTCGACGAGCGTCTCGCCGACGTCGAAGAAGACCGCACGGACACTCATCGCCGTTCCGACTCGAGGAGCCGCGTGACGAGCTCGAGGTCCTCCGGCGTCGTGACCTTGACGAGCCTCGAGTCGCCGGGGACGACGGCGACCGTCCCTCCGGCTCGCTCCACGAGGAACGAGCAATCGGTCGCGCCCGTGAGGTCTCCGCGGTAGGCGGCGCGCAGGCGGTCGGCGACGAACGCCTGAGGGGTCTGCACCGCGATGAGCGTGTCTCGCTCGACCGTCTCCGCAATCAGCCCGCGATCCACCCGCTTCACCGTGTCGCGCACGGGAAGACCGGGGACGACACCGTCGACGCCCTCCGCGAGCGTGGCGAGCACGCGCTCGACGACGGCGTCGTCGACGAGCGGCCGCGCGGCGTCGTGGACGAGCACGACGAGTGCGTCGTCCGGCACCTCCGCGAGCGCGATCCGCACCGACTCCGCACGCGTTCGGCCGCCCGTCACGACTGCAGCGACCTTTGACGCGACGAGCTCCTCGGCGAGAAGGATCGTCGGCTCCTCCCACCCCGGCGGAGCGGCGACGACGACCGCGTCGATCCAGTCGGAAGCGTCGAGGCGCTCGAGGCTCTCGGCGAGCAGCGGGCGGCCCGCGAGGGCCACGAACGCCTTCGGGCGATCGCCCCCGAGCCTCGAGCCCGATCCTGCGGCGACGAGGATCGCCCATGTGCCTCCGGCATCGCCGGCGGCACCGGAGACCGAGCTCATCCACCCGCCTCGTGTGTCTCTGGCGCTTTCGCGAAGCGAAAGCGCACGCGGCTACGCGGTGGCCGTGGCGGCCGTCTTCGGCTTCGCCTTGGCCCGCCGGGTCTTGGCGGGGTTCGCGAGCACTTCCTCGAGCCATGCATGCGCGTCGTCCTCGGAGAGGTCCTTCGCGTACATGAGCTCCGACGCGAGGATCTTCTTCGCCTTGACGTACATCTGCTTCTCGCCGGTCGAGAGCCCCTTCTCGTGGTCGCGCAGGGCGAGGTTCCGGACGACCTCGGCGAGCTCGAGGATGTCGCCGGTCTTCATCTTGTCGCGGTTGTGCTTGAAGCGGCGGTTCCAGTTCTTCGGCATCTCGGTCGAGCCGCCGAGCAGGACCTTCTGGACGACTTCCACCATCTCGAGGTCGATCACGCCCCGCAAGCCGACCTTGTCACAGTTGTCGACGGGGACATTGACCGTCATCTCGTTGTGGAGGATCCGGATGGTCAGGTACTCGCGCTCCTCCCCGAGCACGACCTTGACCTCCTTCTTCTCGACCGTCCCCGCGCCGTGGTGGGGATACACGACCTTGTCGCCGACATCGAACACGCCTCGAGCCCTCCCGTCGTCCGGTCTTGATATGCGCCTGACTCACGAAAAGCGCCGGCTCTTGGGCGGCCGGCGTATGCAGCACATTCTACCCGAAGATCGGGCCGGAGCGGCCGATTCCGTGCCATCGTGCGGGGGGTCGACCTGCTGCCCGTCAGTCGTCCTTTCCGCCCACCGGCACGGGCTCGAGCGCGGCCTGGAGCGCTCGGCGTAGGGTCTCGACGCCGACGACGCGGGGCATGCCGGGGAGTGCCCTGGCCGATGTCCCCTCCGGCGCGACGACCGACTTGACCCCGAGCTTCGCGCACTCCTCCAGACGGCGCTCCGCCTGTGCGGCGGCGCGCAGCCGGCCGGTGAGACCGAGCTCGCCGAAAGCGGCAACACCCTCGCGCAGCGGCGCCGCGCGCGCCGCGGACGCGATCGCGAGCGCGACGGCGAGGTCGGCTCCCGGCTCGTCGATCCGAACGCCTCCGGCGACGTTGACGAACACGTCGGCCGCCCCGAGCGGAACCCCGGCGTGCCGGCCGAGCACGGCCACGATCATCGCGAGCCGCTTCGGGTCGACCCCCGTCCCGACGCGGCGCGGCATCGCGAGATCGGTGCGGGAGACGAGCGCCTGCACCTCGAGGAGGATCGGCCGCGTCCCTTCGAGCGCGACAGCGACCGCGGCACCCATCTCGCCGGCCTGCGTTCGCCCGAACAGCGCCGAGGGGTCGGGGACGCCGACGAGCCCGGCCGCGGTCATCTCGAACACGCCGAGCTCGTTCGTCGACCCGAACCGGTTCTTCGCCGCCCGCAGGATGCGGTGCGCGTGGTAGCGGTCGCCCTCGAACTGGAGCACGCAATCGACGAGGTGCTCGAGGACGCGAGGGCCTGCGACCGCGCCGTCCTTCGTGACATGCCCGACGAGGACCGTTGCGACGCCGCTCCCTTTCGCGACGCGGAGCAGCCGCGCAGCCGCCTCGCGCACCTGCGCGACCGATCCGGGGGCCGATCCGAGCTCGCTCGCGTAGAGCGTCTGGACCGAGTCGATCACGCAGACGTCCGGCGTCTCCTTCTCCAGCGTCGTGCAGACGGCCTCGAGCTCCGTCTCGGCGAGCACCGAGACCTCCTCGACGCCTCCGAGGCGCTCCGCCCGGAGCCTCACCTGTGCGACCGATTCCTCCCCGGTCACGAGCAGCGCGCGCCGCCCGCTCCGCGCGACCGAGCCGAGCGCGGTGAGGAGCAGCGTGGACTTGCCGACGCCCGGGCTCGCCTCCCACCAGCACGAGGGATGCCGGCACGAGGCCGCCGCCGAGGACGCGATCGAGCTCCGGGACGCCCGTCGTGATCCGCTCCGCCTCCTCGACGCGAACGTCCCCCAGCCGCTCCGGCGCCCGCGGTGCGCCCTGGACGGGCCCGTCCCGTCCGTGGAGCTCCTCCACGAGCGTCCCGAACGCCCCGCAGCCCGGGCACCGCCCGAGCCAACGGCCCGTGGTCGCACCGCACTCGCTGCAGCTGTACTGGACGACGACCTTTGCCATGAGGTCATCGTAGACACCGCGTCGGACGGTGTGCTGTCTAGCTTGACAACGCGGGTACTCTGCCGGCCGCCGCAACCGAGAGCGCGGCCTCGAGATCACGCCACAGGTCGTCGACGTCCTCCAGACCGACGGAGAGCCGGAGCAGCCCGTCCCCGATCCCGCTCGCGGCGCGCGCCTGCTCGTCGACCACCCGGTGCGTCAGCCCGGCGGGATGCTGGATCAGCGTGTCCACGCACCCGAGGCTCACCGCGGGCGTCACGAGCTCGACGGAGGCCATGACGGTCGCGGCGGCCTCGAGTCCACCGGCGACCTCGAACGCGAGGACGGAGCCGGGCCCGAGGAGCTGACGCCCGTCGGCCTCCGGATAACAGACCCGCACTACCAACGGGTGGCCGTCGAGCCTCGAGGCGAGGACACGCGCGCGCTCCTGCGCCTCCCGGACCCGGAAGGGCAGCGTCGGCAGGCTGCGGTGGAGGAGGTAGGCGGCGAGGGGATGGAGGATCGCGCCGGTCGCGATGCGCACCTGGCGGAGCTGCGTCGCCCAGCCGGAGTCGCAACAGACGACGCCGGCGACGACGTCGCCGTGGCCGGCGAGGAACTTCGTCGCGCTCTGCAACGTGAGGGTCGCGCCGTGGCGCGCGGGTTGCTGGAGGACGGGGGTCGCGAAGGTGTTGTCCACCAGCACGGGGACGCCTCCCGCGGCCGCGACCGCCTGCTCGATGTCGATCTGGCCGAGTGTCGGGTTCTGTGGCGTCTCGAGGATCACGAGGCCGGTGTCGGGGCGAAGCGACGGCGTGATGCCGTCGACGCCGTCCGCCCACGTCACGTCCAGGCCGAGCAGCCCGCATGCGAGAAGCTGGTCGCTGCCGCCGTAGAGAGGACGCAGCGCCACGACGTGCCGGTGCTCGCCGCAGGCTGCGAGCAGGGTCGCCGTCAGCGCGGCCATGCCCGACGCGAAGCACACTCCGTCCTCGGTGCCGTCCAGCAGGGCGAGCGCCTGCTCGACCCGACGGACCGTGGGGTTGTGGAGGCGGGCGTAGACCGGGCTGGCCGCGTCGGGCGCGCCGGCCGCGAGAGCGTCGAGCGCGCGGACGGCCTCGTCCAGGGCGGGAAGCGGATAGGTCGTCGAGAGGTCGAGGGGAGGTGCATGCACGCCGAGGTCGGCGAGATCGTTGCGACCGGCGTGAACGGCGAGCGTTGTGTTCGGTCTCATGGCACCACTGTCAATTCTAGTTCGCTCGTGTGCAAGCTCATCCGTATATTCTTCGGAATCAATGGGGGCTTCTCACTTGGATCGAATCGACCGCGCGATCGTGGCGGCGCTGCAGAACGATGCTCGGCTGCCGAACAACGCCCTCGCAGCGCTCGTCGGCGTCGCGCCCTCGACGTGCCTGGAGCGCGTGCGCTCGCTGCGCACGAGGGGAGTCGTCCGCGGCTTTCACGCGGACATCTCGCTGGACGCGCTCCAGCGAGGACTCGAGGCCATCGTGGCCGTGCGCGTACGGGCCCACGCACGCACCCTGGTCGAGGAGTTTCGGGCGTACGCCCTCACGCTTCCCGAGGTCGTGCAGGTGTTCCACGTGACGGGCGCCGACGACTTCCTCCTCCACGTCGCCGTCCCGGACACGGACGCTCTCAGGGACTTCGTACTCGACCGGCTGGCGAGCCGACCCGAGGTCGGACACGTCGAGACCCGCGTCGTGTACGAGCACGCGCATCGCCCCGTGCTCGAGCCGCTGGGCTGACGGCGCACGCGGCCTCTATCCTGGCGCGGTGGGCCCGATCCACGGCAGCGTCGGCCACCATCACCGCGGGCACGACCACCGGCGGGCGTCGCGTAGAGCGCTCTCGGTCGTCCTCGCGCTCACCGTGGGCTTCACCGTCGTCGAGGTCGCCGGAGGCCTGATCACCGACAGCCTCGCGCTACTCGCAGACGCAGGGCACATGCTCTCGGACACGTTCGCGATCGGCCTGGCGCTCGTAGCGCTGACGCTCGCCGGGCGCGCGTCCACTCCCCGTCGGAGCTTCGGCTTCCAGCGGGCGGAGATCCTCGCCGCATTCGTCAACGGCCTCACGCTCGTGCTGATCAGCGGCTGGATCATCTGGGAGGCCGTCCAGCGGTTCCGCAACCCGCCGGAGATCCTGGGCGGCTGGATGCTGGCCGTCGCGCTCGCGGGGCTCGCCGTGAACGCCGTCTCGGCCCTCGTCCTGATGCGGTCGGAGCGTGAGAGCCTGAACGTCGAGGCGGCCCTGCGTCACGTGCTCGCCGACCTGCTCGGCTCCGCCGGCGTCGTCGTCGCGGCCGTCGTCATCCTGCTGACGGGCTGGACGCTCGCCGACCCCCTGATCTCGCTCGTGATCGCCCTGCTCATCGTGGCCAGCGCGTGGGGCGTGCTCCGCGACTCGACCGCGATCCTGATGGAGGAGACGCCGCCGGACATCGACGCGGACGCCGTCGCGCGCGCGATCGTCTCCGTCCCCGGCGTGACGAGCGTCCACGACCTGCACGTCTGGCGGATCACCTCGGGGTTCGACGCGCTCGCGGCACACGTCCTGGTCGGCCGCGGCGAGGACTGCCACGGCCTGCGGCGCGATATCGAGCGCCGGCTGGCGTCGCAGTTCGACATCACGCACACGACGCTCCAGGTCGACCACGACGCGGCGGACGCTCTGATCGAGCTGCAGCGCCCCGCCGCGACGCGCCGGGGCTAACCGCCGGACGCTTCGGACGCCGCTTCGTCGGCCGGGCAGCGGACGACCCCGGGCCCGCCCTCCCGGCGCCCGACGGCACTGCTCGCTCGCGGCGAGGCGCCCTCGCGGGCCGGCCGGCCTACGCGAGGGCCTTCACGAGCAGCACACGGTCCTCGCCGGGCCCGTCGTAGTCGTGCGCGACCCTCTCGGCCTCGAAGCCGAGCGCCTGGTGGAACGAGACCGATCCCACGTTGGAGGGCGACGTCACGCACCGGACGCGCGTGCGCCCCTGCGCGCGGGCTTCTTCGAAGAACCGCTCGTACAACCGCCTGCCGAGCCCCTCCCCGCGGTGCTCGGGCGCGACGCCGACGAAGTGGACGTAGGCCTCGTCGGGGTCGGTCTGCGAGAGGAACCCGATCAGGAACGCGGCGAGCTGCCCCTCGTCGTCGTCGACGACGTAGCTCGTGCCCTCGAAGTGGACGAAGAAGAGGCGCGGCAGCATCGGCGCCATCTCCCGCCCGTCCCACCATGCGTTGACGCGGCCGATGACGCGACCGTAGTCCGCGGGCTCGGCATGCCGGATCTCCACGGATGCAAGCGTAGAGCCTCGGGAGCTCCGATGACCTACGGGTGCGTCGTCCAGGCGCGACTGATCGCGCCGACGTGGCGATGGTCGGTGCCGCAGCAGCCTCCGACGACGCTGAGCGACGGCATCCGCTCGCGGAGAGCGACGTACTCCTGGGCGAGCTCCTCGGGGTTGCCGACGTCGAGCTCCTCGGCCTCGTCGAGCTCGGCGTGGCTCGAGCGGGACGCGTTGGCGCGAAGCCCGCGGAGGCGGTCGGTCCACGCCGCCCCCGGCTCGAGGACGTCGTGGAAGTGCGACGGGTGGGCGCAGTTGACCATGAAGTAGGCGGCGGCACCGTCGGTGCGCTCGTCGACCTCATCGATCGCCTCGCCGAGCGCCTGGCCGCTGGGCAGCCGTCCGTCCGTCTCGACGGTGAAGGAGATCACGACCGGCATCTCCACGCCCCGGGCCGCGTGGACGACGCCGACGGCCTCGTCGGCATAGGTCATCGTGATCGCGGTGACGAGGTCGGCGGCGGACTCCGCAAACGTCCCGATCTGGACGGCGTGATACGCGGCGGCCTCGTCGGCCGCCATCGGCTCGTCCACGACGTAGCCGTCGCCGCGGGGGCCGACGCAGCCGGACACGACGATCGGCGTCGCATCCGTCTCGTGCGCATCGCGCACCTCCTCGAGGAGGGCAACGGCCCGCCGGTTGAGCTCGGCCAGCTGCTCGGGCGAGTGGCCGAGTCGCTCCGCCCAGTCCGGGTTCGCGCGCCACGTCGGCGTCTCGAGCACGATCCCGACGCCCCGGTCGAGCGCAAGAGCGACGTAGGGCTCGAAGTAGCGCCGCAGCGCGTCCTCGCCGCCGTCACGCGTCAGCAGGTCGTAGGCGGCGAAGTGCGGCAGGTCGTGGCCGTCGTGGAAGACGAGCGTCGTCTCGATGCCCCCGTCGGTCAGGAACAACGGGCGGCCGACTTGGGGAAGTGCGTCGCGGTAGCGCGCGGCGGATCCGGTCGGCATCGGTGTGTCCCTCCTCTTGGGCAGCGCCGTCACGCTACGCCTTCGGCGGCCCGCACGGCGTACGGGAGACCACACTTCACCCCCGTCCGCGTTCAACGGCAGGGGCGACGCTCGGCGTCGCCCCTCCCGGTGGTTATTCCGCGTCGTCCTCGGAGTCGGCCGGCGGCTCGGGCGGGACGGTGACCGGCTCGGGCTGGACCTCGCCCTCGATCACGCGCATCTCGACCTTCGGGTCGTCGGGCCCCGGGTCCTCGCGGCGGTCGACGACGATCGTCGAGCCGTCGGCGAGCTCGCGGCCGAGGACGAAGTCGGCGAGCGGGTCCTCGATCAGGCGCTGGATCGCGCGGCGCAGCGGCCGTGCCCCCATCGCCGGGTCGTAGCCCTCCTCGACGAGGAGCTCCTTCGCCTCCTGCGTCAGCTCGACGGTCGCGCCGTGCACCGACATCTGGTCGCGGAGCCGCTTCATCATCAGGTCGACGATCTGCAGGATCTCGCTCTTCTCGAGCTTGTGGAAGACGATGATCTCGTCGATCCGGTTCAAGAGCTCGGGCCGGAAGACCTTCTTCAGCTCGCCCATCACGCGCGACTTCATGTCGTCGTACGAGAGCCCCTGCTCGTCGCCGATCGCGAACCCGAGCGACTGGTTCTTCGAGATCTGCGCGGCCCCGATGTTCGAGGTCATGATCACGATCGTGTTGCGGAAGTCGACCTTGCGCCCCTGCGCGTCGGTCAGCTTCCCGTCCTCCAGGATCTGCAGGAGGATGTTGAACACGTCCGGGTGCGCCTTCTCGATCTCGTCGAGGAGCAGCACCGAGTACGGCTTGCGGCGCACGGCCTCGGTGAGCTGGCCGCCTTCGTCGTAGCCGACGTAGCCGGGGGGCGAGCCGACGAGCCGGGACACGGAGTGCTTCTCCATGTACTCCGACATGTCGACCTGGATCATCGCGTCCTCGTCCCCGAACAGGAACTCGGCGAGCGTCCGAGCGAGCTCGGTCTTCCCGACCCCGGACGGGCCGAGGAAGATGAACGAGCCGGTCGGGCGCTTCGGGTCCTTGATCCCGGCGCGGGCGCGGCGGATCGCCTTGGAGACGGCCACGATCGCGGCCTCCTGGCCGATGACGCGCTTGTGCAGCTCCTCCTCCATCCGGACGAGCTTCTGCGACTCGGCCTCGGTGAGCTTGAACACCGGGATGCCCGTCCACATCGAGACGATGTCGGCGATCTCGTCCTCGCCGATCTCCGGCTGCTCCTCGTCGGCCTCGTTGCGCCAGCGCTCCTCGAGCTCCTTCTTCTTCTGCGAGAGCTTGCGCTCCTTGTCGCGCAGCGAGGCGGCCTTCTCGAACTCCTGCGCCTCGATCGCCGCTTCCTTGTCGGAGCGGACGGTCTCGATCTCCTCCTCGAGCTCGCGGTAGCGCGGCGGTGCCGACATCGTCCGGATGCGGACGCGCGAGCCCGCCTCGTCGATCAGGTCGATCGCCTTGTCGGGGAGGTGGCGGTCCTGGATGTAGCGGTCGGCGAGCGACGCCGACGCCAGCAGCGCCTCGTCGGTGATCTTCACGCGATGGTGCGCCTCGTAGCGGTCGCGGAGCCCGCGCAGGATCTGCACGGTCTCGTCGATCGTCGGCTCCTCGACGCGCACCTGCTGGAAGCGCCGCTCGAGCGCGGCGTCCCGCTCCAGGTACTTGCGGTACTCGTCGAGCGTGGTCGCGCCGATCGTCTGCAGCTCGCCGCGGGCGAGCGCCGGCTTGAGGATCGAGGCTGCGTCGATCGCGCCCTCGGCGGCACCCGCGCCGACGAGGTTGTGGAGCTCGTCGATGAACAGGATGATGTCGCCGCGCTGGGTGATCTCCTTCATCACCTTCTTCAGGCGCTCCTCGAACTCACCGCGGTACTTCGAGCCCGCGACCAGCGCAGCGAGGTCGAGGGTGTAGATCTGCTTGTTCTTGAGGAGCTCGGGAACCTGGTTCGCGGCGATCCTCGCCGCGAGGCCTTCGACGACGGCGGTCTTGCCGACGCCCGGCTCGCCGATCAGCACCGGGTTGTTCTTCTGACGGCGCGAGAGGATCTGCATCACGCGCTCGATCTCGGTCTGGCGGCCGACGACGGGATCGAGCTTCCCCTCGGTCGCCTGCTTGGTCAAGTTCCGGCCGAACTGGTCGAGGAGCTTCGAGTTCTTCGCCTTCTCGCCCTGCGCGGCGCCGCCGGCCTGGCCGGACTGCCGGCGGCCGGGGCCCGAGAGCATGCGGATGATCTCGTTGCGGATCTTCTCGGCGTCCGCGTCGAAGTCGAGCAGGATGCGCGCGGCGACCCCTTCGTTCTCGCGCACGAGGCCGAGCAGGATGTGCTCCGTGCCGATGTAGTTGTGACCGAGCGAGAGCGCCTCGCGCAACGCGAGCTCGAGCACCTTCTTCGCGCGCGGCGTGAACGGGATCTGACCGGTGGTGACCTCGTCGCCCTGACCCACGATGCGGGCGACCTGGGCGCGCACCTCTTCCACGGTGATGTCGAGTTGCTCGAGCACGCGCGCGGCGAGGCCTTCCTCCTCGCGCAGCAAGCCGAGCAGGATGTGCTCCGTGCCGATGTAGTTGTGCTTGAGCGCCCGCGCCTCGTCCTGCGCGAGGACGACCACCTGTCTTGCCCGTTCAGTGAATCGCTCGAACACGGCTGCCTCGACCCTCCTTTCCGCGTGATCCGGAGTCTGCATGCCGCCGGCTCCAGGTCAAAGGCATCTCTGATCGTACCCGACGCCCGTGAGGGCGCCGACCGGGCCGGTAGCGTTCCGGCGCGATGCGCATCCTCGTCACCGGCTCGTCGGGCCAGATCGGCACGAACCTCGCGCTGCGGCTCCTGCGCGACGGCCACGACGTGTTCGGGATCGACAAGCGGCTGAACACGTGGACCGACGCGTTCCCGTATCTCCTCCAGGACCTCGCGGGGCACTACGCGCCGTTCCCCGGCGGGATCAACGGCGTCGAGTACCCGAAGGCGGATCTCGTCGTGCACCTCGCCGCGCACGCGAAGGTGCACCAGCTCGTCCGCGAGCCGCACCGTGCGCTCGAGAACGCGATGATGACCTTCAACGTCCTCGAGTACGCGCGGCAGGAGAACATCCCGATCGTCTTCTCGTCGAGCCGCGAGGTGTACGGCGACGTGCACCGCTTCGAGGGCTACAACGAGCAGGCCGCGGACTTCGCCTACACGGAGAGCACCTACTCCGCGTCGAAGATCGCCGGCGAGGCGTTCATCTACTCGTATGCCCGCTGCTACGGGCTCCCCTACCTCGTGTTCCGCTTCTCGAACGTCTACGGCCGCTACGACAACGACCTGCAGCGGATGGTGCGGGTGATCCCGCTCTTCATCCACTCGATGCTCCGCGGCGAGCCGATCACGATCTACGGCGGCTCCGACAAGACGCTCGACTTCACGTACGTCGACGACTGCGTCGACGGCATCGCCCGCGGGATCGAGGCGCTCGCCGAGCGCCGCGTCGTCAACCAGACGATCAACCTCGCCTACGGCCAGCGGAAACACGCTCGTGCACTGCGCCGAGCGGATCGCGGCGGAGCTCGGCGTGGAGCCGGACATGACGCTCGCGCCGTCGCTCCTCGGCGAGGTCACGCACTACGTCGCCGACCTCACGAAGGCCCGGGAGCTGCTCGGCTACGACCCGGCGGTGCCGCTCGACGAGGGCATCGCGCGTGCGGTCGCCTGGTTCCGCGAGCACCGGGAGGCGAATCCCGACGAGGACGTCGTCGTCCGCGCCGACCACGAGGGCGCGCTCGGCCCCGGCACCGGCTGGAAGACCCCGGCCGCCTCGTAAGGCGCGTTACGGCACCGGCCGAGCGGTCGGCACGTCGCCGTGGGCCGCCGGCCGTACGGCGCGGGCGGCACGCTCGCGGTGCAGGGCTGCACCGCCCGGGCGCACCGCGCGACGGCGCTGACCAACGCCGTCGCGGAGGAACTCCTCGAAGTCGGCGGGCGGCAGCGGCCGCGCGAAGCGGAACCCCTGTCCTTCGCGCACGCCGAGGCGGCGGAGCTCGTCGAGCTGGTGCTCGTTCTCGATCCCCTCGGCGACGAGCGAGAGGCCGAGGGCGCGACCCAGATCGACGATCGCGCGCACGAGGGGCACGGACCCGCCCGAGGTGCCCATCCGCATCACGGAGGTCCGGTCGAGCTTCAGCCCGTCGAACGGGAGCGCGTCGAGCATCGCGAGCGACGAGTAGCCGGTGCCGAAGTCGTCGAGAACGAGCCCGACCCCCATCGCACGGATCGACTCGAGCATCGCCGCGGCGCGCGCGGGATCGCGGACGACGGCCGCCTCGGTGACCTCGAGCAGCAGGGCCTGCGGCTCGAGGCTCGCCTGCTCCAGCGCGGACCTGACGTCCGAGACGAACCCGTCCGTCTGGAGCTGGCGGGCGGAGACGTTGACGCTGACCAGCAGCTGGCGGGACTCCGGCCCGCCGGAGCGCCAACGCGCGAGCTGCCGGCAGGCCTCCCGGAGCACCCACCGGCCGAGCGGCACGATGAGACCGCTCTCCTCGGCGATCGGGACGAACTCCGCGGGAGGCACGAGACCGCGGGTCGGATGCTGCCAGCGCAGGAGCGCCTCGGCGCCGACGACCGCGCCCGTCTCGAGGTCTACGACGGGCTGGTAGTGGAGCACGAACTCCTCCTCGACCCGCGCGCGCCGAAGCTCGCTCAGCAACGACAACCGCTCGCTGGCGGCGTCGTCGAGCGACCGGTCGAAGACGACGGCCTGCGCCTTGCCGTTCGTCTTCGCGCGGTACATCGCCAGGTCGGCCTGGCGGAAGAGCGTGTCGACGTCCTTCCCGACCGCGACTCCCACGCTCGCTGTCACGAAGATCTCGACGCCGGCCACCAGCGACGCCGCGCGAAGCGCCTCGCAGACGCTCCTCGCCGCCCGCTCCGCGTCCGCGGCGGGCTCCTCGGACTCGACGAGAGCGGCGAACTCGTCGCCGCCGATCCGGGCGACGGTCACCGTGGGCGGGAGGGCGACCCGAAGCCGCGAGCCCAGATCCTGCAGGACCGCGTCTGCGTCCATGTGGCCGAAGCGGTCGTTCACGGCTTTGAAGTCGTCGATGTCGAGGATCAGCACGCCGACGCCCGGCCCATCGGGCCCCGAGCGCTCGATCGCGTCCTCGACGCGCTGCTTGAAGAGGGCGCGGTTGGGCAAGCCGGTCAGCGGGTCGTGGTACGCCTGGTGGCGGAGCTGCTCCTCGGCCTCCCGCCTCGCCGTCACGTCG
Source organism: uncultured Actinomycetes bacterium (assembly GCA_963773825.1). Taxonomy (GTDB): domain Bacteria; phylum Actinomycetota; class Thermoleophilia; order Gaiellales; family Gaiellaceae; genus Gaiella. The sequence continues at coordinate 396,356 of CAVZCH010000006.1, read as the reverse complement.
AGGAGATAGCCCTGCAGCGCGACGGGCTCGCCCGTCGGCCCCATCACCGTCGTGGCCTCGTCGTGCACCCATACGAGGCGGCCGTCCCGTGCGATCAGGCGGTACTCGAGCGAGAGCCCGTCGCCCTCGTGCGCCCGGCGGTGCGCCTCGATGACCCGCTCGCGGTCCTCCGGGTGGAGGATCCTCACGAACAGGTCGCGGTCGCGCTTCCACTCCGCGGGGGAGTACCCGAGCAGCGCCTCGACCTGCGGGCTCGAGTAGATGTTCGAGCTCTCGTCGTCGATCGCGTCGACGTAGACGACGAGCGGCAGTTGCTCGACGAGCATCCGAAACCGCTCCTCGGCCGCCCGCAGCCGCTCCTCGCTCGCCCTGAGGACCTCGAGGGCGTGCGCCTCGGTGAGGCTTTTGTCCGCACCGGCGCTCGCCGGCGGACCGCTGCCGATGTCCGCTCGGTGGGCCGCCACACTGTTCGTATCGTCGCCGGCCCGGGCTCCGGGCGACCCCTCGTACGAGGTACCCCGACCGGGGTCGGTACCAGGGAGATGCCCGCCGTCGCCCGCGTCAGCGGCCGGAGTCGGTCGACGCCTGCCGGAGCGCTGGAAAGAGCACCACGTCGCGGATCGACTCCTTGCCGGTGAGGAGCATCACGAAGCGGTCGATCCCGAACCCGAGACCGCCCGTCGGAGGCATGCCGTACGACAGCGCCTCGACGTAGTCGGGGTCGCCGCGCTCCCCCTCGACCTGCTCCGACTGCTGCTCGAAGCGAGCCTGCTGCATCGCCGCGTCGTTGATCTCGGTGAAAGCGTTGCCGAGCTCCATGCCCCCCGCGAAGTACTCGAACCGCTCGGTGAGCATGGGGTCGTCGTCCGTCGGCCGCGCGAACGGCGACAGCTCGACCGGGTAGTCGTGGACGATCGTAGGCTGGATCAGGCTCGGCTCCACGAAGTGCGAGAACGCATGGTCGACGAGCTGCGTCCAGTCCTTGTCGGCGTCCGTGTCCACCCCACGCTCCGTGAGCCGTGCGCGCAGCTCGTCGGGTGCCCGCGTCCAGAGCTCGTGACGCTCGAGCGCCTCGACGAACCGGATCCGCTCCCACGGGCCTGCGAGGTCGATCTCGTGGCCGCGGAACGCGACCGCCGTGGTGCCGAGGACCTCGCGCGCCACGCGCTCCACGAGCTGCTCGATCCGGCTCATCGTGTCGCCGTAGTCGGCGTAGGCCTCGTACCACTCGAGCATCGTGAACTCGGGGTTGTGCTTGAACGAGACGCCCTCGTTGCGGAAGTCCTTGCCGATCTCGTACACGCGCTCCAGGCCGCCGACGATCAGCCGCTTGAGGTACAGCTCGGTCGCGATGCGCAGGTAGAGGTCCGCGTCGAGCTCGTTGTGGTGGGTCACGAACGGCCGGGCGAACGCACCGCCGTAGCGCGGCTGCAGGATCGGCGTCTCGACCTCGACGAAGCCGTCCTCGTCGAGCGCTCGCCGGACGGCCGTGACCACACGCGCCCGTACCTGGAAGACGTGACGCGTGTCCTCGTTCATGAGCAGGTCGAGGTAGCGCTTGCGGTAGCGCAGCTCGACGTCGGTGAGACCGTGGAACGTGTCCGGGAGCGGCTGCGTGATGCGCGCGAGCACCTCGACGCTCTCCGCCAGGACGGACGGCTCGCCGCGCCGCGACTTCGCCGGCCGACCGGTGACGCCGACGACGTCGCCGACGTGGACGTCGAGCTCCCCGGTGACGGCAACGTCGCAGATCACCTGGATCCGCCCCGACCGGTCGACGACGTCGACGAACACGAGCTTCCCCATGCCCCGGCGCGCCATCGCGCGGCCGGCGATCCGCCGGGTCGCGGCCGCCTCCCCGCCGGCGTCGAGCGGCTCCGCCTCGGCGCGCACGTCGACGATGCGGTCGCGGTCGGGGAAGCGCTTGGGCGCGATCGGATCGGGCATCGGCGGATCGTACGTGGCGCCGCAGCACGACACTCCTTTGCAACAGACTGTTGCAGGGTCGTCGAGCGCCCGCGGCGTGGCTCGGATGCGCTCAGCTCGGCTCAGCTCGTAGGTGTGCCCGTGCCAGGCGCGGACGACCACTGGCGCGCGCGCGCTCGGTGAAGCGCTCGAACACGTTCCGAGCGTCGCGCGAAGCCTCTGGCGACCGACCGAAGTCGACCCGCGAGGCGGCGGGTCAGGCGGCCTTGATCTCCATGATCTTGAACTTCACGACCGAGCCGCGAGGGGTCGTGACCTCGACGGTCTCGCCCTTCTTGCGGCCCATGATCGCCTTGCCGACGGGTGACTCGTTCGAGAGCTTCTGCTCGACGGGATTCGCCTCCGCGGAGCCGACGATGTGGTACTCGATCGTCTCCTTCGCGTCGACGTCACGGAGCCGAACGACGGATCCGACCGACACGACGCTCGTGTCGACCTCGGAGGTGTCGATCACGCGGGCGTGCGCGAGCCGCTCCTCGAGCTGCGCGATCTTGTGCTCCAGCATCGCCTGCTGGTTCTTCGCATCGTCGTACTCCGCGTTCTCGGCGATGTCCCCGAACTCGCGGGCGGTCCGGATCCGCTCGGCGATCTCGCGGCGCCTGTCGCCGCGCAGGACCTCGAGCTCCTGCTTGAGAGAGTCGTATCCCTCGGGGGTGAGGATCACGTCCTTCAGAAGAGAACCTCCGAGTCGCCAGAAACGAGAACGAGGCGCCGAGCGCGCCACGCGGACGCGCATGGTAGCGACGACGGGTCGCGTTGCGCAACTCCCCGCCCGGAAACGGTGATCCACAGGCGGGAACTACCATTCCCGGCGATGGTCGACCTTCGCAGGCCCTGGTCGATCGGGCCCGTCGAGATCCCGACGAGGCTCGTGCTCGCGCCGATGGCGGGCGTCAGCGTGCAGGCGTTCCGCCGCCAGGGACGCCGGTTCGGCGCCGGCCTCGTCTGCTCGGAGATGGTCAGCTGCGCGGGGATCGAGCATCGCAACGAGCGGACGCTCGGCTACCTGCGCGTGGCCTCCGACGAGCATCCTCTCGCGATCCAGCTCTTCGGCTCGGAGCCCGGCTCGATGGCCGAGGCGGCGCGCATGGTCGAGGCCGCCGGAGCCGACCTCGTCGACCTCAACTTCGGCTGCCCGGTGCGGAAGGTCACGAAGACCGGCGCCGGCGCGACACTGCTCGACGACCCCGACGGGGCCGCGCGGATCGTCGCCGCGATCGCGGATGCGGTCGACATACCGGTGAGCGTGAAGCTCCGCCGCGGCCTCCGTGACAGATCGCGCGACTGCCTCGCCGTCGGGCCGCGGCTCGTCGAGGCGGGCGCCGCGTCGCTGACCCTGCACCCCCGGTCGGCCCAGCAGATGTACACGGGAACCGCCGACCACGCGCTGACGGCCGAGCTCGTCTCCCTGGTCGACGTCCCCGTCGTCGCGTCCGGCGACATCACGTCCCGCGCGAAGGCGCAGGCCGTGCTCGCGACGACCGGGGCCGCCGCCGTGATGGTGGGCCGGGCCGCCCAGGGCAATCCGTGGGTGCTGGAGGAGATCCTCGACGGCGCCGGACGCGAGCCGAGCCGCGAGGAGGTCGTCGCCGAGCTCGTCCTCTTCGTCCGCGAGACGGTGCGCGAGCTCGGCGAGCGCCGGGCGAGCGGCTTCCTGAAGAAGTTCTACGGCTGGTACCTGGGCCGCGGCCGCTTCCCCCGGCCGTTCAAGCAGGAGCTCGTGGTGCTCGACTCGACGGAGGAGGTCGAGCGACGGTTGATCGCGGCCGCGCCGCGGGCGCGCGTGCTGATCGAGCGCCTCGAGTCCGAGATTCCCTCGGGCGACGAGGTGACGCTCGAGCTGCCGATCTCGATCTACGGCGGCGGCTGAGTCGGGAACGCTGGGCGTCCCGCGCGCTCAGTGGGATCGGCCCGCGGTGGCCGCGAGCGCGCCGAGGCCGACGAAGATCGTGCCCGATACGTAGCGCTGCACGCGAAGGAACGTGCGGCTGCGGCGGAGCACCGCGCCGGCCGTCCCCGCGACGAGCGCCCAGACGAGGTCGCTCGACAGGGCGATGACGACGAAGATCGCGCCGAGCAGCGCCAGCTGCCCGCGCGTCGACTCGTGGGGGTCGACGAACTGCGGGAGGAAGGCCAGGAAGAAGAGCGCCGTCTTGGGGTTCAACACGTTGACGACGACGCCGCGGCGATACGTCCGCGCGAGGGTGAGCTCCGGCCGCCGCCCCCCGATGCGCTCGTCGGAGGAGAGGAGCGTCCGGATCCCGAGCCAGACGAGGTAGGCCGCGCCGAGGAGCTTGACGACCGTGAACGCCTCGGCCGAGGCGGCGAGCAGCGCGGAGAGCCCGATCACCGCCGCGAGCACGTGCACCATCCCGCCGCTCGCGACGCCGAAGGCCGAGACCACGCCCGCGCGACGGCCGCCGTGCACGCTCTGGGCGACGATGTACAGCACGGCCGGACCCGGGACCACGGCCAGCAGGAACGACGCCAGGGCGAACACCGCCAAGGTTCCCGCGTCGGGGATCACGCGTTCAGCTCCCACACGAGCCTGAGCCCCTCGAGGGTCAGGAAGGGGTCGACCCGCTCGATCGTCGCGCTGTGCGGCGCGATCAGCTCGGCGAGCCCGCCCGTCGCGATCACCGGCGCCTCGGGCGATCCGAGCTCCGCACGGATGCGCGCGACGATCCCGTCGATCTGGCCCGCAAAGCCGTAGACGAGCCCGCTCTGCAGGCCGCCGACCGTCGTCTTCCCGATCACGCTGGGCGGTGCCGCGAAATCGACGTTGACGAGCCGCGCAGCGCGAGCGAAGAGCGCCTCCATGGAGATCTCGATGCCCGGCGCGATCACGCCGCCCACGTACTCCCCCTGCGCGGAGACGACGTCGAAGTTCGTCGACGTGCCGAAGTCGACGACGATCGCGGGCGCCCCGTAGCGGTCCCTGCGCTGCGACGGCGTTGACGATCCGGTCGGGCCCGACCTCGCGCGGGTCGTCGTAGCGGATCGGGATACCGGTCTTGACGCCCGGGCCGACGATCAGGAGCGGTGCGTGCGCCGCCCAGCGCGTTGCCAGCGCCTGCCACTCCCGGACGATGCTCGGCACGGTCGTCGAGAGGCAGATGCCGTCGACCGCGTCCGGGTCGAGCAGTCCGCCGAGGAGCACGCCGAGCTCGTCGCCGGTGCGCGTGCGGTCGGTCGCGACCCGCCAGTTGTCGGCGAGCTCGGAGGCCTCGAAGAGGCCGAGCACGGTCTGGGTGTTGCCGACGTCGACTGCGAGGAGCACGTGCGCGAGCTTAGTGCGGCCCGCGGAATCGCACTAGAAGCTGTCGTCGTCTTCCGCTCGCCTCACGTCGCCGAGCCGCTCGGCGAGCGCCTCGGCCGTGAGGCTCGGCTCGTCCCCCTCCCCGCGCAGCTCCTCGACCGTGACGTCGCCCGAGGTGTAGACCTCCGCACGCGGGATGATGCGCGTCGGACGGTTCTTGTCCCACACCCAGACGTCCTCCATCTGCGCGTGGAAGAACGGATAGCTCGCCTGGGGCACGACCTTCAGGTCGAGCTTGTTGCACAGGTAGGTGGCGTCCTGCGTCAGCACGCAGTAGCGGAAGAGCGGGAAGACCGCCGTGTACTCGCGCTTCAGCTGGAGCTCGAGCTCCGCCTCGAACTCGTCCAGCTCGTCCAAGTGGCTCACGCGGTGAGTGTATCCCCCGCACCACGGCCCGGCGGTCGGCGGCTCGCACGAGCCGCGAGGCTACGTCCACGGGGGCGCCGGGGCAAGCGCCCGACTACCGGTCGCGCGGGCTCCCCTCCCCCCGGGCCGAAGGGCGGCGAGGAGCGCCGCGGCGGTTCCCCGGCCGGGGACGACGGCGTCGGGAGCCAACTCGGCGAGCGGCTCGAGCGCGAAGCGCCGTTCGTGCAGGTGCGGGTGCGGCACGGCGAGGCCGGGCTCGTCGACCACCTCCTCGCCGTACAGCAGGAGGTCGAGATCGATCCGGCGCGGGCCCCAGCGCTCGCCCTCCACGCGCACGCGCCCGAGTCGACGCTCGACGTCCAGCAGCCGCTCGAGCAACGTCCGGGGATCGAGTCCGGTCTCGATCGCAACCACCGCGTTCAGGAACGCGGGTTGCTCGACTGGCCCCCACGGCTCTGTCTCCCGCAGCGACGAGACGCCGACCACCTCGATGCCGTCCTCGGCACGGAGCCACGCGACGGCACGGCGGATCGTCTCCTCGCGATCGCCGAGGTTCGACCCGAGCCCGACGTACGCGTGCACGGCGCGACCGTACCGCGTCCGTGCGCCCGGGGTCATAACACCGCCTTAATCGGAATCCCAAGGTCTTCACACGGGCATCCGCGAGCATTCCCGTCTCGTGGCCCTCCGCGCCCTCATCCCCGCGGGACGCCTCGCCGCGTCCCTCGTCCTCCTCGGCGCCGTCGTGCTCGGGCTCGCGCTGACCGGCGCACCGACGGCGGCCTCCTCGCACGAGACGGCCGGCCCGGCAACGCTCGTCCAGCTGACCCGCACGGGCCAGCAGACGGAGGCGGCCGCGCTCAGGCGGGCAGGCGCACGCCAGATCGACGCAGCCCTTCGCCTCTGGCGCATCGAGCCCGACGTGGCAGCCGCGACCGTGGCCGCGCTCAGGGCACGGAACGCCGTGGTGTTCGCGCAGGCTGAGCGGACGTACCGCGTCGCCGCCGCGAGCGACACTCCCGACCCGTTGCAGGCGGACGAATGGTGGCTGGCGCAGATCGGCGTCTCGGGGCTCACCCCGCCCGGCCCCGGGGTCCCGGTGACGATCGTCGACTCCGGCCTCGACGTCCAGCATCCGGAGTTCCTGGGGCGGCCCGACACCATCACGCTGAACGCCCAGGAGCCGGCGCCGCTCGGTGGGGAGCACGGCACCTCGGTCGCATCCGTGATCGGTGCCCCCGTGAACGGGGTCGGCCTCGTCGGCGTGTACCCGCGTGTCGTGCTGCGCTCGTGGGACGCGGCCAAGGGCGACGGCACGCAGCTCGAGTCGGGCGAGATCTCGGGCGGCATCCTCGCGGCGGCGCGGGCAGGCAAGAGCGTCATCAACCTGAGCCTCGGCTCCGACGTCAGCGACCTGTCGATCGAGCTCGCGGTGAGCGAAGCGGTGGCGTCGGGCTCACTCGTCGTCGCCGCATCCGGCAACGACGGGGACCGCGGCAGCCCGCTCGGCTATCCGGCCGCCTATCCGCACGTGACGACGGTCGGCGCCACCGACCGCAACGGCGCGGTGGCGCCGTTCTCGAGCCGGTCGAGCTACGTCGACCTCGCCGCGCCCGGCGACGGCATCGTCGTCGCGAGCGCCCTCGGGAACAACTGGAGGGCCGCATCCGGCACGAGCTTCTCCTCCCCGATGGTGGCCGCCGCGGCGGCGTGGGTCTGGACGGCGCGGCCGGAGCTCACGGCCGGCCAGGTGGCCGAGATCCTCCGACGCTCCGCGACCGACATCGCCCCGGCGGGCCGCGACCAGGCGTCCGGGTTCGGGATACTGAACGTGGCCGCTGCGCTTGCACTTCCCGCGCCGATCCGCGATCCGTACGAGCCGAACGACGACATCGACCAGGTCGACCCGAACGGCGACCGCTACGTGTCGAAGGAGCCCGCCCTGAGCACGGCGTCGAAGCGCACGGGGCGCATCGCCGGTCGGGTCGACCGTTACGAGGACCCGCGCGACGTGTTCCGCGTCTGGGTCCCGGCCGGCGCGCGCGTCACGGCGACGCTGACCACGCCGAGCGATGCCGATCTGGCGTTGTACTCCGCCACCGCCCGGAGCGTCGTCGGGCGCTTCGCAAAGGACGGCCGGCTTGCGGCGGCGGCGACCAAGGGCACGCGTGAGCGCCTCGCCTACGCGAACAGGGGCAAGGGCCGCTGGGCATACCTCACCGTGAAGCCAGGCGCGAGCGCGCTCGACGCGACCTACACCCTGGCCGTCGCGTCCGCGACCACCGTCGCCCGCTAGACCCGCCGCTCGACGACGACCGCAGCGTGGTCGACCGGCCGCGCAAGGACGACGTCGGGCTTCCGCACGCGCACGCGGACGCGGGTCACCGGGAAGGCCGCCGCCAGTGCATCGGCAACGGCGACGGCGAACGCCTCGAGCAGGTGGTAGGCACGGCCGTCCGACACCTCGACGACGGTTGCCACGACGTCGCGATAGTCGATCGCGTCGTCGATCCGGTCGGTGGCGGCGGACGCCTCGTCGCCGTAGTCCAGCTCGACGTCGACGAGGAACCGCTGCCCGTCGCGACGCTCCGCCTCGAGCACGCCGTGGAACGCGAACAGCTCGATGCCCGCGAGCTCGATCGTCACGGGCGCACCGTACCCCGCTCCACCGCGGCGGCCACGGCGAGGGCATCCACGTGCAGACGTACGTCGTGGGCCCGGAACAGCGTCGCGCCGCGGTCGAACGCCGCGACCGCCGCCCCGACCGAGGCGGCGTCGGTCGCCACTCGGCCGTCGGTCCCCCCGACCACCCGGGCGAGTGTCGACTTCCGCGACAGCCCGACGAGCACCGGCGGCCCGATCGCGACGATCCGGTCGAGCCGGCGGACGAGCTCGAGGTTCTGGTCGGGTGTCTTCCCGAAGCCGATCCCCGGGTCGAGGCACACGCGCTCCTCGGGGATGCCCTCCGCGACGGCGAACGCGAGCCGCTCCTCGAGGAACGCCGCGACCTCCGAGACGACGTCCTCGTAGTGCGGAGCGGCCTGCATCGTGCGAGGCTCCCCTTGCATGTGCATGAGGCAGATGTCCGCGCCGGCTTCGGCGACGACTGCGGCGAGCTCGGGGTCCCGTCGGAGCGCCGTGACGTCGTTGACCATCGCCGCTCCCAGCGCGAGCGCCCGGCGTGCGACGGCCGCCCGCGACGTGTCGATCGAGACCGGGCTGCCCGCGAGCAGCTCGAGCACCGGCACGACGCGCCGGAGCTCCTCGTCCGGCGGGACGGGGCCCGAGCCCGGCCGGGTCGACTCACCGCCCACGTCGACGAGGGCCGCCCCGTCGGCGAGCATCTGCCGCGCGGCGTCGGCCGCCTCCGCCGCAGAGGCGTACAGGCCCCCGTCCGAGAAGCTGTCCGGCGTGACGTTGACGACGCCCATCACCGCCGGCCGCGGCCAACGTTCGCTCCCCGTCGCTCGTCTCATCCGGCATGGACGCTAACGCGCGCCGCCGCAGCGGGTCGGGCGGGCGAACGCTCGCGGTCGCGCTGGCCGTCGTCGTCCTCGTCGCGGTCGTCGCGATCGCGTCCGGGGGCTCGACCCCGAGCGGTGCCGTCGGGGCGCACCGGCCGTCGGAAGGACTGCTCGACGCCGTCGTCAGCCTGTTCGTCGTCGGGATGGTGGTGGCGACGGTCCTCGTCGCCGTGATGCTGTCGTTCTTCGGCCGCCACCAGCCCGGCGGGCCGGTGCGCAAGCGACCGAGCCCCGTGCAGTCGGTGATCACCTTCGTGGTGGCGATTGCGCTCCTGACGATCGTCGTACGCGCGCTCGCCGGAAGCGTCGGCCCCCGCCTGCGACCCCCGGCACCGGCCCAGGGGGACGCCGTGAACGGAGGGTCGAGCTCTTCCTCCCCGCGATACGAGCCGCAGTTCGTGCTGTGGCCGGTGCTCGCCGTCCTCGCCCTCGTCGGCGTCGCGCTCGTCGCCTGGTGGCTCGCCGCGCGGGGGCGCCGCCGGGCACGCGAGCCGCTCCGCGCCACTCCCGAGGAGGCATTGGCCGACGTCCTCGCCGAGACGCTCGACGACCTCCGCGCGGAGCGCGACCCCCGCAAGGCGGTGATCGCGGCGTACGCACGCATGGAGCGGGCGCTGGCGGCGTCCGGCCTCCCGCGCGACCCAGCCGAGGCCCCCGAGGAGTACCTGCAGCGCGTCCTCGCCGAGATCGCCGTGTCGCGGCGCGCCGCGACACGGCTCACGTCGCTCTTCGCCTGGGCACGGTTCTCCGGGCACGCTGTGCGCCCCGACATGAAGGACGAGGCGATCGACACGCTCGAGCAGGTGCAGCGGGAGCTCGCCGCCGCCGACGCCGCGCGCCGGGCCGAGCTGAGCGGGACGGCGGCGTGAGTAGGCTCGACCGCTCGATCGCCGTCGCGGTCACCGCGACTGTCTGGGCGGGCGTCTTCCTCGTCGTCGTGCCGGACCGCGCCGCGCTCGTGGGTCACGTCTGGCTCGTCGTCGTGCTCGCCCTGGCGCTCGGCGTGGCGCTGGGGCGGCTCCGGCGGGAGCTGCCACGGCGACCGTCCGCGTTCGACGCGGCCTTCGCGCCGACGCGCCCGACCCGAGCCCGGCCCGCATCGCTCGCCCGGGTCGAGCGAGAGGTGACGCTCGCAACCGGGACGGCCTTCGACGTGCACTTCCGTCTCCGCCCCATGCTCCAGTCCCTCTCCGCCGGCCTCCTGCTCCGCCGCGGCATCGACCTCGAGCGAAGCCCCGACCGGGCGGCGGGGCTCCTCGGCCCCGATCTCTGGGCGCTGATCCGGCCCGGCATCCCGGCGCCGGACGACCGCACGGCGCCGGGCGTCTCGCTCGAGACGATCGAGCGCGCGGTCGACGATCTGGAGCGGCTGGCATGGAGCTGACGCGGGTCGCCGAGCTGGCGCGCGCGGTCCTCGACGAGGTCGAGCGTGCCGTCGTCGGCAAGCGCGACCGCCTCGAGCTGGTGCTCGCCGGCCTCCTCGCCGACGGCCACGTCCTCCTCGAGGACGTCCCGGGGCTCGCCAAGACGCTCGCTGCGCGCTCCTTCGCCGACGTGACGGGCCTCCGGTTCGCGCGGGTCCAGTTCACGCCCGACCTGCTCCCGTCGGACGTCACCGGGTCGTCCATCTGGAACCAGCGCGACTCGGCCTTCGAGTTCCGCGCCGGCCCGATCTTCACGAACATCCTCCTCGCCGACGAGATCAACCGCGCTCCGCCGAAGACGCAGGCCGCGCTGCTCGAGGCGATGCAGGAGAAGCAGGTCTCGATCGACGGGACGACCCGCGCGCTCGAGCCTCCATTTCTCGTCCTCGCGACGCAGAACCCGATCGAGTACGAGGGAACGTACCCGCTCCCGGAGGCGCAGCTCGACCGCTTCCTGCTGCGAACCGGGTTCGGGTATCCGAGCGCCGACGACGAGTGGGAGATGCTCGAGCGCCGCCTGGAGCGCGGCGTCGACGAGGTCGAGCTACGCCCCGTGGTCGAGCGGGGGACGCTGCTGGAGATGCAGCGCGCGGTCGAGCGCGTGCACGTGGACGAGAGCGTTGGGCGCTACGTCGTCGACCTCGTCGCGGCAACGCGCGAGAGCCCGAGCGTGTCGGTCGGCTCGAGCCCACGCGGATCGCTCGCGCTCGTCAAGCTCGCGCGCTGTCGTGCGGCGCTCGCGGAGCGGGACTTCGTGACACCGGACGACGTGAAGAGCGTCGCGGTGCCGGCGCTCGCACATCGTCTCGTCCTGCGGCCGGAGCTCTGGGTCCAGCGGCGCAGCGGCGAGGACGTCGTGCGCGAGGTGCTGGAAGAGGTTCGGACGCCCTCCACCGAGACACCGTGACGCGGGCCGCGGATCCGCGCCTCGGCGCATATGCCGTGCTCGCTGCGGCGGGCCTCGTCGCCGCACTCGCCCTCAGGCGGGCGGAGCTCGCAGCGATCGTCGCGCCGCTCGCCCTGCTCGTCGCCGTCGGTGTCCGCGCCGCGCCCCCGGGACTCCGCGCCTGGGTCGAGGTCGACCGGGAACGGGCGCTCGAAGGGGACGTCCTCGAAGCGACCGTGACGGTGCGCACCGACGAGCCCGTCGACCGCGTCGAGGTCGGGCTCGCCCTCCCGGAGGGGCTCGAGGTTGTGGACGGCCGCAACCCGATCGCGCTCCGGCTGGCCGCCGGCGAGGAGCGCGAGCTCCCGCTTCGCCTGCGCTGCGTCCGGTGGTCGTCGGTCGAGATCGGCGAGGTCTGGCTCCGAGCGCGCGATCGGATCGGCCTCGTCCGCTACGAGGGGCGGGTCGACCGCCGCCGGCCGCTCAGGATCTACCCCACGCCGGAGCGTCTGCGCCGGCTCCTCTCCCCCGCGCACACACAAGCGGCAACCGGCTCGGAGGTCACGCGGCTCCGCGCGGAGGGGCTCGAGTTCGCGGACACACGGCCGTTCGTGGCCGGCGATCGCGTCCGCTCGATCAACTGGCGTGCGACGGCGCGGCGCGGCACGCTGGTCGTGAACGAGCGCCACCCGGAGCGGAACGCCGACGTGGTCGTCTTCCTCGACAGCTTCGCCGAGGCGCGGACGTCCGACGAGGGAACCCTCGAGCAGGCCGTGCGCACCGCCGCGACGGTCGCGAGCCGGTTCCTCGCCCGCCGCGACCGCGTGGGGCTCGTGGCGTTCGGGGGGATCCTCCGCTGGCTCGAGCCGGGCGGCGGCCTCGTCCAGCAGTACCGCCTGGTCGACGCGCTGCTCGAGACGGGCGTGGAGTTCAGCTACGCATGGAAGGACGTGGACGTCATCCCCGCGAGGACGCTTGCCGCCGCGTGCGCTGGTCGTGGCGGTCACGCCCCTGCTCGACGAGCGCTCGATCCATGCCCTCCTCGACCTGCGCGGACGGGGCCACGACCTCGTCGTTCTCGAGATCTCGCCCGAGCCCCACGTGGAGCCGGGCCGTGACCGCGCCGATCACGCCGCGCTCCGGCTCTGGCGGCTCCAGCGGGCCGACCTGCGCTTCCGGTTCGAGCAGCTCGGCGTCGCGGTCGCCACGCTCGACGGCGAGACCACGATGGAGGAAGCGCTCGAGGGGGTGAGGGCATACCGGCGTCACGCCCGACTCGTGCAGCGCTAGCCGCGGGCGCGACGGCCGTCGCGGTGGCGCTCGGGACCGCCGTCTGGCTCGGCGTCGTGGCGAGCACCGACGCGGTCGCTCCCGTGGCGGCGCTCGGTGTGACCGGCGCCGCGCTGACCGGCGCGTCCGTCGTCTGGCCGGCCCTGCTCGGCCCCGCGCTCGCAACGCTCGGCGGCGCGTACGCCGTGCTGCTCCTCGTGGACGATCCTCCGCTCGACACCCGCGCGGCGGGCATTGCCGCGGCGCTCGTGGTCGTCGGCGAGCTCGTCGGCTGGGCGCGCGAGCTCGCCGGCCGGACGCGCGACGAGCCCGGCAACGCGTGGCGGCGCCCGGCCTGGATCGCCGGCGCGGGGCTCGGCGCGCTCGGCCTCGCATGGGCGCTCCTCGCGGTCTCCGACCTCGCGCGCGTACAGGGACTCGCGATCGAGGCGGTCGGGGCCGTCGCGGCCCTCGCCGCGCTGCTGGTCGCGCGGAGAGCGCTTGCGCCGCCGGATGCCTGACGGCGCCGGTACCGACGGGCGCACGGCGCCCGTCGCCGATCACGGCGACCTCTAGGACGCGGCCGGGTCGGGCGGCGGCTGCATCGCCGCGCCCGGGAGGGGACGCGGGGACGGCTTGAGCTGCGGCTTCTTCTCGGGCTCCGGCTCGGGCTCGGCGGCCGGCGGCGGCGTCTCGTCCACGAACACCGAGTCCTCCGACTCTCCCTGCAGCAGCCGCTCGAACTGGCTCTTGTCGATCGTCTCGCGCTCGATCAGGATCGCCGACAGCCGGTGCAGCTCCTCCATGTGGTCGCGCAGCACCGTCGTGGCCTTGTCGTGCGCCTCCTCGATCACGCGGCGGATCTCGTCGTCGATCTCCTTCGCGATCTCCTCCGAGTAGTCGGGCTCCGCGCCCATCTCGCGCCCGAGGAACGGCATGTCGTGATTTCGCCCGAGCACACGTGGGCCGAGCTTCTCGCTCATCCCGAAGCGCATGATCATCTGCTTGGCCGTCGACGTGATCCGCTCGATGTCGTTCGCCGCGCCCGTCGTGACCTCGCTGAAGACGAGCTCCTCCGCCGCGCGGCCGCCGAGCGTCATCGCCATCTGATCCATCAGCGTGCCCTTGGTGGTCAGGTAGCGATCCTCGGAGGGCAGCGAGATCGTGTAGCCGAGCGCCTGCCCGCGCGAGACGATCGAGATCTTGTGCACCTCGTCCGTGCCCTCGAGGTAGTACCCGACGAGCGCGTGGCCCATCTCGTGGTAGGCGGTGATCTTCCGCTCTTTCTCGGAGAAGAGCCGCGACTTCTTCTCCGGGCCGGCGATCACCCGCATGATCCCTTCCTCGAGCTCGTGCTGGCCGATCGTCTTCTCGCCCCGGCGCGCCGCGAGCAGCGCAGCCTCGTTGATCACGTTCGCGAGGTCGGCGCCCGTGAAGCCGGGGGTCGCCGCCGCGAGGACGTCGAGGTCGATCTCCTTGTCGAGGGGCTTGCCCTTCGCGTGCACCTCGAGGATCTGCTGCCGGCCCTTGCGGTCGGGGCGGTCGACGACGATCTGCCGGTCGAAGCGCCCCGGGCGCAGCAGCGCCGGATCGAGGATGTCCGGCCGGTTCGTCGCAGCGATGAGGATGATGTTGTCCTTCAGCTCGAAGCCGTCCATCTCGACGAGCAGCTGGTTGAGCGTCTGCTCGCGCTCGTCGTGGCCGCCGCCGAGGCCGGCGCCGCGGTGACGGCCGACGGCGTCGATCTCGTCGATGAAGATGATGCACGGGCTCGCCTGCTTCGCCTGCTCGAACAGGTCGCGCACGCGGGAGGCGCCCACGCCGACGAACATCTCGACGAAGTCCGAGCCGGAGATCGAGAAGAACGGCACGCCCGCCTCACCGGCGGTCGCGCGCGCCAGGAGCGTCTTGCCCGTCCCGGGCGGCCCGTACAGGAGCACGCCCTTCGGGATCCGCGCGCCGAGCGCCTGGAACTTCTTCGGGTTCTCGAGGAACTCCTTGATCTCCTGCAGCTCCTCGACCGCCTCGTCCGCGCCCGCGACGTCCTTGTAGGTGACCTTCGGCGAGTCGGGCGACATCCGCTTGGCGCGGCTCTTGCCGAAGCTCATCACCTTCGAGCCGCCGCCCTGCATCTGGTTCATGAGGAAGATCCAGAAGCCGATCAGGAGCACGAACGGCAGGAACCCGGTCAACAGCGCCCACCAGGCGCTCGTGCCGGTCCCCTTCGAGTCGAACTTGACGTTGTGCTCCTCGAGCACGTTCTGGAACTGAGCCTGCGACTGCGGCGACGGGTAGTTGACCTTGACCTTCTGCCCCGAGTCGAGCACGGCGGTGATCGACTGGCGGTTCGGCGAGAAGGTGACCTCGCTCACGTCACCGTTCTTCGTCGCCTGGATCAGCTGCGAGTACGTCATCTTCTCGCTGGCGTCGCGGCGCGGCATGAGGGTTTGGCTCGCCAGGTAGACGAGCAGCACGATGACGACCAGCGGGAAGAGCGCGCTGCGGAAGAAGCGATTCACGTACCCGGAGCGTAGCAGCGTGCCCCTGCGTTTCCAGGCCCCGGAGGGGTTGACTCAACGCGGCGGCAACATGCCGGCCCTCCGAAAATCCCTGCTAGAGCCCGTTCGGCACCAGGTCGGGGTGCAGCACCCCGATGTAGGGCAGGTTCCGGTAGCGCTCAGCGAAGTCCAGCCCGTAGCCGATCACGAACCGGTTCGGGATCTCGAAGCCGACGTAGCGCACCGGGACCTCGACCTCTCGCCGCTCGGGCTTCGTGAGCAGGGCGCAGATCTCGAGCGACTCCGGCTTGCGCGCGCCGAGCGTGCGTCGGAGGTAGGAGAGCGTCAGCCCGGAGTCGATGATGTCCTCGACCACCAGCACGTCCCGGCCCGAGATGTTGATCTCGAGGTCCTTGAGGATCCGCACGACGCCCGACGAGTCCGTGCCCGCGCCGTAGCTCGAGATTGCCATGAAGTCGATCTCGCACGGGACGGTCAGCTCGCGCATCAGGTCCGAGATGAAGAAGATCGCGCCCTTGAGGACGCCGACGAGGAGCAGGTCGCGCCCTTCGTAGTCGGCCGAGATCTCGGCACCGAGCTCCTCGACGCGCGTGCGCAGCGCGTCCTGCTCGATCAAGACCTCGCCGACGTCCGCGTGGACCGAGGTCACCCCGCACCCCGGTCGGCCGCGCGTGCCGCACGGACGGCGCCTTCCCAGCCGGGCGCCTCCTCCAACCCGACGACCGCGACGACGGCGCCGTCCTCGGTCGCGACGAGCGGCCAGCCGTCGCGCTCGTCCCTCGGCACCTTCGCGTCCACCAGCACATCCTGCACCTTACGGGAGCGGCCAGCGAGGCGGTCGCCGGGACGGCGCGACCGGACGACGAGGCCCGGCCGGTCGGTCTCGAGACGCCACGGCCCCCACGTCACCGCGCCCTCCAGCCGGACCGTGTCGTAGGTCCGCACCGCCCGGACGCCCCCGCCGAGATCCGCCGCTCGCATTCCCTCGCGCGAGGAGAGGAGCTCGACGAGCGACGCCTCGAGGGCGCGGGGCAGCCGCGGCCGGTCGCTCGCCAGCGAGAGCAGGTTGGCACGGGCGCGCGGGTCGAGCTCGTCGAGGAGCGGCAGCAGCCGCGCGCGGATCAGCCCCCGCTTGGTGTCGACATTCGTCGAGTCGACGCGCCACCCGAGACCGCGGGCCCGGCAGTACTCCTCGGTCTCCTCGCGCCAGAGGGGCAGCAAGGGCCGCACGACGCCGTCGGCCCTGCATGGCCGGATCCCGCGGGTCGAGCCGCTCGAGACGAGCCGGTAGAGCACGGTCTCGACCTGGTCGGACGCGGTGTGCCCGGTGGCACGCCGGCCGCGGCCCTCGGTGAGGGCGTACCGCAGCCGCCGCAGCTCGGCCTCCGTCGACGCCGCCGGGGCGCGGACGACCTCGGCGCCGAGCGCCGAGGCGCAGTGCTCGGCGTCAGCGTCCGCCTCCGCGCCGCGCAGGCCGTGGTGGACGTGCACCGCGCGGACGACGTAGCCGAGCTCGCGGAGGGCGTGCCAGAGGCAGGTCGAGTCGGCGCCGCCCGACACGAGGCAGGTCACCTCGCCGCCGGGCTCGATCAGCCCGTGTGCCCTGATGTGCGCCTCGACCCGCTCGAGCAGCTCCACTCCCGAATGGTGCCCGACTCACGCGGCGACGTCGTCGAAGCGCGGCGCGTCGGCCCAGGCGCGCAGCGTCTCGGCTGCCCGCCGGACGGCCTCGGCGTCGAGCGAGAACAGGTGGGCGTGCGGGACATGCGTGATGCGCGCCGTGGGGAACGTCCCGTCCGAGGCGTCGACGACGTAGCGCACGGGCAGCGCGTGGGAGACGGCGAGGACGACGTCCTCCTCGCGCCCGAGCAGCGCGTCGAGCGCGCCGGCGATCCGCACCGCTGCCTCGGTCCTGCTCTCGCCGCCTCCCGGGCACTCGGCGTCGGGCTCGTGGGTCCACGCCCAGTCGCGATAGTCGGCGAGGGGACCGCCCTCGAACGCGCCGAAGCGGATCTCGTCCAGTCCCGGGAGGACGAGGCGCCCCGCTCGGCGGGGGCCGAGGGCGAGCTCGAGGGTCTCCTGGGTCCGGACGAGGCGGGTCGCGACGCCCAGCACGACGTCCGCGCGGGCCAGCGCGTCGCGCAGGGCGAGCGCCTCCGCCACGCCGTCGTCCGACAGCCCCTCGCCCGGCGGCACCGAGCTCACGCGGTCCCGGACGTTGGAGAGGGCGTGTCCGTGCCGGGCGAGCAGCAGCCGCCTCAGAAGAGGACGCTCCGGTAGTCGAGCACGTGCTCCATCCCGACCGCCTCGTACAGACGGATCGCGGGTGTGTTCTCGGAGCGGACGAAGAGGCACACGGCCAGCACCTCGGTGAGCAGGAGGCGGATGAGGTCGCGGAGCGCACGCGCCGCGTAGCCGTGGCGGCGTGCGGGCGGGTCGACCCAGACCTGCTGGAGCTGCACGGCGTTCGGCGTCCAGGCCGACGCCTCGGCCTTGAACCGGATCGCCCCGTCCTCGAGCCAAATCCAGGAGCGTCCCTCTTCGATCTGGGCCCGCGTCCGCCAGCGAAAGCCGTTCGGGTCGCGACGGAGCGGGTCGACGCCCAGCTCCTCGAAGTGCGCCTTCGCGCAGGCGGGCACGAGCACGTCGAGGTCCGCCCGCGTCGCCGCGCGCAGGCCGGTGCGTCCGGGCTCCGGGGGCACCGTCGACACGTACACCGGCTGGCCGAGCCGGTCCTCCCGCGGCCGCGGCAGGCGCCGGCGAGCCGCCTCCCAGAGCTCTGTCACGGCGTGCTGCTCCCCGATCAGCATCCGCGGCGACACGCGCACGGCGACCTCGGCGAACGCTCCACAGCCGCTGCCCGACGGGACGACGTTCGTCCCGAGATGGCAGAGGGCCTGCAGCGCGCCGTCGCCGTTCTCCAGCGCGGCGAACCGCCCGCTCTCGCGGCGCGCGACGTCCTCGAGGAACACCCGCTCCACCGGGTCGTCGGCGCAGTACGCGAGGATCTGCATGGTGGACGGCTCGACCAGGTGGGCGCCCATTCGAGCGACACTCTAGGCGCGCAGCCCGTAGGCTTCCCCGCCATGCCGATCCACGTGCGTGCGAACAAGGGCGACTACGCCGAGGCCTGCCTGCTGCCCGGCGACCCACTCCGGGCGAAGTACATCGCCGAGACCTTCATGGAGGACGTCGTCGAGCGGAACTCCGAGCGCGGGATGCTCGGCTACACGGGCACGTTCCGGGGCAAGCCCGTCTCCGTCCAGTCGAGCGGGATGGGGTGCCCGTCCGCTGCGATCATCATCGAGGAGCTCGCCCAGCTGGGCGTGAAGACGCTCGTGCGCGTCGGGACGTGCGGCGGGCTCCAGCCCGACCTCTCGATGGGCGACCTGATCGTCGCGCTCTCCGCCACGCCGGCGGACAGCACGTCCACCCACTACCTGCTCGGAGAGCCGCACGCGCCGACCGCGGACTTCGGGCTCGTCCACGAGGCGGTGCACCAGGCCAAGGAGCTCGACAAGCGGGTCCGTGTCGGCCCGGTCGTGTCGAGCGACATCTTCTACCAGCCCGACCAGGGCCTCGCCGCCCGCTGGTCCGAGAGAGGGATCCTCGCGGTGGAGATGGAGGCCGCGATCCTCTTCACGCTCGGCGCGCTCCGGAACATCCGCGCCGGCTGCCTGCTGATCGTGTCGGACGTGATCGTCGAGGGCGAGTTCGTGTACATGAGCGCCGACGACATGCGTGCAGCCGTCGACCAGATGACTGAGCTCGCGCTCCACGTGGCGACGGCCGACTGACCGCTCGGCGAGATCGGCAGCCGCAGCCAGGCAGGGACGTCGACGGGGAGATCCGCCGCTGTCTCGCGCTCGCGGCGCACGGCTCCGACTGAGACGCCCTGCGGATGGGCAGGAGATACTCCCGCCGTGGCCGGTCGCGTCGTCTTCCTCGTCAACCCCGCGTCGGCCAACGGCTCCACGGGGCGGCGCTGGCCGGAGCTCGCGCGGCAGGCCTCAGCGGCGGGGCTCGAGGGGGACACCCTCTTCAGCGAGCGGCCGGGGCACCTGGCCGAGCTCGCGCGGGAGGCCGCGCTCGACGGAGCCGAGCTGATCGTCGTCGTCGGCGGCGACGGGTCGGTGCACGAGGTCGCGAACGGCCTTCTCGGGCTCGGCCGGCAGCCGGAGGTGGCCATCGTCCCCCGCGGGACGGGATGGGACTTCTCGCGCACGTTCGGGATCCCGCGGAAGATCGACGAGGCGGTCCAGGTCGCGCTCGGCGGCGACGTGCGCACGATCGACCTCGGGCGCGCCTCCTACCGTGCATGGGACGGCTCCGATGCGACGGCGGTGTTCGCGAACGTCGCGAGCGCGGGGATGAGCGGCGCGATCGCGAAGCGCGCGAACGAGTCGACGAAGGCGCTCGGCGGGAAGGCGTCCTACCTCTGGGCGATCTTCGCGGTCTTCTCCGGCTGGCAGGCGAGCGAGATCGAGGTCACGGTCGACGGCGAGCGGCGGAGCGGGCTGATGTTCGACGTCGTCGTCGCGAACGGCCGCTTCTTCGGCGGCGGCCTCGAGATCTGCCCGGACGCAGCGCCCGACGATGCGTTGCTCGACGTGCTCACGATCGGGGACGTCACGAAGCGCGACCTCGTGCTGACGGTGCCGAAGATGTACCGCGGGACGCATCTGCCGCACCCGAAGGCGGAGCTCCTGCGGGGATCGAGGGTGACCGTCACGAGCGGGACGCAGCTGCCGATCGAGCTCGACGGCGAGCAGCCGGGGACCACGCCGGTGACGTTCGAGGTCGTCCCCCGCGCCTTCCGGCTCCGCGTGCCGCGGAGCGCGGAGGTGTCCGACTGACGTCGGACACCAGCCGCACGCGAGCCTACGCCTCGGGCGTCGCGGTCTTCGCCGCGTCGTGCTTCTGGGCGCGCTTGAGCGCCGCGAGCTCCTTCTCGAGCTTCGCGACGCGCTTCTCCAGCTCGTCCACCCCGCGGACGCGCCGCGAGAGGTCGTCGACCCGGAGCTTGAGGTCGTTGAACGCCTCGAGCGCGCGCTGACCGCCCGGGAGGTCGGCGAGCCGCTGGATCGCCTCCTCGCCCTTGCCGGCGAGGCGGGCGATCACGTCGTCGTTCGTCGTGGTCGTCATCGACGGTCATCGTACGCCTTCGGGCCACCTCGGCGCACATCGACGGCCCGGGTGCACGCGCGAGGACGGCCTCAGGCACCGAGCATCGCGCGCGACCTCCCCGAGCACCGCCCCGGACGGCCCCCGCACGACGACGGACGCGTCCGCGTCGTAGGGCGTCTCCTCGAGGTTCACGATGCCGAGCGCACCGCCCGCACGGACCGTGTCGGCAGGAAGCCCCGCGACGGGCCAGACCTGGAGCGACGAGCCGACCACGAGGAGGAGGCCCGTCTCCCGGACGAGCAGGTCGGCGCGCGCCATCGCCTCGCCGGCAGAAGCTCGCCGAACATGACGACGCCCGGCTTCACGATCGTCGCCGCAGCGACGGCAGAGCGGCGCGTCACGGTCGGCGAGCTGCTCGAGCACCCCCTCCAGCGTCTCCTCGCCGGCGCACGCGAGGCAGGGGAAGCGCGCGATCGAGCCGTGCACCTCGATCACGTCGCCGCTTCCGGCGCGCGCGTGGAGCAGGTCGATGTTCTGGGTCACGATCGTGCGCGACGTGGCCCGCCCGCTCGAGCGACGCGAGCGCGAGGTGGCCCGGCGTTCGGCTCCGCCGCGAGGAGGCCGTCGATCCGTGGCCCGTACCAACGCCACACGCGAAGCGGATCGCGGTGGAAGGCGTCGATCGATGCGACCTCGAACGGGTCGACCTCCGCCCAGATCCCGCTCGCACGAGCGGAAGTCCGGGATGCCGCTCTCGGTCGACATGCCCGCGCCGGTGAGGACGACCGCCGGCCCGCGATCGCGGATCAGCGACGGCGAGCTCCGCGGCGGTTCCCACGGCGCGCCATCCTAGGCGCGGGGTATATCTCGCCCACGATGGACGGGTACGCCGTTCGCGCACCAGGTCCGCATCCGCTTCGCGGAGACCGACGCCCAGGGAATCGCCCACCATGCGTCGTTCGTCGTCTGGCTCGAGGAGGCCCGCGTCGCATACCTGGCGGCCTTCGCCGGCGGCTACCGGGAGATCCGCGATGCCGGCATCGAGGCGCTGACGACCGGCGTCCACCTCGAGTACGAGCGGGCGGCGGCTTTCGACGACGTCCTCTCGATCGGCGTCCGCTGCGCGGAGATCCGCGGCGCGCGCTTCCGCTACGACTATCTGGTCGAGCGGAGCGGCGAGCGGGTCGCGCACGGCTGGACGACCCACGCGACGGTCGATGCGACGACACACCTGCCGACGCGCGTGCCCGAGTGGTTCGTCGAGGCCGTGCTCAGGGCCGAGGCGCCGTCGTAGAGGCGTCCGGCGCGCCCGACGGCTGCTTCGCCGGTGCCCGCGGCTGGCTCCTTGGCCGTGCTCGGAGCGGGCTGCTTCGCGCCGCCGTCCGTCGTCGTCGCCGCGGCGGGCGGCTCGGCCGGCTTCGGCCGCGGCTTGATCCCGATGCGGACGACGGTGGGCTCGCCGACGTAGTACGAGCGCCAGGTCGAGTCGTAGAGGAGCTTCCCGTCCGGCTGGTACACCCGCCGCGTCACGCTCGTCGAGCGCGGCGGCGACCCCCATTGCTCGACGACCTTCTGCCCCTTGAACATCGCGTCGTCGTCGATCCGCTTCCACGGCACCTTGCCGTCGACCTCGAGCGGTGCCGTCTCGGTCTCGACGCGACGGTGCTGCGGCGTCCCGTAGATGTTGACGGTGAGCGAGCCGGAACCGACGAACGTGCGCACGAGCAGCCACTTGTCGGTGTCGTTCGTGAAGACGAGGTCGATGTCCGGATAGTTGACGGTGGCGTCGCGCCCGAGTGGGTAGTGGCTGATGTAGAGCGCGTGATTCGTGCGCTTGTCGATCGACAGGCCGGCCTCGAACGCAGCGTTGAAGACGGTCGTCGAGACCTGGCAGACGCCACCCCCGATGCCGCTCTCGAGCTCGCCGTTGATGATCACCGGCGCCGCCTCGAAGCCCTTCGCCGCATTGCGCTCACCCGTCGTCTGATTGAAGGAGAAGCGCGCGCCGGGCGCCACGAGCGCGCCGTCGATCAGGTCGGCGACGAGCTTGACGTTGTGGAGCCGTCCCGGCGTGCCGCCGTACGTCGTCGTGTACGAGCCGACGACGCCGGTGATCCCCATCGCCTCGGCGGCCGCCGTCGTCCGGGCAGGCTCGCTCGTCGTCGTCGCAACCGTCGCCGCCCGGCTGGTCGGAGACAGGATCGCCTTCTCGACCGCCGCGCGCGCCGCCTCCATGTCGAGGTCGCGGCCGACGCGGGCCGGGACGACCTCGATCCCTCCGGAGACGACCCTGAACGTCGCGTCGCGTGGCGGGCGATTCACGGAGCGGCGCGACCGACGACAGCCACGTGAGCGCGGCGGCGCCGCCGATCCGAGACGCGCGTCGCGCCCCCGGTCGGAAGCTCGAGCAGCTGCGCGATCCGCCAGCGCGCGAGCCGGAACCGCGTCGGCCCGACCGTGAGCGTCGCGGGCGCCGAGATCGCGGTTCGCGCGTCGGCGACCGCCCCGGAAAGCCGCTCCGCCGTGATCTTCGGCGCGGTGCGCGCCGACGGGCAGCCGCACGGGCCCCGTTCGGTCGAGCGCGGCGAGCGCCGCGACGATGGTTGCCGAGGCCCTCGCGCGGTCGAGGCGGATGCCGGCACGCGCCGGGGTGGTGACGATCCCGAGCCCGCGGCGCTCGAGCCCGGCGTCGACGGCAGGCTTGTCGACCGCTGCGGCGATGCGGGCAACGGTGAACCGCACCGCCGACGGGTAGACGTCCACGTGCGGATCGACGTCGGAGCCGAACAGCCGGGTCTGCAGACGCCTCAGCCCGCGGATGGGGGCGAAGCCGTCTCCCGTGTTGGCGGCCGAGCGCACCGCTGCGCCCCAGTCGGGCCGCACACCGAGCTGCGAGGCGGTCAGGGCGAAGGTCCGTCCACCGACGACGAACTCGAGCGGCTGGTGCGCGAGCGCCTCCGACTTCCTCTCCAGGGTGTTCCTCGCTGTCGCGACCTGCATGCCGCCGACCTGGAGGCCGGCGATGGTCGTCCCGGCGGGAAGTCGTGCCGGCGACCCGGCGACGAGCGTCAATGCGAGGAGTGAGAGCAGCACGACGGCGCCGACCGCGAGGACGGCCCTGCGCACCGCGATGCGGCGTGAGCGTCGTCGGCGCGCCATACCCGGGACGCTGGTCGCGCCGGATGACACGATCGGAAATGTAGCCGAGCCGAGGGTCCGTCCTGTCCCCCTTTCCGGGCGGTGTCGTGTCGGTCTGGAGAACACTCCCGTCGATATCCTGCGGCGGCTTCCGGGCCGCGGCGGTAGAACCGCTTCATGCGCCTGATCGACACGACGGAGCGGCGGGCGCGCCTCGTCCTCCGGCACCGTCTCGCACCGCCGAGCCGGGCGGCGGATCCCGCGGAAGCGGCCGAGTCCCTCGTCGCGCTCCACTCGACCGACGCCGCAACCGTGTTCCTCTCGGCCCGGGCGAGGACGCGCGATTTCACGACGGCGCACCTCGAACGGGCGCTCTACGTCGACCGCTCGCTCGTCCGCATGCTCGGGATGCGCCGGACGCTCTGGGTCGTGCCAAGGGACCTCGCACCGGTCGTGGACGCGGCGTGCACGCGGACGGTCGCGGCGCGGGAGCGACGGCGCCTCGAGGGCTTCGTCGCCCGAAGCGGCGTCGCCGACGACGCGGCCGGCTGGATCGACCGGGTGTCGGCCGCCGCGCTCGAGGCGCTTGCCGAGCGGGGCGAGGCGTTCACCTCGGACCTCACGCGTGCCGACCCGCTGCTCGCGACCCGGCTCGGGCTGGGGGTCGGCTCGCGCTGGGAGGCTCAGGTGAGCGCCGCGTCGCGGATCCTCCCGCTCCTCGCCGCCGAGGGGCGTGTCGTCCGGGGACGCCCCCGCGGCGCCTGGACACACGGGCAGTACCGCTGGGCACTGACGTCCGAGGCGAGCGTGGACCTCGATCCGGAGGGCGCCCGGGCCGAGCTGCTCCGTCGCTGGCTCCGATCGTTCGGGCCGGCGACCGAGCTCGACATCCGTTGGTGGACGGGTTGGACGGCCCGCGAGGCGCGCGCAGCGCTGGCGGCCACACCGCACGCGCTTGTCGAGCTGGAGGGCTCCACCGGCATCGTCCTCGCCGACGACGTCGGCCCCGTCGAGCCGCCCGAGCCGGCCGCTGCGCTCCTGCCGACGCTCGACCCGACGACGATGGGCTGGA
Organism: uncultured Actinomycetes bacterium; assembly: GCA_963773825.1. Classification (GTDB taxonomy): domain Bacteria; phylum Actinomycetota; class Thermoleophilia; order Gaiellales; family Gaiellaceae; genus Gaiella. The sequence goes on along the minus strand of CAVZCH010000006.1, from coordinate 371,726 downwards.
AGCAGCGGGAGTGGTACCTCGGTCCGCACGCAGACGCGCTCTTCGACCGAAACGGGAACGCGGGGCCGACGGTCTGGTGGGACGGACGGGTCGTCGGCGGCTGGGCGCAGCGCCCGGACGGCGCGATCGCCTTCCGGCTGCTCGAGGACGTCGGGCGCGACGCCGTTCGCGCGGTGGAGGCCGAGGCCTCGCGTCTTGTCGCGTGGCTCGGCGGGACCCGTGTCGCTCCCGGCTTCCTCCCCCCGTTCCACCGAGAGCTCGCGGGAACGCAGCGCCGCGGGGACGGCCGCCCCTCGCCGGGCTGAACATCCGGGTGAGACCGGAGGGCAGCTGCGGCCCGCGCATGCGGGACGCCCTCAGGGGGGTGTCCCCCGCCGAAGGCGGGAATCGACGCGGCGGGATATCCCGCTCCCAACGACCGGATAGCCGGACATCGCCCCTGCAGTTGCGGCCCGCGAAAGCGGGACGCCTTCAGGGGTGTGCCCCGCCGAACGGCGGGGATCGAAGCGGCGGATCCCTCCGCGGATCCCGCTCGCGAACAAACTCAGCCCAGGAAGATCTCCTTCGCGATCACGAGCCGCTGGATCTGCGAGGTGCCCTCGTAGATCTGGAACAGCTTCGCGTCGCGCATCAGCTTCTCGACCGGGTACTCCTTGATGTAGCCGTAGCCGCCGTAGATCTGGACGGCGTCGGTGGTCACCTTCATCGCCGTGTCGGCGGCGAAGCGCTTTGCGAACGACGAGTACTTCGTCGCCTTCCGTCCCCAGCCCTGGTCGATCATCCACGCGGCCTGCCAGGTGAGGAGGCGCGCGGCCTCGATCTCGGTCGCCATGTCGGCGACGAGGAACGAGACGCCCTGGTTCATGGCGATCGGCATCCCGAACTGGATGCGCTCCTTCGCGTAGTCGATCGAGAGCTCGTAGGCCGCCTGCGCGACGCCCACTGCGCCGACCGCGGTGCCGGGGCGTGTGAAGTCGAGCGTCTGCATCGCGATCTTGAAGCCGTCGCCCTCCCCGCCGAGCCGGTTCGACGCCGGCACGACCACGTCCTGGAACGCCACCGCCGACGTGTCCGTCGCGCGCTGCCCCATCTTGTCGAGGTGCTTCTCGATCGTGACGCCCTCGGCGTCCATTGGGATCACGAATGCGGTAAGGCCCCGGTGCCCCTTGCTCTTGTCGGTCGAGGCGAAGCACACCATCCACGACGCCTGGCCGGCGTTCGTGATGAACATCTTCGAGCCGTTGACGACGTACTCGTCGCCCTGTGCGCACTGCGGTCGTCTGGATCCCCGAGACGTCCGACCCGGCGCCGGGCTCGCGTCAGCCCGAAGCAGCCGAGGATCGGCTCCGAGACGAGTGGCGCGAGCCACTCGCGCCTCTGCTCGTCGGTGCCGGCGATCAGGATCGGGCCCGCAGCGAGCCCGTTCGCGCCGATCGACGTCCCGATCCCCGAGCAGCCCCAGTTCAGCTCCTCGCCGACGAGCATCCCGTCGAAGGCCGAGAGCTCCGGCCCGCCGAGCGACTCCGGCAGATGCAGGTTCATCAGCCCGAGCTCGTGCGCCTTGGCGACGAGCTCCGCGGGATGGGTCTGCTGCTCGTCGTGCTCGGCCGCCCTGGGGCGGATCTCCTTCGCCGCGAACTCGCGCGCGAGCGCGCGGAGCTCCTTCTGCTCGTCGGTGAGCGCGAACGAGACGCCGTTCGCGAGCCCGGTCTCCATCGTCGCCATGCGCTGCTCCTGAACGTCGATTGACTAGTCAGTCAATAGTACCGGGATGCCGGAATCCCGGCAAGCGCAGCTCAGTCGGGTGGCCCCATCCCCGGTAGCGCCCCGGCGGGACGCTCGCGGCGCGGACGCGGTCGGAAGCCCGGCGGCGCGCCACGCCTCGAACCCGCCCTCCACGTCTCCGGCGGCCGAGTACCCGAGGTCGAGCAGCGTCGCGGCGGCGAGGCTCGACGACCAGCCGTGCGCACAGAGCAGGATGAGACGGCGGTCGGCGCCGCCGACGTGGGGATTGGCCCAGCCCGACTCCGGGTCGACGCGCCACTCGAGCACGGTCCGCGGCACGTGGAGCGACCCGGGGACGACGCCGTCGCGCCGGCGCTCGTCGTCGGAGCGGATGTCGACGATCAGCGCATCGCCCGCGCGCGCGGCCGCCCAGGCGGTCGCGGGATCGAGGCGTGCGATCCGCCCGCGTGCCTCGGCGAGCAGCTCGTCCGCGCTGCGCCTCCGGCTCGTCGCCACGTGCCCATGTTCCCGCCCGGGGGCCCGTCCTGTCCAGCGGCCCGGCCGTCATTACAATCACGGCGCCGGAGACCCAGGGAGGACACCGTGGCGACGACGACCGAGGCCCGTACCGCGCTCGACCCGTTCGACTTTCTCGACGTCGACGGGCTGCTCGACGACGAGGAGCGGGCGATCCGCGACACCGTGCGCCAGTTCGTCCGCGAGCGGGTCCTACCCGAGGTGGGCGACTGGTTCGAGCAGGGCATCCTCCCGCGCGAGCTGTTCGAGCGAGCTGGCGAAGCTCGGGCTGCTTCGGGATGCACCTCGAGGGCTACGGGCTCCCCGGCGCGAGCTCGGTCGCGTACGGGCTCGTCTGCCGCGAGCTCGAGGCGGGCGACGCGGGCGTCCGGAGCGCCGTCTCGGTGCAGGGATCGCTCGCGATGTACGCGATCTGGCGCTGGGGCACCGAGGAGCAGAAGGAGCGCTGGCTGCCGGCGATGCACGCGCGGCGAGGCGATCGGCTGCTTCGGGCTCACGGAGCCGGACGCCGGTCCGACCCGGGCTCGATGCGGACGCACGCGCGCCGCGACGGCTCGGACTGGGTGCTGAACGGGGCGAAGATGTGGATCACGAACGGCACGATCGCGGACGTCGCGGTCGTGTGGGCGCGGACGGACGACGGCGAGATCCGCGGCTTCCTCGTCGAGAAGGGAACGCACGGGCTTCTCGGCGCCGGAGATCCACAAGAAGATCTCGCTGCGCGCGTCCGTGACGAGCGAGCTCGTGCTGCGAGGACGTGCGCGTGCCGGGCGACGCGGTCTTCCCGGACGTGACGACGCTGCGCGGCCCGCTCTCGTGCCTCAGCGAGGCGCGCTACGGCATCGTCTGGGGCGCCGTCGGCTCCGCGCGGGCGTGCTTCGAGGCGGCGCTCGAGTACGCGAGCGAGCGGATCGTCTTCGGCAAGCCGATCTCGGCGTTCCAGCTCACCCAGCAGAAGCTCGCCGAGATGGCCCTCGAGATCAACCGCGCCTCGCTCGTCGCGCTCCATCTCGGCCGGATGAAGGACGCCGGCACGCTCCGGCCGGAGCACGTCAGCCTCGGGAAGATGGGCAACGTGCGCGGCGCCCTCGAGGTCTGCCGCTCCGCGCGCACGATCCTCGGGGCCAACGGCGTGACGCTCGAGTACCCGGTCATCCGCCACATGAACAACCTCGAGTCCGTGCTCACCTACGAGGGCACGCACGAGGTGCACACGCTCGTCGTCGGCCAGGCGCTGACCGGCGAGAACGCCTTCGGGCGCACCTGAGCCAGAGGCTCGAAGTGACTGCACTACACGGAGCCCTTCGCCTCCTCGGAGCGCCGTAGCCTCCAGACGAGCGGGATGGCGAGCAGGATCGGGATGCCCAGCACCGGCCAGAGCACCTGGTAGCCCTCCGTCGCCGCGAGGTAGGGGCGGAGGAGGTCGATCACCGCCCCGGCGACGAGCGGGCCCGATGACGAGCCCGATGCCCTTCGTCGTCGTCGCCAGTCCCGAGATCGCGCCGCGCTCGCCGGGCGGCATCAGCTTGAAGAGCAGCCCCCAGGCGAGCGTCATCACCGTCCCGCCGGCGATGGCGACGACGAAGATCACCGCGAGGTACCAGCCGTGCCACTCGCGGCCGAGGCCGCCCGCGACGAGCAGCCCGTGCCGTAGACGAGCCGACGCCATGGCGATCACACGCGCGAGCCCGAACCGGTCGCCGATCCGGCCGGCGACGAGCGCTGCGACGATGTAGCCGCCTGCGACCGCCGCGAGCATGTACGGTCGACGTCGAGAGCGGCTCGCCGAGTCCCGACGGTCACGTAGAGGACGACGAACGTCCGCGCGCCCGCGAACGTCCCTTCCCACGCGGCGTTCGCGACAGGAACGTCGCCACGTCGCGGTTCGAGCGCAGCACGCGCCAGGAGTGGCGCGACGTATGTCCGCACGCCCTCGAAGACGCGCCCGTGCCCGCCGTCCTCGCGTGACGAAGAGGATCGGGACGAGGCAGGCGACGGCGACGACCGCGGACGCGGCGAGGAACGGCGCCGGCCGCCAGAGGTGGAACAGGACGCCGCCGCCGATCAGCGCGCCGCCGAGCGCGATGCCCGCGGAAGACGTGCTGGACGCCCTGCGCGCGCCCGAACACCTGCTCGGGGAGCACGTCGGGGTACAGGCCGCGGTACGGCGGCTCGTAGACGTAGTAGGCGAAGAAGAACGCGCAGCACGATCAGCGCCGTCGTCCAGAGGTTCGGCATGAACGCCATCAGGGCGAGGCGAAGCCCATCGGGCCGATCGCGACGAGCATGAACGGGCGGCGGCGCCCGAGCGGCGTGTGGAACGTGTCGCTCCACGGCCCGATCACGAGCGGCAGCGTCAGGGCGAAGAACCCCTCGGCCGCGAGCACCGCGCCGATCGAGCGTCGTCGACTCCGTGTACCGGCCGAGGATCGGCGGCAGGTACGCGGCGGTCGTCGTCAGCGACCATGCGAGGCCGAGCGCGCCGACGCCCCGATGACGAGCGTCGTCGCGCCGAGCCGCGGCCTCAGGCGACGACGGTCGTCTCGGACCGAGCCCGCCGAGGACGACGTCGACGATCGTGCGCTCGGCACGGGCGACCTCCTCGTCGCCGTCGGGGAGCCTGCCCAGCACCCACCCGGTGAGGATCTCCTCGAGCCCGCCGTAGCAGACCCAGCTCGCGAGCCGCGGGTCCAGGTCGGGCCGGAACACGCCCTCGGCCTGGCCCTCGCGCGATCACGCGCTCGATCGCCGCGAACCCCTGCCCGATCTCCTCGACCTGGCTCGCGCAGCTGGGCGCTGCGGCCGACCTCGCGCACCATCACGCGTACGAGGTCGGGGTCGTTCCGCCAGGTGCGCAGAAGGATCTTGACGATGCCGCGCAGCTTCTCGTCGGCCGGCTCGTCGGAGGCCTCGACCTGCTCGAAGCGGCCGCAGGAGCTCGCTCCAGTTCTCGCGGAAGACCGTCTGCGAGCACCTCGTCCTTCGAGGAGAAGTAGTGGTAGAGGAGCCCGTGGGCGATCGCCCGCCTCCTCGGCGATGTCGCCGACCCGCGAGGTGTGGTAGCCCCCGCCGGGCGAACACCCGCACGGCGGCCTCGAGGATCAGCCGGCGCTTCTCCTCGCTCCCGGCCTGGCGGTCGCGCTGTGCGATTGAACGTTCAGTCAACCCGCTCAGGATAGGCGCTGGGGTCCGGCACCGCCAGGGCGCGACCCCGGGCAGCGGCTCTCCTCCCGACGGGGACGACGGCGTCACCGCGTGAGGGACACGCCGCCGTGCCCGGCTCCGCCGAGGGAGCGAGGCCCAGCGCCGCGGGCAGCGCGAGCAGCGTGTCGATCCTGTCCGGCTCGTCGCGGTGGATGCCCGTCGCGGTCGAGGAGGATCGCCCGCATCCCGAGCGCACGCGCTCCGGCGATGTCGTCTGCGTAGCTGTCCCCCACCATCGCCGCATCCGCGGGCTCGGCGCCGAGCGCCGCGAGCGCGGCCTCGAAGATCGAGCGGTGCGGCTTCACGCGCCCGTGACGGAGCGACCCGACGCAGACGTCCACGTCGAGCGCGTGATGGCGTGCGAACTCGTCGAGGTCGCGCTGGCCGTTCGACACGAGCCCTATCCGCAGGCCGTGGCGGCGCAGCTCGGCGAGGGCGGGCAGCGCGTCGTCGTAGAGGAAGAAGTTCTCGTGCCGCTCCCACTCCCGTACCAGCTCGACCGCGCACGAGCGCGACAGCACCGGGTCGCCCCCCATGCCGACGACGATGTCCTCGGTGAACCGCACCCAGAGCTCCGCGTCGTGCACGAGCTCGGGGTGGAGCTGGAGATCGGCGATCGCCGCGAGACGCGCCGCCTCGTACCGCCGCGGGTCGAGCGTCAGGCCGTGCCGCGCGCCGATCCGCGCGTACCCCTGCGGCCCGAGCTCCGGCCCGGGCCGGAAGAGCGTGAAGTCGACGTCGAGGAGCACCGCTCGGAGCACGGGCCGAGGATACGTGCCGCCCCGTCCGCCGAGCCCCCCGTCACCGCGCGGCGAACAGCCGCTTCGCCCCGTCGATCCCCTTCAGCTCGTGCTCTCCGCGATCGTCGAACGCGAGCCCGGAGCCTGCGACGAGGTCGCGGGTCGTCCCGCGGACGAGCACCTCCCCGCCGGGGTGCGCTCATGCGGGGACAGGATCCCACGTCGGGAGGCCCCGCCCGTCGGGGGTGGCCGATGATCCCTGGGATCTGCCCCGCCGCCGGCGGGGATTCCCGCGGCAGGAATCCGCTTCCGCGGATTCCTGCCTTGCGGAAAGTCGGGGTGCCCAGATTTGAACTGGGGACCTCTCCGACCCGAACGGAGCGCGCTACCAGGCTGCGCCACACCCCGAGCCGCCTCAGGGTACCCGTTCTCCCTCCGGGGGGTATGCGTGCGACGCCGTAGACTCGCGTCGATGGCGGCGCGGGACGAGATCGTCGCATACGCGAACGAGGTGCTCGAGATCGAGCGGTTCCCGGAGTTCGCGCCGCAGGGCCTCCAGGTCGTCGGCGCGGCGGACGTGACGACGATCGCATGCGGCGTCTCGAGCTCGCGCGAGCTGTTCGAGCGGGCCGTCGGGCTCGGCGCGCGAGCTCGTGCTCGTCCACCACGGCCTCTTCTGGCGCAACGAGCCGCTCGTGGTCGACGCCCGCCTGCGCGGCCGCCTCGAGGCCCTCTTCCGTGGCAACGCGACGCTCGCCGCCTACCACCTCGCGCTCGATGCGCATCCGACGCTCGGCAACAACGCGCAGCTCGCCGCACGGATCGGAGCGACTGCCGGTCGGCCCCTTCGGCGCGGTGGGACGCGGCTGCACGATCGACGCCCGTCTCGGTCGACGACCTCGCCGCCCGCGTCGGCCGTGTCGTCGGACGCGTTCCGCTCGTCCTCGAGCGGCGGCGCGCGCGAGATCCGGCCGCCTCGCCGTCTCGACCGGCGCCGCCGGGCACGACCTGGTCGCGCGCCGCGCACGAGGGCTACGACGCGCTCCTCACCGGCGAGCCGGAGGAGCCGAGCGCCGCGACCGCTCGCGAGCTCGGGCTCCACCTGATCGCCGCGGGCCACCATGCGACCGAGCAGTTCGGGGTGCAGGCGCTCGCCGCGCACCTCGCCGAGCGCTTCCGGCTCGACTGGCACTACGTCGACATCGCAAACCCGCGTCTGACCCCGTTGCGGTCGAGCCCGCCCCGGTGAGTATCCTCGGAGCACATGGACGTTTTCGGGAGGCGGGCCCGTTGACCCCCGCCGCCAACGGAAGAGCGAGAATCCAGCCCGCCCGCACGCAGTCGCGTCGGCGGGCTTTTTCGTCGCTCGAGGGAGGAAACGCTCGATGGCGAATCACCTGACGCCCGAGGAGCTCGCGAAGGAGCTCAACATGGACCGCGAGGCGGTCATCAGGCTCTGTGTCTCGGAGGGCGTCCCGATCTACCAGGGAAAGATCGACAAGCACCTGTTCCAGGCCCAGCTCCAGGCCATGGGCGCGACGCACGCCGCCGCGCACTAGGCGGCTCCTCTCGCGACCGCTCACGAGGGGCCCCACGGGGCCCCTCGTCACGCTCGCGGCTACTTCCGCGCGGCCTTGCGCGCGGGGCGCTTCTCGGCGGCGGGCGTCGGCTTCGCGGCGGCCTTCTTCTGACGCGCCGACGACGTCTTCGCCGCGGCCACGCTGGCCCTGAGCGCCTCGATCAGGTCGACCGCCGGCGCCGGCTCTGCGACCGGCTCCGGGGCGGTGATCTCCTCGCCGCGCAGCTTCGCCTCGAGCAGCGTGCGGAGGTCGCTGCGATATGCGCTCGTGAGCTCGGCAGCGTCGAAACCCGCCGCGAGCCCGTCGACGATCTGACGCGCGAGGTCGAGCTCGGCCTTCTTCACCTCGGTCGCCTCCATCGCCTCCTCGATCTCCGCCTGCGAGTAGACGTCCTCGGCCAGGAACAGCGTCTCGAGCACCAGCCCCTGGCCGCGGGCGCGGACGAGGCAGAGCGACTCGCGCCCGGAGCGCACGAAGCGACCGATCGCGCCGACGCTCGACTCCTCCATCGCCTCGAGCAGCAGCTTGTACGGCCGGCGCTGCGCCGGCGCGCCGCCGGGAACGAGGAAGTACGTGCGGTCCATCCACACGGGGTCGACCTCCGCGAGGGGCACGAAGCGCTCGATGTCGATCGTCCGGGAGTCGTCGTGCCGCTCGAGTGCCTCGAGCTCCGCCTCTTCGACCACGACGAACTGGCCCTTCGCGACCTCCCAGCCCTTCACGAGCTCGTCGGGGCCGACCTCGCGATCGTGCTTCGGGCACCACCGCTTCTGCTTGATCGGCGTGAGGCACTCGCGGTGCAGGAGACGGAAGGAGACGTCCGACTGGCGCGCGGCCGGCTTCGTCGCGGGCGCGAGCCCGACGGGGATGCTGACGAGCCCGAAGCTCAACGATCCATTCCACGTGACGCGCATGACCCTCCAGTCTAGGGGACGGACCGCCGTTCTTCGCGATCGACGGGCCGTCCCCTCCGTCTACAGTGCCCGGTAGATGCCTGGAAACCGGACGATTCCGCGCCTCTGGCGCGACGCCGTGGCACGGAGCACGGGCACCGCCTACCTCGTCGAGGAGAACGGCGCCTGGCACGCGGTCTCGTGGGCCGAAGCGGCCGACCGGGTCGCGAGCCTCGCGAACGGCCTCCTCGCGCGCGGCGTCCGCAAGGGTGACGCGTTCGGGATCCTCGCGCGCAACACGCTCGAGTGGGGGCTCTTCGACTTTGCGCTGGCCCACGTCGGCGCCGTGGGCGCGGCGATCTACGCGAACTCGGCGCCGAACGACGTGCACTACGTGCTGGACCACTCCGAGGCCGTCGGCGTCCTCTGCGAGGACGACGCGCAGCTCGCCAAGGTCGAGGCGGGGCGCGCGTCGCTCCCACGGCTCCGCCACGTCCTCACGTACGCCGACCTGCCGGCGCTCGAGGAGGAGGGTCGGCAGTACGCGGAGGCGAACCCGACCGCGCTCGACGACGCCGTCGCCGCGATCGACGAGGAGGACCTGTTCACGTTCATCTACACGTCCGGCACGACGGGCCCGCCGAAGGGCTGCATGATCCGCCATCGCAACTACTACGCGATGGTGGCGACCGCAGACGGCCTCCCCGACATGGGCCGCCCGGGCGACGTCATGCTCCTCTACCTCCCGCTCGCCCACAACTTCGGTCGGCTGATGCACCTCTCCGGCCCGTACCTCGGCTACACGATCGCCTTCCTCCCCGACCCGCTGGACGTCGCGCGTGTGCTGCCGGAAGTGCGGCCGACGATCCTCCCGAGCGTGCCCCGCGTATACGAGAAGGTGCACACCGCCGTTGCGTCGACGTTCGCAGAGGCGACGGGAACGCGTCGCCGGCTGATCGACTGGGCGATGCGGGTCGGCAGACGCGAGAGCGCGCTGCGCCAGCAGGGGCGCCCCGTGCCGTTCGGGCTCGCCGTCCAGCACCGCCTCGCGGACAGGCTCGTCTACTCGAAGGTGAAGGAGCGGCTCGGAGGGCGCCTGCGGCACCCGATCTCGGGCGGCGCGCCGCTCGCCAAGGAGATCGCCGAGTTCTTCGACGCCATCGGGATCTGCATCTACGAGGGGTACGGCCTCACCGAGTGCACGACGGCCGCCACGACGAACACGACGGAGCGCCACAAGTTCGGCACGGTCGGGCCGGCGCTGCCCGGCTTCGAGCTACGACTCGCCGAGGACGGGGAGCTCTTGATCAAGAGCGAGACGGTGTTCGCCGGCTACTTCAAGGAGCCCGAGGCGACGGCGGAGGTCCTCGGGGACGACGGATGGCTCCGCACCGGTGACATCGCGTCCATCGACGACGAGGGCTTCGTGACGATCACCGACCGCAAGAAGGACATCCTCGTGACAGCCGGCGGGAAGAACATCGCACCGCAGAACCTCGAGAACGACCTCAAGACATCGCGGTTCGTCTCCCAGGCGATCGTCGTCGGCGACCGCATGCCGTACCCCGCCGCACTGATCACGCTCGATCCGGTCGAGATCGGGAAGTGGGCCGCCGAGCACGGGGTCGAGGGCGACCCGGCGATCGTCGCGGCCGATCCCCGCGTCCGGGACCTCGTCGCGGGGATCGTCGACGACGTCAACCGCGACCGCTCGCGGTTCGAGCAGATCAAGCGGTTCGTGGTGCTGCCCCGGGACTTCGAGATGGATCGGGGCGAGGTGACGCCGACGCTCAAGCTGCGCCGCCGCGTGGTGCTCGAGAACTTCTCGGACGAGGTCGCCGCGCTCTACGACGGAACGGCGGAGCCGGGACCTAGGTGACGCGCTTCGCGCCGACGTAGGTCGACGCGTACCACGAGTCGGACAGACTCGAGATCTTGACGACGTCGCCCGTGTGCGGCGAGTGGATGAACTGCCCCCCGCCGATGTAGATCCCCACGTGGCCGAGGCCGTCGAAGAACACGAGGTCGCCCGGCTCGAGCTGGTCGGACGAGACGTAGACACCGACCGAGCCGTACTGCGCCGCCGCGTTGTGCGGCAGCGAGATCCCGAGCTGCGCGTAGACGTACATCACGAACCCCGAGCAGTCGAAGCCCGACGGGCTCGGCCCCGCCCCACACGTACGGCGTGCCGAGGTACTGCATCGCGATCCCCACCACGCCGCCGTACCTCGCCGGGGGCGCGGCCGGGAGCGAGGGCGGCGACGATGTCCCGTCCGCGGGGAAGTCGGTCACCGGGCCCGACGAGATCTCGAGCGCCTGCTGGCGCGCCGAAGCGCGGGCGGCCGCCTCGGCCGCAAGCCTGGCGCGCGCCTGCGCCTCGAGCTGCGCCTGCCGGCGGGCCTCGGCGGCCTGCATGCGCGCGATCTCGTCCTTGATGGACGCGACGAGCCGCTGGCGCTCGGCCAGCTGCGCCTCGATGGTGCGCTTCTGGGCCGCGCGGTCGGCGACCACCTGGGTCTGCCTCACCCGGTCGCTGCGGAGCTTGGCGCCCCGCTTTCGCACCTCGTTGCGGAACCGTCGCACGTCCTTCAGGACCTGCGCGTCCTGTCCACCGACACGCTCGGCGATGTCGATGCGGTCGAGCAGGTCGTCGAGGCTCTTCGCGCCGAGGATCACCTCGACCGCGCCGGCGGAGTCCCCGTTGATGTACAGGGCACGGAGCCGCTGCGCGATGTGGGTCTGCGCGGCGCCGAGGCTCGTCCGGGCGATCACCAGATGCCGGCCGTTCGTCTTCAGGTCCGCGTCGAGCTGAGAGAGCTGGATGTTGGCGAGGTTGTACGACTCGGTCGCGTGGCCGAGCTTCGAGTCGAGCTGCTGGATCTGCGCCAGCACCGCCTGCGCCTGCGCCTGCTTCGAGGCGATGGACGGGTCGGCGGTCGCGGGCCCGCTCGCGACGAGCAGGAACGCCGAGAACGCCGCCAGCGCCAACGCGAGGAGAGGGCCGGATCGCTTCGCGAGGAACGTCATACCGCGTCCCGTTCGCCCGTTGACTGGCCCGCCGATGGTGGGGTCACCGGCCACAAGTCGGGGAGCCTAGCAGCGTCACACGACGTCTGCACACCCAACTGCCGCGAAAATATCTGCAAACAGCCCAGATTCCGTCTGGTACGGTCCCCTGTCCTGTGCGGGGGAGTGTGCGATACCTCGTGCCCTGCGCGGCAGTCCTCGCGCTCGGGCTCACGGCGGCGACGTCGATCGGCGCCCCGGGAAAGGACGCCCGCCTGTCCTCGCTCGCCGCCGCGACGCGGTCCGCGGAGCTCGAGCTCTACGCCGCCGAGTCCGCCGTTGCGCGCGCGAGCACGTCCGCGGCACGGCTCGAGCAACGCCGGCGCACGCTCGACGCGGTGCTCACACGCACGCGGCGGAACGTCGCGGTCGTCCGCAGCTCACTCGCGGCGACGAACGACAGGGTCGCGACGCTCCTCCGTCGACTGTACGTCGAGGGGGACGCGGACCCGCTCGCGGTCATCCTCGGCGCCCGTTCCCTGCCCGCGATGCTCGCGGGGATCGACGAGCTCGAGCGAGCGACCCACGTCAACCGCGACCTCGCGGCCGAGCTCGAGGCCCGCTCCCGCGTGCTGCAGGCCCAGCTCGTACGTCAAGCCCGGCTACGACGCGAGCTCGCGGCGGCCGAGCGACGGGCGCAGGCGGCGGCCGCCGCGCGCCGACAGGCTGCGGCCGCGAAGCGCGCCACCGTCGCCTCGATCCGCCGCCGGGCCGATGTCACACGGGCCCGCCTTGCCGCGATCGAAGCGCGGGCCAAGGCGGCGCAGCGCGCCTCCGTGCGCCTCACCCGGCCGCGATCCGGCCGCCTCGCGCCCGTGCCGGCTCCGTCGACACCCACGTCGGCCGACACCGCGCGGGAGCCGTCCTCTCCGGCCACGGCCGCCCCGGGGGGCACGCGCACGCTGGTGGTGGACGCCGTCGCGTACCACCTGCCGGGGCGCACGGCGAGCGGCCTCCCGGTCGGGGTCGGGGTGATCGCCGTCGATCCCGCCGTGATCCCCCTCGGCACACGCGTCTTCGTCCCGGGCTACGGCGCAGCCGTCGCAGCAGACGTCGGCTCGGCGATCAGGGGCAACATCATCGACCTCTGGATGCCGAGCACGGCCGCGGCACGGGCCTGGGGACGCCGCACCGTCACGATCACCGTCTACGGTTAGACGCCGTGCGACTCCGGCTCGCGCTCTGCTCCATCGCCGTCGCCACGACGGTCGTCTCCGCACCACTCGCGGCGTCGGGAGACCTCGCGGCGCAGCTCACGAAATCGCTCCGCGCACCGTCCGTGTCACTCGCTCGCACATCGGCGATCGCGGTCGACGCAACGACGGGCACGGTGCTCTTCGCGCACAACGCCACGCTTCCCGTGCATCCGGCGTCGAACGAGAAGCTCCCCGTCTCGTGGGCCGCGCTGACCCGGCTCGGGCCCGACTACCGCTTCACCACGGAGGTGCTCGGGGTGGGGCGGCGGGCCGGCCCGGCCTGGGACGGCGACCTCTACCTTCGCAGCGACGGCGATCCCACGCTCACGTCGGCCGACCTGGCAGGCATCGCCGCGACGCTTCGTGCCCGGGGGATCAGGCGCGTCACCGGCCGAATCCGCGGTGACGAGTCGGCCTTCGACACGCGACGTGGCGGGGCCGGCTGGAAGGCCTACTTCGTGGGCGGCGAGACACCGCCGATCTCGGCGCTCGTCGTCGACCGCGCACAGGGATGGCCCGCGCTCTCCCCGCCTCTCCTCGCCGCGCGCGCTCTCCGGAAGGCGCTCGTCGCGCGCAAGATCGCCGTCGAGGGCAGCCCCGGCCTCGGCGCGGCTCCCGGCGACGCGGTGTCACTCGCCACCGACCATTCGGACAGCCTCGCGGCGATCGTGCGGACGATGAACCGCGACAGCGACAACTTCACCGCGGAGATGCTGCTCAAGCACCTGGGAACGCTGGACGGCACGGTCGGGACGAGCGCCCGCGGGGCGGCGGTCGTGATGGCCGAGATGCGCGCCGCCGGGATCCCGACGGCGGGTGTCCGGCTGGTCGACGGCTCGGGGCTGTCGTCGCTCGACCGGATGACCGCGGCTACCCTCGCCTCGGTGATCCGCGCCGGTCTCGAGAACCCGCAGATCCGGGTCGCATTCGTGAACTCCCTCGCCGTCGCCGGCCGCAGCGGGACCCTGCGCGCCCGCTTACCCGGGCTCGCCGGCCTCGTCCGCGGGAAGACCGGGACGACCGACCTCGCGTGCTCGCTCTCCGGGCTCGTCAGCGACACGGCGGTCTTCGCGGTGCTGCAGAACGGCTCGCCCGTCGCGTACTGGTCCGCCCGGGCGGCGCAGGATCGCTTCGTGACGGCCCTCGCCGCCTCGCTGGCGCCACCGGGCCAGGGCTAGACGGCGTTCTCGGGCACTCCCGAGAGCAGAGCCGCGAGCCCTGCTTCGTCCAGGATCGGGACGCCTGCCTTCTCCGCCTTCTGCACCTTCGACCCCGGGCTCTCACCGACGATCACGCCGGCCGTCTTCTTGGAGACCGAGTCCGAGACCCTGGCGCCGAGCGTCTCGAGCGCGGCCTTCGCCTCCTCGCGCGTGTATCGCTCGAGCGTCCCCGTGATCACGTACTGACGGCCGCTGAGCGGCCCCTCGACCGGCGCCTCCGCCTCACCCGAGCGCATCGTCAGCCCGAGTGACTCCAGCTCGCGCACCAGGGTGACGTTCTCCTCGTCGGCGAACCACTCTGCGACGAGCTCCGCCCTGTCGGGCCCGATCCCCTCGGTCAGCTCGAGCTCCTCCTGGCTCGCGGCGATCAGGGCGTCGACGCTTCCGAAACGGCGTGCCAGGTTGCGCGCGAGCACCCAGCCGATCTTCGGGATGTTCAGCCCGAAGAGGACGCGCGAGAACGGCTGCGTCGTCGACGCCTCGATCGACGCGATAGCGCGTGCCGCCGAGACCTCGCCGTAGCCCTCGAGCCCCGCGAGCTGGTCGACCGTCAGGCGGTAGAGGTCGGGCATCGACCGCAGCAGCCCCTCGTCCCACAGCCTGCGGACGAACTGCTCGCCGACACCCTCGATGTCCATCGCCGCGCCGACCCAGTGGATCAGCGTCTCGAGGCCGCGCGAGGGGCAGGCACGGTTGGGGCAGCGGTGCATCACCTCGCCCTCGGGCTTCACGATCTCCACCCCGCACAGCGGGCAGCGCGTCGGCATCCGGAACGGCTTCGTCCCCTTCGCGTGGTCGCCGGCCGGCCCGACGACCTGCGGAATCACGTCCCCGGCCCGCTGGACGATCACGAGATCGCCTTCGCGGATGTCCTTGCGGTTGATGTCCTCCTCGTTGTGGAGGGTCGCGTTCGACACGGTCACGCCCCCGACGTGCACGGGCTCGAGCTCGGCCCACGGGTTGAGCGCGCCGGTGCGCCCGACGCGGATGTGGATCTTCCGCAGCGTCGTGACGGCGGCGGTCGGAGCCCACTTGTAGGCACGTGCCCACCGCGGCCGCTCGTGGAGGGCCCCGAGGCGGCGCTGCTGGTCGAGGTCGTCGACCTTGATCACGATCCCGTCGATCTCGTAGTCGAGCTCGGAGCGGCGCGTCTCCCAGGCGCTGCACGCCTCGGCCACGGCCTCGATCGACTCGAGCCGCACGGCGTGCGGGTTCGTGCGGAACCCGTGCTCACGCAGCCACGCGAGCAACTCCCACTGCGTCTGCGGAAAGTCGCCGTCTCGCGCCCCGGCGCCGTACACCCACAGCGACAGCGGCCGCTCGGCGGTCACGCCGGGATCGAGCTGCCGCAGCGAGCCCGCGGCCGCGTTGCGCGGGTTCGGCGCAGGCTTCTTGCCCGCCGCGACCTGCGCGTCGTTGAAGCGGGCGAACCCCGAGAGCGGAAAGTAGATCTCGCCGCGCACCTCGAGCAGCGGCGGTGGGGCCTCGCCGTCCGCCGTCCTGACACGCAGCGGGACGGCGTCGACCGTGCGCAGGTTGCGGGTCACGTCCTCGCCGCGATGACCGTCGCCGCGCGTCGCTCCGCGGACGAATGCGCCCTGCTCGTACACGAGCGAGATCGCCGAGCCGTCGATCTTCGGCTCGAGCACGTAGGCAACCGGCTCGTCGGTTCCGAGCCGCTTGCGCACGTCCGCGGCCCACTTCTCGAGTGCCTCTGCCGTCGTCACCTTCTCGAGCGACCCCATCGGCTGGAGGTGCTCGACCTTGGTGAATCCCGCCGCCGGCGCACCGCCGACGCGCTGGGTCGGCGAGTCGGGCGTGACGAGCTCCGGGTGGGCGTTCTCGAGCGCCTCGAGCTCGTCGTAGAGAAGGTCGTAGGCGCTGTCCGGGACCTCCGGGTCGTCGAGGACGTGGTAGCGGTAGTTGTGGTGGTCGACGAGCCGCCGCAGCTCGGCGACCCGCGCCGCGGGGTCAGACGACCGCATGGAGCTCCTCGGCCGTGTGCACGAGCGCACCCGGCCCCGCGTGGAGCAGCCGCTCGTCGGGGTGGATGCCGCCCCAGCCGACGGCGACCGTGAACACGCCCGCCGCGTTGCCGGCGTGCACGTCGAACGGCGAGTCCCCGACGTAGGCGGCATCGGCAGGATCCGCGTCGAGCCGCCGCAGCGCCTCGAGGACGGGGTCGGGATCGGGCTTGTGCCGCTCCGTGTCCTCGGCCCCGACCACGACGTCCATCACCTCCGCGAGGAGCGGGAACCGGTCGAGCGCCAGGCCGACCGTCCGCAGGCGCTTGGCCGTGACGATCCCGAGCCGACGGCCCTCGTCACGGAGCACGGGGAGCAGCTCGAGCATGCCCGGGAAGGCGTCGAGCGTGTCGTGGAGCGGCTCGTTGTGGGCGCGGTAGGCGTCGACGAGCTCCTCGACGCGATCCGGGTCGAGATCCCGCATCTGCGCCACGAGACCCGGCCCCCCGATCGCCGAGCGCACGCGCTCCTCGTCCGGCTCCCGCCCGAGGACGGTGAGCGACGCGTGCCGCATCGAGGCCACGATGATCGGCCCGGAATCGATCAGCGTGCCGTCCAGGTCGAAGAGGACGACCGATCTGCGCATGCCGGCGATCGTAGCCTCGCGGCCCGGCTACCCGGGCCCTGCGTACTCCACCCGCTCGAGGTAGAGCCCCCAGGGTGGCGCGGTCGAGCCGGCATCCGACCGCGGCCTCCCCCCGAGCAGCCGCGCGAACGCCTCGGGCTCACGTTCGAGCATCGATCCGACGAGCGTCCGCACCATGTGGCGGAGGAAGGAGTCGGCCGTGACGGTGAAGTGCAGCTCGTCGCCACGGGGCTCCCACGCCGCAGCGCGGATCGTCCGGCGGAACACCTCGTGCTGCGTCTCCGTCGGCGTGAACGCCGTGAAGTCGTGCTCACCGATCAGCGCCTCGGCGCACGCCTCGAGCGCGGCGACGTCGACGGGACGTGGCCACCAGAGCGCCCTGCGGGCACGCAGCGGCGCCCGCTCGCGCCGCACGAGCACGACGTACCTGTACGAGCGCCCCGTCGCCGAGAACCGGGCGTGGAACCCCGCCGGCGCCTCCTCGGCGGCGGCGACTGCGACGTCGCCGGGCAAGGCTGCGTTGAGTGCCTCGGCGAGCCGTCCGGTCGGCGGGCCACCGTCGGCGTCGACGCTCGCGACCTGCCCGGTCGCGTGGACGCCCGCGTCGGTCCGACCCGCGACCGCGAGGCCGCGCCATCGGGGCACGACGACATCGAGCGCCTCGCGCAGCACGCCTTCCACCGTTCGCTCGCCCGGCTGGCGCGCCCAGCCCCGGAACCCCGTCCCGTCGTATTCGAGTGTGAGCCTGAGCGTTGGCACGCGCGTGCTTGTAACACACTGTTACGTGGCCGGCTCGACCTCCAGGACGAGGCCGTCGAGGCCGGTGACGACCACCTCCACGCCGGGGTCGACGTCCCCGGGCGCTCGGGCCTCCCAGAGCTCGCCGTCGAGCCGCACCTGGCCGCGCGGCGCGAGCGGACGGACGACCACGGCTCTGCGCCCGACGAGCGTCTCCGCCCCGACCACGGCGCGCCGGCGCTTCGACCAGCGCGCGAAGAACGTCACCTCGACCACGTCGATCGCGGCCGCGCGAGAGAACCGCGACGACGCCCCACGGCGAGGGCAGCACGGTGAGCGCCAGGATGACGGCGACGATCGTGAGCATCGGGCCAAGGCTAGAGACTCGATGGGCGATGCGTGCGCGGTCGTGGATGCCGCGTCAGGTGTGTCCGGCGGCGGTCGGTCACCGCGTGTGCCGGCACGCGCCGGGGCCACCTCCCGGTTCCCGCCGACCCCTCCCGAGACCCGCCTGCGGCGGACGGGCGGCTACGCGGCCGGCTCGTAGTCGACGAGCTCGAGCAGCGCCATCGAGGCGGCGTCGCCCTGGCGCGGGCCGAGCTTGATCACGCGCGTGTACCCGCCGTTGCGTTCCGCGAACCGCGGCGCCACGTCGGAGAACAGCTTGTGGACGACGTCGTTCGAGCGGAGCTCGGCCATCGCGAGGCGCCGAGCGTGCAGGTCGCCCCGCTTGCCGAGCGTGATCATCTTCTCCGCGAACGGCTTGACGGCCTTGGCCTTCGCCTCGGTGGTCTCGATCCGCCCGTGGGTGATCAGCGCACTGGCGAGGTTCGAGTAGAGCGCCTTGCGGTGCGCCGAGTCGCGGCCGAGCTTCTTGCCGGAGCGTGCGTGCCGCATCAGGCAGGCAGCTCCTCGCCCTTGAGGGTCAGGCCGTGCGCGGCGAGGGTCTCGCGGACCTCCTCGATCGACTTACGACCGAAGTTCGGGATCGCCGCGAGCTCGTTCTCGGACTTCGACGTGAGATCGCCGATCGTCTCGATGCCGACGCGCTTGAGGCAGTTGTACGAGCGGACGCCGAGCTCGAGCTCCTCGATCGGGAAGTTCTCCATCCCGTGGGACGTGCTCGGCACCTCCGCCTCCGCCGCGGCGGCGGCGTCGCCGAAGCCCTCGATCCGGGCCGGGTCGGCAAAGATCGCGAGCTGCTCGATCAGGAGCTCCGCCGCGCGCGCGATCGCCTCCTTGGGCTCGATCGAGCCGTCGGTGGTGACGTCGAGGACGAGCTTGTCGAAGTCGGTGCGCTGCCCGACGCGCGACGAGTCGACCTCGTACGAGACGCGGCGCACGGGCGAGAAGATCGAGTCGATCGGGATGACGCCGATCGTCGTCTCGGGGCCGCGGTTCTGGTCGGCCGGGACATACCCGCGGCCGCGGCCGATGGTGAGTGTCATCTCGAGCTTGCCCTTGTCGGCGAGGTGCGCGAGCTCGAGCTCCGGGTTGAGGATCTCGAGGTCGGCGGGTGCCTCGATGTCGGCGGCCGTGACGGCGCCGGCGCCCTTCTTCGAGAGATGCACCTCGATCTCGGGCGACTCGCCGTGCAGCCGGCAGACGAGCTCCTTGAGGTTCAGGATGATGTCGGTGACGTCCTCGCGGACGCCCGGCAGCGTCGTGAACTCGTGGGCGACGCCCTCGATCTTGACGGCGGTGACGGCCGCGCCCTCGAGCGAGGAGAGCAGGACGCGTCGGAGCGAGTTGCCGAACGTGTAGCCGAAGCCGCGGTCGAGCGGCTCGATCGTGAACCGCCCCGAGCGCTCGTCGGCGTCCTCGGAGACGATCCGGGGCATCTGGAAGTCCATCAGGGAAGAGCGGGTGGCCATGTGATCCTTTCGGGCGGTTCTTGGCGACGATTCGGCTGAAGCGGTGCGGGACGTGCCCGCCGTCTACTTCGAGTAGAGCTCGACGATCAGCGATTCCTGCACGGGCGTGTCGATCTCGGCGCGCTCCGGCCACTTGAGCACCTTGCCGGTGAGCCCGTCGTGGTCGGCCTGGAGCCACGGCGTGACCGCGGCCGTGAGATCGGTGGCGTCGCGCACGATCGGCTCGGCCGGGCTGCCCTGCTTGAGCGAGATGATGTCGTCCGGGCGGACGCCGTAGCTCGGGATGTTGACGCGGCGGCCGTTGACCATGAAGTGGCCGTGGCGCACGAGCTGCCGGGCCTGGGCGCGCGAGCCCGCGAACCCGAGGCGATAGACGACGTTGTCGAGCCGCGTCTCGAGCATGCGCAGCAGGTTCTCGCCGGTCGGCCCGCTGCGGCGCGACGCCTTCGCGTACGTGTTCCGGAACTGCTTCTCGAGCAGGCCGTAGTAGCGGCGCGCCTTCTGCTTCTCGCGCAGCTGGAGCAGGTACTCGCTCTGCTTGATGCGGCCGCGGCCGTGCTCACCCGGCGGATACGAGCGGCGCTCGATCGCGCACTTCTCCGTGAGGCAGCGCTCGCCCTTCAGGAAGAGCTTGAGCCCCTCGCGGCGGCACTGGCGGCACTTGGCGCCGATGTCGCGCGCCATCAGCCACGCCTCCGCTTCTTGGGCCGCACGCCGTTCGGCGCTGAAAAGTGCTGCGCACTTTCCAGCGGGAAGCCCAGAAGATCAACGACGAACATCAGCCGCGCCTCCGCTTCTTGGGCCGCACGCCGTTGTGTGCCTGCGGCGAGACGTCCTTGACGCCGAGGATCTCGAGGCCGGCGGCCTGGAGCGAGCGAATCGCGGTCTCCCGTCCCGAGCCGGGGCCCTTGACGAACACCTCGACCTTCTGGAGCCCGTGCTCCATCCCCTTGCGCGCGGCGTTGTCGGCGGTCACCTGGGCGGCGAACGGGGTCGACTTGCGCGAGCCCTTGAACCCGGCCGAGCCGGCGGACTCCCACGCGATCACGTTCCCCTCCTTGTCGGTCAGGGAGACGATCGTGTTGTTGAACGACGTCTTGATGTGTGCCTGGCCGATCGCGATGTTCTTGCGGACGCGGCGGCGCGTGCGGCCGCGGGCGGCGGACTTGCGAGGGGGCGCCATTACTTCGCCTTCTTCCCGCGCCCGACGGTCTTCTTCGGGCCCTTGCGCGTGCGCGCGTTGGTCTTCGTCCGCTGGCCGTGCACCGGCAGGTTGCGCCGATGGCGGAGCCCGCGGTACGCAGCTGATCTCCGACAGGCGCTTGATCGCCTGCGTGCGCTCGCGTCGCAGGTCACCTTCGACCTCGAGGTTCGTGTCGATGTAGGTGCGGAGCTTCGTGACCTCGTCGTCGGTCAGGTCCTTGACCTTCTCGTCCGGGTCGAGCTCGAGCTCCTTGCAGACCTTCTGCGCGGTCGAGCGGCCGATCCCGTAGATGTAGGTCAGCCCGATCTCGAGGCGCTTCTGGTTCGGAAGGTTGACGCCGGCGATGCGTGCCATGTGGCTCCTGTTTCTCCTAGCCCTGCCGTTGCTTGTGCCGGGGGTTCGTGCAGATCACCATGGTGCGCCCGTGCCGCTTGATCACGCGGCACCGCTCGCACATGGCCTTGACCGAGGGACGGACTTTCACGTGGGCTCCTGAGACGTGGGTCGGCTACTTGAGACGGAAGGTGATGCGGCCGCGCGTGAGGTCGTAGGGGGAGAGCTCCACCTTCACCCGGTCTCCGGGGAGGATCCGGATGTAGTGCTTGCGCATCTTCCCGGAGATCTTGGCGAGCACGGATTGGCCGCTCTCGAGCTCGACGCGGAACATCGTGCTCGGAAGGGCTTCGACGACCTCGCCCTCGACCTCGATCTTCTCTTCCTTGACTGCCAACCGACTCCTCGCGCAGGGTTCGCGCCCTGCCCGTCGCGGGTGTTCACAACGAGATCCGCGCACCCGAAGGCATCCGCGCGGGCCGCGTACTGTAGCAGACGGGCGCCGCCTCAGGCCGACGCGCGACGGGTCCAGCGCGGCGAGGCTCTCCCGCTCGACCGCGATCCCCGACGCGAGGCGTCAGGATCCTCGGGCCGCCCGGAAGGATCGCCACGGTGTGCTCGAAGTGGGCCGCCAGCGAGCCGTCGCTCGTCGCGATCGTCCAGCCGTCCTCGGCGAGCCAGACCTCCGGCTCGCCCATCGTGATCATCGGCTCGATCGCGATCGTCATCCCCTCCGAGAGGCGCGGGCCCGCGGCCGGGCTCGCCGAAGTTCGGGCACGTGCGGGTCCTCGTGGTAGTGGCGGCCGACGCCGTGGCCGACCAGGCTCTTGACGACGGAGAACCCCGCACCCTCGACGACGAGCTGCACGGCGTGCGAGATGTCGCCGATCCGGTTTCCGAGCCGCGCCTCGGCGATCCCGGCGGCGAGCGCGTCCTGGCAGACGTCGAGGAGCCGCTGCGACTCGGCGTCGATCGCCCCGACCCCGAACGTGTAGGCGCTGTCGGCGATCGCGCCGTCGAGTGTCACGCCGACGTCGATCGTCACGAGGCTGCCTTCGTCGACGACCGTCTCGCCGGGGATGCCGTGGACGACGACATCGTCGACCGAGATGCAGATCGCCGCGCGGGTAGCCCTTGTAGCCCAGCGAGGTGGGGACGCCGCCCTTCGAGCGGATGAACGCGTCGGCGATCCGGTCGAGCTCGACCGTCGTGATCCCCGGCTCGATCCGCTCGCCCGACGTGCGCGATCGTCTCGGCGACGAGCGCGCCGGCGCGGGCGATGCGGTCGATCTCGGCGGGGCTCTTGCGGATGATCACGCTGCCGCTCCCTCCCCGAGGAGGTCGAGCGCATCCTCGATCTCGGAGGAGACCTCCGCAATCGACCGCGCGGCGTGGAGCGGCACGAGCTTGCCCGTCGCGCGGTAGCGCTCGACCACGGGCTCGGTCTGCTCGTGGTAGATCGCGAGCCGTCGCGCGATCACGTCCGGCGTGTCGTCGTCGCGACCCTCCTCGAGCGGCGCGACCACGGATCCGCTCGATCGCGAGCTCGTCGGAGAGGTCGAAGAAGAGGACGGCGTCGAGCGTGCGCCCGATCTCTGCGAGCATCTCG
Source organism: uncultured Actinomycetes bacterium (assembly GCA_963773825.1). Lineage (GTDB taxonomy): Bacteria > Actinomycetota > Thermoleophilia > Gaiellales > Gaiellaceae > Gaiella. The sequence continues at coordinate 349,197 of CAVZCH010000006.1, read as the reverse complement.
TCGAGCGCCTCGGCCTGGGCGAGGTTCCGGGGGAAGCCGTCGAGCACGAACCCGCCGCCCGCGTCGCGCTCGGAGAGCCGCTCCCGGATCAGGGCGACGGTGAGGTCGTCCGGCACGAGCTCGCCCGCTCGCGAGGATCGGCTCGACGCGCCGCCCGAGCTCGGTTCCGTCGGCGACCGCCGCGCGGAACATGTCGCCTGTCGAGACGTGCGGGATCCCGTGCGCGGCCGAGATCCGCTTGGCCTGCGTCCCCTTGCCGGAGCCCTGCGGGCCCAGCACGAGGAGGTTCACCGCAGGAAGCCCTCGTAGTTGCGCATCATCATCTGCGACTCCATCTGGCGCATCGTGTCGAGCGCGACGCCGACCGCGATCAGCACCGACGTGCCGCCGAGCGCGCGCGCGTTCGCCTGCGAGAACCCGCCGTAGCGGATGAAGAGGCTCGGCGCGATGGCGACGGCCGCGAGGAACAGCGAGCCCGGCAGCGTGAGGCGGGTCAGCACCCGGTCGAGGTACTGCGCGGTGGGCGGCCCCGGCCGGATCCCCGGGATGTACCCGCCGTGCTTGCGGAGGTTGTCCGCCTGGTCGACCGGGTTGAACTGCACCGCCGTGTAGAAGAACGCGAAGACGACGATCATCGCGCCCTCGATCAGGAGGTAGAGCCAGTCGCCGGGCTGGAAGTACGTGTTGACGAAGTCCTGCGTCTGCGGGAAGTACTGCGCGATCGTCGGCGGGAACGCGAGGATCGCGGCCGCGAAGATCACCGGGATGACGCCCGCCATGTTGACCCGCAGCGGCAGGTAGGTCGAGCCGCCCGAGGTCATCCGGCGCCCCACCATCCGCTTCGCGTACTGGATCGGGATCTTGCGCTGCCCCTCCTGGACGAACACGACCGTGGCGACGATCGCGAGCGCGATGAGCGGGAAGAAGATCCGCTCCATCGGGCCGCCGTTCCACCAGGCCGCGACGCCGAGCGGGAGGCCGGTGAGGATCGACGCGAAGATGAGGATCGAGATGCCGTTGCCGATGCCGCGCTTCGTGATCTGCTCGCCCATCCACATCAGGAGCACGCTGCCGACCGTGAGCGTGACGACGATCAGCACCATCCGCCCCGCGTTCGCCTGCAGGATGCCCTGGTTCTTGAAGAGGAAGGCGTAGCCGAGCGCCTGCGCCGCCGAGAGGACGACCGTCAGGTAGCGCGTGTACTGGTTGATCTTCGCCGTCCCGGACTCGCCCTCTTTCTGGAGCTCCGAGAGGCGCGGGACGACGACGGTCATCAGCTGGAGGATGATCGACGCCGTGACGTACGGCATGATCCCGAGCGCGAAGACCGAGAACTGCGACAGCGCGCCGCCGGAGAAGAGGTTGAGCAGGTTGAAGATCCCGCCGGTGCGCGAGAGATACTGGTCGATCGCCTGGGAGTCGACCCCGGGGGCCGGGATCCACGAGCCGAGCCGGTAGAGCGCGAGGATCATCGCCGTGAAGAGCAGGCGCTTGCGGAGCTCCGGGACGCTGCCAGGCGTTGGCCGAGCCAGCTGAACATCGCAGTCGTCTCCGCGCCCGGGGCGCGGAGGCTGACCTCCTCCGCCGGCTCGTCGGCGTCGACGGCCGGCTCGGTCGTCCTGCCGTGCCGCAGGCTTCGGCTTCCTCGCACGCGGCGCCGGCCGCGGGACGGGCTCGCCCCGGAGCCAGGTCACCGACCCGCCGGCAGCCTCGATCTTCTCCTTCGCGGTCTTGGAGAACCCGTGCGCGGAGACGGAGAGCGCCTTCGAGAGCTCACCGACGCCGAGGATCTTGACGTCGACCGACACCTTGCGGATCAGCCGCTTCGCCTTGAGCGCCTCCGGCGTCACCTCCTCACCCGCCTCGAAGCGCTCCTCGAGGTCGCGGAGGTTGACGGGCTGGCTGTACGTGCGGAACGGGCCGATCGGCATCGCATCCGCGGAGGTGTTCCCGCGGAGCTTCGGAAGCCGCATGTCGATCGGCATCTGGCCGCCCTCGAACCCGGCCGCCATCTTGTGCGAGCCGGAACGGGACTTCTGGCCCTTGATCCCGCGACCCGCGTAGCGTCCCTTGCCCGAGCCGAGCCCGCGCCCGACGCGCTTTCTGTCCTTGCGCGGCTGGGCGGGAGCCAGCGAGTGGAGGTTCAGCTCGTCCATCGTCTACGCCTCCTTCACCGACGGGCGTCACGGCCACGAGATGCGCGACGTGGCGGAGCTGTCCCTCGAGCACGGGGCCGGGCTGGTGGTCGGCGCTCTTGCCGATCCGGCCGAGCCCGAGCGCACGGAGCGTGCCCTCGTGGGCGCGACTCTGGCCGATGGTGCTCCTGACCTGGGTGACGCGGACGGTCGTCACGCGGCGTCCTCCGCGGTGACCGGCGCCGCCTCGGCGACGGCCGGCTCCGCCGGCTGCTGCACCTCGGCCGACTCGGACGGCGGCCGGAACGGGAGCACGTCCTTGATCGACTTGCCGCGCGATCGCGCGACGTCCTCGGGACGCCGCAGCCGCTTGAGCCCGTTGACCGTTGCACGCGCCATGTTGATCGGGTTCGTCGTCCCGAGGCTCTTCGCGAGCACGTCGCGGATCCCGGCCAGCTCGAGCACCGCCCGAACGCCGCCGCCCGCGATCACGCCGGTCCCCTCGCTCGCGGGGCGCAGTACGACGCGCGCGGCGTCGAACTGCCCGTGATCTCGTGCGTGATCGTCGCCCCGTGCTTCGGGCACGGTGAAGAGGTTCTTCTTCGCGTCGTCGACGGCCTTCGAGATGGCGAGCGGGACCTCCCGCGCCTTCCCGTACCCGACGCCGACGCGGTCGACCTCGTCGCCGATCACGACGAGCGCGGTGAACGAGAAGCGCCGGCCGCCCTTGACGACCTTCGCGACCCGGTTGATCTCGATCACGCGCTCCTTGAGCTCGCGCGACTCGGCTACCTCGACTGCGCCCATCAGAACTCCAGTCCTCCCTCGCGCGCGCCCTCGGCGAGCGCCTTCACGCGTCCGTGGTAGAGATAGCCGCCCCGGTCGAAGACGCACGTCTCGATGCCGGCCTTCTTCGCCTCGGCGGCGAGCGTCTTTCCGACGGCGGTTGCCTGCTCGGTCTTCGTCCCCTTGAAGGAGCGCTGCCCGAGCCAGCTCGCGGACGCGAGCGTGCGGCCCGCCTCGTCGTCGACGAGCTGGGCGAAGATGCCCCTGTTCGAGCGGAAGACGACGAGCCGCGGCCGCTCGGCCGTGCCCGACACCTTCCCGCGAACCCGCCGGTGACGACGGAGACGTGCCTCGCGCACCGACGTGCTCATGCTCGCTTTCCAACCTTGCGTCTCACGTGCTCGCCCTGGTAGCGAATCCCCTTGCCCTTGTAGGGCTCGGGCGGGCGCACCTTGCGGATCTCGGCGGCCGTCTGCCCGACGACCTGCTTGTCCGTGCCCTTGACGATCACCTGCGTCGGCTGCGGCACGTCGAACGAGACGCCGTCGCGCGGGGTGACCGTGACGGTATGCGAGAAGCCGACGGAGAGCTCGAGCTCTGCGCCCTTGAGCTGCGCGCGATACCCGACCCCCTGGATCTCGAGATGCTTCTCGAAGCCCTTCGTGACGCCCTCGACCATGTTCGCGACGAGCGTCCGCGTGAGCCCGTGGAGCGCGCGATCCTCGCCGCGCTCGGTGGGGCGGGCGACGGTGACGACACCGTCCTCCTGGGAGATCTGCATCCGCACCGGCACCTGCTGCTCGAGCGTCCCGAGCGGACCCGTGACCTTCACGTTCCCGCCGGGGGACACCTCGACCGTGACGCCGGAGGGGATCTCGATTGGCCTTCTTCCGATTCTGCTCATGGCTTCCTTAGCTCTTCCAGGCGATCTCGCGACGCGGACGCCGCCTACCAGACGAACGCGAGCACCTCGCCGCCGACGCCGCGCTCGGCGGCCTGGCGGGTGGTGATCACCCCGGTCGAGGTGGACAGGATCGCGGTGCCGAGGCCGCCGAGGACGCGCGGGAGGCGGTCCTTCTTGGCGTAGACCCGGCGCCCGGGCTTCGAGACCCGCTTCAGGTCGGTGATCACACGCTCGCGGTTCTTGCCGAACTTGAGCTCGATGACGAGCGAGTCGACCGGGGACGCCTCGACGACCGAGAAGCCCTTGATGTAACCCTCGTCGAGAAGCAGCCTCGCGATCTCCTCCTTCATCCGGGAGGTCGGCATCGAGACGGTGTCGTGCATGGCGCGATTCGCGTTGCGGATGCGGCTCAGCATGTCGGCGATCGGATCGGTCAGCATTGCGTGTCTCCTACCACTCCCGCTCCGTCGACTTCCGCGTGCGGAAGTCGACCAATGAACATCAGCCAAGAGTTCATGGTGATATCTCCGATCACCATGAGCTCTTGGTCATGCCCGGGATCGCGCCCTCGTGGGCGAGCTCCCGCAGGCAGATCCGGCAGAGCTTGTACCTGCGGAACACGGCGCGCGGCCGGCCGCAGCGGTTGCAGCGCGAGTAGGCACGAACGCCGTGCTTGGGCTGGCGCTTCTGCTTCACGCGGAGCGAGGTCTTGGCCACTAGTGCGCCTCCATGTGATGTTGCCGTGTTCCTGGCGCGCGAGAAGCACGCCAGGCTAGGACGCAGGGAGCGTCCATACCAGAAGGTATGGACGGGACCGAGGACGACGCCTGGCGCCGCTTCGCAGCCGCCAGGGACGCGGATGACATTGCATGGAGGCGCACTTCAGTCCCTTCTCTCGGAGGCGAACGGCATCCCGAGCGCACGCAGGAGGGCCCTGCCCTGCTCGTCGTTCTCCGCCGTCGTCGTGATCGCGATGTCGAGGCCCCTGATCGCCGGCACGGAGTCGTAGTCGATCTCGGGGAAGATGATCTGCTCCTTGATGCCGAGCGAGTAGTTGCCGCGGCCGTCGAAGGAGTCGGGGCTCAGCCCACGGAAGTCACGGATGCGCGGCAGCGCGATCGACACCAGCCGGTCGAGGAACTCGTACATGCGGGCGCCGCGCAGCGTCACGCGCGCGCCGACGGACATGCCCTCGCGGAGCTTGAAGCTCGCGATCGACTTGCGGGCCTTGCGCACCTGGGCGCGCTGCCCGGCGATCGTGGTCAGCTCCTCGATCGCCGCGTCGAGCGCCTTCGCATCGGTCTTCGCCTCGCCGACGCCCATGTTGAGCGTGATCTTCGAGATGCACGGCACCTGCATCACCGAGTCGAGCGCGAGCTCCTGCTGGAGCGCGGCCCGGATCTCGTCGTCGTAGCGCTGCTTGAGGCGCGGCACGATCGTCTCCGTCGCGGTCGCCATCAGTCGATCTCCTGCCGGCAGCCGTCGCGCTTGCAGACACGCACGCGGACCGCCTCGCCCTTGACGTCCTTGACCGCCACCCCGATGCGGGTCGGCTGCTTGCACGTCGGGCAGATGAGCATCACGTTCGACACGTCGAGCGGCATCGACTTCTCGATGATCCCGCCGGGGATGATGCTCGCGCCCCCCATCCGCGTCGAGTCGCGCATCGGGCGCGGCTTGCGTGTGCCGCTTCGCGGTGTTGAGGTTCTCGACGATCACCCGCCGCTCGCGCGGGTGCGCGACGATGACCCGCCCCTGCTTGCCGCGGTCCTTGCCGGCGAGCACCTGGACGAGGTCGCCCTTCTTGATTCGCATCGTGGCTGGCATGTCCTAGAGCACCTCGGGGGCAAGGCTGACGATCTTCATGAAGTTCTTCTCGCGCAGCTCGCGGGCGACCGGCCCGAAGATGCGCGTTCCACGCGGGTTCATCTGGTTGTCGATGATGACGGCGGCGTTCTCGTCGAAGCCGATCAGCGTGCCGTCACCTCTGCCGTAGGGCTTCTTCGTCCGGACGACGACCGCTCTCACGACCTCGCCCTTCTTGACCGTGCCCTGCGGCGTTGCGGCCTTCACTGTAGCGACGATCACGTCGCCGACGCGGGCGTAGCGCCGGTGCGAGCCTCCGACGACGCGGATGCAGAGGAGCTCGCGCGCCCCCGTGTTGTCGGCGACCTTGAGACGCGATTCCTGCTGGATCACGGACGCCCTCCGTTCGTGCAGATCGTGCCCCGGCGGGCGCGAGATGTGCGGACGGCGTGCGTCACTTCGCTGCCTCCACGACCTCGGCCAGCCGCCACCGCTTCGTCTTCGAGAGCGGCCGCGTCTCGACGATGCGGACGACGTCCCCCACCTTCGCCTGGCTCGACTCGTCGTGCGCGTGGAACTTGACGCTCCGCCGGACGACCTTCTTGTACCTCGGGTGCGCCTTTACGACGTCGACACGGACGACGATGGTCTTCTCCATCGCGTCGGAGACGACCGTGCCCTGCCGCTCCTGCCGGCGCCCGCGCTCGTGGTCGGGCTTCTCGAGCCGCACGATGGGCTTCCGCTCCGCCGACGCGACCCGCTTCGGCTTGACGCGCGTGCGCCGCTCCGCGCGCGGCAGCCGCTTGCGCTTGCGCTTCGGCTCCGTCTCGGACGTCGCCGCGGCGGTCGCGGCCTCGTCGGCGGCCTCCGCGGCAGGTTCCTCGGCCACGGGCTCGTCCGCCGCCTCCGCGGCGGGCTCGTCGGCCACGGGCTCGTCGGCGGCCTCCGCCACCGGCTCCTCCGCAGGCTCCTCGGCCACGGGCTCGTCGGCGGCGGCCTCGGCCGTCGCCTTCGTCACCTCGGGCTCCTGGTTGTCCTCGGGCGTGTCCGCGTCCGCGGACGTGCCCTTCTCGTTCTCGTCAGCCATGCGTCATCGTCCGTTCGTTCTTGATCGTCAGGATTCGGGCGATCTCCCGCCTCGTCTGGCGCAGCCGAGCGCTCGACTCGAGCCCGCCGGTCGCGGCCTGGAAGCGGATCCGGAAGAGCTCCTGCCGGCCCTCGCCGAGCTTCTCGTCGAGCTCCTCGTCGGTCAGCGCCCTGAGGTCACTAGCTTTCAAAGAGATCAGCCTCCCGCTTCACGAACCTCGTCTTCACCGGCAGCTTCTGCGCGGCGAGGCGAAGCGCCTCGCGGGCGAGGGGCTCGGGAACCCCGGAGAGCTCGAACATCACGCGGCCGGGCTTGACGACCGCGACCCACCCTTCGGGCGACCCTTTGCCGGAGCCCATGCGCGTCTCGGCCGGCTTCTTCGTGAACGGCTTGTCCGGAAAGAGGTTGATCCAGACCTTGCCGCCGCGGCGGATCTTGCGCGTCATCGCGATACGGGCGGCCTCGATCTGGCGGTTCGTGACCCAGCCGTTCTCGAGCGACTTGATCCCGTAGTCGCCGTGCTGCACGTCGAGCTGGCCCTTGGCATACCCGGCACGACGACCGCGGAACTGCTTGCGGTGCTTGGTCTTGCGCGGCATCAGCATCAGGCGTCACCACCCGGCGCCTTCGGCGCACTCTCCGGGCGTGGTCTTCGGCGGCGTCTGCGGCGCGGGATCGACCGGCGCCTCCGGCGCACGCGTCTCCGCGGCCTGGTCGGCGGGAGGCGCCTGCGTCTCCGGGGCCGCGCCGGTACCGCGCTCGCGCGGCGGGCGGCCCTGGCCGCCGCGCCCGCGTCCGCCGGGACGGCGGCGCTTCTGCACGAGACCGAGGCCCTCGCGGTCCTGGCTGCGGCCGCGGCCGCTCTCGCGGGACGCGCCGAGGCCTTCGGTGTTCGACCCGCGCCGGCGGCGCGAGCCGTCGGCCTCCGAGATCCGCTCGCGACCGAGCGACCCCTCGTAGCCCTCCGGCATGATCTCGCCCTTGTTGACCCACACCTTCACGCCGATCCGGCCGTAGGTCGTCTTCGCCTCGGCGAAGCCGTAGTCGATGTCGGCGCGGATCGTGTGCAGCGGCACGCGGCCCTCGGTGTAGCGCTCGCTGCGGCTCATCTCGCCGCCGCCGAGCCGGCCGCCGCACTGGATCTTGATGCCCTGCGCGCCCGAGCGCATCGCCGACGCGAGCGAGCGCTTCATCGCGCGGCGGAACGAGACGCGGTTCTGCAGCTGCTCGGCGATCGACTGCGCGACGAGCTGCGCGTCGAGCTCGGGCCGCTTGATCTCGTTGATGTTGATGTGCACCGACTTGCCGGTGATCGCGTGGAGCTCCTTGCGGAGCGCGTCCACCTCGACACCCGACTTGCCGATCACGATGCCCGGCCGCGCCGTGTAGATGTCGACGGTGATCCGCTGCTTGTCCTTGCGGATCAGGATGTCCGACAGGCCCGCATGGGCGAGCTTGCCGTTGATGTGGTCGCGGATCCGGATGTCCTCGAGGATGTAGTCGGCGATCTCCTTCTTGCCGGTCCACCAGTTGGACTTCCAGTCGTGGATGACGCCGACCCGGAGGCCGCCGGGGTGCACCTTCTGGCCCATTACGCGGCTACCTCCTGCTTCTTCCGGCTGCGCGAGGCCTTCGGCTTCGCCTCGGCGGGCGCGGCCGACTCCTCGGCAGCGGCCTTGTTCTGCGGTCGCTTGCGGGGCTGCTCCGCGGCGGCGACGACCACCGTGATGTGGCAGGTCCGCTTCTTGATTCGGTTCACCCGCCCGCGGGCGCGGGCGCGCCAGCGCTTGAGGGTCGGGCCTTCGTCGGCGTACGCCTCGAGCACGACGAGCTCGTCGCCGTCGAGGCCGTGCGCGGACTCCGCGTTCGCGACCGCGGACGCGAGCACGCGGTCGATCTCGCGCGCGGCGGCGCGCGGCGTGAACGCGAGCACCGTCCTCGCCTCGGGCACCGTGCGGCCGCGAATCAGGTCGAGCACGAGCCGCGCCTTGCGCGCGGACATCCGCACCCACCGCGCCTGCGCGCGAACCGTCGTCGCCGTGTCGCTCGCAGCCGCCATCAGCGCTTCTTCACCTGAGCCTGCCGGTCGCCCGAGTGGCTGCGGAACGTCCGCGTCGGCGCGAACTCGCCGAGCTTGTGCCCGACCATCTGCTCGGACACGAAGACCGGCACGTGCTTGCGCCCGTCGTGGACCGCGATCGTGTGCCCCACCATCTCGGGGAAGATCGTCGAGGTGCGCGACCAGGTGCGGATCATCCGCTTCTCCCCGGCGGCGTTCATCGCCTCGACCCGGGCGAGGAGCCGCTCCTCGACGAAAGGCCCCTTCTTCGAAGACCTTGACATTAGTGGTTCTCCTGGTGACGGTTTCGCGCCGCTGTCGTGCGAGACGCAAGCAGTGCTAGGACGCAGGGAGCGTGCGGGCCAAGCGGCCCGGACGCGACCGAGGACGACGCAATGCGCCGCGGATCGTGCGACAGCGGTGCCCTAACTGTTGGCAGGAGAACCACTAGCGCCTCTCCTTGCCGCGGCGCCGGCCGCGGACGATCAGCTTGTCGGATTCCTTGTGCTTGCGCCGCGTGCGCTTCCCGATCGTCGGGACGCCCCACGGCGTCACGGGGTGATGGCCCTTCGACTTGCCCTCGCCGCCGCCGTGCGGGTGGTCGACGGGGTTCATCGCCGTGCCGCGCACGGACGGGCGCTTGCCGAGCCAGCGGCTGCGCCCCGCCTTGCCGCTCGACTCGTTCGCGTGGTCGGTGTTCCCCACCTGCCCGACGGTCGCGCGACAGGTCAGCAGCACGCGCCGCATCTCGCCGGACGGGAGGCGGAGCACGCCGTACGGCGCGTCCTTCGCGACGAGCTGGATGCCGGATCCGGCCGAGCGGGCGAGCTTCGCGCCCTGGCCGGGCCGGAGCTCGACGGCGTGGACGACGGTGCCGGTCGGGATGTCCGCGAGCGGAAGTGCGTTGCCCGGCTTGATGTCCGCGCCGGAGCCCGCCTGGACGGTCGCGCCGACGCGGAGGCCGACCGGCGCGAGGATGTATGCCTTCGCGCCGTCGGCGTAGTGCAGCAGCGCGATCCGCGCCGACCGGTTGGGGTCGTACTCGATCGAGGCGACCTTCGCGGGCACCCCGTCCTTGATCCGCTTGAAGTCGATCTTCCGGTAGCGGCGCTTGTGCCCGCCGCCCTGATGGCGCGTCGTGATGCGCCCCCGGTTGTTGCGCCCGCCCGTCTTCTTGAGCGGCTCGAGCAGCGACTTCTCCGGCTTCGACGCCGTGATCTCCTCGAACGACGAGGTCGCCATCTGGCGGCGGCCCGCGCTCGTCGGCTTGTACTTCTTGACTGCCATCTAGTGGTTCCTCCGGTGACGATTTCGCGTCTCTGGCGCGCGAGACGCAAGCAGTGCGAGGACGCAGGGAGCGTGCGGGCCAAGAGGCCCGGACGCGACCGAGGACGACGCAATGCGCCGCGGATCGCGCGGCAGAGGCGCACTAATTGTTGCCGGAGTAACCACTAAACCTGTGCCCCTTCGAAGATCTCGATCGACTCGCCCTCGCGGACCTGGACGATCGCCTTCTTCCAGCCCTGCCGCGTGCCCTTGAAGAGGCCGCGCCGCTTCGGCTTCGGCTGCACCTTGACGATGTTCACGCGCTCGACGTGCACGTCGAACAGCTGCTCAACCGCATGGCGCACCTGCGTCTTGTGCGCGTCCGGGTGCACCTTGAACGTGTACCGGTGCTCGGCGATCCCCGAGTAGCTCTTCTCGGAGACGACGGGCGACAGCACGATCTGCTCGTTCGTCAACCCGCTCATGCCGACGCCTCCTTCCCGGCCTTCGCCTCGACGAGCGGCAGCGCCGCCTCGGTGACGACGACCGCACGCGCCCACACGACGGCGGCGACCTCGAGCTCCGCCGGAACCGTCACGAGCACCCGCTCGAGGTTGCGGAACGACTTGACGACCACGTCCTCGTCCTCGTGCGCGACGACCAGCACGGGCGTCTCCTTGCCCCAGCCCTCGAGCACCCCCTTCGCCTGCTTCGTCGACGGGGCCTCGAACGAGGCGGCGTCGAGCACGGCGAGCGTCCCGTTCGCCGCGTGGTTCGAGAGCGCGCCGCGCAGCGCCGCGCGCCGCGCCTTGCGGTTCACCTTCACGTCGAAGCTGCGCGGCCCGGGCGCGAAGGCGACGCCGCCGCCCGTGAACTGCGGGGCGCGGATCGTCCCCTGGCGGGCGCGGCCCGTGCCCTTCTGGCGCCACGGCTTGGCGCGGCCGCCCGAGACGAGCCCGCGGCTCTTCGAGCCGCGCGTGCCTCGGCGCGCCGCGTTCAGCTCTGCCCGCACCGTCTCGTGGACGAGGTGCGGCCTGACGTCGGCCTCGAACACCGCCGCGTCGAGCGTGACGTCGGCTCCCTTCCCACCGAGCACTTCCGCCTTGACGGCCATCAGCCCTCGACTCCCCGGATCTCGACGAGCCCGCTCTTCGGGCCGGGGACGGCGCCGCGGACGAGCAGGAGGTTGCGTTCGGCGTCGATCTGATGAACGACGAGCCCGAGTTGCGTCACGCGCCGCGCACCCATGTGGCCCGCCATCTTCTTCCCCTTGAACACGCGGGAGGGCGTGGCCGACGCGCCGACCGAGCCCGGCTTGCGGATGTTGTGCGAGCCGTGGCTCATCGGGCCGCGCGAGAAGTTGTGACGCTTGATGGTGCCCTGGAAGCCCTTGCCGATCGAGGTGCCGGAGACCTTGACGCGGTCGCCCGGCTCGAACGACTCGACGGTGACGCTCTCGCCCACCTGGTGCTCGCTCTCGCCCCGGAACTCGACGAGGTGCCGGTGCCCGCCCACGCCCGCCTTGCGGAGGTGGCCGAGCTCGCCCTTGGAGAGCTTGCGGTCGCGGACCGGGTCGAAGGCGAGCTGGAACGCGTCGTAGCCGTCCGCCTGCTGCGTGCGCAGCATGACGACGGGGCACGGGCCGGCCTCGATCACCGTGACGGCCTCGACGTTCCCGGTCTCCTCGTCGAAGACCTGGGTCATGCCGACCTTCCTGCCGAGGATGCCCTTCACAGCTTGATCTCGATGTCGACGCCGGCCGGGAGGTCGAGGCGCATGAGCGAGTCGACCGTGCGCGGCGTGGGGCTGTGGATGTCGATCAGGCGCTTGTGCGTGCGCACCTCGAAGTGCTCGCGCGAGTCCTTGTCGATGAAGGGGCCGCGGATCACGCAGTAGACGTTCTTCTCGGTGGGCAGGGGCACGGGGCCCGTGATGGTGGCGCCGGTGCGCTGGGCGGTCTCGACGATCTGGGTCGCCGAGCGGTCGACCTGCTGGTGGTCGTAGCCCTTGAGCCGGATCCTGATCTTCTGCTGCGCCATCTCGTTCTGCTCGTTTCTCGAAGTGAGGGAGGGCGTGAGCCCTCCCTACTTGACGATCTCCGTCACGACGCCGGCGCCGACGGTGCGCCCGCCCTCGCGGATCGCGAAGCGGAGCCCCTGATCCATGGCGATCGGCTGGATCAGCTCGATCTCCATGTTCGTGTTGTCGCCGGGCATGACCATCTCCTGACCCTCCGGGAGCTTGATCGAGCCGGTCACGTCCGTCGTGCGGAAGTAGAACTGCGGCCGGTAGCCGTTGAAGAACGGCGTGTGGCGTCCGCCCTCGTCCTTGGAGAGGACGTACACCTCGGCCTTGTAGTGCGTGTGCGGCGTGATCGAGCCGGGCTTCGCCAGCACCTGGCCGCGCTCGACCTCCTCGCGCTTGATGCCGCGGAGCAGCGCGCCCGCATTGTCACCGGCCTGGGCGAAGTCGAGGATCTTCTGGAACATCTCGAGCCCGGTGACCGTGGTCTTCTCGACCTTCTCGTGGATGCCCACGATCTCGACCTCGTTGCCGACCTCGATCTTGCCCTGCTCGATGCGCCCGGTCACGACGGTGCCGCGGCCGGTGATCGTGAACACGTCCTCGATCGGCATCAGGAACGGCTTGTCGATGTCGCGCGTCGGCTCGGGGATGTACGAGTCGACGGCCTCCATGAGCTCGAGGATCTTCGCCGTCCACTCGGGGTCGCCCTCGAGCGCCTTGAGCGCCGACACCTGGACGATCGGGATGTCGTCGCCCGGGAACTCGTACTTGGAGAGGAGCTCGCGCACCTCCATCTCGACGAGCTCGAGCAGCTCGGGGTCGTCGACCATGTCGGCCTTGTTCAGCGCGACCACCATCGCGGGCACCTCGACCTGGCGCGCGAGGAGGATGTGCTCGCGGGTCTGCGGCATCGGGCCGTCGGCGGCGGAGACGACGAGGATCGCCCCGTCCATCTGGGCCGCGCCCGTGATCATGTTCTTGATGTAGTCCGCGTGGCCGGGGCAGTCGACGTGCGCGTAGTGCCGGTTGGCGGTCTCGTACTCGACGTGGGCGGTGTTGATCGTGATGCCGCGCTGGCGCTCCTCGGGAGCGGCGTCGATCGAGGCGAAGTCGCGCGCTGCCGTCCCCGTTCCCTGCTCTGCGAGCACCTTCGTGATCGCCGCGGTCAGGGTCGTCTTGCCGTGGTCGATGTGACCGATGGTGCCGACGTTGACGTGCGGCTTGGTGCGCTCGAACTTCTGCTTGGCCATGGTTCCTTTCCTCCGGGGGAAGACCTGCGTCGATTGGTTGCCTAGGTCGTCTCGGTCGACTCGACGATGGTCGAGGCGATCGAGGCCGGCACGTCCTCGTACCGGTCGAATTGCATGGTGAACGTGGCGCGGCCCTGGGTCATCGACCGCAGGTCGGTGGCGTAGCCGAACATCTCCGACAGCGGCACGCTCGCCTTGATCGACTGCGAGTTGCCGAGCGGCTCGAGGTGCTCGACGCGGCCGCGGCGCGAGTTGAGGTTGCCCATGACGTCGCCGAGGTAGTCCTCCGGCGTCACGACCTCGACCGCCATCATCGGCTCGAGCAGCTTCGGCTTGGCCCGCTTCATCGCCTCCTTGAAGGCCATCGAGCCCGCGATCTTGAACGCGCGCTCGCTCGAATCGACGTCGTGGTACGAGCCCTCGACGAGCTCCACCTTGACGTCGACGACCGGGTAGCCCGCGAGGACGCCGGCGCCGAGCGCCTCCTGGATGCCCTCGTCGACCGGCTTGATGTACTCCTTCGGGATCTTCCCGCCGACGATCTTGTCCTCGAACTCGTAGCCCTCGCCCGGCTGCTGCGGGATCAGGTTGATGACCACGTCGCCGTACTGGCCGGAGCCGCCCGTCTGGCGGACGAATCGGCCCCGGACGCTCTCGACGGGGCGGGCGGCAGTCTCGCGGTAGGCGACCTGCGGGCGCCCGACGTTGGCGTCGACCCTGAACTCGCGCATCAGCCGGTCGACGATGATCTCGAGGTGCAGCTCGCCCATCCCCGCGATGAGCGTCTGCCCGGTCTCCTCGTCGGTCGACACGCGGAAGGTCGGATCCTCCTCGGCGAGGCGCGCAAGGCCCTGGCCGAGCTTGTCCTGGTCGCCCTTCGTCTTCGGCTCGATCGCGACCGAGATGACGGGATCCGGGAAGGTCATCGACTCGAGCACGATCGGCGCGCTCCCGACGGCGAGCGTGTCGCCCGTCGTCGACTGCTTGAGGCCGACGGCCGCCGCGATCTCGCCCGCCCCGATCTCCTCGCGCTCCTCGCGGTGGTTCGCGTGCATCTGGAGGATGCGGCCGATCCGCTCCGTGCGCCCGTTCGTCGTGTTGACGACCCGGTCGCCGGCCTTGACGTGGCCGGAGTACACGCGGAAGTACGTGAGCTTGCCGACGTAGGGATCGGACATGACCTTGAAGACCAGCGCCGAGAACGGCGCGTCCTCGGAGGCCGGGCGGGTGATCTCGTCGTCCGTCTTCGGGTCGGTGCCCTGGACGGCGGGGACGTCGAGGGGGCTCGGCAGGTAGTCGACGACTGCGTCGAGGAGCGGCTGCACGCCCTTGTTCTTGAAGGCGGAGCCGAGCAGCACCGGGGTGAGGGCGTCGGCGAGCGTGCCCGCACGGAGCGCGCGCCGGATCATCTCGGGCGTCACGGACGCCTCGTCCGAGAGATACGCCTCCATGAGGTCGTCGTCGTGCTCGGCGATCGCGTCGATCAAGGCGTGGTGGGCCTCGTTCGCCGCGTCGGCGAGCTCCGCGGGAATGTCCCCGACGGTGAACGTCTGCCCGAGATCGTCCTCGTAGACGATCGACTTCATCTCGACCAGGTCGACCACGCCGCGGTGGGCGTCCTCCTGGCCGATCGGGACCTGGATCGGCACCGGGTTCGCGCCGAGCCGCTCGCGCATCGACTGGACCGCGGCGTCGAAGTCGGCGCCGGTGCGGTCCATCTTGTTGATGAACGCGATGCGCGGCACGCCGTACCGGTCCGCCTGGCGCCACACCGTCTCGGACTGGGGCTGGACGCCTGCGACCGAGTCGAACACGGCGACCGCGCCGTCGAGGACCCGCAGCGACCGCTCGACCTCGACGGTGAAGTCCACGTGTCCGGGAGTATCGATAATGTTGATCCGATGGTCGCGCCACGACGCCGTCGTCGCCGCCGACGTGATGGTGATGCCGCGCTCCTGCTCCTGCGCCATCCAGTCCATCGTCGCCGCGCCCTCGTGCACCTCGCCGAGCTTGTGCGTGCGGCCGGTGTAGTAGAGGATCCGCTCGGTCGTCGTCGTCTTGCCCGCGTCGATGTGGGCCATGATCCCGATGTTCCGGACGCGGTCGAGCGCGACCTGTGTTGCAGTCGTCGTCATCGTCGGCTCACCAGCGGTAGTGCGCGAAGGCCTTGTTCGCCTGCGCCATCCTGTACATGTCGTCCTTGCGCTTGAACGCGCCGCCCTGCTGGTCGATCGCGTCGGAGAGCTCGCCGGCGAGCTTGGCCTCCATGCCCTTCTCGCGGCGCTCGCGCGCGTACGTGACGAGGTAGCGGATCGCGAGCGTGCGGCCGCGGCGCGGCGGCACCTCGACGGGCACCTGGTAGTTCGCGCCCCCGACGCGGCGGGAGCGGACCTCGAGCACCGGTGTCACGGACTTGACGGCGGCGTCGAGCGCCTCGAGCGCGGGCTTGCCGGTCTTGTCGGCGACCTGCCCGAGCGCGTCGTAGACGACCCGCTCCGCGATCGACTTCTTGCCGTCGACCATCAGGCGGTTCACGAGCTGCGTGACGAGCACCGACCCGTAGACGGGATCGGCCTCGACGGTGCGCGGCTGGATCTCTGCGCGGCGGGGCACGGGATTACGAGCCGCCCTTCTTGGCACCGTACTTCGAGCGGCCCTGCCGCCGGTCGGCGACGCCGGACGTGTCGAGCCCGCCGCGGATGACCTTGTAGCGGAAGCCCGGCAGGTCCTTGACGCGGCCCCCGCGGATCAGCACGACCGAGTGCTCCTGGAGGTTGTGCCCCTCGCCCGGGATGTAAGCGCCGACCTCCATCTGGTTCGTCAGCTTGACGCGCGCGACCTTGCGCAGCGCGGAGTTCGGCTTCTTCGGCGTGGTCGTGTAGACACGCGTGCACACGCCCCGCTTCTGCGGCGCGCCGCGAAGCGCGGGGGTCTTGACCTTCGCCTTGGGCGACTTGCGACCCTTGCGGACGAGCTGGTTGACGGTGGGCACGCTGCTCCTCGAAGTCGATCGAAGGTTCTCTCGCACGGAAACGGCCGGCAGGCACGACGCCCCGCCGTCCAGGATCGGCAATGGTAGCGGAAGCCGCGCGGACGCGTCGCTGCACGCAGCCCAGCCGCTCAGGTGTCGAGGACGCGGACGAGCTCGAACGCCTGGACCGGTCGAGAGATGCCCTTGATCCGCGACGGTGCGACCGGCTCGGCATCGACGCGTCCGTCGAGCGCGGCGTACGCCCGCTGGCTCAGCAAGATCTGACCCGCCGAGGCCTCGTCGCTGAGCCTGGCCGCGAGGTTCGTGACGTTGCCGAGCGCTCCGTAGTCGTACCTCCCCTCGAACCCGATCCGGCCGAGCGTGGCGTAGCCGACCGCGATCCCGGCGCCGAGCCCCAGCTCGTACCCTCGCCTGCGCCACCCGGCCGCGAGCTCACCGACTCGCTCGCGCATGTCGATCGCGAGCCGCGCGGCCTGGAGCTCGTGCTCGGGGAGAGGGACGGGATCGTTGAAGAACACCATCAGACCGTCTCCCGCAAAATGCTCGAGCGTCCCACGGTGGGCGGTGACGAGCTCGCCCGCGACCGAGTGGTACTCACGGACGACGTCGATCAGCTCCTCGGGCTCGGCGGTCTCGACGAACGAGGTGAACCCGCGAAGGTCGAAGTAGACGACGGTGATGTACGCGCGGTGCCCGGCCAGGAGACGCCCACCGTCTTCACTCGAGATCAGCGCCGCCACCTCGGGAGAGACGAACCGCGAGAGCTCTGTCCGCTGCCGTTCGACGGTCTCGAAGAGGCGGGCGTTGCCGATCGCGATCGCGCTCTGGTCCGCGAACGTCACCATGAGATCGATCTCCCCCTGGTCGAACGGCCTGACCTCCTCACGGGCGATGCCGATCAGTCCGGCCAGCTCGTCGTCGACGAGCACGGGAAGCCCCAGCAGCGTCCTGTACGCGCCGAGCTCGACGGCGGGGAACGAGTAGTCGGGGTCGGCGTAGATATCGGTGATGTGGACGGGTTCACCGGCCAGCGCGACTCTTCCGACCAAGGTGCGCGGATCGCGGCTCGCCGGATGGAGGCGCTCGTACTCGACGATCTCAGCCGGCGCTGCGAAGCTCGCCCGCAGGTCGAACACGTCTCCGCGGGAGAGCCAGAGCAGGCAGGAGTCCGACCGGCAGAGTCGTATCGCGGCCTCGACGATCTCATCGAGCACGGGCTGGAGTTGAAAACGCCCCTGGCTCAGTGACCGAAGGATGTTCGCGACCGCCTCCTGCCGACGTTGCAGCTCGTCGAGCGTCCGCGTCAGCTCGACAACGCGCGGATCGTCTGAGGCGCTGTTCGTCATGGGCCGCGGTCGCAGCGTACGACACGCCCGTCCTCGCGGGAAGGACGGCGCCCGGACGAGGATGGCCGAACGGGACGATGCCTATTACATTGCGGGCGGGGAAGGTTGGGGAGCGGCATCTCGAGCGGAACGACCATCATCCTGATACTCGCGGCGGCAGCCCTCATCGGCGTCGGTGGGCTCGCGGTCCTGCTCGACACGCCGGAAGCCCGCGTCGCCGCGCGACGACCGGCTCGTCCAGGCCGTCGACGAGATGCGGACGCGCATGGACGACCTGGGGCGGGACCTCTCCGAGGCGCTCGAGCGCGCCGAGCGGGAGAGCAAGCGCAACCGGTTCCTGAGCGATCTCGGCACCTCGATCGAGTTCGACGAGCTGCTCGACCGGGTGCTCGACGCGGCACTCGAGGTGCCGGGCTTCGACGCCGCGATGGTGGCGCTCGACGAGGGCGCCGGCCAGACCACGACGGCGACCCGCGGCCTCACGCCCGAGGAGGCGGCAAACCCGCCGTCGTCGGGTGCGGGCGGCGCGTTGCCGCCCGGTCCGATCACCGTCAGCTACCGCTACGGCGCCGCGGACGCGGCGGACACGCACCTCGTCCGGGGCGGGTTGTTCGTCCCGCTCGTGAGTCGTGACGGGACCGCGCTCGGCACGCTCGCGCTCTTCTGGCGGACGCCCGGCTACGAGCCGCCCCCGGATCGGCTCGGCGCGATCGAGCAGATCGCCGCGACCTGCATCCCCGCGATCGAGAACGCCCGTCGCTACCGCGAGGCCCGCCAGATGGCGGAGACCGACGCCCTGACCGGCTTCTTCAACCAGCGCTACTTCCACGAGACGCTGCGCCGCGAGGCGCTCCGCGCGCAGCGCTACGACCGCCGTCTCGCGCTCCTCATCCTCGACCTGGACGACTTCAAGGCCGTCAACGACCGGATCGGGCACCTCGCCGGGGACGCCGTGCTCGCGCAGGTGGCCGAGCGGCTCCGCAACGAGATCCGGTCGGTCGACGTCGGGTGCCGCGTCGGAGGCGACGAGTTCGCGGTGATCATGCCGGAGTCGACCGCCGACGACGCGACCCAGCTCTTCCAGCGGATGCACGATGCCGTCGCGTCCATGCCGGTGCCCGGTGGAGGCCGTGTGAGGGTCTCGGCGGGGATCGCCGAGCTCCGCCACGGCGAGACGGCGGCGGGCCTGTTCGAGCGGGCCGACTCGGCGCTCTACCACGCGAAGGAGCTCGGGAAGGACCGCGCGAGCGTCGCGTCCGAGTAGTCGGGCTTCGCCCGGCCCTCAGCCGCGGACGGCAACGAGGCGGAGCGGCCGCGAGGGACGCTCGGGCGGAGGCGCGCGCTCGAGCGTCACGCCGACACGCGCGCCGCGCGGCACCGCTCGCCCGAGCTGGACGGCGCGGTCCGCGCCCGTGAACGCCGCGATGCGAAGCGGCGTCGCCGACGCGCGCGGGACGAGCCAGGCCGCGTAGACGCTGCCCTCCGGGGCACGGCCGAGGCCGTCGAGCGCGAGGACGGCCCGGTCGTCCCTGCCGACGACGAGCGTGATGCGTCCCACGGAGCCGCGCAGAGGGAGGCGCTCGGCGCGCGCGTCGGTGAGCACCGCGAGCGCAGCCGCGACGGTCGCGTCCGGGGCGGCGACGTCGTCGGAGCGCACCGTCGCGACCAGCGCCCACACGCCGAGCAGGATCGCGGCCACCCCGCAGCCCGCGGCGAGTGCGGCGAGCGTCGCCCAGCTGGGCCGGCGTGCCCGTGGCAGATCGAGGGCGGGCAGGGGGACGGGGACACCCGGCGACGCCTCGAGGGCCGCCGCCGCACGGGAGTCGTCGGGCGGGTCGAGCGCGACGAGATGCGACGCGGGTCGTCCCCACCCGCGCGAGGATAGCCCCCGGCCCCGACGGCACCGGCGAGGCGAGGCCGTACCAGCCACCCCCCTCTGTAGGGTTAGCTCGATGGAGGGACGCGTGCCCGGCTCGCGACGGCGCGGTGCGAGATGACGACCTGGATCGCCGTCGCGGCGATCGTCCTCGCCGCTCTCTCCATCGTCCTGTTCGTCCTCGCGCATCCGCAGGCTGCTCGCCCGCAACGCCGACGTCACGGCCGTCGATGCTGCGCCGCTACGACGACCGCCTCGCAGGCTTTGCGCAGACGCTCAACGACGCGCTCACGGCGTTCCAGACGTCGCGCCCGGTCACCACGCTCGAGCTCGAGGACGATCCCGAGCCGATGGTGCAGGGCGCTCGAGATGGCGCGCGAGCGGACGGCGGCGGACGGCGCGATCGCGCTGGTGACGGGCGGCAAGGGCACGCCGATCGTCGCGACGGTGGGGCTGTCGGAGTCCGAGACGAACCACATCGCGCGCATGGGCTTCCCCGACTACCGCGGAGCGCGGGCGATCGAGGTTGCGTTCGCGGGTGACCTCGTCGCGCCCGAGGGGGAGCAGCCGGTGCGCGGAGGGCTCGTCATGCCGCTCCTCGCCGAGGACGAGGCACAGAGCCTGCTCGGCGTCCTCACGCGCGACCGCGGCGCGGCGCTTCAGCGAGGAGGACGTCGACGGCCTCGAGGCGCTCGTGCAGACCGCGCGGCCGCCGATCTCGCGCGCCCTCAACCTCCGCGAGTCGGATGTCGTGCCCGAGCTCGACCTGCTCACGAACCTCCTCGACCGCCAGTCGTTCGCCGCGGTCATCGAGCGGGAGATCCTCCGCGCCCGCCTCGCGCACCACCCGCTCACGCTGCTCGTGATGGACATCGATCGCCTCACGTGGCTGAACGCCCGGATCGGGATCCTCGCAGCCGACGGCGTCCTGCTCGAGCGTGGCGCAACGGCTGCGGGCCGTCGTCCACCGTCTCGACTACGCCTTCCGGCTCGGAGGCGGCAGGTTCGCGGTCGTCCGTCCGGGCTCCGAGGGCGGCGACGCGTCCCAGCTCTTCGACGCGTTTCGGAGCGAGCTCGCCGAGCACCCGATCGGCGAGGCCGGCGTCGTCTCGGTCTCCGGCGGGATCGCCGAGCTCGTGCACCGGGACGACGTCGACTCCTTCGTGGCGCGGGCCGAAGCCGCGCTCGCCGAGGCCAAGCGAGGTCGGCGCGGGTCGGCCGTCTGGGCCGGACGCCGACCGCCCGAGAGACGACCGGCACACTCCACGAGATCAGCCCGGGGGAGATCGTCGTCGAGGGCTGATGTGTCCGGGGCCCCGAGGACGATACTCGGGAGCATGGGCTTCGCGATCGCAGTCGTCCTCGCATGCGCGGCACTCGTGGTGCTCGTGCTCGCGTCCGTGGCGCGCCGCCGGAGTGTCGCGAGGGCCGAGCGGCGGGCCGCTGCGCTCGCGGAAGTCGCCGAGCGCATCGACGCGGCGGTCTCCTCGCTCGGCGAGCTGAGCATCCGCTCGTACGACACCGTCCCCGCTCCTCCGAACGGATCCGCCCCTGTCCCGCTCGTCGACACCGAGCTGCCCGGTCGCGCCGGGCTCGTGCACGCGCTGGCCGAAGGCGTCGCAGACGCCCGGGCGGAGGGTCGGCGGCTGTCCGCGGCCGTCGTCCGGGCAGGCGCGGGCGATGCGACCGAGCTGGCGCACGCGGCACGCTCCGTGGCCGACGTTGCGGTCTTCGCGGTCGGACCGCGGGCGGTCGCGCTCGTCCTCCCCGGTCTCGGCCGCGCCGACGCCCTCGGCGTGCTCGCGCGCATCGAGACACAGTGCTCGTCGTCCGGCCGTGCGGTCGAGCTCGAATCGGGCGAGGACGCGGTCGAGCTCGCGACCCGGCTGTTGGGGCCGGAGTCGGTCGCGCCGGGCCCGGGAGACGATTGACCGACGGTGCGCGTCGGGGGGCGGGCACCGTGCGGTGCCCGCCCCCCGAGCGGTGTCCTACGCCTCGTCCGTCGGCTCGGGCGGCTCGGGCAGCTCGGGCAGCTCGTCCTCGTAGCCGAGGCCGAGCGATGCGAGGTCGAGCCCCTCGCCCTCGCCGATCTCCTCGAGCGCCGCGAGCAGCTCGGCATCCGTGCCGGGCCCGAACATCGCCGCGGGCAGCGGCTCGGACGGCTCGATCTCGATCCCGCGGTACTTCTTGAGCCCGGTCGCCGCCGGGATCAGCTTCCCGATGATGACGTTCTCCTTCAGCCCGAGCAGCCGGTCGACCTTGCCCTCGATCGACGCGTCCGTGAGAACCTTCGTGGTCTCCTGGAACGAGGCCGCCGAGAGGAAGGACTCCGTGGCCAGCGAGGCCTTCGTGATGCCGAGGATGAGCGGCTCGAAGGTCGCCTCCTCGCCCTTGCCGGCCCGTGCCGCGTCGTTCGCC
Source organism: uncultured Actinomycetes bacterium (assembly GCA_963773825.1). Lineage (GTDB taxonomy): Bacteria > Actinomycetota > Thermoleophilia > Gaiellales > Gaiellaceae > Gaiella. The sequence continues at coordinate 327,247 of CAVZCH010000006.1, read as the reverse complement.
CGCTCGAGCACGACCTTGTCCGCGAGCTGGCCGGGCAGGAGCTCGGTGTCGCCCGGGGTCTCCACGCGCACCTTCTTCATCATCTGGCGGACGATGAGCTCGATGTGCTTGTCGTGGATGTCGACGCCCTGCGACTTGTAGACCTTCTGCACCTCGCCGACGAGATAGAGCTCGGTCGGGGTCGAGCCCCGCCCGGCCCTCGTGTGCAGCTCGAGCATGTCGGCGGGGTTCCGGGAGCCCTCGTTGAGGGGGGCGCCCTGCTCGACCGTGTCGCCGGTGCGGACGAGCAGCCGTGTCCGGCGTGGGAACGAGTACTCCTTGACCGGCAGCGGCTCGCCGCTGTCGTCGAGCGCGGTCGGCGTGACGGTGACGAGCACCGTCCGCTCCTGCTCCTCCACCGAGACCTTGCCGCCGACCTCGGCGAGCGTCGCCGCGCCCTTCGGGTTTCGCGCCTCGAAGATCTCGACGACGCGCGGCAGACCGTGCGTGATGTCGGCGCCGGCCACGCCGCCCGTGTGGAACGTCCGCATCGTGAGCTGGGTTCCCGGCTCGCCGATCGACTGCGCCGCGACGATGCCGACGGCATCGCCGATCTCGCACATGTCGCCGGTGGCCAGGAACGTCCCGTAGCAGGCACGGCACACCCCCACCTCGCTGCGGCACTTGAGCACCGTGCGAAGAGGGAGGACGGCCGTCTCGCCCGCCTCCTCGAGCTGCTCGACGATCTCGCGCAGTCGCGGCTTGGTCAGCAGCTCGCCCCTCTCCGCGAGGACCGTCTTGCCCGGCTTCCCGTCCTTGAGCGGCTTGCGGACGTCGGCGGCGAGCACGCGGCCGGCCGCGCTCGGGTTGACCTGTCCGTCGAGGATCGCCGGGAGCTCGACGTGGTCGGAGGTGCCGCAGTCCTCCTCGCGGATGATCACGTCCTGCGACACGTCGACGAGGCGCCGCGTGAGGTAGCCCGAGTCCGCGGTACGGAGCGCCGTGTCCGCGAGGCCCTTGCGGGCGCCGTGGGTCGAGATGAAGTACTCGAGCACCGAGAGGCCCTCCATGAAGTTGGCCTTGATCGGGCGCTCGATGATCTCGCCCTTCGGGTTGGCCATCAGGCCGCGCATGCCGGCGAGCTGGCGGATCTGGTTGAACGACCCCCGGGCGCCGGAGTTGGCCATCATGAAGATCGAGTTCGTCTGGTGCAGGTTGTCCTTCATGGCGTCGGCGACCTCGTCGGTCGCCTCCGTCCACACCGCGACCACGCGCTCCTTCCGCTCCTCCTCGGTCATCAGGCCGCGCTCGTACTCCTGCTCGATCTTCGCCACCTGGTCCTCGTACCCGGCGAGGATCCGCTCCTTCGACGGCGGGATCACGATGTCGTTCTTCGACACGGTGATCCCTGCGCGCGTCGCGTAGCGGAACGCCAGGCTCTTGATCGTGTCGAGCACGGTGGCCACCGCGTACGCGCCGTACTCGCCGACCAGCTTGTCGATGAGCGCGTCGAGCTCGCGCTTCGTCAGCGGACGGTCGACGACGAGCGACTCGTGCAGGCCGTCCACGACCGCGTCCCCGAGGGAGCGCTCGAGCTCGGACTCGAAGATGACGCGACCGGGGGTCGTGAGCCGCACCTCGTCGCGCCGTCGGTACTCGATCGGCTCCTGGAGCGAGATCGCGTCCCGCGGATCCTCGAGGGCGAACTCGACCTGCTCCTCGCTCGCGAACCGTCGCAGCCCGTCGACGCCGAGCTCCTTCGCGAGGGCGTCGGACGTGGTTGCCGCGAGGTCGTGGGCGCAGTAGGTCAGGTAGTACGCGCCGAGCACCATGTCCTGCGTCGGCGTCGCGAGCGGCCGCCCGTGCGCCGGCGAGAGGATGTTGTTCGACGAGAGCATGAGGATGCGAGCCTCCGCCTGCGCCTCGGCGGAGAGCGGCAGGTGGACCGCCATCTGGTCGCCGTCGAAGTCGGCGTTGAACGCGTGGCAGACGAGCGGGTGGACCTGGATCGCCTTGCCCTCGACGAGCACGGGCTCGAACGCCTGGATGCCGAGGCGGTGGAGCGTCGGCGCCCGGTTGAGCAGCACCGGGTGCTCGGCGATGACCTCCTCGAGCACGTCCCAGACCTCCGGGACCATCGACTCGACGTGCTTCTTCGCCGCCTTGATGTTCTGGACCGACTTCCGCTCGACGAGCCGGCTCATGATGAACGGCTTGAAGAGCTCGAGCGCCATCAGCTTCGGCAGCCCACACTGGTGCAGCTTGAGGTTCGGCCCGGCGACGATCACCGACCGGCCCGAGTAGTCGACGCGCTTCCCGAGCAGGTTCTGGCGGAAGCGGCCCTGCTTGCCCTTGAGCATGTCGGAGAGCGACTTGAGCGGCCGGTTGCCCGGCCCCGTCACGGCACGCCCGCGGCGGCCGTTGTCGAACAGCGCGTCGACCGCCTCCTGGAGCATCCGCTTCTCGTTGTTGACGATGATCTCGGGCGCACCGAGGTCGAGCAGCCGCTTCAGGCGGTTGTTGCGGTTGATCACGCGCCGGTAGAGGTCGTTGAGGTCGCTCGTGGCGAAGCGGCCGCCGTCGAGCTGCACCATGGGGCGGAGCTCCGGCGGGATCACCGGGACGGCCTCGAGCACCATCCACTCGGGCTTGTTCTCCGACGTGATGAACGCCTGGACGACCTTGAGGCGCTTGATCGCGCGCTGCTGCTTCTGACCCTTCGAGGTCTTGATCGTGTCGCGCAGCATGAGCGACTCCTGCTCCAGGTCGAGGTCGCGGAGCAGCTCGCGGATCGCCTCCGCGCCCATCCCGCCGCGGAAGTACACGCCGAACCCGTAGGGCGACCCGAAGCGGTCCTTCAGCTCGCGGAAGAGCTGCTCGTCGTTGACGACCTGCTTGACGTCGAGCTCGCGGAAGAGCTTCCACGTGTCCTCGAGCCGGCGGACACCCTCGACCGCCGCCTCCCGCGTGTCCTCGCGGCGGCTCTCGATGTCCGCGACCATCTCCTTGACCTTCGTGGCCCACAGCTGCACGGCCTCGAGGTCCTCCTTGCGAGCCCCCTCGACCAGGCAGAGGTCGTAGGCGAGCTCCCGCACCTGCTCGGGCCCGGCGTCGGCATCCGCCTGCTCGAGCACGTCGCGGAGGAGGCCGTTGCCGGTCTCACGCGCGCGCTCGAGGTTCTTCGCGTCGATCGACGCGGCGAGCTCGGCGTCGTCGCCGGTCAGCTCGTCGCCCGAGAGCAGCTGGTCGAGCAGCTTGTGGATGTGCTTCGTGATCGCGCCCTTCTTCGCGCCCGACGCCTTCTCGAGCTCCGCGCGGAGCGGATCGAGGGCGGCGCGGATCTCCTGGGCCGCGGTCCCGACGGACTCGATCTCGCGCGGAGCCAGCCGGCGGTCGTCGCGCGTCGCGGTCTGGCGGACGAGCTCGCGGAGGCGCTTCGGGTCCTCGCCGGCGACGTTCTTGGCGAGGTCGGGGAAGATCCCGCCCGCCAGCGTGCGCGCCTCCTCGAGCGAGGGCATCGCCTGGTCCTCGGCCCAGTTGGAGAGCCCGCGGGCCCAGAACTCGTCGTCCTCGTCGAACCCCTTGTCCTTGCCCGCGGCGAGGTAGTCGCGGCGGCGCTTGAGGCGGTCGTCGAGCGCCGAGAGCTGCTCGTCGCGGTCGACGTAGATCTGCTCGGACTCGCCGCGCACCTTGTCCTCGAGGTCGGCGAGGTCGGCAGCGCGCTTCTCCTGGTCGACGCCGGTCACGATCGAGGCGGCGAAGTAGAGGACCTTCTCGAGCTCGCGCGGTGCGATGTCGAGGAGGTACCCGATCCGGCTCGGGACGCCCTTGAAGAACCAGATGTGCGACACCGGAGCAGCGAGGTCGATGTGCCCCATGCGCTCGCGCCGCACCTTCTGGCGCGTCACCTCGACGCCGCAGCGCTCACAGATGATCCCCTTGTAGCGAACGCGCTTGTACTTGCCGCAGTAGCACTCCCAGTCCTTCGTGGGACCGAAGATGCGCTCGCAGAACAGTCCGTCCCGCTCGGGCTTCAGGGTGCGATAGTTGATGGTCTCCGGCTTGGTGACCTCGCCCATCGACCAGTCACGGATCTGCTTCGGCGAAGCCAGACCGATCCGGATCGCGTCGAAGTCGTTGATGTCGATCTGCGCCAAGAGGATGTCTCCTTCGGAGAGCTCCCCCCGAAAGAGGGCCCTCCCGTTCGCAATTTGTCCCTTGTCTCAGAGGAAGCGCGCGGCGCGCTCCCTCAGTCCTCCACCTCGAGGTCGGCAGGCAGCGCGAGCTCCTCCTCGGCTGGCTCCTCCTCGAGGTTCTCGTCCGAGGCGAGCGACTGGTCGTCGCCCTCCTCCGGCGCGCCCTCCTCGACGGCCTGGGCCGTCGGCTCGCCGGCCATCCCGCGCACGCTCGCGGGCGAGAGGTCGATGCCGAGCTCCTCCGCTGCGCGGAGCAGCTCGTCGTCCTCCTCGCGCACCTCGACCTCGCGGCCCTCGTCCGAGAGCACGTGCACGTCGAGCGACAGTGACTGCATCTCCTTGAGCAGCACCTTGAACGACTCGGGGATCGACGGCTCGGCGATGTTCTCGCCCTTGACGATCGCCTCGTACGCCTTGACGCGGCCGATCGTGTCGTCGGACTTGATCGTGAGCATCTCCTGGAGGGTGTACGCGGCGCCGTACGCCTCGAGCGCCCACACCTCCATCTCGCCGAAGCGCTGGCCGCCGAACTGGGCCTTGCCGCCCAGGGGCTGCTGCGTGACGAGCGAGTACGGGCCGGTCGAGCGGGCGTGGATCTTGTCGTCGACCAGGTGGAGCAGCTTGAGGATGTACATGTAGCCGACGGTCACCTTCTGCTCGAAGGGCTCGCCCGACTTGCCGTCGAAGAGCTGCACCTTGCCGGAGCAGCGGCGGCCCTCGACCCGGCTGTCGTCGACGTTCATCGCGATCGTGTCGCTCTGCTTCGCCCACGCGCTCAGCGCCTCGTCGACGTCCGCCTCCGTGGCGCCGTCGAACACGGGTGTCGCGACCGCGCGCGGATCGGGCGCGTTGATCGGTGCGCGCTCGTTGACGGGCTCGCCCTCGGCGAACACGCCGTGCGCCGCCGCCCAGCCGAGATGGGTCTCGAGGATCTGGCCGATGTTCATCCGGCTCGGCACGCCGAGCGGGTTCAGGACCACGTCCACCGCGCGGCCGTCCTCGAGGAACGGCATGTCCTCTTCGGGGACGATCTTCGAGATGACGCCCTTGTTGCCGTGGCGCCCCGCGAGCTTGTCGCCCTCGGCGATCTTGCGCTTCTTCGCGACGAACACCCGGACGAGCTCGTTCACACCCGGCGGCAGATCGTCCCCGGCGTCGCGCGAGAACGTCTTCACGCCGATCACCTTGCCGCCCTCGCCGTGCGGGACCTTGAGCGACGTGTCGCGGACCTCGCGCGCCTTCTCCTTGAAGATCGCGCGGATCAGCTTCTCCTCGGCGGTCAGCTCGGTCTCGCCCTTCGGCGTGACCTTGCCGACGAGCAGGTCGCCGGAGCCCACCTCGGCGCCGATGCGGACGACGCCGCGCTCGTCGAGGTTGGCGAGCGACTCCTCCGAGCGGTTCGGGATGTCGCGCGTGATCTCCTCGTCGCCGAGCTTGGTCGAGCGGGCGTCGATCTCGTACTCGTGGATGTGGATCGAGCTCAGGACGTCGTCCTTGACGAGCCGCTCGGAGAGCACGATCGCGTCCTCGAAGTTGTAACCCTCGAACGGCATGAACGCGACCAGCAGGTTGGCGCCGAGCGCGAGCTCGCCGCGGTCGGTCGCGGCGCCGTCCGCGAGGACCTCGCCCTTCGCGACCGTGTCGCCGAGCCCGACCACCGGCTTCTGGTGGATGAGCGTGCCCTGGTTCGAGCGCATGAACTTCGTCAGCGGGTACTCGTCGCGGGTGCCCTTGCCCTCGACGACGATCCGCTCGGCGTCGACGTCGATCACCGTGCCGGAATTCCGCGCGAGCACGACGTCTCCCGTGTCGACGGCGGCGCGGTACTCGAGCCCCGTGCCGACGAGCGGCGCCTGCGGGATCATCAGCGGCACCGCCTGCCGCTGCATGTTCGCGCCCATCAGCGCGCGGTTCGCGTCGTTGTGCTCGAGGAACGGGATCAGCGCCGTCGCGACGGAGACGATCTGGGCCGGCGACACGTCCATGTAGTCGACCTGATCGGCCCGTGCGATCACGGCCTCGCCCGCGGACGAGCGGCAGAGCACCTGCTCGTTGACGAACCTGCCCGTCTTCGGGTCGACCGGCTCGGACGCCTGGGCGATCGTGTACTGCGCCTCCTGGGCGGCGTCGAGGTAGATGATCTCGTCGGAGACCTTCGCCTTCGACACCACCCGGTACGGCGTCTGGATGAAGCCGAACTCGGACACGGTCGCATAGGACGCGAGCGCGCCGATCAGGCCGATGTTCGGGCCCTCGGGGGTCTCGATCGGGCACATCCGGCCGTAGTGCGTCGGGTGGACGTCGCGCACCTCGATCGGTGCGCGCTCGCGCGTCAGCCCTCCTGCCCCGAGCGCCGAGAGGCGGCGCCGGTGCGTGAGGCCCGCGAGCGAGTTCGTCTGGTCCATGAACTGCGACAGCTGCGAGGAGCCGAAGAACTCCTTCAGCGCCGCGACGACCGGGCGGATGTTGATGATCGTCTGCGGGGTGATCGTGTCGACGTCCTCGGTCGTCATCCGCTCGCGCACGACGCGCTCCATGCGGTAGAGGCCGACGCGGAACGCCTCCTGGATCAGCTCTCCCGTGGTGCGGAGCCGCCGGTTGCCGAAGTGCTCGTACTCGTCCAGCTCGCCGCGGATCGGCTCGCGCGAGATGACCGCGGCCTCCGCGGCGAAGTCCTTCGAGTCCTCGAGCACGCCGAGCCGGGCCGGCAGGTCGACGAGCTTGCGGACGAGGGCGATGATGTCCTGGGTCGTGAGGACGCGGACGTCTTCGCCGACGTCGACGCCGAGGCGCTGGTTCAGCTTGTAGCGGCCGACCTTCGTGAGGTCGTAGCGCTTGGGGTCGAAGAACAGCGAGCGCAGGAGGTTGCGCGCGTTGTCGAGCGTCGGGGGCTCACCCGGACGCTGCTTCTTGAACACCTCGATCAGGGCCTCCTCCTCGCGGGTCGAGGGGTCCTTCTCGAGCGTGTTCTGGATGTAGGCCCGCGTCGACTCGTCGAACAGGGAAAGGATGGCCTCGTTCGTCGACGTGTCGAGCTCGAACCCGGTGGTCGGGTCCTCGGTCGGGAGCGCGCGGAGCAGAGTCGTGATCGGGAGCTTGCGCTTCCGGTCGATGCGGGCGTAGACGATGCCCTTCTTGTCGATCTCGAGCTCGAGCCACGAGCCTCGGGAAGGCATCAGGTTCGCCGTGAAGACCTGCTTGGTCGCGTCCTTCGGCTCCATCAGGTAGGCGCCGGGCGAGCGGACGAGCTGCGTGACGATGACGCGCTCGGTGCCGTTGATGATGAACGTGCCGTGCTCGGTCATCATCGGGAAGTCGCCCATGAAGACCCGCTGCTCGCGGATCTCGCCCGTCTCCGTGTTGACGAAGCGGACGGTCATCGAGAGCGGCGCCTGGTACGTCAGGTCCTTCTCGCGGCACTCTGAGATCGTGTGCTGCGATGGGCCGAACTCGTAGTCCCCGAACTCGACGGCCAGGGTGCCCGTGTAGTCGGTGATCGGCGAGATGTCGTCGATCGTCTCCCGGAGCCCCTCGTCCAGGAACCACTGGAAGGAGGCCTTCTGGATGTCGATGAGGTTGGGGAGGTCGAGGACGTGCTTCAGGCGCGAAAACGTCTTGCGCGCGCGCGGCGCGACTGCGGTGCTGCTCAAGAACAGCCTCCCTTACGTACGGCGGTCAGTGATAGTGATGAGGACGGGCAGAGTGAGAGCCAGGCTCGAAGCGGAACAGCAAAGAATAGCGGACACGCATGCTCCGCCGCAACCCGGAAGGGGCGGCGGAACTGTCCGAAGCCCAGTATAGCACCGCGGGCCGCCGTCGCCGCGCCCGCGGTCGTGCCCCCGACGCGGCAGGAAGCGCCGTCTCCTCGAGCTCGACCGATGCTCCAACCTCGTCGAGCTCCGCCTTGCAGACCCGCGGGGGAACCCAGGGTTCCCCCGCGACTCCTCTACTGCCCGAGCTCCCTACTTGAGCTCGACCGACGCTCCAGCCTCCTCGAGCTCCGCCTTCAGCTTCTCGGCCTCGTCCTTGGCGAGCGCCTCCTTGACGTTGCCCGGCGCACCGTCGACGAGGTCCTTCGCCTCCTTGAGGCCGAGGCCCGTCGCCGCGCGGACGACCTTGATCACCTGGATCTTCTTGTCGCCGGCGGCGGTGAGCACGACGTCGAAGGAGTCCTTCTCCTCCGCGGCCGCGGCGCCGTCTCCTGCGGCCGCGGCGCCCGGCGCCGCGGCGACCGCGACCGGCGCGGCGGCGGTCACGCCCCACTCTTCCTCGATCGCCTTCTTGAGGTCCACGAGCTCGAGCACGGTCATGTTGCCGAGCGTCTCGAGCACCTTGGCGGTGTCCGTTGCCATCTCCTACTCCTCCTGGGTTCCGGTGATCGGCGTTCTCGGCAGTCCTCGGGTCGCACCTGCCCCGGGCTCGGATCGCCTCGGCGTGTCTCCCTCGGCCGCCTCGCCGGCAGGCTTCGACGGCCTCCGGCTCGACGTCTCGCCTGCGCTGAGGGCTCGGCCTCGGACGGCGCCTCCTCGAGAGCCGAGGCTGCCGACGTGTCGCCGCCCTCCTCCGAGCTGCGCGATCCGCGCGTCGATGAGGCCGACGAGGTCGCGGAGCGGGGCCGCGAGCAGCGCGGCGAGCTGGGTGAGCGGTGCGACGATGGCGCCGACGAGCTGGCCCTTGACCACCTCCGGCGCCGGGAGCTTTGCGAGCTCCTCGACGTCGGCGCCCGAGATCGTGCGGCCGGAGAGCGTCCCGCCGCGAAGCGCGAGGACCTTGGTCTCCTTCGCGGTGTCGGAGAGCGCCTTCGCGACCGCGACGGGGTCGCCGTCCGCTTCGACGAACGCGATCGCCGTCGGGCCCTCGAGCATCGCGAGCATCGCCTCGGCGCCGGCCTCCTGCGCCGCACGGCGCGTCAGCGTGTTCTTGACGACCTGGCAGCCGCGCGCCGCTGCCAGCGCAGCTTCCCGCGGAGCTCCTCGAGCTGCGCGTTCGTCAGCCCGCGGTAGTCGGCGACGATGAGCGACTCGGTCGAGCGCAGCTGCTCGGCGAGCTCGGCGACGACCTGTTCCTTCTCTGTTCTCTGCATGTCGGTTTCCTCCGTTCCTTCCGGAAACGACGAGGCCCACCTCGTGAGGTGGGCCCAGGGACGCAGGCGTACCGCCCGCGACGCGCTCCTGACCTCCCTCGGCCGGACCTCCGCCCCGCGGGCTGCCGGCTGTCTTCGGCGGTTCCTGGTCGGATGTGTGCGGTCAGACGGTAGCAGCCTCCTGCCGGCCGAGGCCGCGTCCGTCGGTCTCGACGATGTCACGCGTCCGGGACGGGTCGACGTGGATCCCCGGGCCCATCGTGGTCGTCAGCGTGATGCCCTTGATGTAGCGGCCCTTTGCGGCGGCGGGCTTCGCGCGGACGATCTCCTCGAGGACGACGGCGTAGTTCTCGAGCAGCTGCTTCTCGCCGAAGCTCTTCTTGCCGATCGGCAGGTGGACGTTCGCCCCGCGGTCGGTGCGGTACTCGAGCTTGCCGGCCTTGGCGTCGGAGACGGCCTTGGCGATGTCGAACGTCACGGTGCCCGTCTTCGGGTTCGGCATCAGGCCGCGCGGCCCGAGCACCCGGCCGAGCTTGCCGACGTTGCCCATCTGGTCCGGCGTCGCGATCGCGACGTCGAACTCGAGGAAGCCGCCCTCGATCTTCGCGGCGAGGTCGGCCGAGCCGACGACGTCCGCGCCCGCCTCCTGCGCCTCGCGCGCCTTGTCGCCCTCGGCGAACACGGCGACGCGCATCGCGCGGCCGGTGCCGTGCGGGAGCATGATCGTGCCGCGGAGCTGCTCGTCCGCGTGGCGGACGTTGAGCCCGAGGCGGAAGTGCACCTCGACGGTCTCGTCGAACTTCGCGTCCGGGGCAGCCCTTGAGCGTCGCGACCGCCTCGGCCGGCGCGTAGAGCTTCTCGCGGTCGATCGACGCGCGCGCCTCGTTGTACCGCTTCCCGTGCGCGCTCACCACTCCACCTCCCCGCCGTTCCTCCACGCAGAGCGAAGAACCCTGAAGCGGCCGCTGCCGGTGGAGAGGCCGCCAGTCATGACTCCACCTCCACGCCCATCGAGCGGGCGGTGCCGGCGATGACGAGCATCGCGGCCTCGACGTCGTTCGCGTTCAGGTCGGGCATCTTCGTCTCGGCGATCGAGCGGAGCTGCGCCTGGGACGAGCCGGCCGACCTTGTTGCGGTTCGGCTCGGCGGAGCCGGACTCGAGCCCGAGCGCCTCCTTGATGAGCACGGCCGCGGGCGGCGTCTTCGTGATGAACGTGAACGAGCGGTCCTCGAAGACGGTGATCTCGACCGGGATGATGCGGCCGTTCTCGTGCGCGGTCTGCGCGTTGAACGCCTTCGTGAACTCGACGATGTTGACGCCGTGCTGGCCCAGCGCGGGGCCGACCGGCGGCGCGGGGTTCGCCTGCCCGCCGGGGATCTGCAGCTTGATGAGTGTGAGGACCTTCTTGGCCATCGGAGTGCGTGCGGCGCCTGGCGCCTCCTCCTATCTGTCGTCTAGTCGATCTTCTTCACCTGGTCGAACGCGAGCTCGACCGGCACCTGCCGCTCGAAGATGTCCACGAGCACCTTGAGCTTCTGCGCGTCGGCGTTGACGTCGACGATCTCGCCGTCGAAGTCGGAGAGCGGGCCGGAGGTCACCTTCACCGACTCGCCGAGCGAGAACTCGACCTGCGCCCTGGCCGCAGGTGCGCCGGCGGCGCCGCCCGCGTGGAGGATCCGGTCGACCTCGGCCGGTCGAGAGCGGCGACGGCTTGGCGCCGGCGCCGACGAACGCGGTCACGCCGGGCGTGCCCTTGACCACCGTCCAGGCCTCGTCGTTCAGATCCATGTTGACGAGGACGTAGCCGGGGAGCACCCGCTTCTCCGTCTGGACCTTCTGCCCGTCCTTCGTCTCGATCACCTGCTCGGTCGGCACGACGACGCGCCGGAACCGCTGCTGCTGGTTCATCGAGACGATCCGGTGCTCGAGATTGGCCTTCACCTTGTTCTCGTGCCCGGAGTAGGTGTTGATCACGTACCAGTGGAACATCTGAGCTCTGTCTCTCCCTACTGTCCGAGGAGCACGTCGCGGACGAACGGCTTGAGGATCTGGTCGGCGCCCCAGAGGTACGCGCCGACGATGATGCAGGCGATGATGACGACGACCGTGCCCTGGATCACCTGGGCGCGGTGTCGGCCACTCGACCTTCTTGAGCTCCGCGACCGACTCGCGGACGAACCCGCCGCGTCGCGCGTGGTGCTCGACCGCGGGCGATGCGGGCGCCGCCGGACCCGCCGGGACCGGCGCCGGCCGGCCCGTGCGCGCCGGCTCCTGGCCCGCCGCCCGCCGTGCGTCGCGCCGCTGGCGTCTCGTCTCTCCTGCCATGCGTCGTCGGCCCCTGTGCCTACCGCGTCTCGCGGTGGAGCGTGTGCGAGCCGCACCAGCGGCAGTACTTGCGAAGCTCGACCCGGTCGGGCGTGTTCCGCTTCGACTTCTGGGACTGGTAGTTCCGACGCTTGCACTCCGTGCAGGCGAGCGTGATCGCGACTCTGACTCCGGTGGCCATTCTCTCTCGTTCTCGATTCGGGGCGGAAAAGGAAAGGGGAAGGTAGCGGCGGTAGGACTCGAACCTACGACACGCGGATTATGATTCCGCTGCTCTAACCAACTGAGCTACGCCGCCGAGCCGTGCGAGAGTGTAGCAAGGCTGCATCTGCGCCCAGCGCCGCGACGAGCCGAAATCCGCGCGCCCGTACCGTCCACCACCCGCACTAGGATCCCCCTCGTGATCAGGGTGCCGCCGCAGCGTGGAGGCTGGCTCGAGGTCGTCTGCGGACCGATGTTCTCCGGCAAGAGCGAGGAGATGATCCGGCGCCTGCGCCGCGCGGAGATCGCCGGCCAGCGCGTCCTCCTCTTCAAGCCGCGGATCGACGACCGCTACGCCGCCGCCGACGTCGTCAGCCACGCGGGCGTTCGCATGTCGGCGGTCCCCGTCGACGGCTGCGCCGAGCTCGTCGCCCGCGCCCGAGGCTGCGAGGTCGTGGGGATCGACGAGGTGCAGTTCTTCGAGCCGACGATCGTCGACGCCGCGCTCGCGCTCGCCGACGGCGGCGCGCGCGTGATCGCCGCAGGGCTCGACCAGGACTTCCGCCGGCTCCCGTTCGGCCCCATGCCCGAGCTCCTCGCCCGTGCCGAGTTCGCCGACAAGCTGCAGGCGGTCTGCCATCGCTGCGGCGGGCCTGCCACGACGACGCAGCGCCTCGTCGACGGCAAGCCGGCCCCCTACTCGGGCGAGACGATCGTCGTCGGCGCGCTCGACGCGTACGAGGCCCGCTGCCGCGACTGCCATCAGGCCGGCGCCGACGCCGTCCAGCTCGTCGCGTAGCCGGTGTCCGACTTCAGTCGGACACCTCCGGCGTACACATTGCGCTGGGTGCCGGTGTCCGAGTGACGTGGGGCACCCGCGCTTGGCTGCCCAGTCCCGAAGGTGGCGCGCTCGCCGTCGCGCTCCGTCGATTTCAGCCTGCGCTGAACTGACGGCCGATCGGAACGGTCTCGGTTCCCGTCTCGATGCCTCCTGGGGGCACGGAAGTTGCGCTGCAGTCCCTTCGCGTAATCAAGTTCAACTTCACCGGGCCGTTGCAGCTCCTCGCAACGTTTGTCCCTCGCGGAGGGGCTGGCTGGGGCTCGTAGCGCCTCCCCTGCACGATCCGACATATATGGACAAATTCTGTACAATCTCTAATCGAACTCTTGCGTTCCTGTGGATCGATTGCCCGGGTTGATTGCGGTCGCACCATCTCGGAGAGAGGAAGGATGAATCGATGACCGTCACCGACGTCACGGCAACGGCCGCCAGGGCGGTCGACGCCCGCAAGACCTACGGCGAGGGCGAGGCTGCCGTCCACGCGCTCGCGGGCGTCAGCGTCGACTTCCCTGCGCGGAAGTTCACGGCGATCATGGGTCCGTCGGGCTCGGGCAAGAGCACGCTGATGCAGTGCGTAGCCGGTCTCGACCGGCTCACGTCCGGGTCGGCGTTCATCGGCGAGACCGACATTTCCGGCCTGTCGAAGACCAAGCTGACACTTCTGCGGCGCGACCGGCTGGGCTTCATCTTCCAGCAGTACAACCTGATCCCAACCCTGTCGGCGAAGGAGAACATCCTCCTGCCGCTGACGCTCGCAAAGCGCGACCCCGATGCGGGGTGGTTCGACACGATCGTCGACACCGTCGGCCTCGGCGACCGCCTCGGCAACCTCCCGAGCCAGCTGTCGGGGGGCCAGCAGCAGCGCGTGGCGGTCGCGCGCGCGCTCGTGCCGAAGCCGAACATCGTGTTCGCCGACGAGCCAACCGGGGCGCTCGACTCCTCGACGGGGACAGAGATCCTGACGTTCATGCGGCAGGCGGTGGACGAGACGGGGCAGACGATCGTGATGGTCACGCACGACCCGCACGCTGCGTCGTACGCGAACGACGTCCTGTTCCTCGCCGACGGCCAGATCGTCGACTCGATGGCTGACCCCACGACGGACAAGGTTCTCGACCGCATGAAGCAGTTCGAGGCCTGAGCACAGATGTTCCGGCTTGCCTGGCGGGGTGTCCGCCACAATCCCGTGCGCTACGTCGCGACGCTCGTCGCGATCATCACCGGCGTCGCCTTCTTCTCGGCGACCGGCTTCCTGTCCGACCGCGTGATCGATGCGCTCCAGGGGGACGTGGATCGCCAGTACGGCAACGTCGACGCGGCCGTCATCCCGGACGACAAGGGAGCTGCCGCGGACTTTGCGGACAAGCTGCGCGTCTCAGGCGAGGCGGCCGACGAGATCGCGAGCGCCGACGGCGTCGAGGCGACGGGCGGCTCCCTAACCGGGAACGTCGCTTTCCGCGCCGCCAACGGCTCGGTCTTCGCCGACGGGGCGACCGGACGACTGTGGATCGAGGACGACGCCCTCAACCCGATCGACGTGGAGGAAGGCAAGGCACCGGTCGCAGCGGGCGAGATCGCGGTCGACAGGGGGCTTGCGAAGACGCACGACCTTGCTGTGGGCGAGAAGGCAACGCTCCTCACTCTCGCGGGGCCCGAGCAGGTCACGATCGTCGGCATCACGAAGTTCGGCAGGTCGGACTCGGTCGACGGCGGCGGCACGGTGTCGCTCTCGAAGGAGAACGCTTTCGACTGGCTCTCGCGGGGCCAGGTCGAGTACCAGGATCTCTACGTTCGTGGCAGCGGCGACCAGCAGGTTCTTGCGGCCGCGATCGAGCCCAGCGTGCCGGACGGCTTCAACGTGCAGGATGGGAAGAGCTTCCTCGAGGACAAGCGCAGCGAGATCGGTGCGCCGGCCGAGTACCTGAAGAAGGCGCTCCAGGCGTTCGCGCTCCTCGCGATGCTCGTCGGGGGGTTCGTGATCTACAACACCTTCAGCGTGATCGTCAGCCAGCGCCTCCGCGAGCTGGCGGTTCTTTCCGCGATCGGGGCGACCCCGAAGCAGATCAAGCGCGCGCTCCGGTATGAGGGCGTCGTGATCGGCGTGCTCGGGTCGCTCGTGGGGCTCGTTCTCGGGTTCGCCCTCACGTTCCTGCTCGCCGTCGCGCTGACTGCGCTCGGGATCGACTTGCCGGGCAGTGGGGTCAAGATCGGGGCAACCAACGTGGTCAGCGCCGTCGCGATCGGAACGCTCATCACGGTCGCGTCCGTGATGATCCCGGCGCGGCGCGCCGCGAAGACGGAACCGATCGAGGCGCTCCGGGCGGCCGCAGTCGAGCAAAGCCCGTTCTCCCGCACGAGGGTGATCGCCGCGATCGTCCTCGTGGGGGGCGGCGCCGTAGGACTCCTCTTCGGCAGGGGGCCCGCCGCGATCGGGGTCGGGGCGCTCGCGCTGTTCGTCGGAACGATCGTCGCAGGCCCGTTCGTCGCGGTCTGGGGCGCGGCGCTGCTGCGCCCGGTGATGTCGCGCTTCGGCCTCGAGGGCCGGCTGGCAGCCGACAACACGGCGAGGAGCCCGCAGCGCACGGCGACGACGGCGAACGCGCTCCTCATCGGCGTGTTCCTCGTCACCCTGATCTCGGTCACGGGGACGAGCATGAAGGACTGGGTGGTCGGCGAGATCAAGAAGCTCGAGACGGCCGACTACCTGATCGTCTCAAACGGCGGCACGATCGGTCCCGGCTTCGTCAAGAGCCTGGAGAGCATCGACGGCGTCGACAAGGTCGTGGCGTTCCGCAGGGAGTCGGTCACCGTCGCCGGAGACGCGTCCCAGCTCTTCACCGGGGACATCGCGGCGCTCCGGAAGATCGCCGGGATCGACGCCAAGCAGGGCTCGATCGACGACGTCGAGCCGGGAACGATCGCCGTCGTCGACACGGACGGGACGCCCGCCCTCGGCTCGACGGTCATGGTCAAGAACAGCACCGGGAAGAGCGTTCCACTCAAGGTCGCTGCGATCCTGAAGACGTCGCTCGACACCGCCACGACGGGAAGCTACGTAGACGTGCAGACGTTTGACGGGCTGGTGGGCGACACGGCGCCGACCGTTGCCTTTTTGGACACCGTACCGAACGCCCAGACCGAGACGAAGGACGAGATCGACAAGCTGGCCGCACAGAGGCCCGACATCACGGCGCAGGAGGGCAACTTCGTCGGCAGGCTGATCTCGTCGATCTTCGACTTCGTCATCAATGCCGTCGACGGCCTGCTCGTGATGAGCGTCGTGATCGCGCTGATCGGGATCGTGAACACGCTATCGCTCTCGATCTTCGAGCGGCGCCGTGAGCTCGGGCTGCTCCGCGCGGTCGGGATGACCGACACGCGGGTGCAGCGCATGGTGCGGCTCGAGTCGGTGCTGATCTCGGCGCTCGGAACGGTCTCGGGCGTCGTCCTCGGGCTCTTCATCGGGTGGACGCTGATCCGTGCGATCAATCGGTTGAGCGGCGCGGACGTCGCGCTCAGCCTCCCTCTCGGCAGGCTCGGCCTCGTGCTCTTGCTCGGGGTCGTGCTCGGGGTGCTCGCCTCGCTGATCCCGGCGCGGCGGTCGACGAAGCTCGACGTGCTCGACGCGATCCAGGCGACGTAGGCGACCGCGACGACGAGGACGACGCCCGGAACGGGTGGCCGATCGCGTTCGACAGGTCGAGTCCTGTCGCCGGAGGTCGCGGGTTCGAGCCCTCGTTGCTCCTATCGGGTCGTTCGCCAGGCGACGTCGTCGCGGCTCCAGTGAACCTTGCCACCTGGCGCGAGCGAGTGGGGCCGCGGCGGCCGCCGGAGGCGCCCCGGCAGCTTCACGCGGCGTCCTCGAACTCGGGCTGCTCTGTCATCCGGCGCCCGCAGCCTGCGCAGCGGACCAGCCCGAGCAGGAGCAGCTGGGACGACAGCGAGCCGTCCCCACGTGGCCCAGCGCCCTCTCCACCGCCACCCTCCCATTCTCGCGAGACTCGTCGGGCGGCTGCCACGCTGCCGCGACTGCCACGAGGCGGGCGTCGACGCCGTGCAGCTCGTCGCCTGACGGGGTGCGTCCGCGGCGCGGGGCCGCGAACGCACCCTGCCAGGCAGTCCCTACTTGAGGCCGTTCGCCTTCAGGAACGCGTCGGCGATCTTCGACGGCGGCTTCTGGTCGACGTAGACGGCCGTGTTCATCGCAAGCATCGCCTTGAGCGTCAGCTTCGAGCTCACGGCGTTCAGCGTGGACGTGAGCTTCGTCCCGTACTCGGACACGAGCTTCTTCGAGACGATGGGCACCACGTTCTGGAAGCCGAAGATGTTCTTCGGATCCTTCAGCACGACGTACTTCGACGTCGCGAGCGGCGGGTCGGTGGAGAAGACCCCGGCCGCGAGCACCTTGCCGTCGTCGAGCAGCTTGTAGGCGCTGATCCCGGCGAGCGGCGTGAACTTGACGTCCTTCACCCCGTAGACCTTCTTCATCCCGAGAAGGCCCGTCTGCCGGGTGCGGAACTCCGGAAACGCCGCGAGCGTCAGGTCGGGCACCTTCTTCAGGTCGGCCACCGACTTGAGCCCGTACTTCTTCGCGGTCGTGCGGAGCACGGCCACGGCGTCGACGTCCTGGAAGGGCGTCATCCGCAGGACGGTGTACCCCTTGGCCCCGTAGAGCCGCTTGACCGTGGCGTACGTCTTCTGCGCGGACGCCGGGAACGTCTTCTTGTTGAAGGTCACGGTGTACGCGATCCCGACGTACTCGGGGTAGAGCGTGATCTTCCCGCTCGTGAGCGCCTTCTGGATCAGCTCCGTGGAACCGATGTTCTCCTTGTACGAGACATCGAACCCCTTGGCCTCCAACGCCTGCTTGTAGAGCTCCCCGAGGACGAACGCCTCGCCGAAGTTCTTCGTGCCGACGATGATCGGCGTCGCGGTGGACTGCGTTCGCGCCGCCGGAGCCGCGGTCGCTCCACCGAGGATGATCGCGACCCCGAGCGAGATCGCAAACGCCGCCTTCGCGGCGCGCCGGGTGTGCTTACGGATCATGCTCCCTCCATCTGTCGTTGACCCGGGCCGCACTCGACCTTACAGGGCCGCCCCCTGCCCACCAGGCTCCGCGACGATCGTCGCGTCGTCGACGTGCCGGCCGCGGAGCGGCCGCGGCGTCGCGAGCCGCTGGACGAGCGCCACGACCCCGTCGCAGGCGAAGGCCAGCGCGCAGACGAGCATCGACGCGCCGATCACCCCTTCGATCCCGTAGCTCGCCTGGTTGACGATGACATCGCCGAGCCCGCCACCGCCCGCGATCGCGGCGATGGTCGCCGACGCGACGACGAAGACCACGGCGGTGCGGATCCCCGAGAAGAGGAGCGGCGTGGCCAACGGCAGCTCGACGCGCTGCAGGATCTGCCGTTCGGTCATCCCCATCCCACGCGCTGCCTCGACCGTCTCCGCGTCGATCTCGCTGACGCCCACGTAGGCGTTCGTGAGGATCGGCGGCACCGCGAGCACGACGAGCGCGATGAGGACGACCCAGAAGCCGACCGGGAGGAAGATGATCCCGACCGCGATCACGGCGAGGGTCGGCAGCGCACGGCCGACGTTGGCGACGCTGATCGCGACGAACGAGAAGCGCCGGAGATGGCCGAGCCCGATTCCGATCGGCAGTGCCACGAGGAGCGCGACGCCGACGGCGGCTGCCGACAGCTCGAGCTGCTCGACCACCTTGTCCCAGAGGAGGCCCGGGTTCTCCTGCACGAAGCGCACGGCGTCGGCGAAGACGGAGAGCCCCCCGATCATGGTCGTGTCCTCACTCGGGTCCACGGGGTGAGCGCGCGCTGCGCGAGCACGAGGAGGCCGTCCGCGAGCAGGGCGAGGCCGACGGCCAGGACCGCCGTGACGATCAGCTCGGTATTGAAGAACTGACGCAGCGCCAGGAAGATCGGCCGGCCGAGCCCTTGCGGGATCACGAACGCGGCGACCGTGGCGAGCGCGATCGTCGAGACGGTCGCGATGCGGACCCCGGCCATGATCGCCGGCAGCGCGAGCGGCAGCTCCACGCGCCGAAGCACCTCGAACGAGCCCATCCCCATGCCGCGCGCGGCCTCGAGCACGTCCGCCGGGACCGAGTGGAACCCCGCGAGGATGTTCCGGAACAGGATGAGAAGCGTGTAGGAGACGAGCGCGACCTCGACGGTGGTCACCGTGAGACCGGTGATCGGGACGAGGAGCTGGAAGAGCGCAAGGCTCGGGATCGTGTAGACGAGAGCGGAGAACAGGTCGAACGGCCGCTCGAACCACCGGCGCCTTCGCGCGAGGAGCGCAGCGGCGAAGGCGAGCACGAAGCCGACGACGACGGCGATCACCGTCAGCTTGACGTGCTGGAGCAGCGCGGGCTGCAGCACCGGCCCCCAGTTGTCGTGCACCCAGTCCGGGCAGAACAGGCGGTTCTCCTGCACGCACGAGCTCGCCTCGCCGAAGTCCGGGATCACGGGGCCGGACTGGGCGAGGACACCCGTCATGCGGACAGCCTCTCCGCGAGCGCGTCGAGGCTGAGCGAGCCGCGCGGCGCC
This sequence comes from uncultured Actinomycetes bacterium, assembly GCA_963773825.1. Classification (GTDB taxonomy): domain Bacteria; phylum Actinomycetota; class Thermoleophilia; order Gaiellales; family Gaiellaceae; genus Gaiella. The sequence continues at coordinate 308,049 of CAVZCH010000006.1, read as the reverse complement.
CCCTCGTCGTCGAGGACGACGACGATGCGGCTCCCCTCGCTCAGCATCGTCGAGAGCGCGTCGCGCAAGCGTCGTGGAGCCCGCCAGCTCCGGGCCGCGCGCGCCGTCGAGCGGCGCGAGCGGCAGCTCGTCGAGCCGGGTCAGCGACAGGCGCTTGAGCCCCCTGTCTGCCCCCACGAAGTCGGCGACGAAGTCGTCGGCCGGGCTCGCGAGGATCGCCTCGGGCTCGTCGTACTGCGCCAGCCGTCCGCCGGGGCGCAGGATCGCGATCCGGTCGCCCATCAGGATCGCCTCGTCGATGTCGTGCGTCACGAAGATGACCGTCTTGCGGACCTCGCCGTGGATCCGCAGGAGCTCGTGCTGGAGCCGCGTCCGCGTGATGGGGTCGAGCGCGCCGAACGGCTCGTCCATCAGCATCACCGGTGGGTCGGCCGCGAGCGCGCGCGCGAGGCCGACCCGCTGGCGCTCGCCCCCGGAGAGCTGGGTCGGGTACCGCTCCCGGTAGTCGACGGCCGGCAGGTCGACGAGGTCGAGCAGTTCCTCCACGCGGGTCTCCGTCCTGCGCTTGTCCCAGCCGAGGAGGCGCGGCACCGTGGCGACGTTCTCGCCGACGGTCATGTGCGGGAAGAGCCCTGTCTGCTGGATCACGTAGCCGATCCCGCGCCGCAGCTCGGTCACGTCGCGGTCGCGGACGCTCTCCTCGCCGATGCGGATGTCGCCCTCCGTCATGTCGATCAGGCGGTTGACCATCTTCATCGCCGTCGTCTTGCCACCGCCCGACGGGCCGACGAGGACGCAGATCTCGCCGGCCGGGACGTCGAGCGTGAGGTCGTCCACGGCCGGCACCTCCCGGCCCGGGTAGCGCTTCGTCACGTGGTCGAAGACGATGCGAGCGGCGGCGTCGGCCACCGGTCAAGCCTACGCTGCGGGGCCGGTCAGCCGGTGCCGCGCGCGGCGCCGACCAGCGTCGCGGCGACGACGGCCCCCGACGCGAGCAGCACGATCGTCCCGCCGGGCGGCAGGTCGGCGTAGTAGGCGGCCGTGAGGCCCGCGAGGACGGCGCCGAGGCCGATCGCCGCCGAGAGGCCCAGCGTCGAGCGAAGGCTCCAGGCGACGCGCTGCGCGGCGATCACGGGGAGCACCATCAGCGCCGCGATCAGCAGGATGCCGACGATCCGCATCGAGATCCCGACCGTGAGGGCCGCGAGCACGGCGACCAGCGTGTTGAGCAGCGCGACGGGCGCACCCGCGACGCGGCTCCCCTCCTCGTCGAGGACGACCGCGACGAGGCCGCGATAGAAGACCCCGATCGCCGCCAGCGAGACCCCGCCGAGCGCGAGCACGACCCACAGGTCGCTCCGGGTGACGGTGAGGATCGAGCCGAAGAGGAACTGGAAGAGGCCCACGTCGAGCCGGTTCGCGCTCGAGATCAGCACGATGCCGAGGGCGATCCCCGTGTAGAACACGAGGGCGAGCGCCTGGTCTCCTGCCGTTCCGCCGCGGGATCGGAGCCACTCGATCGCGAACGCACCCACGACGGCGAAGCAGAGCGCGGTCAGCACGGGCGAGATGCCGAGGAGGTAGCCGGCGGCGACGCCCGCGAACGCCACGTGGCCGAGCCCGTCGCCGACGAGCGACTGCCGCCGCTCGACGAGGAAGAACCCGACCGCCGGCGCGAGGATGCCGACGACGATCCCGACGGCGAAGGCGAGGCGCATGAACTCGAGGTCGAGCATCAGTGGGTGTGGGACGGGTCGTGCCAGAAGGCCGGCAGCTCCGACGGGGCGCCGTCGAACACGATCCGGCCGCGAACGAGGAGGAGGCGGGAGACGACGTGCTCGACGGCCCCGAACTCGTGGGAGACGTAGAGGATCGTGACGCCGAGCTCGCGGCGGAGCTCGGCGAGCAGCGCCGCGAGCGACTCCTGGGACTCGGCGTCGACCCCGGTCGTCGGCTCGTCGAGCGCGAGGAGCGAGGGCTCGGCGGCCAGCGCACGCGCGATGAAGGCCCGCTGCTGCATCCCGCCCGACAGTGTCCGGAGCGGCGCGTCCGCCCGTCCGGCGAGCCCGACCCGCTCGACGAGACGCGCGACCGCAGCCCGGTCCGCCGCACGTAGCGGGCCGAGAGGGCCCCGCACCGCGAGACGCCCCGCCTCGACGACCTCGCGCACCGTGACCGGGGTCGCCGACGCCAGCTGAGCGCGTTGGGAGACGTAGCCGATCCGCTGCCCTCCCCGCGCCCCGGGTGCGGCGCCGAACAGCCGCACGCTCCCGGTCGAGGGGCGCTCGAGCCCCAGCACGAGGCGGAGAAGCGTCGTCTTGCCGCCGCCGTTCGGGCCGGCGATTCCGAGGAACGCGCCGCGCTCGACCGTGAACGACACCTCGTCGAGGACGCGTGGCCCGCCCCGATAGGCGAAGGACACCCCGGCGAGCTCGACCGCGGGGACGCCGTCTGCTAGCGGCACGACAGAGCCTTGCGCAACGTCTCGAGATTGCTCCGCATGACGGTGAAGTAGTCCGCACCCGCATCGATCTCGGCCGGCGTGAGTCCCTCGAGCGGGTCGAGGACGGCGGTCGTCACGCCCGCCTCGCGCGCGACCGTCTCGGCGAGCGCCGACGATGCGAGGGTCTCCGAGAAGACGGTCGTCGCGCCGCTCGAGCGGACGTCGTCCACGAGCCGCTCCACATCCTTCGGCCCCGGCTCGGCCTCCGGTTGGAGCCCCATGAGCGGGACCTGCTCGAGCCCGTAGCGATCGGCCAGGTAGCCGAACGCCGCGTGGCTCGTGACGATCTCCCGCCGCGCGCAGCGGGCGAGGCCCTGCCGGTACTCGCGGTCGAGCGCGCGGAGCCGCCGCGCGAGGTCGTCCGCCGCGGCCGGCCTACCGAGCGCCCGGGCGATCGCCCGGGCGATCGCGGCGTACCGCACGGGGTCGAGCCAGACGTGCGGGTCGAGCCCCACCCCGGTGACGCGTGCGGAGGTCGGCACCGTCGAGCACGTCGAGCGACGGCCCCTTCCGTCCCTCGATCGCCCGCTGCACCGCGGGCTGGAAGCCGTTGCCGGCGTAGACGGCGAGCGCGGCGCCCTGCACGCGGGCGACGTCGCGGGGGGTGAGCTCGAGATCGTGCGGCTCCGCGCCCGGGAGGCGTCAGATTCGACGACGTCCGCTTTCGGGCCGGCGACCTGCTCCGCAGCGTATGCGAGCGGGTAGAAGGCGGCGACGACCGTGCCGCCGCCCGATGGCGCCGCCGCATGCGCTCACCGCCGCCACGGCGACGCAGACTGATGCACAAGAGAACGATTCTCGAAAGCACGAGAGCCCGAGCCTAGCAAACGATGAGAATCGCTATCGTTTGGGGATGGCAGATGTGGAGTGACGCCGCCCTCGAGGGCCTCCGCGCCGCTGGTCTGCGCCGCGGCGGGGCGCGCCGGGCCGTGGTCGAGTACCTCGAGCGGCAGGACTGCTGCCGCTCTGCCCAGGAGATCCACGACGGGATCACCGCCTCCGGCGGCGCCGTCGGTGTCGCGAGCATCTACCGCGCGCTCGACACGCTCGCGGAGCTCCATCTCGTCCAGCGCGTGGATGCGGGCGACGGGATCGCCCGGTACGAGGCCGCCCGGGCCGACCACCACCACCATCACCACCTCGTCTGCGACGACTGCGGCAAGGTCGCCCCCTTCACCGACGAGCCGCTCGAGCGGGCGCTCGAGCGAGCCGCGGGACGGCTCGGCTACGCCCTCGCGCAACACGATGTCGTGCTGCGCGGCGCGTGCGAGGACTGCAGGACGGCGCGGCCGGGGCTCGGCTGAGCCTGCTACTCCTCCGGCGGCGGTGACGCGCCTCCCGCCTCGGGGGTCGCGGCATGCGCCAACGCGACCGCCGCGCGCCGCTCGGCGGTGAGCTCGCGGATCACGATCTGCGCCGACGCGGTGAGCGGCACCGCGATCAGGGCACCGACGACCCCGAGGAGCGCCGCGCCCACGACGACGCTCGCGATCACGAAGAACCCCGAGATCTCGGCAGCGCGGCCCTGGATGGTCGGCTGGAGGACGTAGTTCTCGACCTGCTGGTAGCCGATGCAGACGAAGAGCATGGCCAGCGCCTGCGGCCAGCCGACCGTCAGTGCGACGAGCGACAGGATGACCGCGGCGAGGGTCGCTCCGATCTGCGGGATGAGACCGAGAAGCCCTGCGACGATCCCGAGCGCGAGGGCGAACGGCACCCCGAGCAGCCACGCGGCCGTGCCCTGCACGGTGCCGGCGATCCCCGCGATGACGACAGCACCGATCGCGTACCGGCCGATCGTGCGGGTGATCCGCTCCTCGAGCATCGCGACACGCGACGAGTCGCGCGGGAAGAGCACGGTGTGGAGCGAGCGGGAGAGGTTGGGAAGGTCGATCACGAGGAACAGGGTCATGAAGACGATCGTCACCGCTCCGAGCCCGAAGCCGAAGACCTTGCCACCGACCGAGAAGGCGTCGCCGAGCTTCGACGGGAGGTCGCCCGCGAGCGAGTTGGCGCGCTCCTGGAGCTTCGTCCCGATGTCGGTCCGGCGGTCGATCTCCAGGAAGAGGTCGGAGGCGCGGATGCGCTCCACGATGTTCGGCAGGTCCTGGATCAGGTCGCGGACCGCACCGACGAACGGCGACACCAGCAGGTACGCGAGGAGCGCGAGGAATCCGACGAGCCCGAGGACGACGAGCATCGCAGCGTTCCCCCGCTTCATCCCGGCGCGCTCCTCGAGCCACGTGACGGGCGTCGACAGCACGATCGCGAGGAAGAGCGCGATGAACACCCAGAGCACTGCCTGCCGCGCCGCGATGAAGGCCCAGACGAACGCGGCGACCCCGAGCACGGTCGCGATCGTCCGGGCCGAGACCGTGATCTCGACGCGCTTCGGCGGCGGCTCCGGCACGCTCGACACGCTGCGAGTCTAGGAACGCGGTCGGCGGGCGCTGAGCGTGCGCTAGGTGTCGGCGCGAGGCGCGGCGGCCGCCCGCGTGATGCGGACGTCGCCGGACACGGTGCGGACGCGAAGCTCGACCTGCGCCTCGCCGCCGCCGGGCGCGTCGCCGACGTCGAGGTCGGAGGTGACGGAGCCGCTGACCGACTGGGCATCGATCCAGAGCGCCAGCCCCGGGCTCGTCGCGACGTGGACGTCACCCGAGACGCAGCTGACCCGGGCGCCGCCGGCCGTCGCGTACAGGTCCACGTCGCCCGAGACCGTGTTCACGACCGCGAGAGCATGGCTCTCGCCGAGTCGCACGTCGCCCGAGACGGTGTTCACCGTCGACGTTCCGGTCACGGCGCGCACGTCGACGTCTCCCGAGGCCGACTTCGTGGTGAGCGATCCCGAGACCGCGCCGGCGACGAGGTCACCGCTGGCGGTGGTGAACGACAGCTCCGCCGTGTCGGCGAGCGCGGCGTCACCCGAGGCCGACCGGGCAGCGACCGCGCCGAGCGGGCCGCGGGCGTCAAGGTCGGCGCTCTGCGTGCTGAGCTCCAGATCGGTGCCTTCCGGGCAGCGAATGGCGACGAGCAGCTCCGGGCTGCGGCCGAAGATGCCGAGCCGGCCTTCCCGCTTCGGGACGCGAACGGACACCTCGTGGCGCCCGCCGCGCTCGACGGCCTCGATCCGGGTCTCGGCCGCCGCCTGGGCCGACGCGTCGTCGGGGCGGATCGCCGTGACCTCCACGTCGACCCGCGGCTCGCCCCAGGTCCCGACGGAGACCATGCCGGCGTGGACGATCAGGTCGAGCGCGACGCGGCCGGGTGTCTCGAAGGCAGGCACGGCTAGTAGCGCGGGCCGATGCGCGGCGGGACCGAGGGGCGGGAGTCGACGCGGCCGTCGCCGCGTCGAGGCGGGCGGCGGCGCTCGACCGGATCGGGGTCGAACGGGCCGAAGAGCGCGAGCGAGAACATGGTGTGCTCCTTTCTTCCTTCCGCTAGCTCCGGGCGAACCCCTGGAGCCGATTGGACGAGCGCCGCGCCGAGCGCGGCTCGAGCGCCCGGGCGAGCGCCCGGACGATCCAGGCGTTGGTGGACACGGCCTCCCGGGCCGCGGCGACCTCGAGGCTCGCCTTGAGGCCCTCGGGGAGGCGAAGGGTGATGCGGGCGCTCAGGTCGTCGCCGGGAGCCGGCGGCTCCTCGCGCGCCGGCGGCTCGTCGACGAACACGAGCTCGGGGTCGCGTCCTGCCATGCGCACCTCGACATGGCCGATGTCGAGCTGGGAGTTGAGCGAGAGCGCGGCCTCCGAGAGCAGGTCGATCAGGCGGAGCCGGAGCGACGGCTCGACCGCCTCGACGAGGCGCCGCCACTGGTCGACGACCTCCTCGTCGCCGAGCGCGGCGATCACACCCGTCAGATCACGCTTGATCGCATCGATGTGCAGCTCCATAGACGACAGTATGACATCAAAATGATGTCTGTCAAGTGCCAAATAGCGTCAGATCGGCGTCTCAGCCGGCTGCAGGGGCCCGCGAGGCCGCATGAGAAGGGCGGAAAACCGTACATCCGGCATCCGTCCGTTCGACTACGCTTTGGCCCGTCCGGCTCGCGGCGCAGGCCCGCCGGGCCGTGTTCGCCCGCCCCGCACGCTGCGGGGCGGGTTCCCGTACGACACCGTGCCTGAACGACACGGCGAGGAGCCCCCGTGACGAACGTCGACCCTCCCGATCTCACACTCTGGCCGACGATCAGGCACCTGTACCCGCTCTGGCGGGCACAGTGGCGCCTCGCCTCGGTCGGGCTCGCGTGCGCGCTCGGGTTCACGCTGCTCTCGCTCCTCATCCCGATCCTCGTCCAGCGCACGATCGACGACGCGATCGACGGGGGTGACCGATCGCTGCTCGTCCCCTACCTCGCCGCGATCGTCGCGGTCGCCTCGCTGCGGTTCGTCATCAACTTCACCCGCCGCTACGCGACCGCGCGGATCGGCGTGACCGTCGAGGCGCGCCTGCGCTCGATGCTCTACGACGCCTACCTCCGCTACCCGCGCGCGTTCTACGACCGCCACGCGACCGGCGAGGTCATCTCACGGGCGACGAACGACATCTACCCCGTCCGCTACTTCATCGGCTGGGGCGTCGTGCAGGCGATCCAGAGCGTGCTGATGCTGGTCGGCGCGGCGATCGTCCTCTCGGTGGTCAACTGGCAGCTCGCCCTCACCGCCGCCGTCGCGATGCCGCCCATCGCGGTGCTCGCGTACTTCTTCGCACATCGCGTCTTCCCGATCTCGCGCGAGGTGCAGCGGAAGAAGGGCCACCTCACCGAGGCGTCCGACGAGGCCGTCGTCGGCATCGAGATGGTGCAGGCGTTCGGCCGCGAGGACGACGTGCGCGACCGCTTCCACGACCGGGCGGAAGCCGTGCGCCACGAGACGATGCGGCAGGCCTCGGTCGAGGCGCGCTTCCTGCCGGGGCTCGTGTTCCTCCCCACGCTCGGGATCGCCGCGGTCCTGCTCGTCGGCGGCCGCGAGGCGATCGCCGGAAACCTCACGATCGGCCAGTTCACCCTGTTCATCACGCTGCTGCTCCAGCTCGTCTGGCCGCTCGAGGCGCTCGGCTGGATCATCAACCTCGGCCAGCGCGCGACCGCTGCGGCGTCGCGGAGCTTCGCCTGGCTCGACGGCATCGAGTCGCTGCCCGAGCCCGAGCACCCGGTCACCGCTGCCCGACGGCCCGCTTCCCGTCCGGTTCGAGGGCGTCCACTTCTGCTATCCGACGGGCGGCGAGGTGCTCTCGGGGATCGACCTCGACGCTGCGCCGGGCGAGATCGTCGCGGTCTGCGGGCCCACCGGGGCGGGCAAGACCTCGCTCCTGAACCTGCTCCCGCGCTTCTACGACCCGACCGTCGGGCACGTGCTGCTCGGCGGCGTCGACGCGCGCGACGTCCCGCTCGCCGAGCTGCGCAGGGCGGTCGCGATCGTCACGCAGAAGGCTGTGCTGTTCTCGGTGCCGCTGCGCGACAACCTGCTCGCCGCGCGGCCCGACGCCGACTGGGCGGACGTCCTCGACGCGTGCGAGGCGGCCGGCGTCGCGGAGTTCGTCGACGACCTGCCCGGACGGCTACGACACGCTGATCGGCGAGCGCGGCGTCAACCTCTCGGGCGGCCAGCGGCAGCGGGTGGCGCTCGCGCGCGCGCTCATCGCAGGCTCTCGCGTGCTCGTGCTCGACGACCCGATGTCCGCGGTCGACACCGAGACCGAGCGGCATCTGGTCGAGAACCTCCGCCCGGCGGTCGCCGGGCGCACGGTGCTGATCTCCGGGCAGCGGCTGTCGACCGTCCTCGTCGCCGACCGCGCGGTCGTGCTCCGTGACGGCAAGATCGTCGAGCAGGGCGTTCCCGACGACCTGATCCGCGCCGGCGGCGCGTTCGCCGCGCTGTTCGGCGATGAGGCGCTCGCGGCATGAGACCGAAGCGCGCGGGGCTGTCGCGCCTGTGGCGGTACACCGAGGGGCGCCGGCGGCGTCTCTCTGTCGTGCTCGCGCTCGCCGCCGTGTCGGCCGCGGCGCCGGTCGCGATGTGGCACATCGTCGGGGACGCGATCGACAGCGGCATCGTGGCCGAGGACACGGGACGGCTCACCGAGGACGTCATCGCCTACGTCGCGATCGGCGTCGTCGCGTGGCTCCTCGGGACCGCGACCTGGCTCGATGCTCGCGAGCATCGGCCAGCGGATGGTGCTCGAGCTGCGCCGCGACCTCTTCGAGCACCTCACGTCGCTGTCGCTGCGCTACTTCTCCGAGCAGAAGGCGGGCTGGATCATCGCGCGCCTGACGAGCGACGTCGACGCGCTCTCGGACGTGCTCAACCAGGGCCTGACCACGCTCGTCGTCAACTCGCTGACCCTCGTCGCGGCGATCGGCGGGCTCTTCCTGCTCGACTGGCGCCTCGGGCTCGTCGCGCTGCTCGTCCTGCCGCCCGGCATCGTCGATCACACGCTGGTTCCAACGCCGCTCCCACGCCGCCTTCTCCGACGTCCGCACGCGGATCGCCGCCGTCACCGCGCAGCTCGCCGAGTCGGTGGCCGGGATGGCGGTCGTGCAGGCGTTCAACCGCGAGCGCGCCTTCCAGCGCGAGTTCGAGGAGCTGAACGAGGCGAACCGCATCTCGAACACGTACGCACAGAAGCTCTCGTCCGTCTTCTTCCCCGCGATCGAGCTGCTCGGCGTGATCGCGCAGGTCGCGGTGCTGTACGCGGGCGCGCTGATGATCGACGGCGGCAGCCTCGAGATCGGCACGCTGATCGCCGGCGTCGGGATGCTCTCGCTCGTCTTCCAGCCGCTCCAGGAGCTCTCCGAGCTGTACGGCCAGGTGCAGGCGGCCAGCGCGGCGATGGAGAAGATCTCGACCGTGCTCGACGCCGAGCACGACATCGTCGACCGGCCGGGCGCGCGCGACCTCGGCCGGGTCGAGGGCGCGCTCGACCTCGACCGCGTCGTCTTCGCCTACGGCGCGGAGCCCGTCATCCACGGCCTCGAGCTCGAGATCCCGGCCGGGCGGCTGCATCGCGCTCGTGGGCGAGTCCGGCGGCGGCAAGTCCACGACGGCGAAGCTCGTCGCGCGCTTCTACGACCCGCGACGCCGGTCGAGTGCGCGTGGACGGCACCGACCTGCGCGACGTGCGGCTGCGGTCGTACCGGCGCCAGCTCGGCGTCGTCCTCCAGGATCCCGTTCCTCTTCAGCGGCACGATCGCCGACAACATCCGCTTCGCCCGCCCCGAGGCAACCGACGAGGAGGTCGTGGCCGCGGCGCGCGCCATCGGCGTCGACCGTGTCGCCGCCCGCTTCGACGAAGGGCTCGACCACGTCGTGCGCGAGGGCGGCGCCGGCCTCTCCGCGGGCGAGCGCCAGCTGATCTCGATCGCGCGCGCGCTCGTCGCCGACCCGCGGATCCTCATCCTCGACGAGGCGACCTCGAACATCGACCGTCCGACCGAGGTGCTCATCGAGGGCGCCTTCGACACGCTCCTCAAGGGGCGGACCTCGATCATCATCGCCCACCGGCTCACGACGGTCCGGCGCGCCGACGAGATCCTCGTGATGGAGCGCGGGCGGATCACCCAGCGCGGCCGGTACGACGACCTCGTGTCGGTCGACGGCCCCTTCCGCAGGCTCGCGACGACGCTGCAGGGCCCGGCCGTCCGCCGCGTCGCCTGACCGCGTCACCCCGCGGGTCGATCGGAGCCGGGCCGGGCGGTCCGTGCCCTCGGCTCCGCGGCCGGTCGCTGCGAAGAGGCCCGGAGCGACGCTCGCGGAGCCGTGTTGCCGGAGCCTAGGAGCGTCCGAGCACCCAGTCGTTGTCGCGGAGGATCGGGGTCGCCGAGCCGTCCGCAGCCAGCCCGTCCACCTCGACCTCGGGGCCGCCGATCATGAAGTCCGTGTGGACGGAGGACACGTTGACCCCGCTCTCGAGCAACTCGTCCGTGCCGAGGCCGTCGGCCCCGTCGACCGCGAAGGGCAGGCCGCTCCCGTAGGCGATGTGACAGCTCGCGTTCTCGTCGAACAGCGTGTTCTGGAAGACGAGCCCGGTCTCCCTGACCCGCGACGAGCCGTCCACGAGCGCGACCTCGCCGAGGTACGGCGCCCGCTCGTCACTCGCGATCTGCGCGCGGATCACGCTCGCCCCGTCGCCCTCTGCGCGCACGTCCACCACCTTGCCGCCCTCGAACCGGAGCTCGAGGCCCTCGACGCGAGCGCCGATCCCGGGGACGACGAGCGGGTACGTCGAGCGCACGACACCCTCGCTGCGGCGCCAGTCCGGCGTGGTGAACACCTCCTCGGTGGGCAGGTTCGGGATGTGGGCGATCCCGGTCTCGGTCTCGAACGTCGCGCACAGCCACCGCGAGCCCGGAAGCAGGCCGACCACGAGGTCGGTGCCGGGGCCACGGAAGCGGATCGCGTCGAAGCGCGCCCTGCCGAGCGCGTCGGCGCGCGCCTGGAGCATTGCGGCGTGGTCGCGCCATGCCGCGACCGGGTCGTCCTCGTCGAGGCGCATCGTCGTCGCGACCGCCTCCCAGAGCCGCTCGACGTCCGGCTCGCCGAGCACGGCCTCCGCCCAACCGGGGTTCGGTGCCGGCACGATGACCCAGTTGAGCTTCCGGCCCGTGACGAACGGCAGATAGATGGCCCGGACGTCTCGCGGCTCGGCCCGGGCGACGAGCTCGGGATCGAGCCCGTCGAAGAGGGTCGGGTCGGGATCGCCGGTGAGCGAGATCAGGGCAGGCCGGGTTTCGGCCCACCCTCGGATCCACTCGAGCAGGAACTCGGGCGAGCGGCCCAGCTCCTCCTCGGGGCCGAGCTCGATCGCCGCCTTGCGAAGGTGCAGGTCGCTGATGACGGGATGCACGCGCGGGGCGCCCGCGCGGAGCGCGGCGCGCGCGATCGCGCGCGCGATCGGCGTGTGCTCGACCAGGTAGATGAGCACGACCTCCTGCCCGGGCTGGACGTTCGCGCCGACCCGGACGACGAGGTCGGCGAACCGGTCGAGGCGCTCCTCGGGGGTCATCCCGCGCGACGATAGCGGGATCGGCGACGCGGTGAGACGAGTGCTACTCGCCCCAGTCGAAGTCGCGCGAGCGGCTCCAGAGGCCGTCGTCGAGCGCTGCACCCTCGACGGAATCGTCCTCACCGGGCCACGGCAGCGGTTGGGCCGGCTCGGGAGCGGCGACGCCCTCGAGGGTCTCCTCGAGGCGGGCCTGCTCCTCGGACTTGAACAGGGGATGGTTCTCGAACGGGTCCTCGATCGAGTACCTGTCGAGCGGCATGTCGCCGTTCAGGCCGGCGTTCCGTTGCTTCAGGTCGAGGTGCTCCTGGATCGCGCGCGAGAGAGACGACGCGTCGTCGTCCGCGGTCGCGTCCGTCGTGAAGGGGTTGTGCGAGAGGTCGGTGTCGACTGCCATTCGGTCTCCGTTGCGATGTTCGGGTCGGTCGTGGGCCACGCCGCAGTGTAGCGGCGCGCCGAGGACGTACCGGGTGCTAGGAGGCGCCGAGAGCGGTCCGCACGATGCGGTCCTGCTCGACCTGGTGCGCCGTCGGGTAGCCCTCGCTGGGGCTCGCCTTCCAGGTCCGTCCCACGTACTGGAGGCTCTCGGCGCTGCTCGCGCGCACCGTCTCCTCGAGCCGGTGGCGGATCGAGCGCCACGCCCCCATGTTCTGCGGCTCCTCCTGGGCCCAGACGACCTGCCGGAGTCGCGGATACCGCGCGAGGAGCGCCTCCACCGCCTCGAGCGGAAACGGGTAGAGCTGCTCGAGGCGCGCGACGGCCACCTCGCGCGCCTGCTCGTGCAGGTCGTGCCCGACGATGTCGTAGTAGAGCTTCCCGGAGCAGACGACGAGGCGCTCGACCTCGTCGTGGTGCGCGCGCGGGTCGTCGATCACCGGCTGGAACGCGCCCGTCGAGAGCTCGTCGAGGGAGGACGTGGCCTGCTTCAGCCGGAGCAGCCCCTTCGGCGTCATCACGACGAGGGGCCGGGCGACCGCGTCGAGCGCCTGGCGCCGCACGAGATGGAAGAACTGCGCCGCGGTCGTGCAGTTGCAGACCCGGATGTTGTCCTGTGCACCCTGCTGGAGGAACCGCTCGAGGCGGGCGCTCGAGTGCTCCGGGCCGTTCCCCTCGTACCCGTGCGGGAGCAGGAGCGTGAGGCGGGATGTCTGGTTCCACTTCGACCGGCCCGCAACCATGAACTGGTCGATGACGATCTGCGCGCCGTTGACGAAGTCGCCGAACTGCGCCTCCCAGAGCACGAGCGCGTCCGGCGCGGCCACCGAGTAGCCGTATTCGAACCCGAGCGCCGCGTACTCGGAGAGCGGCGAGTTGTAGACCTCGAACGACGCGTTCGCCCCCGGCAGCTGCTGCATCGGCGTGGTCGTCTCGCCGGTCTCGGGGTCGTGGAAGACGAGGTGCCGGTGGGAGAACGTCCCGCGCTCGGTGTCCTGCCCCGAGAGCCGGATCGGGATGCCGTCCTCGAGCAGGGATGCGAACGCGAGCGCCTCGGCCTGGCCCCAGTCGATGCCCCCCGCGTCCACCGTCTCCCGCCTGCGCTCCAGCTGGCGCGCGAGCTTCGAGTTGACCGCGAATCCGGACGGAACCTCGAGCAGCTGCTCGTTCAGAACACGCAGGCGGTCGGCCGGGACCGCCGTCTCCACGACGTCCGCCGTCCCGGTGGTCGAGACCGGCTCGGGCGGCGGCGCGGGCGGCTCGGCGATCGAGGCGCGGAGCCTGTCGTGGGCCGCCCGGAGCGTTTGGGTCACCTCTCCGACGATCCCCTCGACCTCGTCCGCGCCCACGACGCCCTCGTCCACGAGGCGTGCGGCGTACTGCTCGCGGACGGTCGGTTGGTGGTCGATCCGCTCGACCATGAGCGGCTGCGTGTACGCGGCCTCGTCCTGCTCGTTGTGCCCGAAGCGGCGGTAGCCGACGATGTCGATCACGAAGTCGTGGCCGAACTCGGCGCGGTACGCGAGCGCGAGCCCGACGGCGCTGAGCGCCGCCTCGGGGTCGTCGGCGTTGACGTGGACGATCGGGATGTCGAAGCCCTTCGCCAGGTCGCTGGAATAGCGCGTCGAGCGGCTCTCCATGGGGTCGGTCGTGAAGCCGACCTGGTTGTTCGTGATCAGATGCAGCGTGCCGCCGGTGGAGTAGCCCTCGAGGCTCTGGAGGTTGAGCGTCTCGGCCACGACTCCCTGCCCCGCGAAGGCGGCGTCGCCGTGGATCAGGATCGGCAGCGCGACGGCCGGGTCGTGCAGCCCGGCTCCTTGCGAGCGGTCGGTCTGCTCCGCGCGCGTCCACCCCTCCACGACCGGGTCGACCGCCTCGAGGTGACTCGGGTTCGGCGCGATCGTCACCTCGATCTCCCCGGAGCGCGTGACGCGTGTCCCGGAGGCGGGCAGGTGGTACTTGACGTCGCCGCTCCCTCCCTCGGGGTCGACGACGAGCGCATCGTAGGAGCGCTCGCCCTCGAACTCCCGCAGGATCGACTCGTACGAGCGGCCCACCGTGTGCACGAGGGCATTGAGGCGCCCACGGTGCGCCATCCCGATCACGACCTCGTGTGCGCCACCCTCGGCGCCGAGCTCGATCGCCTCGTCGAGCATCGGGATGAGCACGTCGAGCCCCTCGAGCGAGAACTGCTTCTGCCCCAGGAACGAGCGGCGCAGGTACTGCTCGACGCCCTCGACCTGGGCGAGGCGCCGCAGGAGCCGCACGCGGCGCTCGGGCTCGAGCGCCACGTGGAACCGGCCGGACTCGATCGCCTTGCGCAGCCAGACCCGCTCGGCGTGGTCCGAGATGTGCTCGATCTCGTACGCGCTCGACCCCATGTAGACCTCGCGGAGCCGCGGCAGGGCGTCCAGGAGCGTTTCGCCCGGCACGTAGAGGCGCAGCAGGCTCGCCGGGATCCGTGCCTGGAGCTCGGGCGTGAGCGCCGGCACGAGCCGCGTCTCGTCGAGGGCGGGGTCGCCCATCGGCTCCGAGCCGAGCGGATCCAGGCGGGCAGCGAGGTGGCCGTGCATCCGGTACGCCTTGACGAGCGCCATCGCCGCCGCGACGGCCCCGAGCAGGCTCGGGTCCTCGCGGACGGCGGCGGACGGCTCGGGGGCCGTCGCCGGAAGCGCTGCGACGGACGGGCGCGCGCCGTTTCCCCCGCGACCGTCCTCCGACGGCTCGGCGGCCGCCGGCTCGGACTCCTCGAAGATCCTGCGCCACTCGGGCGGGACGCTCGCCGGGGCGTCGCGGTAGTCCTCGAGCAACTGGGCGACGTAGGCGGCGTTCGGCCCGGTCAGGTCGGTCGATGCCATCTCTCGCTGTGTTGTAGCACCGTCGTCGGCGCACTCCGCCGCGGCGGCGGCCGGGCTCGTCGCTAGAAGAGCGCGCCGTCGGTGACGATCACGACGACCATGCCGACCACCCACGCGAACGCGCCGAACAGCGCTGCCTTGAACGCAAGCGACTGGTGGCGGGCGCTCATCCGCGCCGCGACGAGAGCGACGATGATCGCGACGGGTGCGAGACGGGCCGGGTGCGCATGGATCTGGAGCAGGAGCCCGAAGCCCATGGCGATCCCCGAGAGGACGATCGACCCGACCGCGAGCAGCCCCGCGATGGTATCGGCCGCGGTCGTGCGGTCGCCGTGGGTCTCCTCGACGGAGCTCACGAGCGCACCTCGGCCCTCGACGCATGCGGCCGCGACGGCGCACGCCTCGATGTCCGGGAGCCTCGTCGCCCACCGGTCGGCCGGCCGGGACGCGGCGGCGTGGCCCATCGGAGCACGGGCGGACCACCGGTGTCCGGCGTGTCCGTGACGCGAACGCCGACCGTCGACTCGTCCTCGGGCTCGGCGTGGATCGCCCACCACACCACCATGCAGAGGTACACGAAGGGGATCTTGAGCAGCACGAGCATGAAGACGATCTCCCAGACCATTCGCCGAGTCTACGCGATCGGTAGGCGCCGTCGCGGCGCGGCTTTGGAGGCACGTCCGGGCCGAACGCGAACATGTCAGCTGCCACCTTCACACCGCCCTTACGCGGTGGGGTTACCGTGCCCGCGTCCCGAACCCGCCCAAGGAGGTTCTCGTGCGCTCCATCGTCCGCCTGATCGTCCTCGCGTGTCTCGCAGCCGCCGTCCTCGCGCCCGCCGCCGGGGCCGCCGACCGCATGTGGGTCGGCTTCCACGACGATCCGATGTTCCGCTGGGACGACACCCGCCTGGACGCTCTCGACCGGGCGCGCTCGAACAACGCGTCGATCCTGCGGGCGGTCGTCGACTGGTCGAAGGTCGCCCCCGAACGCCCCGCACAAGCGACCGACCCGTTCGATCCGGCGTACCAGTTCGGCGACGTCGACGAGTTCGTGCGGAATGCACAGCAGCGTGGCCTCGAGGTGCTGATCACCCTGTGGGGCACGCCGTCGTGGGCGAACGGCGGCCAGAAGCCGCAGGCGATGCCGAAGCAGCTCGCGGACTTCCAGGACTTCGCGCGCGCCGTCGCGGCACGCTACTCGGGCCGCTACGCGGGCTACCCGTACGTGCGCTTCTTCACGATCTGGAACGAGTCGAACCTCGCGACCTTCCTCGTGCCGCAGTTCAACGCCAAGGGCAAGATCGTGAGCCCCGCGAACTACGCCAAGCTCGCGAAGGCGGGGATCGCGGGCATCAAGGCCGGGAACCGCAGCGCCCTGGTCGGGATCGGCGAGACGTCCTCCAACGGCCGCGACAAGCACCGCGCCGGGCTCACCGACACCGTCGCCCCGGCGACCTTCATGAAGGGCGTCGCAGCGGCGATGCGCGGCGTCAAGTTCGACGCGTGGGCCCACCACCCCTACCCGTTCCCCGTCAACCAGAAGCCGACGCAGCTCGTCCGCTACCCGAACGTGACGCTCAAGAGCATGCCGCGGTTCGAGAAGGACATGGACATCGCGTTCCGGCGCAAGAACATCCCGATCTGGATCACGGAGTACGGCAACGAGACGAAGCCGGGCGAGCCGAAGGGCGTCACCGAGGCGCAGCAGGCCGCCTACATCCCGCAGGCGATCGCCATGGCCCGCAAGGACGCTCGCGTCCAGATGTTCATCTGGTTCGTGATGCAGGACTCCCAGGGCAGCCTCTGGCAGAGCGGGATCTACCGCCTGGATGCGACGCCGAAGCGGGCGCAGCCGGTCTTCGCGCGCGCTGCTGCCCCTCTCGACCCGGTCGACGGCAAGCAGACGTTCAGGGGCGGGACGCGGAACCCGAAGGTGACCGTGTACCTGCGCGAGTACTGCGCGAACAACCCTGCGGGCACGACCGTCGGCTACACGATCCGCAGCTACCAGGGCACCAAGCTCGTGCAGGTCTCGCAGGGCGCCTCGCCGCTCGGGATCGACTGCACCGTCCGCCCGCGCGTGACGGGGCTCACGGTCGCCAAGAAGAAGACGTATCGCGTCACGGTGACGGCGAACACGGCGACGACGGCCGAGGTCGTCCGCACCATCACCCTCGTCGGCGCGTAGCGGTCGACGCGCGGGGCGGACGCCCGTCCGCCCCGCGCTCGGCTACTCGAGCCAGGTCAGCGGCTCGATCGTCACGACTGCGTCGGGCGCCGTTCCCGCGAGGGCGTCGTCCAGCCGCTGCAGGGTGAAGTCGCTGATCGGACGCGGCAACTGGTCGCGCTCGAAGTATCCGCAATCGGAGATCTCCTCCGAGGTCGGGACGGGTGCGACGCCGTCCTCGAGCCGGCACCGGAAGACGAGATGATGGCTGTCGTTCTCGCGCTTGTAATAGACCCCGGTCAGGGCCTCGACGCGTGCATCGAGTCCGGTCTCCTCCATGAGCTCGCGAAGGGCGGTTGCTTCGACCGATTCGCCGGGCTCGCTCATCCCGCCTGGCAGCTCCCAGTTGAGCGGGCCGTACGTGTGGCGCACGAGGAGGATGCGGCCGCTCTCGTCGACCACAGCCGCCGCGGCGCCGACGAGTCGTCCCGGCCACTCCACTCCTGGGACCGCGGACGGCTGGGGTTCGCGCGGTTCGATCACGTCATGGAGCCGAGGGGGATCGAACCCCTGACCTCTGCGATGCCATCGCAGCGCTCTCCCAGCTGAGCTACGGCCCCAAAGTGGCCAGTGTAACGGCGAAATCGAAGTCGTCCGCCCAGTTGATCCGCGCACGCTGATTGTTCCTGCACCGCCCGAGCCGTAACTGAACGTACGTCCTGCCTCCGAACTCGGTCAGGCGCAGCAGGAAGCAGCGCTCGAGGTCCGGGGAGTAAGCGGCGACGGCGTCGACCTCGTCGTTCGTGTAGAGCCGCTTGAGGAAGCCCGTGCGGTCCACGCCGCGCCGAGTAGAAGGGGACGACCAAGACGTCGCCGCGAAGGACGGCTGTCTTGCACTGAACACGGAGGAGGTCTGGTCGGAGATCGAAGATCAGATCGATGCGCTCCCCATCGGACACGGGCCGGAACACGCCGATGCCAAGCTTGACCGCTGCATGGACGATCGCAGACTCGGCGATCGCTCCTTTCTGATCGGTCGACAGCTCCACGTTCTCATTCTAGAGAACAGGGCAGATGGATCCGTCGCCTGAATTGGCGAACGGTCAGGCCGTCGCGGCGGCCTCGAGCTTCGGGACGTCGTCCCAGAGGTCCTCGAGGCGGTAGTACTCGCGCGTCTCCGGCGTGAAGACGTGGAGCACGACGTCGAGGTAGTCGTCGACGATCCAGCTCGCCTCGGGGAGGCCGCTCGAGGACCGCGGCGTCAGCTTCGCGTCGCGCTTCAGGACGCCGTGCACCTCGTCGTGGACCGCCTTCGTGAGCCGGGGGTTCTTCCCGGTCGCGATCACGAAGTAGTCGGTGTAGTCGCACACCGACCGCATGTCGAGGATGGCAACGTCCGTCGCCAGCTTCTCCTCGCAGAGAGCGGCGATGCGGCGTGCGGTTTCGAGCGAGGTCAGGTCGGGGTCGTCCCTTCGATCGGATCGTCCGAAAGCATACCCCCGGCCCCTTGGCGGTCAACGCGCCGGTACAGCTCGAGACGCGCGATCTCGGCCTCGACCGCGGCCGGCACGAGGCCGCGGATCGGCGTCCCCGCAGCGAGCCGCGCGAGCGGATGTCGGACGACGAGACGGGAAGCGGCTCGATCTCGAAGAACGTGACCCGGTCGGGCCGGTCGAGCCGCGCGCGCACCGCGTCGAGCCTCGTGTCGGTCGATGCCCGGCCGGGTCGCCACGCCGAGCCGAGCGAGCTCGAGCACCCGCGCGGGCTCCTCCCAGCCAGGAAGGCCGCGAACTCGTCCGCTCCGACGAGGAACACCGGGTCCGGCAGTGCCGAGCGCCTCGAGCGAGTCGACCGTCCGCGCGAACGGATCGAGCGTGACCTCGGCCTCGTCGAGCGGTGCGAACGCGAGCTCGGCGAGCAGAAGGCGGACACGCGGGTCGGTCGCGACGTCCTTGTGACCCGGCTCCTCGACGACCCGCACGAGCAGCCGGTCGAGCGCGAACCGCTCGATCCCGCGCCGCGCGAGCTCGACGTGACCGACGTGCGGCGGGTCGAAGGCGCCGCCGAAGACGCCGACGCTCACTCCCACTCGAGCTCCTCGTCGCCGATCTCGACGAGCGCGCCGCGGCGGATGCCCACGCCGCGGAGCGCCTCCTCGAGCTCGTCCTCGCCCGGGGACCTCGCCGACCACCCGGAAGCCCCGATCGGTTCGCAGCACCCGGAACGACCTGCGCGCGGGCGGGGCCGGGCGATAGTCGAGGAACTCCGGGAGCTCGACGTCCGCGTCGGGGAGCTCCGGTGCCGCGGGACAGAGCGTGAAGAGCGCGCGCCGGAGCCCCTCGATCCCTTCGCCCGTGACGCACGAGACGCGGTGGACCGCGACGATGCGGGGGTCGTCGACCGAGAACGGTGCCGGGCCGGGGGTCAGGTCCGCCTTGTTGAGGACGACGACCTGCGGCCGCTCGTCCAGTCCGGCCCCGTACAGCGCCAGCTCGCGGTCGATCGTCGCGAAGCGCGCGTCGGCGTCGCCGTCGGAGGCGTCGATCACGTGGACGAGGAGCCGGGCACGCTCGAGGTGCGCGAGAAACGCGTGGCCGAGGCCGACGCCGTCGCTCGCGCCCTCGATCAGGCCCGGGACGTCCGCGACGGTCAGCTGCGCGCCATCCGGCGCCTCGACGGTGCCGAGCACGGGCTGGAGCGTCGTGAACGGGTAGTCGGCGACCTTGGGCGTCGCGTTCGAGACGCGCCGCAGGAACGACGACTTGCCCGCGTTCGGGAGCCCGGCGAGCGCTGCGTCGGCAACCAGCTTCAGGCGGAGCTCGAGCTCGTGCTCCTCGCCCGGGAGCCCGGTCTCGGCGAAACGCGGCGTCTGCCGCGTCGGCGTCGCGAAGCGGGCGTTGCCGCGCCCGCCGGCGCCGCCGCGCGCGACGACGACCCGCGCCGCGGGCGCGCGCGAGGTCCGCCACCAGTCCGCCCGTCCGTGTCGGTCACCTGCGTCCCCACGGGGACCGCCAGCTCGACCGTCTCGCCGTCCGCGCCGTGCTTGCGCGCGCCGCGGCCGTTCCCGCCCCGCGCGGCGGCGAAGACCCGTCGTCCGCGCAGGGAGGACAGGTCGCGAAGCGACGGGTCGGCAACGAGCGCGACGTCGCCCCCGCGGCCGCCGTCGCCGCCGTCGGGGCCACCCTTCGGGACGTACTTCTCCCGGCGGAAGCTCAGCGCGCCGTCACCGCCGCGTCCCGAGCGGACGACGATGCGGGCACGGTCGTGGAACACGGGAGCACCGGGGCCGCCTGCGCGCGGCGGCGTGCCGACGTCAGGCCGTCTCGGCGGGCGCCGTGACCGAGATCGAGCGCCGCTCGCCGCTGCGGTGGAACCCGACGACACCCGGGCGGAGCGCGAAGAGCGTGTCGTCCCGGCCGATGCCGACGCCGGGCCCCGGGCGGAAGCGCGTACCGCGCTGCCGGACGATGATCATCCCCGCCTTGACCTCCTGGCCGGCGAAGATCTTCACGCCGAGTCGCTGGCTCGCGGAGTCGCGGCCGTTCTTCGAGGAGCCGAGACCCTTCTTGTGTGCCATCTAGCTCTCCTCCTGCGCGGTCGCGGCCTCGAGAGCGGCGATCGCGCCTTTGCGCTTGGCGTGGGTGCGCTCGTGCTCGAGCGCCGCCGCGAGGGCCGCGCTGTCCCACGTCGGAGCGGCCTCCCGCACCTGCGCGACTGTGAGCGTGGAGTAGCCGGCCGGCAGCGCGGCGGGAGCCTCCCGCTCCACCGCCAGGGTCGACGTGCGCTTCGGCTTTGGAGCCGCCTTCGCCGCCGCAGGCTCGCTCTTGGCGCCACCGCCGCCGATCGACTCGATCTGGATGCGGGTCAGCGACGCGCGGAAGCCCGTGTGGCGCTTGTAGCCCGTGCGCTGCTTGTACTTGCC
The DNA here is from genome assembly GCA_963773825.1 of uncultured Actinomycetes bacterium. Classification (GTDB taxonomy): domain Bacteria; phylum Actinomycetota; class Thermoleophilia; order Gaiellales; family Gaiellaceae; genus Gaiella. The sequence goes on along the minus strand of CAVZCH010000006.1, from coordinate 287,159 downwards.
GATCCGGATCTTCGGGCCCTTCTCCTGCGAGAGGACCTTCGCCGTGACGACGACGTCGGCAGGGGCGATCTGCGGGTCGCCCGAGCCGCCGGTGAGCAGCACGGTGGGTGTGAAGGATGCCCCGTCCTCGAGCGCGAGGCGGTCGACGAGCAGCCGCTCGCCCTCGCGGACGCGGTACTGCTTGCCACCGACGGAGATGATCGCGTAGCTCATGCTCGAGGCCCTCTGACGAGGAAATCGCGGGCAGCGCCCGCGAGCCGCAGGATTGTAGCGGAGATCGGCAGCACCGGCGCGCTCACGCCCGGCGGTCGAAGTCCTCGATCCACTCGGACATCGGGACGTAGCCCGCCTCGTCGGGAGACGCGCCCGGCGCCTCCTCGGCGGCGACCGGCTCGACCGTGACCGGCTCCACCGTGACCGGCTCCACGGTGACCGGCTCGACGGCCGCGGGCTCACCGTTCACCTGCGGGGCGGCCGCGCTCTCGTCCGTGTCGGGCCCGGACGCCGCAGCGTCGCCGTTCGCCGCCACGGCAGCCTTCTTCTTCCGGTTTCGGCCCCCGCGCGAGCCGCGTCGCGTGCGCTTCCGCGGGGTCACTCCGTCGCCTGCGGTCCCGGCCGCGTCGTCGGCGGCCGGCTCGGCAACTGCCTCGGCCCCGGTGTCGGTCTCGGTGCCGGTCTCGGTCTCGGTCCCGGCGGGGGGCGGTGCGCCGTCCTCGGGCACGTGGATTCTCGGCTTCCGCCGTCTGGGCGCCGGCGCCTCGGCGGCCCCGTCGCCGCGTCCGTCGACGGCGGTCGCCGCCTCGGCCTCGGGCTCGGGCATCGGCTCCTCGCCCACGTCCCCGGCCTCCGCCGCCGCCACGGGCTTCTTGCGGCGCTTCCCGCCGCGGGAGCCGCGTCGCGTCCGCTTCTTGGCAGGCGCCTTCGGCTGGCCGTCGTCCTCGGCGGGCTCGGCGACCGCCTCCTCGCTCTCCTCCACGGACGGCTCGTCGCCGGCGTCGTCCGGAGCGGCCAGGTCGGTCGCGTCGCCGTCCTGCGGCGACGCTCCTGGCTCGTTGACCTTGCGCCGCGCGGGCGCACGGGTCGGCTTCTCGGCCTCGCTCTCGAAGGTGATGGGGGCAACGCCCGGCTCGCCCGCGACGAGCGTCGCGAACGCCTGTCCGTCGAGCACGCAGCCGATCGTGACCTTTGCCTTCTTGCCGACGAGCTTCGCGGCGTCGGCGACGACCACGTGCGACCCCGTCGAGCTTGCCGACGGCCGCGGTGGCGTCGTGAAGGTCGATCTCGACGAGCTTGAGCTCGACGTCGGCGCCTTCGGCGATCGGCAGCTGCGGGGCCAGGTCGTCCCGCCGGCCCTCGGCGAGGACCTCGAAGTGGTCCGCATGGGCGTGCCCCTCGGCCGGGACGAGGAAGAACCGACGGCGCGTCGCGTCGTCCAGCGCACGCAGCCGGGTGCCTCCGGGGCCGACGACGAGCGCGAGCGTCCTCGGGTGCAGCGCGACCCGGTACGCCTGGACACGAGAGCCCGCGCCCGCGACGGCGAGAGCCTTCAGGCGCCGCTCCACCTGGAGCGCGATCGTGGCATCCGAGACGACGATCCCGTCGCCGCCGCACGTCGGGCACTTGCGCGTCATGACCTCGCGCGGGCCGTCGGTCACCTTCTGCCGCGTCATCTCGACGAGCCCGAGCGGCGAGATCTCGACGACGTAGGTTTTCGTCCGGTCGCGCTCCAGCTCGGTCCGGAATGCGTCCTCGACGGCCTGCCGGTTCTTCGGGTTCGCCATGTCGATGAAGTCGATGACCACGATCCCGCCGATGTCGCGGAGCCGGAGCTGGCGAACGACCTCTTTCACGGCCTCGAGGTTGTTCTTGACGATCGTGTCCTCGAGGCGCTGCGTCGAGCTCTTCGAGCGGGAGCCGACGAAGCTTCCCGTGTTGACGTCGATGACGGTGAACGCCTCCGCGTAGTCGAAGATCAGGTAGCCCCCGGACGGCAGGTCGACGCGGCGGTCGAGGGTCGACTCGATCTCCTTGTCGACGCCGAACTTGGCGAAGAGCGGCTCCTTGTCCTTCGTCCGGTGGACGCGCTCGATCATGTGCGGCGACGTCTTCTTCAGGTAGCCGACGATGCGCTTGTAGGTGCGCTCGGAGTCCACGTGGGCGGCGACGAAGTCGCCGGCGAAGAGGTCGCGCACGATGCGGAGCGGCAGCTCGGCCTCCTGGTACACGAGCTCGGGCCCCGTCGCGAGCTTCGCTCGGGCCTCGATCGTCTTCCAGAGCCGCTGGAGGAAGACGAGATCGCGCTCGACGTCCTCGGCCGAGGCACCCTCGGCGGCGGTGCGGACGATCACCCCGCCCGTGGACGGGGCGATCTCCTTGAGGATGTCCTTGAGGCGGTTGCGCTCGGCGTCCTCGAGACGGCGCGACACGCCGAGCCCCTCCCCGTTCGGGACGTAGACGAGGAACCGCCCCGGCAGCGAGATCTCGGTCGTCAGCCGGGCGCCCTTCGTCTTCATCGGGTCCTTCACCGCCTGCACGACGATCTGCTGTCCGCGCTGGATCAGGTCGGTGATCTTCTTTCCGTGCCGTTTGCCCTCGAGCTCGGGGACGACGATCTCGTCGACGTACAGGAAGCCGTTCTTCTCGAGGCCGATCTCGACGAAGGCGGCCTCCATCCCGGGCAGCACGTTGTCGACCCTGCCGACGTAGATGTTGCCCGCGATCGAGCGGCGCTCGGGCCGCTCGAGGTAGACCTCGGCGACCCGGTCGTCCTCGAGGAGCGCGACGCGCTGCTCCCCGACGTCGACCGCGATGAGAAGCTCGCGCTTCGCCTGGGGGAGAGGCGCGCGGCGCGGCACCTGGCGCCTCCGCTCGCGACCGCCGGAGCGCTGGCCACCGGAGCGGCTCTTCGATCCCTTCTCGGGGGCGGCTTTCTGCTGCTTCGGCGCCTCGTCGGGCGGCGCGGGGGATCCGTCGTCGGCGCCGTCGGCGGCGCCCGCCTTGCGGCGCCCCTTCCCTCCACGGCTACCGCGACGTCGGCGCTTGCGCTGAGCGCCGCCGTCGGTCGCGGTCGTGTCTTCCTGCTCTTCGGCCTCCTCGGCGGCGGGCTCCTCAGTCGGAGCCGGCGCCTCCTCCGGTGCCATGGCGGCCTCTGCCGCCGGGTCGTCCTTGCGTCGTCGAAACCGGAACCAGGGCAATCCTCGTGTCTCCTCGTGTCAGCGCGCGCGAACGCACGACCGCGGGTGCGGAGCGCTTCGCGCAGCGTCGGGTGGCAAATTCAGCGGCCATCAGCCTGACGCAAGGCTATCAGCGACCCTGGCCGTCGACGTCACGCGGCCGCAGGGCGCAGCCGCGCCCGCCGAGCGCGCACCGCTCGGAGGCGCTGGGTGAGCCGCGCCCACGCCCACGGCTCGAGCTCGTGGTAGCGCCCCTCCCCCTGCCCTCGGGTCGACTCGAGGTACTCGAACCAGGCGTCTGCCTCCTCGATCTGCAGCAGTTCCTCTGCGAGCTCCGTATCGGGCACCGTCGACCTCCGCGTCGATAGGACCGTGAACGGTGCGATCCTAGGACCCGGACCGGACGGAGCGACCGCGGCCGTCTAACGCCGGGCGATCCGACCGAAGGCGGTCGCGAGCGCGTACGTGGCGACCGCTGCGACCGCGCCCTCGACGAGCGGGTGGCGCACCGGCAGCCGCCGCACGAGCGTCCGGGTGATGAGCCCCGTCGCGAGCGCTGCCGCGAGCGGCGGCGCGACCCCCTCTGCGGTCGCCCGCGGTGTCTCGGGGGTAGCGCGCCCGTTCGTCGCGGCGACGTCCGAGAGCAACCGAGCCTGCGCGAGCGCGAGCAGCGGGAGGCGCGGGCCACCGCTGCGCAGCGCCAGTGTCCCCGCGGCCAGCGCGCCGTCGGAGACCCGCCGAGCCTGCACGGCGTCCCGCAGGACCGGCAGCGCACCGCCGAGGGCGGGCGCGTGCGGCCCGAGCGCCGCGGCCAGGGCACGGGCGATCTCTCCGACGGGGAAGCCCTGCCCGGGCCGGCATTGGACGACGTCCGTGGCGAGGACGTACGGGATCGGCACCGACGCGGGGCCCGTCTGGACCACGATCACGGGGACCAGCGCGCGCGTCGCCGTGCGCAGCGCCTCCTCGTCGGCAGGCGTCGCGTGGCCGCCGACGATGCAGACGAGCGCCGCCGCCTCGGCGGGATCGCCCTGCGTGCGGACGAGCGACGCGTCGCCGCCCGCGCGGAGGGCGTCGGCGAGCTGCTCGGCGAGGACGCCCGTGACGAGGATCGTGCCCTTGGGCGACGTCGTGGTGCGGTGGTGCCGCGCGAGCGCGACGACGTCGCGTGGGCCGATCCCGACCCCGGTCACCGGAGGACGTCCCCCGTCCGGCCGCGGGCGTGGATTCCCTGGAGGACGCCGATCGCGACGAGGTTCGCGACCATCGACGAGCCGCCGACGGTCACGAACGGGAGCGGGATGCCCGTCACCGGCGCGATCCCCATGGTCATCCCGACGTTGACGAACACCTGGAAGAGGAACCCGAACACCACCCCACCGGCGACGACGGCGCCGTACAGGTCGCCTGCCACCGTGATCACCCGCAGGCCCCGCCAGACGACGAGCAGGTAGAGGAGGAGCAAGATCGCCGTCCCGAAGAACCCCCGCTGCTCGGCGAACGACGCGAAGACGAAGTCCGTCGCGTGCTCGGGGAGGTAGTCGAAGCGGGTCTGGCTCGCCGCGTTCACGCCGCGGCCGTCGATCCCGCCGGAGCCGACGGCGGTGATCGACTGCGTGACGTTGTACGTCAGGCCGCTGGGATCGGCGGAGGGGTTCGCGAACCCCGTCAAGCGCGCCGTCTGGTACGGCTTCAGCACGTCGATCCCGGACGCCGGGAGGAACCACAGGACGCCGAGGACGAGGGTCGCCCCGACGGCGACGAGGAGCCCGAGGTGGAGCCAACGGACACCGGCGACGAACAGCACGGCGGAGAACGCGGCCGCGTAGACGAGCGCGCTCCCCAGGTCGGGCTGGACGAAGACGAGCAGCATCGGCGCGGCTCCCAGCGCGAGCGCGACGGCGACGGTGCGGATCCGCCCGAGGTCGCGCTGGCGCTCGACGAGGAAGCCCGCGATCGCGAGGACGAAGAGCACCTTCCCGAACTCCGAGGGCTGGAACTGGAACGGCCCCACGTCGACCCACCGCTTCGAGCCGCGAACGGCCTCGGCGAACACGAAGACGAAGAGCATCAGGCCGATGGCGAGCCCGTAGACGACCCGCCAGTGGCGCCGGTAGAGGCTCGGCGGGATCGCGATCGCGGCGACCAGGCCGACGCCGCCGAGCGCGGCCGCGATTGCCTGGCGGCCGACGTAGTAGCCGGGATCGCCCGGCACGTCGAACCGGGTGATCCCGGCGACGGCCCACAGCCCGTAGCCGACGAGCGCCGCCGCGGCGAGCAGCAGGACGAGATCGAGGCGCCGCACGAGCGCGGCCAGGTCGACCGTGTCCCGGCGCAGCGGGATCCGCTGGCGTCCCGCGTCGACGATCATCAGTCGGTGTTCACGAGAGTCGGATTGCCGCCCTTGACGCCGAAGAACTTCTCGAAGACGCGGAGCGCGGCCGGAGCGGCGGCCGTCGAGCCGTGGCCGCCGTTCTCGATCACCGCGCAGACGACGAGCCGCGGCGCCTCCGCCAGCGCCGGGCCGTAGCCGCACCACCAGGACTGGTCCTCCGTGTGCCCCGCCGGATAGCCGGGCACCTGCACGACCTTCTCCGCGGTGCCGGTCTTGCCGGCGATCGGGACGGGGAAGCTCGCGAAGACGCCCGACGAGGTTCCGTAGGTCGAGTGCGTCGCGGAGTAGAGCCCGTCACGGACGACCTGCAGTGCGGCTGGGTCGAGCCCCACCGACTTCGGCGGGTCGGGGGTGAAGCGCCGCTCGACGACCGGCGACTGCCCGTTCGGCGCCGCGGTCTCGACCTGCGAGACGACGTACGGCGTGACGAGCTTGCCGCCGTTCGCCATCATCGCGTAGAAGCGGGCCATCTGCAGCGGCGTCACCTGGACGTCCTGCTGCCCGATCGAGAGCTGGATCGAGTTCCCCGGGTTCCAGGCGCGGTCCCAGTCGCTCCGGAAGGCCTTCTTCCGCCACGCGGGCGTCGGCACGAGCCCCGCCTGCTCGCCGCCGAGGTCGAACCCGGTCGGCACGCCGAAGCCGAACTTCCGCGCCCATTGCTGCATGCGGTTCCGGCCGCGGTCGCCCTCGAGATAGAACTGGTAGCCGAGCTGGTAGAAGTACGTGTCGCACGACCGCGCGAGCGCCTCGACGAGCGTCATCGGCTGGTTGACGTACGGGTCCCAGTTGCGGAACTCCTGCTTGTCGAGCCCGTAGGTGGCGGTCGGCGTGCACTGGAGCGCCTGATACGGCTGGAGGATGTGCTCCTGCATCGCCGCGAGAGCGGTCACGGGCTTCCACGTCGAGCCCGGCGGATAGATGCCGCTCGTGACGCGGTTGATGCCCGGGTAGTTCTTCTCCTTCGCCGCCGTGTCGTTCACGAGTGGCTCGATCTTCTTGGGGTCGACCCGGCCGACGTAGACCGACGGCTGGTACGTGGGGCTCGACGCCATCGCGAGCACCGCGCCGTCCGACGGGTCGAGCGCGACGATGGCTCCGCCGTCGGCGGAGTACGACTTGTTGGCCCGTGCGGTGGAGATCCCGAAGCGGAGCGCCTGCTCCGCCGCCCGCTGGAGACCGATGTCGATCGTCAGACGAACCGAGTTCCCCGGCCGCGCCTCACGGCGCAGCTGGAGCGGTCCCTGCGGCTGCCCCATGGAGTCGACCCGGATCTCGGCCTGGCCCGCGTCACCGCGCAGGTATTCGTCCTCACGCGACTCGACGCCCGTCTTTCCCACCTTGTCGCCCGGCCTGTAGACGTCCGGCTTGCGGTCGAGCTCGCCCTGCGACACCTCGCCGACGTAGCCGAGCACCTGGGCAGCGAGCGACCGGTAGGGGTAGTGCCGCAGGTACGTCTGCTGGATCTGGACTCCGGGGAACTCGGAGGCGTGCTCGTAGAGGTAGGCGACCTGGTCCTCGCCCACCGCGGTCTTCACCGTGATCGGATTGAGCGGGTCGCCGATGCGCTCGTCGACCTCCTTCGCGAGACGGAGAGGCGGCACTCGCAGGACATCCGCGAGATGCTTGATCACCGCGTAGCGGCGGCTGGACGGCAGGTCGCCCACCCAGAGCTTGACCGCCGTGCCCGCGACGTTGTCGACGATCACGCGGCCGTGGCGGTCGAGGATCGTCCCACGGGGGGCCTCGAGCCGGATCGTCCGCAGCTGGTTCCCCTGCGCCTCGGCGAGGTACTTCTCGCCGGAGAGCACCTGGAGCGACCAGAGCCGGAAGAACAGCACGGCGAACACCGCCAGCGCGACGACCCCGAGGATGCCCACGCGAAACGCGAGGCCGGGCGTGAGCCGGTACGGGGCCTCGACGCTCGGGTCGGGTGGGAGGAACCGGCTCGACGGCGCACGGGGCTCGCCGTAGGGCGTGTGGGTGCTCACACGAGCTCCACCTGGCGTGGCCGCTCGAGGGCCTGCGGCTCGGCGAGCAGCGCCCGCGTGATGCGCGACACACCGAGCGCGAGCACCGCCGCGAAGATGGCGCTCGGGACCGCCGTCACGAGCGCGTCGTGCGCCGCGACCGGCTCGCCGAGCAGGAAGTGGAGCGCGACGGCGCCGAGCCCGGCGAGGATCGAGATGGCGAACGCGGCGAGCGCCGGCGCGTACCGCCGGCCGCGCCCCGTCGTTTCGCCGTAGCGCCCCGCCCAGTAGCCGGCGAGCGTGAGCACGATGGAGGTCGTCCCGAGCGTGCCGAGCGTCATCACGTCCACGAGGAGCCCGCCGGCGAAGCCCGCGGCCGCCCCGGGGATCGAGCCCGAGGCGAGCGCGATGCAGACGACCGTCACGAGCAGAAGGTCGGGCTCCGCCCAGAGCAGGCGCGCGCCGCCGAGCACCGTGACCTGGACGACGGCAGCGACGAAGACGAGCGGAGCGATCTTGAGCGCGACGCTCACGGCGTGCCGGTCCCGCGATCGACGGGGATCAGCACGAGCACGGCCTCGAGCGAGCCGAGATCGGCGAACGGGGTCACCTGCACCTGCGTGTAGAGGTCGGTGTCGGTGCGGCCCACGCTCGTGACGCGGCCGATCCGAATCCCGCGGGGGTAGAGCGACGAGAGGCGCGGTGTGCTCCAGCCGGAGGTGACGACCGTGTCGCCGACGCGCACCTTGGCCTCCTTCGCGACGCGGTCGAGGCGTAGTGGTGCGCGCGCGCCGTCCCCCGAGCGCACGATCCCGAACGCCTGCGTCTCGACGTCGAGGGCGGACGCCGCGCTCGAGTCGTCGGTGAGGAGCGTCACGCGTGACGTGTGGGAGCCGGCACGGCTGACCTTCCCGACGAGGCCGTCCTGCGTGACGACGGGATCGTCCGGGCGGATGCCGTCCTTGCGGCCCGCCGCGATCCCGATCGCCTGGGCGTACGCCCCTGCCGGCCGCGAGATCACGGCGGCGGCGAGGCCGGAGTAGCCTTCGGGGAACCGCGGGCCGTTGCGGTAGGCGAGCAGCTTGCGCAGCCTGACGTTCTCGCCGAGCGCGAGCTGGCGCTCCGCGACCTGCTGCCGCAACAGCTCGTTCTCCTTCTCGAGCCGCGCCGCGTTCGAGCGTGCGTCGAGCAGGCTGCTCGACCAGCCGTACGCATCACGGAACGGCTTGGCAACGCGGTCGGCCGCGACCTGGAAGGGGCGCAGCGCCGCCGCTGCCCCGTTCTGCGCCCCGGCGACGGGGCCGTCGCCTCCCTCGCGGAAGGAGAGCGTGACGAGCACGAGCGAGACCAGCACGAGGCCACCCACGACGAGCCGCCGCCGGAGGGCGGCGGTGGTTCGTGTCGAGGGCTTGCCTTCGCTGGGGCGCCGGACGCTCACGCCCAGCACCGCCGTCCGTGCGGTGCGGTTCCGGGGCACCGGTCAATGGTAGCCGCGGCCCGGGACTGGTCTACGGCAGGCCCCGGCACGCGGCGCGCTGGCCGCAGTTGCGGCGGCGTCAGCGGACGCCTTTAGGGGTCTGCCCCGCCGTGGGCGGGGATCCGAGCGGGCCGAATCCGCTCCTGCGGATTCGGCCTCGCGAACTAACGGCGCGAGCCGTTGCGCCGCGCGCGCGCTCTGTTCGAGCGGTGGATCGCCTCGAACTCCTCGAGGCTGCGGCCCGAGCCGACCGCGACGCAGGTCAGCGGGCTCTCCGCGAGATGGACCGGCATCTGCGTCTCGTGGCGGAGGCGCTGGTCGAGGCCCTGCAAGAGCGCACCGCCGCCTGCGAGCACGATGCCGCGGTCCATGATGTCGGCGGCGAGCTCGGGCGGGGTCTTGTCGAGCGTCGACTTGATCGCGTCGACGATCTGCGAGACCGGCTCGTCGAGGGCGCGGCGGACCTCCTCCGACGTGATGACCACCGTCTTCGGCAGGCCGGTGAGCATGTCGCGGCCGCGGACCTCCGCCTGCACCTCCTCTGCCATCGGGTGCGCCGAGCCGACCTCGAGCTTGATCTCCTCCGCGGTCTGCTGGCCGACGAGCAGCTTGTAGTCCTTCTTGATGTGGTTGACGATCGCCTCGTCCATCTCGTCGCCGCCGACGCGCAGCGACTGCGAGACGACGATCCCGCCGAGCGAGATCACGGCGACCTCGGTGGTGCCGCCGCCGATGTCGACGATCATGTTCCCGGTCGGCTCGGCGACCGGCAGCCCGGCGCCGATCGCGGCGGCCATCGGCTCCTCGATCAGGTACGCCTGGCGCGCGCCCGCCGAGAGCGTCGCCTCCTCGACCGCCCGCTTCTCGACGCCCGGTCACGCCCGAGGGGACGCAGACGACCACGCGGGGGTGGGCGAAGCGGTGCTGGTGCACCTTCTGGATGAAGTGCCGGAGCATCTGCTCGGTCACGTCGAAGTCGGCGATCACGCCGTCCTTCAGCGGGCGGATCGCCGAGATCGAGCCGGGCGTCCGGCCGAGCATCCGCTTCGCCTCGACGCCGACGGCATGGACGTCGCCGGTGCGCTGGTCGATCGCGACGACCGAGGGCTCGGAGAGCACGATGCCGCGCCCGCGGACGTACACGAGCGTGTTGGCGGTGCCGAGGTCGACGGCCATGTCGCGGCCGCCGAAGCCGGTCATCGAGCGAAAGAGGCTCACGGGAACGGTGAGTGTAGCTCCGACGGGATTTTGCAGCCGTTTTCGACCGGCCGTCACCGCAACAAATCGGGAGAGCGCTCCTCGAGGAGACGCAGGAGGAGCGCGCCCGGAAGGCCGACGACGTTCAGGTAGTCGCCGTCGATCCGCTCGACGAGCCGGCCGCCCAGGCCCTGGATCGCGTAGCCGCCGGCGCGGCCCTCCCACTCGCCGCTCTCGACGTAGCGGTCGAGCGCCGCCGTCGTCCAGCTCGCGGAAGGTGACGAGGGTCTCCGCGTGGTCGACCCACTCGCCCTCGGGCGTGACGAGGCAGAGACCGGAGAGCACCGCGTGCGTGCGCCCGGCGAGCTCGCGCAGCATCGCGCGGGCATCGTCCAGGTCACGCGGCTTGGCGTAGATCCGCGCTCCGAGATGCACGGTCGTGTCGACCCCGAGCGTCGTGGCCCCGGGCTCGTGGACGGAGCGCGCCTTGCCGCGCGCGTGATCGTGACGAGCGCGACCGGGTCGGCGTCGGGCGGGTCGTGCTCGACGTAACGCGGCGCGACGACGTCGAACGGGATCGCCAGCTGCTCGAGGATCGCCCGCCGCTGCGGCGAGGTCGACGCGAGGACGAGTCGGCGTCACGGGGCGGGCTTGGCGGCGACCCAGATCTCCTCCGCCGGCCACTTCCGCGACCACTCGGCCGAGAACGCCGCGTAGTACTCGTGGTCGGTCGCGCCGTCGGGCGCGTACAGCTCGACGAGGTCGACGACGTCGAAGCCGGTCCGGCGGAGGAGCCGGAGGAGGTCGCCGTGCGGCAGTTGCCACTCGACGCCGATGTCCCCGGGCCACTCCATCCGCCCGAGCCCGCGCTGCGGCCGGAGGAGGGTCTCGGCCGGCGGCCCCTCGTCGTCGGGCGCGCAGAGAATCGAGAGCGTGGAGTTGCGCAGGAACCAGAGCCGTCCGCCGGGCCGCAGCAGCCGGTACGCCTCGGGCAGCCAGCGGTGCGGGTCGCACCAGATGCTCGCGCCGTACTCCGAGATCGCGAGGTCGAAGCTCTCCGACGGCAGCGGGACGTCCTCGGCGCTCGCCTCGACGAGCGGGAAGACGATCCCGGTCTCCTCCTGGCATCGCCGCGCGGTCGCGAGCTGGGCGGGCGTGACGTCGACGCCGACGGGCCGCGCGCCGCGCCGCGCGAGCCAGGCCGAGACGTACGCCGTGCCGCAGCCGAGCTCCACGACGTCGAGGCCGTCCGACGTCGCCGAGCGTCCCGATCGAGCGACTCCGGGACCCCGAACACGCCCCAGGTGATCTCCTCGCGCGCCCAGGCGTCGGTCGCCCGCGCGGTCGGTGTACTCGGCGTTCGCCTGCGTCCAGGCCTCGCGGTTGCGGCGCGCGTCGTCCGACAGCTCGGCCACGCCGGGAGGCTAGATCGTCGATCGGTAGTCGGCGGGATGTCCGGCGCCGCGCCTGGGGCGCCGTCCGGTTCGCGCGACTTGCCGATCGACCATCTACAACAGGCCGTCGGGGAAGAAGAGCGCGAGCTCGCGCTTGGCGCTCGCGCGCGAGTCCGAGCCGTGGACGATGTTCTCCGGATAGGAGCGTCGCGAACTCGCCGCGGATCGTCCCGGGCGCGGAGTCGGCCGGGTTCGTCGCGCCGATCGTCCTGCGGACGCCGTGCGATCGCGTCCTCGCCGCTCGAGCACGAACGCGAGCACCGGGCCGGACGTGATGAAGTCGACGAGCTCGCCGAAGAACGGCTTCCCGCTGTGCTCGGCGTAGTGCTCGCGCGCGAGCGCGCGTCGGGATCTTGAGCAGGCGGGCGCCGCGCAGGTCGTACCCGCGCCGCTCGAAGCGCGCGACGATCTCGCCGCAGAGGCCGCGCCGAACGCCGTCCGGCTTCACGAGGACGAGTGTGGTCTCGACGGCCATCGGCGGAGAAATCTTAGACGAAGCCCGCTCAGCCGCCGCGGCGCTGCTGCGCGTCGGACCGCGCAGCGGCTGCAGGACGTCCTCGCCGGTCACGAGGCCGCGGCGGCACGGGCGTCGCGCAGTACGGGCACACCTGCCAGATCGGCTCGAGCGGCGACCCGCACGCCTCGCAGGCCTGCTGAGGCGGGTCGTGCAGACCGGGCAGACGAGGAACGCCGGGTCGACCGCGCCGCGGCAGACCGGCAGCGGAGGTCGCGCTCGGCGAGGCGCTCTCGATCGCGTTGATCTCGAGCTCGCGCTCGCGCACGTCCTCGAGGTACTCGGGCGGCCGGAAGAGCATGTAGATCAGCGGCCCGAGGAACGGCGGGACGGCGCCGAGCAGCGTCGCCATCGCGATGAGCCACGGGTCCTCGATCCGGCGCCGCGCGTCCTTGTACACCCAGTAGACGGTCGCGAGCCAGAAGACCAGCACGAGGACGACCGCCGAGGTTGCGCGTGACGCTCCACGTGCTCGAGTCGAAGAAGCTGTCGGCGGCGACAGGATCGATCAGAGAAGGAGCTTGCCGAGGATATACCCGGCGAGCAAACGCGCTCCCCGACGATCGCGGCCAGGAGCGACGAGCGCGAAGGACGAAGACGCGAGACCCGCTCCGCGCATGGTGACGTGTCTCATTCCGTCGCCTCGAGGTCGGCGAGCAGGTAGAGCGAGCCCGTCACGAGCACCGGCTCGCCCGAGCGCATGCGCGCGCGCGAGCGCCGTCGCGCGGCGTCGTCGACGCGCCTCGACGACGCCGGAACTGCCGGCGGGCGCGGCCGGCGAGCTCCGCGGCCGGCAGCGCGCGCGGGCTCGACGAGCGGCGTCGCGACGAAGCGGCCGCCCGAGCGCGGCGAGCGCCGCGAGCATCGCGTCGACGTCCTTGTCGGCGAGGATCGACGCCATCATCGTGTAGTCGTCCGCCGGCAGATGCGTCGCACGAGCCACCGGACGCCCGTCGGGGTTGTGCGCGCCGTCGCGGATCTCAGCCGGGCCGGCCGCTCGAGCCGGCCGGGAAGCGCGACGCCGTCGGCCGCCGTCGGGTCGACCGCGCGGCCGAGGAAGGCCTCGCGGCCGCCGCCGCGCGACGCGTCCGAGCCGACCCTGCTCGACCGCGACCGCGCCGGCGCCGGCCTCGTCGCGAGCTGCTCCCACTCCGGCTCGCCGAGGACGACGCGCGCGCCCGGCCGGATCACGGCGAGCTTCTCGGCCGCGATCGCCTCGCGCGTGTCGCCGAGCACGTCCGTGTGCTCGAGCGCGACGTTCGTCAGCACGACGACGCGCGCGCGTCGAGGACGTTCGTCGCGTCGTGGCGGCCGCCGAGCCCGGCCTCGACCGACGGCCGCGTCGACCCCGCGCGTCGCGCGAACGCCGCGAACGCCGCGGCGGTGAGCACCTCGAACTGCGTCGCGCCGGTCGCCGCTGCGGCGCGGACGCGCGCGAGCGCCGCGTCGAGGTCGGCCGTCGGCGCCGTCGACCTGGATCCGCTCCGCCCAGACGCGGACGTGCGGCGAGATGTACGCGCCGACGCGCAGCCCCGCCGCGCGCAGCAGCTGCCGCGATCATCAGCGTCGTCGTCGTCTTGCCGTTCGTCCCGACGACGTGCACCGCGCGGGTAGCGCCGCCTGCGGCTCGCCGAGCGTCTGCGAGCAGCGCGCGCATCCGCCCGAGCCCGAAGCTCCTCGGGCCAGGGCGAGAGCGCTCTCGAGCCAGCCGACGTTCGTCATCATGTTCTCTCAGGAGGCCGGCCGCACTATGTGCCCAGAAGGTCGAGCTCGCGCCGGTACCGCTCGAGCTTCTCGCGCTCGCCGCTCGACGACCTCCGCGGGCGCGTTCGCGACGAAGCGCTCGTTCGCGAGCATCCCCTCGGCGCGGGCGATCTCCTTGCGCAGCCGCGCACGCTCCGCCTCGACGTCGCCGTGCCGCCTGCCGCCGCTCGGGCTTGACGACGGCGTCGAAGATCCGCCGCTCCTCGTCCGAGCCGAGCTCGACCTGCACGCCGCTCCGGCGGAACGTCGCTGGGCCGCCTCCTGGACCCGCTCGAGCGCGCGACGCGTCCGCCGTGTCGGCGTCGTCCGCCTCGGGCCACGGCCGAGACGATCAGCCGCGCCCGCCGGCCGGGCAACTGCGACCAGATCTCCTCGGTCACGTGCGGCATCACCGGGTGCAGCAGCGCGAGCAGGCGCTCGAGCGCGGCGAGCGCCGTCGCGATCGGCGTCCTCGTCGCCGTCGTAGAGGCGCGGCTTGATCGCCTCGGCGTACCAGTCGCAGAAGTCGTCGAAGGTGAGGTGGTAGAGCACGCCGGTCGCGTGCGCGAAGTCGAAGCGCGCCAAGCGCCTCCTCGACCGCCGCGCGGGCGTCCGTCGATCCGGGCGAGGATCCATCGCTCCTCGAGCGCCGCCGGCCGTCGCTCGGGCGTCGGCGCCCTCGGCCTGCTGGAGGATCAGCCGGGCGACGTTCCAGAGCTTGTTCGCGAGCTTGCGGCCCTCCTCGATCGCCCCGACGAGAAGCGCGACGTCCTGCGTCGACGGACATCTTCAGCAGGCCGTAGCGGGTCGCGTCGGCGCCGTGCGCCTCGACCGCCTCGAGCGGGTCGATGCCGGTGCCGAGGCTCTTCGACATGCGCCGCCCGTCCGGCGCGAGCACCGTCGAGGTGATGATCACGTCCGTGAACGGGATCTCCCCGAGCAGGAAGAGGCCCGAGAAGATCATCCGGTTCTCCCAGAGGCGGATGATCTCGCGCGCGGTGACGTTGACGTCGCCCGGGTAGTAGCGCGCCGAGCTCGGGCGTCTGCTCGGGCCAGCCGAGCGTCGCGAACGGCCAGAGCGCCGACGAGAACCACGTGTCGAGGACGTCGGGGTCGCGCTCGAGCTCGCCCGAGCCGCACTCGGCGCAGGCCGTCGGGCGGCGGCCACGCGCAGGTGAGGTGCCCGTCGGGGCACGTCCAGATCGGGATCTGGTGCCCCCACCAGAGCTGGCGCGAGACGCACCAGTCGGGCGCCTGCTCGAGCGACTCGATCGCGAAGCGGTGCTGGCTCTCCGGGTGGTAGCGGACGCGCCGCTCGCGCGAGCGCCTCGATCGCGGGCGCGCGCGAGCTCGTCCATCGCGCACCACCACTGCGGCGAGACGAGCGGCTCGATCCGCGAGTGGCAGCGCTCGCAGGTGCCGACCGAGTGCCGGTAGTGCTCGCGCTTCTCGAGCTGGTCGTGCTCGTCCGAGCCACGCGATCGACCCGGCGCGTCGGCCTCCGCCTGGTCGAGCCCCTCGAAGCCCTCCGGCGATGCATGCGCCCGTCGGGCCCGATCACCGTGAGCGTCGGGAGGCCGTGGTCGCGGCCGATGTCGAAGTCGATCGGGTCGTGGCCCGGGCGTGATCTTGAGCGCGCCCGAGCCGAACTCGGGCTCGACGCGCGCGTCGGCGATCACCGGCACGCGCCGCTCGACGACGGGCACGACGACCTCCTTGCCGATCGCGTCGCGGTAGCGCGGATCGTCCGGGTTCACGGCGACCGCGACGTCGGCGAGGATCGTCGCCGGCCGCACGGTCGCGATCGTGATCGCGCCGGTGCCGCCGTGGCCCGTCGGCGAACGGGTAGCGGACGTAGGTCAGCGTGTCGTCCATCTCGACGTGCTCGACCTCGAGGTCGGAGATCGCCGTCTGGTGGTACGGGCACCAGTTGACGATCCGGTTCGCGCGGTAGATCCAGCCCGCCTCCCAGAGCCGGACGAAGAACGTCATCACCGCCTCGACGTAGCCGTCGTCCATCGTGAAGCGCTCGCGCGAGTAGTCGAGCGAGCAGCCGAGCCGGCGGAACTGGCCCATGATCGTCCGGCCGGTCTCGTCGAGCCAGCGCCCACGTCCGCTCGAGGAACGCGTCGCGGCCGATCTCCTGGCGCGACGTCCCCTCGGCGATCAGCTGCTTCTCGACCACGTTCTGCGTCGAGATGCCCGCGTGGTCGTAGCCGGGCTGCCAGAGCGTGTCGAAGCCGCGCATCCGGTGCCAGCGGATCAGGACGTCCTGGATCGAGCCGTTGAGCGCGTGGCCCATGTGGAGCTCGCCGGTGACGTTCGGCGGCGGCACGCAGATCACGAACGTCTCGTCGCGGCGACGCGCCCGCGCCGGCCGCGTAGAGGCCCTCCGCCTCCCAGGTCTCCTGCCAGCGCGCCTCGACGCGCGGACGGGTCGTAGCGCGAGTCCATGGCGGCGAAGTCTAGGGAGCGGGTGTCGGACCGAAGCCCGACACCAGTCGAGCTTCGGTGTCCAGACTTCAGTCGGACACCTCACGGGAGAGCACGAGGATCGTGCTCGTCGCGTGCGCCAGGAGGCGTCCGTCGGCGTCCTCGAGCCGGCCGTCGGCGAGGACGACCGTCCGCCCCGCGTGGATCACCGTCCCCGTGCAGCGGACCAGCTCCGGTGTCGGCGGTGATCGCGCGCGTGAAGTTCGCCTTCAGCTCGAGCGTCGTCCAGCGCGTCCCGGCGTCCGCCAGCGACACGTATGCCGTCCCCATCGCCGAGTCGAGCAGCGTCGTCGCGAAGCCGGCGTGGACGGTGCCGATGGGGTTGTAGTACTCCTCGCCGGGCACGGCCTCCCACACGACCCGGCCCTCCGACACGTCGACGAGCCGCATGCCGAGCAGCTCCGCGATCGGCGGGTACGGGATCTCTCCGGCGTGGATGCGACGGAGCATCTCGATCCCGCGGAGCCCGCGCGCGCGGGCGAGCGTCTCACCCGGGTCGGACCACGAGAGGGTGCGCGAGCGACGCTCGTCCACCGGGCGCGGCTCAGGCGGTGCCGTCGGCGACGGCCCCGAGATCCTCGTCCGGCACGCCGTGGGTGACGAGCGTCGGGTTGAGGCCCTTCGAGATCGTCTCGCGCGTGATGACGCACTTCGTCACGTCGCGTCGCGACGGCAGCTCGAACATCACGTCGAGCAGGGCGCCCTCGATGATCGAGCGGAGGCCGCGCGCGCCGGTCTCGCGCTCGAGTGCCCGGTCGGCGATCTCCCAGAGGGCGTCGTCGGTGAAGACGAGCTCGATCGTGTCGTACCCGAAGAAGCGCTGGTACTGGCGCACGAGCGCGTTCTTCGGCTCCGTGAGGATCCGGACGAGATCGTCGCGCCGGAGCTGGTGGACCGCGGAGACGACCGGCAGCCGGCCGATGAACTCGGGGATCAGGCCGAAGTTCATCAGGTCCTCGGGCATCACCTGCGAGAGCAGCTCGGCCGACTCCTCCGCGTGCTTCGAGCGCACCTCGGCGCCGAAGCCGACCGCGTTCTTGCCGATCCGCCGGGCGATGATCTTGTCGAGCCCCGCGAACGCACCGCCGCAGATGAAGAGCACGTTGGTCGTGTCGATCGTGAGGAACTCCTGGTGCGGGTGCTTGCGCCCGCCCTGCGGCGGCACCGAGGCGACCGTGCCCTCGAGGATCTTGAGCAGCGCCTGCTGGACGCCCTCGCCGGACACGTCGCGCGTGATCGACGGGTTGTCCGCCTTGCGCGCGATCTTGTCGACCTCGTCGATGTAGATGATCCCCGTCTCGGCCTTCTTGATGTCGAAGTCGGCGGCCTGGATCAGCTTGAGCAGGATGTTCTCGACGTCCTCACCGACGTAGCCCGCCTCGGTGAGCGCGGTCGCGTCGGCGATCGCGAACGGCACGTTGAGGATGCGGGCGAGGGTCTGGGCGAGCAGCGTCTTGCCGCAGCCCGTCGGGCCGAGCAGGAGGATGTTCGACTTCTGCAGCTCGACGTCCGCCTCGTCGGTCTGGCCCATGCGGACGCGCTTGTAGTGGTTGTAGACGGCGACCGCGAGGATCCGCTTCGCCTCCTCCTGCGAGACGACGTAGTCGTTCAGCACCGAGTAGATGTCGCGGGGGCGAGGGAGGTTGTCCAGGTCGAGCGTCGTCGGCGCCGTGAGCTCTTCGTCGATGATCTCGTTGCAGAGATCGATGCACTCGTCGCAGATGTAGACGCCGGGACCAGCGATCAGCTTCTTGACCTGACGCTGGCTCTTCCCGCAGAAGCTGCAGAGCAGCTGCTCGTTTCCCTCGCTCGCTCGGGCCACTGGTCTCCTCTTTTACTCCGATTGTGCGGGTTCGGCTACCCCGGGTGGATCCTCTGACGGGTCAGCGGTGCGTGATCACGCGATCGATGATCCCGTACTCCGTCGCCTCCTCGGCGGTCATGAAGTAGTCGCGGTCCATGTCCGTGCGCACCCTGTCGATGTCCTTGCCCGTGTGGTGGGACATGATCTCCTCGAGCTTGCGCTTGAGCGCGATCGTCTCTCTCGCATGGATCTCGATGTCCGATGCCTGTCCCTGGTAGCCGCCCCACACCTGGTGGATGAGGATCTTCGAGTTCGGCAGCGCCGTCCGCTTCCCTTCGGCGCCGCCCGCGAGGAGGAGCGCGCCCATGCTCATCGCGATCCCGACGCAGGTCGTCGCGACGTCGGGCTTGATGAACTGGATCGTGTCGTAGATCGCGAGGCCCGAGTAGACCGAGCCGCCGGGCGAGTTGATGTACAGGTTGATGTCCTTGTCCGGGTCCTCGGACTCGAGGTGGAGCAGCTGCGCGATGATGAGGTTCGCGATCTGGTCGTCCACCTGCGTCCCGAGGAAGATGATCCGTTCGTTGAGCAGGCGGGAGTAGATGTCGAACGACCGCTCGCCGCGCGACGTCTGCTCGATCACCATCGGGATCAGGGGGCTCATCGACTCTCCTCGCTTCCGGGGGTCCACAACTTCGTCTCGCCGGCGGGCTTCTCCTTGTCCGGCGTCCAGATCGCCTCGCGCGCCGCGTGCGCCTCCGGGGAGATCGGCTTGACGTCGGCCGCGAGCCGGTCGAGCGCCGCTCGCATGCGCAGGTCGTCACGGAGCGCCTCCTGGTGCCCGTGCGCCCAGATGTCGGCGATCATCTCCTCCGCGTCGTCGCCCGACATCTCTGCCTGCTCGCGGATCAGGTCCTTCACCTCGTCGTCGGTGACGAGGATGCCCGCCTTCTCCGCGACGGCCTCGAGCGCGAGCTCGCGCGCGACCGACTGCGCTGCCTCGGCGCGGATCTGCGCGGTGAGCAGCTCGGGAGTCTGGCCGGTCGCGGCGAAGTAGGCCTCGGGCGTCAGCCCGCGGTTTGCGATCGAGCGCACGAAGCCGTTCAGGAGCTCGCGGGCGCGCGTCTCGACGAGCGGGCCGGCGCCCCGGACGTTCGAGGCGCGGACGAGCTCGTCGACGGCAGCTGCGCGAAACGCGGTGTCGATCCGCTCGTCGACCGCCTCACGGACGCGTCCTTCGATGTCGGCGCGCAGCTCGGCGATCGTGTCGAACTCGCTCGCCGAGCGGGCGAGCTCGTCGTCGGCCTCCGGGAGCACCTTCTCGTTGACGTGCTTGACGGTCACGTCGACCGTCGTCTCCCTGCCGTCCGAGAGGTCGTAGCGGACGGTGCGCGTGTCGCCGACACCGGCACCGACGAGGGCTGCCTCGATCTCGGGGACGAGGCGGCCCGAGCCGAGCTCGACGACGGTGTCCGACTGCCCCGTCCCGTCGGCGCCCGCCAGGTCGACGACCACGGTGTCGCCTTCCTGCGCGGGTCTGTCGTCGGCCGGGACGAGCTCGGCGATCGAGCCGCGGAGCGCGTCGATCTCCGCCTGGACGATCTCCTCCGGAACGACCGACTCTGCCCGCGGCACCTCGAGCGTCGTCCAGTCGACGATCTCCGGGGTGGGCTGCACCTCCACGGTCGCGCTGAACGTCCACGGCTCCGCCTCGCTGGAGGGCAGCTCGAAGTCGTACTCGGGGGTCGCGACGGGGCGCAGGCGCGAGCGCGCGGCGGCGTTCCAGAACCAGCCGCCGATGTGGGACTCGACCGCTTCGACCCACAGCCGGTCACGGCCGACGTTCGCGAGCAGCACCTGCCGCGGCACCTTTCCCTTGCGGAAGCCGGGGATCTTGACCGAGCCCGCGAGATCGGACGCCGCGTGCTCGACCGCGTGCTCGAGCTCGTGCGGCGACACGTCGACCGTGAGGCGGACGCGGTTCCCGCCGAGCTCCTCCACCTGGGCCATGCCCGGATTCAAGCAGTTGCCGCGCGGCTCGCCGGAGACATGTCCCGGCGGCGGCCCCGCGTCAGAGGTGCTCGAGCAGCCACGCGTGCACCTCCGGCACGCGGTGCTCGACGAGCGTGAGGTGGCCGTCCTCGTCGCTCAGTCGTGCGTCGACACCCGGTATCCGCTCGGCCAGCCAGCGGCCGTGCGACGGGGGAACGAAGCGGTCCTGCTCGCCGTGGAGGAGAAGCACCGGAATCCCGATGTCTGCGACGTCGAAGCCCCACGGAGCCACGAACGCGAGGTCGTCGTCGACCCAGCCGTCCACCCCCGGCGCGAGCGCCTCGTTGACGTTCGCGAGAAGGAACGTCGCAAGATCGGCGGTCGCGACCGCAGCGTCGACAGGGGCCAGCAGCGATGCCCACTGTGTGCGCAGGTCGTCGGGCGTCGCCCCTGCGAACGCCTCGCGATGGGCGAGCTCGTACGGCGTGATCGCCTCACGACCCGCGAGCACGGCCTTGAACTCGACGATGTTGTCCTCGCCCATGCCCTCCGTCCAGTCGAGGCCCGGCGCACCGTACGGAGCGACCGAAGCGAGGCTCGCGACAGCCGGCACCCGCGCAGAGAGGAGCGCGGCGCACGCGAGGGCGTGCGGCCCTCCGCCGGAGACGCCCCAGACGCCGAAGCGGTCGAGCCCGAGCGCATCGGCGATCGCGACGACGTCGTCGACGACGTCCGCGACCGAGCGGCCCGGCCGCGGGTCCGAGCCCCCGTATCCCGCCCGGTCGAATGTGACGAGCCGAATCCCCTGCGCCAGGGCATCGGCGGCGTGGGGCGCGTAGATCGTGCCGCCCGACGGCGTGCCGTAGATCGCGATGATCGGCCCGCCGTCCGGAGCGCCGGCCTCGTACACGCGGATGGCACGGCCGTCCGGCGTCGTGATCGTCCTGACCGTCACGTGGCGATCGTAACGACCTGGCGGCGCCGTTGCCGTCGCGGCACGGCGCTACCCTGCGACGGCGCGGGCGTGGCGGAACTGGTAGACGCGCCGGGTTTAGGTCCCGGTGGGACGCAAGTCCCTTGGAGGTTCGACCCCTCTCGCCCGCATCGCGTGGTGTGAGGGACGCGTCGTCCTCGCCCGCCTCGGGGCGCAGTGGTCGGCAACGAGCGGACGGCTACCGGCCGAGCAGCAGACCCACCGTCTCGCGGACCGAGTCGACGACCAGCCCCACGAGCGCGATCAGCGCGAACGCCGCGAAGGCGACGAACGGATCGTTCGCCTGGATCACGAGCAGCGCGCAGAACGCACCGACCACGACACCGGCCGTGGCGAGAGGGCGGCGGGTCCTCGTCCCGATCGCGAGCCCGGCGAGGAACACGAGCCCGAACACGACGATTCCCACTGTCATGGCCGGAGCGTAGGACCCGGTCCGGACGGAGCGGTCCTCTCCGCGGAATCGTGATCCGCCGAGCGGATCACGATCGCGGCTGATCCCGCCTTCGGCGGGCAGATCCCTGAAGCGGCCTGCTTCGCGGCCCAGGCGCACCGAAACGCACTGCGCGATGGCCCCGGGAGGAGTCGAACCTCCGCACGCAGGTTCGAAGCCTGCCGCTCTATCCGCTGAGCTACGGGGCCGGGTACCTGGAGGGTAGTCGCGAGGGATGCGGACGGGGCGCGAACGCGGCCCTGGCCTCGGTTGTGCCCACCGGCCCGCCGGGCATCGGGCTTCGAACCTCGCGCCAGGCGACGCACTCCGTTGGCGACTCCGGTGAGGCTCGTGGCCGCGGGTCGTGCGCGGTTCCGTGAGCGCCCGCGGCGGGGCGAGCTACGCATCGCCGATCCGTGATCACACGGATGTCGAAACGCTCGCGGGCGGCGACGATTCGGGAGGCCTATCAGGAGGCGTGGTTGTCATGCGTCTTGCATCGAACCCCGATCGTACGGCGACGGGCGCGTTCGTGAGTCCCGAGATGGTCGGCCGCGGAGAAGAGCTGGCGGAGATCGACCGCTTCCTCAGCGGTTCGCCGGCGTGCGCGTTCGTGCTCGACGGGGAAGCCGGGATAGGCAAGACCACGCTGTGGCTGGCCGCGATCGAGTGGGCACGCGCGAGCGGGTGGGAGGTACTCCGAGCACGGCCGGCCGAGGTCGAGGCCGCGTTCGCGTTTGCGGGTCTTCGTGATCTCCTCGGCGACCTCCCGCCCCAGAAATGGCAGCGGCTTCCGGAGGCTCAGCGGCACGCGCTCGCCGTCGCACTTGTAGAGGACGAGGCGGGCTCGTCCACGGTCGAGGCTGGAGTCCTCGGCGTCGCTGTGCTCGGTGTTCTCGGCACGCTCGCCGGCGAGCGGCCGCTGCTGCTCGCGATCGACGACCTGCAGTGGCTCGACGAGGAGAGCGGCGCGGTTGTCGTCTACGCGTTCCGTCGCCTGGGCGAACGAGCCCGCTTGCTGGTTACGTGCCGCGGCAGGGCACGAGCGCCACTGCCGTTCGGGCTTCAGCAAGCGCTGGATCAACGTCCCTTGAAGCGACTCGCGCTCGAGCCGCTGAGCGAGGGGGCCGTCCGACGTATGTTGCGGCTCCGTCTAGGGCTCAATCTCTCCCGGAGAGAGTTGCGCGCGCTGTGGGAGGCAGCGGGGGGCAATCCGTTCTTCGCGCTCGAGCTCGGCCGCTCGGGGATCGAGGTGAACGAATCCGGGGAGATGCGTCTGCCGCGAAACCTTCACGACGTCGTCGGGGCTCGGCTTCGCGCACTGCCCGCATCGACACGCGCCGCCTTGCTGTGCGTGGCGGCGCTCGTCGAGCCCACCGAGGACGTGCTCCGGCGCGTGGGAGTGGACACGGAGCTCGGCCCTGCCCTCGAGGCAGACGTGATCGAGCTGGAGGGTCGCCGGGTGCATTTCACGCATCCGCTCGTCCGCTCAGCTGTCTGGTCGAGCGTCGGCGAGGCGCGCCGCCGCGAGGTCCATCGAGCGCTCGCGGACGCCGTCGACGACCCCGAGCAGCGCGCCTCGCATCTCGCGGCGGCGACGGTTTCGCCGGACGCAGAGGTGGCGGGCCTCCTGGAAGATGCCGCCGCTCGCGCGCGCCAGCGCGGGGCTCCTTCGGCAGCCGCTCGCCTCCTCGACCGTGCCCTGGAGCTGACGCCGTCGAGCGAGCTCGACCGGTGGGCTCGGTTGGCGGCGGGCGCGGCTGTGGCCCACGCGGAGGCGGGCCACTTCGACAGCGTCCAGGAGTTGGTCGAGCAAGCGCATGCGCGACTGCCGGCGGGGTGCGAGCGCGCGGCCATCCTCGTTGCGGCGGCGGAGATGCGACCCGGCCTCGATGACCTCTTCCGGCAGGCGGTGACGGAGGCAGGCGCAACGCCGGTGGGTGTTCGGGCGCTCATCGGCCTGACCGAGCAGGCTGCGTTCGCGGGCCGTTGGCGCGACGGAGTCGAGACAGCCCGGAAGACCGTGACACTTGCCCGTCATCTGGGCGACCGTGCCCTACTCGGTGTCGCGCTCACGTGGCTCGGCGGTCTGAAGTACCTCGACTCACAGCCCGGCGGCAGTCGAGAGCTCGTCGAGGCGCTTGCACTCGAGCAGGAGCTGGGACGTCTCCCCACGAGCGTGTACGAGTCGCCGCAGATGTGGCAGGGGGCCGCGCTGCTCTGGAGCGATGACCCGGATGGCGCACGAGCGCGGTTCACGGAGCGGCTTGCGGCAGCCTCCGAGCGTGGCGACGACATGAGCACACTCCAGACGATGCGACTGCTCTCGCAGGTCGAGCTGCGCGCGGGGAACTGGCGGAAGGCGCGCGAGATCGCCCACACGGCGCTCGAGCAGGTCGAGCTGCTCGGGTACGAGTACGGCCGCCCGGTCATGCTCAGCGCGCTCGCGGCGGTCGACGCGTGCGAGGGGGAGCTCGAGCGGGCGCGCGCACTCGGCACGAAGGCTGCTGCCGACCTCGCCGGATTCGGCGATCGCCTGTGGTCGACGTACGCCCTCGCCTCGGTGCTCTTCGCCGAGCTGTGCGCAGGTAACGCACCGGCGGCGGTCGCGCAGGCGGCGGCGATCGCCGACCGCTTCCCCGACGGCCGCGAGTGCTGGTGGTCGTACAACCAGGGAGACGAGATCGAAGCGCTGGTCCTCGCCGGTGAGCTCGAGCGCGCACACGGGCGCGTCGAGGCGCTGCGCCGTGCGGGCAACCAGCTGGCCCTGCCGCGCTTCCTCGCCTGGGCCGAGCGCGGTGAAGGGCTCACCCACGCCGCCGATGGAAACCTGGCGGCCGCAGAGGCCGCGCTCGAGAGGGCACTCGCACACCACGAGCACTTTCCGATCGCGTTCGAGCGAGCGCGCACGCTGCTCGCCTTCGGACACGTGCTCCGGCGATCGAAGCGGCGCCATGCCGCTCGTGCCGCTCTCGGCGATGCGCTGACGCAGTTCGAGCGACTCGGGGCCAACCATTTCGCAGAGACCACCCGAGCCGAGCTCAAGCACGTCGGCGGACGCGTACCGGCAGGAGACCACCAGCTCACCGAGGCCGAGGATCGCGTGGCCCACCTGGTGGCGTCCGGGCTCTCGAACAAAGAAGCCGCCGCAGAGCTCTTCGTGGCTGTGAGCACCATCGAAGCGACTTTGACGCACGTCTATCGCAAGCTGGGAGTGGCCTCGCGCTCCCAGCTCGCTCGTGCGTTCGCGGACCACCCGCCCGGCAACTGAGCGCCCAAACAGCCGGGTTCCAGGCAGCAACATGTCGAGGTTTCCCGCTTTCGAACGCCGATCACGGGTCGTAGCCTCGGTGTATGAGTCGCGACCGGCCATCTTCGATGTATCTCGCGGAGGTCTTCGCCCCGCGCGGCACCCCGGGGATGCAGCGCGCCGGGGCAGAGCGCGTCCACGCAGCTGCCGCGGCGCTCGCCGCCGGGGGCATCTCGGTGTGGCATCTGCATTCGGTGTTCGTCCCTGACGAGGAGACGGCCTTCCACCTGATCGAGGCGGAAGGGGTCTCTGCGGTCGAGCGCGCGCTGCACGACGCCGGTCTCGACGCGGAGCGCATCAGCCCGGCGATCGCGGTCGCCGGAGAAGGACGTCGGGAGGCTCCTGCCCTCGCGATTCCGAGCGGCAGCCCCAGCCTCTCGAGGAGGTGAGCATGATGAGAAGGCACAGCATTCCGGTCCGTGCGGCCGGCGTGGTCGCCGTTGTCGTCTTCTCGCTGGCCGCAGGGCTGGCGAACAGCGGCAGCGCGGCGACGAACGCTCAGGCCGTCACGGCCGGCTCGAAGACGTTCACCGATGGCGCCGGGGACGTGCAGGGGCCGGCGCCTGACATTACGACAGTCGTGGTCGGCGACGACCCGACCAGCGGCACCGTCCGGGTCACCGTCACTGCCGTCGGATACGGCAGCATCGCCGCGGATTCCTACCCGCTGTTGAAGGTGTACCTCGACACGGACAAGAACCCGTTGACGGGGTCAGCGCCGCAGAGCGGTGCCGAATACGCGCTGGCTGCGGAACGAGGCCCAGCTGGGTCCGGCTGGTGGATCGCGCGCTGGGACGGCAGCAAGTACGTCGATGCGGCCCAGTCGCCGACGATGAGCTTCACCCGTAGTGGGGACACGATGACCTGGACGGTCAACAAGTCCGACATCGGCGTCTCCACCGGAATGGGACTCTTCGTCTGGACGTCGACCTGGAATGCCAACGACGAACAGACCGGCGAAGACGTCGCCCCGGACGACGGGGTGTGGACATACGACCTGTCGGTGTCCGCTCCCGTGCCTCTCACGCCGCCGGCGGCGGCGTTGAAGCCAGTGATCGGCGCGCCGAAGGCCACGCCCGCGAAGGCCGTGGCAGGCAAGCGGTTCACGGTCGTGTTCCCGGTGACGCGCAGCGACACCGGCGCGGCGTTGACGACGGGAACGATGATCTGCGACCCGTCCGTGGCTGGCAAGGTGCTTCCGCACAGCGAGCTGTTCAAGGGCGGGCAGGCTCGTCTCTCCTTCGCCGTTCCGCGCAGTGCGAAGGGCAAGGCGCTGAGGGTGAAGGTGACGATCAAGCTGGGCACGCAGTCCACCACCAAGATCGCCACGTTCCGGATCAGCTGAGGCCATGGAGGCAGGTGGGGGAGCCGACCAGGCTTCCCCACCTGGTGAGCGATGACGTTCGGACGACAGCATTGGCTCGCAACGGCAACCTTGGTCGCGGTGGCGGCGGCCGTCGTCGCTGCCGGGCCGGCCGTGTCGGCGCAGCATGGCGGGGCTCCCACTCACTGGTGCGGCACGCCGACCAGCAGCGACCAGCCAGACACCGTCTCGGCCTTCCTCGTCCACGTGGTCTACGCGGTGCCGGCAGACGCGCCCGACCGCTTCGCCGAGCGCGCGGTCCCGATCCTCAGCGACCTCGCCTCGATCGAGA
Source organism: uncultured Actinomycetes bacterium (assembly GCA_963773825.1). Classification (GTDB taxonomy): domain Bacteria; phylum Actinomycetota; class Thermoleophilia; order Gaiellales; family Gaiellaceae; genus Gaiella. Next base: position 260,561 of record CAVZCH010000006.1, on the reverse strand, counting down.
CGTGGTGGCAAAGCCAGGACCCGACGCGAACCCCACGCTTCGACCTCCTCGGCAATGACTGCGACTCGGGCATCGCCCGACTTGACCTCAGCCAGGTCCGCCTCCCGCACGAGACTTCCTACTACGCCGACCCGAGGGACGGCTTCACGCGCATCACTGCAGACATCGAGCGCGTGCCGCTCTCCTTCGACGAGCCCGAGACCAAGTACCTCGTCTACTACGACGGGCCCGTGCAGCGAAAGGGCATCTGCGGCACCTCCCCGCTCGGCCCGCCTCGTGCCAACGCGACCTCCGTCGTCTACCTGGACTCGGCCTGCGGGCAAGATCTGGGCCGCGGAGGCGAAGCGGCTGCTACCGCTGTCCACGAACTGCTTCACAACCTCGCCGCTCTCCCGCGCGCACACCCCTGCGCCGGCAATCGCGCCCACGCCTGCGACGACACGCAGGACATCCTCTACCCCACGGTCGAGAACGGCACTCTGCTCGGCCGTCTCCTGCTCGACATCGGCCGCGACGACTACTACGCGCTCGCACTGCAGCCCGACTCCTGGTGGGACGTACGTGACTCCCCCTTCCTCGAGCATCTCGACGCGGCCCATCCGCGGGCTCCGCTCGGGCTGCACTCCTTCTTCGCCTCCAGCCAAGGACCGCGTGTGACGCTCAGCTGGGTGCCGGAACGGGCCACCAGCGGCCAACGTTTCCGCGTCTATCGCGACGGTGAGCTGCTCACGGAGACCGCGAAGCTCACCGCCACCGACGGCGCCGTCGTCGGCACGACGATCCTCTACTCGGTCCGCGTCGCAGATACCTACGGATACCTCAGCGCAGCGCAGACGATCCGTGTGCTCGTCGGTGCGGGTGTCGTCGACGAGCACGGCGAGCGGATCCCCGACACGATCCCGCCGGCACGGGTGACAGGGCTGCGTGCCAGTCGCACAGGCACGACCGTCACCCTGCGCTGGAGCGCCGTCGACGATCCCGGCGACCTCGCCGGCTATCGTGTCTTCCGCGACGGCCGCCGCTTCGGCAGCCTGCGCTCCCAGACCTGGTTCAGCGTCAGCCTGCCACGCGCGCTCGCCGTCTGGAGCGTCGCCGCAGTCGACACGTCCGGCAACCTCGGCCCCCGGTCTCGCCCGATCCGCGTGCCGGTGGGCCTTGGGTCGGTCGGGTAGTGGGGACGAACCGCCGCCCTTCGCGACCGACGTTCCGGACTCGCCCGTCGCGACGTGCCTGGCGAAAGGCGATGGGTTCCGGGGCCTTCGAGAGGTGGCGGACGGGACTCGAACCCGCGACCACCGGGACCACAACCCGGGGCTCTACCAGCTGAGCTACCGCCACCGCGCGCACGCAGGATAGCCGGTCGCCTGGCGCCTCCCGGGTAGCTCGGCGGCGCCGGGGTGCCCTCGGCGTGAGAAGCTCGAGGGCAGTGCAGGGCGTACGACACACGCGCTACGGCTGGTGGCTCGAGGAGGCCGGGCCCGTCGAGCCGACGGCGCCGCTCGAGGGCGACACCACCGCGGACGTCGTCGTCGTCGGCGGCGGGTATCTCGGCCTCTGGACGGCATGGCAGCTGAAGACGCTCGCGCCGGAATGCGACGTCGTCGTGCTCGAGGCGGGACTCGCGGGGCACGGCCCGAGCGGGCGGAACGGCGGCTTCGTCTCGACCCTCTGGGACGACCTGTCGATCCTGCGCGACCGCGTCGGCGACGCGCGGGCGCTCGAGGCGGCTCGCGCGTCCGAGCGGGGCGTCAACGGGATCGGCGAGTGGTGCGAGCGGGAGAGCGTCGACGCCTGGTACCGGGCGGCGCCGACGCTCTACGTGGCGACGAGCGAGGCCCAGCTCGCTGCGTTCGACGACGCGATCGAGGCGTGCGCGGCGCTCGGAGCGCCCGAGGAGGTGCGCCCGATCGGCCCGGATGAGCTCCGCGACCGCTGCGACGCCGGCTTCCTCGGCGGCGCGATCCTCCGCACGTCCGCGACCGTCCATCCCGCCCGGCTGGCGCTCGGCCTTCGCGCAAAGGTCCTCGAGGCCGGGATCCGGCTCCACGAGCGGACGACCGTGCGGCGGCTCGGTGCCGATGCGGTCGCGCGGACGCCGTACGGATGCGTCCGCGCCGGCGCGGCGGTGCTGGCGGTCAACAGCGCGACGGCCGGGTTCCCCGGCTTCCGCCTCGCGCACGCCGTCGCCTCGAGCCACATCGTGCTGACCGAGCCCGTCCCCGACGTGATCGACGCGCTCGGCTGGACGGGCGGCGAGCCGATCGCCGACGGGCGCACCCTTCTGCATTACCTGCGCACGACGCGCGACGGGCGGATCGCGTTCGGCTGGGGTGGCGGCCGCATGGGCTTCGGAGCGCGTCGGCTCGGCCGGCTCGAGGTCGACCCGGGCGCGGCACACACTGCCGCGGACGACCTGCTCCGCTTCTTCCCCATGCTCCGGGAGCGGCGGATCACGCACGCGTGGGGCGGGCCGATCGACGTCTCCCCCACCCACCTTCCGGTCTTCGGCAGCCGCGGGCGCGTCCACCACGGCTTCGGCTTCACGGGGAACGGCGTCGGCCCCGCGTACCTCGGGGGCGAGATCCTCGCCCGGCTCGCCCTCGACCGGCGGGACGAGCTGACACGCCTCGCGCTCGTCGATCCCGAGCGCAAACTGATGCCGCCGGAGCCGTTCCGCTGGGCCGGCGGGTCGCTGATCCGCTCTGCGCTCGTCCGAGCGGACAGGTCGGACGACGATGGCCGCCTGCCGGACCCGGTCACACGCCTCGCCGCGTCGCTGCCGCGCCGCCTCGGGCTCCGGCTCCCGCGCTGAGCCGCCGCCTCACCCGGCCGCCCACCGCCCTCCCGAGGGCGTCGAGTCCGTGAAACCGTGACCGGCCCCGATCTCGCCACCGCGGACGCGTAGGCGACTGCCGCGCTCGCGATGGGACATCGCGGCCCTGCATGGACGGCCCGCCTGTCCGGCTACGAGGCCCTGACCCTCCTCGACGACGGGCGGTCCCTGCGAACGCCCGGCTTTCCCCTCGCCGACGACGACGGCCGCGGCGTCAGCCGGCGGGTGAGAGCCGGGCGAGGACGGACGCGAGCTCGACGTCGTCCTCGACGTCCTCCGGCGCCCGCGCGACAGCCCGGTCGGCGAGCTCCGCGTAGACCGCGGCGAGCGCGCGGAAGAGCTCGGGCGTCAGGCCCGCGCCCGCCTGCGTCGCCGCGATCTCCTCCATCTCGGCGACGTAGCGCCACGCCTTCGCCGAGGCGCGCGCGAGCGTCGCTCCCGTGTGGTCGCGGTCGGCAAGCCCCGTCTCGGAGAGGTCGCCGAGGACGTGCTCGACCACGCCGTAGGCGTGTGCGGTGCGGAGCGACTGCGCGAGGAGCGCGACGCGGCCCTTGTAGACCGACGCCGTGCACATCTTCACCGCCGAGGCGAGACCGACGTCGTCGCCCACCACGACGCGCTCGACCCCGTCGAACGGGAGCGACGCGACCGCGTCTGCCCGCGGCCCGGAGAGGTAGATCCGCGTCGTCCCGGGTGCGCTCGGCGGCGGTCCGGAGATCGACCCGTCGACCGCCTCGATCCCCGCATCGACGAGCGCGGCTTCGATGCGGAGGACCGTCGGCGGCGCCACGGCGTTGAGGTCGACCACCAGCGGCCGTGCGGAGCCTGCGGCGCCAGCGATCTCGGCCGCGACGTCGACCGCGGCACCAGGCGGGACGACCGAGAGGACGACCTCGGCCTCGCGGACGAGCGACGCAAGCGAGCCGACGTCCTCGAGCCCGACGTCGGCGGCAAGCCGTCGCGTCCGGTCGCTGCGCCCGTCGAGGGCGACGACCACGCGCACGCCGCCGTCGCGCAGCCTCGCTCCGAGCGCGCTGCCCATGGCCCCGGCCGAGACGATTCCGACGACCTGCACGCCTGGACGGATATCAGACCGATCGAGCCTGGGCGTACGTGCCGCAGCTGGACGACGAGCCGGCGGCACGCGCCGGCGATGCCCGGCTCCGTACAAGCAGGCAGTTTCCGTGTGGCCAAGTACCGTCGTCGCGTCGTCGCTCCCGTCCGAACATGGACGTAGGGCGAAGGCGCGCTCATGCCGTCCACGTCGCGGGTGACTCGCCGAGCCCGCGGCGTCGTGAGAGGAAGGGGCGGTAACGATGACGAGCGCGGAACCCACCGAGATCGAGGACCCCGGCATGCGCATCCTGGTGACCCCGTCGTGGCTCGGGGGCGCACGCCGCTTCGCGTCGCGGCGGCACGGCTCCGCAGGGCACTGCGACGGTACGTGCAACGCCCTGTACCCGGGCGCCTCGCTCGACCGCGATGGGCGCTGCCTGCTGGCCGAGGGCCACGAGGGGGCGCACGTCTACCGGGGTCGCGGCCCCGCCAGGAAGCCGACGAGGCAGCGGGCGTACCAGGCCGAGAGGGACGAGAAGAAGCGCCTCGTGCGCCTCGCCCTCGCACGCGCTCGCCGCGCTCGGGCCGCCCGGATCTCGTAGAGAGAGGGGAGCGACACCGTCCTCCGGGCCGGAGGTCGGCAATGACGGTCGGGGCGTCGGCGCCCTCCTGCGTTGGAAGCGGGCGGGCTTTCCGGATTCAGGTGGCGAGGAAGTAGACGCTGCAGGCGGCGCCGAACACCAGACACCAGACGGCGAACGGGATGAGAGTCCTGGTCTCGAAGTAGCGCAGCAGGAAGCGCACGGACAGGTACGCCGTGAGCGCGGAGCAGAGCGATGCGACCAGCGCTTGGCCGCGGATCCCGTCCCCTTCGGATCCGGCGAGCTCGGGGAGCTTGAGGACTGCGGCGGCGCCGATGATCGGCGTCGCGAGCAGGAAGGCAAAGCGGGCGGCGTCCTTGTGCGAGAGGCCGACGACGAGTCCTCCGCCCATGGCCGCACCCGACCGCGAGAAGCCGGGGATGAGCGCGATCGACTGCGCTGCGCCGACGACGAACGACTGCGCGAACGAGACCTGCTTGGCGATGCGTCGGTCGTCGTCGGCATCCGTCTCCGGTGCGTGTCGCCGCAGCGCCTCCGCACCGAAGAGCATCACGCCGTTGAGCATCAGGAAGAACGATGCCGACTGCGGTGAGGCGAACAACCCGCGTAGCGCATGCTCCAGCAAGAGACCGAGGATCCCTGCCGGGATCGTGCCGACCACCAACAGCCATCCCAGCTTGGCGTCGTAATCGTCCGGTGCGATAGCCCGGTCGCGCAGACTGCGCCCCATGCCACGGACGATCCGCACCCAATCACGCCAGAAGAAGAGCAGCAACACGATCGCGGTGGCGAGATGGGTCGCAACCAAGAACGTGAGGAAGTACGCATCGTTCTGATGGATATCCCAGCCGAACAGGCTCGGGAAGATCACGCTGTGACCGAGGCTCGAGATCGGAAACAGCTCGCTGACGCCCTGCAGCAGACCGAGGACGATCGCCTGGAAGTAGCTGATAGGGGCGGCGGCCGCGATCACGTGCCCGAGGGCAGCTCCGTTCTTCCCTTCCCCGTCTGGAACCACACGAAGATCAGAAGCGCCACCCCGAGCAGGAAGGAGGCGATCCCGTGCTTGACGTGATGGTGCCCCGACCCCGCCTCATGCCCTGGCATAAACGAGGGAAGCGACCCCGCCGGCTCGACCCAGTAGACGATCCCGAGCACGATCAGCGCCACCCCGAGAACCACCGCAACGACGATCACCGCCGGATGTCGCGTCCCCACGAAGACTCCCTCCACTCGACAAGCGCCAGGCTACCCGGCCCCGCTCCGGCTCGCGGCAGCGACGATCCGTTTCCGAAACTGCGCAGCACGCGTTCGACCTGCGCGACCAGCGAGGTGCCCCGTGCCACGCGCGTGAAGGTGCACAATCGGCTATCGCGACGTCGCGAGCACCCTCGATTACGTCGTCGACACAAGACGTTCTCCGACCGGATACCCCTGCGGAACCCGGGGACAGGCAGGATCGAGCTGCGATGACGGCTCCCGGTGGCGCGTACCGCTTCGGACTCGAGGACGAGGCCTCCCGGTGGATCGGGATCTTCGAGTCGTACCGGCGAGGCTGGAGGATCGGCGACTGGCTGATCACGCGCGAGGGTCGTCGGCTGCAGATCGTGGGAACGCTCCCGCCGACGCGGCCAGAGCATGCCGACGACGAGGTGTGCGAGATCTGGCTCGTCGAGCCGGCCTGAGCCGCGCCGCCTGGCGTTTATCGTTCGGATCGACGGACGGGCCTGTCGGCCCGCCCGCTCGGGGTGTCGGGCTATCCGCCGAGCGTCCCTCCAACGGGAGGCACCGGCAAGCGAGGATAGCTCGGTGGCTCCTGGCGGCCGCCCTCTTCAGCCGCCGCTCCGAGTTCCTCGCGCGTCGCAGGGGATCGTGAGCTTCAAGTTGGTGGCGGCTGCATCCTGGTCGAGGATGCGGATTGTTCGCTGCATGGCGACGGGCCGGAGGCCACCCGGGCCAGAGTGGTAGGGATGGTCGAGGAACCACAAGAGGAGCAGCGTCGAGGTGATCACGATCGCCACGCCTCCGATCATCGTCGCCTGCACGACGGCGCGCTCCGCGCTGTCCGCGAAGAACAGCATGAAGACGAAGATGATCGCGGCGCTCAAGAGCAGCACGATCCACAGCTGCAGCGGGATCACCCCCTCGGCGCCGTGAGTTCGGTCTCCCCGCGCGGTCTCGCGGTCGGTGCGCTGGTCGAGCCATTTCGCGTAGGCCGCCTGCTCTTCGGCTGAACGTGCCTCGACCGTCTTGGTGATGCGGAACATCGCGAGCGTCCAGGGATTGACCGTGTCCCTGAGGGTGCCTGCCTGCATCTTCGGCCACTCGCCGTAGACGACCGTACGCGCGTAGCAGACGAGCTCGCCTAACAGGCGGGCACGCACAGCGTTGGGGAAGAGCTGGGCCGTCTCGAACTGCTCTCTGACGACCTGCGCTTCCGTCTCAGCGCCGCTTCGCGAGGTGTCGAAGCTCTCGAACGCCAGGAAGACGACGAACCCGAGGAGCACGGCGAACCCGGTCGCGAGGACGCCGAAGACGCCGGCAGCGCGGTCCCCGTCCTCGAAGTAGCTTCCCGCGGGGGCGCGGCGGCGAACGAACAGCATGGCCGTGATCGCAACGGCTGTGACCGCCGCAACGATAAGCCCGGCCCAGAGGAGGCTCACGACCTCACCGGTCCTCGGGCCCCGGGTCTCGGCTTTGCGCGCACCACGGCTCGCATCCTGACGCTCAGGACGATGGGCCGCTCGCAGTAGGCTCCCGGACCATGCTCGATTGGCTGCATGGCCTACCGTTCGTCTGGCTCGTGATCGTGGTGTTCGGTGCGACGTATCTCGTCGCTGCGGCGATCTCCTGGGTGGTGCTGAGGCTCGCGGTAGGCGAGAACGCGCGCACGTTCAAAGCCGTATCGCCTGGGTTACTCCCCCCGCTGGGGGTGGTCTTCGGCCTACTTGTCGGCTTTCTCGCAGTCCAGGTCTGGAATGACGTTGGTCAAGCGCAGACAGCGGTCGACCGCGAGGCGAGCGCATTGCGTTCCGTCGTGCTCCTGGGCGGGAGCTTCCCCGCAGAGGAGCAGGCCAGGATGAATGCGCTCGTGCGGCAGCACATCCAGGAAACCGTGAACGAGGAATGGCCGGCGATGGCCGGCGAGCATGCCACGCTCACAGCCGTACCCGCCCCGCTCGCCGAGGCGCTCCGTCTATCACTCGCGCTCAGGCCTCACTCGGAAGGCCAAAAGGTGGCGCAGCGGGAGATGGTCGTAGCACTCGAAACTGCTCTTGACGCACGGCGGGAGCGCATCATCGTCAGCGAGTCGCGCGTGAACTGGGCCAAGTGGACAGGCGTCGTTCTGCTTGCGGCCCTCACCTTGCTGGCGGTCGCCTTCGTTCACAGCGAAAGACGGGCCACCACGGCGATCGCGATGGGTATCTTCGCCTCCGCGGTGGCGGTGTGCCTGTTGATGATCGCCTCTCAGGACAGGCCGTTCGCCGGCCCATTTGCCGTGAAGCCGGACGCGCTCGTCCAGGTGATGCCGGGAGCACCCTAAAGTCGAGCATTGCGCAACAAGCTGCCGAGGGCCTGGGATCCGAACCTCCGACCCGCGGATTAGAAGTCCGTTTGGGCTCGGTACCGCGTGACGCAGCTAGATGCGTCTAGCCTGCAAAACGGCCGTTTTGGAGTGCAAGGAGATGCACGGAAATGCGGCCTGCGGAGCCGAGCCCGTACGCGCACGGTACGCGTAGCGGCCACTTCCATGCACCATCATCGGATCGCTTCCTCTTGCGTTTGAGCAATCCGTTGGTTTTCAATAGGTGAGCTAGGTGGCTCACAGAGGAGCGACTTGCCCGCCTCGGGTCGCAAACGCTTGGCAGTCGTGCTCGCCGTTACCACGACGGTGATCGCTGCAGGCTGCGGAGATGGGGCAGTCCGGACGGCCGAGCGTTGTGTGACCGACGACGGTACGGGCTCGAATCCCGACCTCGCGACCGTTTCATCAACGGAGGCAAGGCGGCTGACGGTCGCCGAGGTGCTGCGCCGAGACGAGCGGTTCATGCAGTTCCGGAAATTGGCGGGGATGACTGCGACGCAGGTCGCGGTCTCGTTCCTGGAGATCTGGGATCATCGGACGGACCGGCCGGGGAACCGCGTCTGGGTGACCGTGTTCGTGCCAACCGACACCGCCTTCGCTGCCCTTGATCCGAGAATCCGCACGGCGTTCGAGCGCGGTCAACTGGACAACCTGACCCGGTACACGTGGCTCGGTCATCACACGATCCACCGCCCATACCCGTCGAAGGACTTCAACGAGGGGCTGCAGGGCAACTGGCAGCCGACCGGGCGTGGCACATGGGAAAACACCACGGGCCCGAGCGGTCCTGTCGATGTCGAGCTGACGCTCGACCCACTCACCTACGGAGGATGTCCGATTCTGCAGACCGACCTCCGCACGGCGAACGGCTACATCCATGTGATCGGCGGGGTCGTCCTCACCGACGACCTGAGGAAGCTGGTCGCCCACCCTGGCGGTTGAGTCGAAACCGCCCGCACCGAGGCGGGACCGCTTTAACGCCTGCTCGTTCTGGTCCATGGGTCGGGAAGGTTCCACGACCCCAAATGCGCAAGCCGCGAGCGCATAACCCATGCGCCCGGGAGGATTCGAACCTCCGACCCGCGGATTAGAAGTCCGCCGCTCTGTCCCCTGAGCTACGGGCGCTCGGCGACCAGCGTAGACCCTGGGTCGGCTCCGTCGGTGGTCGGTCGCAATGTCGCGCGCCGCGCCCAGCCGAGCAGCGCGCCGCAGAAGGCGATGGCCGCGCCCGCCGCGAACGCCGCACGCACGCCGCGCTCGTCGACCAGCACACCGGCGAGTACCGACCCGGTGGCGATGCCGATCGAGACGGCCGTGCCGAACCACGCGAACGCCTCGGCGGCCGTGCCCGCGGGCGCGGAGCCGTCGATGAGTGCGTAGAGCGCGCCGATCGTGGGTGCGATCGGCAGCCCGGCGACGAAGGCGAGCAGGCAGAGCGTGGGGATCGAGGAGGCGAGCTGGAGCGCGAGGAGCGCCGCGGCGAGCACCGCCGACCCGGCGACGAAGCGACGCAGGACGCTCCGCGGCGGCCGCATCCCGGCGACGAGGCCCCCGACGAGGCTCCCGCCCGAGAAGCACGCGAGCGCGACCCCGCCGAGCTCGCGCGACCCGTGCGCCTCGGCGAACGCCGGCATCGCGAGCTCGACCGAGCCGAACCCCACTCCGACGGTCGCCGCGTAGAGGACGACCGTGCGGATGCCGGGTGACCCGAGGGCGCCGAGCAGCCCTGCCCCGCCCGTGCGCGAGCGCGACGTCTCGCGCACGGGTGGGAGCCGCGCGGTCGCCGTCGCCCCGACGAGGCTCGCGAGCCCGGCGCCCGCGACCGCGGCGGCCGGGCTCACTGCGGCGAGCGCGGCCGCGAGCAGCGGCCCGCCGACGAAGAACACCTCCTGGAGCGACGCCTCGAGCGCGTAGGCGGTCGAGCGGAGCTCGTCCGGCGCGATGCGAGGCCAGACGATGCGCACCGTCGACGAGAGCGGGGGAAGCGAGAGCCCGGCGAGCGCGGCGGCTGCCGCGATCGCGACGATGCCCGCGCCGAGCACCGCGAGCGCCACCACCAGGCCGGCGAAGGTCGCATACGCAACCGCCCTGATCCGGAGTACCGGCGTCGGGCCGAACCGGTCGACCTGGCGTCCGGATATCGGCGCGCCGACCCCCACTGCGACCGCGTAGACCGCGACGACCACGCCTGCGGCGCCGTAGCTTCGCCCCTCTCCGCGCACGAGGAGCAGGAGCGCGAGCGGCGCCATGCCGAGCGGCAGGCGGCCGAGCAGCGACCAGCCGAGCATCGCGCTCGCGTGGGGGAGGCCGAGAAGCTCCCGGTAGTGGCGCGTCCCGCTCATCGGGGGCAGGCCGACTCGCCGCGAGACCGTCGACCAAACCGCCGGCACCGCGCAGGCGCCCACCCGCACGAGGAGAGCACGGTGCAGGTCACGTCACGCGAGCTCCTCGAGGCGCTCCTGCTCCGCGAGGAAGCGCGCGAACCAGTATGCGAAGACGGCGAAGAAGACGATCGACTGCTCGCCGGCCATCGTCATCCCCCCGAGCTGCTGGTCCTCGAGGCGCGTCAGGCCCCAGACCCGCTCGGGAGCTGCGGCGTAGAAGTCGTAGATGGGCCGCGGGACGAGGGCGAGAACGAGGCCGAGCGGCGCCGAGAGCACGAACGCCGCGAAGACGTAGCCGGCACGCGCCATCGAGGAGAGCCGGTGCGGAGCCTCCTGCCAGACGCACCACCAGAACAGGACCCCCGATGCGAGATACGTCGCATGCTCGAGCGCGAGCAGGCTCGACGGGTGACGGAGTGCCCCGTCGTAGAGCGCAGGGACGTGCCAGAGCGCGTACGTCCCGACCCACACCGGCAGCGCGACGTACGGCATGCGTCAGGAGCCCGCACGATCGACGGCCGCGTCAGTCGCTCCGCGAGCCGCGGGGGCACACCGAGCACGAGCAGCAGTGGCGCCCATTCGGCGAGGACGACGTTCTGGAGCAAGTGTCCCCACACGAGGTACTCCCGCGCGAGTGTGTCGAGCGGCGTCGCGAGCGCGGCGACGAGGAGCGCGCATCCGAGCACGAACGAGGCGGTCCGCAGCGCCTGGCGCTCTCCACGCGTTCCGACCAGGTAGAGGACGGCCAGTCCGAGCGGGACGAGCGCCTCCCAGTTCCACGACCAGTCGGACGGGCGCATGCGGGCACGGTACGCGACCCGCGGGCTACGCTTCCCCCCGTCCGCGGGTGTAGCTCAATGGTAGAGCCCTAGCCTTCCAAGCTAGTTACGCGGGTTCGATTCCCGCCACCCGCTTGCGCTCGCCGGGGTCCGGCAGGTGCCGGCCCTGCGAGCCTCCCCGGGTCAGCGACCGCCGGCCGAGAAGTGCTGGTAGTCCCGGGCGCCCGACCAGCGTCCGCCCCACCCCCAGCCGACCGCGTCGAAGGCGCGGACGACGGCGCCGCCCTCGACCGCCATGCCGGGGCGGTAGGGCGCGCGCCGCAGGAACGGCCGGCTCGCCCGGTGGGACGTCGTTCCGGCCGACGTCACGTACGGGTTCTCGATCGGGTTGAGGTCGATCGCCCGGCCGTAGGCATGCTCCGACCACCGCCTCGTGCCGTCCACGTAGCGGCAGTTGAAGGCCGACGTGTTGTCCGCCTCGATCGAGCGGAAGTCGGAGCCGCCGTACGCGTCGACCGGGACCATGCGCCTGATGGGGAAGCGTGCGGCATAGAGACGCCGCAGCACCGCCAGCACGTCGGCGGCGACGTCGCGGTGGACGACGATCCGCCCGGTGCGGACGCGACCGTCGAAGCCGCGATACGTCGCGGTGACGAGTCGGAGGTCGGCGAGCGGGACGGGGCAGCCCGGTCGCCACGAGATCCCAATCATCCGGTCTCGGAAGACCGGCGACAGGCGCACGCTCCAACCCTGGAACGAGGCCGAAGCGCCGGCCGTGGGCGACGCGGCACCGACGACGGTCGCAGCCAGTAGCGCGATCAGGGCGAGAGAGGCGCGTCGCATCCGAGTCGGGGCGGCCGGATCCGAACCGACGACCTCCCGCTCCCAAAGCGGGCGCTCTACCAGGCTGAGCTACGCCCCGTGTCCCAGGGAAGTCTACGGGCGACTGCGGTCAGCATCAGTCGACCAGCACGACCACGAGCCGCCGCGGCCCGTGCACGCCTTCGACCCGCTCGAAGCCGATGTCAGAGGTCGCAGACGGGCCGGAGACGAGGACGATCGGCCTTCCCGCGCGGGCTGAGGGTGCGAGCCGGTCGAAGAGCTCGGGGACAGTCTCGACGATCTGCTCGCGGCGCACGATGCACACGTGGAGGTCGGGGACGAGCGTGATCGCCCGCCGGCCCTGCCCGGGCCCTCCGTCGAGCGCGATCGTCCCCGTGTCGGCGCAGGCCGCTGCGCAGGTCGTGACCGCGCCGTCGAGCGCGTCGAGCTCGCGCGGCATCAGACCGTCGTCCTCGACGACCGGGAGACCTGCCGGCCGGAGGTCGCCCGCGAGATCGGGCGCGACGACGATGCGCGACGCGCCGTGCTCGGCCAGCACCGCCGCAACCGCCGAGGGCGCCTCGTCCGCGGCGACGACCGCGGCGCCCGCCTCCTCGAGGCGTGTGACGAACTGCGCGACGGCCGCGTCGCGCAAGCCCGCCCCGCGCGCGGCGTAGTCCCGCGGCACCGGAAGCGGCGACGGGCCGTCGGCGAGCGCCGCGCGGATCCGCCCGAGGACGGCCTCACGTCCCATCGGCACGTGCTTCCCACCACTCACGGAACGTCTGCGACGCGACGCCGGGGAGCGTGCGCGACCGGCCCCAGCCCGCGAGCGGGCCGGGGAGCCACCGCAGCCGCTCGTCCCGGACGATCGGGCGCTGCACGGCGCGCGCGACCCGCTGGGCGCGCTCGAACCGCTCGGGTGTCGAGAACGCCCGCGCGAGCGCCCGTAGGGCCCGACCGTCGAGGCCGGGCCTCGTGCCGCGGACGACCTTCGCGCGCTCGTGTACGAGGATGCGCGGGATGTCGATCCCGACCGGGCAGACGTCCGCGCACGCGCCGCAGAGAGACGAGGCGTAGGGAAGCGAGGCAGCCGTGCCCCGCTCGCCGGAGAGCTGCGGCTGGAGGATCGCCCCGATCGGCCCGGCGTAGACGGTGTCGTACGCGTGTCCACCGGTCTGGCGGTACACGGGGCAGACGTTCACGCACGCCGCGCAGCGAATGCAGCGGAGGGCGGGCCGGCCCTCGGGGTCGGCAAGCGCGCGCGTCCGTCCTGCGTCCACGAGCACGAGGTGGAACGTGGTCGGGCCGTCGCCGGGCGACACGCCGGTCCAGAGCGACGTGTAGGGGTTCATCCTCTCGCCGGTCGCCGAGCGCGGCAGCAGCTGCATGAGGACGCCGAGGTCCGCCCACTCCTCGACGACCTTCTCGATGCCCATGACGGTCACGAGCGTGTCGGGCAGCGTCGTGCACATCCGGCCGTTGCCCTCGGATTCGACGATGCCGACGGTGCCCGTCTCCGCCACCGCGAAGTTCGCGCCCGAGACGGCGACGCGGGCGCGGAGGAAGGCGTCGCGGAGATGGTGCCGGGCGGCGGCGAGCAGCGACTCTGCGTCGTCGGCGAGCCCCGGCTCGTCGAGCTCCTTCCGCAGGAGCTCCGCGATCTCGCGGCGCCCCCGGTGGAGGGAGGGCACGAGGAGATGGGACGGCCGCTCCCCCGCGAGCTGGACGATGCGCTCGGCGAGATCCGTCTCGATCGGCTCGATCCCGGCCGCCGCGAGGGCGTCGTTCAACCCGATCTCGTCGGTCGTCAGCGACTTCACCTTGACGACCTCGCGCGCCCCGGTGCGTGAGACGAGGTCGACGACGAGGGCGTTCGCCTCGGCGGCGTCTCCGGCCCAGTGCACCGTGCCTCCGGCGGCGCCGACCGCGTCCTCCAGCCGGACGAGCAGCTCGTCGAGACGCAGGAGCGCGCGCTGCCTGATCGCCTGCCCGGCGGCGCGCAGCTCGGCCCAGTCGGGAGTGTCCGCCACGACGGCCGCCCGGCGGGCGCGGATCGTCGTCGTCGCCCGGAGGACGTTCGCACGGGTCGCCGCGTCCTCGAGGGCGGCCCGCGCGCTGCGCTCGAACGGGAGGTGCGGCGCGTCGCGCGACGCAGCAGCGCTCACGTCGCGAGCACCTCCGCGAGGTGCACCGCACGGAGCGGGCTCGAGCGTCGCTCCAGCCCGCCGCGCAGGTGCAGCAGGCAGGACGCGTCGCACGCGCACACCGCGCTCGCGCCCGTCGCCTCGACCTGCCGCAGCTTGTCGTGGAGCATCGCGGTGGAGACGTCGGCGTTCCGGATCGCGAACGTGCCGCCGAACCCGCAGCACTCGGTCGCATCGACGAGGGGCCGCAGGTCGATTCCGGCCGCCGCGCGCAGCAGCGACTCGGGCCGGTCACCCAGACGGAGCCCGCGCAGCGAATGGCACGTCGGGTGATAGGTCAGGCTGCCCTCGTACCCGCAGCCGACGTCGCCGAGCTGCAGCCGGTCGACGAGGAGCTCCGAGAGCTCGAGCGTCCGCGACGCGACCCCGTCGGGGTCGGGCGCGAGCTCGCCGACGTGCGAGCGGACGTGCGCGACGCAGGATCCGGAGGGCGAGACGATCGTGTCCTCTCCGGAGAAGGTCTCGACGAAGCGGCGGGCGAGCGCCGCTGCCACGTCGGGATAGCCGGCGTTCAGATGCAGCTGCCCGCAGCACGTCTGGTCGCGCGGGAAGACGACCTCGACCCCGAGCCGCTCGAGAAGCATCACCGTGGCCCGCCCGACCTCCGGAGAGAGCGTGTCGACGAGACAGGTGACGAACAGCGCGACGCGCACCCGGCGAGCGTAATCGATCATCGATGATCGCTACAGAGGCACCGTTCCCCGACGCGGGTACGTTCCCGCGGTGACCGAGATCACGCTGCACGGGACGCGCCCCGCCGGCCCGCCGCACGCGCGGCTCGGCTACGTGATGGTGACCACGGCCTCGGCGCTCTTCGCGGTGAACGGGACGGTCTCGAAGATCATCCTCACCGACGGAGGCATCTCGAGCCTCCGCCTCACCGAGCTCCGTGCGACGGGGGCGTTCCTCGGCCTCGCCGCGTTCGTCCTCGCGACGACGCCGGGACGGCTCCGCGTCGCGCGCGAGGAGCTCGGGCTCCTGATCTTCTACGGGATCGTCGGCTTCGCGCTCGTGCAGTGGCTCTACCTCGTCGCGATCGAGCGCCTGCCGATCGGGATCGGCCTCCTGCTCGAGTTCACCGCACCGGTGCTCGTCGCGCTCTGGGCTCGGCTCGTCTGGCACGAGCCGGTACGCCGCCGCGTCTGGGCGGCCCTCGCGCTCGCGCTCTGCGGCCTGGTGCTCGTCGGCGAGGTGTGGCGCGACGTCCGGCTCGACACGGTCGGCGTCGCGGCCGGGCTGCTCGCAGCAGGCGCCCTGGCGACGTACTACCTCGCCGGCGAGCACCAGACCGCACGGCGCGACGCGCTCTCGCTGACCTGCCTGTCGCTCGGCGTGGCCGCGCTGTTCTGGGCCGTGCTCCAGCCGTGGTGGGGCTTCCCGTTCGACGCGCTTCGCGCCACCGTCTCGCTCGAGGGTGCGCTCGAGTCCGTCGACGCGCCGGTGTGGGCCCTCTGCCTCTGGATGATCGTCCTCGGCACGATCCTCCCCTTCGTTCTCTCGCTCGGGGCGCTCCACCACCTCCCGGCGACCCGCGTCGCGACCGTGTCGATGATCGAGGTGCTGCTCGCGGCCTTCGTCGCGTGGATCTGGCTGGGCGAGACGCTGTCGACCGTCCAGCTGATCGGGGGCGCCGTGGTGCTCGTCGGCGTGGTCCTCGCCCAGACGTCACGCTAGTACGCTGTCGGCGTGAGCGTCACGCGCGTCCTGCTCGCGTCGCCCCGCGGCTACTGCGCCGGCGTCGAGCGCGCCGTCGAGACCGTCGAGCGCGCCCTCGGGCACTACGGCGCGCCCGTGTACGTGCGCAAGCAGATCGTCCACAACATCCACGTCGTCCGCGACCTCGAGGCGCGCGGCGCGATCTTCGTCGAGGAGGAGACGGACGTACCGGAGGGCGCGACGGTCGTCTACTCGGCCCACGGCGTGGCGCCGTCGGTGCACGAGGCCTCGCGCGTGCTCGGGCACGACGTGATCGACGCGACGTGCCCGCTCGTGACAAAGGTGCACGTGCAGGCGAAGCGGTACGCCGCGGCGGGGTACACGGTGCTCCTGATCGGCCACCAGGGCCACGAGGAGGTCGTCGGGACGATGGGCGAGGCCCCGGAGTCGACGATCCTCGTGCAGGACGTCGCGGAGGCCGAAGCGCTCGACCTGCCGCCCGACACGCCCGTGGCATACGTGACGCAGACGACGCTCTCCGTCGACGAGACGGCCGAGATCATCGGGACGCTCCGGCGCCGCTTCCCCGCGATCGTGGGGCCGAAGAAGGAGGACATCTGCTACGCGACGTCCAACCGACAGTGGGCGGTGAAGGACATGCTCGGGGAGATCGACCTCCTGCTCGTGATCGGGTCGCGGAACTCGTCGAACTCGAACCGCCTGGTGGACGTCGCACGGGCGGCGGGCGTCCCCGCGCAGCTGATCGACGACGAGGCCGAGATCGACGAGGCGTGGCTCGACGGGATCGAGACCGTCGGCATCACCTCGGGCGCGTCCGCGCCCGAGCGGCTCGTGACCCGCGTCTGCGACTGGTTCCGCGCCCGCGGCGTCGAGCGGATCGAGTCGCACCGGATGGTCGACGAGGACGTGACGTTCCGGCTCCCCGTCGAGCTGCGCCGGGAGCTGGTCCTCGCTCGCGAGCGGGATTCCGCCGAGCGCAATCACGCCGCTTGATCCCCGCCTGCGGCGGGGCACGTCCCTGAAGGCCGCCGCCTTCGCGTCACGCTGCCGCGGTCGCAGCTACTCGTCGTCGCCGAGCGGGCCGCCGACTCTGACGAACGCGACCTCGGCTCCCGCTGCGTCGAGCGAGACGGCGAGCGTCTCGGACGTGATCCAGTCCGCGTGCGGGAGGAGGTCCTCGTCCCGCGCCGGGATCGTCAGCGCGATGCGATCGGTAAGGGCGAGCCCCGCCTCCTTGCGCATCGTGTTCACCTGGTGGATCAGCTCGTAGACGCGCGCCTCCCGCTCGAGGTCCTCGTCGACCGTCGTGTCGAGCGCAACCGTCACTCCGTCGGACGACGCGATCGCCCAGCCGTCGCTCGCCGAGCGCTCGACGAGCACCTCCTCCGGAGACAGCTCGTGGCCGGCCGCGCGGAAGCGCCCGTCGCCGAGCTCCTCGAACTCCCCGGCCGCGAGCGCAGTGCGGACGGCGGCGAGCGCCGCGCCGAGCTTCGGCCCGAGAACGGGCAGGTTCGGCTTGACGACGAGCTCGGCCTCGACGTGCCCGAGCGCGACGTCCTTCACGCGCAGCTCGTCGCGGACGATCGCGACCAGGTCGTCGGCGGGCGCCGCACCCTCGACGACGAGGCGGCGGAGGGGCTGGCGCAGCTTCACCCCCGAGCTCGACCGTGCCGCCCGGCCGAGGTCGACGATGCGGCGCGCATCCGTCATCGCGTCGAGCGCGCCCGCGTCCGGCGCGGAGACGTCGGGCCAGCCCGCGAGGAACACCGAGTCCGGCGCGCCCGCGCACGGCTCGCGGACGAGCGTCTGCCAGAGGTGCTCGGCGAGAAACGGCAGCACCGGGGCGATGACGCGCAGCGACTGCGCGACGGCGTGCCACAGCACCCGGAGCGCGGTCTCGTCGCCCTCCCAGAAGCGCCTCCTCGAGCACCGGATGTACCAGTTCGAGAGATCGTCGACGAACGCCTCGAATGCGCGGATCACGTCCACCGTCAACCAGCGCTCGTAGGCGCCGGTCGCCTCCTCGACGAGCCGCCGCACGCGCTCGACGAGCCAGCGATCGAGCGGCGCGAGGTCGCCGTCCACCCCGTCGAGGTCGGCGTAGCGCGGCGTGAACGACTCCACGTTGCCGTACTGGACGAGGAACGTGACGGAGTTCCAGAGCGTGAGCAGCCTCCGCTGGATCTCGTGCGCCGGCCCGAAGCCGAAGAGGAGGTTGCGGTCGGGCGGCTGCGCGCAGAACTGCCAGCGCATCACGTCTGCGCCCATCCGCGCGAAGGCGTCCGGCGCGTCGATCGTGTTGCCCCACGAGCTGTGCATCTCCCGGCCCGTCTCGTCGAGCATCTTCTCGTAGCCGAGGACCTTGCGGAACGGCGCGCGGCCCGTCAGCGCGACCGACATGAAGAGCTGCGAGTAGAACCACAGGCGGATCTGCTCGCGCATCTCCGAGACCCAGTCCGCGGGGAACCACGCCTCCCAGGACGCGTGGTCGGGCAGGTCGGCGCGCGTGAGGCCGCGCGCGGCCCCGGTCGCGTAGCCCTCCGGCACGAGCTCCGGGCTCTCCCAGCCGAGCGTGGAGAACGGGACGATGCCGGCGTCGAGCCACACGTCGCCGACCTCGGCGATCCGCTCGACCTCGTCGCCGCAGGACTCGGCAGCGGATCCTGATCGCATCGACCCACGGCCGACGGAGCTCCTCGAGCTCGTCGACGGGGCCGGTGGCGCGCTCGAGCAGCTCCGCCTTCGACCCGATCACCGTTGAGCTCTCCGCACGCGCAGGGGTAGAAGGGCAACGGCAGGCCGTAGTAGCGCCGGCGCGAGATGTTCCAGTCACCCATGTTCCGCAGCCAGTCGTCCATGCGCTTGCCCATGTAGGCGGGCGTCCACTCGACGGTCGCGTTCGCGTCGAGGAGCGGCTGGCGGAGCTCCTCGACCGAGAGGAACCAGTCGTCGGAGATGCGGAAGATCAGGGGCGTGTCGCAGCGCCAGCAGTGCGGGTAGCGGTGCTCGTAGAGGCCTGCGTGGACGAGCAGCCCGCGCTCGGCGAGGTCCCCGACGATCTGGTCGGCCGCGTCGCCCGTGGACGTGCCGTGGAGCCACCCGTAGTCGTCGTAGAAGCGGCCCGACTCGTCGACCGGCGTCAGGACGGGCAGGTCGTGGACGCGGGACAGCTCGAAGTCCTCGGCGCCGCAGCCGGGTGCGATGTGGACGATCCCCGTCCCCTCCTCGACCGAGACCTCGTCCCACGGGATGACGTGATGCTCGATCTCCGCTCCCGGCCGAAGGGTGTCGAAGGGCCCCTCGTAGCGCAGGCCGACGAGCGCCGATCCCGGCACGACCTCCGCGAAGGCCTCGTCGGGGTAGCGCGCGACCATCACCCACTCGCCGTTCTCGCGCCTGCCGTACTCCGCCTCGGGGTGGACGGCGGCGGCGACGTTGGCGGGGAGCGTCCACGGGGTCGTCGTCCAGATCACGAGCGACTCGCCTCGCCGGTCGCGGAGCGGGAACCGCACGGTGAGCGACGGGTCGGCGCGGTCCTGGTAGACGCCCGACTGGGTGAGCTCGTGCTGCGAGAGCGACGTGCCGCAGCGCGGGCACCACTCGGTCGAGCGGTGGCCCATGTAGACCCGGCCCCGCTCGTGCATGAGCCGGAGGAACCGCCAGATGTACTCGATGTTGGTGTCGCTGAACGTGAAGTAGTCGTTGCCCCAGTCCATCCACTGGCCGAGACGGATCGACCCCTCGGTCAACGCCCGGGACGACTGGACGACCACCTCTCGGCATCGCCTCGCGAACTCCGCCAGGCCGTAGTCCTCGATCTCACGCTTGGAGTTGAGCCCGAGTTGACGCTCGACTCCGACCTCGATCCAGAGGCCCTGACAGTCGAAGCCGTTCTGGTAGCGCTGGTGGTAGCCCCGGAGCGCCTTGTAGCGCTGGAAGACGTCCTTCAGCGTCCGTCCCCAGGCCGTGTGGACCCCGAGCACCATCCTGTTCGCCGTCACCGGCCCATCGACGAAGCTGAAGCGCGGGCCGCTAGCGTTCTGCTCGCGCAGCCGACGGAAGGTCTCCTCCCGCTCCCAGAGCTCGAGGATCGCGCGCTCGAGCGCGTCGTGGTCGGGCTTGTCCGGCAGACGTGCGAACATGCGGCCGATTCTAGGGAAGGGTTTTTCGTCGTCCGTCGTTGTACTGGGTACTTGCAGATGCAATTTCGACTACGGAAGGAACTACGGAAGGACCAATGGCACTCAACGTGACGACCGAGACCTTCGACCAGGAGGTCATCAAGAGCGACAAGCCGGTGCTCGTGGACTTCTGGGCCGAGTGGTGTGGCCCCTGCCACGCCGTGGCCCCGGTGCTCGACCGCATCGCGGCCGAGCACGAGAGCGAGCTGAAGCTCGTCAAGGTCAACATCGATACCGAGCACGAGCTCCAGCAGCGCTACGGCGTCGCCTCGATCCCGACGATGATCCTGTTCAAGGACGGCGAGCCGTCCGCGTCCGTGATCGGCGCCCAGCCGAAGGGCGCGATCGAGCGCTCGCTCGGTCTCGCGGTCTAGCTCTCCCCCCGCCCCCTCCCTCCCCGCCGGCCCGGCATCTGACGGTGCCGGGCCGGCGCCGGGTTTCCTCCCCTATCGTGTCGGCGTGAGCCCGCGCCATGTCCCCGCGTCGGTGACCGAGCTCTCACGGGTCGGGCTGCTCAGCTCGCTCCCCGGCGAGACGCTCGCGAAGCTGGCAGGGCGGATGGTGCGCGAGGAGGTCCCCGGGGGACGCGCGATCGTCTCCGAGGGGGACGGCGGCGACCGCTTCTACGTCCTCCTCTCCGGGATGGCCGCAGTGACGCAGGAGGGCCGCGGCCCGCGATCGGTGCTCCGCCCCGGAGAGACGTTCGGCGAGGTCGCCCTGGCGATGGGGGTCCCCCGCACCGCGACCGTGACGGCGATGCTGCCGTCGGTCGTCGCGAGCTGCGACCGCGCGACGTTCGACGAGCTGCTCCGACCGCTCTTCGCCGACGACGACCCGAACAGCGGCACGAACGAAACGGACGCGTAGACGCCGGCGCGGGGCAGCCCAAGTAACAGACTGTTACTTGGGGAAGTACCCGCCGAGCTCCGAGACAACGGCATCCGAGAGCCGGGGCCACGCGTCCTTCGCCCAGTCGCCGAACGGGCGCGTCGTCAGCGCGGCGCAGGCGACGCCGCGATCCGGGTCGACCCAGAGGAACGTGCCGCTGCCGCCGAAGTGGCCGAACGTCCTCGCCGAGGTCGAGGTGCCCGACCAGTGCCCCTCCTTCTCGCCCTTGAGCTCGACGCCGAGCCCCCAGTCGAGCGGCCGGAAGCGGCCGAAGTCCGGCAGCACGCCGTCGAGCCCGGGGAACTGGACGCTGACCATCTCCTCGTGCGTCTCGAGGGCGACGAGCCGCGGCGCGAGCAACTCGCGGCCGATCGCGAGCACGTCCTCGAGCGAGCCGTGCATCCCGGCGCCCGGGTGCCCGCTCGGGTCGAGTGCGAGCCGGAGCGGCGCCACGACCGCGGCGCGGACGTAGTCCGCGAACGCCATCTCCGCCCGTGCCGCCAGGTGCTCGCCGAGCAGGCGGAACCCTTCGTTGGAGTAGATCCGCCGTCGTCCCGGCGGCGCGATCGGTGCCTCGCCCTCGAACGGCAGCCCGGAGGCATGGGCGAGCAGGTGCCGGACGGTGGAGCCTGGCGGTCCTGCCGGCTCGTCGATGTCGACGACCCCCTCCTCCGCCGCGACGAGCGTCGCCAGCGCGGCGATCGGCTTCGAGACCGAGGCGAGTCGCACCGACCGCCCTGCGTCGCCGCGCGTCGCGATCGTCGCCTCGGCGCGCGTCACGCCGGCCGCCGCGAACGGGACGTCCCACCCGTCGATCTGGTGGAGAGCGTCCACGGAGCGCGATACTACGCACCCCTATGCGTCGCACGCTCATCTCCGGCAGCTCTCCGTACGAGGGCGTGGCGGGCTTCTCCCGGGTGGTGGTCGCGGGCGACCGCGTGCACGTATCCGGGACGGCGCCCATCCCGGCCGACGGGGCGCCTCCACCCGAGGGCGCCTACGAGCAGGCGCAGCTCTGCCTCGCGATCATCGGCGAGGCGCTCCAGCGGGCGGGGACGGGCCTCGAGCACGTCGTGCGGACGAACATCTACGTGACGGACAGAGGCCACTGGGAGGAGGTCGCCCGTGCCCACGGCGAGGTGTTCCGCGACGTCCGCCCTGCGGCGACCTGCGTCGTGGCGGCACTCCTCGACCCGGCGTGGAAGGTCGAGATCGAGGTGGAGGCGGTGCTGCCGTGAAGCAGATCGTCCCGCACTCGATCACGGGCGTCGTCGACGCACCCGCCGCCAGCGTCGTCGACCACCGGTTCGGGGCGAGCGAGCCGTACACGCTCGGCGTCGAGGAGGAGTACATGCTCCTCGATCCCTCGAGCTTCGACCTCGTCCAGCACATCGAGATGGTCCTCGACGCGATCCAGGGCGACGAGCTCGCGAGCCAGCTCAACGCCGAGCTGATGCAGTCGGTGCTCGAGATCGCGACGCCGGTGTGCTCGACGGCGGGCGACGTGATGCGCGAGCTGACGACGCTGCGCACCTACGTGCGCGACGTCGCCCGGGGCCAGGGGCTCCGGGTCGGCTCGGCGGGCACGCACCCGTTCAGCCTCTTCGAGCGGCAGCGCATCACGGCGAAGGACCGCTACCACGCGCTGATCGACCAGCTCCAGTACGTCGCGCGCCGCGAGCTGATCTTCGGGATGCACATCCACGTCGCCGTCGACGATCCCGACAAGGCGATCCAGGTCGTGAACGGGCTCCTCCCCCACATCGCGCCCCTCCTCGCCCTCTCCGCCAGCTCGCCGTTCTGGCGCGGGGAGCCGACCGGGCTCGCCTCCAGTCGCCAGATCGTCTTCTCGGCGTTCCCGCGGTCGGGTCTCCCGCCCCGGTTCCGCGACTACGAGGACTACGCCTCCGTCGTGGGCCAGCTCGAGCGGACGGGCTGCATCGCGGACTACACGCACATCTGGTGGGACGTCCGCCCGCACCCGCGGTGGGGCACGATCGAGGTGCGGATCTGCGACGCCGTGACGCGGCTCGAGGACGCCGTGGCGATCGCGGCGTACTGCCAGGCGCTGGTCAAGCAGCTGAGCGAACGACACGACGCGGGCGAGGAGATCCCGTCCTACCACCGGATCCTCACGAGCGAGAACAAGTGGCTCGCGGCCCGCTACGGGCTCGACGCACCGGTGATGGACCTCGCCACGGGGAGCCGGATCCGCACGCCTGTCGCAAAGCTCGTCCGGCGCACGCTGCGCGACCTCGAGCCCCATGCCCGCGAGCTCGGATCGGAGCGCGAGCTCGAGGGCATCGCGGCCCTGCTCGGACGGGGCAACTCGGCCGAGCGGCAGCTCCGCGTCTTCAACGCCAACCGCGACATCGTCGAGGTCGTCCGGGCGATCGCGGACGCGACGGAGCCGGCGGGCGACGAGCGGCCCGCCGGCTGAGCCGAACCGGCTACGCGGTCACCGAGAACGTCCGCGTGTCGATACGCGCGACCACCGCGCCGCCGCGTGCGGTCACCGTCAGCGCGCCGTTGCGAACGCCCATCCGGGCGCCGTCGAGGATCGCCTGCGCGTTTCCGGCCCACGGCAGGTCGATGCAGCGCGCCGTCCGGGTATCGGTGTTCAGCGCGTGCACGAAGGCATGCGACGTGCCGCCGTTGTAGAGGGTGTACGCCCAGGCGCCGTCGCGGCTCCAGGTGCGGGTGAGCGCGATCCCGCTCATCCGCTCGCTCGGCTCGGTCTTGTCGACGATCGCACCCGGCTCGAGCCGCCCGGTGCGGAGGTCGACCGAGCGGACGACGTAGCGCACACCGCCCTGGACGCCGCCCGGGAACTGGAGCAGGTACAGCCTGCGGCCGTTCGACGACACCGCGTCGTAGGCGAACGCCCCACGGAGCACGATCGTCCGAAGCGGTCGTAGCGTTCTCGTGTCGAGGACGACGAACCGGCTGCGTGTTGCGTCGTCGTAGATCGAGGACGCGAGCACGACCCTGCGGCCGCCTGCGTACGTGCCCTCGACGACGCTGCCGTCGAAGGTGATCGCCGCGACCCCGAGGGGGCCGCGGAGCACGCGGCTCGCGAGCTCCCGGCCGTCCCGGTCGCGGACGAGCGCAATGCGCGTCGTCGCGGTGCCCTGTGCGTGGGCGACGACGTGCGCGGCTCCGGCGACGGCGATCCCCGGCGAACCGCGAAGCACCTGCGGCACCGGCCCGGCGGCCGTGGCGGTGCCCGTGAGCGCCAGGCAGGCAACCCCGGCGACGACGAAGCGGGTCTTCATGAGGTCCTCCTTGCTCGATGTTGCGATACACCAGCCGGCGGCGCGCGGTTCCTCAGCCCGCGACGGCGACGCAGGCGTGCGCGGAACGAGTCACGCGCCGGACGAAGCGGACGGCGCCGCTGGGCTCAAGGACGGCGACCGTTCCCTCGTTCAGGGACGGCGTCACGACGGCCTCTCTCCGAAGCGCGGTCGTTGGGTGATCGTCCGGGCCGACGGTGGCTCGATTCGCGCGGTTTCGCGGATCGCGGAGCAGTTCCGCTCGCGCTCGTTCCCGCGCCTCGCGGGCTGGTGCTGCGCGGCATAGGGTATTCTTCTGGTGGTATTACTAGTATTACTCTTACCGACATGGCAGGAAAGGTCACCACGAAGGGCCAGGTCACGATCCCACGGGAGATCCGCGACCGACTCGGGATCCATCCCGGATCGACGGTCGAGTTCACGGTCGACGGCGACGTCGTACGGCTTCGCAAGTCCGCCGACGCCGGGCGCGGGCGGAAGATCGTCGCCGGCATGCGCGGCGCCGCCACCGCGGGGCTCACGACCGACGAGATCATGGCGCTCACCCGCAGTTGACCACGCTCGTCGACTCGAACGTCCTGCTCGACGTGCTGACCGACGATCCGCGGTGGGGCGACCGATCGAGCGATGCTCTGGCACGCGCCGCCGACCAGGGCCGGCTGGCGATCAATCCGATCGTCTACGCGGAGGTCTCGATCGGCTTCGCGAGCGTCGAGGACCTCGACGCGGCGCTGCCAGCAGACGTGTTCGCGCGCCTCTCTCTCCCCTGGGAGGCCGGGTTCCTCGCAGGCAAGTGCTTCGTGCGCTACCGGCGCGGCGGTGGCGAACGCCGGTCCCCCCTACCCGACTTCTACATAGGCGCACATGCTGCGATCGAGGGCTTCACGCTCCTGACCCGCGATGCGCGGCGCTATCGCACGTATCTCCCGAGGCTCGCGCTCCTCACCCCGTAGCCTCAGCCGGGTACGGTCGCGCCTCATGGCCGACCGCAGCCGTTTTCTGCTTCTTGCGCTCGCCCTCTACGCGGCGTGCGCGGTGTGGGCGACGTGGCCCGCCATCCGGCACGTGGACGGCGCGCACTACCTCGCGCGACCCGCGGCGGGGCACGGCGAGGCCGCTGCCGGGGACCACCTCCAGCTCGGCTGGGCGTTCTGGCTCGTCGGCCACCAGCTCGAGCGCGGTGCGTCGCCGCTGGCCGACCCGTACTCGTTCCGCCCCGAGGCCGAGGCGCCGCCGAGCCTCCAGGGCTGGCTGCTCGGCGTCCCCTACTGGCCGCTCGGTGCCGCGTTCGGCGACGTGTGGGCGTACGACCTGATCGTCCTGCTCGACGTTCGTCCTCGCCGGCGGGATCACGTGCTGGTGGCTGCGCGCGCTCGGGGTGTCACGACCCGCGGCGCTCGTCGGCGGCGTCGTCTTCTGCCTGATGCCCTACCGGGTCGGCCAGTCAACGGGCCATCTCCTCGGGCTGATCTCGTTCCTGCTCCCGGCGACGCTGCTCGCGCTCGAGCGCCGTCGCTTCGTGCTCGCCGCAGCCTGCCTGGCGGCGATTCCGCTGTCCGGCCAGCTCCATCTCGCGCTCGGCGCGATCCCGCTCGCGCTCGGCTACGCCTGGGCGCGCCTCCCCCGCGCGCACTGGTGGAAGGCGGGCGCGGGCGCGGGCGCAGCGCTCGCCGCAGGGCTCGTCGTCGACCGGTGGGCGGTCTCGGGCTCGATCGGCACCGGACGCTCCTTCGCGCAGGTCGGCCGCTACTCCGCGGAGCTCTCGGACTTCGTCACGCGCGGGCGTCGGGAGCGGGATCGAGGAGCTCGTCTTCGTCGGCTGGCTGACGCCCCTCGCGGCGGTCGGAGGGCTCGTGGCGCTGCGCGGACGGCGCGGGCTCGCAGTCCTGCTCGGTGCGGCGGCGCTGATCCCCTGCCTGCTCGCGCTCGGCGCCAACCTCCCCGGCTACGAGACCCTCTGGCGCAGCGTGCCCGGGCTCGACGCGACGCGCGTTCCCGAGCGGTTCATGCCGATCGCCTGCCTGGCGCTCGCCGCCCTCGTCGCGTTCGCGGTCGAGCAGCCGGCCTGGTACGAGCGCGTCTCTCGGCGGCGGTCCCGGTGGGGTCGCCGCGGCGGCGTCGATCGCCCTGGTCGCCCTCGACCTCCGCGTGCCGGTGTTCGGCGCGGTCGCGGCCGACACGCCCAACGCGGCCTACGCGGCGATCCACGGGAACGGCCGGCTCCTCGAGCTCCCGGTCTTCCGGCCCGACGTGCACTACGGCAGCGTCTACCTGGGGTACGCGCGGCAGAGCCCCAGAGAGCGGCCGCAGGGGTACTCCACGATCGCACCCAGGCGGGCCGTCGGGCTCGCCCGGGAGCTCCGCCCCCTCTCCTGCGGCCGCGGGACGATCCCCGACGGCCTCGGAATCCGCTTCGTCGCCGTCCACCGCGGCCTCTATGCGCAGAGCGGGTTCTTCGGCCCGTCCTGCCCCGACCGCGCCGAACGGGCACTCGCGGCGAGTGGATGGCGGCGCGTCGCGCGGGACGGAGCGATCACCGTGTTCGCTCGCTGAGAGGGGGCCGCGCGCGGCCCCCTCTCCTCTACCGCCCCACGAATCGGCGCAGCCGCGTCGCGAAGCTCGGCGCGGCGGAGCGCCCGCCGAGCATCCGGACGACGGTCGCCTCGATCTCGCTCTGGGAGCACCCCTCGCGGGCGAGGCGTTCGACAGCCGCCCGGAGGTGGAGCTCGTCGTGCAAGGCCAACGTGCGATCCACGTCGCGGACCTCCTTCCTGTTCGATCCGACGAGACCGGCGGCGTCGCCGTGTTCGTCGCCGCGTGCCCGACCGGGCGTCCGGTCGGCATCCAACGGCGACCCCCCGACGGTAGCAGCCGGCCTCGACGGCTCACCGACGTGCGCCGGGCTTCGCCTGCGTGCGCGGCCCCGCCGGCGCCGGTGCGGGCCTAGCGGGCCGCGAGCGGCGACGGCGCGCCGACGGCCAGCGGCACGATCTCGAATCGATCGACGTCCACGAGCCCCCGGTCGGTGAGCTTGAGCGACGGGATCACGGACAACGCGAGGAACGCGAGGGTGAGGAACGGCGTGGCGCCGACCCAGCCGAGCCCGTGCGCGGCGTCGTTGCAGGCGCGGCTCTGGCCGACGACGACGTCGAGAGGCTGGTCGGAGAGGAGACCGGCGACCGGGAGCGGGCACTCTGCGACGACGCGCCCGCCGTCGACGACGACGATGCCGCCGCCGACCTCGGCGAGGCGCTGCGCGGCGACGGCCATGTCGTCGTCGTCGGCGCCGACGACGACGAGGTTGTGCGCGTCATGGGCGACCGTGGAGGCGAGGGCGCCGCGCCGGAGCCCCGAGCCCGAGAGGAGCCCCATGCCGATCCGGCCCGTGCCGAGGTGGCGCTCGGCGACCGCGAGCTTGACGAGGTCGCGCTCGGGGTCGGAGACCGCGTGGCCGTCGACGACGAGCGGCTCGCGCTCGAGCGGCTCGGTCACCACCTGGTCCGTGACGAGCCCGATGGCACGAGCGGTGCCGCCGTCCCACGGAATCGCGAAGTCGGCCGCGGTGACGGGCGCCAGGCGGACGGTGTGCCGCACCCACTCCGGAACGGCGGCGGACGGGACGTCGTCGATCAGGCGACCGCGCTTGAGGACGAGCTCCGGGACGAATCGCTCGAGGTCGGGGAGGAGCAGCAGGTCTCCCACGTAGCCCGGGGCGACGGCACCGTGCTGTGCGAGCCCGTGCCACTGCGCGGGATGGAACGACGCCATCAGGATCGCGTCCGCCGGGTCGATCCCGGCGGCGACCGCGTCGCGCACCATGCCGTTGACGTGCCCGTTGTCGGCGATGTCCTCGGGGTCGCGGTCGTCGGTGCAGAACGCGATCCGGTTGGGGCCGAACTCCTCGACGAGGGGCAGCAGGGCCAGCAGGTTGCGCGCCATCGACGCCTCGCGGATCAGGAGCCAGATGCCCGCCCGCAGCCGCTCGCGCCCCTCCTCGACGGTGAGCATCTCGTGATCGGAGCGAATGCCCGACGCCGCATACGCCTGGAGGTCCTTCCCGAGGACGCCGGGAGCGTGCCCGTCGACGTGCTCGGAGCCCTCGAGAGCGAGCTTTGCGAGCTCCACTGGGTCCCCCGCGATGACGCCCGGGAAGTTCATCATCTCGGCGAGGCCGAGCACCCGCTTGCGGCGCATGAGCGCCTCGAGGTCACCGAGCTCGAGCGGCCGCCTCGGCGACTCGAAGGCCGACGCCGGGACGCACGACGACGCCATGAAGAACACCTCGAGCTGGAGCCCGGCCGAGGCGTCGTGGAGCCAGTGGACACCGTCGGTCCCGAGCACGTTGGCGATCTCGTGCGGATCGGCGACGATCGCGGTCGTCCCGAGCGGCAGGATCAGCCGTGCGAGCTCGTCGACG
This sequence comes from uncultured Actinomycetes bacterium, assembly GCA_963773825.1. Lineage (GTDB taxonomy): Bacteria > Actinomycetota > Thermoleophilia > Gaiellales > Gaiellaceae > Gaiella. The sequence goes on along the minus strand of CAVZCH010000006.1, from coordinate 231,836 downwards.
AGGAGCTTCGTCGACTCGATGTGCATGTGCGAGTCGATGAAGCCCGGGACGACCCACCGGCCCGTCGCGTCGATCGTGTCTCGCCCCTCGTACGAGCCGACGCCCGCGATGAACCCGTCGACGATGGCCACGTCGGCCTCGAGCCACTCGCGGGTGAAGACGGAGAGCACGGTGCCGCCGCGGACGACGAGGTCGGCGGGCTCGTCCCCCCGGGCGACCGCGAGGCGACGCGCGAGCGCGGACATCGGCGCACACTAGCCGCCGTCGTTCGCACGGCGCAACGCGTGCCCCCACGCGATCGCTGTATAAGAGCGACATGGCGTCGTCGTCCTGCTCCCATCTCGACACGATCACGGTCACCGGGCTGCCGGACCCGCTCGAGGGCTGCGAGGAGTGCCTGAAGATCGGCGGTCGCTGGGTGCACCTGCGCATGTGCCTTCGGTGCGGGAAGGTCGGCTGCTGCGACAACTCGCCGCACCGTCACGCGACCGCCCACTTCCACGAGACCGGGCACCCGCTGATCCGCTCCGCAGAGCCGGGCGAGGACTGGTCGTGGTGCTACGTCGACGAGCTGATGGTGGCGCTGCCCGCGGGCCGGTAGTCCCGGCTACATCCCCATCGCGTGGTAGCCGGCGTCGACGTAGAGCGTCGTGCCGGACACGTTGCGGGCGTCCTCCGAGAGGAGGTACGCCGCGGCCGCGCCGCAGTCGGCCGCGTCGATCGTGCGGTGGAGCGGCGCACGCTGCTCGAACATCTCCTCCATCGTCGTGAAGCCGGCGATCGAGCGTGCCGCGAGCGTCCGCACCGGTCCGGCCGAGATGGCGTTGACGCGGATCTGCTTCTGGCCGAGGTCCCACGCGAGGTAGCGCATCGACGCGTCGAGCGTCGCCTTCGCCACGCCCATCACGTTGTAGTGCGGCACGGCGCGGACGCCGCCGAGGTAGGTCATCGTCACGATCGAGCCGCCGCCGCGAGCCTCCATCAGCGGCTCGGCGCGGCGCGCGCAGGCGACGAGCGAGTACGCGCTGATGTCGACCGCCATCCAGAACCGGTCGCGGGGCGTGTCGGTGAAGCGGCCCTCGAGATCCTCCGCGGCCGCGAAGGCGACCGAGTGGACGAGGACGTCGAGGCCCCCGCCGAACGCCTCCGCGGTCTCGGCGAAGACCCGGTCGAGATCGTCGTCGGAGCGGACGTCGCACGGCGTGACGAGCCTCGTGTCGACCGTCGCTGCCAGGTCGCGCACGTTCTTCTCGATGCGCTCGCCCTGGTACGTGAACGCGAGCTGCGCCCCCTCCGACGCGAGCCGCTCGGCGATCGCCCACGCGATCGAGCGCCTGTTGGCGACGCCGAGGACGAGCGCCTGCTTACCGTCGAAGCGCGCCATGATCGGGCGGATCCTATGCGAAGGCGCCGCGCCCACACTAGATTGATGCGGCGTGGCGGCCGACGAACGAACCTCCGGCGATCGGACCGCGGCGGGCGGTCGCGTCGCCGTCGTCACCGGAGCCTCGTCGGGCATCGGCGAGGCGACCGCCCGGCTCCTCGCCCGGAACGGGTGGCGGTGCGTGCTCGTCGCCCGGCGCGAGGACAGGCTCCGGGCGCTCGCGGACGAGCTCGGCGGCGAGGTCGAGCTGTGCGACGTCGGCGACCGCGACGCGGTCGAGGCGATGGCGGCGCGGATCCTCGAACGGCATCCGGCCGTCCACCTGCTGGTCAACAACGCGGGCATGCCCGCCCGCGGGACGTTCCTCGCCGTGGATCCGGATCTCGTGCGCCGCGTGATGGAGGTCAACTACCTCGGCTGCGTCTGGTGCACGAGGGCGCTGCTCCCGGGCTCCGGTGGGCCGCGTCGGCCGGCGCGGGTGCGCACGTCGTCAACGTCGTGTCGGTCGCCGGCACGACGGCGTTCGCCCCCGCCGGTGCGTACGCCGCGTCGAAGCACGCGCAGCTCGCGTTCTCCCGCTCGCTGGCGGCCGCGCTCCGAGGCAGCGGGATCGCCGTCCACGCCGTCCTGCCCGGCTTCGTCGAGACCGAGGGCTTCCCCCAGAAGGGCGTCCTCAAGAGCCGTCTGCTCGGCCGGTTCGTGATCCAGCCGCCGCGTGTCGCGGAGGCCGTCCTCGCGGCGGTGGAGAAGGGCAAGCGCGAGGTGACCGTGCCGTGGTTCCCGTACCGCCTCGTCTCGATCGTGCAGGTGCTCGCGCCCGGCGTGATCGGGCGGTTCTCGGGGATGTCGGACTACAGGCCCGGATCGACCTGAGGCTGCGTCACGCGCCGTCCGCCGGCCGGTCGTTGAGCCGGTCGACCCACTCCGCGAAGAGCGGGTCGACCAGGGCGTGGCCGCCGGTCTCGCGCTCCTCGATCTCGGCGGTCGCGGCGAGCCGTGGCAGCGCGCGCCGGACGACGTCCTTCGTGAGGTCGAGCCTGCGGAGCGCAGCGGCGCGGTAGGGCGACCCGTCGCCGAGCACGATCGCCCGGAGCGTCTTCTGCTCGGACGGGTCGAGGCCGCGCCACTGGGCGTCGAACTCCGGCTCGAGCTCGCGCATGGCGGCGGCGTGGGCGGCGTGCCAGTCGTCGAGCGTGGCTTCGCCCCCGTGCTCGACCTCCGCCCAGAGGCGGTGCGCCAGCAGCATGGCGCGCTGCGGATGCCCGCGGGCGGCGGCCAGCAGCGGGTTCAGGGCGTCGCCGACGCTCCGCCCCGACGCCTCGAAGCGCCGCGCCGCGTAGCCGGCGAGGTCGGCGTCCGCGAGCCGGCCGAGGTGCATCGGGACGGCGGACCCGTACAGCGGCCTGTCCTTCGTCTCGAACAGGAGCCGCATCAGCCCCGGCTCCGAGCCGGCGAAGACGTACGAGGCGACCTCGCCCTGGTGCTGGATGTGGCTCCTGAGCAGCCCGTCGAGGCCGTCGATCCGACCGATGTCCTGGAACTCGTCGAAGACGACCAGCGCGCGGTACCCGCCCGACTCCTCGAGCCGCAGCGGCAGGTCGAGCAGCGCGTGCAGGGCGGGGAGCGGGTCTCGCGCCGGATCGACCTGGAGCCGCGCGCTGATCCCGAACGCGCCGAGCGACAGGCCGACGCCGGTGCGCTGCAGGAACGCCTCGACGCGCCCGCGCAGGTCGCCGCGGAGGTGGCGGGCATAGGCCCGCTCGAGTCGCACGGTCACGTCCGCGACCGACGACACCCGGTAGAGGTCGACGAGCACGCCGATCAGCCCCTCGTGGCGCGCCCCGTCGTGGAGCGCCCGCGTGAGGAGGCTCGTCTTGCCGTACTTGCGAGGCGCGTAGAGCCGGACGTAGTGGCCCCCGACCGCGTGTCGCAGAAGCTGGTCGACCTCCGCGTCCCGGTCGACGACGTCCTCGGGCGGGACGGGCCGCGAGTAGACGAACGGGTTGACGTCGTCGATCATGCGTCGTCAAGACTACCGGCTATGCGTCAACGAGACGATCGATCAGGTGTCGCGCAGACGCAAGCGCGTCAGACCTTGTGCGCGACGTACCAGCCGATCTCGACGTCGTAGACCGCCGGCGCCATCCGCGCGACGCGCTCCCGCGCCTCTCCTTCCAGGCCGACCAGGTCGAGGTAGCGCTCCATGTCCCTGCGCTCCGCGACGATCTCGTTCGCGCTCACGACGAGGTCGTTCGCCTCGAGGTAGCCGCGGATGTCGGCGTCGGGCAGGAGCCGCGTGTGCGACGGGTCACGTGCCCGCTCGAAGCGATCGAGCTCGAGGCTGCGCGTCGGGTCGACGTCGCCGAGCTGGTCGGCGAGCAGGATCCGGCCGCCGGGTCGCGTGACCCGCGCGATCTCCGAGACGACGAGCTCGGGCCGCCGCACGTGGTGCAGCACGCGGAGGCAGCCGACGACGTCGAAGTCCCCGTACGGGAACGGCAGCCCCTCGGCGTCGCCGAGGACGAACGTGCATCCGGGCGGCGCGTGCTCGCGGGCGACGGCGAGGTACTCCTCGGAGGCGTCGACGCCGACCACCTCACCGACGAGCGGCGCGAGCGCGTACGCGAGGGCGCCGGTGCCGCAGCCGACGTCGAGCGCGCGCTCGTCACCACCCAGGGGGGCGAGCATCGTCCGCACGCGGGCCTCGAGCTCGACGTGCCGCTCGGACTGCAGCTGCCTGCGGTGCTCGACGCGATCGGTCATCCGACGACCGTCCGCGTCGTCCGCTCCGGTCGCACGCAGATGCCGCACGCGAGCTCGTAGCCGATCGTCTCCGCGACGACCGCATGGCCCTCGAGCGTGATGCCGTCGCCGACGAGGGTGACCGGCGCGCCGACGTCCATCGGCCCCGGGAGCCGGACGGCGAGCGCGTCCATCGAGACCGTGCCGACGACGGGAGCGCGCACGCTCTCCACGAGGATCTCGGTGCCGGTGAGGTCGCGCCGGAAGCCGTCCGCGTACCCGACGGGGACGATCCCGATCCACGTCTCCTCGGTCGCCACGAACCGGCGGCCGTAGCCGGTCGACGCCCCCGGGCGCGAGCCGTCGCACCTGCGCGAGCTCCGACACCCAGCGAAGCGCCGGCCGGAGGCCGTGCAGGCTGCCGTCCTCCCCGAAGGGATCGACGCCGTACAGCGCGATCCCGCAGCGCGCGGCGTCGAGCCGCGCCTCCGGCATCGCGAGCGCCGCTGCGCTGTTGGCCACGTGGCGAGCGTACCGGCCCGCGTACGCCTCGGTCGCGGCGAGGAAGCGCTCGAGCTGCTGCGACGCGAACGCGGGGTCGGTGTCGGCCGTCGCGAGGTGCGTCATCAGCCCGACGACGCCGCGGCCGGGCGCGCCGAGCTCATCGAGACCCCACCGTCCCATGCCCGTGTCGAGCTTGAGGTGGACGTCCACGCCCTCGAGGACGCGGTCGTCGGCGACCACGAGCTCGAGCGCGGCCCGCCGCGCCTCGGCGACGTCCGCCTCCGCCGTCGGCCCGAGGACGACGATCCGCGCGTCCGCGATCGCCCGCCGCACGACCAGCGCCTCGCCCACGGTCGCGACGCAGAGCGCGGTCGCGCCGCCCTCGAGCGCGGCGCGACCCGCGTCGACCGCGCCGTGGCCGTAGCCGTCGGCCTTGACGACCGCCCAGAGCTCGGTCGGGCCGAGGACCTCCGCCAGCCGGCGGGCGTTGTGCCGGATCGCGGCGACGTCGATCGTGACGAGCGAGCGGGACACGGACGCATTCTCGCGGCTGCCACGCGGTGCGGCGAGCGTGGCGCTCACCGGTCGAGGACGGCGGGGAGCGCGGCGGCGACGTCCGAGGCGACGAGCCCCGCCTGGTGCGGGACGGCCCGGGCCGCGAGGCCGTGGGCGACCGCGGCGGCGGCGGCCGCGTCGACCGGGTCGAGCCCCTTGGCGAGGAAGGCGCCGACGATCCCCGTGAGCACGTCGCCCGTCCCCGCGGTCGCAAGCGAGGGCGGACCGGTGTCGCAGACGACCGTCCGGCCGTCCGGCGAGCGCACGATCGTGTCCGCTCCCTTGAGGAGCACGACCGCGTCGAAGCGCTCCGCGGCGCGTGTGACCGCCTCGAGCCGGTGCGCGGAGACCCACGCCGACTCGACGTCGAGCAGCCGCGCGAGCTCGCCGGCGTGCGGCGTCAGCACCGTCGGCCCCCCACGCTCCACCGGCTCGAGGCCGAAGAGGCCGTCCGCGTCGACGACGGCCGGGAGCGCCGATCGCTCGAGCAGCGCGCGCACGAGCGCCTGCGCCTCGTCCGACCGGCCGAGACCCGGCCCGAGTGCCAGCGCCGCCGAGCGCTCGACGTCGCGCCCGAGCCCGTCGGCCGCGCCCGCCCAGTCGAACCCGCGCTTGACCGGCTCGAGCGCGAGCGCCTCCGCGACCGGGAGCGCCGCGGCGGGCACCGCCAACGTGACGTAGCCGGCGTCGGCGCGCAGCGCCGCCGTCGCCGCGAGCACGGCTGCGCTCGTGGTTCCCGGCGCTCCACCGACGACGAGCAGCGAGCCCGAGGAGAACTTCGTGTCGCCCGCGGCGCGTCGCGGAACCCGGTCGAGCAGCCCGGCCGTCGCGCGCACGATCCCGGTCGGTGCGGGCTCGAGCCCGATGTCGGCCACCACGACCCGGCCCGCGTGGAAGCGCCCCGGTGCGACGGCCAGCCCGACCTTGCGGCCGTGGAACGTGACCGTGAGGTCGGCCTCGACGGCGGCGCCTGCGGTCTCCCCGGTCGAGGCGTCGACGCCGGAGGGCAGGTCGACGGAGACGACGGGCGCGCCGCTCGCGTTCATCCGCTCGATGACGGCCGCCGCCTCGGGCCGCGGCGCGCCGTGGAACCCGGTGCCGAAGAGCGCGTCGAGCACGACATCCGCGCCGGCGAGGTCGTCGGTCTCGACGGCGTCTCGCCCCGCCTCCCCGAGGAGCCGCACGGCGATCCTCCCGTCCCCGCCGTTCGCGCCCCCGCCGCACACGGCGGCGATGCGCTGCGCGTCGGGGAACGCACGCAGCACCTCGGCCGCGACCGCAGCCCCTGCGCGCTCCTCGAGCTCGCCCGCCGAGCCGGGGTAGCCGGGGTACCGCTCCTCCGCCGCGCGCATCTCGGCCGCGGTGTAGAGCGGCTCGTGCATCACGGGCGGGCCTGCCGCCGGAGCGGCGTCGCGAGGTCGGCGACGCAGGTCGCCGCGGCGATCGTGTGCGAGTGCGTGAGCGAGACGTCGATCTCGCGCATGCCGACGCGCTCGGCGAACGCGAGCGTCCTGCCCTGGAGCGTCACTCCCGGTTTCGGGGGGCCGACGATCTCGATCTCCTTCCACGTGAAGAGCACGCCGCAGCCGAGCGCCTTCCCGACCGCCTCCTTGCCGCAGAACCGCGCCGCGTACGACTCGGCCGGGTTGCGGCGCGACTCGCAGTACGCCTGCTCGTCCCGCGTGAAGCAGCGGTCCCGGAACCCGGGCCGCTCGAGCGCGCGCCGGATCCGCTCGATCTCGATCACGTCGGTTCCGATGCGCACCGCCACGGCGCTATCCCGACCGCTCGAGCCAGTCCGGGCAGGTCGGCGATCGAGCTGAGCACGACGTCCGGCGTCAGGTCGAGGCTCTCGAGCGTGTCCGGCCGGAACTTGCCGGTGCGGACGAGCGCGGTGCGCATGCCGAAGAGCTGCGCGGCCCGGATGTCGGCCTCCACGTCGTCGCCGACCAGCCACGTCAGCTCCGGCTCGGCGCCGAGCGCGTCGAGCGCCGCGGCGAAGTAGGCGGGGCTCGGCTTGCCGAGCACGGTCGCCTCGACGCCGGTCGCGTACTCGAGCCCGGCGACGAAGGCGCCTGCGTCGAGCAGTGGCCCGCGACTCGTCTGCCACCAGCGGTTCTTGTGCAGGCAGTAGAGGTCCGCGCCCATCTGGATCTCCGCGAACGCACGTGCGAGGTTCATGTAGCTGAAGACCTGGTTCGGCTCGACCGTCTCGTCGCAGCCGCCGATCAGGACCGCGTGCGCTCCCTCGCCGACGAGGTCGAGCCCGTCGAGGTCGGGCACCACGCCCGCCATCACGAGCGCGAACACCCGCTTGCCCGCGAGCTCGCGGGCGGCGGTCGCGCGCGGTCGGTCTGGATCTCCTCGTCCTCGAGCTCGAAGCCGAGCGCGCGGAGCTCGTCCGCGAGCTGTGCGCGCGGGCGCGTGGAGTTGTTCGTCACGAAGCGGAGCGCGTGCCCGGCCGCCGCTGAGCTCGGACACGGCCCCCGGCGCGCCGGGGATCGCGACCCCCGAGACGTGCAGCACCCCGTCGACGTCGAGGAGAATGCACGCCATGGGGCGGGAGTCTATTCGTGTCACGCGCTCGGTCTCGCTCGACCCCGACGAGATCCAGCTGCGCGTGTCCCGCTCCTCCGGCCCGGGCGGCCAGCACGCGAACACCGCCGAGACGCGCGTCGAGGCCGTCTTCGACGTCGAGAGCTCGTCGTCGCTCACCGAGGCGCAGAAGACGCCGCGTCGTCGCGCGCGCGGGCCCGGTGCTCCGCGCCGTTGCGCAGGACGAGCGCAGCCAGGCGCGAAACCGCGACCTGGCGGTGGAGCGGCTCGTCGCGAAGCTCGCCGACGCGCTCCGGGTCGAGCGGCGCCGCGTGCCGACGAGCCCGACGCGGGCCGCGCGCGAGCGACGGCTCGCGCGAGAAGCGCCGTCGCGCGGACGTGAAGCGCGGGCGGGCGACCCCGGCGGACGAGTAGGAGCCTGTCGTGGATCGACACACGCTCCTCTCGCCGGACGTGGTGGAGCCGCTGCTGCGTGGCCGCTTCGGGCGGCCGTACCTGTGGAGCGAGACGTGCGGGTCGACGCAGGACGCGCTTCGCGCGGACCCGGCCCTTCCGGAGGGCGCCGTCGCGGTGACCGAGCACCAGACCGGCGGCCGGGGGCGCGCGGGCCGGCGGTGGCAGGACGTCCCCGGCACGTCCCTCCTCTGCTCGCTGCTGCTCCGGCCGCCGCCCACGTCTTCGGCGCAGCAGCTCGCGCCCGTCGTGGGGCTGGCGGTGGCCGAGGCCGTCGAGCCGAGCCGCGACGCGGCCGGGATCAAGTGGCCGAACGACGTCGTGCTCGCCGGGCGGAAGGTCGCCGGAGTGCTGCTCGAGGCATCGGGCGGGGTCGTCGTCTGCGGGATCGGCATCAACGTCTCGCAGGCGGAGGCCGAGCTTCCGACCCAGACACCGCTCCCGGCGGGATCACTGCTCGGTGTGACGGGCGCCGCGCCCGACCGCGCCGAGCTGCTCGCAGCGGTGCTCGAGATCGTCGAGCACCGCTACGACGCGTGGCGCCGCGCGGGGCTCGCCCCGCTCCTCGACGAGCTCGAGGCCCGCAACGTGCTCCGCGGGAGGCGTGTCGAGGTCGGCGGCGAGGCCGGGACGGCGCGGACGCATCGCACCCGACGGACGGCTGACGCTCGAGCGCGACGACGGGACGACGGTGCTCGTGGGGAGCGGCGAGGCCTCCGAGCTCGGCCGAGACTGAGGTGCCGGCCGGGCGTCAGGACTGGACGTGGGTGAAGCCGAAGCGGCCCTTGATGCAGAGGTTGCCGAGCGTGACGTCGTGGTCGGCCGGGCTCGTCACCTTGACGATCCGGTTGTCCTGGACGTGCAGCTCGAGGGAGCAGCCGACGCCGCAGTAGGGGCACGTCGTCTCGGTGACCGTCTGCTCGTCCTCGCGCCACTCGCCCTCCGCGCGGAGCTCGTGCTCGGAGCGGAACATGAGCGCGCCGGTCGGGCAGACGGCGATGCAGTTGCCGCAGTAGACGCACGCCGACTCGGGCAGCGGCGTCGCGAGCTCGGTCGAGATCCGCGCGTCGAAGCCGCGGCCGGCGACGTGGATCGCGAAGGTGTTCTGGTGCTGCTCGCCGCAGGCGTCGACGCAGCTTGTAGCAGAGGATGCACTTCGCGTAGTCGCGGACGTACAGCTCGTTGTCGACCTTGACCGGCTGGTGCACCGTCGCCGCCGTGCGGCCGTCCGGGACCGACGTGGTGCCCCGTGCGCGCCCGGTCGCGCTCGTCGCTCGGCGGCGCGGGCGGGCCGAAGCGCTCCGGGCTGCGGCGTCGTAGCGCTCGAGGTAGCCCGGGCGCGGCGGGCGTCGTCGAGAGGTCGACCGAGGAGGCGAGCAGCTCCATCACGAGCTTTCGCGAGAGGCGCACGCGCTCGGAGTCCGTGCGCACCTTCATCCCCGCCTCGGCCTTGCGCGAGCAGGACGGGACGAGCACGCGCGAGCCCTCGAGCTCGACGACGCAGACGCGGCAGACGTTGGCCGGGCCGCAGCGTCTCGTCGAAGCAGAGCGTCGGCGTGTCGATCTCCAGCGTGCGGCAGGCGTCGAGGATCGTCGCGCCCTCGAACACGCGCACCGGCTGCCCGTCGACCTCGAGCTCGACCATCCGGCTTCGGCTGCGAGCAGCTCGCTCATGCAGGCTCCTCCTGGAAGACGCGCGAGCCGGCCGATGGCGGACTCGACCGCGCTCGACGCCGTCTGGCCGAGCCCGCAGATCGAGGCGTCGCGCATGCACTGGCCGACCTCGGCGATGAGCGCGAGCTCGGTCTCGACGCCCGCCGCGCGGCTCGCCGGCGAGCGAGCCGCGCGAGCGCCTCCTCCTGGCGCACGGTGCCGACGCGGCACGGGACGCACTGCGCCGCACGACTCGTCGCGGAAGAACGCGGCGATGCGCATGCAGCAGCCGCGGCAGGTCGACGGTGTCGTCGAGCACCAGCACGACGCCCGAGCCGAGCGTCGTCCCCGCCGCGCGCGCGCCCTCGAACGTGAGCGGCACGTCGAGGTCGTCCGGGCCGAGGAAGCCGCCCGCCGCGCCGCCCATCAGGACCGCCTGGAGCGGCCGGCCGCCCGGCGACGCCGCCGGCGAGCTCGAGCACCTCGCGCAGCGTCGCGCCGAAGCGCACCTCGTAGATGCCCGGCCGCTCGACGTGGCCCGAGACGCAGAAGAGCTTCGTCCCGGTCGAGCCCTCCGTGCCCGACCTCGGCGTACGCCGGCGCCCGAGCCGAGCACGACGTCGAGCACGTTGACGAGCGTCTCGACGTTGTTCACGACGGTCGGCTTGCCGAAGAGGCCGACCTCGACGGGGAACGGCGGCTTGTTGCGCGGCTCGCCGCGCTTGCCCTCGATCGACTCGAAGATCGCCGTCTCCTCGCCGCAGATGTACGCGCCCGCGCCGCGGCGGATCTCGACGTCGAACGCGAAGCCCTCGCCCATCACGTCCGCGCCGAGGTAGCCCGCGCGCGCGGGCCTCGGCGAGCGCGTGCTCGAGCGCGTGCTGCGCCTCCGGGTACTCGCCGCGGATGTAGAGGTAGCCGCGCTCGCAGCCGGTGGCGTAGGCGGCGATCGTCATCGCCTCGATCACCGCGAACGGGTCGCGCTCCATCAGCACGCGGTCCTTGAACGTCCCCGGCTCGGACTCGTCGGCGTTGCAGACGAGGTAGTGCGGGCGGGCGGGCTGGCGGGCGACGGCCTCCCACTTGACGCCGGTCGGGAACGCGGCGCCGCCGCGGCCGACGCAGCTTCGAGTCCTTCACCTCGCGGAGCACGCCCTCGGGGCCGAGCTCGAACGCGCGGCGCAGCGCCTGCGTAGCCGCCGTGCGCGCGGTAATCGTCGAGGCTCGCCGGGTCGCGCGACGCCGACCCGGCGCAGCAGCCGCAGCGCCGCGTCGCCCGCCTGCGGCAGCGGCGACGCCGGGCGACGGCCCGGGTCGCCACCGGCGAGGAGGTCGAGCACGCGCGGCCGCGCGTCGACGGGCGCCAGCGCGCGCTCGAGCGGCTCGCTCGCCCGCGACCGAGATCATCGCCGCGGGCGCGCGGTCGCACTGCCCGAGGCACGGGCTCCGGTACCAGGTCGCCGAGCCGTCGTCCGACGAGCTCGCCCTCGCGGCCGAAGCGCTCCTCGAGCTGCGCGATCAGCTCCTCGCGAGCCGTGGCAGCGGCACGCGACGTCCTCGCACACGTGGACGACGCGCGCGCGGCCGCGGCTCGAGCGCGAAGCAGCGCGTAGAAGGTCGCGACGCCGTAGGCGTCGGCGGGCGGCACGGTCAGCCGGCGGCAGATCTCGTTGAGCCCGCCGGGGCTGATCCAGCCGACCCGCTCCTGCAGCGCCCAGAGCGCCGGCAGCAGCAGGTGGCGCCGCGCGCGGGCCTCGTGGCCGCCGGCCGGCGGTGTTGCCGTCGGCGCCGGTGCAGGCGCGCGCCGCCCTCCCAGCTCGACCGCCGGCGCCCGAGCACGTGCGTCGAGCGCGGCGCGCTCCGACGCCGTCGGCTCGGCGTCGGCGATGAAGCGGAGGTCCACTACCCGCGCGCCTCCGCGGGCTCGCGGACGCTCTCGCCGGCCTCCCGCTCGGCCGGCTCGAGCCTGTCGACGCGGATCGCGGCCGCCTTGAACTCGGCGGTGCCCGACTTCGGGTCGGTGGCGTCGATCGTCAGCTGGTTCATGTCGACCTCGTCCGGGAAGTGGAACGTCATGAACGCGAGCCCGGCGCCGCAGCGACGTCGTCGATCCGCACCGGCGCCTCGACCGCGCCGCGGCGGGAGGAGACGCGCACGACCTCGCCCTCCGTCGACCTCGAGCCGCTCGGCGTCCTCGGGCGAGAGCTCGAGCGCCTCGCCGCGGTGGAGCGGCGAGCGGTAGCGGTTCGTCTGCGCGCCGGTGTTGTAGGACTCGAGCCGGCCGCCCGGTCGTGAGGCGGATCGGGTAGTCGGCGTCGAGCGCCTCGAACGGCGGCTTCGCCTCGACGACGCTGAACGGCGCGCGCGGCCCCTCGACGCGGCTCGGCCCACAGCCGCTCGTGGAGGAAGAGCGAGCCCGGGTGCTCCTCGTCGGGGCACGGCCACTGCAGGCCGCCGTGCGCCTCGAGGCGGTCGTAGCGCATCCCCGCGTGCATCGGCGAGAGCGAGCGCAGCTCGTCCCAGGCCTCCTCGGCGGCGGGATGACCCCAGTCGTGGCCGAGCCGCCGCGCGAGCTCGCAGATGATCCACGTGTCGTCGCGCGCCTCGCCCGGCGGGTCGAGCGCCTTGCGCACGCGCTGCACGCGCCGCTCGCTGTTCGTCACCGTGCCCTCGGCCTCGCACCACGACGCGGTCGCCGGGGAGCACGACGTCGGCCATCTCGGCCGTCCGCGTCATCACGATGTCCTGCACGACGAGGAGGTCGAGCTCGGCGAGCAGCTCGTCGCGTGTGGTTGACGTCGGCCTCGGACTGGGCGGGGTTCTCGCCGATCACGTAGAGCGTCCGGAGCTCGCCGCGCTCCATCGCGTGGAACATCTGCGTGAGGTGCCAGCCGTAGTGCGCGGCGGACCGGCACGCCGTAGGCGGCCTCGAAGCGGGCGCGCGCGTCGGCGTCGCGCTCGACGTCCTGGAAGCCCGGGCAGCTTGTTCGGGATCGCGCCCATGTCGCCGCCGCCCTGCACGTTGTTCTGGCCGCGCAGCGGGTTGAGGCCCGAGCCGTAGCGGCCGACGTGCCCGCACAGGAGCGCGAGGTTGATCAGCGCGAGGACGTTGTCGACGGCGTTCGTGGTGCTCGGTGATGCCGAGCGTCCAGCAGATCATCGCCCGGTCGGCGCGCGCGAACGCGTGCGCCGTCTCGCGGATCACCTCGGCCGGCACGCCCGTCAGGCGCTCCCCCTCGGCGAGGGTGAACGGCTCGACCGAGGCCGCGTACGCGTCGAAGCCCTCGGTCGCGCGCTCGACGAACGGGCGGTTGACGAGGCCGGCGTGGATGATCTCGCGCGCCATGGTGTTCGAGAGGGCGATGTCCGAGCCGACGTCGAGCCCGAGCCACCGGTCCGCCCACTGCGCCGAGGTCGTCCGGCGCGGGTCGATCGCGAAGAGCCGCGCGCCGTTGCGCACGCCCTTGAGGAGGTGGTGGAAGAAGATCGGATGCGTCTCCCGGGCGTTCGAGCCCCAGAGGAGGATCACGTCCGTCTCCTCCATCTCACGGTACGACGACGTCCCGCCGCCCGCTCCGAACACCGTCGCCAGACCGACGACGCTGGGCGCGTGTCAGGTGCGGTTACACGAGTCGATGTTGTTCGTGCCCATCACCTGGCGGGCGAACTTCTGCGCCAGGAAGTTCATCTCGTTCGTCGCCTTCGAGCACGAGAACATCCCGAACGACCGGGTGGCGTCGGCCTCACGCGCGCGGGAGAACCCCGTCGCGACGACGTCCAGCGCCTCGTCCCACGAGGCGGGCCGGAGATCGGCGCCGTCGCGGACGAGCGGCTGGGTGAGGCGGCCCTGGGGCTTCGACATGCGGAACGCTCCTTCCGACGGTTGCAGGGAGAATCTACCCCGAGGGGACAGCCCGCCTGTCAGCGCAGGCCGAGGAGCCGGGCCGCGTTCTCCTTGAGGATCAATGGCCGGACCTCGTCCTTGAAGTCGACCTGCGCGAAGTCGGCGAGCCAGCGGTCCGGCGTGATCAAGGGGTAGTCCGACCCGAAGAGGACGCGGTCGCGGAGCAGCGTGTTCGCGTAGCGCACGAGCTGGGGCGGGAAGTACTTCGGCGACCAGCCGGAGAGGTCGATGTAGACCTGTTGCTTGTGCAGCGCGACGGAGATCGCCTCGTCCTGCCAGGGGAACGACGGGTGCGCGAGGACGATCTGGAGGGCGGGGAAGTCGACCGCGACGTCGTCGACGTACATCGGGTTCGAGTACTTGAGCCGGATCCCGCCGCCGCCCGGGAGGCCGGTGCCGATGCCGGAGTGCCCCGTGTGGAAGAGCGCCGGGAGCCCCGCCTCCTCGATCGCGGCGTAGAGCGGGTAGAACGCGCGGTCGTTGGGGAAGAACGCCTGGACGTTCGGGTGGAACTTGAAGCCACGGACGCCGTAGTCCGCGATCAGGCGCCGCGCCTCGTCGACGGCGTTCGGGCGATGCGGGTCGACGCTCGCGAACGGGATGAGGACGTCCGGGTTCGCGGCGGCGACCTCCGCGATCTCCTCGTTCCGCACCGATGCGCGACCCGTGACCGTCTCCGCGTCCACCGTGAAGACCACCGCCAGCATGTTGCGCTCGCGGTAGTACGCCGCGACGTCCTCGACGGTCGGCGTCCCGCCCTCGCCGAAGTACGCCTTCGCCGCGACGCGCCACTCGGGCCGGAGCCCGTCCTCGCCCGTGCGTCCGACCTCGGCGTGCGTGTGGAAGTCGATCGCGACGATCCTGTCCAGGTCGACGGTCATGCGAGCTCCATCCTGCCGTCCTTCAGCACCGCCGTGCCACGCCCGTCCACCGCCTCGAAGCCGTAGCCGCCGTCCACGCGCCAGACGCGCGTCGTCAGGACGTCGCCGGGGAGGAGCGGCGCCGAGAACCGGGCGGCCAGCCGGCGCACCGACCGGGGGTCGTCGACCCCGGCTGCCTCGAGCACCGCGCGCCCGGCGAAGGCGAGCGAGCACAACCCGTGCACGATCCGCCCGGGCAGGCCGACGGCGCGCGCGAACTCGTCGTCGAGGTGGATCGCAAAGTCGTCGCCCGACGCGGCCGCGTAGCGCAGGGTCTGGTCGTCGGCGACCGGGTAGGCGACCTCGGCGAACGGCTCGGCGCCGTCGACCTCGAGCCGATGGCCCGGAGCACGCTCACCGACCGACGACTGGGTCTCCACGCTGCGGAAGAACTCGGTCACGAACTGCACGGCGACGGGCTCGCCGGCCTCGGTGCCGGTCGCGACCCGGACGACGAGCGATGTGCCGTTCGGCCGGCCGAGAAGCGCAACCGGGGTCGCGGTCGAGACGAGCACCATCCCGGCCTCCAGCGGCCGTTCCAGGACGATGTCGTGCTCGTAGTGGACGACCCGCTTCCGCGCCTCCTCCGAGGCGACCGAGCGGGAGGCGGGCGCGACCAGGGGCCAGACCGGAACGATCGAGAACACGGGACCGCCCGGAACGTCGTCGGTCGCCTCGGCGTAGGCACGGAGCGCCGCCTCGGTCACCTCGTAGCGGTGCGGGTCCCCGGTCACGCCGATCGCGGCGACGTCGAAGCTCACGCGGTGCCCCTCGCAGCGGCTGCGCCGACCGGTCCTGTCTCGAAGGCGAACACGCAGCGCCGCGCTACGACGTCATTCCGGTGGTCTGGCCCCCGCTCGCGGTGAGGACCTGGCCGTGCACGAAGTTCGACCAGGGCGAGCAGAGGAAGAAGATCGGACCGGCGGCGTCGTCCGGCGTCGCGGGCCGTCCGAGCGGGATGATCATCGACGCCATCTCGCGCATGCGCTCGGGGATCCCGAGCGGGATCTCGACACCGTCCTTGACGAAGGACTCGGCACCCTCGCCGGACGCGGCCGTGAGGCGCGTCTCGACGAACCCGAACGCCACGGCGTTGACGTTGACCTTGAACGGCCCCCACTCGCGGGCGAGTGTCTTCGTCAGCCCGACGAGCCCCGCCTTCGCCGCCGAGTAGTTCGCCTGGCCCACATTCCCCTGCGTGCCCGAGATGGACGTGACGTTGACCACCTTGCGGAAGACCTCGCGCCCCGCCTCCTTGTCGGCCTTTCCCGCGTCGCGCATGTAGGGCGCTGCGGCGCGTAGCAGCCGAAACGGCGCGACGGTGTGGATCTCGAGCATCGCCCGGAACTGGTCGTCGCTCATCTTGTGCGCCATGCCGTCCCACGTGTACCCGGCGTTGTTCACGACGATGTCGAGCTGGCCGAACGCGTCGATCGCGCGCCGGACGACCGCTTCCGGGACACCGTCCTCCGTCAGGTCCCCGCCGAACACCGCGGTCTCGCCGGGGATTGCCGCGGCAGCGTCCCGGGCGACGTCCTCGTCGAGATCGGTCACGAGGACGCGGGCCCCGTGCTCGGCGAGCAGCGCAGCAGCCGCCTGCCCGATGCCGCGGGCCGACCCCGTGACGATCGCAACTCTGCCATCGAGCACTCCCATGGAACCTCCTCCGTCTCGGGAGAATCAGGCTACCTGATATTCCGCTCGCCACGTCACACCGCGCCTGCCCTCAGGCTGCCGTGCGCTCGCCCACACGACCCAGCAGGAAGAACGCCGCCAGGGGCGCGACGGCCATGAGCCCGAACCCCCACGCCCACCCCAGGCGGTCGAAGAGCAACGCGAGCAGCGGTGCCGCCGCCGCGCCGGCCCCGAAGAGGACGGTCTGCTGCACACCGAGCGCGGCGCCGCTCCGCTCGGGGCCGACGGCCTCGGCTGCGGCCACGTAGGCGAGCCCGTTCCAGCTGGCGGCGACGAGCCCGGCCCAGACGATCGCGGGCACGAGCACGGGAAGAGGGCTGTCCACCAGGACCGCGGTCACCGCCGCCGCGGCCCCGGATGCCAGCGCGACGATGCGGAGCGGCCGTATCCGCGAGCCGGTGACGTCGGACCACCGTCCCGCGCCCACGCGCGCTCCCACGGCGAGCACCTGCGCGACCGCGAACACCGCCCCCGCCTGCGCCGGCGAGAGGCCCCGGTGGTCATGGAGGAACAGCACCGTGAATCCGAACAGCGCGATCTGCGGAACGACGAGCAGGGCCGCGCTCCCTGCGAGCAGCCAGGTGCGGGTGTCGCGCACGATCTGCGCCGCAGCAGACGCGCCGCGCACGGCATGCATCGCGTCGCGGAGCAGAAGCCCCGCGAGGCAGGCGCAGGCCAGGATCCCCACGCCGATCGCCGACAGCCCCGCGTCGACCCCGTACTCGGCCACGAGGCGCGGGAGGACGACCGCGGAGACGGCTCCCGCGACGGGGATCGCCGCCTGCCTGATCCCGAGCGCGAGCCCGCGCTCGGCGCGCGGGAACCACTGCATCACCGCCCGCCCGCTCGCCGCGCTCACGCTGGCGCCTCCGAACCCGCCGACCGCCAGCAGGGCGACGAGCGCCGCAAACCCCGACGTGTGGGCCGCGACCAGCGTCGCCGTCCCGCCGAGCACGAGCCCGACCGCGACGACGCGCCGCTCTCCCACGCGATCCGCCAGGATGCCCCACGGGAGCATCCCGAGCATCGTCCCGACATTGGCCGCGGCCAGGACGAGGCCGGTCTGGGCGACGGAGAGACCGTACGCCGAGCGGACGTCGGGGAGCATCACGGAGAGGCCGATCGTGAACGCCGCGAACGACGCCTGGGCGGCGGTTCCGACCGCGAGGACGACCCACCGGTAGCGCACGGCGTTCGGCAGGCCCGTGTACCCGGGCTCAGTGCGACGGGAGGCCGGCGTGGAGCGCCCGCACGGCGCTCACGAGGCCGGCGCGGACGCTGCGCAGTTGCCGCGGAGTGAGGCCGGCGAGCATCTCCCGCTCGAGCTCGTCGACCGCGACGTCGCATGCCTCGAGCGTCTCCCGTCCCTTCGCGGTCATGGCGGCGGGAAACACGCGGCGGTGGTTCGGGTGGGGAGCGCGCTCCACGAGACCCTTCCTCTCGAGCGCCTCGAGCACCTCGCTCATCGACTGCGGGGTCATGTAGGCGCGGCGCGCGAGCTGGGCGTTCGAGAGCTCGCCTCCGCGCCGCAGGATGCTCAGCGTCGTGTACTGCAGGGTCGTCAACCCGTACGGCTTGACGCGCTGGTTGATCGCCTGGCGGACGGCGCGCTCGAGCCGCGCGACGATGTACGAGATCCGCGGCTCCGGGTGCTGCCCGTCGATCTCCCCGAGACGTGCGGCCGCGCTCATGCCCACATATTGTCAGGGAACCTGCGATTCTTGCCGGGATGAACCTCGCACGCATCCTGACGGACCGTGCGGCTGCGCAGGGAGACCGGGTGGCGCTCTGGTTCGAGGACGACGCCGTCTCCTACGCCGAGCTCGAACGTCGGGCCGCGGTGGGCGCCCGGGCGCTTCGCTCGCAGGGCATCCGTCCGGGTGACCGCGTCGCGATCCAGCTCGTCAACTCTCCGGCGTTCGTCGCCGCGTACTTCGCCGCTCTGCGCGTCGGCGCCGTCGTCGTGCCGCTGAACGTGTTGCTCGCGGAGCCCGAGGTCGCGGAGCGCTCCGCCGCGGCGGCCCCGAGCGTACTGCTCCGGGAGGCGTTGCCGATCGAGGCCGAGCCGGACCGCGAGGTGGCCGATCGCGACCCGGCGGATCCGGCGGTGATCCTCTTCACGTCGGGCACGTCCGGACGGCCGAAGGGAGCCGTGCTCACGCACGGCGGGATCCGCGCCGCGGCCGAGAACGCCGCCGAGGCGCTGCGCCTCGCCCCCGACGACGTGGTGCTCGGCGCTGCGCCCTTCTCGCACGTCCTCGGGCAGTCGACGGGCATCCTGTCGACGTTCCTCGCCGGCGCGGCGATCGCGATCGTCGAGCGCTTCGACGCGGAGCGGACCCTCGGGACGATGACCCGGACGGGCACGACGATCCTCCTCGGTGTACCGACCATGTGCATCGCGCTCTGTCAGGCGGCCCGCGGCGCAGCCGAGCTGCCGCCCGTGCGCATCGCACACGTGGGGGGCGCAGCCGTGCCCGTCGAGGTCGCACGCGACTTCGAGCGGACGTTCGGCGGCGAGGTGTTCGAGGGCTACGGCCTCACCGAGCTGAGCGGGATCGCGACGACGTACCGCGTCGGCCAGCCGCGCAAGGCGGGGTCGGTCGGCAGGCCGCTCGGAGGCACCGAGATGCGCATCCACGACTCCGACGCGGCCGGGGTCGGAGAGGTGCAGTTCCGGGGGCCGTCGGTGATACCGGGCTACTGGAACGATCCCGAGGCGACGGCGGAGTCGCTCGACGCCGACGGCTGGCTCTCGACCGGTGACCTCGGTCGCGTCGACGACGACGGGTACCTGTTCCTCGTCGATCGGAAGAAGGAGATGATCGTCCGCGGCGGCTACAACGTCTACCCCCGCGAGGTCGAGGAGGCGCTCTACGCGCACCCCGCGGTGCTCGAGGCGGCGGTGGTCGGCGTCCCCGACGACGCGCTCGGCGAGGAGGTCGCCGCGCTCGTCGTCCTCCGCCCCGGTGCCCGCGTCGCCGAGGACGAGCTTCGGACGTGGGCCAGGGAGCGGGTCGCCGCCTACAAGTACCCGCGCCGGATCGCCGTGGTGGACGCGCTGCCCAAGGGGCCGACCGGCAAGATCCTGAAGCGCGAGATCGACCGGTCCGCGCTCGTCGCCTGAAGCCGGGGCGTGCCGCTACCGGATGACCGACACGGGCAGACGCGCCGGCCCGTACAGCGGCCACGGCACCATCTCGATAGAGCCGTCGACCGCGATGTGCGTCGTGCGCTCGAGCAGCTCCTCGAGCACGACCGCCATCTCGGTGCGCGCGGCGGCTGCGCCGACGACCGGGACGACGTCTGCGCCCGCTGCCACGAGGATCTCGAGGGGGACCGCATCGCCGAGCGTGCCCACGACCACGTCGCGACGCTAGCCGAGTATCAGGTTACCTGCAACAAGAGGGCCTTCCGTCATGGCGTGCGACGCTCGAGTGTCGCGAGCTCGGCAGGGGTGTCGACGTCCACGAGGAGCGCGGAGGGAACCTCGAGCGTGGTCGTGTTGACGCCGCGGAGCGACAGCAGCCCCGCCGCGACGCGCGCCTCGAGGACCGGCAGGAGCGCCCGCGGGTAGGCGCCGGGCAGCGGGACGCGCGGCGACGGGACGGCTCCGGCCGCACCCAGGGCTCGCAGGGCGTCGGGCGTCACGAGCGGGACGTCGACCGGAAGCGCGACCACGGCCTCGTGGGCGGCCGCACGGAGCCCGGCGACCAGGCCGTGGACCGGCGCCCGTTCATCCGTCCCGTCGTCGAGGACCGTGAACGGCAACCCGCCGAGCTCCCCGGCCTTGCCGACGACGAGCACCTCGTCGCACGCCTCGGCGAGCAGCCGGTGGCCGCGCTCGGCGAGCGTCTCGCCCCGGAACGTGGCGAGCGCCTTCGGGGAGCCGAACCGGCGCGATGCTCCGCCGACGAGCAGGACTCCCGTCAGCCGCACGTCGAGACGGCCACGCGGTGCGGCCGCGTGTAGACGTTCGCCGAGCCGTTCCTGACGAAGCCGCAGAGGGTGACGCCGCGGTCCTCGGCGAGCTCGACCGCGAGGGAGGAGGGCGCGCCGACGGCCACGAGCACGGGGCAGCCGGCGACGGCCGCCTTCTGCACGAGCTCGAAGGAGAGACGGCCGCTCACGCAGAGGAGCGACCGCGCGAGCGGCACCAGCCCCTCGCGGAAGGCCCAGCCGATCACCTTGTCCATCGCGTTGTGGCGGCCGACGTCCTCCCGGGCGCACAGGAGCTCCCCGGCGGGCGAGAACAGCCCGGTCGCGTGGAGCCCCCCGGTCAGCGCAAACGTCTCCTGCGCCTCGCGGAGCAGACCGGGGAGCCTCGACACGAGGCCGAACTCGACGACGAGATCGCCCTCGATCCGTGGCGCCTCGACGGCGATCGCCTCGAGCGCGCCCTTGCCGCACACCCCGCAGGACGACGACGTGTAGAACGAGCGCTGGACGGCGCCGAGGTCGGCCGCGGGCGCGTCGACCTCGACGACGTTGGCGGCGAGGTCCGCCGTGGGGCCGGCGGCGACGGGACGCAGCCCCTCGGTGAGACAGAAGCCGAGCGCGAGCTCCTCGTCGTGCCCGGGGGTGCGCATCGTGACCGCCACCGCCGTGCCGCCGACCCGGATCTCGAGCGGCTCCTCGACCGCGACCCGGTCGGTCTCGACGGTCATCGCCGGAAGCCGTGTGACCGACCGCCCGGGACGACTCGTGGGGCACCGGCGGCATGGCCGGAGCGTAGATGTGCAGCGCGTCGGGGCGGAGCGGCGGCCGCCGCCGAGCTCAGCTCGCGGGGAGCGCCTCGACCTCGCCCAGCGCCTCTGTCACCTTGCCGTCGCGGACGGTGATCCGGCGCGGTGCGATCCGGGCGAGGCTCTCGTCGTGGGTCGCGACGATCACGGTGCTGCCGCGCGCCGACGCGAGACCTGCGAGGAGTGTGACGATGTCGGCGCCGGTTGCGCTGTCGAGGTTGCCCGTCGGCTCGTCGGCGAGGATGACGCGCGGCTCCTTCACCAGCGCCCGCGCGATCGCGACGCGCTGCTGCTCGCCGCCCGAGAGGTGCGACGGAAGGTGTGTCGCGCGGTCGGAGAGCCCGACCTCTTCGAGCACCGCGAGCGACCGTGAGCGCGCCTCGTCGTCGTCGACGCCCGCGGGAGCGATCGCGGCCTCGACGTTGTCGACCGCGGTGAGCGTCGGGATCAGGTTGAACTGCTGGAAGACGAAGCCGAACGTCCGCAGGCGGAGGTCGGCGAGCGCCCCGTCGCTCAGGACGCCGAGATCCTCGCCTTCGAAGAGCACCGTGCCCTCGCTTGCGCGGTCCATCGCGCCGAGCAGCTGCAGCAGCGTCGTCTTGCCCGAGCCGCTCGGCCCGACGAGGGCGAGGAGCTCGCCCGCGCCGATGTCGAGGTCGACACCGTCGAGCGCGCGCACGGTGGACGGCCCGCGCTGGAAGAAGCGAGACGCACCGCGAACCTCGTACAACGTCTCTGCGGCCACTACTCGACCTGCCTCAAGGCATCGGCGGGGCGCATGCGGGCCGCGCGCCAGCCGCCGGCGGCGCCCGCGACGAGGCCGCCGAGGATCGCCACGAGCAGCCCGAGCAGCAGCACCGTGATCGCGACCGGCGCGGTGAGCGCCACCTGATCCGATCACCGTCCGCGCGGTGACCGCGCCGAAGCCGAAGAAGTCGTTGCCGCTGCCGCCGGTTGACGACGACGCGGTGAGGGTCGGCCCGACCGCGCCGACGACCGCTGCGAGGGCGACGCCGAGGACGACGCCGATGAGGCCGCCGGCGACGCCCTGCGCGAGCGACTCACCGACGATCTGCCGCACCACCACCGCCTGCTTCCACCCGAGCGCCTTCAACGTCCCGATCTCACGCACGCGCTTCCCGACCGACGACAACGTCAGCAGCAGCGCGATCAGGAACGCGGTCAGCGCCGCGAGCACCGCGAGGGCGACGCCGAGGCGATGAGAGAGGTTGGACGCGTCGACGAGCGAGCCGGAGATGCGGTCGGTGACGTCGCTCGCGCTCGCGACCTGCGCGCTCGGGAACGCGGTCTCGATGTTCTGCTGCACCCCGGCGACGTCCCCGCCGCTGTCCGCCCGCACCAGCACCACGTTGACCTGCCCCTTCTGCGACGACAACTGCTGCAACTGCACGAGCGGCACGTACACGTCCGCGGTCTGCCCGCCCAGCGGCGCCCGCACCAGCCCGACGACGGTGAACGACGTCCCGTTCAGATCGACCTTGGAGCCGACCCTCAGGCCCTCACGGCTCGCGTACGTCTGCGTGACGAGCGCCTGGCCAGCCTTCCGGAGGAACGTCCCCTTCGTCACCAAAGCTGGCGTGACGATGCCGATGCCGGTCTGCGTCATGTCGACGCCGCCGATCGTGTACGTCGTGCTCGTGATATCGGTCTGCGGCGGGTCGACCACCTGACGGAGCGTCTGCTCCGGCGTCGTGATCGTCGCGCGGAACCTGCGCAGCCGCTCCGGCAGGCAGGACGCGAAGGCGCCACGATCAACGCCGCCCGGGCCGGCCTGCTGCGTCGACCCGCCAAGACCGCCACCCTGGCCGCCCTGGCCGCCCGCGCCACCGCCCTGCTGGGCACCACCGCCGGGGCCGAACTGGATCCCCTTCGCCTGCAGGCAGCTCTGCATCTTCTGGAGCTCGGCCTGGGTGGGCCGCGCGATCTGCCGGTCGACCTGCACCTGCTGTCCGCCGGCCCTGATCTGGGCGACGATCTTCGGGACCGTCCCCGACTGGTGGACCGCCGTGAGGATCAGCCCGGACGCCGCGGACGCGACGCCGTCCACCTTCGCCACCTGCACGACCTGGGACCGCGGGAACGTGAGCTGCGTCCCCGGGAGGAAGAACGTGTGCTCGAACTTCTCGCCCGGCTTGCCGAGCTTCGAGAGGTCGGTGATGACGGAGCTGTTCGCCTGGACGACCTCGCGGCCGCCGCCTCCCCCGCCCGGCCCGAACCCGCCTCCGGAGTCCTGGCTCGGCGCGAGCGTGACGGTGAGGTCGGTGCCGATGCTCGCGAGCGGGTCGAGCGCCGTCTGCTGGGCCTCGTCCAGTCCCCGCGTCAGCGCGGCGATCACGATCACGAGCGCGACGCCGAGCGCGAGGCCCGAGACGGTGACGAGGGTGCGCCCCCTTCTACGCGCGAGCTCGCTCCGGGCATAGCGGACGAAGAACATCGCCGTAGCGTGATCGCCGCGGCTGGGAGCAGCCTCGGAGCCTCCTGAGAATCTCCTGGGAAGACCGTGGGCTTGCCGGGCCACCGAGCTCGCAGGAGGCGAAGACCGGGAGCCCGCGGGGCCCGCCGAGGCGGGTCCCGCGGAGTGCGATCCCAACTGCTCGTCACGAGCGTCGAAGGTCGATGCGCTGGACGAGCGCCGACGCCGCCGCAGCCAGGTCGAGGGCGGACGGCGGGTCGACCGCATCGGGCGCGTGGCCCACGCCGACGAGGTGAACCACGCGTCCGCGTCGGAAGAGCAGGTTGTGGCCGATGCTGCCGGGGCTCGACACGTCGAGGCGGAGGGCGCCGAGCGGCTGGATCGCGCAGAGGAGCGCGACGCGCTCGCCCTTCGCCGCCCGTGACAGGCGCCCCATGGTGCGCACGAGGTAGGCGCGCGCACCCTGCGCAGTGCGGAACTCGACGGCCCAGGAGAGCGCGTCGCGGTCGTCCCGGCCGGAGGAGCGGAGATGCACGCTGGCGGCGGCGACGAAGCCGAACCTGCGGAGCGCCGCCGTCTCCTCCTCGGAGCGGCCGGCGGCGGTCTGCCCTGCCCAGACGAGGGGCTCTCGGACGACCTCGGGAGCGCCGTCCGGCACGAAGCCACGGAGCTCGCCGGCGCGGAGCAGATGGGCCGTCAACGGCGCCCCGCTCGTTGCGGAGCCGGCCGAGCCCGCCAGCGCGGCGACGACCAGCGCTGCGAGAACCACGGCACCGAGCGAGACGAGCGTGCGAGTGCGGGTGAAGCTCATGGGGAACCTCCTTGAAGATGCCGACGCGTTGTGTGTGCAGCCAGCGTGCGCGGGAGCGCTCAAGAGATCGCTAAGCACTGCTCAAGCGCGAGGTTGGACGGGAGCTCGTGTCTCGCGATACTTGGCGGTCGTGGAGTTCGGTGTGCTCGGCCCGCTGCAGGTGGTCGCCGACGGTGAGACGCTGCCGCTCGGGGGCGTCAAGCAGCGTTCCGTGCTGGCGCTCCTGCTGCTGCGGGCCGGTACGGTCGTGTCGCAGGACGAGCTGGTCGACGCCGTCTGGGGCGAGACCGGGAGCGTCAGCTCCGTGCGCTCCCTGCAGGTCTACGTCTCGAACCTCCGGCTGATTCTCGCCCGGCACGACAGCTCGGGGAGCTCGCGCATCCACCGGCAGGGCCCCGGCTACGTGCTCGATCTGGACTCCGCCCACCTCGACGTCGCGCGTTTCGAGGAGCTCGCCGCGGAAGGCCGGGAGGCGCTCCGGGAGCTGCGACCGGAGAAGGCGCGAGCACGTCTCGGCGAGGCGCTCGCGCTGTGGCGGGGTCGTCCGCTCGCCGACTTCGCCTACCAGGAGTGGGCGCGGCGGGAGACCGACCGTCTCGACGAGCTCCGGCTCGCGGCGGTCGAGGATCGGATCGAGGCCGACCTGGTGCTCGGACGCCACGGGGAGCTCGTCGCCGAGCTGGAGCAGCTGACGGCAGAGCATCCCTACCGCGAGGCGCTCGCGGGGCAGCTGATGGTGGCCCTGTACCGCTCCGGGAGGCAGGCCGACGCGCTGGCGGCGTATCAGGAGGCACGAAGGCGGCTGGTCGACGCGCTCGGCATCGAGCCGGGGGCTCCTCTGAAGGAGCTCGAGAAGCGCATCCTCGCGCAGGATCCCGCCCTGGCTGCGCCCGCCGTCGCGGCCGCCCTCCCCGAGGGGACGGTGACGTTCCTGCTCACCGACGTGGAGGGATCGACGCGGTCGCTCGAGCGCCTCGGGGCCGCAGCGTACGGGGACGCGCTGCGTGCGCATCAGCGTGTCATCCGCGCAGCCCTCGACCGGCACGGAGGCGTCGAGGTCGACACGCAGGGCGACTCGTTCCTCTGCGCGTTCTCCTCCGCGCGCGACGCGGCCGAGGCGGCACGACGGATCCACGAGGAGCTCGCCGAGGGCCCGCTGCACGTACGCGCCGGGCTGCACACCGGCGAGCCGCTCCTCGACGAGGGGAGGTACATCGGCCTCGACGTGCACCGTGCCGCACGTATCGCCGCGGCGGGCCACGGAGGGCAGATCGTCCTCTCCGCCTCGACCGCGGGCGTCCTCGGGCCCACGCCCCTTCCCCTGCGCGACCTCGGCGAGCAGCGGCTGAAGGACCTCTCCGAGCCGGTCCGCCTGTACCAGCTCGGAGACGGGGACTTCCCGCCGCTGCGGACGATCCACCGCTCGAACCTCCCCGTCCCCGCTACTCCCTTCGTCGGCCGGAGCAACGAGGTCGCGGCGATCGCAAGGCTGCTCGGGGGCCAGACGCGGCTCGTCACCCTCACCGGCCCCGGCGGCAGCGGCAAGACCCGCCTCGCCCTCCAGGGGGCGGCCGAGGCCGCCGAGGAGTTCCCCGACGGGCTCACGTGGCAGGCGCTCGCACCGCTGCGCGACCCGGCCCTTGTCACGCCCTCGCTCGCCGGGACGCTCGGTGTCAAGGCCGACGAGGCGTCCGTGGACGCGATCGGAAGGGCGCTCGCCGGCCAGCGGCGCCTCCTCGTCATCGACAACTGCGAGCACCTCCTGCCCGGCGTCGCGATCGAGATCGCACGGCTTCGGGAGGCGTGCCCGAGCGTCACCTTCCTCGTCACCTCACGCGAGCGCCTCAAGCTCGCGGGGGAGCACGTGTATCCCGTCCCGGGCCTCGACGACGCCGACAGCGTCGAGCTGTTCCTCGCCCGCGCAACGGCGGCGGGCGCGGACGCCGAGCCGGTCGAAGCGGTGCGACAGCTGTGCGAGCGGCTCGACCGGCTGCCGCTGGCGATCGAGCTGGCCGCGGCGCGCGCCGCCGCGCTCGGGCCTGCACAGCTGCTCGAGCGGCTCGGTCGCCGGCTCGACCTCCTCAAGGGCGGCCGGGACGCCGATCCACGCCAGCTCACGCTCCGGGCGACGGTGAAGTGGTCGTACGACCTCCTCGACGACGGCGAACAGGAGCTCTTCCGCGCGCTCTCCGTCTTCGACGGCGGATGCACCCTCGAGGCGGCCGAAGGCGCATGCGGAGCGGACGTCGAGAGGCTCCAGTCGCTGGTCGACAAGAGCCTGCTCCGTCGCCGTGCGGGTGCCGACGGAGAGCCCCGTTTCTGGATGCTCGAGACGATCCGCGAGTTCGGCCTCGAGCAGCTCGCGCGGTCGGGGAACGAGAGGTCGGCGGTGCGCGCCTCGCACGCGCGCTGGTACGCCGACGCGCTCCAGGCGCGGTCGGCCGGGATCTCCGTGGAGGAGCCCCGGGCACGGGCGTGGGTCACGACCGAGATCGACAACTTGCGATCGGCGTTCACCTGGCTCCTCGACGAGGGCGCGGAGGAGGAGGCGACCGCGATGGCCGCGCGGCTCTGCCCCTACTTCCTGAACGTCGCTGCGTATACCGAGTGCATCGGGTGGGCACGGCGCGTCCTGGCGCTCGACCCACCGCCGAGCCCGGCGCTCGGCTTCCTGCAGCAACAGGCCGGGACGTCGCTGTACTTCATGGGCGACCGGGCGGAGGCCCGTGCGCTGTTCGAGGCTGCGGGGCGGTCGGCGGCCTCGGTGGGCGACGAGGCGCTTCGCTGGTCGTCGTCTCTCCGTCTCGGTCGGATGCTCGTCGAGGACGGCGACATCGGCGAGGCCGAGGCGCTCATGGCCGAGGCGATCTCCCGCCTTCGGCCCGTCGCGCAGCCCCGGCACCTCGTGTGGGCGCTGTCACACCTCGCGGGCTCGCTCACCCTCGCCGGCTCGGCCGACAGGGCGCTGCCCCTCGCCACGGAGGCGCTGGAGATCGCGCGCGGCGCGGACCTCGAGTACGCGGTCGCGCAGGCGACGCACGAGCTCGCACGGATCTCGCTCCACCTCGGCGACGACGTCGGGGCGCTCGGCCACGCCGCCGACTGCGCCGCCCGGTTCGCCGAGGCCGGGGACCGGGACGCGGTCGCATACGCCCTCTCGGTCGCGGCCGCCGCGCTGGCTCGCCTCGGGCTCACGAGCGATGCGGCCGCCCTCGCCGCCGTCGTCGAGCGCATCCGCACGCAGCTCGGCCTCGACGGCAGGACGACCGAGCAGGAGTCGGTCAGGACGCTCCTCGAGGAGACGCTCGACCCGGACGAGCTCGCATCGCTCGTCTCCCCCGCCGACACGCTCGACGACGCCCAGGCCGTCGCGCTCGCGCTCGCGGCGGCGAGCTCCCTGGCGGGACCCGCGGCGCCTGCTACTCCACCGTGACGGTCTTCGCGAGAGAGCGCGGCTCTGCCGCGGAGACGCTGACGGTCACTCGACCGTCACCGTCTTGGCGAGGTTCCTCGGTTGATCCACGTTGAGGCCTCGTAGCCGGGCGATCCGGTAGGCGAGGAGCTGGAGCGGGATCACGGCGAGGATCGCCGACAGGAACGCCGGCGCCTTCGGGACGTAGATCACGTCGTCGGCATGGTGCTGGATGTCCTCGTTGCCGTCGGAGGCGATCGCGATCACGTGCGCGCCGCGGGCGCGCACCTCCTGGATGTTCGAGACGAGCTTCTCGTACACCTGCTCCATCCGCGTCGCGACGACGACGACCGGCGTCGACTCGTCGAGGAGCGCGATCGGGCCGTGCTTCATCTCGCCGGCGGAATAGGCCTCGGTCGGGATGTACGAGATCTCCTTGAGCTTGAGCGCGCCCTCGAGCGCCACGGGGAGCCCGATGTTGCGGCCGAGGTAGAGGAAGAACGGCCGATCGTGGAACTTCCGCGCGATCTCGTCGATCGGGTGGTCGCCCTCGAGGAACTCACTGATCTTGGCGGGCAGCCCGTAGAGCGCGTTGACGATGTACTCGAGCTCCCCGGCCGGGAGCGTCTCGCGCACCTGGGCGAGCTTGAGCGCGACGAGGAACAGGAGCGAGAGCTGTGCCGTGAAGGTCTTCGAGGCCGCGACCGCCATCTCGATGCCGCAGCGGGTGTAGAGCACCGAGTCGACCTCGCGCGTGATCTGCGATCCCATCATGTTCGTGATCGCGACCGTGTGGGCGCCCATCGAGCGCGCGAGCTTCATCGCCTCGATCGTGTCGCGCGTCTCGCCGGACTGCGAGATCCCGATCACGAGCGTGTCCCGGTCGAGCACCGGGTTGCGGTAGATCCACTCGGACGCGATGTCGTGCTCGACCGGCACGCGCCCCCACTCCTCGATCGCGTAGCGCGCGGCGACGCCCGCGTGGTACGCGGTGCCCGCGGCGAGGATGACGATCCGGCGCAGGTCCCGCAGCTCGTCGTCGTCCATCCCGAGCCCCTCGAGCTCGAGCCGTCCCTTGCGCAGCCGGTCGCCGATCGTCTCGGCGACCGCATCGGGCTGCTCGTGGATCTCCTTGAGCATGAAGGTCTCGAAGCCGGCCTTCTCGGCGCCCTCGTCGTCCCAGTCGAGCTCGACGACCTCGTGCTCGACGGGCGACCCGTCCTCGGCCCGGAAGAAGCTCGAGCCGTCCGGGCGTGACCGCGACGACCTCGCCGTCGGAGGGGAACTGCACGTCGCGGGTCTCGCGCAGGAACGCCGCCGCGTTGGAGGCGACGTACGTCTCTCCGGCCGCGAGGCCGACGACCATCGGGCACTGGTGGCGTGCGCCGACGAGCAGGCCGGGGTGGTCGCGGTGGATCGCGACGAACGCGTAGTGGCCCTCGAGCTCGTTGTACGCGCCGCGCACCGCCTCGACGAGGTCGCCCTCGTAGTGCTCCTCGATCAGGTGCGTGACCGTCTCGGCGTCGGTCTCCGAGGAGAAGACGTGACCCGCGCTCGGTGAGGCGCGCTCGCGCAGCTCGCGATAGTTCTCGACGATGCCGTTGAGGACGACCGCGAGCGTCTCGGGCCGCTCCGCGGCGAGCGGGTGCGCGTTCTCCTCGGTGACCCCGCCGTGGGTCGCCCAGCGCGTGTGACCGAGCCCCGTCGTGGCGGGCGAGGGCGTGTCGCCCGCCCGCTCGCGAAGGCTCTGGAGCGGGCCGACGGCGCGCGTGTACCTGAGGCCGGCGTGCTCGAGGAGCGCGATCCCGGCCGAGTCGTAGCCCCGGTACTCGAGGCGCTCGAGGCCGTGCAGGAGCAGCGGCTTGCACTCACGAGGCCCGACGTATCCGATGATTCCGCACATCCCGGCTCTCCTTTCGCCCCGGACGCACGCTGTCCGGCCGAATGCCACTGCCTTGCAGGGCTTTTACGGGGCTCCGGCCTCCCGCCGGACGAGGTCAGCGATGCTACCACAGAGGCTCTGCGGCCTCCTCGTCGCGCTCCGCCTCGGCGAGCACCCGAACGACCGGCTCGGTGCCGGACGGGCGCACGAGCACCCGACCGCGGCCCGCGAGCTCGGGCGTTCAGCCGCTCGACCTCGTCGGCCACGCCCGGCCGGGATCTCGAGCCGCGCCACGCGCGACGTTCTCCTTGGCCTGCGGGAAGCCGTGGCATCACCGCGGCCGCCTCGGCGAGCGAGCGCCCGCCGAGCGCGCGGCAGAGCGTCAGCGCCGCTGCGAGCCCGTCGCCGGTGACGTGGCCGTCGAGCACGATCAGGTGCCCCGACTGCTCGCCGCCGAGCATGCCGCCTTCGCGCCGGAGCGCCTCGAGGACGTAGCGGTCGCCGACGTCGGTCGTCACGACGCGGATCCCGTGCTCGCTCCATCAGCCGGTGGAAGCCGAGGTTCGTCATCACCGTGACGGCGACGAGATCGACGTCGCAGGGCGAGCGCGCAGATCGCGATGATCTGGTCGCCGTCGACGACGTCGCCGTTCTCGTCGACGGCGAGCATCCGGTCGCCGTCGCCGTCGAACGCGATCCCCAGGTCGTGGCCGCCGGCGCGCACCGCTGCCTGCAGCAGGCGCGAGGTCCGTCGCCCCGCAGCCGACGTTGATGTTCGATCCCGTCGGGGGTCGCCGGCGAGCGGCGGTCACCTCCGCGCCGAGCCGCTCGAACACGCCGGGAGCGACGGCCGAGAACGCGCCGTTCGCGCAGTCGACCGCGATCCTCAGGCCGCCGAGGTCGGAGCCGAATTGCTCGACGACGTGGTCGACGTAGCTCTCGACCACGTCCTCGGCGTGCTCGATCGACGCCGCCTCCCGGGCCGGGCGCACCGATCAGGGCCTCGATCTCGAGCTCGTCCGCATCCGTCAGCTTGTGGCCCTCCCGGTCGAAGACCTTGACGCCGTTGTACTCGGGCGGGTTGTGCGACGCCGAGACGACGAGGCCGAGGTCCTGCGAGAGCAGCGCGACGGCGGGCGTCGGCAGGACGCCCCCGAGCACGGCCGTGCCGCCGGCGTCGACGATCCCCCGGGTCAGCGCGGCCTCGAGACCGCGGGCCCGAGGCCGCGCGTGTCCCGCCCGACGAGCACCCGCCCGCGGCCCGCCCACAGCGTGGCCGCGCGGCCGAGCTGCTCGACGAGCTCCGCGGTCAGCGCCTCGCCGACGATGCCGCGAACCCCGTCGGTGCCGAACCACGCGACGCTTCCCGACCGGCACGTCTGTCGTCATGGCACCGGGGTCGGCCATCGTCACACCCTCCACCGTCGTAGCGTGGTTCCTCGCGACGAATTCGCGCAAGAGCGGCGCGCGCTAGCGCTTGCTGAACTGCGGCGCCTTGCGCGCCTTGTGCAGGCCGGCCTTCTTGCGCTCGACCTGGCGCGCGTCGCGCGTGAGGAAGCCCTGGCGCTTGAGCGGGACGCGGAGCTCGGGGTCGGCCTCGACGAGCGCCCGGGCGATCCCGTGGCGCACCGCACCGGCCTGGCCGCTGATTCCGCCGCCGTGGACGCGGACGCGGAGGTCGTATCTTCCCTCGGCGTCTGCGACCTCGAGCGGGGAGAGCGCGAGCTTGCGGAGCGTCGCGCGCGGGAAGTAGTCCTCGAGCGAGCGACCGTTGACCCAGGTCGCGCCGTCGCCCGGGCGGAGGATCACGCGCGCCACGGACGTCTTGCGCTTGCCGGTGCCGCGATAGTGGGCGGTCTCAGCCATGCGACAGCTCCTTCGGGGACTGCGCCGCGTGGGGGTGCTCCGGGCCGGCGTACACCTTGAGCTTGCGCAGCTGGGCGGCGGCGAGCCTGTTCTTCGGGAGCATGCCCTTGACGGCCTTGCGGATCACCTCGGTCGGCCGCCGCTCGAGCTGCTCGCGGAGCGTCCGCTCCTTCAGCCCGCCCGGGTAGCCGGAGTGCGTCCGCACCATCTTCTGGTCGAGCTTGTTGCCCGTGACGTGCATCTTCTCCGGCGTTGACGACGATCACGAAGTCGCCGGTGTCGACGTGCGGCGTGTACTGGGGCTTTCCCTTGCCCCGCAGCGTGTCGGCGATCTCCGTCGCGAGGCGGCCCAGGGTCTTGCCCTCGGCGTCCACGACGTACCAGTCGCGCTGGATCTCGCCCGGCTTGGCGGTGTAAGTGGTCATGGCTCGGAAAAGAGGGCGGTCTCCTGACCGCCGGCGGAGGAGTGTAGCAGCCTCCGCGCACCCCCTGGACAGCGAGCTGGACCTCACAGCGTGGCCCGTCGCTGTCATCATGAGCGCGCATGACGACTGCGACGGTTGGACTCACCGAGGCGAGAGAGCGCCTGACGGAGATTCTCGAGCGCGTGCTCGAGGGCGAGCAGATGGTCGTGACGCGCTACGGCTCGCCGGTGGCTGCGATCGTGCCGGTCCCGGCCGACCTCGACGGCCGCGACCGGCCGCTGGGACTGGCGGCGTTCGCGGGCGCCGCCGCTTCCCGCCGACCGACCTGTACGAGACGGTCGCCGCGGTCGTCGCGATGCGGTCGGTCGCCCGCGACCGCGAGCCGCCGGAGATCCCGTAGACGGTGTACTGCTTCGACACCGACATCCTGGCCGCCGCCCTGCTCCGCGAGCCGCCGATGCACCTCGTGCGGCGGCTGGCGCGGACGCCGGGCGACGAGCAGTGCACCACCGCCGTCTCCGTCGCTGAGATCGCGTACGCGGCCGCCCGGAACGGCGACGGAGAGGTGGCCGGCCGCGTCCGCGAGCTCATCGCCGCGGCGAGCACCGTGCTCCCCTTCGACCACGACGCCGCCGAGGTGTACGGATCGCTACGCGCGCAGCTGGAGCGCCTCGGCGTCCGACTCGACGAGCCGAGCCTGCGGATCGCGGCGATCGCGCTCTCGCACGATCTGACGCTCGTCACCGCGAGCGCCCGTCTCTACGACCGCGTCCCCGGCCTGCGGATCGAGAACTGGCTCGAGCCGGACGACCTCGAGGAGGAGCCGGTCTCGCTCGACGATACGGGACGCCGACCAAGCGGCCGCTCCCAACGCGAGACGGTCCTGCACACGAGCGACGGCACCGTCCGTCACCCCGGCGTCGTGCCGCAGCTCGAGGAGCGCGTCAGGGAAGCTGCCGAGAGGGCCGCCGGCCCCTGGCAGAGCTTCGACGCCTAGCCAAGACGCGCACGACGACGGTGTAGCCGTGGTTGCGGTCGGAAGCGGCGGGAGCTCGACGGGCCCGAGGGCCTGACGGATACTGGTCGGTGATGACACTCGTCCGCCGTCGCATCGTCGTCCACGGCCGAGTCACGGGGGTGTGGTTCAGGGAGAGCGCCCGGCGTCGCGCGGAGGAGCTCGGCGTCTCGGGCTGGGTTCGCAACCGGCCGGACGGCGCCGTCGAGGCAGAGCTCGAAGGCGACCCCGAGGACGTCGAGGTCATGGTCGCGTGGTTCCGCCACGGCCCGTCGCAGGCACGGGTCGACGCCGTCGGCGTCGAGGAGCGAGCCCCGGTCGGCGAGCGCGGATTCAGCGTGACCTGACCCGGGTGGTCTAGGATTCCGCCAGCGAACCGGGGAGCTCGGGCGACCGGGCTGAGAGGGCGGCTAGCGCGCCGCCGACCCGCAGAACCTGACCTGGGTAATGCCAGCGGAGGAACGCGTGATGGAAGCGGATGTCGTCGTCATCGCCTCGGGGCCGGGCCCCGCGGTCGACGTGCCCGACGGGCGGACGGTGATCGCCGCCGACGGAGGGCTCGAGCGCGCCCTCGAGCTCGGGCTCGACGTCGACGTGGTGGTCGGCGACCTGGACTCCGCCTCCCCGAGCGCGCTCGCGGCGGCCGAGGCTGCGGGGGCCAGGATCGTCAGGCACCCGGTGGCCAAGGACGCGACCGACCTCGAGCTCGCGCTCGACGAGGCCGTCGCCCTCGGCGCGGCGCGGGTGCTCGTCGTCGCGAGCGCAGGCGGCCGCCTCGACCACCTGCTCGCCTCGGTCCTCCTGCTCGGGTCCGATCGCTACGCAGCGCTCGAGCTCGACGCCCTCGTCGGCGACGCCCTCGTCCACGTCGTGCGCGCCGGGCGGACGCTCCACGGCTCGCCCGGCGAGCTCCTCACGCTGCTGCCGCTCGGCGGCCCGGCCGAGGGCGTGACGACCGGGGGGCTCGAGTACCCGCTCGCCGGCGAGACACTCGAGCCCGGGCTCGACGCGCGGCGTCTCCAACGTCTTCACGGGTCCGGAGGCGAGCGTGACGCTCACCGCCGGCGTCCTCCTGGCGATCCGTCCCGGCGGAGCGGCGCCGTGAGAGCGCTTGCGACAGCCTGTCGCAGGCTCGCACCCCGCGCGGGCGCGCTCGTCGCCGTGGCCCTGGCCGTCGGCGCGGCCGGGTGCGGCGGGGGCGACGCGCAGCCGAAGGACGTCGTGCTCGTGACCCACGACTCGTTCGCCGTGTCGAAGGGCGTCAAGCAGGCCTTCGAGAAGGAGACCGGGCTGACGCTGCGGATCCTGCAGGGCGGCGACGCGAACGAGACGCTCAACAAGGCCCTGCTGACCGCCGGCGATCCGCAGGGCGACGTGATCTTCGGCATCGACGACAGCATCCTCTCGCGCGCGCTCGACGGCGACCTGCTCGACGAGTACCGCTCGCCCGACCTCGACGCGCTCGAGCCCGACTTCTCCTCCCCGGACCCGCACGTCACGCCGATCGACCACGGCGAGGTCTGCCTCAACGTCGACCGCGCCTGGTTCGCGTCGCATCGCATCGCGCCGCCGACGAGCCTCGCCGACCTCGTCCTCGCCCGATACCGGAGCCTCCTCGTGGTCGAGAACCCCGCCACGTCCTCGCCCGGTCTCGCCTTCCTCCTCGCGACGATCGCGACGTTCGGCGATCGCTGGGAGACCTACTGGCGCGGCCTGCGCGCGAACGGCGTCCTCGTCGTCGACGGCTGGGAGGAGGCGTACACGCAGCAGTTCTCCGGTGCGTCCGGCAGCCCGGGCAAGCGCCCGATCGTCGTCTCGTACGCCTCGAGCCCCGCGGCCGAGGTGATCTACGCCTCGAAGCCGCTCTCCGCGGCTCCGACCGCGGCGGTCGAGGACGGCTGCTACCGCCAGGTCGAGTACGCGGGTGTCCTGCGCGGGGCGCACAACGAGGACGGCGCGCGGAAGCTGATCGACTTCATGCTCTCGCAGCGCTTCCAGGCCGACGTGCCGGGCTCGATGTTCGTCTACCCGGTGCGGTCGGGTGTCCCGCTCCCCGAGGCGTTCGTGAAGTACGCGGTCGTGCCGCAGGACCCGCTCGAGCTCCCACCCGCGGAGATCGACGCCAATCGCGACCGCTGGGTCGCCCGGTGGAGCCGAGATCGTCGTCCGCTGAGCTCGGCGCGCCTCGGCCGTCTCGCCGCCGCGGCGGTTCCGGTGGGGTTCCTGGCGGTCTTCTTCGCGTGGCCGCTCGTCGCGATCCTGCGGCGGAGCCTCCTCGTCGACGGGCGGCTCGACGTCCCGTGGGGCGTGCTGACGAGCGAGCTCACGCGGGACGTCCTGTGGTTCACGCTCTGGCAGGCGACGGTCTCGACGCTGCTGACCGCTGGCCGCGGGGCTCCCGCTCGCGTGGGCGCTGTCGCGGTTCCGGTTCCGTGGCCGGTCGGTCGTCGAGGCGTTCGTGCTCGTGCCCTTCGTCCTTCCCACCGTCGTCGTCGCGACCTCGTTCATCGCGCTCCTCCCGGACGGGATCGAGCGGTCGGTGTGGGCGATCCTGCTCGCCCACGTGTTCTTCAACGTCGCCGTCGTGGTGCGGGTCGTCGGCGCGTTCTGGGCGGGGCTCGACCGGCGGCTGTGGGACGCGGCGGCGACGCTCGGCGCCTCGGGGACGCAGCTCCGGCTCCGCTTGACACTGCCGCTGCTCGCGCCCGCGCTCGCGTCCGCTGCCTCGATCGCGTTCCTCTTCTGCTTCACCTCGTTCGGCGTGATCGTCGTGCTCGGCGGCCCGCGCTACGCGACGCTCGAGTCGGAGATCTACAACCAGGCGGCGCGTCTCTTCGACCTGCGGACGGCGGCGGTGCTCGGGTTGCTCCAGCTGGCGGCGGTCGCCGCGGCCGTGATCGTCTCGGGCCGGCTCGAGCGGCGCGCTCGGAGGCGCGCGGCGCGGGGGCCAGGAGGCTCCACGTCCGACGGGACGGGAGCGGATCGTCGTCGCAGGGGTCGTTACCGGCTCCGTGGCACTGCTCGCGCTGCCTCTCGTCGCGCTCGTCGTGCGCTCGCTCCGGGTCGGGACGGGCTACGGGTTCGACCACTTCGCGGCACTGGCCCACGAGACGCCCGGCGCTCCTCGTGGCGCCGTGGCACGCGATCCTCAACTCGCTGCTCTTCGCGACGGCCGCGACCGCGATCGCGCTCGCCGTGGGGATCCCGGCCGCGGTCGCGATCGCGGGCGGGCGCCGCGGCGCTCGACGTGCTCGTCATGCTGCCGCTCGGCGCGTCGGCGGCGATGCTCGGCTTCGGCTTCCTGCTCGCCTTCGCCGACCCTCCGCTCGACCTCCGCTCGTCGCCGGCGATCGTCCCGATCGCGCAGTCGCTTGTCGCGCTCCCGTTCGTCGTGCGCGCCCTTGTCCCGGCGCTGCGTGCGGTCGACGTGCGCCTGCGCGAGGCGGCGGCGGTGCTCGGGGCGACACCCGCCAGATCCGGCGCGAGATCGAGCTCCCGCTTCTCGCCCGGCCGCTCGCGGTGGCGGCGGGCCTCGCATTCGCGGTCGCGCTCGGCGAGTTCGGGGCGACGGTGTTCGTCGTCCGCGCCGACTGGCCCACCGTGCCGGTCGCGATCTTCCGCTTCCTCGGCCGGCCCGGGGAGGAGAACGTCGGGACGGCGATGGCGCTCTGCGTCGTCCTGATGGGGCTCGTCGCGGCCGTCGCGCTCGTGTCGGAGCGGGTACTCGTGCGCGGAGGCCCGCGGTGAGGGTCGCGCTCGACGGGATCGGCGTCGAGATCGACGGCCGCCCGATCCTGGAGCAGGTGACGCTCGACGTCGACGACGGCGAGCGTCTTGCGCTGCTGGGGCCGAGCGGGTCGGGGAAGTCGACCGTGCTCCGCGTCGTCGCGGGGCTCCGGAGACCGTCGACCGGGCGCGTGCTGCTGGGCGGCCGCGATGTGACCGGCGTGCCCGTGCACCGGCGGGGTGTCGGGCTCGTCTTCCAGGACGCCGCGCTCTTCCCGCACCGCGACGTCGCGGGGAACGTCGGGTTCGGGCCGAGAGTCGCCGGCCTGCCCGCGGACGAGCGCACGGCGCGGGTTGCCGAGGCGCTCGAGCTCGTCGGGCTGTCGGGAACGGAGCGGCGCGACGTGACGACGCTCTCGGGCGGCGAGGCGCAGCGCGTCGCGCTCGCACGCGCTCTGGCGCCCCGTCCCGACCTGCTGCTCCTCGACGAGCCGCTGGCCGCGCTCGACGGGCCGCTCCGACGGCGGCTCCAGACCGACCTGCGGGCTCTCTTCGAGCGGCTCGCGCTCACCGTCGTCCACGTCACCCACGACGTCGGCGAGGCGTTCGAGCTCGGAGACCGCGTCGCGATCCTCCGCGAAGGGCGTGTCGCCCAGGTCGCGGCGCCGGACGAGCTGTGGGCACGCCCCGCCGACGACTGGGTCGCCCGCTTCCTCGGGATGACGAACGTCACGCGCGACGGAGACCGTGCGACGGTGATCCGTCCGGACGCGGTGCTCGTCGGGCCCGGCCGCGGCGCGCTGGTGACCGCCGCCCGCCGGGACGGCGCGGCGGTGCGGCTCCGCGTGCTGCGGGAGGATGGGGTCGAGCTGGAGGCGGTTGCGGTCGGCGTCGACGCGCCCCGCGTCGGGGAGCGCGTCACGGTCGACGTCGACGCGGCGGGGGTCGTCGACGTCCCCGTGTGGCGTCCCGACGATCGGCGAGGCTGACGCCGTGGGCGGCGTCAGCGCCGCGGCCGTACTCCCACTCGATGGTGGCCGGCGGCTTCGACGAGAGGTCGAGGGCCACGCGGTTGACGCCCACGACCTCGTTGACGATCCGGCTCGCGATCGTGTCGAGCAGCTCGTAGGGAAGGCGCGCCCAGTCCGCCGTCATCGCGTCCTCCGACGTGACCGCCCGGATCACGATCGGGTAGGCGTACGTCCGCTCGTCGCCCTGCACGCCGACCGACCGCACCGCGGGCAGCACCGCGAAGCACTGCCAGAGCTCGCGGTAGAGGCCGGCGCGGCGGACCTCCTCGAGCAGGATCGCGTCGGCGGCGCGGAGGATCGCGAGACGCTCCTCGGTGACGTCGCCGATGATCCGGATCGCGAGACCCGGGTCCGGGGAACGGGTGGCGCCACACCATCCGCTCGGGCAGCCCGAGCTGCTCGCCGACGCGGCGCACCTCGTCCTTGAAGAGCGACCGCAGCGGCTCGACGAGCTCCATCCTCATGTCCGCCGGCAGGCCGCCGACGTTGTGGTGCGACTTGATCTTGGCCGCGACACCGACCTCGCCGCCGGACTCGATCACGTCCGAATAGAGCGTTCCCTGGACGAGGAAGCGGACGTCGCCCGAGACGTGGGTGCTCCCTGCTCCGGACGACAGCTTCAGGGCCTCCTCCTCGAAGACGCGGATGAACTCCTCGCCGACGATCGCGCGCTTCTCCTCCGGCTCCGTGACGCCGGCGAGGCGCGTGAGGAACCGCTCCCGCGCGTCGACGTGGACGAGCGGGACGTGGAAGTGGTGGCCGAACGTCTCGACGACCTGCTCCGCCTCGTTCTCGCGCAACAGGCCGTGGTCGACGAACACGCACGTCAGCTGGTCGCCGACCGCCTTGTGCACGAGGAGTGCGGCGACCGCCGAGTCGACGCCGCCCGAGAGCCCGCAGATCACGCGCTCGGAGCCGACCTGCGCGCGGATCCGCTCGACCTGCTCCTCGATCACCGCCGCGGGCGTCCACGCCGGGGCGACGCCCGCGACGTCGTAGAGGAAGCTCTCCAGCATCCGCTGTCCCTGGGGGGTGTGCACGACCTCCGGGTGGAACTGGACGCCGTAGCGTCCGTGCTCGACGTCCTCGAACGCCGCGATCGGGGTCGTCTCGGACGAGGCCGTGACGCGTGCGCCGGCGCGGCGGGGCGGTGACCGAGTCGCGGTGGCTCATCCAGACGACCTGCTCGGCGGGCAGGTCGTGGAACAGCGCGCCCGAGCCGTCGAGCGAGACATCCGCCTTGCCGTACTCCGAGATGTCGTTCGCCTCGACCGCGCCGCCGAGCTCGCGGGCCATCAGCTGCATGCCGTAGCAGATGCCGAGCGTCGGGACGCCGAGCCCGAAGATCGCGGGATCCGCGAGGGGCGCGCCCGCCGCGTAGACGGACGCCGGGCCGCCCGAGAGGATCAGCGCCGCAGGGCGGCGTGCCCGTAGTTCCTCCGCGCGCAGCCGATGCGAGACGAGCTCGGAGTAGACCCGCGCCTCGCGCACCCGGCGGGCGATCAGCTGGCTGTACTGGCCGCCGAAGTCGAGGACGAGGACCGGGCGGTCCTCGGGCGAGGGCTCCGCGGCCGGGAAGGCGATGACCTCAGCCTCGGCGATAGTTCGGCGCGTCCTTCGTGATCGTCACGTCGTGTGGATGGCTCTCGCGGAGACCGGCGCCGGTGATGCGGACGAAGCGCGCCTCCTTGAGGGACTCGATCGTCGGCGCGCCGCAGTACCCCATCGCCTGCCGGACGCCGCCGACGAGCTGATGCACGATCGGACCGAGCGGGCCCTTGTAGGCGACGCGGCCCTCGATCCCCTCGGGGATCAGCTCCGCCACGTCCTCCACGTCGCCCTGGAAGTAGCGGTCCTTCGAGAACGAGCGGGCCTTCATCGCGCCGAGCGACCCCATGCCGCGATACTCCTTGAAGCGCTCGCCCTGCACCACGATCACCCCGCCCGGCGCCTCGTCCGTGCCGGCGAGCATCGAGCCGAGCATCACGGTGTCCGCGCCTGCGGCGATCGCCTTCGCGACGTCGCCCGAGGATGTGATCCCGCCGTCCGCGATCACGGGGATCTCGTGGTCGGCCGCGACCGAGACGACGTCGGCGACCGCCGTGACCTGCGGGACGCCGACCCCGGCGACGACCCGTGTGGTGCAGATCGACCCGGGCCCCACCCCCGCCTTCAGGCAGTCGGCTCCGGCGTCGATCAGCGCCTCCGCGGCGTCCGCCGTGGCGATGTTCCCCGCGACGATCTCGATGTCGTGGCCGTCCTTCAGCCGGCGCACCATCTCGACCACCCCGAGCGAGTGCCCGTGGGCGGTGTCGACGACGAGCGCGTCGACCTCGGCGTCGACGAGCGCCGCCGCCCGCTCGACCGCGTCGGTGCCGACGCCGACGGCGGCGGCGACCCGGAGGCGGCCGCGCTCGTCCTTCGTCGCGAGCGGGTACGCCTCGCGCTTGGAGATGTCCTTGACGGTGATCAGGCCCTTGAGCCGGCCGTCGAGGTCGACGATCGGGAGCTTCTCGATGCGGTGGCGGCCGAGGATCGCCTGCGCCTCCTCGAGCGTCGTCCCGACCGGCGCGGTCACGAGCCCCTCCTTCGTCATCGCGTCTTCGACGCGCATGGTGGAGGGCACGCCGAACCGGAGGTCGCGGTTCGTCAGGATGCCGACGAGCACCCCGTTCGCATCCGTGATCGGGATCCCGGACACCCGGTAGCGCTGCATCAGCGCCAACGCGTCCCCGACGAGGGCATCCGGGGACAGGGTCACGGGCTCGACGATCATCCCGGCCTCGGAGCGCTTGACCTTGTCGACCTCGGCGACCTGATCGGCGATCGAGAGGTTGCGATGGAGCACTCCGATCCCGCCGAGTCGCGCGAGCGCGATCGCCATGCGCGCCTCGGTGACGGTGTCCATCGCCGCGGAGACGAGCGGGACCTCGAGGGTGATCGTCTGCGTCAGCCTGCTCGCCGTCGAGACGTCGTTCGGGAGCACCGCCGACTCGGCGGGCAAGAGCAGGACGTCGTCGAAGGTGAGCCCTTCCTTCGCGAACTTGTCCTCGCCCACACCCAAGTGGGTCGATCCTAGCGGGCCGTCCGGAGGCCGCGTCAGGACACCGGCTGGAGCTCGCGGAGCTCGACGGCCGCCGCAAGCCGGCGCGCCTCGGACGGGTCGAACCGTCCCGCACCGACGTCGAGCACGGACGCCGCACCTGCAGCGACCGCCGCCCGCAGCGCCTCCTCGACGGGCGCTGAGGCGTCGAGCACCGAGGCAAGCCATTGCGCGAGGAAGGCGTCGCCCGCGCCGACCACCGACACCGGCTCGAGGCGCGGTACGTCGACGCGGTAGCGGCGCACGTGCCGGTCCTCGCGCACGAGGGCATAGCAGCCGCGGTCGAGCGTGACGAGCACGTTCCGGGCGCCGAGCTCCACGATCGTCTCGAGCGCCATCAGGAAGTCCTCCTCGTCGTCGAGCTCCTGCCCGACGAGCTGCTCGGCCTCGTGCTGGTTCGGCGACACGAGCCACGGCTCGGCCTCGACGCCCAGGCGGAGAGGCTCGCCTTCCGCGTCCAGCACGACGCGGACACCGCGGCGGTGGAGCTCCCGGGCGGCGTCGGCGTAGAACGTGTCCGCGACGCCGCGCGGCAGCGAGCCGGCGAGCACCACGGCGTCCGCGCCGCGCGAGAGGTAGCGCAGCTTGTCCATCAGCATCTCGAGCTCGGAGTCGGTCACCTTCGGGCCCCACTCGTTGATCTCCGTCTGCGTCCCGGAGGTCGGGTCGACGACGAGGGTCGACGTCCGCGACTCGTCGCCGATGCGGACGAAGTCGTTGAGGATCGCCTCGGCCGTCAGCTCCTCGACGATGCGCGTGCCGGTGCGCCCGCCCGCGAGACCGGTCGCGACGACCGGCACGTGCAGCCGCTTGAGCGCGCGCGCGACGTTGATCCCCTTCCCGCCGGCGAGCGTCAACACATCGCTCGCACGGTGGCGCTGCCCGAGCTGCAGCGTGGGGACCGTGAGCGAGCGGTCGAGCGCGGCGTTGAGTGTGACGGTGACGATCACGGCATGCCGGGTCGCGTCAGGAGACGAGCCCCACCAGATGATGCACGGCGCGCCGGGTGACCCACCACGCCTTCTCGGCGGTTCCGGGCGCGCCCCTGGAGGTCGCCGCGACGAGCGGGGAGCGGGCCACCACGCGCGAGCCGTCCGTGACGACGAGCGTCCCCAGTCGCTGGCCGGCCGCCACGGGCAGCGACGCGACGGCGTGGACGACCACCCGCTCCCGGAGCGGCCGCTCCGTCGAGGCGGGCCGGACGACCGGCCGCGGCGCGACCGCGCGGACCGGCGCGACGCCCCAGCCGACCGGGATCGTCGCGTACGTGCGCCGCGGGTCGACGACCGTCACAGGTCGGTAGCTGTCGAGGCCGAACCGGAGCAGCGACCTGAGGTCGCTGTCACGCTGCGCCTCGCTGGGGGACCCGAGCACGACCGCGGTGATACCCACACCGCGGACACGGGCAAACGCGGCCTGCGACCACCCGGCATCCCCGGTGTGGCCCGTCTTGCCGCCGACGATGCCGCGGAAGCGCCCGAGGAGGTTGTCGGTCGACTCGACGACGCGGCCGTCCGAGAGCGTGGCGCGGGGCATGCCCGCGTAGCGGCGGATCGCCGGGACGCGGAGGGCATCGCGCAGGAGCACGGCGATGTCCCGCGGCGTCGACGCGTGGCCGGGCTGGTCGAGGCCGTGGGGGTTCCGGTAGTGGGTGCCGGTGAGGCCGAGCTGCCGCGCCTTCCGGTTCATCAGCGCCACGAAGCGCTCCTCGCTGCCCGCAGCCGCCACGGCGAGCGTCGTCGCGGCGTCGTTCGCGCTCGGCACCAGCGTGCCGATCAGCAGGTCGCGGACGGTCATCCGCTGCCCGGCGTGGAGATCGAGCGACGACTCGCCCACGCGCGCGGCGACCGGCGGCACGGTCACCACGTCGTCGAGGGAGAGGTGCTCGAGGGCGACGAGGGCCGTCATCAGCTTCGTGATGCTCGCCATCGCCCGCGGGGTGTCGGCCCCACGCGCCGCGAGGGTGTGGCCGTCGACCGAGCTCTGGACGATGTACGCGCGCGCCTGCACGGCGGGCGAGGCCGCCCCCTGGGCGGGCGCGCACGCGAGGAGCGCGGCGACGGCGACGGCGAGACCGAGGCGCATCACGCTGCCCAAGCGTAGTCGACGCCCGGGCTCCGACCAGCTGCGCGGCTCACCAGCCGGCGGCCGCCCAGACGGCGGCGGAGAGCCTGGCGGCCTCGGCGCCCGCTGCCGCGCGCCAGTCCTC
This sequence comes from uncultured Actinomycetes bacterium, assembly GCA_963773825.1. GTDB lineage: Bacteria > Actinomycetota > Thermoleophilia > Gaiellales > Gaiellaceae > Gaiella. The sequence continues at coordinate 188,811 of CAVZCH010000006.1, read as the reverse complement.
GGGCGGTGCGTCGCGATACGCGTAGATGACCGACCGGGACGCGTTGACGAGCGCGCTCGCGGGACCGCTCGTGAACGCCCGCGCGACGTCGGCCGGGGTCGCGCCCTGCGCACCGACGCCCGGCAGGAGGATGACGGCGCGGGGCATCGCGCGGCGGGCCTCGCCGACGATGCGCGGGACGGTCGCGCCGACGACCGCGCCGACGCTCGAGAGGCCGCGGGCGCCGACCAGGTCGTCGCCCCACTGGTCGACGAGCTGCGCGACGTGCTGCCACACGGGCCGGCCGTCGGCGAGCATCGCGTCCTGCAGCTCTGCGGCGCCGGCGTTCGAGGTGCGGACGAGGATGAACAGGCCGGCCCCGTCGCGGCGGCACGCCGCGAGGAACGGGTCGAGCGAGTCCCGCCCCAGGTACGGGCTCACCGTCAGCGCGTCCGCGAGCGGCACGTCGTCGGCCCCCGGCTCGAGAAACGCCGCGGCATAGGCGCGGGCGGTCGACCCGATGTCGCCCCGCTTCGCGTCGGCGATCACGAGCAGCCCCGCCTCGCGGGCATAGCGCGCGACGGCCTCGAAGGCACGCCAGCCGTCGCTCCCGAGCGCCTCGAAGAAGGCGGCCTGCGGCTTGACGGCGACGACGTAGGGCGCCACCGCGTCGACGATGCCCTTGCAGAACCGCTCCACCGCCCCCGCAGCCGCGACGCGCCCCGCAGCCGCCTCGCCGCGGAGCTCGACGGGCAGCAGGTCGACGACCGGATCGAGGCCGACGACGAGCTGCGAGCGCTTGCGCTCGACGGCGTCGGCGAGGCGGTCGGCGAACTGCGTCGGAGCGCCTGCGGCGTCGCTCGTCACGCAGCCAAGGGTATCCCCTCGACGAGCGCACGGATCGCGTCGACGTCGAGGGTGCCGACCCGAAGCTCCGGCGGCGGTCGTCGCAGGAACGATGCGACGAGGCGCAGCTCGTCGGCGTCCTCGGGCGCGTGGGAGAGCGTGGTGTGCTCCGCCTCGGCGACGAGCGCGGCGGCCTCCTGCCCCGCGCCCGGCCCTCTCGGCACGAGCCGTGCGGCCGCGACCCGCCCCGCGGCGATCGCGTAGGCCTGCGCGAAGCCCGGCGCCCGGGCGGGCACGACGACGCACGCGCGCAGGCGCCGTAGGCGGTCGAGCTCACGCAGCGCCTCGACGGCCTCGTCGAGCCCGGCGAGGCGGTCGCGCAGCCGCGCCGCGTCCTCGAAGCGGAGCTCCCGCCCGAGGCGCCGGACGCGCCCGCGGAGCGCGGGCAGGGCCGCCTCGACGTCGTCCGACTCGTGACCGTCGAGCGCCCGCGCGGCGATCCGGCCGAGCCTCCGCCCGGGCAGCGGCCCGAGCGCGGTGGGGTCGGTGGTCACGCTCCAGCGGGCACCATGCCGCCGCAGGTAGACGTGGCGGTCGGGCCGGGTGCTGCGCGCGTTGGCGGGTGGACGCAGCTCGCGCAGCAGGCGGAGCTCGGCAAGCGCCGCCTCGAGCTCCGAGCCGGTCTCACGCCACTCGACCTCCTCGAGCGCGCCGAGCGCCGCCTCGACGGCGGGACGCTGGCGACCGCTCGCGAAGTACGACCGGAGCCGCGCGCGCAAGTCGCGCGCTCGGCCGACGTAGAGCGGCAGGCCATCCCGGCCGCGGAACACGTAGACGCCCGGCCGGGTCGGCGCGCCCGCGACCAGCGAGCGCTTCGCGTGCAGCCGCCGGGCGCGTGGCGCGGCGAGCTCGACGAGGTCGGCGAGCGTCCTCGCGCCGCGCTCCTGCGCCAGCCCGGCGAGGACGACCAGGATCTCGGCCGTCGCGCGCGCGTCGGGGAGCGCGCGGTGGCACGGCTCGGTCGACACGCCGAGGAAGTGGGCGAGCGACGCGAGCCCCACTCGCCGGGTGCGCTCGCCGAGCAGGCGGCGCGCGAGCCAGACCGTGTCGACGACCGGCGCCGCGATGCGCCGGCCGGTCAGGAGCTCGACCTCACGGTCGAGGAAGGCGAGATCGAAGCGGGCGTTGTGGGCGACGATCGCGGCGTCGCCGGTGAACGCCAGGAGGCGCCGGACGGCCAGCTCGGCGCGCGGCGCGCCGCGGAGCGCCTCGGCGCGGATGCCGGTGAGCGAGGCGACGGCCGCGGGGAGCGCGACCCGCGGATCGACGAGCGTCTCGAACGCGTCTTCGAGCTCGAGTGCCCGGACGCGCTGCGCGCCGATCTCGCAGATCCGGGAGGTGCGCGGCGAGAGGCCCGTCGTCTCGAGGTCGACCACGACGAAGTGCGCCTCCTCGAGGGGGACATCGGCGCCCGGCGGCGCCGCGAGCCCCACGGAGGCGCCGCGCCACGCGAGCCGCGCATCCCCGGTGACCACGTCGTCGAGGAGCGACCGCGCGAGCGCCGTCGGAGCGTTCGCGAGCGCGAAGAGCGTGCGTGCCGCCTCCGCCGCCGGCACCGGCCCGCGCCGTGCCTCCACCAGCTCGACGAGGCGGTCCGCGGCGTCGAACGAGAGTTGCATCAGCCGGGATGGTAACCGAACATACGTTCGCCCACCACCCGGATCGCGCCCGAGCGCCGGCCCGGACCCCCGTGGGGTGCGTCACCCGCGGGACGGGGCGCGCGAACCGCGGCGGCCCGCGGGATCCACCCGCACGAAAGCCCACCGCGGACGGGAAATCCGCTCCGGCGGATTTCCCGTCCGCGGGTGGATCAGTTGACGGCCTTCTTGAGCTGCGAGCCGGCGCTGAACTTCGGCACGTTGGCGGCGGCGATCTGCACCGGCTCACCGGTGCGCGGGTTGACGCCCTGCCGGGCTGCGCGCCGCGTGACGTGGAACTTGCCGAACCCGGTGAACGTGATGGCGTCGCCGTTCTTCAGGGTGCCCTCGATCACGTTGAGAGCCGCGTCGATCGCGGAGCCGGCGTCGCGCTTGGTCAGGCCAGCCTTGTCAGCGACGGCGTCCACGAACTCCTGCTTGGTCACGTTCGATCCTCCCTGGTCGATGGTTCTCTTCTCATTACCCCGCCCGAGCCTATAACCCGCGGGGGTTTGGCTCAACCATGCGGGTTCATCCTCTGCCCCCCTGCCGGGAGCAGATCGCCCGCCCGGTAGAGCGCGGCGAGCCGCACGCCGAGCCGTGCGAGGGAGTCGGCACCCCCCTCCTCGCGGTCGACGACGCACACCGCGTGGCGGACGACGAGCCCGGCTGCGCGAACGGCCTCCACCGCCTCGCAGAGGGCGCCGCCCGACGTGACCACGTCCTCGACGAGACACACGAGCTCACCCGGCTCGTACGGCCCCTCGATGCGGTTCCCGGTGGCGTATTCCTTGGTTTCACCGCGCACGATGATGAACGGCAGACCGGACGCCATGGCCGCCGACGCGGCGAGCGCGACCGCCCCGAGCGCCGGCCCGGCGATACGGACGCTCTCCGGCTCGGCGTCGCGGATCGCCGCTCCGAGCCGGTCGCCGAGCGAGCGCAGCAGCACGGGGTCGGTCTCGAACCGGTACTTGTCGAGGTACCAGCGCGAGCGCCTGCCCGACCGGAGCGTGAAGTCGCCCTCGAGGAGCGCCACCTCGACGAGGCGTCGCCCGAGCTCGTCGACGGCGCTCAACGGAGAGCGCCCTCGGCGATCGCGACGAGGCGCTCCCGCTCGGGCGCCCCGCCCCCGAGCTCGACCTCCGAGCCGTCCTGCCAGGCGACGACCACGCGGCGCTCGTCGGCGCGCCGGCGGCGCCGGAGGAGGAGCCACACCCCCACGGCCGCCGCGACGAGGAGGAGACGCCTCACGCGCCGTCCCCGGCGATCCGGCGCAGCGCCGTCCGCAGGTCGAAGGCGACGAGCCCGGCAGTGGGCTCGGGCACCGTCGTCGCGACGATCGTCCGCACCCCGTCCGAGACGGCGACGACGGCCCCGCGCTCGAGGTCGACGTGGACGCGCTCGACCGGCGGCGCCGACGGTCTGAGCCCGGAGGCCTCGGCGAGCAGCGCCGCCCCTGCAGCGACGAGCACTCGCGCGCGCCCGCCGTCCGCCGGCCGCGCCGCCTCGACCGCTCCGTCGGGCCCTGCGATCGCGACCTCCACGACCTGGGTCGAGAGGCCCGTGAGCTCCGAGAGGGCGGCGTCGGCGTCCATGGAGGCGCGCCGAAGCTACCAGACGGCTGCCGCACGACCGGCAGCTCGGGCACCATCCCCGGGGTGCATGCCGTAGGAGCGACCTTCAACCGATTCTTCGCCGAGCGGGGGACCCACCTCGCCGCGATGGTCGCCTACTTCGCGCTCGCGTCGTTCGTGCCGCTGATCTTCCTCGCGCTGTCGGTGCTCGGCTTCCTCGACCAGGCCGACTCGTCGAGCGCGCTCGTCTCGTACCTCGAGGACGTCTTCCCGAACCGGTCGGTCGAGTCGATCGTGAAGGTCGTCGACTCGGTGCAGGAGAACGCGGCGGCGCTGTCCGTCGTCGGCGCCGTGGCCCTCCTCTGGAGCTCGCTGTCGCTGTTCTCCGCGCTCGAGTCCGCCTTCAACATCCTCTACGGCCGCCCGAACCGGCCGTTCCTGCGCGGGAAGGCGCTCGCGACGGTCTACATGAGCGCGGCGCTCGTCGTCCTCTTCGCCGGCCTCACGGTCGGCACGTTCGGATACGACTTCCTGCGGCGCTACGCGAGCGACGTGGTCACGGACCGGTGGGTCGCGCTCGCGCTCACCCTCCTCTCGTCGGGGGTGGCCCTGTTCGCCTTCCTGCAGTCGGCCTACTACCGGCTCCCGAACGCTCGGCTGACGCACCGCGAGGTGCTCCCCGGCGCGATCCTGGGAGCCGCCGTGCTCGTCGGCACCCTGCAGGCGCTCCCGCTCTTCGTCTCGCTCACGTCCGAGGTCGTCGCCCTCCAGGCGCTCGGGACGACCTTCCTGCTCCTCGTGTGGCTCTACGTCATGGCGAACGTGATCGTCTTCGGCGCTGCCCTCAACTACGTGCTGGCGTACGTCGAGACCGGCCGGGAGGTCCAGCCGCGACGCAGCGCGATCGCCGCCTCCGGGCGCTAGCGACTCGCTGCGGGATTCGTGCGGTCGCGCCTCGCAGAAGGCGGGCGCCGGCGCGGAGCGGCGGCATGGCTCGGCCCGACGGCACCGTGGCGCGCATCTTGACATCACGGCGCCAGCCGGTCTCGCAGCACGGCGGCGGCCCGCGCGCGATGCGAGTGCGTCTCCTTCCAGCGGTCGCCGAGCACGGCGACCGTCTCGGTCTCTCCTGCGGGGACGAACACCGGGTCGAAGCCGAACCCCTCGGAGCCCGAGGCCTCGCGCGCGATCCGCCCCTCGAGCGTGCCCTCGGCGACGACCTCGCGCCCCGCCGGGTCGATCGCCACCATCACGCAGACGTAGCGGGCGCGGCGGTCGTACGCGGCGTCGAGCGCCTCGAGCATGCGCTCGACCGGCTCGCCGGCGGCCCAGCGTGCCGTGCGGACGCCGGGCGCCCCGCCGAGGGCGGCCGCCTCGATCCCCGAGTCCTCGCCGACGACCCACGCGTCACCCGGGGCGTGGAGGCGGCCCCACCGCGCCTTGATGCGCGCGTTGTCGACGTACGACCCGCCGTCCTCGGGCGGCGGGTCGTCGCCTTCGACGAGGTCGATCTCGAGCTCCGGCAGCGCCCTTTGCAGCTCCTCGAGCTTGTGGACGTTCCCGGACGCGAGGACGAGACGTGCGTGCAACAGACCGTTACGGGCCGAGCAGGGACGGCACCTCGCAGGCCTCGCGCTGGGCGGTCTCGAGCGAGGCGATCCCGCCTGCGGCGAGATCGAGCAGACGGTCGAGGAGGTCGCGCGAGAACGGCTCTCGCTCGGCGGTCGCCTGGACCTCGACGAGCCGCCCGTCCGCGGCCATCACGACGTTCATGTCCGTCTCGGCCTGCGAGTCCTCGACGTAGTCGAGGTCGAGGACGGGCTCGCCGTCGACGACGCCGACCGACACCGCGGCGACCGAGGACGGGAGCGCCTTCGTCAGCCCGAAGCGGTCGAGCGCACGGAAGGCGGCGACGTATGCCCCCGTGATCGCCGCGCAACGCGTGCCGCCGTCCGCCTGGAGGACGTCGCAGTCGAGCCACAGGGTTCGCTCGCCGAGCGCCTCGAAGTCGCAGATGCTCCTGAGCGCACGGCCGATCAGCCGCTGGATCTCGACGGTCCGGCCGTCCGGCCTCCCGCGCGACACGCCGCGCTGCGTCCGCTCGCCCGTCGAGGCGGGCAGAAGCGAGTACTCGGCGGTCATCCAGCCCTTGCCCTTGCCGCGGAGCCAGCGCGGGATGTCCTCGTCGATCGTCGCCGTGCAGAGGACGACGGTGCGTCCCTGCGCGTAGAGGACCGAGCCGTGCGGCTGCTCCAGGAAGTCCGGCTGGAGGTCGAGCTCGCGGAGCTGGTCGGGTCTGCGTCCGTCGTGGCGTGTCAATGCGTCTCCCTCGGCGATGGGCCCGTGTCGGCCGGGATCATGCCGCCTGCGGAGCCGCGGGCGCGAGCACGACCCGCTCGACGTCGCGCACCGGCAGCTGCAGGAAGCGCTTGCCCATCTCGGCGAAGTCGCCGGGCTCGCCGGTCGTGAGGAACCGCACCGTGCCCTCGCGCTCCTCCCCGTTCTCGATTCCCTTGCGCGCGAGCGTCTCCGAGACCTCCCGCGCCGTCTCGTCGGCCGAGAACACGAGCGTCACGCCGCGACCGAACACCCGCTGGAAGATCGGCCGGACGATCGGGTAGTGCGTGCATCCGAGGATGACGGTGTCGACGCCCGCGGCGCGCAGCGGCGCGGCGACCTCGCGCACCGCCTCGGTCGTCTCCTCGCCGAACGGGTCGGGGCCCTCGATCAGGGGGACAAGCCGCGGGCACGCCACCGCCACCACCTCGACGCTCGCATCGTGCGCGTGGACGAGCTCCTCGTAGCGGCGGCTCGCGACGGTGGCCTCGGTGGCCAGCAGGCCGACTCGCCGGTTCCGGGTTGCGAGCGCAGCGGCGTGCGCCTCGGGATGGAGCACGCCGACGACCGGGACCTCGAGCGCGCGCTGCAGGTCGGGCAGGGCCGCGGCGGTCGCCGTGTTGCACGCGACGACGACCAGCTTGACGCCCTCCGCCTCGAGGTGGCGCCCAACCTCGAGCGCGAAGCGCCGCACCTCGGCCAGCGGGCGGGGGCCGTAGGGCAGGCGCGCATTGTCCCCGAGGTACACGGCGTCCTCGTGCGGGAGGGTCACGAGCAGCTCGTGGAGGACCGTGAGGCCGCCCACGCCCGAGTCGAACACGCCGATCGGCCGCGCGTCCATCGCGCGGATGATACGGGCGGCGCCCCACGTCATCTTCATGGGCGTGGGCTACCCTGGCCGCCGTGACCGCGCCCGCCGCACGCGTGCTGCTCGTCCTCCTCGCAGCCGTGGCGGCGGCGCTCCTCGCAACGGGCCGCGCGGATGCGTCCTCGCGGCAGGACGTCACCATTACGTCCGGCGACGGCACGCCGCTCGCCGCCACGCTCACGCTGCCCGACGGCACGCCTCCACCCGGGGGCTGGCCCGCGGTGATCCTCATGCACGGCCTCGGCGGCAACCGCTCGAGCACCCTCGCGGTCGCGCAGGGGATGGGCATCGGCGACCGGTACGCGGTGCTCGCGTACGACGCGCGCGGCCACGGGCAGTCGGGCGGGCTGATCGGGATCGACGGCCCGAAGGAGATCGCCGACGTCAAGGCGGTGTTCTCCTGGCTGCGCGACCGGAACGATGTGGCCGACACGCGGATCGGGGGCTGGGGGGTCTCCTACGGTGGAGGCGCGGCCTGGAACTCCCTCGCGGCCGGCGTGCCGTGGGCGGCGCTCGAGATCTCGATCAGCTGGACCGACCTGCGTGACGCGCTGCTCCCGCAGGGGCTTGCGAAGACCGGCGTGATCGCGGGCTTCCTCGGCTCGCTCGACCCGAAGCGGGTCGATCCGGAGGTGCTCGCGATCCGGGACGCCGCATACGCCGGCAACGTCGCGCCGGTCCTGCCGTTCGCCGCCGTGCGGTCGTCGCTCCCCGCCCTCAAGGGAGTGAGGACACCCGTCTTCATGATGCAGGGGCGGCGCGACTTCGCATTCGGGCTCGAGCAGGCGCTGAACGCCTACCGCGCGCTCGCCGGCCCGAAGGAGCTCTGGTTCGGCCTCTCCGGTCACGCGCCGTCGCAGGGCGTCGCGGCCGACACGCCGGCGATGCTGGCCGAGGGCGCCCGCTGGTTCGACCGCTTCCTCCGCGGCGACACGAGCGCGCCGCTCGCGAAGCCCGTGGCGATCTCTCCCGAGCGCTGGAAGGGGCAGCCCGTTCGCTTCGCGGGCCTGCCGAAGATCGCGACGACGCGGACGACGTTCGCCGGAACGGCCACGTTCGGCCAGCCCGGGAAGTTCCGGCGGACGCTCCCGCGTCTGGCGCGCGCGACCGAGGTGTTCGGCTCGCCCGTCGTGCAGGTGCGCGCGAACGCCACCGGCGGCTGGTCGCGCATCGTCGCCGTGCTCAGCGCGCGGACGCCGGCGGGCAAGGAGATCGTCGTCGCGGGCGGTGGCGTCCCGGCCCGTCCCGGCAGCCGGGCGTACCGGATCGTGCTCGGAAGCCAGGCGACGTACCTGCCGAAAGGCTCGCGGCTCACCGTGACGGTCGCCTCGTCGTCGCTGGCCCAGAGCCCCGGCAACCTGCTCTACCTCGACCTTCCCTTCCCGCCCACGGCGCGCCTGGCCGTGACGGGCGGCGCGCTGAGCCTCCCACGGCTCGCCGCGCCGGTCTCGCGATGAGACGGGCGTTCGCGGCCGTCGTCGCGGTGGCGCTCGGAGCGGTCGCCGCCGCAGGCGCCCAGACGTCCGTCGATCCCGGCCTCACCCCGACGACCGTGCTCCTCGGCGGCACCGTCCCGCTCTCGGGCGAGGCCGCAGCGTTCGGCGCGGTCGCGCCCGGCGCGAAGGCCTATTTCGACTACGTCAACTCGAAGGGGGGCGTCAACGGCCGGAAGATCGAGTACCGCTACTACGACGACGCCTACAACCCGGCGCAGACCGTCCAGCTCACCCGGCGGCTCGTCGAGCAGGACGGCGTCTTCGCGATCTTCAACGCGGTCGGCACGGCGAACAACCTCGCGATCCGCGACTACCTGAACGCGCAGAAGGTGCCCCAGCTCTTCGCGGGCGACGGCTCGCAGGCGCTCGGCGGCGCCTCGGCGCGCTACCCCTGGACGGTCGGCTTCCTGCCGAGCTACCGCGGCGAAGGAGCGGTGGTGGGGCGCGACATCGTCGCGACGCGGCCGGGGGCGAAGGTCGCCGTGCTGCTCGAGAACACGGAGCTCGGCAAGGACATGACGCGCGGCCTCTCGCGCGCGATCGCCGGGAAGGGGCCGAAGATCGTCGCGTCCGAGCCGTACGAGCTGACGACGACCGACGTCGTCTCGCAGATCGCGAAGCTCAAGGCCTCGGGCGCCGACACGCTCATGCTCTTCGCGACGCCGAAGTTCATGATCCAGGCGATCGTCGCGGCGAAGAAGCTCGCGTGGAAGCCGCAGCTCTACCTCGCGTCCGTGTCGATCGAGCCCACGATCATGGCGATCGCACGGGCGAACGCGCCGGACCTGACGCGCGGCGCGCGCGCGATCGCGTTCGTGAAGAACCCCAACGACCCGATCTGGCGCAAGGATCCCGCCGTCGCGCTCTACCGGTCGATCCTTCGGCGCTTCGCGCCGTCCGCCAAGCCCGCGGACGTCTACAACTGGTACGGGATGACCGTCGCGTGGACGATGGTCGACACGCTCCGGCGGGCGGGGAAGAACCTCACGCGGGCGGGCGTCCTCCGCGCCGCACGGAGCCTCGACACGACGGCGAACCCGTTCCTGCTGCCCGGCACGCGGCTGCGCACGTCGGCGACGGATGCCTTCCCGATCGACACGGTCTACCTCTACCGCTACGACAACAAGCAGTGGGTCCGCACCGCGGGCCCCTTCCCCGCGCGATGACGCCAAGCGCGCCAAGCACAAGGAGGAACCAGTCACGATGAGGAAACGGACACGCTCGGCCCTGGTCGCGCTCGCGGCGCTCTCCGCGCTCGTGCTCGCCGCGGTGGCCACGGCGGCCTACACGTCGCCGAAGCTCTCGGTCGCGTACGCGCCGGGGAACATCACGCGCATCGTCGCATCCGCGTCCGTCGACGACGACTCGACCGCCGTTGCGTCGATCGTCATCCCGAACGGGAGCGTCGTCACGACGACCGCGGCGCCCGGCACGAAGGTCGGCACCGCGAAGGCCCAGGTGAGCGCGCTCGCGCTCGGCGGCGCCCTGCTGCCGCTCGCGGGCGACGTCGTCGTCGCGCCCCCCGGGGCGGTGACCCCGACACAGCAGGCGCAGTGCACGCAGGGAGCAACGCCACAGCTGACCCTCCTGCTCGTGCTGCAGGCCGCCGGGCAGACGATCAACCTTCCGGCGTACATCGTGCCGACGAGCGGCCCCCAGGCCGCGCTCGGCTCGGCGCGGCTCGTCTTCTGCCTCCCGCCGCCGGACATCCCCGCCGACATGGGCGGCGCGACGTTCGGGGCGAAGTTCCTGAGCGCCGACCTGACGCTGAACGGCGTCATCGGGCCGGTCGTCCAGGGCGCCTGGGTCGCCTTCTGGACGCCGTGGAACCCCGGCGTGGGCACCGTGAACACGGCGGCAACCGTCGTCTCGCCCGCCGTGATCGCCCCGGGCGGGATCACGCTCTCGGGGCGCAAGGTGAAGGGCGTCAAGCGGCTCGCGGGTCGCGTCACGCAGGGTGGCACCGGCGTCGCGACGCGGGTGACGATCCTCGCAGGCACGAAACGCCTCGCAACGGTCTCCGCCAAGGCGAACGGCACGTTCGCGTATGCCGTACCGAAGAAGTCCAAGGCCAAGGCGTTCAGGGCCCGCGCGGTGGTCGCGGGCCGGAGCGCCCCGGCGGCGTGCACGCCGTTCGGCTCGCTCGGGGTCCCGTGCGTGAACCCGACGACGAGCGGCTTCACCGCCACCTCGGGCGCCGTCCGGCTCCGCTAGCGGGCCGCGACACTCGATCGGACGGGCGCCCCGCGGGGCGCCCGTCCCGGCTCCTGGACGGCATGGGCCTCGCGCGGGTGGCCGTGCGCTTCGGGCGGCGCAACGTCGGGCTCCTGCGATCGCCCGAGGGGCGCCCGACACCCGGTCGATCCCTCCCCGACCGGCGCGACGGCCCCATCGGTCGGCCGCTCGGAGGATCGCCGGGCACGGCGGGCAGCGGCACGCTCTCCGTATGGACGCGGTCGCTCCCTCTCGCGGGCGGTTCGGAACCACGGGTGAGCAGGACGTGGGGTGCGCCGGACGCTGACGACGGCCATCGTCGCCGCAGGTGGGCTCGTTCTCGCCGGCGCGGCTCTCCAGGCGGTCGCCCGACGTGGCGACGCGCCGGCGGAGCTCCTGTTCTCCCCGACCGACTCCACGACCCGCCGGGATGGGGCGCCGCGTCCGCCCGGCGTTCCCGGACCCGAAAGGAGCACCCCAATGTCCACCCGATTCCTCTCGAACATGCTGCTCGCCCTCGCGGGCGGGCTCGTGATCGTCGCGACCCAGGCGTTCGCGCCTCCCGTCGTCGCCTGGATCGCCTTCGGGGTCACCGGCGTCGGCGTCCTCGCGCTGATCGGGGCGACCGCCCTCGCACCCGGCCGCGGTCAGGTGCAGCGGACGCTCGACGCGGTCGCAGCCGTGCTCGCGGCCTGGACGATCGTCGAAACGCTCGTCTTCTCGGGCATGTTGATGGTCTGGCTGACGTTCGGCGCCGCGGCGGGCATCGTCGCCATCGCGGCCGCGGGGCTCGTGCTGCACGAGCTCTCCACGGAGCGTGTCGTGCATGCGCTCGAGGACGTGCGCGGGGCCGACCGGCACATGGGGGCCCTCGCCTGAGCGGACCCTCGGGGGCGGGCCGCCGAGGCCGCCCGCCCCCGGACGCGCGTGCAACAGACCGTTGCACGCGCGGCGGTCCGGTCAGTCGCGGACCTCGACCGACTCGAGGACCACGCCCTGGGCGGCCGCGCCGGCGAGGTCTGCGTCCATCCTTGCGTCGACCTCGGCGGCTTCGGCGATCGTGCCTCGCGACGCGTCGACCCAGTGCTCGACGAAGTGCGCAGGCGTGAAGTGCGAGAGCCCGCCGAGGCGCACGCGGATGCGTGTCACGACCCGGCGCCCTCCGCCTCGGCGACCGCGACCACCTTGCGGATCGAGGTCGTCCATCAGCGCGCGCTCGTGCACGGCACCTTCCCCAGCTCGTGCAGGACGGAGGTGACGAGCGCCGTCCAGTGCCTCGGCAACGGCGGGCGTCATCTCCTCGCCGATCCCGAAGGCCACGCCCTCGACCCCGACCACGACGACCTTCCGCGGCGCCCGCCCGAGCGCCCGCCCGAGCTCGAGCGTGTCGGCGATCCCCATCGCGTGGGTCGACGCGAGACGCAGCGTCGCGCGGAAGCGGCCCGTCGCCCGACGTCGATGCGATGCAGCGTGCCCGGCGGCGGCGCCGAGCGCGGACGCGCGTCGACGATCACGACCAGTGTCGAGCCCGTCCCACGCGTCGAGCAGCCGGGTCGGCTCGTCGGCGCAGTCGAGCACGGCCGCACCCGCGTCGCGCAGGCGCTCGGCGACGGCCGGCCCGACCGCATCGTCGCCGCGGTACGGGCTCCCCAGGCAGACGGCGGCCGGCTCAGAGCGCGCTCGACCTCGAGCGTAGAAAGTGCGTCGCGCACGAGATGCAGGGGTCGTAGTTGCGGATCGTCTGCTCGCACCGGTGCGCCAGCTCCTCGTCGGAGAGGTGGAGCGAGCCCCGCGACGACGCCGACGCAGGTCCTCCTCGATCGTCTTCTGGTTCTGGGAGGTCGGGCGGCACGATCTTGGCGTCGAGGATCGTGCCCTCGTCGTCGATCTCGTAGCGGTGCCAGCAGATGCCGCGCGGCGCCTCGGTGCAGCCGTGGCCCGATGCCGGCGCGCGGCACGCACTCGACGACGGCCGGCTCGTCCGGCGGCTCGTACGCGGCGATGATCCGCAGCGCCTCGTCGGCCGCGTAGACGTCCTCGACCGCGCGGACGACGATCGAGCGGAACGGGTTGCGGACGACGTCGCCGAGCCCGACCTCCTCGGCTGCCTCCTTGCGCGCGCGGCGACAGCTCGTCGTAGTTCAAGCGCGTAGCGTGCGAGCGGGCCGACGAGGTACGTCGCCGACGCCCGCGAGCGTCGAGTGGAGCGCGTTCGAGCGCTCGACGTGCGACTCGGTGAAGTGCTCCTCGTACTCGGAGACGTCGATGTCGAGGCCCGTGCTCGAGACGATCCGCCCGCGCTCGATCGGGTACTCGCCCGGCTGGCGGAGCGCGACGAAGGCGTAGTCGCGCTCGTAGTCGGGGAAGTCGAACCCCGCCACCCAGCGCGTCGAGCTCGACGGCCGCCTCGCGCGCCCACTCGAGCTCGGGCACGAGCGACGCGCAGCTCGGCGCGTGCGGCGCGCGGTAGAAGCCGCCGACGCGGAGGTTGACCGGGTGCACCTCGCGGCCGCCGATCACGCGCATCACCTCGTTGCCGGCCTTCTTCAGCCGCAGCGCCAGTCTCGACCAGGTCGCGGCGGTCGCGCGCCAGCTCGATCGGCGCCGTCGTAGCCGAGGAAGTCGGGAGCGTGGAGCATCGCCACGTGGAGCACGTGGCTCTCGATCCACTCGCCGCAGTAGACGAGCCGCCGCAGCAGCCGGCGCTGCTCGGCGGCAGCTCGACGCCGCAGACCTGCCTCCATCGCGTTGCACGAGCTCGCCATGTAGGCGATCGGGCAGATGCCGCAGATGCGCGCGGTGATGTCGGGCGCCTCGGTGAACTGCCGGCCGCGGAGGAGCGCCTCGAAGAAGCGCGGCGGCTCGAAGATCTTGAACTGCACCTCCTCGACCTCGCCGCCGCGGACGCGGACGAGCATCGCGCCCTCGCCCTCGACGCGGGCGAGGTAGTCGGTGCGGATCTCGCGCGTGCGTGCTCACTCATGGTCGTCAGGCTCGCCTCCCGGAACGCCGGCGCGTTGGCATTGAAGGTTCGGAGCGCGCGCAGGATCGTGCGTCGTCCCCGGCGCCGAGCGCCCGCCACTGCGCGGCGAGCGCCGGCATGTTCGGGCTCTCCATCGGCCCGAAGCAGCCGTAGCAGCCGCGGTCGTAGGCGGGGCAGATCGCGCCGCAGCCCGCCTGCGTGACCGGGCCGAGGCACGGCGTCCCGCCCGCGACCATCACGCACGGGCGTGCCGCGCGCCTTGCACTCGAAGCAGACGCTCGTCGACGGGAGCCGCGGCGTGCCGGCCGTTGAGCAGCGCGCAGCACCGTCTCGACCAGCTGCGCCTTCGAGATCGGGCAGCCGCGCAGCTCGAGGTCGACCTGGACGTGGTCGGCGATCGGCGTCGAGGTCTCCGAGCGTCGAGATGTACTCCGGGCTCGCGTAGACCAGCGGGATCCACTCGCGCACGTCGGCGAAGTTGCGGAGCGCCTGGATGCCGCCGGACGTCGCGCAGGCGCCGATCGTGACGAGCAGCCGCGACTGCTCGCGGATCTCGTGGATCCGCTCGACGTCGTGCGGCGGTCGTGATCGACCCCTCGACGAGCGAGACGTCGTACGGGCCCGCCGACCTCGCCGTCGTCGCCTCGGGGAAGTACGCGATCTCGACGCCGTCGGCGATCGCGAGCAGCTCGTCCTCGCAGTCGAGGAGCGTGAGCTGGCAGCCGTCGCACGAGGAGAACTTCCAGACGGCGAGCTTGGGACGGGTCGCGGCGCCTCACAGCTCGCGCACCTCCATCAGGCGCTCGCATCTTCCCGCCGGGAAGACGGGCCCGTCGCGGCAGATCAGCACCGGGCCGAGCTGGCAGTGGCCGCAGTGGCCGACGCCGCAGCGCATGTTCCGCTCCATCGAGACGTAGATGCGCTCCTTCGGCACGCCGCGCTCGAGCGAGCGCCGCGACGCGTGAAGCGCATCATCAGCTCCGGCCCGACGACGAAGCGCGGTGGCGCGCGCGGGGTCGAACGCGGCCGCCGGGGATCAGCTGCGTGACGACGCCGACGCGGCCGCGCCAGCCGACCGCGGCGGCGTCGACGGTGACGTCCACCTCGAGCGTCGAGCGGCCGCGCCACTGCTCGAGCTCCTCGACGTAGAGCAGGTCGGCCGGCGTGCGCGCGCCGACGAGCACGGCGACCGACCCGTAGTCGCTCGCGGTGCGCGAGCGCGTGGTAGACCGCCGGGTCGGAGCGGCGCGAGGCCGATGCCGCCGGCGACGATCACGAGGTCGCCGCCGGCCGCCTGCCGCCAGCGGCCACGTCGTGCCGAACGGCCCGCGCACGCCGACCACCGCGCCGGGCTCGGTCGCGCAGAGCGCACTGCGTCACGGCGCCGACGGCGCGGATCGTGTGCGTCAGCGCGCCCGTCGCCCTCGGCTCAGGCCGCTCGTCGAGATCGGCACCTCGCCGACGCCGAAGGCGTAGAGCATGTCGAACTGGCCCGGCGCGCGGCACGATCGCGCGCCGCGAGCGGCTCGAGCTCGAGCGTCCAGGTGTCGGCGGTCTCCTGCACGCGCGAGACGTCACCCGGTACGGGCTCCGGCGTCATCGCGCCCGCGGGCGCGGCGCCTCAGCTGCGCCGACCGTCGCCATACACGTCCAGGAGGCGCGCGCGCGCGTGCTGCAGCCGGTCGATCATCACCTGCGCGAAGCGCCGCATCAGCTCGTAGCCGAGCGCGTGGTCGGCCTCGCACTTGCCCCGCAGGCAGGCGCCGTCGAAGGCGACGCACGCCCGCGTCCTCGACCGCCCGCGCGTCGAAGTGCCAGCGGTAGGGCGCGAAGAGCCACGACCAGCCGACGACCTCGCCCGGCTCGAGCGTCTCGATCACGACGTCGCCGCGGCTCGGGCACGTGCGCGTCGAGCGCGACCCGGCCGCGGCGGACGAGGTAGAACGTCTCGGCCGGCGTCGCCCTCGCGGAAGAGGCGCTCGCCCTCCGTCGAAGGCCTCGATGTGCCCGCAGCCGGCGATCAGCTCCAGGTCGCTCCGCGTCGAGCCCGGCGAAGACCGGGCTCTCGCGACGAGCTCGTCAAGCGTTTGCATGGTCGACCTCCCCGTCGGTCGCCCGGATCGCGGCCAGCTCCTCGGTGACGTCGATGCCGACCGGGCACCAGGTGATGCAGCGCCCGCAGCCGACGCACCCCGAGGTGCCGAACTGGTCGACCCAGGTGCCGAACTTGTGCGTGAGCCACTGGCGGTAGCGCGCCCGGGACGAGGGCCGGACGGCGCCGCCGTGGATGTAGCGAGTAGTCGACCGAGAAGCAGGAGTCCCAGCTGCGCCAGCGCTCGGCCGATCGCCGTCCTCCGAGAGTACGTTGACGTCCTCGACCGAGGTGCAGAAGCAGGTCGGGCAGACGAGCGTGCAGTTGCCGCAGGTGAGGCAGCGGTCGGCGACCTCGGCGAAGCGCGGGTGGTCGAGGTTCGCGCGCGAGCAGGTCGCGCAGGTCGCCGTCTCGAGCGTGCCGGCCCATCGCGCCTCGGCGTCGTCGGGTCACCCTGCGCGCGACGCGTCGACGTCGGCCTGCGTCGCCTCCGCGCCGCCGAGCGCCGGCGAGCACCTCGGCGCCGCGTTCCGAGCCCGCCTCGACGAGGAAGCGGTGCCCGCCGTCGAGCAGCTCGGTCAGCGACGAGGTCGAAGCCGCTCTCGGCGCGCGGGCCCGTGCCCATCGAGACGCAGAAGCACGTGCCGCCCGGCGTCGCCGCAGTTGACGGCGACGAGGAACGCGCCCTCGCGGCGGAGCGGCGTAGTCGCGCTCGACGTAGGCGCCCTCGAGGAAGACGCGGTCCTGGATCGCGATCGCGTGCAGGTCGCACGAGCGCACGCCGAGCAGCGCGAGCGGCCGGTCGGGCGGCGGCTCCTCCGACGATCACCGGCGCCGCGCCGTCGGCCGCCGCCGCCCGCCAGAGGCGCACGCGCGACGGGCAGGAGCTACCGCTTCCACGAGTGCGGGCCGACCGGCCCAGCCGAACACGCGCCTCGTCGTCGCGCCGCTCGACGCGGTACGTGCGCGGCCTCCTGATGC
Source organism: uncultured Actinomycetes bacterium (assembly GCA_963773825.1). GTDB lineage: Bacteria > Actinomycetota > Thermoleophilia > Gaiellales > Gaiellaceae > Gaiella. The sequence goes on along the minus strand of CAVZCH010000006.1, from coordinate 171,741 downwards.
GCCGTCCAGCCGTGCGGGCAGCTCGTCGGGCGGATGCGATCTCGTCGAGCACGATCGCGCCGTCCCGCACGCGTCGGGCCGACCACGCGATAGCCCCGCGCGCGCAGCGCCTCGACGAGGACGTCGAGCCCGTCGGGGCCCATCAGGTACGTGTCGGCCTCTGGAGTGTGGAGCTCGCCCACGTCGTCGCCTCGTGCCCAGGATGACGACCGGCCGGTCCGTCCGCATCCGTAGGCGTCCTGCCGATGATGCGGCATTCCCGCACGCGCTGCACGGGGACGGCACGTTGCGCCGATCGCGCCGGCGCGGCAGCATCCCTCTGTGAGCCACACGCTCCCGGACACGGTCGAGCGGCGCAGGATCCGCGTGCGCGGCGTCGTGCAGGGCGTCGGCTTCCGCCCCTTCGTCCACCGGATCGCCACGCGCGCCGGTCTCGGCGGTCGTGTGTGGAACGACGGCGAGGGCGTCGTCGTGGAGGCCGAAGGCCCGCCGGCCGCGCTCGATGCGCTCGCCCGCGCCCTCCGGAACGAGGCGCCGCCGCTCGCTCGGGTCACCTCGGTCGCGGCAGAGGTCGTCCAGCCCGTCGGCGAGCGCGACGTTCGCCGTCGTGCGCGAGCCGCGGCGGCGGCCGCGTCGGCGATCGTGCCGCCCGACGTCGCGACGTGCGACGACTGCCTGCGCGAGCTGTTCGACCCGACCGACCGGCGCTACCGCTACCCCTTCGTCAACTGCACGAACTGCGGGCCGCGCCTCACGATCGTCGTGCGCGTCCCCTACGACCGGGCGAACACGACGATGGCCGGCTTCCCGCTCTGCCGCGACTGCCGGCGCGAGTACGAGGACCCGACGGACCGCCGCTTCCACGCCGAGCCGATCGCGTGCCCCGTCTGCGGACCACGCCTGTCGCGGCCGCTCGAGGAGGCAGTCGCCGCGCTGCGCGACGGCGCGATCGTCGCGGTGAAAGGGCTCGGCGGCTACCACCTGGCCTGCGACGCGACGAGCGAGGGCGCCGTCGCCCGGCTCCGCGCGGCGCAAGGGACGCGAGGAGAAGCCACTCGCGGTGATGACGGACGACCCGCTCGCGCTCGCCGAGCCGACGCCGGCGGAGCTCGAGCTGCTCCGGTCCCCCGCGCGGCCGATCGTCCTCGTGCGGAGACGGCCGGACACCGCCGTCGCGCCGTCCGTCGCCCCGGGGACGCCGTGGCTCGGCCTCATGCTCCCCTACACCCCGCTGCACCACCTGCTCGCGGCCGACACCGCTCTCCCGCTGGTGCTGACCAGCGGAAACCGCACCGACGAGCCGATCGCGTTCGACGACGGCGAGGCGCGGCGCCGACTCGGGGACGTCGCGGACCTGTTCCTCGCCCACGACCGGCCGATCCACCGCCGCTGCGAGGACTCCGTCGTCCGCGCGTGCGTTCCCGATGCGCCGCTCGCGGGGCTACGCCCCCTCCCCGCTCGCGCTGCCGGTGCCGCTCGAGCGCCCGATCGTCGCGGCCGGCGCCGAGCTGAAGAGCACGTTCTGCGTCGCGCGCGGCGCCGAGGCGTTCCTCTCCTCGCATCTCGGCGACCTGACCGGCGAGGAGGCGCATGCCGCGTTCCGGCACGACCTCGCGCTGTGGCTCGAGATGCTCGGCGTCGAGCCTGCCGCGATCGCGTGCGACCTGCACCCCGACTACCTCTCGACGCGCTGGGCCTTCGCGCAGAGCCTGCCGGTGGTCGAGGTGCAGCACCACCATGCCCATGCGGCTGCCTGCCTGGCCGAGCACGGCGAGACGGGGCCGGCCCTCGCGGTCGTGCTCGACGGCACCGGCTACGGAACCGACGGGACGATCTGGGGCGGCGAGGTCCTCCGCTGCGACCTCGCGGGCTTCGAGCGCGTCGCGCACCTCGAGCCGCTGCCGCTCCCCGGAGGCGAGGCCGCGGTGCGCGAGCCGTGGCGCGTCGCCGCCGCGCATCTCGAGCGCGCGGGCCGGCCGGTGCCGTGGGAGCGCTGGGAGCTCGTGCGCCAGAGCCTTGCCGTCAACGCCCCGTTGTCGTCCGGCGCCGGACGCCTGTTCGACGCCTGTGCCGCGCTGCTCGCGGTGCGCGAGCGGATCTCCTACGAGGGGCAGGCCGCGGTCGAGCTGGAGCACCTCGCAGGCGACGTCGAGGCCGAGGCATACGCGTGCGCGATCGCGGGTGGCGTGATCCTCGGCGCGGAGCTCGTCGCGGCGGCGTACGACGACCTGGCGGCCGGCCGCGTGCGTGCGGAGATCGCCGCAGCCTTCCACGAGGGCGTCGCCGCCGCGTTCGCGACCGCCTGCGTGGACGCCGGCGGCCCCGGAACCGTCGCTCTCTCCGGAGGGTGCATGCAGAACCTGCGCCTGCTCGGATCGCTCCGCGGCCGGCTCGAGCGGAGAGGCTTCCGCGTCCTCTCCCACGCGGCCGTTCCCCCGAACGACGGCGGGGTCAGTTACGGTCAGGCGGCAGTGGCCGCAGCGAGACTGGCATGTGCCTAGGGATTCCCGGCCAGGTCGTCGACATCCCCGACCGGCTGGCCGGGCTCGCGACCGTCGACATCTCGGGCGTGCGCCGCTCCGTCAGCGTGGCGCTCGTCGACGAGCCGGGCGCCCCCGTCGAGCCGGGAGACTGGGTGCTCGTCCACGTCGGCTTCGCGCTCGCGCGGATCGACGAGGCAGACGCGCAGGAGACGCTCGCGCTCCTGCGCCGCGGCGCCGAGCTGCAGCAGGAGCTGGACGAGATCCGCCACGGGACGGTGACGTGAGCGCCCCGCAGGACGGAGAGCTCGTGGTGAATCGGGACGAGCTCCTCGAGTGCATCACGTGCTCCGACGAGGCCGTGGCGGCCCGCGTGCGCTCCGTCGAGGGGCTCGAGGCCGTGATCGCCGTCGACGAGGAGATCGGGCGCGTGGCGATCGACCTCGTGCCCGACGCGCGGCCCGGGCGACGTCCTCCTCTGCCACGCGGGCATCGCGCTCGAGCGGCTCGAGGAGGCACCGTGAGGTACGTCGACGAGTACCGCGACCCCGCGGTGGCCGCGCGGGCTCGCCGCCGAGATCCGCTCGCTCGTCACGCCGGGCGAGGTGCTGCGGGTGATGGAGGTGTGCGGCGGCCACACGCACGCGATCTACCGGCACGGGCTCGAGGAGCTGCTCCCGCCCGAGGTCGAGCTGGTGCACGGGCCGGGGTGCCCGGTGTGCGTGATCCCGATGGGCCGCGTCGACGACGCGATCGCGCTCGCCGAGACCGACGGCGTCACGCTCGCGACCTTCGGCGACATGCTGCGGGTGCCCGGCGGGCGGGGCTCGCTGCTCGAGGCGAAGGCGCGCGGCGCGGACGTTCGGATGGTCTACTCACCGCTGGATGCGCTCGCGCTCGCAGCGCAGGAGCCGGACCGCGCACGTGTCCTTCTTCGCGATCGGCTTCGAGACGACGGCGCCCGCGACCGCGGTCACGCTCCTCCGCGCCCGCGCCGAGGGGACGCCGAACTTCTCCGTGTTCTGCAACCACGTCCTCATCGAGCCGCCGCTCCGCGCGATCCTCGAGACGCCGGGCCTGCGCGTCGACGCGTTCATCGGCCCCGGCCACGTCTCGTCGGTGATCGGCACCGACGCGTACCGGTTCATCCCCGAGGAGTACGGCCGGCCGGTGGTCGTCTCGGCGTTCGAGCCGGTCGACCTGCTGCAGTCGATCGCGATGCTGCTCCGGCAGCGGGCGGAGGGGCGCTGCGAGGTCGAGAACCAGTACACGCGCGTCGTCCGGCGCGAGGGCAACGCCCGCGCCGTCGCCGCGATCGCCGAGACGATGGAGCCGCGCGAGGACTTCGAGTGGCGTGGCCTCGGCGTGCTGCCGCTGAGCGCGCTCCGTCTCCGGGAGACGTTCGCCGACCTCGACGCCGAGCGGCTGTTCGCCCTTCCGGGGGCCCGGATCGAGGACCCGAAGGCATGCCGGTGCGGCGACGTGCTGACCGGCCAGATCAAGCCGTGGGAGTGCGGCGTCTTCGGAACCGCGTGCACGCCCGAGCGCCCGCTCGGGACGTGCATGGTGTCGAGCGAGGGCGCATGCGCGGCGTTCTTCTCCTACGGCCGCCTGCGCCGCCCGCGCGAGGAATCCCCGGTCGGTGCCTGACACTGCCCGCCGGCGCAGGCCGGTCCTGCGCGACGAGCGCATCACCCTCGCCCACGGGGCAGGCGGCAAGGCGACGCGCGACCTCGTCGAGGCGCTCTTCCTGCAGGAGCTCGGCAACGACGCGCTCGCCCCGCTCGGCGACAGCGCGATCGTCTCGCCGCCGGCGGGGCGGATCGCGCTGACGACCGACGGCTACGTCGTCCGCCCGCTGGTCTTCCCCGGCGGCGACATCGGCGAGCTCGCGGTGAACGGCACCGTCAACGACCTCGCCGTCGCGGGCGCCCGCCCGCTGTGGCTGGCCGCCGGGCTCGTGCTCGAGGAGGGGCTGCCGGTCGAGCAGCTGCGCGGGATCGTGCGGTCGATGGCGGCGGCGGCTCGTCGGGCCGGCGTCTTCGTGGCCGCGGGCGACACGAAGGTCGTCGAGCGGGGAAAGGCCGACGGCCTCTACGTGACCACGTCGGGCGTCGGGGTGCTCGAGCACGACCTCGAGCTCGTCCCTGCGTCGGTGCGCGCCGGCGACCGCATCCTCCTCTCGGGAACGCTCGCCGACCACGGCATGGCGGTGATGATCGCCCGCGGCGACCTGCATCTCGAGGGAGACGTCTCGAGCGACACCGCGCCCGTCCACGAGCTGACCGAGAGGCTCCTCGGCTTCGGCGCCGCGCTGCGCTGGATGCGCGACCCGACCCGAGGCGGCATCGCGACCGCCCTCAACGAGCTCGCGTTGCAGTCCGGGCTCGCCGTGCGGCTCCGGGAGGCCGCGCTCCCGGTGCGGCCCACCGTCGCCGCGGCGTGCGAGATCCTCGGCATCGATCCGCTCTACGTGGCGAACGAGGGCAAGCTCGTCGCGGTCGTCGCCGAGGAGGCCGCCGGCGACGCGCTCGCGGCGCTGCGCACCCACCCGCTCGGTGCCGACGCGGTCGAGGTCGGCTCGATCGAGGACGAGCCCGAGGGGATGGTCGTGCTCGACACCACCCTCGGCGGCAGCCGCATCGTCGACCTCCTCGTCGGCGACCCGCTGCCGCGGATCTGCTGAGGCGTGGCCGCATAGAGTCCAGGGATGTTCGAGCGCATCGTCTGCGGCGTGGACGGGGCGGCCGAGGGCATGGAGGCCGCGCGGCAGGCCGACGTCCTCCTCGCGCCGGGAGGGCGCCTCGTGCTGGTCTCCGCCGTCGACCTGAGCGACACGATCCACTTCCAGATCGCGCCGACCGCGATCCACGCCGCGCGGCGGGCGCTCGAGAAGGCGGACGAGCTCGATCGGGCCGCGCTGGCCGCCCTCGCGGCCGCGCGCACCGTGCTTCGGCACGCGCCGGACGTCGATGCGGTCGAGGTCGCCGGCCCGCCGGCGACGTGCCTGCTCGAGACCGTCGCCGCCGAGGGCGCCGGGCTCGTCGCCGTCGGGACGAGCGGGCTCGGCAGGGTCGCGGGCATCGCGCTCGGCAGCGTCGCCACCCGCGTGCTGCACCGCGCGCCGTGCTCGGTGCTCGTCGCCCGGGCGCGAGCGGAGGGCGCCTGGGCGCCGCAGGCGGTCCTGGTCGGCATCGACGGCTCCCCCGAGTCCGACGCGGCGCTCGAGGCCGCGCGCGAGCTGGTGCCGCGCTTCGGTGCGACGGTCGAGGCGCTGACGGTCGGCGAGGGCCGCGTGGCCCACGGTCTCGTCGCCGCCGCGCGCCACGCCGACCTGCTCGTCGTCGGCAGCCGCGGGACGCACGGCGCCCGCGCGCTCGGAAGCGTCTCGGAGCGTGTCGCCCACGAGGCGCACTGCTCGGTGCTCGTCGTCCGCGGCGGCTGACGCTACGCGGACGGTCCCGTGCCGCCTCGTCCGGGGATGAACTCGTCGGAGGTGAGCACGAGGCCACCGATCGCGACGAAGCAGCCTCCCGCGGCGACGAGGACGATCGCGAGGCTCGGCGCGGCGAGCGCGAAGAAGTCGCGGGCGAACGGCACGAGCAGGACCGCCACGTAGACCGCGGCCAGCGCGAGGCACATGGTCACGACGGCCGCACCGCGGAGCTTGCCCGAGCCCTCCAGCGCGACGATGAGGTACCAGCCGACGACCACCATCACCGTGGTCGCGACGGTACGTGCCTCGAGGAGCGACAGGTGGACGACCTCGAGCGCGGCGAGGTAGCTCGAGAGGACGCCGAACCCGACGGCGGCCCCGGCAGGCACCGCGAACCGGAAGACTCCGCGCAGGAAGCCCTCGAGCCGGAATGGCCCGGCGCTCGGCGCGAGCGCGAGGAAGAAGGCCGGGATCCCGATCGCGAGCGACGCGCCGAGCGTGAGGTGCCGCGGCAGCAGCGGATAGGCGGTCGGCGTGATCCCGACGGACAGGATCAGGAACGCCGCGAACGCCGCCTTCGAGACGAACAGCTTCGTGACCCGCTGGAGGTTGCGGAGGATCCGGCGCCCCTCGCCGACGAGCGCCGGCACGACCTCGAAGTCGCTCTCGACGAGCACGAGGTCGGCGACGCTGCGCGCCATCTGCGACGCCGCTCCCCTGGGCGATCGCGAGCCGCGCGGCCTTCAGCCCGGGCACGTCGTTGACGCCGTCGCCGACCATTCGCGACGTAGTGGCCGTCGTCGCGCAGCGCCTCGATCACGCGCCGCTTGTCGTCCGGCGAGATGCGCCCGATGACGCTCCGCTCGCGCAGGAGCGCCTGCAGCTCGGCCCGGCCGGCGGGGAGCGCGCGGCCGTCCACCGGCCCCCCGTCGACGGGGATGCCGACGTCGGAGGCGATCGCCGCGACCGTCTCGGGGCGGTCGCCGGACAGCACCTTCAAGCGGACGCCCTGGGCGTGGAAGAACTCGACCGTCTCGCGGGCGTGCGCGCGCAGGCGCTCCGCCGAGCACGACGAGCCCGAGTGGCTCGAGCGCCGGGGGCGATCCGTCCTCGGAATCGCGGGAACGGCGCCGCCGTGCGGGCGAACGCCAGCACGCGCCGGCCCGCGCGCGCCTCCTCCTCCGCCCTGGCGGCGAGGCCGCCGAGCGGCAGCAGCTCCGGCGCGCCCGAGCACGTATGTCACGCCGCCGAAGCGCGCGCCGCTCCAACGCCGCCGCGAGGAGAACGGCACCTCCTGCTCGAGAGCACGCGCACCGCCGGGGAAGCGCCCGCCGATCGCACGCGAGCGTCGTGTTCCGAACGCCTGCGCTCGCGGCGAAGCGCGCCGAGCGCCTCCTCGAGCTCTTCCCGTCGCTCCCGCGGGCACGACCTCGGCGACCCGCAGCTCGGCCTCGGTCAGCGTCCCCGTCTTGTCCAGGCAGAGCGACGTCCACCGAGGCGAGCGACTCGAGCGCGTTCAGCTGCTGCGTCAGCGCCCCCCGCCGCGCCATCCGCACCGCCGACGACGGCGAAGGTGAGGCTGGCGAGCAGGATCAGCCCTTCCGGCACGAGCGTGACCACGGCCGCGACGGCCGTCGTGACGGCCTCGCCGGGCGGTGCGCCTGGCGATCCCAGAGCGCGTAGCCGAGCAGCGCGCCGAGCGGGACCATCGCCGCGACGAGCACGATACAGGAGCCGGTTGATCGCCCGCTCGAGCGGCGAGCGGGGATGCCGGAAGCGCGCGCGCCTCGCCGGTCGACCCTCTCCGCGTAGCTCGCGTCGCCGACCGCGGTGACCACGTAGCGCGCCCGACCCCTCGGCCACGAACGAGCCGGAGCGCAGCTCGTCGCCGGGGCTGCGGCGACGGAGTCCGACTCCCCGGTGAGGATCGACTCGTCGAGCGCGAGCCCGCTCGCTCGCCGCGAGCGTGCCGTCCGCGACGAGCTGGTCGCCCGGCTCGAGCAGGACCAGGTCGCCGACGACCACCTCCTCGACGCGGCAGCTGTCGCGGCTCCCCGTCCCGCACGACGGTCGCGGTCGGCGCGACGAGCGCGGCGAGCCGGTCGAGCGCGCGCTTCGCCCGCACCTCCTGCGTGATCCCGATCGCCGAGTTGGCGACGAGGATCCCGAGGAAGAGCGCGTCCTGCCACGTCGCCGAACGCGAGCGTCAGCGCGCCCGCGACGGCGAGGATCAGGTTGAAGACCGTGAAGACGTTGGCGCGGACGATGCTCGCGTAGGAGCGGCTCGAGCGGCGCGGCTCGGCCCGGCCACGCTCTGCGAGCAGGCGGCCGGCCTCCTCGCTCGAGAGGCCCCCGGCGTCCGAGGCGCAGCTCGAGGCGCTGCGGGCGATTCGGGCTCCCCGTTCATGTAGACGAGCATGCCGGTCTGCCCGGCGAGCGGCAGCGCTCGCGGATACGCACGGTACGATCACGCGCGTGCTCGCGCCGGCGGACGAGCGCGCCGATGAGTGCGCCACCGGTTTCGCGCGGCCCGCTGGTCGATGGTGTCGGGAAAGCCGACAGTCTATGGGCGGGCGGGGAGCGGCAGTCTGACGTTCGCGGTTGCCTGGCTCGTGTTTCCGGCGGTGCTCGGAGCCGTGTCGCTCGGATGCGGCCTTCTGCTCGAGCGCGTCGCCGGCGTGCGCCTCCCCATCGCGCTCCTGCTCCCGACCGGTCTGGCGACGGCTGTCGTCGCCATGAACCTCGCGGTCATGCTCGATGCGACAGCCGGAGCTCGCCGTCCCCCTCGTCGTCGCGCTCGCGGACGGCCGGGATCGCCGCCAGCCGGCCCCCGCACAATGCGCGCGCGGCTCGACGGCTGGGCGGCAGCCGGGTCGCGGCGACGACCTACGTCGCGTTCGGCGCGCCCGTCCTCGCCGTCCGGTGACGCCGACGTTCGCAGGCTACGTGAAGCTCGACGACACGGCGACGTCGCTCGGGATGCTCGACTGGACGCTGGAGCACGGAACGAGCGTCACCGGGCTCGCCCCGTCCACCTACGAGGCGATGCTGACGCTGTGGCTGGGTGACGGCTATCCCGATCGGCAGCCTCCTGCCCCTCGGCCTTACGCGCATCGTCGGCGTCGACCCGGCATGGACGTGGCAGCCCTACCTGTCGTTCCTCGCGGCTCTCCTCGCGCTCGGCCTGTACGAGCTCGCCGGCGAGGTCGTCCGGTCGCAGATGGCTGCGGGCCGCTGCTCGCCGTCACGGCGGCGGCGTCCGCGCTCCTGTACGGCTACGCGCTCTGGGGCGGCGTCAAGGAGATCTTCGCCTCGGCCATCGCTCGCTCTGCTCGCTGCGACGGTGCCGCTGCTCTGGCGGTCCGGCGCCAAGGGCCGCGATCGTTCCGGCGGTGCGCGGGCGCCGCCCTGCTCGATGCGCTCAGCGCGGCCGGTGCCATCTGGCTCGTCCCGCTCGCTCATCGCCGCCGGCGTCGTCGCGTGGCGCCGCAGCAGCTGGAGGCAGCTCGGGGTCGGCGTCGGCGTCGGGTTCGCTCCTGGCGATTCCCGCGCTCGCTGCGGGGCCAGCGTTCTTCGACAACGCCGCCGATGTCGCGCGCGGGGCGGACGACATGGGCAACTTGCTCCGCCCGCTCCGCCTCTGGCAGCTCGCCGGCATCTGGCCGAGTTCCGACTTCCGCGTCGACCCGGGCAACACCCGGGCGACCGCCGTCCTGGTCGCGCTCGCGGTGGCCGCGTGCGTCGCCGGCGCCTTCGTTGCGTTTCGGCACCGAGCGTGGCGGATGCTCCTGCTCCTCGGGACGGCTCTGACCGGGGCGTTGACGTTCGTCGTGTCCTCGGGGCCGTGGATCGAGGCGAAAGGCGCTCGCGGCCGCCTCGCCGGCGATCCTCCTCACGGCACTCGTCGCGGGTGCGGCCCTCGTGGAGCGTGGCCGCAGGCTCGAGGGGTCACTCTTGCTGATCGCTCTCGTCGGCGGCGTGGCATGGTCGAACGGGCTCGCGGCGACCGATGCCTCGCTGGCGCCCTACGGGCAGCTCGCCGAGCTCGAGTCGATCGGCAAGCGCTTCGCCGGAGACGGAACCGGCGCTCATGACCGAGTACCAGCCTACGGCGTCCGCCACTTCCTTCGGCGCCTCGACCCCGAGGGCGCCTCCGAGCTACGCCGGCGCCTGGTGCCGCTCGGGGACGGCACGGTTGCTCGCCAAGGGCGAGACCGCCCCGATCGACGCGTTCGCACCGGAGACCGTCCGCGTCTACCGGACGCTCGTGCTGCTCCGCGCGACGGGCGGCGTGCCGCCGGCTCCCTTCCGGCTGGTCGACCGAGGGCGCTACTACGACGTCTGGCAGCAGCAGCAGCAGCGGTAGGCGCGCGGCGCGTTCGTGGCCGCCGCTACTTCGAGCAGACGGCGTAGACGCTCCAGCCGCTGATGCTTCCCGAGATCGTGACCCGCCATGCGTTCCCGGCGCTCGGGAAGCTTCCGGTCGGGTCGGGTTCGAGCAACCCCCCTGGGAGGCCCGAGAAGCCGCCGCCGACGACGTTCGGGTTCGACCCGGGGCACGTCGCGGTGAGGGCATTCGTCCCGCCGCCGGGCGCCGCGACGGTCACGATGGTGAGCAGGCCCGTCAGCGAACCCGGCCCGGTCGCACCCGTCGGGCCGGTCGGCCCGGCAGGACCCTGCACGCCGGCCGGGCCCTGCGGACCAGCCGGGCCCTGCGGTCCGATTGGCCCCTGAGGGCCTTGCGGGCCTTGAGCACCCGTCGCCCCCTGGATCCCCTGCGCGCCGGTCGCGCCCGTCTGCCCGGTCGCGCCGGTCGCGCCCGTCTGCCCGGTCGCGCCCGCTGCCCCGGTCGCGCCCGCTGCCCCAGTCGCGCCTGCGCCCCGGTCGCGCCGGTCGCGCCCGTTGCGAACCGGTCGCGCCCGCTGCCCCGGTCGCGCCTGCGACTCCGGTCGCGCCGGTCACTCCTTGCGGACCGGTCGCACCGATCGGCCCCTGGAGCCCCGTCGGTCCTGTCGGGCCCGTGGCGCCTGTCGGCCCCGTCGGGCCGGTCGTCCCACTTGCCCCTGTCGAGCCGGTCGCGCCAGTTGGCCCAGTCGCCCCGGTCGCCCCCGTGGCGCCCGGTAGGCCCGATCGGACCCGTGGCCCCGGTCGGCGCCCGTCGCACCCGTCGCACCCGTCGGCGCCCGTGGCGCCCGTCGCGCCCGTGGCGCCGGTCGCGCCCGTCGTGTCCCGTCGCGCCCGTCGCGCCCGTCGCGCCCGTCGCGCCCGTCGACCCTGTCGCACCGGTCGAACCCGTGCTCCCCGTCGGACCGGTGGCGCCCGTCGCCCCAGTCGGGCCCAGTTGCGCCCTGTGGCGCCGGTCGGACCTGGCGCACCCGTCGGCGCCGGTCGCACCCGTCGCGCCGGTTGCGCCGGTCGCACCCGTCGCGCCTGTCGCTCCCCGTCGGGCCAGTCGCGCCCGTCGCACCCGTCGCACCCGTCGCCCCCGTCGGCACCGGTCGCACCCGTGGCGCCCGTCGGCGCCGGTCGCGCCCGTCGCGCCGGTCGCACCCGTCGCCCCGGTCGCGCCCGTCGCGCCCGTCGGCCCGGTCGCACCCGTCGGCACCCGTCGCACCGGTCGCACCGGTCGCGCCCGTCGCACCCGTCGGCGCCGGTCGCGCCGGTCGGCCCCGTGGCGCCGGTCGCACCCGTCGAGCCCGGTCGCGCCCGTCGCACCCGTCGCGCCCGTGGCACCGGTCGCACCCGTCGCGCCGGTCGCACCGGTCGCACCGGTCGCACCCGTCGCGCCCGTCGCGCCCGTCGCACCGGTCGCACCCGTCGGCACCGGTAGCCCCGGTCGCGCCCGTCGCTTCCCGTCGCCCCGGTCGCCCCTGTCGCAGCCCGTCGCGCCTGTCGCGCCGGTCGCACCTGTCGCACCCGTCGCGCCGGTCGCTCCGGTCGCGCCCGGTCGGCCCGTCGGACCCGTGAAGTCCCGTCGGCCCCGTCGCACCCGTCGCGCCTGTCGCGCCTGTCGGCCCTGTGGCACCGGTTGCCCCGGTCGAGCCCGTCGCGCCGGTCGCACCGGTCGCACCCGTCGAGCCAGTAGCCCCGGTCGCGCCTGTCGCGCCGGTCGCGCCCTGTGGCACCGGTCGCACCGGTCGAGCCCGTCGCGCCTGTCGCACCGGTCGCACCCGTCGGCGCCGGTCGCGCCGGTCGGCACCCGTCGCGCCCGATCGGACCCTGAAGCCCCGTCGCACCCGTCGGCGCCTGTCGCGCCGTGTCGGCCCTGTCGCACCGGTTGCCCCGGTCGCACCGGTCGCACCCGTCGCCCCCGTCGCACCAGTCGCGCCCTGAAGACCCGTCGCACCCGTCGAGCCCGTCGCCCCGGTCGCGCCCGTACTGCCCGTCGCCCCGGTCGCACCCGTAGCCCCGTCGCCCCGTCGCACCGGTCGCCCCGGTCGCCCCGGTCGCACCCGTCGGGCCGGTCGCTCCGGCAGGCCCCGTAGGCCCGATCGGACCCTGAAGCCCCGTCGGCCCCGTCGCACCGGTCGCCCCGGTATCACCCGTCGGGCCTTGTGGGCCTGTCGCGCCGGTCGCACCGTCCGCCCCCGGCGCACCCTGCGGCCCCGTGGCGCCTGCCGCACCGGCAGGGCCGGTGACACCCGTCGCCCCGGCGGCTCCTGTCGTGCCCTGTGGGCCGGTCGGGCCTGTCGGTCCCGCCGGGCCCGTCGGTCCCGGACCAGCCGGGCCAGCCGGGCCGGCAGGGCCGGCAGGGCCAGGTGAACCGGCGGCCCCCGGCGCTCCCGCCGCACCCCCAGGGCCGGTCGGGCCAGTCGAGCCGGTCGGCCCTACAGGACCGGCTGGACCGACGGTGCCGGGCGGCCATGCGATGCGCCGCTCGTTCTTCGTGCAGGCCCCCACTCGCAGCTTGAGGTCACGCCGGGTTGCCGGACCGCCCGTGAGCTCGATGCATGCGATGTACCTCGGCTTGGCGGCAGCTGCAGCGGCAGCGGGAGCGGGGAGACCGGTGAGGAGGGCGCCGGCTGCCACGGCGGCCGCGAGGGCCGTCGTGCCAAGCCGTGCCGTCGTCGGCGCGGGCCGAAGCCGCCACCCACGCGTGCTTCCCGCGCGGAAGCTCACGGTAGGAACGCTAACCGCTCGCAAGGACGGCCGCAATCGGCCGCGACGCGGCAGCGGGGACTCGGCTCCGGATCGGCTCCTGCTCGTCGTCATCGGGGAAGGGGCGGCGGGGTTCCGGGACGAACGCCCGACGAGAAGCTCATTCTTCTTCCGCAGGCGGACGCCTTCCGTCGATGCCCGCCGCTATGCTCGTCCGCGGATGGACGCCGGGGACGCATCGGAGCCCGACACTCGGCCCGCCCCCCGACGTCCGGTGCGGGGCTCCCGCCCGGCCGTCAGGCTCGGTGCGGTCGTCGCGCTGGCAGTCGCCGCTGGGCTGGTCGTCTGGGTGCTGGTCGGCCGCTTCGACGACTCGTCCGAATCGTCGGAGCCGGGCGTCACCTCGACGATCCCGGCGGTGACGCCGGCGCCAGAGGCGGCGAGCCGGCCCAGTATCCAGACGGTCGCACAGCTTCGCGCCGCCGCGGCGGCGAGCGCGGTCCCCCTCTACTGGGCGGGACCGAGAGCGGGGACGCGGCTCGAGTTCTCCCAGGTGCCTGGCGTGACCTCGTTCGTCCGCTACCTGCCGAAGGGCACGGCGGCCGGCGACCTGCAGCCCCATCTCACGGTGGCGACGTACGCCCGCGCGAACGGCTTCGCCGAGATCCAGGCCGCGTCGAAGAGCCCGAACGCGAAGACGATCGACCTCGCGGGCGGCGGCCTCGCCGTCTACGACCCCGCGGTGCCGACGAACGTGCACCTCGCGTACCCCGAGGACGCGTACCAGGTCGAGGTCTTCTCGCCCGAGGCCGGCGTGGCGCTGCGCCTCGTCACCAACGGGCGCGATCCGCCCGGTCCGCTAGACGGGACCGGACCTAGCGCGAGTCGAACCCGACCCCTTCGGCCAGTCCTTCCCGGCCGCGAGGGTTATAGGCTCATCCGGTGGTCGAGCGGCTCGACGAGGAGCGGATCGAGATGCTCCGAACCTGGGGCGACGGTCTGCAGTCCAGTGACCGGGACGAGCTCCGCGCAGCGGGGCGGGCGATCCAGATGCTCATCGAGGAGATCGACCGCCTCGAGGCCGACCTCTGGCACGAGCGCGCCGCCGCGATCCAGGCGGCGACCGACCAGCGCTCGTCGGCGTCGCTCGCGACCACGCTCCGCGACCGGCTGGCCCGCACGGCTCCGCCCGAGCCCACCGCGTAGACGAGCGTCAGTTGTCGCGGGCCAGGAGCGCGACGCGCTGCTCGGCGAGCCACGTGAGGAACCGCTCCGGCCGGCGGAGCTCGGGGAGCCGTGCGCTCCGCTGCACGTAGCCGTCGCGGACGCGAAGCCCGCCCCAGCGCTCGAGCAGCTCCGGGAAGACCCGGTACGCGCCCCCGCGGTAGCCCGCGAACTCGAGCCCTCGCTCGAAGCGGCCGGATGCCCCGCGGCGGCCGCGGACGACGACGTCGGTCTCGCCTATCTCGCACCGGCGCGTGTGCGCGTTCTCGCCCCAGCGCTCCGGGGGAAGGTCACGGGCGGCGACGATCCCGTCGATCGCGAGAATCCCGATCAGGGCGTACACGAGCCTCCGGTCGCCGACGTCGCGGAGCCCCGCGTAGAAGACGAGCAGGTCGCCGGGCCCGAGCTTCTCGCGGATCTGTCGCCCGCGCTCGCGCCGGTCGCCGTAGGTGAGGTGCGCGAAGTCGGGGTCGGCGTGGGCGGCGCGGTCGTGGAGCCTCGCCGGCAGCGCACACCCCAGTTGCTCGACGGCCGGCGCCCACCGTGAGAACGGCGTTGCGAGCCCGTCGCGGAGCGGCTCGGGCTCGGGGATCGGCACGTACGCGAACGCGCCCGTCGCACGCTCGATCGGCCCGTTCCAGCGTCCGCCCGCCTCGGTGCAGTCAGCCCCGACGCGGACGAGGAGTGCCCTCACGAAACGGCGCGGCCGATCGCGTCGAGGTCGTCACCGGATGCGTGCCACGCCCCTGCGGCGGCGTTCGCACGGACCTGCTCGGGGCTCGTCGCGCCCGCGATGACGGAGGCGATGCCGGGAATCGACGCGAGCCCGCCGACTGCCAGCTCGAGGAGCGTCCGCCCTCGCTCGGCGGCCACCTCCTCCAGCCTCTCGACCGCGTCGTGCTCGTGGTCGTCGAGCGGGCGACCGGCGAGACGCGAGCCCGGGGGCGCCGGCTCTCCACGACGGTACTTCCCGGTCAAGAGGCCGCTCGCGAGCGGGAAGTACGGGACGTAGCCGATCCCGAGCTCACGGCAGAGCGGCAGCACCTCGGCGTCGTCGTCGCGATGGAGCAGGCTGTAGCGGTTCTGGACGGCGACGACGGTGACACCGCTCGCAGCGGCGGCGCGAACGTCGTCCGCGCCGACGTTGGACAGCCCGAGCCAGCGCACCCGCCCCTCGTCGACCAGCTCCTGCATCGCGGCGAGCGTCTCCTCGAGCGGGGTGACGCCGTCGGGACGGTGGTAGGTGTAGAGGTCGACCACGTCCGTCCCGAGCCGCGCGAGCGACGCGTCGAGCGCCCGGCGCATGTGGTCACGCGAGCCGCCGCGCCCGGGCACGGCGGCGTCCTGGCCGAACTTCGTGCCGAGCACGACCTCGCTCCGCCGCTCGCCGAGCGCGGAGCCGATGAAGGTCTCGCTGTCTCCGGAGCCGTAGACGTCGGCCGTGTCGAGGAACGTGACCCCCGCCTCGAGCGCGGCGTCGATCACCGCCCGCGTGGCCTCGCGGTCGAGCCGGCGCCCGAAGTTGTTGCAGCCGAGCCCGACGCGCGACACGTCGAGGTCCGAGCCGCCGAGACGCGTCGTCTCCACGGCGCAAGGCTACGCGAGCGGTGTCACCCTGCGCGGACGCGAACCTCGGACACCTCGCCGGCGCTCGACGGCGGCAGCGCGGTGATCCAGATCACGACGTAGCGCCCCGACCGCTTCGCGACGGGAAACGCCGTCCGCGCACCCAGCGTCTTGGACGCCGAGACCCGCGTGAAGGGCCCCGCGGCCGACCCGCCGAGCCGGATCTCGGCCCGCACGCCCGGTGTCGGGCTGTCGACGATCACCTGCCGGACGCGGACGGGGCGGCCGGCGTCGAGCACGAGGCCGACGCCCGACTTGAAGAAACGGGAGTACCGCTCCGTCCGCCAGAAGGTGCTCCGCTTCCCGTCGACCGCGAGCGGCGCCTCCTCGTCGCGCTCGTGCCCGTCGCCCTCCGGGTCGAATGCTCCGGCCGCGGTCAGCTTCACGAACCGCGCCGGCGCCGTCCGCGGCTTCGCCGGCTTCGGGGCGGGTTTCGTGGCGACCACGCCCTCGGCGGGCGGCGACGGCTCGGCAGCCCCGTCGTCGCGAAGCCCGGTCGTGACCGCCCATCCGAGCGCGAGGAGGAGCACCGCGAGCGCCCCGCCGGCGAGCGCCCTGCTCGTGCTCGCCGATCGCGTCACCGATGCGTCGCTCTTGCCGGACGGCCCATTTCCCGACGAGTCTATGGACGACGCGCACCCGGCACGGCCACGGATCCGTACGCGCCGCCGGCCCGGCGGCCGCGTACGCTCGGGCTGTGGAGTTCGCCAAGGCGCTCGCCGTCGTCGTCGGCCTCGTCGTGCTCCTGCCGCTCGCGATCATCGGCCTTGCGCTCCTCGGACCGGTCGGCTGGGTCGCAGGCGCGGTCGTTCTCCCGCTGGCGACCCTCGCGACGATCCTCTGGCTCGGCAGGGCGCGGCCGGGCGACGCGGAGCCGCCCCCCGAGGGGACGGAGCGCTAGCGGAGGATCGGCAGCGCGGCCGGGTCGACGCGGAGCCACGTCCGTGCGAGGCGGCCGAGCGTCCCGTCGCGCCGGAGCCGGCGGAGCTCACGGTCGACCGCCGCAACGTCGACGCCGGAGCCCCGAGGGACGGCGACGACGAGGCCGTTGCCGCGCGCGATCCGGCCGACGGCGGTGCCGAGCCCGCGCCGCCCGTCGAGGAAGCGCCCCGCCTCGGCGGCGGGGAGCAGCGCGGCGTCGCATGCGCCCGTGCGCAGGATCGTCCGGAGCCGCTCGGTGCCCGCGACGAGGCGCGGCGCCCGGGTGGGGCGCACCGCCGAGGCGGCCCGGGCGGCGTCGCTCCCGCGCACCGCGCAGAGCACCGCGGGGCGAAGGTCGGCGAGCCGGCTCGGACGGTCGAGGCCGCGGCGCGCGACGACCGCGACGTCGGTGGTCAGGTAGGGGACGCTCAGGTCGGCCGCGGCGCGCGACGCGCGCGTCGGCTCGATGCCGCCGAGCGCGAGCTGCCAGCCGCCGCCGCTCGACGCGAGGAGCCGCGCCTGCGACGGGACGTAGACGAAGCGCCCGACGCGGCTCCCGAGCCTGCGCCCGAGCACGCGCGCCAGCTCGACCTCGAAGCCGCGGGCGAGGATCACCTCGTGGCCCCGCACGACGCCCGCCTGGAGGACGGGGCTCTGCAGGCCGAGCGCGACGACGAGCCGGCTCGGCTGAGGCGCAGGCACGGGCACGTCGTCGGCGCGCGCCGCCACCGGCAGCGCCGTCACGAGGAGCAGGGACGCCGCGGCGACTGCGCGAGCGTGTCTCATGCGATCGTCTCCCGGATCACGTCGACCGGCGTCCCGTACGTCGCGAAGGCGTACATCAGCGGCGCGTCGCGGGCCATCATCCGCACGCACCCGTGCGAGGCAGGGTACGCCGGGACGGACGGGTACGCATGGAGCGCGATGCCGCCGACGAAGTAGCTCGCGAACGGCATCCACGTCGAGAACGGGACGGACCACGAGAGCCGCTCCTTGCGGTAGACGTGGAACGCACCGCTCGGCGTCCGCCCGTACGCGCCCGACGAGATGTGGAAGACGCGCTCGACGCGGTTGTCGACGATCGCGAGCGCGACCTGCCGGCCGAGCAGGATCTCGACCCGCTTGCCCGGCCGGCGGAGCACGGGCTCGGGCCGGGCGGCACGGGCAAGCGCCTCGCTCACTCGATCGTCGAGCACGCCCGTGCGTGGCAGGCCCGACCACTTCTGGAAGGCGAGCACCGCGACCGACGTCTCGTCCCCGGGTATGCCCGTGACGCCCGTGGTCGCCATGAAGCCGAGGTCGGCGAGCAACTGCTGTACGTCGCGCAGGCTCGTCGCGCGCTCTTCGGGGAGCGGCTGCCGCACGGTCCCGCGGAGGTCGTAGCCCGGGAAGATCCCGACGGGGACGCCGCCCTCGACCCTGACCCGAACGCCCACCACGCCGGGCACCGCGCGCAACGTGCGCACGAGCTGCCCGACCCGGGCGTCCAGGGCCCCCTCGTCCCGGCCCGCCACGAAGCGGGCCGCCAGATCGACGGTGACGACCCGCCGCTCGATCCGGAGGTCTCGGAGGGCCGTCCCCGAGGGGATCGCCGTTCGCAGGCCCTGCGCGCGCTCGCGTCGCGTCGGCCCCGCGAGCAGCGACCGGACGATGCCCGGCACGCCGGGCGCGCCGCGGTGCACGGCCACCGGGCGGCCGTCGCGGAGGAACCACACGTCGCTGCCGACCGCCGAGGCACCGGCGCGCGCCTGGCCGGCGAGCGCGAGGGCTGCGAGGACGGCGAGCGCGACCGGGACGCGTCTCACGCGCTCGGGGTTCCGTGTCCGGGAGCCGTCTCCTGCGCGGGTCATACCAGACGGATCGGCAGCCGGACCCCGATGCTCGACAGCCTCCCCGGCTACTCGCCGACGTGCGCGCGCACGATCACGACCGGGCACGGCGCATGATCGGCCACCCGGCCCGAGGTCGAGCCCAAGAGCGCCTCCCGGAGCGCGCCCCGGCCGCGGTTGCCGACGACGAGCAGGTCGGCGCCTTTCGCCGCCTCGAGCAGGGCGTCCGACGCGTCGCCCTCGGCGAGCGAGATCGCCACGTCGTGCCCGGCTCCGAGGACGCTCTCGACCTGGTCCTCCGCGACCCGCTGTGCGGCGTCGCGCGTCGCGTCGAGCATCTCCGTGCTCTCCGTCCACGCAAGGGGGACGAGGCCGGAGTCGGCGGTCGTGGTCATCGGGACGTACGCCCAGGCGTGCACCGCCTCGACCCGTGCGTCGCGCAGCTTCGCCTCCTCGACCGCCCAGCGAAGCGCCTCCGCGGCCTCGTCGCTTCCGTCCACACCGACCACGATCCGCCCGGCCATGTTCACATCATTCCCGATCCGACGCGATCTCGAACGTCGAACCGCTCAAGCACGGCGCCCGAGCGGCCGATCCTTTCGCAGAGGACCGTGCACCCTCCGTCGAACATCCCTGCAGCGAGCCGTGAGGCCCGCGTGGCCGGCGAGGCGGCACTCGACCCGCTGGTCGAGTCGTACCGCAAGCTCGCCGACGTCTTCCACGAGCTTCTGTCCGAGCAGTCGCTCGACGACCTGCTCAAGCGGATCACCGCGACGGTCGGGGAGCTGATCCCGTTCGACGACATCACATTCTACGAGGCGAACGAGGCGACCCGCGAGCTGCGGGCGGTGTTCGCCTCGGGGCACGACGCGGAGAAGGTCCTGGCCGACGAGCCGTTCTCCTACGGCGTCGGGATCACCGGATGGGCCGTCGAGCACCGCGAGCCCGTCCTCGCGAACCGGGCGGAGCTCGATCCGCGTGTCCGGTTCGTCGCCGACACTCCGCCGGACCCCGAGTCGCTCATCGTCGTCCCGCTCGTGGCACGTGGCCGCCTCAAGGGCACGCTCAACATCTATCGGACGGGATTCCAGGAGTTCACGGAGGACGAGTTCCTGCTCGCCGTCCGCTTCGGGGACGCCGCCGCGCTCGCCGTCGACAACGCGCACATCCGGGCGTCGCTCGAGCGCCAGGCACAGACCGACCCGCTGACGGGATTGTGGAACCACCGAGCCTTCCACGAGCGTCTGCGGCACGAGCTCGTCGACGCGTCGAGCACCCAGTCCTCGGTCGCCCTCGTCATGCTCGACCTCGACGACTTCAAGCGCGTCAACGACGTCTACAGCCACGCGACCGGGGACCACGTCCTCTCCGAGGTCGCGCGGGTGATCCTCGCCTCGGTGCGGACATCCGACTGCGTGTGCCGGATCGGCGGTGAGGAGTTCGCGATCATCGCGCCGGCGAGCACCCTGGCCGACGCGTTCCGGCTCACCGAGCGGGTGCAGGAGCAGATCGCGTTCGCGGAGTTCGCCCCCGTCGGGCCGGTGACCCTCTCGGTCGGCATCGCGTCGGGCCCCGAGCACGCCGCGAACCCCCGGGAGCTCGTGGCATGCGCCGAGGTGGCGATGATGACCGCGAAGGCGCGCGGGAAGGGCCAGATCGTCGTCTTCCAGGAGGGTGGCCGCGAACGGCCGGAGGACACCGCGGACTCCCGGAGGGCGGAGTTCCGCTCGATCGCGCACCTGAAGATGCTGCACGGCGTCTCGACCAAGCTCAGCCGGCTGAACGACGTGGCGGAGATCGGCGCGACGATCGCCGACGAGCTCCGCCTGCTGATCGACTACCACAACTGCCGCGTGTTCGTCCGCGACGGCGACGATCTCCGCCCGGTCGCGTTCCGCGGAGATCTCACGGCCGCGGGCTCGGCGATGGAGGTCCTGCAGACGCGGGTCGGCGAGGGAGTGACCGGGCACGTCGCGCTGACCGGCGAGCCGCTCCTCACCGGTGACGCGGCCAACTGCGGGATCGGCGTCCGCATTCCGGGGACGACGCAGATCGAGGAGTCCCTGCTCGCGGTGCCGTTGCGCTACGGGACGACCGTCGTCGGCGTGATCGTCGTCTCGAAGCTCGGGCTCGACCAGTTCGACTCGGACGAGCTGCGGCTCCTCGAGGTGCTCGCCGGCCACGTGTCCGTGGCGCTCGTCAATGCGCGCCTCTACGAGTCCCAGCGCCGCGAGGCCGAGAGCGCCAAGGCACTGCTCGAGCTCACGCGCGAGCTCTCGTCGGTGACGAACCTGGACGGGGTGCTCAGGCAGGTGGTCCGCGGCGCCGCGCGGATCATGGGCTCGAGCCGGTGCTCGATCTGGCTCCCCACGCACGACGGCGGCCTCGTGTGCCGCGGCGCGGTGGGCGACACGGCGTACACGCAGCTCGACGGGCGCACGCTGCCGCCCGAGCTCGTGGCGCGGTTCGCGCCGCGCGGGGCCCCGTTCGTGACGACGCCCGAGGAGGCGGCGCTGATCGGCCGGGCGGCCGCGACCGAGGCGGCGAGCGCCGTCCATGCGGTCGCGTTCATCCCGCTCGACCAGGGCCTCGCCGCGCTGGCCGTCGTCGCGGAGTCGGCCATCCGCTCGCGCGAGCTCGAGCTGCTCGCCGGGATCGCGAGCCAGGCGCGCCTCGCGATCACCAACGCCGGCAGCTTCGCGACGCTCGAGCGCACGTTCCTCTCGACCGTGGAGGCGCTCGCCAACGCGCTCGAGGCGAAGGACTCCTACACCTCGTCGCATGCCCGCTGGATCTGCGACATGTCGATCGAGGTGGGTCGCGAGCTCGGCCTGGACGCGACGCAGCTGAAGCGCGTCGAGCTCGGCGCGCTCTTCCACGACATCGGCAAGATCGGCATCCCCGCGTCCATCCTGATGAAGCCCGGGCCGCTGACCGTCGAGGAGCGCTCGATGATCGAGCAGCACCCCGAGCTCGGCGAGCGCATCCTTGCGCCGATCGACCAGCTCGAGGCCGTGCGCCCGGTCGTCCGCGCCTGCCACGAGCGCTACGACGGGCTCGGCTACCCGGACGGGCTCAAGGGCGACGAGATCCCGCTCGAGGCCCGGATCATCTTCGCCTGCGACGCGTTCCACGCCATGACGACCGACCGCCCCTACCGCGAGGCGCTCCCCGTGGACGAGGCGTTCCGCCGGCTGGTGAGTGCCGCCGGCACGCAGTTCGACCCCGTCGTGGTCGACGTCTGCCTGCGCGTGCTGAAGCAACCGCCGCCGGCGGCGGACTGAGCTACCCGACGCGGCGCAGCACGCGGAGCGCCCGCCCGGCGACCGCAACCGCCTCCCGAGCGCGGAGCACGGTCCCGTTCGGGGGGAGGTCGGGCTCGGCGGTGCACAGCTCGTGCCCCCACCGGCGCCCGAAGCGGGTGGGCGGAAGGACGAACGTGACGGGCTCGCGCCAGGCGTTGAACAGCACGATGAACGAGTCGTCCGTGACCGGCTCGCCGTCGGTCGTCAGCGTCGGGATCTCGGCACCGTTCAGGAAGGCGCCGAGGGCGAACGAGTCGCCCTGAGCCCAGTCGGCCAGCGTCATCCGGCGTCCGTCGGGACGGAACCACCAGATGTCCGGCGCCCCCGACCCCTGCCGCTCCTCACCGGTCAGGAATCCCGCGCGGCGGAAGACGGGGTGCTGGGCGCGGAGCCGCAACAGCCGCCTCGTGAAGCGGAGGATTCCCTGGGCGCGCTCGTCGAGGTCCCAGTCGACCCACGAGATCTCGTTGTCCTGGCAGTACGCGTTGTTGTTCCCGGACTGCGTCCGCCTGATCTCGTCGCCGGCCAGCAGCATCGGCGTCCCCTGCGAGAGGAGGAGCGTCGCGAGCATGTTGCGGGTCTGGCGGTCGCGCAGCTCGTTGACCTCGGGATCGTCGGTCTCGCCCTCCACGCCGCAGTTCCACGAGCGGTTGTCGTCCGTCCCGTCGTGGCCGCCCTCGAGGTTCGCGTCGTTGTGCTTGCGGTCGTAGGAGACGAGGTCCCGCAGCGTGAAGCCGTCGTGGCAGGTGACGAAGTTGATCGACGCCGACGGGTGCCGGCCGTCGTCCTGGTAGAGATCGCTCGAGCCCGTGAAACGCCGCGCGAACTCGGCGACGGCGGTGTGACCGCGCCAGAAGTCGCGCATCGTGTCCCGGTACATCCCGTTCCACTCGGACCAGAGGATCGGGAAGTTCCCGACCTGGTATCCGCCGGGGCCGACGTCCCACGGCTCCGCGATGAGCTTCACCTGGCTGAGCACCGGATCCTGGTGGATGACGTCGAAGAAGGCGGAGAGCCGGTCGACGTCGTACAGCTCCCGGGCGAGCGCGGCGGCCAGGTCGAAGCGAAACCCGTCGACGTGACAGTCGGTCACGAAGTAGCGCAACGAGTCCATGATCAGCCGCAGCACCGACGGGTTCACGGGGTTGAGAGAGTTGCCCGTCCCCGTGAAGTCCATGTAGTGCCGCGGGTCGCCCGGCTCGAGCCGGTAGTAGGCCGCGTTGTCGACACCCTTGAACGACAGCGTCGGCCCGAGGTGGCTCCCCTCGGCCGTGTGGTTGTAGACCACGTCGAGGATCACCTCGATCCCGGCGCGGTGGAGCGCCTTCACCATGCCCTTGAACTCCCGCACCTGCTCGCCGCGGGCTCCGGTGGCCGCGTACCCGGCGTGCGGCGCGAAGAAGCCGATCGTCGAGTACCCCCAGTAGTTCGAGAGCCCGCGCGCGACGAGGAACTCCTCGTCGGCGATGTGATGCACGGGCAGCAGCTCGACCGCTGTCACCCCGAGGTCGCGGAGGTAGCCGATCGCCGCGTCGGAGGCGAGCCCCGCATACGTCCCGCGGAGGTCCTCGCGGACGCCCGGCAGCTGCTTCGTGAACCCGCGGACGTGGAGCTCGTAGATCACCGTCTCTGCCCACGGGCGGTCGAGATGGACGTCGCCCTCCCAGTCGAACGATCCGTCGACCACGACGGAGCGTGGGATCGCGGGCCCGGAGTCCTCCACGTCGATCACGTCCTCGTCGCCCGGCGCGTACGCGAGCACGCGTGCCCGGCCGAAGGCGATCGGGCCTTCGATCGCCTTGGCGTACGGGTCGATCAGGAGCTTCGCCGGGTTGAACCGGTGACCCTCGTCCGTGCGCCACGGGCCGTCCACGCGATACCCGTACCGCTGGCCCGGCCCGACTCCGGGGAGGTAGGCGTGCCAGGTGTGCGCGGTCTGCTGGCGCACCTCGACGCGCTCCTCGCGATCGTCGTGGAAGAGGCAGAGCTCCACGCCGGCCGCGTTCTCGCTGTAGAGCGAGAAGTTCGTCCCGTGGCCGTCCCAGGTGGCTCCGAGCGGAAAGGGCGCACCGGGCCAGACCGCGCGACTCACCGGAGCACCCTACCGCCGCCGTCGGCGGGTCCAGTGGAGCGCCCTATCCCGCGGCCTCCGCCCTGCGCAGGCCGCGCACGGCCCAGAGGAGGAAGCCGCCGACGAGGCACAGGCCGAGCCCGAACGCGAGCCCGACCTCGGTCGGCGTGCCGGAGATCAGCCCGCGGCCCGCCTCGAGCACGTACGTGATCGGATTGAAGGTCGCAACCGTCTCGATCCACCCGCTCGAGGAGCTCGAGCGGGACGTAGACCGGGGCGAAGAACAGGAGCAGGAAGACCGGTACCTGCATCAGCGGGCCGACCTGGATCGTCCGGAACCGGAGGGCAATCCCCGCGGCCCAGAGCAGGGCGGCCGCATTGAGCAGGACGGCGAGCGTGTAGAGGCCGACGACGTCGACCGGCCCGCCGCCGACGTCCATCCCCACCACGAGGGCGACGGTGGTGAGCACGGTCGCCGTGATCGCCCAGCGCCCCAGGGCGGCAAGGGCGTACCCGAGGAGGATCCCGAGCCGGTTCGGCGCCGCGAGCAGCAACCGCTTGCCGAATCCGCTCTCGAAGTCCCGCGCGATCCCGAATCCCGTGAAGACCCCCCCGAACGCGGCCGACTGGAGCAGGACGAAGACGAACTGGAAGGACGTGTAGCCGCCCGGATAGTCGAAGCCGGGAACCTCGCTGACCTGCGACAGCCCTCCGGCGAACGCGACGAAGAAGAAGAGCGGGAAGAGCAGGCCCGGGACGAGGAGCGCCGGGGTGGTGACGACGTTGTGGAGCGTGCGCCAGGCGACGCCCCGTGCGACCGGCCAGATGCTCACGTGCGGGTCATCCTCTGGGTCAGCGCCCACGAGGCGAGGGCGAGCGCGACGACGGCGATGACGATCGCGACGCCGAAGCCGAGCACGAGCGCCTCTGCGTCCCAGCCGGTGATGATCAGGCTGCGGACGCACTCGATGAGGTACGAGACGGGGTTGACCGAGGCGAGGAAGCGGAACCAGTCGACTGCGATGAGGTTCCGCGGGGTGTTCATCGAGGAGATGAAGAGGAAGACGAAGAGCAGGGGGAACATGCCCTGCACCGCTTCGCCCGATCCCGTACGCAGCGCGAGGAACGAGCCGAGCGCGCCGAAGCCGAGGAAGACGAAGAACGAGAAGACGAGAAGGACGGCGACGCCGCCTGGCCCCGACTCGAACCGCACCCCGGCGACGAGCCCGACGGCCACGTAGAAGACGGCCTGGATCAGCCCGAGCACCACGATGCCGGAGAGCAGCCCGGCGAGGAGCGCCGACCCGCGGAGCGAGGTCAGCGAGAGCCGGTTGAGGAAGCCGGTCTGGATGTCGCGGGCGAGGTCGGTCCCGGCGTTCATCGTCGCGAACAGCGCGCCCTGGATGAACGGCACGGCGAGGGCGAACGCAAGGAACGAGTCGGTCGGGAACCCGGGCAGGGCCGTCGACGGCTCGAGCCCGGCCGAGTTGACCAGCATCAGCATCACCGGGAACAGGAGCGGCGGGACGGCGAGCGCCGGCTGACGGAGCGCTCGGCGGACCGAGCGGCCCGCGACGGCTCCTACCTGGACGGCGATCAGGCTCATAGCCGTCGTCTCATGGGCCGTCGTCCTCCGCGGCGCCCTCGAGCGTCCTCCCCGTCTTGGCGAGGAAGACGTCGTCGAGCGTGGGGGCGCGCAGCTCGATGTCGTCGAGGGCGACGCCCTCCCTATCCACCCCCCGGACGACGTCCGCGAGCCCGACCCCGTCGTGCAGGCGCACGGCGAGCTCCCCGTCGCCGAGCGGGTCGCCGAACCGGGCGAGAAGCGCCTCGATCCGCGGACGGTCGGCCGCGTCGAACGGGATCGCATGGACGCTCGGGCGGCCGATCTCCGCCTTCAACGACGTCGGCGTGCCCTCCGCGACGATCCTTCCGTTGTCGATGATCCCCACGCGGTCGGCGAGCACGTCGGCCTCCTCGAGGTACTGCGTGGTGAGGAAGACCGTCACGCCGTCCTCGCGGGCGAGTCGCTCGACCTCGTCCCACAGCGCCGTGCGGCTCTGCGGGTCGAGCCCCGTGGTCGGCTCGTCGAGGAACAGGACGCGCGGGTGATGGACGAGCGCGAGCGCGAGGTCGAGGCGTCGCTTCATCCCACCGGAGTACCCGCCGACCTTCCGGTCCGCGGCCTCGACCAGGCCGACGCGCTCGAGCAGCTCGTCCGACCGGGACGTCCGCTCGGCCTTCGGCAGCCCCTGGAGCATCGTCTGGAGCCGCAGGTGGTCGCGGCCTGTGAGGAGGCTGTCGAGCGCTGCCTCCTGCAATGCCGCCCCGATCGCGCCGCGCACCTTCGGCCCTTCGCGCACGACGTCGAAGCCCGCGACGCGCGCAGTGCCCGCCGTTGGCGGGAGGAGCGTGGTGAGCATCAGCACCGTCGTCGACTTGCCGGCGCCGTTCGGGCCGAGGAAGCCGTAGATCTCCCCCGGCTCGACGCGCAGGTCGATCCCGTCGACCGCGCGGGGGCCCTTGCGGAACTCCCGGACGAGGCCCTCGACGACGATGCTGTTGTCGGCCTTCACCGCACGCACGCTAGATGGTTGATCGGTGATTGGCGTGATGTCCGGGGGCGTCCCAGACCAAGCCGGGCGCACCGGCCGGGTGCGGCTCGTACCCGGCCGTACGGGCCGTGCCCGGACGGGGTGATCCGGCGCCGTGTCCGGGGCGCCATCCGGTTCGCGCCGATTGCCGATCAACCATCTAGTGGCTGAGCACCTCGAGCCGGGCCGCGTACTCGGCCGCGTCGATCTCACCCCTGGCGAATCGCTCGGCCAGGATCTCGCGCGCGTCGGCCCGGCGGCAGCGGCGGCCGCGCCACGGCGCCACCCGCCACACGAGCACGATGACCGCGAGCCAGAAGAGGATCCAGAACGGCGCGAACCACCAGTGCCAGCCGGACCCGTCGAGCAGAAGCTGCGTCCCCATGAGACTCTCCTTGGTTAGTTGACAAATCATTAGTATACTAACGATTAGTCGTCGAAGCAAGCGAGGTAAGGTGTGGCATGCGACCCCAGGGCGTCCCGATCGGGCTTCTGCTGGCGCGGACGTCCAAGGTCGTCTCGCGCGCGTTCAACGACGCCCTCGCCGAGGCGGGCGGCTCACTCCCCGTCTGGCTGATTCTCTCGGCCCTCCGCGGAGGCCCCCCCGCCTCGCAGCACCGCCTCGCGCGCGCCGTCGGCATCGAGGGGCCGACGCTCACCCGTCATCTCGATCAGCTCGAGGCCGCAGGGCTCGTGCGGCGCACGCCGCATCCCGACGACCGGCGAGCGGTACAGGTCGAGCCGACCCCGGCGGGCCTCCGGCTCCACGGGAAGCTGCTCGACGTGGTGATCGGCTTCGACCGGCGCCTGACGGCGGGGCTCACCCAGCGGGAGCTCGACGCGACCCGGCGCACGCTCGGCGCGCTCGAAGCGAACGTCCGCCCCGGTGCGCGCGACGACTCCTGACACCGGGGTCGCCCGGCGCACCGACCGGCTGGCTTTCAGGGGCCGGGGACGAGCCACACCGCCGCGAGCGGCGGCAGCGTCACCGCGGCCGAGAACGGGGCACCGTGGAGCGGTTCGGCGACGGCATCGACCCCGCCGAGGTTCCCGGTGCCGGACCCGCCGTACTCCGCCGCGTCGGTGTTCAGCACCTCGCGCCAGCGACCGCCGAGCGGGAGCGGCACCCGCCACTGATGCCGGACGACCGGGGAGAAATTGACGAGGCAGGCGAGCGCGCGCGACCGGTCGGCGGAGAAGCGCGCGTACGCGACCACGTTGTCCGCCCGCGCGTCGCCGACGAGCCACTGGAACCCCTCCGGCCGGAAGTCGACCTCGAACAGCGCGGGCTCGCTGCGGTACACGCGGTTGAGGTCGGCGACGCAGCGGCGCAGGCCCTCGTGCAACGGGTAGTCGAGGACGTGCCAGTCGAGCGACCGTGCCTCGGACCACTCCGTCCCCTGGCCGATCTCGCCGCCCATGAACAGAAGCTGCTTGCCCGGATGCGCCCACATGTGCCCGTAGAGCGCGCGCAGCGTCGCGAACTGCTGCCACTCGTCGCCCGGCATCTTGCGCAGGAGCGACCCCTTGCCGTGCACGACCTCGTCGTGCGAGAGCGGGAGCACGAAGTTCTCGTCCCAGGCGTAGACCATCGAGAACGTCGAGCTCGTCGTGGTGCCAGCGCCGGTGGACGGGCTCGTGCGCGACGTACCCGAGCGTGTCGTGCATCCAGCCCATGTTCCACTTGAACGTGAAGCCGAGCCCGCCGCCGTCCGTCGGGCGCGACACCCCCGCCCAGGCCGTCGACTCCTCCGCGATCATCGCGACCCCCGGATGCGCGGTGTGCACCACGGCGTTCAGCTCCTGCAGGAACGACACCGCCTCGAGGTCCTCCCTCCCGCCGAAGCGGTTCGGCACCCACTCGCCCGCCTCACGCGAGTAGTCGAGGTAGAGCATGGAGGCGACCGCGTCGACGCGCAGCCCGTCCGCGTGGAACTCCTCCAGCCAGTAGAGCGCGTTCGCGAGCAGGAAGTTCCGCACCTCGTGGCGGCCGTAGTTGAAGACGAGCGTGCCCCAGTCGGGATGCGCGCCGCGGCGCGGGTCGGCATGCTCGTAGAGCGCTGTCCCGTCGAAGCGCGCGAGCGCCCACTCGTCGCGCGGGAAGTGGGCCGGGACCCAGTCGAGCAGCACGCCGACCCCGTTCGCATGGAGCGCGTCGACGAACGCGCGAAGGTCGTCCGGCTCGCCGAGCGGAGCGTGCGGGGCGTAGTAGCCGCTCACCTGGTAGCCCCACGACGGCCCGAACGGATGCTGCATCACCGGCATCAGCTCGACGTGCGTGAACCCGAGCTCGACCACGTGCGCGGTCAGCTCGTCGGCGAGCCCGCGCCAGCCGAGCCCGTGGCGCCACGAGCCGGCGTGCACCTCGTAGACCGACATCGGCGCGGTGAGAGGCTCGGTGGCCGCACGGCGCGCGAGCCAGGCGTCGTCCCGCCAGGCGTGACGCGAGCGATAGAGCACCGACGCGGTCCTCGGCGGCTCCTCCGCCCGGAACGCGAACGGGTCCGCCTTGAGGCGCCTGACGCCGTCGGCACCCGTCACGGCGAACTTGTAGGTCTGCCCCTCGCGCGCGTTCGGGGCGACGCCCGCCCATACGCCGGACGACGCCTGGGGCGCGAGCGGGTCGGCGGTCCTCGCTCCAGAAGTTCCAGTCGCCGACGACCGAGACCGACCGCGCGTTCGGCGCCCAGACCGCGAAGCGCGCGCCCGCGTCGTCGTCGAGAGGATGACCGCCGAGCTGCTCCCACAGCCGCTCGTGACGTCCCTCGCCGAGCAGGTAGAGGTCGATCTCTCCCGGGCGGCGTCATGCCGCCGTCTCGAGCAGGCGCAGGAGCCCGACGAGCGGGATCGAGGCCCAGTCGGGCCGGTTCGCGGGCCTCGTAGCGGAGCTCGTAGACGAGCTTCTCGAGCTCGAACAACGCGAGCAGCCGGTCGAACCCACCGCGGCTCGGCGGCAGGAGCCGCTCGTCGGCGGCGGACAGGTACCCGTCGAGGAACGCGTCGCGGCACGCGGTCGAGCCATCCGGCGGGAGGCTCGACCCCGTTCAGGATCACCGACGCATCGGCGGCGTACGCGAACGAGCGCGTCATGCCGGCGAGGTCGCGGAGCGGCGAGCGCTTGCGGCGGCGCTCGGGGAGCGACCGCGCGGGCTCGCCCTCGAAGTCGATCACCACCCAGTCGCCCGCTGTCGACCAGAGCACCTGGCCGAGGTGGAAGTCGCCGTGGCTCCGGATCGCGAGCCCCGTCGGCCCCGCCCCCACCATCTCCTGGACGAGGTCGCGCAGGTCCTCGGCCCGATGGGCGACGGCGCCGAGCGCGTCGTCCTCGGGCAGCGTCGCGAACGTGGTCGCGATCTCCTCGTCGATCGCGGCGGCGAGCAATCCGAGCGACTCCGCGCTCGGCTCCTCCGGGCGGAAGGCCGGATCGTGCTCGAGGGACGCGAGCGCGGCGTGCAGGTCCGCCGTCACCTCACCCAGGCGCCAGGCGCGGTCGGGCAGCCAGGACGGGTCGTCGCGAAGCGAGTCGAGCGCGAGCTCCCAGCCGCCGCCGACCGACGGGACGAGCGCGGTGACCGAGGCCAGCGCGGTCTCGAGCGGCGGCCCGTGCGTCTCGAGCGCCCCCTCGAGCCGCGGGGCGTTTCCGAAGCGCGCCTCGGCGAGCGCTCGGAGGATCTCGAGCTCGGGGTTCGGGCCCTGCCTCGAGCCGGCGGTAGAGCTTCAGCACGTGCAGCTCGTCGAGCACGACGGAGCTGTTCGACTGCTCGACGCCGAACGTCCGGACGTGGGCGCCGTCCGCCGGTACACCGGCCAGGGCCGCCAGCTGCACCGCGACCTCCGGCCGCTCGAAGGCGTCGACCGGCTCGTCGTCCTCGCCGAGCGCCAGCAGGTAGTGCTCGTGCGTTCCCGCGGCGAACCTGACCTCGACGATCGCGAGCGCCACGAGGCCCTCGCGCACCGGGCACGCCCACGACCTCCGCGCTCTCGACGCAGCCGGCCCTTCGCCGCGAACCAGCGTGCTCCCTCGACGAGCCCGACCAGCTCCTCGGTCGTCAGCGTGGTCGGGTCACGCATCGGCGCCCTCCTCGGGCAGGAGGAACCAGTAGAACCCGCGCGGCCCGAAGGTGAGCAGGTAGGGCAGCTCGCCGATCGACGGGAACGACGTCCGGCCGGTCATCTCCACCGGCGTCCGACCGCGGAAGCGCGACAGGTCGAGCTCCACGGCCTGCGCCGAGCGGGCGAGGTTGTGGACGCACAGCACGGTGTCGCGGTCGTGCTGCCGCAGGTGCGCGAAGACCCGCGGGTTCGTCGTTCGGATCGCCTCGTAGGTGCCGAGCCCGAAGACGGGGTGCTCCTTCCGCAGCGCGACGAACCGCTGGAGCCACCGCAGGAGGGACGACGGCGAGCGCAGCTGCGCCTCGACGTTCACCGCCTGGAAGCCGAAGACGGGGTCCATCAACGGCGGCAGGTAGAGCTGCGCGAAGTCCGCCCGGGAGAAGCCGCCGTTCCGGTCGCCCGTCCACTGCATCGGCGTGCGAACGCCGTCCCGGTCGCCGAGGTAGACGTTGTCGCCCATCCCGATCTCGTCCCCGTAGTAGAGCACCGGCGAGCCGGGCAGCGAGAAGAGGATCGCGTGCATCAGCTCGATCTCGTCGCGGCCGCCGTCGAGGAGCGGGGCGAGCCTGCGCCGGATGCCGAGATTGAGCTTCATCCTCGGGTCCATCGCGTACTCGGCGTACATGTAGTCGCGCTCCTCGTCGGTCACCATCTCGAGCGTCAGCTCGTCGTGGTTGCGGAGGAAGAGGCCCCACTGGCAGTGCTCGGGGATCGTGGGCGTCCGGTCGAGGATCTCGACCAACGGTCGCGCCTCCTCGCGCCGGAGCGCCATGAACATGCGCGGCATCACGGGGAAGTGGAACGCCATGTGGCATTCGTCGCCGTCGCCGAAGTAGTCGACGACGTCCTCGGGCCACTGGTTCGCCTCCGCGAGGAGCACGCGGTCGGTGTACGCCGAGTCGATCTCTGCGCGGACACGCTTGAGGAAGGCGTGCGTCGCGGGGAGGTTCTCGCAGTTCGTCCCCTCCTCCTCGAACAGGTAGGGGACGGCGTCGAGCCGGAACCCGTCGAGGCCGATGTCGAGCCAGAAGCGGAGGGCCTCGATCATCGCGTCCCCGACCTCCGGGTTCTCGTAGTTGAGATCCGGCTGGTGGGGTAGAAGCGGTGCCAGAAGTACGCGCCTCGCTCGGAGTCGTACGTCCAGTTCGACTGCTCGCTGTCGACGAAGATGATCCGCGCGTCCTCGTAGCGGTGCACGGTGTCCGACCAGACGTACCAGTCCGACTTCGGGTTGTCCGGGCCGAGCGCGGGACTCCTGGAACCACGGATGGTCGCTCGAGGTGTGGTTCATCACGAAGTCGGTGATCACCCGCATGCCCGCGTTCGTGCGCCGCCTCGACGAACGACGCGAACTCGTCGAGCGTCCCGAACTCCGGCGAGACCGAGAGGAAGTCCGAGACGTCGTAGCCCCCGTCGCGCAGCGGCGAGGGGTAGAACGGCAGGAGCCAGATGCAGTCGATCCCGAGCCATTGGAGGTACTCGAGCTTCTGGCGGAGACCGCGGAAGTCGCCCATGCCGTCGTCGGAGGAGTCGAAGAACGACCGCGTGTGGAGCTCGTAGAAGACGGCCGTCTTGAACCAGTCCGGCCGCGACTCGAACCAGTGCTCGCTCATGCGCCCGCCCGCCGAGCGGGATTCCGCAGAACCCGGATTCCCGCCGCTGCGATCCCCGCCTCCGGTCGCGCGCAACTGCTGCTCACGTCCGGGTCACCTCCATCACGTGGGCCTGCCCGGGCCCGAGGCGGACGTAGTTGCGCGCGCCCCAGTCGTACGCCTCGCCGGTGAGCGCGTCCACCACCTGCAGGCTCTTCCCGAGCCGAAGCGACGGCGGAATCGCGCAGACGCCCTCGTGGACGGCGAAGGGATCGAGGTTGACCACCACGAGCACGACGTCGTCGCCGTGGTCTCGGGCGTACCCGAGCAGGTGCTCGCTCTCCGTCTCGAGCCACGTCAGCCGCTCGACGCCTGCCGCTGTCAGCGCCGGATGCGCCCGACGGACGTCGTTGAGCCTGCGCAGCAGCGGGAGCAGCGGCCCTTCGAGGCGGCGTCGCTTCACCTCGTACTTCTCCGAGTCGAGGTACTCCTCGCTGCCCTGCCGCACGGGGACGCTCTCGCACGCCTCGTAGCCCGAGTAGATCCCGTAGCTGGCTGAGAGCGTCGCGGCGAGGACGAGGCGGCACTGGAAGGCCGGACGGCCGCCCCGCTGGAGGTACTCGTGGAGGATGTCGGGCGTGTTGGGCCAGAGGTTCGGCCGCAGGAACGGCGCCCAGTCGCGCAGCTGCTCGACGAGCTCGACGAGCTCCGCCTTCGTGTTCTTCCACGTGAAGTAGGTGTAGGACTGCGAGAAGCCCGCCTTGGCGAGCAGCGTCATCATCGCGGGGCGGGTGAACGCCTCGGAGAGGAACACGGTCCCCGGATGGCGTTTGCGCACCTGGGCGATCAGCCACTCCCAGAACGGCACGGGCTTCGTGTGGGGGTTGTCGACCCGGAACACCGTCACGCCCGCGTCGCACCACCGCAGGACCACGTCGCGGATCGCCTCCCGGAGCGCCTTGCCGTCCCGCGTCTCCCAGTCGAGGTTGTGGATGTCCTGGTAGCGCTTCGGCGGGTTCTCGGCGTACTTGAGCGACCCGTCGGGGCGGTGCTGGAACCACCCCGGATGCTCCGCGAGCCACGGGTGGTCCGGGGACATCTGCAGCGCGAGGTCGAGGGCGAGCTCCATGCCGTGGTGTCGAAGCGCCGCGACGAGGTCGGCGAGGTCGGACTCGTCGCCGAGCCCCGGGTCGATCGCGTCGTGCCCGCCCTCGGCGGCGCCGATCGCCCAGGGGCTTCCCACGTCGCCCGCCTGCGCGCGCTCGGCGTTGTTGCGCCCCTTGCGGTTCGTGCGGCCGATCGGGTGGATCGGCGGCAGGTAGACGACGTCGAACCCGAGCGCCGCCAGCTCCGGGACGGCCCTCGTCACGCCGGCGAGCCCGCCCCACGAGCGTGGGAAGAGCTCGTACCACGCTCCCGCGCGGGCGCGCTCGCGCTCGACGTCGAGCTCGAGCGACTCGCTCCGCACGGCGCCGTGACGGTCGTCCGCACCGAGCGCGGCGGCGGCCGCGCGCCAGTCGTCGACCGTGCCCGCTCCGAAGAGCGCCTCCCCTTCCGCGAGCTCCCCCGTGAGATCGGACTGCCCCGCGGCGACCTTCCGGTCGTGCTCGGAGAGCCAGCCCGCATGGCGGTCGACCCACGCCTCGATCTCGAAGCGCCACCGCCCGACCGCGTCCACCTCGAAGGCTCCGGCGAAGCGGTCGTTCCCGACCGCTTCGAGCGGCGCCTCGCGCCAGCGGCCCTTGGGACGCCGGTAGCGGACGACGGCGCGGAGCGTCTCGTGCCCGTCGCGGGTGATCGTCGCGGCGACCTCCACGCGGTCTCCGACGCACGCTCTCGCGGGCCAGCGACCGCAGTCGACCTGCGGCGAGACGTCGGAGACGATGATGCGTGCGGCGCTCACCCGCGGCACACGGTAAACAGTCCGGCGTGCACCTCGCACGCTCACTCGGGGTCCAGCTGCATCCGACGTCGCTCCCGGGCGGCCGGCTGGGGCCCGAGGCCCACGCGTTCGTCGACTGGCTCGCGGACGCCGGAGCCCGCTGGTGGCAGGTGCTCCCGCTCAATCCACCCGACGAGTTCGGGTCGCCCTACGCGTCGGCGTCGGCGTTCGCGACGTGGGACGGCCTCCTCGCCGAGCCGGACGCCCCCGTCGCGCCGGGCGATGCGCGGGCCTTCTGCGAGCGCGAGCGCAGCTGGATCGGCGACTGGGCCGCCTTCTCGGGCGCAGGCGCGGTGGAGGACCAGGTGCGGTTCGACCGGGAATGGCGGGCGCTCCGCTCGTACGCGGCCGCGCGCGGCGTCCGGATCATCGGCGACGTCCCGATCTACGTCGCGGCGGGCGGTTGCGACCACGCCGCGCATCCTGACCTCTTCTTGCCGCTCGAGCGCGTCGTCGCGGGCGCACCCCCTGACGACCTCAGCGACGTCGGCCAGCTCTGGGGGAACCCGCTCTACGACTGGGGCGAGATGGCCCGCACCGGCTACCGCTGGTGGATCGAGCGCATGCGCCGGGCGCTCGAGCTCGTCGACGTGTTCCGGATCGACCACTTTCGCGGCTTCGCGGAGTACTGGACCGTCCCCGCCGATGCGGAGACGCCGCGTGACGGCTGGTGGTCGACCGGACCGGGAGCCGCGCTCTTCCGGGCCGCGGAAGGGGAGCTGGGCCGGCTCCCGGTGATCGCGGAAGACCTCGGCGTGATCACGCCGGACGTGCACGCGCTCCGCGACGAGCTCGGGTTCCCCGGGATGGTCGTGCTGCTCTGGTCGTTCTCCGGGCCGTCCGACAACCCGCACCGCCTGGAGAATCACCGCGAGAACCTGGTCGTCTACACGTCGACGCACGACACCGACACGCTCGCGGGGTTCACGGGCGAGAGCGACACATGGCCGCTGATCGAGCGCGCGCTCTCGTCGCCGTGCGCGCTCGCGATCGTGCCCGTGCAGGACGTGCTCGGCCTCGGCAGCGACGCGCGGATGAACCGCCCCGGCGAGATCGGGGGCAACTGGCGGTGGCGGCTCGAGCCGGGCGAGCTGACCGCCGCGCACGCGGAGCGGCTGCGCGCCGCCGCGGCCGGGAGCGGCAGGGCGTGACCGCGGCACGCCCTGCGTTCCGTGAAGGACCTCTGCTCCAGGTGTTCGTCGCGGGCCAGCTCTCGGGTGAGCTCCTTCGCCGTGAGCTCGGCACGACGATCACGGGCGACCGGTTCGCGGTGCTCAGCGTGATCGGCGCGCTCGCCCCGATCACCCCCACCGAGCTCGCGCGACGCCTCGGCATGGCGCCGACCACGGTCTCGTCGTGGCTCGCCCGCCTCGAGCGGGAGGGAGTCGCGGAGCGGCGTCCGAACCCCGACGACGGCCGCTCGCAGCTGATCGAGCTGACGGGCGCCGGCCGGCGTGAGCTCGAGGCCGCGATGCCCGAGTTCGCTCGGGCGGCGAGCCGCGTCCGCGAGGCGCTCGGCGACGACCTCGACCAAGTGCTCGACGCGCTCGAACGGCTCGTCGGCGTGCTCCGCGCCGCGCTTGCGAAAGATACGACTTCGTAGTATTTTACTACGAAGTCGTATGATGTCCCGTCTCGTCCGTGTCGTCCTGCCTTCAGCGCTCGCCGCGATCGTGCTCGTCTCCCCCGGCTCGGCGGCGACGCCGGTCGCGACGATCCGCACGGGCGTCCAGCCGTGCGCCGCCGTCCAGGGCTTCGGCGCGGTCTGGGTGTCGATCTACGGCGCGAGCCGCGTCGCACGGATCGACCCTGCGACCAACCGCGTCACCGCGAGCGTCCGGGTGGGCGCGAGCCCGTGCGGTCTCGCGATCGGCGCCGGCAGCGTGTGGGTCGAGGGGTACGGCACCAACGCGATCGAGCGGATCGACCCCCGGACGCGCGCCGTGCGGCGGATCGCGGTCGGGATCCAGCCCTACGACGTCGCGTTCGCGTTCGGTGCCGCGTGGTCGACCGACAACGGGAGCGGCCAGGTGAGCCGCATCGACCCGCGTCGCAACCGTGTCGTGAAGGCGATCCGCACCGGCGGCGCCCCGGCGGGGTTCGCCGTGACCCGCGATGCGCTCTGGGCGGGGTCGACGACCGGCCCGTACGTCGTGCGCATCGACCCGCGCACGAACCGGTTCCGGCGCATCCGCGTCGGCGGCACGTCGCCCGCGTGGCTCGGCGCCAGCGACGACGCCGTGTGGGTCGCCGACGTGCGATCCGGAGTCGTGACCCGGCTCGATCCCGAGACCGGTGCGGTCGTGGCCCGCGTTCCGGTCGGCCCGCAGCCGGTGGACGGCACGGTGACCCGCGACGGCTCGGTGTGGTTCCCGCTCCGCGGTGCCAACGAGCTCGTCCGGATCGACCCGGCGACCAACGCCGTCAGCGAGCGCGTGCCCGTCGGCAACATGCCGTTCGTCGTCAACGAGGCGTTCGGCGACCTCTGGGTCCCGAGCTACGGCGGCGACGACGTCCGCCGCGTGCGCCCCTGACCGGCGCCGAGCCTCTAGAACAGGATCTCGAGCGCCGTGTCGGGCGGGCAGCCACGCTCGAGGAGCGAGACCGCGAGGTGGAGGTCGACCTCGCGGTCGAGCGCCAGGACGAGCGCAGCGTCGGCGGGGTAGCCGGCCGCGGCCAGGCGCTCGATGCGCCAGGCGGTGACGTCCCTCTGCTCGCGCGCGCCGCGCGTGGGAGCGATGGGTGTCTGGATTGCCATTGCACTGAAGAGAACGCGCGAGATGTGTGCAGACCCTCAAGCACCGTTAGGAACCCGTTCCGACGATGTTGCGCTTGCGTTGTGGCTCGCGCTGATGGTCGACCATCTAGTGCTCCGTCCCGGATGTCCATTGACGATCCTGGCGCGCGAGAAGCAAGCAGCGCAAGGACGCAGGGAGCGCCAATATGCGGGCATATTGGCGCGACCGAGGACGCCGCGATGCGCCGCTTCGCAGCCGCCCAGGGCGCGAGGGACATCCGGGACGGAGCACTAGCGCTCGAAGCGGAGGTTTGCAGCGACCGCCGGGCGGCCGTCCCGCTCGTAGACCACGTCGACCGTGTCGTTCTTGCCGTACGAGCCGGCGATGCCGAGCACCATCGACGTCCACCTCCCGACCCCGAGCTGCTCCTGGGCGAGCTCCCGCTCGAACACGAGCGCTCCGTCGCGCACGACGAAGTCGACGCCCTCGTGCTGCTCGACGCCGTTCAGGAAGACCTGGAAGGGCCGCTGCACGTCGGCCGGGAGGCGGATGCGGGTTGGCTGCGGCGGCGCGTCGCTCACGTTCATAGAATGCCTCGCACGTGAGGCCGAAGCTCCTGGTCATCGTCGGCGCGCTCGTCGCGCCGCTCGTCGCGGCGGCGACGGCCCTCGCGGGTAGCGGGGGCTTCGCGCCGGTCGCACCCGAGTCGCCGAACGCGAACGCGATCAAGCAGAGCTTCCTGTTCATCTCGGCCTTCGTGTTCGCGATCTTCCTGCTCGTCGAGATCCTGCTCGTCGCCTTCGTGATCCGCTACCGGCGCCGCACGCGGCCGCGCGACGCGGAAGGGGCGCAGATCCACGGCGCGAACCGCCTCGAGCTCGCGTGGACGGTCGGCCCGGTGCTGATCCTGTTCGCGATCGTGACCTTCGTGTTCGTGAAGCTGCCGACGATCCAGGACGTGCCCGCGGCGGCCGCCGGCTCGCAGAACCTCGTCGTCGACGTCATCGGCACGCAATTCAGCTGGCAGTTCCGCTACCCGAACGGCGTCGTCACGGTCGACCGCATGCGCGCGCCGGAGGGGCGGACGGTCGAGCTCCGCGTGACCGCGCCCGACTGGGACGTGATCCACTCCTGGTGGATCCCGGCGCTCGGCGGGAAGGTGGACGCCATCCCCGGAAAGCTCAACAAGACGTGGTTCAAGGCCGGGCGCGCCGGTGTCTTCCAGGGTCAGTGCGCCGAGCTCTGCGGCCTCTACCACGCGAAGATGCTCGCCTCGGTCGAGGTGATGCCGGCAGCGGACTTCGACGCGTGGTACGAGGAGCGGCGCGCGCAGCAGCAGGCCGGGACGTCGCCGCTCGGCGAGGAGCTGTGGGAGGGCTCGTGCGCGAAGTGCCACGGTCTCGAGGGCGAAGGTGGCTACGGGCCGAGGATCGCCGGGACCGCCCTGATCAAGAACACGCAGTCCATCGAGGCGCTCCTCCGCAACGGCGGGATCCTGATGCCGCCGGTCGGCCGCGACTGGACGCCTGCGGAGACGACCGCATTGACCGAGTACCTGAAGGAGCGCGTTGGCAACCAGGGTTGAGCAGCCGCACGTCCCGGCCTGGCAGCGCGGCAAGGTCGCGAGCTGGCTCGTCACCGTCGACCACAAGCGGATCGGGATCCTCTACATCGGCACGGCGGGGCTCTTCTTCGCGATCTCGGGCTTCCTGGCGCTCCTGATCCGCACGCAGCTCGCCCAGCCCGACGGCCACGTGGTCACGGGCAACTCGTACAACGAGGTCGTCACGATGCACGGGACGGGGATGGTCTTCTTCGTCGTCGTGCCGATCCTGGCGGGGCTCGGCAACTTCCTCGTGCCGCTCATGATCGGGGCGCCCGACATGGCGTTCCCCCGGCTCAACGCGCTGTCCTACTGGCTGTACGCCTTCGCCGGGATGATCTTCTGCTTCTCGTTCCTCGCAACGGGCGGCGCTGCGCACACGGGCTGGACGGCCTACCCGCCGCTGTCCGTCGCCGCGGAGGGCAACGGCCAGGACCTCTGGATCCTCGCGATCCACATCATGACGCTCTCGTCGCTGGTCGGGGTCATCAACTTCATCGTCACGATCCACAACATGCGCACGCGCGGGATGTCGTGGATGCGCATCCCCCTCTTCGTCTGGTCGATCGAGGTCTACTCGTGGCTGCTCCTGATCGTGCTTCCCGTGCTCTCGGCCGGGTTGACGCTGCTCCTGCTCGAGCGCCAGTTCCCGGACACGTTCCACTTCTTCGTGCCCGAGGGCACCGACCGCGGCGGCTCACCCGTGCTCTTCCAGCACGTCTTCTGGTTCTTCGGGCACCCCGAGGTCTACGTGATGATCCTGCCCGCGATGGGGATCATCTCCGAGATCCTCCCCGTCTTCGCGCGCAAGCCGATCTTCGGGTACAAGGCGGTCGCACTCTCGACCGTCGCCATCGGGTTCTTCTCGCTGCTCGTCTGGGCGCACCACATGTTCACCGTCGGCCTGCCGACCTACCTCAACATCTGGTTCATGCTCGCGTCGATGGTGATCGCCGTTCCCACCGGGATGAAGATCTTCAACTGGCTCGCGACGCTGTGGCGGGGGAACATCTCGCTCGACACGCCGATGCTGTTCGCGCTCGGGTTCCTCAGCATCTTCACGATCGGTGGGCTTTCCGGGATCTACCTCGCCGCGTTCCCGGTCGACTGGCAGGTGCAGCGACACGTACTTCGTGGTCGCGCACTTCCACTATGTGCTCTTCGGCGGCTCGATCTTCGCGATCATGGGCGGCCTCTTCTACTGGTGGCCGAAGATCTTCGGGCGCATGCTCTCCGAGAGGCTCGGGAAGTGGACGTTCCTGCTCACCTTCATCGGCTTCAACGTGACGTTCTTCCCGCAGCATCTCCTGGGGCTGCTCGGGATGCCGCGTCGGATCTACACGTACCGCGACGACGGCGCTCTGGGTCGCCTACAACGTCACGTCGTCGATCGGCTCGTACATCATGGGCGTCGGCTTCCTCCTCTTCGTGGTCGCGATCGTCAAGAGCGTCAACGGCCGGCGCGCCGGGAACGACCCGTGGCACGGTGACACGCTCGAGTGGTACACGACCTCGCCCCCGCCGCCGCACAACTTCGACGAGGTGCCGTACGTGACGAGCGCGCGGCCGCTGTACGACCTCCGGCGCAGGCTGCGCGAGGCGGAGTCGGCATGAGGACGGACAGGGCCCCGGGGCCGCTGCTTCGGATCGCCGCCGCGCTCGCCGCCGTGGCGGCGGCCGCGGTCGTCACGAGCGCCGCGCTCGAGCTCGGACGCGGCCACTGGGGCGCCGCGCTCGTCGCGCTGCCGCTCCTCGTCGCCGTGCTCGTCGCGGCCGATCGTCGCCTACCGCCGGCTCGTCGTCCCCGCGGCCGTCGCGGTGGGGCTGATGCTCGCGGCGATCGCGACGGGAGGGCTCGTCGCGTGGGTGGACACGACCTGGGCGGTCGGCATCCACGTCGCAGCGGCGGGCGGGGCGCTCGCCGCTGCGCTCGTGACGCTCGCCGTCTCGTTCCGCGGCGAGGCGCTGCCGCTCGGCCCGTGGCGTGACTACGTCACGCTGACCAAGCCGCGGATCATGTCGCTCCTTCTCCTCACCGGTGCGGCCGGGATGTTCGTCGGGGCAGGCGGCTGGCCCGGCGCGGTCGCGCTCGTAACGCTGCTCGTCGGGCTCGCGCTGGCCTGCGGTGGGGCGAGCGCGCTGAACCATGTGATCGACCGCGACATCGACCGGCTGATGGGCTCGCGCACCGCTGCGCGGCCCGTCGCGTCGGGCCGTGTGCCCGCGCCGCGTGCGCTCGAGTTCGGGCTCGTCCTCTCGGCGCTCTCGTTCGCGCTGCTCGCCTCGACGGCGAACGTCCTGACCGCCCTGCTGGCGCTCGTCGGAAACCTCTTCTACGTCGTCGTGTACACGGGCTACCTGAAGCGGTCGACCGACCAGAACATCGTCATCGGCGGCGCGGCGGGCGCGGTGCCGCCGCTCGTCGGCTACGCCGCGGCGACGGGAAGCCTGGCGCTGCCGGCGCTCTGGCTGTTCCTGATCGTCTTCCTCTGGACGCCGCCGCACTTCTGGGCGCTCGCGCTCATGATCAAGGAGCACTACGCGGCGGCGAACGTGCCGATGCTGCCGGGGACCCGGGGCGAGCGCCGAGACGACGCGCCAGATCGTGCTCTACTCGGTCGCGCTCGTCGCGTTCACGCTCGTGGTCGGCCTCTGGCTCGGGCCGGTCTACACGGTCGCGGCAGCGGCGCTCGGCGCCTACTTCCTGTTCCTCGCGCACCGGCTCCGCGCCGACGCCTCGAAGCGCAACGCGGTCGTCCTCTTCCACTACTCCCTCGCCTACCTCGCGCTGCTCTTCGTGGCGGCTGCGATCGACCCGCTGGTGGCATAGCGATGTCCTCATCCGAGCTCTCCCGCAACAACAACCGCCTCGGCCTCGCGCTCTTCGCGATCTTCGTGGCGCTCTTCGTCGGCGCATGCGTGATCGCGCTGATCTACCTCCAGGTCGACTAGTGCGGGCGTCGGCGCGCACGTGAGCCCGGACCTCGAGCTCGCGCTGCGCCTGGCGGACGCCGCCGACGCGATCGCGCTCGGCCGGTTTCGCTCGCGCGACCTCGTCGTCGAGACGAAGCCCGACCTGACGCCCGTGACCGAGGCTGACCGGGAGGTCGAGCACGAGCTTCGCGCGATGCTCGGGGAGGAGCGCCGCCGCGACGCGATCCTCGGCGAGGAGCAGGGCGCGTCCGGCTCGGGCCGACGGCGCTGGATCATCGATCCGATCGACGGGACGCGGAACTACTCGCGCGGGATCCCGGTGTGGGCGACGCTGATCGCGCTCGAGGAGGACGGAAAGGTCGTGCTGGGGGTCGTCTCCGCGCCGGCGCTCCACCGCCGCTGGTGGGCCGAGCGCGGCGGCGGGGCGCACGCGGGCGGGGACGTCGTCCACGTCTCGGCGGTGCGCCGTCCCGAGGACGGCGTGCTCAGCTTCGCCCTCGAGCAGCCCGTGCCGGGCCTCGCGGCACGCGCGTGGCACGCCCGTGGCTACGGCGACTTCTGGAGCCACATGCTCGTCGCCGAGGGGGCGATCGACGGCGCGATCGACGCGATCGGCGTGTCCGTGTGGGATCTCGCAGCCGCGCAGGTGATCGTCGAGGAGGCGGGCGGCACGTTCACCGACTTCGCCGGTGAGCACCGGATCGACGGCGGCAGCGCGATCTCCTCCAACGGGCACCTCCACGCGACGTTGCTCGAGGCGGTCTCCGAGCTTCGTCCGCCGGGCACCGCGTCCTAGCACCCCCGCGAAGGCCGCAACGACGCACCGCCACCGTGCGCCGGTCTATGCGGAGGCCGAGCGCACGGCGGCCTCGTAGACCGGGTCGCGCGCGAGCGTGTCGAGCTCGGCCGAGAGGAGGTCGCTCTCGGAGAGCGCCGGCATGATCGGCGACGCGACGCGTTCGCCGTCCACCCGGACAGACGCGAGCGCAGGCGCGGCCCGGCGCGTGAGGGCGACGTCCCGACGAAGCCGTGAGCCGAGCCACCCGGCGAGCAGCAGCGCCTCGGCACGCGGCCCCTCGACCGAGAGGCGCTCGATCCGGCGGATGCCCGGCCAGCGGTCGGCGAGCACCGAGCGCCAGGGGAGCCCGCGACGCCACGCGAGGTCGGAGACCGCGACGCGGTCGAAGAGGCCGGCGAGGTGGTCGTACGCAGCGGGCAGGCCCTGCCACTCCGACGAGTCGACGACGAGGCGGTCGCAGACGTCGACGATCTCGGCGAGCGCCGGGTGACCCCAGTCGGGCCGCCCGCGCCAGCGGCAGAAGGCAGGGAGGTCGGAGATCAGGAGCGGCAGGACGACCGAGGCGGGGTGCTTCGCCGCCTCACCGCTCAACCGGAGCTCGATCACCTCGGAGAGCACTTCCCGCCCGTCGCCGATCGCGAAGTCGTGGACGACGGCGTCCGCCTCCACGCCGCTCGCGCGGCCCGGAACGGGGATGAGGAAGATCGTCCGGGCCGGGTGACGCTCTGCCAGACCCGCGAGCACGCGCTTGGCCCGCGGCAGCCAGCGTGGCGGAGCCCAGACGACATGCGTCATCGTGCTCGTGCGGAGCTCGGGCTCGTTGTCGTCCTCCTGACGGCAGCGCTGGCGGGCGAGCTTGCGCTCGATCTCGGCGACGACGCCCACCTCAGTGCCTCCGCCACGAGCGGCCGTCGCGATGGAGCAGCTCGTCCGCCTTCGCCGGTCCCCAGCTGCCGGCCGCGTAGTCGGGGAACGTCGGGGTGTCGCGGCCCCAGGCGCCGATGATCGCGTCGACGAGCTTCCACTGTTCCTCGACCTCGTCCTCGCGCGTGAAGAGCGTCGCGTCGCCCAGCATCGCGTCGAGGATCAGCCGCTCGTACGCCTCCGGGCACACCTTCCCGGAACGCGCCGCCGTAGAGGAAGTCCATGTGCACGGTCCGGATCGACATGCCCGCGCCCGGCACCTTCGCGCCGATCGCGAGCGAGACTCCCTCGTCCGGCTGGACGTGGATCAGGAGCACGTTCGGCCGGAGACCGTCGCCCGCGATCGCCTCGAACGGTGGATGCGGCGCGCGCTTGAACTGGATCGCGATCGTCGTCTCCCGCCGCGCGAGCCGCTTCCCGGCGCGCACGTAGAACGGCGTGTCCGCCCAGCGCCAGTTGTCGACGTAGAGCTTCGCCGCGAGGTAGGTGTCGGTCATCGAGCGGGGATCGACACCGGCCTCCTCGCGGTACGCGACCACGGGCTCGCCCTCGATCCAGCCGCGCCCGTACTGGCCCCGGACGACCGACTTCGGCCCGGGTGTGTGCATCGCGCGGAACACCTTGACCTTCTCGTTCCGGACGGCGTCGGCGGAGAAGTCGATCGGCGGCTCCATGGCGGTCAGCGCGAGGAGCTGCAGAAGATGGTTCTGGAAGATGTCGCGGACGACCCCCGCCCGCTCGTAGTACCCGGCGCGGCCCTCGATCCCGATCGACTCGGCCACGGTGATCTGGACGTGGTCGACCATCTGGCGGTTCCAGATCGGCTCGAAGATGCCGTTCGCGAACCGCAGCGCCATGAGGTTCTGGACGGTCTCCTTGCCGAGGTAGTGATCGATCCGGAACACCTCGTCCTCGGCAAACCAGCGCTTCACGGTCGCGCCGAGCTCGCGCGCGGACGCCAGGTCGTGGCCGAACGGCTTCTCGATGATCACCCGCGCCCAGCCCTCGCGCTCGCGCCGCTGCCCGATCTCGCGGACGGCGACGGGGAACGCCTGCGGCGGGACGGCGAGGTAGTGGAGGCGGTTGCCGGCCGTCCCGCGCGTCGCGTCGAGCTCGTCCAGCACCTCGCCGACCCGATCCTCGCCCGCGTCGTCGGCGAAGTCGGTGGCGACGTATCGCATCCCGGCGGCGAGCGACTCGAACACGTCGGTGCGGAACGGATCGCGCGCGAACTGCTTGACGGTCTTGCGCATCGCGCTCACGAACTGCCGCGTCGGCTGCTCGGTGCGCGCGACGCCGACCACGGCGAACCGCTCGGGGAGGAGACCGCGGAAGGCGAGCGAGTACAGCGCGGGGATCAGCTTGCGCTTCGTGAGATCGCCCGACGCCCCGAAGACGACGAGCACGCAGGGGTCCGGCTGACGCCGAATCCCGAGGCCCTCCGCGAGCCGGTTCGTCACTATCCGGCCGCGACGACGCGGAGCTTCTCGGCGATGCCCTGGCGGAGCTCCGCGAACGAGTCGGAGAACTTCTGCACGCCCTCGTCCTCGAGCGTCGCGACCACGTCGTCGTAGTCGACCCCCGCGGCCGCCAGCTCCTCGAGCAGCGCGTGCGCCTCGTCGACGT
Source organism: uncultured Actinomycetes bacterium (assembly GCA_963773825.1). Lineage (GTDB taxonomy): Bacteria > Actinomycetota > Thermoleophilia > Gaiellales > Gaiellaceae > Gaiella. The sequence continues at coordinate 126,886 of CAVZCH010000006.1, read as the reverse complement.
CCACGGCCAACGTGTCGCGCACCTCCCCGTGGTCCTGGAAGGCCTGCACGGTCTCGATCGGCATCGTGTTCACCGTCGCCGGCCCGATCAGCTCCTCGACGTAGAGCACGTCGCGGTAGGCGGGGTTCTTGGTCGAGGTCGACGCCCACAGGCACCGCTGCGTGCGCGCGCCCTTGCCCTCCAGGAAGGCCCAGCGGTCGCCCGAGAACACCTGCTGCCAGTGCTCGTAGGCGAGCTTTGCGTTCGCGACCGCGAGCTTGCCCTGGAGGTCGCTGCGGCCGGCCTCCTCGAGCCGCCTGTCGGCCTCCGTGTCGACGCGGGAGACGAAGAAGCTCGCCACCGACAGCACCGACCCGGGATCGCCTCCGGAGGCCACGAGCCGCTCCAGGCCGCGCAGGTAAGCCTCGACGACGGCCGCGTAGCGGACGAGCGAGAAGATGAGCGTCACGTTGATCGAGCGGCCCTTCGCGATGCAGTCCTCGATCGCGCCGAGGCCGGGCTCGGTGCCCGGGATCTTGACGTAGAGGTTCTTCCGGTCGACCTCCTCGTGGAACCGCATGGCCTGGTCGAAGGTCGCCTCGCGGTCGTACGCGAGCGTCGGGTCGACCTCCAGCGAGACGAACCCGTCGATCCCGCCGGTTCGCTCCCACACGGGCGCCATCAGGTCGCACGCGTCGCGGATGTCCTCCTGGGCGAGCGCGACGAAGATCTCGGTCGGGTCGTCGGTGTCACGGGAGACCTCGCGCAGCTGCTCGTCGTACCAGGCGCCCCCGGCGAGCGCCTTCTGGAAGATCGTCGGGTTGGACGTCACGCCGACGACGGCGTCCTCCTCCATCAGGCGGGCGAGCTCGCCCGTCTCGAGCATCTCCCGCGAGAGCGAGTCGATCCACACGCTCACCCCGTGCGCGCTCAGCTCGTGCAGCCTCGATGTGCCCATTCCGGTGTACCTCGCTTTCAGCCCGCGCGGAGCCGTTCCAGCTCTGCGACCTTCTTCAACCGTTCCAGATACCGGCCCTCTCCGATGAACGTCGCGGCGAGGAACCGCTCGACCAGGTCGCGTGCGAGCGACGGGCCGACGATCTCCGAGCCGAGGCAGAGCACGTTCATGTCGTCGTGCTCGACACCCTGGTGCGCCGAGTAGGCGTCGTGGCAGATCGCCGCACGGATGCCGCGGATCTTGCACGCGGCGACCGAGGCGCCGACGCCCGACCCGCAGACGAGGACCGCGCGGCTCGCCCTGCCGTCCCGGATCGCCTCGCCGACGGACTGCGCGATGTCCGGGTAGTCGACCCGTACCGCGTCGGTGTCGACCCCGAGGTCGACCGCCTCGTGCCCGGCGGCGGTGATGGCGGCGAAGACCGGGTCGCGCAGACGGCTGCCGCGGTGGTCGAAGCCGGCGGCGACGCGCATCACGCGACGCGCCCGACGGCGTCGGCGACCGCCTGCGGCGTGAGGCCGAGCTCCTCGTAGATGCGCTCGTACGGCGCGGATGCCCCGAAGCGGTCGACGCCGACGCTCGCGCCGTCCGGGCCGACGTAGCGCTCCCAGCCGAACGTGACGCCTGCCTCGACCGAGACGCGCGCCGTCACGGATCGCGGGAGCACCTCGTCCCGGTACTCCTCGGGCTGTGCGTCGAACAGCTCCCAGCAGGGCAGCGAGACGACGCGGGCGTTGAGGTCGAGCGAGCGCGCCGCCTCGAGCGCGATCGCGAGCTCCGATCCGGTGGCCATGACGATCGCCTCGGGCTCCGCGGCCGGGTCGCGCTGCCAGAGGACGTAGCCTCCGCGGAGCGGGCCTTCGCGTGTGTCCGCCACACCGTCGCCGCCGAGCACGGGGAGCTTCTGCCGGCTGAGGGCGAAGGCGACCGGCCCGCCGTCCCGCTCGAGCGCGAGGCGCCATGCCGCGACGGTCTCGTTGGCGTCGCCGGGGCGGACCATCCACAGGTTCGGGATCGCGCGCAGCGCCATCAGGTGCTCCACCGGCTGGTGCGTCGGGCCGTCCTCGCCGAGGCCGATCGAGTCGTGCGTCCAGATCCACATCACCGGCAGGTGCGACGAGCGCGGAGAGCCGAACCGCCGGGCGCATGTAGTCGGAGAACACGAAGAACGTCGAGCCGTACGGCCGCAGCATGGCCGGCTCGAGCGCGATGCCGTTCACGATCGACCCCATGCCGTGCTCGCGGATCCCGAACGGGACGTTGCGGCCTGCGTGGGACGCGGCGAACACGCCGCCGCCCTCGAACTCGGTCTTCGTCGACTCGACGAGGTCGGCCGCACCGCCGATCAGCGTCGGCGTGAAGTGCTTGAGGGCCTGCATCACCGCCTTGCCCGCGTCGCGGGTCGCGATCTGCTCGCCGGCCGCGAACGACGGGAGCGCCTCGACCCAGCCGTCCCGCGGACGGCGCTCGAGGTCGCGCTCGCGCTCGGCGGCGACGTCCGGGTGCGCCACGGCCCAGGCTGCGAGCCGCTCCTCCCACGCGGCACGCGCCGCAGCCCCCCGCTCACGGACGCCGGCCATGTGCTCGCGCACGGCCTCGGGCACGACGAACGTCGCGTCCGGGTCGAAGCCGAGCACCTCCTTCGTGCGCCGCACCTCGGCGTCGCCGAGGGGCGAGCCGTGGGCCTTCGCCGTGTCGACCGCGTCGGGCGCCGGGTACGCGATGTGCGAGCGCAGCACGACGAGCGACGGTCGCGCCGCCTCGTCCCGCGCGGCGGCGAACGCGGCGCGCAGCGCATCGAGGTCGTTCGGGTCGTCGACGTGCTGGACGTGCCAGCCGTACGCCTCGAACCGCCTGCCCTTGTCCTCGGTGGTGAAGCTGATCGTGGTCGAGCCGTCGATCGTGATGTGGTTGTCGTCGTAGACGTAGACGAGCCGGCCGAGCCCGAGGTGGCCGGCGATCGACGCCGCCTCCTGGGACACGCCCTCCATCAGGTCGCCGTCGGAGCAGATCGCGTAGACCCACGAGTCGACGATCGAATGGCGCGGGCGGTCCCAGCGCCCGGCGAGGAAGCGCTGCGCGATCGCGAGCCCGACGCCGTTCGCGAAGCCCTGGCCGAGCGGCCCGGTCGTCGTCTCGATGCCCTGGGTATGGCCGAGCTCCGGGTGGCCGGGCGTCCGGGAGCCCCACTGACGGAACTGCTTCAGGTCGTCGAGCGTCACGTCGTAGCCAGCGAGGTGAAGCGAGGCGTACTGGAGGATGCAGGCGTGCCCGGCGGACAGGATGAAGCGGTCGCGCCCGGGCCAGTCGGGCCTCGCAGGGTCGTGCCGCATCTCCTCCGCGTAGAGGAGGTATGCGACCGGTGCGAGGGCCATCGCGGTGCCCGGATGGCCGGCGTTCGCCTTCTGGACGGCGTCCATCGCGAGGACGCGGATGGTGTCGATCGTGAGGCGCGCGGGATCGACTGCGGTCATGCGGCGAACACTACGCGCCTGGCGCCTCAGGTTGCGACGACGGCGTCGGCCGGCCGCAGGTTGTCGTCGAGGAGCCGCGTCGGGTCGTCGACCGCTGCGCCGCGGCGCAGGAGCTCCTCCAGCTCGACCGCCACGTCCGCGGACTGGCCGTGGATCACCGCACCCACGAGCCGTCCGTCGTCCGCGAGGTGGAAGCCGATCAGCCTGCCCGCCGCGAGCGACCCGCGCAGGACGCAGGTCGTCGCCCGTTCCACGTCGCCGAGCACCTGCAGCTTGCGGTCGAACAGCTGCGTGAAGAAGACGGGCAGCATGTCGTAGGAGGCGCGCGCGCCGGCCAGCTGCCGACCGAGGTGCGCACCCTGCGCGTCGGCGTTCGTCCAGTGCTCGATGCGGCGATGCCTGCCCGCCGTCGGGTCGGGGTAGCGGGCGACGTCGCCGATCGCATAGATGTCGGGCAGCGACGTGCGGAAGCGCTCGTCCACGACCACGCCGTCGTCCACGTCCGCACCGGCGCTCTCCGCGAGCTCGACGTTCGGGACGACGCCGACGCCGACGACGGCGAGGTACGCCTCGATCGTCGCTCCGGCGCTCGTGCGCGCGCCCGTGAGGAGCCTGCCGTTGCCGGTGAGCTCCTCGACCTGCGTCTCGAGCAGGACGTCGACGCCCTGAGCACGGTAGAGCTCGACGAGCTCGGCGGACAGGTCGGGGCAGCGAAGTTGCGGCATGAGCGTGTCACCCATCTCGACGAGCGTGACCTCGAGACCGCGCGTGCGAAGCGACGCGGCCGCCTCCGCGCCGATGAAGCTCCCGCCGATCACGATCGCTGCGCGCGCGTCGTCGGCGGCGGCCGAGACGGCCTCGGCATCCGCCAGCGTCCGGTAGGTGTGGACGCCGACGAGGTCGGCGCCCGGGATCGGAAGGTGCCGCGGGCGGGCACCGGTGGCCAGCACCAGCTTGCCGTAGCGCAGCCGCTCGCCGCCCACGAGCTCGACCTCGTGCTCGGCAGGATGGACGGCCTCGACCGTCGTGTCGAGCCGGAGCTCCACCACGTCGTGCTCGTACTCGGCGGGCGGCCGCACGAAGGTCGAGTCGCGATCCTGCTCGGAGCGCAGAAAGCCCTTGGTGAGAGGCGGCCGGTTGTACGGGGGGTCGGGCTCGGACGAGAGGATCGTGACCTCGGCCCCGCCGCCCGCGGCGCGGTACTCGGCGGCGAGCCGCGCAGCCGCGAGCCCTCCCCCGACGACGACGATCGAGTCGGTTGCCATGGTGTATCACTACCCGTTCGGCGTCGGTACGACACGCGGTCCCGGCCCCACGGCTGCGCATTCGTCGGCACCCTTCCGTGGATGGCCGTGCTGATCGCGTCCGGGCTGCGCAAGGAGCTCTCCGGCGACCCCCTCTTCGACGGGGTCTCGTTCCGCGTGCGCCGGGGCGATCGGCTCGCGCTCGCGGGGCCGAACGGCGCGGGCAAGACGACCCTGCTCCGGGCGATCGTCGGCGAGACGTCGCTCCAGGGAGGCGAGGTCGCGTTCGCGAAGGACACGCGCGTCGCGCTGCACGACCAGCGCCCCCCGCACGGCCAGGGCCTCTCCCTGCGGGAGTACTCGCTCTCGGGCGCCGGCGACCTCGTCGCGATCGAGGACGACCTCCGGGCGCTCGAGGAGGCGATGGCCGGGGGCGACCACGAGCCGGCGACGCTGCGCCGCTACAGCGAGGCGCAGGCGCGCCTGGAGCACGCGGGCGGCTGGGCGTGGCGCGACCGCGCCGCGTCGATCGTCCGCGGCCTCGGGTTCGCCGACGCTGACCTCGACCGCCCGCTCGACACGTTCTCGGGCGGCGAGCTCACGCGCGCGTCGCTCGCACGCGCTCTGTCCTCCGACCCGGACCTGCTCCTGCTCGACGAGCCGACGAACCATCTCGACGTCGAGAGCCTCGAATGGCTCGAGCGGGAGCTGACGTCGCTCGATGCCGGCGTGATCCTCGTCGCCCACGACCGCTGGTTCCTCGAGGCCGTGACGACCGCGGTGCTGGAGCTCGGCGGGCCGAAGCCGTTCTTCTTCGACGGGCCATGGCACGAGTGGCGCCGCGAGAAGGCCGCCCGCGCGTCCGCCGCCGCATCGCAGCTCGATCGCGTGACCGACGACATCGAGCGTCTCGAGCGGTTCGTGGCGCGGTTCCGCTACAAGAAGTCGAAGGCCAAGCAGGCGCAGGCGAAGCTCTCGCAGATCGGGCGGCTCGAGAAGGAGCGGCGCGCCGCGTCCCAGACGCTCGAGGCGATGACGAAGCGCCGCAGGACGCTCGGCTTCGAGTTCCTGAGGCCCCCGCGGTCGGGCCGGATCGTGCTCGACGCGGAGGGACTCGTCGTCTCGGCGGGCGACAAGCTGCTGCTCGACGGCGCGGCGCTCGTGCTCGAGCGGGGCGAGCACGTGGCGCTCGTCGGCCCGAACGGGTCCGGGAAGACGACGTTGCTGGAGACCCTTCTCGGCCGGCGCGAGCCGGACGAGGGACGCGTGAAGCTGGGCCACGGGGTCGTCCCCGCGTATTTCTCCCAGCACGAGGCGGAGCTCCCCGAGCACGGCTCGATCCTCGACGTCACGGCCGCCGCGACGCGACTGCCGCGACCGCAGGCGCAGAGCCTCCTCGGACGCTTCCTCTTCTCGGGCTGGGAGACCCACGAGAAACAGGTGTCCGTGCTCTCCGGTGGGGAGCGCCGCAGGCTCGCGCTCGCGCTCGTCGTCGCCTCCGGCGCGAACCTGCTCGTCCTCGACGAGCCGACGAACCACCTCGACCTCGAGAGCCGTGAGGCGCTCGAGGCCGCCCTCGAGGCGTTCCCGGGCACGGTGCTGCTCGTCTCGCACGACCGCGCCGTCCTGGACGCCGTGCCCGACAGGATCGTCGCCGTCGAGGATCTCGACCTGCGCTCCTACGACGGCGGATGGGCAGACCTCGTGCGGGTGCGGGACGCGACGCAGGCGCCGCGCCCCGCCGGGGAGCCGAAGGCGCGGACCCCGAAGCCGAAGCCCGTTCCGCGCCGGCCGACCGAGCTCGACCGCGTCGAGAAGCGGATCGGCGAGCTCGAGATCCGCGTCGGCGAGCTCGAGGCGCGGCTCGCCGAGAGCTGGACGGACATGGGCCTTCTCGCGTCCTACACCGCCGCCCGCGAGGAGCTCGACGGCCTCCTCGAGCGCTGGGAGGTGCTCTTCGCGGAGGCGCAGGCGGACGCTGCCTCGCAGGTCGGGCCAGGATGAGCGAGACAAGCCACGAGCCGATCCCGGGAGGAGCCACGGTGCCTGCGCACAGCCGGTTCTCGAGCTACGAGGAGGCCGTCGCCGCGCACCGCTGGGACGTCCCGGAGCGGTACAACATCGCGCAGGACGTGTGCGACAAGCACCCGCCCGAGAAGCTGGCGATGCTGTGGGAGGACTTCCGCGGCAACGAGCGGGAAGTCACGTGGGGCGAGCTGCAGGAGGCGAGCAACCGGCTCGCGAGCGTCCTCCGCGCGCACGGCATCGCGGTCGGCGACCGCGTTGCGATGCTCCTCACCCCACGGCCGGAGACCGCCGCCGCGTTCCTCGGGACGTTCAAGGCCGGCGCGATCCTGCTCTCGCTCTCGGTGCTCTACGGCGACGACGGGATCCGCCACCGCGTGACGGACGCGCAGGCGAAGGTCCTCGTCACGAACGCCGAGAACGTCGAGCGCGTCCGGGCGCTCGAGCTTCCCGTCGAGCACGTCCTCGTCCTCGACGAGGAGCTGATCGCAGCCGGGGACCCCGCGTTCACGCCGGTCGACACGGCCGCCGACGACCCGGCCCAGCTCTACTACACGTCCGGGACGACCGGCCTCGCGAAGGGCATCCTCCACGCGCACCGGTACCTCCTCGGGCACACGGAGTTCGAGCTCTGCCACGACGTCCAGGACGGCGAGCGGTTCCACGGGATGGGCGAGTGGGCCTGGGCGGCGGGCATCGCACCCCTGCTCGGGCCGTGGCGCTACGGCGCGGTGCAGGTCGTCTACGAGCGCGAGGGAGGCTTCGACCCTCACCGACAGCTCGCGTTCCTCTCGAAGTACCGCGTCACGAACGTCTTCGGCACGCCGACCGCGATCCGCTCGATGATGGCGATCGACGACGCAAGGACCCGCTACCCACAGGCGTTCCGGGTCGTCTGCGCCGCCGGGGAGCCGCTGAACCCGGAGGCGATCCGCTGGTTTCGCAGCCAGTACGGCGTCACCGTCCTCGACTTCTACGGCCTCTCGGAGAGCTACCCGCTGTGCGGGAACTTCCCGTTCATGGAGGTGCGGGAGGGCTCGATGGGCAGGCCGATGCCGGGCTGGGACGTCGCGATCCTCGACGAGGACGAGCAGCCGGTGCCGCAGGGCGAGCGCGGTGAGATCTGCCTGCGCGCGCGGAGCAACCCGCACTACCCGCTCGGGTACTGGAACAACGAGGCGGCCGCGCGCGAGGCGTTCGGGGGCGAGTGGTTCCACACGAAGGACGCGGCGCGCATGGACGAGGACGGGTACGTCTGGTACGAGGGCCGCGCCGACGACGTGATCATCGCGGCGGGCTACCGCATCGGCCCGTTCGAGGTCGAGTCGGCGTGCCTCGAGCATCCGGCCGTCGCCGAGGCCGCCGCGGTCGCGTCGCCGGACGAGCGCCGCGGGAACGTGGTCAAGGCCTTCGTGGTGCTCGCCGAGGGCTACGAGCCGAGCGACGAGACCGCGAAGGCGATCCAGCAGCACGTCCGCACGCGGCTGAGCGCCTACCACTACCCGCGCCGGGTCGAGTTCGTGCCCTCCCTGCCGAAGACGCTCACCGGGAAGATCCGCCGGATCGAGCTGCGCGAGGCCGAGGCCCGGCGCGTCCGCGGGGCGGAGAGCGCCTCCTAGGTTCGGGGTCGGCCGCGCCGGCGCCGACAATGTCCGTGTGACGCGGAGGACGCCGGGCGGCGTACAAGGGGCGTGCATGCGATGACGCTGGAGCAGCCGCTCGCCACGCGCCCTCCGCGCAGCCTCGCCGAGGCCGCCGAGACGCACCTCGACGACGTCTTCGGCTACCTCCTCTACCTCACCCGGGACCGGGAGACCGCGGAAGACCTCGCGAGCTCGACCTTCGAGAAGGCCCTCAGGCTCTGGGACCGCTTCGACCCGCGGCGCGGGAATGCCCGCACCTGGCTGCTCGGGATCGCGAGGACGACGGCGCTCGACTGGTTCCGCGCCGAGGCGCGGCGGCGCAGGCGCGAGGAGGCGGCGGCGCTCGACGAGCGCGTCGAGGAGGCGTTCGTGGAGGGGCTCTCGCCCGAGCTCGAAGCCGCGCTTGCGACGCTCTCGGCCGCGGAGCGGGAGGTGCTCGCCCTGCGGATCGTGCTCGAGCTCGACGGCGAGGCGACCGCACGTGTGCTCGGGATCAGCCCGACGGCCGTCTCCACGCGGCTGAGCCGGGCGCTCAAGCGACTCGAGGAAAGGGTGAACGAGGGATGACCGTGAACGACATCGTGGACGAGCTGCGCGGATCCCGCCCCCGCGCAGGCGAGGCGCTGCGGCTCCAGGTGCTGACGCTCGCGTCCGCGCCGCGCGTCGCGCCGCCGCCCTCGCTCCGCGCACGGCTCCGCGGCCGCCGACGGCTGGCGCTCGCGCTCCCCGCGGCGGCCGGGCTCGCCGTCGTCGCCGCGGCGGCGGTCGGCGTCACTCGGCCGTCGTCTGCGCCGGTCGCCGCCGAGGCGATCTCCTCGAGCGCGACGACGGAGCAGCGGGCCGGCACGCCACCCGGCGCGGCGCCGTTCGCCGGTCCGGCCCAGGACGCCGCGGCTGCCGCGGCGGCGAAAGGCCCCGCACCGGCGCCGGGGCGGGCACAGCGGTACAGCGCAACCCTCACCCTCGCCGTCGACGACACGGACGCGCTGTCGAGCGCGACCCAGCAGGCGCTCGCGATCGCCCGAGACCTCGGCGGCTACGTCGTCTCGGTCCAGTACGCGACGGGCGACAGCGGTGCGGCCTCGCTCACGCTCCGGGTCCCGTCGGGCCAGGCGGCGACGGCGGTGACGCGCCTCTCCGACCTCGGCACGATCCTCGCCCAGAACGTCCAGATCGACGACCTCCAGGAGTCGCTCGACGCGCTCGACCGCCAGGTGGAGCGCGTCAGCGCGCAGATCGCCGCGCTGACCGCCGCGATCGCCCGTGCGGAGACCGCGGCCGAGCGGGCGCGCCTGGTCGAGCGCCGCGCGCAGGCCCAGGCACAGCTGCGGGAGCTCCGCGCGAGTCGTGCGTCGACCGCCGCGGTGGCACGGAATGCAACGATCCAGCTCGAGCTCCGCACCGAGGAGACGTCGACCGCGCCTGCACCCGGCTCGCGCCTCGACCGTGCGCTCGACAAGGCGCTCGCCGTGCTCGCCTGGGAGGCGGTCGTCGTGCTCGCGATCGTCGTCGCCGCCGCCCCTCTCGTGCTGGTGGCCCTCGCGGTGTGGCTCACCCGCCGCGTCCGGCGACGCCGCGAGGAGGAGCGCCTACTCGCCGCGAGCTAGCGCGGCGACACCGTCCACGGCGGAGGGGTCGGCTCCTCGACGGGCAGCGCCTCGGGACGAGCCGCCGTCGAGCCGACCCGTACGGTCGCCCCGGCCTCCGCGGCGACGAGGATCGAGCGCGCGACGTCGATGACGTGCAGCGCGAGCCGGCCGGATGCCCGCGGCTCGCGGCCCTCCGCGATCGCGTCGACGAGGTCGTGGAGGCCGATGCCGCGCACCTCGCGCGCCCCGCGGGAGCGGTACGGGAGCTCCTCCCACCCACCGCGACCGAGCCGGATCCGGATGATCTCGCCGAACATGTTCGGGTCGGGCAGGAGCAGGGTGCCCTCCGAGCCCAGCACGAGGAAGGTCGACGAGTAGTGGCTCGGAGCCTCGAAGGTCGCGAGGAGCGTTGCGGTCGCCCCGCTGCCGAGCTCGAGCGCCGCCGTGGTATGGGTCGGCGTCTCCGCGGTGAAGCGCTCGCCGCGGCGCGGGCCGATCTCGATCGTCCGCTCGGTCACGAACGTCGAGGAGAAGCCCGCGACGCGGACGACCGGGCCGAGCAACGCCACGATCGCGGTGAGGTAGTAGGGGCCCATGTCGAGGAGCGGGCCGGCGCCGTCGGAGAAGAAGATGTCGGGATCCGGGTGCCAGGCCTCCTGGCCGCCGGCGAGCATCGTCGCCGAGACGCCCAGCGGCCGCCCGATCGCGCCCCGGTCGATGGCGGCACGTGCTTCCTGGAACGCACCCCCCAGGAAGACGTCGGGCGCGCAGCCGACGCGGAGCCCACGTCGATCGGCCAAGTCGAGGAGCTCGGCCGCCGCGGGCGCCGTCATCGCGAGCGGCTTCTCGGAGTACACGTGCTTCCCCGCCTCGAGCGCGGCGCGCGTGACCTCGGCGTGCACCGCCGGCGGGGTGAGGTTGAGCACGATGTCGATGTCGTCGTCGACGACGAGTGCCTCGACCGTGGTCGACGAGAGGCCGAACGAGGCCGCAAGCGCCTGGCTCCGCAACGGATCCCGGTCGGCGCACGCGACGATGTCGAAGCGGTCGAAGGCCGCCGCGTTCTCGGCATAGGCCTGGCTGATGACGCCGCAGCCGACGATCCCGACGCGGGCCGGCAACCTCACGCGGAAGCCTCCAGCAGCGACCGCAGCCGGGCCAGCGATTCCTCGACCGCGTCGAACGCGTCGCCTTCGGTCTCGTCCTGCTCGACGAGGAGCCATTCCACACCGGCGCGCGAGGCGGCGCCGGCGAGGCCGCCGTAGTCGACCGATCCGCGCCCGAGGGGCACGTGCACCGGCCCGCCGTCGCGGCGCATGTCCTTGACGTGCACGAGCGGTGCCCTCGCCCCGGCTGCGGCGAGCAGCCCGACCGGGTCCGTGCCCGCGTACCACGCCCAGCCGAGGTCGAGCTCGAGGAACGGCCCGCCGTCCGCCGCGAGGAGCAGGTCGAGCACGCTGCGGCCGTCCTCCTGCGGGACCACCTCCGCGTCGTGGTTGTGGAAGCCGAGTCGCAGGCCGGCCGCCTCGGCGCGCGCCGTGGCGCGGACGAGTCGGGCGACGGCCGCGTCGGCGTCCGCGACCGTCCGCGGCGGCTCGATCCAGGCGACGATCAGCCGGTCGGTGCCGAGCGTGCCGAGCTCGGTTGCGAGCCGTTCGAGATCGTCTTCCGCGGCTTCGAGGCCGACGTGCCGGCCGCATGCGACCAGACCGTTCTCGTCGAGCATCGCGCGCACCTGCTCCGCCGTGTGCCCGTGGAGGTCGTGGAGCTCGACGCCATCGAACCCGAGCTCGGCCGTCCGCCGAACCACAGCGCCGAGGTCGACGGCCGAGGCGTCGCGGACGGTGTACAGCTGCAGCCCGAGGCGGCTCACACGCCCTCCTCCTCGGGTGCGACGAAGTGGTCGTCGTCGACCGCCACGAGACCGCCGTTCGCGCCCGTCGAGACGCTGGAGCTGCCGTTCGCAGGGGCGCCGACGTGCCCGGCGGCGGCGTCGCTCCACTTGCGATGCAGCTGCGGGACGCAGGAGAGGAGCGCCTGCGTGTACGAGTGCCGCGGGTTGCCGAAGACCTTCGGCGTCGGCCCGAGCTCGACGACACGGCCGCGGCGCAGGATCAGTGTCCTGTCGCTGATGTAGTTCCCGAGCGACAGGTCGTGCGTGATGAAGAGGATCCCGAGCCCCCGCCCTTTCAGGTCGCCGAGCAGGTTGAGCACGTCGATCCGCGTCGACGCGTCGAGCATGCTGATGATCTCGTCCGCGACGAGAAGCTCGATCTCGAGCAGCAGCGCCCGCGCGACCATCAGCCGCTGGAGCTGGCCGCCGCTCAGTTGGTGCGGGTACTTGCCGAGCACGTCCGCAGGCTCGAGCGACACTGCCTCGAGCGAGCTGCGCAGCGTCCGCTTCCACTCCTGCTCGGAGAGCGCCGGAAGGTACGTGGAACGGATCATCCCGAGCACCCGGTCGACCTTGAACACGGGGTTGTACGAGCTGAACGGGTCCTGGAAGACCCCCTGGACACGGGAGTAGTAGCGCCGCAGCTCGCGGCGGCCGAGCGCCGCGACGTCGTCGCCGCCGAAGGTGATCGTGCCGGCGGTGGTCGCCGTCAGCCGCAGGATCATCCGCCCGATCGTCGTCTTGCCGCTCCCGCTCTCGCCGATCAGCGAGACGACCTCGCCGGGCCGCACCTCGAAGCTCACGCCGGAGACTGCCGTCTGCGAGCCGCTTCCGAACAGGCCCGTCCGGTACACCTTCGTGACGCCGTCCACCCGCAGCATCAGGCCGCCGCCTTCCAGCAGGCCGCGCGGCGGCCCGGCGCGAGCTCGACGAACGGCGGCTCCTCGGCGCACACCGCGCTCGCGAGCGGGCAGCGAGCCCTGAAGCGGCAGCCCGTCGGAGGACGCAGGAGCGACGGCGGCCGGCCCGCGATCCCGGTCAGCCGCCGCTCCTCGAACCGCACGCCCACCTCGGGCAGCGACGCGATCAGGAGCTGCGTGTACGGATGCCGCGGGTCCTCGGTGATCTCCGCCGCCGACCCCTTCTCGACGAGCTTGCCCGCGTACATGACGAGGATCGTGTCGGCGACCTGGTAGAGGATCGAGAGGTCGTGTGTGATGACGATCGTGCTCTTGACGAACCCGCGGTCGCGGAACTCGACGAGCATCTCCGCCACCGCCTTCTGCGTCGAGACGTCGAGCGCCGAGGTCAGCTCGTCGGCGATGAGGAGCGACGGGTTCATCAGGGTGGAGAGCACCATCACGACGCGCTGCTTCATCCCGCCCGACAGCTCGATCGGGTAGCGGTCGAGCACGTCGGCGTCGAGGCCGACGAGCGCGAGCCTGCGGCGAAGCTCGGGGAGCGTCTCGTCGTACGAGACGCCCCGCGAGGAGAGCAGCTCCGAGATCATGCGGCCGACCCGCCGGATCGGGTTCAGGGCGCTCATCGCGTACTGCGGGACGATCGAGACCTGCCGGAACCGGTACGTGTCCATCGCGCGGTCGTCGGCGATCGGCAGCTCGACGCCGTCGAGCGTGACCGTCCCGTCGACGACGCGCATGCGCCCGTCGAGACGGATGAGGCTCTTGCCGAGGGTCGTCTTGCCGCATCCCGACTCCCCGGCGACCCCCATGATCTCGCCGTCCGCGACGGCGAACGTCGCCCCGTCCAGGGCGCGGACGTCGCCGCGCAGCGTGCGGTAGTACACGCGGAGGTTGTCGACCGCGAGGCTCATCGACCGCTCCGCGGTCGAGGAGCGGGGAGGGGCGTGGGGAACCGGGAGGTTCCCCACGCTCTCGAGAAGAAGGGGGCCCGCGGGGGAAACATGGTTTCCCCCACGAACGCGAGTCGAAGACGAGCGTTGCTCACGTCCGCCTCAGCTTCGGGTTGAACACCTCGTCGAGGCCCACGTTCATCACGTAGAGGCCGCCCACGATCGCGGTGATGCCGATCCCGGGCGGGATGAACCACCACCACATGCCCTGCTGCAGCGCCGCGTTCGACACGGCGTTGTTCAGCATGAGCCCGAGCGACATCACCTGCGACGGCCCGAGGCCGAGGAAGTCGAGGGTCGCGGCGATCAGCACCGCGCCGCCGAAGAGGAGGATGAACGTCAGGAAGAGGTAGGAGCTCATGTTCGGCGCGATCTCCTTGACGATCACCTTGATCGTCCCCTGGCCGGAGAGCCGCGCGAGGCTCACGAAGTCGCGGGATGCCAGCGAGAACGTCTGCGCGCGGATCGCCCGCGCCGCCCACGGCCACGAGGTGAGCCCGATCAGCAGCGCCTCGGAGGCGAGGCTTCCGACGGTCAGGTACGCGGACACGATGATCAGGACGGCGAGCGTCGGGATCACGAGGACGATGTTCGTGATCATGCTCAGGATCTCGTCCACCACGCCGCCGAGATAGCCGCTCAGGAAGCCGACCGCCATCCCGAGCAGCGCCGCCACCGTCGCGGCGAGCGAGCCGACGAGGAAGCTCGACCGCAGGCCGTAGACGAACTGCGCGTAGACGTCCTGTCCCGGCGCCGTGGTCCCGAGCCAGTGCGCAGTCGACGGCGGCTCGCCGAGCGGGTAGCCGAACTCGAACGGCGTGGCGTCGGTCAGCCACGGTCCCGCGACGGCCGCGACCAGGAACACGAGCACGACCGTGAGGCCGGCGACGAGCTTCCCGTTGCGGAGCGCGAAGTGCAGCGCCTCGAACCGCCGTGCAGGAGGCTCGGGGTAGGCGTCGGCGGCAGCACCCTCGCCGGTCAGGGCGACCTCGGGCGTTGCCACCAGGTCGGCGCGTGACTCCACGGGCTCCACCTACGTCCCCTGGATCCCGGTCCGCGTCCGCGGGTCGACGACGACGTACAGGATGTCGACCACGAAGTTGGCGATCAGGATGCCGATGATGATGAAGAGGAACAGTCCCTGCAGCAGGAAGTAGTCGCGGTTCTGCAGGGCGGTGATGATGAGCGTGCCGATGCCCGGATAGCCGAAGACGATCTCGGTGACGAGCGCCCCGCCCACGACCGCGCCGAGCGCGAGCGCGAGCCCCGACATCTGCGGCAGGACGGCGTTGCCGTACGCGTACTTGCGCACGAGCTTGTTGGGCGCGCCGAGCGCCTGGAGGTAGTTGGCGTACTCGGACTCGAGCTCGTAGATGATGAGGTTCCGCATCCCGATCGCCCATCCGCCGAACGAGACGAGGAACAGGGTGAGGAACGGGAGGAACCAGTGCTGGAGGAAGCTCCACGCGAACTCCCAGGTCCACGCCGGCTGCAGCGAGAAGTCGTAGGCGCCGGAGACGGGGAAGATTCCCCACTTGAAGGCGAGGAAGTAGGCGAGCACCAGCGCGAGCCACACGTACGGCGTCGCCGTGAGGATGTAGGCCACCGGGAGCACCGTGTTGTCGAGCACCTTCCGGCGCGCCGCCATCGCGCCGACCCGGTTGCCCGCGACGTAGCTCAGGACGATCGCCGGCACGAGCAGGGCGAGGGTGTAGGGAAGGGCCGCCCAGATCAGCTCGCTGACCGACGAGCCGACGTACGCGATGCTCGGACCGAGGTCGCCGTGCGCGAGCCCCCACCAGAAGTTCGCGTACTGCCGCCAGAGCGGCTCGTCGAGCCCGAAGGACTTCGTGAAGTACCCGTGGAGCTCCTGCGACGCGGTCGAGTCGGCCTGGAGGCGGCTGATGAGGCCGTCGACCGGGTTGCCCGGCATGAGGCGCGGGATCGCCCAGTCGATCGTCACCGCGACGAAGAACGTCAGCAGGTAGAGGAGGCTCTTGCGGGCGAGGAAGCGGGTCACGTGGTCTCCGTCGAGGGTGGAGCGGGGCGCAGGCTGCGGCGCCCGGCCCCGGCGGCACGCCCCCCTGGGCGTGCCGCCGGTCGCCGTGCGTTCAGGCCACGGCGCGTGCCGTTCAGCTCTGACGCGGCTTGAGACGCGCGAGTGCGTCGATGCCGGTCATGTTGAGGTAGCCGTTCCAGACGCTCGGGGTCGTCTGGAGCCCCGCGCCGGCCGACTTCGGGAAGTTCGTCCAGTACGTGGTGTTGTACTGGGACCACATCCCGTTGTACCAGAGCGGGATCGCCGGCAACTCCTCGAGGATGTACTTCTGGATCTTCGACTGGATCTGCTTCTGCTTGGCGATGTTGCTCGGATTGACCTTGTTGAGCGCGAGCGTCAGCGCCCACGGCTTCGGGCCCGAGGCCGTGAACCGCGAGAAGTTCGCGAAGGTCTGCGTGTCCGCCACCGGGAGGTGGAAGAGGTAGTCGTAGTAGGTGTACGGGGTCGGCCCGAGCTGCTTGTCGTTGTTGATCACGAGGTCGAACTTGCCCGTGTTGCGCTGGTCGACGAGCCCGTTGTAGTCCGGATAGGCAGGCGTGATCTTGATCCCGGCGTCCTTCGTGCTCGCCGAGATGATCTGGATCGCCGTCATCCAGTCGGACCACCCGTTGGGAACGATCAGCTGGAGGTTGATCGACTGGCCGTTCTTGTTCTCGACGTACCCGTCGCCGTTCGTGTCCTTGTAGCCGTTCGCCGCGAGCAGGGCCTTCGCGCCCGCGATGCTGTACGTGAACCCGAGCTTCTTGACCTGGGCCTGGTCGATCCACTTGTTCCAGGTCGGCAGGAGACCGGTGGCATTCGCCTTCGCGACGATGTTGCCGTAGTCGGCCTTGACGATCTGGTCGACGTTGATCGACATCGCGAGGGCGCGGCGGAACGCGGGATCGTTGAGCGGCGCCTTCGTCGTGTTGGGAATGAGCCACGCGGTGTTCGCCGACAGCATGTACGGCGGCTTCGCGTAGTACGTCTGCACCTTCCCGCCGATCTGCTTGTCGATCCCCGGGAAGAAGTTGTTGCTCAGGTCGATGTTGTTCTGCAGGAAGTTCTGCAGCGAGGCCGTGTTCTGCGTGTTGTGGATGTCGACGATGTACCTCATCGGCATCTTGATGCCGAGGAGCTTCGTCGCCCACCAGTTGTCACGCCGGTTCCACTGCAGCGTCCCGGACGTCCCCTTGCCCGCGCCGTAGGTGAAGGGGCCGGTGCCGACGAAGTACTTGTCGGTGTTCCCGGTCGTGATCTCCTTGGCGGAGTAGTTCTTCCAGAGGTGCTGCGGAACGATCCCGTACGAGTAGATGTTCGTGGCCCAGTCGAGGTAGTTCGGCTGGCCCTTGAAGCGGAAGCTGACGACGTTCCCCTTCACGGTGATGCTCTGGAGCCCGGTCTTCCACATCGTCGAGAGCTCCGAGCCCTCGAGCTTCCCGGTCTCGAAGGTGAACTTCACGTCGGCGCCGGTGAACGGCTTCCCGTCGTTCCACGTCACGCCCTTGCGCAGCGTGACGACGTACGTGTTGCCGACCCACTTGCCGCTCGTCGCAAGCCACGGGATGTACCGGTCCTTGAGCGGGTCGTAGCGGAACAGCGTCTCGTACAGGAGCCCTACGGTCCCCGTCGAGTTGCCGCTCGTCCGAAGCGGGTTGAACTGGGCGAACGGCCCCCAGGCCGTGCCGGACGTGTACAGGGTCTGGTTCCTCGGCAGGGCGCTCTGCTGCGCGCTCGCTCCTGCGGCGAGGAGGGCCCCGACGGCAACCGCGACCACGAGTACGGCCACCCCCACCGATGTCCTAGTGCGTCGAATCGTCATGACGTGCCTCTTCCTCCTTCACGTACGTGAGTCGATGCATTGGTCTCCGGGCGGCGGCGCCCGGACGCCTCTCTCGTTCACGGTCGGTGCCGGTTCTCACGGGGCCCCGAGCGAATCACCCCCTTCGTGAGACGCCGGAACGGTCTCGAGGTCGGCCGCCCGCTCCCCGTGGGGGATCACGGCGACACCCATCGGACCGATCGCGAGCGGCGCGAGCGGACGGCCCCCGCCGCCCGCCGCGGGCAGGACGGGCTCCGCGACGATCGGGTCGGCGGAGCAGTTGACGAGGACGAACGTCGTCGAGCCACCGTGCCGCACGGCGCCGGCGACGATCCGTGGATCGGCAACCGACACCGGCCGGACGACGCCGGCGCTCTCCGCGAGCGCCTCGTAGAGCCGCCACGTGTCCTCCGGGTTCACGCGCGGCGCACGGGCCGCCATGTGCTCGAGGGGGTAGGTGCAGAAGACCGTGCTGCCGCTGCCGACCGTGTGGCGCAGGAGCGCCGGACGGCCGTGACCGTCGACCGCGACGACGGCCGCGCCGGCCGGCTCGACCGGGAGGTAGCTCCGTGCCGCAGGCTCACCGGCGACGGCGAACCGCAACCGCGCCCCCGCGTCGAGGCAGCCGAGCTCCTCGACGAGCTCCAGCTCCACCTCGTCGTCCTCGATCGGGTCGACG
Organism: uncultured Actinomycetes bacterium; assembly: GCA_963773825.1. Taxonomy (GTDB): domain Bacteria; phylum Actinomycetota; class Thermoleophilia; order Gaiellales; family Gaiellaceae; genus Gaiella. The sequence continues at coordinate 108,668 of CAVZCH010000006.1, read as the reverse complement.
AGGCCGTAGCGCAGCAGGTGCCGAATGCCGAACATCTCCTCGAGCCAGGTGATCCACGGGCCGCGCTGGTTCGCCGTCGAGCCGGCGAAGTACGAGAGGTAGACCGTCCCGCCGCCGCGCGCGAGCTCGTGCAGGCGCTCGAGCCCGCGTGTCGTGAGGAGCTTCGCGCACGGCGCCAGGTACAGGCGGGACGTCGTGGGGACGCCGTCGCGCTCCCGCGCGAGGCAGACCGGGAGATCGGCCTCCCGCGCGGCGACGTAGCCCTGGAAGAGCCCGTCGCGGATGTCCTCCCGGTAGGCCTGCGCCGTGAACGGGATCTCGCGCTCGAAGTGCTCGGGGACGACGATCGCGACGTCCGCCGTGAACGGCGCCCAGCCGTCGTCCCCCAGGCCGCGAACGAACGCGGAGAACTCGGCCATCGCCTCGAGCTGCGGCTTCGGCCGGCCATGGCGGTCGGTGAGCCCGAAGTGCATCTCGAACGGGTGGTGACGGTACGGGTCCTCCGCGGAGAGGTCGTCGAAGTCGCAGTTGTTCCACGCGATCCACCCGGTCGCCCCCGCGAGCAGCGTCGTGTGGAGCACCTGGCGGTAGTACCCGGCGGCGTGGTCGTCCGACGCGAAGTCCGAGGTGACGCCGAACTCCTCGAGCACGACCGGCTTGCCGAAGCCGCCGGCGAGCTCGCAGGCGAAGGCAGCGGCGAGCGCCTCCCGCACCGCATCGTCCTGCATCGGGTACGCGTGCGGCCCGACGAAGTCGACGAGGGGAGCGAGCGAGCGCAGCGAGTACCCGTTGTCGACGCCGGAGACCTCGATGCCCCAGGCGCCGTCCCCGAGGGAGACGGGCTGCCGCGCGCCGCCGGCGCGGAGTGCGTGGACGAGGAGCCGCGCCCATGCGGTGACGTCCTCCTCCGCCGCGGCGCCGCCGTAGAGCGGCATCTCGTTCGAGACGAGCCAGCCGACGACAGCCGGATGCGCGGCGAAGCGCGACGCGAGCTCGTGGGCGAGCCAGGCCTGCTGTCCGACGAGCCAGACGTCGCGGTAGAGGTCGCGGCCCCCACGCCAGGCGGGATCCCAGTTCTCGCCGGACATGTGCCCGACCAGCACCGTGGGGACCGTGCCGAGACCGGCCTCGGTGTGGGCGTCGAGGAAGTCCGCGAACCGGGCGAGCGCCGTCTCGTCGAGCCGCTCGGGCTCGGGAACGAAGTCGGGCCAGAAGCAGAAGGACCGGGTGACGTCCAGGCCGTGGCGGGCGAGGACGGCGAGCTCCTCGCGGACGACGGCGCCGTCGTACCGCGACCACATGCGCGGCCCGCCCACCCGAGACCAGAAGTTGGCCCCGAGCCAGACGGGCGGCGACGGGCGGTCGCTCATGCGGGAGCCCGCCGCGTGTCGCGGGGGAGGCTGCGCTTCGTCGCGTGCGTCCGGGTCATCGTCGATCCTCTGCGGGAAGCGGCCCTGTCCGTGGTCACTTCCGTAACGTTCCGGGAACGTTTAACAGTTTTTCCGAACTTGTCAAGCAAATGTTGTCCGTCGGCTCCGCCGAATAGCGCATCGTCATGCGCCTTGTGTATAGTCAGCGCTCCGAAAACGGTTCCGGGATGATCGGAAGAGAGCCACGATGAGCGAGACGACGCGAACGAGCCGGGCCACGATCCGCGACGTCGCGCGCGAGGCGGGCGTCTCGGTCGCGACGGTGTCGCGCGTCGTGAACGACCGGCCCGACGTCTCGCAGGAGACACGGGACGCGGTGATGGAGGTCGTGCGGGCGATGAGCTTCACGACCAACCGCAACGCGCGCGGGCTCTCGAAGGGCCGCACGGGCCTCGTGGGCTGCACGATCCCGTTCGTGCTCGGCGACTACTACGCCTCGATCCTCTCGGGCGCGACGGAGGCACTCCACGAACAGGAGATGCGCGCCGTCCTCTGCCCGACGCGCCACGAGCACGATCGCGAGGCTGCGCTCGTCGAGCGGCTGCTGCGGGGGACCACGGACGGCGCGATCATCGTGCTGCCCTCGGAGTCCGCCGAGGAGCTCGGCGACCTCGAGAGCCAGGGCTTCCCCTTCGTCGTGGTCGACGCCCCGATGCCGCTCCCCGAGCGCATCCCCGTCGTCTCGGCCACCCACTGGGCGGGCGCGCGGTCGGCCACCGAGCACCTCCTGGGCCTCGGCCACCGGCGCATCGCGATCATCGAGGGCCGGAAAGGCTGGGTCGCCACGGAGGAGCGGGCGAACGGCTACCAGGCGGCGCTCGCCGGCGCGGGCGTGCTTCCCTCTCCCGAGCTCGTCGACCGGGGCAACTTCGAGATCGCCGACGGGTACGAGGCAGCCCGCCGCCTGCTCGCGCTGGCCGATCCGCCGACCGCGATCTTCGCCTCGAACGACAACATGGCCATCGGCGCGCTGCATGCGGCCGCAGAGCTCGGCTACCGGGTACCGGAGCAGCTCTCCGTCGTCGGCTTCGACGACAGCGAGCTCGCCCGCGTCGTCACCCCGGCGTTGACGACGGTGCGCCAGCCGCTCGAGGAGATGGGCAGGATGGCCGTGAGCCTGCTGACCCGCCTGATCGACGGTCAGCGCGTCGAGACGCTCCGCGTCGAGCTCGCGACGCGCCTCGTCGTCCGTAGCTCGACGGCGCCGCCGTCCCCTCCCCCACGCTGACCGCCGGCCGGCCCGAGCCCGCCCTCAGGGCTCCCGCCGCGGCCGCGAGCGGGCGTCGTCGGCCGCGTCGGCCGCGGGCGCGTCGAGCGTCGCGATCAGCGCCTCGGCGACGACCTCGAGCTTGCGCCCCGAGATCTGGCTGGCCTTCCGCAGGCGTGCGAACGCATCACGCTCGCTGAGCCCCTCGCGCTCCATCAGGAGGCCCTTCGCCCGCTCGATCGCCTTCCGGGCGGCGAGCGCCGCAGCGAGCGAGTCGGCTTCGGCGCGGACGACGGCGAGCTCTTCGTGGCGCGCCCGGGCCGTCTCGATCGCCGGCAGCAGGTCGGTCTCGCGAAAGGGCTTGACGAGGTAGCCGAACACCCCGGCCTCGACCGCCCGCGCGACGAGCTCCTGCTCGCCGTATGCCGTCACCATGACGATCGGGATCGGCCGCTCGTCGAGGATGCGTCGCGCGGCGTCGATCCCGTCGAGCTTGGGCATCTTCACGTCGAGGAGCGCGAGATCCGGCTCCTCGCTCAACGCCAGCTCCACCGCCTCCTCGCCGTCGCGCGCCTCGGCGACGACCTCGAAGCCGCTCTTCTCGAGCAGCTCCCGCAGGTCGAGCCGGATGATGGTCTCGTCTTCCGCAATCAGGATTCGCATGTCGTCTCTCCTCACGCCGGGAATCTCACGTCGACACGCAGGCCTGTCCCGGAGGAGAGGTCGAGCGATCCGCCGAGCTCGTCACGGACGAGCGCGCGGACGATCGAGAGCCCTGTTCCGTCGGAGGCGCCCTGCATGCCCTGGCCGTCGTCGGCGATCGAGAGAACGGCATCGCTCCCGTCGCGTCCAAGGGTAATCGACACAGCGGTGCCTCCGTGCTCGAGGGCGTTCGAGAGCAGCTCCGAGAAGACGAGCGCGAGGGCGGTCGCGCGCTGCCCCGCGAGCTCGATCGGCTCGAGCTCTGCGCTCACGTGCTTTCCCACTGCGAGCCCCTGGACGAGCATCGCGCGGAGCCGGTCGACCAGCTCCGCGAGGTCGACGACGTCCTCGCGATGCTCGGTCAGCTCCTCGTGCACGGCGGCAATCGCGAGGATCCGGTTGACCGAGTCGCCGAGCGCCTTGCGAGGGTCGACGCCCTCCGCGCGGGCCTGGAGCCGGAGCAGGGACGCAACCGTCTGGAGGTTGTTCTTGACCCGATGGTGGATCTCCTGGGCGAGGACGCCCCGCAGCGCCATCCGGCCGTGCTCGAGCGCAACGGCCGCCTGGTTGGCGATCGCGTCGAGAAGCTGCCGCTCGTCGTCCGAGAACGGGGTGTCCCGGTCGACGACGAGCTCGCCGATCCCGCGCCCCCGCCAGCGGAGCGGCAGCCGCACCGCGTGGCTGCCGGCGCGCCCTTCCGGCCAGGCGATCCGTCCGTCCTCGAGCACGACGGCCGCACCCGTCGCATCGAGCGACTCGACCGTCGTCCGGACGATCGCCTCGAGCGATTCCTCGAGGTAGAGCGACTCGGAGACGGCCTCGGAGATCCGCGCGAGCGCCTCGAGCTCGTCCACGCGCCGTCGTGCCTGCGCATAGAGCTTTGCGTGCTCGATCGACTGGCCGACCTGGGACGCGATCGACGTGAGCAGCGCGATCTCCGCCTCCGTGAACACGCGCGGCTCGCGCGTCCGGACGTTGAGCGCCCCCTCGAGCACGTCGCGCGCCAGGATCGGCACGGCGAGGATCGACTCGTACTCGTCCTCGCGCAGGTTCGGGAATGCCTTGAACCGCGGATCGAGGTGCGCGCCCGAGGCGAGCATGATCGGCCGCCGCTCCACGGCCGCCACTCCCGTGATCCCGACGCCCGTCCGCATCCGCGGCGCGCTCGTGGCGTCCTCCATCGACGTGCCGTGGGTCGCGCGGAGCACGAGCTCGTCCGCCCGCTCGTCGTAGAGGTAGACGAAGCAGGCGTCGGTCTCGAGCGCGGCCGCGACCTCGTGCGCGATCGCTTCGAGCACCTCCTGGAGGTCGAGGGACGAGTTGACGACCTCGGTCGTCCGGGTCATGAGCGCAAGATGCCGTGCCGCGTCGTTCACGACGCGCACCACGGGCGCCCGACCTCGGCCGCGCCGCTCCGAGCGTCTTCGACGACGACGCGCATCAGTCCAGGGTGGTCAGGACGACGGCTCCGAGGGCGGGGACGGCGATCGTCAGGCCGAAGTTGAACCAGCCGACGAGCACGAGCTGCCGCCTCGTCGCCGGCGCTGCCGGGTTCTGCGCGCGGAGCTCGCGCTGCAGGCGTGGCCCGAGGACGTAGTCGTGGAGCAGGCCGCCGACGACGAGGAGCGCGACGAGCACCGACTTTCCGATCAGCGTCCGGTCGAAGTCCGTGTCGAGCGCGGCGTGCGTGAACCCGCCGTGGCGATCGGTGAGCCACAGCCCCGAGACGATCGCCACCGCCATCGCGCTCCATCCGATCGGGCGCCAGCGGCGACCGAGCGTCCTCATCGCCGTCGCCCGCGCCTCGCCCTCGAGCTGTCGGATCGCCGGGACGCCGACGAAGACGAGCGCGACGGTCCCGCCCACCCACACGCAGGCGGACAGGACGTGCAGGATGCGCAGCGCGGTCATCACGGTGCCTCAGGCTACGGGTTTCCGCCGAGGCTTCGGCCGCTGCGCGATCGCTACGTTCGAGAGCGCATGGCACGCGATTGGGCCCTCTTCCTGCATCTCTCGGGCGTGCTCCTGCTCGTCGGCGGCGGCATCGCCGTGACCGCGTTGCGGCTGCTCGCGATCGGCAGGCAGCGTCCGTCGGAGGCCGCCGTTCTGCTCCGCGCGGCTCGCCCGCTCGTGCCCCTCGTCGGCGTCGGCCTGCTGCTCACGCTGGCGGCGGGCGTGTGGCTTGCGGACGCGCTCGGGGTCCCGTACGACTCCGGCTGGCTCCAGGCGGCATACGTCCTGATCGTGTGGCTCGGCATCGCCGGTGCCGTCGCCGGCAGGCTCGACCGAAGGACGCGCGAGCTGGCAGAGCAGGAGGCGGCTGCCGACCGGGCCTCCCCGGAGCTCGCCCGCCGCCTCCGCGACCCGGTCGCGCTCGGGCTCGACGCCTCGATGCTCGTCGCCATGGTGGCGATCGTCGCGCTGATGGTCTGGAAGCCGTAGCCCGCCACCCGTCGGGTCGGGCGTCGGGTGCACAACGACCACGGGCCCCCACCGGGGACCCGCGATCGGCCGTCAGACACAAACAGCGCCGCTCGCCTTGCGGCTCTGCCTGCATCGAAGATCATGCGCCATCCGACGGACGATGTCCAGTGCCTCGGAGGCGGCCGCCGCGGGGCACTCGGGCGGGGCGCGCGGGGTCTACAGCGAGCTGAGGTAGCGCTGCTTCTCCCACTCGCTGACCTGGATGCGGTACTCGTCCCACTCACGGCGCTTGAGCTCGACGTAGCGCGGGAAGATGTGCTCGCCGAGCGCGCGGGACATCAGGTCGGAGCCGGCGAGCGCCTCGACCGCCTCCCCGAGCGAGCCCGGAAGCGCCTCGACGCCCTGCGCATCGCGCTCCTCGTCGGAGAGCCGGTAGAGGTTCGTCGTCATCTCGTCCGGCAGCTCGTAGCCGCGCTCGATCCCCTCGAGCCCTGCGTGGAGGAGCGCCGCGAACGCGAGGTACGGGTTGCACGCCGGATCGGGACAGCGGATCTCGGCGCGCGTCGCCTGCTCCTCGCCGGGCTTGTAGAGCGGGATCCGGATCAGCGCCGAGCGGTTGCGCTGCGACCAGGCGACGTAGACCGGCGCCTCGAAGCCCGGCACGAGCCGCTTGTACGAGTTGACCCACTGGGCCAGCACGGCCGACATCTCGCGCGCGTGCATGAGCAGCCCGGCGATGAACGCCTTCGCCGTCTTCGAGAGGTGGTGCGGGTCCTTCGCGTCGAAGAACTGGTTGCGGCCGTTCTTGAAGAGCGACATGTGCGTGTGCATGCCCGAGCCGTTCTCGCCGAAGAGCGGCTTGGGCATGAAGGTCGCGTAGTAACCGTGCCAGGCGGCGACCTCCTTCACGATCAGCCGGTAGGTGATCGTGTGGTCGGCCATCGCGAGCGCGTCGGCGTAGCGCATGTCGATCTCGTGCTGCGAGGGGGCGACCTCGTGGTGGTGGTACTCGATCGGGATCCCGACCGACTCGAGGGCGTGGATCGTGTCGTTGCGCACCTCGGTGGCGGCATCCTGCGCCGTCATCGCGAAGTAGCCGCCCTCGTCGAGCGTCTTCGTGTCCGTGTCGTCCTCGAAGAGGAAGTACTCGAGCTCCGGGCCGACGTTGAACGTGTCGAAGCCGAGCGACGTCATCCGGTCGAGCGCCGCCCGCAGCACGAACCGCGGGTCGCCGTTGTAGGGCGTCCCGTCGGGACGGACGACGTCGCAGATCATGCGCGCGACCTTCGACCCGATCTCGTGACCGTGCTCGTCGACCGGCCGCGGGAGCACCTGGAAGGTCTGCGGGTCGGGGATCGCGACCATGTCGGACTCCTCGATCCGGTTGAAGCCGGTGATCGACGAGCCGTCGAATCCCATCCCGTCGTCGAGCGCGTCGGGGATCTCGGACGGCGTGATCGCAAACGACTTGAGATGACCCTCGAGATCGGTGAACCAGAAGAGGACGTGCTCGATCTCCTCGTCCCGCATCCGCTTGAGGACGGCGCGCCGTGCGGCGAGGCTCGACGTCGCCCGATCCTTGCTCTTCACCATCGCAGCCGCGCGACCGGCTGCCGCGCTTCTCGGTCTCGCCATCACAAGACTCCTTCTCCGGAACCGACAGCAGGCAGCTCGGGTCGGCATCGACCGCGAGCCGTGCGACTCTATCGCAGCGGTACACGGCTTGACGCCGGTCGCGGGCGTGGCTATAAGAATCGGCAGCGGCGGCCGGAGAAGGCAGCCGCGAGGCAACGGAGCCTCAGGACACCCGCGGGAGCCCTGGGGCTTTTTTCGTGGTCCCGCAGCGGATCCCGGAGCACGACGACACGACGAACCGTTGGATGGACGCCCGCCACGACGACAAGGCGGAGCGCCGATCGGAAGGAGGAGCGCGATGCCCCATTTCAAGCTCGAGTACATCTGGCTCGACGGCTACGAGCCCGTCCCGAACCTCCGCGGCAAGACGAAGATCGCCGAGTTCGACGAGCTCCCCACGCTCGAGGAGCTTCCATCGTGGGGCTTCGACGGCAGCTCGACGCAGCAGGCGGAGGGCAGCAACTCGGACTGCGTGCTCCATCCCGTCGCGGTGTTCCCCGACGCGTCCCGTACCAACGGCGCGCTCGTGATGTGCGAGGTGTTGCTGCCCGACGGCTCGCCGCACCCGACCAACACCCGAGCACGCACTCCCGACGATCCCGACACGTGGTTCGGCTTCGAGCAGGAGTACTTCTTCTACAAGGACGGGGCACCGCTCGGCTTCCCGGCCGCCGGCGGCTTCCCGGCCCCGCAGGGTGAGTACTACACGGGCGTCGGCTATTAGAACGTCGGCAGCATCGCGCGGGAGATCGTAGACGCGCACCTCGATCTCTGCCTCGAGGCCGGCCTCTCGCACGAGGGGATCAACGCCGAGGTCGCCAAGGGCCAGTGGGAGTTCCAGATCTTCGCGAAGGGCACGCGTCCGGCCGGCGACGCGATGTGGATCGCGCGCTACCTGCTGATCCGTCTCTGCGAGCGCTACGGGCTCGACGTGAACTTCCACCCGAAGCCCCTCGGCGCCGGCCTCGACTGGAACGGGTCGGGGATGCACACGAACTTCTCGACCAGGCACATGCGCGAGGTGGGAGGGAAGGACTACTTCGACGCGCTCATGGCCGGGTTCGAGGCCGCCATGGACCACCACATCGAGGTGTACGGCGCCGAGAACCACCTCCGGCTGACGGGGCTCCACGAGACGCAGGCGATCGACACGTTCAGCTTCGGCATCGCCGACCGCGGCGCCTCGATCCGTGTCCCGCACAGCTTCGTCCAGAACGGCTATCGGGGGTACCTGGAAGACCGGCGACCGAACTCCCAGGCAGACCCGTACCAGGTCGTCGGCCGAATCGTCGAGACGATCGCGACGGTGCAGGTCCCGGGACGAAACGGCAAGGCGCCCGCCGAGGCGGTTGCGGCGGTCGCCGCCGCGTAGGCCTCGTCCCGAGCCGGCGGACGCGGGCGCGGCAGCGCTCGCGTCCGCCGCGTCCCTCTACCACTCCGACCCGCCCGATGCAGCCGGCACCGGCGCCGTGTCCACGTGCTCACGGCGGGTCGCCCACCGGAGGAAGCCGACGGCCGGGAGCAGGCAGGCCGTGGCAGCCGCAAGGGCGACCCTGATCGACGTCACCGTCCCGAGCGCCCCGATGGCGGGGCCGCCCGTCCACTGCCCGACGGCGTCGGCCTGGTTGACGATCGAGAGCGTCGTCGCACGGACGGCGGAATCGTCGATGCTCCGGTTGAGCCACGCAGCGAAGAGCGGCCCGGAGACCTGACGCGCCACGAAGACGCCGTACGACCCGAGGAGCGCAAGCCACAGGCTTCCTGCCAGCGCGAAGACGAAAGAGCTCGCCGCGAGCGACGCATAGAGCCATGTCAACGCTCGCGCGACCCTGGCCGTCGAGGCGTGCCCGAGCCGCCGCCCGAGGGGTGCCGCGACGACGATGGAGACGAGCGTCCCGCTGATCCCCAGGATCCCGAACCAGACGACGGGGTCGAGCCCGGCGACGGGCGGCAGGCCCACGTCCTCGACGAGATGCGCCTGCCAGAGCCGGTCGAACGACTCGCTCCACATCCCCACGAATGCGGCAGTGCCGAGGATTGCGAGCAGCGTCGGACGCGAACGGACGAGGCGACCGCCGGCGCGCGCCGTGCCCACCATGTGGCCGAGCGCCCCGCGGTCCTCCCGGGCCGCAGGGCGGAACCCGGTCTCGGGCATCCAGCCGACGTAGAACGCGGCCAGCCCGATCGTCCCTATCCCACCCAGGACGATCGGCAGTCGCAGGTCGACCAGCGCAAGCCCGACGCTCGTGCCGATCCCGAGGATGGTGAACGACCGGCTCACCTGTGCGCCGCGGAGGTACACGGAGGTCAGCCGCTCCTCACCGACCTCGTCGGCGAGCCACGCGTCCATGGCGCCGCTCGTGAACGTCCAGCCGAGACCCCAGATCGCGTAGCCGACGAGGATCGGCCACACGTCCGCGAACGCACCGACGACGACGAAGGCGATTCCCATGACGACGTTGCCGACGACGATCGAGAGCCGGCGCGAGACGGTATCGGCCACGACTCCCGTCGGCACCTCGAAGAGGAACACCGAGAGCTCCATGACCGTGCCGACGAGGACGAGCTGGAGCGGGCTCATCCCGACCTCGGTGACGAAGTAGTAGGCCGTCACGGTGAACGGCAGGGCCCAGAGAAACGAGGCAGCCGCCTCGTACGCGTACCAGACGCTGCTGGCTCTGAGGCGATGCATGGAAGCGATCTCCGGTCGTTCGGACGTTCAGGTCCGGGAGTCCCGAACGGGCTCGGAAGCGGAGTCCCGCGTCTGTGACCCCGTGACCGAGCCCGGTCTCAGTTCGAGGCTGGAATCGCAGGCGGCAGTATACGCCGCCTGCGGGCGCCTGACGACCGGCCAGGGACCGTTGACTCCCGTTCACAGGTCGCACGGCCGACGCGCCTGCTAGGGTCCTGACCTTCCGTTACCCGGCTCTGCGCCGACGCCAAGCATGCCCCCCCATGCAAAGCGACCGAATCCCCCAACGGAACCGCCGCACCGCGCGTGACCACGCCGCAGCGGTCGCCCCTGTCCCCCACTCAGGAGGCGCAGCTCACGCATGATCGACCAGGCGCTCGTCGAGCAAGGACTCCACCTGCCGCGCCGCGAAGCACGGCGCTGGCTCCACACCCCGCTCGAGCAGGAAGACCTCGTGGCGGACGGCAACCTCGCCCTCGCCAAGGCAGCCAAGCGGTACGACCCCTCCTACGGCGTCCCGTTTCCCGCGTTCGCCACCCCGTACGTCCGCGGCGCGATCGCCGACACCGTTCGCACCCGGGCCCGCCGGAACACCCTCGGTGACGGCCGCTACGCCGACGTCGTGGGGTTCACGGCACTCGACGGCGGTGAGAGGGACGAGCGGGCCTACGAGCCTGCCGATCCCGGCCCGACCCCGCACGACACCGTCGAGAACCTCGACCGGCTGCGGATGCTCGGGACGATCCCGGAGCGCGAGCGGATCGCATTGATCCGGACGGCGGTCGACGGCGACACGGCGGCCGACGTCGCGAAGGACCTGGGCGTCAGCGCCGACCGGGTGTACACGCTCGTCCACAACGCCTCGACGCGGGTGCGAAGGCGGGCCGCATGACCAGCCTGCTCGCCGAGATCCTCGAAGGGGAGCCCCTCACCGACCGCGAGACGGAGATCCTCGCGGCCGCCGCCGAAGGCGAGACGGCTGCGCAGACCGGTGAGCGCCTGTTCCTCTCGTCCGAGACCGTCAAGGGCTATCGCAAGCGCATCATCGCGAAGCTCGGCGCACGCAACGGCACGCATGCCGTCGTGCTCGCCATCCGACGGGGCCTGCTCCCGCTGGCACCGTCGCACAGCGTCCAGCCGGTTCCCATCAGGGTCCGCGCGCACCGCTCGTCGTCCCGCGCGCGCTGACGCTGTCGCCGCGGAACCGCTAGGCGCGACGCCTGCCCGCGTCCTCGGCGAAGGCGGCCTCGATGTCGTCGAGCGGCGCCTCGAACCGGATCCACGCCGGGCGCGGCTCGTAGCCGAGCTTGTCGTTCACGGCCCGCATCGGCGCGTTCGCATCCTGGGTCGACGTCATCAGCTCGCGGTAGCCGTTGCGGGAGGCCCAGGCGATCTGCGCCTGCTTGAGCGCCGTGGCGACGCCACGGTTCCGGTGGCTGGCCGCGACCGAGGTGAGCCCGTGCTCTGCGAGGTGCGGGTCGGCCGCACGACGCAGGAGGCTGACGAAGCCGACGACGCGGTCGCCGTCCAGCGCGAGCAGTGTCCCGCCCGCAAGGACGTCCTGCCCCGTCGCGTCCTCCTCCATCCAGCGCTCGTAGGTCGGCAGCTCGAGCGGCGCGTGGAGCGGCATCTGCGGGAGCGCCTCGCAGGCGACCGCGTACGCGTCCCGTAGGAGGTCGGGCCGCTTCGAGAGCTCGATGAGGACGATCCCCTCCGGCGGGCGCGGGTCGGGCTCGTCGGGCCCGACGACGCGGGCGATCTCGAGCTCGCGCAGCACCTCCCGCAGGCCGAACCTCGCGACGAACCGCTCGCCGGCCTCGTCCCCCTCCTCGACTCCCGCCGCGAGGACATCGCTCCCGTGCGCCCGCGCGGCGACGAGCACGCGCCCGAGCAGCGCCCGGCCGAGCCCGCGGCACCGGTACTCGGGCAGGACGACGTTGCCCATGTACGTCCGCCCGGGCAGGTCGGAGCGGATCGCTGCCGCGCAGCCGGCGACGGCCCAGTCGATCCGTCCGATCACCCGCACGTCGTCGGGCTTGCGCGCGCGGCGCCGCTCGAGCTCCTCCGGGGTGATCGGATACCGCGGCACGACGGCGCTCCAGAGCGCTGCGTAGGCCTCGTGCCCCGCCCGGTCGTGGAGCGCGAGGTCGGTGATCTCGAGGTCGGCGTCCATCGCTATCCGGATCGCTTCAGCTTGCCATGCCGCTTGGCGTACACCTCGCCGCGATTGAAGATCACGAGGCCGAGGGGGATGCAGGCGGCGCCGATGATGAGGAGCGGCCAGATGTCGTGCCAGAGCGAGCCCAGCGAGGCGCCGTCCAGGATCGCGGCCCGGATGCCGTCGAGGGCGTAGGTCGCGGGCGAGATCTTCGCGAGCCACTGCATCCACCCCGGGGAGCACCTCCACCGGGTAGTAGACCCCGGAGACGACGAGCAGCATGCCCTGGGCCACGAAGCCGAGCTGCGCGCCCTTCTCCGGCGAGATCAGGGGTAGGACGGCGGTCATCATCCCGATGCCGAAGAACGAGACCGACGCGACGACGAGGATCACGAGCGCCGCCGGGAAGTTCGCGTCCTCGAACGCGAGGCCGAAGAACAGCGCGACGACGACGAACAGCAGGATGGCCCGCACGAGGCCGTAGAGCACCGCGAAGACGCCCGACCCCCCGAGGTGCATCGCGCGCGAGAGCGGCGCCATGAACGTGTACTCGATGGTGCCCTCCCACCGCTCCCACGCGACGGTCTCGGTGAGGAACTCGAAGATGATCCCGAGGTACGCCCACACGACGGCGCCGATGAGGAGCGTCGTCGTCGCGCGGTCGACGTCGATCTGCCCGCCGCTCGCCTCGATCCCCTTCGCGATGAAGACGATCGTCAGCGTGTTCGCGACCGTCCAGACGAAGAACGCGAGATCCCAGTAGATGTAGCGTCGCGTGAGGTAGACGTTCCTCTCGACGACGCCGGCGAGCCCGATGAGCTCGTGCTTGAGCTCCAAGAAGGAGTTGCGCGGGTTCCAGGCGAGCGCCTGGCCCACGCTCCGTTTCTCTCTCATGCGAGCACCTTCCTCTCCTCGGCGTCCAGCTCGTCCTCCTCGTCCTCGAAGCCGCGCCCCGTCGCGGCGAAGAACGCCTCCTCGAGCGTCTCCGCGGCGAAACGCGCCTTGAGCTCCTCCGCCGGCTCGAGCGCCAGCAGCCGGCCGCGGTCGAGGATCCCGACGCGCTCTGCGAGCGACTCTGCCTCGCCGAGATCGTGCGTACAGAGCAGGATCGTCGAGTCGTGGACCGCGCGCATCTCGCGGATGAACTCCTGCACCTCGAGCTTCGACCGGGGATCGAGGCCCGTGGTCGGCTCGTCGAGGAGGAGCAGCACCGGCGAGGTGAGGAGCGCCCGCGCGAGGGCGACCTTCTGCTGCATCCCGCGCGAGAGGTTCTCCATCGGCTCGGTGCGCCGGTCGGGCGGGAAACCGACCCGCCCGAGGATCGTCGGGATCCGCTCGGACGTCTCCGAGGGCGTCATCCCGTAGAAGCGCGCCGCGTAGTGCAGGTTCTCCGAGGGCGACATCTTCTTGAAGAAGCTCGCCTCGACCGAGACGCGGTTCACCAGGCGACGCACGGCCTTGTCCTCCCGTACGACGTCGTAGCCGAACACGCGTGCACTCCCGCCGTCCGGCAGCAGCAGGGTCGAGAGCAGGCGCACGAGCGTCGACTTCCCGGAGCCGTTCTGACCGAGGATCGCGACGCACTCGCCGCGCGTGACCTCGAGGGAGACGTCCTCCAGAGCGGCGACGCGGCGCTTGCCGCGCTTACGGTCCTTGCGGACGAACTCCTTGCGCAGGTCGCGGGTCTCCACGGCCAGTGCGTCGGCTGGAACGGGCGACAACTCCTTCACGATGGTGCTCTCCCTTCGAACGGCGGTATCAGGACGTGCAAGAAGAGGCTCCGCGCCGGGCGGGCCTCGGCAACGGGTGTCCTAGATACGACCGAGCATCATCTCGCGGCGAGACTAGCACCGCCCCGGGGCGCCCGGCTAGTGCGGGAAACCGCACCCTCGCGCCGTTCGTGAGTTGCGCGACACGGACGGGGTCTCTAAGGTTCCACGGACGGGCGGGGACGACGTCGGTCCCGCCGAAGGCAATGGAGCCTCGTTTCTCCCGTGGGGAGAGGCGGGGCTTTTTTCGTGGTCCAGGAAAGGAGCCGGCGGTGACACACACGCCAGCGACAGTCCCCGAAGCGCCGTCGCACGTGGGCACGCGAGACCTCCGACAGGGTGCGTGCATCCCCGTGGAGCGACGGCACGAGAGCGAAGGATCGGCACGGCGATCGAGGCGCGAGGCGGTGAGCGCGTCATGATGAAGGTCGAGGCAATCGTCGTCCGCGACCGCGTGGAGACGGTCATGGAGGCCGTCGAGGAGCAGACGGGCCACGTCGGCGTCACCGTCGTCGAGGCCGTCGGCCACGGCCGCGAGAAGGGGATCACGCACGAGTACCGGGGTCGCGTCTTCGAGTCCCGTTTCCTGCCGAAGGCGCACCTGACGTTCATCGTCCGCGACGACATCGCCGAGCGCGTCCTCGAGGCGATCGCCGACGCGGCGAAGACGGGCCATGTCAACGGCGACGGGATCTGCTGGATGTCGCAGGTCACCAACGTGACCCACAACCGAACGGGTCAGAAGCTGGAGGAGGTGGAGGTGGTATGAGCACCAAGGAGCTCGCATTCGCGGCGAGCACCGTCTGGGTCCTGATCGCGGCGGTGCTCGTGATGTTCATGCAGGCAGGCTTCGCCTTCCTCGAGGCGGGACTGACCCGCATGAAGAACGTGGGGCACATCGCGGCCAAGAACGTCCTCGTCCTCGCGATCGCATCGATCGTCTACTACGTCGTCGGCTTCGGCATCGCATTCGGCGACGGTGGCAACGGCCTGGTCGGCGGCTCCGGGTTCCTGCCGACTGTGGACGAGCTGCTCACCATCGGGGAGGCGCCCTTCTCGTGGTTCAGCGCGATCCCGGCGGCGGCGGGCTACATGTTCGAGGTCGTGTTCGCCGCGGTCTCGCTCGCGATCGTCTGGGGGGCGATGGCGGAGCGGACCCGCCTCTGGGTCTACTTCGCGTTCGGCGCGATCTTCACGCTCATCTACTCCCTCGTGTCGCACTGGATCTGGAGCCCGGACGGCTGGCTGTTCTCGAAGGGCATGCAGGACTTCGCGGGCTCGACGGTCGTCCACTACCAGGGCGCCCTCGCGGGTCTCGCAGGCGCGCTGCTCCTCGGGCCCCGCATCGGCAAGTACGTCGACGGGAAGCCCCAGCCGATCCCCGGCCACAACATGGCCTACACGACGCTCGGCGTCGTCATCCTGTGGTTCGGGTGGTTCGGCTTCAACCCCGGCTCGACGCTCTCGGTCGACTTCGGAGGCGTCGGGTTCTTCGCGTACGTGGCGCTCAACACGAACCTCGCCGCCGCGGCCGGCGTGTTCGGCGCCGTCATCACGTCGTGGATCGTGATCAAGAAGCCCGACCTCTCGATGATGCTCAACGGCGCGATCGCGGCCCTCGTCGCGATCACCGCCGCGTGCGCGTTCGTGGCGCCGTGGGCGGCGATCCTGATCGGCTTCGTCGCCGGCGTGATCGTCGTGCTCGGGTCGCTCCTCGTGGAGAAGGTCGGGATCGACGACCCGGTCGGCGCGCTCGCAGCGCACGGGATGTCGGGCATGTGGGGGACGCTCGCCCTCGGGTTCCTCACGGTCCCGAAGCTCGCCGAGAGCCTCGGAACCGGGAAGGGCGGCCTCTTCTACGGTGGCGGCGTCCACCAGCTGGGCGTGCAGGCGCTGGGGCTCGTGGCGGTCGGCGCCTTCACCTTCACGGCGTCGTTCGTCGTGCTGTGGCTGATGAAGGTCACCGTCGGGATCCGCACCGAGCCCGAGGTCGAGAACCTCGGCCTGGACGTGTCCGAGCACGGCATGTGGGGCTACCCCGAGTTCTACATCCCGGTGCCCGGCGGCTACGGCACGGAGCACCAGGGCCACGGCATCGTGACGGCACCCAAGGAGGCGGTCGCCACCGCCTCGCCGACATCGGCCGCCCCGGCGGCCGGCTAGTCGCCCGCGGGCCGGCAGGCGGGCGGGGATCCCTGCGGATCCCCGCCCGCCTCCCCCCCGATAGATGGTCAGCGCAGCTCGTACGTGACGCTCACCGAGGCACTCGTCTCCTGCGGACCGGAGACGACGGGAGTCGAGTCCTGCGCGGCCGAGGCCTTCGCGGCGAACGGGACGGGAGCGGCTCCCGACTCGGCCATCGCCGTGACCCGGCCGAGCGAGCGCCCGGCGGCCTTCGCGAGGATCTCGCCCCGCGCCTTCGCGTCGTCGACCGCCTTCGCGAGCGCCTGCCCGTAGAGGGCGTCGGCGTCCGAGCGCGACAGCGACGGCCCGTAGATCGTGTTCGCGCCCGCGGCCACTGCCGCGTCGATCAACGCCCCCGCCCCGGCGAGCGTCGTCTCGGCCGTGGCGACGTTCGACGCGACGAACCCGTTCGGCTGGCCGTTCTGGTCGAACGCGGTGGAGAGCGAGACGGTCTGGGTGGTGACGTCACGGCCGCCGTTCGCCCGCAGCGCCGCGATCACCTTCTGCATGGCGGCGCCGTTCGCGGCCAGGGCGGCCTTCGCGGTGGGAGCGCGGGTCTCCACACCGGCCGAGATCTCCGCGCGGTCGGGCACCGACGTGACGACGCCCGTGCCGGTGACCGTGACGGTGTCCGTCGTCGGGGGCAGGGTCGGCGGCCCCTGCCCCGTCGGGGCGTAGGGCTCCTGCGAGTGCGGCGAGGGCGAGCAGTGCGGCGGCCGCGAGCGCGATGCGCTTGGTCATGTCGTTCGTCTCCCTGGCTCGGGGGTTCGCCACGTATACGACGCAGGACGCGCCGTACGTCACACGAGCGCGGGGATTCTGAGGCCCGGCACCGGGCTCGGTCGATCAGCTCGGCGCGCGGCCTCAGTTGCCCTGGCCGAATCTCCTGCGGGCCGCAGTGATCGCGTCGCGGACGTCGCCGGGCCCCGGCGCCGGGCGGGAGGCGACACTCTCCGCAGCCGTGGTGCCGGGCTCGAAGGTCCCGTCGCGAACCGACGCGGCGACTCGCTCGTGCGCCTCACGGAAGGGCACACCGCCGCGCACGATGTCCTCGGCGACGTCGGTCGCGAGGAGGAGTGGGTCGGAAGCCGCCTCGGCGAGCCGCTCTCGATCCGCGACGAGCCCGCTGACGAGCACGGTCATGCCGCGGAGGGAGTCCCGGACGTCGCGACGGCCGCCGAAGACCGGCGCCTTGTCCTCCTGGAGGTCGCGGTCGTACGCGAGCGGAAGGCCCTTCATCGTCGCGAGGAGCCCGGTCAGCCGCCCGATCGCCGTGCCGCCCTTGCCGCGGACGAGCTCGGCGACGTCGGGGTTCAGCTTCTGCGGCATCATCGAGGAACCGGTCGAGGCGTTCTCGGGCAGCTTCACGAAGCCGAACTCCGCCGTCGACCAGAGGACGACCTCCTCGCCGATCCGCGAGAGGTGCTGGGCGAGCATCGCCGCGGCATAGAGGTAGTCGAGGGCGAAGTCGCGATCCGACACCGCGTCGATCGAGTTTTGCATCTGGGACATCGGCGGATCGATCCCGAGCGTCGACCCGGCGAGCGCGCCGGCACCGAGAGGGCTCTCCGCGGCGGCCGCGGCGGCGGCCGCGAACCGCGTTCGGTCGCGGTCGAGCATCTCCACCCACGCCAGCAGGTGATGCCCGAGCGTCACCGGCTGGCCACGCTGCAGGTGCGTGTACCCGGGCATCAGCGTGTCCGCCTCCGCCTCCGCGAACGAGAGCGTGACGAGCGCGAGCGCGTCGATCTCCTCCCGCGCCTCCGCGCAGGCGTCGCGGACGTAGAGGCGGAACGCCGCGGCGACCTGGTCGTTGCGGGAGCGCCCCGCGTGGACCTTGCGCCCGACCGGGCCGAGCAACCGCTCGATCGCGGAGTGGACGTCCTCGTCCGCGTCGAGGATCGCTGCCGGATCCTGCGCGATCTCGGCGAGCCGCTCCTCGATCTCCGCGAGCTCGGCCGCGTCGAGGAGGCCGGCTCCGTGCAACCTGGCCGCATGCTCGGCCGTCGCCTCGCAGTCGTACGGCAGGAGCTCCGCGTCGTTCGCGCGGAGCAGCTCCCAGACGACGGGATCGAGCGACCCGCCGACACGACCCGACCAGAGCGTCATGGAGGCGATTCTGGCGCATCCGGCCGGGTCGCGTCCGGGAGTCGCGCGCCGTATCGGCACGTCATACGTGTTAGACTATTCGTATGACGATGCTGAGCTTCCGCGTTCCGGACGGCGATGCGCACGCTGTGACCCGGTGGGCGCAGCGCCTCGGGATCGACCGGTCGGAGCTCCTCCGTGACGCGCTCCGACTCCATCTCGTCCGTCTCGCGGAAGAGGACGACGTGAGCGCCTGGGCGGCTCTCCCCGCCGACGCCGGCGAGCGCGCGCTCGACGAGATCGCGGAGTGGGGGCCGGCGGAGGACTGGGCCGACTGGGCGAATGCGGCGCGGTGAGATCTGGTTCGCGAGAACGCCGGGCGGCGACCGCCCCGTGCTCGTCCTGACCCGTGACCCTGTCGCAGACCGCATCGGCAGGGTCGTCGTGGCGGCGATCACCCGAACCGTTCGCGGGCTCGTGTCCGAGCTCGAGCTCACACCTGACGCGGACGGCACTCCGACCGCCTGTGTCGTCAACTTCGACAATCTCCACACGATCGAGCGGGCGTCTCTGCGCCGACACGTCGCGACGCTTTCCCCGGCACGGATGGCGTACGCCTGCCGGGTGCTGAACGACGCACTCGGCTGCTGACGCGAGGCCCGCTTCACCGCACGGGTCACACGGCCGAGACGAACGAGGGGCCGGCAGGTGCCGGCCCCTCGGGCAGTACCTGAGCGCGAACGCTCGTTACATCATCCCGCCCATGCCGCCCATGTCGGGCATGCCGGCGCCGGCGGGCGCCTTCTCGGGCGCCTCGGCGACGATCGCCTCGGTCGTGAGGATGTTCTTCGCGATCGACGCCGCGTTCTGCAGCGCCGAGCGCGTCACCATCGTCGGGTCGATGATCCCCGCCTTGACGAGGTCCTCGACCTCCCCGCTGTCGACGTTCAGGCCGAAGCCCTTCTTGGCCGAGCGGACCTGGTTGACGACGACCGAGCCCTCGAGCCCCCCGTTGAAGGCGAGCTGCCGAAGCGGCTCCTCCAGCGAGCGGAGGATGATCGACGCGCCGGTCTTCTCGTCGCCCTCGAGCGTCGCGAGGCCCTTCTTCACCGAGTCCGCCGCGTTCAGGAGCGCGACGCCGCCGCCCGCGACGATGCCCTCCTCGAGGGCCGCCCGGGTCGCCTGCAGCGCGTCCTCGACGCGGTGCTTCTTCTCCTTCATCTCCGTCTCGGTCGCTGCTCCGACCTTGATCACGGCAACGCCGCCCGACAGCTTCGCGAGGCGCTCCTGGAGCTTCTCGCGGTCGAAGTCGGAGTCGGTCGTCTCGATCTCCGACTTGAGCTGCTTGATGCGGCCCTTGATCGCCTCGGAGTCGCCGGCACCGTCCACGATCGTGGTCGTGTCCTTGTCGATGACGATCTTGCGAGCCTTGCCGAGCTGCGAGAGCTTGGTGTTCTCGAGCTTGAGGCCCATCTCCTCGGTGATCACCTCGCCGCCGGTGAGGATCGCGATGTCCTCGAGCATCCGCTTGCGGCGGTCGCCGAAGCCCGGCGCCTTGACGGCGACGGCGGTGAACACGCCACGGAGCTTGTTGACGACGACCGTCGCGAGCGCCTCGCCCTCGACGTCCTCGGCGACCACGAGCAGCGGCCGGCCGGCCTGGATGACCTGCTCGAGCACCGGCAGGAGGTCCTTGACCGCACCGATCTTCTGGTTCGCGATCAGGACGTACGGGTCGTCGAGCACGGCCTCCATGCGCTCGGCGTCCGTGATCATGTACGGCGACAGGTAGCCCTTGTCGAACTGCATGCCCTCGGTGAACTCGAGGTCGAGGCCGAAGGTCTGGCCCTCCTCGACGTTCACGACGCCGTCCTTGCCGACCTTCTCGATGGCGTCGGCGATCACGTCGCCGATCTCGCGCTCGCGCGACGAGATGGTGGCGACGCGGGCGATGTCCTCCTTGCCGGACACCTCGGTCGACTGCTTCTTGAGG
Organism: uncultured Actinomycetes bacterium; assembly: GCA_963773825.1. Lineage (GTDB taxonomy): Bacteria > Actinomycetota > Thermoleophilia > Gaiellales > Gaiellaceae > Gaiella. The sequence goes on along the minus strand of CAVZCH010000006.1, from coordinate 88,386 downwards.
TCCTCGACGACGCCCTCGACGGCCTTCTCGATGCCCCGCTTGAGGCCCATCGGGTTGGCGCCGGCCGCGACGTTCTTGAGGCCCTCGCGGACGATGGCCTGGGCGAGCACGGTCGCGGTGGTCGTGCCGTCGCCGGCGACGTCGTTGGTCGCCGTGGCGACCTCGCGGACGAGCTGCGCGCCCTGGTTCTCGAACGCGTCCTCGAGCTCGATCTCACGAGCGATGGTGACGCCGTCGTTCGTGATCGTCGGCGCCCCGAACTTCTTGTCGAGGACGACGTAGCGGCCCTTCGGGCCGAGCGTCACCTTGACCGCGTCGGCGAGGGTGTTGACCCCACGCTCGAGCGCCCGGCGCGCGTCCTCGTTGAACTTCAGCTCCTTGTGAGCCATATCTCTTCCTCCTGAGCGAAACGAGCTAGGCGGCGGCGCCGGCGAGCTTGCGCTTGCCCTTGCCGCCTGTGGTTACGACCTTTGCGAGCACATCCGATTCGCGCAGGATCAGGACCTCGTCGGCGCCGATCTTGATCTCGGTGCCGCCGTACTTGGAGAAGATGATCTCGTCACCCTCCTCCACGTCCATCTTGATGTACTCCCCGTCCTCGTCGCGCGGGCCGGGGCCGACGGCGAGGATGCGGCCGCGCTGCGGCTTCTCCTTCGCCGTGTCGGGCAGCACGATGCCGCTGGCCGTGACGTCCTCCTCATCGAGGACCTCGACGATCAGGCGGTCACCAAGGGGCTGCAGATTCATTCGATGTGCCTCCCTGAGACTGTTGTGGAACATTTTGTCGTTTCCTGGCACTCTCCACCGGAGAGTGCCGACGCCATGGGTTATAGCAGGTTTGCGACGGGTGCGCGGCGGTTGATCTGCGTCGGTCCGACGTAGATCCTGGACGGCGGCCGATCGGCGACAATCGCAGGCGTGCGCCGCGAGTTCTCGTCCGGAGGGGTGGTGGTACGCAAGATGCGGGGCCGCTGGTGGGTCGCGGTCGTCCGGCCCCGCAGGGAGGGCCACCGGCCACAGGTGTGGGCGTTGCCGAAGGGGCAGATCGACGAGGGGGAGCGCGGCCTCGGGACGGCGATCCGGGAGGTCCACGAGGAGACGGGCCTCCGCGCGCGGGGCGAGCGGAAGCTCGGCGACGTCCGGTACGTCTACACGTGGGAGGGGGAGCGGATCTTCAAGATCGTGTCCTTCTTCCTGCTGCACGCGACCGGGGGGCGGATCGGCGACCTGCCGCCCGGGATGGAGGTCGAGGTCGCCGAAGCCCGGTGGGCGCCGCTCGACGACGCGCCGAGGCTCCTCTCCTACGGCGGCGAGCGCGAGATGGCGGCCCGCGCCGCGGAAGTCCTCGCGGAGGGTTCCTCTTAGCCCCGCGAGGCGATAGGCTCGCGCGCGATGCCGACGTTCGCGCTCAACTTCTACTCACCGGTCGTGGCCGACCAGCTGCGGACGGGTCGCAAGACCGCCACCATCAGGCTCGGGGACAAGTCGGGGAAGTACCGGAAGGGCATGATCGTGACGGTGCTCGTCGGCGCACGCTACGGCCAGCGCGAGAAGGTCTTCGACGCCGTCATCGACAAGGTCGAGGTGAAGCCGCTCTCCGGGCTCTCGCCGCGCGAGATCGAGCACGACAACCCGGAGATCCGCCGCGTCGACGAGTTCGTCGACTGGCTTTCGAAGCTCTACAACCGCCCGGTCTCGCCCGGCGACACGGTCACCGTGATCCGGTTCTCGCAGATCGTCGGCACGATGTTCTGAGGGTGGGGGAACCCATGGTTCCCCCACCAACCCCCTCCTTCAGCCACCTGCGCCGCCATGCCCGGCCAGCCTCCCGGCCGGCCAAGCCGGCCTCCGGCGTCCCGAGGTCCCGTCTCTCACGCCGCGGCAGGTGTCCGCGAGGGCAGCCGGGCGTGCCTAGCGGCCTGCTCGCCGGATCGGCGTCCCGAAGAGCTCCTTCGCGCGCAGCGGCGCGCCGCACTCCTCGCACTCGACCTGGAAGGCCGAAGGGAGCCGCGCGTCGCAGGAAGGGCACCGCGCGACGAGCTCCGTCTCACACTGCGGGCAGGCGCTCGGCCGCTCGTCCTCGAGGTCCTCGAAGTAGCGGACGACATGCCCGCACGACGGGCAGAGCGCGACCCAGTCGCCGAGCGTCCGCCGACGCTCCTCCTGGATCCAGTTTCGCTTCGCCTTCGCCATCGTCGCCGTCGTCCCCGCCGACACTCTACGTCGACCGGAGATAGGCGAGGACCGCGAGCACACGGCGGTGGTCGGCCCCCGCGGGCGCGATGCCGAGCTTGGCGACGTTCGAGGGGTACGCCTGCTCGACGTCCTGCGGTACGGGCGTCGCAGCCGTGCCGCCGTCTGCCGAGCCAACGGCCGGGGCCGCGGAGAACCGGACATGTTCTCCGGCTCTCCGAGCACATCCGTCGGCCGGGTCAACGGGTAGAGTCACACCCGATCCTCCGCCCAGGAAGGGGAACGCGAGTAGATGGCTGTACGCGAGGCTGAGCCGGTCGAGACGCTCGAACAGGTGAAGGAGGCGGGGCTCGACCGGGAGGACCTGCTCGGGATGTACCGCAACATGCTCATCACCCGCGCGGTGGAGGAGCGTGGCCACATCCTCTACAAGCAGGGGAAGATTCCCGGGTCGTTCTACACGGGGCGCGGAAACGAGGCGTCTGCGGTCGGCGTCGCCACCGCGATGGGCCCGAACGACGTGGGGACGCCGTTGCAGCGCGACATGGGCGTCCACATCACGCGGGGCATCGAGCCGTGGCGCATCTTCGCGCAGTACATGGGTCGCGAAGACGGCCCCACGCGCGGCCGCGACGGCAACGTCCACATGGGCGACGCGCGCCTCGGCCTGCACACGATGGTGAGCCACCTGCCCGCGATGCTGCCGGTCGGGGTCGGCATGGCGCTCGCGTTCAAGATCCGCGACGAGCGGCGTGTTGCGGTCGCCTGGTGCGGCGAAGGCGCCTCGGCCCGCGGCGACGCCCACGAGGGGATGAACCTCGCCGGTGTCCGGCGGCTTCCCGTCGTCTTCGTACTCGACAACAACCAGTGGGCCTATTCGACGCCGTCGCACCTCGAGTACGCCGTCGACCATCTCGCCGACCGGGCGGCCGCCTACGGCTTCGACGGGGTCGTCGTCGACGGCACCGACGTGCTCGCCGTGTACCGGGAGGCCAAGCAGGCGATCGAGAAGGCACGTGAGGGCGGCGGCCCGACCCTGATCGAGTCGGTGACGCTCCGCATGGAGGGGCACGCCGTCCACGACGACGCGTTCTACGTCCCGAAGGAGCTGTTCGAGGAGTGGGCGCGCCGCGACCCGATCGAGCGCTTCCGAACGTGGCTGCGCGACAACGCCGAGCTGGCCGACGACGAGGAGGACGAGCTCACCGCCGGTGTCAAGCGCCTCCTCAACGATGCGATCCAGCGCGCCGAGGAGTCTCCCGTCCCCGAGCCGTCGACGGTGACCGACGGAGTGTTCGCCGACCCGGACGAGCTCGAGACACCCCACCACCGGTGAGGCGGCGCTGATGGCGGAGAAGACCTACCTCCAGGCGATCTCGGACTCGCTTCGGCAGGAGATGCGGCGCGACCAGCGCGTCTTCGTCCTCGGCGAGGACGTCGGCGTCTACGGCGGCGCCTTCAAGGTGACCCAGGGCTTCCAGGAGGAGTTCGGCGCGAGCCGCGTGCTCGACATGCCGCTCTCGGAGACGGCAATCGTCGCCGGCGCGACGGGAGCTGCGCTGATGGGAATGCGGCCGGTCGCCGAGATGCAGTTCGCCGACTTCGTCTCCTGCGCGTGGGACCACCTCGTCACGGTCGCGGCCAAGCAGCACTACCGCACGGGGACGCCGATCCCGATCGTGCTCCGGCTCCCCTCGGGGGGCGGCTTCTCCGGTGGGCCGTTCCACTCCCAGAACCCGGAGTCGAGCTTCGCGCACATCCCGGGGCTGAAGGTCGTCTGCCCGGCCACGCCGGAGGACGCAAAGGGGCTCCTCGCGACGGCGATCGAGGATCCGAACCCCGTCCTCTTCTTCGAGCACAAGCACCTGTACCGGCGGATCCGGGGCGAGGTGCCCGAGGATCGCTACACGACGCCGTTCGGCAAGGCGCGGATCCACCGCTCCGGCGAGGACGTCACCGTGATCACCTGGGGCGCGATGGTGTACACCGCAGACGAGGCCGCCAGCAAGCTGGCCGAGGAAGGCGTGTCGGTCGAGGTGGTCGACCTCCGGACGCTGATCCCGTGGGACCGAGACGCCGTTCTGGAGAGCGTCGAGCGCTGCTCGAAGGTGCTCGTGCTCCACGAGGACACGAAGACCGGCGGCTTCGGGGCCGAGATCTCGGCGACGATCGTGGAGGAGGCGTTCGAGCAGCTCGACGCGCCCGTTCGGCGACTCGCGGCGCCCGACGCGCCCGTGCCGTTCGCGCCGTCGCTCGAGAAGGCATTCATCCCGCAGGTCGACGACGTCGCGGCTGCGATCCGCGAGCTCGCGGCCTACTAGGAGATCAGGAGGCTGAGGACGTGAGCAACGGCACCGGCGTCGAGGTCGTGATGCCCCAGATGGGCGTCTCCGTCGCGGAAGGCACGATCACCCGCTGGCTCAAGCAACCGGGCGAGGCCATCGCACTCGACGAGCCGCTGCTCGAGATCTCGACCGACAAGGTCGATACCGAGGTGCCGAGCCCCGGCGAGGGCATCGTCACCGAGATCCGCGTCCAGGAGGGCGAGACGGTCGAGGTCGGCACGGTGCTCGCCGTGATCGGCTCCGCCGCCGCGGCTCCGGCCGCTTCCACCGAGCCTGCGCCCGAGCCCACGACCGAGCCCGAGCCCGCCCCGGCGGTCGCGTACAGCGCACCCGCCGCGGCGCCCGTGCCGGAGCCGGTCGCAGCCGCGCCTGCATCCGCCCCGACGGCCGCGGTCTCGAGCCCTCCGGCCGAGACCGCCGGCAACGGCCGCACGTTCGTCTCTCCGGTCGTCGCGCGCATCGCCGCCCAGCACGGCGTCGACCCGGCCGCGGTACCCGGCACCGGCCAGGGTGGACGGGTGACGAAGAAGGACATCCTGGCGTTCATCGAGTCAGGCGCCGCCGCACCTGCTCCGGCTCCGGCTCCCGTCCCCGCTCCCGAGCCCGCAGCCGCGCCGGCGGCGGAGCCGGTCGAGGCGCCGGCCCCCGCCCCTCCGGCACCTCCCGTCGTCGCCCAGGCTGCACCGGTCGCCCCCGCGCCTTCCGCTCCTGCAGCAGCGCCTCCCGCGGCGCCTCCCGCGCCGCCGGTCGCCACGCCGGTCGCCGCATCCGCCCCCGTCGGCGGTGAGCTGGAGGAGCCGATGAACGCGATGCGCCGCGGCGTCGCAGAGCACATGCGCCGTTCGCTCGACACGTCCGCGCACGTGACGAGCGCGATCGAGGTCGACATGTCCCGGGTCGTCGCCGCGCGAGAGCTGTTGAAGAGGGAGTACCTGGCCTCCTACGGGGTCAACCCGACGTACCTCGCGTTCGCGGCGAAGGCGTCCGTCGAGACGCTCGCCGACTGGCCGTGGATCAACGGCGAGATCCGCGGCGACAAGATCATCACGCGCCACTTCGTCAACCTCGGGATCGCGGTCGCGCTCGAGGACGGCAAGGGCCTGATCGTGCCCATCATCCGGAACGCCCAGGACCTGAACCTGCTCGGCATGGCGCGTGCGATCACCGAGCTCGCGGAGAAGGCGCGGACGAAGCGGCTGATGCCGGACGACGTCCAGGGTGGCACCTTCACCATCACGAACCCGGGCGGGTTCGGCACCTTCCACGGGACGCCGATCATCAGCCAGCCGCAGGCGGGCATCCTCGGCACGTACGCGCTCGTGAAGCGGCCCTGGGTCGTGCAGGACGAGCTCGGCCAGGACGTGATCGCGATCCGACCGATGATGAACGTCACGCTCACGTACGACCACCGCCTCGTGGACGGCGCCTACGCGGGCGGGTTCCTCCGCGATCTCCGCGCGCGGCTCGAGGGGTGGGACGACGGCGGGGCCGCCTAGATGACGCAGAGGATCTTCCCCATGGTCGCGTACGAGGACGCCGCGGCCGCGGTCGAGTGGCTGACGGGGGCGTTCGGCTTCCGCGAGCGGGACGCGCAGCGGTACACGTCGGACGACGGGACGGTCGTGCACGCGGAGCTCGAGCGCGACGGCGCGATCGTCATGCTCGCCACCCCGACGTCGGACTACCAGGGGCCGCGGCACCACCGTGAGCACTGCGAGGCCGCGCGCCGCTGGCAGGACAATCCATGGGTGATCGACGGGCTCCTGGTCGAGGTCGACGACGTCGACGCCCACCACGCGCAGGCCGTCGCCGCAGGGGCGACGGTGATCCGGCCGCTCGAGGACATAGAGGAGGCGGGGATGCGCCTCTACACGGCCGAGGACCCGGAGGGCCACCGCTGGATGTTCGGCCAGAGACGCACGCCCGACTCTTGACGGTCGACGCGCCCGAGGCCGCCTGACGCACGAGTACATTCAGGGTCGATGGGCCACGCACAGCTGCTCGAGCTTCCCGGCCTGACCCCGTACGGCAACGCGTTCGCGCTCCAGCGCTCCCTCGCAGAGGAGGTGAAGCACGGCGCGCGCCCGGACACGGTGATCCTGCTCGAGCACCAACCGGTCGTGACGCTGGGGCGCCGCACGGACGAGGCCACGGAGCTCCACCTTCCCGAGGGCGTCGAGGTCGACGTCGTCGAGACGAACCGCGGCGGCAAGTCGACGTACCACGGGCCAGGGCAGCTCGTCTGCTATCCGATCCTCGACCTCAACCGGCACGGCCGCGACCTGCGCAGGTACGTGCGCGATCTCGAGCGAGCGATCGTGCAGACCACGGCCGCCTTCGGCCTCGACGCGACGACGTACGAGGGGCTGACCGGCGTCTGGATGCCTCCCTCGCGCGGTCTCGGGCCGCGGAAGATCGCGTCGATCGGCGTCCACGCGTCGCGGTGGGTGACGACGCACGGCTACGCCCTGAACGTCGACCTCGACCCGGCGCCGTTCACGCAGTGGATCACCGCCTGCGGGCTCGAGGACGCCCAGTTCACGTCGATGGCGGCCGAGCTGGGGTCGGCGGTGACCGTCGCGGACGTCCGGCCGGCGGCAGCCGCGGCGCTGGCGGAGGTCTTCGCCCTCGACCTCGTGGAGATTCCGGTCGAGGCCGTCCCGGGCGCCTCGCCGCCGAGCGCCCACGATCCTGTCGTGGCGCGCTGACACCGCTCGTGTCGATTCGACACAAGCCGTGTACGGCACCGTTCGGCAGACAGGGCCGTCCGTAGACTTGCCGTCGATGGAGACGTCGCTCCCCGTAGCCGACCGCCCGCGCCGGCCGCCGTGGATGAAGGTCCGCGCGCCGAGCACGGACGGCAAGTACTGGGACGTCCGCAAGCTCCTCCACGGCGCGAGCCTCGTCACCGTCTGCGAGGAGGCGCGCTGCCCGAACATCGCCGAGTGCTGGGGCCGTGGGACGGCGACGTTCCAGATCCTCGGCGACACGTGCACCCGCGCGTGCCGCTACTGCTACGTCCACTCCGGGAAGCCCGAGGGGCCGCCCGACCCGCTCGAGCCGCTCCGCCTCGCGCAGGCGGCAGCCACGATGGGGCTGTCGCACGTCGTCGTCACGTCGGTCGACCGGGACGACCTGCCCGACCGCGGCGCCGGCCACTTCGCCGCGACGATCCGGGCGCTCAAGGCGAAGCTGCCCGAGTCGCACATCGAGGTGCTCACACCCGACTTCCTCGGCGTCGAGGAGGAGGCGCTCGCGACGGTCGTCGGCGCGCGCCCCGAGGTCTTCAACCACAACATCGAGACCGTCCGGCGCCTCCACCGCCGGATGCGCGGCGCCAAGGCGAGCTACGAGGGCGCCCTCTCGCTGCTTCGACGCGCAAAGGAGATCGCCGACTACCCCGTCCTGACCAAGTCCGGGATCATCGTCGGCCTCGGCGAGACGAACGACGAGGTCGTGGACACGATGCGCGACCTCCGTGCGAACGGCGTCGACGTCGTCACGATCGGCCAGTACCTGCAGCCCTCGTCGCAGCACGCGAAGATCGACCGCTGGGTGCACCCCGACGAGTTCCGCTGGCTGCGCGAGCAGGGCGAGGCACTCGGGTTCGGCTCGGTCTTCGCCGGGCCACTCGTCCGCTCGAGCTACCGCGCCGACGAGCAGCGCCACGCGGCCGAGACCGGTCGCGGCGCCGTCGCGTACTGACTGCCGAGCGTCGGTTGTCGTTTGACGGTCCTGCCGAGCCCAGGCAGGCTTGGAAGCGGCTACGGTCGACCACGACCGCTCTGCGGCGCCTGTACCTGTCATCTAGGGGAGAGAGGACTCACATGCGCCTATCGAGGAAGCTGGCCGCGCTAGCGGCAGCAGCATTCGTCGTGTTCGGTGGTGCGACGACGGCACTAGCGATCACGAACGGGGTGCCGGACCAGAACGGTCACCCGTACGTCGGGCTGATGGTCGCCCAGGACGCGAACGGGGCGCCGCTCTGGCGGTGTAGCGGCACGTTGATCTCGTCGACCGTGTTCCTCACGGCCGGCCACTGCACCCAGGCGGACGAGGGCGGCGATGTCGCTCGCGCACAGATCTGGTTCGACTCGGGGTATCCCGCGCCCATCGCGCTGGCGCCCGGGTACCCCGCCGCGGGCTCGAACCCGTGCCAGGGCCTGACCGGATACCCCTGCACCGGCGACGTCGGCGGCACGCCGCACACCGACCCGCAGCGGAACGTCGGAAACCCGATCACGAACCACGGCATCGGCGGCTACTCGTACCGCGACGTTGGCGTCGTCGTGCTCGACAGCCCGTACCCGATGTCCAAGTACGGCGAGCTTCCGGCCGCAGGCGCCGTCGACACGTTGAAGAACAAGGCGCCGATCGACTTCGTGGGGTACGGCGTCCAGACCCAGGCCAACATTCCGGGCAGCGCGCTCCCGCAGCCGCCACCGTACTACCGGTGGACGGGCCCACGAACGCGCATGTTTGCACCGAGCCAGCTCGTGTCCGGCTCTTTCTCCTGGAGCGCCGAGTACATGCGACTCGCCCTCAACCCGGGCGGCGGATCCGGAGGCACCTGCTTCGGCGACTCCGGTGGACCCGATCTGGTCGGTGGCAGCGACGTCGTCCTCGCGGTCAACTCCTACGTGACGAACGTCAACTGCAGCGGCGTGGGTTACTCGTCCCGCGTCGACATCCCCGACGTGCTCGAGTGGGTCCAGGGGTTCATGGCGACCTGAGCCAAGCGAGCGCTCGGCGAGCGAACCGACCACGAGTCATCCGAGGGGCCGCAGCGAGCGGCCCCTCGCCATTGCGGAGTGAGCCTCCGCGCGAGTGGTGGCTGCATCGGTGAGCACGCTGTAGGCTCGAACCATGGGAATCAGGGAAACAGTGATGGGGTGGCTCCGCTCGACGCCCGACAAGAACGAGGAACTCGAGGACGCCGAGGCCGACGAGGTGACTCGCGAGTACTCCGCAGAGCGGGCCGACACGGTCGCGGGCTTCGAGCTCGGCGGCGGCCGCGGCGACTTCGAGAGCGACCAAGAAGCACCGCGCCACTAGGCACGTCATCGTCTGGTCACAGAGACGCGGTAGCGTCGGTGTCCTCGTGAGGGCGTTGGTCGTCGTTCCGGTCGTCTGCGCCGCGCTGGTCGCGGGCGCACCGTCCGCGGATGCGGCGCCCAAGCCGAGGCTCCGGCTCGTGGCGACCCAGCCGCTCGTCGTCCGGGGCGAGTCGTTCCGCGCCCGGGAACGCGTCGTCGTCACGGCGCTCACCCCGACCGGGTCGAGGCGGGTCGTCGTGCGGGCGACGCCGCGAGGCGGCTTCGGTGCGACGTTCCGCCTCCCGAGCCAGCCCTGCGGGAAGGCATTCGCCGTGCGCGCGATCGGTGGGCTCGGGAGCCGGGCGACGCTTGCGCTGCCGGGCACGCCCTGCGTGCCTCCGCCGATCGACTGAGCTGCAGGGCTGGCACGAGGACGGGCGGGGTCTCCCCCGCCCGTCTGCTCGCTCGCTGGGTGCGTCTCTACTACTTGTTGACGTGCACCTGCATGAAGCCGTCCTGCGCCGAGACGCTCACGACGCGGATCGTCGTGCCCGTGCCCGGAAGCGGGACGCTCGACCAGCCGAAGTTGCCGATCGCGGGGTTCGGGGCGACCCAGTAGCTCTTCGTGTCGTCGAAGAGCGGGTTACCCGGCAGCCCGCCATACGTCTGGCTGACCGTGCTGCTGGTGTGCAGCGTGATCTTGTCCGTCGTGTCGAGCCCGAACGTGGAGTCGTACGACTGCACGCGAGGCCTCCAGACCTGGCCGTTGTCCGGCCTCAGGAGCAGGTCCGGGTGCGCGTCGACGGGCAGGAAGAGCCCGCCGCAGCGTCCGGACAGGCAGTGGTCGCCGACGTTGTTGTCGTCGAACGACGTGTCGTAGTACCAGACGAGGAGCCCGTCCTGGTACGGGAAGTGCTCGACCCAATTCGGCTTCGTATCGCCGAACCCGAAGTTGTACGGGCCGGTCTTCAGGCTCTCGTCGTAGCCGCGGTAGTTGCGGTACTCGGCGAAGTAGGCGTTGGTGAACGACTTCGTCACCGTGCCGTTCGTCCGGATGAAGCCCTTGTACGCCCAACCGGGGTCGGTCTCACCGCCGTCGGCCGTCTGGCCGGTGATCGCGATGTCGTCGATCGAGATCCCGTCGCCCACCGTCGCGACATCCGTCCAGTACCGGAAGCCCAGCGTCACCGTTTGGCCCGCGAAGGCGGACAAGTCAGCCGTCAGGTTGACCCACCCGCTGCTCGTGCCTGTGATCCCGTTCCCGAAGTTCTGGCCGTTCGGGTCGGTATTGGTGGACAGGTTCGTCGCCACGGGGTTCCCGTTGACGGTCAGGTAGGCGTAGTCCCAGTCGAGCTCGATGTCGTACCGCACCTGCGCCGACAGCGACACGGCACCCGCGGGAAGGCTGACAGAGCGCGTCATCGAGTTGTCGAGGTTGTTCCCCGCGCCGGAGTAGTAGAAGTAGCTCCCCGTCTTGGGCGTGCCGACGTTGAAGTCGACCTTCTTGTCGGGCAGCACCACGACGAGCTGCTGCGTCTGCTTGGTGTTCGTGTTTGCCGGGCCGAGCTTCGTCGAGACCGACTTGCCGGGGCCGACGACCTCGAAGTTCGACCAGCCGAGCGAGAGCTTCTCGAGGGCCGACATGTGGATCGGCTCCGTGCCGATGCCGTCCTCGGGCTTGCCCGAGCTGCCGTACGACCCGGACGAGTAGAGCGTCCAGAAGCCCGTCGAGTTCTCCGCTCCACCGGTGTTCCCCGACGTGTCGTAGAGATCCGGCAGACCGAGGTCGTGACCGAACTCGTGCGAGAACACGCCGACGCCGCCGTTCTCCGGCTCGACCGTGTAGTCGCCGATCCAGTACTTCGAGCCGCCGATCTGGAGGCCGCCGAACAGATTCGGCTGCCCGTCGACGCTCGGGCCTGCCGCGCCGATCAGGTTGTAGAACGCGTACCAGCGGTGCGACCAGATCGCATCCGTGCCGAGCGCGCCGCCGCCGGTCTCCTCGCCCTCACCGGCGTGCACCGACTGGAAGTGGTCGATGTAGCCGTCGGGCTCGTTGAAGTTGCCGTCGCCGTCGTAGTCGTAGCGGTCCCAGACGTCGAACTTGGCAAGCTCTGCGTTGATCTGGTCAGCCGTCTTCCCCGCCGCGACCTGGGCGTTGTACCAGGCGTTGACGGAGTCGCGGACGAACAGCCATGTGCGGGCGCACACGATGCCGCCGCAGTAGTTCTGACCGTAGTAGTTCCCGCTCCCGGGGACGGTGACCCAGTCGGTCACCTCGCCGTTGACGGTGTACCGGTTCGACGAGAGCTCCTTGTAGAAGTTCCGCATCGAGACGTCGCCCGCTGTGTCCGAGAACAGCAGGTTCTCGAAGTACGACCGGCTGAAGTCGGGCGTCCAGATCGTCGTGTTGTCGACAGCTCGGTCGGGCTCCGGGATCTGGTTGTGGGCGAAGTCGCCGAACTCGCCGAGCACGGTCCAGATCGAGTCCTCGCCTTCGCGGGCGAGCTCGACGTACTGGCCCTTCGCGACCTTGACGACCTTGGCGTCGGGCTTCACCTTGCCCGCGAGCTTCATCGCCACGCCCTTCGCCCGGAGCTCGCGCTGATGCTTGCCGAGCGGGTGTTCCAGGTCGTCCTTCGCGCCCTTGGCGGGGTCCTTGTCGTTCGCCGTGCTGGCGGCCATCGACACCGAGATGCCGATCGACAGGACGAGGACGAGCGCTCCGAGCAGGAGCGCGAGGAATTTCCTCCTCATGTATCTCCCCTTCTGGTGGTTGTTCCTGCTGCCTGACGGTGCAGCGCGAGACCCTATCGCGATCCGACGCGAAAGGGCAAGAGAACTGAGCAATTACCCCTTTCGGGGTGACATGCAGCCCAGAGGCGCCGCTACCCGTGCGGCTTGGCCATCGCGTGGTAGTCGAGCGCCTCGTCGAGGACGCTCTCCTCCACGCCCGCCTCGCGCGCGACCTCGCGCAGCGAGCGACCCGACGCCGCCGCCTCCTTGACGATCTCGGACGCCTTGTCGTAGCCGATGAAGGGGTTGAGCGCGGTCGCGGCGCTGAGCGTGCCCTCCGCGTAGGCCTCGTTCCGCTCGCGGTTCGCCTCGATCCCCGAGACGCACTTGTCGGCGAGCAGACGCGACGCGCTCGCGAGCAGGCCGATCGACTGGAGCAGGTTCCGCGCGATCAGCGGCACGTAGACGTTCAGCTCGAAGTGGCCGTTCATCCCGCCGATCGTGATCGCCGTGTCGTTGCCGATCACCTGCGCCGCGACCTGCGTGACGACCTCCGGGATCACCGGGTTGACCTTCCCCGGCATGATCGACGAGCCCTTCTGCAGCTCCGGCAGGAAGAGCTCGGCCAGCCCGGCGCGCGGGCCGGAGCCCATCAGCCGGAGGTCGTTGGCGATCTTGGTGAGCGAGACCGCGACGACCTTCAGCGCCCCGGAGGCCTCGACGAGACCGTCCCGGGCGGCCTGCGACTCGAACGGGTCCGCCGGCGCCGAGACCGGCAGGCCGGTGTCGGCGTGGAGCAGCGCGCGCACCTTCGCCGCGAACTCCGGATGCGTGTTCAGGCCGGTCCCGGTCGCGGTGCCGCCGAGCGGGATCTGGCCGAGCCGCGGGAGGGCGTCCTCGACACGTGCGATCCCCTGGCGCACCTGCGCCGCGTACCCCGAGAACTCCTGGCCGAGCGTCACGGGCACGGCGTCCATCAGGTGCGTGCGCCCGGACTTGACGATGCCGTCGAACTCCTTCGCCTTCCCCTCGAGCGCGTGCGCGAGCAGCTCGAGCGCAGGCAGGAGGTCGTTGACGGCCCGGTCGAGCGCCGCGAGGTGCACGGCCGACGGGAACACGTCGTTCGACGACTGGCCCATGTTGACGTGGTCGTTCGGGTGGACGTCGTCGCCTGCGAGGGTCGCGATCACCTCGTTGGCGTTCATGTTCGAGCTCGTCCCGGAGCCGGTCTGGAAGACGTCGATCGGAAACTGGTCGTCGAGCTCGCCGGCGGCGATGCGGTCACCGGCGGCCGCGATCCGTTGCGCCACCTCGGGGTCGAGCAGACCGAGGTCGGCGTTCGCGCGCGCGGCTGCGGCCTTGATCCGACCCAGCCAATGCGCGACGGCCGCGGGGATCGGCTCGCCGGAGACGGGGAAGTTGTCGACGGCCTTGGCGGTCTCACCGCCCCAGAGCTCCTGCCGTTCCGCCGTCCCGCTCACAGCTCGAGTCTAGCTCCGCGCCCTGGCGGCAGTGTCAGACACCGGCTGGCGTGGCACGCAGCGTCGGACCCGTGGAGCGATCGACACGAAGCTGACGCGCATTGCCCTCGACAGGAAACGGTGTCTGACACACGTTCTGCGCGGAACGACGTCCGACGGCGTCGTGCGACTCAGCGGGCCACGGGATCGAGGCCGGCGGCACGCAGGAGTGACTCCCACTCGGCGAGCTTCACCCGGGGGCGCCCGTGCGGCTCGCCCGCGGCGCGCTCGGCGGCGTCGATCGCCTGCCAGGCGGCCTGGGTCACGACCGAGACGCCGCGCTCGGCGAGAAGCTCGTCGACCACCTCGGCGGGCACGCCCCGATCGAGCCTCCCGGCGCGCGCGTCCTCGAGCAGGAGCTCGACGGTCTCGGTGGCGTCCTTCTTGTTCGTGCCGATCACTCCCGTCGGGCCGCGCTTGATCCAGCCTGCGCAGTAGCTCCCGCGCACCGGCTCGCCGGCCGCGTCGCGCACGCGGCCGCCGTCGTTGGGCACGGTGCACGAGCCGTCGTCGAACGGCACGCCGGGCAGCGGGATGCCGCGATAGCCGACGCTGCGGAAGACGATCCCGCACTCGACCACCTCGCTGTCCTCGGTGGCCACGGCGCGGCCGTCGACGAGCTCGTTGCGGACGAGCTCGATCGCCTCCACCTTGCCGTCACCGAGGATGGCGACCGGGGAGCGGAGGAACCGCAGGCGGATCGCCCTGGGCTTCCCCTCGGGCGCGCGCGCCGCGTACTGCGCGCAGGTGCTCGACGTTGCGCTTCACGGTCGGCGGCGCGCTCTCGAGCTCCGCCGCGCTCGCCGGGTCGAGCTCGAGGTCGGCCGGGTCGACGAGGATGTCGGCGCCCGCGAGCTCGCCGAGCTCCCCCACCTCGACGGGCGTCCAGGCCGCCTGCACCGGCCCGCGCCGGCCGACGACGAGGATCTCCTTCACCCCGGCCGCGTTGATCGCGTCGATCGCGGCGTCGGTCGTGTCCGTCGGGGCGAGCTCCCCCGGCGTCAGGGCGAGCATGCGTGCGACGTCGAGCGCGACGTTCCCGTTCCCGATCACCACCGCCCGCTCGTGGGAGAGGTCGAACGCGAGGTCCTGGAAGTCGGGATGGCCGTTGTACCAGGCGACGAAGGCGGTCGCGGGCCACGAGCCGGGCAGGTCCTCGCCGGGGATCCCGAGGCGCCTGTCGGTCTGGGCGCCGATCGCGTAGACCACCGCGCCGTACAGCTCGGCGAGCTCGGCATGGGTGATATCGCGGCCGACCTCGACGTTGCCGAGGAACCGGAACCCGGGCTGCGACGCGATCTTCTCGAACGCGCGCGAGACGGCCTTGATGTTGGGATGGTCGGGCGCGACGCCGAGGCGGACGAGGCCCCAGGGGGTCGGCAGCCGGTCGATCAGGTCGACCTCGACCCGCGGATCCTCGCTCGCGAGCAGCGCGCCCGCCGCGTAGAAGCCCGCCGGGCCCGACCCGACGACGGCGACGCGCAGCAGATCCTCGCTCATTGCGCCGATCCTAAGCTCTTGCTTCGGAGCGGACGCGGACGAGCCGAAGCTCAGCGCCGGCAGGAGCGCACCGACCCGTGGACGAGTCAGTGACTGCAGCCCGACCCGCAGCCGCCCATCTCGGTTCCCTCGGGGAGCTCTTCGCCCTCCTCGACCTGGAACGAGTGGCCGCAGCCGCAGGAGGAGACCGCGTTCGGGTTGTCGATCTTGAACCCGGACTCCTGGAGGCCGTTCAGGTAGTCGATCGTCGCGCCCTGCAGGTACGGAGCGCTGAACGGGTCGACGACGACGCGCACGCCCTCGAGCGTCAGCTCGTGGTCGCCGTCGGCCGCGCCCGAGTCGAACCCGAGCCCGTACTGGAAGCCCGAGCAGCCGCCGCCCTGGATCGCGACGCGCAGGACGAGCGTCTCGGCGTCCGGCTCGGAGGCCATCAGCTCCTTGACCTTCTCGGCCGCGAGCGGCGTCAGGTCGAGGATGGTCTCGGTGGGGCGCTCGGCGATCTCCATGTCCTGATGGTACCCGAGCGGGCGGCCGGCGCGAGTCCCCGACTTTGTGACACCGAAATCGACGGCCCCAAGCGGGTTCGGGTTCCTTCTCGTGAGCGCGGAGCAGAGTGGTAGGTTTCGCTGGCGACCCCGGCCGGGATCGAGGAAAGCGTGCTGTCCGACTGGCTTCCGTTTCTCATCTACGCCCTCCTCGCCGCGGTGATCCCGGCGACGATGATCATGGGCTCGTTCGTCTTCTCGACGCGGCCGAGCTCCCGGACGAAGCAGCGCATGCTCCCGTTCGAGTCGGGCGTCTCGCAGGAGGCGCCCGGTCAGCAGAGACGCTTCACGGTCAGCTTCTACCTCACGGCGATGCTGTTCATCCTGTTCGACATCGAGATCGTCTTCCTCTACCCGCTCGCCGTGCAGCTCGACCTGCTCGGCTGGTTCGGGTTCTCGGAGTTCCTCGTCTTCGTCGTGATCCTCGGGGTCGCGTACGTCTACATCTGGCGCAAGGGGGCGCTCGAGTGGCACTAGCCCGACGGCTCCCCCTCGTCTCCGACCGGCCGGCGGCGAAGGCCGGCCTCAAGTCCGAGCGGATCCTGTGGCCCGACCGCGGCCCCGGCGTCTTCGAGCAGGAGCTCGAGTCGATCGAGGACGCGCTCATGACGACCACGGTCGAGAAGGCCGTGGCGTGGGCGCAGTCGGGCTCGATGTGGCCCGACACGTTCGGCCTCGCGTGCTGCGCGATCGAGATGATGTCGATCGTCTCGTCGCGCTACGACATCGCGCGCTTCGGGATGGAGCGGTTCAGCTCGTCGCCGCGCCAGGCCGACCTGCTGATCATCTCCGGGCGCATGACGCACAAGATGGCCGCCCCGGCGCGTCAGGTCTACGACCAGATGCTCGAGCCCAAGTGGGTCATCGCGATGGGCGCCTGCGCGTCCTCGGGCGGGATGTTCAACAACTACACGGTGCTCCAGGGCGTCGACAAGATCTTCCCCGTCGACATCCACGTCCCGGGCTGCCCGCCGCGGCCCGAGGCGCTGATGGAGGGAATCGTCCGCCTGCACGAGAAGATCCGGGCGGGCGTGCCGCCCGCGTACGAGATCCGCGGGGTGGCGGAGTGAGCAGCGCTGCCCGGCTCGCGTCGCGGGGAAACCATGTTTCCGAGCGACTGTTCCCCGCGCACGGCGAAAGCCGCCGGTAGCGCCCCGGCGTCGTCGAGACCGTCGAGGCGCACGGCGAGACGACGCTCGTCGTCGACCCCGCCAGGATCGTGGAGGCGTGCACGCACCTCCGCGACGCGGAGGGCTACAACGTGCTCGTCGACCTCTCGGGCGTCGACTACCTCGGCTGGGGCGGCAAGCAGGTGGCGGGCTACATCGGCACGCCGGCGGGCCGCGACATCCATGCGCCCGGCTCGCAGGGCTTCGAGCGCGTTCCGGCCGCCAAGGACACGCGCTTCGCGGTCGTGTACCACCTTCTCCGCGTCTCCGACGCGCCCGGTCGCCTCCGCGTCGAGGCGCGGCTCGACGACGGCCAGGAGATCGACTCCGTCATTCC
The DNA here is from genome assembly GCA_963773825.1 of uncultured Actinomycetes bacterium. Taxonomy (GTDB): domain Bacteria; phylum Actinomycetota; class Thermoleophilia; order Gaiellales; family Gaiellaceae; genus Gaiella. The sequence goes on along the minus strand of CAVZCH010000006.1, from coordinate 71,005 downwards.
GGTGTGGCCCGCCGCGGACTGGTACGAGCGCGAGGCGTACGACCTCTATGGGATCGTCTTCCGCGGCCACCCGAACCTCGTCCGGATCCTGATGCCCGAGGACTGGGAGGGGCACCCGCTGCGCAAGGACTACCCGGTCGGCGGCGAGCCGGTCCGCTTCTCGGGGGAGGCCTGATGGCGGTCGTCCCCGCGGAGGCGATCTACGAGGGCACCAGGATCCCGGCGCGCTGCCCGACGATCCTGGACATCGACCCGGCCGAGCACGACCTCGACGACATCCTCACGGTCAACTTCGGGCCGAACCACCCGTCGACGCACGGCGTCCTCCGCCTCATCGTCCAGCTCGACGGCGAGCACGTTGCCGGGATCGAGGCCGTGATCGGGTACCTCCACACGGGCTTCGAGAAGACGATGGAGCACAAGACCTACTGGAAGGGGATCACGTACCCCGAGCGGATCGACTACCTCTCCTTCCAGGCGAACGAGCTCGTCTTCGTCCTCGCGATCGAGAAGCTGCTCGGTCTCGAGACGCCGGAGAAGGCGACGTGGATGCGGATGTGCCTCTCCGAGCTGAACCGGATCCACTCGCACCTCGTCTGGCTCGGCACCTCGGCGCTCGAGATCGGCGCGATCTCGATGTTCTGGTACGCGTTCCGCGAGCGGGACATGGTGCTCGACCTGTTCGAGATGGTCACGGGCGTCCGCATGCACACCCGCTACTTCCAGGTCGGCGGCCTCGCGGAGGACATCCCCGAGGGCTTCTACGCCCAGGCACGCGACTTCGCGCGGCACATGCCGCGGGCGGTGACGACTACGAGGCCCTGCTCGACCGCAACAAGATCTGGCTCGAGCGCACGAAGGGGATCGGCCTGCTCTCCGCCGCCGATGCGCTCGCGCTCGGCCAATCCGGGCCGATGCTGCGCGGCTCGGGCGTCGACTGGGACCTGCGCAAGGCGATGCCGTACCTCGCGTACGACGAGGTCGACTTCGACGTCCCCGTCTACGGGAACGGCGACGTCTACGACCGCTACAAGGTGCACATGGACGAGATGCGCGAGTCGGCGCGCATCGTCTCCCAGTGCGTGACGCGGCTCGAGGAGCTGCGCGGCGAGCCGTGGATCGCGGACGACCGCAAGGTCGTGCTGCCGCCGCGCGAGGAGCTCCACACCTCGATGGAGTCGCTTGATCCACCACTTCAAGATCGTCACCGAGGGCTACCGGGTCCCCGAGGGCGCAGGTGTACGTCGCGATCGAGTCCGCGCGCGGCGAATGCGGCTGCTACCTCGTCTCGGACGGCGGGCCGAAGCCGTGGCGCGTGAAGTTCCGCGCACCGAGCTTCGCGGCGCTGCAGGCGACGGCGACGTGCGTGCGCGGCGCGGCGATCGCCGACCTGATCGCGGTCGCCGCCTCGCTCGATCCCGTGATGGGAGACGTCGACCGGTGAGTCGCCCCATCGCGCTCGCTCGACCTTCGAGTCGGAACGCGTCATGACCGCCACGACGCTGTACGACGAGATCCAGGAGCCTCCGCGCGCTCTACCCCGAACCCGCGCTCGGCGGTGCTGCCCGCGCTCCGGCTCGCACAGGAGCAGCACGGCGGCTGGCTGCCCGAGCAGGCGCTGCGCGAGGTCGCGGATGCGCTCGACCTCACGCCCGCCTACTGCCTCTCGATCGCATCGTTCTACGACATGTTCCACGTCGAGCCGGTCGGCCGGCACTCGGTCGAGGTGTGCACCAACGTCTCGTGCGCCGTCTCCGGAGCGCAGCAGGTCGTCGAGGCACTCGAGCGAGAGCTCGGGATCTCCGTCGGCGAGACGACCGACGACGGGAAGGTCACGCTGCGCGCCGTCGAATGCCTCGGCGGGTGCGGCTGGGCGACCGTCGTCGCCGTCGACAACCGGCACCACCTGCACGTGCGTGCAGGGGACGTCCCGGGCATCGTGAAGGAGCTCGGCGAGTGAGCGCGCGCCGGAGATCGTCTTCGCCGGCACCGACGGCGGCGCCCTGACCGACCTCGCCGCGTACGAGGCCGTCGGCGGGCTCGCCGCGCTGCGCCGTGCGCGCGAGATGACGCCCGACGAGATCATCGCCGAGCTCGACGCGTCGAGCCTGCGCGGCCGCGGCGGCGCGTTCTTCCCGACCGGGCGCAAGTGGAGCTTCGTCCCGAAGCCGGATCAGAATCCGACGGCCCCACTACCTGGTCGTCAACGCGGACGAGTCCGAGCCGGGCACGTTCAAGGACCGCGAGATCATGCTCCGCGTCCCGTTCCGCTTCCTCGAGGGCTGCCTGATCGCCGCACGCGCGATCGAGTCGAAGCACGTCTTCATCTACATCCGCGGCGAGTACGAGCACGAATGGGAGATCCTCGTCTCGGCGCTCGAGCAGATGCGCGAGGCCAAGCTGCTCGGCGACGTCACGACCGTCCTCCATCGCGGCGCCGGCGCGTACATCTGCGGCGAGGAGACCGCGCTGCTCGAGTCGCTCGAGGGCTACCGCGGCCAGCCGCGGACGAAGCCCCCGTTCCCCGCGATCGCGGGCCTCTACGCCTCGCCGACCGCGGTCAACAACGTCGAGTCGATCACCACCGTGACGCCGATCATCGAGATGGGCGGCGCCGACTACGCGAAGCTCGGCGTCGAGCACTCCACCGGCACGCGCGTCTTCTCGCTCTCGGGCAACGTCGTGCGGCCCGGGAACTACGAGCTGCCGCACGGCTACCCGCTCCGCGACCTGATCCACGAGGTCGGCGGCGGGATCGCCGACGGGCGGGCGCTCAAGGCCGTGATCCCGGGCGGCTCCTCGACACCGATCCTCACCGCCTCCGAGGCCGAGAAGGTGACGCTCGACTTCGACTCGCTGTCCCAGGCCGGCAGCGCGATCGGGTCGGCGGCGGTCATCGTCCTCGACGACCGCTGCTGCATGGTGCAGCTCGCCGTCCGCGTCTCCCAGTTCTACGAGCACGAGTCGTGCGGCAAGTGCACGCCGTGCCGCGTCGGCACCCGCTGGCTGACGCACATCCTCAAGAAGATCGAGGCAGGGCAGGGGCACGCACGCCGACCTCGACCTGCTGCTCGACGTCGGGGAGCGGATCAACGGCACGTGCCTGTGCCCGCTCGGCGACTCCGACGCGATCGCGGTCGCGAGCTACGTCGCGAAGTTCCGCGAGGAGTTCCTCGAGCACATCGAGGAGGGCGGCTGCCCGTTCCACGGCTCGTCGTCGCTCGACGGGATCGTCGCGCCGACGGACGTCCACGAGGCGCACGTCGGCCCGCACGAGATCCACCGGCCGCTCGAGGTGGTCGCGTGAGCAGGGGAGCCCGGTGACCGACGTCGTCAAGGTCACGATCGACGACCGCGAGGTCGAGGTCGCGAAGGGCACGGGGCTCGTCGAGACCGCGGAGGCCGCGGGCATCGAGATCCCGGTGTTCTGCTACGAGCCGCGGCTCGGGCCGGCCGTGGGCGCCTGCCGCATGTGCCTCGTCGAGGTCGAGGGCCTGCCCGAAGCTCCAGGCGGGCTGCACGCTGACGGCCCAGGAGGGGATGGTCGTCCGCACGTCGGCCACCTCGTCGACGGGCGGCGGAGGGCCAGAACGCGACGCTCGAGTTCATCCTCGTCAACCATCCGCTCGACTGCCCGGTCTGCGACAAGGGCGGCGAGTGCCCGCTGCAGGACCTCACGTTCCGCTACGGGCCGGGCTCGACCCGGATGACGTTCCCGAAGATGACGCTTCGACAAGCCGATCCCGGTCTCGCCGCTGATCGCCCTCGACCGCGAGCGCTGCATCCTCTGCTACCGCTGCACGCGGTTCTCGAGCGACGTCGCCGAGGACGACCAGCTGATCGCGCGGAACCGCGGCGCGTACTCGGAGATCGCCACGTTCGGGGAGGACCCGTACCGCGCGCCGTTCTCCGGCAACGTGATCGAGCTCTGCCCGGTCGGTGCGCTGACCTCGACGCAGTACCGCTTCGAGGCGCGGCCCTGGGAGATCCAGGACGTGCCGACCGTCTGCGGCCTCTGCCCGGTCGGCTGCAACGTCCGCGCGACGACGCGCGAGGGCGCCGTCAAGCGGGTCCAGTCGCGCAACCACCCGGAGGTGGACGGCGGCTGGCTCTGCGACAAGGGCCGCTTCACCTTCCCGCACCTTCGCGCCGAGGACCGGGTGCGCGAGCCGCTCCAGCGCGGGCAGCTCGGGCTCGAGCCCGTCGCCTGGGACGCGGCGCTCGACCGCGCCGAGGAGCTGCTCCGCGGCGCCGCGGGGAAGATCGTGACCGCGCTCTCCGGCTCGGAGACGAGCGAGATCGCCTACGGTCTCGGTGCCCTGCTCCGGCGCGGGCTCGGCGCGCATTCGGCCGTGCTCGACGAGTCCACGTCCGCCGCCCTCGACGCGTTCCGGGCCCCGCTCTCGACGATCGGCGACGCCGAGCTCGTCGTGATCGTCGGCGACGACGACGTCGTCGACCGCGCGCCCGATCGTCGACCTCTGGCTCCGGAAGGCCGCGCGCGCGACGGCGCCGAGATCGTGACCGTCGGCGCACGCGGGACGGTGCCGACGCCGATCGGGCGGGGCAGCCGACGCGCTCCGCGGGCTGCTGGCGCCGGACAACGCGCTCGGTGAGCGGCTGCGGTCGTCGGAGCGCGCGGTGCTCGTCTGGTCGGGCACGGGCGGAGGCGGCGGCGCCCGGCTCGCCGAGGCGGCGCACGAGCTCGGCTTCGCGGACCAGCCCGGCTGCGCAGCGTTCCACCTGCCTGCGACCGCGAACGCGCGCGGCGTCTCCGAGGCATGGGCGGCGGCGGCCGACGGCGACGAGGCGGACCCCGAGCCGATCGGGCTCCTCGTCGTCTCCGGCGACGAGGCGGCCGGCTCGCCGGACGTCCGGGCGCTCGCGGAGCGCGCCGACGCAGTGATCGCGATCACGATGTTCCATTCGCTCGCGGTCGGTTGGGCGGACCTCGTCCTCCCCGCGACCGCGGCGCTCGAGCGCGAGGGGACGTCGATGAACCTCGAGGGCCGGGTCCAGCGGCTGCGTCGCGCGGTGACCCCGCCCGTCCCCGACGAGCTCGCCTGGCTGTCGAAGCTCGCGGGCCGCTTCGGCGTGGAGCTCTCACCGCACGCCGCGGTCGTCTTCGAGGAGCTCTCCGAGCGGATCTACGGTGGCCTGCGGCTCGAGCAGCTCGGCGGGCATGCGGCGCTCCCTGCCCGGGCGTCGTACGTCGCTCCCGAGCCCGCGGCAACCGGGAGCGCCACCGGGGACGGTCCGCTCGCGCGACCGTCGTCCGAGCACTTCGTCGGCACGCTGCGGCTCCTCCGCTACACGCCGCTCTTCTCGGGCCACCAGGTGGAGCGCGTGCCGGAGCTCCAGTTCCAGCGGCCCGAGCAGGAGGTCGCGCTCTCGAGCGGCGACGCAGACCGCCGCGGGATCGCGACCGGCGACCTCGTCACGGTGCGCTCCAACGGCACCTCGCTCGAGCTCCGTGCGCGCGTCGACCGCAGGCTCGTGGAAGGCGTCGCCCGCGTCGCCGACGAGCACGCCGCAGAACTCCACGCCGAGGTCGAGGTGGTGAAGGCATGAGCCGTAGGCTCGACGGAGGCTCCAATGAGCGGAGGCGCCGGCTTTGCCGGCGCCGGGAGCGGGCATGACCTGGCTCTTCGTCGCGAGCGGATCGAGCGCCGAGCCGTGGTGGATCTCCCTGATCAAGGCCGTGATCGTGATCAACCTCGTCCTCTTCGGCTTCGCCTACCTGACGCTCATCGAGCGCAAGCTGATGGGGCGGATGCAGCTCCGCTACGGGCCGAACCGCGTCGGCCCGTACGGGACGCTGCAGCCGATCGCCGACCTCGTCAAGCTGATCCGCAAGGAGAGCTTCTTCCCGGCCGCGGCGATCGACGTGCTCTACATCCTGGGGCCGTTCCTCGCCGCGTTCACGGCGCTGACGACCTTCTCCGTGATCCCGTGGGGCCCCGGGTGGGAGATCGCGGGTACGAGGTGACCGGCTACGTCGCGAACGTGCCGATCTCGCTGCTCCTGATCTTCGCGATCGGATCGCTCGGGATCTACGGCTTCATCATCGGCGGGTGGGCGTCCGACTCGAAGTTCGCGCTGCTCGGCTCGATGCGCACCTGCGCGCAGCTCGTCTCGTACGAGGTCTCGCTCGCGCTCTCGGTGCTCGGCGTCGTGATCATGGCCAAGTCGCTCTCGCTCGTCGACATCGTCGCGGCGCAGGCCTCGGACGTCTGGTACGTGATCCCCCAGATCGTCGGCTTCGTCATCTTCATCCTCGCGGGCACCGCCGAGACCGCACGCGCGCCGTTCGATCTCCCCGAGGCGGAGCAGGAGCTCGTCGCCGGCTACCACACCGAGTACGGCGGGATGCGCTTCGGGCTCTACTCGATGTCCGAGTACATCAACCTGATCACGCTCTCCGGGCTCGCCGTGACGCTGTTCCTCGGCGGCTGGCACGGGCCGGTGCTCCCCGGGCCGATCTGGTTCATCCTCAAGCTGGCCGTGCTCCTCTTCCTCTTCATCTGGATGCGGACGACGCTGCCGCGCCTGCGCTACGACCAGCTGATGCGCTTCGGCTGGAAGGTCCTGCTTCCCGTCGCGACCGTCAACGCGGTCGTGACCGCGCTCCTCGTGGTGTGGATCTAGATGGTCGGTCGGCGATCTAGGGTGACGCGCTGAGATGCAGCCGTTCGGGACACTCAAGGGCTTCGGGGTCACCTTCAAGCAGATCTTCCGGAAGCCGATCACGCAGCAGTACCCGGAGTACAAGCGGCCCGTCTATCCGCGCTTTCGTGGCCGGCACCGGCTCAACCTGCACGCCAACGGGCTCGAGAAGTGCGTCGGCTGCTCGCTCTGCGCGGCCGCGTGCCCGTCGGACTGCATCCGGGTGGTCGCCGCGGAGAACACCGCCGAGCACCGCGTCTCCGCGGGCGAGCGCTACGCGCGCATCTACGAGATCAACCTCTCGCGCTGCATCTTCTGCGGCTACTGCGAGCTCGCGTGCCCGTTCGACGCGATCACGCTCGGCAACGAGTTCGAGCTGTCCGAGTACTCGCGCGACGACCTGATCTACACGAAGGACATGCTGCTCGCCGAGCCGATCAAGCGGATCCCGGTGCAGGACCGGGAGCTCTACGACACGCCCATCCCGGCCTACAAGTCGTCGTCCTGATGGGGAACGTTCTCGTCTGGCTCATCTGGCTTCTGGCCGCGGCCGCGTGCCTCGCCACGGGCGTCCGCGTGGTGACCGCGTCCAACCCGTTCTCGTCGGCGCTCTCCCTGATCGGGAACCTCGCCTCGCTCGCGGTGCTGTTCCTCCTCGCCTCCGGCGAGTTCGTCGCCGCGGCGCAGGTGCTCGTCTACGCAGGTGCCGTGATGGTCATGTTCCTGTTCGTGATCGCCTACCTCGGCGGCCGCGCGGACGCGCCGTGGGCCGGCGGGACGCGCTTCATCCAGACGGCGTCCGTGATCGCCGCCGCCGCTCTGCTGGCCGTCGTGTTCGTCGCGCTGATGCTGAACGCGAGCGGGCGGCTGTCGGACGAGGCGTCGATCACGGCTGCGTTCGGCTCGCCCGCCGCGATCGGGCAGCTGTTCCTGACCGACCACCTGCTCGCGTTCGAGATCACCTCGATCGTGCTGCTCGTCGCGGCGGTCGGCGGCGTCGTGCTCGGCATGCGCTCCGCCGAGGAGGACGTGGAGCCTTGATGCGGCCCGGGCATCCCGTGGTACCTCGCGATCTCCGCGATCCTGTTCTCGATCGGCGTCGCGGGCGTGCTCCTCCGCCGCAGCCCGCTGATCGTGCTCCTCTCGCTGGAGATCATGCTGAACGCCGCGAACCTCGCGTTCGTCGGCTTCTCGCGGCTCTTCGGCGAGATGGACGGCCAGATCTTCGCGCTCACCGTCATGGCCGTCGCCGCCGCCGAGGTGTGCGTCGGCCTCGGGCTGATCGTCGCGATGGCGCGGCGCCACCTCACGCTGGACGTGGACACGCTGACGGAGCTCAAGGGCTAGTGGTCGTCGGCGGCTGGGTCTGTCTCCTCGCACCGCTCGCGGGCTTCCTGCTGATCATGCTCGCGGGCACGAGGATCACGCGGCGGCAGGCGGGGATCGTCTCGACCGGGTCCGTGTTCGTCGGGTTCGCGGGCGCGCTCGCCGCGTTCATCGACGCGTGGGCGAGGCACAGCCCCGACGACCGCGCCGTGACCACGACGGCCTGGACGTGGCTGGCCGCCGGTGACTTCAAGGTCAACCTCGACCTGCTGATCGACCCGCTCTCGATCGTGATGATGCTCGTCGTCACGGGCGTCGGCGGCCTCATCGTCCTCTACTCGAACGGCTACATGGCCGGCGAAGAGGAGGAGCGGCGCTACTTCGCGTACATGTCGTTCTTCGTCTTCTCGATGCTCGTCCTCGTGATGGGCGGCAACCTGCTGCTCCTGCTCGTCGGCTGGGGCCTCGTCGGACTGGCCTCGTACCTCCTGATCGGCTTCTACCACGACCGCTCCAGCGCGATCGACGCCGCGAAGAAGGCGTTCGTGATCAACACGGTCGGCGACGCAGCGATGGCGCTCGCGCTCTTCCTCGCGATCGCGAAGGTCGGCAGCCTCGACTACGGGACGGTCTTCGGCGCGGCCGAGAGCGGGCAGCTCTCGGACACGGTGGTGACGCTGATCGCGCTCGGCCTTCTCGCCGGGGCGGTCGCCAAGTCGGCGCAGATCCCGCTGCACACGTGGCTCCCCGACGCGATGGAGGGCCCGACGCCGGTCTCCGCCCTCATCCACGCGGCGACGATGGTCACCGCGGGGGTCTACCTGATCTGCCGCACCCACCAGGTGTTCCAGGCCGCGCCCGACATCCAGCACATCGCGGCCGTGCTCGGTCTCGTCACCCTCCTCGCCGCCGGCGTGATCGCACTCGTCCAGTGGGACATCAAGCGCGTGATCGCCTACTCGACGATGAGCCAGATCGGCTACATGTTCGTCGGCGCGGGCATCGGGTCGTACCCCTTCGCGATGTTCCACCTGCTGACGCACGCGTTCTTCAAGGCGCTCCTGTTCCTCACCGCCGGCCTCGTGATCCACCACCTGGGCGGCGAGCAGGACATCCGCAAGATGGGCGGGCTGGCCAAGTCGATGCCGTACACGCGGTGGACGTTCCTGATCGGCTCGCTCGCCCTCGTCGGGATCCCGATCTTCGCGGGCTTCTGGTCGAAGGACGCGATCATCAGCTCCTGCCTGGCCGAAGGCGGCGCGCTCGGCTGGACGCTCTACGTCGGCGGGCTCGTCGGCGCGATCCTGACGGGCCTCTACACGTTCCGGCTCTACTTCCGCGTCTTCCACGGCGCGCCCGGAGAGGCTGGTCGTGGCGCACGCGCACGGTGAGCACCACGGCGAGGGCGCGCGCTCGATGCTCCTGCCGGTCGGCGTGCTCGCGCTCGGCGCGACGTTCATCGGGTTCCTCGCGATCCCCGGTGTCTGGGAGCCGTTCGAGACGTGGCTCGAGCCCGTCGTGCCGCCGCTCGTCCAGGCGTCCGTGGGCGAGGAGTGGCTGACGAGCCTGTTCGGAGTCGCGTGCGGCTCGCTCGGGATCTTCCTCGCCTGGCGTGCGTTCGCCTCCGGTCGCGAGCTCGTCCCCGACGGCGCCGTCCGCACGGCGCTCGAGCACAAGCTCGGCTTCGACGAGCTCTACGACGCCGTCTTCTCGCGGCCGGCACAGCTGATCGCGCTCCGGCTCCGCGATCGCATCGAGACGCCCGTCGTCCAGGGCGGTCTCGACGAGGTGGCCGACGGGACGATGCGCGGGGCCTCGGTCACCGCCGGCGCCCAGAGCGGTCTGCTCCGCACCTACGCTCTGGCGTTCACCGTCGCCGTCACGATCCTGACCCTCGTCTTCGTGGTGGTCCGCTGATGCTGACGACGGCGCTCATCGTCGTTCCGCTCGCCGGCGCGATCCTCGTCTGGGTGCTTCCGCTCTCGCGCGAGTCGACCAGCGGGCTCGCGCTCCTCGTCGCCCTCGCCGAGGTCGGACTCTGGCTCGGGAGCGCGCGGAACTTCGACTTCTCGAGCGACGTCCCGCAGTACTCGGCGACCCGCGACTGGTTCGACCAGCTCGGGATCTCGTACTCCGTCGGCCTCTACGGCTTCCAGTTCTGGCTCGTCGGCCTCACCGTCGTCGTCGGGGCGTGCGCGATCGGCTACGGCGCCTGGGCGGAGCGGGAGCGGAGCCGCGCGTACTTCGGGCTGCTCCTCTTCCTCGTCGGCTCGCTCGTCGGCGTCTTCGCCGCACAGGACCTGATCGTCTTCTACGTCTTCTTCGAGGCGATGCTGATCCCGATCTACGTGCTGGTCGGCGTGTGGGGCGGCCCGGAGCGCGGAAAGGCGACGGTCACGTTCGTGATCTACACGATGGTCGGCTCGCTCCTGATGCTCGCGTCGATCGTCGCGCTCGGCGTCTCCAAGGGGACGTTCCAACTCGCCGACCTCGGCACGAGCTCGAACGACTGGATCTTCCTCGGCTTCCTCGCCGCGTTCGCCGTGAAGGCGCCGCTCCTGCCGTTCCACGGCTGGCTGCGGCTGGCATACACCCAGGCACCGCCCGAGGTGGCGGCGATCCTCTCGGGCGTCGTGTCGAAGGCGGCCGTGTTCGGGCTCGTCTGGATCGTGCTGCCGCACTTCCCCGAGCCCGTCGAGGACTTCCGGACGCTCGTGCTCGTGCTCGCGTCCGCGACGCTCGTGTACGGGTCGGTGCTGGCGTTCCGCCAGCCGGACATCCGCGGCGTCGTCGCCTACTCGTCGATGGCCCAGATGGGCCTGATCGTGCTCGGCATCTTCGCCGTGAACGACCTGGGGCTGGACGGCGCCGTGCTGCATTCGGTCAACCACGGCCTGGTCTCGGCGGGCTTCTTCCTGCTGGCCGGGATGATCGAGACGCGCACCGGCACCGGCGAGTTCGCCGAGCTCGGCGGGATGGCGAAGGGCCGGCCGATCCTCGCGACGCTCGTCATGGTCCTCGGGGTGTTCACGCTGGCGGTTCCCGGCTCGGCGAACTTCGCGGGCGAGTTCTCGATCCTCGCCGGTGTCTTCGACCGTGGCTGGGGCTATGCGGCGGTCGGCGTCACGGCGATGGTGCTCGCCGCGCTCTACGCGCTGCGCCTGATCTCCGCGATCCTCCACGAGCGGCGCGGCGGCGCCGTCAGGGACGACGCCGGTGACCTCGTCGGCGGTGAGCTGATCCTCGTCGTCCCGCTCGTCGTGGTCCTCGCGGTGCTGACGGCGTGGCCGGCCGGGATCATGGAGCGGTCGTTCCCGGCTGACCAGCCCGCCGCGTTCATCGGCTCGCAGCAGGAGCTCGCCCCGTGATCGACACGCCGTCCGTCGACTGGCTGGCACTGTCGCCCACGCTGGCGCTTCTCGCGACCGCGGGGATCACGCTGCTCGGGGCGGTGCTCGTCCCGCGGGCGAGCGAGCGCGCGTTCTCCGTGGCCGTGTCGATCGCCGGGTTCGGCGCCTCCGCGCTGCTGGCAGGCTGGGTGTTCGACCGCTCGCCGGAGCCTTCGGCCGTCGTCGTCGACTCGATGACGCGCGATCGGCTGGGCGCGCTCGCCGCGATCCTGATCGCGCTGGTCGGGCTCGCGGTCGTGCTGCTCTCGGCCGGTGACGGACGCCGGTCGCACGTGGGCGAGTACTACGCCCTTCTCGCCGCGGCCTCGGCCGGGATGGTGTTCTTCGCCTCCGCGGCGAGCCTGATGACGATGTTCCTGGCGCTCGAGTGGTTCTCGATCGCGCTGTACGTCCTCTGCGCCCTCGACACGCACCGACGCGCGTCGCTCGAGGCGGGGCTCAAGTACCTGATCGTGGGCAGCTTCGGGTCGGGCGTGCTGCTGTTCGGCTGCGCGCTCGTCTACGGCGCCACCGGCGAGCTCGGGTTCAACGCGATCCGCGAGGCGACCGGCGCCGACGACCCGCTCTTCGTGGCGGGCATGGCGATGATCCTTGCCGGCCTCGCGTTCAAGGTGTCCGCCGCGCCGTTCCACATGTGGACGCCGGACGTGTACCAGGGCGCCCCGACGACCGTGACGGCGTTCATGTCCGCCGCGACGAAGATCGCAGGGCTCGTCGTCATGCTCCGCATCCTCACCACCGCGTTCCCGGAGCAGAGCGAGATCTGGTCGGTCGCGGTCGCCGTCCTCGCCGTCTGCTCGCTGGCGATCGGCAACTTCGCCGCGATCGCGCAGCGCGACGTGAAGCGCCTGCTCGCGTACTCGTCCGTCTCCCACGCGGGCTTCCTGCTGATCGCGATCGCCGCGGACAACCAGGCCGGCGGCGAGGCGCTCCTCTACTACCTGATTCCCTACGCCGCCGCGAGCGTGGGCGCGTTCTCCGTCGTCGCCGCGCGGGAGCGCGAGCTGCGCCGCGCGGTGACGCTCGACTCCATGGCGGGGCTCGGATGGGAGCGGCCCTTCATCGGCGTCGCGATGTGGTGGTTCATGCTCTCGATGGCCGGATTCCCGCTGACGGGCGGCTTTTTCGGAAAGCTGTTCGTCTTCTCGGCGATCTACGAGGCCGGCTGGTGGTGGCTCGTCGTGATCGGCGTCCTCGCCACCGCGCTCTCGCTCGCCTACTACCTCAACGTCGTGCGCTCGCTCTACATGCGCTCCGGGCAGGTGAGCGGCCAGGTGGTCGCCGCGGGCGGCTCACCGCCGCGCGACCTCCTGCTCGACACGACGGTCGCCGCCGCGCTCGTCGTCACGATCGGCTCCTTCTTCTTCGTGCAGCCGCTCGTCGACCTCGCGAGCGACGCGGTCGCGTCGCTGCCGCTCTAGATTCCCTGCGTCCGGCCGCCCGCGCGGCCCCGACGATACGGGAGCCCGGGCGGGACATCCCTGCCCGGGCTCCACGATGCGTAGGCGCCGGCCTAGCTCCGGCTCTTGCCGTTGCCGTTGCCGTTGCCGTTCCCGTTGCCGTTCCCGTGATCCTGGCCGTTGCCGCTCTTGTTCCCGTTCGATCCCGGATCTCGACCCGGAGGGCTGCCGGCGGCGGCCGACGTGCCGGGCGTGCCACCGAGCCCCGGAGGGCCGCAGTGGTCGTGGTTCGCGTCGCCGAAGCCCCAGCCGGGCCAGCACTCGCGTGACACCGTGACCGTGAACGAGCCGGAATTGTCCCAGAACAGGTCGTCGTTGACCGCGAAGACGAGCTCACCCGTCCCCGTGAGCGTCGTCGGCCCGCTGCCGACCTGCACCCAGGGGCCGTCCCCGACGCGTCCGACGAGACCCCAGGCCGGCGCACCCGGGAGCACGAAGCCGCCGTACCAGATCTGCGTCGTGTCCGACGACGGGTCGCCGTCCGGCCCGAAGCAGGATCCCGTGCCGGGACAGACGGTCCCGGTCGCGACCACGGTCACCGTGCCACCGTCCAGGACGAGGCCGGTGGACGCGCCGGGGACGCCCAGCGACCCCACGGCGTAGGAGCTGGTCTCGGTCGTCGTCCCGGCCGTGCTCTGCGCCGCGCCGACGAGCGCGAGGACGGCGGCGACGACCAGCGTCAAGCCTCTCGGGCTCTTCATGTTCTCCCCCTCTCGATCGATGCCGTGCCCGGTGACACGGCGTCCGCCCTACCGAGATCGGGCGACGGAGGGCATCCTCGTGATCCCTCGTCCGTGTATGCGCGCCGCTATGCCGCCTCGGCCACCCAGCGCATCGGGTCTCCGGCACCGAGGTCGGTGATCCCCGCGGAGTGCAGGGCCCCGATCGCGAGCGTGCGGCGATGCGCGGCGAACGTGAGGACGTGCGCGAGCATGCCGCCGTAGGTGAAGACCTCGGGCGGGTCGCAGACCGCGTCGATGAACGTCTCGTCGAGCCTCCGTCCGTCGATCACCTCGCGCGCATGGTCGAGGAACGCCGGCCCGGCGTCGCGCAGCCGCGCCCGGATCGAGCGCACGCTCTCCTCTCGTTCGACGCCGAAGTCGTAGCTCCGGGACTCCATCGCCGCGTTCCACATGTCCATCTGGCCCACGAGCCGGGACAGGAGCGAGCGCAGCGTCGGGTCGTCGTCGACGCCCTCGACCGAGAGCTGGATGGGAGCGTCGAGTGCCTCGTCGTCGAGCTGGCTCGCGCGGTCGACGATCTCGCCGACGAGCCACACGTGGTGCTCCACCATCTTCGTCATCAGGTCCATCGAGGTCACCTCGTCTCTCGCGGGCAGCCGGAGGCCGCCGGGTGGATGGAAATGCACGCCGTTCGGGCTGTCGAGTCGGATCCGCCCGGGTGACGCACGCCATGCGGACGGCCCGACGCCGTATGCCCGCCGGAAGGCCCTCGTGAACGCCTCGTTCGAGGAGTAGCCGGCCTCCAGCGCGACCTCGAGCACCGTCGCCCGGCTGGTCACGAGCCGGAACGCGGCGCGCTCCAGCAGCACGCGGCGGCGCAGCCGCGCCGGCGTCTCCCCCGCCACCGCGCCGACGACACGGTCGAAGTGGAAGCGCGAGAGGTACGCACGCGCCGCGAGCTCCTCGCCGTCGGCGGCGTGGTCGTCGAGGCTCTGGGCGAGGGTGTCGACGAATGTCGCGAGCGGATCCATGAGCTGGAGTGCCATGGCGCCAGCCTGCCCGCCTGGGCCGACCGGCGCTTGATCGTTCTTGCTGTCCTCGGACGAATGCCTCGACGCGCTAGGCTCGACCACATGGCTACCACACTCACCTGGCTCGGTCACGCGGCGTTTCGGATCGACACGGAGGCCGGCACACGCGTCTATGTCGACCCGTTCCTGAACGGGAACCCCAGATGCCCCGAGCCGGAGCTGCAGCCCGAGCGTTGCGACCTCGTCGTCGTCACCCACGGCCACGGAGACCACGTCGGCGACGCCGTCGCGATCGCGAAACGGTTCGAGTGCCCCCTCGTGGCACCGGTCGAGTTGCGCGACTGGCTGACGGTGAGCCAGGGGCTGCCCGAGGACGACGGGCAGTCTCCGAACAAGGGCGGAACGGTCTCGTTCGCGGGCGTCCGCGTGACGCTGACCGACGCGAACCACTCCTCCAGCACCTGGCACGAGGGCGCGATCCTCTACACCGGTGAGCCGACCGGCATCGTCCTGCGCCAGGACGGCGGGCCGACCGTCTACATCGCCGGCGACACCAACGTGTTCGGCGACATGGCGCTCATCAAGCGGCTGTACGCACCCGACGTCGCAGTGCTGCCGATCGGCGACCACTTCACGATGGGGCCCGAGGAGGCGGCGGTCGCCGCGGAGCTCGTCGGAGCCCGCCGTGTCGTCCCGTCGCACTACGGGACCTTCCCGATCCTCACCGGAACCCCGGACGCACTTCGTCCGCTGCTGCCGGCGGGGGTCGAGCTGCTCGTCCCCGCGCCGGGCGACACGCTGACCCTCTGATGCGCGAGCGTTGGTTCGGCGCCACGGGCCGTCGTGTCCCCGCGATCGCGCTGGAGGGGTCGGTCGACGTGGACGGCGCGCTCGTCCTCGCCGCGATCGACGACGACGCCCTCCGCGCTGCGCACGCCTCGGGCACGCCCGTCGTCGTCCGGGCGGGCGACGCCGCAGCGGTCGCACGTGCGCTCGCGCGGCCCGAGGTCGCGTGCGTCCTCGTCTCGGACCCCGTGCTGCTCGAGCTCGACCTCCCCGAGCTGACCTATGGCTGACACGGTCGCCACGTACTCGATCTGCGCGTGCGACCTCGCCGCCGGCCAGTGGGGTGTCGCGACGCAGTCGAAGTTCCTCGCCGTCGGCTCGGTGGTGCCGTGGGCGGCGCCGCACGTGGGAGCGATCGCGACGCAGTCCTACGCGAACCCCCGCTACGGGCCGGACGGGCTCGGACTGCTGCGCGAAGGGCGCTCAGCGGCGGAGGTCGTCGAGCGGCTCACCGCGGCAGACGCCAGACCGCGCGCTCCGCCAGCTCGGCGTCGTCGACGGCGAGGGCCGCGCCGCGACCTTCACCGGCGCCGAATGCCATGCGTGGGCGGGCGGCCGCACGGGCGACGGGTACGCCGCGCAGGGGAACATCCTCGTCTCGGGCGCCACCGTCGACGCGCTCGCCGAGACGTTCGAGGCGAGCGCCGGCCGACCGCTCGCCGAGCGACTCCTCGACTGCCTCGACGCGGCGGAGGCGGCGGGCGGCGACAGCCGTGGACGGCAGTCAGCGGCCCTGCTCGTCGTGGAGCGCGACGGCGGCTACGCGAGCCTGTCCGACACGCTCGTCGACCTGCGCGTCGACGACCACCCCGACCCCCTGGTCGAGCTGCGCAGGATCCATCGGCTCCACGACCTGCTCTTCGGCTCCACGCCGCGCGACGAGTGGATCCCCGTCGACGAGGCGCTCCGCGCCGAGCTCGACGAGCATCTCGCCCGCGCCGGTCACGCGAGCCTCGCGTCCTGGGCCGGGGTCCAGAACCTCGAGGAGCGCGTCGAGGGCGAGGACGCCATCGATCCGGTTGTGCTCGAGCGACTACGGGAGGCGAGATGAGCGAGCGATACGGTGTGACGTCACTCGACCGGCTGGCGACGCCGGCGATCCCCGGCCAGGCGCAGTGGCACACGATCCGACGGACGCTCGGCGTGACGTCGTTCGGGGTCAACGCGTGGACCGCCACCGAAGACGGTGGACGGATCATCGGCGAGCACGACGAGGCCGAAGGCGAGGGCCACGAGGAGCTCTACATCGTGCTCGGAGGCCGTGCCACGTTCACGCTCGACGGCGAGGAGGTCGACGCGCCGGCGGGAACCCTCGTGCACGTCCCCGACCCTGCGGTCAAACGCGCGGCCGTCGGCGAGGCCGGTACGACGATCCTCGTCGTCGGCGCGAAGCCGGGAGAGGCGTTCACGCCGTCGACGTGGGAACGCTCCGCCGAGGCCCTCCGGTTCTGGCCGACCGAGGAATGGGACCGCGCCGTCGAGGTGCTCGAGGGGCACCTGGAGGAGACTCCCGACCACGCCGGCACGCACTACAACCTCGCGTGCGCGCACGCACGGGCAGGGCGCCCGGACGTCGCGCTCGACCATCTGCGGAAGGCGATCGAGCTGCACGAGAGCTTTGCCGAGTACGCGGCCCGAGACGACGATCTCGTCTCGATCCGCGATCGGCTCTGAGCCCGACCGCGCGACGGGCGAAACGGTCATAGTTGCGTCGAGCCCGTGTCGTGCTGACCTGAGAGGAGCTGCCGTGGGCGAGACCGTCAAGTACACGCTGGACGAGAGCGAGCTGCCGGAGGCCTGGTACAACATCGCGGCCGATCTCCCCGAGCCTCCTGCGCCGGTCCTCCACCCCGCGACCGGCCAGCCGGTCGGCCCGGACGACCTCGCGCCGCTCTTCCCGATGGAGGTGATCCTCCAGGAGGTCTCGACCGAGGAGCGCATCGCGATCCCCGACGAGGTGCGGTCCGTCTACCGCCAGTGGCGGCCCACGCCGCTCTTCCGTGCACGGCGCCTCGAGCAGGCGCTCGACACCCCAGCGCGGATCTTCTACAAGTACGAGGGCGTCTCACCCACCGGCAGCCACAAGCCGAACACGGCCGTCGCGCAGGCGTACTACAACGCCCGCGAGGGCGTGAAGCGCATCACGACCGAGACGGGCGCCGGGCAATGGGGATCGTCGCTCGCCTTCGCGGGCGCGCTCTTCGGGCTCGAGATCGAGGTCTACATGGTGCGGGTGTCGTACGACCAGAAGCCGTACCGCCGGGCACTGATGGAGGTCTTCGGCGCGCGGTGCGTGCCGAGCCCGTCGGCGGAGACCGCGTCCGGACGCGCCATTCTGGCCGAGCATCCCGACTCGACCGGAAGCCTCGGGATCGCGATCTCGGAGGCGGTCGAGCAGGCAGCACAGCGCGACGACACGAAGTACGCGCTCGGCTCGGTCCTGAACCACGTCCTTCTCCACCAGACCGTCATCGGCGAGGAGGCGCTGACGCAGATGGAGATCGCCGATGCGTCCCCGGACGTCCTGATCGGGTGCACCGGGGGCGGATCGAACTTCTCGGGTCTCGTCTTCCCGTTCATCGGCCGGAAGCTCCGCGGCGGCGCCGACGTCCGCGTGATCGCGGTCGAGCCCGCGGCCTGCCCGAGCCTGACGCGCGGCGAGCTCGCCTACGACTTCGGCGACACCGGCCATCTCACGCCGCTCGTGAAGATGCACACGCTCGGGCTCGACGTTCGTGCCGCCCGGGTTCCACGCCGGCGGCCTTCGCTACCACGGCATGGCGCCGCTCGTGAGCCACCTGCATCAGCTCGGGTTGATCGAGGCACGCGCGTACCACCAGACCGCGGTCTTCGAGGCGGGCGTGCGCTTCGCCCGCGCGGAGGGCATCCTCCCCGCTCCCGAGGCGAACCATGCCGTCAAAGCGGCCATCGACGAGGCGCTGCGCTGCAAGGAGGAGGGGACGTCGGAGACGATCCTCTTCAACCTGAGCGGCCACGGCCACTTCGACATGGGCGCGTACATCGACCACTTCGCGGGGAAGCTCGAGGACGTCGAGTACGACGAGGCCGAGCTCGCGACCGCCCTCGCGGCGCTGCCGGCGGTCGCCGTGTAGCCGACGTCGAGAGCGGTCTTGGGGCGGAGTCGGCCGCTTCACGCTCCGCGCGGGCCGCGCCCGGCCGGTCCGATCGATGTCAGCGCCGGTCGCCCGGAAGCCTCCGGCCGCCGGCGCGCTCGCGGAAGCCCGGGACCGGGTCGTGCCCGGGGCGTGAGGCGAGGACGACCGCGCCGGGATCCGGCCCGGCGAGAGCGCCGACGAGAAGCTCGACGCCCGCCGCGAGCGCGAACGCCTTGTGAGCCTGGAGGCCGCCGAACGGGACGAGCTCCTCCTTGCGCGCGCGCCCGAGCAGGACATCGCCGTGGGTCACGGCTCCCATCGAGACGTCCGCGACGAACGGCCGACCGTCGGTCGAGGGCACCGCGATGGCGATCGGGTTCGTCCCGGTCAGCGGCGGCCCGCCGTCCGGATGCGGCAGGCGTGCAGGCGAGGTCGCGGTGACCACCGCGACGAGACCCGCATCGGCCAAGCGTCGTGCCCACACGCCGAGCACGCCCGTCGGGAAGCACGACTCGGCGACCACGAGCCGGGCGTGCTCGGGCGGATCCGCGATGAGTGCGTCGCAGACGGCGGCGAGCGTGAGGTACCCGAGGGCGCCACCGCCCTCCCAGCGCTCGAACCCCTCGCTCTGCTCGACGCGGGCAGGACGGCCACCGGGATCGCGTGTCGAGCCCAGCAGGTCGACGAGCCACGGGACGCGAGCGAGCCCGTGGCCGCTGCGCCCCGAGGCGTCCGCCGCGACGAGGTGGTCGACGACCACCTGCGCGTCCGCCGCCGAGAGCCCGGCGTCCCGGAGCCGGTCGCGGGCGCGTTCCGAGGTCACGGCATGACCCTAAAGGGTCGACCTGGTGCCGATCATGTTTGGATCGACGGACAGCGGGGTACGATTACATCCTCCTCACACGTCTTTGTGAGGATATGACTGGATGGCCGCGCCTCCCCCCGGCGCGGACGTGCAGGACGGCACAGCCCACCGCCGCAGGGCTCGCCGTCACCGGAAGGGAGCCTTCGGGCTCCCTTCCCTGCATCAGGCTCAGAGGACGGTCAGCGCCTTGCGTATGGCCCCGGCGCGTCGCGCGACGACCACCTCGGCCAACCCGCGGATCGCCTCGCTCGCCTCCGCGTCCGGGGCCGACTCGAGCACGGGTCGTCCGGCGTCCGATGCCTCGCGGAGCGCCGGGTCGAACGGGATCCGCGCCAGCAGCGGAACGTCGATCTCGCTCGCCAACGCCTCGCCTCCTCCGCTGCCGAAGAGCTCCTGCCCGGTACCGACGAGCCAGGACATGTTCTCGACGATGCCGAGGACGCGCATGCCCGTCTTCTGCGCCATCACGGCCGCCCGGACGGCGACCTGCTGGGCGGCCGGCTGGGGTGTCGTCACCACGATCGCCTCCGCACGCGGGAGGAGCTGGCCGATCGAGATCGCGACGTCGCCGGTGCCCGGAGGCATGTCGACGACGAGGGTGTCGAGCTCGCCCCAGTGGACGTCGGAGAGGAACTGCTCGAGCGCCTTGTGGAGCATCGGGCCGCGCCACATGATCGGGCCGTTGTCCTCGGCGAAGAGCCCGATCGACATGACCTTGAGATCCCCTCGCACGGGGGGGACGATCAGCGAGTCGACGACGATCGGCCGCTGCGTCACGCCGAGCACGTGCGGGATCGAGTAGCCGTAGACGTCCGCGTCGAGGACGCCGACGCGCTCGCCGCGCTCCGCCAGGGCCGCCGCGAGGTTCGCCGTCAGCGTCGACTTGCCGACTCCGCCCTTGCCCGAGGCGACCGCGATCACGCGGGTGGCCGGGTCGAGCCGAATCTCGCGCTCGGGGCGACCGCCACGCAGCCGCGACGCGAGCGCGGCCTTCTCCTCCGGTGTCATCACGTCGAAGCGGAGCGCGACGCTCGTGACGCCCGGCACGCCGCCGACGTGCTCGGCGACCTGATCCTGGAAGCTCGCGCGGAGCGGACAGCCGGCCACCGTCAGTGCGATGACCACCTCGACCGCCCCGTCGGGCGCGACCACGACGTCGCGCACCATGTCGAGCTCCGTGACGGGGCGCTTGAGCTCCGGGTCGATGACGCGCTCGAGCGCAGTCAGGATCGCGTCGCGGTCGGGGGCCATCGCGGTCAGCCTACCGAGCGAGGTGGGTCTCCGGCGTCGCGCCCGCGCGATGACTGATTGTCGGCGCGGTGTCGGACACCCTCGCCGCCGGGATGTCGCTCGGCACGCTTTGCCCGGACGTCCGGCTCGGATCACCGCAGCGCGGCCGCGATCTGCGCGCAGAGCTCCGTCGTCGACGCCGCGACGACGCGCGAGCGCTGGCCGAGATCGAGCGGAGCGCTCCCGAAGGGCGGATCCTCGAACAGGTCGATCGCATAGCCTCGCTCCCGTACCAGGAGCTGCGCCGCCGCGATGTCGATCGATCGCGCAGGCTTGAGACAGCAGACGGCGTCGACCCGCCCGGCGGCGAGGTGGCAGAGCGAGAGCGCCAGCGACCCCATCACGCGCAGGCGCCGCGCAACGCCCCGCATCGCAGGCGCCGCCATTGCGATCGCCTCGGTGGTGGTTCCCTCGAGCGAGAGGATCTCGATGGTGTCCTTCGGGCCGGGGCCGGTGAGCACGCTGCCCCCGAGCAGCGCACCGCGCCCTCGCTCCGCGACCCACTCCTCGCGCGCCCCGAAGTCGTACACGTAGCCGAAGAACACGTCGTCCATGGTCGACCCGTCGGCGACGGCGAGGGAGAGCGAGAAGAACGGGATGCCGCGCTTGGCGTTGACGGAGCCGTCGATCGGGTCGACGACCACGGTGGGGCCGCCGCCCCGACCGAACTCCCTGACGCCGAGCTCCTCGGAGACGAGGGTCAGGTCGGTGCCGAGCGCCTCGAGCCGATGCACGAAGGCGTCCTCGGCAGCCGCGTCGACGGCGGTCGTGTCGTCGCCCCCCTCCCCCGTCCGCAGCACCGGCTCGCGCTCGGTGCGGGTCGGCATGGCTCGGAGCACCTCGTCGAGATCCCCGACCACGGCCCGGGAGAGCGCGAGCCAGTCGGTCACGGGTCGATCGGGTGCAGGAGCAGGCCCGACACGAGCTTCGGGAAGAAGTAGGTCGCCTTCTGGGGGAGGGTCCGACCGGCACGAGCGCGCTCGAAGACGTCCGCGACGCGGAGCGGCCGAACGAGGAGCGCGGCGTCGGCCACGCCGCTCTGGACGGCCTGCGCCGCCGCGCCGCGGTCGGGCGTGTACGAGATGCCGTCGTGGCCCAGCCGGTCGACGAGCTCGACGTCGAGCTCGCCGCCCGCACCGCGAACGAGGCGCGCTCCGTCTCGACGGACGAGCACCGCCGCGGCTCGTGTGGTCGGCTCGCGATCCAGGGCGGCGGCCGCGTCCTCGACGCTCGCGCACTCCTCGCCCGCGAGGTCGATGTCGGGGCGACCCGTGAAGACGCGGTGGGTCGGGAAGATCACGAGGCCGGGGTCGGCCGTCGAGACGAGCACGGCCAGGATCCGGTCGGCGCCGTCCTCCTCGGCGAAGGCGACGGCCGTCTCGTATCGATGGTGCCCGTCTGCGATCAGGAGCTGACGGTCGGTGAAGTACCCCGGCACAGCCTGATCACCCTCCAGCCGCCAGAGCCTCGAGCCCGCGAGCTCGAGATCGGGCGGCCGGGCCGGGCGATCGATCGGGGAGGCGCCGTCGTAGAGGAGGAAGATCGGCTCGAGCTGCGTCCGCGTCGTGCGCAGGAGGGCGAGCCTGCCCTCGATCGGGCCACGGTGCGTGCGCTCGTGCGGCAGGACGGCGCCGGTCGAGTACGGCTCGGCGCGGAGCGACGCCACGATCCCACTCCGTGTGCGCCGGACGCCGTCCGGCCCGACGAACTCTTGCTCGAGCCACCAGACGGCGGGTGCCTCGTCGCGAACGAGGACGCCGTCGGCGAGCCACTCGCGCAGGCGGGCCCCGGCGGCGCCGGCGTCGGGCTCGAGGGTCAGGTACGCGACGTTGTGCGGATCGGCCGCACGGAGGGCATGGAGCTCGTCGTCCCCGATGACGTCGTACGGAGGCGCGGTCACCGCCTCGGACGGCCGCGCGTACCTGACGGCGCGGAACGGTCGGACGTCGGGCACCGGTCGAGCCTACACTCACGCGGTGGCGACGATCGCGGAGCTCGTCGAGGATCGCACTGTCGACGGCGTCTACGCCGTCGCCCGGAAGCGCCGGCTCACCACACGCGGCGGAAAGCCGTATCTCGCCCTCGAGCTCGTGGATCCGAGCGGCAGGATCGAGGGAAGGATCTGGGACGACGTCGAGCTCCTCGATCGGCGCTTCGCCGAGGGCGACGCCGTCCGCGTGCTCGGACGCGTCGAGCGCTTCGACGGGCGCCTGCAGCTCGCGGTGCGGGCGGTCGAGGCGGCGGACGCGGACCCCGCAACCCTCTCCCCGCGCTCCGTCGCGACGCAGACGAGCTGGACGGGTTCCTCGAGTTCCTCGCCGCCGAGATCGCGCATCCAGGGCTCGCCGCGGTCGTCGGCGAGATCCTGTCGGACCGCGAGGTGCGGGACGGCCTGCGCCTGCTTCCGGCGGCCGGGGCCGAGGGCCACCACGGGTATGCGGGAGGGTTGCTCGAGCACACGGTGGGCGTCTCGACCCTCTGTCGCGAGACCGCCCAGCTCCATTCCCGGCTCCGTGCCGACCTGCTGCTCGCGGCCGCGCTGCTCCACGACGTCGGCCGCGTCCGCGAGCTCGGCAGGGGACCTGCGTTCAGGCCGACGCCCGAGGGAGCGCTGCTCGGGCACGTCCAGCTCGGCGTGCGTCTCGTCGACCAGCGGGCGGGCGCGCTCGATCCGACGGTGCGTGCGGAGCTGCTCCACGCGATCGCGGCCCACCACGACCGGAGTGCGGCACGCACCGCCGAGGCGGCCGTCCTCTACCACGCGAACCAGCTCGACGCGGTGGCCGCGACCCGGCCCGTCGGCAGCGCCTGACCCTGCGTGGGTGTCGCCGGGCTCGCGCTCCTCGGGGCGGCGTCGTGGGGGATCGGAGACTTCTTCGGCGGAGTCGCCGCACGGCGCGCCCACGTCTTCACCGTGCTCGTCACGTCGCAGGCGATCGGCCTTCTCGGCGCGGCGGCGTGGGCGCTCGCCTCGGCCGACGCACGGCCCGGGGTCGTCGACCTGCTGCCGGCCGTCGGGGCCGGCGTGTGCGGGGCAATCGGGCTTGCGGCGCTGTACCGCGGCATGGCCGTCGGTGCGATGGGGATCGTCGCTCCGATCTCCGCGGCGAGCCCGGTGGTCCCGCTCCTCGTCGACCTCGGGCGTGGCATCTCGCCGTCCACGCTGCAATGGGCAGGCATCGTCGGTGTGCTCTTCGGCATCGTGGTTCTCGCGCGTGAGCCGGGCCCGCGACGCGCCACGAGACTCGCCTCCGGCGTGACGCTCGCGCTCGTCGCCGCCGTGGCATTCGGGCTGTTCGTGGTCGGGCTCGACGCGTCGGCTGACGAGAGCGTTCCGTGGACGGTCTTCGCCGCCCGCGGCGCGTCGACCGTCTTCGCGCTCGGGCTCGCGGTCT
The DNA here is from genome assembly GCA_963773825.1 of uncultured Actinomycetes bacterium. GTDB lineage: Bacteria > Actinomycetota > Thermoleophilia > Gaiellales > Gaiellaceae > Gaiella. Next base: position 46,917 of record CAVZCH010000006.1, on the reverse strand, counting down.
CCGCGTCGGTCGCGATCCGTCCGCCCAACCGGCTGCTCCCCACGATCGCAGCGGTGGGCGTGTTCGACACCACGGCCAACGTCCTCGTGGCCTTCGCGACGACGAAGGGCTCGGCTGGAGTCGTCGCCGTCCTGAGCGCGCTCTACCCGGTCGCGACGATCGTCCTCGCGCGCCTCCTACTGGGGGAGCGGCTCGACCTCTCCCGCCGGCTCGGCGGCGCGCTCGCGCTCGGCGGCGCGGCGCTCGTTGCCGCAGGTTGACGGCGCCTCGCTAGACGTTGAAGCGGATGTTGAGCACGTCGCCGTCGGCGACGACGTAGGTCTTTCCCTCGAGGCGCTGCGTGCCGCGCTTCGCCGCCTCGGCGTGCGAGCCGGCATCGAGCAGGTCGTCGGCCGAGATCACCTCGCAACGGATGAAGCCGCGCGCGATGTCAGAGTGGATCGTCGCCGCCGCGTCGAGCGCGGTCTGGCCGCTCCGGAGCGTCCACGCGCGAGTCTCCTTCTCACCGGCGGTGAAGAACGTGATCAGGCCGAGCGCGTCCTTCAGTCGGCGCACGACCTCGTCGAGCGCCGACGGCCCGTCGCGGAACTCGGCGGCCTCCTCGTCGGAGAGCTCGGCCAGCTCCGCCTCCAGCTTGCAGTCGATCCCGCCCGGCCCGTTCTCGACTGCGATCAGCGGCTTCGTCGTCAGCGGGTCGAGCTCCGGCGGGAGCTCTCCCGGCCAGTCGGCGAGCGTCTTGCCGGCGTCGAGGTGCGCGAGCAGCGCGGTCAACGTCTCGAGTTCCGCGCGCTTCGTGGCGTCACCGGACTTCGCCTCCTTCTGGACACGCTCGTGCCGACGCTCGACATGGTCGCGGTCGGCGACGAGCAGCTCGAGCTTCAGGGTCTCGAGGTCGTCGTCGGGCGCCGCTCCGTCGGAGAAGCCGTCGAGCACTGCGAGGACTGCGTCAACCTGGCGCAGGTTGCCGAGCAGCTGAGGGCCGGTGCCGGGGACGTCGACGACGCGGATCGCGGCGGGCGTCACCTTCTTCGCCTCGACCAGCTCGGCGAGACGGTCGAGGCGCTCGTCGGCGATGGTGGCCATGCCGACGTTCGGCTTGTCGGTCACCGACGCGTACGCCGTGATCTCCGCCCCCGCGCGGGTGAGCGCGTTGAACAGCGTCGTCTTGCCGCTGTTCGGCAGCCCCACGATCCCCACCTCGAGCGCCATCGGCGGCCAGCGTAGTCCAGGCGCGCCGGCGGAGCACGGCACGCGATCCGGGACGATGGCGGCGCGGGCAAGCCCTCGACAGACGGCGCTTCTCGCCCCGCGTCGTCGAACGTCGCGTCACCGGGCCTCGCCGGGAGCCCGATCAGACGAGCGCCCGGACCGCCCAGGCGCGCGCGGCGACCACGAACGGCGCAGGCGGGAGCAGGGCCACGCACCGCTCGCGCACCCGTTCGCGAGCGTCGGGCGAGAGCGAGGCCAGGTACGAGCCGGCCGGCCCGACGCCGAGGGTGAACGGCTCCCACCACTCCTCGAAGGTCGGATGCGCGACCTCCACGACGAGCACGTGCTCCTCGGCGTCCCGCAGGCCCGCCTCGACCGCGAGGCGCACGAGATCGCCCTCCCGCGTGCCGGCCAGCCCCTCCTCGCCGACCGATGCCTCGTCGAGCTCGCGCACGGCGTCCCAGAATCGCGAGAGCGGCCCTCCGTCGCCCGCGTGATCCCAGACGCACGCCGCCACGGTCCCGCCCGGCCGCGTCACGCGTCGCATCTCCGCGAGCCCTCCCGCCGGGTCGTCCATGAACTGCACGACGAGCTGCGCCAGCGCTGCGTCGAAGAGGTCGTCGGCGAAGGGCAGCCGCTCGGCCGACCCCGCCCTGACGTCGACACCCGGATTGCGCACCCGCGCCGCCTCGACGAACGACGGAGACGGGTCGATCGCGACGACGGCATCGGCCCCGACGCGCCGCACGAGCTCCGTCGTCAGCGCGCCCGGACCGCAGCCGACGTCGATGACCGACTGCCCCGGCGCCACCGAGCCTAGGTCGGCGAGCAGTGGCGCGAGCGGCGCCGAGTACCGGCCCATGAACCGGTCGTAGGAATCGGCCCCGACGGCGAAGCTCATCCGCTGCGAAAGCCGGGCTGCGAGCCCTTCGTGAACCGCTTGAAGTAGACGACGCGCGGTACGACCACGGTGATGCGGCCGTCGTCGGTGTCGAGCTCCACCGCGCCGCCGGCCCCTGCGGTCACGGCGCGCTCGACGCCGTCGGCCGCCTCGGCGGACACCGTCGCGGCGATGATCTGCCCGCCCTCGAAGGCGAGCTCGATGCGGATCGAATCGTCAGACAGGGCACACCACCTCGGTCAGGACGCCGTGGACGGCGTCGGGATGGACGAACGCGACCTCGAGCCCGAAGAGCCCGCGCCGCGGAACCTGGTCGATCAGCTCGGCGCCGGAGCGCGCGAGGTCGGCGAGGGCGGCGCCCACGTCGTCGACCTCGTAGGCGACGTGGTGCATGCCCGGCCCTCTCTTGGCGAGGAAGCGCCCCACCGGCGTCTCGTCGCCCGTCGGGACGAGCAGCTCGATCCTGCTCGTGCCGACGAGGACCGAGGCCGCCTCCACACCCTGGTCCCCCACCGCGTCCCGATGCTCGAGCCTCGCGCCGAAGAGGCGGCCGTAGGTGGCGACGGCCTCGTCGAGATCGGCCACCGCGAACCCGAGATGGTGGATGCCGCGGAAGCTCACGCCGCGATCGTACTCGGACGATTTCTGGGCGGGACGAGGATCTCGTCCACGAGCCCGTACTCGACCGCCTCGGCCGGGGTCATGAAGCGGTCGCGGTCGATGTCCTCCATGACCTGCGCCGCCGAGCGGCCCGCGTGGCGGGCGATGATCTCGGCCATCTGCCGCGTCGTCGACTCGACCTCGCGCGCGGCGATCGAGATGTCGGTCGGCGCGCCACGGAACCCTGCCGAGCCCTGGTGGATCATCAGCTTGGCGTTCGGCAGCGCGAACCGCTTCCCGGGGGCGCCGGCCGCGGTGATCATCGCGGCCGCCGACATCCCCATCCCGAAGCAGATCGTCGACACGTCGGGCCGGACGTGCTGCATCGCGTCGTAGATCGCAAGACCGGCGTACACCTCCCCGCCCGGGGAGTTCACGTAGAGCGCGATGTCCTTGTCGGGATCCTCGGCCTCGAGGTAGAGGAGCTGCCCCACGATGAGGTTCGCGATCTCGTCGTCGACGGGGCGCCCGAGGAAGACGATCCGGTCGCGGAGCAGCCTCGAGTAGAGGTCGAAGGCGCGCTCGGCGCGGCCGTCCGCCTCGAGCACGGTCGGGATCAACGGCATGACGGTCTCCTCTTCGCGTATCGTGCAACCTTGAGGTTGCTCATAATACGCAACTAGGAGGTTGCGCGTGGAGATCGAGCGAGAGATCGTCCTGCCCGTTCCCGTCGAGGAGGCCTGGGACGCCCTGACCGATCCCGGCCGCTTGGAGGAGTGGTTCGCGAACGACGTCGAGCTCGAGGTCGTGCCGGGGGGGCGCGGGGTGTTCCGGTGGGCCGACGGCGAGGTCCGCCACGCCGTGGTGGAGACGGTCGAGGAGGCCGAGCGCCTCGTCCTTCGCTGGGAGGACGACGGGCTCGTGGAGTTGGAGCTCGACGAGCATCCCGACGGGACCCGGGTACACGTGCGGGAGACGGCGCCCGACTGGGGGGTCGCGCTCGAGCTGCACGCGAGCGCCGCATGGGCGACGGCGTAGGGGCGGTCTTCGGCGCGCTGGCCGATCCGAGCCGCCGCTATCTCGTCGAGCGCCTCGCGCACCTCGGCTCTGCCACGCCGACGGAGCTGGCGAGCGAGCTCCCGATGACGCGCCAGGCCGTCGCCAAGCACCTGGCGACGCTCGAGCACGCCGGCCTGGTCCACGCGCGGCGCGAGGGACGACGCACCCTGTACCGTCCCGATCCGGCGCCGTTGCGTGATGCGACGGCGTGGATGGACCGGGTCGGTTCACAGTGGGACGAGCGCCTCGCCGCCCTCGCCCACCACGTCGACGCGCAGCGTGAGCACAGAGGCGCCGAGCTCTAGACCCGGGCGCCGGGTTCCGGTGCCCGGGTCCGCCCCCCACCGCGGCGCCGTCTACGTTGCGACCGGACGGTGCGTGGGATGCCACGCGTGCCGCAGGGTCGACCCCGCCCAGAGGACGACCACCCCGACGGCCAGCAACGACAGCGCCGTCAGCGAGCCGCTCGCGATCGCCCAGATCGCGACGAGCCCCGTCACCGCACCGACGACCGAGAGGAGCCTCGTGGCGGGGCTCATTCGGCCGCCCTCGCCGATCTCGTCGGCCGCGGAGCCGAGGGCGCAGGCGCCGACGCCGAGCAGCGTGATCGCGACGGCCGCCCATCGATTGCTCGAACCGATGAGCCAGACGTCCCAGGACTGGTGCGCGGCGAGGAACACGAGCACGGCGAGGCCGGTCAGAAGCGTCGCCGCCGCATCCTTGCGCGTGAGCGTCATCTCGACACCTCCTTCCCCGCACAGGCTCGCACCAGCCGTCGCTGCGGTCATCGGGGGCGTCGCTGACAGCCGCCACGCAGTTTTCCGCACCGCCCCGAAACGTCGGGCAGGCCGACGGGTCTAGCGACGGACGGTTGCCACGATCGCCCGGGCCCGGCCACCCGTGCCGATCTCCACTGCCGAGACCCGCGGATGCCGGAGCCACGCCTCGCGGCGTGCATCGTGCCCGTGGCGGTCGGCCGAGAAGTCATCCAGCACGAGCGTCGCTCCCGGCACCGCCAGCCCGAGCACGGCGTCCGGATCGTCCTTCGCGTCGCCTCCGTCGACGAAGATCAGCTCGAACGGCGCGTGCGGTGCGAGGACGGTGCGCCAGTCGCCCTCGAGAACGTGCACGTCGGGGTCGTCGGCGAACAAGGCCCGTACCGCTGCCACCCGCGCCGGGTTCGGCTCGGCCGTGAAGAGCGCTGCGCCGGGAGAGAGGGCGGATGCGATCCACGCGGTGCCGACCCCCACCCCGGCGCCGATCTCCGCGACCCGCTCGACGCCGCGGCGCGCCGCGAGCACGTGGAGAAGCATCCCGTCCTCGTCGCGACAGCTGGCCGCGAAGCCCAGGGCGTCGGCCGTCGCCTGCGCCCGCGCGACGAGCGGCGGCACGCTCATGCCCGCGACGCGACCACCTCGTCGACGGTCGTGAACCGGACGCCTCCCGCACGCCACTCGGCGAGTGCCGCGGCGACGCGCTCCTCCGACAGGCCGCGTGATGCGTCCTCCACGAACGCGACGCGGCGGCGACGGGCGAGAAGCCCCATGACCGCAGCGTGGTTGCAGACGTCGGTGGCGACGCCGAAGAGGATCACCTCGGCGGGATCGAGCGCCGCGAGCAGAGGCTCGAGGTTCGGGTTCGAGAACGCGCTGTACGTCTTCTTCGAGCAGCACGAGCTCGCGACGTCCGTGGACGAGCGCGGGCACGAGACCCGGGGGATACGGCGTGAGCGAGATCGGGAGCGGGTCGGTCTGTGCCGTCTCGGAGATCTTCGCGGCGCCCGGCGTGCCCCGCAGGCAATGCGGAGGGAAGGTCGTCTCGTAGTCCGGGTCGTCCGAGATCTCGGGATCGGTGAGCTCGTGGTCGTCGGCCGTCGCGAGATGGACGACACCCTGCTCGGCTGCCCAGCGGACGAGCCGGCCCATGTCGGGTGCGGCGGTCTCGGCATCGGGGACGGGCAGCTTGCCGTGCGCTGCGACGAAGTCGACCTGGGTGTCGACGTCCCAGAGGAGCGGCCGCGTCATGCGGCCACCCGCCCATCCGGCGGCGGGGCAGCGCGTGGGGTCGCCGTCGCCGGTGCGCCGTCCGGGACGACGGCGTCGAGGTCGTACTCCCAGCCCTCGCGCCAGGCGAACGGCTCGACGACGAGGTCTGCCGAGACGCCTCCCCTCCACCAGGTGGTCGAGCGCCCACCGCGTCGCGGTGTGCCCGATCAGAGGATCCGCTCGCCCGCGCGCCCCCGGGACAGCACCGAGGAACGCCGCGACGCGCGCCACCGCCTCGCGATAGCTCTCGCCCGCGGGGAACGGCACGTCGACCCGAGCTGCACGCTCGCCCTCGATCGCAGCGACCGGCGCGCCGTTCCAGCTCGCCGTAGTCGATCTCGCGCAGGCGCCAGTCGACGACGACCGGTGGCCCCGTCCCGGCGAACGCGATCTCCGCGGTCTCGACCGCCCGCGCGAGATCCGAGACGGCGACGAGGTCGATCCCGTTGTCGCGTCGTCGCTCGCCCAGCTCCGCCGCGAGTGCACGGCCGCGCCTCGAGAGCTCGCCGCCGAGCCAGCCCGTGGCGATCCCCCGCTCGTTGTCGTTCGTCAGCGAATGCGTCTCGAAGACGATCGCGACCGCCTGTGTCACTCGACGAGCTCCAGGCGGTCGTTCGGCCGGAAGCTGCGCCCGACCTTGGCGGTCGGCCTCCCGTCGGTCATGACGACGTCGGCGGTGAAGTCGTTCTCGCCGCGGATCAGCGACGAGCCGACGCCGTAGGCGTCGACCGGGACGCCGCGACGCTCGAAGGCCTCGATCTTCTCGACCGTGAAGCCCCCGGACGCCACGATGCGGACGTGCTCGAAGCCGTCCTCGTCGAGCGCGGCCGCGCACCTTGCGCACGAGGCGCTCGTTCACGCCGCGCGGGTCGAAGTCACCCATCTCCTCCCAGAGCGCACGGTCGACGAGCTGACCCGATGTGTCGAGACGCACCCCCCAGAGCCGCGGGCCGAGCGCGCGGGCGACGTCGAGCGCGGTCCGCACCGAGTCGTTGTCGAAGTCGACGAGCACCGTGATCCGGAAGTCGTCGCTCGCCCATTCGGCGAACTTCGTCGCGGCGAGCACCGTGTTGCCGCCGTACACCGCGATCAGCGAGTGCGGCACCGTGCCCGACTCCGCGTCCTCCCCACCAGGAGGCCTGCGCGTCCGACGTGACGCCGATCTCGGCGCCGAGGACGGCCCCTGCGACGTACGCCGCGTAGCCGTCGCCGGTCTGGACGCGATGGTGGTCGTGGCGGGCGGGCATGAAGATGATCGGCTTGCCGTTCGCCGCCTCGAGCACCCGGGCGGTGTTCGTCGCGATCAGCGTCCGCCGGGCGAGCGTCGCCGAGGCACGACGGTCTCGAGGTGGGCGAACGTCGTGTAGTCACCCTCGATCGTCATGACCGTCTCCCACGGCTCGATGCGGTCGCCGTCGCGGAGCGCGTGAACCGTCAGGCCGCGCGCCGGTCGTCCGAGCAGAGCTCGAGGATCGCGAGTCGCCTCGTCCAGGCCGCCGAGCATCGCGTGCTTCCGCTGGAACACCTGCATCACGACGCGCGGGTGGCGCCCGTCGTGGAGCAGCGCCGAGCGCGTGTGGTTGAAGTACGCGTCGCTGTAGTAGCCGTCGCGCATCTTCTCGACCGGCAGGTCGAAGATCGCCGGGTCGAGCCGCTCCCGCCGGGGCGCGCGCGGGCGCCGTGCTCACGCCGCCGCTCGCTCCGCCTCGAGGCACCGTGCGCAGCGCGGCCTCGGCCACCTCGAGCTGGGCGGCGCTCGGCTCGCTCGTCGATAGCCGCCGCTGGAGCTCGGTCCCGGGCCGGGCGAGAGCCCGCGACAGGCGCCTGTCCGGATTCCGAGACATCCACCCGAAGACCTCGACGGCCGCGCCGACCGCACCGACCGCACCCACGAGCCTGGCCTTCGTCCGGTGCCGGGGCGGAGCCAGCTCGGCGGCGGCGCCGGCGAGGGCGGTGGCGATCGTCAGCGGGCCGACGAGGTGCGACCCGCAGCGCTCGTGCTCCTTCGACGCGGGCTCGCCGGTCTCGTACGTCCCGATCGAGACGTGCTCGGCGCCGTGGTACGACGTCAGGTCCTCGCCCCGGAGCGCGATCAGCGCCGGCACGAGCGAGGCCATGACCACGGCCGCCTCGCGCGGGACGAAGGGCAGCGACGAGCGACGCAGGATGCTCGCCCCTGTCGACGCCGCGACGAGGGCGACTGCGACGGACGGCCGCTCGAACGGGAGGCGTGCCTCGGGGAGCCCACGCTTCATCGCCGGGAGGACGGCGAACGCCTCGGCAAGCCGGATCGGCCCGCGCACGAACGGCACGGAATCCCCGAGCCGGATGCGCGGCTTCGTGCCCGAGGCCGTCTTGATCGTCCCGTCGGGCAGCCGGACCGCGGCGCCCCAGGTCTGCGGGCCGTGGACGAGAACGCCGTTCTGGAGGGCCATGCCGCCGAGGCGAAGCTTCTCCATGCGGGGAGGGTAGCGAGCCTGCCGAGGCGCACGCGGCGGCGCCGTGTCGGCCCACCCGCCGCGGATCAGCCCGCGGCGAGGCGCCGGAGCGCACGCTGCAGGACGTCTGCTGCCCGGCGGCTGTCGAGCGTCCGATCGTCGAGCGCCACCACCGGCATCACCTCGCGCACCGAGGACGACGTGAAGATCTCGTCGGCAGCGAGGAGTCGTGCGAGCGGAAACGCACCGGTCTCGACCGCGTAGCCCTCCTCGGCCGCGAGCGTGAGCAGCGCCGCGCGTGTCTCGCCGGCGAGGATCCCGAGCTCGAGCCCCGGCGTGAGCAGGACGTCGCCCTCGCGCCACCAGACGTTCGTCACCGTCCCCTCCAGGACCGTCCCGTCGAGGTCGACGAGAACGGCGTCGTCGGCGCCGCGACGCTTCGCCTCGGCCTCCGCCGCGACATGCGTCGCGTAGCTCACCGACTTCGTCCCGGGAAGGAGCCACGGCGTCGAGCGGCCCGGGAACGCCAGCGAGACGAGCCGCTGACCGCCCGCCCGCGCGGTCTCGATCCACGCGGGGACGGCGGACACGAGCACGATCGCCGACGGTCCGGCACCGGGGGCGCCCGGAGTCCAGTAGATCCGGACGCCGACGTCGCCGGCCCCGGCCGCGTCGAGCGCGTCACCGACGAGGGCACGAAGCGCCGCGAGATCGGGCCGGGCAGCCCGAGCCGCTCCGCCGACCCGGCGAGGCGGACGAGGTGCTCGTCGAGCCTGAACGGACGCCCCTCGTAGACGCGCAGCGTCTCGAACGCCGCGCGGCCGCGCGCGAATCCCTCGTCGGTCGCGGCGACGACCGCGCGGGAGGGATCGACGACGCCGAGCCCCGAGACGGCCGCCGCGAGTGTCCGCTCGCTCATCTCCGCACGGCTCCCGCGACGGCGCCCGGCGAATCGAGCGGCGCACCGATCGCCTCGAGGAGCGGCGCGGCCTTGACGAGCGACTCGGCGACCTCCGCTCGTGGGTCGGAGTCCCAGACGATGCCGCCGCCGACCCAGAGGTGGATCCGCCCCTCCGCGATGGCGAACGTCCGGATCGTGAGCGCCAGCTCGAGGTCGCCGTTGCCGTGCACGCGGCCGAGCGCCCCCATCGATGCTCCTCGGCCGACCGGCTCGAGCGACGCGATCAGGTCGACCGCGGCGATCTTCGGCGCCCCCGTGACGGATCCCCCGGGAAAGAGCGCGGAGAGGATCTCGGCCAGACCGACACCCGGCCTCAGCCTCACCTTCGACCGTGGAGACGAGGTGCTCGACGCCGGCGAGCGGCTCCGCGACCATCAGCTGCGGCCAGTGGACGGTGCCGGGAACGCAGACGCGCGAGAGGTCGTTGCGCTCGAGGTCGACGATCATCACGTGCTCTGCGGCGTCCTTCGCCGAGGCGAGGAGCTCGGCGCGGCTTCCGAGCGGCCTAGTCCCCTTGATCGGCCGCGTGCGGAGCGTCGGCCCGACGCGGCAGACGAACAGCTCGGGCGAGGCGGAGACGATCGCCCAGCCGTTCCCTTCGAAGACCCGCCACGCGCTGTCGCCGAGCGGCGCGTCGTTCGGTTGTGTCAGGGGGGCCAGCCGGGCGGCGAGCGAGCGCGGGCTGCCCGAGAACGATGCGGAGAGGTGCTGGACGAGGTTGACCTGGTACACGTCGCCGCGGGCGATCGCGGCACGCACCGCGTCGACCGCAGCGGCGTGGTCGCGCTCGGCCCACGTCCGGCGCCAACGTCCGATGTCCAGGTCGCGATCCGTGTTGCCATTACTCGACATCATGGACCGTCCGGCGGACGGCACACGCCGCAAGCGGCAGCGGGCAGGGCTCCGGCGGAGCGGGCGTGACCGTCCGCCGGATCGTGTCGGAGAGCCCGTACCCCAGGTAGAGGTCGGCGACGAGCGGCTCCTCTCCGGGCTCGAAGAACCCCTTGCCGCGCAGCCACGCCTCGATCTGCTCGAACGCACCCTCGGGGTGGTGCACCTCGAGCAGGTCGGCGTCGCACCCGATGCCGCCGGTTCTTTCCGTCTGGGTCATCGTCGCGTCGCGCCCGTGGCGCCTACGACGGCCCGGAGAGGACGAGCAGCTCTCGATTCAGGTCGGACGCGCGGGTCGCCCCCGACAGGGCGATCGTCAGCTCGAGCTCCGCGAGCAGGCAGCGCAGGACGTGACGCACCCCTGCCTCTCCGGCGAGCCCGAGCCCGTACACGTACGGGCGTCCGAGCAGGACGGCGCGCGCCCCGAGCGCCACCGCCTTGACAACGTCGGCGCCCGTCCTCACGCCGCTGTCCATGAGCACCTCGATCCGGTCGCCGACCGCGTCGACGATCGCCGGGAGCGCATCGAGCGCCGCGACGGCGCCGTCGACCTGGCGCCCGCCGTGGTTCGACACGACGATGCCGTCGATCCCGGCGTCCACGGCTCTGCGTGCGTCGTCCGGGTGCAGGATCCCCTTGAGCGCGATGGGCCGGTCCCAGTGCTCCCGCAGGAACCCGAGGTCGTCCCACGTCAGCGCCGGGTTGCCGAAGGTGGAGGCCCAGTGCTGGAGCGCGGCGAGGCGGTTGTCCTCGTCGATCGCGCCGCCGACCGCGCGGAGAAAGACGGGATCGGCGAGGTAGTTCTGGTTGCCGACGGCACGGAGGAACGGCAGGAAGGCGTTGTCGAGGTCGCGCGGCCGCCATCCCATCGCGTGCGTGTCGAGCGTGAGGACGAGCGCGCCGTATCCCGCTGTGGCGGCGCGCTCGAGGAAGCTGACCGCCAGGTCGCGGTCCTTCGGCCAGTAGAGCTGGTACCAGCGGGGCGCGTCGCCCCCGGCTGCGGCCACGTCCTCGAGCGTCGTCGTCGCGGCGGTGCTGACGACCATCGGCAGCCCGGCCGCCGCTGCTGCCCGCGCGACCGCGGACTCGCCGTCGGGATGGACGATCCCGAGGACGCCGACCGGCGCCAGCGCCACGGGGGCGGGCATCGGTGTTCCGAGCACCGTCACCGACAGGTCGGTCGTCGTGACGTCCCGGAGCATGCGCGGCACGATCCGCCACGACGCGAAAGCCGCCCTGTTGGCAGCCGGCGGTCGCCTCGGATCCGGCCGAGCCGGCGACGTAGCCGAACTCCTTCGCCGGCATGCGCTCCTCCGCCAGCGACTCGAGGCGCGTGAGATCCGTCGGCAGGTCGGGCAGGATGTCGCCGAGGCCACCGAGGTAGATCTCGTTCTGGAAGCTGCCGAAGGTGCCCAACGCGCCGTCCTCCCTCTCGTCGCCCGGAGTGTCTCAGACGTCACCGTTCCACGGGGTGCGCCTCGGCCACCAGCCCGGGACGGCACGCCGGTAGCCCTCGTATCGCGGTCCGTACCGGTGCGCGAGGGTCGGCTCCTCGTACCCGTGCACGAACGCGACGACGGCGAGGAAGAACACGGCTGCGTACGCGAGCAGCACCGCCCGCCCGAGAAGGAGCGCCTGGCCGACGATCGTGGCTCCGACCGCGAGGTACATGGGATTGCGGACGTAGCGGTAGGGGCCCCCGACGACCAGGCGCTCCGTCGGTGCGACGGGAGCGGGCGTGCCCCGGCCCTCGCGCACGAACCGCAGGAAGGCATCGAGCAGCACTGCGATTCCCGCGACGAGGAGGACGGCGCCGCCGATGCGGAGAGCCGGGTGCCGTCCGAGCAGGTCGCCCGGCTCCCAGCCGGTGAGCGCCCAGGGGATCACGCCCGCGACCATGCCGGGCGCGACGACGAGGAAGAGCACCGAGCCCGCCGCCGCCTTCGTGAACCCGTCCGGCACTCACGCCCCGAGCGTGGTCGCGACGTGGCGGAAGAGGTCGACACCGAGCTCGAGGTCGTCGACGGCGATCCGCTCGTCGGCCGAGTGGACGAGGCTCGCCGCGAGATCCGCATCCATCGCGCGGAGGGGGAAGAAGCCGTAGACGGTCGCCCCCGCACGCTCCCGGAGATAGTGGCTGTCGGTGAACCCTGCGCATACGACAGGCGCCAGGCGCGCACCCGGGTCGACGCGCGCCAGCCAGGCCTCGAGGGCTGTCCACAGCGGCGTGTCGAGCGGTGAGCGACTCCCGCCGACGTGCTCGGCGAGGATCCATTCGAGCTCCCACTCGCCGGGCACACCGGCGCGGAGGAGCGCCTCCATCTCGGCGAGCTCCTGGCCGGGCAGGAGCCGGCAGTCCACCTCGATCACGCACGCGCCGGGGACGACGTTGCGCTTCCTCGAGGCTTCGATCATCGTGGGCGACAGCGTCGCGGACAGGAGCGGGGCGACGAGCTGCGCCGCGAGCGGGTGAAGGGCGCCGGCACGGTCGAGCGCCTCGTCGACAGGGGGCACCTCGCCGAGGATCGTCTCGAGGAACGCGCGCACCTCCGGGATCAGGGAGCGAGGCGGATCGAGGCGTGCGAGCGCGTCGAGCACGGGCCCCGCCCTGAGCAGCGCGTTGTCGGCTGCATGCGGGTCGGACGCATGACCGCTCCGTCCGCGCAGCCTGAGCCGAAACGGCGCCGTCGCCTTCTCGGCGACTGCGCACAGGTAGTAGGCCCGCCCTCCGAGGACGCAACGCTCGCCGCCGCCCTCGTTCAGCCCGTAGGTCGCGCGGACGGCCTCCGGATGCTCGCGCGCGAGCCACGACGCGCCGAAGTCCTCGCCCACCTCCTCATCGGCCGTGAGCGCGAGAACGACGTCGCCGGGAGGCAGGACGCCCTCGCGGGCGAGCGAGGCGAACGCGACCGCCGCGGCCGCGACGTGCCCCTTCATGTCGAGGGCGCCGCGGCCCCAGACCTCCCCGTCGACGAGGTCGCCGGACCACGGATCGTGCGTCCACTCCGACGGGTCGGCGAGCACCGTGTCGGTGTGCGCGAGAAGCACCAGGCCGGGGCCGTCCCCGCCCTCGAGCCGCGCGACGAGATTCGCGCGATCGGGTGTCTTCGCGTGGCGGCGAGTCGCGACCCCGTTGCGTGCGAGGTACCGCTCGAGCGCCTCGGCGGCCCGCGTCTCGTTGCCCGGAGGGTTGACGGTGTCGATCCGGATCAGCTCCTGGAGGAGCTGCGTGACCTCCCCGCGGAGGGTCACTCCGCCTCGGCCCTGGACCTCGCCGTCAGCTCGTTGCGGACGTCCCAGAGCTCGGGGTAGACGACCGTCTGGACGAGCCGGCCGAGCACCTCCACGGGCGTGCCCTGCGTCCCGACCACGGCGTCACCGATCACGCGGGCGACCACGCGGTAGTGGCGGATCCGCCACGTCTGGCACCACTCGTCGAGCTCGATCATCGACTCGGCGACGCGGTACAGCGCGTCGTGGTCGCGACGCCCGACGTAGAGCTCGGTGAGCGACAGGCCCGCGTCGCGCCGCCGCGCATGGAACGCATGGCCGAGCCGCGGGAGGGCGGCCCGCAGCGTCCTCCAGCCGGGCGAGTCGAACCCGCTTCCGTGGCCGAGCACCTTGCGGATCTCCTGGTACTCCCACGGGGACAGCTCCTCGAGCATGTCGAGCTGGTCGGTGGCGAAGCGCAGGCAGCGGAGCGGCCGCCGGAGCTGCCGCGCGGCCTCCTCGACGTCGCCGGCGTCGAGGAGGCGGGCCGCCTCCTCGACGTCGCTCGTCGCGAGCTTCAACCAGAGCTCGGACGACTGGTGGACGACCTGGAAGAGGAGCTCGTCGCGGTGCACCCATTCCTCCGGCCCCTTCTGCAGCGCCAGCAGCTCGTCCGTCCGGATGTACCGCTCGTAGTCGCTGGGCGCGTCGCCCGGCAGGATCGGGATGTCGAAGTCCTCGTCCGTCGCCGACATCGCGGTGAGCATACTGGCCCCCGTGGGCGACCTGTTCAGCGACGCGGCGGCGACACGAGCACATGCCGTCGCCCCCTTGCCGCAGCGGATCCGCCCCAGAGGGCTCGACGAGCTCGTCGGGCAGCGGGGCGTCCTCGGCCCCGGCTCCGCCCTCCGCCGGGCGATCGAGGAGGGTCGCGCGCCGTCGATGATCCTGCACGGGCCACCGGGCGTGGGAAAGACGACGATCGCGCGGATCGTCGCCGAGGCGTCGGCGGCTGCCTTCGAGGAGCTCTCCGCCGTCTCCGCCCGTGTCGACGACGTCCGAGCGGTGCTCGCCCGTGCGCGCGACCGGCTCGGCGGTAACGGGATCCGCACGCTGCTCTTCATCGACGAGATCCACCGCTTCGACAAGCGGCAGCAGGACTCGGTGCTGCACGCCGTCGAGGAGGGCCTCGTCACGCTCATCGGCGCGACCACCGAGAACCCCTACTTCGAGGTCAACCAGGCGCTCCTCTCGCGATGCACCGTCATCGAGCTCGAGCCGCTGACGCTCGAGGAGCTCGGGCAGGTGCTCGCACGAGGATCGGACGAGCTCGGCGCCGACGTCCCCGCCGACGTGGCCACCGAGATCGCGCGCCGGGCCGGCGGCGACGCCCGCACGGCGCTCCAGACCCTCGAGCTCGCCTGGGAGACCGCGACCGCGGCGCACGAGGCGCTGTCGCTCGAGCACGTCGAGGACGTCGCGCGGAAACGGCCGCTGCGGTACGACCGCGCCGGGGATCGCCACTACGACCTCGCGTCCGCGTTCATCAAGTCGATGCGCGGGAGCGACCCGGACGCCGCCGTCTATTACCTCGCCGCGATGCTCGAGGGCGGCGAGGACCCGCGCTTCCTCGCGCGGCGCATCGTGATCGCCGCGAGCGAGGACGTCGGGAACGCCGATCCTCGTGCACTGCTCGTCGCGGTCGCCGCGGCCCAGGCCGTCGAGCACGTCGGGCTGCCCGAGGCCCAGCTCAACCTCGCGCAGGCGGCGATCTACGTCGCCCGCGCGCCGAAGTCGAATGCGTCCGCACAGGCGATCTGGCGGGCACGGGCGGACGTCCGGCGCGAGGGGATCGCCGCGCCGCCCGCGGCACTCCGGGACGCGCACTACCGCGGCGCGGCGACACGCGGCCACGGTGTGGGCTACGTCTCGCCCCACGAGGATCCCGGTGCGGCGGTGGTCGATCACCTCCCGGAGAGCGTGAGGGGCCGGGCGTACTATGTTCCGTCCTCCCACGGCGAGGAGGCGGAGGAGACGACCGATGGCGATCGGGACAGGTGACAAGGCTCCGGAGTTCGACCTCGAGGAGACGCCCGCGCTGCCGCGCGTGCGGCTCTCCGACTACCTGGGTCGCTCCAACGTGTTGCTCGTCTTCCATCCGTTCGCGTTCACGGCCGTCTGCGCCGAGGAGGCGCAGGACCTGCAGGCGAACCTCGAGTCGTTCCGCAACGCCGACACGGAGATCGTCTTCGTCTCCTGCGACGCGTCGGCGGCGCGACAGGCCTGGAAGCGGGAGCTGGGCGCCGAGTACACGTTCGCGTCCGACTTCTGGTCGCACGGCGAGACCGCGAAGCGCTACGGCGTCTTCGACGAGAAGAACGGTGCGCCGATCCGCGGCACCTTCCTGATCGACAAGGAGGGCGTCGTGATCTGGTCGCTCGTCAAGGACACGAGCACCCGTCGGACCGAGATGGTGCCCGAGTCGCTCGGGACGCTCGGGACGCTCGGTCGCGATACGTGACGTCGCCTCGGCCGCACCGCCCCGCGCGAGGGTGCTCCGCCGCGCGTCTGCGTCGGTCGACACCCGCCGTGTCGCGGGTTCGTCGCACATCCGGCACGATGTCGGCGCAGTCACGTTGCAGATCGCCTCGTACGATGACTCCAGGGGGCCTCGTTCCCCCTTGGGGGGCCGCGGACCACGAGCAGAGGGCAGCACGCCGGCCACGAGCGCGCGCGGGGGGCGGGTGTCGGTAACGGGGGTAGGCGAAGCAAAGGCGCGATCCACGGCGCTCTCGGTCGTGCCGATCGTGGGACGGCGGGCGCGCCCGCCCACCCCGACGCCTCGTCCCGCGCGGTTCGGCGCGCGCCGCCGTGAGCGGCCTCCGTGTCCACGCATGGGGTGACGACGAGGGCGCTCCGCCCGTCGTCTGCCTCCACGGCGTCACCGGCAGCGGCCGCCATTTCGCGCCGCTCGCGGCCCGGCTCGCCCCGTCCTTTCGCATTCTCGCCCCCGACCTGCTCGGGCACGGGGACTCGCCGCGCGAGCCGCCGTGGCGGGTGCACGACCATCTCGACGCGGTCGAGGCGGCCGTGGGCTCGGCCCCGGTCTGGCTCGGCCACTCGTTCGGGGGGCGGCTCGCGTTCGAGCATGCGGCCAGGAATCCCGGCGCGGTCGAGCGGCTCGTGCTCCTCGATCCGGCGATCCTGCTCCCGCCGCACGTGGCGCTCTGGGCGGCCGAGAACGCGCGCGCGCGAGCGCGTCTACCGGAGCTTCGAGCACGCGCTCGAGCGGCGCTACGAGGAGAGCCAGCTCCACCATGCGCCGCGCCTCCTCGTCGAGGCAGAGCTCCGCGCGCACATGGTCGAGGACGAGGACGGGTGGCGGTACCGCTATACGCAGGCGTGCGTGGTCACGGCGTACGGCGAGATGGCCACGGCCGCGCCGCCGTTCGCCGAGGCCCGCATCCCGACGCTCGTCGTGCTCGGCGCCCAGTCGTTCCTGCCCTACGACCACCTGCTCGACGCACATCGGGACGCTCTCGGCGACCTCCTCGAGGTCGTCACCGTCCCCGGCGGCCACACCGTGCTCTGGGACGCTCTGGACGAAACGGCCGACGCGATCGCGTCGTTCCTCGCAGGGCGCGGGACGGCCGGCTGAGCCGGAGCGGCCCGCGCCGCTCAGGTCACGTACTCGTCCGTGATCGCAAGCGTCTCGTCGAGGATCGCCACGCCCGTGTCGACCTCGTCGCGCGTGATCGTGAGCGGCGGCACGACCATGATCACGTTCCAGTGCGTCATCAGGTACAGCCCCTCGTCGAGCGCCGCCTTCGCGAGCCTGGCGACCGGCGCGGCCGCCTCGCCCGAGCCGTTGTAGGGGACGAGCATCTCCCGCGTCTCGCGGTTCTTCACGAGCTCGACGCCCCAGAAGCAGCCGAGGCCGCGCACGTCGCCGATCGAGGGATGGCGCTCCGCCAGCGTGCGGAGCGACTCGCCGAGGTGCGCTCCGACCGACGCCGCGTTCTCGACCACCCCCTCCTCCTGGAACGCCTCGATCGACGCGATCGCCGACGCACAGGCGAGTGGGTGCCCCGCGTAGGTGAGCCCGCCCGGGAAGAACTGCCCGCGCACCTGGTCGACGATCTCGCCCCGCGCGATCATGGCGCCGATCGGGACGTAGCCCGAGTTGATCCCCTTCGCGACCGTGATGATGTCCGGGACGACGTCCCAGTTCTCGCATGCGAACCAGCGGCCGGTCCGGCCGAAGCCTGCCATCACCTCGTCGAGGATCAGGAGGATCCCGTGCCGGTCGCACACCTCGCGGATCGACCGGAGGTACCCGTCGGGCGGCGGGATGATCCCGTTCGTCCCGGTCACCGTCTCGAGGATCACGGCGGCGACCGTCTGAGCGCCCTCGTACTCGAGGATCTCCTCGAGGTGCGGCGCACCGGTGCAGACCGGACACGGGTCCGGATGACCCGCGGGGCAGCGGTACGTGTACGGATCGAACATGCGGACGACCCCGGGCATCCCCGGCTCGACCGCCCAGCGGCGTGGATCGCCGGTGAGCGTGACCGCGCCGTTCGTCGCCCCGTGGTAGGAGCGGTAGCGGGCGACGATCTTGTTGCGGCCCGTGACGAGCCGCGCGAGCTTGATCGCGTTCTCGTTCGCCTCCGCGCCGCCGTTCGTGAAGAAGGAGACCGAGAGGTCGCCCGGCGTCACCTCGGCGAGCATCCGGCCGAGTCGGGAGCGCGACTCGTTCGCCATCGGCGGGCCGATCGTGCAGAGCTGGTCGGCCTGGTCCTTGATCGCCTGGATGATCTTCGGGTGCTGGTGGCCGATGTTGACGTTGACGAGCTGGGAGGCGAAATCGAGGTAGCGCCTGCCGTCGTAGTCCCAGAAGTGACGTCCCTCCGCGCCGGCGACCGCGATCGGGTCGATCTTGTCCTGCACCGACCACGAGTAGAGGACGTACTCCTTCGCGTCCGCGACGATCCGGGCTCCGAGGTTCGGGTTCGCCTCGACGGTGGCCATCTTCGTGCTCCTTCGCTCGCTTGCGACGATCGTAGCCCGCCCGCGTTTGCTCCGACCGCGGACTTGCTGACCGCTCGCGGGCCGGGCACGATCCGGGAATGGCGATCGCGATCCGCGGGACGACCGAGCTCCTGGAGCGGGACGAGCTCATGGCCGCGCTCGAGCGTGCATACCTCGCCGCGAGCGACGAGAACGGGACGCTCGTCTTCCTCGGCGGCGAGGCGGGCGTCGGGAAGACCAGCGTCGCGCGGCGGTTCTGCGCCAACCTGCCGGCGGCGACGGTGCTCTGGGGCGCCTGCGATCCACTCGCGACGCCGCGACCGCTCGGCCCGCTCCTCGATGTCGCACAGCACGCGCCCGAGCGGCTCTCGACGGCAATCGAGCGGGACGCGACGCCGTACGAGGTCGCCGCCGCGCTCACGGGCGGCGCGCCGGGGGCGTCGCTCGTGGTCGTGCTGGAGGACGTCCACTGGGCCGACGAGGCGACTCTCGACGTTCTCCGCGTCCTCGGTCGGCGGATCGGCTCGACGCGGACGCTTGTGCTCGCGACCTACCGGGACGACGCGCTCGATCGCGCGCACCCCCTCCGTCTGGTGCTCGGCGAGCTTGCGACGAGCGTGGCGGTCGAACGTCTCACGGTCGAGCCGCTCACCCGCGAAGGCGTCGAGCGGCTCGCCGCCGGCCACGACGTCGACACGGCGGCCGTGTACCGGCTCACCGCCGGCAACCCGTTCTATGCCGGTGAGCTGCTCGCGTCCGGCGGCGCCACCGTGCCTGACACGGTGCGCGACGTGGTGATGGCGCGGGTCGCACAGCTCACACCACAGGCGGTCGCGATCGTCGAGGCGGCCTCGGTCGCGCCGCCGTCGCTCGACGCGGAGCTGCTGCTGGGCGTCTGTGGCCCGGCCGCCGACGCAGCCGACGAATGCCTCGACGCCGGCGTGCTGCGGACGGCCGACGGCGGGGTCGCGTTCCGTCACGAGCTCGCGCGGACCGCCGTCGAGGAGGCGCTGTCACCGACCCGCCGCCTGGCGCTCCACCGCGCCGTCCTCCTCGCGCTGGCCGACTCCGCCTCCGGAAGCCCCGACCTCGCCCGCCTGGCACACCATGCCGAGCACGCCGGCGACGCCGAGGCGGTCCTCCGCTACGCGCCGGCGGCGGCCGCGGAGGCGGCCCGGCTCGGCGCGCACCGCGAGGCGGCGGCGCAGTACGCGCGCGCGCTGCGCTTCTCTGCTGCCCTCCCGGACGGAGAGCGCGCGACAATGCTGGAGCGCCGCTCGGACGCGCTCTACCTCACGGACGACCAGGTCGCTGCGATCGCCGCGCTGGGAGAGGCCATCGAGCACCATCGTCGCGCCGGCGCGATCGAGCGCGAGGCAGCGGCACAGGGTCGCCTCGTCTCCTTCCTGACGTGCCGAGGCCTCCTGACCGAGGCCACCGCGGCTGCGACCGCGTCGATGGCCGGGCTGGCGGGACTTCCGGAGAGCGCGTTGCACGCGGATGCGACCGAGGCGATGGCCCTCGTCTCTGCCTACGGCGACGACAGTGAGGCCGTTGTCGCCTGGGGTTCGCGAACGGTGGAGCTGGCACGCCGCTTCTCGCTCACCGAGAAGCGAATCCTCGGCGAGATCAGGCTCGGAACCGTCGAGATGTGCCGCACCGGCGACGCCCGGGCGCTCGAGCACGCGCTCCAGGACGCGCGTGAGCAGCGGCTCTCGCAGGAGGCCGCCCACGCGATGCACAACCTCGCGCTCTGCTCGTTGGTCAACGGCGCCGGCGAGCAGGCCGCGGGCTGGATCGCAACCGGCCTTGCCTACTGTGACGGGCTCGAGCTCGACCTCTGGCGCCTTGCCCTGCTGAGCTTGAGAGTGCGTCATGAGCTCGACAGTGGCGCCTGGACGGACGCCACCTCGACGGCCGACCTCGTCGTGGCCGAGACCCGAGATTCGCCCGAGCCGCGCCTGCAGGCGCTTCTCGTGCTCGCACTCGTGCGCGCGCGGCGCGGCGACCCAGGCACAGCCCCGCTGCTGGACGAGGCCGCGAGGATCGTCGGGGATGCGAGCGACCCGGGGTGGCACGCCGGCCTCGCGTGCGCGCAGGCGGAGATCGCCTGGCTCGAGGGGCGCCACGACGGCGTCCGCGAGGTGACCGACGCCTCCTTCGAGCATGCCCCGCCGTCGTCGTCGTGGCTCGGAGAGCTCGCCTACTGGCGAAGGAAGAATGGGATCGACGAGGAGCTCCCAACGGGTGTCGGCGCACCCTGGTCGCTGCAGCTGGCGGGAGACTGGCGAGCCGCCGCCGCGGCATGGAACGACCGGGGACGGCCCTACGAGGCCGCGCTCGCGTTGTCGGAGAGCGACGATGAGGCGGCGCTGCGCGAGTGCCTGACGGAACTGCGGCGACTCGAGGCCGGGCCGCTGGCGCGCCTCGTGACGCGACGGTTGCGAGAACTCGGGGCACGCTCCGTCCCTCGCGGTCCACGACCGTCGACCGCAGCGAACGCCGGATCGCTCACGAACCGCCAGCAAGACGTGCTGGTGCTCGTCGCCGAGGGCCTTCGCAACGCGGAGATCGCCGAGCGGCTCTTCCTCTCGCGGCGAACGGTCGACCACCACGTGTCGGCGATCCTGAAGAAGCTGGGAGCCTCCTCGCGCGGCGAGGCGGTCGCCGCGGCCCGGCGCCTGGGCGTGCTCGCCACCGTGTAGCTTCTCACGCGGAGGAGCCGCTGACGAGCCCGAGCTCGTGTGCGGTGCGTGCGGCTTCGCCCCGGCTGCGCGCGCCGAGCTTCCGGAGGATCGCGGACACATGGTGGTCGACCGTCCGGCGCGACACCACCAGCTCTTCGGCAATCTCTGCGTTTCGTCTTCCCGCAGCGACGAGCCGCAGGACGTCGAGCTCGCGCACCGTCAGCTCGGCCGGGTTCGCGCGCGTCGCAGGGCGCGGGCCGCGGGGGACGCTCGCGCCGAGCGCACGAAGCCTCCGGCGGATCTCGCGCGCCAGAGCGCCTGCGCCGAGCCGTTCGAGCTCCGACAGCGCCGCGAGCAGCGAGCCCTCGTCGGCGAGCTCGGCGCGCGCACGCGCGGCCTCGTAGGGGCAGCCCTGCGCCGTCCACGCGGCGGCGGCATCGGACGAGCCGGCGAGCTGCAGCCGCCAGGGCGCGGCGACCCAGTCCGGCCACACGTCGAGCGACCCCGCGCGGCGTTGCCAGTACGCGAGCTCGCCGGCGAACCAGAGGTGGCGCTTCTCCAGGGCAAGGTCGTAGACGGCACGCGCCTCCTGCGCGGCGCCGCCCAGGTCGCCCGCGAGGAACCGGGCCTCCGCACGCGCCGCACGGACGTGTCCGAGGCGCTGCAGGTGGCCCCCTGGCCGTGCCAGCTCGAGCGCCTCGTCGAGCGCGTCCATCGCGCCCGGGTCCCCGCGACGGGCGCGCACCCGGCCGATGGCGATGAGCGCGGTGATCCGGCTGATCGAGTCGTTCGCGCCCGCAAGGACGTCGTGCGCCAGCGCCGTCGCCGCGTCCCAGCGCCCGGAGTACGCGTCGACCAGCGCAAGCCACGCGCGCGTGTACTGCGGCCACAGGTCGTTCTCGTCTGCGTACGCGAGGTGCTCCCGAAGGTAGTGCTCGGACCGCTCGAGCTCGTACATCTCGCCGAGACCAGTCCCGAGCATGCTGAGCGCCGGCCCGATCCAGATCCAGAGGTCGTTCTCGCGGGCGATCCGCAGGCTCTCGAGGAGGTGGTCGACGCCCTCGTCGATCTCCCCC
This sequence comes from uncultured Actinomycetes bacterium, assembly GCA_963773825.1. Taxonomy (GTDB): domain Bacteria; phylum Actinomycetota; class Thermoleophilia; order Gaiellales; family Gaiellaceae; genus Gaiella. Next base: position 24,809 of record CAVZCH010000006.1, on the reverse strand, counting down.
GCCATCAGGTACGAGGTCCCGATCATGATCACCGCGTGTGCGAGCGTCTCGGGGTCGTCCACCTGCCTGGCGACCTCGGCGGCGCGCGTGCCCCAGGTGACCCCGTCGGCGTTGTCCCGGTTGAGCATCCGGACGTACGCCTGGGCGGCGTACGCGTGCGCGAGCTCCGGCCCCGGGCCCCCGGGCTCGAGGACGGCGATCGCCTCCCGACTCGCCTCCTCGGCCTCGCGGTTGCGCCCGATCGGGATGCAGGCCCTCGTCAGCCAGGCGAGGGAGGTTCCCTCGGCGAGCGCATCGCCGAGCGAGCGATGGAGCGCCGCCGCTTGTTGCCAGGCGTCGGCGGCCTCCTCGGAGAGCCCGGTCAGCTGCGCCTCCAGGGCGAAGGCGTCGAGGAGCTCCGCGCGGACGCGCGCCTCCTGGTTGTCGGCGAACCTGAGGGCGCGGGCGTACTGTTGTGCGGCCTCGCGGTGCGCCCCGACCGCGCTTGCCGCGCGCGCGGCTTGCGGTGCGTGCTCCATGACGGCGGCCGTGTCCCCGGCCTGCTCGGCGTGGTGCGCCAGCCGGGACGGCTCCGGGCGCCCGGCCGACAGGAGGGCGCCGAGCAGCGCGGCATGCAGACGCCGCCGCCGCGCCGCCGGCACCGAGCTTTCCAGCGCGAGCCGCGCGATCTCGTGGCGGTACGCGATGCCTGGGCCGTCCTCGCGGAGCACTCCGACTGCGAGGCACCGGTCGACGTGGTCGACGGCGTCCGGCGCGACCGCCTCGACGAGCCAGAGCTCGGCCCGTCCGGGGACGAGCGCGACCACCTCGAGCAGCTCGCGGGCGTCGGCTCCGAGCGCCGCCGCCCGCGCGAGCACGGCGTCGCGGACTGTGTCGGGCAGCTCGACAGACCCCACGGCGAGGATCTCCGTGACGAAGAACGCGTTCCCGCCGGTCAGTGCGTGGATCGCGTCACCGTCGGCACCGGACGGCTGTGCGAGCCGACGCACGGCGTCGACGGAGAGGCGGGGGACCCGTAGCCGCGACACCCCCCGCGCGGACGCGAGCTCGCCGAGGACGACGCGCAGCGGATGGTCGCCGTCGACCTCGTCCTCGCGGTACGTCGCAACCACGAGCCCCCTCGTCTGCTCGATCCGGCGGCCGAGCACGCGCAGCGCGTCGAGCGTTGCCTCGTCCGCCCAGTGCAGGTCCTCGAGGACGACGAGCGCCGGCACCTCGAGCTCGTCGAGGATGGCCCGCGCGACCGTACCCGGGCTGGACCCGTCCCGGAGCAACTCCGCCAGCGCGCCGCCGGTCGTCGCGGCGATGTCCGTGAACGGCCCGAACGGCGTCGGCGTCGCCAGGCTCTCGCTCGACCCGTGGAAAACCCTGCAGCGCACCTGCTGCTCCAGTGCGTGGACGAGCGCGGTCTTCCCCACGCCGGCCTCACCCCCGACGAACACGAGCCGGCCGCCTTCGTCGAGCGCAGCGGCGAGGGTCCGCAGCAGATCGTCACGCTCGAGCAGGTCCTCCATGCGCCCATGTTCCGCATCCCGGAAGGCACACGCAAGCACGGTGCTGCCCAAAGATCGGTAGGCAATCCCGTCAATCTGGGCAATTCGGCCGATTCGCCCATGCCCCGGCCGGGCCTACCGTCACTCGCGTTGCTGGACCCCGATCGAGGAGGCATGCATGGACACGTACGTGATCATCCGCCGTAACGGCTGGCGGACAGCAGAGGACCTGGGCGAGGCCGCGGCGCGCTCGACGACCGAGGGCGAGGGGATGCCCGACGACATCCGCTGGATCCGCAGCTACGTGCTGGCGGAGCCGGACGGGACGGTCGGCACCGTGTGCGTCTATCAGGCGTCGAGCCCGGAGGCGATCCGCGAGCACGCGAGCCGCGCCGACCTGCCCGTCGACGAGATCGTGAAGGTCGCAGACACGGTGATCGTCCGGCCCGATCCGGTCGCCGAGACGGTCTGAATACAGGAAAGGGGAGAGACACCATGAAGAAGAAGCTGCTCCTTGGGGCGATCCTTGCGGTCGTTCCGGTTCTCGGGATCGCGGGGTTCGCCGCGGCAGGCGGAGGCCAGTCGCCGCTCTCGGATCTGCGAGAGGCCACCGCCAAGTACCACGACGTCGCCGTCGCACTGGCCGAGCCCAACGCGGTCGAGCTACCGCAGGTGCAGCCGTTCGGCACCGGCACCTGCATCGCGAACCTCGCGGGAGACGGCGCCATGGGGATCCACATCCTGCTCCAGGACCGGGTCGACGACCAGCTCGTCCCGACCGAGCCGGAGGCGATCCTCTACGAGAAGCGGAACAACGGCAGCTACAAGCTGACCGGCGTGGAGTACATCGTCGCGAGCACCGAGCGGCCGACGCTGTACGGCCAGCAGTTCGACGAGACGAACCTCGCCCGGTACGGCAACCCGTCGGCGACGGTCTGGACGCTCCACGTCTGGGCCTGGAAGCCGAACCCCGACCCGGAGCGCGGGATCTTCGCCCCGTGGAACACGCGGGTCAGCTGCGACTGAGCGACGTTTGCCGGGGGGCGCAGGAGGGGCGGAGACTGGGTCCCGCCCCTCCTGCCGACTCGCACCTCACCCGGACCGTTAGGCTCGACACGTGCGCGCGGCGCAGGTCACCGGGATCGGTGCGCTTCCCGAAGTCGAGGAGGTCGAGGCGCCCACGGGCGACGACGTCGTCGAGGTGCTCGCTGCGCCGGTCAACCCGATCGACCTGGCCGTCTCGCGCGGGGTGCTCGCGACCGGAACGCCCGACCTTCCGTACGTTCCCGGATGCGAGGCAGTGGTGCGCACCGCGGACGGACGCGTGGCGTGGCTGTTCGGCGGGGCTCTCGGCCGGACGCGGGACGGGGCGATGGCGGAGCGTGCGAACGTCGGCGACTCGATGACGATCTCGGTGCCCGAGGGGGCCGACCCGGCGGTCGCCGCGGGCCTCGGCATCGCCGGCCTCGCCGGCTGGCTCCCGCTCGCGTGGCGCGCACCGCTCCAGGGCGGCGAGAACGTCCTCGTCCTGGGAGCGACCGGAGCCGTCGGGCTCGTCGCCGTCCAGGCGGCGAAGCTGCTCGGTGCGGCGCGCGTCGTCGCGGCCGGCCGCAGCGAGGCAGGGCTCGAGCGTGCCGCCGAGCTCGGCGCAGACGCGACGGTGCGGCTCGACGTCGACGACCTCGTGGCGGCGTTCAAGGACGCATTCGGGGGTGAGGGCCCGAGCTACGTCTTCGACCCGGTCTGGGGCGCGCCGGTCGCTGCCGCAATCCAGGCCGCGGTCCCGCGCGCGACCATCGTCAACCTCGGCCAGTCGGCCGGTGCGACGGCCGAGCTCGCCTCAGGCCCGGTGCGCTTCAAGAACCTGTCGATCCTCGGCCACACGAACTTCTCGGTTCCCGAGGACGAGCTCACCGAGCACTACCACCGCCTCGTCGGCCACGTCACCGCCGGCGAGATCGTGTTCGACGTCGAGCGCGTGCCGCTCGACGACGTCGCATCGGCGTGGCAGCGCCAGGCCGAGGGCGCCGGCGGCACGAAGCTCGTGCTCGTCCCGTAGCTGCCCGCGAACGCCCGGCCACGAGAGACCCAGCGCCGCGGTCCTCACCGACCACGGTCGAGGCGCTGCGCGTCGCCGTGCTGAGGTCGAAGGCGGCGCGGAGCCGCCGCCACCGGTGTCGGACTTCGAGTCCTACACCTCCTGCCCCGACGCCCACCCGTCTGCGAACGTAGGTGTCCGACCGACGTCGGACACCTACCCGCGGGCGGGCGCCGTTCAGGCCGGCGCGACGACCGCGTGCAGCTCCTCGCCGAACCGGGCCCGCTCGACGAACGTGCCGAAGCCCGGCTCCACCTCGAGCTCGCCGCCGGAGACGACGACCGTGCCGCGCACGAGGACGGTGTCGACGTCCCCGGTCACCTCGGTCCCCTCGTAGAGGTTGTAGTCCGTCTTCGAGTGCTGGTCGGCGGCCGTGATCAGCTTCCGCCTCGTCGGGTCGAAGATCACGAGATCGGCGTCCGAGCCGGGCGCGATCGTCCCCTTGCGCGGGTAGAGGCCGAACAGCTTCGCGGGGTTCGTGCAGAGGAGCTCGACCATGCGGTTGAGCGTGATGCGGCCCTCGCCGACGCCGAAATGGTGGATCATGTGCAGGCGGTTCTCGAGCCCCGGCCCGCCGTTCGGGATCTTCGAGAAGTCGTCACGGCCGAGCGTCTTCTGGCCGTCCCAGAGGAACGCGCAGTGGTCGGTCGAGATCGCCGAGAGGACGTCGGTCCGCACTGCGTTCCACAGCACGTCCTGGTTCGCCTTGTCGCGCGGCGGGGGCGTGTAGACGTACTTCGCCCCTTCGAAGTCCGGCCGCTCGAGGAACGTCGTGTCGACGAAGAAGTACTGCGTGCACGTCTCGCCCCACACGTCCCAGCCCTTCTCGCGCGCGAGCATGATCGGCTCGACCGACTCCTTGCACGAGACGTGGACGACGTAGAGCGGACAGCCCGCGACGCGCGCGAGCTGGATGGCCCGGTTCGTCGCCTCGCCCTCGGTCTCGGGCGGCCGGGTCAGCGCGTGGTAGACGGGCGCGGTGTCGCCCGCAGCGAGCGCCTGCTTGACGAGCACGTCGATCGCGTCGCCGTTCTCGGCGTGCACCATCACGAGCGCGCCGGTCCGCGCTGCGACCTCCATCGTGCGGAAGAGCGTCTCGTCGTCGACCATCAGGGCGCCCTTGTAGGCCATGAAGAGCTTGTAGGACGTGATGCCCTGGTCAGGCAGCGTCGCGAGCTCGTCCAGACGGCCCGGCGCGGACAGGTCGGTGACCGCGATGTGGAAGCCCATGTCGATGATTGCCTTGCCCTCGCGCTTGCGCGTGCCAGTCCGCGAGCGCGTCGGCGAACGACTGCCCCTGCGCCTGGATGCAGAAGTCGACATGGCACGTCGTGCCGCCGAACGCCGCGGCCGTGTGACCCGAGGTCACGTCGTCGATCGTCGTCGTCCCTCCGAACGGCATGTCGAGGTGGGTGTGGGGGTCGACGAGACCGGGGAGCACGAGCTTTCCCGTCGCGTCGATCACCGTGTCTGCGGCCACGTCGAGCGACTCGCCGAGCAGCGTGATCCGCTCGCCGTCGACGAACACGTCGCCGACGTAGTCGTCGGCCGCCGTGACGATCCGGCCGCCCTTGATCAGTACGGACATCGGGGCCTCCTCTCCGAGCCTCTCCCGGGCCGGCATCCGGCCCGGGGAGAGATGCTCTCGCTACTTGCCGCCCGCGGTCACCGTTACGACGGCCGCCTTCCAGCCCTTGCCGGTCGTGTTCACGCCCTGTCGACGCAGCATCTGGTTCGCCGCGCGGGCGAGATCGGTCCGGTAGGCCGCCTTCGTGGCGGGCTTCGAGATCACCTTGAACTGCTTCGCGATCGCGGCGGTGCGCACGAACGCGGCGGGGTTCATCACCCCCACGCCGAGCGGCGTCGGCCAGATCAGCTTGTTGACCTCGTTCATCTGCCAGCGCTGATGGCCGCGCCCGAGCGTCGGGCCGTTCTTGAGCACGATGTCGACGCATGCCGAGTAGTGGTCGCGGCAGTACGCCCACCCCTTGAACGACGCCGCCAGGAACCGCTTGGCGATGTCCTGGTTCTTCGCGTCCTTGATCCAGCTGCCGTTGACGAAGACGCCGTCCTCGAGCATCGCGGTGCCGGCGCGCTCCATCGTGATGACGTTGAGGTCGGACAGCTTGTAGAGCTTGCCCGTCTTCGGGTTCTTCGTCTCGAGCACCTGCGCGAGCTCGTTGTACGTCATGGCCGCCGCCGCGTCGACCTTGCTCTGCAGGAACAGGTTCATGTCGAACGGCTGGTTCACGATCGTGACGTCGTTCTTGTCGGTCGGGTCGATGCCGTTCTTCACGAGCGCTGCGTACAACTCGTTCTCGTTGCCGCAGCACCACACCCCGACCTTCTTCCCGGCCATCTTCGGGACGGTGTTGATCCCGCTCGTCTTCCACGTCAGCTCGGTCATGCCCGAGCGTGTGTAGACCTGGGCGATGTTGACCAGGTCGGTCCCCTTGTCGCGCGTGGCGAGGAGCGAGGGCAGCCAGTCGAGCCCGAACTGCGCCTGACCCGATGCCACGACCTGCTCCGGCGTGATGTCCGGCCCGCCCGGCTTGAGCGTCACGTCGAGGTTGAACTGCTTGTAGTACCCCTTCGCCGCCGCGGCGTAGAAGCCCGCGAACTGGGCCTGCGTGACCCACTTGAGCTGGAGCGTGACCTTGTCGGCCTTTGCCGCCCCGGGCCGCGCTGCCCCGAGCGAGGCGAAGACCGTTGCGGCGAGGATCCCCGCCGCCACCGCGAGCACGAGTGCACGCAGCTTCATGTGCGCCCTCCTTGTCCGAAGTCCTGACCTAACCATCTCACGTCCGTGCCCCGTGCGTGGCCGGATGCCAGTGCATCACGATGCGCTCGAGCAGGACCACCGCGAGGTAGAAGCAGATCCCGAGCACGCACGCCACGACGATGCCCGCCCACGCGTACTCGAACCGGAACAGAGCGGCGGCGTTCTTGATCTGGATCCCGAGCTGCTCCTGCGACCCTCCGAAGTACTCGCCCACGATCGCGCCGATCATCGCCAGCACGCTCGACACCTTGAGGGCGGTGAAGACGAACGGGAGGGCGGTCGGCACGCGCACCCGCCGGAAGATCTCGACGTCGCCGGCCGCGTACGAGCGCATCAGCTCGAGCGCCGCGGGCCGCACCGACGTGAGCCCGCGCGTCGTGTTCACGAGCACGGGGAAGAAGCAGAGGACCGCTGCGATGAAGATCTTCGAGCCCTTCTCGATCCCGAACCACGCGTTCGCGATCGGCGCGAAGGCGATGATGGGGACGGCGCTCGCGGCGACGAAGTACGGCATGAGCGCCGATGCGATCCACCTGAACCGGGCGAGCACGATCGCGCAGGCGATGCCGACCGCGGAGCCGAGCACGAAGCCCCAGAACGCCTCGGTGAACGTGTACCAGCCGGCGCTCCACAGGGCGTCGCGCTCGTCCCAGAGCACCCGCGCGATCTCGGACGGCTTCGGCAGGAGGAACCGCTCGACGTGGAAGGCTCGGATGAGCACTTCCCACATGACGACACCGAGCACCAGCACGACGACCGCAGGGGCCCACTCCCGCGCGAGCCGCCCGAGCGCCCTCACGCGCGCCCGCCCTCGGCGGCCGGCGACTCGAGCGCGTGGGGCCCGCCCCGGCCGCGCAGGAGCTCGCGCACCTCGGTCACGAGCTCGAAGAACCGGGGATCCTCGCGGGTCTCGACCGTGCGCGGCTGGGACAGGTCGACGGGGACGATCCCCGCGACGCGTCCCGGGCGCGGTGACATCACGACGACGCGCGTCGACAGGAACACCGCCTCCGCGATCGAGTGGGTCACGAACACCACGGTCGAGCCTGCCGACTCCCAGATGCCGAGCAGCTCGAGGTTCAGGCGCTCGCGGGTCATCTCGTCGAGCGCGCCGAAGGGCTCGTCCATGAGCATGAGGCTGGGGTCGAAGGAGAGCGCGCGCGCGATCGCGACGCGCATCTGCATGCCGCCCGACAGCTGCCAGGGCCGGTGCTTCTCGAAGCCCGTCAGCTCGACGAGCTCGATCATCTCCGAGACCCGTGCCTCACGCCGCGCGCGGGGCCACCCCATGAGCTCCAGCGGGAGCGCGATGTTCTTCGCGACCGTGCGCCAGTCGTAGAGCACCGCCTCCTGGAAGACCATGCCGTAGTCGCGGTCTGCGCGTGCCTGTCGCGCGGTCTTCCCACCGACGAGCACCACGCCGTCGGTCGGCTCGACGAGGTCGCCGATCACCCGCAGGAGCGTCGACTTCCCGCAGCCGGACGGGCCGATCAGCGAGACGAACTCGCCCGGCGCGATCTCGAGGTCGATGTCGTCGAGCGCGTGCGTCCCGCCACGCTCGAAGATCTTCGAGACACCCGTGATCGCGACCGCGGCGGCCGGGCGCACGTCGTCGGCGCTCATCCGATCTGCTCCGGCGGCGCATGGACGACCAGGCGCTCCGCGAGCGCGACCGCGAGGAAGAACAGGATCCCGAGCGCTGCCGCGATGATGTTCGTCGCCCACAGGGCCTCGGGCTCGATCGAGTAGTACTGGTTGAAGTTGAGGATCGCGCCGCCGAGCCCGTCCTGGATCGACGAAGGGAGCTCGCCGATGATGGCGCCGACGACGCTCGCGGTCGCCCCGATCTTGAGCGCGGCGAACACGTAGGGCAACGAGGCGGGGACCTTCACCTTCCACAGCGTGCTCCAGCTTCCCGCGGCGTACGACCGCATCAGCTCGAGCCCCATCGGGCTCGCCGCGTCGAGGCCGCGGAGGGTGTTGACGGCGACCGGGAAGAACGTGAGGTAGGCGGCGATCACGGAGACCGGGATCCAGACCGGAAGGCCCTTGCCCCCGAGCCAGATCACGACCATCGGGGCCACGGCGAGGATCGGCACCGTCTGCGACGCGACGATGAAGGGCAGCAGGCCGCGGCGCAGCACGAGCACGTGGTGGAGGATGACGCCGAGCGCGAACCCGATCGCGGCGCCGAGCAGGAAGCCCACCACCGCCTCCTTCATCGTGAACAGCGCGTTCCCCAGGAGCACGCGGAAGAGGCTCTTGTCGGATGCCCCGCCCGCGGGCTGCCAGAGGCGCGCGACGATGTCGTGCATGTGGGGCATGGTGAGGTCGTCGACGACGAACGGCCACGTCCAGCCGGTGCTCTCCCACACCCACTTGTAGAGCTCCCACAGCCCCCAGGCAGCGCCGAGCACGCAGAGCCCGACGAGGATGCTCCTGACCGCCGAACGCACCGGGAATGCCTATCACGCTCCGGGCGCGCCCGCCGCGAGGTCGGCCGATCGGCTCCTGGGTTAAGCTCGCTGCGTGCCGCTCGACCCTGCACGTGTCGTCACCCGGCTCCGGGAGCTCCAGGATCTGACCGGGGACGAGAACGGCGAGCAGCGCGTCGCCTGGACCGAGACCTGGGCGCAGGGGCGCGCGTGGCTCGCCGACTCGCTCGACGACCTGCCCCTCGAGGTCGAGCGCGACGCGGCCGGAAACGACTGGTACACGCTGCGGGGCGACACCGACCGCGCCGTCCTGATCGGCGGCCACATGGACTCCGTCCCGAACGGCGGCTGGCTCGACGGGAGCCTCAACGTGCTGGCCGGCGCCGAGGTGCTCCGCCGGATCGCGCGAGGACGGGACGCCGCCGGTGACCGTCCGCCTCGTCGACTGGGCCGACGAGGAGGGTGCGCGCTTCGGCCGCTCTCTCTTCGGCTCGTCCGCCGCCGCGGGCTCGATGGCCGACCACGACGAGCTGCGCAGGCTCGTCGATCGCGACGGCATCTCGCTCCCGGACGCGGTCGGCAGCTACGGCGTCGAGCTCGACGGCGCGCTCGACGCGCATGCGCAGCTCGCCGACGCGGCCGCGTACCTCGAGCTCCACATCGAGCAGGGCCCGGTGCTCGAGTCGCTCGACCTCCCGCTCGGCGTCGTGCTGGGCACGTTCGGCGTGGAGCGCCACCGGATCACGTGGACGGGCCAGGCGGCGCACGCGGGCTCGACCCCGATGGACAGGCGGCGCGACGCGCTCGCCGGGGCGGCCAAGCTCGCCCTCGCGATCCGCGACATCGCACGCGAGACAGGCGGCGGCGCGGTGTGCACCTCGGGCGGCGTCGTCTGCAGACCGGGGATCGTCACCTCCGTCGTCGAGACCGCCGAGCAGCTGCTCGACCAGCGCCACCTCGACGCCGGGAAGCTCGCCTCCATGCTCGCGCGCGCGCAGGAGCTCTCGCGCGCGCTTCGCCGAGGAGGAGCGGATCGACGTCGCCTGGGAGCGGATCTGGTCGATCGATCCGATCCTCTTCGACGAGACGCTGATCGGCTTCGCCGACGAGGCGATCCGCGAGGTCGCGGGCACGTCCCACAGGCTCCCCTCCGGGCCGCTCCACGACGCAGCCGAGGTCGCGCGCGCCGGGGTCCCGACCGTGATGCTCTTCGTCCAGAGCCTGCGCGGCCTCTCGCACACGAAGCTCGAGGACACGAAGCCCGAGCACCTCGAGCTCTCCGTCGCCGCGCTCGACCGGCTTGCCTCGAAGACGATCGACTGGATAGCCGCCGGATGAGGTACGAGCTGGCGGTCGAGATCGCGCGGCCGCCGGCGGAGGTCTACGCCTACCTCGCCGACCCGACGCACCTGCCCGACTGGCAGGAGGACGTCGAGGAGGTGCGCGACGCTCCCGGCGGGCCCCTGCAGGTCGGCGCCACGTTCACCGAGGTGCGCTCGTTCCTCGGAAAGCGTGCGGTGTCGACGCTCGAGGCGACCGCCGCCGACCCCGGCCGCGAGCTCTCGCTGCGCACGGTCGCCGGTCCGGTGCGGGTCTCCATCCGTCACCTGCTCGAGCCGGCCGGAGCGGGGACGCTCCTCAGGGTCGAGGCCGACGCCGACGCGGGGAAGCTCGTCGGGCTCGGCGGCCCGCTCCTGCGCAGGGCGGCGGAGCGACGGGCGCGCGGCGACTTCCAGCGGCTGAAGGCCGTGCTCGAAGCAGGCACGTGAAGCGGCCTTCGCTGCGGTGCGCCACGGGTGCCGCGGTCGGGGGCCGCGCGACCCTCCGCCGGAGCTGGTCTCGCCGACGGAGACCGTGGTGAAAGGGCTCGACCGGCCGGTGCTCCTGCACGAGGCGCGCGGCCGCTCGTAGGAACCGGCGGACGATCGTATGCTTGGCCGCGTGCACGACGTCGTGATCGTCGGCGCGGGATCCGCCGGCTGCGTGCTCGCGTCGCGGCTCTCCGAGGACCCGGAGACGAGCGTGCTGCTGCTCGAAGCAGGCCCGCGCGACAGGAAGCTGCACGTCCGCGTCCCCGCGGCGTTCTCGAAGCTCTTCCGCTCCCCGCTCGACTGGGGCTACGACACCGTCCCGCAGGATGCGCTCGACGGCCGCAGGCTCGTCTTCCCGCGCGGGAAGGTGCTCGGCGGGTCGGCGTCGATCAACGCGATGATGGCGATTCGCGGCCATCGCGCCGACCACGACGTCTGGCCGGCCGGCTGGGCATGGGACGACGTCGCGGACGGCTACGCGCGCAGCGATGCGCCGTTCCCGCGGGCCGCCCAGCGCAGTCCGAGCCCGCTCACGCTCGACTTCCTCGAGTCCGCCGCCGCTGTCGGGATCCCGCGCGCCGCCGACCTCAACGCCGCCGACAACGAGGGCGCGGGGCTCACGCCGGTCTCGATCCGCCGTGGCCGGCGTTTCAGCGTCGTCGACGGCTACCTGCGACCGGCGCTCCGCCGGCCCAACCTGACGCTCGTGACCGGGGCGCGTGTCACGCGATTGCTCGTGGAGCGGGGCCGCGCACGCGGCGTCGCGTACCTCCCGCGCGGAGCCGCGCAGGAGGAGGAAGCGCACGCCGGTCGCGAGGTCGTCCTCGCCGCGGGCGCGATCGACTCGCCGAGGGTGCTTCTGCTCTCGGGCATCGGGCCGAAGGAGGAGCTCGACCGGCACGGCATCCCGGTCGTCCACGCGTCGCCCGGTGTCGGCCGGAACCTCCGCGACCACCTGGCGAACGGCGTCCTCGCCGTGGTCGACGCCGAGACCCTGTTCACGGCCGAGCGCCCGAGGCATCTGCTCGCGTGGCTCCTCGCCGGCCGGGGGCCGCTCACCTCCAACGTCGCGGAGGCGGCCGCCTTCGTCCGTCTCGACCCGGCGTCGCCGGCGCCGGACCTCGAGCTCATCTTCGCGCCGGTGCTGTTCGAGGAGGAAGGGACGGCACCGCCCTCGCGGGACGGCGTCACCGTCGCCGCCGTGCTGCTCCAGCCGCGAAGCGTCGGCGAGGTGCGGCTGTCGTCCTCGGACCCGCTGGCGTCGCCCGAGATCGACCCCCGCTATCTCACGGACCCGGACGGCCACGACGCCCGGACGCTTCGCGAGGGCGTCCGTCTGGCGCGCCGGGTGCTCGCCGCGGATCCGCTCGCACGCCATGTGACGGACGAGCTCCTTCCCGGGACGGACGCGATCGACGACGACGCGCTCGACGTCCACGTCCGCGCCCGCTCGCAGACGCTCTACCACCCGGTCGGGACGTGCCGCATGGGCACGGACGACGACGCGGTCGTGACGCCGGATCTTCGCCTGCGCGGAGTGGACGGGCTCCGGGTCGTCGACGCCTCCGTGATCCCGGCGCTCCCGCGCGGCCACACGAACTGGCCGACCGTGATGGTCGCCGAGCGGGCCGTCGAGCTCATGCGCGCTCGGTGACGGACGCCGGCAGGGTCGTCTGCTGCCCCGACAAGTTCCGCGGCAGCCTGACTGCGGGCGAGGCCGCCGACGCGTTCGCCGCGGGCGTCGAGCGTGCGGGGCGTCCGGCGGTGCGGCTCCCTCTGGCGGACGGCGGCGAGGGGACGCTCGACGTCCTCTGCCCGATGGCCGGCGGGCGCCGCACGGCGCGGGTGACGGGGCCGCTCGGCGAGCCCGTCGTCGCCGACTGGGGCCTGCGCGGCGACACGGCCGTGATCGAGATGGCCCGCGCGAGCGGGCTCGCGCTCGTCGCCGGACGCAACGACCCGCTTCGCGCGACGACGTTCGGCACCGGCGAGCTGCTGCGAGCGGCGCTCGACGCCGGCCTCGAGCGGGCGATCGTCGCGGTCGGGGGCTCCGCGACGGTGGACGGCGGCATCGGCGCGCTCGAGGCGCTCGACTTCGACCTGCGAGGGGCGGACGTCGTCGTCGCATGCGACGTCTCGACGAGCTTCGTGGACGCCGCGCGTGTCTTCGGCCCCCAGAAGGGCGCCGACGACGACGCGGTCGCGGAGCTCGAGCGGCGGCTCGACCTGCTCGCGGACCGGTACCTCGCGGAGCGAGGCATCGACGTGCGCGGCCTCGCCGGCGCGGGAGCCGCGGGGGGTCTGGCCGGGGGCCTCGCCGCGTGCGGCGCGCGGCTCGTACCCGGCGCGGCGCTCGTCGCCGACGCGGTCGGCCTCGGCTCCGCGCTCGCGTCCGCGACCCTCGTCGTCACCGGCGAGGGCCACCTCGACGCCACGTCGTTCGCCGGGAAGGTCGTGGGGCACGCCCTGCACGAGGCAGGCGCGCGCGGCGTGCGCGCCGCGATCGTCGCCGGCGACGCAGACCGCGGTGCGCTTCCCGGGGGCGTCGCCTGCATCACGCTCGTCGAGCTTGCCGGATCGGTCGGGCCTGCGCTCCGGGATGCCGCAGCGCTGGCAGCCGACGCGGCCGAGGCACTCGCCCGCACCCACTGAAAGCCGGTTGACGCCCCGGACATCGTGTGGAGAACCGCACCGTCCGCCCGGCCGGCTCCCGCGAGGCTCCGTGCACGACACCGACCGCACGAGGAGACCTCCCGTATGTCACAGCTCACCGACGCCAGAAGCACCCTGCGCACCGCCGCCTCGTCCGACGTCCTCGTCTTCCCGACCGATGCCGGCTGGGACGACGCGCGGCGCGCCTGGAACCTCGCCGTCGACCAGCGCCCCGCGGTCGTCGCGCTTCCCGAGGCCGTCGACGACGTCGTGGCAGCCGTCGACTACGCCCGCACGGTCGGGCTCCGGATCGCCGTCCAGGGCACGGGGCACGGGGCGCCCGGCAGGCCCCTCGACGGAACGATGCTCGTCAACACCTCCCGCATGACCGGCGTGGAGATCGACCCGAGGGGGCTCACCGCACGCGTCGCCGCCGGGACGATCTGGGGCGACGTCGTCGAGGCCGCCGTCCCGCACGGGCTCACCGCGCTGCACGGCTCCGCGCCCGACGTCGGCGTCGTCGGGTACTCGCTCGGTGGCGGCGTCGGCTGGCTGGCGCGCAAGCACGGGCTCTCGTCGTCGAGCGTTCTCTCCGCCGAGATCGTGACGGCCGACGGCGAGGTCGTCCACGCCGACGCCGAGACGAACGCCGAGCTGTTCTGGGCGCTGCGCGGCGGCGGCGGCAGCTTCGGGATCGTGACCGAGCTCCAGATCGCCCTCTACCCGCTCGCGGAGGCGTACGCGGGGTGGCTGATCTGGCCGATCGACCGTGCGGCCGAGGTGCTCGGCGCCTGGGGAGAGTGGACGAAGGACGCCCCCGAGGAGGTGACGTCCGTCGCCCGGCTGCTCCAGATCCCGCCCATCCCGGAGATGCCCGAGCCGCTTCGTGGCCGGCAGTTCGTCGTCGTCGAGGCCGTGTTCCTCGGCGGCGAGGCGGCCGGACGCGAGCTGCTGCGGCCGCTGCGCGGTCTCGGTCCCGAGCTCGACACGTTCGCGACGGTCCCGGCCGCCGCGCTCTCGGAGCTGCACCAGGACCCACCCGGCCCGGTCCCCGGACGCGGCGAGGGCTGGATGCTGGACGGGTTCGACGCGACCGCGGCCGCGGCCGTCGTGGATGCCGCGGCGATGGACGGAACCGCGCCGCTCGTCTCCGTCGAGATCAGGCACCTCGAGGGCGCGCTCGGCCGTCCCGACCCGAACGGCGGCGTCCTCTCGCACTTCGAGGCGCCCTACGCCATGTACTCGGTCGCGATGGTGCCGGGCCCCGAGGTCGTCCCGGCGATCGACCGGCGCATCGCCGAGATCCGGGACGCCGCCGCGCCGTGGCTCTCGCGCGAGCACGTACTTCAACTTCGCCGAGCGCGACGTGGACGCGAGCACCCTGTACCCCGAGGGCGTCTACGAGCGGCTCGTCGAGATTCGGGCCGAGGTCGATCCGAGCGGCGTGTTCCGCGCCAAGCACGCGATCGACTGACGCACCCGGAAGGGAGGTGGGGGAGCTCCCGCTCCCCCCTCCTTCCTATTCCTCCGAGTCCTCCTCGGCGAGCAGGCGGTAGAGCGCGCGCCGCGCGTCGCGGAGCACCGTCTGGGCCGCCTCGATCTGGGCGGCCGTGCCCGCGTGGGCGACCTGGCGCGTGGCGGCGAGCACCTGGTGCGCGAGGTCGCGGAGCGCGACGAGCTCGTTCTCGCTCTCCCCCGCGACCGCCGTCCAGGGCGCCGGCGCCGCGGCGGCCAGCTCCCTGCCGGCGTCGGTCAGCTCGTAGACCCGCTTGCCGGACTCCGACGAGGTCTCGCGCACGAGCTCCTCGTCCTCGAGCTGTTGGAGCGTGGGGTACACGGACCCGGGGCTCGGCCGCCAGACACCGCCCGTCCGCTCGGCGAGCTCCTGGATGATCTGGTACCCGTGCATCGGCTCCTCGGCGAGAAGGGCGAGGATCGCGGTGCGGATGTCACCGCGCCCCGCCCGGCGCCCGAACGCGTAGCCGGGGCCGAAGGGGCGGCCCCTGCGGCGCCCGTGGCGGCCGCTCATGAACCTGATCCGGTCGTCGCGGTGACACCGCCGACCGGGGATGGCATATGCCGTCATGCAGACTCCTTTCTGCTGTATCGCGATATATCGTAACAGATCGTGAGGCGCTTGGCCCGCGCCGCGCCCGTCGCGCATCAGGCCCGGGCGTACGCGTCGGTCTCGACCGCGCCGATGTCCGGCAAGCCTGCGCCGGCGCAGGGGCTCTCGACACCGGCGGCGCTGCCGGCGATCCGGTCCGCGGCACCGCCGATCGCGCGCACCCGCGCGAGAAGCGGGAGCGCAAGGCCGGTCGCGAGCCCGCCGACGACGAACGCCGAGCCGATCGAGCGGCTCTCCCCCAGAGCGCCGAGGCCGAGCTGGCCTCCGATCCCACCGGTGTTCGAGATCATCGAGTCGAACGAGACGACGGTCGCTCGCTGCTCGCTCGGCACGACCTGATGGAGGTAGGCCTGGCGCACCGGGCTCGTGACGCCGGACGCGGCGGTGACGAGGAGGAGCGCCGGGAGGGCGAGCCAGAAGGAGGAGGCGAGCCCGACCGCGACCGCAGCGCAGGTCTCGACCGCCGCGGCACCGATCAGGAGCGTCGTCCGGCGGCCGCAGCGGCGTGAGAGGACGTCGACCAGCTGGTTGCCGGCGATCGTCGAGAGGGCGATCCCGGCAGCCACCAGGCCTGCGATCCAGACGGCGTCGCTGTCGAGAAGGTCGAGGAGATAGGGCTGGGCCGCGTAGAACGCCCAGGCGAAGAAGCCGAGCTGGACGCACGACGCGAGCATCAACAGCCGGAGCGGGCGCTGCCCCCAGCCGAACGCGACCCCTGCCCTGGCGTTGCGCGTCACCTCGCCGGGCAGCTCCGACACGGTCACGCGCCGCGGCGTGAAGCCGAGGTCGAACATGACGGCGTACGCCACGACGAAGACGGCGACGAGCAGCACCGCCCTCACGACGTAGGGGACCGAGAGGTCGATCTGGCCGAGCAGCCCGCCCCCGACCGTGCCGACGAGCATCGCCGCACCGGTGATCTGCTGGCCGCGCGCGAACACCGAGTCGAGCGCGCCCGTGAACCCGGTGACTGCGAGCGCGTCGACGAGCCACGCCTCCATCGCGCCGGAGTAGAAGGTGAAGCCGAGGCCCATCGCGACGGAGACGACCGAAAACGCGACGACGCCCGCATCCATCTGGGCGAGCGCCACGTAGAGCAGCGTCGTCACCGACAGCACCGCCACCGAGAGCAGGAACGACACGCGACGGCCGAGCGTGTCGGCGACGACGCCGGTCGGCACCTCGAAGAGGACCATTCCGGCGGAGAAGGCCGCGTTCGCGACGAACACCTCGAAGAACGAGAGCCCGGCCCCGAGCAGGAAGAGCGTGTTGACGCCCCAGATCAGGGCCGCCGACAGCGTGTAGAGCCCTGACAGCGTGAAGTACCCGGCGAGGACGCGGCGGTGGGACGGCGGGTGGTCGGCGAGGGCTTCGCTCATCGCCGTAGCGTAGAGTCGTCGCGTGGGCGCGTATCGGACGCCGGACGAGCGCTTCGACGACCTCGCCGACTGGCCGTACGCGCCGCGCTACGTCGAGCAGGACGGCCTGCGGATGCACTACGTCGAGGAGGGCGCCGGAGATCCGATCCTCCTGCTCCACGGCGAGCCCACCTGGGGCTTTCTCTACCGCCGGATGATCCCCGGGCTCGTGGGCAGCGGGCGCGTCGTCGTCCCCGATCTGTTCGGGTTCGGCCGCTCGGACAAGCCGACCGACCAGTCGGCGTACTCCTACGACACGCACTCCGCCTCGATCGAGCGGCTCGCGCTCGAGCTCGACCTGCGGGAGCTGACGATCGTCGTCCACGACTGGGGCGGGCCGATCGGGCTTCGCCTCGCGGTCTCGCACCCCGACCGGGTCGCGCGGCTCGTGATCCTCAACACGGGCGTCGGGGTCGGCGCGCCGTCCGAGCCCTGGCTCCGCTTCCGCGCGCTCGTCCGCGAGGTCGGCTCCGACTTCACGGCCAGCCGGCTCGTGCAGGTGGCGTGTGTCACGAAGCTCGACGACGACGCGACCCGTGGGTACGACGCGCCGTTCCCGGTCGGCGAGGCGAAGGCGGGAGCGCTTGCGTTCCCCGAGCTCGTCCCCACGGAGCCGGAGCACCCGTCCGCGGCGGTGATGCTCGAGGTCCGCGACGCGCTCTCGCGCTGGGAGCGGCCGACCCTCGTGCTGTTCTCCGACTCGGACCGCGTCTTCTCGCCCGCCCACGCCGAGCGCATGGCCGCCCACATCCCGGGCGCGCTCCCCGCCGAGATCGTCGCCGGGGCGGGGCACTTCCTCCAGGAGGACAAGGGCGAGGAGATCGCCGCGCGGATCGTGCGGTTCCTCGCCTGACGCGCCTCCGGTGTCCGACTTCGCGTCGGACACCTGACGTCGCAGATCAGGCGCTACCGAGGTCGGAAACCGAAGGCAGGAACGTCGCCTCGCCGCGCTCGGGCGGGGCGCCGTAGATGAAGAGCCGGAGCTCGTCGTCACCGTGGTTCGAGAGCTGGAGCGCGGTCCCCGGCTGCACGACGAGGACGCTGCCGGGCTGGAGCACGTGACGTTCCGGCTCGTCGCCCTCGCCCATGTGGATCGTGAGCGTCCCGTCGAGGACGACGAACACCTCTTCCTGCACGGGGTCGATGTGGCGTCGGCCGACCGCCCCGGGCGGGTAGCGGTAGAGGTTCGCACGGGAGCGCGTCATCGCGTCCGACAACTCGGCGACGAGCCGCGGGTCGCCCTCGCGGCGTGGGTGCCACTCCAGCTCACCCGAGTGGAAGACCGTGTACCCCACGCCGCGATTCTATGCCCGCCGGTCGGGCGCTACGTCGAGTGCCCGAACGTCACGTCCGGCAGCACGCGGTCGAGCCACCGGGGCAGCGTCCACGCGTGGCGCCCCATGACGCGAAGCACCACCGGCATGAGCACGAGCCGGATCAGCATCGCGTCGAGGAGGACGGCGACCCCGAGGATCACGCCCATCTCCTTCGGCGGGATCGGACCGGACAGCGCGAAGGTGAAGAACACCGCGACCATCACGGCGGCGGCCGCGAAGATCGTGCGGCCGGAATGCGCCACGCCGCCGACCATCGCCTCGCGCGGATCGTGGGAGCGGTCCCAGTGCTCCTTCGCAGAGGAGAGCAGGAACACGGTGTAGTCCATCGAGATCGCGAAGATCATCGCGAAGAAGAACACCGGCCCCCAGGCGTTCAGGAAGCCCTGCGACTCGAAGCCGAGGAGCCCCTGGAGATGCCCGTCCTGGAAGATCAGGACGCCGACGCCGAACGCCGCCGCCGTCGCGAGGAGGTTCGTGAGGACGCCCGCGAGCGCGATCAGCGGCGCCTGCAGGGCGACGAGGAGGAGCAGGAACCCGAGGCCGAGGACGACGAGGAAGACCGGAACCGTCTTCGCCGCGAGGGCCGCCTCGAGGTCGTGGTTCTCCGCCGCGGCGCCCCCGACGAGCGCCCCGGCGGGAAGGTCGGAGCGGAGCCGGTCGATGGTCGTGCCGACCGCCGGGTCGGACGGGTCCGCGGTCGGGACGGCGAGCACGAGCACGTCGCCGCCCGAGCGCTGCGCGGGAGCGACGGCCGCGATGCCGGGGTCGCGCGCCGAGGACGGCCTCCACGCGTGCGGCGTCGGCTGCGGGCGCGACGACCTGCAGCGTCCCGGGCGCACCGGGCCCGAACGCCTTCTGCACCTGGACGTAGCCGGCCCGCGAGCCGTCGCTCTCCGGGACGACCTTGATCGACGGCATGCCCGTGTCGATCCGGAAGACCGGCACGGCGAGCAGGAGCAGGATCGCGACGGCAGGGATGCCGAAGAGCGCGGGCCGCCGCCAGAGCCGCTCACCCCAGCGCTCGAAGCGCGGAGAGCGGTGCTCGCCGGCGTGCACCCACGGGAGGGCGAGCTTGTCGACGCGGTCGCCGAGCCAGCCGAGCACCGCCGGGAGCAGCGTGAGCGTCGCGAGCAGGATGAACGCGACGGAGAGCATGATCCCGAGCGCCATCGAGCGGAACGCCGGGCTCGGGACGAGCATCACCGCGGACAGCGAGATCAGGACGGTCACGCCCGAGAACAGCACCGCCTTGCCTGCCGTGTCCATCGTGACCGCCACCGCGTCGCGGGTCGTGACCTGCGAGCCGAAGTGGGCTCCGCGGAACCGCGCCACGATGAAGAGCGCGTAGTCGATCCCGAGCGCCAGGGCGAACATGAGCGCGAAGTTCATCGACCAGATCGACACGTCGAACAGGTGCGTGATCAGGAAGAGGCTCCCGGCCGACGCCATCAGCCCGAGGATCGTGAGGAGGAGCGGCAGTCCCGCCGCCACGAGCGAGCCGAACGCGAGGAGCAGGATCGCGAGCGTGACCGGCCACGAGATGATCTCCGACTTCAGCATCGCGTTCTTGTTCGCCTCGTTGAAGTCGGACCACATACCCGGTGCTCCGGTGAGCGAGACGGTCGTCGAGCCACTCGAGAGGTCGGCGAGCTTGCCTTTGAGGTCGTCTGCGGCACGCACCATCTCCGTGGGGCCTGCCGCGGCGCCGCCGCTCAGGATCACCGTGTGGCCGTCCTGCGACACCTGCGGTGGCGCGACGGACGAGACCCGCGGCGTCGGCCTCGAGGATCTGCTTCGCCCGGGCGACGGTCGGATCGAGGTTGCCCGTGCCGTGGACGACGGCCATGAGCGCGTACCCGCCCTGACCGGCGAACGAGCGGTCGATCGCGTCCCGCGCGGCGACGGACTCCGATCCGGTGGCCTCCCAGCCCGCGCCCGACAGCGCGTGCTCGGCCCTCGGCGCGAGAACGCCCAGGCCGAGCGCCACGACGGCCCAGGCGATCGCGACGAGCCGCGCGTGCGCGGCCGTCCAGCGCCCAAGCCGCCCGATGGGGCCGACCGCGGTCATCGCGGCACCTCGCCGGAGAAGCACGACGTGCGGCGGAGCACGACCGACGCGGGGCACGCGCCGACGACGGCGAACAGCCACTGGTTCGCCGCGACGAACGCCGCCGAGCAGGAGGAACCACGGGCTCACCGTGACGGCGAGGACGATCGCGACGAGCGTCATCGTGCCGGCGAGCGCGAAGAGGACCTGTGTGAGGGAGAGGCGCGCGCAGATCACCGGACCGACCCCCCGACCAGCTCTGCGAGGTCGGCGAACTGACGCTGCAGCCCGCCGCAGACCTGCTCGCAGAGACCGAGGACGCTGTCGTCGGCGATCGGCGTACAGGGTGTGGGTGCCCTGCTTGCGACGTCCGACGATGCCCGCCTCGTGGAGGACGCCGAGGTGCTTGGAGACGTTCTGCTGCGAGGTGCCGAGGCTCTCGGTCAGCTCGGCGACCGTCGCCTCGCCGTCGCGCAGACGGTCGAGGATACGGATCCGCATCGGCTCGCCGATCACGCGAAAGCGGCGTGCGACGAGCTCGACGACCGGATCCGGGAGGGGGTGTGGCAATGACACGTTGTGCTCCGTTCGAGTCGAGGGAAGGATGCGAACTGCATACTACACAACTTTACAGTTGTGTGTTGGTGAATGAAGAGCGCGGGCGGGTCACACCGCCGTCATCAGGCCCGGGTCACGTGGGACGCGCCGCGCGACGGTGGCCGTTGCGTGGAGCCTCGGCCCCGGCGCTCGCGCGTCGTCAGCGCCGGTCGGCGAACGCCTCGGTCGGGGCGGCGTGCGTGCGCCGGACCGGCTCGATCAGTCGCCGGAGCGCTCGATCAGCTCGATGCGATAGTCGTCTAGATACTTGACTACATCGAGTAGAGGGCGCATGCTGTGATCATGAAAGCAGGCACTGCTGATGGCTACATCCGTGTCAGTCGACGGGGGGGCCGCGAGGGGGAGTCGTTCATTTCGCCAGATGTGCAGCGGCGAGCGGATCGCCAACTGGGCGACGGCGAACGGGGTCGAGATCGTGCGTTGGTGGGAGGAGATCGACCAGTCGGGCGCCAAGCTCGAGCGACCGATGTTTCAGGAGGCGCTCGCGCGGTGCGAGCGGGGCGAGACGGGCGGGATTGTTGTTGCCAAGTTGGATCGCTTTGCCCGCTCGGCGGTTGACGCACTTGAGTCGATCCGGCGTCTGAACGCCGCGGGCGCCCGGCTCGTCTCGGTCGAGGACGGCTTTGACGGGTCGACGCCGATGGGTCGCTTTGCGATCGGGATCTTGACGATGATCGCCGAGCTCGAGCTTGAGCGGATCAAGGAGAGCTGGGCGACCGCGATCACACGCGCGGTTGAGCGTGGGATCCACATCTCCGGGCGCGTCCCGACGGGATACGAGCGCGACGAGCACAAACGCCTCGTCCCAGTCGAGCCCGCCGCATCAGCGGTCAAGGAGGTGTTCCGC
This sequence comes from uncultured Actinomycetes bacterium, assembly GCA_963773825.1. Classification (GTDB taxonomy): domain Bacteria; phylum Actinomycetota; class Thermoleophilia; order Gaiellales; family Gaiellaceae; genus Gaiella. The sequence goes on along the minus strand of CAVZCH010000006.1, from coordinate 3,143 downwards.
CGGCGGGCTCTGGGAGCGTCCTGGGCCGAGCTTGCGCAATACCTTGACGACCAGGGGATCGATACACCGATGGGGAATGCGCACTGGTCAAAGGTGGGCGTCTCAGGGCTCGTCAAGAACCCCGTCTACCTGGGGCAAGCGCGGTCCGGAAGCGATCGTCAACGAGCACGCGCACGAGCCGCTCGTCACGCGGGCGGAGTTTGATGCCGCCCAGTCGGTCAAGAAGTCGCTGCTCACGCCGCGCGACGGGTCGCTTGCGGCCAAGGCGATGCTCGGGGGTCTCGCACGCTGCGCGGGCTGCGGCCACACGTTGAAGATCACCGGCAACACCGACAAGAAACGCGGCGAGCGCTACCCGATGTACTACTGCACCGGCCGCTACGCAAGCGGCCCCTGCCCGCGCACGCGCAAACGTGCGCTCATCGCTGCTTGACGCCTACGTCGAAGAGCAGGTCCTCCACGCCCTGAACGAGGAAGACGGGCTCCTCGCGCAGGCGGTTGATGCCTCAGAGGCACTCGACGACGCTGCGCGTGGCAGTCGCTGAGGCCGAGCACGAGCTCGACCTCTTCATCACCAACCCCAAACTGATGACCATCCTCGGCGAGGCAAGTTCCTCGAAGGCGTTGACGCCCGCCAGCGCGCGCTCGACGAGGCGCGCGCAACCTCGCCGAGCTTCGCACCCAAAGCACGCTCGCAGACGAACTCGCAGACGGCGACCTCCTCAAAGCCTGGCCGACACTCACGACCCAAGAGAAGCGACGGCTCCTGCACGGCCTCCTCGACCGCGTCATCGTCAGCCGCGCCCACGGACGCGGCAAACACGCCAACCCCGTAGCAGAACGAACACAAATCGTCCTACGCGGAAACGTGCTCCTCGGCGAAAACCCCGACGCCAAAGAGCTCGTGAGCGAGAACCGCACGATAACGAGCCCGGCTAGTGGCTAGCTCTTCAGTTCGATGAGTTCCACACGATACGAATCAGGATCTCTCACAAAGCAAATTCGGGAGCCGCCCTCGGTCACCTGGTAGGGCGCCCGCTCGGGCTCGATCCCCTGCTCCTTCAGCTCGTCGAGCGTCTTGTCCAAGTCCCCGACACCGACCGCGATGTGGCCATAGCCCGTGCCCAGGTCGTAGGAGCGGCCGTCATGGTTGAACGTGAGCTCCAGACGTTCTCCTGGTCGCCGATCGAATAGAAGTAGTTCGTCGCCTCACGCTCACCGTCACGGACGATGTCCATCTCGCGGCTGAACGAAAACCCGAGCGCCTCATAGAACGCACGGCTCTTCTCCGGATCGGTGATACGCACCATCGTGTGCAGAAATGACGTCATGGCCCGATCCTATCGCCGCCTGATCAAAGCGCCGCCGCAACAACGCGCACTGCGTTTCGTCGCCGACCGCGGACGGTGCAGCGACCGACGCTGTCGTCCTGGCACGCTTAGTCATAACAGCGCAGGCTGAGGCTGTTCACGACCGCACCGGTGACCGAACGCATCCATGCCCTAACGCGGCAGTCAACTCTCAAGCTCCGCGATTCGCGCTACTATTTTCTCCGCGCTTTTCAAATGACTACAAGCGGCGGGAGGTGTCCTCGATGGCACGAAAAACGGTGATGGTGTGTGACAGCTGCAGTTCCGAGATCGAGGACGGCAAAGGTGCTGTGCAGCGCGTGACGTTTAACGATGCGCGTCGCGGCGCGAAGCAAGCAGACCTGTGCGACAACTGCGCCGGCAAAGCGGTCGGTCATCAGGTCCCCGCTCGCGGCCGCAAACCGAAGTCGCTCGCAGCATAGAACCACAAGAAAAGGCAGCGGCCACGAAGGACTGTTCCCTCGCGACCTGAGCCATCCCGGGTTTCGCGGAGACGGTTTTGATTGGTTTCCTACTTTGATCAGAGGGCTCGTTCTCGAACCTATCGTCTTGCGTGTTGTCGTTCGTACTCGGCCGGCGGAATGCCACCGAGTGAGGTGTGCAGGCGCTCGTTGTTGAACCAGGCGACGTACTCGACGACGGCGAGCTCGAGCTGCGAGCGGCTGCGCCAGACGCGGTCGCGGATCAGCTCGGTTTTGAAGCTGTCGACGAAGCTCTCGGCGGCGGCGTTGTCGTAGGCATCGCCGACGGTGCCGATCGATGCGAGCACGCCGTGGTCGTCGAGGGTCTGGCTGTAGTCGTTCGACAGATATTGACTGCCGGCGTCGCTGTGATGCACGAGCGCGACGTCGGCGCCGGGTCCTCGGAGGGTAAGCGCCATCCGCAAGGCGTCGAGGACAAGGTCGGTGCGCATGTGCGCGGCGAACTGCCAGCCGACGATCGCGCGGCTGTAGGCGTCGATCACGAACGCGAAGTAGACGACGCCCTCCCAGCAGCGCAGGTAGGTGAAGTCGGCAAACCACAGCTCGTCGGGGCGGGAGGCGGCGAAGTCGCGCTCGACGAGATCGGCCGGCCGATACGCATCCGCGCTCGGATAGGTCGTCCGCCACGGCTTGCCGCGGCGTTTCGCGCCCTGGATGCCGCTTGCGCGCATCAGCCGCTCGACGCGACCACGGCCGACCTGCTCGCCAGCCCGCAGCAGCGCCTTCCACATCCGCCACGAGCCGTAGGCGAAGTAGTTGGCCGCGTGGATCTCGCGGATCCGCTCGAGCAGCCGCTCGTCCTCGAGCCGCCGAGTCGACCGCTCACCAGTCGCACGCTGGTAATAGGCGGACGCCGACACGCCCAAGGTCCGGCAGATCGGCTCGACCCCGAAGCGCTCGCGCTGCTCGTCGATGAACACGCTCACCTCGGACGGTGTGGATCGAGCTCGCCCGCGAAAAACACGGACGCCGCTTTCAGGATCTCGTTGGCGCGACGCAGCTCGAACACCTCGCGCCGGAGCTCGCGGATCTCCTCGCGCTCCGCGCTGGTCGGCAGGTCCGGACGGCGCCCCTCGTCTGCCTCCACCTGGCGCACGTACTTGCGCAGCGTCTCCGACGGCAACCCGAGATCAGCCGCCACATGCGCGATCGGGCGACCCGAGTCGAACACCAGCCGCGTCGCACGGTCCAACAGCTCCACGGGGTACTTCCTCGCTCTCGGCATGACAGACCACTCCTTCCACCAGGCAGACCCTGGCATCGAAGTCTCCGTCAAACCCGGGATGGCTCA
>CAVZCH010000005.1:0-354271 GCA_963773825.1 uncultured Actinomycetes bacterium | reverse complement strand
TGTCGTGCATCTCGCCGGGTGCACAGGCGAGAAGAGCAAGCGGGCCCGTTCCCCGGCCCAAGAGCCGGTCGAGCGCGAGCAGCCTGCCGCGGATGAGGTTGCTGGCGAAGTGCTCCTCGCCGATCTCGATCTTGCCCCGCTCCCAGCCGTCGCCGACCTTCTTCAAGGTGGGCAGCACCACCTGGCTCAGCGACTCCTGCAGGCCGAACGCAGCGAGGCTCTCGTCTAGCACCGAGTGCGCGGCGGCCTCGTCGTAGCGGCCGATGGCCGCGAGCAGGCGAGCCGCGGCGTCCTCGAGCAGGCCATCCGAGGGCCGCTCGTCCTCGAGTGCCGCACGGGCAGCCTCTGCGGCTGAGAGACCCTGGTCGAGCCCGCGTCGCATGCGCTCCACACGAGCGGCGTCGGCCCCGGTGTAGAGCCGGAAGCCGCCCGGCGAGCGAACGGGCCGCGTGAGCCCGTACCGCGACTCCCATGCGCGCAGCAGCTCGGGAGTGACACCCACGCGGCGCGCGAATTCGCCGATTCGAAGCCGCCCGGAGTCAGTCGCCATGGACATGATCATACAAACATTCAACAAACACTTGACGAAAGCGACTCCGACTCGGACAACGTGCCCTGCATGTGGCCCGAGACGACCTCCGGCGTCCCCGCCGGTCATCCAGCCTGCGGGGGATGCGGCTCTGCACCGCAGGCGCCGGACGCGTGTGCGTACGCGACGTCCGAGGCATGTTCGCGTCGAGCGGCCGGGATGGTGCGTTCAGTGCTGAAGGCCGTCCCACGACCATCGCGGGATGCTCAGGCCGTGCGGTACATCGTCGGCGGAATCCGGGTAGGCCGACATGGTTGTCGTGGTAGCCCAGGCGAAGTAGTCGTGCAGCACCTGCCGCAGCTGCTCGTCGGTGAGCCCGACATCGTCCAGGGCTTGGTCGAAGCAGGCAATCGCGCGCCGATCCATCTCCTCGTGCGGGCCGTTGCCGCTGTGGATGCGCACGACCGCTGTCTCGTCGCCGTAGCGTTCGGAGTAGGCGTGCGGTCCGCCGAGCGCCTCGGCCCAGTAGGCGGCGAGCCGCTCGCTGTGCTGGGGGTGGAAACCGTGGTCGAAGGCGTGGCTGACCACCTCGTCGGCCATCACCCTGGCGTGCCACGCCTTGGCCAGGCGAACCAGGCCCGCGTCACCGCCGGCAGCCTCGTACACGCTCTGCATGACGCGATCGTCGCATAGGCGCGTGATGTCCTGGGCCGCCGCGGCGCCGCGGCGAGGGCTCGGTTGGGCGGGCCGGCTGGGCGGGCCGGCTTCTGTGCCTCGGCCGTGTCGGCGCGCGTGTGGGTGCCGTGGTCGACGCGCGCAAAGGGACCGCCGGTCTCGGGGAGGCCCGCGGAGGGGGCGGCCGATCGCCGAGCCTCAGCGCTGCCGGGGACGGCGTGCGGCTGGTTGGGTGACCGCGATGCCTTCGTGTTCTGCCGCCCGACGCAGCTTGTCGTCGAAGGAGGTGACCGAGCCTTCGGTGGAGCGGGCGGTCGCGAGGCAGTAGGCGTCGGGGAGGCTGATGGGGTATGCGTTGCGGAGCCGGGCGGCTTCGACGCCGATCGGCTCCCCGGGTCGGTGGATCGCGATGCCGAGCGCGGCGATTGCCTCGCGTGCCGCCCGCAGCCGCTGCCGGTCGGTGGCGGGAGCAACCAGCACCTCGGTGAGGTTGACGACGCTGATCAGCCGGGTCGCGTCGTGCCGCTGCCAGGCGCGGAAGAGTGTGCGGGCTCGTGCGTGGTGTGGGTCCGAGCCGTCGAGCGCGGCGATCACGACGTCGGCGTCGAGGACGAGCCTCACCGCTCGGCGTCTTCGTTGTCGAGCCGCTCGAGGTAGCCGGCCGGGTAGGTGCCGGTGAGCGCGCCGAAGGCGCGCTCGAAGCCGAGCTCGCCGCGGCGGATCCGCAGCTCACCGTCCTCGAGCGCCTCGACGACCACCTGCTCGCCGGCGTGCAGCCCGGCTTCCTCGAGCACGGCGACGGGAATCGTCACCTGGTTCTTCGAGGAGATCCTCGCCATAGCCTTTACTGTAGCGGTAAAGGAAGACTGTGGCGTCTTGCCGGCACGGCCTGTGGCTCGACTCCGCGATGCGCGAGCGACGCTCGTCTTCGAGCTGGACGCGACGATGTGCCCGGTTGTTACCGAATCACTCGCGCGCCGCGCCCACGCATCACGCGCTCGACCTCGTCGAGCGTCACCATCGACGTGTCACCGGGCGTGGTCATGGCGAGCGCGCCGTGTGCCACGCCGTACGCGAGCGCCGTCTCGATGTCGCCTCCGCCCAGCAGACCGTAGATCAGCCCCGAGGCGAACGAGTCGCCTCCGCCGACGCGGTCGAAGATCTCGAGGCCGCGCAGTTCGGGGCCGACGACGAACGCCCCGCGGATGCTGCAGACGCCGCTCCAGTCGTTGACCGTCGCAGTGTGCGCCTCGCGGAGCGACGTCGCGACGAGGGCGAGGTTCGGGTATCCGTCGAGGACCTCTCGATGGAGCTCCTCGTAGGCGGCGACGTCGAGGTCGGTGTGCGACTCGCCGACGCCCTCGAGCGAGTAGCCGAGCGCGGCGGAGAAGTCCTCCTCGTTGCCGAGCAGGACGTCGACCTGCTCGACGAGCTGCGCGGTTCATCTCGGCCGCGCGCGTCCGGGCCGCCGCTCGCCTTCCACAGCGACGGGCGGTAGTTGAGGTCGAACGAGACGATCGTGCCGTGGCGGCGCGCGGCGGTCATCGCCTCGAGCGCCAGCGCGGCGCGTCGTTCGGCGCGAGCGCCGCGAAGATGCCGCCGCAGTGGAACCAGCGGGCGCCGTCGCGACCGAAGATCGCGTCCCAGTCGACGTCGCCCGGCCGCAGCTGCGACGCAGCCGAGTGGCCGCGGTCGGACACGCCGAGCGCGCGCCGGACGCCGAAGCCGCGCTCGACGAAGTTGAGGCCGTTGCGGACGCTCCGGCCGATGCCGTCGTACGGGCAGCCAGCGCGACGTACGCCTGGTCGACGCCTCCCTGCAGGATCAGGTCCTCGAGCAGCCGGCCGACGGGGTTGTCGGCGAACGCCGTGACGATCGCGGTGCGCAGACCGAAGCAGCGGCGCAGCCCGCGGGCGACGTTGTACTCGCCACCGCCCTCGCAGACGGCGAACGTGCGCGCGGTCGCGATCCGGCCCTCGCCGGGATCGAAGCGGAGCATGACCTCGCCGAGCGCGACGAGGTCGTAGCGGCAGTCCTCCGCGGCCTGATCGCGAGACGCTCACGCCGCGACCGCGGCGCCAGCTCGACCGCCTCGCGCGCCCGCCGCTCGATCTCGTCGAAGCCGTTCCGCGCGAGCAGCGCGCGCGTCGCAGATCCACGTGCCGCCGACACGCGAGCACGGACGGCAGCCGAGGTAGGAGGCGAGGTTCGCCGGCGTCGACGCCGCCGGTCGGCACGAACCGCGCACGTCCGGGATAGACGGGCTGCGACCGCCGCACGAACGCCGGGCCGCCGACAGCGGAGGCCGGAAAGAGCTTCAACGACGTGGCAGCCCGAGCGCGACGTGCGCGCTCGATCTCGGTCGGCGGTCGCGACCCCGGGGACGAACGGGCACGCCGAGCCTCCGCTGCGGCGGCGATCACGTCGTGCGTTCGTTCCGGGAGCGACGGCGAAACGCGCGCCGGCGTCGACCGCGCGGCTCGAGCCTGCTCCGGCGGGAGCACCGTGCCCGCGCCGACGAGGAGCCGCCGATCTCGCGACGACGCGCCGAATCGCGTCCGCTGCGGCGTCGGTGCGGAAGGTGATTTCGGCGACCGAGCAGCCCGCCTGCGAGCAGCGCCTGGCATGCGCGCTCGGCCTCTCGGCGTCCCGCGGCGGTCAGCACCGGGACGATCCGGCGCGCGCCGCGAGCCGCTCGAGGCACGTCCGCGGTCACCGCGCGAGCCACCCGCCGTCGACGGGCAGCACGACGCCGTGCACGTAGTCGGCGGCCGGCGAGGCGAGGAAGACGAACGCGCCTGCGACGTCCTCGCGGCTCGCCCCAGCGGCCGGCCGGGATGCGCTCGAGGATCTGGCGCGAGCGCGCCTCGTCCTGCCGGAGCGCCTGCGTGTTGTCGGTCGCGATGTAGCCCGGCGCGATCGGCGTTCACGTTCACGCCGTGCGGCGCCCACTCGTTCGCGAGCGCCTTCGTCAGCTGCGCGATCGCCGCCCTTGCTCGCCGCGTAGCCGGGCACGGTGACGCCGCCCTGGAACGAGAGCATCGAGGCGACGAAGACGATCTTCCCGCTGCCGCGCTCGACCATGCCGCCGGCCGAGCTCGCGCGTCGAGCACGAACTGGCGCGGTGAGGTTCACCTCGAGCACCCGTCCCAGAGCTCGTCGTCCGTGCTCGACCGCGGGCCGCGCGCTCGATCGTGCCGGCGTTGAGGACGAGCACGTCGAGCGGCGGCCAGTCCGCGAGCACCCGTGCGGCGAGCTCGTAGACGGCCTGCCGGTCGCCGAAGTCGCAGCGGTACGCACGGAAGCGCCGCCCGCGTCGCCTCGACCTCGCGCTGCCACCTCGCCGCCGTCGCGCTCGAGTGATGCGCTGACGCCCGATCGATGTCGGCGCCGGCTCGCGCGAGCGCGATCGCGCCGCGGCTCTGCCGATGCCGCGCCGGCAGCCGGTGACGAGCGCCGTCCTGCCGTCGAGTCCCGATCGAGTCCGCGCTCACGCTCGACAGTCGATCGAGCATCTTCATCGCCGTCGGGTCGTCGCAGCTGCTCGCGAAGACGGCCGGCAGCCGGTCGAGCGGCTCGACCGCGCGTGATCAGCCGCTCGAGCGGGAGCGTCCCCGCGGCGAGGAGGCTCGATCGCCCGCTCGTAGTCCTCCGGCTCGTAGACCCGTGCGCCGACGAGCTCGAGCTCCTTCCAGAAGAAGTCGAACAGGCGCACGGGCGGCGGCTCGCGGGAAGATCGCGACGACGACGATGCGGCCCGCGGAGCGACGCGAGCCTGCGTCATCCGAGCGCGCCCGCGGCCGAGCCCGAGACCTCGAAGACGACGTCGGCGCCGGCGCCGTCGGTGCGCGCGAGCGACGTGCGCCGCAAGGTCCGTCGCGCCGGGTCGACGACCTCGAGCCCGAGCTCCGACGCGAGCTCGCGCCGGCTCGCGTTGACCTCGCTCAGCATCACGTCGGCCCCCGCCGCGCGCGGCGACGAGGCGCGACCAGCAGGCCGATCGGGCCGCCGCCGATCACGACGCCGGACTCGCCGGGCGGAGACCTGCGCCGCGCCGGACGTCGTGGCAGGCGACTGCCAGCGGCTCGGTGAGCGCGGCCAGTCGCAGGTCGACGCTCGGCCGGCAGTCGGTGGAGCGTGAAAGCGGGCACGGTCCATGAGCGCCTGGAACGCGCCAGGGGTGTCGATGCCGAGGAACCTGAGCCCGCGGCAGATGTGGCTGAAGCCCTTGTCGGCGGGCGTCTCGGCGCGGGTGTCGAGCGGGCGAACGACGACGGGGTCACCGACGGCGTAGCCGTCGACGCCCGGGCCGAGCTCTGCGACCGTGCCCGACATCTCGTGACCGATCACCTGCGGGATGCGAACCCTGTGGTCCATGTGGCCGCGGGCGATGTGGACGTCGGTGCCACAGACGCCGCAGAACGCAACGTCGAGCCGCACCTCGCCCGCTCCGGGTGACAGCAGCTCGCTCTCGCCGACCGCTGAACCGTCCCGGGCCCTCGTAGTAGACCGCCGTCATGCCGATCGGCCTCGTCCGCTCTCGAGCATGTGCTTGAGCCACTGCTCGCCCTCCGAGAGGTGGATGAGGTCGGCGGCGCTCGCTCGCTCGGCGTCGTGGTCGCGGAGCGCCTCGTAGATGTCCCAGTGTCGCTTCTTCGTCGTCTCGATTGCGCCCTGCTCGGTCGCGGAGCGCCAGAGCCTGGCCCGGAGCGTCCCGCCCGAGAGGTGCTGGATCAGCGACGCCAGGGTCGAGTTGCCGGAGGCGGTGACGATGATCCGATGGAACTCCTCGTCGGCGGCGATGAACGCCTGCGTCGTCTCGGCGGCGTCCATCCTGGCGAGGCACTCCTCGAGAGCGTCGTAGCTGTCCTCCGTCAGCCGCGTCGCCGCCATCCCGGTGGCGACCGGCTCGAGGATCCGGCGCACCTGGTGTAGCTCGAGGAGCGTGGCTCCCGACACGAGGTCGCTGACGAACGCCATGCCCGTGAGGAGGAGCTCTGGCTCGAGGCTCGTCACGTAGGTACCGTCGCCGACCCTCGGCTCGAGGACGCCGATCAACGTGAGCGCGCGGACGGCCTCGCGCAGCGAGTTGCGGGACAGCCCGAGCCGGTCTGCGAGCACCTGCTCCTTCGGGAGCTTCGAGTCCGCGGCGAACTCGCCGGACATGATCAGGTCCTTGATCTTCGCGATCGCCTGGTCAGTGAGCGCGACCATCGGCATGTTCTCCGGGGCTCGAGTGGTTGACGGTGATGGTGTCGCCGAGCCGGTAGAGGCGGGCGGGGGTGTCTTCCAGTATGCGGCGCGCGCTGTCGTCTCCGGCGACCGTGGTGACGATCTCCACTGTCTCGCGCCAGACCTTCCCGTAGTCGCCGTTCAGCAGGGAGTACGGCCAGTCGCTTCCCCACATCAGACGGTCGGGGCCGAAGCACTCGACCGCGACCTCGACGGCGTCTCGCATGTCGCTCCCCGTCCATCCGGCTGAGGTGAGAACGGTGTTGAGACCGGAGATCTTGGCGGCCACGTTGCCGTGCGCCGCTGCGCGCTGCACGAGCGCCGTCCAGTCGGCCATCCGCTCGGTGAGGAGCGGCGGCTTGCCGAGATGGTCGATCACGATCGTCAAGTCGGGGAAGCGTTGCGCGAGCTCCGGCACGTCGCCCAGATGGCGCGGGTAGACGCACACGAGCTCCAGTACCAGGCGGCGGTCCTGGAGCAGCCCGATGCTCTCGAGCACGTCGTCTCGCAGGATCCAGTGCGGATCGTCCTCTTCGTGAATCAGATGACGGATTCCGCGAAGCTTCGGGCGTTGTGCCAGCCGATCGAGGCGCTCGCGAGCCCGGTGGACGCTCGTGAGGTCGACCCAGGCCGTGACGGCGCCGATCCACGCGTTGGCGTCCGCCTGCTCGAACATCGCGTCGGTGTCGGCGTCGGTGCATGCGGCCTGGACGAGGATCGTGCTGTCGATCCCGCAGGCATCGAGCAGCGGACGGAGGTCGGCCGGCTCGAACGTTTGCGCGATCGCAGTGTGCGCGGGACGCATCCAGGGCATCGCTTCGCGCTCGAGATTCCAGAAGTGCTGGTGGCTGTCGACGATCACAGGTGGGGCTCGCTCAGCAGGTGTCGGAGAGTCGGAGCCCCCGACGCGAAGGCGGCGCCGGGGGCTCCTGGTGCGTCATCAGGAGGGGGGATGACGCGTTCCGCTGCGTCTAGCCGAACTTCGCAGCGTTTGCCTTCGTGACGAACGCGGTGCCGGTATCGACGTTCTTCGCCACCGCCTTGCCCTGCACCGCCCTGTAGAGCGTTGCGATCCCGAGCGAGCCGATCTTCGCCGGGAATTGCGCAACGCTTCCGGTCTCGGTGCCGGCCTTGATCTGCGCGACCTCGTCCGGGAGGGCGTCGAAGCCGACGACGATGATGCCTCCCGGAGAGATACCGGCGTTCTTGATCGACTGGATCGCGCCGAGGATGGGCGGCCCACAGGCGCCGTAGATCGCGGTCAGGTTCTGATTGGCGGTCAATATCGTCTGGGCGGCCGCTGCGCCCTTGGTCTGATCGCAGTCCGTCCGCAGCTTCGAGACGACCTTGATCTTGCTCCTCAGGGCTCCGAGCCCGGCGAGCATCCCCGTGACGCGAGCGTCGAGAGCCGGAACGCCGGGGACCCCCTCGAGGATGCCCAGTGTGTCCCCCGCCTTCAGCTTCGTGGCGAGGAACTTGCCGGCGAGCACGCCGCCCTTGCGGTTGTTCGTCGCAACGACCGACGTCTTGCCCTTCCACGAGGGGATGTCGTTGTCCATCAGCACGACCTTCACGCCTGCCTTTCGTGCCTTGTTGAGCGCGGGCACGACGGCGGCGCTCGTCGGCGTGATCGCAATGCCCTTCACTCCCTGCGCAACCATGTTCTGGATCGCTGCGATCTCGCCCGCGTCATCCGTTCCGCTCTTGCCCCGGCCGAAGATCACCGTCGCACCGGGGGTCGCCGCGTCCCACTTCTTCGCGGCGTTCTCGAGTGTGAAGAAGAAGTCGACGGGGAACTTGGTGATGAAGCCGAGCTTCACGGGGCTGGCCTCTTCCTTGGTCGGCTTCGCCACTGCCGTCGCGGCGAGCACCGTGGTCGCGGCGAGGACGGTCGCAAAGACCGCGCCCGCGAACAGCCTGTTCTTCCACATCGTGCGTCCTTTCGTCAGGCAAACAGGATTGGCACCGGTAGTTGAGTCCGCATTGACGTCGTCTCCGCCGCCCTGCAGTGGCTGCGGAAGTGCCGGCCGCGTGCGCCCCGTCGGGCCAACCGCGGCAAGCGCCCTAGATTCCGCTCACTCACCACCTCCCACGATCAACGAGACGATCTCCGTGTAGGTCTCCGAGGACGGGGCGAGCTCTCCGACCTTCCGCCCGCGTCGGAGCACGACGGCGCGGTCGGCGATCTCCATCACGTGATCCATCGCGTGGGAGACCACGATCACGGCTCGGTTCTCGCTCCGAAGCCGGAGAATCAGGTCGAGCACGCGGCGCGACTCGCGCACGCCGAGCGCGGCGGTGGGCTCGTCGAGGATCACAACCTTCGCAGCGAACGCAGCGGCCCTGCTCAGGGCCACCGCTTGCCGCTGTCCCCCCGACATCAGCCCGACGGTCGTATGGAAGTCCGGAAGCGACACCTGGAGCCTCTCGAGCACCTCGCGGGTCGACTCCGTCATCCGCTTGCGCTTGAGGAACCGGAGCGACCGCGGCAACCAGGTGGGCCCGGCGAGCTCCCGGCCGGCGTAGAAGTTGTCGGTGGGGCGGAGGTTGTCGAACAGCGCGAGGTCCTGGTAGACGGTCTCGACGCCGAGTGCACGCGCATCGGACGGCGCGTGGATCGTGACCGGAACGCCGTCCATCTCGACAGACCCGCTGTCGAGCCGGTGGACGCCGCTCAGGCACTTGATCAGGGTCGACTTGCCGGCGCCGTTGTCGCCGAGAAGCGCGAGCACCTCGCCGTGGTGGACGTCGAGCGAGATGCCGTCGAGAGCGATGACGGCACCGAACCGCTTGCGAGCGTCCTTGAGGGCGAGCGCCGGCGTGTCCGCCCTGGTCCCGTCGACCGGCGCATCCAGGAGCGTCGTCATCCCTGTCGCACCGCCTGCGCCACCTGCACCCGACCCTCGATCGCGCGCCGCAGCACGTCGGCCTCGACCGCGAGCAGCACGACGACGCCGATCGCCATCAGCTGGTAGAAGGCGTCGACGTTGTGGAGGTTGAGCGCGTTGCGGATCACGCCGATGGTGAAGGCTCCGACGAGCGCATTGGCAACGCTCCCGCGGCCGCCCGCGAAGGCGGCGCCACCGATGATCACCGCCGCGATCGAGTCGAGCTCGGCGAGATCACCCGCGGTGGGTGAGCCCGCATCGATCAGGCCGGCGGTGATCAGCCCGCCGACGCCGGCGGCGAGCCCGCTCAGCACGTAGACCGTGACGAGCACGCGCCGGGTCGGGATGCTCGCACGCCGAGCCGCCTCCTCGTTCCCGCCGACCGCGTACAGCCAGCGCCCCCAGACCATCCTCGTCGTCAGCACGAGGCACGCAAGAGCGAGGCCGATGACGACGAAGATCGAGTAGGGGATCCAGTTGATCGAGCCACCGCCGATCGTCTGCACGATCGGCGGCATGCCCGAGATCAGCGTTCCATCTGACGCCCAGAGCGCGATCCCGCGGACGATGCTGAGCGTTGCGAGCGTGACGATGAAGGGATGCGGCACACGGCCGTACACGAAGACGAGCCCGTTGACGGCGCCGACCGCCAGCCCGGTGCCGAGGATCGCGGCGATCACGAGCACGCTCGAGCCCGTGTCCTCGTAGACGATCGCGCCGACAACGCCCGAGAGCGCGATCGTGGCACCGACGGAGAGATCGATACCCCGCGTCACGATCACGAGCAGCTGACCGAGGGCGAGCACCGCGATGACCGACGTCTGGGAAAAGACGTTGCCGATGTTCCGGGTCGTCAGGAAGACGGGTGTCGTCAGCCCGACGATCAGGATCAGGAGGACCAGGATCAGCGCAGGGCCTGCGCGCAGCGACCAGAGCCCGGCCTGGAGGAGCCCGTAGCGGTCGAGGACGCCGGATCCGCCCGGTGCCTTCGAGGTCTCGCTCACGGCCACCATCATTCCCCTCCCACGGGTACCGCAGCGTCAGACCAGACGGGCCCGTTCGGGAACGCGTACTCGTCGAGTGACTCGGGATGTATCTCGATGCTGTAGCCGGGCGCGGCCGGCGCGACGTAGCGGCCGTCGCGAACGATCGCGGGGTCGCGGAAATGCTCGTGGAGGTGGTCGACCCACTCGACCACGCGGTTCTCGGTCGAGCCGCTGACCGCGATGTAGTCGAAGAACGCGAGGTGCTGGACGTACTCGCACAGTCCGACACCGCCGGCGTGGGGGCACACGGGGATACCGAACTTGGCCGCGAGGAGAAGGATCGCGATCGCCTCGTTGACGCCGCCGATCCGGCACGCGTCGAGCTGGCAGAAGTCGATCGCCTCGGCCTGGAACAGCTGCTTGAAGATGACGCGGTTCTGGACGTGCTCACCGGTCGCGACCCGGACGGGTGCGATCTCGCGCCGGATCCGGGCATGCCCGAGCACGTCGTCGGGGCTCGTCGGCTCCTCGATCCACCACGGTTCGTGAGCGGCGAGGGTGCGCATCGACTCGATCGCCTCGTCGACGCCCCACACCTGGTTCGCGTCCATCATCAGGATGCCGTTCGGCCCGAGCTCTCGTCGGATCAGCGCGGCACGGCGGTCGTCCGAGGCGAGATCGCTACCCACCTTCATCTTCACGTGGGTGAAGCCCGCCTCCACGGCTTCGCGGACGAGCGTCTCGACCTTGGCGTCGTCGTAGCCGAGCCAGCCGGCGGACGTCGTGTAGGCGGGGTAGCCCGAGGCGACGATCGCCGTCTCGCGGGCTGCGCTTTCGCGCCGCGCGTCGCGGAGCAGGTCGAGCGCTTCCCCGGGCGTCAGCGCGTCGGTGATGTAGCGGAAGTCGACGCACCCGACGAGATCCTCGGGCGAGAGGTCGACGAGCAGCTTCCACAACGGCTTGCGCTCGATCTTGGCCCACAGGTCCCAGATCGCGTTGACGACGGCGGCGGTGCCGAGGTGGATGACACCCTTCTCGGGACCGAGCCAGCGCAGCTGGCTGTCCGAGACGAGGCTGCGCCAGAAGCCACTCATGTCGGCGACGATCGCCTCGAGGCTCCGCCCGACGACGAACGGCTCGAGCGCGCGAATCGCGGCGACGCACACCTCGGTGCCGCGACCGCTCGTGAACGTCAGCCCGTGCCCTTCGATCCCGTCGTCGGCATCGGTGCGCAGCACCACGTAGGCCGCCGAATAGTCCGGATCGGTGTGCATCGCATCCGACCCGTCGAGCGACCGCGATGTCGGGAACCGCACATCACGAGCCTCCAGGCTGACGATGCGCGGAAGCTCGTTCATCCGCAGATACACCCGATGTTTGCTGGCCAATTGCCGGTGATCGAGCCGGTCACGGCGCCATACTAGGCATAAAGATCGGATCTTTACAAGTACCTAGACCGCGAGACCGGACTCGCGGTCGAAGAAGTGGAGCCCGCGCTCGTAGACGGCAACCTCGATCGAATCGCCCTCGCGAACGCGGGTATCCGGGCTGAAGCGCCCGACGAGGTCCGCGCGCACCGGGCCGCCCTCCGCAAGATGCTCGAGCGCGCGGTCGTCGCCGACGTCCTCCGCCAGCTCGCGCACCTCGTCGGTCACGGCCGGCCGCGCAGCGATGGAGAAGTGCACGAGCATCTCCGACCCGAGCGCCTCACGAAGCTCTGCCTTGCCGCGCAGCCGCGGATGGCGGTCGCCGTCGACGAGGGCCGCGTCCTCGAGGCTTTCGGGCCGGATGCCGAGGACGATCGAGCGGTTCTCGTAGGCAGCGAGCTCCGGATGCGCGGCGAGAGTCTCCTGGGCAAGCACGATCCGCGACTCACCGACCACGATCTCGAAGGAGCCGTTGCGGCGCTCGACGCCTGCCTCCAGCATGTTCATCGCCGGACTTCCGATGAAGCCCCCCACGAACATGTTCAACGGCCTGTGGTAGAGATCCTCGGGCGTGGCGACCTGTTGCAACTCGCCCTTGCGCATGACCGCAACGCGGTGACCCATCGTCATCGCCTCGACCTGGTCGTGCGTGACGTACAGCGTCGTGACGCCGAGAGTGGTCTGGATCTTCTTGATGTCGGCGCGCATCTTGACGCGCAGCTTCGCGTCGAGGTTGGAGAGTGGTTCGTCCATCAGGAACGCCTGCGGCTGGCGAACGATCGCACGGCCCATCGCGACGCGCTGCCGCTGGCCGCCCGAGAGTGCACGCGGCTTCTTCTTCAGCAGCGCCTCGAGGTCGAGAATGCGGGCCGCCTCTGCGACGCGTCGACGGATCTCGTCCTTCGGCACCTTCTTGATCTTCAGCGCGAACGCGATGTTTTCGTACGCCGTCAGGTGCGGGTAGAGCGCGTAGCTCTGGAAGACCATTGCGATGTCGCGGCTCTTCGGAGAGATGCCGTTGACGACGCGCTCGCCGATCCGGACGATCCCGGGTACCTAGGGCGTGGCGACGGCGTGAACCTTGATGACTTGCTGCTCGATGCCGGGGATGACTCCCTCGACGTTCTCGCTGAACCAGCGGTCGTGTTGCTCCTTGCTCTCCCAAATCTCGGAGACCGTGAAGCGGCCGCCCTCGTCCACGAAGGCGACGTGGTAGAGGAAGCCCGGCTGCGTCTTCAACTTCTCGATCAGCGCAGGCGCGGACTGGTCGTACTGCTCAGGGGTCATACCTGAGACCCTGTGCCGGACAAGGACTGCCATGACTCTCTCCCGTGTTGGTTGGGTGCTGACACCACTCTGCCAGCAAAAGGCCTGGAAGTGTGCCCCACTCGAGCTGGTCGGCGGCGTGCAGCTCGGCCAACAGCAGCTCGTGCAACCTGTCCCCGTTGCGGGACGCTTGCTGCTCGGTTGCCGCGCGCAGCGCAACCGTAATGTGCTACAAGTAGTCCATGGCGAGTGTTGGTGTGCGGGAGCTGCGGCAGCGGGCGAGCGAGTTGCTCCGCCGCGTCGAGGCTGGCGAGACGATCGAGGTGACCGACCGCGGCCGGCCGGTCGCGCTGCTCACACCTGTGCCCGAGGCCGGACCGTTGGAGCGCCTACGTGCGGCCGGTGAGGTGAGCGCGCCACGCGGCGAGTTCACCGAGTTGCCGGGACCGCTGCCGCTCGCGGCCGGCCAGGAGCCGCCCTCGGTGGTGCTCGAGCGGCTGCGGCGCGATGAGCGCTGAGCGCGCCACGTACCTCGACTCGTCGGCGATCGTCAAACTCGTCGTCGCCGAGCCGGAGTCGGTCGCGCTGGGCCGCTATCTGCGTCGACGGCGGACGCTGGTCTCGAGCGGACTCGCCAGGGCAGAGGTTGCCCGCGCGCTCCTGCCGCTCGGCGCGCAGGCGGTGCGGCGGGGCCAGGACATCCTCGCCCGACTCGAGCTGATCCGGATCAGCGACCGTATCCTCGCCGGCGCCGGCCGGCTTCAGCCGGCGGAGCTTCCAACGCTCGATGCGATCCATCTCGCGACTGCGCTCGAGCTCGAGGGCGACCTTGCCCGCCTCGTCACCTACGACGAGCGGCTACACACGGCTGCCGTCGCAGCCGGCTGCCCGGTCGCTGCGCCTCGCTAGCGCAGGCGGTTCTCGAGCGCTAACGGCGTCGCGCGGCACCCGCGCGTTCGCACGCGAGCACAACGTTCCATGGGAAGCCAACGTTCTGTCGGTGGGCTCGGTCGTCCGGCCGTTCCGACCTCAGCGCGTTGCTCCCGCGTCGACGGCCGTGGCCTCGAGGAGCGTCAGCCCGAGGGCGGACACGTGTTGGAGGAGGCCCTGGAGCTCCGTCTGGTCGCGGACGCGACGAGGCACGGGCCCGCTTGCTCGAGCACGGCTTCGGTGCCGTCGACAAGCTAGTCATCGACGAGGCGTGAGAAACCTGACCGTAAACGTTGCGCCTATGCGACGCCGACCGTGTTGTCAATCAGCGCCGACACCTCGGCAAACCGCACCTGTGGCTCGACGCCGTAGAGCTCGATGATCTGCGCCTTCACGTCCGGCGTGAAGAATGCCCGGGCGGCTTGCTCCGAATCCCACACGTAGGTATTGGTGACCGTCTCGGTCTCGTCGTCCCACATGAACACCTTGCTTCGAAGGCCGCCCATGCCCTCGAACATGGGTGCCGCCTGTTCGGCGACCGCTGAGGCGCGTTGGCGGTCGAGGTTCTCTCCTGGACCGATGGTGACGATGACTCCGATCATGCGTTCTCCTGTTCCTTGGCAAATAGCTACGCGGGTTCTACGCCTCTCGCGCCCGGCCATCAAGTGCCTCGGCGCATCGCTCGGGACTCCGCCGCCAGCTGAAGAGCTTCGCCGTGGGCTTTGCGGATTCGCATCGCTCGGCGAGGTTTGTCCGCTGACACGGCGCTGACATTTTGGGTCCGGCGCCGGCTCGGAATCTCGGCGCCGGCACGAAATGCCTGCAAATCGGGACGGGAGCGACGGGACTCGAACCCGCGACCTCCGGCGTGACAGGCCGGCGTTCTAACCAACTGAACTACGCCCCCGAGCGCCGCGAGATTGTAGCGGCGGTGCGGCGAGCCGGGGCGCGCGCCGGAGGTGCGGGCAGACTTCCGGCGTGAACGGCGCCGACTGGATCGCAGTGCTCGTAATCGGACTCACCGCGGTCAGCGGCTTCCGGCGTGGGCTCCTCACGGGGGCGCTCTCGCTGGCCGGGCTCGTGGCAGGTGCGCTCCTCGGCGCGCGCTTCGCCCCGGTGATCGTCGGCGACTCGAGCCCATACGTCCCGCTCGTGGCGCTCGGGGGTGCGGCGATCGGCGGGATGCTCGGACAGATGGCGGGCGGGTTCGTCGGTCACTCCGCGCGCGGGCTGATCTCGATCCTCCCGCCGCTTCGCTGGCTGGACTCCGCAGGCGGGAGCGCGCTCGGGCTGTTCACGGGCATCGCGATCTGCTGGACGGTCGGCGCCGTGCTCCTCTACCTGCCGGGCCAGACCGAGCTGCGGCGGGTCGCGCAGGAGTCGCGCATCGTCTCGGCGCTGACGGAGGCACTGCCGCCGTCGCGCGTGATGGACGCGGTCGAGCGGATCGATCCGTTCGCGGCGATCGTCGGACCGGCCGCGGGCGTCGCGCCACCGGATCCGGCGATAGTCGCCGCCCGCGCCGTGCGCGCTGCTCGCCCCTCGGTCGTCCGCGTGCGCGGATACGCGTGCGGGCTCGGAGTCGAGGGGTCCGGCTGGATCGTGCGTTCGGGGCTGGTCGTCACGAACGCGCACGTCGTGGCGGGCGTCAGCAAGCCGGTGATCGACCGCCACGGCGGGCGGTCGTACGGCGCGCGCGTCGTCTCGTTCGACGCGCGCAACGACGTCGCGATCCTCAGCGTGCCCCGGCTGCCCGGGACAGCGCTCGCGCAGGCGAGCCCGGAGCGGGGAGAGCCGGCCGCGCTGCTCGGGTTCCCGGAGAACGGGCCGTATCGCGTGACGCCCGTGCGCATGGGGCGCCGGGCCAAGATCGGCACGCGCAACGTCTACGGGAAGCTCGAGTTCGGACGGACGATCGTCGCCCTGAGGGGCAACGTGAAGGAGGGCAATTCGGGCGGGCCGATCGTCGACCGCGACGGCCGGGTGATCGGGACCATCTTCGCCGAGCGGCGCGGCTCCGACGACGGGTTCGCGGTTCCGAACGAGGAGGTCGAGAGCGCGCTCGAGAACGTCGGGCCGCCGCTCTCGACCGCCTGTGCCGTCCGCTAGTCGTCGTCAATCGCCGGGCACGATGCGGGCGACGGGCTCGGGGCGCGGAGCGCCTCGGTCGAGCGGCGTGTCGGCCTCCTCGGAACGCTCCCCCGCCTCGGCGAGGAGCTCGGTGATCGCGAGGGCGAGCGCCCGCTGCGCGTCCGAGGCGAGGCGGTAGCCGGCGGGGCCGACCTCGCCGCCGCGGTCGACGAGCTCCCGGTAGGACCGCTCCCCGACCGGATCCGACCGCCAGGCGCGGCCGAAGCGCTCGAGCTGCTCGGCGAGCGCGGCCACCGTGCTGCGGTAGCGCACCCAGCGGTGGTTGTCCCAGGAGAGCCCGGAGTCGGTGCCGGGCGTCTCTGCGAACCGCCGGACGAGCGCGCGGCCGGCAGCCCGACCGCGCAACGTGAGTGCGTCGATCACCCGGGGTGGCATCGTCAGGTTCATCCCGCCCTCGTCGCGGGCCGTGTGGACGTGGACGATGCGGTCGCGGTAGCCGGGCTGGTGCGTGAGCGACGCGTCGACATGGTTCTGCATCGTTCGCACGATGCCGGAGACGAACCCGGCGAGGCTCGCGAGCCCCGGCTTCGGGTCGATTCGGTGCCAGGTGTCGAGGAGACCGCCGGCGTTCGTCGAGGGCAGGTAGACGTTGGCGCTCTCGTCGGGGCGCCGCGGATGGTCGGGATGGAAGCCGTCGAGGTCGATCGCAAAGGTCGGCCGCGTGGGAAGCGGCGCGTCGAAGAACTGGACGGGGAAGTTGCTCGTGATGCCGCCGTCCGAGAACCAGCACACCTCGGCGACGAGCGGGTGCGCGGGCTGCCGGCCGCTCTCCACCGCCTCGACCGCCTCGCGGGTGTCGCGGCGCGTCAGGTCGAGGGCGTGCAGCGGGACGGCGCTGACGAGGAGCGGGAAGCTCAGGCTCATGCGCGCGGCGACGACGACCGGGAGGTCGTCGGGGGCGGGGAGGGGGCGCAGCGGGGACAGGGCCGCGAGGCGGCGACGGGCCCGCTCGCCCTTGCGGCCCTCTCCCGTCGCCGGTGGATGTGCCTCCATCCAGGCGACGATCCGCTCGGGGAACAGACACCGCAGCTCGGCAGGGTCGAAGAAGAGCTCGCGGTTCGTCCACGGCATCCGCTGCGGCCGGCGGTGCGTGACGTTCGTCGTCATCATCTGGAGGTCGATCCCCTTCGCGCGCAGGTCGCCGAAGGTGAGCGGCCCAGCTGCGGGCCCGTCCTTCGCCGCGAGGCCGTCGACGAGGCCGGTGAGCCACGGGGTGAGCGCCGGTGTCGGGCTCCCCTCGGGCGAGAGCCCCGAGCAGAGACCGAAGCCGTTCTCGCCGAGCGCTTTCGGCAGCCCGAGTGCGAGGCGGAGGCCGAGGGCGACGCCGAGCCCGAGCAGCGCGAGCAGGCACCCGGCCGCGACCGCGTACGCCGCGAGCGCCCCGGATCCGGCCCACAGCGCGAGGACGACGAGCGCGACGCCGGGAGCCAGGCCGACGGCCGCGGTGAGCGGGAACCTCCGCGGCGCGGCGCCCCCGATGCGGATCCACCTACCTGCGCCCGTCCGCCCGAGGCCCGCGGTGAAGAGGTGGAAGAACGGCGCGGTGGCGGGCTGCGGCTGGAAGAGCCGGAAGAGGTTGTCGCCCCCGCCGATCCACGCGGGCAGCGCGGCGAGCTTCTCGAAGCCGCCGTGCTCGCGGCCGTGCTCCGCCGCGGCGGCACCCGCGGCGGCGATCGCGCCCGCCGACGTCCCGCCGACGCTCGCGAACCGATAGGTTCGCGCGAGCTCGCAGAGCGCGTGCGGGTAGACGACGCCGCTCGTGATCCCGCCCTTCATGACGACGTCGCAGGTTCGCGTCGGCTGCGAGTAGTCGTACGTGCGCGGGTCGTCGAGGACGGTCCTGTCGGCTGCACCCGTGACGGGCGTGCCTGCCGCAGCGCCAGCAGGTCGGTCCACGCGACTCTCCCTCCGAACGCTTGGCCGGAGCGTAGAGCACCGGTGCCGCCGTGCCTAGGAGAAGCCGCCGTGCCTAGGAGAAGAGGTCGAGCGCGGCGAGCGGCTGCTTGAAGGGCGGGATCACGTAGATCCCGGCCGCGCGGGCGCGCGAGCCCTCGACCAGCTCACGCGCGAGCTCGAGCCCGACCGCCGGCGCGTCCGCGCCCGCGCCCTCGAGCGCGGTGAGCACCGCTTCGGGGACGCTGATCCCGGGCACCTCGTTGTGGAGGCGCAGCGCCATCGCGTGGCTGCGGAGCGGCCACACGCCGACCAGGACCGGGATCGGCCACCCGCCGAGGCGCTCGGCGAAGCGGTCGAGCAGGGTTAGGTCGAAGAGCGCCTGCGTCATCGCGAAGTGCGCTCCCGCGTCGACCTTGCGGCGGAAGCGGTCGAGCTCGAGGTCGAGGTCGTCGGCCGACGGGTTGACGGCGACGCCGACGTGGAACGACGTCGGCGCGTCGATCGCCTTGCCCACGTAGTCCTCGCCCCGGTTGAGCGCGGAGAGCAGCTGCACGAGCCCGATCGAGTCGACCTCGTACACGCCGCGCGAGCCCGGGTAGTCGCCGACGTGCGGCGGATCGCCCGTGACGGCGAGAATGTTGCGGACACCCTCGGCGTGGGCGCCGAGCAGGACGCCCTCCAGTCCCATCACCGTCGTGTCGCGCGGGGTGACGTGCGGGATCGTCTCGATCCCGACCTCGCGCTGGAGGGTGACGGACGTCATCAGGGCGTTCATCCGCGCCCGCGCCATCGGGTTGTCGTTGACGTCGACGTAGCCCGCCCTCCCGGACGCCCGGATGGCGCGTGCGGTCTCGATCAGGCCGTCGAGCGAGCCGCCCTTCGGCGGATCGAGCTCGACGGACACGACCCACTCGCGCTCGCGGAGCGCGCGGGCGAGCCCGGTCTCCGCCGCCAGCAAGGTCGGCGCGGGTGCGAGCTCCGGCTCGTCGACCTCGATCGTCGCGCGCGCGACGCGGCCCGCGTCGAACGCCTCGCGGACCGCCTCGATCTGCGCGGGCGTCGTCCCGCAGCAGCCCCCGACGATCCGTGCACCCAGGTCGACCGCCTGCAGGGCGAACGCCGCAAAGTAGTCGGGCGTCGAGTGCGGATACACGACGCGGCCGCCCGCCGAGGCTCGCGAGGCCGATGTTCGGGAGCGCGGCGAGCGGGAGGCCGGAGACGCGCATGCCGCGCAGCGCCCGCAGCGCAACCGTCGGCCCGGCCCCGTGGTTCGTCCCGATCGCAGCCACGTCGAGCTCGGCGAGCCGACGTGCTGCGACCTCGGCGCCGACGCCGCCCGTGATCTCCGCCTCGTCGTCGAACGTCAGGAGGGCGACGATCGGGAGCGACGAGGCGCCCCGTACCGCCTCGACAGCGACGACGAGCTCCTCGAGGTCGAAGAACGTCTCGACCATGAACAGGTCGACGCCGCGTCCCTCGAGGACCTGTGCCTGGGCGGCGTAGAGCGGGCCGTGCTCGGACGCGTCGAACACCTCGAGCTCGCCGAGCGGTCCGATCGACCCCGCGACGAAGACGTCGCGGCCGGCCACCTCGCGCGCCTCGCGGGCGAGGCGGACGCCTGCCGAGTTGATCTGCTCGAAGGACCCGTCGAGCTGTACCCGCTCGAGCTTGCGGCGGTTCGCCCCGAAGGTGTTCGTCTCGATCAGCTCGGCGCCGGCAGCGATGTAGCTCGCGTGGACGGCGACGACGCTCTCGGGCGCTCGGATGTTCGCCTCCTCGGGGCAGCGGAGGCCGGGCACGGCCTGGGAGATCAACGCTCCCGTGCCGCCGTCGGCGACGAGCGGCGGGCCGGTGCGCAGGCGTTCGAGGAAGCGGCTCACGGATCGGCCATGCTAGTGCTCCGTCACGGATGTCCGTCGCGCCCCCGGGCGGCTGCGAAGCGGCGCATCGCGGCGGCTTCCGTCGCGCCAATGTGTCCACCTGTCGGCGCTCCCCGCGTCCGTGCGTCCCCCGCGCCGGCAGCATCACTGGACATCCGGGACGGAGCCGGTGTCGCTCGCCGAGCGTCGGGCGAAGCGGGGCCTGCCGCCGGGCCCCGCTCCGACACGAACCGGCTCCGGACGATGGACGCCGGCCCCCCTCGCGCCCGAGCGGCGTCCGGTGAGCGAAGCGGTCATCGGCGCGCGCCGGGGCCCGGCCCATCACCCCTCCGGGGTAATCCCGCACGCGGTCCCGGGTCCGGTGAGAACGGAGAGGGGGCGGCCTTCGCCGCCCCGTTCTCCACTCCGTCGGCCGCGGAAGCGATTGCCGTCAGTTCCCGACCCGGAGTTGCTCCCTCCATCGGCAGGAACCCGGCGGGTCTGTAGCGCCCCGCTCAGCCGTCCGGGTGGACGACTCGGCCCTCCATCCCGCCCGCGACCGTGACGAGCTCGCCGGTGACGTGGCCCGACAGCCGCTCGGACGCGAGCACGACGACCTGGGCTGCGACGTCCTCGGGCGCGGCGACCTTGCGGAGCGGCATCGTCCGCGTGATCCGCTCGACGTCGTCGTCCCCGAGCAGGCCGCGCGTCATCGGCGACACCGTCCAGCCCGGCGCGACTGCGTTGACCCGCACACGGGGGCCGATCCGGGCCACCTCGTTCTTCAGCGAGAGCAGGAGGCCGACCTGGATCGCCGCCTTCGCGGCGGCGTAGTCGGCGTGCCCCGCCTCGCCGAAGCGCCCCGCCGTCGAGCCGACGAGGACGAGCGCCCCGCGGCCCGTGTCGGCGAGGCCGCGCAGGAAGGCCCGTGCGGTGAGGAACGTCGCCGTCAGGTTCTGCGCGATCGTCCGTTCGAAGCGGGCGAGGTCGAGCTCCCACGCGGGCAGGTCCTGGGAGGGGTAGACGCCCGCCACGGCCGCACAGACGTCGACCGTGCCGAGCGCGTCCCGCGCCTCGGCGAAGAGGCGCTCGACGTCGGCCTCGACGGTGAGGTCGGCCTGCGACACCGGCGCTCCGCCGAGCTCCTCCGCCGAGCCCCCGCGCCCGCTCCGCGCCGCGGTGGTAGTGGACGAGGACGCGCGCACCCTCGGCGGCGAACGCCCGCGCGCATGCGGCGCCGATCCCGCCGGACGCGCCTGTGACCACGACGCCCTGCCCTGCGAGCCCGGTCTCCACGACGCGGAGCCTATCCAGGCGGGCTCAGTACGTCTCGAGCGAGGCACGGCGACGACCCTCCGCCTCGAACACGCGGAAGAGCACGTACGCGGCGGTCGCATACGCGAGACCGATCAGCGCCTCGGTCCACGAGCAGGCCGGCCACGTCGCCGAGCGAGGCGCCGGCGGCGATCTCGCGGGCCGCCTCGATCCCGTGCGTGAGCGGGAGGCAGCGGCCGATCGCGCCGAGCCACCCGGGCAGGTCGTCGTTCGCGACGTTGACGCCGCAGACGAGCAGCATGAGGAAGTAGACGAGGTTCGCGCCGAAGAAGACGTCGCGCGCGCGCAGGCCGATCGAGCCGATCAGCATCCCGAGCGCGACGCACGAGCACGTCGTGACGAGCACCGCGACGGCGAGCGCGGGAACGCTGCCCTCGGCGGGCCGGAAGTCGAGCAGGAGCCACGACACGGCGAACCCGAACGCCGAGACGACGAGCCCGTTGGCGATGAACGGCAGCGCCCGGCCCGAGAAGATGGCGAGCGGTTCGCGGGCGTCGCGAGCAGCTGCTGCAGCGTCCCGAACTGGCGCTCGTTCGCGATGCCCATCGTCATCCCGTAGATCCCCGCCATGGCGGCGACCTGGATGGCGTTGCCGACGATGAAGAACGCGTCGTCCTGCGAGCCCGCGTACCGGCCGAGGTACGTGAAGAAGAGGATCTGGAAGAGCGGGCTGCCGAGCATCGTCGGCGAGGTAGATGCCGGGCTGGATCCAGTTGAACAGCGCGCGATACGAGATCGCCGCCGCCGACGAAGAAGACGCGTACCGAGGCGCTCACGTCAGGGAGAGCGTCGCGCGGCTGCGGGCCAGCCGCTCGAAGTTGTGCAGCGCGAGGGCGCCGAGCCCGAGGTAGACGAGCCCGAGCGCGGCGCACAGCCCGATCTCCGGCCACGCGTCACCGCCGAACGCCGCGTCCCGGACCGCCCGCATGCCCCACGTCGGTGACAGCACCCAGGAGATCGGCGTCACCCAGCCGGGAAGCAGCGACAGGGGCACGAGCAACCCGGTCGCGAGCCAGACGGGATACTCGAGGAGGTTGGAGAACGCGTTCGCGTTCCGGTAGAGGATGAACGTGGACGCAAGGACGAGCCCCAGCATCCCCAGGCTGAGGATCGTCGTCGGCAGCGCGACGGCGAGCTGGAACGGATGCGCGAAGTCGAGGGGCATCCCGAAGAAGAGCCGGCCCCACGCGAGGGTCGCCACCACCGAGTAGATGCCGATCGTGGACGTCGCCACGGTCAGCGGGAGGAGGATGGCGACGAACGGCGGCGGTGCGCCGACCATCAGCTCCAGGGTGCCCTGCCAGCGCTGCCACTGGATCGCCCCGCCCGAGCCGAACAACGTCGCCGACCAGATCCCCATCAGCCCCGCTCCGAGCGCCACGTAGAGGAGGGTGCCCGACTGGTTGCCGGACTCCACCATGAAGAACGCGATCGACGCGAAGATCACCGGCTGGAGCACCGAGACGAGCACGAAGAACAGGGAGTTCGTGAGGCCCTTCAGGTGGAAGAGCCAGCCGATCCCGAAGAGCCGGATGCTCACGCCGCCCACCGTAGCCGTCCCGGCGAGCCGCGACGGTGCGGAAAGCCGAACCCGGGACGAGGACGGGCTGCCGGGACTAGGACCGCGAGATCAGGACGAAGGCCGGCCGAGCGCCGGCGGTGCGGGCGGCGGCGCCGGCGGGAAGCGGGAGCTCGATCGTGAACGTCGAGCCGACGCCCGGCGCGCTGCGCACCTGCGTCGAGCCTCCCATCTCCTCGGCGAGCTCGCGGACGATCGCGAGGCCGAGCCCCGTGCCGACGCGGCGCTCGGCGCGTAGGCGGTCGTAGAGGTAGAAGCGGTCGAAGGCCCGCGGCAGGTCGGCCTCGTCGATGCCCGGTCCGTCGTCCACCACCTCGAGGCGGCCGGGCGCGGCGAGGATCCGCACGGTGCCCCCTGCCGGAGTCGACCGGAGCGCGTTCTCGACCAGGTTCGAGAGCGCCTGGAGCACGCGGTCGGGGTCGCCGACCGCGACGGCTTCGGGCTCGGCCATCGCCTGCAGCCCGACCCCGAACGATCTGGCGGCGGCCTCGTGTCGCTCGAATGCGGCAACCGCCGTGTCCCCGAGGTCGAGACGCTCGGACTGGACCGAGAACGCGCGCCGGCGCAGCCGTGCGAGGTCGAGCAGGTCGCCGACGAGCCGCTCCAGCCGCCTCGCCTCGCGCTCGATGACCGTCCCTGCGCCGGCGGGCTCGAGCACGCCGTCCTGGAGCGCCTCCGCGTGGCCGCGGATGGCGGTGAGCGGCGTCTTCAGCTCGTGGCTGACCGACAGGAGGAAGGCACGCTCGGCCTCCTGCGTGCGTGCCAGCTCTGCTGCAAGGTGGTCGAACGAGGTGGCCAGCGCGGCGACCTCACGCGGGCCGGAGGCGCGGAGCGGCTCGGGATGCTCGCCTGCCGCGAGCGCGCGGCTCGCGTCGGCCACCCGCGTGATAGGCCTCGCCACGGCGCGGGACAGCAAGAGCGCGACAACGGCGGCGAGGGCGGCGCCGACGAGCCCGGCGAGCCCGAGCCCGAGCGCGAACGGCGTCCAGTCGGCCGCCTGGCGCGAGGCGGGGCGGAGCAGCACGATCGCCTCGTCGCCGTTCCGCTTCGCCGCGTAGAGGAAGCGCGTGCCGCGCACCTCGACGCTCCCGCTCGCCACGGCGCCCGACCGCAGGCGCGCGGCGCCCGACTCGGGCAGCAGGAGCTCGGCCTGCGCCGGGGTGAGGATCGCGAGCCGTTGCTCGTCGGTCGCGAGGAACTGGCCAAGCTCCGCCTGGGTGCTGCGGGCGGGGTTCTCCGCCCGCTGCGCGGCGATCAGCTCGACCTGCCGCTCGAGCGCCTGGATGCCGGCGTGCTCGAGCGAGCGCCGCGTGAGCAGGGCGCCGGCGACGACGGTGACGACGAGCGAGACGAGCACCGTTCCCGCGATGCCGAGGAAGAGACGTGACCGGAGGCTCACCGCTGAACCAGCTTGTACCCGGCGCCGCGCACGGTCCGGATCAGGTCCGGCCGGTCGAGCTTGCGGCGCAGCTGGCCGACGTGGACGTCGACCGTGCGGGTGCCGCCCGGGAAGGCGAGCCCCCAGACCCGCTCCAGGATGCGCTCGCGGCCGACGACGATCCCGGGCCGCTCGGCCAGATGCCAGATGAGGTCGAACTCGCGCGCCGTGAGCTCGACGACCGTTCCCTCGACTGCGGCGGTGCGCGACCGGCGATCGAGGACGATGTCGCCGGCCTCGAGGACGTCGTCCTCGGTCGCGGGCTCCACGCGCCGGAGCACCGCGTGGACGCGCGCGACGAGCTCGCGCGGCGAGAACGGCTTCGTGACGTAGTCGTCCGCGCCGAGCTCGAGGCCGGTGACGCGATCGACCTCGTCGTCCCGCGCGGTCAGCATCACCACCGGGAGCCGCGAGCTCGAGCGGATCGCGCGGCAGAGGTCGAAGCCGTCCGTGTCGGGGAGCTGGAGGTCGAGGATGGCGAGCCGCACGTCGTTCCGCTCGAGCTCCTGGAGGCCCTCGGTGCCGCGCGCCGCCCACACGACGCGGAACCCGTCCCGCTCGAGGTAGGCGCGGACGATCGAGGCGATGTCCTCCTCGTCCTCGATCACGAGGATGGTCCCGCCGCGGAGCACCTCAGGCGCCGATCCCTGGGAGGATCAGGACGATCCGCGCCGTGCCGTTCGGCGCGCGGACGATCTGGACGCGCATCCCCGGACGGAGCGCGCGGAGCGCCACGCGCGCGCCGCCGCGCCAGACGCGCGTCTGCCGGGTCACGGCGGTCCGGAGCCGGGTGCCGGTATCGCGCCGCAGGACGAGAACGCGCTTCCCGACCCGGACGAGGTCACCGACGATCGCCGGCTGCGTCACGCGTCCGAAGGCGCGGACGACGACGGCCGGTCCATCACCCGTGATCACTGCCTCGGCGACGAACCCCTGCCGGATCGCCGCCAGCGTCGCCGCCTGCCCGTTGAGCCGGATGCGCGTCTCCGGTCCGACGGCGACCGTCACCTCGCTCCCGTCGAGCGCGCGCAGCACCACGTCGGCAGGGCCGACGGACTGGACGACGCCGCGCTCGACGACGCGGCCGGAGGCGGCCGACGGCCCTGCGACGACGAGCGCCGCGCACACGGCGACGAGCACGACGAGCGGCTTCACGGCGGGATCGTCACAGGTCTGCGTTAGCGAACCGGGTGGACGAACGTAAACGCTGTGTAAGCCCGGTGCCGCGCATGCGCGCGCTACGCGCGGTCGAGGGTCGCGTACCGGAGGCTGAGCCGCTCGGCGCTCCGGATGAAGAGGTACCCGAGCGCGCCGTAGGCGACCCCGAGCGCGACCTCCGTCGCGAGCAGTCCTCCGACGTCCGACAGGGACGCTCCGTCGGCGACCTGGCGCGCGGCGTCGATCCCGTGCGTGAACGGGAGCACGGCCGAGATCGACTGCATCCACCCGGGGAGGGTGTCGACGGGCACGTTCGCGCCCGTGAAGATCAGCAGCACGCCGAACATGATGTTGGCCAGCACCGCCTGCTCGCGCATCAGGAGGCCGACCCCCGCGCCCGTGAGACCCAGGCCGGTGCACGAGAAGGCGCAGATGGCGGTTGCGAGCGCCAGCGGCGCGATCGACGAGGCCGGCACGTGGATGCCCACGATCACCCCGCCCACGACGAGCGAGAAGGCGGCGACGAAGAACCCGTTGACGACGACGGGCAGGGCGCGTCCCAGGAAGAGGGGCAGTCGCGGCGCGGGGCTCACGAGGATGTACCCGAGCGTGTGCTGAAACCGCTCTCCCCCGATCGTGAAGGTCATCGCGAAGAGGCACGGGATCGCGGCGTACTGGACGGCGTTGCCGATCACGAAGAACTCGTCGGACTCGAGGCCGGCCGAGCGTCCGATGTAGACGAAGAGGAGGATCTGGAAGATCGGCGCGACGAGCATCGACGGGATGTAGATCTCCGGGCGCAGGAAGGAGAAGAGCGCGCGGAAGCTGATCAGGCCGCCGACGAAGAAGATCCGTAGCGACGTCATGCGAGCGCGAGGCTCCCTGCGCGGCGGGCGCTCGTGAGCACCGACTCGAGGACGGCGATCCCCACGGCGAGATAGACGGCGCCGAGCGCGAGCGCCAGCGCGATCTCGGGCCAGGCGCCGCCGCCCGAGGCGGCGTCCCTGATCGCGTCGACGCCCCACGTCGGTGCGAGCAGCCACGAGATCGGTCGCACCCACTCGGGCAGCAGGGTCAGCGGGACGAGAAAGCCCGCGATCAGCCACACGGGGTACTCGAGCAGGTTCCCGAGCGCCCACGCCGTGCGGTAGCGGACGAACGACACCGCGAGCAGGAACCCCATCGCGCCGATCGAGACGACGGTCGCCACGACCGCGAAGGCGAATGCGAACGGGTGCTCGAACGGCAGGTCGACGCCGAAGACGAAGCGGCTCAGCAGCAGCGTCGCGACCATCGAGTAGAGCCCCATCGCGGCCATCGCGACGGTCACCGGGAGCAGGACGGTCGCGAAGTGGACGGGTGCCGTGACGAGCAGCTCGAGCGTGCCGTGCCAGCGCTCGCGCTGCAGCGCCGATCCGGCCGAGGTGCTCGTCGACGACCAGATGCCCATCACCGCCGCGCCGAAGGACGCGAATACGAGCGACTCCCCGCCCGCCCCGGCGCGGAACATGAGGAACGCGATCGTGGCGAAGAAGAGCGGCCAGAGGACGCCGAGCAGCCCGTCGAACGACGAGCGCATCATCATCTTCAGGTGGAGCGCGAACCCGATGCCGAGGACCCGCCCGAGCCGCAGCGACGAGCCCCAGCCCGTCCGCGCCACCTCGTCGTCAGCCATCCGCCGCGACCGGCTCCTCCGTGACGAGCGCGACGTAGGCGTCCTCGAGCGTCGGCTCGCGCGTGGTGACGCGGCCCAGCGAGACGCCGTCCAGGCGCGCGAGGACGTCGTGGGTCGGCTCGTGGCCCACCTGCGCCTGCACGACCACGACCTGCGCCTGGTCGCGGTCCTCGACCGCAACGGACGTGACGCCCTCGATGCCCGCGGAGCGACTCCACCCTGCCGTTCTCGATCCCGTAGACCTCGATCTCGACGACGACGCCGTCCGACACCTGGTCCTTGAGGTCGCGCGGTGTGCCCTCCGCGACGATCTTCCCGCGCGTGACGACCGCGATCCGGTCGCAGAGCGCGTCCGCCTCGAACATGTAGTGCGTCGTGAGGAGCACGGTCTTGCCGGCGGCCCTGAGACCGAAGATCGTCTGCCGCAGCTCGCGCGCGCCGACCGGGTCGACGCCGATCGTCGGCTCGTCGAGGAAGATCACGGGTGGGTCGTGGAGGAGCCCGCGGGCGATGTGGAGCCGCTGCCGCATGCCCCGCGAGTAGCCCTCGACACGCTCCTTCTCGCGGCCGTCGAGCCCGACCAGCTCGAGCAGCTCTCCGATGCGCGCCCGCTGGCGGTGCGGATCGACGCCGTACAGCTCGGCGAAGTAGCGCAGGTTGTCGAGCGCCGAGAGCCGCTCGTAGAGCCCGCGGTCGCCGCCGAAGACATAGCCGATGCGCTCCCTGACCCACCGCGCATCCTCGACGACGTCGCGTCCGAGCACCCGCGCCTGCCCCGACGTGGGGATCAGGAGCGTGATCAGCATCTTGATCGTCGTGGTCTTGCCCGCGCCGTTCGGGCCGAGCAGGCCGAAGAGCTCGCCCTCCTCGATCGCGAAGCTGACGCCGCGCACCGCCTCCACCTCGAGCGAGCGTCGGCGGAACGTGCCGGTCGTCGTCCGGTACGTCCGGTGGAGGTCGATCGCTTCGACGACGGCAGTCACGGCGCCACGCTAGCCGCGGCACCGGGAGCCGGTACGGCGGTAATCCGAACCTTCGTGCGTCGTTGACATGTCACAGGGTGTGATGCAACAGTTGTCGGTGCGGGTGGACGTCGGGCCCGCTGCGGCGAGGCCGTCGATCGGCGGCAAACGGATCCCGGTTTCCGACGTCAGAAGGCTTGCATGGGCCACCAGCAAGGAGGAACGTCGGGATGACGGAATGAACAGGGCTCGAGCTCACGCTCGCAGCCCGCATTCCGGACCTGCGATCCTGCCGCCCGATCCACGCCATGAGCGCGGGGAGCGGGGCACCAGCTCAACAGGAGGGTAAAGGATGAGGTCGAAGTTCACGCTCGTCGGGGTGCCGGTGCTGGCACTCGTCTTCGCGGCCGCCGCGTTCGCGCAGACCTCCGGCTCCACCGCCAAGGCGGCGTCGCAGGCGGCAGCGATCACCTGCGGCAGCACCCGCACGATCGGGGTCGCGGCGCCGCTCACCGGACCTGCCGCGTCGATCGGCGTACAGCAGCTGCACTGGGCTCAGTTCTTCGTGAACAACTGGAACAAGCTCAAGGCGAACAAGAACCGCAAGATCAAGATCGTCCAGGGCGACACCCAGCTCGGCGTGAACACGTCGTTCGCCGTGTCGACGGCACAGGCGTTCGCGTCGAACTCGCAGGTGCTCGCGGTCGTCGGCCCGGCCGGCAGCCAGGAGGTCGTCGCCTCGACGTCCGCCTACAAGAACGGCGGGCTCGGGTTCATCTCCGGCTCTGCGACGCGCGTCTCGCTGACCGACGGCCAGACGGACGGCAACCGCATCGGGTTCTTCTTCCGGACGGTGCCGAACGACGGCGTGCAGGCCCCGACGGTCGCCAACTACATCACGGGCAAGCTGAAGGCCACTCGCGTGTACGTCATCGACGACCAGGAGGTCTACTCCCAGGGGCTCGCCGACGGCGTGGAGGCCATCCTGAAGAAGCGTGGCGTCAGCGTCACCCGCGACTCGATCAGCCAACAGGCCTCGGACTTCTCGTCGAACGTCGCGAAGATCCCGGGCAACACCCAGGTCATCTACATCCCGTGGCAGCTCGCCCCGCAGGCCCAGGCCTTCGGTCAGCAGCTCAAGGCCGCGGGGAAGGGCGACATCGCGCTGTTCGGCTCGGACGGTCTGTTCTCGCCGGACTGGACGATCGCCGGCTCGTACGACTCGTTCTTCCCGGTCGACACGTCCTCTGCGGTCGTCGCGGCGTTCGAGAAGGCCCACAAGGGCGACGGTGAGTTCTTCGGGGCTCCCAGCTACGTTGCGGCCCAGGTCGCAACGCTGGCGATCACCAAGGCGTGCGCCGACGGCAAGGCCACGCGCGCCGAGGTGCGCAGGTACATCCCCACGATCAGGATCGGCCAGAAGGCGTCCCTGCTCGGCACGAGGGTCGTGTTCCTGAAGAACGGCAACCTCCGCTACGGAGGGTTCGGCATCTATCAGATCCAGTCGGACGGCAGCTTCAAGCGGGTCGGCTAGCCGACACGCCGCATCCGACGTACAGACGTGCGGCCCACCCCGGTGGGCCGCACGTCTGAGAGCCGGCCCGATCGCACGACCCAGAGGACGCCGCAAACCGTGGAAGGCACGACTGGATTCTGAGAATGTTGCGACCCTGACCGTGAGCCCGAACCTCCGGACCCAGCTCCAGAACCTCACCGGCCTGGGCCTCGTCATGGTCGCGTTCATGCTGTACGCGGTCTACTTCGGCCCGACCCCTGCCGGCACCTCGCCGTGGGTGTTCTTCTTCCAACTCACGGTCAACGGGATCATCCTCGGCAGCCTGTATGCCTTGATCGCCCTCGGCTACTCGATGGTCTACGGGATCCTGAAGCTCCTGAACTTCGCTCACGGGGACGTCTACATGATCGGCTCGTTCATCGGCTTCGGCGTCCTCACCCTGCTCGGCGGGCCGCTGAACCCTGCGATCCCCGTCGTGCTGCTCGTCCTCTGCATGTTCGCGGTCGCGATGATCGGCTCGGGCCTGCTCGGCCTCGCGATCGAGCGCTTCGCGTACCGGCCGTTGCGCAACGCCCCCCGCATCGCGCCGCTGATCTCGGCGCTCGGCGTTGCGTTCTTCCTCGAGAACTCGGCGCTGCTCCTGTTCGGCTCGCAGTACCGCAACTACGACGGCTTCGCGCTGATCAGCTACGACGGCATCCACCTCGGCGGCGACAACGGCGTCTTCGTCCAGTACCTCGGGTTGATCGTCCTCGCGGGGGCGATCGCGCTCATGCTCGCGCTCATCGTGCTCGTCCGCAGCACGAGGCTCGGCAAGGCGATCCGGGCCGTATCGTTCGACCACGAGGCAGCCGCGATGATGGGCATCGACACCGATCGCGTGATCGCAGGCACGTTCTTCATCGGCTCCGCGCTCGCGGGTGCGGCAGGCGTGATGTTCGGCCTGCTCTTCAGCCAGATCTACCACCTGATGGGCTTTCTCGCCGGCCTCAAGGGGTTCACCGCAGCCGTCGTCGGCGGGATCGGCAGCATCCCCGGCGCCATGCTCGGCGGCTTGCTCGTCGGGTTGGTCGAGTCGTGGTCGAACGGCTACCTGAGCGGCAACTGGTCACCGCTCGTCGTCTTCGGAATCCTGATCGCGGTGATGCTGGTGCGGCCGACCGGTCTGCTCGGCACGCCCGCGGTGCAGAAGGTGTAGGGACGACGTGACCGAACAGCCGCCACGGGACACCAAGCGGGCCGAACCCGCGGACCTCGGGATCGGCGTCGACCAGTGGGTCTCCCAGTCCGAGGAGCGGCGACAGGAGCTTCCCGGTCTCCGCGGCCTGATCCATCGCGGCTGGAGCAGTCTGCCGCCGGCGGGAAAGCTCGCGCTTCTCACGCCGGCGATCCTCGTCCCGTTCCTGCCGATCAGCAACGGCAACCTCTACAACTACGGGCTCTTCATCCTCATCTATGCGCTGCTCGCGCTCGGGCTGAACGTGGTCGTGGGGTTCGCCGGCCTGCTCGATCTCGGCTACGTCGCGTTCTTCGGCTTCGGCGCCTACCTCTACGCGTTCCTCTCGAGCACGCACGAGGCGGCCGGCCACGTCTACAGCCATCACTGGGACGCGGAGGCGTCGATCCCCTTCGTCGTGGTCGTCTGCGCGTTGCTCGGCCTCTTCCTGGGCACCTCGTCGCGCAGACTGCTCGGCGACTATCTCGCGATCGTGACCCTCTTCTTCGGCCAGGCGTTCGTCGTGTTCACGAACACCGCCAACCCGGCCGGGATCACCAACGGCTCGAACGGCCTGGCCAACGTCGACCCGCTCACGTTCTTCGGCGGCCGGATCGTGATCGACACCACGCGGGACTACTTCTGGTTCCTGCTGGGTGTCGTGGCGCTCGTGCTCGTCGTGCTCCACCACCTGAGCGAGTCCCGCACCGGCCGGGCCTGGAAGGCGTCGCGCGAGGATCCTCTGTCCGCGGAGCTGATGGGGATGCCGGTCAACCGGCTGAAGATCATGGCCTTCAGCTTCGGTGCCGCGATCGCGGGCCTGGCGGGAAGCATCTTCGCCGCCGTCCAGACGGGGGCGTTTCCGCAGAACTTCGGCACCACCGTGCTGATCCTCATCTACGCCGTGGTGATCCTCGGTGGAGCCGGGAGCCTCACCGGGATGATCGTCGGCTCGATCGTCATCATCGCGGCAAACCAGGCGCTCGACCCGACGTCGCCCGCGAACCTGCCCCGGATCCTCTTCTACGGGGCGATCATCGCGACGGTGTACCTCACGATGAAGACCTGGCCGAAGCGGATCGCCGCACTCGCGGGCACCGCCGTCTTCGGTCTGCTCGTCCACGCGATCGTCGGCAGCGTGTGGTCGAGCGGCACGAGCGGTCAAGTCACCTCGGGCGGCTTCCTCGACGGCGTGATCAAGAACTGGGTCCTGATACCCGAGGACCCGGGCAGGCTCGCCGTGTACGGCTATCTGCTGCTGATCGTGTGCGTGACGGTGCTCGTGCAGCTCAAAGGGTGGTGGCGGATCGTCGTCCTCGTCCCGACGCTGTACCTCACCGCGTTCGTGTGGGAGAACCTGATGATCCAGCAGCCCTCGGTCACGCGGCAGGTGCTCCTCGGTCTCATGCTCATCGCGGTGATGACCATCCGTCCGCAGGGACTCTTCGGCCAGGCGAAGGTGGAGATCGTCTGATGGCGCCGGTGCTGGAGTTGAAGAACGTCTCCAAGGCGTTCGGCGGCCTGAACGTGATCTCCCGACTCGATCTTCACGTCGACGAGCACGAGATCGTCAGCGTGATCGGCCCGAACGGGGCCGGCAAGACGACGCTCTTCAACATCGTCACCGGCGTGTACCGCCCGGACGCCGGCGACGTGTGCTTCGAGGGCGAGTCGATCGTCGGGCTTCCGCCCTACAAGATCACGCAGCGCGGGATGGCCCGGACGTTCCAGACCCTGCGGCTCTTCTTGAACATGACTGTCAAGGAGAACGTGATGGCCGCCGAGTACGGGCACACCCGGGCGGGAGTCGTGCGATCGATCCTTCGGACGCCGGGCATGCGCCGGGAAGAGCGGGAGATCAGCGCCTTGGCCGAGGAGAAGCTCGCCTTCTTCGGTCAGCGTCTGGTCGGCTACCGGTGGAACCAGCCCGCATACTCTCTCTCGTACGCCAACCGGAGGCGGCTCGAGATCGCTCGCGCGCTGGCCACGAACGCGCGGCTCCTCCTGCTCGACGAGCCCGCCGCGGGCATGAACCCGGTAGAGACGCACGAGGTAACCGAGCAGATCGCGAAACTCCGCGACGACCTCGGGCTCACGATCCTCGTCATCGAGCACGACATGCATCTGGTCGAGGGCATCTCGGACCGCGTCGTCGCGCTCGATCACGGCGTCAAGATCGAGGAGGGGACCTTCGACCAGGTCGCGACGAGCCCGAAGGTGATCGAGGCGTACCTGGGACTGCGCGCCGGGGCGGAGGAGGCCTCGTCCTAGTGGAGGCGGAGGCGACTGCAGCGCCTGCGGCGGCGGCGCCGCTGCTCGAGTTCGACCACGTCCACACGTACTACGGGCAAATCCACATCCTCGACGACGTCTGCGTCAAGGTGCAGCCGGGCGAATTGGTCTGCCTGCTCGGCGGCAACGCGTCGGGCAAGTCGACCACGCTGAAGACGTGCCTCGGGATCGTCAAGCCGAGCGCGGGCCGTGTGCTCTTCGAGGGTGACGACATCACCACGCAGAAGACGAGCTCGCGCATCGCGCGCGGGATGGCGATCGTGCCCGAGAACCGGCGCCTGTTCGCCCCGATGAGCGTGCTCGAGAACCTCCAGATGGGCGCCTACCTGCATGGGAAGGGCGAGAAGGAGGACTTCGAGCGCGTCTACTCGCTCTTCCCTCTGCTGTACGAGCGGAGGGCGCAGCTCGCGGGGACGCTCTCGGGCGGCGAGCAGCAGATGGTCGCGATGGCCCGCGCGCTGATGTCGAAGCCGAAGCTCCTGCTGATGGACGAGCCGTCGATGGGGCTCGCCCCGCTCCTCGTCGAGCGGAGCTTCGAGATCATCCAGCAGGTCAACGAGGCGGGCGTCGCGATGCTCGTCGTCGAGCAGAACGCGAACGTCTCGCTCTCGATCGCCGACCGCGGCTACGTGCTCTCGACCGGCCGCATCGTGCTGGAGGGGAAGGCAGCCGACCTCCTCGAGAACGAGGATCTCCGCAAGGCCTACCTCGGGCGGTAGCCGACGGCCGGGAGAATCACGCTCCGGCCGGGCCGGCGGCGTGCTTGCCGGGCTCCCAGCCGGCCGGCCCGATCAGGCTGCTGGCGAGCTCGCGCGGTGTCGTCTCGAGATCCGTCGCCAGGGTGTCGTTCCAGCGGTTGAGGAAGCCGAACAGCGCGATCATGGTCATGAGCTCGACGATCTCGCCGTCGTCGAAGTGGTGCCGGAGCCGGACGAAGTCCTCGTCCGTCGCGGCGTTCGGGACGAGGGCCGCGTGGTGGGCGAGCCGAAGGGCCGCCCGCTCGGCGTCGCTGAACAGGTCGCTGCTCTCGTAGCTCCAGACCTGCGCGATCTTCGCCGCCTGCGCGCCCCTGCGCGTGGCGTTGGAGGCGGTGTGCGCCTCGCAGTAGCGGCATCCTGCGGCGGTGCTCGCGACGAGGGCCACGAGCTCCTTGAGCTCGGGAGACACCGTCCCCGTCCGCGCGGCCTGTGTGAGAGCCGCGACGGCACGCAGGATCTCAGGGCGTCGCGCCATCGTCAGCATGCTGTTCGGAAGGAAGCCCATGCGCTCCTCGACCGGAGCGAAGGCATCGTCGAGCTCGCGAGCCTCGTCGCGCGAGAGCGGCGCCACACGTGCCATCGCCTACCTCCGTTCCTCGTGCTCGAGCCGACGTCGACCGGCTCGGGCCGTTCGCTCGGGCAACGCTACGGCACCCGGCCGCCGCCGTGACGGCCCACCACCCTTTGTCCGCGACGGCGACGGCGTCCGCCTCGCGGACGGGTGCGACCCCGGGTCGGACACGTTGCCGGGTAGCGGGCGCCGCCGGTGGAATGCGAGAACGTGCAGGTCGCTACGATCGCCGCATGAGCGCGACGCTCCCGACGGGCAAGGTCGGCGCCGCGATCCGCGGCGAGTTCCCGATCTTCGAGACGGCCACGTACCTCAACTCCTGCTCCCAGGGCGCCCTCTCGCACCGGGTCCGGGACGCGGTCGAGGGGCTGGCTCGCCGGCTGGGACGAGAACGGCGCGGAGTGGGACTTCTGGGTGGGGCGGAACGAGGCGTTCCGGAGCGCGATCGGTCGCGTGCTCCATGCCGACGCCGACGACGTCGCGGTCACGACCTCCGTGTCGCAGGGGGTCAGCGGGCTCGTGTCAGCGCTCGACCTGCGCGGTGAGCGGAACCGCATCGTGATCTCCGAGTACGAGTTCCCCACGGTCGGGCAGATCGCACACGCGCAGGAGCTCGCGGGGCGCCGAGGTCGTCCACGTCCGCCCCGACGCCGACGGCTCGATCCTCGCCGAGCGCTTCGCCGAGGCGATCGACGAGCGGACGGCGCTCGTCTGCTGCACGACCCTCTCCTACCGCCCGGGGCACCGGCACGATGTCGCGTCGATCGCCGAGGCGGCGCACGCCGCCGGTGCGATCGTGCTGGCCGACAGCTACCAGGCATGCGGTGCGTCGAGATCGACGTCCGCTCGCTCGGGGCGGACGCGGTCACCGGAGGCAC
This sequence comes from uncultured Actinomycetes bacterium, assembly GCA_963773825.1. Classification (GTDB taxonomy): domain Bacteria; phylum Actinomycetota; class Thermoleophilia; order Gaiellales; family Gaiellaceae; genus Gaiella. The sequence continues at coordinate 319,054 of CAVZCH010000005.1, read as the reverse complement.
GGTCAAGTACCTGCTCGGGACAGCCGGCCTCGGGTTCATGTGGGTCAGGCCCGAGGTGCGCGAAGCACTCCTCCCCACCCAGACGGGCTGGTTCGCCGACGAGGACATCTTCGCGATGTCGATCGCCGACTACTCGCCGCATGCGACCGCGAGGCGTTTCGACTCCGGGACGCCCCCCGTGCCCGCTCTCTATGCGGGGGTGGCGGGCGTGTCGCTCGTCGAGGAGGCCGGCGTCCCGCGATCGAGACGCACGTCGCCGGCCTGGTCGAGCGGCTCCTCGACGGGCTCGATGCCCTCGGCGCAACCGTCGTCACGCCGCGCGATCCGCGGCGCCGTGGCCCGCTCGTCTGCGTCCGCTCGACCGACGTCGACGCGCTCGTGGCGACGCTCGCCGCCCAGCGGATCATCGTCTCGTCCCGCGAGGACAAGCTTCGCATCGCGCTTCACCTCTACAACGTCGCGGAGGATGTCGACGTCCTGCTCGACGCGCTCGCCCGCCACCGGGCGCTCCTCTGACGGTCGTCCCTGGGGGGCGAGTGAGGCCCGGCCGCAAGGTCACGACGGGGCCTCCGCTCGGGAGTGATCAGTTCTTTCCGCCTCCGGCCCGGAACTGCAGCCAGGCGTCGCTCATCCGGTCGGCCTGACCCTGGGTGAACATGTCCATGCAGGCGTCCTCGGTGTAGTCCATGAAGTTGTGGATCGGGTCGTCGCCGGGCGCGGAGCACGTGTCCGCTCCCTCGGTGCATTCGAACTGGGGCATGGCCTCACGCGGCGTGTCGGCGACCCAGTCACCCGAGGCCGAGCACCCGTGTGCGAACGTGTGCTCGAGCATCAGCCAATGACCGGCCTCGTGCGTGAGAGTGTCGCCCTCGTCGTACGGGAAGACGTCCCCGCCGGGCATCGACTCGTCGAGGATCACGATCCCGTCGATGTAGTCGCGTCCGTGGTTGTAGCCCTTCGGGAAGTACGCCCAGCCGAGGAGCCCACCGCCGATGTTGGCGGCATACACGTTGAGCGTCCGGGCATCGCCCTCGTAGAGCGCCTGCTTCATGTCGCGCTCGACGCCGGACTTGCCCGGCACGACGGTGTACCACTCGCTGTTCACCGTCCAGGTCGTCTTCTCGAGCCGGAAGCGGAACGGCGTGTCAGCCGCCTCGGGGCTCGTCTGACCCGAGAAAGACTCGTTGAGCACGGCGATCTGCGCGGCGATCAGCGTGTTCCAGCGGGCCTTCTCCTCGGCACTGTTCACGTGGTCGGAGATCATGTGGAACACGACGGGGATCGCGACGCTGCCGCTCTGCAGCGTCGGCTCGTCCTTCAGTACGCCGTACGCGTTGGCCTCGTTCTTCGAGTACAGCTCGGGCTCGGGCGCCCTCGTTTCCTCCTTGACCCGTGCGACGTCGGCCAGCTCGGTGCAGGCGGCGGCGCCCGGAGACGCGGCCCCGGCCACTCCGCTCACACCGCTCACACCGCTCGCTGCCTCCCCTGCGAGCATCGCCGCCACGATCAACGCGACGAACATGCCCGCGCGAAGCGAGATGTGCTTCCGCATGTTTGTGCCCTTTCACTCGATTGCCTGACGGGCTTAGCCCGGACGCTAGCGACGTTTGCCGCCCCGCCGGAAGCGCCGTTGGTCGGGATTCGCCCTGCGGGCGACTCCAGGCCCGCCTGAGCGCGGCGAGGCCTGTGATGGGCGGCCTGCAGAAGCCGAGCGCATGACTCGATCGGCGTGGCGGTGGCTTCGGTGAGACGCCGCGGCGAGCACCCGCGGGCATCCGTTGGGTGACATACTCGACGCCGTGAGCGACCCGGACAGCGCGGCCGAGCTCGAGCGCGTCATCGACCGGTACAACGAGGCCTGGAACGCGCACGACCTCGACGCGATCGTCGCCTTCCACGCGCCGGGGATGGTGTTCGAGAACCACACGGCCGGCGAGCGTGCCGAGGGCGACGCCGTGCGCGACCACATCGGCGGGATCTTCGCGAGCTGGCCCGACCTCGCCTTCCGCGGCCGGCGGCTCTACGCGCGCGACGGCCTCGTCGTGAGCGAGTGGACGGCGACCGCGACCGACGGCGAGGGCCGCCGCCTCGAGTGGGACGGAATCGACGTGTTCCCGTTCGCGAACGGGCTGATCCTGCGCAAGGACGTGTACTCGGCGGGACACCGGCCGCGGGTGCTCCCGTCGTAGGCGAGCGCGGTTCCGCTCCGCCCATGGCGCGGCCGACCGTCCATCTGACCGCGCCCGTCCCGGCCGAGGTCGAGGCCGCCCTGGTGACCGACTTCGAGCTCGTCGACCGGCCCGAGGGGGCCGACGGCATCCTCGTCGCGCTCACCGCGCGCGTCGACGAGGCCTATCTCGAGCGTGCCGGCCCGCAGCTCCGCGTCGTCGCGAACTACGCGGTCGGCGTCAACAACATCGACCTCGTCGCTGCCGCCGCCCGCGGCGTGCTCGTCACGAACACGCCGGACGTGCTCACGCGTGCGACGGCAGAGCTCGCGGTCGGCCTCATGGTCGCGCTGCTGCGCCGGATCGCCGAGGGAGACCGGTTCATCCGGCGCCGCTCGGAATGGGAGTTCTCGCTCGAGTTCATGCTCGGCTCGAGCCTCGACGGGAAGGAGCTGCTCGTCGTCGGGCCTGGACGGATCGGACGCGAGACGGCCCGACTTGCGGAGGCGTTCGGTGCCCACGCGGTCTTCGCGGGGCGCGGGCGCAGCGCCGACCTGCTCGACCTGCTCGGCCGGGCCGACGTCGTCAGTCTTCACGTTCCGCTGACCGACGCGACACGGCACCTGATCGACGCGCGGGCGCTCGCGGCCATGCGTCCCTCCTCCGTGCTGGTCAACGTGGCGCGCGGCCCCGTCGTCGACGAGCGGGCGCTCGTCGAGGCGCTGCGCGCCGGCACGATCGCCGGGGCGGCGCTCGACGTCTACGAGCGCGAGCCGGACGTCGAGGAGGGCCTGCTCGACCTCGAGAACGTGGTCCTGACACCGCACCTCGGCAGCGCGACGCGCGCGACGCGGGTCGCGATGGGGATGCTCTGCGTCGAGGCGCTCCGCGCGGTGTTGCTCGAGGGGCGACGCCCGGCGAACGCCGTCGGCTAGCCTGCCGCGCCGTGGCCGCGTACGGGAGCACGTCGATGTGGGGCGAGCTCCGGCGCGTGCTTGTGCGCCGCCCCCTCGCCGTGGACGCTCGCCGCTTGGCGGGCCTACGGCTGGCGCGCCGAGCCGGACGTCGCGGCTGCGCAGGCCGAGCACGAGGCATTCTGCGAGCTCCTGGAGGAGGCGGGGGCCGAGGTCGTCGTGTCGGAGCACGACCCGGGCAATCCCGACGCGATCTACACCTACGACCCGACCCTCGTCGGGCGGGACGGGGCCGTGCTGCTCCTTCCCGGCAAACAGGGGCGCCGCGGCGAGCCGGAGGCGACGGTCGCGACGCTCGAGCGGGCGGGCGTCCCCGTCGCGGCGCGGATCGACCTGCCCGCGACGGTCGAGGGGGGCGACACGGTCTGGCTCGACGACGAGACGTTGCTCGTGGGGATCGGCTACCGCACGAGCCCCGCCGCGATCGACGCGCTGCGAAACGCGTTCCCCGGCGTCGAGGTGATCTCCTTCGACCTTCCGCACTGGAACGGGGCGGGCGAGGTGATGCACCTGATGTCCTTCATCTCGCCGCTCGACCGCGACCTCGCGCTCGTCTACCCGCGGATCGCGCCGACCCGGCTGATATGGCTCCTCGCCGAGCGCGGGATCGAGGTCGTCGAGGTCCCGGACGAGGAGTTCGAGTCGCAGGGGCCGAACGTCCTCGCGCTCGGACCACGCCGCGCGCTCGCGCTGGAGGGCAACGACGAGACGCGCCGGCGGATGGAGCGCGCGGGTGTCGAGGTCGTCACCTACAGGGGCGACGAGATCTCGCGCAAGGGCGACGGCGGCCCCACGTGTCTCACGCGTCCGCTGCTGCGACTGGGCTGATCGAGGCCCCGGGCGTGCCGGGCTCGCTCAGAGCTCGTCGAACGTCAGCTGCCGCGCCGCGGTCAGGCCGGAGACGCCGACCCCGACGAGCCGCAGGGCGCCGGGGCGGTCGCGGAGCCCGCGGTCGAGCAGGCGACATGCGAGCTCGCCGATCCGCTCGGGCTCGTCGATCGGTGTCGGGAGGGTCGTCGAGCGGGACCGGATCGAGAAGTCGCTGTAGCGGAGCTTGGTCGTGACCGTCCTGGCCGAGAGCCGATCGCGCCGCAGGTGCGCGGCCACGTCCTCCGCCATCCGTCGCAGCTCCGCGTGGAGCTGGCCGCGGTCGGCGAGATCCCTCTCGAAGGTCTCCTCCGTCGAGATCGAGATCCGCTCGGCATCGAGCTCGAGGTCGCGTGGGTCGATCCCCCGGGCGCGGTCGCGGAGCAGCCGGCCGACCTGGCCGGGGAGGACCGCGCGCAGCGCGTCGTTCGAGAGCGCGGCGAGCTCGCCGATCGTCGTGACTCCCGCCGCTCCGAGGCGCTCCTCCGCGCGCGGGCCGACGCCCGGGAGGATTCGCGTCGCGAGCGGTGCGAGGAATGCGGCCTCGCGTCCCGGCGGGACGACGGTGATGCCGCCCGGCTTGCGCCGGTCGGAGGCGACCTTGCAGACGACCTTCGACGTCGAGACCCCGAGCGAGCACGAGAGCGACGTCGAGCCCCGTACCGCGACCCGCACCGCCTCCGCGAGGCGCCTCGCGCCGGCGAACGAGTCGAGCACCGAGCCGAGATCGAGATAGCCCTCGTCGATCCCCGTCCGCTCGACGCGCGGCACGACCTCCTCGACGCACGCCCAGACGGCCTGCGAGTACTGGCGGTAGAGCGCATGTCGTGGTCGGAGGAAGACGACCTCGGGGCAGCGCCGGAGGGCTTCCGCCGAGCTCATCGCCGAGCGGATGCCGAACCGGCGCGCGACGTAGTTCGCGGTCGCGACGACCCCGCGCCCGTGCGGGTCGCCACCGACCACGAGCGGCTTGGCCCGGAGCGACGGGTCCTCGAGCTCCTCGACGGCGGCGAAGAAGGCATCGAGATCGAGATGGGCGAGTATCGGCACGACCCGGCCAAGGCTACGGTTCGCCCGTGATCGACACCCCGCCACGGGCCGTGCCGCCCGCGCCGCCGGTGATCGAGCGGCCGTCGGCGTTCCAGGTCTCGTACGGCGTCGTCGAGGGTCGCGCCGCGCCGGGCGCGCAGCGCGTGGTCGTACGGATCGACGGCAAGATCGCGCGCAAGCTGCGCCTGACGCGACGGGCCTTCCGGCTCGAGGTCGATCTCCCGCCGCGGGAGGTCAGGATCCGGGTCGAGACGGTCGATGCCGCCGGCCGGCGGAGCGGGCACACGGTGGCCAATGTCTTCGGACTGCCACGGGCCGCGCGGCCACGCGTCCGCCTGGCGCGGCTCGACAACGGGCTCCAGACCGACGTCCGTCGGCTTGCGGCCGGCTTCCCGGGCTCGGCCGCCGTCTACGTGGAGGATCTCGGCACCGGTGCCGGCGCTGCGTGGAACGCGCGCGCGACGTTCCCTGCAGCCTCGACGCTGAAGCTCGCCATCGCGGTCGCGGTGCTGTCTCGCGCGCACGGCCCGCCGCGCGCCGGGAGCTGGCTGGACCTGCTGCTCCGCCGGATGCTCGATGCCTCGGACAACGAGTCCGCGAATCGACTCCTCGTCTCGATCGGCGGCTCGACGAGCGGCGGCGGCCGGATCGTCGATGCGGTCATGCGCTCCGCCGGGCTCGAGCGAACCGTGATGTACGGCGGCTACGTCCTCGGAACGTCGCTCGATGCGCCGCGGGAGGTGGCGTCCCGCGGCCTGCCCGCGAGCATCGTCGAGCAGCCGGCATGGGGAGTGGGAAAGGCGACGACCGCGGCCGACCTCGCGCGACTCCTCCGCGCGGTCTGGCTGGCGGGCGGCGGGCTCGGACCGCTCGCGTCCGCCGGCACAGGTGTGAGCCCCGCGGAGGCCCGCTATCTCCTCTACGTCCTCGCGCACGTCGCCGACCGGGGCAAGCTCGGCCGCTTCGTCGACCGACGGCCCTCGGTGGTCATCCTCCACAAGGCGGGCTGGATCGACGCGGCACGGCACGATGCGGGCCTCGTCGTCTGGCGCGGCGGCATCTTCGTCGCTGCGGTGATGACCTACAACGGCGCGGGCACCGGCACGCGCTCGGACGTCCTCGCCGGGCCGGGTCGCGCCAGGCCGCGCTCCACGACGTGACTTCGTCGGCGGCTGCAGCGGACTCGATGAGCGACTGTCCGATCCACACCGCTCCAGGTCGACCGTCGCCATGACGAGGCGCGAGGGCGCCGCACGGCGCCCTCGCACTGGGTCGGTGTGCGCCCTCGGAGTGCGCTTCCGTCCCGTCCGGAGATCCCTTGGGAGGCGTTTCGGGATCGCGGACTGCCTCCCCCGTATTCGAGCGGCCGCTTGCGAAGGCTTTGTGAGGGATCGGTACGAGGCCGGTCAGGATTGCACTCGGGATTGTGCGGAGCCTCGGGCATAGTAGGTATATTTTTTGTATCTACTAACGGACCGAGGAGTGTGAAACGTCGTGACCAAGCTGCTACTCGTCCCGCTCGAGGACATCGTCGTCTTCCCGAACATGAACGTCACGCTGACGGTCGACGTCGGCGACGAGGACCGCGTCCTGCTCGTGCCGAAGCACGATGGGGAGTTCGCCGCGGTGGGCACGGTCGCCCGCGTGACCGATCGTGTCCGGCTGCCGGGCGGCGCCGTGGCCGTGGCGATCGAGGGCCTGCACCGCGGCATCGCCGGCGCGGCCGAGACCGATCCACAGGGCCGGCTGCTCGTCGAGGTCGAGGAGCGCAAGGACGGCGTCCCGACCGACGAGCGCACGCGTGAGCTCGAGACGGAGTACCGCGCTGTCGTCGAGGAGATCCTCGAGCTGCGCGGCGACGACGGCCGCATCCAGTCGTTCGTGCGGTCGATCACGGATCCGGGCCCGCTCGCGGACACCTCCGGCTACTCGCCCGACCTGAGCTTCGGCCAGAAGGTGCAGCTGCTCGAGGCCGTTGACGTGACCGAGCGGCTCGAGCTCGCTCTCTCCTTCCAGCGCGAGCGCCTCTCGACGATGCAGATCCGGCAGCGGATCCGCGAAGACGTGAACGCGGGCATGGAGAAGCAGCAGCGCGAGTACCTGCTCCGCAAGCAGATGGACTCGATCCGCAAGGAGCTCGGCGAGGACGACGCCTCGGTCGTCGACGAGTACCGCCAGAAGATCGAGGCGGCCGACATGCCCGAGGCCGTGCGCGAGCAGGCCGACAAGGAGCTCGCCCGGTTCGAGCGGATGGGCGAGAGCTCGCCCGAGTCGCAGATGATCCGGAGCTACCTCGACTGGCTGCTCGCGGTCCCGTGGGGCGTCCGCTCCGACGAGGTGCTCGACCCGGAGCGGACGCGCGAGATCCTGGACGCCGACCATGCCGGCCTCGAGGACGTCAAGGACCGCATCGTCGAGTACATCGCGGTCGCGAAGCTGCGCAAGGAGCGTGGCATCGAGCCGGACAAGCGCGCAGGCGCGATCCTCACGCTGATCGGGCCTCCGGGCACCGGCAAGACGTCGATCGGCGAGTCGATCGCCAAGGCGCTGAACCGCGAGTTCGTGCGCATGTCGCTCGGCGGCCTCCGCGACGAGGCGGAGATCCGCGGCCACCGACGCACCTATATCGGCGCGCTCCCCGGCCGGCTCGTTCGTGCGCTTCGCGACGCGAAGACCATGAACCCGGTGATCCTCCTCGACGAGGTCGACAAGGTCGGCGCGGACTGGCGCGGCGACCCGTCGGCGGCGCTGCTCGAGGTGCTGGACCCGGCGCAGAACTCGACATTCCGCGACCACTACCTCGACGTCGAGGTCGATCTCTCCCAGGTGTTCTTCATCGCGACGGCGAACATGGCCGAGACCATCCCCGGGCCGCTCCTCGACCGCATGGAGGTCATCCGCTTCGACGGCTACACCTCCGACGAGAAGGTCGCGATCGCACGCGGGTACCTGTGGCCGCGCCAGCGGGAGCGGGCGGGGCTCGCGGAGGACGAGGTCTCGATCTCCGACTCCGTGCTGGAGACGGTGATCTCCGAGTACACGCGCGAGGCGGGCGTCCGCCAGCTCGAGCGCGAGCTCGGATCGATCCTGCGCAAGACGGCCACGTGGATCGTCACGAAGGAGGCGGAGCCTCCCGTGGAGGTCGACGTCGAGGTCGTCAGGGACGCCCTCGGACGCCAGAAGTTCTTCCGCGAGGCAGCGGAGCGCACGGCGGTGCCCGGCGTCGCGACCGGCCTCGCAGTCAACGCCACGGGCGGCGACGTGCTGTTCGTCGAGGCGACCGCGGTTCCGGGCGAGGGGCTCCTCCTGACGGGCCAGCTCGGAGACGTGATGAAGGAGTCGGCGCAGATCGCGCTGTCGGCGGTTCGTTCCCAGGCCGACCGGCTCGGGATCGACCAGGAGGCGTTCGAGCGCAAGTTCCACGTGCATGTCCCGGCGGGTGCGATCCCGAAGGACGGCCCCAGTGCGGGGATCACGATGGCGACGGCCCTCGCGTCGCTCCTCACCGGCCGGCCCGTGAAGCACACGGTCGGGATGACCGGCGAGCTGACGTTGCAGGGCCGCGTGCTGCCGATCGGCGGGCTCAAGCAGAAGGTGCTCGCGGCTCACGCCGCCGGGCTCACCGACCTGGTGATTCCCGAGCGCAACCGCGCCGACCTCGACGACGTGCCCGAGCGCGTGCGCGAGGAGCTGGCGTTCCATCCGGTGATGTCGCTCGACGAGGTGCTCGGCATCGCGCTCGAGCCGACGGCGTCGTCGCGACGCCCCCACATCGCGGCATGACCCGCTGCCGCCAGTGCAGTCCCGTGCCCGAGGAGGTCCGCCGCGCGGCGGGCCTCCTCGAAGGGCGCTGGACGGTCTCGATCCTCTGGGCGTCCGCCGAGGGCGCGAGCCGCTTCAACGAGCTCAAGCAGGCGGTCGGCGAGATCCCGCCCCGCACGCTTGCCCAGCGTCTCGTCGAGCTCGAATCGGCCGGCCTGCTCGAGCGGCGCGTGATCGACGCGCGGCCGCCCCGCGTCGAGTACCGGCTGACCGAGAACGGCCGGCGGCTGCGTTCGGTTCTCGACGCGCTCGCCGCCTACGCAAGCGCCTGAGAGCGAGGGCGCGGCCTCGCGGGATCGTCCGCGAGGACGACGCCCGCAGGGCCGGGGTGGGCTACCGTCCGTCGGATGGGATCGGGACCGCAAGCAGCCCCTGGGCCGCCGGGACCTGCCGCGGGGCGTGGGCGCGACCAGCTCCAGGCGCGACTGGAGGCCGCGCGGATCGCCGCCGCCACGCGGGCGGTGACCGAGGAGCGGCAGCGCATCGCGCGCGAGCTCCACGACGTGATCGCGCATTCCGTCTCGGTCATGACCGTGCAGGCGGGCGCGGTGCGGCGGCTCCTCCACCCCGAGCAGGAGCGGGAGCGGATCGCGCTCGAGGCGATCGAGGCGACCGGGCGCGAGGCGCTCACCGAGATGAGGCGCCTCGTCGGGCTCCTCCGTGACCAGGGCGAGACCGCGGACTTCTCGCCGCAGCCGTCGATGCGCGCCGTGGACGTGCTCGTCGGCACGGTCAGCGAGGCGGGCCTTCCCGTCGAGCTCGCCGTCGAGGGTGAGCCCTCCGAGCTGGCACCGGGCATCGACCTTGCCGCGTACCGCGTCATCCAGGAGGCGCTGACGAACGCCCTCAAGTACGCCGGCCCGGCACAGGCATGGGTGACCGTGCGGTGGCTCGACTCCGAGCTCGAGCTCGAGGTCGCGAACGACGGCCAGCTCGGAGCCGCTCGGTGACGGCGGCGGCCACGGGCTCGTGGGCCTGCGCGAGCGTGTCGCGCTCGTCGGCGGCTCGATCGAGTCCGGGCCGCGTCCCGGCGGCGGCTTCGTCGTCAGCGCACGCCTTCCGCTCGGGAGGCATGCGTGACCACGAAGGTGCTGATCGTCGACGACCAGTCGCTCGTGCGCGCAGGCTTTCGGATGATCCTCGAGTCGGAGCCGGAGATCGAGGTGGTGGGCGAGGCGGCCGACGGACTCACCGCGGTGCTCGCTGCACGCGAGACCGAGCCGGACGTGATCCTGATGGACGTCCGCATGCCCAACGTCGACGGTCTCGAGGCGACCCGCCGTCTGCTCGAGGGCAAGGAGCAGGGGCCGCGCATCCTGATCCTGACGACATTCGACCTCGACGAGTACGTCTACGAGGCGCTCCGTGCGGGCGCGAGCGGCTTCCTGCTCAAGGACACGCCGCCCGAGCAGCTCGTCGAGGCGATCCGCGTCGTCGCGGGCGGGGATGCCCTGCTCTCGCCCGTCGTCACCCGCCGCGTGATCGCGGAGTTCGTCCGCCGCCCGCCCGCCGCCGCACGACCCGAGGCACCCGGCCTCGACGAGTTGACCGCGCGCGAGCTCGAGATCCTGCGGCTGATCGCACGCGGACTGTCGAACGCGGAGATCGCATCCGAGGCGTTCGTGAGCGAGACGACCGTGAAGACGCACGTCGCGCGGATCCTGATGAAGCTGCGGCTCCGCGACCGCGTCCAGGCGGTCGTGTTCGCATACGAGCACGGGATCGTCCAGGCGGGCGATGCGTCGGCCTGAGCATCTTGGCCTATAGCTCGTTCGAGGGACTGCCGATAGAAATGAACATGTCGGCTCCGCAGACACTTCCCTCGCGGCTCATCGGTGCGCTCTTCGTCGAGCGCGGGCTCGTCTCGGAGAGCCAGATCCGCGTCGCGCTCGAAATCCAGCGCGAGACGGGACAACAGCTCGGCCAGGTCCTCGTCGAGCGGTTCGGTGTGTCCCGGAAGGAGCTCGCGAGCGTCGTCGCCGAGCAGTGGGCGAAGCTCGGTGGGTCAGCGGGACCGGAGGACAGCGCCAGCTGGCGCCGTCTCGGGGAGATCTTCGTCGAGCGCGGGTTCGTGAGCCAGGAGGAGCTCGACCAGGCGCTCACGCGTCAGCGTCAAACGGGCGAGCGGCTGGGCGAGGCGCTCGTCGCCCAGGGCGTGATCAGCAAGTTCGAGCTCGCCGGCGCGCTCGCCGAGCAGATGGCCGCGCTCGGTGAGACGGGCGCCATGGCGGAGGCCGGAGGAGCAGGCGGCCACCGTGCACCAGCTGCCGGCGCGCGAGGGAGCCTACGGCGAGGTCGCGCCGGAGAGCGACAACGTCGTCGAGCTGGCTGCCACGAAGGACGGCGTCGCGGAGGTCGGGGCCGCCGAGCGCGAGGCGTCGACCGACGGCGCGCCCGCCGAGATCCACGAGGTCGAGCGGGAGGCGGTTCTGGCGGCGCCGGTCGAGGTCGACGCGCCGGGCGAGGCGGAAGCCGCCCGAGCCCGTCGGGGAGCTTGTCCCGGTGGAGGAGCCGGAGCCCGTCGAGGAGCTGGTTGGGGTCGATGGGCCGGAGCCTGTCGGGCATTTGGTTCCGGTAGACGAGCCGGAGCTTGTTCGGGAGCTCGTCCCGGTGGACGAGTCGGAGCTTGTCGAGGAGTTGGTTCCGGTGGAGGAGCCGGAGCCTGTCCGGGAGCTCGTCCCGGTGGACGAGTCGGAGCCTGTCGGGGAGCTACGCGAGCTGGAGGACCCGGAGCCCGCCGAGATGCTCCTGAACGACCTGCACGAGGCCCTCCCTATGGACGTGCCCCACGTCGACGCGCCTGCGCCCGAGCGCGAGCCGCTCACGGCCTGCCTCGCGTTCGCGCCGACGACGGACGGCTACCGCCTCGTCGCGCTCGACGCGCTTCCGGAGCCGGGCGAGACGATCGACGTCCCGGAGGTCGGCGAGCGCGTCGTCCTCCGCATCGGCCGCTCGCCGATCCCGGCCGACGATCGCCTCTGTGCGTTCGTCGAGGAGCCGGTCACGGCGCCGATGATGCTCGCGGTCCACTGAGCATCGCCGTCCCCGGCGCGCGGTCCACGCGGCCCTACACTCCGGGCGAGGGCCGTTAGCTCAGTTGGTAGAGCAGGGGACTTTTAATCCCAAGGTCGCTGGTTCGATCCCAGCACGGCCCATCAGCATCCATGCGGGTTGGCGGCACTCCCGCGCCCGCGAGTACCCGCAGGGGGCAACAGACGCGACAACAGGTGCTCGCGGCTCAAATCGCGTCCCGTGCCTGAACGGGGCCCCTTCGGCCACGGCGTCTCCACACGAGTCCATTTCCCGACTCGCCTTGGCACCGACCTAGTCACGGATGGTTCGAAACGCGAGGAGCGCCACCACCAAACCCAGCAACACTCCGCCAGCGGCGTCGGCCACGACATGCTGCTTGATGAGCACCGTCAACGCCACCACCACGGCCGCGGCTAGAAGAGCCGCAAGACCCCATCTGCTCCTAGCCACGATCAGGACGTAGACCGCGAAGACCGCAGCAGACGAAGAGTGCTCGCTCGGGAAGCCGGCGTAGGGCTTGTCGTGCGCGTAGACGAAGCGGACAAGTTGCGCGAAGGTGTCGTGACCCGTCACGTTCGGCCGCGGAACGACCGTCTGGTACACGGCGAAGACGAGATCGCTGATCGTGTAGACCACGATCAACGCGATCGCCAGAGGCCCTGAAACGCAGGTCGACACAGAAATGCCCAGAGAACTGTCATCCAGAAGATCGGCAGGAAAAGCAGGTACGGCACTGCGAACACCGGGATCAGCGGGATGTGCTCGTCGAGACTCGATGTGAAGGACATGGACATGGCGTTCTCGCCGTATTGAGAAGTCCGTAGGCGGACCCGGTCGAGAACGACGAGTAGAAGGAGAAGTACGGACTCCCGGGTCGGGCGCGAAGAACGACGCTCTTGCGTATGGACGCGATGCCCTGCCCCCGCGGGCCACTGCTTCGGCGGCTCCGGAACGAGGAAGGCTCACACGAGGATTCGCACCGGCATTGGCCCGAACGATCTCATGAGGTCAGCATCACGACCCGGCACGACGACATTGGCCCGAATGGACGGTGATGCCTGCCGCGTGTGACGCTCTGGGGCTGCACGGCTCGGCTGTCGGCGAGAGTCACGGAGGCGGCGTGGAGATCCCCGCCGCGCGCAGATGGCGGTGGTACGGTCTGCGCCATGGTCGCCATCGTTCTGATCGTTGGCGTCCTTTTCGCGGTAGCCGTCTGTTCGGCGGTCGCCGTCTATCACCTGTCGGGCTCCACTACCTGGTCTCTGGAATGGGACAAACAGGGCATGGGGCTGAGCATCGAGGTGGCGTTCCTCGCCGCCGTTGTGCTCGTCGGGGTGGCCGTGTCGATCATCATGAACGACTCCTTCGAGAGGCTCTATCTGAGGGGGGCCTGGCACTCCTACCCGTATCTCCTGATCTCCGGCGTCGTAGCGCTGGGCGTTCTGATCTATACGCTCCACGCGGCTCCGTCGACCCTGAAGGACAAGCACAATGTCGAGTCGACGCTCGTCCACCGCGAGTGCAGGCGTCCCTACCGCATATACACGCCCTATGCGGTCATCCTGTGGGTCGTTCTGGTGTTGCCGGTACCGGCGATGGTCGTCGTGTCGTTCAGTACCGACCACGGGAGTATCGTTTCCGCGCGACGGGATCTTGCGCGCGAAGGAGACCGGGTGCTGATACTCGCCGACCGTGAGCCCGCGTCGGCGGAACAGAATGCCGCGATCTACGGTCTCCAATACCAGGCGGCCGTGGACTCCTTGCAACGCACGATCAAGCGCTACCTGTGGGTCGTCGGCGTGTTTGTGTTCTTCCTCGTTGTGATCCTCAATACGCGAATCACGACGGTCTACTCGGAGGCGGCGCAAGACTATTTCAAGTGGTTCATGTGGTTCTTGCTCGCGCTGGCCCTCGGTATCTGTCTGTATGGGCTCAGTGAGTACCAGGCGATGCGAGACCTGGCCATCACCGCGGACGAGCGCTTGGCGGTCGCAGCGTCCAGTAGCGGTCAGTTGGGGCTGGTCATGGTGGCCGATCAGGCACTGCTGGGACTGCGTGGGGACGACGCGCTCACGTTCTTCCGCGGTGCGGTGGTCGGCGGCGTTGGACTGATTGTCTTCAGTCAGGGGATTCAAGTCATGCTCGCAAAGGCCACGCATCGATCGGCGATGGACGTCGTCTTCCCGCGAACGGTGGCTCGGTTCCTGCATCGCTTCCTCCTGGAAGGGGAGGATTCGACGCATCCACTCGGGTGAGCTGGTGCGTTCTTGCGGGCTGGTCTCCTTGTTGTAGCGCTGCTGATTCGGCTCGGGTTCGTTCGGCGGGCGCTCGCGGCCTACGATCCCGCCCCTCTCATCCGGCTGCCGGTCGCAGGTACCGCGGGTCATCGGTCGACCGGCCCCGACACCCTCGACCTTCTGACCTGGAACATCGGCTACGCCGGCCTAGGTCGCGAATCGGACTTCGTCGCGGATGGCGGCCGGCACCTGCGGGCGCGGTCACGTTCGTTGGTCGAGGGAAACCTCGAGGCGATCATCCACCGCCTCTCGGCCGAGCGGGCTGACGTTCTGCTGGTGCAGGAGCTGGCCCGAGACGGTTACATCACCCGCGGAGTCGATGTCCTGGCGAGCGTGCGCGATGCGCTGGCCGCCTATCAGTTCGCGTTTGCTCCAACCATTTGTGTGACGGGGCTGCCCCTGGTCGGGAACCTCGAGGCCGGCCAGGGTACGTTCGCGAGGGGTGGTATCTCGCGCGCCGTTCGTCACGGCCTGCCGTCTCCCGCGCTGCGTCCCGGGGTCGTCGTCCAGCACTTCAATGTGCTCGAATCTCGACTGTCGCCCGCTGGCGCGGCCTCGGATTGGGTGATCTTCAACGTCCACATGCCCGCCTTCGACGATGGAGACCTGCGCCGGCAGTTGCTGGTCGAAGTGCTGGGGCTGCTGCGAACCGAGTACGAGGCGGGAAGCCATGTCGTTGCCGGGGGGGACTGGAATCTGCGTCTCGCGGCGACCTCGTTCCCGTACACGACGGACGAGAAGAACAAGTTCTGGGTACGGGATCTTCCTCAGGGTCTCACGGCGCCAGGTGGCAGTGGGCCGTCGACGCCACGACGCCGACGAACCGCACGCTCGAACAGCCTTACCGCGCGGGCGTGAACTACACGAGCGTGATCGACGGATTTCTCGTGTCGCCGAATGTCGAGATCGCCAGCGTGAAGACACTGGACCTCGGATTTGCCCACAGCGACCACAATCCGGTGAGAGTGAAGCTGCGGACGAAAGCGGGGTTGGCGACCGCTCGCTGAAAGCTTGTTCGGTTGCGCTACAGATCCTCGATCCGTTACACCAATGCCGAGCCGTGCGATAGTCCTCATCAACGGTCGATCGCTGGTCGAGGGCGAGGAGGTCAAGGATGAGCCAGATCGTCATGGAACCGATGCAGTGGAGTGCGCTCACTCATATCGACGACGTTGAACCCATCGGTGAGCGCGATGCAGAGTGCCTGGAAGAGATCCGTCTCGTCCTCGCAAAGCACGGCTGTCTGAGGCGATTTGGGATCGCACTGCTTCACAGGCACTTTCGACTTGCAGGCCGGTGAGATGATGCTGGAAACCACAAACGTTGAAAAGCGAGAGCATTGGGTTCGTCCTGTGAGGCGGTCCTACTTGGAAGAGAACGGCATGACAGCTCAGACAACGATCATGGGCTTCGATGAGAACGGGTACAGCCAGAGATGTGGCTGCCTTCCACAGGAAGGCCGCCATGATCATCCATCGGATAACCGCGATCCAACCGTGCCCGGGACCGTGTACTGAGAGTCGACCTCGACGTCTTCGAACCGATCGCATTTCGGGGGCGCAGATGCGCGCCGCTGTTTGTTCCGAAGCGGCGACGCGCATCGCGTCTTCGAACCTTTCAGATGCGCCTGAGGCTTCTCCGCGCGACTCGTTTCCTGTCCCCTGGTCGCCGCCCCGTTTGGAGAGACCGGCTGGGAGCCCTCTGCACATGAGAACCGCGAAGGCTGGAGGTTTGCCTCTCGACGCCCACTGCGAGATCTGACGCCCTCCAGCTCTTTCATGACTTTGTGCCAGAGCAACCGATGTCCAAAATGCTTGTGTTCCCAAGTGATTCGTCTGGAAGATCACCGCCCGCGGTGCGACTGAGGAAACCGGCGCTGCTCGGCTGAGGGTGTCTGCTTGGACGTTGACGCCAGACGAGCCGGTGTCCGCGATTTCCGCAAGGGGTAGAAGCGCTACCGCCACTCCCGGCACAAGCCTCGCTTGTTGCACAGCGATCGTGTAGCGTCGCGCGTGGCGTTGGACAAGACCCTCGAGCCGTGGGTCGCCTGGGAGACCTGCGAGGAGGAGCAGGCTGCTGAGGTCCTTGCGCGGCTCGTCGACGATGCTCCGCAGTCCTTTGGGGGTTCGACTTTCGTCAGCGCTCGTTCGTCAAAGCTCGCGTTCTATGCCGAGCACCGGCTGATCGAATTACTTCTCCTGCGGACTCACGGGCCTGAGCGTGTCTTCGCGCTCCACGGCCCCGAGGACACGTTCTGGCTCGACGGATCGTCGGGCCCGCTGTACGAGGCCAACGAGGCCGAGTCGCTCGCGTTGACCGATGTCACGGTTCACGACTACATTCGTTTCTACTTCTACTTCGTCCGCGGCGAAGACG
Organism: uncultured Actinomycetes bacterium; assembly: GCA_963773825.1. Classification (GTDB taxonomy): domain Bacteria; phylum Actinomycetota; class Thermoleophilia; order Gaiellales; family Gaiellaceae; genus Gaiella. The sequence goes on along the minus strand of CAVZCH010000005.1, from coordinate 302,467 downwards.
GGGCGTTCGTCCTGATCGAATCGCCGGATGAGATCGCCCTGGGCGAGGCCGGCTCTGGCCTGGACCGGGGAAGGTGGCGGCGCGTCCAACGCCGCGGACGCACAGGCACGGCTCGAGACCGTTCGTAGTCGGGTGACTCCGCTGACGACGCATGAGATCGATGAGCTCGGGCGGTGGGTGATCGACGGTTCGGTTGCGTTCGGCGCTACGTTCTTCGCGGTCACGCTGGCTGTTCCGTCGGACGGGTTCATCGAGATGACCAATGACGAGCCGATCGAGAGCCTCGAGGGGCTCTCGGTGCCGGAGTGCGCGTCGCTCGAGCTCGTCGGGGAGGAGCGGGGGAACGGGCCGTTGTTCGACCCGCATCGCGAACCGAACGAGCCGGATTGGGATTCGGAAGCGCGGGCGAATGGGACGTCCGGGGTGCCCGCCGACGGAGAGGCCGAGCTGCCGCGCGACCGCGAGGTGACCGAAGGCGATCGTGTCCGTGCTTCTCGAGGACGCGATCCGCGGACACGACGAGAAGACAACGAAGAGCGACCTACTCCTGCGGCACTTCAACGCCGAGACAGGCGAGCGACAAGCCGCTCGATCGGCTGACACGGCTCGTGGCGAGGTCGGTGCCGGTGATCATCATCGAGTCGGACATCCCCTTCGTCGAGGATTTCGTCGCGGGCCTCGTCGACGGGCCCAACCAGGCCACCACGGGCGGCGCGATTTCGCGTGCCGGCCGCGTCTCCTGCCGACGAGCTGCGTTGCTGGGTCGACCTCGACCACACCCTTGCGACCAAGCTCCACCTGCTCTCCTTCCACGCCTACCGCGGGCTCTACGACGCCGAGCGCACCGCGCACGAGCTCGCCATTCGCGACGCTGCCGTCCTGATCGGGTGCGACCGGCGGGGCGACGTGCCCGAGCCTTTGCGGAGGATCGACCGATCTCGTCCTCACCTTCCCCCGCATCGATCGCAGTCGCTTCGCGCGCATCTTCGAGCGGGTCTTCCGGCGCAAGCCGACGCGGCGGCTGGGACGCCGCCGGTACCGACTGGACGCGCTACCTCGTGCCGGCCGACTTCCATGCGCCGAGCCGGCTCAATCTCGCCGCCGGACGAGGCTCTGCGTTCCTCCGCGAACGCGTCGAAGCCCGTCTCGCGCAGGTGACACCCGACATCGGCCCGACGCTCCGCGAGCTCCACGGCCTCGGGCGAGGCCCGCCAGATCTGCCGAGGACCTGATCGCCGACATCCGCGCCGCGCAGGCCGGGCAGATTCCGTGGTCGGCGGTGGACAAGGGGCTGCTCCTCGTCGGCGCCCCGGGAACCGGCAAGACGACGCTCGCGCGCGCGATCGCGAAGGAGTGCGGCATCAAGTTCGTCGTCGCGAGCGCGGCCAGCTGGCAGTCGGCCGGGCGCTCGACGCTCACCTTCGCGCGATGCGGGCCGACTTCGCCGAGGCCCGGCGCTATGCCCCCGCGATCCTGTTCCTCGACGAGATCGACAGCATCGGCGAGCCGCGAGCACCTCGACCGGTCCGAAACACCCAGTACCAGACCGAGGTGATCAACGCCCTTCTCGAGCAGATCCAGGGCATCGACACGGCCGATCCGGTGATCGTGATCGGGGCCACCAACTACCCCGAGAAGGTCGATCCCGCGCTCCGGCGAGCCGGACGGCTCGACCAGGTCGTCAGATTCCGCTGCCCGAACATCGCGAGCCTGGAGCAGATCTACGCTACTACCTGACGCCCTTCCGGGCGCGATAACGAGGTGGCGCGGAGCGTCGAGACACGAACGCTCGCCGAGTTCAGCCTCGGGCTGACCGGCGCCGACGTCGAGCTGTTCGTGCGCGGCGCCGCACGCCGCGCCCGGCGGGCAGGACGCCAGATCAGCCAGGCCGACCTCGTCGCCGAGGTCACCGGCCGCCCCGCCGCCCTGACAGCGCCCCCGACTCGGCCCCGACGAGATGCGGCGCGTCGCGGTGCACGAGGCCGGTCATACCGTCGCCCGGCTCATCGAGCTCGACCCGAGGCAAGAACCTCACCTTCGTCACCATCATCCCGCGGATGGACGGCTCGCTCGGCTTCGTCGCGGCGTGCCCGCCGAGCGGAACGTCGCTACCCGTCGCACGATGCTCGAGGAGCTCGAGACGGTCTCGCCGGGCCGCGCAGCCGAGGAGATCTTCTATGGCGCCGACGAGATCGGAGCCTGGCGCGGGCGGGGCGAGCAGAAGCAGCGATCTTGCCGTCGCGACCCGCATGGCAGAGCTCATCTGTCTGCCGGTCCGGGCTTGGCGACTGACGGACCGCTCCACTGGACAGAAAAGCCGACACCTGCTAGGAGAAGCAGATCGATGCGCTGCTCGGCAAGGCTTACAACGCATCTTCGCGCGGCTCCAGTCGCACCGCGCGCTACTCGACCGGTCGTCGATGCCGCTCGTGGCGGAGCAGGAGCTCAGCGGGGCCGAGCTGCGGACGCTGCTCGCAGGTGCGTCTCCCCAGCAGGGTGGTGACATGAACGCGGAGCGCGCGCACGACCTCGAACGGCTGGGGTCCCGATGAGCACCGCGAGGGCGTCCGGCGTGTACAGCTTCCGCGGGACCTGGAAGAAGCTCGCGTTCTGGGTGGTATTGAGCATTCTCCTTGGCGCACTCGTCGGTGTCGCCGCCGCGTCGCTGTGGGACATCGACTGGGAAGCCGTGGCGGCCGTCAGTACGGCCATCGCCGTCATCGTCTATCTCGGCGGCCTGTGGCTGACGAGCCACCAGACGTGGGTTCAGCTCCAGCAGGATCGCGATCAGTTCGAAAAAGCGTGGGCGAGCAAGGAAGAGGAGCGTGAAGCCCGAGAAGCTCAACGGGATGCCGCAGCCACGAACCGCGAGGCAGCGGCAACTAAGGCTGCCATCAACGACTTCTCGATCGCCACACGACGTGTCTGCCGACTGATCGAAGACGGTTCCGCCGTCGTTTCCGTCGGCTGGCTCGTCGCGCAGTCGTACGTCGACCTCGCCCGGAGAGGGGCGCGGTCGGACGCTATCCTCCGCGATCGCCTTCACGAGCTCGTGATGGACGAGAGCATCTTCCTCTCCCTATGGGTGGACGGCCTCGAGAATTCGCCGTCCATGTCCGCACTGAACGAGCGGGCCGCGGAGCTACCGGCGCTCGCCTCGAGAGTGCGCGGGGAGCTGAGTGTCACCTGGCTTCTGGCTGACATCGTCACTGGGATCTTGGACGACATCCGAATGGTCTTCCTTCGCACGATCGAAAAGCGGGAATTTCGAGAGTTGATCGTGACCTATACCTCGGCGGCGACGACGAGGTGGAGCTCCTAACCGGTCTCGCGAATGCCCTGAGCGGAAACCTCGCTCTCTATGTCGGAGACAAGGAGCCGGGACGTGGCTATCCGTCGGCCGCGCGAATAATCATCGAGATCACTGAGGCGATCGCGAAGACGTGCTACGAGATGACGCCCGAAGCGGTCGTCGCGGCATCCAGCGCGAGCGTGCAGTTGCCGCCCGACACCCGTCGAACCGATGACATTCATCTTCTCACCGAACGGCTTACTCGACGGGCGGGCGTCGAAGAGAAGACAGAGGTCCTGAAGCACATTGACGAGCTCGGGCAACGGCTTGGGAAAGGGTGAGGGTTGCCAGGGTTCGCGTGCGCAGCCAGGTGCAACACATGCCAACCGCCGTACCCAACTCATAGGACACTCGACCACCTTCCGGACCTCGTCGACGCGGTTCGCACAGCGGTGGTTTTCGTCGGCGTGAAAGGGGCCCGAGGGCGCAGGGAACGGCTCCGGATTCGCGATCGCCCCGAACGCCGGCGACAAGGCCACGGCAGTGGTCGTCACGAACAGCCACGTCGTCGACAGCTGCGAGGAGTGCAAGGTCTTGTTGGAGGACGGCAGCAGGACTTCAGGAGGCGATGTTTCGGCTGTCCGATCCGATCACCGACATCGCGCTGCTCGAGCTGCCGGAGCGCCTCGTGGCCACGCTCGAGCTCCGTCCTCTCGCGGAGATCCGGTATCGGGGAGCCGGTGATGGCGATCGGGAGCCCCTTCGGCCTCACCGGCACCGTGACGACCGGGATCGTCAGCGGCCTGAACCGGACGATGCCCTCGCCGAGCGGGATTCCGATGGACAACATGATCCAGACCGACGCCTTGATCAACCCTGGGAACTCTGGTGGGCCGCTGATTGGTCTCGACGGTCGAGTGCTCGGCGTGAACGACCAGATACGCGTGAACACGGGCGTGCTCGCCTGGTGTCGTCTGGGCTCGGCTTCGCGGTACCTGCGGACACGGTGCGCGCCCTCTATGACGAGATCTGCGAGACGGGCGAGATCGGATCCGCCGGGGGGTCGATCGGCGTGAAGCTGCAGTTCCGATCGTTCCACGGCCGGGACCGAAGCCGCTGGAGTCAGAAGGGTGGCGCCGTTCTCACCGACGATGGGCAGCGAGTCACCGGCACACGCCTCGGGCCTCCGGGAGGGCGACGTGATCGTTCACTTCGACGGCGAGGCCGTCCAGGAGCCGGGCGCGATGGTTCGGCTCCTGAATCGGCGCTCCATCGGCCAGCACCGCCTGCACGATCGAGTACCTGCGCGAGAACGCGCTGCACGAGGTCGAGATCACACCCAGAGCACGCGACGACACCTGAGGGAGAAGAGCAATGCCTGATGCGCGAGTCATCCAGCAGGTCAGCGGGATCCTCGGTATGAACAACGTCGAGTTCCGGGCGGACGACAGCAAGCAGACGCTCATGGCGCGCTTCGGAAGCACCGTCATCCTCGTGAGCCTCGTCGACTACCAGGAGAGCACCCTGGTGCAGTCTGCAGGCGACCGTCCTCACGCAGCTCGACGGCTCGGACGAGCGTCAGACCGAAGATCCTCGATGCCCTGAACGAGAGGAACAAGTCGGTTCATACTTCGGCACGTTCTACTTCGTTGCGGAGCAGGGGTGCATCGTCGCCGACCATCGCCTCGTCGGCGACGAGCTTCCAGGAGTCGGAGTTGATGTATGCGCTCCTGTCGCTCGCAACGGCTGCAGACACGAGTGACGACGAGCTCCGCGAGGCGATCGGCTCCGGTGTGCGCGCGAGCGAGGCCTGGCAGGCTGCGAGTGAGGCGGCGTCCGCGGCCGAAGACGCTGGTCCGGTCGTGGAGACGTAGGCGACGCGCGGGCCGCTCGCGAGGCGGCCGACGAGAGAGGGATCGAGATGAGCGGCCCAGACGACTTCGAGGCTTACCAGAAGGGCTACGAGGACGCCATGATCGCCGCAGGCCAAGCGTCTCCCCGGTCGAGCCTGGGAAAGCGTCGACGTGCGCGACGAATGGGCCGCGACATGGGACACAGAATCGGAGAGAAGGTCGGCTACGCCTTTGGCTGGCTGGTCCTCTTTCCGGTCTTCATGGGGCTAATGGGGGGAAGCGTTACCTGGCTCCTCGGCGGGGACTTCGAAGCGTGGGCGGCTTCCCCTGGGGTGGACTCGCCTTCCTCTGGTCGCTGTTCGTCGGAGTGGTGGTGCTCGGGTGGCGCATCTTTTCTCGCCACCTGGCCAATGGTTCTCGTGGCGTTCGGTGGTCGTGGCGTTCGTCGCCGCGAAACTGCTGTAGCAGGAGCGATCTCAGGTTCCAGCTAGCGTGACTTGCGTCGGCTGTCCGGGTTTCTTGCGAGGCCGAAGTCCCGGTCATGGCATGGAGATAAGCCGACGTCTCGGACGCATCCAACCCGGCATGACACAGGGATGCGGCAGCGAAGGCGGCACGACGGAAACGGAGCAGTGGGGCACCGTGCGAGAAGCGCACACCGATCTCCGCAGCTCTCCCCAGTGGCAGTCTGAGCGTGCGGTGAGTGTACCGGCGTGTCTCCGAAGAGCCGCAGTTGGCTGCAGTCTGTTGCGGTGCAGAAAGGCCGCTGAGCTTCCAGGCAGATTGAGTCCGCCGCAGTTCGTCGCAGTCTACGAGGGTGGACTTTTATCCCAAGGTCGCTCGTTCGATCCCAGCACGGCCCATAGCATCCATGCGGGCTCGTGCCCGCCGGCGCGTCTCCAGGCTGGGTCGCGTCCCGTCAAGTGGTGTATGAGTTGAGCGCGTCATCCTCGCCTGACGTTATGCGGCTGCTGCGATCTGCATCACCTCCTCGGGTTCGTCGTCGGGGTCGGCGAGCGCCTTGGTGATCGAGTCGGCGCTCATGTAGCGGCGGGCGACGGCCCACTCGTCGTTTTGCTCGGCGAGGACGGCGCCGACGAGGCGGATGATCGAGGCGCGGTCGGGGAAGATGCCAACAACGTCGGTGCGGCGGCGGATTTCCTTGTTGAGCCGCTCGAGCGAGTTGTTGCTCCAGACCTGCCGCCAGTGTTCCTTCGGAAACGCCGTGAAGGCGAGCAGCTCCGGCCCGGCCTCGTCGAGCAGCGTCGCCGCCTCCGGGAAGCGCTGCTCGAGTTGGGCGACGATCCGGCGGTGCTGCTCGTGCACGGTTAGGGCGTCGGGTTGGGCGAAGATCGTCCTGACCATCGTCGCGACGAAGCTCTGGGCGTTCTTGGGGACGCGCGTCAACAGATTGCGCATGAAGTGGGTGCGACAGCGCTGCCACGATGCGCCAGGCAGCGTTGCCGCGATCGCGTCGACGAGGCCGGGGTGCGCGTCCGAGCTTGCCAGCCTGACGCCGCTGAGGCCGCGGGCAACCAGGCCGCGCATGTAGGCGAGCCAGGCGGCGCCGTCCTCGCTGGTGACGACATCGACACCGAGCGACTCGCGGAAGCCGTCGCGGTTGACGCCAACCGCGTGCACGACGCACGCGTTGACCGTGCGGCCGCCCTCGCGACACTTCACGACCAGCGCATCGAGCGTCACGTACGGATAGGGGCCGCCGTCGAGCGGCCGGGTGCGGAAGTCCTCGACGATCTCGTCCAGCGTCTTCGCCAGTCGGGACACCTGGCTTTTCGACATCCGCTCGACGCCGAGCTGCTGCACCAGCTTCTCGACGCGGCGGGTCGAGACGCCGGCGAGGTATGCGTCGGCGATCACCGACACGAACGCCTGCTCGGCTCTGCGCCGCGGTTGCAGCAGCCAGTCCGGGAAGTACGACCCCTCGCGCAGCTTCGGCACGGCGAGCTCGATCGAGCCGACCCGCGTGTCCCAATCGCGCTCCCGGTAACCGTTGCGGCGGTTGACCCGCTCCGGGCTCCGCTCCCCGTAGCCGGCGCCACACACCGCGTCAGCGTCAGCGCTCATCAACGCCTCCGCCATCTCCTTCACCATCGCCCGCAACAGATCAGGGTGAGCCTCCTCGAGCTGCTTGCGCAGCCAGCCCGCAGCGTCCATCGTGTTCGCGACCACCGTGCTCCTCCTCGCAGAGTTCTCGACAAGACCTCGCGAGGATGACGCGGTGGTCAGCTATCACCGGACCCGCCGCAGCTGCTCCGCGCTCGCCTACGGCTCGCGCTCCACAGCCGCGGCGGCGAAGACCTTGACGCCGAAGCACCATCCCCAGACGATGTCTCCAGGCTGTCGTGGGTACGGTGGGAGTACGAACGAGGTCCACCGGCGGCCGCGTGTGCCGCTTCGTCGATTCTTTCGGCCCAGCGGCGGGCGGCATCTGCGACGTCGGAGTCGCACGGGTTGCAGGTGACGTAGACCGAGAGGACGGCGTTCGCCATAGTCCAGCCGTCTCGACGAACCTGCGTCGTCGGTTCCGCCGCGCACTGCCCAGCTTTGCTCACCGACGCCGTCCGCTCCGAGGTCGCGAATCTCTTGGTGTTCAATTCGGGGAACCAGTGGCGGGCGAACTCGTGCTCAGCTTCCATTGCCGACGTGGCTTCCGCCGATGTGGCGACGAGGTTGCGAAAGAGGACGCCTTCTTGACGCCGTCGAACCAGCTGCTGTTGCGAGCTCCGATGCCCGGCCTCCTGGTAGGCGTCGCGGAGAGCCTTCTGTATCGGGTAGGAGGGATCTGACTGATCGAGCTTGAACGACGACGGGGACGCGACGCGTGTCTGGGGGTCAACGTGCCAAGGCCACCCGGTCGCCTCGGGCGAGATCGTCACCAACGGCCGCAGGTCGTCGACCGCCAGCCGCAACGGGGTCGCGCTTGTGTCGCCTGTGGTCGGTTCGGAGCTTTCGCAGCCTGCGGCGAGCAGCGCCAAGAAGACAACCACCACAATCGGGATTGCAACTTGGACGCGCTCGCTGGCTTCATCGTCGCCACGGTCGCCGTGCCGCGGCATTCGGACGGCGGAAGACATCCTCGACCGGGCTCGCGCTTCCCGCAAACCCCGGGCGGCCGCGGAGCCGCTGGCAGCGTGATCGACGCTCCACACACTCGCCGTGGCGCGCCGGCGCGATCGACGGAACAGGGGCAGCTGATAGTCCGAAGCTCGCTGGTTCACCGAAAGCCTCCCGCGCCGGTCATGTTCCCCATCCGCGCGGCCGCCGAGGCCGCGACGGGCATCCCGAGCATCACGGCCGGCGTGTCCGCGGCGTCGGTCAGAGAAGTGCAGCGAACTCGTCGGCCGAGAGCGCCGCTTGACGGAGGATCGACCGCAGGGTGCCGGGAGCGAGTTCTCGATGCATCGGAACAATTTGCCGTCCGACCCTCTGCGTTGCGGAGCTTGACGTGACTACCGCGTTGGCTGATCTGCTCGAATCCAACGACGCGTAGTGCTCGTACCGTGTCCTGTCCGGACGACCGGGAGGCGTGGGCTCACGCAGCGATGTCGACCGACGCGATGATCGGCGGCTCAGCCAGATCGGGCACGGGTGCGTCCTCGAAGTACAACTCGAGCCCTCGCGAAGACTTATCGAGCGCCTCCTCGACCGTCTCGCCCTGGCTGGCGACCTCGACCTCGAGGCAGCGGGCGACATACCAGGGAGCTTCGTGCGTGATCGCCGCCGTCAAGCGCATCACCCGATTCTAGTTGAGAGCAGGCGTGGCGAGGCTCCGCCTGAGCGTACCGCGTCAGGGCCGATCCCGATGTGATCGCGAGCGAGCGAGCAGCTCGCGGCCGCCCGTGGCGCCCCCGGCGCCCGGCGAAGCTCCCGCCCGAGCTCCCGCGCGCGTTCGCGTGGCCAGCGCTCGAGGAGGTGGCGCACGGCCCCGGCGAGATCGTCGGCGCCGGCGCGGTTCGGGTCGAGCGCCGCACCGACCCCGGCGGCGACGACGTCGGCGGCGACGGCGAACTGGTCGGTCGAGAACGGCAGGGCCACGACGGGGAGCCCGGCCGTCAGCGCCTCCATGACCGTGTTGTTCCCCCCGTGGCAGATCACGACGTCGCAGGCACGAAGCGCCGCGACCTGGGGGAGGTGCGCACGGACGACCCAGCCCTCCGGCAGCGGCCCGAGCGCGCTCGGCGGGGTGACGCCCGACGCGATCACCGCCTCCAGGCGGGCGGCCCGGAGCGCGTCGGCGATCCGCCGCAGGACGTCCGAGCGGGCCGAGAGGAAGCTGCCGAGCGCGACGTATGCGCGCGGCGGGTCGCCTCCCGGCTCGAGGGCGTCGAGCTCCGGGTCGCCCCGCTCGTCGCGGACGCAGGGCCCGACGGGGGTGGCTCGGGCCGAGAGGGACCCGTCGGCGAGGTGGGCGGGGTAGTTGACGAGCGTTCCGCGCGAGCCTCCCGCGGCGAACGCGTCCTCGACGGGCCGTGCCTGGGGCGCCAGCGACAGCAGCGCCTCGTTGAAGCGTCGCGTGAACGCGCGGGCGGCGCTCGTGCAGAGCGCGCGCAGCGGGACGAGCTCGGCGTCCGTCGCGAACCCGACGGGCCGGCGGGCGGGGAATCCGAACGGCGTGCCGCGCGGCGGCAGCTGGCACGGGTGCCCGGGAAGGAACGAGGTGTAGGGGACGCCGAGAGCGCGGAGCCCGACGGAGGCGCCGAACGCGAGCTGGTCGGAGAGCACGAGCGAGGGCCGGACGTCCCGCACGATCCCGGCCAGATCGGCCGTGACACGTTCCGGCTCCCACAGCAGATCGTCCAGTCGCCGTCGCGCCTGCAGCTCGAGCGTCGCGACCATCCCCCCGTGCGTGGCCGCGAGGAAGTCGCTCGCGCCCGGGTCGGCGGCATGGGTCTCCGTCCTCGCGTTGCTTCCCGCGCCGAGCCGGAGCGCGACGTGGTCGAAGCCGTCCGCGAGCACGCGCTCCCGGAGCCCCTCGCCGGTCGCCACGACCACGTCGCGGCCGCTGTCCCGGAGCGCGGCGCCGACGGCCGACAGCGGCAGGTAGTGCGAGACGTACTCGGGGACGACGAGGAGCGCCGTCATGCGGCGTGGCGGGCGGCGGCACCGTCCGTGACGTGCGCGTAGAGGGAGACCAGCCGGTCCGCCATGGCGTCCACCGTGAAGTGCTCCCGCACGAGCGCGCGGGCCTCCGCCGCCCGCGCGGTGTCGAGCCTCGCCGAGGCGGCGTTGCGGAGGGCGGCCCGGAGCGACACGAGGTCGGTCGTGTCGGCCAGGAAGCCTGTGCGTCCCTCCTCGACGTAGGTCGGGGGGCCGCCGCGGTCCGGCGCGACGACCGGGAGGCCCGCGCCGAGCGCCTCGAGGAGCGCGAGCCCGAACTCCTCCTTGCGGCTCGGGCAGGCGTAGACGCCGCCTGCCGAGCTCACGCCGGGGATCCCGTGCATTGCCGCGCGCAGGATCTGGGGCACCTCGGCGTGGGGCCGGTGGCCCAGCATGACGAGCCCCTGCCGGGCCTCGGGCAGCCGCGTGCAGACCGCCTCGAGCTCCACGAGCACGTGCTGCTCCTCGGGGGTGGGGTGCTCGAGGTCGCCGCCTACGACCACGAGGTTGAAGCTCTCGAGCAGCTCCGTGTCGCCCGCCCACGCCTCGACGAGCTGCGGGATCCCCTTCACCCGGTTGAGGCGCGCGACCGTCAGGAGGAGCGGCAGGCCTCGCCGGCGCTCGGGCAGCGCGCGGATCGCGTCGCCGAGCGAGCTGACCGCGGGGCTTGCCGAGACGAGCGGCCGCCGCGCTGCGGCGTCGATCGCGATCCCCTCCGGGATCGTCCACAGCCGGTCCTGCCCCACGGTGTCGAACGAGGGCCCGAGTAGCTCTCGGAGCTCCCGCTCGATCCCGGGCCGCGGCAGCACCGCGAGCGCGTCGGCCGTCCGGAGCATCCAGTCGACGAGCCACGCGCGGAAGACGTAGTGCTGCTCGAGGTCGGCGGCCGGGAAGCTTTCGCGGTCGAGCCTTCCGGTCGCCTCGCTCTCGCGCAGGACGCCGTGCGGATCGGGCGCGAGCGTGAAGACCACCGGGACGCCGAGCCTGCGGAAGACCCGCGCCGCGGCGAAGGTGCCCACGTCGGCGAAGCGAAGGTGCGCGACGTCGAAGGGGCCGAGGCGGGCGACCGAGCGGGCGAGTGCCGCCTCGATCTCCCTCCTGTAGGCCCACTGCTCGCCGGTGGTCAGGTAGGTGTCGGGGCCGAATCGCAGCCGCGCGATCCGCGAGCGGCGCCCGACCGGCTCCTCCGGCGCGGAGTAGACGCCGGGGAGCGACGGGTCCTCGAACGCCCGTGTGAAGGTCACGACCTCGGAGACCGCGGGGTGGGCGTCGAGCGCACGGGTGAGGCTCACGAGGAGGGTCGCGAGGCCGCCGCCGTCGCCGGCGCCGGCGCCGCGCAGCCCTGCGTCCAGCCGGCCCTGCAGCGAGACCTGGGCGATGCGGAGCCCGGGGGCGCCGCTCCGGCCGCGGATCGGGACGAGCGCGCGGCCGGAGCGGCCCCGCCACCTCTCCAGGGTGAGCCGGGCGACCATCGCGTCGAAGCCGTCGCCGGCGGCGAGAGCCGTGAGCGGCTCGAGCGCCCTCGGGTCGGGCGACCGCTCGCCGAGCGCCCAGGCGGCGTGCCGTCTCTGTCCGGGGTGCGGGCCGTGGAGCGCGGCGAGCAAGACGCGCCTGGTGCCGCCGCGCGCCCGTGCGAGCGCATGGAGCAGGAGCAGCCTTGCCGTGGGATCGGCGCCGCGCGCGGCCCGGGCGAGTGACCGCGCGCGGCGCTCGTCGAGGACGGATCGTCGCAGCGCGAGGGCCGCGGTGACCGCCTCGAGCACCGTGCCGTGGAGCAGTTGTCGCTCGGCACCGACCATCGTTCGTTCACCCGAGAGCGCATGCCGCCCGGCGCCGTCTCGCTCTGGCGCCGGGCGGCGGATGCCTCACCGGTTAGGGGATCAGCACCTTGTTGACGACGTGGATCACGCCGTTCGAGGCCTTCACGTCGGCCGCCGTCACCCGGGCGCCGCCGACGGACACCTTGCCGCCGCTGACGCGGATGGCCACCGACTTGCCGTTCAGCGTCTTCGCGGAGCGCAGCGTGACGACCTTCGAGGCCGGGACGTTGCCCTTGACGACGTGGTAGAGCAGCACCGAGCGGAGCTTCGCCCGGTCCTTGCCGAGTGCCGCGAGCGTGGACTTCGGCACCTTGGCGAAGGCGGCGTCGGTCGGCGCGAAGACCGTGAACGGGCCCTTGCCCTGCAGCGTGGCGACGAGCCCCGCCTTCTTGAGCAGTGACGTCAGGGTCTTGAACGTGCCGGCCCCGATCGCCGTCTGGACGATCGTCTTCGGCTTCGCGACAACCTCCTTCGGGATCAGCACGGAGTCGATCACGTGGATGACGCCGTTCGAGGCCAAGACGTCGGGGGTCGTGACCCGCGCGCCGTCGACGAACACGGCTCCGTCGGCGACCTTGATCGCGACCGAGCGGCCCTCGGCCGTCTTCGCCGAGTTGAGCTTGACGATGTCGGCGGCCGTGACGCGGCCGGGGATCACGTGGTACAGGAGAACCGCTCTCAGCTTCGCCGGGTCGGCGGCCAGGGCGTCGAGCGTCGCCTTGGGCACCTTCGCGAACGCTGCGTCGGTCGGGGCGAAGACGGTGAACGGCCCGTCCCCGGAGAGCGTGTCGACGAGCCCCGCCTGTTGGACGAGCGAGGTGAGCGTCGTGAACTGGCCGGCCGAGACGGCCGTCTGGACGATGGTGTTGCTGGCCTCGCGCGTGCCCGCGGAGGCGGACGTGCCGAGCCCCACGGCCGCGACGGCGGCCGCCACGAGCACGGTGAGCGATGTGGTGATGCGCTTCATTGCGGTGTCCTTTCGTCGGTGTTCAGGCAACTGCAGGAAGATCGTCGGTTGGTTCGTCCGGGTCGTCCTTGGCGATGCGGAGGTCGGAGCCGCGGGCGATCGAGGCCCGCTCGGCCTCCTCGGCCTTGTGGCGGGCCTCGTCGCGGCCGTCGAGGATCGCGCCGTACACGAGGAGCGACAGGCCGGCCCCGAAGGTGAGCGTGACGAGCACGCCCATGGCGAAGAGCCCGGCGGGGCTCATCGCTCGCCGCGCTGTGCGACCAGCGCGCCCAGGGAGAGGATCGACGGCACCCAGAGCCCGACGAAGATGCCCTGCTCCTCGTTCCCGCCGAACCAGAGCACGACCGAGAGGACGAACGACACGAAGGCGGCGAGCAGGAACAGCGCCCGAGCCCCGGTCTCGGGCCGGGTCATGACGAGCGTGTGAACTCTCTGCTGCATGGCAACTCCTCTCGACAAACCTGTACGTAACTTGGACAAACATAGCGGTTGGAGACAGGTTTGTCAAGAGTTTGTCCATAGTTACGCAGGCGCCCGCCCCGAAGTGAGCCCTCGGGTCGAGGCTGAACGTCGTCGAGCGGGGCGTCCGCGAGGTCGAGCCCGAGCGTGGGCGCACCCTGCATGCCGACGAGCGTTACCTCGATCCCCGCGGGAGCCCACCTCGACGTATCCGCCGGCGAAGGGCGCGCCGTCACCGTCCTCGAGCACGACGGGAGACGCGTCGCCGCGCTCGTCCGCGACCCGGCGCTCCTGGCCGAGCCCCAGCTCCTCGAGACAGCCGGCGCCGCCGCGAGCCTCGCGCTCGAGAACGCGCGGCTCCAGGTAGAGCTCGGCGCGCAGCTCGCGGCGTGCTCAGCTGTTGGCGACGAGGTCGTTCGGGTAGTCGTTCAGCACGCGCGCGCCGCCCTCGGCGCATACGACGACGTTCTCGATCCGCATGCCGAACGAGCCGGGGACGATGATCGACGGCTCGTCGGTGAACGTCATGCTCGCCTGGAGCGGCGTCTCGTCCTCGGGAGAGAGAAACGGCCGCTCGTGCACGTCGAGCCCGATGCCGTGACCCATGCGGTGGCGGAAATGCTCGCCGAGACCCGCGTCATCGATCGGCGCCCGGCAGGCGGCGTTCACCTCGCGCGCGAGCGCGCCCGGGCGGCATGCCGCGCGCCCGGCCTCGAACGCTGCGAGCATCACGTCGTGGGCCTCGAGGAAGCCGGGCGGCGGCTCGCCGGCCACGACCGTACGCCCGAAGTCCGAGCAGTAGCCGTCGACGACGCCGCCGAAGTCGAAGAGGACGGCCGTGCCCTCGGCAAGCGGCGTGCGCGCCGTGGCGGTTCCGGTGTCGAGGCTGTCCGGATCCATCCCGGTGAAGATGTGCGTCGCGAAGGACGGGGTCAGCGACCCGGCCTTCCGGAGCTGCGCCTCGACCGCCTCGCGGAGCTCGGCCATCGTCACGCCCGGCTGGACGAGCGGCGTGACGGCGTCCATCGCCGCCTCGACCGTCCTGCACGCGCGGCCCATCGCATCGAGCTCCTCCTCGGTCTTCACGCGACGCAGGCGGTTGACGAGCGCGGAGCCGGTACGGAGCCGCTCGAGACCGAAGATGCGTCCCAGCTCGATCGCCGTCTCCGCCCAGACCCGGTCACCGACTGCGACCGTGGCCGCCGGGCCGAGACCCTTCGCAACCCGCTCGAAGACCGCGCGCCCGTCGTCGGTCTCGCCGACGACGACGATCTCCCCGTCGGGCCGCACCGGCAGGTCGAACACGACGACCATGCGCGGCAGCACGAACACCGGATCGGAGTCCGGCCGGAAGAAGCCGCCGGCGACCCAGCCGTGCGGGTACGAGCTCTGCCCGAAGAACGGGATCCCGCGCTCCACGCCGGACAGGTACTCGAGGTCCGACGAGAGGCCGAGGAAGAGGAGATCGACCCCGGCGGCTCGCATCTCCGCCGAGAGGCGCCGCCGTCGCTCCGCGTGGTCGAACATGCACCGATCCTACGGATGCGGCCGAACCATCTCTGGGCGAGCTGCAGCCGACCGCGCGTGCGACAATGGAGCGGTCGTGATCGAGGCCGAGCTCAGACCGCGGCTGCGGGGCGTCTTCCACCAGTGGGCGTTCGTCGTCGCCGTCGCCGCCGGGATCGTCCTCGTGGCGTTCGCCGACGGCACCCGCGAGATCGTGTCGTCGTGGGTCTACGCGGCCGCGCTCGCCGCGATGTTCGGGGCGAGCGCGCTCTACCACCGGTTCCCGTGGAAGAGTGGTGCGCGCCGCCTCTGGGCGCGGCGGATCGACCACTCGATGATCTTCGTCTTCATCGCCGGGACCTACACCCCGTTCGCGCTGCTCTGCTTCGACGGCGCGACGCAGTGGCTCGTGCTCGTCATGGTGTGGACCGGCGCCGCCCTCGGCCTCGCGCTCGAGCTCGTCTGGATCGACTCGCCGCGCTGGCTGAGCGCGATCGCCTACCTTGCGGTCGGCTGGGTCGGGATCCTCGCCGTCCCGCAGATGTTCTCGGGAATCGGGATGCCCGGCGCGGTGCTCGTGATCGTGGGCGGCGGCCTCTACACGCTCGGGGCGGCGATCTACGCGACGCAGTGGCCGAACCCGTTCCCGCGCACGCTCGGGTTCCACGAGATCTTCCACCTGCTGGTCGTCGCGGCGGCCGTGGCGCAGTTCGTTGCCGTCTCGCTGGTGGTGATGTGACCGTGGCGCGCAGGGTCGAGCTGACCGACGCCCAGTGGCGCGAGCGCTTGAGCCCCGAGCAGTACGCCGTCCTGCGGCGACAGGCGACCGAGCGGGCGTTCACCGGCGCGTACTGGGACACGAAGGAGCCCGGTGTGTACCGGTGTGCCGGGTGCGGCGCGGAGCTGTTCCGCTCCGACGCGAAGTTCGACTCGGGATCCGGCTGGCCGAGCTTCGTCGAGCCAGCCGAGCTCGACGCCGTCGAGACGCGGCTCGACACCAGTCACGGGATGGTCCGCGAGGAGGTCGTCTGTGCGACCTGCGGCGGGCATCTCGGCCATGTCTTCGACGACGGCCCGAAACCGACCGGCAAGCGCTTCTGCATCAACTCCTGCGCGCTCGACCTCGACGCGGCCGGGAATGGGCCGGCTGCCGGCTGACGCGCGGCTCGGCGCGATCCGGCTCCGGGCGGGCGACGCCGGCCGACTACGCGACTTCTACGAGACGACCATCGGCCTCGAGCCGCTCGACGGCGAGAACGGCCTCGCCTCGCTCGGCGTCGACGGGATGCCGCTCGTCGAGCTCGTCTCGGATCCCGAGGCGCCGTCGCGTCCGCCGCGGTCGACCGGCCTCTTCCACCTCGCCCTGCTCGTCCCGACCCGGGCCGACCTCGCGCGGACGCTGCGTCGCGTGGCGGGCACAGGCTGGCCGCTTTCCGGAGCGTCCGACCACCTGGTCTCGGAGGCGCTCTACCTCTCCGACCCGGAGGGAAACGGGATCGAGCTGTACCGCGACCGTCCACGCGAGGAGTGGCCTCTGGCCAACGGCGCGGTCGAGATGGCGACGCTGCCCCTCGATCTCCAGGATCTGCTCGCCGAGCCCGGCGGGGAGACGGCCGCCGCGGCCATGCCGAGCGGGCACCGTGCTCGGTCACGTCCACCTCCAGGTCGCAGACCTCGGCGAGGCCGAGGCGTTCTGGGTCGACGCTCTCGGGCTCGACGTCACGGCGCGCGGCTATCCGGGCGCGCTCTTCACGTCGGCGGGCGGGTATCACCACCATGTCGGCCTCAATACCTGGGCGGGCGTCGGGGCGCCGCCCCCTCCCGCGGGGGCGCGCGGGCTCGTCCGGTTCGAGGTCGTGCTCCCGGACGATGCCGCGGTCCAGGCAGCAGCCGAGCGCCTGGCCGCAGCTGGCTCCGTCGAGAAGGTAAACGGCAGTGTGCTCGCCGTCGATCCGTTCGGGAATCGCGTTCTCGTCCGAGTCTGAGGCACGGCCGAGCCCGCCGGCGCGAGCCGGGACCGGACGGCGTATCGTGCACCGGCGATCGGCGACGGAGGTGCACCCGTGGAGACGATGATCGGGATCGGCGTGTTGCTCGTGGGGATCGGCATCCTGTGGCTCTGCTTCGCGCTCGGCGTGTTCTTCTTCACGCGGACGGGCCGCGAGGGCATGCGCATCCAGCGGATGGAGGACGAGCGCCGCGAGCGGCAGTCGCCGGGCGCGTAACCTGCGGAGCGGCGGCATCCGCTCCGCGGTCTGACTGGGCGAAGCGGAGGTCCGCTCAGGCGCGCGTCTTGGCCGTGGTCGTCGCCTTGCGCCTCGACGGGCGCGACCTCGACCCCTCCCGCCGGGAGCCGTTGCTTGCCGACGGCTCCTCGACGGCCGCTCGGACGCGGGACATGAGATCCTCCGGGAGCTCGGAAGCACGCGTCCTTGCCTCGTCCGCGAGCTCCTTGGCCTGCTTCGAGAAGAAATCGCTCCTGACGAGCGCGTAGAGCGCCGCACCGGACGCGGGAAGGACGACCAGGCGCCGCACCACGCCGCCGTGCCGACGATGCTTGCCTTCTGCCGCATCGGCCATGCCGGACAGCCGCTCGGCATAGTCGATCACCTGCGTCGAAAATCTCTGGATCGCTGACATGTCGAACCTCCTCGAGGGCGTCATTTTCGTCGTCCTTCCGCGTACCCGGACTGTCGGGAGCGGGAAACCCGTCGCGGGCACACGGTCGTGGCGGCGTCGTGGGTGTCGCGTCTCCGTCATGCGGACACGACCCACCGGCAATTTGACCCGCCGCGCCCGCGAGCCTCGCCAGGCGAGGACGGCGGACGTCCTCCGATGCCCCCAGCGGGATTCGAACCCGCGCTACCACCTTGAAAGGGTGGCGACCTGGGCCGCTAGTCGATGGGGGCGGCCGAGCGAGGATACCGGCGGCCGGAGCTACCATCCGTGGCCGCGCGGGCGGTTAGCTCAGCTGGTAGAGCGCCTGCCTTACACGCAGGAGGCCGCAGGTTCAAACCCTGCACCGCCCATTTCGCCCGTCGTTCTCGTGTGGGCTGGCTCCACCATGCATGCGCTATGCGCACATGCGCTGCGGGCCGTCGCTGGGTTGGGACTTGGAGTCGGACATCAAATCGACGGGCGCGAGGACTCGGCAGAAGGATTGGGCGAGGCACGGGCGACGCGTGCGGTCATGGAGTCGTCCGGCCCGGAACCCGCATCCGAGGTCTCTTGCAAAGTGGCCGGCCCCATTTGCTAGGGTCGCCGCCTGCGGGCCGACACCCCCACGTTCTCGTGAGGGGACTACCTTCGCGGAGCGGCGAAGAGCAAGTGCCCAGATAACTGAGGAGGACACCATGGAATGGTTCCCTTGGCATTCACGGTTGCGGCACGCCGGGACCGCGAGACGTCTCGTGATCGCCGCCGCCGCCACGCTGTCGCTGGTGGTCGTGGCCGCGGTGGGTATGGCCGCGACGTTGGCGCCCGGACCGAACGGCTGTCCGACCAACAAGAGCTTGAAGACGGCCCCGATCGCTGACCTCGCACCACCCGCGCGGCTCCAGATCGCCGCGTTCGATGTGCTGTCCGGACCGATCAACGAGCGGACGGAAAGCTTCACGATGAAGGTGCGCATCGGGAGCACGTGCAGCGTCAACATCAAGGGGGCGAGCGTCTACGTGACCGCCGTGCCGTACAACCAGTTCACCATCCCTGCGGAAGAGCTCACCGGCGACGACGGCACCGCGACCCTGGTCTTCCGCCGTGACGCGAACTTCCCCGCGAGCGATCAACAGCAGCAGTTGACGCTCTTCATCCGCGCGACGAAGCCGGGCGAGGACCCTCTCGCCGGTGTCTCGACACGGCGGCTCGTCGCGGTCCCCTTCGAGGGCTGACGCCGGTTCTTGCGCACGGCCGCGCCCGAGTGGTCTCGCGGCGAGGCCGTGCGCCACCGCACTGCGAGTCGAGCAACTTGGCGATCGGGGGCTCGCGAGACGCGACCGTCCGGCGCGCGGTCGCCGCTGGGGCGCCGACGAGGAACGCGGGACGAGGTGGGGGCGGCTCCGCGCCGCCCCCAGCATGCGGTTCCGGCGCTACGCCCGGGCGCGGATCATCGGGCACTCGTTCCGAATACCCGTGTCCACGAGGCTCGTCGCCTGGGCGACGACCGCCCCCGCGTTCGTGAGCTGTGACGTGATCCCGTATGCGTTGACGACCTTCCATCGGCCACCGTTGAACCCCGGGTGCCCCGGAGCGGCGTCCGAGACCGGCGCGCACGAGGCGCAGTCGGGGAAGTGGTACAGCGTGTCCGTCGGGCCGACGTTCGGCAGCGAGGTCGGCGTCCCGATCGTCCGGTAGGCCTGGTCGAACGCGTAGATCGTGCCGCCCGGAGGGCCGAGCCCCTTGCCGCCGCCGGCAAACGCCGGAAGCGCGAGCATCAGCGCCGCAACGGCGGCCGATCCCACGAGTGCGATCCACTTCATCTCAGCTCCTTTCCTCGACGGGCCGAGGCTAGTGGGGGGAGCTTGCGCCTTCCTTCCACGTTTCTTGCGATCCGGCTAACACCGTCGCCGGACGCGGAGCGCACGCGAGAGCCGACGGGAGGGTTGCACCCGGCGCGTGTGACCGTGGGACTTCGGGCTCACGGGCGAGCCGGGCAGGCAGGTTCGAGCCCTGCGCCGCTCATCGACCGCCCGAACGCGGTCGCGGCTACCTGAGGTACGAGTCCGTCCCGTCGAGCCAGTCCTGCCTCGGCGGGCAGAAGATGTCCATGTCGAGCGTCTTCTCGAGCGCTTCGGCCCGGTGGGGAAGCCACGACGGGATGTGCAGGACCTCGCCGGCGTGGACGTCGACGACCTCCGCCCCCTCCTCGCCCAGCCAGAAGCGCAGCACGCCCTCGAGGATGTAGGTGAGCTGCTCGTTCTCGTGCGCGTGCTGGGGGACGATGCAGCCCTGCTCCATGTAGACGTGTGCCACCATCATCCGCTCGGTGCTGACGAGCCGCCGATGGAGGTCGGGCTTCAGCTCGACCTTCGGCATGTCGTCCCAACGGTAGAGCGTCGTGCCGAGCTCGCTCACGGGCCTCCTCTCGGATCGGGTCAGGTGAACCGTCGCACGAAGGCGAGCGCCGTGTCGGCGACCTCCCGCCAGCCGCTGTCGATCGTGAGCGCGTGGCCGCGGCCCGGCATCTCGACGATCTCGGTGACGCCCTCGTTGCGCTTCTGCCGCTTGTACGAGGCGTTCGCGATCGCCCACGGGACGGTGTGGTCGAGCTCGCCGGAGACGATCAGCAGCGGGCCCCGCTCGGGGTTCTTGCTGTCGACCTTCGCCTCGGTCCACGGATTGAGGTTGGCGGTCGCGGCCTGGAAGAGTGGGGTGCCCGACGCGGGGACGGCGAACGTCTCGTACAGCTCCTTCGCCTCGTCCTCGCTGACGGCGTTGGCGAACGCGTACCGGAACTGGTCGTACGTCAGGGGCACCGCGCGGTTCCGGTTGGCGGGGTTCCCGAGCACCGGGAACGCAGACTTGAGCGCCGACACGGGCAGCGGCAGCACGCCGCGGAACGGCGCGGGGTCGATCGCCACGGAGACGGCCGCGAGACCGCGGCCGGCGAGGATCTGCGTCAGGAGGCCGCCGAACGAGTGTCCGACGATCGCCGGCTTCCGGTCGAGCGAGCGGATGACCGCCTCGAAGTGGTCGGCCACCTGTCCGACGGACTTGTGCGCGAACACGCCCGGCTCCGCGTTTGCCTCCTCGACCGTCTCGGGGTCGTCCGGCCAGCCGGGCTGGAGCGCCGCGTAGCCGGCCTCCTCGAAGACGCCGGCCCACCGGTCCCAGCTCGACGGCAGCAGCCAGAGACCGTGGACGAAGACGACCGGTGTCAGCCCCTTCGCGTTCGCCCGCTCGATCTCCTCCGTCTCGTGCGCGGTGATCGCCGTCTCGGTCGTCATTCCCGCTCCTTTCCCGGTCGAGCGCCTCCCCGGCGACGCTACCAAACGGAAAGCATCGGCCGAAGCGGGGCCGGGCGCCGGCCGGGCGGCGTAGGATTCGCCGCCGTGAAGGCGCTCGTCAAGAGCCGCGCCGAGCCCGGACTCTGGCTCGAGGACGTCCCCGAGCCGGAGATCGGGATCAACGACGTCCTGATCCGCGTCGGTACGACGGGGATCTGCGGGACGGACGTCCACATCGACCGTTGGGACGCGTGGGCACAGCGGACGATCCCCGTGCCGCTCGTGATCGGCCACGAGTTCGTCGGCGAGGTGGTCGAGGTCGGCGCGAACGTGACCGGGTTCGCCCCCGGCGAGCGTGTGAGCGGGGAGGGCCACGTCGTCTGCGGCCGGTGCCGGAACTGCATGGCGGGCCGGCGGCATCTCTGCGCCCACTCGATCGGGCTCGGTGTCCAGCGGCCCGGGGCGTTCGCCGAGTACGTGGCGCTGCCGATGACGAACGTCTGGCACCACTGGCCGCGCGTCCCCGACGAGGTCGCGGCGATCTTCGACCCGCTCGGGAACGCGGTCCACACCGCCCTCACGTTCCCCGTCCTCGGCGAGGACGTGCTCGTCGCCGGGGCAGGCCCGATCGGCTGCATGTCGGTCGCGGTCGCGCGGCACGCGGGAGCGCGCCACGTCGTCGTCACCGACCTCGAGCCCGGACGGCTCGAGCTCGCCCGGCGCATGGGCGCGACGCTCGCCGTCGACCCGCGCGAGCGCGACCTCGGGGACGTCCAGCGGGTGCTCGGCATGACCGAGGGCTTCGACGTGATGTTCGAGATGTCCGGCAACGCCGACGCGCTGCGCGCGGGGGTCGGGCAGATGGCCCACGGAGGTCGGATCGCGATCCTCGGCATCCCCACGGCCCCGGTCGAGCTCGACCTCGACCCGCTGATCTTCAACATGCTGACGCTGAAGGGGATCTACGGTCGTGAGATGTACGAGACCTGGTACCAGATGAGCGTGATGATCGACTCGGGCCTCGACGTCTCGCCCGTGATCACGCACCGGTTCGGGTACGCCGACTTCGAGGAGGCGTTCGCGGTCGCCGGCTCGGGCGGGTCCGGAAAGGTGCTCCTCGACTGGAAGGGGCCGTAGTGCCCCTTCCAACAGTGCCCTCCTGGTTCCTGGCGTGCGATGAGCGTCGCCATGCGTCGTCCTCGGTCGCCTCGATACCTTCTGGTATCGAGGCTCCCTGCGTCCTAGCCTGGCTTGCTCCTCGCACGCCAGGAACGAGGCAGCACTACTGGAAGGGGCACTAGATGTACGGCGCGGTACGCGACGACCTGCGGGCGAGACTCGCCGGGCTGGAGGACGACGGGCTGCTCAAGCGCGAGCTCGTGATGACCACGCCGCAGGGCGCGCACGTCGGCGTCGCGGAGCGCGGCGAGCTGCTCAACCTCTGCGCCAACAACTACCTCGGCCTCGCGAGCCATCCCGAGATGGTCGCCGCCGCGCACGAGGCGCTCGACCGCTGGGGCTACGGGATGGCCTCGGTGAGGTTCATCTGCGGCACGCAGTCGCTCCATCGCGAGCTCGAGGAGCGGCTGTCGGAGTTCCTCGGCACCGACGACACGATCCTCTTCGGCTCGTGCTTCGACGCGAACGGCGGCGTCTTCGAGGCGCTGCTCGACGAGCGCGACGCGGTGATCTCCGACCAGCTCAACCACGCGTCGATCATCGACGGGATCCGGCTCTGCAAGGCGCGCCGGCTGCGGTACGCGAACGGCGACATGGACGAGCTCGAGGCGCGCCTCGCGGAAGCGTCCGACGCGCGGTTCCGGCTCGTCGCGACCGACGGCGTCTTCTCCATGGACGGCTATGCGGCGAAGCTCGACGAGATCTGCGACCTCGCCGAGCGGCACGACGCGCTCGTGCTCGTCGACGACTCGCACGCGGTCGGGTTCGTCGGTCCGCAGGGGCGGGGGACACATGCGCACTACGGCGTGGTCGAGCGTGTCGACATCCTCACCGGGACGCTCGGCAAGGCGGTCGGAGGCGCCAGCGGCGGCTACGTCTCGGGCCGGGCGGAGGTCGTCGAGATCCTGCGCCAGCGCGCCCGGCCGTACCTGTTCTCGAACAGCGTCGCGCCGGTCGTCGTCGGCGCGAGCCTCAAGGCCCTCGACCTGATCGAGCGCTCGGACGACCTCCGTGACCGCCTCTGGTCGAACACCCGCTCGTTCCGCGCGCAGATGACCGAGCTCGGCTTCGACGTGCTTCCGGGCGACCATCCGATCGTCCCCGTGATGGTCGGCGACGCCTCGGAGGCGGCGCGTCTCTCGCAGGCGCTCGTGGCGAACGGCGTCTTCGCCGTCGCCTTCTCCTACCCCGTCGTCCCCCTCGGGACGGCCCGCATCCGGACGCAGGTGTCCGCCGCCCACTCGGAGGCCGACCTCGAGCTCGCGGTGCGCGCGTTCGTGGCCGCGCGGGACGAGACGAGCACGTAACAGACTGTTACATGCCCGCCGGGCCCGGCGCGGCCGGGTGAGGGGGCGTCACGGGTGCGACGTAGCGGCGCGTGTGGACGTCGACGTCGGCCAAGAGCAGAGCGTCGTGCTGTCGCTCCCAGACGGCGACCTCCACGGTGGACACGAGCGCGACGATCCCCATCCCCGCGAGGATCCCCGCGAGCACCGCCGCGAGGATCGGCTCGAAGGCGAGGGCCGCCGCCGCCAGGACGGCGACGCCCACGGTGCTCGGCAGCATCCCGCTCACGACCGCTCGCAGGAGCGGCGCGGGTCGGGCGCCGTCGGGCAGCGGCTCGGCCGCCGGCGTGCCGAGGAACAGCCAGCGGCGGTCGGTGACCAACGCGAGGGCGCAGATCCCCGCCCCGAGCACGAGGCCCACACCGGCCGCGGCGGCCGTCGGCGCCCGCGACGATCGAGCCGACGAAGCCGAGGACGGCGAGGCCGAGGCGGACGCCCGAGAGCACGAGACGCTGGTGGACGACCCGGTAGACGGCCGGCGGCACGCGCGATGTCTATCACGCCGTCCCGGAGGATCGCCTGGCTGCAGGGGCCGTGTAGCGACTCTCCGTTCGTGTCGCGCGCGGGGCGGGTCGTCCTGGCGTCACACGGCGGCGGAGACGCGCTCCTCGGTGAGCTGGCGCATGAGCCCGGCGACGTTCGTGAGGCACCAGTACCCGACGATCTTGCCGTCCTCGAGGCGGAACACCTCGGCGCAGTCAGTTGCGATGTTGCGCCCCGTGGGCGCGATGCCCTTGTACTCGCCGTCGTGGGTGCCCGTCATCGTGGAGCGGACGAAGATGCGGTCATCCTCGGCGATCATCTCGTCGACCGCGATGTGGAGGTCGGGGAAGGCGTCGAAGTAGGTCATGCACCCGCGCGTCACTGCCTCGCGCATCTTCTGGTCGGCCCAGTAGTCGCCGATCGCATCCAGCTCCCGGCCGTTGAAGACCTCGTCGTAGTACCTCCCGATGATCTCTTTTCCGCTTGCCATGCCTGCCTCCTCTCGTGATCCGTCCGGATGACTGTGACGGGCGCACAGGAGCGTCGGTAGGGGGAAACTCCCTATTTGCGCCCGAGATGTCGCGCGGCGTACGCGGCGGCCTCGGATCGCCTGCGCACGTCGAGCTTCCGGTAGATCCTCGCGCACGTGGTGCTCGACGGTCTTCGGGCTGATGAAGAGCCGCGACCCGATCTCGGCGTTGGTGCGACCGTCGCCGAGGAGCCGCAGCACCTCGACCTCGCGCCGCGTGAGCTGTTCTGCCGCACGCGGCCCGGACCGCGGCTTCAGACCGAGGGAGCGCATCAGTGCGGCCGCCTCGTCGGCCTCGCGGCGCGCACCGAGAGCCTCGAGCTCCGAGAACGATCGCGCGGCGACGTCGGTCGCCTCGGCGGCGCCGGCGGCGGCAAGCACGCGAGCGAGGCGCGAGGCGCGCGCGTGCCGTGTCGACGCGCAGCCCGAGGGCGGCAAACTGGTTGACCGCGTCGCGCAGGCGTGGCGCGGCATCGTCGTCTGCTCTCGCGGCGGCGATGGAGCCGCGCGCGAGGACCGCCATCGCCACCACCCGATCTCGGCCGGCTCCCTCCGCGATCTCTTCGAGCTGGAGGCTGCGCGGTCGGCTCTCGGTGAGGTCTCCGGCTGCCAGCCTCGCTTCCACCAGCCGCGCGAGCAGCGGAGCGGCGAGCAGGCTCGTGCCACCGACGTCCCCGATGCGTGCCTCGAGGATTCGGGCGGCCGAGTCCGGCTCTCCCCGTGCGAGGCGAAGCGCCACCGCCGCCTCGGCCGTCGTGGGATCGTCCTCGAACCCGTCGAGGAGCTCGGAGGCCTCCTCGAGGCGGCCCTGGACGACCCGCAGCTCCGCGAGCCGTGCCGCCGGGTGGATGCAGCGCAGCCCGTTGCCCGGTGTCGATCAGGTCCTGGAGCGCCGCCACGAGCTCGCGCTCCGCCTCGTCGACGCGTCCGCCCGCCACGTGCACCCCGGCGCAGCACGTCCTGCAGAACGCAAGCAGTGGGAGGTGGTCGTACGTCCGCGCGAACGACTCCATCACGTTGGTCCATTCGCCCGGCCGCTCGTCGTCGCCCGCGAGCTCGCAGGCGCGAAGCAGCGTGCAGCACACGTCCGCAAACGTCTCGAGCGAGGCCGGCTCCCCGCTCGTGGCCGCCGCCATCGCCTCGTCGAGGCACCTCATTCCCTCGTCCACGTGTCCGGCCGATACCTCCGCGAGCCCGAGCTCGGCGAGAGCTCGGAGCTCGAGATCGGCATCGCGCGCCTGCACCGCGACGTCCAGTGCCGAGCGGGCGTAGGCGGCGGCCTCGCGGGGCTCGCTCGAACGCTCCGCGCGCGCGAGATCGAGCCAGCCCTCGTCCGAGCCAGGCGAGGCGCTCGCCAGGAGCCGCTCGGCGCGCGCGAACCAGCCATTCGCCGCGGCCTGGTTGCCCCAGACGACTGCGTACTCGCGTGAGAGCCACAGCGCGATCCGGGCCGCGCGATGCAGCTCACCCGCGCGCCGAAAGCCTGCGTACGCCCGCTCACGCTGCACAACCGCTCCGCGCGGGTCACGCAGCCACCACAGCGCTCGGCCGAGGCCGTCGAGCGCCTCGGGATCGTCCGAGACCGAGACGACCTCCCCGAGCGCGCGGCGCGCTACGTCCCAGTCGCCCGCGACGAGAGCGCTCAGTCCGTCGGAGAGACGACCCTCGACAGGCGCCGCAGACATGTTGCGATAGTGACATGCTCCTCCGTCACGCGCGAGTGCGGGCAGCGGCCTAGTACACGCAGGCGACACGCTCTGGAGGTCTACCACCGTCCGCGGCAGGTCGGGAGAGCCCTCAGGCAGTCTCACGTCACGTGCGCGACCCGATTCCGAAGGAGACCGGCGCCTACCTCGACGAGCTCGTCGCCCGGGTGCGCAGTGTCCTCGGAGCGGATCTCGTCGGCGTCTATGCCGGTGGGTCGCTCGCGCTCGGGGGATACGACCGGCGGCGCAGCGACATCGACGTCGCCGTGGTCACGAGCGCCAGGCTCTCGGCGGAGACGAAGCGGGAGATCGTCGCATCCCTGCGCCACGAGGCGCTGCCGTGCCCGGCGAGAGGCCTCGAACTGGTCCTGTACACGGCGGAGACCGCCGGCACTCCGACGCCCGGGGCCGGGTACGAGCTGAACCTGAACACGGGCCGCGCGATGCCGTTCCACGTCTCGTTCGCACCGGGCGGCGCGCAGGCGGAGCACTGGTACGGGATCGACCGGGCGGTCATCCGTGAGCACGGACGAGCGCTTCTCGGGCCGCCGGCCGCCCGGGTCTTTGCCGCACTGCCGAGCAGCATGCTCCTCGGGCTCCTCGCCGAAGCGGTCCGCTGGCATGAGCAGTCGGATGTCGCGCGTGACGACGACGCGGTGCTGAACGCCTGCCGCGCGCTGCGCTACGCAGCGGAGGGCCGCTGGTCGTCGAAGCAGGCAGCAGGCGACTGGGCACGCGAGCGGCTGCCGGACGGAGCGCTGGCCGCGGACGCGCTCGCCGCACGCCGAGGCTCGGGCGAAGGGCTCGAGGGCGCGCGGGTCAGGCGCTTCCTCGAGGCCGCGCGGCGCTCGCTCGAGCAGGCGGCCCGCCGCGCAGGCGCCGCACCACACGCTTGACACGAGCTTCGAGCAGCCACTACGTTGCCCTGAGCCGCAATGTGCTCGGACGACCCGGTACATCATCCCGCGAACTGTCACGGGGCACACGACGAGGGCGGCGGATCGCGCTCTCGCCGTCTCGGCGGTCGCCATCAGACATGCGAACGCGTCGTCTATACGTATTGAATGGCAAACAGGTAACCCTTCTCGAAGAAAGGACGTGGAAGAGGTGAAGCACGCATCTGTGCGCCTCGTCGCCGGCGTCGCCGGCGCTTTGGCCCTCGTAGCGTCGCTCGTCGTCGCGGCGGTGGGAACGGCCGGCAACCAGGCTCAGAGCGCGGCGGCCTACCCGGCACCGAAGGTGCCGAACGCCGCGGCCATCAAGAAGCAGTACGGCGGCCAGTCGATCACGTTCATCGGCGACTCCGTCGGCGGCGGTCACACGCGTGACGTCGCGCTCGCGAAACAGTTCACGAAGGACACCGGGATCAAGGTGAAGGTCGTTCCGCACCCGTCGGCGTCCGACGCCTCGTACTCGCAACTCGCCCGTGTCTTCTCGTCGAAGTCGTCGTCGTTCGACGTCGCGATGATCGACGTCGTGTGGCCGGGCGCCTTCGCACCGTATCTCGTCGACCTGAAGCCGAAGCTCGGCAAGCAGGCGAAGCAGCATGCGGCAGGCATCGTCCAGAACGACACCGTCGACGGGAAGCTCGTCGCGATGCCGTGGTTCGGTGACTTCGGGATCCTGTACTACCGCACCGACCTGCTGAAGAAGTACGGCTACACCGCTCCGCCGAAGACCTGGGCGCAGCTCTTCGCCATGGCGAAGAAGATCCAGGACGGCGAGCAGGCCGCCGGGAACTCGAGCTTCTACGGCTACGTCTTCCAGGGCAACTCGTACGAGGGCCTGACCTGCGACGCCCTCGAGTGGTACGAGTCGGCCGGGGCCGGCGGGTTCATCGACAACGGCAAGGTGACGATCAACAACAAGAAGGGCGCGGCGATCCTCGACCTGTTCGCCTCGCAGATCGGCAAGACCACGCCGCGCGACGTGACGACCTACCAGGAGGGCGAGGCCCATACGGCGTTCGTCGGGGGCAATGCCGCGTTCATGCGCAACTGGCCCTACGCCTACTCGATCGGAGCCGATCCGAAGGAATCGAAGATCGTCGGCAAGTTCAGCGTCACCGTGCTGCCGCACGCATCCGGGAAGTCGGTCGGCACGGTGGGCGGGTGGCAGCTCGCCGTGAACAAGTACTCGAAGCACGTCGACGCGTCGATCGAGTTCGTCCGCTACATGACGAGCGCGCCGGTAGAGAAGTTCGACGCCATCACGAACTCGAACGTGCCGACGATCCCCGCGGTCGCGAAGGATCCGGCGGTCAGGAAGGCGAACCCGTACCTCAAGCCCGAGATCGCCAGCGTCATGCGTGTCACGCGGCCGGCGAGCGAGCTCAAGACGCACTACAACGAGGGCTCCAAGGCCATCTACCAGGGGTTCAACCAGATCCTCAACGGCAGGCCCGCGAGCAGCGTGCTGCCGTCGATCCAGTCCAAGCTCGAGCGGATCATGCGCTAGCGAGGCGACCCCGTTGCGGGGGAGGATGGCATCTGCCATCCTCCCCCTCCACTCGATGTCGACTGCCGCAACCCCAGCACCAGCTCCGCGCCGCCGGCGCAAGACGACGAAGCTCAAGCGAAGGCAGACGCGGCTCGCCTGGATGCTCCTCGCTGCCGTCGCTCGCGGTGGTCGCGTTCGTCGCGATCTACCCGCTCGGCAAGACGATCTACCAGAGCTTCACCGACCAGGACTTCCTCGGGCTCGAGCCGGCTCAGTGGGTCGGCCTGCAGAACTACCGCGACCTGCTCGACGACACGATCTTCCGCGACGCCGTCTGGACGACGATCAAGTTCACGCTGATCACCGTCGTGTTCGAGTTCGGGCTCGGGTTGGCCATCGCCCTCGTCGTCAACTCGAACTTCAAGGGCCGCGGTGTGATGCGCGCAGTGATGCTCGTGCCGTGGGCGATCCCGACCGTCGTCGCCGCCCAGATGTGGAAGTCGATGCTCCAGTCGAACGGCGTCATCAGCGACGCCGGCACCCGGCTGCACATCCTGTCGCACCCGCAGGCGTGGATCGCCGATCCGGCAACGGCGCTCGGTGCCATCTGCGCAGTTGACATCTGGAAGACGGCGCCGTTCGTCGCGCTGCTCCTGCTCGCAGGGCTCCAGGTCATCCCCAATGATCTCTACGAGGCCGCCGAGGTCGACGGCGCCAACCAGCTGCAGCAGTTCTGGAAGATCACCCTGCCGCTGCTCGCGCCCGCGATCTTCGTGACGCTGATCTTCCGGTCGCTGGACGCCCTGCGCGTGTTCGACGTCTTCTACGTGTTCTTCGGGAACCGGCTCGGCACGCAGTCGATGGCGATCTACGCGCAGAGCACGATCGTCGGCGACGGCTACGTCGGCTACGGCTCCGCGATCAGCATGGCGATCTTCCTCATCATCGCGCTCTTCGTCGTGATCTACGTGACCTTCCAGCGGGTGACGATGCGGTGAGCGTCGCCGCCGAGACCACGACGCGCGTCGTCCGTCCCGTGAGCCGGAGCCGGGCATTCTGGCGCAGCCCGGTCGGGCGCCGGGTCAAGAGGATTCCTTTCTACGCGCTCGTCGTGGTGATCTTCCTCTACTGCCTCTTCCCGTTCTTCTGGGCCTTGCGGTGTGCGTTCACGCCCGAGAGCGACCTGTTCTCGACACCGCTCCAGTACGTTCCGGACCATCCGACGCTCGACAACTTCAGGCAGGCCCTCCAGGCCGAGTTCTTCCGCCGCGGGCTGCTGAACTCGGCGATCGTCGCGGGTGGGGTGACCTTGCTCTCGCTCGTGATCGGCGCGCTGGCAGCGTTCGCGCTCGGCCGTTTTCACTTCCGCGGGCGGTCGTTCGTCATGTATCTGATGCTCTCGATGACGATGTTCCCGTCGATCGCGATCCTCGGAGCGCTCTACACGATGATCTCCGGGTTCAGCATTGGACCGGTCGAATTCCCGAAGATCTACGACACCCTGTGGGCGCTGCTCTTCACGTATCTGATCTTCACGCTCCCGTTCACGATCTGGGTGCTCACGAGCTTCATGCAAGCGCTGCCCGGCGATCTCGAAGAGGCGGCGTACGTCGACGGCGCGACGCCGTTCCAGGTGTTCTACAAGGTGCTGCTACCGCTGATCCTTCCGGGCCTCGTGACGACCGGGCTGCTCGCGTTCATCTCCGCCTGGAACGAGTACCTGTTCGCCCTGTCGTTCATCCAGGACCCCGACAAGTACACGGTTCCACTGGCGATCACGTCGTTCGTCGGCGAGTCCGGCAGCTCGTTCCAGCAACCTTGGGGCACGATCATGGCGGCGACCATCATCGTCACGGTGCCGCTCGTCGCGCTCGTGCTGATCTTCCAGCGCTACATCCTGGCCGGCCTCACCGCCGGCGCCGTGAAGGGTTGATCCTCCGTCCGACGGCTCAGGCGCCGTCGCCGTAGATGCCCAGGCCGGTGTCGACGTCGAAGAAGTGCAGCTGGCGCGTGTCGACGGCGACGTCGATCCGCTCGCCCGGCTTCACGCGCGAACGGGCGCCGAAGCGCCCGACGAGGACGGCCGAGCTCTCCCTGGCATGGGCCTCGGCGCGGTCGGCGTCGCCGATGTCCTCCGCGAGCTCCCTGACCTCCGCCGTGAACGCAGGCGGCGCGTCGACCTCGAAGTGAACCATGATCTCGGCGCCGAGCGCCTCGCGCAGCGTCACCGCCCCGTTGAGCCTCCCGCCGTGTGCCGTCTCGCCGGCGAGCTGGTAGTCCTCGAGGTCCTCGGGCCGGATGCCGAGCACGATCTTCCGTCCCTCGTAGCCGTGTAGCCCCGGCCGCTGGCTCAGCGTCTCCCGGCCCAGCGGGATCTCCTGCGAGCCCGTCACGACCTTCAACGCCCCGTTATCGCGCTGCAGGGTCGCGTCGAGCATGTTCATCGCCGGGCTGCCGATGAAGCCGGCGACGAAGATGTTGACCGGATGGTCGTAGAGCTCCTGCGGCTCGGCCGCCTGCTGCAGCTCGCCCTTGCGCATCACGGCGACGCGGTCGCCCATGGTCATCGCCTCGACCTGGTCGTGCGTCACGTAGATGGTCGTCACGCCGAGGTCGCGCTGGAGCCCGCTGATCTCGGCTCGCATCTGGACACGCAGCTTGGCGTCGAGGTTGGAGAGCGGCTCGTCCATCAGGAACGCCGACGGCTGGCGCACGATCGCACGGCCCATCGCCACACGCTGCCGCTGGCCGCCCGAGAGCGCCTTCGGCTTGCGCTTGAGGAACGGCTCGAGGTCGAGGATGCGCGCCGCGTCGTGCACCCGCTTCTCGATCTCGGGCTTCGGCAGCTTGTGCAGCTTGAGGCTGAACGCGATGTTGTCGTAGACCGAGAGGTGTGGGTAGAGCGCGTAGCTCTGGAAGACCATCGCGATGTCGCGCTCGCGCGGCGTCAGGTCGTTGACGACGCGGTCGTCGATCCGGATCTCGCCCTCGCTGATCTCCTCGAGGCCGGCGAGCATCCGCAGCGCGGTCGTCTTGCCGCATCCCGACGGGCCGACGAGGACCATGAACTCGCCGTCCGCGATCTCCAGGTTGAAGTCCTCGACGGCCCGGGTGCCGTCGTCGTAGACCTTCGCGACTCCCTCGTAGTCGATCCGAGCCATGGCGCACCTCCTCGAGCGCGAGTCTAGAGGTCATGCGCCGACCGCGCCACGACCGGGCGGACAGAACGAGCCTCAGGGATCCCGAGGGGTCGATGCCCCGGCCGAGGTCAGGCGGGCGGCGGCCCTGGCCTGGCGCTCGTACGGGCTGCGGTCGTACCCGGTACGCAGGTAGCTCAGCGGCATCGAGACGGGTCGGTGCTGCATCTGCCACACGTGGCAGAGCTCGTGGGTGATCAGATCGTCTCCCACGTCGGGATGTCGCAGGAAGATCACGAAGTGCGTGGCGAAGCCGTCGTACCGTCGCCACGGCCGCAGCCGGAAGAGCCACGGCGTGATGACGATCCGCACGCCGCCGAGCCGAACCCGGCGCGGCCACCAGTCGAGCCGGTCGAGGCGCTCCTTCGCGCGGACGAGCCGCGGGTCGCGGGCCGGCACTAGTGGTCTCTCCGGGAAGCGCAGTCGTGATTCGCCGGCGAAAACCGAGCAGGCCTAGGACGCAGGGAGGCCGCATACCAGAGGGTATGGGGCCGACTGAGGACGACGGCATGCGAAGCGTTTGCAGCCGCGCGAAGCGGGGCTGGACTTCCCGGAGAGACCACTACCCTTTCGGGAAGGGCTGCAGCTGGAGGAGGGCGTCGCGCCCCCCGACGAGCTGGTAGACGCCGTAGTAGAGATTCGAGCGCGTCAGCTGGTCGACGCGACGTGCCACGGCCGAGGGCATCTGGCCCGGCTGGATCAGCGTCTCGGAGCCCGGGAGGGTCCGGCTGAGCGGCTGGGTGAGGAGACCCGGGTTCTGGGCCTCCAGCACGTTCCGCCGGAACAGCAGCACGACGCCGTCGACGCCCGCCGGAGGCGGGATCGGGCCGAGGAAGACCGTGACGTTGTCGACGCTCGGGTCGAACTTCATCGTGCGGAGCGCGAGCTCGAGGCCCATCCGCCTCACGAGGATCCCCCGATCCGCCGACGCGGTGCCGGGGATGCTGCAGCCCTGTCCGACGCCGCAGAGCGAGTACTGGATCGCGTCGTCGGGCTGGACGAGGAGCGAGTCCTTGTCCTTGTAGCCGTCGGCCGGTCGGATGATCTGGTAGCGCACGTGGAGGAACCCGAGGTTGCCGTCCTGGAGCGTGTTGCGGCTCGCGACGACGTTGACGAGCTCGTCGCCGGTCGGGAGCCGGTAGTTGCGCTGGACCTGGTCGGCGATCTGCATCGCGCCGAGCTCGCCGGGCTCCGACGGGCTGACCTGCGTCACGCCCTTGGGGGCGGTCTCCGTCGGGGCGGGGTCGCGCAGCGCCTCGACGATCAGCGCGCCCACGGCGACGCCGGTGACGAGCGCGAGCACGACGTAGATCACGGCGAAGCGCCGGCTGTAGCTCGATTTGCGTGCCCGATCTTCCCGGTCGGCCGCCGGAGTCTCTGCGGCGCGGGCAGTCCCGGCCTCGACGACTCGTTCCTGCGAGGCGACGTCACTCATGCGGGGTCGCCGTTCGAGGTGGGCGCTGTCGACGGCGCTGGTGCAGCCGGCGCCGTCCCCGGGCCACCGCGGCCGATCGCCGCCGAGAACTCGAGAGGCGGCCAGGCAGACTCGTCGCCGTAGTCGATGTCGGGGATCCGGATGCCCTGCGAGTCGAGCAGGTCGAGCAGCTCGTCGCCCATGATCTCGCGCTTGTCCTCGAGTGCGTCCGCGATCCGCTCGATCGCGTCGCGATTGAGGATCGCGAGGTTGTGGGCGGTGACGTAGGCCTGGCCGATGACCTGCGCCGCGACCGTCCGCTTCGCCGGATCGCCGAGCACGCCGGCGATCGGGTCCGCTTCGAAGGGCCCTCCGCCGCCGGAGCGGCTCATGATCTGGAGCCCGATCTTCTCGAAGCGGTCGAGCACGCGCCTGCGCGTCTCCTCCTCCGTCTCGCCGTCGCGGGGCTCGACGGCGAAGGGCTGCGGGCCCATCGCCGCCCGGCCGACCATCATCGCCGAGCGAGCCGTGACACCCGCGACGTCGCCGCCGACCCCGCTCGAGTTCTCGCCGTAGACGACGCGCTCCGCCGCCATCGCGCCGAGCCCCCAGATGATGTCCTGGAACATCTCGTGTTGGAACGAGAAGAGTCGCTCCTCCTTCTCGATCATCCAGTGGTGGCCGCCGACTCCCTGGTCGCCGCGCTTCTTGATCGTCAGGCGGGTCGACTCGCGGCTCGTCATGTAGACGTGGCCCGCCACCGCGTGGCCCGCCTCGTGAATCGCGACAGCGCGTCGCTCGTGAGGGACGTACTCGGACCCGATCGCGGTGCCCGCGTCGAGGGTCGTGACGGCCTCGACGAGATCGTCCCAAGCGAACGCCGTCCGGCCGGTGTGGTGCGCGATGGTCAACGCCATCGACGTCGCCTGCTCGATCATGGCCGGGGAGTATCCGCTCATGATCCGCGCGATCTCGTCGCGCCGGTTCGGCAGGTCGAGCTCGGGGTCGTGCGAGACCTTCCCGATGTACAGCTCGAGGATGTCCAGCCGATCGTCCTTGGTCGGTGTCCGGAACCAGACGTGACGGCCCATGCGGCCCGGACGGATGAGCGCGGGATCGAGCCGGTCGATGGGGACGTTCGTCGCGCCGATGAAGTAGATCTGGTCCTTCCGCGGCCGTGCGGCCGGCAGGCGCAGCTTCGCGTTGCCGATCCTGCGAGGGACGATGAAGCTCGCGTCGAGCATCGTGTTCAGCTTGCTCGTGAACGTCCGCCGCATCCACGGAGGGTTGTCGATCCCGTCCATGACGACGAGGAGCTGGTTGAGCGCGAGCCCGCCGCCGCCCATTCCTCCCATGCCGCCGGGGAACATGAAGTTGTAGAACTGGCCGAGCCGCGCGTACATACCGCTCGGCACGCCGTAGGACACCGGTGCGCGCTGCTGGAACAGCCGGTCGCGCCACGCCCGTGTCTCGACGATCAGGTCGCCGGAGGGGTCGCGAGAGCCCCACGGCCCGTAGAAGAGAAAGTCCTCGACGTTCGCGCCGTCCGTCAGCGGAATGAACCCCTGGACGCCCGTGCCGAGCGACTGCCGTCGCATGCCGACGGCGTCGATCTCGTCGATGAAGACGATGCACTGACCGCCCCACTTGCGGGCAAGCTTCTTGGCCCGACGTGCGAGGAGCCGGACGATGATTGCGTCGATCCCGATGAAGGTGGCGGCGAAGCCCGAGCCCGGCATCGAGATGAACGGCGAGTTGAAGCCGGTCGCAATCGCCTTGGCGAGCATGGTCTTGCCCGTGCCCGGCGCGCCGAAGAGGAGCAGTCCCCGCTCGCGCTTGCCGCCGGCACGCTCGAACTGTTCCCCCGACTGCCAGATATCGACGACGCGCCGAACCTCTTCCTTCGCCTCGACCTGTCCGCGCACGTCTTCGAGCTTCACTCCCCACTCCGCGTCGCCCGGCTCGAACGACTGCATCTGCGACATGTTCATGAGGAGCAGCGGGCCGAACAGGATCGCGAAGTTGGCGAAGAAGAGGAAGAAGACGAAGACGGCCTGGACCCAGAGCGTCGGCGAGCTCAGGATGGTGCCGATGCCGTCGAAGATGAATCCGACGGTGCCGAGCCACGTGCCGCCCCGGAAGATCCAGACGATCGTGACGACCGTGATGAAGAGGATCGTGACCTTGAACCAGAACCGCCAGAACCACGCCCGGCGGCGCCCGACAACGTCCTCCTCGCGCAGGGTCTGGCTCTCCAGCCCGAAGAGGCTGGGCCACGGGATCAGCCGGCGGAAGAGAAGATCGGTGAAGCCGCGGAAGACGATGACGATCGTCAGCGTGGCGAGCAGCGCCACCCACCAGTCCCAGTTGTTCTGGTGCGTGAACCACACGAACAACGCAGGCGCGGTCAGGACGGCCACGACGGTGGCGGCGCGCGTCAGCTTCCGCCAGCTCTTCGCGAGCTCCAGCGAGGCCTCTCCTTGCGCCAGGGTGCCCGGAAGAGGCGCATCGATCGTCGCCATCGTTTCAGTGTACGCAGGTGCCCGAAGGCGCACATGTTGGCGGACCGTTAAGCGACCTTCCACGCATCCGTCTGCGGTCGCCTCCCCGCCGCGGACGCTGCTAGCGTCGCCCGCATGACACAGGCGACGCTCCACACGACAGAAGGGCCGATCGAGCTCGAGCTCTTTCCCGGCGAGGCCCCAAAGACGGTCGAGAACTTCACGAAGCTCGCGGCCGACGGCTACTACGACGGCCTCTCGTTCCATCGCGTGATCCCCGACTTCATGATCCAGGGCGGCTGCCCCAAGGGCGACGGCACCGGCGGGCCCGGCTACACGTTCGAGGACGAGTTCAACGAGCACAGGGTCGCGCGCGGCGCCCTCGCGATGGCGAACGCCGGCCCGAACACGAACGGCTCGCAGTTCTTCATCGTCACCGCCGACGCGTGCCCGTGGCTCGACGGCAAGCACACGGTGTTCGGCCGCGTCACGTCCGGGCAGGACGTCGTCGACCGCATCTCGCTCGCCGACCGCGACCCGGGCGACCGGCCGCAGGCACCGATCACCATCGACCGCGTGGATCTGAGCGAGGGTTAGATGAGGCCTTCGCCCTCGAGCACCGTCCGCTCGTCGGGGACGTGCCGGAGCACGTTGTCGACGTACGAGGCCACGGCGCGGTCGAGCCCGACGTCCGCGCCGGCGGCCTGGGCGAGGTACCAGCGGTGCTCGAGGATCTCGTGGAAGATCTCCGCCGCCTCCCGCTTGCCGTGGAGCTCGGGCGGCACCGCGGCGATCGCCGGCTCGAACACCTCTGCGAGCCAGCGGTAGGCCACGGTCGTCTCGGGCTGCGACCTGCCCGCCTCTTCCGACGACCGCGCCCGGAACTCCGCGAGGTCGTTCAGCAGCCGACGCGCCTGGTTCTCCTGGGCGTGGAGGCCCGTGAGCGTCAGCAGTCGCCGTCGGTGATGGCCGGGCTCGACGACGCGGGGGTGGAGCCGGAGCCGATATCCCTCGTCGGCTGCGATCAGCTCGAGCTCCTCGACGTCGAAGCCCAGCTCGTTGAGGCGATGCAGTCGCTCGTGCAGGCGGTAGCGCTCGTCGTCTCCGAAGAGCTCGTCGCGGACGAGCTCGTCCCAGAGCCCCCGGTAGCGGGCGACGAGCTCGGCGGCCGTCTCGCCCGCGGGCGCGGCGAGGGGCCGCCCGGTCTCGGCGGCGACGTCCTCGAGCTCGCCGGCGAGGTTCTCCTCGGCGATCTGGAGGTCGTGCTCGCGCTGGCCGTCGGTGAGCGTCTCGTGCAGCTCGCCCGTCTCCGCGTCCACGAGGTAGGCGGAGAGCGCGCCGGCGTCGCGGCGGAAGAGCGTGTTCGAGAGCGAGTAGTCGCCCCAGAAGAACCCCGCGAGGTGGAGTCGCACGAGGAGCTCCGCGGCGGCGTCGAGCAGCCGTTCGCCGAGGTCGGGCCGCCCCGGCCCGGAGAAGAGCGTGCGGAACGGAAGCGAGTAGTCGAGGTGCCGGGTGACGAGGACCGCCTCGAGCGCCTCGTCGGCACGCGTGGCGACCCCGACCGCCTCGACGACCGGCATCTCGGCCGCTCCGAGGGCGCGGAGCAGCTCGTACTCGTGGCGCGCGACCGTCGCCGGCAGCTCCTTCAGCGCGTAGACGCGGCCGTCGTAGTCGACGAACCGCACGACGTGCCGCCCGATGCCCCGCACCACCTGGACGAGCCGCTCCGATCGCCAGTCCTCGAGGGGCAGCTCCCAGGGCAGGTCGAGGAAGTCCGGATGGCCGGTGCGCGCCTGGAGCTGGAGCCTCGGCGGCATTGAGCTGTGGAGCCTACTTCCGGAGGACGTGCGAGTCCCCGACTGCGCCTGTGACGCGCCCTGCCCGAAGGCAAACTAGGCTCTCGTCGTGGAGCTTCGCGGCAAGACGGCGATCGTCACCGGAGCCTCGTCCGGGATCGGCGCCGCGACCGTGCGGCGGCTCCGCGAGGCGGGCGTGCGCGTGGCCGGCGGCGCGCGCCGGGTCGAGCGCATCGACGCCGACGTCGCGCTGGAGCTCGATGTCACGGACGAGGCTTCGAGCCGTGCCTTCGTCGACGCCGCTGTGGCCGAGCTCGGCGGGATCGACATCCTCTTCAACAACGCCGGGCTCGCGCTCGGCCGCGTGCCGTTCGAGGAGTCGACCGAGGAGGTCGAGGCGACCGTGATCCACACGAACGTCGACGGCGTCCTGCGGATCACGCGCCTGTGCCTGCCGCACATCCGCGACGAGGGGCACATCGTGTTCATGGGCTCGGTCGCCGGACGGCAGGCGTACCCGCACGGGGCGTCGTACATCGCCTCGAAGTTCGCCGTGCGGGGCTTCTCGTACGCGCTTCGCGAGGACCTGCTCGGCCGGCCGATCCGCGTGACCACGGTCGACGCAGGGCTCGTCGAGACCGAGTTCTCGCTCGTCCGTTTCGGCTGGGACCGCGAGCAGGCCGATGCCGTGTACGAGGGGGTGGACCCGGTCACGCCGGACGAGGTCGCGGAGTGCGTCCTCTTCGCGCTGACGCGCCCGCTGCACGTGAACCTCGACGAGATCGTGATCAAGGCGCTCGCCCAGTCGAGCGGCGCCCGCGTGGTGCGCAGGGAGGCGTAGCCGCCACGTGTCGCTGACCATCCTCGAGGGCTCGACGTTCTGCATCTGCGACGAGCTCGGCGACGTCCGGAGCGGCGGCCTGGGCGGCTTCTACGCGCACGACACGCGCTTTCTCTCGACGCTCACCCTCACCATCAACGGCGCATGGCCACTCCTGCTCTCGTCGGGCAGGGTCGAGTACTTCTCGGCCGCCTTCTACTCCCGCAACCCCCTTGCAGGCGGGCTGGAGCAGGATGCCCTCTCGATCGCACGGCACCGCTTCGTCGGCGACGGCCTCCAGGATCACGTGGTCATCCGCAACGAGACCCGCGCCCCGCTCTCGTTCGCGGTCGAGCTGGACTTCGGAACCGACTTCGCGGACATCATCAGCGTCAAGCAGCACGATTTCGCCCTCGGCGACCCGCTCCACGCACCCGAGCTTCCGCCGCCGGCGGAAGCGCACTTCGACGAGCGCGCGGGCCGGATCGTCCTCGAGGAGGGGGACGGACGCAGCGGCCGGACGCAGGTCGTCCTCTCGCGCACCGGCAGCGGACGCGGAGGGGTCGTTCGCTTCCCGGTCGAGCTCGCGCCCCACGCTTCTTGGGACGTGCGCATCGACGTCGCCGTCTCGCTCGACGGCGAGGTGGAGCATCCCGAGCACGTCGAGCGCAGGTTCGGCACGGAGCGCGCGCGCGTCCGCGAGTCGTTCGACGCGTGGTCGCTCCGGCTGCCGCGTCTCTCGACCACGTCGGACGACCTCCGTCACTCGTTCGACCAGTCCGTCGCCGATCTCGCGGCGCTCCGGTTGCGGGCCGGCGAGGGCCCCGGGCACCTGCCCGCCGCGGGCATGCCCTGGTTCATGACCGTCTTCGGCCGCGACACGATCATCACGAGCCTCCAGACCATGCTCCTCGGGCCCGAGCTCGCGATCAGCGCGCTCGAGACGCTGGCGGCGCTGCAGGCGCGGACGGACGACCCCACGATCGACGCCGAGCCGGGGAAGATCCTCCACGAGCTGCGTGCGGGCCGTGCCGCGGAGAAGTGGTTCGCGCGCTACTACGGGACCGTCGACGCGACTCCGCTGTATCTCGTGCTCCTGTCCGAGGTCTGGCGCTGGACGGGCGACAGGGAGCTCGCGCAACGGCTCCGCGCGCCTGCTCTGGCAGCGCTCGAGTGGATCGACGCCTACGGCGACCGCGACGGCGACGGCTTCGTCGAGTACGAGCGGCGTTCCAACGGCCTCGAGAACCAGTCGTGGAAGGACTCGGGTGACTCCCAGCGCTTCCGCGACGGCCGTTTTGCGGAGCCTCCGATCGCGCCGGCGGAGGTTCAGGGCTACGTCTTCGACGCCAAGCGGCGGCTGGCCGAAGTCGCCCGCCGCGCGTGGGACGACGAGGCGCTGGCGACCCGGCTCGAGGCGGAGGCCGACGAGCTCGCAGCTCGCTTCGACGCCGCCTTCTGGGTCCCCGACCGTGGTGGGTACTACGCGCTCGCGCTCGATCGCGACAAGCGGCAGGTGGATGCGCTCTGCTCGAACATCGGGCACCTCCTCTGGAGCGGCATCGTGCCCGACACGCGGGTCGAGCCGATCGTCGACGCGCTGGCGCGGCACGATCTCTGGTCGGGATGGGGGGTGCGCACCATGTCCAAGTCCGACGCGGCGTACAGCCCCCTCAGCTACCACAACGGCACGGTCTGGCCGCACGACACCGCGCTGGCCGCGTGGGGCCTCGCCCGGTACGGGCGCTGGGCCCACGTACACCAGATCTCGCTCTCGCTCCTGGAGGCCGCCCGCCATTTCGGGTGGTCGCTCCCGGAGGTGTTCGCCGGCTTCGATCGCTCGGAGACCCCGTTCCCGATCGCCTACCCGACGGCGGCGCGGCCGCAGGCGTGGGCAGCCGGCACCCCCATCCTCCTTCTACGGCTCCTGCTCGGGCTGGAGCCGGACGTCGCGCGGGGCACGCTCGGATCGCTGGCGGGGGCCGAGCCCATTCCGGGCCTGGGGATTATCCTCGAGGGCGTGCGGGCGCTCGGACGGACGTGGGACGTGTCGTGTGGCGCCGGCGCATCGAGCATCGAGCCGGCGGCATGAGAGTCGCCGTCCTGAGCCCGGTCTGGTTCCCCGTCCCTCCCGCGGGCTACGGGGGGATCGAGTGGATCGTCGCACTGCTCGCAGACGGGCTCGTCGACGCCGGCCACGAGGTCACCCTCTTCGCCTCGGGGGACTCGCACACCAAGGCTCGCCTCGAGTCCGTCTATCCCGTCGCGCCGAGCGAATGGATCGGCCACACGTTCTGGGAGCTCCGTCACACGGTCTCGTGCCTCGTACGGGCCGGAGACTTCGACGTGATCTCCGACCACACCGGGCTGCTCGGGCTCGCGCTCGGGTCGATGGGCCCGACCCCGCTCGCGCACACCGTGCACGGGCCGCTCTCCGGCGAGCCGGGGGTGCTGTACGAGCAGGTCGTCGAGATGGTGCCCCACGCTGCGCTCATCTCCGTCTCCGACGAGCAGCGCCGCCCGAAGCCCGACCTGCCCTGGGTCGCGACGTGCGCCAACGCGCTGGATCTGTCCGTCTACCCGTTCCGCCCGGAACGTGGTGACTACCTGCTCTTCCTGGGGAGGATGACGGCGGACAAGGGCGCGCACCGCGCGATCGCCGTCGCGATCGAGTGCGGCCTGCCGCTCAAGCTCGCGGGCAAGTGCCGGGAGCCCCTCGAGCTGCAGTACTTCGACGAGCTCGTGCGACCGCACCTCTCGGACCAGATCGAGTACGTCGGCGAAGTGACGCACGGCGAGAAGGTCGAGCTGCTCCAGCGTGCCCGCGCGACGCTCTTCCCCATCGAGTGGGACGAGCCGTTCGGGCTCGTGATGATCGAGTCCATGGCCTGCGGGACGCCGGTGATCGCGACCCGCTTCGGAGCCGTGTCCGAGGTGATCGACGACGGCCTCACCGGCGTGATCGTCCCGTCGTGGCGCGACATGGGCGGCGCGCTCGAGCGGGCCGATGCGATCGACCCGCAGGTACAGCGACGGGTCGTCGAGGAGCGCTTCTCGCCGCCGCGCATGGTCGCGGACTACGTCGCGGCCTACGAGATCACCATCGAGCGGTGGGCCGGCGCGTCCGGCTGACCCGTGCTCCTCCGCTCCGTGTACGACCGGCAGATCCTGCGGCTGGCGCTGCCTGCCCTCGGAGCGCTCGCGGCCGAGCCGTTGTACATCCTCGTCGACACGGCGATCGTCGGTCATCTCGGCCGCTCCCAGCTCGCGGCGCTCGGGGCGGCCGCGACGGCGCTCTCGGTGCTCGCGACGTTCAACTTCCTCCAGTACGCGACGACGGCCCAGGTGGCGCGCGCGAGCGGCGCGCGCGAGGACCGGATTGCCCGCCGCCTGGGAGCGCAGGCGCTCTGGCTCTCCCTCGCGATCGGCGTGGTGCTCGCCGTGGGGATCGCGCTCCTCGCCCCGCGGATCGTCGCGCTCGTCGGCGTCGAGGGCGCGAGTGCGGAGTACGCGGCGACGTACCTGCGGATCGTCGCGATCGGCGTGCCGTCGTTCTTCCTCGCGCTCGGCGGCCAGGGCTTCCTGCGCGGCGTCTCCGATCTCACCTCGCCGCTCGTCGTGATCGTGGCCGCGAACGTCGTCAACGTCCTGCTCGAGGTGCTGTTCGTGTACGGCCTCGACTGGGGTATCGAGGGGTCGGCGTGGGGGACGGCGATCGCGCAGACGGGCATGGGCCTCGCCTTCGCGTGGCTCGTGATCCGCCGCGTGGGGCGCGCCGACCTGCGGCCCGCCGCGCGCTTGGCCCGACGGCTGCTCTCGGTCGGCAAGTTCATCTTCCTGCGTACCACCGCGCTGATCTGCTCGTTCCTGCTCGCGGGCGCCGTCGTCGCGCGGATGGGAGACGCGGAGCTCGGTGCGTACCAGGTCTCGTTCCAGCTCTGGCTCTTCCTCGCGCTCGTGCTCGACGCCCTGGCGATCGCAGGGCAGATCATCGTCGGGCAGGAGCTCGGTGCCGGGAAGCCCGAGTGCGCGTTCGACGCGAGCGCGCGGATGATCACCCTGTCCGTCGCCTTGGGCGCGGTGTTCGCGATGCTTCTGCTCGCCCTCGGCGGCGTGCTGCCGCAGGTGTTCTCGCAGGACGCGGAGGTGCTCGAACAGTGCGCGCTCCTGTGGCCGATCTTCGCGCTGATGCAGCCGCTCAACGGCGCCGTGTTCGCGCTCGACGGGATCCTGATCGGCGCGAGCGACGGCCCGTACATCGCCGGGTCGATGGTCGCCGCCTTCCTCGCCTGCGCGGCGTCGCTCGCCGTCGTCGTCGCGGGGGACTTCGGCGTGCGCGGCGTCTGGGCGGCGCTCGCGGTGCTGATCGTCGTGCGCGCGGCGACGATGGGAGCCCGCTTCGCGCGCAGGCGGTGGCTCGTGACGGGGTGGGCGTAGAGTGCCGCGCGTGGAAGGCGTCAACGTCCTCGGCGACCCGCTCGAGCCGTGCGGCTTCGCCCCGCTGGCCGGCTTCTGGCGCGACGGGCACTGCCGGACCGGGGGCGAGGATGTCGGCGTCCACGCCGTGTGCGCCGAAAACGTGTGCGTGCCGGCTTAAGCCCGGCACGCACGCTGCTTCGAAGGAATTCCTCGCGTTCAGCGCCTCCGTGGGGAACGACCTCTCGACGCCGCGTCCCGAGTACGGGTTCGGCGGGCTCGTCCCGGGCGACCGGTGGTGCCTGTGCGCGGGCCGTTGGCAGGAGGCGCTCGACGCCGGTGTCGCTCCGCCCGTCGTCCTCGCGGCGACGCACGCCCTCGCGCTCGAGTTCTCCTCGCTCGACGACCTCTGCGCCAACGCCGCGTCCGGCGGGTAGACGCCGGGCCTTCTTCGGGCGTCACTGCACGCTCACGACAGCGTCGGACGTGACCGGAGCCGGTGCGCGACGACGAACCGCTCCTCGAACCCGAGGCGACGGATGTTGCGGTACGACGCGCTCGGGCTTCCCTCGCGCAGCTCGCCCGTCTCGGTGACCAGCGTGGTGCAGCCGGACACCAGCGCGCGCTCGATGCGCGACGCGAAGAGCGCGCCCTGGCCGCCCTTGCCGCGGTGGTCGGGGAGCGTGGCGGCGAAGCCGAAGTAGGCCTCCGGGGGCCTGGTCCACACGGCTGCCGCCGCGACCGGCTCGTCGCCGTCGAGCGCGACGAGCGCGGTCCACTCGTCGAGCCCCACCACGGCTCGGATCACCGGCACCGAGCTCTCGGGAAGCCCGTATCCCGTGACGACGATGCGAGCCCACGCCTCGGCGCACTCGGCGGTCACCTCGGCCACCGTGAGCGAGGTGTCGACGGCCGGGGCGGGAAGCGGGCCGCGCTCGAACAGCATCCACCCCCAACCCGGTTCCAGACCCCGGGCCTCCAGCATGCCGTCGAGCGCGGGGTCGGCGTCGGGCGAGACGTCGACGTAGAACGTCGCGTCCCCCATGGCGGCGAGCGCCTCGT
Source organism: uncultured Actinomycetes bacterium (assembly GCA_963773825.1). Classification (GTDB taxonomy): domain Bacteria; phylum Actinomycetota; class Thermoleophilia; order Gaiellales; family Gaiellaceae; genus Gaiella. Next base: position 258,619 of record CAVZCH010000005.1, on the reverse strand, counting down.
CGAGCGCGGCCTCGTCGACCGGCGCGTCGACGCCGAGCCCGACCACGCGGTTCAGCATCGGCGAGCCGGGCGCGTGCGGGGCGCGCAGGCAGGTCGCGGCCCCGACCTCGAGCGCGTCCGTGCCGTAGATGGGAAGGTACGCCGAGAGCGAGATGCGCTCGAGCTCGTTCACGCGACCCTACGACCCAGGTTCGGCGCCGATCGCCTCGAGCCGCTTGCGCCAGTATCGCTCCAGCCCGCGGTAGCAGTGCCAGTACGGCGCCGCGCGGTCGTAGGCCTCGGCGTCGTCCGGGTCCGAGGCGGAGACGTCCGCACGTGCAGCCGCCACGAACGTCGGCTCGTCCATCCCGTGGCCCACGCGATCGGCCCAGCTGCGAAGCGTCGCGCGGAGCGCGTCGAGGTGGCGCTCGACGTCGTCGAAGACGCCGAAATGGACGACCGCGAGCCGGCGCGGCGAGCGCTTCTCGATCTCGTCGATCGTCCGCTCCCAGGCGTCGAGGTCGATCTCGGGCGGCGGCGTCGGCGCGAAGACGAAGCGGCCGGGAGCGATGCGGACGCCTGCGGCGTCCCCGTTGTAGAGCGTCCCGTCCTCGTGCTGGTAGGAGACCTGATGCCAGGCGTGCCCCGGCGCGGGGAAGCAGGCGAGGCCGGCCACGCGATCCCCGACGACGCGCACGTTCTCTTCCGGCACGGGGGCGAGCTCGCCCCAGAGCTCGTCGAAGGCATCGCCGTACAGCCGCCGGGCGCTCGCCTCCAGGCGGCTCGGGTCGACGAGGTGCGGTGCCCCGACCTCGGAGACGTGGACCGTCAACGTGGGATGCTCGCGGACGAGGGCGCCCGCGGCGCCGGCGTGGTCGAGGTGGATGTGCGAGAGCAGGAGGTGGTTGACGTCGCGGAGCTCGACGCCGCGCTCGGCGAGTGCGGCGTGCAGCGCAGGGAGGCAGCTCGTCGGGCCGCAGTCGAAGAGCGCCAGGCCGTCCTCCGTCTCGAGGAGGTACGACCCGATGCGGCGCGGGTCGCCGCAGTGGAGGAGGTCGAGGGGCTCGTGCGTCACCATGAGACCGTAGTCGGGTTAGCCGTACCGTGGCGGGGGATGGGGGGTTGTAGCGTCGATCGAACGAGCGATGACTTTCGCGCGGCCCGGCGGTCATTGCTGGCGCATCGACCATCCCACAAGGAGGCGTACATGCCCGCACCAACGCTCGTCACCGGTGCTCCGTGCTGGATCGACCTGTACAGCTCGGACACGGACAAGGCGATCGCGTTCTATCGCGACCTGTTCGGGTGGAACGCGGAGCCGCCGCAGGAGGGCTTCGGCGGCTACTTCACCTTTACGAAGGACGGCAAGCACGTCGCCGGCTGCATGCGCAACGACGGGGAACAGGGGCTCCCGGACGCGTGGGGCGTCCACCTCATGACGGACGACGTCGAGGCGGTCGCGCAGGCGACCCCCGAGCACGGCGGCTCCGTCTCGTTCGCGCCGATGGTCGTCGGCGACAACGGCAGCTCGACGATGCTCACGGATCCGGGCGGAGCCCATGTGGGCGCCTGGCAGCCCAACCAGCAGAAGGGCTTCGAGGTGACCGGCGAGATCGGCACGCCGGCGTGGTTCGAGCTCCATACCCGCGCCTACGACACGACCGTCGCGTTCTACCGCGAGGTCTTCGGCTGGGACACGCACGCGGTGAGCGACACGGACGACTTCCGCTACACGACGCTCGGCGAGGGTGAGGGGCAGCTCGCGGGGATCATGGACGACTCGCCGTATCCCGACGACGAGCCCGCGCACTGGGCGATCTACTTCGCGGTGAGCGACGCGGATGCAGCGATCGCGAAGGTCGAGGAGCTCGGCGGCAGCGTCGTGCGCCCGGCCGAGGACACGCCGTACGGTCGCCTCGCGACGGTGGCCGACCCGACCGGGACCCGTTTCCGCCTGCTCGAGAGCACCGGCTGAGGCGTGCCGTGCGGAAGGCGCCGCCCGGCCCCCGGCCGGGCGGCGCCTTCGGGCCGTCGGGTCGGTGGTCGGCGTACGGCGGTGTCTGACACCGATCTCCACCCCGGGCAGCGCGACCGGCGCGCGTGCGACTCGCTACGCCCGCGCGGGCGTGGCTGCGAGCGCCATGGCGAGGTCCTCGACGAGGTCGCCGGCCGACTCGATCCCGACCGAGAGCCGGACGAGGTTGGGCGGCGCCGCGAACGGTCCGGTCGCGGTCGATGCGTGCGTCATCCGCGCGGGATGCTCGATCAGGCTCTCGACGCCGCCGAGGCTCTCGGCGAGCGTCCAGACGCTCGTCTGCGCGACCAGAGCGACCGCCTCCTCCTCGCTCTCGACCAGGAACGAGACCATGCCGCCGAAATCGCGCATCTGCCGCGCGGCGATCGCGTGGCCGGGGTGGTCAGGGAGGCCCGGCCAGAGCACGCGCGTGACCCGCGGGTGCTCGGCCAGGAACGCGACCACGCGCCGTGCGTTCTCGCAGTGCCGCTCCATGCGCACCGCGAGGGTCTTCACGCCGCGGAGGACGAGCCACGCGTCGAACGGCCCCGGCACCGCACCGAGCGACTTCTGGAGGAACGCGAGGCGCTCGGCGATCGTCGGGTCGTTCGTCGCCGCGAACCCCCCGATCACGTCCGAGTGCCCGCCGAGGTATTTCGTCGTCGAGTGCACGACGATGTCCGCCCCGAGGTCGAGCGGTGTCTGCAGGAACGGCGTCGCGAACGTGTTGTCGACGACGAGCAGCGCGCCCGCTCGCCGGCACGCCTCGGCCACGGCGGCGATGTCCACGATGTTCAGCAGGGGGTTCGTCGGCGACTCGATCCAGACGAGCCTGGCGCCTTCGACGTGCGCCGACGCGTTCGTGGAGAGCTCGTCGGGCGTCACGTAGGCGAACTCGTACCCCTTCGGCTCGTACACCTGGGAGAACATCCGGTACGTCCCGCCGTAGACGTCGTTGACGCACACGATCCGATCCCCGGGGTCGACGAGATGCATGATCGTCGTCGTCGCGCCGATGCCGGACGAGAACGCGTGTCCGTGGGCGGCGTTCTCGAGCGACGCGAGGCACTCCTCGAGCGCCGTCCGCGTCGGGTTCGCGACGCGTGCGTAGTCGTATCCCTTGTGGACGCCGACCGCCTCCTGGGCGAACGTCGACGTCTGGTAGATCGGCGTGGTCACCGCGCCCGTCGCGGGGTCGGGCTCCTGGCCGGCGTGGATCGCGCGCGTCGCGAAGTCCATGCAAGCATCGTAGTCCCGGGGCGCAGGCGTCCGGCGCGACCGCTCAGCGGGTCGCGCCGAGCCACACAGCGAGGGCGTCGAGGGGCTCGTCGAGCCGCGTCGTGTCGCCCCAGGCGCCCAGGACCTCGAGCCGGCGCTCGCCACGGTCGAAGACCGGCTCGACGCGGCCGACCAGGCGGTCGCCGCGGAGGATCGGGAGCACGTAGTAGCCGTACTCCCGCTTCGCCTTCGGCACGAACATCTCGAGCCGGTAGCGGAAGCCGAACAGCGACTCCGCGCGGTCACGGTCGTGGACCAGGCGGTCGAACGGCGAGAGCAGGCTGATGCGGTCCGGCACGGGGCCGTCCGTCGCCTCGGGGTGGGCTACCCAGCCCTCCGGGCTCGACCGGACGCCGAGAGCGCGGAAGCGTCGTTCGTCGAGCTCCCGCTCCGCCTCGCGCAACGACATCGCCTCCGTCGGCGGGTGCACCCGTTCTGCGAGGTCCCAGAGGCGCTGGCCCCCTGCACGCCCCGCGATCGCGACCTCGCCGCGCAGGTGGAGCGAGGTCAGCATGAGCCCGACGTTCCGGGAGCCATACCAGCGCCGCTCCTCCTTCTCGCCGACGGACCTGTCCTCGAGCTCGCGTGAGAGAAGCGGGCCGCGACGATCGATCTCCCGGAGCACGTAGCGGCGGAAGCCGGCGTTCTCAGCGAGGAACGTGCGGACCCATCGCTCGGCCTTGTACTGGGTGGAGGACCGCCAGCGACGCATGAGGCCGCGTACCATCGGCAGCGCCTCGACCGGCCAGACGAAGGCGTCCCACTCGAACAGCGCCCGCTCGCGCCAGAGCAGCCGATCGAGCTCGGCCGGGTCGTAGCCGCTCCCCAGCCGGCTCCAGAGCACGAGGTGCTGTGCGGGCGCCACGGTCGCGATCGGGTCGAGCTGCAGAAACCCGAGCCGCCGAATCGTGTCGATGACGCCGGTCGCCGAGCCGTCGAGGAGCTGCGCGCGGACGGCGATCCGCCGGGCCTCGGCGTCGCCGACGAGCCGCCCCCCGCCCGATCGTCGGGAGCCCCGAAGCCGCGCGGACTCAGGCACGCGGCGCGTCCGCCCCGAGACGCCGGCTCACCGCAGAACCGTCTCCAGCCCGATCACGCGGCGCAGCCGGTCGAGCGCCGTATCGAAGGCGTCGTCGAGCGCCCCCGAGCGCCGGACGCCGTCCTCCCGGTGGAACGCGCGCACGACGAGCGTCCCGCTCGACCGATCCGACTTGAGGTCTGCGCGCCCCACGATCCGGTCGCCGCGCAGCAGTGGGAGGACGTAGTACCCGTAGCGCCGCTGGTGGGCCGGCTTGAAGACCTCGATCAGGTGGTCGAAGCCCAGCGCGCGACGGGCGAACGGCCGGTCCCAGAGGAGGTTGTCGAACGGGGAGAGGAGCACCGCCGTCGTCGGCGGCGGACGGTCGAGCTCGGTGCCGTCCGGAACCAGGACGGCCGGGCCGCCGTCGTCCACGGGCAGCCGCGCGACCACCCCCTCCGCCACGAGACCGTCGACGACCGGCCGGATCCGCGCGGTGCCGCCGCGAAGCCGCCAGTGCTCGACGACCCCGCTCTCCGTCAGCACGCCGCGGGCGCGCACGGCCCGCAGCACGAGCTCGCGCAGGCGTTCCGGCTCGGGCGGGGTGGGCGCGTCGAGGACCACGCGGGAGAGCACGCGCTCCGGCAGGTCGTAGAGGCGCTGGAACCCCTGGCGCCCGGCCACCACGAGCTCGCCGTGGTTCCAGAGCAGCTCGAGCATCTGCTTGGCGGGCTTCCAGCCCCACATCTCGCCCTTGCGGGCGGCGCCGTCGAAGTGCCGCGACCCGAGCGGCCCCCGCGCCCGTATCTCGTCGAGGACGTGCTCGCGGAGATGCGGGTGGGTCCGGTCGATCTCGCCGTACCAGCGCCTGCCTCCGACCTGCATGGCGGGCCGGAAGAGGCACCAGTCCTCCGCCGGGAGCAGGCACGCCTCGTGGGCCCAGTACTCGATCAGCCGCCCCTTCCCGAGCAGGCGCGACACGGCCTCGGGTGGGTACGCGCCGACGCGACACGCGAGCGCGATCCGGTGGCTCCGCTCGACGGTCGAGATGGAGTCGAGCTGGACGCACGAGAGGCGCCGGACGGCCGCATCCACCTCGGCGGCCGTCCCCCTGCGCCGGCGCGCCGCGTAGCCCTGAGCGGCGATCGCGATGCGCCTGACTGCGGTCAGAGAGATGCTCCCGGGCTGCATGTGCCTGTTCTACCTGGGGGGACGACCGGTGCCCATGTCACGCTTCCGCACATGCGACGGTTCGTCATCGTCTGCGCGGTCGTGCTCGGCCTCGCGTACGTGATCGGGATCCCGCTCTTCCTCCGTCACGACAGCGGCGCGCTTCCCAAGGGTGCCGACGCGGTCGTCGCGCTCGCCGGCCCCGAAAACACGCTCGCCGCGGCGCAGACGCTCGTCGGCGGTGGCTCGCGCCGACGCTCGTCGTGTCGGCCGAGCGCAGCAATCGCGGCGCGGCCCGCACGCCGGCTCTGCCGGTCGAAGCCGAGCGACGTCGTCTGCGTCTACGCAGGGCCCTACTCGTCGGTCCGGGAGGCGCAGGCGATCTCTGCGCTCGCCACGAACCGCGGCTGGGACACGATCGTCCTCGTCACGTCCGACTACGAGACCCTCCGCGCCGAGCGGGCGTTCGAGCGCTGCGGCGACTTCCGGGTGGCCACCTACGGCGTCGACGAGCCATGGTGGCGGACGGCGGTCGGCATCCCGCTCGAGTGGGTGAAGCTCGCCGTCTCCGAGACCGTTCGCCGCCGCTGCTAGTCGGGCACCGTCCCGGCGAGGATCGCCGAGAGCCGGTGCGCGTCGATGTTCCCGCCGGAGACGATGCAGACGACGCGGCCGCCGCCACCGTGGCCTGCGAGCGCCGCCGCGAGGGCGAGCGCACCCGCGCCCTCGGCGACCACACGTCCCCGGGTGGCGAGGACGAGGACGGCGGCCGCAGCCTCGTCGAGCGGCACCGCAACGGCGCCTGCCACCAGCTCCCGGGCTCGCTCCCACATCGCCGGGAGGAGCGCCTTCGAGCCGGCGCCGTCGACGAACGACGGGCGATAGCTCACCTCGACGGCCGATCCGGCGGCGAACGAGGCCGCGAGCGGCGCGCCCGTCTCCGGCTCGCACGCGATCACGCGCGTCTGGGGCGACACGGCGGCGAGCGCACTCGCGATTCCGGTCGTGAGGCCTCCGCCTCCCCACGGCACGAGGACGGTGTCGATCCCGTCGAGCTGCTCGGCGAGCTCGAGCCCGATCACGCCGTTCCCCGCCATCACGCGCTCGTCGAGCACCGGGTGGACGAACAGCCCGTCCAGCCCGGGAAACGTCCCCGTCTCCATCGTCTCCCACCACGTCTCGAACGGCACCGTGATGCACCGCCCGCCGAGCCGCTCGACGGCGTCGAGCTTGGCGCGGGGCGCATGGTCCGGCGCGACCACGGTGGCGGGGACGCCGAGCTCGCGTGCGACCCAGCAGACGCCCTGGGCCATGTTTCCTGCGCTCGTCGTCCAGACGCCGTCCCGCCACTCCTCCGGCTCTGCCTGCCGGATGGCGCTCGTCGCGCCGCGCAGTTTGAACGAGCCGATCGGCTGGAGGCACTCGAGCTTCAGCCAGATCTCGCACGGGGCGTCGACGTCGAGGCGCAGGAGAGGGCTGGCCGCGACCGACGCGGCCGTGATGCGTCGCGCGCGCTCGATCGCCTCGAGCGGGATCAGAACTCCACCTCGACGCCGATGCCGCGCTCCCTCGCCGTCTGCACGCAGAGCGCGGCGGCGGCGAGGTCCTCCACGGCGAGACCGAGCGACTCGAAGACCGTCAGCTCGTCGTCCGACCGCCGGCCCGGATGCGACCCCACGAGGAGCTCCCCGAGCTCGGCGAGGATGTGGTCGGGGCCGATTCCGCGCTCGGCGACCGCTCCCAGGTAGTCCCCCGACTCGTTGACCGCCGACTCGCGCCGGTCGACGAAGAAGGCGGCCGCCGCGACGACGTCCGCCTCGAGCTCCCGGGCCCACGGGCCCGACGAGCCGACCGCATTCACGTGCGCACCGGGCGCGAGGTCGCCGAGCGCGACGATCGGATCGGACGACGCCGTGCACGTGCACACGACGTCGGCGCCGGCGAGCGCCTCCCGGGCGCTCGCGCACGCGATCCCGTGCGCTTCGAGCGCCAGCGCCTCGGCGTGCACCGGATTTCTGCTCCAGACACGCAACTCGGCGTCCGGCAGCACCTCGCGCATCGCGACCGCATGCGAGCGGCCCTGGACGCCCGAGCCGAGGATTGCGACCTGCCGCGCGCGAGGCCGGGCGAGGAGCTTCGTCGCGACGGCGGACACGGCGGCGGTCCGGATCTCCGTGACCGGCGACGCGTTCAGGACCGCCACGAGCTGCCCGTTCGTCCCGTCGTGGAGCAGCACCGCGCCCTGGTGCGGGTCGAGGTCGCGGGTCGGGTTGCCCGGGACGACGACGACCTCCTTGAGCGAGATGAGAGGCTCGGCGCCGCTCCGGTGCGCCGGCATCAGGCCGAAGCCGAGCACCGCGTCGTCGGGGACCTGGACGATCGAGCGAAGCGGCATGGAGACATCGCCGCGCGTGAGCGCCGCCAGGACGGCCTCCATCGCCTCGATGCACCGACCCATGTCGAGCGTCGCGCGGACGTCGTCTTCCCCCAGCACCAGCAGCGTCATCGGAAGATCCTCTCCAGCGTGTCGCGCTCCTCGCGGCCGAGGGGGAGGTCGAGCGCCTCGCGCACCGGGGCGAGGTGCTCGAGCCTGCTCGGTCCGACGACCACGGCCGTGACCTCCGGGAGGTGGCAGAGCCACGCGATCGCGAGCGCGGCCATCGACACGCCGCGCTTGCCCGCCTCCCGCTCGAAGGCCTCGAGCGCGTCGAACGTCGCGTCCGACCAGTAGTGCTCGGCGCCCTCGGGGCGCAGCGTCATGCGCGAGCCCGCCGGCGGCGGCTCACCGCGACGGTACTTCCCCGTGAGCCATCCGCCCGCGAGCGGACTGAACGGGGTGTAGCCGAGCCCGTGCTCGTGGCAGAGCGGGAACACCGTCTCCCGGTCGCCCTGCTCGAGGAGGGAGAAGCTGTTCTGGACCCACTCGTAGCGCGTGAGCCCCTCGAGCGCCGAGAGCTCGAGTGCCTCGGCGAGCTGCTCGGCCGTGAAGTTGGACGCGCCCACCGCGCCCACCTTGCCGCCGCGGACGAGTCCGTCGAAGGCGGCGAGGGTTTCCTCCTGGGGGACATCGGGATCGAAGTCGTGCGCCAGGTAGAGCGGCACGCGATCGACGCCGAGGCGCCGCAGGCTCGTCTCGATCTGGCGCCGGATCCGGGCCGCGCCGAGACCGTGGTCGGCGCCCTCCGCCGTCGGGTTGAACGTCTTGGTGGCGATCACGACCCGGTCGCGCACCCTCTGCGGCTTCGTCCGGAGCCACGCGCCGATGTACTCCTCGCTCGTCCCGAGCCCGTAGGCGTCCGCGGTGTCGAGCGTCGTGATCCCGATCTCCCACGCGGCGTCGAGCACACGAAAGGCCTCCTCGCGCGAGGTTCCCTTGCCGACGTGGGACGGCGACGACCCGATGCCGCCGAAGTTGCCGCACCCGAGGACGATCCGCGACACGGCGACACCGCTGCGTCCGAGCTCGCGCTCCTCCACCGCGCGATCGTACGCGGAGGCGCGCGCCACTCGTGCGGCATAGGTCTCACGGGGCGGACGGCGAACACGGCGGGATGGACGATGGGAGGCTCCACTCGGCAGGGCGCGAGGCGCGCCTCGAGGCGGCACCGTTCGCGGTCGCCATCCTCGTCGCCAACGTCGCTCTTGCGGCCGTGAGCCGTCGTGCGGGATGGAGCCTGTTCGGCCAGGACGACTGGTGGCTGTGGCTGGTGGTCGCAGCCCCGTCGGCGCTCCTCGTCGCGACCTTCTTGATCGGGCCGCAGCGACTGGGTCTCGCGCGCCTCCGCCGCGAGGTCGCGGGTGTCACGCTCGGCCTCGTCTGGCTCGGGACGACGGCGGGGATCGCGTGCGTGATCGTGTCGCTGATGCACTGGCGGCCGGGCGGCGCGCAGCTGCTCGCCACCGCGGCCGTCGTGCTCCTGACGAACGTGCTGACGTTCTCCCTCGTCTTCTGGGAGCTCGACGACGGCGGCCCGGTCGCCCGCGCGCTGGCCGCGTCGCGCGAGACCCCGGACTTCCAGTTCCCGCAGGACGAGAACCCGGGCCTCGCGCGGCCCGACTGGGGGCCGACGCTCGTCGACTACGTCTACGTCTCGGTGACGAACTCGATCGCGTTCAGCCCCACCGACGCGATGCCGCTGACGCACCGCGCGAAGCTGTTGATGGGGCTCGAGGCGGGCGTCTCCGCGGTGACGGTGCTCGTCGTCGCCGCCCGCGCCGTGAACATCCTGGGAAGCTAGGCGCGGCGCTCGCGGCGCCACACGAGCCGGAGCCCCGACCACGTGGCGTCGATCGCCGCGACCTTCGTGTCGACGAGGCCGAGCGGCAGGGCGACCTCGCGGACGACGTCCTCGGTGACGTCCGTCGGGAGCTTCGAGGCTCGCTTGGGCCAGGCGACCCAGAGCATCCGGTCGGGGAAGACGGCCTCGCCGAGGCGCTCGATCGCGCCCTCGAGGACGGAGCGCTCGGTGGTGAAGAAGAGGACGACGTCGGCGCCCGTCTCATGCTCGACGCGGCGGGCGCCTTCCGGTAGCGGCGAGAGCAGCTCGGCGGCGTGGCCGGGATCGCCGACCACCGCGAACGCGCATCCCTCGCCGATCCCGAGCTTGCGCGGGAGCGGCGTCCCGGAGTACCCGTGCCTCAGAGCCGAACCGACCCGTCGTCGGCCAGCGCCCAGCCAGGGTTGTGCGCGACCTCCCACGGGTGCCCGTCCGGGTCGACGAAGACACCCGAGTAGCCGCCCCAGAACGTCTCGGCCGGCTCGCGGGCGATCCGCGCTCCGGCCGCCCTCGCCTCCTCGATCACCGCGTCGACCTCGGCCGGCGAACGGACGTTGTGGGCGAGCGTGACACCGCCCCAGCCGCCGCTGTCCTCGACGCCGCTGTCCTCCGCGAGCGCCTCGCGGCTCCAGAGCCCGACGATCATGCCGCCGGACTGGAAGAACACGACTCCCTCGGCCGGCCCGGCCGGAGACCAGCCCAGTGCCTCGTAGAAGCGTCGCGCCGCGTCGAGATCCGCGACGCCGAGCGTCACGAGGCTGAGTCGTTGCTCCACTCCCCGATCATGCCAGGGGACGAGGCCTCCCGACCCAGGCGCGCGAAGGCGCGGTAGGCGGGCTCCAGCGCGTCCGCCAGGTCGCGTCCACCTGCCCGGATCCCGCTCCGGCCGAGCCGCTTGACGACCGCCCCCGGCGGGAGGGCACGCACCGGTCTCGGCGACGGAAGGGCTCCCGCGAGCCACGGGTCGCCGTTTCGCGACGCGGGGCGCCCGAGGGGCTCGCACCCGCGCCAGCGCAACAGGAGCGACGGGTCCGCGTCGATCGCGTCGGCGACGACGAAGGCCAGTGCGGCGACGTGCTTGCAGACGGCCGCGTAGTCGCGGTCGGGGCACGTGCAGCTGGTGCGGATCCGGCGGGTCGGCGGCACCAGGGGCTCGCGCTGCTCCGTCTCGAGGTAGTGGGCCAGGTGCACCGACTGCGCCGAGCCTTCCGCGCCTTCCAGGAGCGGCGGACGGGCGCGGGCGTCGCGCACCGTCTGGGCCCAGACACCGGAGGGGAGCACCGCCGTCTCGAGGGCGACCGCGTAGTCCTGGCCGCTCGAGCCCTGCACGCGGGCGCGGATCGTGCCCTCGCCGATCGTCACGTCGGAGACCATGCCCGCCCATGCGAGCGCGCGGCCGCGCTCGGCCCGCGCCGACCCTTCGTCCGGGACGATCGCGCTCGCGAGAAGGCGCGCCCACGGGCCCGCGCCGATGCGGTCGCTGCCGTCGTCCGAGACGACGACCGGCCCGCCGTCGCTCACCAGGACGGGTCTCACGCGGCCTCCCCGATCGCCTCGGGCGCGAGCGCGACGGCGGCGCGGATCGCACCCAGGTCGAGCTCCGCGAGCCAGTCGTCGGCGCGCCCGGCCATCACCTGGGCGGCGAGCTCCCGCTTTGCGTCCAGCAGCGCATCGATCCGCGCTTCGAGCGTGGCGGTGCAGACGAGGCTCGACACGAACACGGGCTTGCGCTGTCCGAGCCGGTGGACGCGGTCGGTCGCCTGCTGCTCGACGGCGGGGTTCCACCAGCGGTCGAAGTGCACCACGTGGTTCGCGGCGGGAAGGTTGAGGCCGCGTCCGCCGGCGCGCAGCGAGATGACGAGGACCGAGGGATCGGCGTCTGACTCGAACCGTGCCACGAGCTGGTCCCGTGCCCCGGCCGAGAGTCCGCCGTGGAAGAAGCCGACCGAGCGGCCGAGCCGCTGCTGGAGATGCGGGGCGAGCCGGTCGAAGCCGGGATACTGGGTGAAGACCAGCGACTTGTCGTCCGCCGGGACCGCGGACAGCAGCTCGACGAGCCGCTCGAGCTTCCCCGAGCGCCCGTCGAGCGGGCGACCCGTGGGGACGACGAGCTCCGGGTGGTTGCAGAGTTGCTTCAGCTGACCGAGCATGGCGAGCACGGCGCCGCGCCGGTCGAACGCCTTCTCGTGGCGCTCGATGCGAGGCATCCAGTGGTCGACGGTCGCGCGGTAGAGGCCCGCCTGCTCGACGGTCAGATGGCACGGCACCTTGGCGATCGTGATCGGCGGCAGCTCCAGGTCGACCTCCGGGGCGTCCTTCGCCCGCCGGAGGACGAACGGGCCGACGAGCGAGCGCAGGCGCTCCAGCGCCTGCGAGTCGCGCCGCACCTCGATCGGCCGCGCCAGCGACCGCTCGAACGTCTCGCGTGAGCCCAGGAGGCCCGGGTTGACGAGGTCCATGATCGCCCAGAGCTCGCCGAGCCGGTTCTCGATCGGTGTCCCCGTCAGTGCGAGCGCTCGCCGCCGGGGGATCCGCCGCAGCGCACGGTGCCGCTTCGTTCGCGGGTTCTTCGCGTCCTGGGCCTCGTCGAGGAGCAGTCGGTCCCATTCGAGCTGCGAGAGCAGCTCCACGTCCCGCGTCGCGACGTCGTAGGACGTGACGACGACGTCGCTGCGGCCGACGGTCTCGACGAATGCCGCGCCGACGAGCCGCGACGGTCCGTGGTGCAGGTGGACGCGCAGGCCGGGGGCGAAGCGGGCGATCTCGCGGGCCCACTGCTGCGCGACGCTCATCGGGCTGACGACGAGCGTCGGCCCGACGTCGTCGCCTGCCTCTTCTCGCTCGGAGACGAGGGTGGCGATCGCCTGGACTGTCTTCCCGAGCCCCATGTCGTCCGCGAGGATCCCGCCCACGCGCAGGTCGCCGAGCAGGCGCAGCCACCCGTGGCCGCGCTCCTGGAACGGAAAGAGGTCGTGGCGCATCCCGGCCGGCGTCCCGAGCGGGCGGTACCGTCGTTCGTCGGCGCCCGCGAGCAGGTCGTCGAGCGTGGCGTCGAGCCGTACCTCGCCGAGCTCGATACCCGCCTCGTCGGTTTCGAGGCCCGACACCGCGCGGACGAGCTCGACGACCCCGACCGAGCGTCCGCGGCTCTCGAGGAACCGGAGCGCGCGCTCGACCTCGGTCGCGCGCAGGGCGTGCCATTTGCCGCGGAGCCGGATCAGCGGCTCCTTGGCCGCCGCGAGCTCCCGCAGCTCCTCCTCGCTCAGCTCGACGTCGCCGATCGCGAGCCGCCAGTCGAACGACGCGATCGCCTCGCGGGTGAGGAGCCCGCTCGACACCGTGGGGGCGCCGGTGGCCACGAGGTTCACCTTGACCCGGCTCGACGAGGCGACCCACTCGCGCGGAAGGCGAACGGGTATGCCGAGCGCCTCCAGCTCCGGCATGGCGTCACGCAGGAAGCTGCGGACCTGGTCGGCGTCGAGCACGACGTGCGTGGGCGGGGAGCCGGTCAGCGCGATGCCCGCGTCGGCGAGGATCGGCTCGATCGTCTCCAGCCGGCGGTCGAGGGCGCGGCGCGGGTCGCTGTCGCGGAGGAACCCGAAGACCTCGTCGGCCCCGGTCTCGAGCAGGGCGACGGGAAGGGCGAGCGTGGGGTCGTCCGCCGCCTCGAGCCACAGCTCGAGCACGACCGAGGGTGTCTCGGCCGCCGGCGGGGCGTCCGCCTCGTCCAGCCGGAGACCCAGGTTCCAGGGGGCGCGCGAGCGCCGCGCGAGCCCGCCGTCGACCCAGCCGGCGATCCGCCGCTCGAGCGCGACGTACCCGGTGTCGGCCGGCAGCTCGGGCGAGGGGGCGGCGAGGCCGGCCAGGAACCGCTCGGCAGCGCCGATCGCCCGGGGTGAGGCGACCGTGAGGTCGACGCCGGCGTCGCGGAGCGCGAGGCGGGCGAGCTCGTCGACCGCGCAGGCGAAGAGGTCGTCGACGAACGCGCGGGTGTCGGCGTCGAACGCGTCCGCCGCGGCGGCCGGGGCGGCGTGCGCGAGCGCATCGAGCTCGTCCCGCACATGCTCGTCGACCGTCGCCCCCCAGAGCGCGTGCCAGCGACCGTCCGCGGCCTCGAGGTGGGGATGGACGAGCCCCGCGGCGACCGACCGCCGCGCGACGTCGAGCACCGCGAACACGACCTGCGCGGTGCCGCCGAGCTCGAGCCCGGCGGGCGGCCCGGCGGCGAGCGCGAGCAGCCCGTCGAGCTCGACTCGCCTGGCGCTCGTCCCATGCCCCGCACGGACCAGGTCGGCGACGGCCGGCATGCCGACCTGCAGGCCGCCTGCGGACAGGCCCCCGTCCGGCGCGCGGACGAGCACGTAGGCGCTCGCGTCCTCCTGCCAGAGGATCTCGAGCGTCGGTTCGATCGCGGGATGCAGCGCCTCGGACACGAACCTGCAAGCATAGGCGCGACGGCCGACGTCGCCGCGGCGTGCGTTCGCTACGAGCCCGAGACGAAGGCCGCGACGTCCTGGATCTGCTGCGGCGTGAGGTCGTTCTCGAACGACGGCATCGCTCCGCCGCCGTTCGTCACCTGGGAGACGACCTTGTCGTAGGACGGCGCGGCGTCGTCGAGATCGGGCCCGATGCTGCCGCTCGAGCCCGCGGCGGAGAAGGTGTGGCACCCACCGCAGCCCGCAGACGCGAAGACCTCCTTGCCGGCGGCCGCATCGCCTGTCGCGCCGGGCGTGGAGGTGGTCGTCGTCGCAGCCTCGGTGGTGCCGTCGTTGCCGCCGCCGCACCCGGCACCCGCGAGCACGAGCGCGCCGGCGACGAGGGTGAGGGCGAGAGCACGCACGGCGCGAGTTCTACCCGGCCGCTTCGCGCGCGTAAACCGTTCAGCCGAGACGCACGAGCGTGGCGCCGTCCGCGGAATCCGACGTGTGGGAGGCGACGAGCGGATGCCGAGCGAGCTCGTCGCGGACGGCGGCGCGGACGGCGCCGGTGCCGCGACCATGGATCACGCGGAGCTCGTCCCGACCGGCGAGCGCGGCGGTGTCGACGAATCCCCGGAGCGCCTCGCGTGCTTCCTGGGCCGTCCGTCCACGGACGTCGAGCTCGGACGGGGCGTCGGTCGGGGTCGGCGTACGGATCGTCACGGGTTGCTCCGCGGGAACGTCCGCGCGCCCGTCGCGGTCGGGTCGGAGCCGGTCGAGCGGGACGCGGACCCGCAGGCCGCCTCGCCCGAGGACGACCGCCTCGTCTCGCACGATCTCCGCGATCGTGCCGCGGACGCCGAGCGAGGGCGCGACGACGGGATCTCCGGGGGCGAGCGGAGCGGTGACGTCGAGCGGCTCGTCGGCGGCGCGCAGCGCTCGGCCCGCCCTGGCGGCGCGCTCGGAGGCCGCGCCGAGACGCCGGTCGCGCTCGCGCTCCTTCGCGAGCGCCCTCGGCGTCGACGCCGACCGCCGCTCGCGCTCCAGACGGCGCGCCGCACGGATCTCTGCGCGGAGCGCGTCGAGCTCGGCGCGCGTGTCCGCGAGCTCCCGCTCGGCTGCCGCGAGCGCGCGCCCGCGCTCGGCGTGGGCCGACGCGCGGACACGCTCGATCTCGGCCTCGAGCTCGGCGACCCTGACCTCGGCGGCTCGACGCGCTTCCTCGGTGGCAGCCCGCTCACCCGCCGCTCGCCCGCGCTCCTCGGCGGCGCGCTCCTCCGCGGCCTCCGCCTCGGCCAGCAGCTCCGCGACCCGACGGCGCTCGGGGGTGATCTGGCGGGTCGCGTCGTCGACGACCTCCGCCGGCAGCCCGAGCCGGGCGGCGATGCGCAGCGCCTGCGAGGTGCCCGGCCGCCCGAGCGCGATGCGATACAGCGGCGCCCCGGTCTCGGGGTCGAAGCCCGTCGCGGCGTTCGTCGCGCCGTCCGTCGCGCTCGCCCATTCTTTCAGCTCGTGGTAGTGGCTCGTCACGACCGTGAGCCGCGCCTGGCGCGCGAGCCGGTCGAGCAGCGCCTGGGCGAGCGCCGCGCCCTCGACCGGGTCCGTGCCGGCGGCCACCTCGTCGAGCAACACGAGCGATCGGTCCGTCGCCCCCTCGAGGATCGCGACCAGGCTCCGCACGTGGCCGGAGAAGGTCGAGAGGCTCATCTCGATCGACTGCTCGTCGCCGATGTCGGCGAGCACCTCGTCGAACACGGGCAGCGCGGCGTGCTCGGCCGGTGGACGGAGCCCGCACTGGTGCAGCAGGGCGGCGAGCCCGAGGGTCTTCAGCGCAACCGTCTTGCCGCCGGTGTTCGGGCCGCTGATGACGACGGCGCGGACGTCGTCGAGCACGAGGTCGATCGGCACCGCCGTCGCCGGATCGAGCAGCGGGTGCCGGGCACCGCGGAGCACGACCTCGCCCGCGGGCTCGACCGGGGCTCCACGCCATCGCCGGGAGAGTGCGCCGCAGGCGAGCGAGAGATCGATGTCGGCCACCGCGTCGACGAGCGCCGTGAGGTCGTCGGCGCGCTCGCCGACCCGGCGCGAGAGCTCGCGCAGGATGCGCGCGACCTCGTCGCGCTCGGCGCTCTCCGCCTCGCGCAGCCGGTTGGAGTCTTCGACGACCGCGAGCGGCTCGACGAAGAGCGTCTGGCCCGAGCTGGACGTGTCGTGCACGATCCCGGCCACCGTGCCGCGCGCGGACGCGCGCAGCGCGAGCACCGGCCGACCGGCGCGCTCGGTGACGAAGTCGTCGGAGAGGTGCTCGCGGAAGGACGGGTCGCGGGCGAGCGAGCGGAGCCGCTCTGCCATCCGCGCGCGTCCGTCGCGGAGCTCCCGGCGGAGCCGGCGCAGGACGGGCGATGCGGCGTCGCGGAGCTCGGAGCCGTCGTCCTCGACCGCCTTCGCGATCGCGTCCCCGAGCGAGGCGAGCCCGGGCTCGACCGCCGCGGCGCGCGCCGCAAGCCCCGGGGCTCCGTCGAAGGCCTCCAGGCCGGCCCGCGCGCCGACGGCGGCGCCGATCGACGCGCCGACCGCGCGCAGCGCACCGGGATCGAGCACCCCTCCGCGTCGGGCGACCTCCGCCGCCGGGCGGATCTCGCGTACGTCGGCGATGTCCGGCTCGGCCGCGTGGTCGAGCAGCGCGACGGCCTCCCGGGTCAGCGACTGGCGACGCTCGACCTCCTCTTCGTCGCCCGACGGCTCGAGCGCAAGGCAGAGCGCCTGGCCGGGCTCGCTCGCCGCGGCGCCGGCGAGCCGCTCGAGCACGCCGGGAAGCTCGAGGAGCTCGAGGGAGCGGGGATCCATCGGGCCAGTCTAGGGGCGTCTCTCCGACGCCTCCGCGGGCGGGCGGACGCGTGTACTAGCCGGAGATGTACTCCGTCAGGAACTTGATCTGGACGCTCTGCTCGGACGACTGGAACTTGACGAGGTCGCCGATCGAGACGACGCCGACCACCTCGTGCTCGTCGGCGAGCACGGGCAGGTGGCGGATCCGACGCTCGGTCATCACGGCCATGCAGTCCTCGATCGAGCTGTCGGGCGTCATGTACACGATCGGGACGGACATGATCTCGCGGACGGGGGTCGTGCGCTCGTCGCGGCCCTCGAGCGTCACGCGCCGCAGGTAGTCGCGCTCGGTGACGATTCCGGCGAGATGCCCGTCTTCCATCACGAGGAGCGAGCCGACGTTCGCGGCGACCATCTTCGTGATCGCGTCGAGCACCGTCGCAGAGCCCTCGATCGAGAGGACGTCACCAGGCTTCGAGGCGAGGATGTCCGAGACGGTGCCCATAGTTCCGGTCCTCGGGAAGTCTTGTCGACGGCGGCCGATAGCGCAAGCGCTACGCGATCGGTGGGAGCCCGTCGGCGAGCGCACGCGCGGCCTGCGCCACGGCCCGTCGTCCTTCGTGGAGCAGGTCGGCGAAGGTGAGGAAGCCGTGGAACATGCCGTCGTAGCGGGTCAGCTCGGTCGGGACGCCGACGGCGAGGAGGCGCGCCGCGTATGCCTCGCCCTCGTCCCGCAACGGGTCGAGCGCCGCGGTGATCACGAGGGTCCGAGGCGACCGCGCGAGCGCCTCGTCCGGCGCGAGCAGGGGAGAGACCCGAGGGTCGTCGGCAGCCCCCTCCCCGCCCGAGAGGTAGTGCTGCAGGAACCACTCCATCCCCTCCCGCGTGAGCCACGGCCCGTCCTTCTGCGCCTCGTAGGACGGTGTGCTCCCTCGCGCGTCGGTGACCGGGTAGACGAGGAGCTGGAAGCGGAACGGCGACCCGCTCTGCGTCACGACGGCGGCGAGGTTCGCGCCGGCCGAGTCACCGCCGATCGCGAGCCGGCCCGGGTCGCTTCCGAGCTCGTCGGCGTGGTCGTGGACCCATCCCGCGGCCGTGAACGCGTCCTCGAGCCCGGCCGGGAACGGATGCTCGGGCGCGAGCCGGTAGTCGACGCAGAGGACGGCGCAGCCGCTTCCCGCCGCGAGCTCCCGTGCGAGGTTGTCGTGGGTGTCGAGGTCGCCGAGCACCCAGCCACCTCCGTGGAAGTAGAGGAGGAGCCCGAGCCCGCGTGCGGCCGTCGGCCGGTAGAGCCGAGCCGGGACGCCACCGGCGTCGACGTCTCGGATCTCGTCCAGCGCGACGGACGCGGGGCGGAGCCGCGACCGCCGCAGCGCCCGCACGGCTTCCGGCGTCGATTCCTCGAGCGGCGGGTCGCCGAGCGACTCGATCTGCGCGAGCAGCCTGGCGGCCTGCGGGTGGAGGCCCGCGTCCGTCACGACGTCACCGGCGCGACGCTGACGCCGAGGTCGCGCAGGAGGCCGTCGCGCAGCCCGTACACCAGGCCGTGCACGGTGACGTCCTCGCCGCGGGCCCAGGCGTCGCGCACGATCGTCGTCTCGCTGACGTTCTCGACCTGGTCGATCACGTTCAGCTCGCAGAGCCGGTCGACGCGCTGCTCCTCGGGCAACGAGTCGAGCTCCTCCTCGTGCTTCTCGGCCACGTCGACGACGTGCCGGAGCCAGTTGTCGATCAACCCGTGCCGTGCTCCGGTGAATGCCGCCGCGACCCCGCCGCACCCGTAGTGCCCGCAGACGATCACGTGCCGCACCCGCAGGATGTCCACCGCGTACTGCAGCACCGAGAGGAAGTTGAGGTCGGTGTGGACCACGACGTTCGCGACGTTGCGGTGGACGAACACGTCGCCCGGCGCGAGCCCCGCGATCTGATTGGCGGGCACGCGGCTGTCGGAGCAGCCGATCCAGAGGTACTCCGGGGCCTGGCGCTCCGCGAGATTCGCGAAGAAGGCAGGGTCGTCCGCGACCATCGCCGCGGCCCAGGACCGATTTCGCTCGAAGAGGTCGGTGAGATCGGGCATGCCGTGAGGCTAGCGGCGACGGCGAGCTGGTTCCGGGCCGACGAGCAACTCACGTCACGATGCCTGTTTTCCGGGTCGCGAGGCCGGGTAGTGGGATCGGTGGCGGCCGCTTGCGCGGGGAGCGAGCACTGCACGAGGAGGAATGACCGAAGTTGGCGAACGACCGCCCAAGGCCGGTCGAGCCCGAGGGGATCGGTGAGCGCGCGCCCGGCGGCATCGGCCGCGCGGCGGCTCGTGGCGGCGAGCGGCCGGTCGCCGAGCCCCACCGGAGGGATCGCTCTCACGCGCACTGGCGTGCGATCCTCGTCCGTGCGGCCGAGAGGTCGGCGAGCGACAACCTGCCGATGCTCGCGTCGGCGCTCGCCTACAGCGCCTTCTTCGCCATCCCCTCGGTCCTCCTCGTCGTGCTCGGCCTGTTCACGCTCGTCGCCGACCGCGGGACCGTCGCCGGCCTGGTCGACCGGCTCACTGAGATCGCGCCTCCCGAGGCAGCGACGCTGCTCGGGGACAGCCTCGACCGCATGACGGAACGCCCCGTGACGGGTCTGCTCGTCACGGCGCTCGGGTTCGTGCTGGCCGTCTGGTCGATGACCAGCGCGATGACGAGCTGCATGACGGCGCTCAACCTCGCCTACGATCGCGACGACCGCCGCGGCTTCGCGCGCAGGCGGCTGACCGCCCTCGTGCTGGCGACGTGCGTCGGCGCCGCGGCACTCCTCACCGGCGTGCTCCTCGTCCTCGGGCCGCACGTCGAACGATGGCTCGGCAAGGCCCTCGACGCCGAGCGGCTCGCCGCATGGGCCTGGTGGGCGGGGCAATGGCCGATCCTCGTTCTCGGTCTGCTGGCTGCGTTCTCGGTCGTCATGTACCTGGGACCGGACCTCGACGACCGGCGCTGGCGCGTCGTCACGCCCGGGGCAGCCGTCGCCGTGGCGGGATGGCTCCTCGTCTCGGCGGGATTCGCGTTCTACACGGCGTCGTTCGGCTCGTACGAGAAGACCTGGGGCTCGTTGACGGCGGTCATCGTCACGCTCACCTGGCTGTGGCTCGGCGGGCTCGCGCTCCTGTTCGGCGGCGAGGTGAACGCCGCGGTGGAACGCAGCCGCCGGCCGCGGTAGCCGGTGGGCGTGGGTCGGGCACTTCGGGCCCGAAGAGCATCGAACCGAACGCATACGCACCAGAACGCGCGGCCCTCAGCGGGCGGCCGCATGACCACGTGTCGCCGACTCCGGCGCACCGCGAGGAGGTGCACCGGAGTCGGGCGTGCTACGCGAGCTCCGCG
The DNA here is from genome assembly GCA_963773825.1 of uncultured Actinomycetes bacterium. Classification (GTDB taxonomy): domain Bacteria; phylum Actinomycetota; class Thermoleophilia; order Gaiellales; family Gaiellaceae; genus Gaiella. The sequence continues at coordinate 238,277 of CAVZCH010000005.1, read as the reverse complement.
GCGTTCGCCGCGAACCGTCCCATCCCGTCCTCGATCGCGGCACCGGTGAGCGCGGGGACGACGCCGAGGCGTTCGACGACCAGCGCGGCCCGCTCGAGCATGTGGCTCATCTCGTCGCTCGCGCTTGCAAGCGCCAGCTTCTCGCGCTCACCGTGCAGGAGGAAGAACCCGTCGAGGTCTCCTCCGTGCGGTCCGAGGAAGTAGGCCGCCCAGCTCTCGATCACTCCTTCCCCCTGAAGCTTCGTCCACAGCGCGACGGCCTCGCCGAATACGGACGACGACTTCGCCTCACGCCCACGCACCGGCGTACCCCAACCGACAAAGAGCGCGGAATCTGCCATTGCTTCTCCTTCCGTTGGCTCGTATGTGCCCGTGCATCAAACCAGGGCGCGCGATCTCAGGACAAGCCCCTGGCGTGTCCGGCGGCCGCGAAGGCGCGGCGATGCCCGTCGTCGTGGGGGCGTGGAATCCCGCACGTGACGGTTCCCTCCTACAGGGGCCGGCGCATGACGGTCACACCCGGGTCCGGTTCGGCGCCATCGCCGAACCCGACGGCGTGCCAGAACGGCAACGCCCCGCGGTTGTCGGGGTGAACCTTCGCTTCCAGGTATGCGGCCCCCTCCGCGCGAGCACGCTTCGCGAGCGCTTCGACCGCCGCCCGGCCGGAGCCACTACGACGCCTGTCGGGGACGACCGAGAACTCGGCGATGCTCCAGCAGTCGTCACGGCGGCGGACGAGGCAGAGACCGACGACCTCGCCGTCGACCTCGATCAGAAGCGGCAGACGCTCGGGCTCTTCCCAGTACGCGTCGAGATGCGGATACGGCTCTGTCCTTCCGTCGAACTCGAAGAGGTAGTCCGCCAGAAGCCGCCGGAGTCGGCGGCGATCGTCGAGCTGCGCATCACGCAACCTCACCCTCATGGTCACCGGGCCGACCGTCAGGCGACCCAGGCGACGAGCGGGATCTCCATCTCCTGCGGGCTCAGGCCGCCGTGCTGGCCGTGGAGGTGCTGGTCGAAGCGGCCGGGCTCGTGCCAGTAGACCGCCTCGCCGTAGCGCGGGAGCACCGCGACGCTCGCGAGCCGCTCGCGGAGCCTGGGGGAGGGGTCGGAGAAGATGCCCTCGGTCACGAGCTCGTCGACCGGGACGACGTCGGCGAGTCCGCCGAGCCGTTCGCCGAGCTCTGCGCACACCTCCTCCACGTGCCCATCGCGCACGTGGAGGAACAGGTCGCGGCAGGACCCGGCCGGAGCCAGCGGCTTGCCGTCCGCGCCGAACTCGAGGTGGCCGGCCAGCTCGGGCCACAGCTCGTTGACGTACACCGTGCGCCCGGGGTCGACCGGCGACATTCCGTGGTCGGCCGTCAGGAGCACGAGCGTCCCCGGCGGGAACGGCGCAACGGCGATCGCGTCCAGCACCAGGCGGGTCGCCGCCTCGACGAGCGGGTCGTCCGGGCCGACGGCGTGCATCAGCGAGTCGATCGTGTCGACGTAGACGTGGGCGTGACGGGAGCCGGCAGCGAGTGCGGCCGCCGCGACCGGGAACGCCGCCTCCGGGTCGTCGAACGATCGGACGTCGGTGCCTCGCAGCAGCGCGACGTTCGGCGCGGCGGCCGCGATCGATGCCGGGAGCACGACGCTCGTGGCGACGCCGCTCTCGGCCAGCCGCCGGTGGACCGACTGCGTGGGAAACACGTCGTCCGGATCGATGATCCCCGTCAGCGTCCCGCGTCTCCCGTCGCCCGCGAACGAGAACAGCAGGGGCGTGATCAGCCGGTCGAGCGAGGGCTCGTAGACGTGCCACTCGTAGAGACCGTGCTCCGCGACGGTGAGGCCGCTGTGGATCGTCGTCACCTGCGCCGTCGTCGTCGACGGGAACTGGGCGGTCAGCTGGAGGAGAATGCCCTCCGACCGGGCACGCGCGAATACCGGGTGCGCGATGTGGCGCTCGAGGAACGCCCACCCGAACGCATCGAGGTAGACGAAGACGACGCGCTCGTAGCGCTCGGTGACGAGCGGCTCGTCGAGCGCGGGCCCGTCGGTGGCCCCCGTCAACACCCGCTCGACCGTCGCAGGGAGCTGGTCGAAGCACCGCCGTCCCTGCTCCGGCCGGCACCAGTCGCGCATCCGGCCAACCTAGTCGAGTCCGCGAGCCCGCGTGCGTCAGACCCTCGAGCTCCCGACGGCCCACCCCCCGCCCGGGAGCCAGTGACCGGCCGATCCGCCGCGATCGCGCGGCACGGGTGTGGGCGCGCGGACGCCTCCGGTCGGGACAAGGGAGTGCCGGTGTGCGTCGCCGGCTCGAGGAACGGGGCGATCGCCCGGATCAGCGGATCCGGACGGGGCAGACCCTGACGGGATCGTCTCGGGTCTGCGCCTTCGCTACTCGCGGTCGAGCTCTGCTTCTGGCTCTGCCCCTGCCTCTGACTCTGACTCTGACTCGAGCTCTGCCTCTGCCTCTGGTGTCGTGGTGTCCGAGGCGGCGAGCTTGCGTGCCTCCTTCTTGTCCTGCTTCCGTGCGCGCTTCTCGAGACGAGCCCTCTCACGGTCGCGCTTCGCGTGGGTCATCTGGGCTTTTGATCGCGCCATCTTTGTCCTCTCTGTCGGTCCCACGACGGTGAGACGGGTTCGTCACGGTCTCGTCCCCGGAGCGCCGGGCACTCGCTCCGCGAGCCCCTTCCGATGGTCGGGTGCGGGCTATGGAGCCCCCCGTGGCAACGCTCCGAACGGAGAGCGGCGGCCGCGATCAGGAACGCTCACTCGAGCGTGACCGAGAAGGCGGGCCGGGCTCGGCCACGTACGGGAGGAGCGCCATCTCTCGCGCTCGCTTGATCGCGATCGCGATCTGCCGCTGGTGCTTGCGACAGGCCCCGGTCATCCGGGGCGGCCTGATCTTCCCCTTCTCGGAGATGTGGCGGCGCAGCTGGTTCACGTTCTTGTAGTCGACCTCGCGCACCTTGTCCTTGCAGAAGGAGCACGACTTGCGTCTTACCGGCTTCCCCGGACCACCAGGGCGGCCGGGGCGCGGACCCGACTCGCGATCCTTCTTCATCGTCGACTTGCGTGCCACCAGCCGAGCCTACAGTGCCGGGCTTCGGTTCGTGGGAACCGTGCCGCGCGAGCGCGCCGACGCGCCCCCGGGCACACATGCGGTCCGGGACTGCCCGCGCACCCGGCCTACGCCCCGGACAGTCCGCGTCGGAAGGCATCGCGCAGCTCGTCGACGGTGCCGACGGCGAGCGTCTGGTAGGTCAGCTCCTCCTGCTCGGCCCGGTCGAACAGGTCGAGGAACGCTGCGATCTTCGGCTCGGGCCGTACCGGCCTGCGGCCCGGTCTCCACCCGTAGCCCTCCTCCAGCCGGACGAGATGTGCGCGCTCGTCCTCGCTCAGCGTCGGCTCGTGCCGAGCGAGCAGCCCTGCGAGCTCGACCTGTAGCTCCTCGGCCCTGTCGGTCATCGCCCTATCGGAGCCGGTAGACGATGCGACCACGATCGAGGTCGTACGCGGAGACCTCGACCTTCACGCGATCACCGGGTCCCATGCGGATCCGGTAGCGCTTCATCTTCCCGGCGGTGTAGCCGATCATCTCGTGTCCGTTGTCGAGGGTGACACGAAACATCCGGTTGCGGAGGGACTCGGTGATCTCGCCCTCCATCTCGATCTTCTCTTCCTTGACGGCGATAACGCGCCTCCTTCGTCGAGAGCGGGCAAGATGCGGCGCCCGGGCCGCCGGAGCGGCCCGGGCTGCCGTGCACTACGCGACGACGGAGACCTCGGTCGCCTCCGGCCCCTTCTGGCCCTCGCGGGGCTCGAAGGTGACCTTCGCTCCCTCGGGGAGCGACTTGAAGCCGTCACCAGTGATGTTGCTGTGATGCACGAAGAGGTCCTTCGACCCCTCGGCAGGGGTGATGAACCCGTAGCCCTTCGCATCGTCGAACCACTTCACGGTTCCTTCTGCCATGGAAATACACCTCCCTTACAAAACTCACGAACGCGTAAGGAAGGCGCAGAGGGCGCAGACCGGACCCGCTCTTAACTTGCGGCGTACCGTAGCAGCGATTTTGTGTCCGGCATGTAACGAGACGCGACGACGACCGCGACACACCGCCTCAAGCCGCGTGGTTCATCGCAAGGTCGTGGGACGTCGGTCGGCGGCCTGGACCCGGCGTCCGGCGCTCGAATCCGACGTCCTCACGGCTTGCGGCGTTCCCGGGCGTCACGCATCTGCTGCGCTTCGCGGCTTCGTGCCGCCTGCGTCTCGCGGGTTCGCGCCTGCTTCAGTTGCCAGACGAGGACGCTCCGAAGCTCGGCAAGCCCCCACGGCGGCGGGTCGGGGAGGACGTCGACGATCCGCTCGCATTCCGAAGGGCTGAGAGCGACAAGGTCGTTGGAGTTCTCGATGGCCAGCTCGAGCTTTGCGGCCAGGGCCTCACCGTTCAAGAGCCCGGCGAGCAACCGCACCTGGTCGGTTCGTACCGCGACGCCGGAGAGGTGCACGGCTCACACCCTAATTCGTCGAGGCGCGGTCCGACGCTTCGCGCGCCGCCCGGTGGATCTGTGTGGGCCTGTCGTACGGGCCGCGAAGCCCCTCGCCCGTCGGCGAGGGTGGCGCCGCGAGCGTCGCCTCGCTGCGCCGGCTCGAGTCCTCGTCCTCGCTGCCCTCGGGGAAGCGGGTCATCCGCGGCGAACCTCGCGGGCCGGGTCGGCATCGGCGCAGATCGACGCCAGACGGAGGAGCTCCGGCCCGACGGGCCGCGCCTCCTCGGCCAGAGCGAGTGCCGACCCGATGGCGGCGAGTTCCGCTTCGGTCGGCGTCAAGCGGATCGCGCCACCCGCGAGCCGCAGCGCGGCGATCTGCTCGGCCACCGCCCAGGCGTCACCCTGTCCCAGCGCAGCGAGAGCCTCCAGCAGACGATCGAGCTCGTCGTCCCGGAGGCGAAAGACCTCGTCACGAACCGTGAGCTGCGTCGTCGCGAAGCCGGTGGCCCCCGTGCGCCCGTGGGGCGTGTCCCTCGTTCCGTTGTCGCCAAGCGTCCTCGAGTGGCCCATCGCCCGTGTCTCCTCTGGTAGGTGCCGCGGCAGCAAGGCTCCGGGATTGCATTTCCACCCCGGTGTGGCAGTCGACGAGGAACGACGAATGACAGCCTCGACCACGACCGCGCCAACGTTGGCGCCACCAGTCTTGCACAACCATCCCGTCGTCGTTCCCGCAGATCAGGGCAGGAGGCGCGTTCGACAGCGGTCGGAGCCGCTCGTGACTGGGTCGTCCGACGAGCCGTGCGCGCTCCTAGGCCCCGGGAGCAGCGGCCCCGGCATGGCCGTCGCCCCGCCGCCGAACCCGTGGATAACCGCATGGACCGCCGTAGGGCACGACTATGCTCGGCGGCATGCCCATGTTCATCGAGCTCCGCCTCACCACCGGCGAGAGGCATCACGTGGAAACCGGCGAGAGCAATGCGCAGAACGAGATCGACCGGTGGGCGCAGAGAGCCAAGAGCTCGTGGATCGAAACCGTCGAAGGGGTCTGGGTGAACCCCGACCACATCGTCGCGGCTCGCCTCGTCGAGCTCACGCACGTGCCGACGGGCCTAGAGGACCCATCCCCGGCCCAGTAGCCGGTCGCCCGGCCGCCACTTCCGAGGCTCCCTCCCGTCCAATCCGCGCGGCACGAGTCGCGCTCGCGTCGCGATCGCCGGTGCGTACCCGGCCCCGGCGCCCCGGCATGCCGCAGACACCCGACGCCGTCGGCGAGGATGGGCGCGTGAAGAAGATCGGGTTCCTGTCGTTCGGCCACTGGGGGCCGTCGCCCGGGTCGCGGGTGATCACCGCGTCGGACGCGCTGCTTCAGTCGGTGGAGCTCGCGGTGGCGGCCGAGGAGATGGGCGCCGACGGCGCCTACTTCCGGGTGCACCACTTCGCGCGCCAGCTCGGGTCGCCGTTCCCGTTGCTCGCGGCGGTGGGAGCGCGGACGTCGAGGATCGAGATCGGGACCGCGGTGATCGACATGCGCTACGAGAACCCGCTGTACATGGTGGAGGACGCGGGTGCGGCCGACCTTCTCGCGGGCGGCCGGCTGCAGCTCGGCATCAGCCGCGGGTCGCCCGAGCAGGTGATCGACGGCTGGCGCTACTTCGGCTACCGGCCCGCCGACGGCCAGACCGACGCGGACATGGCCCGCGAGCACACCCAGGTGTTCCTGGATGTCCTGAGAGGCGAGGGCTTCGCAGAGCCGAACCCGCAGCCGATGTTCGCCAACCCGCCGGGGCTGCTTCGCGTCGAGCCGCACTCGCCGGGCCTTCGCGAACGGATCTGGTGGGGCGCCGGGTCGGACGCGACCGCGGCATGGGCGGCCTCGCTCGGCATGAACCTGATGAGCTCGACGCTCGTCGAGGACGACGCGACCGGCGACCCCTTCCACGTCGTCCAGGCACGGCACATCCACGCCTTCCGCGAGGCATGGAAGGAGGCGGGGCACGAGCGCGAGCCCCGCGTCTCCGTCAGCCGCAGCATCTTCGCGCTCGTCGACGACCGCGACCGCAGGTACTTCGGCGGCGGCGGGGGAGACGGCGACCACGTCGGCTACATCGACGCGAGCACGCGCGCGATCTTCGGGCGAACCTACGCGGCCGAGCCGGACGTGCTCGCCGGTCAGCTCGCCGGCGACGAGGCGATCGCGGCCGCCGACACGTTGCTCCTCACCGTGCCCAGCCAGCTCGGCGTCGACTACAACGCCCACCTCGTCGAGAGCGTCCTGACGCACGTCGCCCCGGCGCTCGGCTGGCGCTGAGACCGAATCGGCCGTGCAGCCGATCGGCGCCGGCCGAGCTCCGAGCGATCGCGCACGACCACCGCGGTAGCGGAGCAGATGCCGATAGCGCATCGTCAGCTGCTCCTCTTGGCGTCTCGACGCTCGTCGTCGTGCGTCCACTCCGCGCGGGCGCGCGTGATGCATGAGACGATGGACGTGGTGAGGTGGACCGAGTTCACCACGCGCGGCGATGGGCCGCTGATCGCGGGCCTTCACGCCGGCAACGGACCACCCGTCCTCCTCCTCCACGGAGGCCCGGGGCTCGGTTTCGACTACCTGCGCGATCTGGCCGACGAGCTCGCGCGTGAGAACGACGTGGCGTGGTACCAGCAGCGAGGATTGGAGCCGTCGGCGACGGAAGGGCCGTATTCGGTCGCGCTCGATGTCGCGGATGCGGGGCGCGTGCTCGATGCGCTCGGCTGGGAGAGGGCCTACGTCGTCGGCCACTCGTGGGGAGGGCATCTCGCCCTCCACGTCGCGGAGGCGATGCCCGAGCGCCTCCTCGGCGTGCTCGCCGTCGACCCGCTCGGCGCGGTCGGGGACGGATGCTGGGCGGAGTTCGACGAGGAGATGTTCCGGCGCACGCCGGAAGCAGTGCGGGAGAGGGCACGCGAGATCGACGAGCTCAGCATGGCCGGCGCGGCTGGCGACGAGCTGGCGCTCGAGGGGATGCGCCTCGTCTGGCCCGCGTACTTCGCCGATCCGGGCGAGGCGCCGCCCATGGCCGACGTGCGCATGGCCCCGGACCGCTCGGCCGGGATGGTGCCGTCGATCCTCGAGGAGCTACCCGCGCTGGAGGCCGGGCTGGCGGAGATCCGAATCTCCGTCGGCTTCGTTCACGGCTCACGGAGCCCCATGCCGGTCGCAGCATCCACGGACGCCGCCGACCGGATTCCCGGGGCGTGGGTCGAGGTCGTCGAAGGCGCGGGGCACTTCATCTGGGTCGAGGCGCCCGGCGCCGTGGGCGCCGCTCTTCGACGGCTTACGGCCGGTTAGCAACGCGGTCGTTTCCTCGACGTCGCTCCCGTCCAGGCGAGAGCACGCTGGCCCAAGCGAGCCTCATGTGGCCGGCAGCTAGCGGTCCCCGTGGAAGACCGCTTCGACGTTGTTCCCGTCCGGGTCAATGACAAACGCTGCGTAATACCCGGCGTGGTAATGCGGGCGAAGGCCCGGCGCGCCGTTGTCGCGGCCGCCGGCTTCGACAGCGGCGCGGTGGAACTTGTCAACGGTAGCTCGGTCGGCTGCGGCGAAGGCCACATGAACGGGAGCGGCCGGCGGTTCCCCTTCCCCTTCCCCGATCCAGAAATCCCCTTCCCCGATCCAGAAATCTCCACCGCCCTCGATTGCGAACCCAGGCCCCTGCGAGCTCTCCACTACCTTCACTCCGAACGGCTCGAGGGCCTGCTCGTAGAAGGTGCGGCTGCGTCTCACGTCACGTACTCGCAGGGCCAAGTGATCGATGAGGGGAAGCGTCATGGGCTGCGACACGCCCTCATCTTAGAGCTCGATCCTCGGGGAACATTCCTGCACGCTGGGGCAATCGAAGGCCTGTCCTCTCGGCAGTCGCGGGCGCCGGCCCCAGATCACCCACCGAGGGGCGGCAACGGCCGGAAGCCGCTGGCCAAGCCGCTACGCTTCCTCGATCTCGACGTGAAGGCGGCGGTGGACAAGGGTTTCGTGGTGCGGTCCGGACAGGACCGCTTTTCTGCCTCGATCCGGTTCCTGAACGGCCGCTTCGACATCAAGGTTTCGGGCCGCGACACGGGCGGGCGCCTGTGTGTCATCGACACGGTTCGCATCGCACCGGGCGGGCCGCCCGTCCATGTGCACGCGGCGCAGGACGAGGTCTTCCAGGTGCTGGACGGTCGTTTTCGCTTTCGGATTGGCGACGAGCTGATCGAGGTGGGACCGGGCGACGTCCTCTTCGGCCCGCGCGGCGTTCCGCACGCCTTCGCCTCCGTGTCGCCGACCGCGCGGCTGGTGTTGACGTTCCAGCCGGCGCTGACCATCGAGGCATTCTTCGCCGAAGGCGGCCTGGACCCGCGATCGGAGGAATTCGCGCGCGTCAGCCGGGCGCACGGGATGGAGCTGATCGCCCCGCCCTTGGATCTGGACTAGGTCCGATCTGGACTAGGTCCGCACCTCTTCGCGGGAGCGAGGGTGAAGGAACGGTGGAACCGCCCTGGACAAGCTCGGGGATGCTCGCCGGTCGAGTCAAGGGACGGTAAGACTCGGCGGGCCCGCCTCCCGTCGCTCGGACGAGTTCGTAGCTGGAGACGAGGAGAGAGCCGCGTCTCCGCGGCTCTCTCGGGGCATCCGATGAGCAGGTGTCTTAGCTGCAGCCCGTGTTCGTGCCGCAGTCGCGACACGTGTAGCACGAGCCCGTCCTGACCATGCGGCCGCCGCAGCGGCGCGCACTCGACCGCGTCCTCCCACTGGTTGAAGAGCGCCGTCTGGCCCGGCGGGGCGGACTCGACCGCTTGAGCGGCGGCTCCCGCGCCCGGGTTCTCGGTGTACGCCGCCGCCAGGCGCGCCTTCACCTCGGGCGTCAGGATCCCCGCCTCCTCCTGCTGGTCGGCCGAGAGGAACTTCTTGCCCATCCAGCGGAAGATGTAGTCGACGATCGACTTCGCGACCCGGATATCCGCGTCGTTCGTCAACCCGCTCGGCTCGAAGCGCATGTGGCTGAACTTCGAGACGTACACGTCGAGCGGCACGCCGTACTGGAGCCCCAGCGAGACCGAGATCATGAACGAGTTCATGAGACCGGCCAGCGTCGTGCCTTCCTTCGCGATGTCGACGAAGATGTCGCCGGGCGTCCCGTCCTCGAACAGGCCGACGTGGATGTACCCCTCGTAGTCGCCGACCTTGAACTTGCGGCCGACCTCGGTGCGGTCGTCGGGCAGCCGCCGACGCTGAGGATGCGGGACGACGCCCGTCGCGCCGACCGGGAGCACGGCGGCCGGAGGCGTCCTTCGACGACGAGAGCGGCTGCGCGACCTTGCAGTTGTCGCGGTAGATCGCGATCGCCTTCACGCCCAGCTGCCACGACTCGACCAACAGCTGGGCGACCTCGTCGATCGTCGTCTGCTCGGGCAGGTTGACCGTCTTCGAGATCGCTCCCGAGATGAACGGCTGCACCGCGCCCATCATCTTCACGTGCCCCATGTAGTGGATCGCGCGCTCGCCGATCGCGCAGTCGAACACGGGGTAGTGCTCGCTCTTCAGGTGCGGTGCGCCGACAACGCCGCCGCGCTCGTCGATGTAGGCGACGATCTCCTCGACCTCGCGCGGCGCGTAGCCGAGCTCGCCGAGCGCCATCGGCACCGTCTTGTTGACGATCGTGATCTCGCCGCCGCCGACGAGCTTCTTGGACTTGACGAGCGAGAAGTCCGGCTCCACGCCGGTCGTGTCGCAGTCCATCATGAAGCTGATCGTCCCGGTCGGCGCGAGCACCGTCGCCTGCGCGTTGCGGAAGCCCGTGCACCTCGCCGATCTCGAGCGCCTCGTCCCAGGCGGTGCGCGCGGCGGCGAGCAGGTCCGTCGGGCACCGACTCGTGGTGGTCGATGTTCCCGACCGCGGCGCGGTGCTTCGCGATCACGCCGATCATCGCGCGCGCGGTTCTCGGCGTAGCCCGCGTGCGGGCCCATCCGCTGCGCCACCTCGGCCGACTTGCGGTAGGCGCGGCCCGTCATCAGCGCCGTGATCGCCGCCGCGTACGCGCGGCCCTCGTCCGAGTCGTACGGGAGCCCGCGCGCCATCAGCAGCGCGCCGAGGTTCGCGTAGCCGAGCCCGAGCTGGCGGAACCGCTTCGCGTTGCGGCCGATCTCGGGCGTCGGGTACGACGAGTAGCCGACGAGGATCTCCTGCGCGAGGAACATCACGTCGACGGCGTGCTCGAACATCTCGACGTCGAACTCGCCGTCCTCGCGGCGGAACTTCATCAGGTTGAGCGACGCGAGGTTGCACGCCGAGTCGTCGATGTGCATGTACTCCGAGCACGGGTTCGACGCGTTGATCCGGCCCGTGTTCGGGGACGTGTGCCACGCGTTGATCGTCGTGTCGTACTGCACGCCCGGGTCGGCGCACTCCCACGCCGCCGCCGCGATGTCGCGCAGCAGCCCGCGCGCGTCGACCGTCTCGACGACCGTCCCGTCGGTGCGCGCGGTGAGCGCCCACTCCTTGCCCTCGGCGACCGCCTCCATGAACGCGTCCGTGACGCGCACGGAGTTGTTCGCGTTCTGGTACTGGATCGACCCCCAGTCGGGCGAGTCGAGCGACATGTCGTAGCCGGCCTGCTCGAGGACGCGGGCCTTGCGCTCCTCCCGCGCCTTGCACCAGATGAACTCGTCGACGTCCGGGTGGTCGACGTCGAGCACGACCATCTTCGCGGCGCGGCGCGTCTTGCCGCCCGACTTGATCGTCCCGGCCGACGCGTCCGCGCCGCGCATGAACGACACCGGTCCGGACGCGTAGCCGCCCTTCGAGAGCTGCTCCTTGGACGAGCGCAGCCGCGAGAGGTTGAGCCCGGAGCCCGAGCCGCCGCGGAAGATGATCCCCTCGCGCCGGATCCAGTCGAGGATCGACTCCATCGAGTCCTCGATCGAGAGGATGAAGCAGGCCGAGCACTGCGGCGTCTCCTCGAAGCCGACGTTGAACCAGACCGGCGAGTTGAACGACGCGTACTGGTTGACGAGGATCGCCTTGAGCTCGGCGTGGAACGTCTCGGCCTCCTCGTCGGACGCGAAGTAGCCGCCCTGCGCGCCCCACGCCGTCGACCGTGTCCGCGACCCGGCCGACCATCTGCTTCACGCTCCGCTCGCGCTCCGGGGACGCCATGCGCCCGCGGAAGTACTTCTGGGCGACGATGTTCGTCGCGGTCTGCGACCAGAACTTCGGGAACTCGACCTCCCGCTGCTCGAACGCGGGCCCGCCCTTGCCCGGGATCAGCGCGTCACGGGTCTCCCACTCGATCTCGTCGAACGGGTCGCGCCCCGGGATGGTGAAGTACCGCCGCGGCGTGACGCTCGCCTCCTCGTCGAGGACGCTGTTGACGAACTCCTGCTCCTGCTCCTGCCTCGCCTGCTTGGCGGTGGCCATGCTGTCCTCCCGGGCCGAGTTGTCGAGTCACTCCTCGCGCCGGGCGCGTGGGGGCGCGTCCTGCGAGCGGACCGGGCATGCTAGGGCGCGGGTCGGACGGCACCAAAAGTCCGCAATTTGCAGGAAAATCGCGCGCGCCCTCACTTGAGCAGTCTAGCGGTCCGACGCTCCTCCCGACCCGCGACGCCGTGATCCGAGGCGCGCCGCGGCGGCGGCCGCGAGAAGCAGGGCCGCGAGCATGGCGAGCGCCAGGATCGGATAGGGGACGCCCTGCGCGTCCGCGGCCTCGACGTCGTCTGCAGCGAGGTGGACGGGCCCGTCGAACGCACGCAGGCCCGTTGCAGGGGCGCTCTTCGCCTTGCGCGAGGGCGACGGCGGCTGGAGATCGGAGCGCGTCGGGGGAGCGGCGGAAGAAGCGGTGGACGGCGTCGGCGGGGAACGACGACCCGAGCTCTCCGCGCTGCTCTCGGCGGGGCCGGGAAGGCCCTGCCGCGCGTAGGCGAGCGCCCGCAGGATCTGCTCGCGGGCGTCGCTGTACTGCACGACGTCCTCGGGAAGCGAGCGGATCGCAGCGCGGTAGCAGCCCAGGGGGTGAACGCTGTCCACACGTCCCTCCGCGTACCAGTCACGGATCACGCGCTGGGCGCACGCGGCGTCCGAGGCCGCCGCCGCGATGGCGGGGACCGCCAGCGACGCGGCGACGACGGCTGCGCACGACAAGGCCCGGACAGCGGCCATCCAGTGATTGTCCCACGGTTTCGCCGAGGTGAAACACGAGATCGCCCCTACGCGCGAACGCGCAGGCGGGCTGCTGCCAGGCGGGCTGCTGCTAGGCCGGGCCGGGCGGCCCGCCGTTGCGGCGCGCCTGCGAGCGTCGGCTGAGGTAGCCCGCGCCGCCCGCCGCGAGGAGGAGCAGCGCGAGACCGCCGAGGACGAGCAGCGGGATCGGGACCGACGACGGGCCCGACGTGTCGACGCCGGGTGCGGCGATGGTGCCGCTTCCCGGATCGGCGGTGGTGTCGGTCGAGTCGCCGCCCGGCTGCGTCTCCGTCCCCGACGAGGTGGTCGTCGGCGGCTCGGCAACCGGCCCGGTCGACGTCGGCGCCGGGCCGCCTGCCGGGCCGGGATCCGCCTCGTGCTGGCGCGCGTACGCGAGCGCCCGGCGGATGTCCTCCTCGGCGTTGGAGTAGTCCTTGACGTCGACGGGGAGCGAGCGGATCGCGTCCAGGTAGCAGTGCGTCGGGAAGACCTGGTCGACACGGCCGTTGCCGTACCAGTCGTCCACGACCTGCTCACCGCACGTCTTCGCTTTCGCGCTCGCACCCGGGGCGGCCGCCAGCGCGGTCAGCGCGACGAGCGCGACGAGCGCGACGGGAATGAGGAATCGACGGGAAGAGACGTCGGGCACGGGTATCGACGGACGTGACGGGCTGGAGTCTTCCCGTCCTCCGTGGGTCGGCGATCAGGGAAGGGTAAACGATGTGTAAGACGCCGTTCGCGGCAACCGTCCCCGGTCCTGCGCTCGACGGACTGCATGGTAGCCTCGCCGCTCCATGGACGCGGCGCCGCGAGCCGGACGTGTCGCGGAGGCCGCCGTTCTCGCCGCGGTTGGCCTGCTGCTCGCCTGGGCGGTGCTGTTCGGTGGAGGCTCCGGCTCGGGCGCGCTCGCGAGGGCCGGGATCGTCGCGATCGCATGCGCGGGCCTCGGGCTCGCTGCGGCGCTGCGAGGAGCGCTGCCGCTGCCGCGACTCGATCGCGCGGGAGCGGTCACGATCGCGGCCGCTGCGGCCCTGACGCTCTGGGCGGGCCTCTCGATCTCGTGGTCGATCGCCGGCGATCTCTCCTGGGACCGGCTCGCCCGCGGGCTCGTGTATGTCGCGTTCCTCGTCCTCGGCGTGATCGCCGGAGCGCTCGCAGGAGGAGCACGGCGCGTCGCCGCGCTCGCCGCGACGGTGCTCGCCGCGGCGCTCGGCTGGGCGCTCCTCGGGGTGGCGATCCCGTCGCTCTTCCCGGACGGCGATCGCATCGCGCGCCTGCGCGAGCCGGTCGGGTACTGGAACGCGCTGGCGCTCCTCGCGGACGCGGCGCTCGCGCTCGGCCTCTGGGCCGCGCGGGGCCCGAAGGCTGCCGCACGCGTGTCCGGCTGCCTGCTCGTCTTCGCGGCGGCGCTCGCGGTGCTGCTGACCCAGTCCCGGGCAGGGGTCGTCGGGGCGCTTGCGGTGCTCGCCCTGTGGCTCGTGCTCTCGGACGAGCGGCTGGAGGATGCGCTCCGCCTGCTCGCCGCGGGGCTCCCGGCGCTCGTCGTGGCCGGATGGGTCTTCACGCGGCCCGCGCTCGTCGAGGACGGCGCGCTGCGCGCCGATCGCGTCGCCGACGGCAAGGTGTTCGCGGCGCTGACGGTCGCCTCCGGGGTGGCCGTCGCGCTCGTCGCATGGCGCGCGCCGTTCCACCGGGTCGCGGTGGAGCACGGTCGCGCCGCGCGCGGCCTCATCGTCGGGGCCTGCGCGGTCGCGCTCCTCGTCGGATCGATCGGGCTCGTGGCGAAGGTGGGCGATCCGTTCGCGTGGACGCGCTCCCAGTTCTCGCGCGGCGAGTGCGTCAACGAGCCCGGACGGCTCACCGACCTGTGTGCGAACAACCGCCTGCAGTGGTGGGGTGAGGCGCTCGACGTGGCCGCCGACCGTCCGGTGGGCGGCTCGGGCGCCGGCACGTTCGCGCTTGCGCGCCGCCGCTACCGCGCGAGCGCGACGCCTGTCGCGGAGCCGCACAGCGTCCCGCTCCAGCTGCTCGCCGACCTCGGCTTGGTCGGGCTCGCGCTGGGCCTCACCGTCGTCGGTGGAGCGGCGGTCGGCATCCGCGGCGGGCTTCGCTCGGTCTCCGGCGGCGAGCGCGCTGCGGCCACGGCGCTCGCATGCCTGGTGCTGGCCTACGGAGTGCACGCCCTCGTCGACTACGACCTCGACTTCCTCGCGGTGAGCGCGCCGATGCTCGTGGCGCTCGGCACGCTGCTCGCGGTCGGACGGCCCGTCGCGGCGGTGCGCGCGCGCGCGCCGGGGCTCGTCGCGGTCGGGGCCGTTGCCGTCGGCGCCGTGCTCGCGGTCGCGTTCCCCGCGCTCTCCGACCGCGAGGTCGATCGGGCCAACGACGCGATCGAGGCGGGCCGGATCGACGCCGCCGTCGACGCCGCAGACCGCGCCCGCCTCCTCAACCCGCTCTCGCTCGGCCCGCTCCAGGCGCGTGCGGTCGCCGCCGACGTGGCCGGCGACCGGGCTGCCGCAGTCGCCTGGTACGAGAAGGCGACCGAGCTGCAGCCCGAGAACCCGGACACCTGGTACGACCTCGGCTGGTACCAGGCGATCGTCGTGCACGACCAGTGCGCCGCGTACGCGGCGCTCAACCACTCCTACACGCTCGACCCGAAGTCGAGCCGCTGGGTTCCGGGCGGGCCGCTCGACGCCGCTCGCGACGCCGTCAACGCCGGCGCGTGCGAGCGGTGAGGCAGATCTCTAGCCGCCGAGGATGAGAACGGCCTGCGCGCCGTGGAGCTGGCCCGGGCGGACGCCGTCCAGCGGGCTCACGACCTTCACGCCGAGGTCGCGGGCGAGCCTGTCCGCCTCGCCCCGGAACCCCGGGCGGTACATGACGAGGGATGTCGCGTAGTCGTGGCTCGGCGCATTCGCGACCAGCCCGATGCGGTACCCCTTGTGGCTCACCCGTGACGCGGCGGCTGCGGCCGCGCCCCGGCGGCCGTTCCCGTTCAGGACGAGCACCGTCACCTTGCGACGCGGCAACTGGGCTGCCGCCGCCTTCGTCGGCTTCGCAGGCGCGGGCTTCGCCGCACGTGTCGCCGGCGTGGCCTCGGCCTTCGCCGGGGCGGCCTTGCGCGCGGCGTGCTCGGGCTTCGCGAGCAGTGCGCCGCCGAGCATCACGAGCAGGACGAGCTCGACCGCCGCAACTGCGGCGACCACCAGCGTCGCCGTGCGCCACGGGCGGACGGCGAGCTCGGCGCTGTCGAGGCGGATCGGGTGGTCCACGACGCGGACGTGATTCGCCCGCGGCGCGCCGACTCCTTCCGGGTGCGTCAGCCGAGCGCGTCGTCGCGCAGGACGGCGTGGACCCCGACGGCCAGGTTCACGATCTGGGTCACCCGCAGGTCGACGACCACGGACGCGAGGCCGAGCGCCTCGTCCCGTGGGATCCCGCGCTCGCGCCCCATGAGGTCGAGCATCCCGTCGAGGGCGATCTGCGCCGCGCGCCCCAGGTCCACGTCGAAGCCGAAGGTGAGCCACGCGGCGGCCGTCCGGGCGATCGGCCAGTCGAGCACGAGGTCGTCACGGACGTCGAGGGTCACCTGCGCCGTCACCGGGCATTCGATCGCCCAGCCGCTCACCTCGCCGTCACCCTGCGCGCCGTGGCCGTCTCCGGCCGAGAACAAGGCACCGTCGACTGCGATCGGGAGGTGGAGCGTCGTGCCCGTGACGAGCTCCTTGCAGTCGATGTTGCCTCCGCAGGGCCGCGGGGGCCTGGTCGAGTGAGGGCCCGGCTCCGCCGGGGGCATGCCGAGCACGCCGAGAAACGGCGCGAGGCGCACCGTGCGGCCGTCCACGCGCCCGAGGCCGTCGCCGAGCGCCCAGTGGAGGTGGCGGCCGGCCTCGCCGAAGTTCTCGCCCCACGATCCCGGCGTGACCTCGTCGATCCGCACCGCGAGGGTCCGCCCTGCGGCCGCGCCGCGCACCTCGATCGGGCCGGCGAGCGCATGCCCGGTGTCGAGCTCCGGATCAGGGCGCTCGACCGCCTCGTCCGGCCCCGTCCGCCACCCCGAGTTCGGCACGGAGAAGCGCACCGAGTCGCCTGGATCGACGGTCAGGACCGGTGCGAGGTCGCGCGAGAAGTAGCCGTGGAGCCTCGCCGACCCCGGCGGAAGCTCGTGGATCACGGCGCGGCCACGGTCGCGGCGACGCCCTCGGCGAGCGGCACCGTCGCGGTGAAGCCCAGTTCGGCGGCCGCCTTCGTCGTGTCGAGGACGCTGCGTTGCGCGTCGCCGGCGCGCGGCGGGCCGTAGGCCGGCGGCGCGTCCACCCCGACCGCCTGCTCGCAGAGCGCGTGCAGGTCGGCGATCGTCGTCTCGACGCCGGTGCCGACGTTGAAGATGCCCCCGTCGTGCTCGGCCGCGAGAAGGAGGGCGCGAACGACGTCGTCGACGTGGACGAAGTCGCGGGTGATCGTTCCGTCGCCGAAGACCGTGGTCGGTGCCCCCGCCGCGAGCCGCTCCAGGAAGATCGCGATGACCCCGCCCTCGAGGGCCGCCGACTGCCGCGGCCCGTACACGTTCGCGAACCGAAGCGTCACGTGGCTCTGGTCGAAGATCCGGTTCCAGCCGTCGACGTACACCTCGGCCGAGCGCTTCGCGAGACCGTAGGCGGAGACGGGGAGGAGCGGCGAGCTCTCGCGCGCCGGCTCGTCGACGGAGCCGTAGATCGCCCCTCCCGTCGAGGAGAACACGACGCGGGCTCCGGCTGCTCGCGCAGCCTCGAGCGTGTTCACGGTTCCGACGACGTTCACCTCGGCGTCGAACGACGGGCGCTCCATCGACGTGCCCACGTCAGCCTGGGCGGCGAGGTGGAACACGACGTCCGCGTCGGTCGCGAACGGCTCGCGGATGTCGTGGGGGCGGAACAGCGCGGCGGGGCTGACGTACTCGCGGCGACCGGTGCTGAGGTCGTCGATCACGACGACCTCGTCACCCCGCGCGACGAGCGCGTCGACGAGGTGGGAGCCGATGAATCCGGCCCCGCCGGTGACGAGCGCGCGCATGGCGGCAGCGTAGTCGCGTTAACGTCCTGCCGATGTTCGTCACCTTCGAAGGGCTCGACGGCTGCGGCAAGACGACCCAGGCGCGGCTGCTCGCCCGGTCGCTCGAGGCGGAGGGAGTCGACGTCGTCGCGACACGCGAGCCGGGCGGGACGCCGCTCGGCGAGGCGGTGCGCGACCTCGTCCTCCACGGCGACCACGTGGCGCCGTGGGCCGAGGCGGCGCTCTACGCAGCCGCCCGCGCACAGCACGTGGAGGAGCTGATCAGGCCCGCGCTGGCCCGCGGTGCCACGGTCGTCTGCGACCGCTACCTCGACTCGTCGGTCGCCTACCAGGGGGCGGGCAGGAACCTCGGAGTGGAGGAGGTGCTCGCGCTGAACCTCACGGTCGTCGGCGGCCTCCTCCCGGACCGCACGTTCCTCGTCGAGATCGACGCGGGCACAGCGGCCGCGCGGGTGGGGGGCGTCCGCGACCGGATCGAGCGCGCCGGCGGGGACCTGTGGGAGCGCGTCGCGGAGGCGTACGGCGCGCTCGCCGCTCGCTACCCGGAGAGGTACGTCGTCGTCGACGGCCGGCTCCCCATCGCGGAGCTGGCGGCGGAGATCCGTGACCACCTTCGCTGATGTGCCCGAGCAGAAGCAGGCGAAGCGTCTGCTCGAGGCGGCGCTCGCCGAGGGGCCGGCGCATGCCTACCTCTTCCACGGGCCGGCCGGCGTCGGCAAGCGACCCGCAGCGCTCGCGTTCGCGGGGGCGCTGCTCGGAGACCCGCGGCGGGTCGACGCGCGCACTCACCCCGACCTGCGCGTCACCGAGGCGCTCGGCGCGATGATCCGGATCGACGAGATCCGCTCGCTCCACCACGATCTGCACATGCGGCCGTTCGAGGCCGACCGGCGCGTCTACCTGATCCTCGACGCTCACCGCCTGAACGACGAGGCGGCCGCGGCTCTCCTCAAGGACCTCGAGGAGCCGCCCGCCTATGCGACGATCGTGCTCGTCGCCGACGAGCTCGGGAAGCTTCCCGAGACGATCCGGTCCCGTTGTCAGCTCATCCCGTTCCGGCGTCTCTCGCGGTCGGCCGTCGAGGAGTGGATCGCCGCCCGCGCGCCGGAGCTCGCGCCCGACGACGTGGCCGTCGTCGGGCGGCTGGCCGGGGGGCGGCTCGACCGGGCGGCACGTCAGCTCGACGAGGCTGCTCGGGCGCGCCGGGACGCGTTGCTCGACGCGGCCCGCGCTGCGTACGCCGACGACGGCTTCGAACCGGCCGCTGCGGCCGCCGTGATCCTCGACGGTGCGCGTGCGCTCGGCACGGATGCCCGCCGGCGCGAGCAGGAGCTCGTCGACGGGCTCGAGCTTCCCGCGCGGGACGCGGAGCAACGCGTGCGCCGTGCCGAGTTCGGCGCCGAGCGTGCCGAGGTGCTCGCTGCGCTCGACGACCTGGGAGCGTGGTACCGCGACCTCGTCGTGGTGGCCAACGGCGCCGACCAGACGGTGGTCCATGCGGATCGGCTCGCCGACCTGCGGGAGGACGCGGCGGGGCCGGCGGCGACCGGAGCTGCGGACGCCGCCGGAATCGTCCGCCAGGCCTGGCGGGAGATCGAGGAGCTCAACCTCAACCTGCCGCTCTTCCTCGAGGCGCTCTTCGTCCGCCTCCAGCGCGCGTTCTCCTGACTCGAGTCAACTTTCCCCGTTTCGGGGGATTGGGCCGTCGCGCACGGCGCCGAGGACGGAGGAGAGCACGGCCGTCGCGGGCAGCCCGGCACCTCGGGCATCTGCGGAACGCGGCAGGCATCGCCTGCCGCCGGCCCCTCGTCAGCGCGGACGTGGCTCCGGCGACTGGTGCCCGCCGGTGCCACGCCGCCGACCCGGGATCGGGCCCGACGCGGCTAGAATCCCCTGCCCGCCGACGTAGCTCAGCTGGTAGAGCACTTCACTCGTAATGAAGGGGTCCCCGGTTCGAGTCCGGGCGTCGGCTTCGAGCGTCGATGCGGGACAGCAACCGTCAGCGTCACGGGCGTCTCCGTCCTCCGCGTGCTCCTGGCGTCCCGCGGGACGTGGGGAAGATCAGCTCGTCCGAGCGGCCTGCGCCGGGCCGACCGAGACCCGGATCGGTTCGAGCTCTGCCGGGGGTGCGTCGGGCCGGACGGCCGGAGAATCGCCGCGCCGCATGGGGCGCTGCACTCTCACGTACCGTGCTGCGAAGTAGGAGCCGACGACGAGGATCGCAGCGAGCGCCTGCAGGCCGAGCGTCTCCACGGTGGGGACGACCTCGAACCAGCGTGCAAGCCAGTCCGGGAAGGTGACGCCGAGCGGGGTGGTCGGGATCCAGCCGAGGTCCTGCAGGGTGCGGGCGCTGCCGCCGACCATGACGACGAGCACGACTCCGAGCAGGATCCCCGTGACGACGAGCATGCGCCGGTACGGCAGCCTCTGCTGGAGGAAGAAGGTCACGACCCCGACGGCCGCTGTCGCTGCGAGGCCGATCGCCACTCCCTCGAGCACGGCAGGCGTCCCGGCCTGGAGCTGAAGTGTCTGCAGGAACAGAACGACCTCGAAGCCTTCTCGGTAGACGCTCGAGAAGCCCAGCAGGACGAGCGCCATCGCCTGGCCGGCCAGGAACCCGCCCTCTGCGGATCGCGCGAGCGCGCGCTTCCGCTGTGCGTTGCGCTTGCCGATCCACTGCGTCCAGTACACCTTGTGGAAGAACCAGTTCATGATCACGAGCAGCACCCCGATCGCGACGAGGCCCGTGATCGCGAGCAGCTCGCCGGAGTAGGCCGAGAACTGCCGCAGGATCGCCTGTGCCAGGAACCAGGTGGCGACGGTTGCCGCGAAGGCAGCGGCTGCTCCGGCGGCTACCGGCTTCCGAAGCCGGCGCTGCGCTCCGAGCATCGAGGCTGTGACCGCCGCGAAGATCAGGATCGCCTCGAGCCCCTCGCGGAAGACGATGATCGAGCTGTTGACGACCACCACCGCATGTGACTGCGCGGACGTCGCCTCGGTGGGGTCCGGCGACCCGCTCTGTGCGACCACGGCGATCCCCGCGATGAGAGCCACGGTCGTGAACGCAGCGAGCAACCAGACACCCCACGTCGTCCAGAAGCGTGCGGCTCGGCGGGTCCTGGTGGCTGCCATGCGCGGCACCTTATCACGCCTGTAAGGTTGCCCTTACAAGGTGCCGTCGTCACTGAAGGAGCGGCAGCTACCCGGGCCCGCAGCCGCCCCAGCGGCCCTGGCCGGCGGTCAACGCGCACACGCGCTCGCCGCCACCGAACTGTCGCTCCGGGCATTGCTCGACGAACGCGACTTCAGCGCCGCCGCGCTCCTCCTCAACGTCCGCGGCGAAGGAACCTTCCTACGCCGAGCTCGCCGCTCGCGCCGACTACGATCGCGACGCGCCGGACGAGGTTCGCGGCTGGATCACGGCGACGTCCGCGCGACGACGAGCAGGTACTCGTAGACGTACTCGGCGTTGCTCGCGGCGCCGCGGTTCTCGCGCTCGGAGAATTCGGCGAAGTCCAGGTCGAACGCCACGAGCCGCTCCGTGTCGGCGGAGAGCGCCGACCGCAGGGCGATGACCGGCCCGAACGCCTCCTCGAACAGCCGGCGGTAGGCCGCGGGGCTCGCCGCGCGCTCGACGTACGTCCTCCGCGTCGTCTCGAGCGTGTCGACGCGATCGCCGAGCAGCGCCCGGACGTGCTCTTCGTCGCCCCAGAGGACGGGTGGCAGCGCGTCCGCGGGAGTCGGTGGGGCATGGCGGGCCATCAGCTCGAAGAACGCCCCCTCGGTGCCTCCGGGCGTGAAGCTCGCGAGCCCGATCGTCCCCCCGGGTCGGCACACGCGGACGAGCTCGTTCGCGGCGGACTGGTGGTCTGGCGCGAACATCACGCCGAAGCAGGACGTGACCACGTCGAACGCATCGTCTGCGAACGGCAGCGCTTCGGCGTCCGCTTCGACCCACTCGAGCTCGACGCCCCGCGCGGCTGCCTCGCTGCGACCCATGACGAAGTTCTCGGGCGTCAGGTCGGACGCCACCACCCTGGCTCCCCGCTCGGCGGCGCGGATCGCGACGTTGCCGGTCCCCGCCGCGACGTCGAGGACGTCGTCCCCCGCCCCGACGCCACACGCCTCGACGAGGACGGCCCCGACCTCCCACACGAGCTCGCGCGCGAAGCGGTGATAGTCGCCGAGGGCCCACGTCGCCCTCGCGGTCATCTTCGGATCGGATGTCGTCCCGGCCCTGCTCATCGCTGCTCCCTTCTCGGAGATTCGCGCGCGAGCCGCCGCCTCGGTCAGGGCACGGAACGCGCTCATGGGGCGACGCTAGGCGGCCTCATCGCGCCCCGACATCGCCAGGACCGGCTATCTCGGCGGTGTCCCGAGCGGCTCGCGGCGAGCGGCGTGTGCGGCCGCCGCGGCCCGGCTCGGAAGGTCCAGCTTGCGGAGGATGTTCGTCACGTGGCGGTGGACCGTGTGCTCGCTCACGACGAGCCGCTCGGCGATCCGGCGGTTCGTGAGCCCTTCCGCGACGAGCCCGAGGACCTCCTGCTCCCGGCGCGTCAGCTGCGCGGTGCCGCGGCCGTGGGAGTAGGCGTCGAGCAGGCGCCGGGCACGGGCCGACTCACCCTCCGCACCGAGTGCGGCCAGCACCTCGCGCGTCCTCTCGAGCTCGGCCGTCGCGTCGGCGGTGCGCCCGCTCGCGGCGAGAAGCGTCGCGAGCTCGATGCGCGCCTGGGCCGCCTCGAACGGCATCGCGCTCCGCTCGAAGTCGTCGACGGCATCCTCCAGCACCGTTCGCGCGCGCTCGTGGTCGGCGAGCGCTGTGGCGAGCCTCCCCTCGACGAGGCCGACGGTCGCGCGGTAGCGCCGCCGTTCCGACCTCGTCGACGAGCTCGTGAAGGGTCGCCAGCGCGGGCGCCGCCGCGTCGAGGTCGCCCCGGGTGATGCGTGCGTGGGCGAGCACCTCGAGCGCCGGCGCGCGGTCGAGCGCGCGCTCGTCGGCGGTGTCGCGGAGCGCCCGCTCCGCGAGCTCCGCGGCGCGAACGGCGTCGCCCCGGTCGAGAGCGAGCCGGGCGCGACCGAGGGTCGCCGCGTCGCCCGCCGGCCCGCTCGAGCAGCTGTGCCGCCTCGTCCGGGCGGCCCTGACGGCGGCGCAGCTCCGCGAGCACCGCCAGCGGGCCGCCCACCCAGGCCGGCCGGGAGCGAGAGTAGTCCTCGACGGCGGCCTCCAGCAGCGCCTCGGCCTCGGGCCAGGCGCCGCGCCACACCCCGATCGCGCCGTACTCGGCCCGGCAGAAGGCCAGCATGTAGCGGCTGTCGTGGCGATCGGCGAAGTCGGCGATCCGGTCGCACCACGGCCCCGCCCGCTCGAGGTCGAGCAACGCGACGCATGCCGAGACGAGGAAGCAGCAGGTCCAGGCGCTCGAGATCGCGATCTCGGCGTCGCCCTCGAGTGCGGCCGCGCTCGCCTCGTCGAGGTACTGCATCCCCTCGGCGACCCGACCGCAGGCGACGAGCGCCGAGCCCTCGAGAGCGAGCCCGAGCATCTCGAGGTCGGCGACCGCGAACGACCGGCCGAGCTCGGCGGCTGTCGCCGCCCGCTCGCGGGCCGTGCCGGTGTCGCCGCGCGCGTGCGCGACGTAGCCCTCGTGGAAGGCGAGCCAGCCGTGGTCGGGCCCCGGCTCGAGCGTGTCGAGGAGCCGGTGCGCGCGGCGGAGCCAGCCGGCCGCGACCGCAACGCCGCCTCGGAAATCGAGCTCGTCTGCGGCGAGCCAGGTCGCCATCCGGGCTGCCGCCGCCGGATCGCCCGCCTGCCGGTACAGGCCGTACGCGCGCTCACGGGCGGTGAACACCGTGCCCGCGTCGTCGAGCCACCACGCGGCCCAGCTCAGCCCCTCGTACGCATCGGGCGACTCGGCGGCCTCGAGCGCCGCTTCGAACGACGCCCATGCCGCCGCCCAGTCGCTCCGCCGGAGCGCCAGCCAACCCTCGGCGCACGGGTCGCTTGCCTGCCCACTGCCGCATTGTCACCCGCCGTAGGATCGCGCGACGGAGAGGCCGAGCGCCGCTCGCCCCGCGAGCCCGTCTCCAGTGGGACAGCGGCTCGAGCGACGGCCCTGCAGCGTGGGCTTCACGGTTCGGCGAGCAGACGGGAGCAGACGGGCCGTCACGCCTCGGGCTGCCCTGAGGGTGGGTGAGGCTCGCCTCACATGCCGCTGTCTCAGCCTCCGAGCACGGGGAGGCCCTCGGCGATCAGCTTGACGCCGAAGACGAGGAACAGCACCGTCATCACGGCGGCGTTGTGGACGGCGAGCCACTCCTTCGTCGAGTCGAGCGCCGCTTTCGCGCCGTCGCCGCCGACGAGGTAGTAGACGACGGGCACCGCGATCGTGATGCTGCCGAGGACGACGAAGACGATCAGCGCGACGACCGCGTCCGTGGTCGTCGGCCCGAGCTGGGCGAGCGCTGCGCCCGCACCGGCGGAGAGCAGGAAGTTCTTCGGGTTGACGCCCGCGAGCAGCAGCGCGAGCGTGAACGACTTGACCGGGGAGAACGCGTCGATGCCCGACATCCACTTCGGCATCTCGGGCTCGGCGCCCGGCGAAGGACGGCTGCGCCACTGTCGCGCGGCGACGAGGAGGAAGAAGACGCCGACCGCGATCTGCCCCCAGGAGACGGTGTCACTCGCAGTGCTGTCGGTCGCGGCGTCTCCGGCGTCCGCGACGGCGTACGCGACGCCGCTCACGACGCCGAGGGCGACGACCCAGCCGGCCAGGAACATCGGGCCGTTCACCCGTGCGCGGGCCGAGAACAGCATCAAGATCACCGCGATGATCGGCACGGGGCTGATCGCCACGCCGATCGCGTAGGTCAGGACCTCGGCAATGCTCTCCGTCACGACGCCTCCCTCCACGAGTGGCGGCGAGAGGATCCCGCCGCCACCCTGCGCTTGGTCGATCTTCCGGGCTGGCGGGGTGAAGCGTCCCGGTCTCCCGCTCGGGCAGTGCCGTCAGCCCGCACGATGACGACGATCGCAGCGATCACGACACTGAATGTTCAGCTGCGGTCGAGAGGCGTCGGACTTCCTTTCCTCGGCAGTGTCAGATGCGTCGCCGGCCGCGACCCGGAGTCACAGCCGCCGCGACGACGGCGGTCTTCGCCACGGGCGAGGGGCCCGGCGAGACGGCCTTGGCCACGACTGCCGTCTTCGCCACCGGGTGGCCGACGACTCCGACGCGTCCTACACGTGCTGGGCGGAGTGGCATGGTCAGACTCCTTCGGTTGCGAGTGCTTCATCGGCCTCGATCGAGGCGATGATGGCCTGGATGGGAATGCGGCCGTTGGCGATCAGCTGGCCGCCCGCGCGCCGTGCCGCGGATGCGAACGGGGCCGCCCAGAGGTTCTCGTAGATCAGGACGCCGGCGGTGCTGCCCGGCTCCATGCAAGCGGCGAGGTGGGCGACGTCGTCCGCGGCGAGCAACTCGGCCAGCTCGGCCTCGATTGCCTGCAGCTCCCCCAGCTCTTCGACGTCGGAGAGCTCCATGGCTTCGATGGAGCCGTCGTCGTCCTTCTGCAGGATCAGCACGTCGATGACGCGGATCGTGCCGGCGTCGACCAGTGCGAGCAGCTCCTTCGCCATCTCACCGGTGAAGCTGCTCGCGCCGGCCGGGAACTCGACGACGACGTAGTCGACGGGTCCGAGCTCATCGAGCGGTTTGCTCGTCTCGATTGCAGTGCTGGTCATCGGTCTTCCTTTCGTTCGGGCCACCGGCGCTCCGGCCTACTGCCGGGCGAGGTGGGCGCGGAGTTCTGCTTCTGGGTCCTGGATCAGCTCTCCGCTGACGTCGAGGGTGACGCCGTGGAGCGTTCCGGTGAACTCGAACGGGCCCTCGTATTCCGGGGTCACGGGAGATCCCGGGTTGGCACCGCACGTCAGCGCACCGGGGTTGAACATGAAGGGCGTCGTGACGGCCGCGTCGGCGTTGCCGACGAGCGTGCCGTCGACGTAGAGCTGGAGCCTTCCGGGCGCGCCCTTCCCCTGGCCGAGGTCGGGCTCGCCGGTGGGCTCGAACTCGAACCGGAGCTCGTGCTTCCCGGGCGGGACGACGTCGTCGCGATTCGACGCCGAGCAGCTGTCGGCCGACGTAGTTGTGGACGTACCGCAGCTTGCCGTCCTTGATGAAGAAGGAGTACCCGCCCGCGGACGTGCCCTGGCTGAGCAGCACGCCCTCCGCGCCCTGCTCGGGGATCTCGACGTCCGCGGTGATGCTGTGCGGCCGGTTCAGCACCCTTGGCGCCGGCGAAGTTCGGGACCGACTGCGTGTTCGGCAGGTACGTGTAGCGGTCGCGAGGGAGTGCGATGAGCGGCTTCTCGGCGACCATCCGCGCGAGGCCGCTGCCGTCGATCGGCATCACCTGGTACTTCCCGGCCTCGACGTACCAGGTGGCGATCATCGCGATCAGCCTGTCGCGGTGCTCCGCGGCCACGTTGTGGTTCTCCGCGAAGTCCTCGGCGACGTGGTACAGCTCCCAGCCCTTCGCGTCGAGCTCGGAGAGCGTCTCCGCGGAGATCGGGTTGCCGAATCCGGTGCCGGCCTCGGTAAACGACGGGCCGGGCCAGGGACAGACGGCGCGCCAGCCGTCGTGGTCGATCGCCCGGTGGCCCATCATCTCGAAGTACTGGGTGTGGTGGTGCGTCTCGGCCCCGGGGTCGTCGAGGGTGTGGGCGAAGCTGACGCCGTGGAGCGGGCTCTGGGTGACGCCTCTGATGGTCGCGGGTGGCTCGATGCCGAGGAGGTCGAGCACGGTCGGGACCATGTCGATGAGGTGCGCGTACTGCGGTCGAATCTCTCCCTTGCTCGGGATGCCCTTCGGCCAGGAGACGATGAACGGGTCGCACGACGCCGCCGCGGTAGGTCTCGCGCTTCCAGCGCCGGAACGGGGTGTTGCCGGCCCACGTCCAGCCCCACGGGTAGTGGTTGAAGTGCTTCGGGCCGCCGATCTCGTCGATCTGCTTCGAGGCTCTCCTCGAGCGGCTCCTGCGCGTTGTTGAAGAACTGCGCCTCGTTCGTGGTCCCGGTCGGGCCGCCCTCCGCGGACGCGCCGTTGTCGGAGACGACCATGATCAGCGTGTTCTCGAGCTCGCCCTGCTTCGCGCAGGAAGTCGAGCAGGCGGCCGATCTGATGGTCGGTGTGCTCGAGGAAGCCGGCGAACACCTCCATCATCCGGCTGCTCAGCGTCCGTGCGCGGGGCCGGCAGCGCGTCCCAGTCGGGCACGTCGGGATCGTGGCGGGACAGCTCCGCGTCGGCGGGAACGATCCCGAGCTCCTTCTGGCGCGCGAACGTCTTCTCCCGGTAGGCGTCCCAGCCGTCGTCGAACACGCCCTTGTACTTGTCCGCCCACTCCTTCGCCACGTGGTGCGGAGCGTGGGTCGCGCCGAAGCACAGATGCAGATAGAACGGCTTCTGCGGGTCGGCCTGCTTGGTGTCGGCGATGAACGAGACGGCCTTGTCGACGAGATCCTCGCTCAGGTGGTAGCCCTCCTCCGGCTTCTTCGGCGGCTCGACCTGATGGTTGTCGTAGACGAGCTCGGGATACCACTGGCTCGTGTCGCCACCGAGAAAGCCGTAGAAGCGCTGGAAGCCCCGGCCGAGCGGCCAGCGGTCGTAGGGCCCGGCCGCGGTCTCCTGATTGCTCGGCGTCAGGTGCCACTTGCCGACCATGAACGTGCTGTAGCCGTGCTCCACCAGCATCTCCGAGAGCATCCCGTTCTCGAACGGAACGACGCCGTTGTAGCCGGGATAGCCGGACGCGAGCTCGGTGATGCACGCCATCCCGTTCGCGTGATGGTTGCGGCCCGTGACGATGCACGACCGACTGGGCGAGCACAGCGCGGTCGTGTGCATGTTGTTGAACCGCAGGCCGTCCCCGGCGATCCGGTCCAGGCTGGGCGTGTTGATCGGGCTGCCGTAACAGCCGAGGTGACCGAAGCCGGTGTCGTCGAGCACGATCATCAGGACGTTCGGAGCGTTCTCCGCGGCCCGAACCGGCGCCGGCCAGGCGGGGCTCGACTCGTCCGCAGTCCTGCCGATCACACCGGGGAACGCCGCACTCGGGTCGTACTCCTCGATGGGCATCGGTCGCCTCCTCTCAGGCCCGGGCGGCCGTCGTCCGGTCGCTCACCAGGTAGGCGACGATCAGCGCAGCCGGGAAGAAGACGATGCTGAACAGGAAGTAGCCGAAGAAGCTGTGCCCCTTGCGAGCGGCGACACGGGCCGGCCAGAACGCAAGCGCGATCCAGATGATGACCGCGAGGGTCGTCCAGATCCAGACACCGTTCGCAGCGAGAAACACGTCGACCTCCTTCGTGGTGGCGGCGCGACTCGCGCCTCTCCCGGAAACCCTACGACGGGCCACGGGTGCGCTCGGCTGCGGGCACCGCCGTTCACCCGGGTGAACACGGAAAGCGCTGCGCCGCCTTGCAGGGACGATTGGGCCGTGACTGCCGGGGTTTGCCGCGTCGCCTGCGCTGCCGCGAGCTGCCGGTTGAAACTCTCGCACGCGCGCGCACGTTCGTCAGCGCGCGCCGCGCCGTCACGGTGACATACGTCGTCGAGTCACGAGCCTAATGACCGGTGCGCGCAACTGCCTCCGACGGCGTACGGTCGATGCGTTCCCCGCGTCCGCGCGGCTCGGGCCAACTGAGCCGTCGCCTGAGCCACAGCGCGACGTAGACGAGCGCCGACGAGGACCGGCACCTCGATCAGCGGGCCGACGACGCCCGCGAGCGCCTGGCCCGAGGTGGCGCCGAACACGCCGACGGCTACCGCGATCGCGAGCTCGAAGTCGTTGCTGCGACGGTGAACGCCAGGCTGGCCGTCTGCGGATACGGAAATCGCAGAGCCTCGCCCGGACGCGAAGCCGACGACCCACATCACGGCGAAGTAGACGAGGAGCGGCAGCTGCGATGCTGCGCGACGTCGAGCGGCTGGGATGTGATCTGGTCGCCCTGGATCGCGAACAGCAGCACGATCGTGAACAGCAGTCCGTAGAGGGTGATGCGGTGCAATGCGCGGGATGAACTCTGCTCGTACCAGTCGCGGCCTCGCCGGCGGATCCCGACCGGCGGGTGAGGTAGCCGGCGGCGAGCGGGATCCCGAGGAAGACGAGCACGGTGCGGGCGACCTCCCAGATCCCCACTTCGAAGCCCTGCGTGTCGAAGCCCAGCCAGCCCGGCAGCATCGTCAAGTAGAAGTACCCGAGGAGCGCGTACGCGGCGACCTGGAAGAGGGCGTTGAAGACGACCAGGACTGCCGCACGTTCGCGGTCGCCCAGGGCGATGTCGTTCCAGACGAGCACCATGGCGATGCAGCGGGCCAGGCCGACGATGATCACGCCCGTTCGGTAGGCGGGCTGATCCGCGAGCAGAGCCAGGCGAGCGCGAACATCAACGCCGGCCCGACGACCCACGACAGGAGGAGCGACGTGCCGAAGAAGCGCCAATTTCCCACGCCGTCGTCGCTCATCCGGCCGATGTCCTCGTAACGGACCTTTGCCAGAACCGGATACATCATCAGCAAGCAGCCCCACGGCGATCGGCAGCGACACCGTCCCGACCTGCAGGCGGTCGAGGCTGCCCGTTCAGCCCCGGGATCAGCGCGCCGAGCAGGAGCCCGCCGGCCATCGCGAGCCCTATCCAGAGCGGGAGGAACCGATCGAGCCGCGACAGCCGCGCGAGAGAACCTGCCGCCTCGCCGCCGTCGACACGAGAAAGCTCCGGATCGTCAATCGCCATCGCCCTGCACACCCCGCTCGCCGATCAGCTCGGTGATCAGCGTCTGAACGCGCCTGTCGATCTCGTCACGGATCCGTCTGACGGTGGTCACGTCCTGACCGGCCGGGTCGTCGAGAACCCAGTCCTCGTATCGCTTCCCCGGATAGATCGGGCATGCGTCGCCGCACCCCATCGTGATCACCACGTCGGCGGCTCGTACGACCTCGTCCGTGAGCGGCTTCGGGAACTGCTCGCTCATGTCGACTCCCGACCTCGGCCATCGCCTCGACCACCGCCGGGTTGATCTCGTCCCCGGGATCGCTGCCCGCCGACCTCACGTGGATCCGTCCCCCGGAGCGGAGCCTGACGAGCCCCGCCGCCATCTGGCTGCGGCCCGCGTTGTGCACGCAGACGAACAGAACCTCCGGCATCTCCTTCGTCATCAGTCCCTCCATCTGCGCCAGAGCCCGGAGGCGCTCCCGCGCGAAGCGATGCGCGAGCACGGGCACGAACACGTTGATCTTGCTCGGCCCGAGGAGGTCGAGCGAGTCGGCGATGTACCGCTCGATCGTCTCCTCGGAGAACACGCCGGCGAACTCGCCGCGCGAGCGCTTCGGCAGCCTGCCGGACATGGTGCCGGGTGACCGGATCGAGTATCTGGCTCATGTCGCTCCTCCGAGGCGTAGCCGTCGTCAACAGCAGCCCGCGCGGTCCGCGGCCTGGACGAGGGCAGCCCCTTGCGCTCGGCTTCCCGGGTCTTGATCGCCTTCACGATCGCGCCGTGCATGCCGTCCGCCACCCGATGCGTGAAATCGACCGAGATGTCGTCGAACCCCGCCGCCTCGAGGCCCGCCTCGTACTCCGCCTTCGAGAGCGCCCCGGCGATGCAGCCGACGTAGCTACCGCGCTCGGCTCGCTCCGCGACGGAGAGGTGATCCTCGGCGACGACGTCGCTGATCCCGATCCGCCCGCCCGGCCGCAGCACCCGCGCGATCTCGGTGAGCGCGGCCGGCTTGTCGACCGAGAGGTTGATCACGCAGTTCGAGATGACGACGTCCACCGACGCGGCGGGGAGCGGGATCTGCTCGATCACACCCTTGAGGAAGTGCACGTTGGCCACGTCGGCGTCGCGGGCGTTCTGCATCGCGAGCGCGAGCATCTCGTCGGTCATGTCCAGCCCGTACGCAATGCCCGTCGGCCCGACGCGCCTGGCCGAGAGGATCACGTCGATGCCGCCTCCGGAGCCGAGATCGAGCACGGTCTCGCCCTCACGTAAGTCGGCGACGGCGGTCGGGTTCCCGCATCCGAGCGACGCGAGAGCCGCCGCCGCAGGGAGGTCGTCACGCTGTTCGGCGTCATAGAGCGCCTCGCCGAACATCGCCGTGTCGGCGTCGCCTTCTGCACAGCACGAGCCGCTCCCGCACCCGCAGTCGCTCGACCCTTCGGTCACCGCACGCGCGGATTCGGCGTAACGGCGACGGACCTCCTCCCGGAGCTCGTCGGCGGTCGTGGACATCAGCAGCACACTCCTTTCAGGTCGGCGACGAGGGCGAGCCGCTCGACCGCCTCGCGCCGCAGGGAGAAGAACGCCCACCTCCCGCGCTGCTCGCGCTCCAGGAGGCCGGCGTCCGTCAGCTTCTTCAAGTGGTGGCTCACGGTCGGTTGCGACAGGCCGAGCGCAGGCTCGAACTCGCAGGCGCACACCGGCCCGTCGCTCTGCGCAAGCGCATTGACGATACGGACGCGTGCGGGGTCGGCCAGTGCCTTGAACAGCTCGGCCGTCGTCTCTGCCTCCTGCTCGTCGAGCATCGGCGCTGCCAACGGCGTCGCACAACACGCGACGGACGAGTCGACCGTCGCCATCAGATCCTCGGTTCCGTCGTCTGCGCACGACGCGACGCTCGCTCTCGCACGGCGTGACCCTGCACGTCGCACGCCTCGCCGCACCGCTCACAGAGCGCATCCCAGGCTGTGTTGGGCTTTCGGACACACGTCATGGCCTTCACCTCGTATCGACGGTGGTCAATATATCGAACTTCTTCGATTCGTGCAACTCGCTCGGCCAAGGGAGGCGGAATCGGAACACACCGCTTCCCATACATACCCCAATAGGGTATTATGAGGGGAGACGTCGACCGAGGGAGACGAGCCATGGAGACACGCCTGTACGTCGTTCCCGGCATGCACTGCGGCCACTGCGTCACGGCGGTGGAGGAGGAGGTCTCCGCCGTCCCCGGAGTCGACTCCGTCGTGGTCGACCTCGAGACGAAACGGGTGGAGGTCGCGGGCGTCGCGCTCGATGACGCGGCGATTCGCACGGCGATCGAGGAAGCAGGGTACGAGGCAGCCTGATGGCCGTCGCCAGCCCAAAGCCGGAGCGGCTCCGCCTCGACGTCGAGGGCATGACGTGCGCCTCCTGCGCGGCGCGCATCGAGCGCAAGCTCAACAAGCTCGAGGGCGTCGAGGCGCCACCGTCAACTACGCGACCGAGCAGGCGGCGGTCTCGTTCGACCCCGCTGCCGTGTCCGGTCGACGAGGTGATCGCGACCGTCGAGGCGATCGGCTACCACGCGGCGCTCCCGAGCGACGTCGCCGAGGCGCCGGACGCAGCCGGAGCCGTGCGCACGCGGCTCGTCGTCGCGGGCGCGCTGACGGTGCCGCTCGCTCTGCTCGCGATGGTGCCGCCGCTCCGCTTCGACGGCTGGGAGTGGCTCGCGCTCGCCCTTTCGACGCCGGTCGTCTTCTGGTGCGGCGCCGGATTCCATCGTGCGACCCTCCTCAACGCGCGCCACGGCGCGGCGACGATGGACACGCTCATCTCGGTCGGCACGCTCTCCGCCTGGACGTGGTCCGCGGTCGTCCTCGTCGGGCGGATCGACGCCCACACCTACTTCGAGGTCGCGGCCGTGATCACGACGCTGATCCTGCTCGGACGCTAGCTCGAGCTCCGCGCGCGCGGGCGCTCGAGCGAGGCGATCCGGGCGCTGCTCGAGCTCGGGGCGAAGGATGCGCGGGTGCTCCGCGACGGCCGGGAGGTGCTCGTGGCCGTGGAGCAGCTCGCGGTCGGCGACCTGTTCGTCGTGCGCCCCGGCGAGAAGATCGCGACGGACGGGCGGTCGTGGAGGGCTCGTCGGCGATCGACCAGTCGATGCTCACCGGCGAGCCCGTACCGGTCGAGGTCGGCCCGGACGACGAGGTCGCGGGCGCCACGATCAACACGTCGGGCCGTCTCGTCGTCCGCGCGACGAAGGTCGGCGCGGACACCGCGCTCGCCCAGATCGCGCGGCTCGTCACCGAGGCGCAGGCGGGGAAGGCGCCGATCCAGCGGCTCGTCGACCGGGTCTCCGCCGTCTTCGTCCCGTTGGTGATGGCGATCGCGCTGGCGACGCTCGCCGGATGGCTCGTCGTCACGGGCGACGTCACTGCTGCGTTCACCGCCGCGGTGGCGGTGCTGATCATCGCCTGCCCGTGCGCGCTCGGGCTCGCGACGCCGACCGCGCTGATGGTCGGGACGGGCCGCGGCGCGCAGCTCGGGATCCTCATCAAGGGGCCGGAGGTGCTCGAGCGGACCCGTCGCATCACGACGATCGTGCTCGACAAGACCGGCACGGTGACGGAGGGGCGGATGTGGGTCGAGGACGCCGTTGCGGCGGACGGCGTCGCCGTGGAGGATCTCCTCCGCCTCGCCGGAAGCGCGGAGGCGGCGAGCGAGCACCCGATCGCACAGGCGATCGCGTCACACGCGTCCGCGGTGGTCGGGCCGCTGCCCCCGGTCGAGCGCTTCGCGAACCGGGCGGGCCTGGGCGTCGAGGCGCTCGTGGACGCGCGCAGCGTGGTGGTCGGACGCCCCGAGATGCTCGCCGAGCGGGGTGTCGCCCTCGATGGGCAGCTTGCGGAGCGGTTCGCCGTCGAGGAGGCGCGCGGGCGTACCGTCGTCGCGGCTGCGATCGACGGGAGGGCGGCGGGCCTGTTCATCGTCGCGGATCGGCTCAAGCCGACCTCCCGAACCGCGATCGCCGAGCTCCGCCGGCTGGGCCTCGAGCCCGTTCTGCTCACCGGCGACAACGCGCGCAGCGCGCGCACGGTCGCGGCCGAGGTCGGGATCGACCGCGTGCAGGCGGACGTCCTCCCGGGCGACAAGAGCGCCGTGGTCGAGGCGCTCCAGCAGCGAGGCGAGGTGGTCGCGATGGTCGGCGACGGCGTCAACGACGCGCCCGCGCTCGCGCAGGCCGACCTCGGGCTCGCGATCGGCACCGGGACGGACGTCGCGATCGAGGCGAGCGACCTGACGCTCGTCTCCGGCGACCTGCGCGCCGCTGCCGACGCGATCCGGCTCTCGCGGCGGACGCTGCGGACGATCAAGGGGAACCTCTTCTGGGCCTTCGCCTACAACGTCGCGGCGATCCCGCTCGCGATGGCCGGGCTCCTGAGCCCGATGGTGGCGGCGGCGGCGATGGCGTTCTCGAGCGTCTTCGTCGTCACGAACAGCCTGCGCCTGCGGCGCTTCCACTCGATCCGGGAGGTCATCTGATGCACGGCTACGCAAAGGACAAGGACGCGCTCGCGAAGCGGCTGCACCGGATCGAGGGCCAGGTGCGCGGCATCGAGCGGATGATCGAGGAGGACCGCTACTGCATCGACGTCCTCACGCAGATCGCCGCGATCAAGACCGCGCTCGAGCAGGTCGCGGCGAAGGTGCTCGAAGACCACGTGACGCACTGTGTCGCCGAGGCGCTCGCCTCAGGCGACGCCGCGGTCGCGGAGGAGAAGAGCGGCGAGCTCCTCGCGGCGGTGCAGCGGTTCTCGCGGACGCGGTGAGCCTTGGGGCCGGAGCTCGGTCGGCTACCGATGTCGTCGGGGTGCGGTGGTCGAGGGGGTGGTGTCCGACTCGAAGTCGGACACCGTCGTTCGGGCACCCGCGGGCGCCCCTCTGGTGGGTGTGCGCTGCTCGGAGGGTGGATGTCCGAGTCGAAGTCGGACACCGTGTCGGACACCGGCAGGCGCCCTTGTCGTGGGTGTGCGCTGCTCGGAGGGTGGGTGTCCGACTCGAAGTCGGACACCGTGCAGGCCGCCTCAGGCCGCGAGCGCGAGCGCGACGAGCGTCGGCAGCACGATCCAGACGCCGACCGTCAGCACGATCGCGACGATGGCGAACGTCCGGCAGCCGTCCTTCGGAGGGCTTCCACAGTTGCCGATGTCCTCCCACACCACGCGGAGCGGCCGGCGCACCGAGAGCCGGATCCGGTCGCTCGCGAGCGCGGTGCCGCGGAGGACGACCCACGAGAGGCCGACGCCGATCGCGATCCCGCAGAGGCCGACCAGAGCCGCGACCCGCCAGTCCGCGAACGTGAACCCGCTCGCGAGCCGCAGCACCGTCGCCGTGAGGGGGATCAGGATCCCGGCGAGGACGAAGGAAGGCACACCGATCTCGCGCGACTTCATGATCTCCACGAGCGCCTGCGCGTCGAAGCGGGCCGGCCGCAGCAGCTTGAGCGCGGCCGAGTTGGACGGCGCCTCCATCTCGCGCGCCCAGTAGAGGTTCCGCATCTGCGTCACCACGTTCTTGATGTGCGAGACGACGAGGTACCGCGCGACGAGCTCGACGAGCCGGCGGACGACGTATCTGAGCGGCCCGAGCGCAGTCGCGGCCTGCGAGCCGTGGAAGCCGTGACGGCGCAGGCTCTCGAGGGCCTCGATCAGCCGGCGGTGGTCTGCCTCGAAGCGATCGGGACGGGCGAGCGGGGCCGTTCGCGCGAGCTCGGCGAGCATCTCGCGCTCGCGCGGGGAGGAGACGTCGAGCTCGTCGAGGAACGATGCGATCGCGTCGTCGTCGCCGGAGAGGAGCCGCAGGCGCTCGAGCGGGTTCTCGACCTCCGCGGCCCGACCCGGCGTCTGCCCGTCGTCGGCGTGCGAGATCCCGGTCACGTGGTCGCGATCGTACGCCGTTGTTACCCTTCACGTACATGAGTGGCTGGGGTCTCTACTTCGTGTTCCTCATACCGCCGCTGATCATCGGCTTCGCGGTGCAGTCGCTGGCTGAAGAAGACGGTGGCGGCGCAGATGCAGGTCGGGGTCGGAAACGGCCTGACCGGCGCCGAGATCGCGCGCCAGATCCTCGACCGGAACGGGCTCCAGGGCGTCCCGGTGGAGACGTCCCCGGGCGGCCCGCTCTCCGATCACTACGACCCGCGCAAGAAGTCGGTGCACCTCTCGGAGCCGGTCTACGCGGGCCGCTCGGTCGCCTCGACCGCGATCGCGGCACACGAGGTCGGCCACGCGATCCAGCATCAGAAGGCGTATGCGCCGTTCCGCGTGCGCTCCGCGATGTGGCCCGCGGTCGCGTTCGCGTCGCAGGCCTGGCTCTTTCTCCTGATGATCGGGCTCTTCGCCCAGATCACGGGGCTCATGACCCTCGCGATCATCCTCTTCGCCGTCGTCGTCCTCTTCCAGCTCGTCACGCTGCCGGTCGAGTTCGACGCGTCGCGGCGGGCGATGGCGCAGATCTCAGACCTCGGCCTCGTCTCCACCGGCGAGTCGCAGGGCGCCCGGAAGGTGCTCACGGCCGCGGCGATGACCTACGTCGCAGGAGCGCTGGCCGCGCTCTCGCAGCTCGCGTACTGGCTCCTCGTCCTCCGGCGCTGACGCCTCTCCGTGCGGGTGATCGCCCTGATCGTGCGCGCCGGCGCGGTCGTCGCCGCCAGCGCGTTCGTGTTCTCGCTGCTCGTGGACGGGGGGCCGAAGCCTGCAACGGCCGCACGACCGAGCGTCGCGTCGGTCGAGCGGGCCCCGGCCGGGCCGAAGCCTGCCGTTGCGACGAAGCCTGCGGCCACGAAGGTGCCGCAGGGGGTGGTGGCGATCGTCGCGACCGGGGACATCGTGATGGGGGCGACCCCCAACCTGCCCCGCGACGGCGGCCGCTCCTTCTTCTCGGACGTCGAGACCGACCTCGCCGGAGACGTCGTGCTCGGCAACCTCGAGGGGACGCTCTCGACCGGAGGCGGCTCGAAGTGCGGCTCGGGCAGCACCGACTGCTTCGCCTTCCAGACTCCTCCCACATACGCGCGGTGGCTCGACCAGGCCGGGTTCACGGTGATGAACCTCGCGAACAACCACGCCTTCGACTTCGGTGCCGACGGCCTGCGGCAGACCACGGACGCGCTGGCCGGCGTCGGCCTCGAGTGGACCGGGCGGCCCGGGCAGATCACCGTGCAGAAGGTCGGCGCGATCCGCGTCGCGCTCGTGGGCTTCGCGCCGTATCCCTGGGCGCAGCCGCTGACCGACATCGCGGCGGCGAAGAAGCTCGTACGGAAGGCGGGCCGGAACGCGGACGTCGTCGTGGTCACCATGCATGCAGGCGCCGAGGGGAGCGACCGGCAGCACGTGCGCCGCGGCACGGAGCGCTTCCTCGGCGAGAACCGCGGCGACCCGCTGCGGTTCGCCCACGCGGTCGTCGACGCCGGAGCGGACCTCGTGGTCGGCTCGGGCCCGCACGTGCTCCGCGGGATGGAGTGGTACAGGGGCAGGCTGATCGCGTACTCCCTCGGGAACTTCGCCGGGTACAAGGTGTTCGCCCTCGGAGGGCCGCTCTCCACGAGCGGGATCCTGCGCGTCACGCTGCGCGGAGACGGGAAGTTCGAGACGGGACGCCTCGTGCCCACCCGGCTCGTCGGACCCGGCCTTCCCGCGATCGATCCGGCCGAGGCGGCCCACGGCGTCGTGCGAGCACTCTCGCGGGAGGACTTCGGCGCGCGCGGGGTGAAGGTCTCGCGCGACGGGATCCTCTCGCGGTAGCTGCGCGCGCCGTCGTTCGACACGCTCCCGTTTGCGCTCGGGGCCCCCGGCGGTGCAGACTGAGCACCGAGGCACCGCGATCGTGAACGAGCTCGTCACATCCCGTGCGAAGTCCGCCGACAGGCTCCAGGTCGCGCGGAAGACCGCCCGTGTCGTCGCGATCGAGGCGCTCGGGCCGCTGACGATCCTCGGCGGGATCGTGTGGGCCTTCGCGCAGCCGTACCGTGTCACGTTCTTCTATCCCGACGGCAAGGGGTTCTGGGACTGGGCCGTGCAGCCGCCGCTCCTCGTCGTGCTGGTCGGCCTCCTCTTCTCCCTCTTCGTCGCCCCCGGGCTCGTGGAGGACCTGGAGCGGGCCGACGAGGCGCGCGGAGATGCTCCCACGGGCTGAGATCGCGCACTGGCTGTTCGCGGCCGGCTTCCTGTTCTTCGGGCTCGTATTGCTCGCCGAGGCGATCGTCGGCCCGGCCGTGTTCCAGCGCCGACCGTGGCGCGCGTACCTCTGGCCGTCGCTCGCGCTGTTCGCGGGTGTCTGGCTCTGGCTGATCGCGATCTTCTCGACGTTCTCGACGCTCCACCTCGTCGCGCACTCGATCTGGGCGCAGGCGGCGACGGCCGCGGGCGCGGTCGAGCTGGCGCGCGTGCGTGGACGGCTCCACTCGTCCTACTGGTCGCTCGTCACCGCCGGAGGGCTCTTCGTCTCCGGGGCGTCGTTCCTCGTGCACGAGCAGAACGGCTGGCTGTTCTCCCGCTCTGCGTTTCTCCATCACCTGATCGGCTGGACGCTCGTGCTCGCGTCCGTCTTCCCGCTCGGCGCCGCCTTCCGCCCGCGGAGGGCGGTGTGGATGTACGGCTTCGCACTGGCGTGGGTCGTGGTCGCGGTGATGCTGTTCTCCGACCGCGACATCGCACCGATCTTCGGCCACCTCTCCGACCTCGCCGGCGGCAGGCCGTGAGACCGGCGGTCCTCGCCGCTGCCGCCGTCGCCGCGCTCGCAGTCCCCGCTGTCGCGTCCGCGCACGCGACGATGCAGGAGGCCACCCCTGCGGTGCAGGGACGCGTCGAGGCGTCGCCCAAGGAGGTCACGCTTCGGTTCGACCAATCGGTCGAGGCTCCGCCGAACGCTCTCGTCGTCCTCGCCCCGGACGGGCGCCGGCTCTCCGGCGCCGTGACGCAGTCCGACCGCGCCACGATGGTGCGGGTGCCGGTGCGCGGTGCCGTCCGCGGTCAGGCGTACACCGTGCGCTGGCGCGTCGTCTCCGCCGACGGGCACATCACGACGGGCGTCTTCACCTTCGGCGTCGGCGTCCCGGCTCCGCCGCCGACCGAGGCGGTCGGCGCGTCGGGTGTCACCTGGCGCGACGACGCCGCCCGCTGGGCGCTCTTTGCATCGCTCGCCCTGATGATCGGCGTGGTCGGGATCCGGCTGCTCGTCCTGCCGCGCGACATCGACCCGCGCGTGGAGCGGCGCGTCTACCTGCTCGGCACGCTCGGGGCATTCCTCGCCCTGAACACGGGCATCGCGGGCTTCGTGATCCGCTCCGCGAACGCCATCCAGGTCTCGGGGGTCGACCTCCTCTACGCCGACCTGTCGCCGTTCGCGGAGTCGACGCGCTTCGGGACGGCGTTCCTCGTGACGACGTTCGGGTTCGGCATCTGCCTGACGATCCTGCTGCTCGCCTGGGTGCTCGACATGCCGCTGCTCCGCTGGCCCGCGTTCCTGCTCGGCCTCGTGCTCGTCTGGGGCTACCCGCTCTCCGGGCACCAGGCGACCGAGCCGAACTCGACGCCGCTCACCGAGGTCGCGGACTGGGTGCACCTCGTCACCGCGATGCTCTGGGTCGGAGGCGTCCTGACGCTCGCCGTCGTCGTCTGGCCGCTCGCGCCCGACCTCAGGCGGGCGGCGTTCCTGCGCTTCTCGCGGATCGCGGTCGTCCTCATCGCGCTGCTCCTCGCGGCGGGCACGGTGGTCGCGATCGCGCGGCTGCCCGATCCGCTCCGACCTCTGGACGACGTCGTACGGCCAGACGCTCCTCGTCAAGATCGGGCTCGTCTGCGT
Source organism: uncultured Actinomycetes bacterium (assembly GCA_963773825.1). Taxonomy (GTDB): domain Bacteria; phylum Actinomycetota; class Thermoleophilia; order Gaiellales; family Gaiellaceae; genus Gaiella. The sequence continues at coordinate 198,932 of CAVZCH010000005.1, read as the reverse complement.
CGCGCTCGCCTGGGGTGGGTTCCACCACACGTTCGTCCGCCCGCGCCTCGAGCGCGGAGAGACGCCGCGCGGGGTCGGCCGGAGCCTGCTCGGCGAGAGCGTCGTCGCGCTGGCCGTGCTGTTCGCGGCGGCGGTGCTCGTCAACGGCGCCCCGCCGCCGGTCGAGACGGGCTCGACGAGCGCGCGTCTCGGCCCGCCCGCCCGGTCGGTGACCGTCTAACGTTCCGCGCCGTGCTCGTCGCGATCTCCGGCGGCGCGGGCTTTCTCGGCCTGCATCTGGCGCGGCGCCTCGTCGCCGACGGTCACGCCGTGCGGACCCTCGACCTCGCTCCGCTCGACGACGCCGCGCTGGAGGGGCAGGTCGAGGAGCTCCGCGGCGACGTCCGGCTGGCCGCGCGACGCCCGCCGCCTCGTCGTGGGCGCGGACGTGCTGGTGCACGCGGCCGCCGCACTGCCGATCCAGGAGAGCCGGGCCGCGATCCGGTCGGTGAACGTCGAGGGCGCGGCCGTGACGCTCGGAGCGGCGCGCGCGAGGCGGGCGTCCGCCGCGTCGTGCTCATCTCGTCGACCGCGGTCTACGGCGTGCCCGAGCGCCATCCGATCGACGAGGACGATCCGCTCGTCGGCGTCGGTCACTACGGCGAGTCGAAGATCGACGCCGAGCGGCTCTGCGCGGCGTTCGCGCGGCGCGGGCTCGAGACCGTCATCGTCCGGCCGAAGACGTTCGTCGGCCCCGAGCGGCTCGGCGTGTTCGAGATCCTCTTCGACTGGATCCGGGAGGGTCGGCGGATCCCGATCCTCGGCGACGGCGCGAACCGCTACCAGCTGCTCGCCGTCGAGGATCTCGTCGACGCCGTCGTCCTGTGCCTCGAGGCGCCCTGTTGCGGGCGAGGCGCTGAACGTCGGCGCTGCGCGCTTCGGGACGGTACGCGAGGACCTCGACGACCTGATCGCGCACGCCGGGTCCGGATCGCGGCTGCTTCCCCGTGCCCGCGCGGCCGGCGGAGATCGCCCTTCGCGGCCTCGAGCTCGCGCGGCTCTCGCCGCTCGCCGAGTGGCACTACCGGACGGCGCACAAGGACTCGTTCGTCTCGATCGCCAAGGCCCGCGACCCTGCTCGGCTGGGAGCCGCGGCTCTCGAACGCCGAGACGCTCTGCGCGACCTACGACTGGTACCTCGGCCACCGCGACCAGCTCGGGTCGGCGGGCCTGACGCATCGCGTGCCGTGGGACCAGCGCGCGCTCGGCGTTCTCAAGCGCCTGGTCTAGGACCGCCTTACGGCACGAGCGCGAGCGCGCCGCGGACGGCGCCGGCCCGGAGCCGGTCGAGCGCCTCGTTCGCCTGCCGGAGGGGAACCGCCTCGACCCGTGTCTCGACCGGGACGGCGGGCGCGAGCGCGAGGAGCTCGTCTCCGTCCGAGCGGGTGAGGTTGGCGACCGAGCGGACGATCCGCTCGCCCCAGAGGAGCTCGTAGGGAAACGAGGGGATGTCGCTCATGTGGATCCCGCCGCAGACGACGACGCCGCCCTTGCACACGTGGCCGAGCGCGGTCGGGACCAGCTCTCCCGCGGGAGCGAAGAGGATGGCTGCGTCGAGCTCGACCGGCGGCCCCCCGGCCGTATCGCCCGCCCACGTCGCACCGAGTGACCGCGCGAACGCCTGCGCGTCGTCGTCCCCGGGCCGCGTCAGCGCGTAGACCTCGCGCCCCTGGTGGAGCGCCACCTGGCAGACGATGTGGGCGGCCGCGCCGAAGCCGTAGAGCCCGACCCGCTCGGCGTCTCCGGCGAGCCGGAGCGAGCGGTAGCCGATCAGCCCTGCGCAGAGGAGCGGAGCCGCCTCGACGTCGCCGAAGGCCTCGGGCACGGGGAAGCAGAACCGCTCGTCGGCAACGCAGTGCTCTGCGTAGCCCCCGTCCAGGTCGTAGCCGGTGAACCGCGCGCTGTCGCAGAGGTTCTCCCGCCCCGCGAGGCAGTACGCACACGTGCCGCAGGTCCAGCCGAGCCAGGGGACGCCGACACGCTCGCCGGGCGTGAACCGGCCCGCGCTCGTCACGACCTCGGCGACGATCTCGTGGCCGGGGACGAGCGGCAGCTTCGGGCGCGTCAGCTCGCCGTCGACCACGTGGAGGTCGGTGCGGCAGACACCGCAGGCGCGCACGCGGAGCAGCGCCTGACCGGCGCCCGGCTCGGGGTCGGGCAGGTCCGCCTCCTCGAGAGGCGCCCCGGCCGACCGGAGCACCATCGCCCTCATCGCCGCTTCTCTACCCTGCCCGTCATGCGCGATCTCCTCGACTACCGCTCCGAGTTCCCGATCCTCGAGCACACGACCTACCTGATCAACCACTCGCTCGCGGCGATGCCGCGACGCGCGGAGGACCGCCTCGCGAGAGTACGCGCGCATGTGGGCCGAGCGCGGCATCCGCGCGTGGGGCGAGGGCTGGTGGACGACGCCGATCACGGTCGGCGACCAGGTCGGCCGCATCGTCGGCGCGCCGGCGGGCACGACCGTCATGCACCAGAACGTCGCGGTCGCCGAGGCGGTCGTCCTCTCCTGCTTCCGGCCGTTCGACCCCGCGGCGCAACCGGGTCGTCTACGAGCGGGGCAACTTCCCGTCGGTGCGCTACCTCTACCAGGCGCAGCCCGACCTCGAGGTCGTCGTCGTGCGAGGACCGAGCCGGCGCGATCGTCGAGGCGATCGACGAGCGGACGCTGCTCGTGCCGATCAGCCACGTGCTCTTCAAGACGGGCGAGATCCAGGACGTCGAGCCGATCGTCCGGCGCGCGCACGAGGTCGGAGCGCACGTGATCCTCGACTGCTACCAGTCGGCCGGGATCGTGCCGCTCGACGTGACCGCGCTCGGCGTCGACTTCGCGGTCGGCGGCTCGGTGAAGTGGCTCTGCGGCGGGCCGGGGAACGGCTGGCTCTACGTCCGACCCGATCTCGCGGAGACGCTCGAGCCGACGTTCACGGGCTGGCAGGCACACGAGGCGCCGTTCGCCTTCGAGGAGGAGATGCGCTACGCGTCCGGCGCGGCGCGGTTCCTCACCGGGACGCCGAACGTGCCGGCGCACTTCGCCGCGACGGCGGGCTACGACCTGATCGAGGAGATCGGCGATCGAGCGGATCCGCGCCAACTCGCTCGCGCCAGACGCAGCTCCTGATCGACCTCGCCGACGGCGCCGGGTTCGAGGTCCGCAGCCCGCGCGGGCCGAGCGGCGCGGCGGGACGGTCACCGTCCACGTGCCCGACTTCCCCGCCGTCCACCGCGAGCTGGCCGAGCGGCAGATCCTCTGCGACTTCCGGCCCGACGCGGGGATCCGGCTCGGCCCGCACTACTACACCTCGGACGACGAGCTCCGCTTCGCGATCGCCCAGATCGGCGAGATCCTCGAGACGGGCGCCTACGAGCGCCACCTGGGCGCCGTCGCGCACCACTAGCCACGCGACGTGCGCGGGCGAGATATATCTCGCCACTACACGTGGACACCGAACCAGGGAGGACCGATCGATGCTCTCGAGTCTCGAGATCGCACAGGAGGCGACGCTTCGCCCGATCGCCGACGTCGCCGAGGAGTCGGGGATCGAGCCGGACGAGCTCGAGCTCTACGGCCGGTACAAGGCGAAGGTCGACCTGTCGATCCTCGAGCGGCTCGCGGACCGGCCGGACGGGAAGATCGTCAACGTCACCGCGATCACGCCGACGCCGGCGGGCGAGGGCAAGACGACGACGTCGGTCGGGCTGACGCAGGGCCTCGGCCAGATCGGCCGCAAGCCGGTGCTCGCGCTGCGGGAGGCATCCCTCGGGCCGGTCTTCGGGATCAAGGGCGGCGCCGCGGGCGGCGGCTACACGCAGGTCGTGCCGATGGAGGACCTGAACCTCCACTTCACCGGTGACCTCCACGCGATCACGGCGGCGAACAACCTGCTCTCCGCGCTGATCGACGCGCACCTGCTGCACGGGAACGAGCTCCGGATCGACCCGCTCACGATCTCGTGGCGCCGGTGCATGGACATGAACGACCGCTCGCTGCGCGACATCGTCACCTCGCTCGGCGGCCGCGTGAACGGCTACCCGCGCCAGACCGGCTTCGACATCACCGCGGCGAGCGAGATCATGGCGCTCGTCGCCGTCTCGCGCGACCTCGGCGACCTGCGCGTCCGGCTCGGCCGCATCACCATCGGCCAGACCTTCGAGGGCGAGCCGGTCACGGCCGAGCAGCTGAAGGCTGCGGGGTCGATGACCGTCCTGCTCAAGGACGCGATCAAGCCGAATCTCGTGCAGACGCTGGAGGGGCAGCCCGCGTTCATCCACTGCGGCCCGTTCGCGAACATCGCGCACGGCAACAACTCGCTCGTCGCGGACCGCGTCGGGCTCAAGCTCGGGCGACTACCTCGTCACCGAGTCGGGCTTCGCCTCGGACATGGGGATGGAGAAGTTCTTCGACATCACCTGCCGGATCGGCGGGCTGCGCTCGAGCGCGACCGTGCTCGTCGCGACCGTGCGGGCGCTCAAGCACCACGGCGGGAACGTCAACGGCGGGCATGGCCGAGATCGAGGGAGGCTCCGCCAACCTCGCGCGCCACATCGGGATCATCAAGCACTTCGGGCTGAACGCCGTGGTCGCCGTCAACAAGTTCCCGACGGACACCGCCGACGAGCTCGAGCTCGTGAAGCGGCTCGCGCTCCAGCACGGTGCGTACGCGGCCGAGGTCAACTCCGGCTTCGAGCAGGGCGGCAAGGGCGCGACGGCGCTCGCGGAGGCGGTCGTCGCGGCCGCGGACGAGCCGAACGAGTTCCGCTTCGCCTACGCGTACGACGCGCCGATCGAGGAGAAGATCCGCGCGATCGCGACGGGCGTGTACGGCGCGGACGACGTCTTCCTCCTGAAGACCGCGAAGGACAAGGCGGCGGCGTTCGAGGCGTCCGGCCTCGGCCAGCTGCCGATCTGCATGGCGAAGACCCACCTCTCGCTCTCGCACGACGCGTCGCTGCTGAACGCGCCCACCGGGTTCACTGTCACGGTCCGCGACCTGCGCCCCTACACGGGCGCCGGCTGGATCGTCGCGCTCTGCGGCGACATGCAGACGATGCCCGGACTCGGCAAGGCCCCGGCCGCCTTCTCGATCGACGTCGACGAGCGCGGCAACACGGTGGGCTTGTTCTGATCTTGCCGGCGCCCGCCGCGGCCGCTGCTACCTTCGGCCGCGTGGAGCAGTACCTCGATCTCCTCCGGCGCGCGCTCGACGAGGGCACGCGCAAGGAGGACCGCACCGGCACCGGGCACGCTCTCCGTCTTCGGCCACCAGATGCGCTTCGACCTGCGCGACGGCTTCCCGCTCGTGACGACGAAGAAGGTGCACGTCGCCGTCCGTCGTCGGCGAGCTGCTCTGGTTCGTCCGCGGCGACACGAACGTCGCCTGGCTGCACGAGCACGGCGTGACCGATCTGGGACGAGTGGGCGGACGAGCGCGGCGACCTCGGGCCGATCTACGGCTACCAGTGGCGCTCGTGGCCGGCGCCGGACGGCGGCCACGTCGACCAGCTCGCGAACGTGATCGAGCGGATCCGCACCGACCCGGACTCGCGCCGCCTCGTCGTCAGCGCGTGGAACGTCGCCGACCTGCCGCGGATGGCGCTCGCGCCGTGCCACGCGCTGTTCCAGTTCTACGTCGCGGACGGCCGGCTCTCGTGCCAGCTCTACCAGCGGTCGGGCGACCTGTTCCTCGGCGTGCCGTTCAACATCGCCTCGTACGCCCTGCTGACCCACATGGTCGCCCAGGTCACCGACCTCGAGGTCGGCGACTTCGTCCACACGCTCGGCGACGCGCACCTCTACCTGAACCATCTCGACCAGGCCCGGGAGCAGCTGACCCGCGAGCCGCGCGCGCTCCCCGAGCTGCGGCTCGACCCCGCCTGCCGCACGATCGACGCGTTCACGCCCGACTCGGTGCAGGTCGTCGGGCTACGACCCGCACCCGGCGATCCGCGCGCCGATCGCGGTGTAGTGCCCATGGCGGTCACGATCGTCGCCGCCGTCGCGCGGAACGGCGTCATCGGCGCCGACGGCGGGCTCCCGTGGCGTCTCCCCGACGACATGCGCCGGTTCAAGGAGCTGACGCTCGGCCACGTCCTCGTGATGGGCCGCAGGACGTACGACTCGATCGGCCGGCCGCTCCCGGGCGGACGACGATCGTCGTCACGCGCACGCCCGTCGTGGGACCCCGGGGCGAGCGAGGTCCTCGTCGCGGGCAGCGTCTCGCGACGCGCTCGAGACGGCCGCCGCGCATCGACGACGAGGTGTTCGTCGTCGGCGGTGCCCAGGTCTACGCCGACGCGCTCCCGCTCGCCGACCGCCTCGTGCTCACCTGGGTCGACGCGGAGCCCGAGGGCGACACGCGTTCCCCGACGTCGACTGGTCGGCCTGGCGCGAGGTGAGCCGCGAGGCAGGCGACGGGGTCGCGTACGTGACGTACGAGCGGGCATAGCGTCCGTCCGGCGCAGCCGGGCAGGCGCCGGTAGCCTCAACTGCATGGCGGACTCCGGCGAGCAGCTGACGCACGAGCAGATGGAGGCCCTCAAGGCCGAGCTCGCCGAGCTCGAGGGGCCGCGGAGGGCGGCAGCGATCGAGGCGATCGCCACCGCCCGGGGATTCGGCGACCTTTCCGAGAACTTCGAGTACCACGCGGCGAAGAACGAGCAGGGGCTCCTCGAGGCGCGCATCGCGAAGCTGCGGGCGCGGGTCTCCGGGGCGACGGTCGTCGACCACGACACGGACGACCACGTCGGCCCCGGCTCGATCGTCGAGATCGCCGACGAGCAGGGCGACGTGATGGAGGTGACGATCTCGTCGGTCGGGGGCGGCGTGTCGCCCGACTCGCCGCTCGGTGCCGCGCTGATGGGCAAGGGCGTGGGGGACGTCGTCTCGGTCGAGGCGCCGCGCGGCTCGTGGCAGGCGACCGTTCGGTCGATCCGGCGCGCATGAGGTCGGTGTCGGACCTCAGTCCGACACCCGACGGAGCGCGGCAGGCTGGCGTGCGGGGGGTGTCCGACTGACGTCGGACACCGTGTCTGGCGCGCTCCACGAGCGGCTCCCGGCGCTCATGCGTCGCGAGGAGGAGCGCTTCGCCCGGGAGCACCCCCGCTCGCAGGCGCTCGCGGAGGACGCGCGCAGGCACCTGCTGGCCGGTGTCCCGATGCACTGGATGGCGAAGTGGCCCGGCGGGTTCCCCCTCTTCGTCGCCGAGGCCCGGGGGAGCCGCTTCACCGACGTCGACGGCCACGAATACGTGGACTTCTGCCTCGGTGACACCGGCGCCATGAGCGGTCACGGGCCGGACGCGACGCTCCGCGCGGTGGCCGAGCAGGCGCCGCGAGGGATCACGACGATGCTGCCGACCGAGGACGCGCTTGCCGTCGCGGAGGAGTTGAGCCGGCGGTTCGGCGTCGACCGCTGGCAGTTCGCGCTGACGGCGACCGATGCGAACCGATTCTCGATCCGGCTCGCGCGCCACATCACCCGCCGTCCGAAGGTGCTCGTGTTCAACTGGTGCTACCACGGAACCGTCGACGAGACGTTCGCCACGCTGGAGGCGGGGCAGGTCGTCGCGCGCCGGGGCAACCTCGGCCCGCCGGTGCCCCCGGCCGAGACGACGAAGGTCGTGGAGTGGAACGACGTCGCCGGGCTCGAGGCGGCGCTCGCGCCCGGCGACGTCGCGCTCGTCCTCACCGAGCCCGCGCTGACGAACGTGGGGATCGTCCATCCCGACCCCGGGTTCCACGAGGCGCTGCGCGCCCTCACCCGCCGGACGGGCACCCTGCTCGCGATCGACGAGACGCACACGATCTGCTGCGGGCCGGGCGGGTTCACGCAGGCCCACGGGCTCGAGCCGGACGTCGTCACGATCGGGAAGCCGATCGCCGGGGGCATCCCCGCGGGCGCCTACGGGTTCACGGCAGAGCTGGCCGACCGCGTGACGGCGTCGGTCGACCGGGAGGACGTCGACGTCGGCGGCGTCGGCGGCACGCTCGCCGGAAACGCGCTCTCCCTCGCGGCAATGCGCGCGACGCTCGTCGAGGTACTGACCGACGAGGCATTCGCCCGGATGATCCCGCTCGCCGAGCGGTGGACGACCGGCGTGGAGACGGCGATCGCCGACGCGGGGCTGCCGTGGCACGTCACGCGGCTCGGCTGCCGCGCCGAGTACCTCTTCGGCCCCGATCGCCCGCGAACCGGCGCGGAAGCCCATGCGGCGGGCAACGTCGCGCTCGAGCGCTACCTGCATCTCCACGCGCTCAATCGAGGCGTGCTGCTGACCCCGTTCCACAACATGGCGCTGATGTCGCCCGCGACGAGCGAGGCGGACGTCGACCGCCACACCGAGGTCTTCTGCGAGGCCGTGCGCGAGCTCACGGCGTGAAGACGCCGTGGGCTTGACCGCGCGGTGCCGGTCGCCGAACATCCCCTGTGAGAGGGTTTTCCCTCGTGTCCATGCCCGCGGCGCCCGATGGCGTGGTCGAGAGTCAGACGCAGAAAGGGGAAACGATGGAGCGGATGCACGGACGCCGTCTCGCCTCGGCCGCAGTCGGTGCCGCTGTCGTGTTCGCGGCGGTCGGCGGCGTCGGGCTCGCGGCCGTGGCCTCGAAGCCTGCGAAGACCACCGGGACGGAGACGACGACGCAGACGGGGACCCAGACGGGGACGCAGACGGAGACCTCGGGCTCGGCAAAGAAGGTGACGATCTGCCACAAGGGCAAGGTGACGCTCAGCGTCTCGGTCAACGCCGTGCGCGCGCACCAGCGGCAGCACCACGACACGATCGGAGCCTGCCCGACTGTCGGATCGTCGAACGCCGCCAAGAACGCGAAGGCCGGCAAGAAGGAGCAGGAGAAGGAGCACGAGAGCGACTGACGCTCGAGGTGAGCCTCGTGCGTGGTCGTGGATGCAGTCTCGGGTGGGGCGCCGTGTCGTCTCCGCCCGTGAACGGGCTACTCACCGGGGTCGGGCACCGAGGTGCCCGACCCTGAAGCGCAGGGCCCTCAGGTCGTGAGCACGGGGCTCTTCGAGCCGGACGGCACGACGACCCAGCCGTCGAAGTCGCGCAGCGAGTACGGCGCGTTGAGCGGCACCGTCGTCTCGCTCGCGGCGACGGCGAAGGCGCCGCACGGCTCGGCAAGCTTTCCGTCCCGGGTCAGCCAGAGCTCGTAGTGCCCGGGCGCGAGCCCGCTGACCCGCAGCTCCATCGGCCAGTTCCCGGCCGCGTCCTTCTCGAACACGTCCAGCTGCGCGGTCGCCTGGTCGGCTCCGGACATGGCGACCGTCCGCACCGGCGAGTCTCCGCCGCCGCCACCCACGACGTACCCGACGCCGAAGAGCGCGCAGGCTGCGACGACGGCCGCGGCGATCGCCGTGTAGCGGTAGCGGCGCGGAAACGGGATCACGCGCGCGACCGGCGGCTCGGGCGCGTGCTGGAGAGCGGGGGGCAGCTCGGGCGGGGCTCCCGCCTGCCCGAGCAGCGCGTGGACGTGCTCGAGCCGCTCGCGCTCGGGCGGATCGAGGTCGTTCCCGACGATGTCGCTGAGGTCCTTCATGCCAGCTCGCTCTCCAGCTCGGCCGCGAGACGGCCGAGCGCCGCCCGCGTCCGGGTCTTGACGGTACCGAGCGGCAGCCCGAGATACTCGGCGATCTCGCTCTGCGACATGCCGCTCCAGTAGGCAAGCTCGACGAGCGACCGCTCGTGCTCGGGCAGCGTCTCGAGCGCTCGGTGGACGCGCCACGAGACCCACTCGCTCTCGGCGGCGTCGGCGGGCCCGGGTCCGCTTGCAGGGATGTCGGGCGGGTCGGCGACCGTCGGGTCGGGCCGGCGCCGGAGCCCGTCCACGATCGCGTTCCGGGCGACGGTGTAGAGCCAGGACGCGGGCCGGCCACGGGCGGGGTCGTAGCGGGCGGCCGAACGCCAGATGCTCGCGAAGGTCTCCTGCGTCGCATCCTCCGCGCGACCCCGGTCGCCCATCCGGCGGAGCGCGATCCCGAGCACCGAGCGCGCGTAGCGCCGGTACAGCTCCTCGAATGCGAGGCGGTCGCCCCCCGCGATCAGCCCGAGCAGCTCGGCGTCGGTGCGGGAGTCCGGTGCCATCGCGAGGATGCTCGCCGCTTTCCGCGGCGAGGGCAAGTTGGCGCAGAGAGCCGCGGACGTCGCCACGTTCCAATCTACGTCCGGGATGCTTCGGCGGATTTCGGGCGTGGAGCGGCGCGGACCCGCCCCACGCCCCCGGGTTCGCGTCTAGCTCGAGCGCGCGGCGTCGAACTTCGCGCCGACGGCGTTCCAGTCGACGACGTTCCACCACGCCGCCAGGTAGTCGGGGCGGCGGTTCTGGTAGCTGAGGTAGTAGGCGTGCTCCCAGACGTCGACGCCGAGGATCGGCGTCTTCCCCTCCATGACCGGTGAGTCCTGGTTCGGCGTCGAGAGCACCGCGAGACCCGTGCCGTCCCAGACGAGCCAGCTCCAGCCGGAGCCGAAGCGCTTGACGCCGGCGTCGTTGACCTGCGCCTTCAGGTCGTCGAGCGAGCCGAACGTGTCGGCGATCGCCGCGGCGAGGTCACCCGACGGCTCGCCGCCGCCGTCCGGCCCCATGATCTCCCAGAACAGTGTGTGGTTCGCGTGGCCGCCGCCGTTGTTCCGCACGGCCGTCTGCTTGTCCGCGGGGAGGATCTCGAGATTCGAGAGGACGGTCTCGATCGGGCGGTCCATCCACTCGGTGCCCTCGAGCGCCGCGTTCAGGTTCGTGACGTATGCGCCGTGATGCTTGTCGTGGTGGATCTCCATCGTGCGCGCGTCGATGTGCGGCTCGAGCGCGTCGAACGGGTACGCGAGGTCGGGGACGGAGTACGCCATCGTGTGCTCTCCTTCGGTCGTCGACTCTTCGACCCAAGGATATGCTCCGGCCGGTCCCGTCCCGCCGAACGAGGAGCCGAGAACCCGCCATGTCGACGACCCCGGAGATCGCTCCCCGCCCGCTCGACCCGAGGCTCCTGCAGCTGTCGGGTATCTCGAGGGCGTCTGTCGAGGCTCACTACCGCCTCTACCAGGGCTATGTCGCCAAGCGCAACGAGATCCTCGGCGCGCTCGCGGAGGTCGACCGGGCCTCTGCGAACCAGGTCTACTCCGACCTGCGCGCGCTCAAGGTCGACCTCACGTTCGCGATCGGCGGGATCAAGAACCACGAGCTCTACTTCGCGCACCTCGGCGGCGAGGGCGGCGACCCGGACGGCGCGTTCCGGACGCTCGTCGAGCGTGACTTCGGCTCCGTCGACGCCTGGCGCACCGACCTGCGTGCCACCGCGATGGCCGCTCGGGGCTGGGCCTGGACGGCGTACGACCGGGACGAGCGGCGGCTGTTCAACTACATCGGCGACGCGCAGAACACGTTCCCGGTCTGGAACGCCACGCCGCTCGTCGCGCTCGACGTCTACGAGCACGCGTACTTCCTCGACTACCAGACCGACCGGGCCTCCTACGTCGACGCGTTCTTCGAGAACCTCGACTGGCAGGTGGTGAACGGGTGGATCTCGTCGTACGGCATCCCCTTCTGACGCGCCGGGGCCGGCGGTGACCGCCGAGGCCCTCATCGTCCTCGGCGGCTACCTCCTCGGCTCCATCCCCTTCGGCTACGTGATCCCGCGGCTCGTCCGTGGCGACGACGTCCGCCGTCACGGGAGCGGCAACGTCGGTGCGTCGAACGTGTGGCGCGTCTACGGCCGCTCGCTCGGGATCCCGGTCGCGCTGCTCGACGTCGCGAAGGGGTTCGTGCCGGCCTACGTCGGGCTTCGGCTTGGCGGTGACTGGGTCGGCGTGCTGGCGGGCGCAGCGGCGATGGTCGGGCACGCCCGCCCGGTGTTCCTCGGCTTTTCGAAGGGCGGCAAGATGGTGGCCACTGCCGGAGGGGTGGCGCTCGCGCTGGCGCCGCTCGCTGCGCTCGCGTGCCTGGTCGTATGGCTCGTGGTGTTCGCCGCGTTCCGCTACGCGTCCCTGGCGTCCATGGCCACGGCGGCCTCGCTGCCGCTCGCATGCCTCGCGTTCGGCTACCCGTGGCCGGTCGTCGGGTTCGCGGCCGTCGCCGCGCTCGGCGTCCTCGCGCTGCACCGCCACAACATCCGTCGCCTGCTGACCGGCAGCGAGCCGCGGTTCTCCGGGAGCCTCCTCCGGGGTGCCCGCTGATGCGGCCTGCGGCGAGGCGGGTCGTGACGCGCCGCGAGCGCCTTCTCGCCGGGCTCGCACTGCTCGCGGCGGCAGCGTGCGTCCTCGGGGTGGGGGCCGGCACCGCGCAGGCGGCGCCCTGGTGCGGGACGGCGACCGCGCAGGACCGACCGCCGACGCTCACCGGCCGCGCGATCCGCGTGGTGTACGCCTACCCGTCCGACGGGCCCGACCGGAGCGCCGAGCTCGCAGCCCGGATCTCCGACGACGTCGACCAGATCGACGCCTGGTGGCTGGGCCAGGATCCGACGCGCGAGCCGCGCTTCGACCGAGCCTCCTTCCCGTGCGGCCCCCAGGCGGACGTCCTCTCGCTTCGTCTCTCCGACACGGCCGCGACGCTGCTCTCCCGCGATCTCCGCGGTGACCGCATCGTCGCCTCGGTCGGGGTCGCGACCGGGCGGTCGCCGTACGAGAAGGACCTCGTGTACTACGACGGCCCGGTCGACGACCCGGACCTCTGCGGCGAGGGCACCGGACTGCCCGACGGCGACGGGATCGCGATCGTCTACCTCGCCGCGTGCACCGACGTGCCCACCTCGACGGTTGCGGCGCACGAGCTCCTCCACGCCTTCGGCGCCCTCGCGGCCAGCGGGCCCCCGCACGCGTGCCCGGACACGCCCGGGCACCCGTGCGACAGCGTGCTCGACATCCTCTACCCGTATGCGTCCACGAGCCCGCTCGCGTCGCTGGTCCTCGACGTGGGACGCGACGACTACTACGGCCACTCCGGCGCGTGGCCGGACGTGCAGGACTCGCTGTGGCTCCGGCTCGTGTCGCAGCAGGTGAGGCTCTCGCTCGCGATCGCCGGTCGCGGGTCCGTGGAGAGCGACGTGCCGGGCATGGACTGCGCCGCCTCCTGCGCGACCGACTGGGACGCGGGCAGCGTGGTGGCGCTCGAGCCGCTCCCGGGGGACGGCCAGCGCTTCGTGCGCTGGTCGGGTGCGTGCACCGGGTCGGCGCGGTGCGAGCTGACCCTCGATGCGGCGCGCTCGGTCAACGCGCTCTTCGCCGCCGCGCGGTTCGGTCTCGTCGTCTCCGTCGCCGGCACGGGGAAGGTGACCGGCGCAGGCGTTCCGTGCTCGTCGTCCCGTTGCGCCCGCTCCGCGCAGTCGTACACGCCGGTGCGCCTGCGGGCGACGCCCGCGAAGGGCTGGCGGCTGGGCGGCTGGAGCGGCGCGTGCTCCGGGCGCGCGGCGACGTGCACGGTGCCGATGACGAAGGCGACCGCGGTCCGGGCGCGCTTCGTCAGGATCTGAGCCAGGCCTCGAGCGTCGTCTGCACCGGGGCGGGCGCGGCACCGCCGAGCTCGTTCCGGATCTCACCGACCGTGCCCCAGCGCTCGGCGAGGACGTCGTGGTCGTGGATCGTCTCGAGGTTGCGTTGCCGCGAGAGGACGAAGTCGCCGTCCTCGAGCTCCGGCGTCGCCGTGAGCAGCTCCTCGAGAGCGATCCTGACCGAGTCCTCGACGAACCGGGGATGCCGGTGCGCCTGCTCGACGACGTGGAGCTCGTCCGGGCGTTTCAGAAGCTCGTACACGGGCGCGCTCATGGAGCGCTCGACGATGCCGGCGAGGTCCTCCGCGTCGAGCTCGTGCGAGGTGCCGACCAGCAGCGTCCCGCGGCCCCGCTGGTTGTGGGTCGCGAGCGGCACGAGGTCGAGGATCCGGTCGACGTCGTCGCCGAAGCCCGCCTCCGCGAGCCGCTCGGCTGCGCTGCCCCGAACCATGTCCTGGGCGCACGGGCACGCGTTGATCCCGGTGGCCTCCACGCCGACCAGGCGACGTGCGCGCGTCCCGCTCGCCGCCGCGATCCCGATCAAGGAGACGATCTCCTGCGTCTGCAGGCCGGTCACGGGGGTCCGGCGCCGCTGCGGCCAGTCGGCGACGATCCGCACCTCGGCGCGCAGCGCGTTCTGCCGCTCGACGATCTGGGTCGCGATCCGCTCGGCGAGCACCTCGACATGCAGTCCCTGCCCGAGAACGACCTCGTCGATCGCCGCGTCGAACAGCTCCGGGAAGCGGGACATGTGGACGCCCTTCTGGTCGCGAGCGAGATCGACGGTGCAGTCGATCTCGGCGCCCATGAGGATCTCGTGGTCGCCGTGGCGGATCGGGATCGCCTTGCGGACACCGGTCACGCCCGCCCGCGAGAGCGCAAGGTGGACGGGCGGCGCCGACGCCTGCATGTCGCGGAGCAGGGGGGTCTCGCCCACGCGTGTCACGCTACACCGTCGAGGAATCCGAGCACCGTGCGCGCGAACGCCTCGGGACGCTCGAGCGGAGGCAGGTGCGCGACGCCGGGCAACTCCTCGAAGGTGGCTCCGGGGATCTCCGCGGCGAGGAACCGCGCGATCCGGCGGAAGTCACGCTGATCGAGCGACCCGACGAGGACGAGCGTCGGCGCCCGGACGTCGGCCAGGTGCTCGCGCCGGCTCGACGTGAGCCAGGCTCCCGTCGCCGCGGGGTTCTCGAGGTCGAGCGCGGCCCGCTGCATCTCGTAGACCCTGCGCCGCAGCGGCGCCGGGACGCTGCCCGCGTCGCGGGTCGGCCCGTCGAGCCACGTCCGGACGTTCATCCAGGCGACCTCGTCGAGGTCTCCGCGCTCGAACGCCGCCTCTTCCTCCGCCCAGCTCGCGACCAGGGCCGGCTCGTGCTCCCACCGGTCGATTCCTGCCCCCACCAGCACCAGCCGGTCGACCAGCTCGGGATGCGCGAGTGCCAGGTCGAGCGCGACGTGCCCGCCCATCGAGACGCCGATCAGGTGTGCCCGCTCGATCCCGAGCCCGTCGAGCAGTGCGGTGACGTCGGCCCCGTAGACGAACGGCCCGTCCGGGAGCGGCGTCTCGCCGAAGCCGCGCAGATCGCACGCGATGACCCTGAACCGCTCGGCCAGCATCGGCGTCACGTCGTCCCACATCGTCCGGTCCGCGATGCCGGCGTGCAGGAGGACGAGTGGCGGCCCGTTCCCGGAGACGTCGTACGCCATGTCGACGCCGTTGACGTGGAGCTTTGCCATGCGGACGAGGCTACTCGGTCGGCACGCGTCAGCGGAGCAGCCGTGAGAGCCGGCGGTCCTTGAGGACGCGGCCGCCCGTCTGGCATGCCGGGCAGTAGGTGATCGTGTGCTCCTCGAAGTCCACCCGGCGCAGCGTCTCGCCGCAGCGCGGGCACGGCTCGCCGAATCTTCCGTGGACGCGGTAGACGTCGGCGTCGCCCTTGCCCGCGAGACGCAGGTCGAGCGCACGTGCGAGGTCGTCGTTGACCGCCGCCGCCAGCGTCGCGACCTCGTCGTCGGCGAGGTCGGTCGAGAGCCGGAACGGCGAGAGGCGCGCCTCCCAGAGGATCTCGTTCGCGTGAGCGCGGCCGATGCCTGCGAGCGCGCGCTGGTCGCGGAGCAGGGGATGGAGCTGGCGGCGCTCGCGCCGGAGGATCTCACCCAGCGTCGACGCGTCGACGTCGAGGGCGTCGGGGCCGAGGTGGGCGAGCTCCACGTCGAGTCCGGCGGGGGTGACGAGCCAGACGCCGGCGCGCTTCTTCTTCCCCGCCTCGGTCAGGTCGAGCTCGGCACCGTCGGTGAACCGCACCTGGAACATCGGCTTGGCAGGCGCCTTCTTCCCCGGCTCCACGTACCGCAGGCGTCCGGCGCTCATCAGGTGCACCCGGAGCACGAGCTCGCCGTCCGAGGTCGGGAAGACGAGGTTCTTCCCGCGCCGCCTCGCACCCGCGAAGGAGCGGCCGACGAGCACCGCGGGGGGCGGGTCGAACGTCTTCAGCGTGGCGACGTGGCCGGGCCGCGCGAGCTCGACGGGCGCGCGCGACACCAGCGGGTCGAGCTCCCGCACCCATGCCTCGACCTCGGGCAGCTCGGGCATGGCCCAAGCGTAGAGGCTCGGATCGCTCGGATAGGCTCGCGCCCGTGGAGCCGATCGTCGTCGAGGTCACCCGCGGCGAGCTCGTCGAGGCGCGCCACGTCGTCCACGCCGTCGCGGTGCGGGACGGTCGCGTCCAGCTGGCGGCGGGGGATGCGACGCTCGTGACGTATCTCCGCTCGTCGGCGAAGCCGATCCAGGCGCTCCCCGTCGTGCGCGCGCGGCCCGACCTCGACGACGAGGAGGTCGCCCTCGTCTGTGCGTCGCACCTCGCGGCGCCCGAGCAGGTGGAGGTCGTGCGTCGCATCCTCGCGGACGCGCCCGCGACCGAGGACGAGCTCGAGTGCGGCCCGGCGCCGACCGTGATCGAGCACAACTGCTCCGGGAAGCACGCCGGGTTCCTCGCGCTCTGCCGCGCGCGCGGCTGGCCGACTCCGGGATACCGGCTGCTCGAGCACCCGTGCCAGCAGGCGATGCTCCAGGAGGTCGCGGCCGCGGCCGGGGTGGAGCCGGCCTCGCTCGTCATCGGCGTCGACGGCTGCGGGGTGCCGACGTTCGCCCTGCCGCTCGAGCGCGCCGCGCACGCGTTCACCCGGATCGGGTCGCTCGACGGGGGCGAGCGCGTGACGCGCGCCATGCGCGCGCACCCCCAGCTGTTGCGCGGTCCGGTGGCCACGGACGCGCTCACGATCCGGTCGCTGGACGGGTGGATCGCGAAGGGCGGCGCGGAGGGGCTCTTCTGCGCGGCCTCGCCGGACGGTCTCGGGCTCGCGCTCA
The DNA here is from genome assembly GCA_963773825.1 of uncultured Actinomycetes bacterium. Lineage (GTDB taxonomy): Bacteria > Actinomycetota > Thermoleophilia > Gaiellales > Gaiellaceae > Gaiella. The sequence continues at coordinate 182,031 of CAVZCH010000005.1, read as the reverse complement.
AGGTCGTCGACGGAGCCTTCCGTGCGATCCAGCCGGCGCTGGCGTACGTGTTGTCGGTGCTCGGGCTCGACGCCGGCCCGCTCGCCGAGAGCCCGTTGGACAACAGCCGCGGCGAGCGCATCGGCGAGCTCCGTATCGCGGGTGCCCCATGATCGATGATCGAGGATCTGCACTTTTCAAAAGCCCGACCCCGTGTATACGATGCGCCGGCTGTGCGTCTGAGCCGGAGCCGAGATCCGGCTCGTTGCGTTCGAGGGTCTGTCTTCCGTCAACCGCCAAGGGAGAAAGAGGGGTCCATGCTCTCGGTCGAAACCGCTCTTCCGGAGGTCGAGGAGCTGCAGAAGCTCGTCGAGCAAGGGCAGGAGAAGGGGTTCCTGACGTACGACGAGATCGCCAAGTCCGTCGAGGACATCGATCTCAGCAAGGAGCAGCTGGAGGACTTCACGACGTACCTGATCGACCACTCGATCGAGCTGGTCGAGGGGGAGCAGCACAAGGCGTTGCCGCACGAGCAGCCGATCGTCCCGCCCGAGGAGGTGGCGGCCGCGCCGAAGCTCGACCTCACCGTCGAGCCGTCGCTCGACTCGCTACGGCTCTACCTGCGCGAGATCGGGAAGGTGCCGCTCCTGACGGCCGACCAGGAGGTCTCCCTCGCGAAACGGATCGAGCGCGGGGACGAGCGCGCGAAGCAGCACATGATCGAGGCGAACCTGCGGCTCGTCGTCTCCATCGCCAAGGGGTACCTCGGCCGCGGGCTCACCTTCCTCGACCTGATCCAGGAGGGGTCGCTCGGCCTGATCCGCGCCGTGGAGAAGTTCGACCACCGGAAGGGCTTCAAGTTCTCGACCTATGCGACGTGGTGGATCCGCCAGGCCGTGACGCGTGCGATCGCCGACAAGGCCCGCACGATCCGCATCCCGGTGCACATGGTCGAGAAGCTGAACAAGGTCGTCCACATCGAGCGCCAGCTCGTGCAGCGTCTCGGGCGCGAGCCCCGGCCGGAGGAGGTCGCCGAGGAGCTCGAGATATCGGTCGAGGAGGTGCGCGAGATCCTGCGGATGGCGCAGCTCCCCGTGTCGCTCGAGAAGCCCATCGGCGAGGAGGAGGACTCCTCGCTCGGTGACTTCGTCCCCGACGACCAGGCCGAGTCGCCCTTCGACACCGCGTCGCTCTCGCTCCGGCGGGAGGACATCGAGCTCGCGCTCGGCTCGTTGCCGGAGCGCGACCGGAAGGTGATCGAGCTCCGCTACGGCCTGCTCGGCGAGGCGCCCTGCACGCTCGAGGAGGTCGGTCGCGCGTTCGGGGTCACGCGCGAGCGGATCCGCCAGATCGAGAACAACACCTTGAAGCGCCTCGAGACGCTGCCCGAGGCGCAGGCGTTGCGGGACTGCGTGTAGGGACGGCCCAGGTGTCGGACTTGAAGTCCGACACCTGGCCAGGTGCGGTGCGCGGGGTGTCGGACTTCGGGTCCGACACCTGGCCGCCGGGGCTCAGGCGGCGAGGTAGCCGGCGTCGTTGAGCGCGCCGAGGAGGGCCTCGCGCAGGTCCGAGCCGAGCTGGATCACGTCCGCATCGAGCGGCGCGGACGCCATCGCCGTGAGCCACACGGCGTTGCCGCTGACGTCGCCGACGAGGACCTTCGACTCGCTGCTGTGGATCCCGTCGACGCCCTCGAGCGCTTCGAGTGCAGTCCTCCGCGCCTCGCCGATCGGTGCGCCGAGCCGGACCGGGAGCGACGCCGACACCACGCGGCGCGGGTCGCGGATCGTCCGGTTGACGATCATCGCCGCCGTCAGCTGGCTGTTCGGGATGAACACGCGGCGGGCGTCGTCCGCCACGAGCGTGGTGTAGAGGAGGTCCATCTCCTCGACGAAGCCCGTCTGCTCGCCGACGGTGACGCGGTCGCCGATCCGGAGGGGCTGGGCGAACGCGACGAGCATCCCCGAGCCGAGATTGGACAGCGGCGTGTTGAACGCGAGGCCGACGAAGATCGCGAGCACGGCGCTCGACGCGAGGAGCGCGTTGACGAGCTGGTCGGTGCTCGGATAGAGCGAGAGCACCTTCCAGATCGCGATCCCCGCGACGAGCGCGACGATCACCTTGCGCAGGAAGCCGAGTGTCGTCCGCCTGCGCGCGGCTAGTCCCGGGTCCTTCGCAGCAAGGCCTCGCTCGTAGCGGTCGAAGACGATCCCGAGGAGCATGCGGACGGCGATGACCACGATGAGGCCGACCCCGGCCGTGATCAGCGCCTCGACGGTGCGATCGCTCACGCCGTCCGGTTCGGCGCGCACTGCCGAGAGCCTGCCTCGATCGAGCTTACCGAGGCAGTTGCGACCGCGACAGCGGGCGCCTTTAGGGATCTGCCCCCGCCGCAGGTGGGGGATCCGAGCGGCAGGAATCCGCTCGGCGGATTCCTACCTGCGAACAAACTCAGATCGTGGGCTCGGCCTGTGGCTCGCCCTCGAGGGCGAACGCGTCGTGCAGGGCCCGGACGGCCTCGGGGATCCGTTCGCGGGAGATCATGCAGGAGATCTTGATCGGCGAGGTCGAGATCATCTCCAGGTTGATCCCGAGCTCGGCGAGCGTGCGGAACATCGTCGCCGCGACGCCCGGGTGGGACCGCATGCCCGCGCCGATCAACGAGACCTTCCCGAGCCGCTCGTTGAGCTCGACGGCGAAGCTGCCGAGCTCGTCCTCCGTCGAGGCGATCGCCGCCTGTGTCGCGGGGACGTCCTCCGCCGGAACCGAGAACGACATCTCGGCCTTCCCGTGGACGACGTTCTGGATGATCGTGTCGACGTTGACCTGCCCCTGCGCGACGCGGTCGAAGATCATCGCCGCGACGCCGGGGCGGTCCGGGATACCCGTCAGCGTGAACACGACGTCCGTCTCCGAGTGGGTGACGGCCGAGATGATCGCCTGCTCCATTGCCTCGTGATCGGTCACCCAGGTTCCCTCCTCGTCCGAGAACGTCGATCGTGCGTGGATGCGGACACCGTGGCTCCGGGCGAGCTCGACCGAGCGGAGCATCAGCACCTTCGCCCCGGAGGCTGCCATCTCGAGCATCTCGTCGTACGAGACGAACGGCAGCTTGCGCGCGTTCGGGACGATCCGCGGGTCCGCCGTGAAGACACCGGGGACGTCCGAGTAGATCTCGCAGGCCGCTCCGAGCGCAGCGGCGAGCGCGACGGCGGTGGCGTCGGTGCCGCCCCGGCCGAGCGTCGTGATCTCCATCGTGTCGCGCGAGAAGCCCTGGAACCCTGCGACGAGGACGATCTTCCCGTCCTCGAGCGACGCGCGGATGCGGTCGCCGCGAATCTCGCGGATCTTCGCGCGGGTGTGTGCGGAGTCCGTGAGGATGCCCGCCTGCGAGCCGGTGTACGAGACGGCCTCCTCGCCGAGGTCGTCGATCGCCATCGCGACGAGCGCGCACGCGATCCGCTCGCCGGTCGAGAGGAGCATGTCGAGCTCGCGCGGGTTCGGCGTCGGCGAGACGTCGCCTGCGAGCGCGAGCAGCTGGTCGGTCGACTTGCCCATCGCCGACACGGTGCCCACCACGTTCAGCCCGCTTCGCTTCGCGTGGACGAACCGCCGTGCGACGTGGCGGATCTTGTCGGGGTCGGCGACCGACGAGCCGCCGAACTTCATCACCACGGTGTCGAAGGCGGGCGCGTCCACGCGATCAGTGCCCCTCCTCGACGAGACCGGGGCGTCGATAGGGAAGAAGAGCGGCTGGCACGGGGATGCCGGGCCGCAGCGACGGGTCGGGGACGGGCTCGAGCGCCGTGACCGCGAGCGGGACGTGCCCTGCCCAGACGTCGAGCCCGGCATCGGGCGTGTCGCCGTCCTCGGGCCCGCCGTCGCGGATCTTCGCCGACGCCTCGTCGAGCGGCAGGCGGAGCACCGAGGTCGCCTTGAGCTCGGTGCACGTCGGCCGCCGGGCCTCGGCCCACCGCCCCGGGAGGAGCTTCTCGGTGAACGCCTCGAGGGCGACGAGCTTTGCGTCCGGCTCGACGACGGGAGTGGCTCTGCCGAGGACGACGACCGAGCGGTAGTTCATCGAGTGCTCGAACACCGAGCGTGCGAGCACGATCCCGTCGAGCAGCGTGACGGTGAGGCAGGCGGCGATGCCGTCCGAGAGCGCGCGGAGCGTCCGGCTCGCCGACGAGCCGTGGACGTACACCTCGTCGCCGACCCGGGCGTGGAGGGTCGGAATCACGTACGGCTGGCCGTCCGCGACGAAGCCGAGGTGGGCAACGAGCCCGGCGTCGAGGACCGCGTCGATCGCCTCGCGGTCGTAGCGGCCGCGCTCGGGCAGCCGCCGGACGCGAGCTCTCTGCGACGGGGCCGCGTGCGCTCTGCGGGTGGCCATCTCGCAAGCCTACGGGCAGCCTTCGGCCGTCGGCGGACGACCGGCGCCCTGCGCCCTGCGCCGTGACGCCAGGCATAGTGGCGTCCGTAACCGCCACGTCCATCCGAGGAGGAGCATGACGAGCAAGGGGTTCGGCGCGATCCTGGCGAGCGCGGCCGTTGCGCTCGTGGTCGCGGTACCCATCGGGTCCGCCGCGTCGAGGGCGACCACCGTCAACGTGACGGCGGGCAAGCCGGCAGAGCTCAGGTTCACGCTGACGAAGAAGTCGGCGGGGAAGGGCGTCGTGACGTTCAAGGTCACGAACAGGGGCGCGCTGGTGCACGACTTCAAGATCAAGGGCAAGGTCACGAAGGAGCTCAAGCCCGGTCAGACGGCGACGCTGAGGATCACCTTCACGAAGGGCGGGAAGTTCCCGTACCTCTGCACGCTGCCCGGCCACGCCGCGGCGGGCATGAAGGGCGTCTTCGTCGTCAAGTGATCCACGTGGGCCCCGGGGGCGACCGCAGGCGCGCCCGGGGCGCACGGATCTCCGCCTGACGCGGTACAACCCCCCGTATGCGCGCGGTTGCCTCGTGGCTCGACGCGATCGGTCGGGTCTTCGACGCGATCCCCGACCTGGCGACTCCCGAGGAAGTGCAGTCGGCGCTGCGCGAGATCCTCGAAGATCCTGCGCTCGAGCTGTTCTGGTGGGAGTGGGAGCTCGACCGCTACGTGGACGTCCGCGGCGCGGCGGCCGACCCCGGCGCGAGACGGCCCGACGTGGTGACCACGTGGATCGGGTACGAGACCCGGAAGGTCGGCGCGATCGTCCATGATCCCGTGCTCCTCGAGGATGCGGAGTTCCGGGAGATCTTCCTGCCACTGGTGCGGATCGCCATGGAGCGCGACCGGCTCCACCGGGACCTCGTCGCGAAGCTCGAGCAGCTGCGGGCGTCGCGGCTGCGCATCCTGAAGGCGGGGGACGACGAGCGGCGGCGCCTCGAGCGCAACCTCCACGACGGCGCGCAGCAACGGCTCACCGCATCGCTCCTGGGCTTCCGTTCACTTGCGGGGGAGCTCGCCGACGACGAGATGCTCGGCCCGCGGGCCGCGGGCGCGCTCGCCGAGCTCGAGGGAGCGATCCACGAGCTGCGCGAGCTCGCGCGCGGCCTCGATCCGCCGCTCCTCCAGCGCCAGGGGCTCGCCGCGGCGATCCATGCGGGTGCAGAACGCGCATCGCTCCCGGTCGACCTCGACCTCGACCTGCCACGGCGCCTGCCGACGCCGATCGAGGCCGCCGCGTACTACGTGTGCGCGGAGTCCGTCACGAACGCGGTCAAGCATGCGCGGGCGACGCAGGTGTGGCTCCGTGTCGTGGACGACGGCTCGTCGCTGACCGTGACGGTCCGGGACGACGGCGTCGGGGGAGCGTGCATCGAGTGCCAGGACGAGGCGACGGGCCTCGTCGGGCTGGTCGACCGGGTCGAGACCCTCGACGGCGCGCTCGAGCTCCGGAGCCCTGAAGGGGCGGGCACGACGCTCACCGCGGTCTTCCCGCTCGACGCCGACCTGTAGCGTCGCATCGTGGCAGCGAGTGGGGAAACGGGCCGGGCGGTGCCGACGATCGCGGACGTGCTCGAGGCACGCCACGCGATCGCGCCGTATCTCCAGCGGACGCCGCTCCTCGCGCACGCGGGCCTCGACGAGCTCGTCGGCACCCGGGTCCTCGTCAAGCACGAGAACCATCTCCCGACGGGGGCGTTCAAGGTCCGTGGCGGCATCAACCTCGTCTCCCGCCTCGCTGCGGAGGAGCGCGCGCGAGGGATCGTCACCGCCTCGACCGGGAACCACGGCCAGTCGATCGGATTCGCCGGGCGGCTGTTCGGCGCCCGGGTGATCGTCTGCGTCCCGGCGCGGGCGAACGCGGCAAAGCTGCACGCGATGCGCGCGCTCGGCGTCGAGCTGGTCGAGCACGGCAGCGATTTCGACGACGCGCGCGAGCACTGCGAGCGGCTCGCGGCCGAGCACGGATATCGGTACGTCCACTCGGGCAACGAGCCAGACCTGATCGCCGGCGTCGGCACCCACACGCTCGAGGCGCTCGAGCAGGAGCCTCGCCTGGACGCGATCATCGTCCCGATCGGCGGCGGGAGCGGCGCCGCCGGGGCGTGCATCGTCGCGGCGGCGCTCGCGCCGGGCTGCGAGGTGATCGGCGTGCAGGCAGAGCGGGCGCCCGCCGCGTTCGAATCGTGGCGCAGCGGGTCGATCGCGCGGGCGCCGATGGGCACTGCGGCAGAGGGCCTCGCGACGCGCGTCGGGTTCGAGCTCCCGCAGGCCGTCCTCCGCGAGCACCTCGCGGACTTCGTCCTCGTCGGAGAGGACGAGCTCCGCGGGGCGACACGGCTCATGATCGAGCACACGCGCAACCTCGTCGAGGCCGCAGGCGCCGCTCCGCTCGCCGCCGCCCTGCGGCTCCGCGACCACCTGAGGGGACGCCGCGTGGCGCTCGTCTGCACCGGTGGCAACTGCACGCTCGATCAGCTCCGTGCGCTGCTCGAGGGCGCGGCGCGGGCGGACGCCGGCAGCACCGCCGATCCTCACAGCTCCATCACAGCCCTCCCGTAGCCTGCCGCGATGCGCCCGTGGACCTGCCGGCTCGTGCTCGTGCTCGCGTGTGTGACGGCCGGCGTCGTCCTGGCCCAACCCGCACAGGCGTCGATGCCTCCCACGGTGCCGCCCGTGCCGTCGCTCGACCCGGCGGCGACCCAGGCGCACTGGGAGCGCCTCGTCCACCGACAGGCGTTTCGCCCGTACTCGCTGGCGGCCGCCTGCCGGCCCCTCCGCGGCGTCTTCTACGCACAGACCGACTGGCTGCGCCTTGCGACCACACTCGCCGCGAACGCCTCGCCGTGCGCCCAGTACTACGTCTCCGTGCCGCCGGTCGTGGCCGACAAGACGAAGCCCCGGCCCGACCAGGCGTGGCGCATCCGAGCGCTCGGCCCGAGCGTCCACGCCCTCGCGGAGATCCACTTCACCGCCTGGCAGAAGTGGGTCGCGAGCACCGGCTCGTCCTGGTACCAGGCGGGCGTCGAGGCGCGCCGGCGCATGGCTGCCGCCGGGTACGACGTGTCCGCCGGCGACACGTGGGCGCTGAACGAGGTCTCGTCGGCCGTTCGGCGCGGGGACGGAAACGGCCGCGCCAACGTCAGAGAGCTGCTGCGCGGCCTCTACGACGCGGCCGGGGAAGGCCCGCCGACCCCGGGGGTCGTCTTCGTCGTCGGGATCGGGCAGCGCGTGCCCGCGGTCGCCACCTACAAGGCCCGCACGCAGGAATGGCTCCAGGACGCCCCGTTCTGGGCCGACATGAACGCCTACGTCAGCGACTGGGCGCAGGAGGTGTACGGCGACGTCCGGAGCTACGCGGTGCCGCTGGCGCCGCTCGCCACCCGCCGGGACGCGCTCGTCGAGTTCCTCCGCCACCAGGACCTGCTGGCAACGGCGGGCGCAGCCGCCTCGGGAACCGCCAACGCCTTCTTCGGCAACGCCGGCAGCGCGCTCGCGAACGCCGCGTGGCAGTGGGGCTCCGCGTACGGGTGGACGCTCGTCGACCAGACCCTGATGCAGCAGTACGTCTCGGCGGAGGTCTACGCGCTCCGCAACCACGGCGCCCGCGCCGGCCGCGCGACCGACCGGTTCGGCTTCGCGTGGGCGCCGAAGAACTCGGAGGCGCTCGCCCCGAACGACTTCACGCGGCAGACGGGGGCGGTTCTCGACCGCATGGCCGCCGCGATCAGGGACTCCGGGAACGACACGCCGTCCGATCCGGGGATCGGCGCATGCGGCGCGAGCGCCGAAGGCAGCTGGTGCGCCGGCGACCTCCCGGGGGCGACGCCGACGAGCAGCTGGCGCACGTTCCGCTCCTGGTCGCCGACGGCGCTCGCCTTCGTCTCGCCGCCTCAGACGGTCGCGGCGGGCGCGGTCTCGGCGCCGATCTCGCTCCAGGTGCAGGTGGCAGGGGTTCCGGCGCGCCCCGCGGCCAGCGTCGCAGCAACCGTCGCGTCCTCGTCGCCCACCGGGTCGTTCTCCACCGGCGCAGAGGGGCCGTTCACCCCGACGCTCGGCTTCGTGCTGCCTGCAGGAGCATTCTCCACCGTCCAGCTCTACTACCTGGACCCGACGGCCGGGACGGCGACCGTGACGGCATCGGCGGCCGGCGTCGTCGCCGGGACGCAGCAGCTCACCGTCGGCGGCGCGGCGCCGGTCTCGCTCCGTGTCGAGCCGTCCACGTCGACCCTCTTCGCGGGTGGGACCGTGACGCTCAGGGCCGTCGGGATCGACGCGTTCGGCAACACGACGCCCACGGCCGCGCTCTGGACGGCGACTCCCGAGGACGTCGGCACGCTGTCGAGCACGTCGGGCGTGACGACGACGTTCACGGCAGGCGACACGCCCGGCGTGGCGCAGGTCACGGCGACGATCACCACCCCGACCGGCACGCTGTCCGCGACGTCGTCCGTGACCGTGGTCCCGCCACCTGTGGCTCGCGTCGCCTCGGTGCGCTACGGCGTCGCGAAGAAGCAGCTCCACGTGTATGTCACCGTCGTCGACGCCCGCGGGCGGCGCGTGCGCGACGCTTCGGTCACGGTCGCGCTCTACCGCAACGGCAAGGTCTATGCGCGGGCGGCCGGGCAGACGACTGCGGGGAACATGACCTTCACCAGGCCGGCGTCGGTGGGCGCCTACCGCACCAAGGTCACGCGTGTCGCGTCCGGGAGCCGCGTCTGGGACGGGATCACACCGGAGAACGCGTTTCTCAAGAAGCCGAAGCCCGCTTCCAAGAAGCCGAAGCCCGGTCGGCGGCGGTAGCCGTCACTCGAGGTCTTTCGCGGGGAAGAGGACAGCGGGAACCGGCTCCTCGGCGGGATCCTTGTCCCGGACGACGATGTCGATCACCGTGACGAGGATGCTCGCGAGGGGCACGGCGAGGATCACCGCGAACCCGCCGAGCACGAGGCCGACCGTCGTCACGGAGACGAGCACGACGAGCGGGGACAGCCCCACCGAGTGCCCGAGCACGCGGGGCAGGACGACGTAGTCCTCGAGCAGCCGGACGCCGATCACGACGAGCGCGGCGAGGACGGCAAGGTGAACCGACACCGACAGGCCGACGGCGACGGCGACGATGGCCGCCGCCAGGGGGCCGATGACCGGCACCATCTCGACCACCCCGGCGAACACGCCCACGAGCAGCCAGTACGGCAAGCCGATCGCCCAGAAGGACGCCGAGAGCACAATCGCGACGAGGGCGACGAGGACCGCCTGGCCGCGGACGAAGGCGCCGAGCCGGAGCTCGATCAGATCCCACGTGTCCCGCACGGTCTTGCGTCTCGGGCGCGGCAACAAGGAGCAGACAAGGCCGACCGCGCGGTCACGCTCGACGATCCAGTACGCCGAGGCGGCGAGCACGAAGAACGTACCGATGAGAACCTCGAATGCCTTGCGGCCGTACTCGACCGCCGGGTCGACGAGGCTCGAGCCGGAGGGGATGTCGCTCAGCTTCCGGTCGAGCGCGACGAGGACGTCGTGCTTGATGCCCGTCGACTCACGGGCCGCCTGGCGGAGCTGGTGCTGGTCACCGAGTGCGCCCTGGACCTGGTCGGTCGCGGCGGGAACGACGAACCACAGCCCCACCGCGACGAGTCCGACCAGAACCGCGTAGTGGAGGACGACGCCGATTCCCCGTGGGATGCCGAGCCCGGCAAGGCGGTCGACACCCGGTCGGAGCGCGGCCGCAAGGATGATCGCGCTGAAGAGCAGGGCCAGCACGAGCCGCGCCTCCCATGCGACCACCGCGGAGACGAGGATCGCTCCGACGACCAGCGTCGCGATCGCAACGTGCCCCGCGAACCGAGACAGCTCGTGCCGATCCGGCGCAGGGCTGGCCGCAGGGGAGTCCAGCTCGTCGGTCACCGCATCCCGAACCGCCATCGCGCGGGGGTACCCGCAGTGGCCCACTCCAAAACGTAATGCGGCTCCCTGTCATCGCCGCGTGGCCAAGGACGACGAGCGGCTGTGGACGGGCGCGCAAAGCGGTCCGCCGACGCGATTCCGGGCCACGGCCCTGTCCCGAGACCGCCCTGGGTGGAGTGGCCGGCGAAACGGAGGCAGCGTCACGGGACGTCTCCGCCTCCGCCGCACCAGCGTCGCTGCGAGGCTGATGCGCCCCGAGCAATCACCCCGTTCGAGGGCTACACGGCCCAGGGGCGGCCGACTATCCTCCCCCCGCTTTCGCAACAGACAGGGGAGGAAATGTGAAGCGAGTACTACTTGTCGTCGTCTGTGGCATGTTCGCGCTCGCCGCGGTATCGGCGGCGTACGCGACCAAGCCCGGCTCTGGCTCGTCCGACGGCCGCGGGCTCGTGTTCGCGCCGAACCCGGTGCAGGACCTCGGCATCCAGACCCTCACCGACCAGAAGGACGCCGCCTCCGCCGTGCCCGACGCCGCCTACCACGCGGTGACGCTCACGGACCTCGACGGGTCCGGCTTCCTGCACGGGAAGTGGGCGACGATCCGCAGCGAAACCGGTAGCCCGGCCTACTCGCCGACGAACACCTTTCTCTTCGACCGCCGAGCCGACGAGTTCGAGCAGGTGATGGCCTACTACTGGATCACCGAGGCGCAGAGGTACATCCAGTCACTCGGGTTCGGCTCGACCTACAGGCCCGTGAACATGCGGCCGCAGCCCGTCCGGATCAACCAGTGGGGGGTGGACAACTCGTTCGCCACCGACAAGCAGGACGAGATCCGCTTCGGCAAGGGCGGCGTCGACGACGCCGAGGATGCCGAGGTGATCCTCCACGAGTACGGTCACGCGATCCACTTCTCGCAGGGCTTCCAGTTCTCGACGGAGGAGGCGGGAGCGATCAGCGAGGGCTTCGGCGACTACTGGGCGGTGACCGTCACCGAGGTCGTCCGCAAGAGCCTCGGGCTGCCCGCGTCGCCCGACCCGGAATGCGTCGCGGACTGGGACGCCACGTCGTACACGGCGTCGGAGCCGCACTGCCTGAGGCGCCTCGACGAGGGTAAGACCTATCCCGGCGACCTCGTCGGCGAGGTACACGCCGACGGCGAGATCTGGTCGCAGGCGCTCTGGGACATCCGGACGGCGATCGGCAACATGAAGGCCGATACCGCGATCCTCGAGGGCCAGTTCGGGTTCGACGGCGGCACGATGCCCGCGCTCGCAGCGGACATCGTCGCGGCGGCGCAGAAGCTGTACGGCCAGGCTGTCGCCACGAAGGTCACGAACGCTTTCGAGGGCCGCGGGATCCTCTGAGGGCTGGGAAGGAGGGGCGTGGCGGGTCGGCGCGACCGCCGCGCCCCAATGCTTCAATTGTGGAAGAATCGGACTGGCGCACGCGTTGACGCCGATACGCGCGCGGCGCGCAGCCGTGCATGATGTTCGACCCGGGAGGATGGAATGGCACTGACAATCGGAGACACCGCACCGGACTTCGAGGCGGACTCGACGGAGGGACGCATCTCGTTCCACGAGTGGATCGGTGATTCGTGGGCCGTGCTCTTCTCGCATCCGAAGGACTTCACGCCGGTGTGCACCACCGAGCTCGGCTACATGGCGCGCATCAAGCCCGAGTTCGACCGTCGCGACGTCAAGATCATCGGGCTCTCGGTCGACCCCACGGGCGCCCACGAGGGCTGGCTGCGCGACATCGAGGAGACGCAGGGCCACGCGCCCAACTACCCGATCATCGGCGACGCAGACTTCACGATCTCGAAGCTCTACGGGATGCTCGGCGCCGACGTCTCGGGTGACCCCGCCGACCGGACGGCCGCCGACAACCAGACGGTGCGCAACGTGTTCGTCGTCGGCCCGGACAAGAAGATCAAGCTGGTGCTCGTCTACCCGATGACGACCGGCCGCAACTTCGACGAGGTCCTCCGGGTGATCGACTCGCTCCAGCTGACGGCCGATCACAAGGTCTCGACGCCGGTCAACTGGCAGCCGGGCGAGGACGTGATCATCGCGGGCTCGGTCTCGAACGACCAGGCGCGCGAGATCTGGCCGGACGGCTGGGAGGAGCCCAAGCCGTACATCCGCATCGTCCCGGCGCCCCCCACCCGCGTCGGCGAGGGCGCGGCGGCGAAGTAGGCCGCTCCGCCGCGCCACGAATCTGGGCTGCTCCCGCTCCCGGCCCGGCCGGTCGTCGACCGGGCCGGGCCGGGAACGCGTCTCCCCGGTCCGCGCCAGGCGGGCTCGGGAGACGTTGCGGCAGACCCCGACCGGCTCCGGCGACAGGACGCTCGCACACGCCACGGCGCCGCTCTCCGGCGTTTGCTCGGAGTCAACCTCCTCCACCGATTGCTAGATTCGCGCACGCGTGGCTGGATCGCGCTTCATCCACCTGATGCTGAGTGATCCGCTCTGGAGGGCGATCCGCGAGCGCAGGGCTGAAACGGGGTCGACGACACGGGACGTCCTCTTCGCTGCGTTACACGAGTACCTCGGGCTCGACGATGAGGCCTTTCAGACCTCGACGATCGGCGCAGTGATGGACGGCGTCTACCACGGAGACACGACGGTCGGCGAATTGCGCGAGCACGGTGATCTCGGCATCGGCACCTTCGACGAGCTCGACGGCGAGCTGGTGCTGGTCGACGGCTCGACATACCGAATCGACGCCGAGTGCCGTGCGCATCCTGCCTCCGATGATGCGCGGACGCCATTCGCGACTGTGACGCACTGGATTCCCAAGCACTCGGTGGACGTTCCGCCGGGCACCGACCTTGCCGGGCTTCAGTCCGCGCTCGACGTGCTGATGTCGTCGCACAACTATCTCTTGCGGTCCGCGCCGATCTCGCTTCGCGTCGATCAGAGTGAGAAGCGTCACGCCCCAAGAGCCGGGTACTCGCCTCGTCGAGGCGACACGCTCGCAGAGCGTTCGCGACTTCGGCGGCAGCGAGGGGACGCTCGTCGGGTTCTTCACCCCGGCGTTTCTCGCCCACGTCGGGGTTCCGGGCCTGCACCTGCACTTCATCACCGAGGGGCGGGATGCCGGCGGCCACGTCCTCTCGCTTACGGTCGAGCGGGGCACGCTGATGGCCGACGAGACGACGCGCCTCACTCTCGCCCTCCCCGACACCGAGGCCTTTCGTGGCGCGGAGCTCGCAGTGGACGAGGACGAGCTCGAGGTCGCCGAAACCGAGCGCGGCCACTGAGCCGCCTCCGTAGGCTCCTTCGGAGAACGTGAAGGAGGAAGAACCGGTGCTCGCCAGATCGCGAAATGACCGCGAACCCGCCGCACTCACGATCGGCCGCGTGAGGTCGCCCGCGGAGGTCGAAGAGGTTCACGTTGCCTGGGCGGCCGCCGAAGGCTGGAACCCGGGCCTGCACGACGCCGCTGCCTTCTTCGGCACCGATCGCGAAGGCTGGTTCGTCGGGAAACTCGACGGCTCTCCAGTCGCAGCTGGGTCGGCGGTGCGCTACGGCGAGGCATTCGCATTCATGGGCTTCTACGTCGTCGAACCCTCGCACCGCGGGCGCGGCTTCGGCCTCGAGCTCACCCGCGCGCGCCTCGAGCATCTCGGCGACCGGATCACGGGCGCCGACGGCGTCGTCGAGAACCTCGAGATCTACCGACGCATCGGGCTCGAGCTCGCCTGGTTCAACACACGGAGGGCCCTGGAGGACCCCGCCGAAGTCGAGCCGTCGCACGTCACGGTGCCGCTCGACGCGGTATCGACCGATTCACTCGTCGCCTACGATCTTGCGGGCGCGTTTCCCGCCGATCGGCGCACGTTCCTGAGGCGTGGCGTGCGATGCCGGAGGCTGTCGGTCGCGCCGTCGTCGAGGGCGAGGAGCTTCGTGGCTGGGGACTTCGGCGCCGCTGTCGCGTGGGGCGGAAGGTCGGTCCGCTCTTCGCCGACGGGCCGCAGATCGCCGAGGCACTGCTTCGCGACGTTGTTGCCGGCGCCGACGGGCCGGTGACGATCGACGTGCCCGGAGTGAACCCCGACGCGGTGACGATGCCGACCGCCTCGGCCTGCCACTTTTCGAGACGCAATGGCTTCCCCAACAGTGTCCCCACGATGATGCGTCGCGGCAGTACGGATCACGAGTCTCGTGTTGGCTTGTAGGCCCATGGCCGGCCCGTCGACATGAGGACGGTGCACCGCCGTCTTCACCGCGAGCCTCCCTTCGAGTCGAGAGCGACGGGACTCGAACCCGCGACCTTCGGCCTGATCCCCGCGGCTGGGTGATCGCAACTCGGAGGGGCTGGGAAACAAGCCCCGCGATAGAGCTTTTCAGCATCATCAGGGGGCGGCCGACAGCTCAGGTGTCATTCGCGCACACTCGCGCATACCGTGGACCCGTCGTCAGCGGGCCGGTATGAACAACGGATTCGCGTGCTACGGGATCGTCACGAAGCTCGGCCCGATGATCTGCACGCTGGACTTGAGCGGACCGCTCGCCGGGCCGGCAGAGTTGTCGCCCGGCAGGCTGGTCAGGCGCTCACGATCTGGGTGCGGGCGTCTTCGGATCGGCCCGCGCGCTTGAAGCCCCAGTAGAGCACTGCGATGACCCAGGCCATACCGATCGCGCCACCCAGATAGATGTTCATGGCCCCACCGGGTGCGAAGAAGCCGCCCTCACCGAACACCGTGACGGTTTCGATCCCTTGCTCGACGAAGAAGAGCACGCTGAGCCACCCCAGCCAGCGCGGGACAATCGCCGACGTGCCGAATGCGAGCGGAATGAACGCTGCCGCCATCGTCATCGTCGACCCGTTGACGATTGGCCCCCAGTACTGCGGGATGGCGAAGAGGGTGCGAGCAGTTGCCGGCTCCAAACCTGCAGGGTCAAACGCCAGACCGGCCCAGAACCATGCCTGGACCTGTGAGGTGATGACCCAGCCGAGAACGCCCGCGAACAGGAAGTAACGATTCGGCTTGGGCAGCAGCCACGTCAACATGCCGCCAAAAACGGCGAGCGTGAGCGCCGCGAACGCCGTCGTCCACGCGTACACCTGCGCGTTCGTCGAGTGGTCCGTGAACCAAGCAACGATCTCCTCACCGCTCGAGTCGATGGTCGGCACCGAGCTTCCCAACGCCGTCCAGCTCGCGACGTAGAAGACAATCCACCCTACGCCGGACACAAGCAAGACAGTCGGCGCCTTGTTCCATCCCACCCTCCCGTTCGGCCAGCTACGTGCTGAGAGCCCAGAGCCTCAACGCCACAACAGGAGTCTCTCATGGTCGGCAGCAACGCGTTAGACAGCCTGATCTGACACAGATCTGACACGTCCGTGCGGCCGACGTGTCTCTGGAGTTCAAGCGACTGTAAGACTCGGCGGGTCGGTCTGTCTGGGCCGTCGCCAGCTTGGTTGTCGCCGTGCCGTGTGTGACTCGTCGGGTGACTGGCCGCCGTGAGCGTGCCTTGGGAATGATCTGTCTGCATGTGCGCGGCGGCGCCGGTCTGGCGCCCGCTGCTGGCTTGATCAGGGAGCTTGTCCGCCTTCTCGGCGTGACTCATCACAGTCCTGCC
Organism: uncultured Actinomycetes bacterium; assembly: GCA_963773825.1. Taxonomy (GTDB): domain Bacteria; phylum Actinomycetota; class Thermoleophilia; order Gaiellales; family Gaiellaceae; genus Gaiella. The sequence continues at coordinate 166,116 of CAVZCH010000005.1, read as the reverse complement.
GCCGCGGTCTCCCGCACTCAGACCGGCACCACCTGGACCCTACGAACGAAGCCGGAGGATCAGTCGGGATGCTTGCAGATGAGCTGGACTACATCGTCGGTGTCGACACCCAGCCTGGACGAGTACGTCTGGGGTGGTGGTGTCGCCCTCGAAGCTGTGCTGGCGAGGCGGGCGGTGCGGGCGACCGCCAGCGGCTACTCGGCGGCGCTGCGGTTCGCGGGCGAGGCTGCGATTGGTGCCCGCCTCTGGGCGATCGAGGGCACAGGCACCTACGGCGCCGGCCTTGCCCGGTACCTCGCCGGCCGCGGCGAGACGGCGCTCGAAACCGCCCAGCTCGAACACGAGATCCTCGGACACGTCCCATCACTGGCGCAGGCGGCCGTGCTCTCTCGGGCCACCGCCCCGCGTGCGAGCACAGGCTTTCAAGATCCGACGAAGCCGTACCGGGTGAGCGACCCTCCGTCCTCATCGATGACGGTGTCGGCGGGAACGAGTGACTTTGGATCATTTGGGTCGGCGATGATGCCCACCATGCGCGCCACCCCGTCCCGTTCGTGCCAAGCCCAGGCGATCACCCGCGACCGACCGGTCTCGACTCCGTCGTCGTCAGCGAACAAAGCGCGCCAGCCGGGCTCTGCCGAGACGAGTGAGGACACCCCTTCCATCTGTCCGGATCGTATAGCCGCCGCGAGGGCACGGACTCGCTCGACCTTCGGTTGACATTCCGGAAGACCGGCGCGCTCGGCGCCGACCTCAGCGCGGATCAGATCGACGAGGCGAACGGCCAGGCCGACGGCACGACCGAGTTCCGAGTCGGAAGCGTGTACGACCACGGCCTGCCTCCGGAGAGCTTCGACCTCTCATACTCGCGCTCGCTGCTCATTCACCTGAACCGGCCGGTCGACGCGATGCGCAAGAGCGTCGGCTCGGCGCAGTAGGTGTCGGAGAGCGCCGCGACGGCACCGAGGAAAGCGCAACCTCCTTCCGGCGGGCGCCGCGACCCTTTCCCGCTCAGTCGCTCTCGTCGGCGGTGGTGGAGGGGTGCGGCTAGCCGAACCGCGAGCGGCCGAACCGGTCTCCTACGATGGAGGGCGTGAGCGTCGCCACGCCCGACGTCGCCGCGCAGCTCGAGCAGCATCGGCGCGAGCTGACCGGCTACTGCTATCGCATGCTCGGCTCGCCGTTCGAGGCCGAGGATGCGGTTCAGGAGACGATGCTGCGGGCGTGGAAGGCAATCGACCGCTTCGAGGGCCGTGCGGCGCTCCGCTCGTGGCTCTACCGCATCGCGACGAACGTGTGCCTCGACATGATCGGTGGACGGGAGCGCCGGGCCCGCCCGATGGACCTCGGACCGGCGCGCGAGCCGGTCGTCGCGAACCTGAACGCGCTCCCCGAGGTGACGTGGATCGAGCCCGCCCCGGACGGGCTGATCGTTCCCGACGGCGACCCGGCCGAGGTGACCGCCGCGCGGGAGACGGTCCGGCTTGCGTTCGTCGCCGCGCTGCAGCATCTTCCGCCGCGCCAGCGGGCGGTGCTGATCCTCTGCGAGGTGCTGCGCTGGAAGGCGTCCGAGGCCGCCGAGCTGCTCGACACGACCGTTGCGTCGGTCAACAGCGCGCTCCAGCGCGCGCGGGCGACGCTCGAGGCGACCGACCTCGCGGCGATGACGACATCGCCCTCCGTCGAGCAGGCGGACGCGGAGCTGCTCAGACGCTACGTCGACGCGTTCGAGCGCTACGACCTCGACGCGCTCACGTCGCTGATCCACGAGGACGCGACGCAGTCGATGCCCCCGTACGACCTGTGGCTCCGCGGCCGCGAGGACATCTTCGCCTGGTGGTGGGGCCCGGGCATCGGTTGCAGCGGCTCCCGCGTCGTCCCCACGGTCGCGGCGAACGGCTCGCCCGCATTCGGTCAGTACAAGCCGAGCGAGACCGGGTCGGGCTTCGACCCGTGGGCGCTGCAGGTGATCGAGGTCTCGGACGGCGCGATCGTCGAGCTCACGTTCTTCCTCGACACGGAGCGCGTGTTTCCGCTGTTCGGCCTGCCGCCGCGTCTCGCGGCGTAGGCGCGAAGACCTGCTCGAGCCCCATGAACGCGATGAGGTCGCCGAGCCCCACCGAAGCGTTCCGGAGGATCACGCGGCAGCAGTGACGGCGGGCGGCGAGCTGCAGCCGCGCGAGCGCCTCGACGGCGACCGCGTCGGGGACGACGTCGCGCACGTCGCAGACGGCGAGGTCGGCGCCGCTCGCCTCGAGAAGCCCGCAGACGCGCGCGTCGAGCCCGGGCAGGTCGGTGCGGGCGATCGGCCCGTGAACGGTGACCTCGAGCATGCGCGGCGCCTCCAGGGCCATCGGAGCTTCGACCGCCGCGAGGGGCGCAACTCATCGGCGCCGCCGCGATGAGTTCCCGCGCGTCCGGGTGTCCAACCCCGCGACACCGTTCGTGACCCGGAAGGAGACCCACCGATGACCGTCACCGACACCCGCGCACGCTGGCTCGCGCTGATCGTCCTCTGCCTGGGCGACCTGATGATCGTCCTGGACGTGACCATCGTCGGCGTGGCGCTCCCGTCGATCCGCGAGGACCTCGGCTTCTCGGAAGCGTCGCTCGCGTGGGTGGTGAACGCCTACCTGCTGACGTTCGGCGGCTTCCTGCTCCTCGGCGGACGCCTCGGTGACATCGTCGGGCACCGGCGGATGTTCCTGATCGGGATCTCGCTGTTCACGCTCGCGTCGATCGGCTGCGGCCTCGCCGGCTCCCAGGGGCTGCTGATCGCCGCCCGCGCGGTGCAGGGCGTCGGCGGGGCGGTCGTCTCGGCCGTTGCGCTCTCGCTCCTCATCACGCTGTTCACCGAGCCGTCCGAGCGTGCGAAGGCGATGGGCGTGTTCGGGTTCGTCGCCTCGGGCGGGGGCTCGATCGGCGTGCTGCTCGGCGGCGTCCTCACGGACACGCTCGACTGGCACTGGATCTTCCTCGTCAACGTCCCCGTCGGCATCGCCGTCTTCGGCCTCAGCCTCGTGGTGCTGCCCTCTGCTCGCGGTGCGGCGACCGGGCGACTCGATGTGGCCGGAGCGATCACCGTCACCGCGGCCTCGATGGTCGCCGTGTACGCGATCGTGAACGGGAACGACGTGGGCTGGGCCTCCGCGCGGACGCTCGGCCTCCTCGCCGCCGCAGCCGTGCTCGTGGGAGTGTTCCTCCGGATCGAGTCGCGGGCGCAGGCCCCCCTCGTCCCCCTGCGGCTCTTCCGGCTGCGGAACCTGGCGACCGCGAACGTCGTCGGCGTGCTCTGGTCGGCCGCGATGTTCGCGTGGTTCTTCCTGGCCGCGCTCTACCTGCAGCTCGTCCTCGGCTACAGCCCGCTCCAGGTCGGGCTCGCGTTCCTCCCCGGGAACCTGGTCATGGGCGTGCTCTCGCTGGGCGTCTCGGCGAAGCTCGTGATGCGCTTCGGGATCCGGACGCCGCTCGTCGCCGGTCTCGGGACGGCCGCGCTCGGCCTCCTCCTGTTCGCCCGCGCGCCGCTCGACGGCTCGTACGCCGTCGACGTCCTGCCCGGGATGATCCTGCTCGGAGTCGGCGCCGGGATCGCGTTCAACCCCGTGCTCCTCGCCGCGATGAGCGACGTGGAGCCGGCGGAGGCGGGCCTCGCCTCCGGCGTCGTCAACACGTCGTTCATGATGGGCGGCGCCCTCGGGCTCGCGGTGCTCGCGAGCATCGCCGCGTCGCGCACCGACACGCTGCGTGCCTCCGGGGACGATGCGATCGAGGCGCTGAACGGCGGCTACCAGATCGCCTTCCTGGCGGGCGCGATCTTCGCCGCGCTCGCCGCCACGCTCGGTGGAACGCTGCTCCGTGTCGGGCGGCACGCCGCGGCGCATGCCGACGGCGGCGGCGTCGGGGTGCCGGCGGCGGCGACGGGGGATCCCGACTGAGCGCTATGGCGCGAAGAGGACGAGCACGATCGAGGCGGCGCCGACCGCGACACCGATCGCCGCGAGCACGAGCAGGACGTTGTCGCGCCTGGCGGGCTCGCGGCCCTCTCGGAGAGCAGCGTCGAGGTCGCGGTAGCGGACGACGCCGTAGACGAACGCCAGCAGGCCGGCGGCGGTCAGCGCCGCGCCGACGGCGACGTACGGCCAGCTGTGCCCATCGACCACCTCGGGCACGACCCGGCCCACGGCGAACCCCGCCGCGACCCCGCCGATCCCGGTGCGCCACCAGGCGAGGTACGTGCGCTCGTTCGCGAGCCGCGTGCGTTCGGTGTCCCCGCTCGCCACGCAGGAGATTCTCCCCCTCCACCGCCGTCCGTGCATCGGGAGGAGACGAGCTTGTGGGGATTCACCACAAGCGCTGTTCCGCCGTCCGCGCGCGTCTGCCGCTTCAGGCGCGGTCGTCGACGAGCGCGGAGAGCCAGCTGCGCACGGCGTCCGCGAGGGCGCCGAGGTCGGAGCGGAGGGCATGGTCGCCGCGCACGACCGCCACGGTCCGTGCCGGCCCGGGAGGCGGGACGCCGAACCGGTCGCGCTCGCCCTGCACGACGAGCGTCGGGACGGTGACCGCATCGAGCTCCGGCAAGCGGCTCGGTCCCGGCGGACGTCCCTGTCGGGCCGGCGGCTGGAGCGGGAAGGCCAGGCAGAGAACGGCGTCCGCCCGCGTCGCGCCGGCGGTGCGGCAGGCGACGCGGGCGCCGGAGGAGCGGCCGCCGACGACGAGAGGGCCGCCGCCGCCCCCCAGCCCCGTGTCGCGGAGGTGCTCGACGACCGCGACCCATGCTGCGTCGAGCTGACGGGCGGGAGCGGGCGAGCGCCGGCCGGCGACGCGGTAGGGCTGCTCGACGAGCGCGACCGAGAGCCCGACCCCGAGGGAGGCCTCGGTGGCGGTCGCGAGATCCCGCGCGCCGACGCCGCCTCCGGCGCCGTGGCCGAGCACGAGCGCGCCACACGGCTCGGCGACCGTCTCGAGATGGGCGCGCGCGGGGCCGTGCGGCGTCGGAACGTCGATCGTCATCGGCCCAGCTAACCAGACGTGTCGATCGCAGAGCCCACGGTTCGTCTCACTGACGTGGGGGCGCCCGCCTCCGACGACACGAGAGGAGACGACATGCCAGGGACGCCGGTTCACGTCGAGATCCCTGCGGCGGATGCCGCGAAGGCGAGCGCATTCTGGGGGGCGCTCTTCGGCTGGGAGTTCCAGGCGTTCGAGGGAGCGCCGTCGCCGTATCTCATGACGCGCATCACGGACGCCACCGGAGGAGCGATCTACGAGGACGCATCCGAGCGGGGGATGCGCGTCTACTTCGACGTCGAGGACATCGACGCCGGCGCAGGCAGAGTGCGAGACCTCGGCGGGGAGGCCGGCGAGAAGCTGCCCGTCCCGTCGATGGGCTGGTTCGCTCACTGCACCGACCCGTCGGGGAACGAGTTCGGCCTCTGGCAGAACGACCCGTCGGCGTCGATGTGACGCGCCCTGGGGGCGGGCGGGCGTGGCGCCGGCGGCGGCGCGACGTCCCGCCCCGGTCCTCCGGCGCGACATCCCGGACGGCCCGGGAGGCGTGCGGCCCGCGTCGTGCCGAATCGGGCCTGATGCCGGGCGAGGCACCAGGCCCGACTCGTCGCTCGCCGGTGGCCGGGCCCGATTGCCGACCTCGGATTCGGCGCCGCGCTCAGCTCGTCCGGACGAGACTCTCTACCTCGAAGAACTGCGGGTGTGCCTCCGGGCCCGAGCCGGTGACGGCCTGCATCGCCGGAGCAATACGGTCCGTCCCGAACCGGCGGAACTTGTCCGACGACTCCCAGATGTCGTAGACGTACCACCCGCCGTTGGACGGGCCCGCGCTGTGGACGATCAGCCCGTCGGGCGCGTCACGGGGGCGCATCGGGTAGTGACCGAAGAGCTTCTCGGTCACGCGCTCGAACTGGATCTTGGTCAGCCCGGGCATCTCCAGCAGCACTCCAACCGCCATGTTCACGACCTCCTGGCTCGCGGTGCCTGCCTCGCCGAAGCTTGGCGCGGGCGCACGGCGCACGGCATCGGCCGACCGGACGATGCCGTGGACGGTGTGCCGCTCGTACGCGGACGGGAGCCGGGGAGCCGATGCGGCTCCCCGGCTCACCCCTCCCCCACTCAGAGGCGGCCGGCGCGCCGGCCGGTCGTTCGGCCGGTCACGACGTTCGCGCGGCCCTCGGAGACGCCGACCTGCAGAGCGGCGTGTCTCCTGAGCGGCCCCGGCCGCCGTGGATGGTGTTCGTGACGAGCTCGTTGCCGTCGGGTCGGCGAGGACGTGGTCGTCGAACACGGTCGCTCGAGGGGCTGCGGAGACCGGGGCGGATGCCGCGAACAACGCGGCCCCCTCCACCGCGCCCCGCACGGGCACCCGCACCATCACCGTCGCGCGCAGACCTGTCGTCTCCCTCTCCTCCCGCTCGGAACGGACGATCATCTCTCGCCCGTACGACCCTCCCCGATCGGTCGACCGGCGAGGATCGGCCGATCGGCCGATCAGGCGGCCCGGGCGGCGAGGACGGCCGGGGGAGGTGCGCCGTCGAGTGGATGGTGGCAGGCGGCGACGTGGCCGCCTCCGTGCTCGACGAGCGGCGGCTCGACCGCGCCACAGATCTCGGTCGCGTAGCGGCAGCGCGTGTGGAACCGGCAGCCCGACGGCGGCGCGACCGGGCTCGGCGGATCCCCCCGGAGGACGACGCGCCTGCGCCGCAGTTCGCGGGCGGTCGTCTCGACGCTCGGAACGGCCGAGAGCAGCGCCTCCGTGTAGGGGTGGACCGGCCGGGCGTAGAGCGCGTCGGCGGGCGCGAGCTCGACGATCTTCCCGAGGTACATCACCGCGATCCGGTCGGAGACGTGGCGTACGACGTTCAGGTCGTGCGCGATGAACAGATACGTCAGCCCGAACTCGTCCTGCAGCGCGGCGAGCAGGTTGAGGATCTGCGCCTGGATCGACACGTCGAGGGCGGACACCGGCTCGTCGGCGACGACCAGCTTCGGAGTCGTGATGCAAGCGCGCGCGCGATCCCGACCCGCTGCCGCTGGCCGCCCGAGAACTCGTGCGGGTAGCGGTTGTAGTGCTCCGGGCTCAGGCCGACGACCTCGAGCAGCTCCCGGACGCGAGCGCGCCGCTCGCGCGCGCGTCGCCGATCTTCTGGAGGCGAAGGGGCTCGGCGACGATCGCCCCCACGGTACGTCGCGGGTTCAGTGACGAGTAGGGGTCCTGGAAGACGAGCTGGATCTCCCGGCGCAGCGGGCGGAGCTCGCCGTTCGTCCAGTGCGTGATGTCGCGGCCGTCGTAGACGACCTGGCCACCGGTCGGCTCGAGCAGGCGCGTCACGAGCCGCGCCACGGTCGACTTCCCGCAGCCGGACTCGCCGACGAGCCCGAGGGTTCCCCCGCGTGGGATCGCGAAGGTCACTCCGTCCACGGCGTGCACCTCGTCCGCGCTCCCGGCCGAGGAAGACGCCGTGGGAGAGTGGGAACAGCTTCTCGAGGTCGCGGACCGCGAGGAGTGGAGCGCCGCCGCGCGGCGCCGCTCCGTTCCCGCCGAGCTCGCGCGGGGCCGGCGAGCCGGGATGCGCGGCCCTCACGCCCGTGCCCCCTGCGAGCGCACGGTGGTGCCAATTGCCCGGCGCGTCGCGATCGGCAGGTGGCAGGCGACGGTGTGGCCCGACGCCGTCTCGAGGAGCGCAGGCCGCTTGCTCGGGCAGATGGGCAGCACGTACGGACAGCGTGGATGGAACGCGCACCCGCGGGGGACGGAGATCAGGCTCGGCGGCGTGCCGTCGATGGGGTGGAGAGGCTCGGAGCCCGACGCTCCGGCGCCGGGAAGCGACTGCAGCAGCCCCCAGGTGTACGGGTGCTCGGGCCGGTCGATGACGCCGGCCAGCGGTCCCAGCTCGGCGACCCGGCCGGCGTACATCACCGCGACCTCGTCGGCGGTCTCCGCGATCACGCCGAGGTCGTGGGTGATGAGGACGACCGCGGTTCCGCGCTCGGCCTGGAGCGCGCGGACGAGGTCGAGGATCTGCGCCTGGACCGTGACGTCGAGCGCGGTCGTCGGCTCGTCGGCGATCAGGATCTCCGGGTCGAGGACGAGCGCCATCGCGATCATCACGCGTTGCCGCATGCCTCCGGAGAGCTCGTGCGGATAGCTCGAGAGCCTGTCGGCGGCGTTCGGGATCCCGACCTCCGCGAGCGCGTCGAGCGCCCGCGCCCGCGCGGCTCTCTCGGACACGTGCTCGTGGGCCCGGATCGCCTCGACGAGCTGCCAGCCCACCTTGTAGAGCGGGTGGAGCGACGACAGCGGGTCCTGGAAGATCATTGCGATGCGCTTCCCGCGCACGGTGCGCAGCTCGTCCACCGAGAGCCCGAGCAGATCGACGCCGTCGAGCATCACGTGCCCCTCGATCGTCGCGTTCGGGAGCCGCGTGAGCCCCATCACGGTGAGCGCGGTCACGCTCTTCCCCGAGCCAGACTCCCCGACGACGCCGAGCGTGCGGCCGCGGTCGACCGACAGCGTGACCCCGTCGACGGCATGGACCACGCCGTCGCGCGTGGCGAAGCGAACGTGGAGGTCCTGGATCTCGAGGAGCGCCATCAGTAGCGCACCCGCGGGTCGAGGAACGCGTAGAGGATGTCGACGAAGATGTTCGCGGTGATGATGAAGAACGCCCCGAAGAGGACGGTGCCCTCGATCGCGGGCAGGTCCGAGTTGATGATCGAGTCGTAGGCGTAGCGCCCGATCCCCGGGATGTTGAAGACCGTCTCCGTGAGGATCGCGCCGCCGAGGAGGATCCCGATGTCGAGGCCCGCCATCGTCACGACCGGCGTCAGCGCGGCGCGGAGGCCGTGGCGCACGATCACCCGGCGCTCGGTGAGGCCCTTGGCCCGCGCCGTGCGGATGTAGTCCTCGCCCATCGTGTCGATCAGGTTGCCGCGCACCATGCGCGCGTAGAACGCGGCGAACGCGGCCGCGAGCACGCACCACGGCATCAGGAGCGACGTGAACCAGCGCCAGGGGGAGACCGAGATCGGCGTGTAGGTGCCGGCGCCGGGCAGCAGGTGGATCACGCCGATGTCGTTCGAGAAGAGGAAGAGGGCGATCAGCCCGAGGAAGTAGACCGGGGCGGAGATCGCGACGAGCGCCGCGCCCATCGTCGCGCGGTCGAGCAGCGACCGGGGCCGGATGGCCGAGATCACGCCGATCGGGATCGCCGCGAGCATCCAGATCACGAAGGCGCCCGCCGTGAGGGAGAGCGTCACGGGGAGGCGCGTGAAGATCTGCGACCTGACCGAGACGCTGTTCTGGTACGAGTAGCCGAGGTCGAAGTGCAGGACGAGGCCCTTGAGGAAGAGCCAGTACTGCACGTACACGGGCCTGTCGAGGCCCAGGTTCGAGCGGATCTGGGCGATCAGCTCCGGGGTCGCCTGCCTCCCGGCACGGAGGGCGGCAGGGTCGGCCGAGGGGAAGATGGTGAAGATCAGGAACGTCAGCGCGCTGACGACGACGAGCAGGAACGCGCCCCAGAGGATGCGGCGCGCGATGTAGTGGAGCATCGACGACGAGGCGACGGCCCCGATCGCGCGGACGATCGCCCCTCCTCCCCCGGGCGGGCGTGCCTCGGGGGAGGAGGGGAGGGGCGTGCTGTCGAGCGTGGTGGACGTGGCGCCTCTACGAGCTCGACACGGACATGAACGTCACGTCGGGTGACCCGCCGTTCCACAGCTCCGACGCGGGCGTGACGCGCTTCGAGTAGAGCGACGGGAAGTTCTCCCAGATCCACGGGATCGCGCCCGCGGACTGCGTGACCATCCTGTCGATCTTGCCCCACGCGGCCCAGCGGGCCTGCGGTGCGACGATCGTCTTCGCGTGCGCGATCGCCGCGTTGATCTTGGGGTCGTTCAGGAGCGGCCAGTTCGAGTTGTTGACGGGCGTGATCCTGTTCCCCGCGAACGTGACGTCGAGCACGGTCTGCGGCTCGTGGAAGTCCGGGAGCCAGCCCACGTTCGGGCAGATGTTCGGCTCGTTCTTCGGCACGTTGCAGTACTTCGTGTACATCGTCGCGTGCGTGACCGAGATCGTCTTCACGTCGAAGCCGATCTTGGCCAGGTCGGCGGCCACGACCTGCGCGGTGTTCGAGCCGGGCGGGGAGTTGTCGGACACCATCGTCACCTGGGGGCCCTTGAACATCCCGTTCGCGTAGCCGGCCTTCCGCATCAGGGCCTTCGCCTTCGCGACGCTGCCGCTGAAGCCGGGGCTCGGAAACGGATCGAATCCGAGGCCGCCGGCCTGGGTGAAGCCCTGGGCCTTGAAGCTCGGGTCGATGAAGTGCGTCGCGATGCGACCGTCGATCGCGCCGCCGCGCGTCAGGCGCATGGCGTTACGGTCGAGGACGTACGCGACCGCCTGCCGCACGTACAGGTTGTCGAACGGCGGCTTGCTCGTGTTCAGCGCGACGTAGCGGCTCCCGCCGGTGGGTGTGAAGTGGAGCTGCTTGCGCTGCGTGGAGCTCTGAAGGATCGACTTGAGCTCCGCCGGCGGGGGCGGTGTGTCGCCGTTGACGTCGGCCGAGCCGGAGAGGATCGTCCGGGTCATGACGGTCGGGTCCTGGTAGCCCTCCTTGAAGAGCACCTCGTCGGCGTGCGCGGGACGCCAGCTCGTCTTCGGGTTCCAGTTCGGGTTCCGGACGAGGTCGATCAGCTGGCCCGGCTTGTAGCCCACGCCGTTGATGTTCCCCGACGCGTCGTTGCGGATCATGTACGGCCCGGTCGCAACCTGGTGCATGCCGTACGTCGACGTCGTCTGGGCGTCGAACCGCTGCGCGTACTCGCGCGGGACCGGTGCCGTCATGAGCAGCCCGAGCGAGCCGGTGAACACTCCGTCGGGCCGTTTGAGCTCGAAGACGATCGTGCTCTTGTTCGGGGTGCGGATGCCCCGGATGTTCGGGACATCCTTCGTCGCCTTCGACGGAGCGCCGACCAGGTCGCCGAAGTACGCCCCCGCGTAGCCGTTCGCGACGCTCGAGGCGAAGGCGCGCTCGATCGCGTACTTCACGTCGGCGGACGTCACCGCGCGGTTCACGGGCGGGCTGAAGCGGACGCCCGGCCGAAGGTGCACGGTGACCGTCTTGCCGCCGTTCGTGTACTTGGGCATCGCCGAGGCGAGGTCGGGGATCGCGTTGATGCTGTTCGGCTTGTACGACAGCAGCGGCCGCTGGGTCGCATACGAGATCTCGTACGTGAACGAGTAGTACGCCTGGCCCGGGTCGATGTGGTCGACGTCGCCGGCGGAGAGGACGGTGATCGTCCCTCCGGCCTGCCGCTGCGCGGCGTGCCGGCTCGGGGCAGCCACGGCGCTTGCGGTGAGCGCCGAGAGCGCCACCGTGAGAAGGGCTGCCGTCACCGCGAAGCGGCGGCGGCCGGCGGCCCTTGTGTGTGCGGACATCGCTCCTCCTTCGAGCGTTGGGGTTGGTCATGCCGCTTTCGGGTCGAGGGCGTCGCGGATCCCGTCGCCGAGCAGGTTGAAGGCCAGCACGGTGAGGAGGAGCGCGAGCCCCGGGAAGAGGAAGAACCACCAGGCGGTGGCGAAGATCGGCGTGGCCTCGGCGAGCATCTCGCCCCAGCTCGCCTGCGGCGGGTTGATGCCGACGCCGAGGTACGAGAGCGCCGCCTCCAGCAGGATGTTCTGCGGGAGCACGAGCGTCGAGTAGACGATGATCGGGGCCACCAGGTTCGGCAGCAGCTCCCGGAACATGATCGTCGGTCGACCCCGCCCCCGCTGCCCGTGCCGCCTCCACGAACTCCTTCTCGCGCAGCGAGAGGACCTGGCCGCGGATGATGCGGCCGATGTACGTCCAGTTGACGACCACGATCGCGACGATCACCGTCGACAGGCCGGGCTTGATCAGCCCCCGCGCGCAGCCGTTCCCCAGCGAGCACGACGAGGCGATGCCGAGAGCCAGCAGGAGGATCGGGAAGGCCAGCGTGACGTCGATCACGCGCGAGATGACGGTGTCGACGGTGCCGCGGTGGAAGCCGGCGAGCAGGCCCGCCACGACGCCGAGGCCGACCGACAGCGCGGTTGCGATGAGCGCGACCTCGAAGTGAGACGCGCGCGCCGTAGACGACCCGGGCGAAGACGTCCCGCCCGACCGGGTCCACGCCGAACAGGAAGTCGCGGGAGGGGCCGGTGGGCGTCCCGAAGTTGGGGTCGAGCGTCTCGGGGTACTGCGCGTTCGGCGGGTGCCCGAGGAGCCTCACGATCCACGGCGCAAGGACCGCCACGAGGATCTCGAAGACGATGAAGCCGAGCGCGGTGAGCGCGACCCGGTCCTCCCTGAAGCGCTCCCAGAAGAGCTGGAACGGCGTCTTGCCCGCGATCGACACGAGCTCGCCCCGCGGCGCGCCACCCGGCCACGCCTCCAGGACCGGATCGGCGGTCGTCGTCATCGACGTCGCCGGTGCGAGAGCGAGCTCGCGTCGAAGTCCATACAGCCACGCTGCACGCAGCAGCGTTTCCGGCCGATCCTGCGGAAAGACGATCGCCGGTACGCTCGGACTCGGGCGTCAGGCGGACGGGCGGATCCCCGATCGGACGACGGCCGGTGGCCGGGGCGGCGGTGAAGCCGCATCGGCCCGCGCCTCGGGCGGGCGGGGGCTCCTACGATCGGTCGACGCCGCGCAGCTCTGCGATGAGCCGCTCGACGTGCACGACCCCGCCGACCTCGTCGCGCATCCCGTCGAGCTCGAGCATCGCCGCCGTCAGGAGCGCGACCTTCTGCCGTTCGGTGAGGGCGTGGCCGCACTCCTCGCAGAAGCCGAAGCCCGTCACCGTCGCCTGGGCGACGCGCTGCGCGACGACGACCTGCAGCGTTGACTCGACCCCCTCCGTCGTGTTGCGCTCGGGCAGCATGCACCGATGATCCACGCCGCTGACCGGGGTCGCAATCGTCCGACCGCAGGATCGACCAGGCGAGGCCGCCTCAGCCGCCGTCTCGGTCGGGGTCCGCGGTTCTGTCTGGGACGCGCACCTCGACCCGCGTGCCGTCGCCGGGTGTCGAGAGCAGCTCCATGCGACCGCCGGCCGCCTCGACCCTGACGCGTTGCGCGGCGAGGCCGATATGGCCGTTCGCGAGGCGCTCCTCCGGGCGCCCGGACGGAAAGCCGCGCCCGTCGTCCTCGACGACGAGCACGAGCTCGCCGTCGCGCTCGGCCAGGCGCACGCCGACCTCCGACGCGCTCGCGTGGCGCACGACGTTCGAGAGGAGCTCACGCGCCGCCGAGAAGACGAGCTGGTCGTGCGGGTGGTGCCCCGGGCCGTGCAGGTCGAGCCGCAGGCGGAACCGGCCGCGGGCGGCGGCCTCCTGCGCGACCGAGCGCAGCGCCGCCTCGAGACCGGCGGCCTCGAGCACGTAGGGATGGAGGTCGAAGACCGCCTCGCGGAGTTGTCCCGCGGCGGCGACGAGCGCGTCGTCCGCACGCGCGAGGGCGGGATGCGTCAGCGTCTCGCCGGCCTCCTCGAGCTCGTGCCGGGCCGAGAGGAGGTTCTGGATCGCATGGTCGTGGAGTGCCTCGGCGAGCGCCTTGCGCTCCCGCTGCTCGGCCTCGAGCGCGTCGGTGAGCAGCCGCGACCGGTCGGCCGCGAGCCGTGCGGCGAGCTCGGTGCGGCGCTCGAGGAGGAGCGAGAGCATGACGCACGCGACGCCGACCCACGCGAGGTACCCGGCCTGCGTGACGATGAACCGGGTCACGGCGGGTTGAGCGGTTCCGGGGTGGACGACGGCCTGGATCACGTAGGTCGCGGTCGTGAGGACGACCGCGAGCGCCGTGAACGCCGGCCGGAAGCGGAACGCGACGGCCACCGGGATCAGGAAGAGGGCGAGCCGCGCGTGCGAGTACGCCCCGCCCGACAGCACCGCCAGCACGCCGATCGCGACGATGTCGACCGCGGTCGCGGTCAGGGCGAACCGGTCGCCGGCGCGACGAAGATGCACGTAGGCCAGCACGCCGGCGCTCCACGCGGCGAAGAGCGCGAGCATGACGAGGAACCACGTGCGCTGCTCGTTCGGGCCGATGCTCTCGCCGAGGGCGATCAGCCCGATCGCCGGCAGCCGGAGCCACGCGACGGCGCGCTCCGCCTCGGCGGTTGCATCCCCGGACGACCCGGGGAAGGTCGCGCGCTCCACTGCCCTACTCGATCAGCCCTCGCCTCATCGCGCTCGCCACGGCAGCGGCCCGATCCGAGACTCCGAGCTTCTCGTAGAGGTGCTGGACGTGCGTCTTGACGGTGGTGAGACCGAGGTAGAGCTCCTTCGCGATCTGGGGCAGGCTCTTGCCCGCGGCGATCAGGTGCAGGATCTCCTGCTCGCGCGGCGTGAGCGCAGGGGCGTCGGTCTGCTTGCGGAGCCGGATCTCCGAGACGAGACCCGCCGCCACGTCCGGCGGCACGACGTTCTCCCCGCGCGCGCATGCGAGCACCGCGTCCGCGATCTGCTCGCGCCGCGCCTCCTTCGAGACGAAGCCGGCCGCCCCGATCTCGAGCGCGCGGTAGACGACGCCACTGTCCGTGAACGCGGACACGATCAGGACGCGCGTCGGCAGCTGCTCGCGGACGATCGCGTGCGTGACCGCGACGCCGTCGAGCTCCGGCAGCTTGTAGTCCAGCAGGGCGACGTCGGGCTGGTGCTCCTGGATCTCGGCGAGGGCGGAGCGGCCGTCCTCCGCCTCGGCCACGATCTCGACGCTGCCGCTCGCGAGGAGCGCCCTTACCACGCCTTCGCGGTACAGCGGGTGGTCGTCTGCGACGACGACCGTGACCCGCCTCTTTCCCTGCTCCTGCATGGTGACCTCGCTCATCGTACGCTCCCCGCACTACCCCGGGACGTTCCCGATCGTGACGTCGACCGTGCGGGTGGACGTGCCCCGGACGACCTGGAGCTTCACGTGGTCGCCGGGCGCGAGCGGGGCGAGCAGATCGGACAGCTGGCCGGACGACGAGACCGGCTTGCCGTTCACGGCCACGATCGAGTCGCCACCGGTGAAGGCGGTCACGCCGCCCACCGTGACCCGCCGTGTCGAGGCGACGATCCCGGCCTTCGCCGCCGGGCCGCCCTTCGTCACGTGGAGGACGACGACGCCGTGGGCGGGAAGCCCGCGCACGACGTGCGCGACGCTCGGCTCGATCGTCTCGATCTCGACGCCCAGCCAGGGATGCGCCGCGTGCCCGTGCGCGATCAGCTCGCTGGCGACCGTCCGCGCGGTCGAGCTGGGGATCGCGAACCCGATCCCCACGTTCGCGTCGACGGTGCCGCCCTCCAGCTGCGCGTTGATGCCGGCCACGCGCCCGTACCGGTCGAGCAGCGGCCCGCCGGAGTTGCCGTGGTTGATCGGCGCGTCGGTCTGGATCGCGCCCGCGATCGTGTGGCCGTTCGGGGCCTGGATGTCGCGCCCGGTGGCGCTGACGATGCCCGCCGTCATCGTCCGCTCGAGACCGAAGGGGTTCCCGATCGCGTAGACACGGTCGCCGACCAGGATGCTGCCCGAGCTCGCGAACGTGAGCGGGTGGAGTGCCGACGCCGGTGCCTTGACGCGCACGACGGCGATGTCGGTGGTCGGGTCGGTACCGACGACCGACGCGGCGTAGGTCGCGCCCCCGCTGAATCCCACGCGGATGTCGTGGGCGCCCTGGACGACGTGGTCGTTCGTGACGATGTCGCCGCGGCGGTCGACGACGAAGCCGGAGCCGAGGGCGCCGAACTGCTGCTTGCTGCCGGGTGAGAAGAACGTGGGCGGGACGACCTGGGTGACCGTGTCGGTGATCACGACGACGGCGGGCGAGTCGAGCCGGTAGATCGCCTCGGGCGAGAGCGCCGTTCCGGCACGGACCGCGCTCGTGGGCTGCGCGGCGACCGGCGCCTCGGGGAGGGCGGCCGGGGCGCTCGAGCGGCCCCCGTCCACGGCGATGCCCACCGCCGCGCCTACCGCGCCCCCCACGACGGCGGCGGCGGCCACGACTGCGAGTGTGCGTCTCATGACGTGCTCCTGGGCTCGGAGGGGGGAATGCGTCGAGGAAATCGTCTCTCCCCGGACGCGCGGGCAGGATCGCCCGCTCGGGCGATCGCGCTGGCGGGGTGCCGTCGTCGGTGGACGAGCCCTCCATCGTCTCGCCGGTCGTCCGTTCGGCCGATGGGTCGCGGTCGCCGCGAAGGCGATGCTTGCCGGTGCGATGGTCACGCCGAGGGCGGGAGAGGTCGAGCCTGCGTGACGCTGCTCGAGCGCGAGATCGTCGACGCCGTCTCGATCGTGGTTCTCACGACCGCGGTCCTCGGCGTCGGGCGCGCAGACGAGCGCCAGGAGCGTCGAGCTTCGTGCCGGAGCGCCTCCACCGTCCTCGCTCGCGGCTTGCGCTCGTCTCGGCCTTCGGCGCCGTCGCGCTCCTGGCGGCCGTCGGCGTCGTCGCGCTGTTCGGACCGCAGCGGAGCGGGGCAGCGGCGGCGCCGCCGCCCGCCGGCGCGCTCCCGGGCGCGCTGACCGGGGCCTCGCCCTGGCCGGCGAACACGGGCCGGCTTCGCGTGCGGCTGCAGGCGCTCGGCCTGCCCGCCCTCGGCCGCGAGGGCACCGCGCTCCACATCCACCAGCATCTCGACGTGTTCGTCCACGGGCGCCGTGTCTCCGTTCCGGCCGGGATCGGGATCGCCGCGGCGCAGGGCTTCATCTCGCCGCTCCACACGCACGACGCGTCCGGGATCGTCCACGTCGAGTCGCCCCAGGTCCGGACGTTCACGCTCGGCCAGCTCTTCGGCGTGTGGGGCGTCCGCCTGACGCGCCGATGCCTCGGCGGCTACTGCGCGAGCGGGGCCGACCGCCTCCGCGTCTACACGGACGGGCGCCCGTACACGGGCGACCCGCGTGTCCTGCCGCTTGCCCCTCATGCGGAGATCGTCGTGGCATTCGGGACGCGGATGCAGCTGCCGCGGCCGCTCCCGTCGAGCTACGCCTTCCCCGCAGGCCTCTGAATGCGGGCGGCGCCCGTGAGGGCCGGCGTGGTATCCCTCCACGGGTGAAGCCTCGCGTCGCCGCGCCGACCATCGTCGGCGGCTCGCTCGTCGTACTCGTCGCAGTCGCGACCGTCGCGGTGGCATGGCTGCTGTGGACCCGTGCCGACGACCGTGCGCGCGTCCAGGACGACCGGGCCGCCCAGACGGTCGACGAGGCCCTCGAGAACAGCGTCGGCCGTGTCCTCACGAGCCTGCGGGCAGCCGCAGGCCTGGTCGACGCGAACGGCGACGTCGACCGCTCGAGCTTCCAGGCCTACGCGCGTGCCGTCGGCTCGATCGGTGCGACCGCCGGGCTTGCGCTCGCGGAGATCGTCCCGGCAGACGGGCGGGCCGACTTCGAGAGGGTGACCCGCAGGCGGATCACGGAGGTCGCGCGTCGCGGCACGCTGCGAGCCGCGGGCGCGCGGAGCACGTATGTCCCGGTGGTCGCTGTCTGGCCGGAGGACGGGGAGTTGACCGGCCTCTTGGGGTTCGACCTGGCGAGCACCCCCGTGCGCCGGAGCCTCCTCGACCGCGCCCGGGCCACGCGGCAGACCGTGTTCACCGGCGACATCCCGTTCGTGCTCGGAGGGCGCGGCTTTCAGGCGTTCCGGCCGGTCTACCCGCCGGACCAGGAGAACGGTGCGCCGATCGGGTACGTGACGACCTGGTTCAGCAGGGACGTGATCGCCGCGATTCTGTCCCGGCTGCCGTCGGACGTCCGCGCCCGGGTCACGGTCGGCGACACCACGGTCTTCGCCACGGACGACGCCCCGTCGACCGGCGCGACCCGCTCGATCGCTCTCGGCGGCCGCCGGTGGCTCGTCACGGCGCGCGGCGAGCCGGTCTCCCGCTCCTCCTCGCTGGCGATCCTCGTCGGCGGGGCGATTCTCGCCCTGATGCTTGCGATGTTCACCTGGGCCCGGGTCGCGTCGGAGCGGCGGCTGCGCAGCGTGCACGACGCCGAGCGCGCGGCGCGCGAGCGCTCGGAGCTCCTCGGGCGGACCGCGGGGCATCTCGGCGCCGACGCCACGGCGCCGGAGCTGGCGGCGACGACGGTCGCCGACCTCGCCGCAGCCGGCGTCGACCTCGTGGCCCTCTACGTCCGGCGCGATGACGAGGTGCAGCGGCTCGCAGCCGAGGGCGAGCCGCAGGATCTCGGCGCGGCGGACGAGATCGCGAGTGAGACGATCTCGACGGGCCTGACGATCCAGCTCACGGACGACGAGCTCCGTGCGCGACTCGGCGAGCTGTCGCAGCCCGTCCCGCTCGAGGCGCTGCTCGCCGTCCCGTTGCTCGGGGCGCGCCGGGAGGTCGTCGGCGCGCTCGTCGCCGGATCGCGGGCGCGGAGCTGGCTCGTCCCCGAGATGCGGCCCGCTCTCGTCGGCGTGGCGGAGCAGTTCGGGGTCGCCCTCGAGCGTGCGCGGCTCCGTGCGGTCGACGACGACGCACGGCGCCGTGCCGAGATCCTGCAGCGCCTCACGACGAGCCTCTCGCGGGCAGCGCTCCCGACAGAAGTGGCGGAGGCGACCATCCCGTTCCTCTTCGAGGCGTTCGACGCTGCGCTCGCCACCGTCGGGCTCGTGGCCGGGGACGACGTGCGCACGCTGAAGGTCCCGGCGGGGCTCGGCCGTGACGCATGGACGTGGCGGCCGGTGCCGCGCTCGACCTCCACGCCGACGGCGGACGCGATGCGTCAGCGGCGCGCGGTCGAGCTGCACGGGCGCGACAGCATCCATGACGCGTACCCGCCCGAGGTCGAACAGCTGCTCGCCGGCGTGGCGTCGATGGTCGTCGTTCCGTTTCCACGCGCGATGGGAGCCGTCGGCGTCGCATTCGACGAGGACCGCCTCCTCACGTACGACGAGCGGCACCTCCTCGACGCGATCGCCGAGGAGCTCGACGCGCTCGCTCGAGCGGGCGGCGCTGCTGGAGGCCGAGCGGGACGCGCGCCTCCAGGCCGAGCTGATGGAGCGTCACGCCGCGCGGCTCGCCGCGGCCACCACCGCCGCGGAGGTCGCATCGGCCACCGTCTCGGAGATCGAGGCATTCGGCGCGGATGTCGCCTTCGTGTGGTCGCTCTCGGAGTCCTCGAGCCTCGAGGTGCTCGCGTCGTCCGCCCTCCCGGACGCGGCTCGGTTCGGCTTCGATCCGCTCGAGCGGTCGGGGCTCGTCTCGGATGCGATGAAGGACCGGGCGCTCGTCACGATCGACACGGCCGAGGAGTACGACGCCCGCTATCCCGGTCTCGCCGAGGAACGGCGCCGGATCGGCGCCGAGTCCCTCGCCGCGCTCCCGCTCCGCGCGGCGCGGGGCGAGGTCGTCGGTGCGATCCTCGCGGCGTCGCGGCGGAGGCGCTGGACCTCGGCGGACCGGCGGCCCCTGCTCCTCGGCATCGCGGAGCAGACCGGGGTCGCGCTCGAGCGGGCGCGGCTGCAGACGGAGGCGGAGCGCGTCGCCGAGGACAACTCGTTCCTCGCGCTCTTCGGAGAGTCGCTCGAACGAGCAACGACGGTGACCGGGCGGGCGCGCCGCATCGTCGAGGAGCTGATCGACGGGCGGGCGACCTTCGCCGCCGTGCACCTCCTCGACGAGGATGGCGTGGTGGAAGAGGTCGCGAGCGGCGGCTCACGGCCCGCGGAGCTGGTGGACGACCAGCATTGGAGCGAGTGGGTGGAGCGGGTGGTGTCGAGCGGGCGCGAGTCGAGCCCCGGCGTGTCGTCGGCGGGCGACTCCTCCGTCCCGCCGTCGCTCCTCGTCCTCCCGCTTCGCGCCCGCGGGCGCAGCCTCGGCGCGCTGACGCTCCGCATCGCCGCCGGCGCCGACTGGAAACCCGTGCTCGCGCCGACCGTCGCACGCGAGATCGCCGGCCGGGCGGCGCTCGCGCTCGACAACGCCCTCCTGTACGAGCGGGAGCGCGGCGTGTCGCACGCGCTGCAGCTCGGTCTGCTCGGCGGCGCGCTCCCCGACTTCGAGAAGGTCGTCGCCACGCCCGCCTACAGGGCGGGGACGGCTGCGCTCGAGATCGGCGGCGACTGGTACGACGCGTTCTCGCTCATCTCGGGATCGGCGGCGTTCGTCGTCGGCGACGTGGTCGGGCACGGGCTCGAGGCCGCAGTGGCCATGGGTCAGCTGCGCGGAGCCGTGAGCGCGCTCGCGCAGACGTCGGCGCCCGCCGAGCTGCTCGATCACCTGGACGCATTCGTCGAGAACGTGCCGTCGGCGGCGACGGCCACGCTCGCATTCGTCGACCTCGACTGCGATTCCGGTGACTTCCGGTACGCGTGCGCCGGGCATCCGCCGCCCCTCGTGATCTCGCCGGACGGCCGTACCCGGTACCTGTGGGACGGCCGCTCCGCGCCGCTCGGGTCGATGCTCGGCGACCGGCGCGGCGAGGCGGAGGAGCACCTCGCGGAAGGGGAGACGCTCATCCTCTACACGGACGGCCTGGTCGAGCGCAGGTCGGAGAGCATCGACGCCGGCCTCGAGCATCTGGCGGACGTCGCGCGGCTGGGTGCGCTCGGTGCCCCCGCGCTCGCGGACGAGATCTGCGATCGCCTGATCGACCAGCACCACGACGACGATGTTTGCGTCCTCACGGTTCATCGCATCCCTACGGCAGCCATGTTCAGCCGCTCGTTCCCTGCAGCGCCGTCCGAGCTCGCGGATCTCCGCGAGCAGCTGCGTGGCTGGCTGGCCGAGCACGGCGTCGCCGAGGATGTGGAGCGTGGGGTCGTCCTCGCGGTCTCCGAGGCCGCGGCGAACGCCGTCGAGCACGGATACGGGAGTGACGGTGCCGGCATCGTCACCGTCATGGCGCGCCTCGCGGACGATCGGCTCGAGATCACGGTGCGCGACACGGGAGCGTGGCGTCAGCCCCGGCGCGACACGGACCGGGGCAGGGGCCTCGAGATCATACGGGCGATCATGGACGAGGTCTCGATCGCGCACGAGGGCGCGGCTACTGTGGTCCGCATGGCCCAGCCCGCACGGGAGGCCGCCTCGGCATGACGGGCGACGGCATCGTCGAGATCACCCGCCGCGACCGCAACGGCATCGACGTGATCCAGGTCGGCGGCGAAGTCGACCTCACCAATGCCGACGCCGTGCAGGCGGCGGTCGAGGCGACACGGGCGCCGTCCGTCGTCCTCGATCTCACGGATGTCTCCTACCTGGACAGCTCGGGGATCAGGGCGATCGACCGGGGTCACCGCCACCTGGTAGCCGACAACCGGGCACTCCTGATCGTCTCGCCTCCCGACACGCCTGCCGACTGGACGTTCCGCGTCGCCGGGTTCAAGTCGGACCTGCTGGTTCCGAGCCTGGACGCCGCGCTCGCGAGCGTGCCGGACGCGCGCAGCTAGATGGTTGATCGGCAATTGGCGCGAACCGGATGGCGCCCCAGACGCGGCGTCGGATCACCCCGTCCGGACACGGCCCGTACCTTCGGGTACTGGCCGTACCCGGCCGGTGCGCCCGACTTGGTCTGGGACGCCCCCGGACGTCACGCCAATGACAACCATCTAGACGCGCTTCGGAGACGAGGCAGTTTGCCCTTCGGAGCGTCCGGGTACGTGGCGCCCATGCCCGATCACCCGACATGCGCGGCGCCACCCGTGGACATCCCGTTGGTGCGGTGCCCGGCTGGGAAAGGAGCCTCTCGACCATGTACATCGGTGCCGGAACGCTTCTGGTCATCCTGATCATCGTCCTGCTGATCGTCCTCCTGTAACGACGGGGCGGGCGGCCTCACGCCGCCCGCCCCTCCTCGTCCCCCTGCGGCGGCCCCGCCGGGTCGCCGCTGCGGGAGGACTCCCGCCGCGGGAGATGCCGCGCGAGCATGCGTGTGATCTCGGGGCCGGTCGTGCGCCCTTCGCGACGATCGAGCACGCGGCGGTCGCGAAGCAGGACGAGCGTCGGCACGGTCGTGACCTCCAGCGCGCGCGCGAGCTCGCCGTATGCCTCGACGTCGACCTCGACAACGCGCAGCCGCTTCTTCTCCGTGACGCCGAACCACGCGACCAGGCTTGCCATCCGTCGTGCCTGCCCCGAGCGGGGGCTCGAGAAGAACAGCAAGAGCGGCCGGTCGTCGCGTGCATCGTCTCCCTGCAGGGGGTCCATACGGAGCGGTTACCACGTGTGCCTCGACGGGAAACGCCCGTGGCGTTTGCGTCGCGATCCGAGCGGGAACCACCCCCACAGTGGGGAGAAGCGGCTCGGCCGTTCGAGGAGTCGGACGAGCCGCGGGAGGGGGTCGGTACGCCGACCCCCTCCGTCTTGCCGCGGTCGCGTGTTGCCAGGAAAGGCGGGAAAGCAGGTTTCCACGGCGGTCGGGGCGGGTACCCATCTGCACACGTTTCGAGCCAGCGAGCCCCGCCCGGATCCGACGGGCGCGGGAAGAGGAGAGGTGAACAGATGGGTATAGGTGTGAGCTTGCTGTTGATCGCGGTCGGCGCGATCCTGACCTGGGCCGTGAGCGCCGAGGTCTCCGGAATCGACATCAACACGGTCGGCGTCATCCTCATGGTGGTGGGCGCGGCGGGTGGCCTCATCTCACTCGTCTTCTGGTCGAGCTGGGGCGGCTTCGGGGGCCACGACCGGGAGACCATCGTGCGCGACCGGGACCGCGTCGTCGAGCGCTGACCGGACTCTTTCGAGACAAAACACAATGCCCGGAGGCGCCGAGAGCGGCGCCTCCGGGCATGATGGAGCTGCGATGAGCGATCACTACGAACTGCTGGACGGACGGTGCGTGGTCACGCTCGGGGGCGAGCTCGACGCCCACGATGCCCCCCGCCTGCGCGAGCTGTTCGCCGATGCTGTCGAGAGCGCAGGCAACCGCACCTTGCTGCTCGACCTCACCCAGGTGTCGTTCCTGGACTCGACGGTGCTCGGATGCATCATCGGCCTGCTCCGCCGTGTGCGCGAGGCGGACGGCCACCTCGCTGTCGTGCTTCCCCGCGGAAACGCCGAGCGCATCTTCCAGATCACCGGGCTGGACACGATCCTCACCACGTATCCGACCCGTGCCGCTGCGCTCGACGCCTGACGCGACGCGATATCGGCGCGAGCGGGACACGGGAGGTTTGGATTCCGGCAGGACGGGGTAGTCGAGGTTTCGCACGACCTCGCTCGACCCCCGCGCGGCAGCGAGCGAGACGCACGGCGGGCCCGCCCTCCTCCCGCCCTGCGTCCCGCTCGTCGCCGCGCGGAGCGGCGAGGCACGAGCCGCGCCTGCGATCCGGACGTTGCGCCTGCCGCGGGCGGACGTCAGCCTGACTGCGCCGGGCTGCCCGACAGCCGTCGCCGCATGCGCACCGTCGTCCCTCGGCCGTCCGCTCCGGTGCCGATCTCGACCTCGTCCACGAGCGCGTCGATGATCGCCAGCCCCATGCCGCTCTCCGACAGCTCGAGTGCGGCGGGGTCCCGAGCCAACGGGGCCGGCATCCCGGGGCCGTCGTCCTCGACGCGGATCTCGATGGCGTCGCCCTCGACGGAGTACCGCACCCGGACGACGCCGTCCGCGGCCGGGTTCGCGTGGCGGACGGCGTTGCCGCACGCCTCCGTCACCGCGAGCTTCAGGTCCGCGAGCGTCGACTGGTCGATGAGAGCCTCACGCGCGATCCCCGCCAGGGCGAGGCGAGCGAGGATGAGGTACTCCGTCCGCGCCGGGATCGCGAGGGTCACGACGTCGGCGCTCACGCCACGTTCCCCCGCATCGAGTCCTCCAGGCGCCCGCGCATCGCGTGGAGAGCCTTGCGCAGGAGACGGGAGACGTGCATCTGGGAGATGCCGACGCGGGCCGCGATCTCGGACTGCGTCAGCCCCTCGAAGAACCGCAGCTCCACGATGAGGCGCTCCCGCTCGTCGAGCGCGTCGAGACCCGCCTCCACGAGGGCGCTGTCCTCGACCTCGGCGAAGCCCTCGTCGTCCGAGCCGACCACGTCCTGCATCGTCTCTTCCCGTCCCTCGTGGCCGAGCGGCTGAGAGAGCGAGAGCGTGGAATGGGCCTCCCACGTCTGGAGGGCCTCGATCACTTCGTCCTCCTCGGCTCCCGTGACCTTGGCCAGCTCGGAGATCGTCGGCGCGCGCCCGCGCTGGGCCGTCTCGGCCTCGATCACGCGGCTCAGCTTGGAGCTCAGCTCCTTCATCCGCCGGGGCACGTGGAGCGCCCACGAGCGGTCGCGAAAGTGACGCTGGATCTCGCCGACGATCGTCGGCACGGCGTACGTCGTGAACTGGACCTCGCGAGACGTGTCGAAGCGCTCGATCGAGAGGAGCAGACCGATCGACCCGACCTGCACGAGATCCTCGTGCGGCTCGCCGCGGCCCGAGTATCGCGCGGCGAGGCTCCGGACGAGCGGCATGTAGCGCTCGACGAGCTCGTCGCGCGCCTTCTCGTCGCCGGCCCGGTACGCCTCGATGAGTGCGACGAAGTCGACGTCCTGTGCCACGGTCACGATCCGTCGCGGTCGGCGGCGGTGACGCCGAGCTCGATCGACACGGCGTCCTGCCTTCCGGCCGGCACCTCCTCGATCGTGTCGACGAGGCGGGCGAGCACACGGCGCAGCCCGGCGTCGTCGAGCCTGCCCGGCGAGAACGGGCCGACCCGCACCACGAGCGTCGCCGTGGTGGCGTCCGTCTCGATGCGGACGGTCTCGCCGAGGACGTCCTGCATGAGCAGGCTGTCGACCGCCAGGAGGAGGTCGTCGACGCGGTCGACCGGGAGCTCGAAGCGCGCGGCGACGCCGCCGATCACGAGCACCGCCACGTCGGCGTACCCACGCCGCGCGGGAAGCTCGATGGTCGTGAGCGCCGAGCCCCGGCCCTCGGAGACGGTGCTCATGCGTTGACGTCAGCCCCCGGCGGCCGCGCGTGCACCTGCCAGGGTCTCGTGCAGCGCGAACACGCGATCGAGGAGCGTGATCTCGAAGATCCGCCGGATGTGGGGCGACCGGCAGACGATCGCGAGCTGTCCGCCGTTCGGGCGCAGCCGCTTCACGGCGCCGAGCAGGACGCCGAGCGTCATCGAGTCGACGAACGTCGCATCGGACAGGTCCACGATCAACCCCGGCGCTCCGTCGTCGATCGCCTCCGTGAGCGCGTCGCGCAATGCGGGGGCGGTGTGAAGGTCGGCCTGTCCGTGAACGGCGATGACCGGGATCGGCGAATCGGCATCGACGCGCTCGACCCCGAAGTCGGCCCCACTCACGTCGCTCATGGTCCGTCCGTCATCCGTCACCGCACCCCGGTCGTACCCGGCACCGAGCAGGGCCAAACCTATCGCGCGCGCCGGTCGTTCGATCCACCGGCGCCGGCTTCACTTCGCGCGGTGGCATTGCCTGCCTCCTTCAAACCCCCCGGGCGTCGCCCGGCGTCGGACGTTTTCCACGGGGCGATCGGTGGAACAACCCGGGAACGACAACGAAAGGAGACGCGGAGATGATCTGGCTGATCGTGGTGGTGCTCGTCGTGCTGGCGCTCCTGGGCGGCTGGGCGGTGTCGAAGCTCCTGCTCGCGCTCCTCCTGGTTGCGCTCGTCCTCGCGCTCTTCGGCGCATTCGGGCGCACCGCCTGACGAGGCCGCCGGGAGGGCGTGTGGACGCTCTCCCGGTGGACACGACCTATATACCCTGGTAGGGTATACACATGGCGCACGATCTTGCGCATCGGGAGGGGCACGACCCAGGCGCCGCCTCGCTCAGCCGCGTCGCGGCGCTCGCCACGCTCCACTGTCTGACCGGATGTGCGATCGGCGAAGTGCTCGGAATGGTGATCGGCACCGCGGCCGGGCTCGGCAATCCGGCGACGATCGCGCTCTCCGTCGTCCTCGCATTCGTCTTCGGGTACTCGCTCACGATGCTGCCGCTCGTGCGCGCGGGGCTCGCGCTCTCGGTCGCTCTACCGCTTGCGTTCGCATCGGACTCGTTCTCCATCGCGGTCATGGAGATCGTCGACAACGGGGTCATGCTCGCCGTGCCGGGAGCGATGGATGCCGGCCTCGGCGACCCGCTCTTCTGGGGCGCCCTCGTCTTCTCGCTCGCGGTCGCGTTCGTCGCCGCGTTCCCGCTCAACAGGTACCTGATCGCCCGGGGCCAGGGGCATGCGGTCGTCCACGCCCACCACGGGCACGGCGAGGCCCCGGCGCCTTCCCCTCCCGGATCGAGCCGGAAGCTCGTTCTCCTCGGTGCCGCCTCGATCGCCGTGACCCTCGTCGTCGCCACCGGGAGTGCGATCGTCGTCGAGTCGCGCCGCGACGACGCGCACCCGCAGGGCCTCTACGGCGTGCGCCTGCGCAGCGTCGCGGCGCCGAGCACGACCGCGAGCACCGTGCAGCCGACGAGCACGGCGACGTCGAGCGCGAGCCGCCAGTCGTAGGAGCCGTCGACCGCGACCCGCTCGAGCGCGTCGTACGCGTACGTGAGCGGCAGCGCATAGGAGAGGAGCTCGAGCGGCCGCGCCATCTGGTCGGTCGGGACGAACAGCCCACAGAGGAGGAGCTGCGGCAGCACGAAGGCGGGCATGAACTGGACGGCCTGGAACTCGGTGCGGGCGAAGGCGCTCGCGAAGAGCCCGAGGGTGCTCCCGAGCACGGCGTTCAGGATGGCGAGCGCGACGATCAGCCACGGTGACCCGGCGACGTCGAGGCCGAGGAGGAGGAACGCGACGGCGGAGACGAGCGTCGCCTGCAGGGCGGCCGCGAGCGCGAACGCGAGGCTGTAGCCGCCGAGGAGCCCGAGCCTCGTGAGCGGCAGGGTCATCAGCCGCTCGAGCGTCCCCGTCGTGCGCTCGCGCAGCATCGTGATCGACGTGACGACGAACATGGCGATGAAGGGGAAGAGCCCGAGGAGCGGGCCGCCGATCCGGTCGAAGACACCCGGCTGGTCGACGAAGAGCCAGTCGAGGAGGGCGATGAGCACGGTGGGGACGAGAAGCAGCAGGGCGATCGTGCGGGGGTCGCGGCGGAGCTGCAGCAGCACGCGTGCGGTCGTCGCGGCCTGGGGGCTCATGCGTCCGGCTCCGCCGTGACGAGGCGCAGGAACGCGGCGTCCATGCTGTCCGCGCCCGTCGTGACCCGGATCTCGGACGCGGTCCCGCGGGCGAGGAGCCGCCCGTCGCGGACGAGTAGGAGCTCGTCGCAGCGCTCCGCCTCGTCCATCACGTGGCTCGAGACGAGGAGGGTCGCTCCGTCCGCCGCCAGCCGCCGGAACGTCTCCCAGAGGTCGCGCCGCAGCAGCGGGTCGAGGCCGACCGTCGGCTCGTCGAGGACGAGGAGCTCGGACTCGCCCACGAGCGCGGTCGCGAGCGACACGCGCGCGCGCTGACCGCCCGAGAGGCGGCCGACCACGCTGCCGGCGTCGTCCGCGAGCCCGACGAGCTCGATCGCCTGCTCG
This sequence comes from uncultured Actinomycetes bacterium, assembly GCA_963773825.1. Lineage (GTDB taxonomy): Bacteria > Actinomycetota > Thermoleophilia > Gaiellales > Gaiellaceae > Gaiella. The sequence goes on along the minus strand of CAVZCH010000005.1, from coordinate 138,681 downwards.
ACCCTCCCCGGGGACGCGCCGACAAGCCGCGCGAAGTACCGCACGTTCTCGCGCACGGTGAGGTCGTCGTACACGGCGGGGCTCTGGGTCGTGTACGCGACGCGGCGCCGCAGGCCGCTCGAGCCGGCGGGCTCTCCGAGCACGGTGACGGAGCCGGACGCGACGACCTGGGTGCCGACGACCGCACGCATCAGCGTCGACTTGCCGCTGCCGCTCGGGCCGAGAAGCCCCGTGACCGTCCCGCGGCGGACGTCGAGGGTGATCCGGTCGAGCGCGTCGCGACCGCCCCGGACGACGTGGAGGCGGTCGACCTCGACGGCATGCTCGCCGGGCACCCGCGAGTTCTATCTCAGATCGTCTCGGGCACCATCTCGATCGCGTCGCACGGGCACTCGGCGACGCAGATGCCGCAGCCCTTGCAGAAGTCGTAGTCGAACGCGTACCCGCGTCCGGCCGCCTCGCGGTCGCGGCCTTCGAGCTTGATCACCGAGTTGTCCGGGCAGACGCCGAAGCAGTTGTCGCAGTCGAAGCAGTTGCCGCACGAGAGGCACCGGCGTGCCTCGAAGAGCGCGGTCGACTCGTCCAGCCCGCCGACGACCTCCTCGAACGTCGAGCTCCTCCGGGCCAGCTCGAGCGTCGGCTGCATCGAGCGGGGCGCGTCCGAGTAGTACCAGGTGTTGAGGCCGTCGAACTCGGCGAGCTCGTGCTTGGGCGCGGGCTCGTACGCCCCGGCGCGGAGCCACGCGTCGATGTGCCGCGCCGCCTTCTTCCCGTGGCCGACGGCGACCGTCACCGTCCGCTCCGCCGGCACCATGTCGCCGCCGGCGAAGATCCCCGGGTGGCCTGTCTGGAGGTTCGGGCCGACCTGCACGACTCCGTCGTCGACCTCGATCCCGGGGACGCCCTCGAGCAGCGCGAGGTCGGACTCCTGGCCGAGCGCAAGCACCAGGGCGTCCGCCTCGAGCTCCTCCAGCTCGCCGGTCGGCTGCGGGAACCCGTTCTCGTCGAGCTCCATCCGCTCGATCGTCAGGACGCCCGGCTCGGCCCGCTTGACGGTCGACAGCCACTTCATCCGCACGCCCTCGTCCTCGGCCTCCTCGACCTCGAAGTCGTGCGCGGGCATCCGGTCGCGCGTGCGGCGGTAGACGACGACCGCGTCGGTCGCGCCGAGCCGCCTGGCGGTGCGGGCGACGTCCATCGCGGTGTTGCCGCCGCCGTAGATCGCGACGCGGCGGCCGAGGAGCGGCTTGTCCTCGCCCTCCATCGAGTGCAGCACGGTGACGGCGTCGAGGATCCGCGCCGCCTCCCCCGCCGGGACGTACGCGCGCTTCCCGATGTGCGCGCCGACCGCGAGGAAGACGGCATCGAATCCTTCGTCGTGCACCGCGCCGAGGACGTCGGTCACCTTCACGCCCAGCTCGAGCGTCACGCCGAGCGAGACGATCCGGGCGACCTCTGCGTCGAGGATCTCGCGGGGCAGGCGATACCGGGGAATGCCGTAGCGCATCATCCCGCCCGCGTGCTCTTCGGCGTCCCGCACGGTCACGTCGTGGCCGAGGCGGGCGAGGTGGTACGCGGCGGAGAGCCCGGAGGGGCCGGCGCCGACGACGAGCACGCGCTTGCCGGTGGCGGCCGCGTCGGCCGTCACCGTCCAGCCCTGCGCGATCGCCTCGTCGCCGAGGAAGCGCTCGACCGCGTTGATCCCGACGGCCGAGTCGAGCTGAGCCCGGTTGCAGGCGGTCTCGCAGGGGTGGTAGCAGACGCGCCCCATGATCGCCGGGAACGGGTTGTCCTGCATGAGCTTCTGCCACGCGCGCTCGTATCCCTCGCCGCCCTCCTCGGCCTCGTACAGCCAGGCCTGGATGTTCTCGCCGGCGGGGCAGGCGTTGTTGCACGGCGGAAGGAGGTCGCGGTAGACGGGGCGCTCGGTGCGCCAGCTACCGGTCTTGTTGGCGAGGCTCGAGCCGACGTCGAGCGTGATCGCGAACGGCTTGCTCATGCGGCGGGCACCTCCTCGAGCAGCCCGAAGCGGCGGATGTTGCGGTCGGCAATCGCCTGCAGCCGCTCGATCACGTCGGACCTGGGCGGGTTGCCGAACAGGTGCGCGAAGCGGCGCTGCAGCCGCAGGTACTCCTCCACCGGCGCCTGGCGCCGGATCTTCGAGACCGAGACGACCTCGCCGTGCTCTGCCTCGAAGACGGGAAAGAGGCCCGTCTCCTTGGCGAGCCGTGCGATGCGGATCGTGTCCTTCGACGCGGCGCCCCAGCCCAGCGGGCAGGGGACGAAGACGTGCAGGTAGCGCGCGCCGTGGAGCTCCATGGCGCGCTCGACCTTCGCCTCGAGGTCGTGGAGCTCGGCGACCGTCGCGGTGGCGACGTACGGGATCTCGTGGGCCATCGCGATGAGCGGCGCGTTCTTGCCCTGGCCGAAGGCATTGCCGGGCTCGGTGCCGACCGGCTTGGTCGTCGCGGTGCGCGCCGCGGGCGGCGTCGCGCCCGAGCGCTGCACCCCCGTGTTCATGTACGCCTCGTTGTCGTAACAGACGAAGAGCACGTCGTCGCCGCGCTCGAACATCCCGGAGAGGCAGCCGAAGCCGATGTCGAGCGTGCCGCCGTCGCCGCCCTGGCCGATCACACGGACGTCCGTGCGACCCTTCGCCTTGAGCGCGGCGGCGATCCCGGACGCGACGGCGGGGGCGTTGCCGAACAGCGAGTGCACCCAGGGGAGCTGCCAGGAGCTCTCCGGGTACGGCGTCGAGAAGACCTCGAGGCAGCCGGTCGCGTTCGCCGCGATCAGCCGGCCCTCGGTCGCGCGCATCGCCGCATCGAGCACGTACCGCGCGCCGAGGGCCTCGCCGCAGCCCTGGCAGGCGCGGTGACCCTTCGTCAGCGTGTTCGACCGCTCGCGGTCGGACTGCACCGACCGCGCCTCCTCGTCGAGGAGGCGGTTGCCGACGGCGAAGCTGCCGACCTGGAAGAACTTGACCGGGCGGTGGGCCATCAGTGCGACCCCCCCGCGACCAGGCCGACGTCCCGCAGGATGTTCTCGGCGTGCGGGCCGGAGCGGCGCTTCTCCTGCAGCCGCTGCAGCTCCCGCTCGACGAGCTGCCAGTCCATGTCGAGGAAGTGAAGGCGGTTCGGCTCGATCCGGCCGAGGCGGACGTCCTCGATCATCCCCGTGAGCGAGCGGCCCGTGACCGCGCGCCCGCCGAGCCCGGCGACCACGTCGTAGACGACCGCGGGAAGCCCGGCGAGGGCGAGACGCACGTTTTGCCCGACGATGCCGCCGATCCCTACCGCGAACGCGCGCTCGACGACGACGACCCGGGCGGCGCCCGCGAGAGCCTCGCGGATCTCGTCGATCGGGAAGGGGCGGAAGCACGTGATCCCGAGCGCGCCGATCCGGACACCCTGGTCGCGAAGCTCGTCGACGACGTCCTCGATCGTGCCGAGCACCGAGCCGAGCGAGACGAGGATCGTCTCGGCGCCCTCGGTGCGGTAGCGGTGCAGGAGCCCGCCCGAGGGGCGGCCGAATGCCGCCGCGAACTCTGCGGCGATCTCGGGCACGAGGTCGAGTGCCTGCATCTGCTTCGCGTGGGCGAGGTAGCGGACCTCGGTGAACGCCTCCGGCCCGACCATCGCGCCGATCGTCACCGGGTCGTCCGGATCGAGGACCTGGCGCGGCGTGTACGGCGGCAGGAAGGCGTCGACCTGCTCCTGCGAAGGGATCTCGAGCGGCTCGACCGCGTGCGTCAGCACGAAGCCGTCCATGCAGACCATCACGGGGAGCGAGACCTCCTCCGCCAGCTTGAACGCCTGCACGTGGAGGTCGACCGCCGCCTGGTTCGACTCGGCGTAGAGCTGGATCCACCCCGAGTCCCGCTGCGACATCGCATCCGAGTGGTCGTTCCAGATGTTGATCGGAGCGCCGATCGCGCGGTTCGCCAGCGTCATCACGATCGGAAGCCCGAGCCCGGACGCGTTGTAGAGCGCCTCCGCCATGAAGAGGAGCCCCTGGCTTGCGGTGGCGGTGTAGGCGCGCGCGCCTGTCGCCGACGCCCCGATCGCGGCCGACAACGCGGCGAACTCCGACTCGACGAGGAGGTACTCGCACGGCGCGAGCTCACCGGTCCGGACCATGTCCGAGAGCGCTTCGACGATGTGGGTCTGCGGCGAGATCGGGTAGGCGCTGACGACCTCCGGCCGGCAGCGCGCGACCGACCTGGCGACGGCCTGGGAGCCCTCGAGCTGCTCACGCACGGATGGTCATCCCCTCGCGAACTGCCTCTGCCGCGGCGAGGGCCGCGGCGACGTTGCCCTCCGCGGTGGCGCCGGAGAAGCGTCCGCGGATCGCATCCGCCACGGACTCCACGGAGACCACCCCGGTCAGGGCGGCGAAGCCGCCGAGCAGCGCGGCATTCGGCAGCGGCCTGCCCAGATGCTCCCGTGCCAGCTCGGTCGCGGCCACGGTCACCACCCGGTCGGGCCGGAAGCGGACTTCCGCGAACTCCGAAAGCCCCAGCTCGTCCAGGCTGCGACCCGTGTTGATCAGCACATACGCGTCCGGGCCGACACCGCCGAAGAGGTCGACCTGGTGGAGCAGCGTCGTGTCCTGGACGACCAGCGCGTCCGGCTCGACGATCGGCTCGCGCGACCGGATGGGGCGGTCCGAGATGCGGCAGAACGCGGTCACGGGTGCGCCGGTCCGCTCGGAGCCGAATGTCGGGAAGGCGAGCGCGTTCATCCCCTCGGCGAACGCCGCCACCGAGAGCAGCTCTGCCGCCGTGACGACGCCCTGGCCGCCGCGACCGTGAATGCGAACCTCGAACACGCCGTCATCGTCGCCCCGCGCAGCCTCGGCACGCATCAGCGCGCGCGCGGGTCGTGGTCGGTAGTTCTCCGCGCCCGCGCGCTCCGCCGCATGCGGGCTCTGCGTGCCTCGTCCGCACCCCACACGACGAGGGGGAACGTGGTGAGCAGCGCGATCTCCGCCGGCCCGAGCGCCGCCGTGCCGAAGATGTCCTGGAGGAGCGGGACGTAGACGATCGCGATCGCGAACAGGATCTCGAAGGCGATGCCCCCGAGGAGCGCGGGGTTGGTGAAGAAGCCGACCGAGCGGAGCGAGGCCCGTTCGGTGCGAGCGGCGACCGCGGTGCCGACCTGGCATGCGACGATTCCCGCGAACGTCATCGTCGTCGCGCGGAGGTAGTCGTCGTGCAGGGGCGCGCCGGAGGAGACGTCGTCACCCGGGCTCCAGCCCGCGCGCACGAGGACCCAGAAGAAGCCGGCGAGGACGAGCGCCGCCTCGATCAGCCCGAGGAAGACCCAGGCGCGGTACAAGAGGGGCCGCTGGATCACGCCTTCGGAGCGGGTGCGGGGGGGCCGTTCCATCAGACCCGGCTCCGCCGGCTCGCGTCCGAGCGCGAGCGCGGGCAGGACCTCGGTGCCCAGGTCGATCGCGAGGATCTGGAGCACCGTGAGCGGGAGGGGGATCGCACCGCCCGACAGCGCGAAGACCAGGAAGGGCACGATCTCGGGCGTGGCGTGGGCGAAGATGTAGAGGATGAACTTGCGGATGTTGTCGTAGACCCGCCGGCCCGCCGCGACCGCGGCGACGACGGTCGCGAAGTTGTCGTCCGTGAGCACCATCGTCGCCGCCTCGCGCGCGACGTCGGTGCCCGCGAGGCCCATGGCGACGCCGATGTCCGCGCGTCGGAGCGCGGGCGCGTCGTTGACCCCGTCGCCTGTCATCGCCACCACGTGGCCCTCCTCGCGGAGGGCGTCCGCGATCCGCAGCTTCACCTCGGGCGAGGCGCGCGCGAACACGATCTCCCTGTCCTCCCGAAGCAGCCGGTCGAGCTCGGGCTCCGTCATCCCCTCGAGCTCCGCGCCCGTGACGGCGCGGTCTCCCTCCCGGCCGATCCCGACCCTGCGGGCGATCTCGGTCGCCGTCAGCCCGTGGTCGCCCGTGACGACGAGGATGCGGATCCCCGCGGCATGACAGTCGGCGACGGCGGCCGCGACCTCGGGCCGCGGAGGATCGAAGAGCGCGACGAGCCCGAGTAGGACGAGATCGCGCTCGGCGTCCTCGCGCCGCCCGGGCGGCTGCGTCCCGCCCGGCAGCCGGCGGCGCGCGACGGCGATGACGCGGAGACCCTGCGTCGCGTATCGCTCGAGCACGGCGAGGACCTCGTGCCGGTCGTCGTCGGAGAGCGGCGCGTGGTCGAGGGAGCCGCCGATCATGGTCGACCGCGCGAGCACCTCCTCCGGCGCTCCCTTGACGTGCACGGTGATGCCTCCGTCGGTGCGCCTGTCGACCGTCGACATGAGCCGCAGCTTCGGGTCGAAGCGATACAGCGCGAGGCGATCGTGCTCGCGACGTGCGACGGCGACGTCGATCCGGAGCATCCGCGCCGCCTCGAGCAACCCGACCTCCGTCGCCTCCCCGCGCGACGTCCCGGCCCGATCCGTCGCGAGCTCGGCGGTCGAGCAGGCTGCGACCGCCCGTCCGAGGAAGCCGAGCACGGGGTCCGCGCGGACGGCGGCGGCGATGTCGACGTCGGCTTCGAGGTCGAGCTCGGTCGAGGGTGTCCAGATGCGAACGACCCGCATCCGGTTCTCCGTCAGCGTGCCCGTCTTGTCGGTGCAGATGACCGTGGTCGAGCCCAGCGTCTCGACGGCGCTCAGGCGCTTCACCAGGGCGCCGCGGCGGGCAAGCCCTGCGACGCCCACGGCGAGCGCGAGCGTCAGCGTCGGGAGGAGGCCCTCCGGGACGTTGGCGACGATCAGGCCGACCGCGAACGTGAGGGCGTCCTGGAGCGGGAGCCCCGCGACCAGCCATCCGATCGGAAGGAACGCGAGCCCGGCGCCGACCGCGACGAGCGCGATCAGCCAGGCGACCCGCCGGACCTGCTGCTCGAGCGGGCTGTCCGCCGCCTCGACACGTTCGGTGAGCGCGGCGATGCGCCCGAGCTCGGTTCGCATCCCCGTGGCGAAGACGAGCGCCTCGGCTTCCCCCCCGACGCAGGACGTGCCGCTGAACACCAGCTCGCGTGCCTCGAGCAGCGGGCCTGTCGGATCGGCGAGCTCGGACGACCGGAGGACGGGCTGCGACTCCCCCGTCAGTGTGGACAGGTCCACGTCGATGTCGCCGCGGAGCAGGCGTGCGTCCGCAGAGATGCGATCGCCTTCGGCCACGAGCAGCACGTCGCCGGGAACGAGCTCCCGCGCGTCCACGAGCCGTCGCTCACCGTCCCGTCGCACCGCGGCCTGCTGGGGCAGGTAGCGGGCGAGCGCCTCGATCGCCCGCTCCGCCTGCCGCTCCTGTGCGAATGCGAACAGGGCGTTGAGGGCGATCACCGCGACGATCGCCGCGCCGAGCACCGGCGCTCCGGCGACGACTGCGAGCGCCGCGGCGAGCCAGAGGAGGAGCGCGAGCGGATGGACGAACTGCGCGGCGAGCCGCCGCGGCCATGCCCTGCCGCCGCGTCGCCGGAGCTCGTTGGGGCCGTACGCAACGAGCCGCCTGCCTGCCTCGCGGGTCGAGAGCCCTTCCGGGCCCGCGCGCAGGTCGCGTTCCAGCCGCCCGAGCGGCTCCCGCGGGTCGCCCGCGCGATCGAGCCCGGTCGGCTCGTCGCCCTGTGCCGTGCTGCTTGCGCTCACGGCGGTGGGCGCTTCCGATTCGACTGGCGCATGGCCTCTTCTCCGTCACTCCGGTTGGTGTCCGTGTCCGCGATCGTGGCAACGGAGCGGCCACGGTGCATCGGGCCGTGTGCGGAGAGCGGCTCGGGGAAAACCCGAAGCCACGGATGCGAGCGACGGCGACGGCGACGCCGGTCGGCGGGTCGACTCCGTCTAGGGTCACGGCGTGGAGGAGCCGAGCACCGAGACCGAGATCGAGATCGACCGGCTCTACGGGCTGCCGCTCGGAGACTTCACGGGCGAGCGCGACGCGCTCGCCCGCGGGCTCCGCGCCGCGGGCAGCCGTGACGAGGCAACCGTGGTCGCGGGGCTGCGGAAGCCCGCGCTCGCGGCGTGGGTCGTCAACCGGCTCGCGCGCGAGCACCGGGACGAGATGACCGCGCTCGTGGAGGCCGCCGCGGGTATCCGGGCGGGTGCGCCCGATGCCGACGAGCGCTTCCGGAGCACGGGAGACGATCTCGTGCGCGCCGGGCGCGAGGTGCTCGCCGCCGGCGGCCGTCGCGCCACGGACGCCGTCGTCCGGGACGTCGCGACGACACTTCGTGCCGGGGCGGCAGCGTGTCCCGAGCTCTTGCTCGCCGGCCGGCTGACCGAGCCGATCGAGGCGACGGGGTTCGAGGCGATGGCGGGAGCGGCGCCTCGGCGATCCGCCCCGGCCGCCGGGCGCACGAAGAAGGGGAAGACCGAGCGACCCGACCCCGCCCTCCTCCGGGAGGCGCGCGAGGCGCTCGCAGCTGCGCGTGACGAGGCGCGGACGCTCGCTCGTGCGGCCGCTGCCGCGGAGCGGAAGGCGGCCGGACTGCGAGCGGACGCTGACGCCGCAGAGCGGAGGGCCCTCGACGCCGAGGCGGCGCTCGCGCGGTTGACCGGTTAGGCCTCGAGGCCGAGGACGAACTCGCGCTCGCCACCCTGCCAGGTGACGTGGAGCGACTCCGCGGCTCGTCGCAGCAGGGAGACGACGGCCGCGTTGTCTCCGCAGACGGTCGCGACGAGCTGGGTGATGCCCGCGGCGCGGGCGTCGGCGGCGAGCTCGCGTGCGAGCACCGACCCGATCCCGCGGCCCTGATGCTCGTCGGCCACCTCGAAGGCGATCTCGGCCGACCGGCCCTCGCGCACGAGCCGGGCCATCCCGACCGGCCGGGGATCGCCGTCGACGAAGGCGACGAGAACGTGGTGGTCGGCGTCGACGCGAGCGAGCGCAGCGATCTCCTTGTCGGCGAGCCGGGGCTTCGCGCCACAGAAGCGCCGCTCTCGCGAGCGTGCGCCGAGGCGGTCGAACAGCATCTCGACCGTCGCCGTGTCGGAGTGGCGCAGCTGCCTGATCGTGACTCCGTCGACGTACCGTGCGTGCATGGTGGGATGATCGACGAGCGAGTGCCCGCGGGACTTCCCCTTCGCGGGCCATCTTCTCGACATGGCCCGGTCGGGCCACTATGCTCGCGGGTGATGGAGCAGGACGTCCGCTTCTGCGAGCTCGACGGTCGCCGGATCGCCTATGCGAGCTCGGGAGACGGGCCGCTCCTCCTGTTCGGCGGCCGGTGGGTGTCGCACCTCGAGGAGGAATGGGACGACCCCGATGCGCGCGCGTTCTTCGAGGGACTGGCCCGAACGCACCGGGTCGTCCGCTACGACCGGCTCGGGTCGGGCCTGTCCCACCGGGAGCTCGAGCATCCGCCCACGCCCGAGAGCGAGGCGGCGCAGCTCGGCGCCGTCCTCGACGCCTGCACCGACGGGCCGGCCACGCTGTTCGCCTGCTCCTGTGCGGGTCTGGCGACCGCTCGGCTCGCGGTCGAGGCGCCCGAGCGGGTGCGGAAGATCGTCTTCTTCGGCGCGTACGCGTCGCGCGACGACATCCCCGAGGCGACGCGCCGCTCGCTCGTCGACTTCGTGCGCGTGAACTGGACGCTCGCCGCGCAGATGCTCGCCGGTCTCTTCGTCCCCCGCGGGGGCGGAGAGGAGATCGAGACCCTGAGCCGCTACCAGCGCCATGCCGCAGATCCGACGGTCGCCGCGTCGTTCCTCGACCTCGACCTCGTCTCGGACGCCAGGGCCTACCTGCCCCGGGTCGCCGCACCCTCGCTCGTGCTCCACCGGCGCGGCGACCGCACCGTCCCGATCTCCCGAGGGCGGGAGCTCGCCTCGCTGCTGCCGAATGCGCGCTTCGTCGCGCTCGGGGGCGACTCGCACCTTCCGTGGAAGGACGACCAGCGCGACCTCCAGCGGGCGCTCGCCGGGTTCCTCGACGACGCCGCCCCGGTGGACGGGAACGGCGACTCGCCGCTCAGTCGGCGCGAGACCGAGGTGCTGCGGCTCGTCGCCGCCGGGCTCTCCAACCGGGAGATCGCATCGTCGCTCGTCCTCAGCGAGCACACCGTGCACCGGCACGTCGCGAACCTCCTGCGCAAGCTCGGACAGTCCTCCCGAGCGGCGGCCGCCGCCCACGCGACGCGCGCCGGATACATCTGACACCCGTGCGCACGGTCGTCGTCCTCTTCACGCGGGACCTCCGCGTGCACGACCAGCCTGCGCTGCACGCCGCCGCCACGCTCGGCCGCGTCGCGCCGCTGTTCGTCCTCGACGACCGGCTACTGGCCCGCTTCGGCGCGCCGAACCGTGTCGCGTTCCTGCTCGAGGCGCTCGCGGATCTGCGGCAGTCGCTCGAGGAGCGCGGGTGCGGGCTCGTCGTCCGCCGCGGAGACACCGTCACGGAGGTGCTCCGCCTCGCCGTCGAGACGGGCGCGGAGCGCATCCACCTGAGCGAGGACGTGAGCGCGTTCGCCCAGACACGGCAGCGGCGGCTCGCGCGCGCTGCCCGCGGGCAGCGCATCGCGGTCGAGGCATTCCCGGGAATCACCGTCGTCCCGCCGGGGGACGTCTCCCCCGGCGATGCGGGCGGCCCCTTCCGCGTGTTCACGCCGTACTGGAACCGGTGGCGCGCCGCCCCGTGGCGCGCGGTGCTCCCCGCCCCGCCCTCGATCACCGCCCATCGGATCCTGGAGCACGCGGCCGCCCCGGCGATCGACGACCTGATGGGTGGAGACGTCGCCGCGAACCTCCCCCCGGGCGGCGAGACGGAGGGAAGGGCACGGCTCGCCGCCTGGCTCCGCGACGGCCTGGGCGAGTACGACAGCCGCCGTGACGACCTCGCGGTCGACGGGACGTCGGGGCTGTCCGCGTACCTCCACTTCGGGTGCGTCTCCCCGCTCGAGGTGGCGCATCGTGCGCTCGCGGAGCCTCGCGGCGAGGCGTTCGCGCGCCAGCTCTGCTGGCGCGACTTCCACCATCAGCTGCTCCACGCCGACCCCCGGACCGCCCACGAGGATCTCCGCCGACGGCACGATCGCTGGCGCGACGATCCCGACGCGCTCGAGGCGTGGAAGGAAGGGCTGACCGGCTACCCGCTCGTCGACGCGGGGATGCGCCAGCTGCGCGCCGCGGGGACGATGCACAACCGCGCGCGGCTCGTCACCGCCTCGTTCCTGTCCAAGCACCTCTACCTGGACTGGCGTCTGGGCGCGGCGCACTTCGCGGCGCACCTGGTGGACGGCGACCTGGCGAACAACGCCGGGAACTGGCAGTGGGTCGCCGGGACGGGGGCCGACACGCGCCCGAACCGGGTCTTCAACCCGACGCGGCAGGCCCGGCGATTCGATCCCGACGGTGCCTACGTCCGCCGGTGGGTGCCCGAGCTGGAGGGGATCGAGGGACCCCAGGTGCACGAGCCGTGGCGCCTCGGCCTGCTGGCGCCGACCGGGTATCCGGCCCCGATCGTCGAGCACGAGGCCGCCGTGCGCCGGTTCCGCGACGCCCGGCGGGCCGGAGAGGCTTGATGTGACGTTCGTGTCGTCGCGCTCAGCGACGCTCGGCGACCAGGGCATCGGCGGCGGCGACGACGTCTCCGACGAGCAACGTGCCATGGGCGCGGCGGGCGACTCTCGGGCGTGCCGCGGCGCCGGCGAGGTAGAGGGGGGCGTGGAGCGCGACCTCGCGCAGCTGCGTCGCGACCGCGTCGAACGCGCCGGCGACGGTGCCGGAGACGACGACGGCGGCCGGGGACAGCCGGCGCGCGGCCTCGACGATGGATGCCACCGGGGTGTCGGCGCCGAGGTAGCTGATCCGCCAGCCGTGGCCGCGCAGCGTGAGGCCGAACGCGACGAGCGGGAGGTCGTGGAGCTCGCCCGGGACGCACGCGAGCAGCGCCCGAGGCCCTGCCCCGCGGTCCCAGGCGCGCGCGAGGGCCGTCAGCCGCCCGCGCAGCAGGTTGCTCGCGAAGTGCTCCTGCGCGACGGACACCTCGCCGCTCGCCCAGCGCTCGCCGAGGTCGCGCAGGTACGGGGACACGACGTCGCGAAGCACGACGTCGAGCGTCAGCGTCGCAAACAGCCGGTCGAGCGCGTGCTGTGCTCCCACCTCGTCGAAGCGCTCGAGCGCCTCCGCCAGCTCGGACGCGTCGACGACGGGGGAGGGTGACGAGATCGGCTCCGCCGCGTCCTCGGCGAGCGCGAGCCGTGCCGCCTCCGCGGCGGACAGCCCTCGATCGAGGTTCGCCCGCATTGCGAGCACGCGGGCGACGTCGGCCTCGCCGTAGAGCCGGAACCCGCCCTGTGTGCGGCTCGGCTCGAGCAGTCCGTACCGGCGTTCCCATGCGCGCAGGGATTCCACCGGGACGCCGACGCGGCGCGACAGCTCGCCGATGCGCAGCAGCTTGGCGTCGACGCTCGTCGGGGAGTCAGGCACGCCATGACCCTACGGCCGACGGCGGAGGTCTCATCCCGACGCGCCTCCCGTGCGTGGGGGACACGCCGCGGTGCGTGGCGCATCGAGCGCGCGACGAGGTCGGCGGGACGGCCACCACACGCGCTCACCGAGCTCGAACGTCAGCGCCGGGACGAGGATCGAGCGGACGACGAACGTGTCCAGCAGGACCCCGAAGGCGACCGTGATCCCGATCTGCGTGAGCGCGACGAGCGGCAGGACCGCGAGCACGGAGAAGGTGCCGGCGAGGACGATCCCGGCCGAGGTGATCACCCCGCCGGTCACGGCGAGGCCCCGGACCATCGCCTCGCGGGTCGGGAGCGCGAGCGCCTCCTCTCGCACCCTGGCCATCAGGAAGATGTTGTAGTCGACCCCGAGTGCGACGAGGAAGATGAACGCGAAGAGGGGATAGCTCGGGTCCTCCCCGGGAAAGTCCGCGAACAGGTCGAAGAGGACCAGGCTGCCCCCGAGCGCTGCGGCGAACGAGAGGACGACCGTCGCGATCAACATCACCGGCGCGGCGAGAGAGCGCAGGAGCAGCACGAGGATCCCGAGCACCACCGCGAGAACGAGCGGGATCAGCAGCTTCGTGTCGCGCTCCACGGCCGTCCGCAGGTCGGCTTCCTCGGCGGTCGGCCCTCCGACGAGCGCGGCATCCCCGACCGCCGCCCTGAGGTCCTGACGGAGCGGCGCGATCGCTGCAAAGCCGCTCCTGTCGAAGGGATCCTGGGCCAGGACCACGTCGAAGCGCGCCCCTGCGTCGCCGCGCTCCGGCGGCCCGACGCGGGTGACGCCCTCCGCGGCGCCGTGCGGCGGCGAGCGCGGGGACGAGCTTTGCAGGGTCCGTGACGAGGACGACGGTCGGGGCGCTCTCCCCGGCCGGGAATGCCTCGGCGAGCAGCCGCTGGCCCTGCACGGATTCGACCGAGCCGCGGAAGGCGTTCGCGGTCGTCAGGTCGTCGTCGAGGCCGAGCGTCCCCAGCGCCAGGACGCCGAGGGCGAGCGTCGTGCCGATCCACGCGACCCTCCGGCGCCTCTCGATCCTCCGGCCGAGCCGTTCCCAGAATCCCGGGGTGGTGGGGCGCTCCGACCCGGCACGCGGCGCGAACGGCCAGAATGCGCGCCGGCCGCCGATCAGGAGCAGCGCGGGGAGCAAGGTCAGCATCGCCACCGCGGCGACGGCGACGCCCATCGCGCCGACGGGTCCCAGGCCCGCCGTCGAGTTGACCTGGGCGAGTGAGAGGCAGAGCAGCGCGGCGATCACCGTACCGGCCGAGGCGACGATCGCCGGGCCGCCCTGCCGCAACGCGACCCGCATCGCCACGTACCTGTCGTCGACGCGCTGGAGCTCCTCGCGGTAGCGCGCGGTCAGCAGGAGGGCGTAGTCCGTGCCCGCTCCGAAGACGAGCACGAGGAGGATGCCGCCCGTCTGCCCGTTGACGACGACCCCCGCCTCGGCGAGGAGTGTCCCGAGCCCTCGGACGACCGACTCGGCGAGCAGGACGGTGAACAGGGGCAGCATCCAGAAGATCGGGCTGCGATAGATGAGCACGAGCAGGGCGAAGACGAGCCCGGCCGTCACGAAGAGCAGGGTCGAGTTGATTCCCTCGAAGGCCTTCGTCGCGTCGGCGGAGAACCCGGCAGGCCCAGTGACCTGCGCCTCGATGCCGGGTTGGAGCCCCTCGCGGACGACGGTGCGCACCTCGTCGACCGCTGAGACGAGGAGGTCCGAGTCGCCTCCGGCGGCGATCGGCACGCTGACGGCGGCTGCGGTCCCGTCCGGCGACCACACAACCGGTGAGACGTCCGCGACTCCCGGGATCCCCGCCGCTTCGAGCTGCGCGCGCTTCCCCTCGACGGCCGTCCTGCCGCGGGCGCCGAGCCCTGCGGGGTCGCGGAAGACGGCGACCGCCGGGGTCCGCTGACCCGAGGGGAAGCCCTTCGATGCCTCGAGCACGCGCACGGACTCGGCGTCGGCCGGCAGGAAGCTCGAGGGCTCGTTCTCCTGGACGCTCTCGAAGCGGCCCGCGAGCGGCCCGAGCGCGGCTGCGACGAGCAACCAGGCGACGAGGGTGACGAACCGGCGCTTCGGGCCGACCACGAGGCGGGAGAGAAAGGTGTCTCGGCCGGGCTTCATATCTCTGTACAGAGTCTATACAAGACAGAGGTCGAGGTCATGGTGCATCCGATTTGCATTCCCGTGTACCGCTGTGCTAAAACTATACAGACACTGTACACAAACTGAACAGGAGGTACTCCGTTGCGCACCATTCTCACCATGCTGGGAGCCACGATCGCCGTCGCCGCCGTGATCGCGGCGCCGGCTGCCGCGGCCCCCACGACCCCTGCGACGAAGGACATCGCACAGGTCGCAGCGTCCTCGCCGCAGTTCAGCACCCTCGTCTCGCTCCTCAAGAAGGCCGGCCTCGTCGGGGCTCTCAGCCAGGGGACCTACACGGTCTTCGCACCGACGAACGCGGCGTTCGCCAAGCTGCCGAAGTCGACGCTCACCGCGGTCGGCAAGAATCCGGCGCTCCTCAAGAAGGTGCTCACGTACCACGTCGTCAAGGGCGAGGCGCCTGCGGCGAAGGTCGTGACGCTGAACGGCAAGTCGGTGAAGACGCTCGAGGGACAGCGGGTCAAGATCGCCGTCCGCGGCGGGAAGGTCTACCTCAACGGGTCGACGCGGGTCACGAAGACGGACGTGATGGCTGCGAACGGCGTCATCCATGTCATCAACCGCGTCCTCATCCCTGCGAGCTGACGGCTAGGACCAACGACCGAGAGGAGTCGACATGAAGAGGCTGATCGTCACGTGTGCGTCGCTGGCCGCCCTGGCCGTGCCGGCCGCGGCCGGTGCAGGGAACGGCTACGGCAGCGCAATCCAGGAGTGCTTCGGCACGACGTACGGCCACGCGAAGAACGCCGCCTGGGAGTCCGGGCACGCCGAGAAGCCGGCTCTCGGCGCCAAGCTGACCGCGCTCGCGCACGGCTGCGCCGAGTAGAGCCCACCTCGCGAGAACGGGGCAGGGCCTTGGGGGAGAGCCGGTGGGGCGGCTCTCCCCCTCGTCCTCACTCCACGATCCGGCGCCCCGCGGGCCGGCAGGCATCGGGGATGCGGCCCTGGGGCTTGCCCCGCCCGGTCTCAGGAGGCTTCCGCGGCGGCCACGTGATACGCCGGAAGCACGTGCTCTGCGAGCTGCTCCACCTGGTCGAGCCGGGGGATCTGGGGGAAGAGGACGAGCACGTCGACCGCCTCCGCGTACGGTCCGAGCTCGTCTGCGATCCTCTCGGCCGGGCCGTGGTGGATGAGGTTCGCCGGCTCCGTCCAGAGCCGACCGTAGTAGCGGAGGACGTGGTGGGCAGCCTCGTCGAGCGCGGCCCGCGGGTCGTCGCCGACGGCGACGTAGGCGAGCCCGGCGACGGTCGCGTCCGGCTTGCCGCTGGCCGCGAAGACCTCTCGGATGCCAGGCGCTCGCTCGCGCATCGCCGCGCTCCCGGCTGTCCCGAAGACGAACCCGTCCGCGACGCGCGCCGCCCGCTCGATCGACTTGGGCGTGCCTGCTCCCGCCCACACGGGCGGGCCGGGATCCTGCACGGGCGCGGGGCCGAGCACGCCGTGGTCGCGGTCGGAGGAGCGGGCGGCCGCCCAGATCTCGCGGATCCTGCCGACCTGGGCCTCGAACCGCGCAGACCGCCCGCGGAACGGCGCGCCGAGCACCTCGAAGTCGTCCTCCCGCCCGCCCTGCGCGACACCGAGGGTGAGACGTCCGCCGGAGAGCTGGTCGACGACGGCCGCCTGCTTCGCGACGAGGACCTCGTTTCGCGGCGGGAGCTGCAGGATCGTCGTCGCCAGACCGATGCGATCCGTCACGCCGGCGACTCCCGCGAGCGTGACGAGCGGATCCCAGGAGTCGTAGTTGGGCTTGTCGATCGTCGCGAGCAGGTCGAAGCCCGCCTCTTCGGCGAGCCGTGCCCAGTCGAGCATCAGCGTCCGGCCCGTCTCGTGGGCCATCGTGTTCGGGAGTCCGATTCCGAGCCTCATGGTCCTCCTTCGTCGCGTTCCCCGAAGGTACGTGCGCCGCGGCAGCGGCCGTCGCAGCGGCAAGGTAGGTTCGGCCGGCGATGTCGGAGATGAAGCGGCGGATGCTCCGCGGCGAGCTCTACCTCGCCGACGACCCGGCGATCCAGGCTGACCTCGCGCGCGCCCGCGAGCTCGTCGAGCGGTACAACGCGACCCGCCACGACGAGCACGGCGTGCGCGACGGGCTGCTCCGCGAGCTGCTCGGCGAGGTGGGGGAAGGCGTCGTCGTGAACGCGCCGTTTCGCTGCGACCACGGCAGCAACATCGCGATCGGCCCGCGCACGTTCGTCAACTTCGACTGCGTGATGCTCGACGTCGCCACGATCCGGATCGGCGCCGCGTGCCAGCTCGCGCCCCGCGTGCAGCTCCTCACCGCGACCCACCCGATCGACCCGGAGCCGCGCCGCCTCGGCTGGGAGTCGGCCGAGCCGATAGTGATCGGCGACAACGTGTGGCTCGGAGGCGGTGCGATCGTCTGCCCGGGCGTGACGATCGGCGAGGACACCGTCGTCGGCGCCGGCGCGGTCGTCACGCGAGACCTCCCCGCGGGGGTCGTCGCCGCAGGCGTCCCCGCACGGGTCATCCGGGAGATCGGCGACCGCGACCGCGTCGCGCTCCCCGACCTCCCGCGCGCCTGAGCACACCGCCCCGGAGGTCTCCGCCGCCCACCGGCACGTGGGGTGGACAACGCTTGTGCTGTATCAACACAAGCGTTGTCCTCGGCGCCCCGGAGGACCGGGGCGAAGGTGTGATGCCGGCTCAGGCGGCCGCGTTCGCGTCCGCCGTCGGAGCGGCGACGGTCTCGACCAGCCTCTGGAGATCGGTCAGTGCGCGGCCCCACTCGTGCTCGGACGCCGGGTAGCAGCCGAGCTCCGGGGCAAGACCCGCATGGCGGAAGGAGATGTCCGTCGCCCCGTGGCCGCGCTCGGTGAGCCGGAACTCGAGGATCGTCCCCTTCCACTCGGGACGCCCGCTGTGGCCGAGGCACGTCCACTCGACGTGTGCCGGCGGCCTCGCGCGCTCGACGTGCAGCTCCATCGTCGCACCGGAGCCCGGAAACCCCAGCTCGAAGCGGGTGCCGGGCGCGAGCGAGCCGCTCACGATCGGCGTCCACCACGACGCGATCCCGTCCGGCGTCGCGATCGCCGAGAAGACGCGCGCCGGCGGTGCGGCGACCGTGAGCTCCGCGGTGAAGTCGTTGTCGGGCGCCGCGGCGTTCGGCGCCTCTCGCTCGATTCCCACGGGAACGATCCTCCTGCGTCGGCGTCGTGCCGCCCAGAGGGCGGGCCGAAGCACAGGAGTACGGTTTCCCGCACCCTTCGCGGGCGGCGGCCGGTTTCTCCCGGCCGGCCAAGGCCCAGAGCGTGCGAGAGGCGGTCAGGCCGCCACGGGGCGGCGGAATGCCGCGAGGCGCTGTGTGCGCTCGCGCGCCCGCCGGAGCCGCGCGGGGGAGACGCGGTCGCGGGAGCACCGGACCGTGTCGAGGTCGGGGCCGCCGAGCTCGAGCGTCAGTGACGACGCGTCGGCGGCGACGACGCGTGCGCTCGTCCCGATCTCGTGGATGCGGTCGCCCGCTCGAACCTCCGTCAGGAGGTGGACGACGTCACCGGGTGCGATCGGCGTGTTCCCCATCGAAGGAGAAGACGCCCGGCGCACGCGTCGGGTTTGCCTCCCGAACGGTTTCCTTACGAACCGTTTGCCGCGTAGCGCGGGTCATGGCTCACGGCGAGCCGGAGCAGGAGCGCGTGGAGCGTCGCCCGCTCGTCACTCGAGAGCGGTGCGAAGAACTCGTCGTCGACCCGCTCGTGGACCGCACGGAGCTTCGCCAGTGCCTTCTTTCCGGCAGGCGTGACCCGCACGATGTGGCGGCGCCGGTCGGCCGGGTCGCGGCGGCGCTCGATCAGCTCTCGCTCCTCGAGCTCGTCGAGGAGCCCGACGAGGTAGCTGCGGTCGTAGGCGAGCGCGTCGGCGATCGTCGCCTGCGTCTCGCGGTCGCCTTCCTCGAGCACCGCGAGAACCGCGTAGTGGTACGCGGTCGCGCCGGCCTCCTCGAACGCGTCGGCGACGCGGTCACGGGCCGCGAAGCCGAGCCGCTTGAGCAGGAACGACGGGCTCGAGACGAGCTCGCGCGGCGGCTTGACGCCTACCTGCGCCAGTGGGGATTCGGAGGCGGTGGTCATGGACGAAGTGTAGCCGGTTCCAGAGTGGAGTTGTGTTATCGTTGGATAGATCAACGATTGAAAGGCTTGATAGATGACAGTTTCCGCGATACGGCGACGTGAGCTTCCGGCAAGCCCGTGGGCGGCGCTGGCGCTCATCGTCGTTGCGCAGTTCATGGTGATCCTCGACGTCGCGATCGTGAACGTTGCGCTCCCGTCGATCGAGACCGATCTCGGCTTCACACAGTCCGGGCTCGAGTGGGTCGTGACGGCCTATGCGATCGTCTTCGGCGGCTTCCTGCTGCTCGGCGGCAGGCTCGCCGACGTCCTCGGACGCCGCCGTGTCTTCGGCGCCGGGATCGCGCTCTTCGCGGTCGCCTCGGTGCTCTGCGGCCTCTCGTGGTCGGCGAGCTCGCTCGTCGCCTTCCGCGGGCTCCAGGGGCTCGGCGGCGCCCTGCTCGCTCCGGCCGGCCTCTCGCTCCTGATGACGACCTTCGCCGAGGGTCGCGACCGCAACGTCGCGCTCGGCATCTGGGGCGCCGCCTCGGGCAGTGGCGCGGCCGTCGGCGTCCTCGTCGGCGGCGTCCTGACCTCGTACCTCAGCTGGCCGTGGATCTTCTTCGTCAACGCCCCTGTCGCGGCAGTGCTGCTCGTCGCCGTGCCGCTCATCCTGCGCGAGAGCGTCGGGCGCGACGGGCTGCGCCACTTCGACCTCGCCGGAGCGGTCTCGGCGACCGGTGCGGTGATGCTGCTCGTCTACGGATTGACGTTGACGACGCGCTTCGGCTGGTCCGACCCGGTCACCCTCGCGGTGTTCGCCGCCGCGGTCGCGCTCGGCGTCGCGTTCGTCCTCAACGAGCGACGCGCCGCCGCCCCGCTGCTTCCGCTGCGGATGTTCCGGATCCGGACGTTCGCGGTCGGGAACGGGGTGACGACGATCGTGGCCTCGATCGCCTTCTCGGAGTTCTTCCTGCTGACGCTGTATCTGCAGGACGCGCTCCACTACTCCGCCGTCGAGACCGGGCTCGCGTTCAGCGCGATCGCGCTGACGATCGCGGTCGTCTCGAACGTCGCCCAGTCGCTCGTGACCCGCTTCGGGCCCAGAGGGGTGCTGACGGTCGGGCTCGTCCTCGTGACCGTCTCGCTCGCGCTCATCGCGCGGCTGCCCGTGCCGGGCACCTACACGGTCGACCTGCTCGGCCCGTTCGTGCTCAACGGCATCGGCTTCGCGCTCTGCTTCATCCCGGTCACCATCGCGGGTCTCGCGGGCGTCCCGCCGACGCAGGCCGGCGCCGCCTCGGGCCTTCTCAACACGAGCCGCCAGGTCGGTGGCGCCGTCGGCCTCGCGGTCGTGAACACCATCGCGGCCGGCTCGATCGCGGACGGCCCGGAGGGCTTGGCCCACGGTTACCGGGTGTCGCTTCTCGTGCTGGCGGGCCTCGCGCTTCTCGGGGCAGTGCTCGCCTCGACGCTGCTCGCGCCGCCCCCGGCCGCCCGAGCGGCCCTCGAGCCGCACGCGGAAGAGGCGGTCAGCGAGGCCGCCTGACGTGACCGGCGAGCGCCGTCGCGCTTCGGGCGCGCGCGACACCCCGCGAGCGCGGCCTCCTAGGTCGAGGCCCGGCCGCGCCGGCGCGGTCGTCACGCAAGACCTCCCCGCGGGGGTCGTCGCCGCAGGCGTCCCCGCACGGGTGCATCCGCGAGATCGGCGAGCAGGACAGGGTAAGCCCGCTCTCGCTCTAAGGAGCCTCCGTGTGGTCGCTCAGGCGGCCTTTGCGACGACGTAGTCGACGATGTCGTCGAGGCTCTGGAGGAGCGGGTAGTCGCTCTCCGGGATGTCGACCCGTGCCTGCTCGTGGATGCCGATGACGAAGTTCAGGAGGTCCATCGAGTCGATGTCGAGTTGCTCGCGGAGGTCGAGCTCGGGCCTGATCGTCGCGGGGTCGACCTCCGGCGCGACGTCGGACAGCGCCCGCAGGACGGCGTCACGTGCGTCATCGCGTGTCATAGCTCCTCCGGTTCCTGGAGTTGTCGGGCGACGGCGGCGAGAAACGCGCTCGCGCGATGGCCGTCGGTCACTCGATGGTCGGCGGACAGGCTCGCGTTCACCACCGGGCAAGGCAGCACCTGGCCCTCCGAGATCCACGGCCGCTCGACGAGCCTTCCGAAGCCGACGATCGCCACCTGGGGCGGGAAGATCACCCCGAACGCGGACTCGGCGCCTCGCTCCCCGAGGCTCGTCACGGTGATCGTCGGATCGGTCATCTCGCTCGAGCGGAGGGACCACGAGCGGGCGCGCGAGATCAGATCGCGGAACGCGTGCATGAGCTCGTCCAGCGTGAGCTCGTCGGTGCCGTGGATCGCGGGCGCGACGAGGCCCCCGCCGCGGAGCGCGATCGCGACGCCGACGTTGATGTCCTCTCGCCGGACGACCTCGTCGCCCTCCCACACGGCGTTCAGCTCGGGCACCTCGCGGAGCGCCAGCGCGACCGCCTTGACGAGCAGGACGCCGTGGAGCAGCCGCTCGGGGACCGGTCGACGGAGGTTCTCGCCGGCGAGCCACGCGATCGCGTTGCTCATGTCGATCGTCTCGCCGAGGTAGAAGTGGGGGATCTCCCGCTTGGAGCGGCTCATCGACGCCGCGATCGCGCGCCGCATCGCGGCGCCGCGGTCCTCGGGCAGAGCCAGTCTCGGGGGTGGCGGGGAGGGAGGCGCTTCTGCGGGCACGGCGGGGGCCTCGGCCGGAGGTGCGGCGGCGGCCTCGATCGGCGGAGCCGCGGCGACAGGCTCGGGCGCGGCCCGAGCGGCTGCCTCGACGTCCTTGCGCTGGATCCGGCCACCCGGGCCCGAGCCGTGCACGAGCGCAAGGTCGACGCCCAGCTCGCCGGCGAGCTTGCGCGCGGAGGGCGAGACGACGAGGTGCGGCGCGGCTGCCGCGGGAACGGCCGCCGGCGCCTCCGCGTCCGGGCGCGGCCGGCGCGCCGTCCTCGCGGATCACGGCGAGCACCGACCCGACGGGCACCTCGCCCCCCGGCTCCACGAGGAGGCGCTCGAGCACCCCGCTCGTGAACACCTCCACCTCGACGTCGGCCTTGTCCGTGTGGACGACCGCGATGATGTCGCCTCGGGCGACCGTATCCCCGGGTTGCTTGAGCCACTCCATCAGCGTTCCGACGCTCATGTCGGCTCCGAGCGCGGGCATCACGAAGTCGGCCATCAGATCGCCATCTCCCGCACGGCGGCGACGACGCGCTCCGCGCTGGGCAGCGCAGCGTCCTCGAGGTGCTTCGCGTACGGGATCGGCACCTCGGCGCTGCAGACCCGCTGCACCGGCCAGTCGAGCAGGTCGAAGCCCTCCTCCATGATCAGCGCGCTCACCTCGCCCGCGATGCTTCCGGTCTTCCAGCCCTCGTCCACGATCACCGCTCGATGGGTCTTCGCGACGGAGGCGAGGACCGCGCGCGTGTCGAGCGGGCGCAGGGTGCGCAGGTCGACCACCTCCGCCTCGACCCCGGATTCTGCGAGCGTCTCGGCCGCGGCCAGGCACTTCACCAGCGAGCCCCCGTAGGTGACGAGCGTGACGTCCGTCCCCGCTCCGGCGGACGGTCGCGTGGTCGATGTCGACCGGGGCCGCCACCTCGTCCACCTCGTCCTCGAGCGGATAGAGCGTTGCGTGCTCGAAGAGGAACACCGGGTCGGGATCCTCGAGCGCGGCGAGGAGCATCCCCCGGGCGTCCTCCACCGTCGCGGGCGAGAGCGCCCTGATGCCCGGGATGTGCGCGTAGTAGCCCTCGAGGCTGTGCGCGTGCTGTGCGGCGAGCTGGCGGCCGCCGCCCGTCGCCATGCGCACGACGAGCGGGACGCTCAGCTGCCCGCCCGACATGTACCGAAGCGTCGCGGCGTTGTTCACGACCTGGTCGAGCGCGAGCATGCTGAAGTTGATCGTCATCACCTCGACGATCGGGCGCATGCCGCCGATCGCCGCCCCGATCCCGGCGCCGACGAACCCGGACTCCGACAGCGGCGTGTTGCGCACGCGCTCCGGGCCGAACTCGTCGAGCAGGCCCATGCTCACGGCGAAGGCTCCGCCGTAGCCACCGACGTCCTCGCCCATCAGGAACACGCGCTCGTCGGCCTGCAGCGCGTGGCGCAATCCGTCGCGGATCGCCTCGCGGAAGCTGAGCTTCACGGTGCTCATGCGGGCCTCGGCGTGGTGACGTCCTTCGTCAGGTCCTCGACGGCCTCCCACGGCCCGGCCTCCGCGACGGCGACCGCGTCGTCGAGCTCCGCGACGATCTCGGACTCGAGCGACGCGAGCTGCTCGTCCGTCAGCAGCCCGGCGTCCCGCAACCGCCGCTCGAAGAGCACGATCGGATCGCGTTCCCGCCAGTGCTCGATCTCGTCCTTCGTGCGGTACAGGTCGGGGTCGGCCATCGAGTGCGCCCGGAAGCGGTACGTGCGCAGCTCCAGGAAGCGCGGTGCTCCGTCGGCACGGACCTCGTCTGCGAGGCGGCGCGCGGCGGCCTCGACGGCGAGCACGTCCATCCCGTCGACGGCCTCGGCCGCGATCCCGTAGCTCTCCGCACGCAGCGGGATGTCGGTCCGGGCGAGCTCCTGGCCGATGGGCGTGCCCATCGCGTAGAGGTTGTTCTCGCAGAGGAAGAGCACCGGCAGCTGCCAGAGCGCTGCGAGGTTGAGCGACTCGTGGAACTCTCCCTCGGCGACGGCGCCGTCGCCGAAGAAACACGCGGTCACGCGCCGCCGCTCCTGGTAACGGTCGGCCAGGGCGAGCCCGACCGCGATGGGAAGACCGCCGCCGACGATCGCGTACCCGCCGTAGAAGCGGCGCGACACGTCGAAGAAGTGCATCGACCCCCCGTGGCCGCGGCTGCAGCCGTTCGCCTTGCCGAACATCTCGGCCATCAGCGACGCCGCGGGCAGGCCGCGGGCGAGCGCCTGGCCGTGCTCGCGGTAGGTGGCGACGATGGCGTCGTCCGGCGTCAGCGCCTGCATCACCCCGACGGCGACCGCCTCCTCTCCGATGTAGAGGTGGAGGAAGCCGCGGATCTTGGCCAGGCTGTACAGCTCGGCCGCCCGCTCCTCGAAGCGCCGGATGCGAAGCATCTCCCGCAGCAGGGCGCGGCCGTGGTCGCCGTCGAGCGACGGCTGCGCCGCCGACTTCGGCGCGCGCGCACGTGCACGTGCTCGTCGGGGAGCGCTCACTCGGGTGTCTCCAGCGTTGAGACGTCGCCCTCCGGCAGACCGAGCTCGCGGGCCTTGAGCAGCCTCCGCATGATCTTGCCGCTGCGCGTCGCCGGCACCTCGTCGACGAACTCGATCTCCTTCGGGGCGACGACGGCGCCGAGCCGGACGCGTGCGTGGGCCAGCAGCTCCTTCTCGAGCTCGCGCGAGGGGATGTACCCCGGCTTCACGGTCACGAAGGCCTTGACGATCTCGCCCGCCACGGGATCCGGCTTGCCGATCACCCCCGCCTGGGCGACCGCCGGATGCTCGAGAAGCGTGCTCTCGACCTCGAAGGGGCCGATCAGATGCCCGGAGCTCTTGATGACGTCGTCCGCGCGCCCGACGAACCAGAAGTAGCCGTCCGCGTCGCGCCGGACGAGGTCCCCCGTCAGGTACCAGCCGCCGGCGAAGCACCGCGCGTACCGGGCCGGGTCGTCGAGGTACGCGCGGAACATCGAGGGCCAGCCGGGGCGCAGCGCCAGCTCGCCCTGCTCGTCGACCGTGGTCACGTCGTCCACGCCTCCGTCCTCGCGGCGGTGGACGATCCCCGCCTCCACGCCGCACATCGGCTTTCCCATCGAGCCCGGGCGGATGTCCATCGACGCGAAGTTCGCGATCATGATCCCGCCCGTCTCGGTCTGCCACCAGTTGTCGTGGAAGGGGAGACCGAACGCCTTCTCGCCCCAGACGACCCCCGCGGGGTGGAGCGGCTCGCCGACGCTGGCGAGGAACCGGAGGGCCGGGTACTCGTGCTCCCGCACGAGCTCGATTCCCGCCTTCATCATCATGCGGATCGCCGTCGGCGCCGTGTACCAGACGGAGACTCGCTCGGACTCGAGGATGCCGTACCACCGCTGTGCCTCGAAGTCGCCCTCGTCGGCGATCATCGTCACGCCGTTCGACAGCGGGGAGATGATTCCGTAGGACGTGCCCGTGACCCAGCCCGGGTCGGCGGTGCACCAGAAGACGTCGTCGGGGTGCAGGTCGAGCGCGAGCTTCCCCGTGATGTGGTGCGAGACGATCGCCCCGTGGACGTGGACTGCCCCCTTGGGCGTTCCCGTCGTCCCGCTCGTGAAATGGACGAGGGCTACGTCCTCCGGATCGGTCGGTCCGATCTCGAACCGGTCGCTCGCCGCCTCCAGCAGCCGGCGGTAGTCGTGCGTTCCGGGCACGTCCGTCTCGCCGCCGCCCTCGCCGACGAGGATCACGTGCTGGAGGTGGGGGAGCGAGTCGCGGAGCGCGGCGACCTTGCGCTCGTAGAGCTGCTGGGTCGTGAGCAGCGCCCTCGCGTTCCCGAGCGCCAGACGGGTGCGGATCGGCTCGGGCCCGAAGGCCGAGAAGAGCGGGCTGAAGACGCTGCGGTTCTTGAGAGTGCCGAGCGCGCCGGCGTAGAGCTCCGGGATGCGTCCGGCGAGCGCCGCGACCAGGTCTCCCTTCCCGATCCCCAGACCCGCGAGGGCGTTCGCGAAGCGACTGGTCTCCCGGGCGAGGTCCGCGTACGTGAGGTCGCGCACGGCGCCGCGGCGACCGAGCCAGCGCAGCGCGAGGTGGTCGGCGCGCGCGCCGAAGGCATGGCGGTCGACGGCCTCGTGGGCGATGTTGAGGCCCGCTCCGTCCGGCAGCCCGTCGAGCTCCTGTCTCGCGCGCCCCCAGAACTCCGCCGGGGGCACGGCCTCGTACGCGGCGAGGTTCGGGGCGATCCCCGGTGCCTCCCTCGGCTTGACGATCGTCGCCACGGTCATGTGCGTCACCCCCGGGGCTGATTGTCGCCTCGATTCGGCCCCAATCCTCGTCGCCGCGGCGGGGCCTGGCATCGGGAAATGCGCTCACGCCCCGTTCGGGCAACTACGGAGCGCACCTGAAGGAGTCCGTCACACGGGGGCAGCGCTCCGCGCGGCCTCTTAGGTCGAGGCCCAGCCGCGGATGTCGTGGTCCGATCGCGACGGCGCGTCCGCCGGCCCCGCTGCCCGGATCGCGACGCCGCCGAGGCGGGCGGTCGCGCCGACCCGAAGCTCGGGTGCGTCGTCCGGGAGCTCCTCCGGCGGGGTGACCTGTGCGTCGACGCCTCCGAGTACCGCCCGGTCCTCGACGTGCACGCGCCACTCGGTCGGGACCGTGACGTTGATCCCGCCCCAGGTCGCCGAGAGGTCGAGCGTGGCGCCCCCCGGGTCGAGCGTCGCCTCGCGAAGGTCGAGGTCGACGCCTCCGGACACGACGCTCACCTCGCCGCGGCGCAGCGCGGGCGCCCGGCACGTCCGCTGGACACCCCCGACGTAGGCCGCGATCGCGAACTCGTCGGATGTCTCGTCGCCGACGGTCTTCCGGCGCGCAAGTGCCTGTCCCAGGGCCCACAGGCCCGCGAACACGACGAATAGCTTGACTGCGACAACGACCAGCACTCTCATCTCCGGGCCTCCTCCGCGTCGAGCGCTTCAGATGATCCGAGTCTAGAGTCCGCAACGATGGGCGAACGGCTCCAGGGTGGGAGGCTGGCAGCGCGGGCGATCGCCGCCGCCGGCGTCGACGCCGTCTTCACGCTCTCCGGCGGCCACGTGATGCCGATCTACGAGGGCTGCCGGCACGAGGGCGTCCGTGTCGTCGACGTCCGCCACGAGCAGTCCGCAGCGCATGCGGCCGAGGCGTTCGGACGGGTGAGGCGCGCGGCGGGAGTGGCGCTCGTCACCGCCGGGCCGGGCGTCACCGGGACGGTGACTGCGGTCGCGAACTGCTTCGCCGCGCAGACGCCGCTGGTGGTGCTCGGCGGCGCCCGTCCGCTCGCACAGGCCGAGTGGGGTGCGCTCCAGGAGTTCGACCAGCTCTCGCTGATGAAGCCGATCACGAAGTGGGCCGCCGTCTGCGCGGCTGTCGACCGCATCCCGGAGTACATCGCGATTGCGTTTCGCCAGGCGCTCGCGCCTCCCCGCGGGCCCGTCTACCTCGAGCTTCCCGCCGACATCCTCTTCGCCGACGGCGCCGCCGAGCCCGTCCCGTTCGCGACCGACCCGCCGCGTTCCTTCCCGGACCCGCGCGACCTCCTCACCGCAGCCGACCTCCTGGCCGGCGCGGCGCGCCCGGCGGTCGTGGCGGGGAGCGGCGTGTGGTGGGACGGCGCCGCGGCGGACCTCGCCCGGTTCGCGGAGCGTGGCCGGGTGCCCGTCTACCTGAACGGCTCGGGTCGTGGGTCACTGCCACCCGACCACGAGCTCTTCTTCCAGCACTCCCGTGGGGTCGCGCTCGACGAGGCCGACGTCGTCTGCGTGGTCGGGACGCCGCTCGACTTCCGGCTCCGCTACGGACGGTTCGGGAACGGGAAGCTGATCCACGTCCACGGCGACCCTCGCGAGCTCGGCCGCAACCGGGTCGCGGACGTCGCCCTCGCCGGCGATTGCGCGGCCGTGCTCGGCGCGCTCGCCGACGGCGTCGAGGCGCCTGCCGACGGCCGCGCCGCATGGCTCGAGCGCCTGCGAGCGGGCGAGGCGGCATGGTGGGAGGCGCACCGCGCCGAGATCGAGTCGGACGCCGCCCCGATCCATCACTACCGGCTCGGCGCCGAGCTCGACCGGGTGCTCGACGACGACGCCGTCGTGATCGGCGACGGGGGCGACGTCGTCGCCGCCGTCTCGCGCGTCCTCGGCGTCCACAGGCCGGGCCACTGGCTGGATCCAGGGCCGTTCGGGTGCCTCGGCGTCGGGCCGGGCTACGCACTCGGGGTCGGTACGGCGGGCTTCGGCGGGCGCATCGTCTGCGTGATGGGAGACGGCGCGTTCGGCCTCAACGGGCTCGACTTCGACACGCTCGTCCGCTTCGACGTCCCCGCGGTGCTGGTCATCGGGAACGACGGCGCATGGGGCGAGATCCGTGTCCCGCAAGTCGGGATGTACGGCGCCGATGCCGAGGTCGCGACGCGCCTCGCGCCGAGCCGCTACGACCGCATCTGCGAGGTGTTCGGCGGCCATGCCGAGCACGTCGAGGAGCCCCGCGGGCTCGGGCCCGCGCTCGAGCGCGCCCTCGCGTCGGGCGAGCCGGCGATCGTCAACGTGATGCTGGACCCGGACGGCATGGCCGGGCACGCCTACCGCGGCTTCTGACTGCGGTTTTCCCGGCTGGTATCGGGGCCGACCCCGATGCGGCCGGTCGGCGCGACGACGAAGGTGACGTCAGGCTGCGCGCCATGCGCGCGCGCCCAGGCCCCTCTCGGAAAGGAGACGGCATGGCAACCATCGAGAAGGTGGCGAGTTACGAGGCGCCCGGCCACCCGGGCAGCCCCGTGGAGGTGAGGGCCCGCTACGACAACTTCGTCGGCGGGCACTGGGTCCCGCCGGTGCACGGTGAGTACGTCGAGAACCTCACGCCGGCGACGGGTGAGGCGTTCACCGAGGTGCCGAGGTCGACCCCCGAGGACATCGAGCTCGCGCTCGACGCCGCCCACGCAGCGAAGGCCGCGTGGGGCGAGGCGTCGCTCACCGAGCGGTCGAAGGTCCTGAACAGGGTGGCCGACGTGATCGAGGAGAACCTCGAGCTGCTCGCGGTCGCCGAGAGCTGGGAGAACGGCAAGCCGGTGCGCGAGACGCTCGGCGCGGACATCCCGCTCGCGGCCGACCACTTCCGGTACTTCGCCTCGGTCATCCGCGGCGAGGAGGGCGGGATCTCCGAGATCGACCGGAACACGGTCGCGTATCACTTCAGGGAGCCGCTCGGCGTGGTCGGGCAGATCATCCCGTTCAACTTCCCGCTCCTGATGGCGGCGTGGAAGCTGGCCCCTGCGCTGGCCGCCGGCAACTGCTCGGTGATCAAGCCCGCGAGCCCGACCCCCTGGTCGCTCCTCGTGCTGATGGAGCTGATCGGCGACGTCCTGCCGCCGGGCGTGATCAACGTGGTCAACGGCCCGGGTGGCGAGATCGGAAAGGCGCTCGCGCAGAACAAGCGGATCGCCAAGATCGCGTTCACCGGTGAGACCGTGACCGGGCGGCTGATCATGCAGTACGCCGCCCAGAACATCATCCCGTCGACCACCGAGCTGGGAGGCAAGTCGCCGAACATCTTCTTCGCCGACGTGATGGCGGAGGAGGACGACTTCCTCGACAAGGCGGTCGAAGGGCTCGTCCTGTACGCGTTCAACAAGGGCGAGGTCTGCACCTGTCCCTCGCGGGCACTGATCGAGGAGTCCATCTACGAGCCGTTCATGGAGCGGGCACTGGAGCGGATCGCGCAGATCCAACAGGGGCATCCTCTCCATCTCGACACGCAGATCGGCGCGCAGGTCTCGACCGCGCAGCTCGAGAAGATCGCGAGCTACGTCCAGATCGGTCTCGACGAGGGCGCCGAGCTTCTGATCGGCGGCGAGCGAGCGCACCTGGGCGGCGAGCTGGAGGGTGGCTACTACTTCCAGCCCACCGTGTTCAAGGGCCGGAACGACATGCGGATCTTCCAGGAGGAGATCTTCGGCCCGGTGCTCGCGGTCACGACGTTCAGGGGCGAAGAGCAGGCGCTCGACATCGCGAACGACACGCTCTACGGCCTCGGAGCCGGTGTCTGGACGCGGGACACCAGCAAGGCGTTCCGCATGGGCCGCGGCATCCAGGCCGGGCGCGTGTGGACGAACTGCTACCACCTCTACCCGGCGCACGCGGCCTTCGGCGGCTACAAGGTCTCCGGCGTCGGGCGGGAGAACCACAAGATGATGCTCGACCACTACACGCAGACCAAGTGCATGCTGGTCAGCTACGACCCGAAGCCGCTCGGGCTGTTCTGACATGCATGCCGGCGGGACACGGCGGGTCAGGGCCACCGACGCGGCGCTTGCCGCGATCGAGAGGCTCCAGGCCCGCCACGGCCCGCTCGTGTTCGTGCAATCGGGGGGCTGCTGCGACGGCAGCTCCCCGATCTGCCTCGCGGAGGGCGACATCCTGCTCGGGCCGGACGACCTCTGCCTCGGCGAGGTCGGCGGCTGTCCGTTCTACGTCGATCGCGCGCTCGACGAGCGCTGGAACGAGCCGACGTTCCTGATCGACGTGGCCCCCGGCGGCGGCGACACGTTCTCGCTCGAGGGGCCCGAGGGGATCCACTTCGTCGCGCGGTCGCCGACGCCGTAGGCCCGGGGCACGCCGGATAGGATCCCGCACGGACGCCGGGGCGACGTGCAATCCGCAGACGAGAGCCACCCGGAGGAGCCAGGGGCGCCTCCCAGCGAGCCCGTCGCGGCGGGCCCGTCGCGACGGGCACGGATGCAGGCGCGAGGAGCTGCGGCGCAGGCGCGCGCGAAGCGGCTCGTGGAGCGCGCCGAGGCGGAGCGCGCGCGGCACCGGTCGGTCGACGTCGCATTCGAGATGTACGACCGCGACGCCGATGCGGGAGGCGAGATCATCGCCGGGGCGCTGGCCTACCGGATCTTCATCTGGCTGCTCCCACTTGCGCTCGTGGCCGTCGGGGGCCTCGGCATCGCGGCCGACGCGGCCGACGAGAGCACGAGCGACACGGTTCGGTCGCTCGGGATCACGGGACTCGTGTCCAACTCCGTCGCGACGACGGCCGAGGGGCAGGCGCGGTGGTACGCGCTTCTCGTCGGAGTCCCGCTGGTCGTCTACGTGACGCGGAGCCTCCTGCGAACGCTGATCGTGACCCACCGGCTCCTCTGGGGGGACGTCCGTGCGGCTGCGCCACGGCCGACGCCCATCGCCACGCTCCGGCTCCTCGGCCTGCTCCTCGGGTTCAGCGTCGTGTCGCTCCTCGCGAGCGCGCTCCGCGCCTGGGCGACCGCGCCGGGTCTTCTCGTGACGCTCTCGCTCGTGCTCCCGTACGCCGGCCTCTGGCTGCTCGTCTCGATGCGACTGCCGCACCGTGGTGCCGACTGGAGGGCGCTCGTGCCCGGTGCGCTCCTGTGCGGGGCGGGCGTCGAGGTGCTCCACGTCGTCACCGCCTATGTGCTCGAGCCCTACGCCGTCGCCAAGGAAGGGACATACGGCGCCATGGGCGCTGCCGCGGCCCTCCTGCTCGGCCTCTTCCTCGTGAGCAGGCTCATCGTCGCGGGGGCCGTCCTCAACGCGACGCTCTGGGAGCGGCGGGCGCGCGCCGAGGCGCCGCGGGCGGAACGCGCCGTCTGATCTCGGCTCCACCGTCCCGCCGGTGAACTCGACCGAGAGCGAGCTGCCGCTCGGCCGTCTCGAGGCACTCTCCGACGGCGTCTTCCCGATCGCCATCGCGCTCCTGGTGCTCGAGGTCGGCGTCTCGGCCAAGGCGGGCGAGCACCTGCTCAGCTCGATCCTCCACCAGTGGCCCTCGTACCTCGCGTACGTCACGAGCTTCCTCACGATCGGCGTCGGCTTCCTGCTGCCGACGGTGGAGTGCTGTCGTGCCAGGGACGCAGACAACGCTTGTGGTGATTTACCGCAAGCGTTGTCCTGGCGCTCCCGGGCGGCAGGCCCGGGAGCGCCTTCCTAGCGGTTGCGCCGCGCGATCGCGCGCGCGACGGCGTCCGTGCCCGTCGACCGCAACGCCAACGCCTGCGTCCGGACCTGCACGGCGCGCTCGACCACGTCCGGCAGGGCGACGACCGCGGGCCGGGCCGGCGTGGCCACGGCGCCCGCGTCTCCCTCGGGGATCCGCGCCCCCGCCGTCCCTGCAACCGTCGCAACGACCGCGGTCGCCACCGAGAGCGAGACCGCGACCCGTGTGCTCGTGATGCCCATGACCTGCTCCTTCCCGCCGAGACCGTGAGTGACTCGACGGTACGAGCCGGCTCGCCCGGTGTCGTGCGTGGGCGCGACGTTGCGCGTGTCACGCTCGCGACAGAGGCTCGGCCGTCGGACCGCCGGGCGACGATCCGCCGCGGCCGCGCAGGGCGGTATGCGACGGGAGGCGCTCAGCGGCCGACGAGCTTCAGCTGTCCGCGGATCTCGCCGCCCTGGTTCTTCGCCGTGTGGACGTTGACGTCGTAGCCGCCGTGCTCGAGGGCGTGCGCGAGGTCCTCGTCGATCGCCAGCCTGCCGTTCTGACCGGTCTTGCACGGCGCGCAGAGCGGCACCACCACGGGGCCGGCCACCCCGGCTGCGCCCTTGTGGATGTGCGCGGCCACTGCCTTCCCGCTCAACCGACGGAAGGTCAGCGTCCAGCGGATCGACGCCTTGCCCTTCTTCTCCGTCACGGTCGCGTTGAACACCCCGGCGGCCTTGGCGGGCGCGTTCGGCGTCGGCACCTCGCCCTTCGGCCCGAGCGTTGCGCGGTAGGAGAACGTGTCCGTCGCTGTGGCGGACGCCGCCCCGACGACGATCAGTGCCACGATGCCGACGACCATAGGTGTGAGCTTTGTCATACCCGCCTCCTTCGTCCAGGTCGATGCCCTGCACGGATGTACGCACGATGTCCGGACGCGGTTTGGTCGCGACCGGGACGGCCTGCCCGGCCCGCCGGCCCGCGCCTCTCAGATCCTACGACGCTCTCGACGCCCGCCTCCTCTGACTGGCCGCCGTTGCCGCTCTCGCCGTCAGGGCGCGCGAACCGGATCTCGCCGAGCTCCGCGTACGCGCGGACCACATCGCCCTCCGTGAACTCGCCCTCGAGCAGCCGCAGCGCGAGCGGGTTCTCGAGCAGCCGCTGGATCGCCCGCTTGAGCGGCCGCGCGCCGTAGGCGGGATCCCAGCCCGCCTCGGCGATCAGCTCGCGGGCGCCGTCCGTCAGCTCCAGCGAGATCCCGCGCTCGCGCGAGCCGCTCGTTGAGCCGGGCGAGCTGCATCGCGACGATCTCGCCGAGCTGCTCGCGGGTCAGCGCGTCGAAGACGACGATCTCGTCGATCCGGTTCAGGAACTCCGGGCCGGAACCGGTCGGCCAGGTCCTCGGCCGCGCGGATGTTCGAGGTCATGATCACGACCGTGTTGCGGAAGTCGACCGTGCGGCCGTGGCCGTCGGTCAGCCGGCCGTCGTCGAGCAGCTGGAGGAGGACGTCGAACACCTCGGCGTGCGCCTTCTCGATCTCGTCGAGCAGGATCACGGAGTAGGGCCGGCGGCGCACCGCCTCGGTCAGCTGGCCGCCCTCCTCGTAGCCGACGTAGCCCGGAGGCGCGCCGACGAGGCGCGAGACCGTGTGCTTCTCCTGGTACTCGGACATGTCGAGCCGCACGATCGCGCGGTCGTCGTCGAACATGAACTCGGCGAGCGCCTTTGCGAGCTCGGTCTTCCCGACGCCCGTCGGGCCGAGGAAGACGAACGAGCCGATCGGCCGGTTCGGGTCCTGCAGGCCCGAGCGTGCGCGGCGGAGCGCATTCGAGACGGCCTCGATCGCCGCGTCCTGGCCGACGACGCGCTCGTGCAGCCGCTCCTCCATGTGGACGAGCTTCTCGACCTCGCCCTCGAGCAGGCGGTCGGTCGGGATCCCGGTCCACTGCGCGACGACGGCGGCGATGTCGTCCTCGTCGACCTCTTCCTTCACCATCGGCGCGGTCTCGGGCTCCGCGCGCTCGGACAGCTCCCGCTCGAGCTCGGGCAGCAGCCCGTAGCGGATCTCCGCGACCCGCGCGAGGTCGCCGCCTCGCTCGGCGCGCTCGGCCTCCATGCGCAGCTCGTCGATCTGCCGGGTGATCTCCTTGACGCGGTCGAGCACGTCCTTCTCGTTCGCCCAGCGTGCCGGCCAGCTCGTCGCGCCTGGCCTTCGCCTCCGCGAGCTCCCTCTCCAGGGGCTCGCGCGTCGCGGGCGACTCCTTCGCCATGGCCGCGAGCTCGATCTCGAGCTGCGTGACGCGCCGCTCGGCCTCGTCGAGCTCGACGGGCGAGGAGTCGATCTCCATCCGCAGGCGCGAGGCGGCCTCGTCGACGAGGTCGATCGCCTTGTCGGGCAGGAAGCGGTCCGAGATGTAGCGGTCGGAGAGCACCGCGGCGGCGACGAGCGCCGCGTCGCGGATCCGGACGCCGTGGTGCGCCTCGTAGCGCTCCTTCAGGCCGCGCAGGATGCCGATCGTGTCGGCGACCGTCGGCTCGCCGACGAAGACGGGCTGGAAGCGGCGCTCGAGCGCCGGATCCTTCTCGATGTGCGAGCGGTACTCGTCGAGCGTCGTCGCGCCGACCGCGCGCAGCTCGCCGCGCGCGAGCATCGGCTTGAGCAGGTTCCCCGCCGAGACGGCGCCCTCGGCGGCGCCTGCGCCGACGATCGTGTGGAGCTCGTCGATGAAGAGGATGATCTGGCCCTCGCTGGCGGTGATCTCTCCGAGCACGGCCTTGAGCCGCTCCTCGAACTCGCCGCGGTACTTCGCGCCGGCGACGAGCGCGCCGACGTCGAGCGCCCAGACGCGCTTTCCCTTCGAGGCCCGTCGGGCACGTCGCCGGCGACGATCCGCTGCGCGAGCCCCTCGGCGATCGCGGTCTTGCCGACGCCCGGCTCGCCGATCAGCACGGGGTTGTTCTTCGTGCGGCGCGAGAGCACCTGGATCGTGCGCCGGATCTCCTCGTCGCGCCCGATCACCGGGTCGAGCTTCCCCGACTCGGCGAGCGCGGTGAGGTCGCGGCCGTACTTCTCGAGCGCCTGGTAGGAGCCCTCCGGGTCCTGCGACGTCACGCGCTGGCCGCCGCGCACCTCCTTGAGCGCCGCGAGCAGCGCGTCGCGCGGCACGACCGCGAGCGCGAGCAGCAGGTGCTCGACGGAGACGAACTCGTCGCCGAGCGTCGCAGCCTCCTCGAACGCGCTGTCGAGGACGCGACGGAAGGCCGCGCCGGCCTGCGGCTGCGCGGCTCCGCCCGCTGACGGCCGGCTGCTGCGCGCAGACGCGACTCGGCTTCGGCGCGCAACGTCTCGGCGCTCGCGCCCGCGCGCTGCACGAGCGTCCGCGGCAGCTCCTGGTCGAGCAGCGCGATCGTCAGGTGGTCGGGCGTCAGCTCGGGGTTGCCGGCCCGCCGCGCGAGCTCCTGCGCGCCGGCGACCGCCTCCCCGCTCTTGATGGTCAGCTTCTCGAAGTCCATCGTCCTGTCCTCTCCTTCACAAGCAACAGACTGTTACTTGCTGTCGTCCGGCATGGGGCCGGGCGCTCGGTCTCTGCGTCAGCTCCTCGTGGCGGGCGGCTGCGGCTTGTCGTAGAGCACGACCTCGCGCCGGTACTGCCTGTGGGCCAGCTGGATCTCCTCGCGAAGCTCGCGCTCGAGCTGCTGCATGCGCGCGCGCACCCGGCGCAGCTCGTCCTCCAGGCGCAGCACGTGCTGGACGCCTGCCAGGTTGAGGCCGAGCTCGGTCGTGAGCCGCTGGATGAGCCGCAGGCGCTCGACGTCGGCATCCGAGTAGAGGCGCGTCCCGCCGGGCGTGCGCGCGGGCGTGACGAGACGCCGCGCCTCGTACATGCGGAGCGTCTGCGGATGGAGCCCGGCGAGCTCGGCCGCGACGGAGATCATGTAGCGCCCGCGCGCGGCCATGGCTACGCGCTCCTCACGAGATGGTCGCGCGGCTGCTCGCGGAGCACGTCACCGTAGGCCTGCGAGCGCCTGCTTCTCGGCCTTGGAGAGCTTCTTCGGGACGGTGACGACGAGCCGGGCGAGCAGATCACCCTTGCCGCCGCCGTTCAGCTTCGGCGCGCCGCGGCCCTTGACGCGAAGCAGCTTGCCGCTCTCCGAGCCGGACGGCACCTTGAGCGCCACCGGGCCGGCGGGTGTCGGGATCTGGACGGTCGCGCCGAGCGCCGCCTCGGGATACGTCACCGGCACGTCGAGCACGAGATCCGCGCCGCGGCGCTCGTAGAGCGGCGACGGCTCGACCTGGACGCGCACGTAGAGGTCGCCCGGCGGGGCCGCCGCCCCGACCCGGCTCGCCCTTGCCCTTGAGGCGGATCCGCGTGCCGTCCTTCGCCCCGGCCGGCACCTTGACCTGGTAGCGGCGCGTGACGCGCTCGCGGCCGGCGCCGCGGCAGTTCTTGCACGGCGTCTCGACGATGACCCCGTTCCCGCGGCAGCGCGGGCAGGGATGCGAGAGGGCGAAGAGGCCCTGGCTGTCCGAGATCACGCCGCTTCCCTGGCAGTCCGGGCACGTGCGCGGGGCGGTCCCCGGCTCGGCACCGGTGCCGCCGCAGACGTGGCAGGCCGTCTCCACCTCCACGGGGACGCGCACCTGGACGCCGTTCAGGGAGTCCTCGAACGAGATCCGCACCCGCGACTCGAGGTCGCCGCCGCGCTCGGGCCGCGGCCGCGCCGTGCGCTGGCCGCGGCCGAAGAACGAGCCGAAGTTGCCGAGCAGGTCGGAGAGGTCGCCGAGGTCGACGTTCTCGAACCGCACGCCGCCCGGCCCGAAGCCCTGCGGGCCCTCCGAGCCGTATCGGTCGTACGCCTGGCGCTTCTCGCCGTCCGAGAGGATGTCGTAGGCGGCCTGGACGTCCTTGAAGCGCTCCTCGGCGGACGGATCGTCCGGGTTGCGGTCGGGATGGAGCTCGCGCGCGAGCTTCCGGTACGCCTTCTTGATCTCGTCGTCGGACGCGCTCTTCGGGACGCCGAGCACGTCGTAGGGGTTGCGCGGCGCCACGTCTACTCCTCGCCCCGCTCCTCCGCCACCACGACGCGCGCGGGCCGCAGCACCGCGTCGCCGATCCGGTAGCCGCGTTGCACCACGTGCACGACGTCCCCGGGCTCCACGCCCTCGGCGGGCTGGGTCATGAGCGCCTCGTGGACGTGCGGGTCGAAGGGGCCGTCGGCGGGAATCTCCTCGACGCCCTCGGACGCGAGGACGGCGGCGAGCGCGTCCTTCGTCATCCGGACGCCTTCGAGCACCTTGGCCTCCTCGTGGTGCTCGGCGGCGTCGAGGGCGCGCTCCAGGTCGTCGAGCACGGGGATCAGCTTCGCGACGACGCGCTCGCCCGACCGCGCCAGGATCTGGGTCTGCTCCCGCGCGACGCGCTTGCGGTAGTTGTCGAAGTCGGCCGCGACGCGGCGCAGGTCGTCCATCGCCTTCTCGTGGTCCCGCTCGGCATCCTGCAGGCGCGCGAGGAGCTCGTCGGCGCTGCGCTCGGAGTCGGTGGACGGCGAGCTGTCCTCGCCGTCCACCGTGGTCTCGGGGCGCTCGTCGGTCACGACGTCTTCGCCGCCTCGTCCTCGTCGATCACCTCGTAGTCGGCGTCCTCGACGACCTCGTCGGTCGCCTCGGAGCCGTCACCGCCCGACGGCGCCGACGACGCGGCCTGCTGGGCCTGCGCGTAGACGGCCTGGGCGAGCGGCTGGGCAGCCTGCTCGAGCGCCTGCGCCTTGGCGTGGATCTCGGCGAGGTCGTTCGTCTCGAGCGCCTGGCGGACCTCCATGATCCGGCCGTCGATCGTGCCCGCGTCCGACGCATCGAGCTTGTCGCGGTGCTCCGCGAGCGCCTTCTCGGTCTGGTAGGCGAGCTGCTCGGCGGTGTTCTTCGCGTCGGCGAGCTCGTGCAGGCGGTGCGCCTCCTCCGCGTGGGACTCGGCCTCGGTGACCATGCGCGAGACCTCGTCCTCGGAGAGGCCCGAGCCGCCCTCGATCCTGATCTGCTGCTCGTTGCCGGTGCCGAGGTCCTTGGCGTTGACGTGGATGATCCCGTTCGCGTCGATGTCGAAGGAGACCTCGATCTGCGGCATCCCGCGCGGCGCGGGTGGGATCCCGACGAGCTGGAACTTGCCGAGCGTCTTGTTGAACGTCGCCATCTCCGACTCGCCCTGGAGGACGTGGATCTCGACCGACGGCTGGTTGTCCTCGGCGGTCGAGAAGGTCTCCGCCTTGCGGGTCGGGATGGTCGTGTTCCGCTCGATCAGCTTCGTCATCACGCCGCCCTTCGTCTCGATCCCGAGCGAGAGCGGGGTCACGTCGAGCAGCAGCACGTCCTTGACGTCGCCCTTGAGGACGCCGGCCTGGATCGCGGCGCCGACCGCGACGACCTCGTCCGGGTTGACGCCCTTGTGCGGCTCCTTGCCGATCAGCTCCTTGACCTTCTCCTGCACGACGGGCATGCGCGTCATGCCGCCGACGAGGACCACGTGGTCGATGCCGGAGGCCTCGAGCCCGGCGTCCTTCAGCGCCTGGCGCGTCGGGCCGACCGTCCGCTCGAGCAGGTCGTGCGTCAGCTCCTGGAGCTTCGCCCGGGTGAGCTGCAGGTCGAGGTGCTTCGGGCCCTCGGGCGTCGCGGTGACGAACGGCAGGTTGATCTGGGTCGTCATCGTGGACGACAGCTCGATCTTCGCCTTCTCGGCGGCCTCGTACAGCCGCTGCAGCGCCATCTTGTCCTGCGAGAGGTCGATGCCCTGGTCCTTCTTGAACTCGGCGGCCATCCAGTCGACGATCGCCTTGTCGAAGTTGTCGCCGCCGAGGTGGTTGTCGCCGTTCGTGGACTTCACCTCGAACACGCCGTCGCCGAGCTCGAGCACCGAGACGTCGAACGTCCCGCCGCCGAGGTCGAAGACGAGGATCACCTGGTCGGCGCCCTCCTTGTCGAGCCCGTACGCCAGCGCGGCGGCCGTCGGCTCGTTGACGATGCGGAGCACGTTGAGGCCGGCGATCCTGCCGGCGTCCTTCGTCGCCTCGCGCTGCGCGTTGTTGAAGTACGCGGGCACCGTGATCACCGCGTCGGTGACGGGCTCGCCGAGGAACGACTCCGCGTCCGCGCGCAGCTTCTGCAGGATCATCGCGCTGATCTCGGGCGGGGCGTACTGCTTGCCCTCGACCGAGACGCGCGCGTCGCCGTTCTCGCCCTGCTCGACGGCGTACGGGACGATCGTCATCTCCTCGGAGACCTCGTCCCACTTGCGTCCCATGAAGCGCTTGATCGAGAAGATCGTGTTCTCGGGGTTGGTGACCTGCTGGCGCCGTGCGGGCGCCCCGACGAGCCGCTGCCCGTCCTTCGTGAACGCGACGACGGACGGGGTCGTCCGACCGCCCTCGGCGTTCGGGATGACGGTTGGCTCGCCGCCTTCGAGGACGGCCATGCACGAGTTCGTCGTCCCGAGGTCGATGCCGATGGTCTTGGCCATGATCGGTGTGCTGCTCCTTCCTTGAGCGTGGACGTATCGGAAATCTGAGTCAGATCATAGCAAGTTTTCGAGCGCAAAGAGCACTCCGGCCGGATCGGTACGAGCTCGGCTCAGCGGTCGAGCGAGGCCGCGCGGACGGCCGCCGTCCGCGTGTGCACGCCGAGCTTCGCGTACGCATTCTCGAGATGGCGCCGCACCGTGCCGGCGGAGATCCAGAGCTGCTCTGCGATCTGCCCGTTCGTCTTGCCCTCGGCGACGTGCGCGAGGATCTCCCGTTCACGTCGCGTCAGGCGGACGACGGACGCCCGACGCTCAGGTGCCCGGGCCGTCTCATCGCCCACGGGCTCGACCACGGGAAGCTCCGCGACGCGCCGCCGCGACTCGGCCGCACGCCAGAGCGTCTGCACGTGCGGGCGGAGCGCGAGCACCAGCGCGCGGTCGCGCTCGTCGAAGTCTCGGCCCTGGCTGTCGAACGCGACCCACCCGCTCCGCATCCGTGTGTCACCGACGCCGAACCCGATGATGTCGACGACGCGGAACTCCGCGTTGTACTTCTCCTCCTCGCGGATCCGCTCTCGTTCGCGCCGATCGAATCGATCGGAGAGCTTGTGGATGGCCGCTCTCCCGAGCGAGAATCGCGGATCGCTCGGTTCGCGGTTCCAGAATCCTTCGGGCATCAATCCCGGCAGCGCGCCGGCATCCTCGTTCGAGCACGGCACGTATGCCGTGCTCGCGCGCCTCTGCCAGTCGAATGCCTGGTACGTCGCGAACTCGCACCCGACGAGCGAGGTCAACCTGTCGAGCAGCTGGGTCGTGAACGGCTCGGTCGCCTCCGTGTCGTGCGCGTCCTTCACGAAGTCGAGCAGGCCCTCGAGATCTCGCCGCTCCAGGCGCATGTCGGCAGCCTGACACAGAGGCGCAGATCTGCGAAGCCAGCGGATCCAGTCGTGGTCGTCGAACGTCGCCGCCCACAAGATACGACGAACGTCACATGTACGTCAGCGCGTAGGCCAGGGATCGTGGAGGCACACCACAGACAGGGGGTTCTCCATGTTCCACGCGTCACGGCGCAGGCTGTTCGACGGCGCCGCTTCGGTGGGAGTGAAGGGTGTCCGCAGGGTGCTGGTGGCGGCGATGGTGGTCGTCGGAATCACCACCACCGGGGCGGCGCTCGCTGCGTTTGGCGGCGCGCAGAAGATCGACGAGATCGGCGGAAACCACGCGGACCTGAACACGCCGGCGGTCGACGGCTGCCCGATCCAGTCCCCGGACGGGCTCAGCCTGTACATGGCCTCGAACCGGCCCGGCGGCAGGGGCGGGCTCGACATCTGGGTCGCGACACGGCCCTCCACGAGCGCCCCCTGGGGTGCGCCGACGAACCTCGGCGAGCCGGTCAACTCCGCCGCGGACGACTTCTGCCCCACCCCGGTCGGCAAGCGCGGGCTCTTCTTCGTGAGCCGAGAGCCGCTGCCGGGCGCGTGCGGACAGGGCGACATCTACTACACCCACCGCACCGGCGCATCGTGGGCCGAGCCCGAACGTCTCCTCTGCGCCCCCGCGGGACCGAACAGCGAGCTCGACGAGCAGGGGCCTTCGTGGGTCGACGTCAGCGGCAAGCTCCGCGGGCAGAAGCAGCTCTACTTCTCGCGCAGCTCGGCGAACCCCGCCGTCGCGGGCGAGATCTACATGAGCACAAGGCAGAACGGCGCGCGCTTCGGGCCGGCCCTGCCGGTCACGGCGCTCAACGACGCCGCCGCCAACGACATCCAGCCGAACGTCCGCGCCGACGGGCTCGAAGTCGTCTTCTCGTCGAACCGCACCGGCTCGCAGGGTCAGGACATCTGGGTCGCGACCCGTGCCCGGGCCACGGACGAGTGGACGGCTCCCGTCAACATCGGGGCGGGCGTGAACACCGCGGCCGGGGAGTCACGGCCGTCGCTCTCGCGCGACGGAAGTCAGCTGCTCTTCGGGCGCGCGCCCGGCCCCGAGGGGGGCAGCGACATCTACGTCGCGAGCCGGTAGGGGCTCAGCGAAACACGGCGATCAGGGCGCCGCCCGTCACGACGAGGGCGG
The DNA here is from genome assembly GCA_963773825.1 of uncultured Actinomycetes bacterium. GTDB lineage: Bacteria > Actinomycetota > Thermoleophilia > Gaiellales > Gaiellaceae > Gaiella. The sequence goes on along the minus strand of CAVZCH010000005.1, from coordinate 97,729 downwards.
CGCCCAGCACGAGCCGGAGCCCGACGCGCTCGGTGCGGTGCAGGAGGAGCGCGGAGAAGAGCACACCGAAGAGCGACTCGGTCGCGACGATAGGCGTGACGACGGACACGGTCCCGCGATAGAACGCCTCGAAGAGCGCGATGTACGAGAGCCCGACGAGGGTGCCCGGGAGCGCCCAGCGCGCCAGGGTCGGCATGCCCCACGGGACACGATCGCGGCGCGCCACGACGAACGCCGACGTCACGACGAGGCTCGCCGCGAGCATGACCGCACCGGCCGTCATCGACGGGACATCGGTGTCGAGCGAGAGGTCGCGCACGAGGTTGTCGCGCAACGCGAACAGCGCGGCGCCGACGAGGGCGTAGGCGAGCCCGATCGCCCGCACGTGCGCCGGGCGCTCGGGCTCGAGCGCGAGGGCAACGCCCCCCGCGACGATGAGCAGGCCCCCGAGGAGGACTGCCGCCGCAGGCTGCTCGTCGAACACGAGCACGGCGAGCGTGACGGCGAAGAGTGGTGCGACCCCGAACGCGACCGAGGCGCGCGACGAGCCGGCCTCGCGGATCGCCACGGTGATGAAGAGGTTCGAGAGGCCGGGTGCGATTGCCCCGGCGAGGACGAACGGCCAGACGCCGTCGAGCGTGACGCCGCCCTGCACGGCGGCGGCGACGCAGAGGACGGCGAAGGTCGCGAGCTGCATGAGCAACGCGCCGACAGGGGCCGGAACGGGCCGCGCGGCGAGCGCGAAGCGGACTGCGACCGGCATCGCACCGAAGCACGCGGCCGAGACGAGGGCGAGCCCGACGGCGTCCACTACACGCGCGCGGGCACGAGTCGCCTCAGGGCGGCGGCCGCCGCGGGCTCGGCCAGCACGATCCCCGCCAGCATCACGGCGCACCCGGTCCATCCCACCCACCCGAGCCGCTCCGAGAGGAGGAGCACGCCGAAGAGGGCGGCGAACGGCGCTTCGAGCGTGAAGACGAGGGCCGCGCGCGCAGCGGTCGTGCGGGACTGCACCCACGTCGCGACGAGGTACCCGAGCGCCCCGGCGAAGACGCCCGTGACGACGAGCGCGTACCACGTCGCCGCGTCGGGCGGCGTCTCGACCTGGCCCGCGGTGACGGCGACGATCGTGAAGCCGGCGAACGCAACGGTCATCTGCAGGAACGTGAGCGCCCGGGCGTCGTAGCGGGGCGCGTAGCGCTCCATGGCGACGATCTGGAGGGACTGCGCGACGGCGTTCCCGAGGACGAGCAGGTTGCCGGCCCACGAGCCGCCCGGAGCACCGCTCAGGAGCAGCAGGCCGGCGAGCGAGAGGGCGACGCCGACCCAGACCGGCGCAGGCACGGGCGTCCGCCAGGCGGCAAGGGCGACGATCGGGGTGAAGACGACGTAGAGGCCCGTGATGAACCCCGTGCTCGTCACGGTCGTCAGCTCGAGGCCCGCGGTCTGGAGCCCGTATGCCGCGGCGAGGAGCGTTCCGGCGCCGAGCCCGGCCGCCCACCCGCGCCGCGGCAGCGTGCGGAGCGCGTCCCCAGGCGAACGGCGCGAGTGCCGCCGTCGAGATCGCGAAGCGCACGGCGAGGAAGGCGAACAGCGGGTAGACCGCGACCGCCTTCTGCACCGGGACGAACGTGTAGCCCCAGATCGCGGTGACCGCGACGAGGGCGAGAAGCGGGGGCGTGTCTCGCCGCATCGCGCAACGCTATCGCTGCCGCAGCGGCGTTAGCGCGCGCGCAGGAGCGCCGAGCGCGCGACGACGACCCGGTCGACGACCGGGCGGACGCGGGCTTCGGCGGACGGTGCACGGGCCATGCGGAAGAACGTGAACGGCGCGTCGACGAGATCGCCGCTCCGGTCGAAGGAGATGTCGCCGAGGATGCCGTCCTCGATGCGGGTGCGGAAGAGCTCGCGCGTGACGGATGCGCGTGTGCCGTCTGACCGCGCGATAGCGTCGAGCAGGATCTCGGCCGCCTGCGCACCGTACGCCGCGCCGAAATCCTGGCCGGCGCCCTCGGGATGCGACCGACCGAAGGTCTTGAGGAACGCTGTTCCGCGGGGCGGCAGCTTCGAGTTGGCGATGCCGTACTGGCTGACGTAGAGGCCCTTCGCGGCGGGGCCCGTCAGGGCGACCAGGTCGTCGTACAGGGCGAACCCGTCGGGCAGGAGGATCGGGGTCTCCGAGCCCACGGCCGCCCGCACCGCGCGGACGACGGCCGCGGACGCCGGGTAGAGGATGTCCGCGACCACGACGGCGTCGGGTCGCTCACCGGCGACCGCCCGCGCGACCGGCGTGAGATCGGCGGCGTCATTGTCGTATTGGACGCGCACGACGTCGACGCCCAGGCGCCGTCCGGCGGTCGCGACGTCGGTCGCGAACCTGCGGAAATCGTCGTCGCCCCGCGCCGACAGGACTGCCACCCTCCGCGCCCCGAGCGTCTTCGCGAGCTGCGCGTGCGCAATGGCCTGGAGGTGATCGGCCCCCGCGATCCGCGCGTAGTTCCGCACACCGGTGGGATAGAGCGCCTCGTCCTCCGTCAGGCCCTGGTAGGTGTTGGACGGGCTCAGCATCGCCAGCGGTCCTTCGGCTGCCTTGTTGGCGATCGGGATCTGGACGTACGAGCAGGGCGACACGAAGGACCCCACGACGCCTACGACGCGGAGATTGCGCGCGTACGCTTTCGCATTCGAGCCGCAACGGAAGAAGTCCGGGCCGCCGACCTGGGCGGTGGACGCGTCACACGACTGGAAGCCGACCGTGTATCCCCCGGCCTCGAAGCCCCGCTGTGCCAGGACGTGACGGATCCCGCCCACGATCGACAGCGTCAAGGGACGGCTCTCGCCCTGGAGGGGCATATCGGAGACGAGCAGCAGCCGGGGCGGGTCGCCGTCGCCCCGGAAGACCTCGGTGCACGCCGGCGAGGGCAGCGCGGCGTCCCGTGAGGGCGGGCTCGCCACCGCGACCCACGCTCCTCCTTCGCCGGCCCCCACGCCGCGGGGAGACGCGGTTCTCGCAACCACGCGCGCCTCGTTGGTTCTGGGGTCGATCCGGTACACCTCGTCCGCGATCTCGTTCGTCGCCCACACGGCTCCGGCGCCGAACGCGACGCCGTTCACCCAGGTCGCCAGCGGGATCCGCCGTTTGCCGGCCGGTCGATCGCGCGGGATCCGCCAGATGCTTCCGTCGAACGGGTAGGCGGCCCAGACCGAGCCGGCGCCGACGGCGAGCCCGCTGATGCTCTCCTCGTCCATGGGGACCCTGTGCAGCACGACGTTCCGCGCCGTGTCGATCTCGGCGATGCCCTCGGACTCGCCGATCCACACGTCGCCCTCCCCGGCTGCGATCACTTGCGCCTTTGCGGGGATCCGCGCCACGACTCGGTTCGTCCGCGTGTCGATCCGGGAGATGGATTGGTCGGGGTTGATCGCCCACACGGCTTCCGGCGTCACCGCCAGTTTCTGCCGGCTGAAGCCCCCGATCCCCATTGTGTGACCCCCTGCCGGCGGCGGGAGGTCGATCGTGTCCTCGACGACCCCCGAGCCGGGGTCGATCCGCGACACGCTCTCGGGGCTTTCGCTGATGTCCCCGCTAGGCCCGTTGCCGACCCAGACTGCGCCTGCCCCGGCGGCGATATCGGTCGGCCGCGACGCCGTGCTGAAAACGCGCCGGACGTCGTTCGTCTCGGGGTCGATCTGGGCCACCGTCTTGTCGTCGCCGTCGAGCACCCAGACGCTGCCCTCGCCCACGGCGATGCTCGACGGCCCCGTCCCGAAGGAGATCGTCGCGCGCGCCGCGCCCGTTTCCGGATCGAGCACGACCGCGCCGGCGGTCTCCTGCTCGGGCTCGCTCGCCGTGAGGCGCCATGCCACGACCCCGACCGCCACGGCGAGTGCGACGAGGCCGGCGAGTGCAATTCGAGTCGGGTGGCGCCAGGCGGGGCCCGGCACGATCGGCGGGCGCGTCCGCCGGGGTGTCGCTCCGAGCTCCGGGTCCTGCTCGAGGATCTGACGCTCGAGGCGCCGGAGCCCCTCGCCCGGTTCGAGCCCGAGCTCGAACGCGAGGTGCTGACGGCCCTCCTGGTAGACCTGGAGGGCCCGCGCCTGGCGACCGGCGCGGTAGAGCGCCAGCATGAGCTCGCCCCGGAGGCGCTCGCGGAGCGGGTGCCGCTCGACGAGCACCTCGAGTTCGCCGATCAGCTCGTCGTCACGGCCGAGCGCGAGGTCCGCGTCGACCCGCTCTTCGATCGCTGTGAGCCGAAGCTCCTCGAGGCGGGCGATCTCGGGCTGGGCGAACGACTCGTACGCCAGGTCGGCGAGTGCAGGACCTCGCCAGAGCGCCAGGGCGTCGCGCAGCCGCTCGGCCGCCAGGGTTGCGTCGTAGCGCGCGAGCGCCTGCCGTCCCTCCGCGACGCGGCTTTGAAAGACGAAGGCGTCGAGCGACTCGGGAGCCACGCGCAGCATATAGCCGTGACCGCGCGTCTCGAGCGTCGCCCTTGGCGGCTCTCCCTCGGAGCCGGCGAGAGCCTTCCGGAGCCGCGAGACGTACGCCTGGAGCGTTTTCGCCGCTGACGCGGGCGGGGTCGCGCCCCAGAGGTCGTCGACGAGCGCGTCCTGCGAGACGACTTCGTTCGCCCGGAGGAGCAGCGCGGCGAGCAGCGCCCGCTGCTTCGGTCCGCCGAGATCGAGGCTTCGTCCGTCCTCGACGACGTCGAGAGGGCCGAGGATCCGAAACTCCATGCCGCGCTATCCGCCCCTTCCCCGCACGACTTCCTGGAACGCGCCGCCCGGCGCACGGTGCAACCGACTGTCGCCGGTTTGCAGTCGATTCGCAACCCCTCCTTCGCACCCTCGACGCAGTGGCCGTGCACCGCGGCCGTCCAGGCAGAGGAGGAGAGATGAGACATCCCACGCAAATGAGGCTGCTGGCCGCGGGAGTCGCCGCGATGGTGGCCCTCGCGCTCGTGGGGCCGGCGTCGGCCGCCGATCCCGTCGCCCGTCCCGACGACCGCCAGACGCGCGGGCCCGGAGCGATCGCGCTCGACCAGCTTCGTGACGTGCTTCGGCCGGACGACCGTGCGACGCACGGCGCGGGCGGCGTGGTCGCAGAGCCGTCGAGCCTGCCCGCGTCGTACGCGACCACCGAAGCGTCCGCGGGGTTCGACTGGGCCGACGCCGGCGTCGGCGCTCTGGGCGCCCTCGGGCTGGTCCTCGTCGTCGCGGGTGGCTCCGTCATTGCGGCCCGCCGTCGACTCGAGCCGATCCATCCGATCGAGAAGGGGCAAGCATGAGGTTTCTCGTCATCATCGGCATCGCCGCGCTGGGCATCGCCGGCGCGGCGCTGGCAGGAGTGACGGTGTCCACGTGGACGGCTGCTCAGAAGATCGATGAGATCGCCGGGAACCACGCCGACCTGAACACGCCGCAGCTGGACGGCTGTCCGGTCCAGTCGCCGGACGGGCTCAGTCTGTACATGGCCTCGAACCGTCCGGGTGGGAAGGGTGGGCTCGACATCTGGGTCGCGACCCGTTCGAGCACGACCGCACCGTGGGGCGCTCCCGTGAACCTGGGGGAGCCCGTCAACTCTGCGGCGGACGACTTCTGCCCGACACCGGTCGGCAAGGGCGGCCTGTTCTTCGTGAGCCGGGAGCCGCTCCCCGGCGCGTGCGGGCAGGGCGACATCTACTTCACGCACCGCACCGGGACCGCCGCGTGGGCCGAGCCGGAGCGCCTGCTTTGCAGCCCAGCCGGCCCGAACAGCGAGCTCGACGAGCAAGGGCCTTCGTGGGTCGACATCGGCGGCACGCTGCGCGGCAGGAAGCAGCTCTACTTCTCGCGCAGCTCCGCCGCGCCCGCCGTTGCCGGCGAGATCTACGTCAGCGAGCGGCGAAACGGCGCCCGCTTCGGCCCGGCGTCCGTGGTCGCCGAGCTGAACGATGCGTCGGCGAACGACATCCAGCCGAACGTCCGCGCCGACGGGCTCGAGGTCGTGTTCAGCTCCAACCGGGCGGGGACGCTGGGCGCACAGGACATCTGGGTCGCCACGCGGACGACGCCCGCCGCCTCGTGGTCTGCGCCCGTGAACATCGGCCCCGAGGTCAACACGGGCGCAGCCGAGTCCCGGCCCTCGCTCTCGAAAGACGGCACGCAACTCCTCTTCGGGCGCGCACCCGGCCCCGAAGGCAGCAGCGACATCTACGTCACGACGCGCTAGGCGGCGCTCCGGGCGAGGGGCTTCGGGGTCCCTCGCCCGCGCCGTCACACGGAGAGAGCCGAAGACGGTCTTCCCCGCAGCGTTTCCGCCGCCGCAAGCCCGGGGGCGCGCTAGCGCCCCCCGGCCCGTGAGATCAGACGCTCTCGCGCTCCCGCTCGGCGCGATCGTCGTCCTCGTCGTCGTCGAGCGCATCCTTCGCGTCGTCCCAGAGGTCGCGGGCCTTGTCCTTTGCCTCGCCCCACGTCTCCTGGGCCTCGCCTTCGATCTGCTTCGTCTTGCCCTTGACCCGATCCTCGTCCACGACATCTCCTTTCGCTGGTGTGCTCGACGGTCATCTCCGCTCTGCATGGACGCCAAACCCGCGAGGCGCTGCCCCGCCCGCGTCCCGTACGCTCTGGTCGTGCACCCGCTCGACAGGCTCGGCCGCCCGATCCGCGATCTCCGGATCTCGGTCACCGACCGCTGCAACTTCCGCTGCGCGTACTGCATGCCGAAGTCCGTGTTCGGCCACGAGTACCGGTTCATGGACCGTAAGGAGCTCCTGACGTTCGAGGAGATCGAGCGGGTCGCGCGCGCATTCGTCGTGCTCGGGGTCGAGAAGGTCCGCCTCACCGGCGGCGAGCCGCTCCTCAGGCGGGAGCTCGAGCGTCTCGTCGAGCGACTCGCGGGGATCGACGGGCTCGACCTCACTCTGACGACGAACGCGTCGCTGCTCGCGAAGAAGGCGCCGGCGCTCCGCGACGCCGGCCTCGCCCGTGTGAACGTGAGCCTCGACTCGCTCGACGATGCGACGTTCCGCGCGATGAACGACGTCGACTTCTCCGTGGAGCGCGTGCTCGAAGGCATCGAGGCGGCAGCAGCGGCCGGCCTCCCGGTGAAGGTCAATGCCGTCGTCAAGCGCGGCGTCAACGACGAGGGCGTCGTCGACATGGCGCGTCACTTCCGCGGCACCGCGCACCCGCTGCGGTTCATCGAGTACATGGACGTCGGCACGACGAACGGGTGGCGGCTCGACGACGTGGTGCCCGCCTCCGAGATCGTCGACCGCATCGACGCCGTGTTCCCGCTGGAGCCCGTTGGCGCGCTCCTACCGTGGCGAGGTCGCGCAGCGCTACCGCTACCGCGACGGAAGGGGTGAGATAGGTGTCATCTCGTCTGTGACACAGCCGTTCTGCGGCGACTGCACGCGCGCGAGGATCTCCGCCGAGGGCAAGCTCTACACCTGCCTGTTCGCGATCCGCGGCACCGACCTGCGGGCCGTGCTCCGCTCCGGGGCGACCGACGACGAGCTGCGCGAGACCGTCGGGGGCGTCTGGTCGAGCCGCACCGACCGGTACTCCGAGATCCGTACCGCGCGAACGTCGGAGCTCCCGCGGATCGAGATGTCCTACATCGGCGGGTAAGCCGCAGCGCCGATCGGCGCGTCCCCGGATGCCGGGCAGGCTCCGCCCAGCGACCCTCTCATCACGACGAAGGAGGAGCGATGTCGGCCGACCTCACCACCACCTATCTCGGTTTGGAGCTCCGTTCTCCCCTCGTAGCGTCGTCCTCGCCGCTGACGGGCAGGCTCGAGTCGCTGCGCTCGATCGCGGACCATGGCGCCGGCGCGGTCGTCCTTCCGTCGCTCTTCGAGGAGGAGCTGACGGACGGTGAGCTGCCGTCCTCCGAGTCGCTGTGGACCGCCGACGAGCACGCGGGTGAGGCAGCCGACTACATGGCGAGGGTCGACCGCGGCCACCTCGACGCGTACCTCGACCTCGTCCGCGACGCGAGGAGCGAGCTCGACATCCCGGTGATCGCCAGCCTGAACGGCGTGACGCCCGGTGGCTGGACCCACACCGCGGAGCTCCTCCAGCAGGCCGGTGCCGACGCGATCGAGCTCAACGTCTACTCCGTCGAGACCGACCCGTACATGTCGAGCGGCGGCGTGGAGGAGCGGCTGCTCCGGCTGGTGCACGCCGTCCGTGGTGTCGTCAGCCTGCCGATCGCCGTGAAGGTGTCCCCCTACTACACGGCCTTCGCGAACGTCGCGCTGCAGCTCGCCGACGCGCGGGCGGACGCGCTCGTGCTCTTCAACCGCTTCGTCCAGCCGGACGTCGACGTCGCGGCGATCGAGGTGGCGCCGGGGCTCGAGCTCTCGCGCCGTGAGGAGCTCCGCGTCGCGCTCCGCTGGCTCGCGATCCTCCGCGGCCGCGTCGACGTCAGCCTCGCGGCGACGGGAGGCGTCCATACGGCCGACGACGCGGTCAAGGCGATCCTCGTCGGCGCGGACGTGGTCATGATGGCCTCCGCGCTGCTCCACGACGGGATCGGCCGCCTGCACGACGTCCGCGAGGGTCTCACCGCCTGGCTGGACGAGCACGACACGACCCTCGCCGAGGCCCGCGGACGGCTCAGCCAGATCGCGTGCGGCAACCCCCGCGCCTACGAGCGCGCGCAGTACGTCGACGCGGTCGGCTCGGCCAACGCCCTGGGGTGACCGGTGCTAGGCCCAGTCGAGGGGCGCGTAGCCGCTCGTGACGGGTGCCGAGACGATCAGGACGCGCGCCACGGAGTCGCCGTCGTTGCGCACCGTCCTCCTCGCCGTGGGATCGAGCCTCGCGTACGAGCCCTGGCGCAGGGGATGGTCGGCGCCGTCGACCACGAGCGTCGCGCTGCCCTCGATCACGAGGAACAGCTCTTCCTGGTCTCGCTCGACCTCGTCGTGCTCCGGTATCGACTCGCCCGGCGGCAGCTCGACCGCGTTGATCCCGAACGAGCCCACACCGAGCGAGCGCCGCACGAGCACCCACTTGCCGTACTCCCGCTCGAGCTCGTCGTCGTGCTTGATGGTGAAGCCCATGCCGCCTCCTCGCTGGCCGCGCCGATCCTGCCACACCGAACTCGACGGGGCCAGCGGGTGACCTGGTTAGAATCGGTCTTGGTGTGACGAGCTACGCGGAGGCACGCTGGCTGCCGCGTGGATGGGCGCATCTCGCCCTCCAGTTCGCGGTGTGGTTCGGCTTCTACGCCGCCTATCAGGTGGCGCGCGGCGCCGCGGACCGGGGCGTCGCCGAGGCCTTCTGGAACGGGACGCTCGTGATCGAGGCCGAGAACCGCCTCCACGCGTTGATCGAGCCGGGCGTCCAGGGGTTCGTCCAGAGCTCGGGGATCCTGATCTTCGCCACCTCCTACACGTACTGGCTGTCGCAGTTCGCGGTCGTCGGGCTGACCCTCCTCTGGGTCTACTTCCGTCATCACGAGCGGTTCGCGGACTTCCGCAACTGGCTGATCGGGGCGAACCTGATCGGCCTGCTCGGGTACGTGCTGATGCCGACCGCGCCGCCGCGGATGTTCCCCGAGTGGGGCTTCAGCGACACGCTCGCGGACTACGCATCGGTCAACCACGACAGCGGCCTGATCGCGTTCGCCGCGAACCCGTACGCGGCGATGCCGAGCCTGCACGCCATGGACGCCCTCATCGTCGGTGTCGTGATGGCCTCGGTGTGCCGGTCGTGGCTCGCGCGTGCCTGCTGGCTCGCGTGGCCGGCGTGGGTGTCCTTCTCCGTGATGGGCACCGGCAACCACTACTGGCTCGACTGCGTCGCCGGGTTCGCGGTCGCGATCCTCACTGCTCTCCTGCTCTTCCGCAGGCGGCTCCCTCGCGTGCTCGCGGGCGCCGCGTGAGCGATCCCGGCGCTGCGCCGAGAGTCAGCCAGCTCGACCGCGTCAAGCAGGAGTACACGGCCGCTGCGCGCGAGATCCTGCGCCGCTCGATGCAGGGCGTCGCGCGGACGAAGCTGACCCCGGACATGCTCTCGATCGCGGGGCTCGCGCTGTGCATCGCGGGCGCCGTGCTCGTCGGGTTCGAGCAGCGCAACGAGTACCTCTTCTTCTGGCTCGGCGGGCTCTTCTTCATCGCGGGCTCCGTCGCGGACATCCTCGACGGCGCGCTGGCGCGGGCGGCCGGCAAGGGAACCGTGTTCGGCGCGTTCCTCGACTCGACCTTCGACCGCCTCGGCGAGGCCGCGATGCTCACCGCCATCGGCCTCGCGTTCATGCGCGACTCGAACGAGGTGGCGCTCGTGGCGACGTTCCTCGCCGTGATCGGCTCGCTCCTCGTCAGCTACACGCGGGCGAAGGCCGAGATGCTCGGCCTGCGCGGCGACGTCGGCTTCGGCTCGCGTCTCGAGAGGGTCGTGATCGTGTCGGTCGCCCTCGGCGTGGCGCCGTGGGGATGGCTCGAGTGGCCGATCTACATCCTCGCCGCGATGGCGTGGCTCACGGTCGTGCAACGCATGCTGTTCGTGCGCCGGCAGCTGCGCGAGCTGGCCGAGCCGGCGGCCTGAGCGCGGCCGCGCCGCAGGGCCTCCCCGAGTCGGGACAGGCCATACTCCGGCCACATGGAGGTCATCGGCCGAGACGTTCGTACGCTCGGACAGCGCGCAGGGCTGCCCTGTGAGCGGATCGTCGAGGCGATCGACGGAGGACGAGCGGCCGAGCGCCGGGACGGCGCCTCGGCCGGTCGCACCGGCAAGGAAGGCGGCGTCTTGCACTCTGTTAGAGTGATAGCACAATGGCTGCTAGCAATCTGTCGCGGACGGGAATTCTGGTCCGGATGCCGGCTCCCCTGAAGGGCGCGCTCGTCCGTGAGACGGCGCGTCGCGGCTCCAACGTCAATGACGTCGCGGCCGGCATCCTCGCCGAGAGCTTCGGCGTCTCCTACCGCCCGAGCGGCCGTCGCCGCAAAGTGCTAGCGGGCTCGAGCCCCGTCCTCCTGCTCCGGGTCCCACCCGAGCTGAAGGATGAGATCCAGGCCGAGGCCGCCCGCACCGGGGCCAACGCGAACGACGTCATCCTCGCCGCGCTCACCGACGGGCTCGGCATCCCACGAGTGAGCAACCGAAAGGACACCATGGCCGAGACGAACGGCTCCAAGGACGGCGGGCGCCAGAAGGACAAGGTGCGCGTCGCCATCATCGGCGTCGGCAACTGCGCCAACTCCCTCCTCCAGGGCGTCGAGTACTACAAGGACGCGAAGCCGGAGGACAGCGTCCCCGGCCTGATGCACGTCGACCTCGGCGGCTACCACATCTCGGACATCGAGTTCACCGCCGCCTTCGACGTGGTCAAGGGCAAGGTCGGCGTCGACCTCGCCGACGCGATGTGGGCGCACCCGAACGACACCATCAAGTTCGCCGACGTGCCGAAGACAGGGGTGACGGTCTCCCGCGGGATGACCCACGACGGGATCGGCAAGTACCTCGCCCAGGTCGTCGAGAAGGCCCCCGGCCCGACGGACGACGTCGTGGGGATTCTCAAGGAGTCCGGCACCGACGTCGTCGTCAACTACCTGCCTGTGGGCTCCGAGGCCGCGACGAAGTGGTACGCGGAGCAGATCCTCGAGGCGGGTGTCGCGATGGTGAACTGCATGCCCGTCTTCCTCGCGCGCGAGCCGTACTGGCAGAAGCGCTTCGAGGACGCCGGTGTGCCGATCATCGGGGACGACATCAAGTCGCAGGTCGGCGCCACGATCACGCACCGGGTGCTGACGACGCTCTTCGGCGACCGGGGTGTCCACCTCGACAAGACGATGCAGCTCAACGTCGGCGGCAACTCGGACTTCCTCAACATGCTGGAGCGCGACCGGCTCGAGTCGAAGAAGATCTCGAAGACGAACGCCGTCACCTCGATGCTCGACTACGACATCGGCGAGAAGAACGTCCACGTCGGCCCCTCGGACTACGTGCCCTGGCTCAGCGACCGCAAGTGGGCGTACATCCGCATGGAGGGCTCGTCGTTCGGCGACGTGCCGCTCAACGTCGAGCTCAAGCTCGAGGTGTGGGACTCGCCGAACTCGGCCGGCATCGTGATCGACGCCGTCCGGCTCGCGAAGCTTGCGCTCAACAAGGGCATCTCGGGCGCGCTGGAGGCTCCGTCGAGCTACCTGATGAAGTCGCCGCCCGTGCAGATCGTCGACAGCGAGGCGCGCGAGAACACCGAGCGCTTCATCAAGCAGAACGCGCTCGAGCCGGAGAAGAAGGCGAAGGCACCGGCGAAGGCATGACGCGACGCCGCCTCGCGCGCGCCTTCTGGCTCGGGGCGGCGGCGATCCTCGTCGCCGCCGCCCTGATCTCGCTCGTCGCGATCCTGCGAGGCAGCTTCTCCGACACCGACGGCCGCATCCTCGGGACGCTCGGCTCACTGCTCTACTGCGGCGCGGCGTCCCTTTCGGGACTCGCGCTCGTCGACCGCCGCGTTGTGCCCGCGCTGGGCTGGGCGATGGTCGGGCTCTCCACGGTCACCTTCGCGCTCCTCGTGGCCGCGATCTGGGAGTGGCCCGCTGACGACGACACGCAGTGGCGGCTTGCGATGTCGGCCGCTCTCTACCTGCTCGCCGGTCTCGTCGCGACGACGGGCCTCCTGCTCACGACGCGCCCGGCGCTGCAGCGGCTCGCCTCCGCCGCGGGTGTCCTCACGGCACTCGCCGTCTCGCTCACGCTCGTCCCCATCTGGCGCGACGAGGACCCCGGGAGCACGCTCGCGAAGGCGATGGGAGTGGCGTGGATCCTGGCCGCGCTGGCATATCTCCTCGCCCCCGTGCTCCAGCGCTGGACTTCGGTCGGGGAGCTCGAGACGGGCGAGCGCGTGCTCGGCTCCCTCGACGGGGTCGAGCTCGTCGCGACCCGGAAGGCGGACGATGCGGTCGTCGTCACCGGCCGCCCCAAGCCGGGAGAGCGACTCGTCCTTCGCCGACGTCCGGATCGGTAGGCTCGCCCGGTGCGCGAGGTCGAGCTCCGGTCGGCCGACGGCCTCTCGGACGAGGAGCTCGCCGAGCTCTTCACGGTCTCGTACGAGGGGTACCTCGTGTCGTTCACGGTCGACGCGGCCGCAGTCCGGTTCCTGACGGACACGTGCGACCTCGACCGCAACGCCTCCCGCATCGCGATCCGCGACGGGGCCCGCGTCGGGGTGGCGAACCTCGGGCTCCGTGGTCGCGATGCCTGGATCGGCGGCGTCGGCGTGGTGCCGTCGGAGCGGCGGCGCGGGACGGGTCGGGCGCTGATGCACGCCGTGCACGAGGAGGCGCGCGCACGCGGTGTCGAGCGCGTCTGGCTCGAGGTGATCGTCGAGAACACCCAGGCGATCGCGCTCTACGAGCAGCTCGGGTACGCGCACGTGCGCGACGTCGAGGTGTGGTCGCTCGGGGACGCCGCCGAAGCCGGCCAAGCACGAGAGGTCGACGCGGCCGAGGCGCACGCCTGGATCCGCGAGCACCGCGTCGAGCGCGATCCGTGGCAGCGAGACGACGCCTCCCTCGCGAAGATCGCGGAGACGCGCGGGCTCGCCGTCGACGGCGCCGCCGCGGTCGTGGGGGTCAGCGCCGGCCGTGTCTCGGTTCTCCAGCTCGCAGGCGACGGGGAGGGGCCGCTGCGGTCTCTGCTCGCCGCGGCGCGCTCGCTGGGGGAGAGCCTCGTCCTGCTCAACCTTCCCGCCGGGCACCCGGCGGGCGCCGCGCTGGCGTCCCTCGGCGGCCGCGCCGCCGTGCGACAGCACGAGATGGTGCTGCGCCTTTGAGCCTCGCGACCACGGCCCTCAGCGGGCGCGCGGCCGTGCATTGACCCGCGCGGCTACGCGGCGCGCGTCGCGGTGTCGTCCGCGACGAATCCGACCCGCTTGTGCGTCGCGTCGCAGAACGGCTTGGTGCCCGACTGCCCGCACCGGCAGAGCACGACCGCGCTCCCCTCGGGGAGCACGAACGGGCGTCCCTCGGCGTCGACGATCGTGATCGGGCCGACGATCTTGTAGGGGCCGTTCGGGCGGACTGTGATGGTCGTCACCTCGCTCATGGCATCGAGCGTAGCGATGCGCCTCTCCCGTCGGCACGGTCTCGGGCAGAGGGAGTCATTGCGTCGACGGCGAGGTCGTGGACGAGCCCGATCGCCGCGCGAGCACCGGCACCCGCCGCGAAGACGACCTGCTGCATCGGCTCTGCGACGTCGCCTGCGGCGTAGACGCCCGCCACGCCCGTTCGGCCGAGCGCGTCGACGACGATCGTGGCGCGCTCGGTCAGCTCGAGCCCGAGCTCGTCGGCGAACGGCGCCCGCTGCGCGTGCGCGACCGTCACGAGAAGCCCGTCGCGCTCGAGCACGGTCCCGTCGTCGAGGACGATTCCCTCGAGTTCCCGGCCGCTCGCCTCGACCCGCGGACGGCTGCGAAGCTCGACGATCGGCCGCGCGACCACCTCGATCCCCAGGCGCTCGAGCCGGTCGGACGCGTCGTCCGCAAGCGCACCGGCCCCGTTGGTCAGCGCGACGACGTCGGCGCTCCAGTTCCGGAGCAGCAGCGCCTTCTGAACGAGCTCGTCGCCGGCCCCGAGCACCGCGAGGCGGCGGTCGCGCATCTCCCAACCGTCACAGAACGGGCAGTGGAAGACGCTGTCGCCCCAGAGCTCGTGGAGCCCCGGGACGGCGGGCAGGTCGTACCGGATCCCCATCGCGAGGAGGAGCCGGCGCGCCCGTACCTCCACGCCGTCGGCCGTCACGACGAATTCGGTGCCGTCGCGGAGGGCTGCGGAGACAGCGGCGTCGTGGACGACGACCGTCGGGTAGGGCTCGAGCTGGCCGCGTGCCCGGGCGTAGAGCTCCGTGGGCGGCGACCCGTCGTGCCCGAAGAGCCCGCCGACATGCGCCGCGGCGAGGTTGTTCTGCTCTCCCGCGTCGAACAGCGCGACGGTCCGCCGCGCCCGGCCGAGCACGAGAGCGGCGCTCAACCCCGCGGCCCCGCCGCCGACGATCGCCACATCGTGGAGGTCTTCCATCGGCCAATCCTGCCCCACCGGCCGCCCCGCCGCCGGGCAGGGAGGAAGGCCTCCCTACAATCCAGGGCCGATGACCCTCCGCATCTGCCTCGTGACACCGCATGCCTGGTCGGTTCCCCACGACACCAACGAGCATGTCGCGGGAGTCGCAGACGCCCTCCGAGGACGAGGACACGAGGTCGTCGTGCTCGCGCCGTCCTCGCGATCGGCCGATCTGCTCGCCGGCCGGCGGGCGCTCCAGACCGGTCGGCTCGACGACGTCGTCGCGGTGTCGCGGGCGGTCCCGGTCTCGCCGCGATCCGCGGTCGGGCTCCCGGTCGGTGTCCGGGCGAACGTCGCGACCGCGCTCCGCCGGGGCGGCTTCGACGTCGTCCACGGCTTCGACCCGGCCGTGGCCGGGCTTGCGTACCTCGCCCTGCTCGAGGCGCAGACGACGACCGCTGCGACCTTCGTCGACCCCGAGCGCCTCGGGTTCCCGCCGCGCAAGAACCAGCGCGACCGCCTGCTCGCCCGGATCGATCGGCTGCTCGCGACGAGCGACGACGTAGCGGAGAAGGCGGCAGCGCGATTCCCGGGCAGCTACACCGTCGTTCCGGCCGGCGTCGACCTCGACCGCTTCGCGCCGGCGAAGAAGGAGCAGGTGGTGGTGATCGAGACGTCCGCGGGCGGCCTCGCGATCGTCCGCGCCGCGCTCCGGGCGCTCCGCGAGCTCGAGGGCTGGGAGGCCGTCCTCCTGCGTACCGCGAGGCTCGCCGCGCGACCGTCGATCCCGCACGGGCTGCGCGACCGTGTGCACCTCCGGACCGCCGTTCGCAGCGAGGCGCGGGCAGAGCTGCTCCGGGCAGCGGCGATCGTCGTCCCGTCGCCCGACGGCCTGCGGCGTCTCCGCGGGGAGGCGGCCGCGGCCGCGTGCGCGGTCGTCGAGCCGCACGGGATCGAGACGCAACCCGAGCTCGCGGCGGCAGCGCTTCTCCGCTTCGTCGAGGACCCGGACGCACGGCGGCGCGACGCCGACGAGCGCCGGGCTGCGATCGCGGGGGCGAGCTTCGCCGCCGTCGCGGAGGAGCTCGAGCGAACGTACCTCGAGGCTCGAGGCAGGCGCAGAGTGGCGCGACGGCACGAGACCGAGCCGCTCGCCGACCGCGACTGGATCGTCGCCGACCTGCACATGCACACGCGGTGGTCGCACGACTGCTCGATCGAGCCGGCCGCGCTCGTCGACCACGCCGAGTCGGAGGGGCTCGGCGCGATCGCGGTCACGGATCACAACGTGTTCGGGGGCGCGCTCGAGACGGTCGACGCCGGCCGCGGGCGCGAGCTGATCGTCATCCCGGGCGAGGAGGTGAAGACCGACCGCGACGGCGAGGTGATCGGGCTCTTCCTGCGCGAGGAGATCCCGCGCGGCATGACGTTCGCCGACACCGTCGCAGCGATCCGCGAGCAAGAGGGCGTCGTCTACGTCCCGCACCCCTTCGACCGCATGCACTCGATCCCGTCCCCCGCGACGCTCCATCGCCATCTTCCGGAGATCGACGTGCTCGAGGTCTACAACGCGCGGCTCCTCTTCGACACCTACAACGACGAGGCGCTCCGCTTCGCCGGCAAATACGGGCTTCTCCAGGGTGCGGGCTCCGACGCGCACGTCCTGCAGGGCGTCGGCACGGGCGCACTGCGGATGCGGCGCTTCGACGGGCCGGAGGAGTTCCTCCTCTCCCTTCGCACCGCGACGGTGCTGCGTCGACCGAAGTCGCTCGCGCTCCTGCAGTCCCTCAAGTGGGTCGCCCAGGTGAAGGAGCGCGTCGGGAGCGGGTGAGGCGTAGAGGAAGCTCACCCGCCGCCCCCGAATGAGTCCACCGCATGGCGAGCGCCAACGACGAGCGGAGTTCGACGCCCGGGCACCCAGTCGCGCAGCGATCGAGTGCCGACGAGATCCAGGAGCGCTACCTCCGCCGCGCCATCTCCGAGATCAACGAGCTCGGCGACGAGCTGCTCGCTCTCGGCGACGAGCTCCACGTCCCGGTGCTGGGGAGCGGGCATCCCCTCGGCGACGTCTTCCTGCTCAAGTACCGCCCGACGCAGAGCGAGATCCACGAGGGCGTCGCGTTCTTCGGTCGCGCAGGTCAGGCGCTCCTCAAGTCGCTCCAACGCCTCTCGGTCGACCCGCTCGCCGTGTACGGCACGAACTGCCTCAAGTTCGGGACGGAGGATGCGCCGGACGCGCGCCGCTGGCTCACGCGGGAGCTGCACATCGTGCAGCCGAGGCTCGTCGTCGCGATGGGCGACGAGACCGTGGCGTTCCTGAACGGGCTCGACTTCCCGCTCGCGGGCGCCCTCGACCTCGAGCTGCTCGGCGAGCTCCAGCCGTTCACGCCGACCATCGACGCGCTCGTCACGCCCGACATCGACGCGTCGCTCGACGAGCAAGGGGCCAAGACGCGCTTCTGGAACGCGTTCAAGGCGCTCGGCGTGTGGTGGTCCGAGCTTCCCCGTACTGAGCGCGACCCGAGCCGGAGCGGCCGCCGTGCTCCTGGCGGCCCTCGCCGCGTGGGACGCGTTCGCCGGCAGCCTGCCGGGGATCTCCGATGGGTGGGACATCGCGCTCGTCGGCGCGGTCCTGTTCCCGGCGACCTTCCTCGTGGCCTGGTTCCTGCTCCCGCTCGCGGGCGCCCCTCGTCTGCCTCTCGCTCTCGTCGCAGCCGCAGCCGCCGCCGTGCTCCTCGACCTCGCCGGGCTCGGCGGTCTCTTCAACGTGACGAAGATCGTCGCGTTCACGCTGTTCGGCTTCTGGTTCGTGCAGATGCTCGAGTCGCTCGGGTGGATCGTCCTCCTCGCCGCGGTGATCCCCTGGGTGGACATCGCATCCGTCTACCAAGGGCCGACGAAGGTCGTCGTCGAGGAGAAGCCGGGTCTCTTCGAGCGAATCGCCGTCGCGTTCGCCGTCCCCGGCGACGACGGCGCGGCCCGGCTCGGACCGCCGGACGTGATCTTCTTCGCGCTCTTCCTCGCCGCCGCCCAGCGCTTCTCGCTGCGGCTCGGTGCGACCTGGGTCTGCATGACGTGCGCCCTGTCGGCGACGCTCGTCCTCACGTACGCCCTCGACCTGCACGGGCTTCCCGCGCTGCCGGCGATCTCGCTCGGCTTCCTGCTCCCGAACGCCGACCTCCTGTGGCGCTCGCTTCGCGGAGAGGGGCGCGGCGAGCGCCGCGCCCCTCTCTAGCCGGCGGGCGGCGACGCCGCCTTCCCGTCTAGCAGTTCGCCTTCGCCCAGGCCTCGATGTGGGCGGTGGCCTGCCGCACCTCGGCCGAGTCCATCGAGGAGGCGAGCTGCTGGAGCTTCGCGAGTGCCTCCGGGCTCGGCGTCTGGCCGCTCTGCAGGTCGACGCCCTTGAGGGCCTCGGCGATCTTCGAGAAGTTCTTCGCCAGAACCTCGTAGTCGGGCTTGATCTCGTCGGGCACCTGGCCGGCCAGCTCGTCGAAGTACTTGGAGGCGTCCTCGAGGTTGGCGTTCTGTCCCGCCATCGACTCCGACAGCTTCGAGCCGAGCTGTGCGAGCTCGGCGCACTTGCCGCCGAGCGCGGCCTGGCCGGATGTGCTCGAGTCGGTCTCCGTCGCCATCGAGTCCCCGCGTGGTCATGCCCGTGTCGGTGCTCGCCGCGGTGTCGGTGGCCACCGTCGCCACGGTGTCGGACGACCCCTCGTTGCTCGAGCTCCCGCCGCACCCGGCCGCGACGAGCGCGAGCCCGGCGATGAGGAGCGCCGCGATCCTTCGTCCGTTCACTTCGTCACCTTTCGTCGTCGTGTGCCGGTCATCTCACTCCCCCCGAGCACCAGCATCATGCTCTTCGGCAGAACGGTCTGCACGCGTGAGCAGCGAGACGCTCTCGATGTGCGGCGTGTGCGGGAACATGTCGACCGGCGTGCAGCGGGCGAGCGCGTAGCCGTACTCGTCGCGGAGCACCGCCAGGTCCGACGCAAGCGTCGTCGGGTTGCACGACACGTAGACGAGCCGGGGCGCCCCGAGTGCGCCCGTGCGACGCAGCGCCTTGCCCGCGAGCCCGGCACGCGGCGGGTCGACGACGACGACGTCCGGCGGCCCGGCGCGCTGGGCGAGCTCCTCGAGCGACTGCCCGACGTTGCCGGCGAAGAACCGCGCGTTCCCGATCCCGTTCGCCTCCGTGTTCTCGATCGCGCAGGCGACGGACTCCTCCGAGATCTCGACGCCCCAGACCGAGCCGGCGCGTGCCGCGAGCGCGATGCCGATCGTGCCCGTGCCGCAGTAGAGGTCGTAGACGGTCTCCGCGCCCGTCAGCGCCGCTGCGTCCCGCGCGAGCGCGTAGAGCGTCTCGGCCATCTCCGTGTTCGTCTGCAGGAACGCGTTCGGCCGCACGCGGAAACGCAGGCCGAGCAGCTCCTCCTCGATCCATTCCTCGCCCCACAGGAGCCTGGTGGGCAGGTTGGTCACCTCGGCCGGCCGGTCGTTCACCGCCCAGTGGATCGAGCGCACCTCGGGGAAGCGGGTGAGCGTCTCGATCAGGAAGTCGGCGTCGAAGCGTTCGCCGGGGGCCGTCACGAGCAGCACGAGCATCTGCCCCGTGTTCCTGCCCTCGCGGACGACGAGGTGGCGGAGGTATCCGCTCTGCGTCTCCTGGTCGTACGGCTCCAGCCCTTCCGACCGCGCCCAGTCCGCGACGGCGTCGCGCACGGCGTTCCCGACCTCCGTGGTCAGGAGGCACTCGTCGACGTCTATCACCTCGTCCCAGCGTCCTGCGCGGTGGAAGCCGAGCACGAGCCCCTCCTCGCCCGGCGCGAAGGAGTACTCCAGCTTGTTCCGGTAGCGGTACACGGAGCGGGCGGGCACGATCGGCTCGAGCGGGGGAGACGCGAAGCCGCCGAGGCGGACGAGCGCGTCGCGCACCTGCTGGTGCTTGGCGTCGAGCTGCCGCTCGTACGCGAGGTCCTGGAAGCGGCAGCCGCCGCAGATCCCGAAGTGCCGGCACGGTGCCTCGACGCGGTCGGGACCGGGCTCGAGCAGCTCGGTGCGGATCGCCTCCGCGAACCCGCGCTTCACCTTCGTCGCCCGGGCGCGAACGAGGTCCCCCGGGAGCCCGCCCCGCACGAACACGACGAACCCGTCGACGCGCCCGACCCCGTTTCCGCCGTAGGCGAGCGAGTCGATCCGGACCTCGACCTCCTCCCCGTTGCGAACCGGCGCTGCCACGTGCGGAGGGTAGCCGCGGCGCCCAGACGGCCGGACGCCGCCGCCTCGGCGCGTAGCCTGGGGCGATGCCCGCGCCGGTCGTCCTCGCCGATCACCTGTCGAAGGACTACGGCGGCGACCGCGGCGTCGACGACCTCACGTTCGAGGTCGGCGAGGGCGAGGTCTTCGGGTACCTCGGCCCGAACGGCGCGGGGAAGACGACCACGATCCGCCTGCTGCTCGACCTGATCCGGCCGAGCTCGGGTCGGATCGAGCTCTTCGGGACGGACGTGCGCCGCTCGAGTGCACGCAGCAGCATCGGCTACCTCCCCGGCGACCTGCGCCTCTACGAGCGGCTGACCGCGCGAGAGCACCTGCGGTACTTCGCGTCGCTGCGCGGGATGCGCGACATCGGCGACGGCGAACGGCTCGCCGAGCGGCTCGAGCTCGAGCTCGACCGGCCGGTGCAGTCGCTCTCGAAGGGCAACCGCCAGAAGGTCGGTCTCGTCCAGGCGCTCATGCACCGGCCGGCGCTCGCGGTCTTCGACGAGCCCACGTCCGGGCTCGACCCGCTCGTGCAGCAGGTCGTCTACGAGCTCGTCGCCGAGGCGACAGCGGACGGCCGCACCGTGTTCGTCTCCTCCCACGTCCTCTCCGAGGTGCAGCGGATCGCCGACCGCGTCGCGCTGATCCGCGAAGGACGGCTCGAGCTGGTCGACTCCGTCGAGACGTTGCGCGAGCGGGCGCTGACCCGTGTCGAGGTCACGTTCGCGGAGCCGCCGCCCGCCGGTGCGTTCGACGACGTCCCCGGTGCGCGGGAGGTGGACCGGCGTGGACCGGTCGTCCGACTCACGCTCGAGGGCTCGGCGGACCCGCTGGTGAAGGCGCTGGCGCGGTTCGAGGTCCACGCCCTCGACAGCCACGAGGCCGATCTCGAGGACGTCTTCCTCGAGCTGTACCGGGGGCCGGCGGGTGCTCGGTAGCGTCTTCGCGAAGTCGCTCCGTGACCTTCGCCGGAGCTTCGTCGGATGGTCGCTCGGCCTCGTCGGCTACGTCGCCCTGATCGTCTCGGTCTTCCCGACGGTCCGGGACAACCCGGACCTCAACAAGCTCGTCGAGAGCTATCCGGAGGCCCTCAAGGCGTTCATCGCCTTCGGCGGCCAGCTCGACTACACATCGGCTGCCGGCTACCTCGGAAGCGAGCTCTTCTCGTTCATGATCCCCGCGCTGTTCCTCGTCGCCTCCGTCGGCAACGGTGCAGGCGCGATCGCCGGCGAGGAGGAGCGCGGGACGCTCGACCTGCTGCTCTCCTTCCCGCTCTCGAGGACACGGATCGCCGCCGAGAAGCTGGGCGCGATGTGCGCCGAGGTCGTCTGCCTGGGAGTCGTGCTCTGGCTCGCGCTGTGGCTCGGCGCTCGGATCTTCGGGATGGAGATCTCGGCCGCCCATCTCGGTGCCGCCGTGGCCGTGCTCGTCGTGCTCGCCGTCGCCTACGGGTCGATCGCGTTCATGATCGCCGCGGGAACCGGGAGGAAGGGTCTCGCCGTGGGCCTCACGGTCGCGCTTGCCGTCGGCGCCTACCTGGTCAACTCGCTCGCCGCGCTCGTCTCAGCGCTCGAGCCGTTCCAGAAGATCTCGCCGTTCTACCACTACGTCGCCGGTGACCCGCTCCACGGCGGCCTCGCGCCGTGGCACACGCTGTTCCTCGTCGCCGTCGGCGGGGTTGCGGCGCTCATCGGCGTCGTCCTCTTCGCGCGGCGCGACGTGGCCACCTGATCACGCCAGCACCGAGACGTGCACCGACCGTTCGCGGGGGCCGTCGAACTCGCAGAAGAAGATCCCCTGCCACGTGCCGAGCGCCATCGTCCCGTCCTCGCGCAGAGGCACCAGCACGCTCGGGCCCATGAGTGAGCCGCGGATGTGTGTCGGCGCGTTCTCCTCGCCCTCCTCGACGTGTTGCCAGCGCCAGCCCTCCGGGACGATCCGCTCGAGCGCCATCTCGAAGTCTCGTGCCACCATGGGGTCGGCGTGCTCGTTGATGGTCACGCCGGCGGTGGTGTGGGGGACGTAGACGAGCACGGCCGCGCCGCTCGCGTCGGCGACGGCCTCCCGCACGAGGCGCGTGATGTCGACGAGCTGGCTCTGCCGCTCGGTCCTGACGGTCAGCGTCGTCACGGAGTCAGAGGGCGCCGCCGGCGGCGGGCGGGGCGCCTGCCTCGAGCGGGTTCGCGCCGCCGGTCTCGCGGGCGAGGAAGTCCTCGACATGCATGACGTTGTCCTTCGAGCGCGTCACGACGTCGAGGAGGGCGGACATCGACGAGACCTCCTCACGCTGCTCCTGGAGGAACCAGTGCATGAACTGCTCGGCGACCAGGTCGCCTTCCTCGCGTGCGGTGAGCGCGAGCTGCTGGATCTGGCCGGTGACGCGCCTCTCCTGGTCGAGCGCGAGCTGCACCGGTGCGACGACATCCGGGAACGACACCTGCGGCGCCTCGACCGCCGGGACGACGACCTGCTCGTCGGCGTCGAGAAGGTACTGCACCATCATCATCGCGTGGTTCCGCTCCTCGACCGCCTGGCGGTAGAAGTGCGACGCGAGCTGGGGGAGGGTCTGTGCGTCGTAGTGGACCGCAATCGCCACGTACTGCTGCGACGCACCGAACTCGTAGGCGATCTGCTCGTTGAGCGCTTCCGTGAACCGGGACATGGCGTGACTCTAACGCGGAGGGCGGCCTCCCGGCCGCCCTCCCGAATCGGATCGAGCTCCGCGCTAGTTCGCGCTCGCCTCGACGTCCGAGGGCATCGCTCCGAGCTGGATGCGACGCGGCTTTGCCTCTTCGGGCTTCGGGACCCTGACCTCGAGCACGCCGTCCTTGTAGCCGGCGACGATCTTCGCCTCGTCGACACCGGCCGGCAGGCCGACCGCGCGCGAGAAGCTTCCGTACCGCCGCTCGTAGCGGAAGTAGCGATCACCGGCGTCTTCCCTGACGCGGCTGCGCTCCCCCGTGACGGTCAGCGTGTCGTCGGCGACTTCGATCGAGATCTCGTCCTCGGCGATGCCCGGGAGGTCGAACGCGTAGACGACGTCGCTCTCGGTCTCCCAGACGTCGAGCGCGGGCACCCACGCCTGCGGCGTGCGGCCACCGCCCTCGAAGAGACCGTTGACGAGGCGGCTCATCTCGCTCTGCATCTGCGTGATGTCGCGGAACGGTTCCCAACGTACGAGTGTCGACATGGTGTGCTGCCTCCTGTGAGAAGTTCCTACACCACTAAGAATATAATATGCGTCTATCAATGTCAAGTTCTTGGTAAGTACCATCGCTCGATGGCGGGCATCCCCGAGACGCTCAAGGGCCGAAGCTTCACGCGCGTCGCGGACTGGAGCCCCGAGGAGCTCCGAACCGCGCTCGACCTCGCCGACGAGCTCAAGATCGAGCGTGCACGCCGGCGGGAGCTGCGGATCCTCCCCGGCCGGACCGTCGGCCTCATCTTCCGCAAGCCGTCGACGCGCACGCGGATCAGCTCGGAGGTGGGGATCGCCGAGCTCGGCGGGATGGCGCTCTACGTCCCGGCCGCCGACCTCCAGCTCTCGCGCGGGGAGTCGACGCGCGACACGGCGCTCGTCCTCTCCCGGTTCCTCAGCGCGATCACGATCCGCACCTTCGACCAGTCGGAGGTCGACGAGTTCGCCCAGCACGCCACGATCCCGATCGTCAACGGCCTCACCGACGCCTCTCATCCCCTCCAGGCACTGGCGGACGCGATGACGATCCGCGAGCGGTTCGGCACGCTCGCCGGCGTTCGCGTCGCCTATCTCGGCGACGGGAACAACGTCTGCCACTCACTGATGCGGATCGCGGCGCGAACCGGCATGCACGTCGTCGCGGCGTCGCCTGAGGGATACGTGCCGGACCCGGAGGTCGTCGCCTCCTGCCGCGAGGACGCGGCGGCGAGCGGCGGGAGCATCGAGGTGGTCGTCGACCCGGGCGACGCGGTCGCCGACGCGCGTGTGCTCTACACCGACGTCTGGACGAGCATGGGGCAGGACGACGAGCACGAGCGGCGGCTGCTGGATCTGGCCCCGTACCGCCTCGACGCCGACAAGCTCGCCGCCGCCGCGCCGGATGCTGTCGCCCTCCACTGCCTCCCCGCGCACGTCGGCGAGGAGATCACGGCCGACGTCCTCTACGGCGACCGCTCGCTCGTCTGGGACCAGGCCGAGAACCGCCTCCACGTCTACAAGGCCGTGCTCGCCTTGACCGTCCGCTAGTCGGGCGGCTTCGTATCCTTCGCGCGTGGCCTTCGACGACGTCGTCCGCGAGGCGCTCGACAGCCTGCCGCCCCAGATCGCGGCCGGCCTGCGGAACGTCGCGGTCGTCGTCGAGGACGAGGACCCCGACGACCCCGACCTGTACGGCGTCTTCGACGGCGTGCCGCTCACCGAGGGCGGGCCCGCGCCCGGCGACCTGCCGAACCGGATCGCGATCTTCCGGCGACCGCTGGAGGACGACTTCGAGGACGTGGACGAGCTCCGCGACGAGATCCGGATCACCGTCCTGCACGAGCTCGGGCACTACTTCGGGCTCGACGAGCACCGGCTCGCGGAGCTCGGGTACGAGTGACGACCCTCCTCGGCGTGCTCACCTGGGTCGCGCTCGGGCTCGGCGCCGTCGTGATCGCGCTCTACCTGTTCGGCCGCCGACGTTAGAGATCTCTCGAAATGGGAATGCTCGAGACCGAGCGATCGTTGTGTTCACCATGGACACCATCCCACGGTTCCACACCGAGATCGAGGAGCTGAGCGAGCGACGAGTGGCGCTCTGGAACTCGCTGTCGCAGGGACGCGATCCCACGGTGGTGGAGGAGATCAAGGCGCTCGACGCGCGGCTCGACGAGCTCTGGGCGATGATCAGGGCCGAGCGGGCCCGGATCAGGTTCGGCGAGCGTGACGAGATCGTTCGGCGGGCACGGGCCGAAGAGCGGCTCGAGCGCGCCGCATAGCCGGGACGGCGAACCCGCAGATCCGCGTTTCCGGCAGGGAATGCAGCGGGTTCGCCGTACCATGTGCACGTGATCGCACGCCGTGCCGAGAGCGACGACCCCGTCGCACAGGAACGCCAGGCTCTCGCCGAGCAGCGTGCCGCCCTCGAGACGCTGAAGCACCAGCTCGCCGAGCGGGTTGCCGCGGTGAAGCAGCGGGAGGACGAGCTCCGGGCCGCGATCGCCCGCGTCGGTGCCGGCCAGGCCCCCGGGGTCCAGCTCCCGCCTCGCGTCGACCCGGACTCGGCCCGGATCGCCAACCGCGCCGCCGCCGTCGCCGAGCGTGAGCGCGCGGTCGCCGCTCGCGAGGCGGCACTCGCCTCCGGTGACGGACATCGTCGGGGTGTGGCGAATGGCGACGGCGCGCTTGCGGAGCGCGAGGCGGCGCTGGAGGCCCGTGCGCGTGACCTCGAGGGTCGGCTGGCCCGGCTCGAGGAGCGTGAGCGTGCGGTGGAGGAGCGCGAGCGGATCCCGGTGGATCCCGACGCCGCCCGGCTGGCCGAGATCGAGGCCCGTCTCGACGAGCTGCGCGCCGCCGAGGAGGCGTTCCTGCGCACGCGCCGCGAGCTCGCCGACCACTCGGATGCCATCGCGGCGCGTGAGCAGCTCCTCGCCCAGCGCGAGCGCGACCTCGACGAGCGCGAGGACGGCTGGGGCGGCCCCGACGTGCGGGAGCTCGAGGCCCGCCTGCGCAAGCTCGAGACGCAGCGCACGGCGCTCGGCCAGGCGCAGGGGTTCAGCGGCGGCTTCCGCAAGCTCGAGCAAGACGGCACCCGTCATCCTCCCTCCGGCTGAGCCGGGCCCGGAGCGGTCGCCGGGCCGGACGCGCGAAACCCACAGGACTCTCTCAGCGAAATGCCAGGTCCGGCTGGCTCAATTCATGGTGCAGGCTCGACATGTGAGGGGAGAGACTCGATGAGACGGACGATCTTGATGGCAGGTGCGGCCGCGCTCGCGGTCGCCGGTGCGGGCGCTGCGATTGCCGCGTCGAAGGTCGGCACGCCGCAGGAGCAGAGCAAAGCGGTCGTCGACGACGCCGCGAAGCAGCTCGGGATCACCCCGGCCAAGCTCTCGGATGCGCTGAAGAAGGCGCTCGAGAACCGCGTCGACGCGGCGGTCGCGGCCGGCCGCCTCACGAAGGAGCAGGGCGACGCGCTCAAGAAGCGCATCGAGGCGCAGGACTACCCGATGCTCGGCGGCTTGGGCTTCGGCCCGGGCTTCGGCCACCGCGGCGGCCCGGGCATGGGTGGGTTCGGCCACCTCGACGCGGCGGCGTCCTACCTGGGCACGACCGCAGCGGAGCTCCGCTCCGAGCTCTCGGGCGGCAAGACGCTCGCCGACGTCGCCAAGGCGAAGGGCAAGTCCGTCGACGGGCTGGTCGCCGCCCTCGTCGCGGACGAGAAGAAGGAGCTCGACGCTGCCGTGAAAGCCGGCCGCCTGACGCAGGCGCAGGCCGACCAGATCCTCGCGAACGCGAAGCAGCGCCTGACCGACATGGCGAACGGCACGAGGCCCGAGCGTGGGATGGGGCGCTTCGGTGGCCCCCCCGGCCCTCTCGGCTTCGGTCCGCACCACCGCGACCGGACGATCTGACACCCGGACGCCCGGCGGCCGGAGCGAGTCCGGCCGCCGGGCTAGAATGACTCTCCCGGGGCGTTAGCTCAGTTGGGAGAGCACCAGCTTTGCAAGCTGGGGGTCGCCGGTTCGAGCCCGGCACGCTCCATCATCATCGGCATCCATCGGCGCTGGCGACTCCTCGACGTCGCCGCTAACCCACCCTCCCGGCAGCGCTCCTCGGGCGTTGCCACAACCTCTGACCACCGGAAGATTCGGCGGCCGCCCGGAAGCTTGAAGCTCGGAAGGTCGCCCGACTTCGCGCGCTCGTAGACCCAATCCACGCTCATGCGAAGACGACGGGCGACGTCGTCTGCCGTCACAAACTCCTCGTCGCTATGCGGGCGGGCTTCGGCATCCTCGCCACGCCGCGCTTCCAACCACTCCGACATCCCAGTCACGTGACGAGTCACACACGGCACGGCGACAACCAGGCTGGCAACGGCCCCAGACAGACCGACCCGCCGGGTCTTACCGTCACATGAGGCGCATGGTTCGGCGTCCGCGACGTGTGGTCGAAGACGGGTATGCAGAGCCGGGTTTCGCGTGGGCCGGAGGATCCCTCGTGCGTCACACTCAACCCGTACACCGCAACCAGGTATCCGGGTGCGGCGAGCGAGAGCAGGGCCTTGCCGACCGCCGCGCGGCGAGCCGGTGGACGCCTGGCCCACCGGCCTGCCGCATGGTTCCGCCGACTTGGCTAGCAAGCAGGGTCTACCGGGATCAGCAACGCGCCCGTCTCTGGCGCCTCGAAGAACGTGGCGATGAGCACCGTCGGTTCCGTGCCGGGGTTGTAGGCGCTGTGGACGTGACCGTGCCCGGCATCGACGAACGCCTGTCCCGGCGAATACGTCGTCTCGTCGCACGTGCCCGGCTCGACGTACGTGAGAGAGCCGGAGACGATGTTCACGATCACCGGCCCGGAGTGCGTGTGCCAGGGGAACCGAGCGCCCGGCTGCACCGTGTACCTGACATCGACCGTGCGGGACGGGTCGTCGACGTTGACCACCGTCGTGCCCCCGTCGTGCGACTTGAGCTTGAGCTTCATGTCGACCAGGTCGGGGAAGACCGAGCGTGCCGTGAGCGGCTCGGCTGCGATCGGCGGCGGCGGGTCCACCGCTGCCGACGGGACGACGTTGACCGCGGCGCCGGCCGCAAGGATCAAGAGCGCGGTGCCGACGATGAGCCCGGCCCGCTTGCTCGCGCTACTTCCTCTGATCATCGATCTACTCCTCTCCGGATGGGATAGCTCTCCGGCGCCCGTCTCGAGTCGTCTGGCTCAGCGCGCTCGTGCGCTGCGTCTCCCCTCTGGGCGTCAGGTCGTTCGCGTTGCAGATGCTTGTCTCCAGCGACCGCTAAGAGGTGCCCACCTCGTTCCTCTGTTCGTTGCTCGGCACGAGCCGTAACGCGGCGGACGACGTCGAGCGCCACGTCGGCGGAGAGGTCGATGCCGTGCGCCTCCGAGGCGTGTCGCCGTACCTCGTCCACGCGCGCCGCCTCGTCCGACGCTTGCACCTCGTAACCGCATTCGCAGCGGAGTGCCTGGTCAGCGAAGCCGCACAAGGTGCAATGTCCCGTACACGTCGAAGCCGTTCCGGTGCACCTCGAACGCGCAGGTGACTTGCTCGTCCTCGCCGAAACCGGTCTTCTTTCCCACCGAATTGTCGAGCGTTCCCACCACCTCTCCACTGACGTAGAACGTCCCTTCGACGCGCTTGATGAGATAGCTGGGAGCGTTTTGCACGCTCTCCACCGAGATGTCCCAGATCGCCTTTCCGCCCTCGCCGGGGTGCATGAGCAGCGTCGCGGAGGCGTCCTCACATGTCACCGTTGCCACCGTCTTGGCGACCGGAGTCGCCGACGCGCCGACCGCGAGAACGGCGCCCAGCATCAGCGCGAGCAGAAGCGCCCCAACCGGCAAACGTAGCGTTCGCATTCGATCTCCTTTCCGCGTCCACGCGCTGACCACGGATGGATCGCCGCCGGCCGCTCGTGGCTTGTCACAGAACATGTCGCAGCGGATACTCCGGCCAGGCGGCTAGACCCTCGCTAGCGCACTGCTACTGCGCGGCTAGGGAGGGTTGGGAGGAGGCAGGCAGGCTGAGCGTTCGAATCTCGATGAACGACCGTCTCGCCATCGAGGCGAACGGCGTGACGCTTGACGAGCAGCGGTTCCCGGGCCGGCAGGGTCGGATCCTGTTCGCCTACCTGGCGGTCCAGCACGGGCGGTCTGTCCCTCGTGACGAGCTGGCCGAGTTGTTGTGGGGCGAGGACCTTCCGGCGACGTGGGAGAAGGCACTCAGGGTGCTGACGACGAAGCTGCGCGCGCTGCTCGAGGAGTGCGGCATCGACGGCTCGAGCGCGTTGAGGAGCGCGTTCGGCTGCTATCAGCTCACCTTGCCCGCCGACGCCTGGATCGACCTCGACGCGGCGGTGACCGCGCTGGAGCGGGGAGAAGCGGCACTCGCCGGGCGGGAGCTCGACGAGGCTCGGGCGCAGGCCTCGACGGCGGCCGAGCTTGCTCGGCGGGTGTTTCTGCCCGGCGAGGACGGACGGTGGGTCGAAGATCAGCGGCGAGACCTCCGCGACGTCCTCGTGCGTGCGCTCGAATGCCTACGCGATGCGGCGCTTGCCGAGGGGGAGTTCGGGAATGCAGTCCGGTGCGCGGCCGAGATCACCGACCTCGAGCCCTTCCGCGAGACCAGCTACCGCGCGCTGATGCAGGCGCACGTCGCCGCCGGCAACCCGGCCGAGGCACTCCGCGTGTACGAGCGCTGCCGGCGCTTCCTCGCCGACGAGCTCGGCGCCTACCCTTCGCCGGAGTCCAAGGCCGTCTATCTCGAGATCCTCCGCAACTCGCCCGGTAGCTCGGACTCCGAGATCGAGGGCCTCGCACCTGACGCTCGCCGCCCTGGGTCGCCGCCGAAGAACGACGAGCCGCCCGGAAGAGGTCGAGGCAAGGTCGCGCCCGTCATCGCCGGCGCCTTGCTCGTCGGCGGCAAGTGCGACGACTGCGGAGCGAACCTGCCCCAATACTCGAAGTTCTGCCCGGAGTGCGGGCATGCCGTCGAGGCGACTCCTTCCCCGGCGACCTACACGCCCCGCCATCTGAGTGACCAGATTCTCGCGATCCGCAGCGCGATCGAGGGCGAACGGAAACAGGTGAGCGTTTTCTTCTGCGACATCGTCCGCTCGCCCGAGCTGGCGGCGCAGGTTGGCCCGGAGGAATATCACCGGGTCGTCGATCGCTTCTTCGCACTCGCGCTCGCTGAGGTCCACCGCTACGAGGGCATGGTCAACCAGTTCCTCGGCGACGGCTTCATGGCCCTCTTCGGCGCCCCGATCGCCCACGAGGACCACGCACGCCGCGCCGCGCATGCCGCACTCGCGGTCAAGGAGCGCTCCGAGATCGACGTCCGGATCGGGATCAACTCCGGTTCGGTGGTCGTCGGTGCCATCGGCGACGACCTTCGGATGGACTACACCGCCTCCGGTGACACGACGGTGCTCGCAGCTCGTCTGCATGGGGCGGCTCGCCCCGGAGATGTGCTCGTGAGTACCGCGACCGCGGACTACCTGCGTGGGTACTTCGATCTCGAGGAGACAGAGCCGGTGACGGTCGACGAGCGCACCGTCCACACGTTGCGCGTCATCGGGCGCGGCCCGCGCACGTCCCCGATCGACGAGGCACACCAGCAGCTCACTCCCTTCTCGGGACGAGACGAGGAGCTCGAGTCGCTGCGGGAGGCCCTTCGCTCCGCGGCCGCGGCAAGGACAGGTCATCGGCGTTTCCGGCGATCCCGGCCTCGGCAAGTCGCGCCTGGCCCACGAGCTGCGGCTCGTGGCCGGGGTGGACACAGTTGTGCTTCAAGGTCGTTGCTTGCCGTACGGGACCGCAGTTCCCTATCTCCCGATCCTCGATCTGGTGCGGCAAGCGTGCGGGATCGGGCCGGACGACGACCGTGAGATCGTCGCCGCGAAGATCGGCACGGCGCTCGAGGAGCTGGGCATGGACCCGGAACTCCGTCGCTACCTTCATCACGCGCTCGACGTCACGTCCGGTGACGCTCAGCTCCTCGCGCTCGATCCGGCAACGCTGAAGGGCCGAACGTTCGAGGCCCTGCGCACGCTGTTGCTCGCGAAAGCCACTCGATCGCTGCTGGTGGTCATCGAAGACGCGCACTGGATCGACCGCACGTCGGAGGAGTTCCTGACCGAGCTGGTCGACGAGCTGCCCTCCGTCCCGGTTCTCCTGCTGGCGACCTACCGCCCGGGTTACAACCCCCCATGGCTCGGCAAGTCGTACGTCACCCAGATCGCCCTCCGGCCGCTCTCGCGGGAGGCCGGCGAACGGATCGTCGCAGCAATCCTCGGCGAGACGAACGACGCGACCGAGAGGATCGTCGGTCGGGGTGAGGGAAACCCCTTCTTCCTCGAGGAGCTCGCTCGAGCCGCACGACAGGAGACCGACAGCCGCTCTGACGGCTCGATCCCGACAACCGTGCAGGACGTTCTGGCCGCACGAATCGACGGGCTCGACGCCGGAGAGAAGAGCGCAGTCCGCGTCGCGTCCGTACTCGGGCGCGAGTTCTCGCTCGACCTCATCGAGAGTGTCTGGGACGGTGATGGAGCGCTGCTCCCGGCCCTGGACGAGCTCAAGCGGCGCGAGTTCTTGCACGAACGGCATGGGGGTACTGAGCGGACGTTCGTGTTCAAACACGCGCTGACCCGCGACGTTGCCTACGACGGCCTGCTGGAAGAGCGTCGCCGTTCTCTCCACGCGCGCGCCGGCGCGGCGGTCGAGCGCTCCTATGCGGACAGACTCCACGAGAAGTACGAGCTCCTCGCGTTCCACTACTCGCGGAGCTCCGAGCGGGGGCGGGCCGCGGACTACCTCGAGCTCGCCAATCGCAAGGCCTCGGCACAGCATGCGATGGAGGAGGCGCTCGGCTACTTCTACGAGGCGCTCGCGATCCTCGAAGACCTACCCGACTCCGAGGACAACCGCAGGCGCAGGCTCACGCTCGTCCTCGACCAGACAGGTGGATTCCACTACCTCCATCGCCACGAGGAGTACCACGAGCTGCTTCTCCGCCACGAGTCGCTTGCGCTGGAGCAGAGCGATCCCGGCCTCCACGGGGCGTTCTACCAACGCTTGGGGCACCGTCAGCTCGTCTTCGGCGAATTCGACCAGGCGAGAGAGACCGCCAGCCGGGCACTCGAGCTCTGCGAGCGGTCCGGGAACCACGAGTACGCGGCACTCGCGGCCGGCGGGGTGCAATGGGCGCACATGATGCTTGGCGACTACGGGCGCGCCCACCGTTACGCGGAGCGGTCGCTGGAGCACCTCGCCGTCAGCTTCGAGCCGATGGCGTACATGTACGCACGATCCGGCGCCGCGCTCACCTACATCATGGCGGGGCGCTGGGAAGCCGCGCTGCGCGAGGTCGACCAAGGTGTGGCGACGGGCGCGGAGCGTTCCGACGCCGGCATGGTCTCGTTCTGCAACGCGATCGGCGCGCTGGTCTGCGTCGAGAAACGGGACTGGGCGACCGCGATCGACTACGGCACCGCTGCGAAGGAGACCGCCCCGACCGTGTACTTCCGCGGTTTCGCCTTCGGCTTCCTGGCGCCGGCGCTCTGTCACACGGGAGCCATTGATGAGGGACTACCCGTCCTCGAGCAGATCGTCCCGATGGCCAAGGCGGCACGCCATGAGTTGGCGTGGACTTTCCTCGCGCCGCGGTTGGCCGACGCGTACCTGACCGCCGGCGACGACGTGCGGGCGCACCGGCTACTCCTGGAGATCCATGCCGCGGCCGCGAGTCGCGGGGCGAGCTTCTTCCTCGGCGCCAGCGCACGGTGCCTGGGAGAGGTGGCCCTGGCTCGGGGCGACGCCGAGGAGGCGGTACGCCGGCTCGAGCCGGCGATCGAGCCGCTGCGGGCGAGCGGCTCCGAGAACGAGCTCGGGCTCGCGCTGGGAGCGCTTGGCCGCGCCAGGTGGCTCACGGGTGACGACCTGGAGGCCACGGCGAGCGCGCAGGAGGCGCTCGCCATCCTCGATCGCCTTGGCACGCTCGAGGAGCCCGATCGTTTGCGGCACGAGCTCGCGGCTGAACCCGTCTGACGGACATGAAGGCCATTCGAGGCCCTGACCGGTCACTGGTTCGAGTCCAGTACCGCCCATGAAGAGGCCCTGCACAAGATTCTTCTGCGTTGCTCAAGCCAGCAACAGTTGGCAAGACTCGGCCTTGCCACGCTGTTCGCTCGACCACTGGAGAAGCTCCCGAGTGACGCGCCTAGGCCGTTGCGGGCCTCATTTTGGCGTTCCGGGTGAGCGGCTCGCGAGCAGATTCAGCGCCTCCTCGGACCTGGAGCTCGGCTCGGCCGTGTAGACGGCGATGGTGAGACCCGGACGTTCAGCGGCTGAGCCCCATGCCGGATTCCGCTCCGCTCGAGGGGAGCGGGTCGGCGGCTCTCAGCTTGGAGCGAGGCCGTGCGCCTTCAGCCAGTCGCCGACCCGGGCGAACAGGCCGGGCGCGAACGTGTCCGACCGCAGCATCTCCGACGTGAGCCCGGTCTTCGTCTCCACCAGGGCGTGATTGGCATTCGGGAAGTCTGTGACCGTGAAGTCGCGCGCCGGTTCGTCGACGAGCGGTCGGAGCCGGAGCGCGGAGAGGCGGGGCGGGACGTGGCGATCGCGGCCGCCGTAGACCCAGAGCGCGGGAATCCGAAGCCTTCTGATCGACGGAACCGGGTCGAATCCGCCCGGCCCGGCGGCGGCCACCCGGGCGTCGATCTCGGCGTCGGTCAGCGTGGACGGCCGCTCGCCCTCGCCCGCCAGGTCCTGGAAGAGGTCGTTTTCGTCGGCGGTCACCGCAGGCCCGGAGAATGCCATCAGGAATCGCGCCCGCGGCTCGCGCGAGGCCGCGAGCGGCATGATCCACCCGGCCTGGCTGTGGCCGGCGAGCCCGACCCGCGACCGGTCGACGTCCGGCTGGACGGCCAGGAAGCGGACGGCGGCCGCGGCATCGCGCGCGAGGACGTCGATCGCGTGCACGGTGGGCGACTCGCCGGGATAGGAGCCCGAGGACTGGCCGACACCGCGCTTGTCGAAGGCGAGCACGGCGACGCCGTGGCGGACGAGCAACGCCTGGAGGTCGGGAAGGTAGGCGCGCTCGGTCGGGCCCGAACCGGAGACCCAGGCGACGGCAGGGTGCGGGCCCCGCCCGGAGGGCAGCGTGAGCGTCCCCGAGAGCACTGCCCCTGCGCTCGGGAAGCGCACCTCGATCTGCCGTAGCGCGAGACGCTGCAGGGTCGCGCCATCGATGCGGGCGCGCTTCGCATCGAATGTCGCGATGCCCGAGCTCGGCTCGCGCGTCGCGAACCCCGCTCCGATCAAGAACCTGGAGCCGCCCATCGGATACAGCGCGCGCACGCGGCCGGAGTCGAGATCGACGAGACGGGCGGGGCCGTACGGGTCGTCGACCACGCCCATCACCCGGCCTCCGGCCGTGTAGAGCCCGCGCGCGACGAGCTCGGGGGCGCGGCCGCGCCCGGCCCGGAAGCTGCCCCGCGCTTCGCCCTGCCGGACCGTCCCCACGATGCCTGAGGACGTGAGGCGGCCGTCGAAGACGAGCGGAGCAGGACGCCCTGGTAGCCGGAACCGCACCCGGCTCCCGTCCGCAGTCAACGCGACGGTCTGCACGCCGGCGTGGCCGACGTCCAGCGCGACCATCGCCTGCCGCCCTCGGATCTCGAACGAGATCCGCGCGTCTCCCACGAGTCGGTACGTCCCGACCCACGAGCCGGTGAGGCCACGGAGCGGGTGCGCCGCGCCTGCCGTGCAGGCGCCGCCGAGGACGACACAGGTGACGATGGCGGCAAGACGAATCATGGTGTCCTCTTTTACTACGTTGACGGAATAAAACTATTCCGTTGACGTACTAGTGGTCAAGGGCTCGTATGATCCGACCGCCGATGCCGGACAGGCAGCTCTTCCTGAAAGCAGCCACGACCGCCCAGTACGTCTCGCGGATCGTCGAGCGCCAGCTGGAGCCGGTGGGCGTGCCGGCCTACCTGCTCGCCCTTCTCACGCACGTCCGAGACCATGCGCCCGTCAGCCCGTCGACGATCTCGGCGGCGTCCGGCGTGCCGATGACGACGCTGTCCGACAACGTCCAGCGACTCGTCGACCGCCGCCTCGTCCGCAAGTCCGCGCACCCGACCGACGGCCGCTCCTACCTGCTCGGCCTGACCGCGCGAGGCGAGGCGCTTACGGCAGCCGCCGATCCGGCGCTCCTCGACGCCTACGTCGCTCTCGAGCGACGGCTCGCTCGACCGCTCGGGGACTACGAGCAGATGCTCGACGAGCTCAACGAGGCGCTACGGGGCGTGGCGGAGGAGCCCTCCTCCTCGGAGGATGCACCGGACTGAGCCGCGAGGGACGGGTGGGGCGTATGGTTGCGACCGGCGCCGGTGTGCGCCGTCATCGAACACGGAGGAGAGGCAATGCCCACCGTCATCGGCTATCACGACGTGAAGGACAAGGATCACTGGCTGGCGTCGTCCAGGCGCGAGGAGTTCTTCGGCCCACTCGGCGTCACGAACATCCGGACGTTCGTCGACCCGCAGAACCCCGCCCGGGTCGGTGTTCTGATGGACGTTCCTGACATGGATGCCATGATGGCCGCGATGGAGACGGAGGCCGCCGCCGACGCGATGGCCCACGACGGCGTCGTCGCCGAGACGCTCGTGATCCTCGTCGAAGCCTGAGCCGCAGCCGCGGCGACGTCCGGGGTCGCGCCCGCCCGACCCGCCTCTTGCCCGCCCGGGGCGCGGGGGACGGCGGAACGTGCCCCGACCGCGGCGTCCGGCCGGTCGCGCAGCGGATGCTCTTCATACCCGGCCGGAAAGCCGCCTAGCATTGGGGGGGTGCGCGAGACACGGACCCGCGAGCAGCAGCGCTCGACGACGGGCGCGGCAGGAGCGCAGGGCCACGAGCCGGCCGACGACTGGCTCGGCGAGATCTCGGACGAGGACTGGAGCGAGGGCGCGGCGCGACAGCCCGCGAGTCGAGCGACCGCGGTAGACCGGTACGGCCCGCCCGCGTCCACGGGCGACTCCTGGCCCGAGCAGGAGCCGGACCCGGCTCGCCCGATCGGCCCGCCGGACGCCGCCGACGCGCGCCGCGCGACGATCGAGCGGCGGCGGTACACGGCAGGGCTCGTGCTCCTCGTCCTCCTCGGGCTCGGCGTCGGGATAACCGTGCTGCTCCTCCGCAGCGGCGACCAGAAAGAGGAGAGCCCAGTCAACCAACCGACCACCACGACGCCGATCGAGACCGCGCCGGCGACGACGCCGACGACCACGACGCCCTCATCCGGCTCCTCGGGCACGGGCACGACCACGACCCCGACCCCGACGACACCGCCGACGACCTCCGGTGCCTTCACCCTCCCCGAGGGCACGAAGCTCCGGCAAGGCGAAGGGGATCCGGCACTCGTCCGCGAGCTCCAGCAGGCTCTGATCAGCGCGGGATACGACCCCGGCGCGGTCGACGGCACCTTCGGGCCG
The DNA here is from genome assembly GCA_963773825.1 of uncultured Actinomycetes bacterium. GTDB lineage: Bacteria > Actinomycetota > Thermoleophilia > Gaiellales > Gaiellaceae > Gaiella. Next base: position 61,295 of record CAVZCH010000005.1, on the reverse strand, counting down.
ACGACGAAGGCGGCCGTGGTCGCCTTCCAGGAGGACAACGGCCTCTCCGCCGACGGCGTGGTCGGGCCCGAGACCGCATCCGCGCTGAACAGCGCTCTCGCAGGAGGCTGAGGGTTGCGCGGACGGGACCGAGGGCGGCTGCGTCCACGGTTCGCGCACGATTCGGTGTCCCGGTCGCGGCGCCCGGCGGCAGGCTGAAGCGCGGCCGACCCTCCCCGAAGCCACACTCCGGCTCCCGGGCTCGCGGTGGGAGCGGCTCGGCGCCGTGGCACCGCGGCTGCGTTCACCGGCCGCCCGCCCGCGCCGACGGCGCGCGCGATCGTCGCCCGGCGCCGCATCCCTCGTTCGAGTGAGTCGATCGGCGACCGTCACCCGATACAGGGAAGACACGACCCCGATTGACGCAGGCGTCGACGACGCGGGAGAGCCGATGGAACTGGAGCTGACAGGCTGGAAGGTCAAGCTGGCGCTCGTCGCGCTCGCCGTCCTCGTCGTGGCAGTCCCGCTCGCACGCGCCTCGAAGTCGAACAAGGATCGCGCGGAGGACTGGCACCGGCGCGCGATCGTCGCCGAGGAGTCCGTGGCCGGCCTCCGCGCCGTCATCGTGCAGCGAAGTCGCGCCCTCAACCAGCGGACCATCCAGGCCAACCAGCTGGCCACGCGGGTCGAGTCCAACGGCACCGCGCTGCAGCGCTCCAAGGCGAGCGTCGGCACGCTCACCCGGCGACAGCGAGAGCTCGCGAGCCAAAACGCCCGCCTCGCGAAGGAGCGGAGCAGGCTCCAGGCCCGGCTGGCCGGGCTCCAGAGGATCGGCGTCAAGCTCGACGCGTGCGCCAAGCTCGTCGGCTCGGGCGCCGTCACCAAGGGAAAGACGCAGCGCTCGGCGACCGCGGCAGCGCGGGCCCGCGCGGCGAGCTGTTCGACGGCGAGCGCGAGCTTCGAGGCCTACCTGAGGCAATCCGGTTGATCGTCGGGCCCGGATGGGCGATCCTCGGCCTCCTGGTCACGGGGATCGCGGCGTTCGTCCTCATCCCCGGATGCGGGCTCTTCGTGGTGGACGCGGCGCCGAGCGGCAACGTGCGCCTCGCGGCCCCCGGCCTGGTCGAGGCCGATCCGGCCGTCGAGGCCCGTGCCGCGACCGTCGCGAATGTGTCCCCCGCACGCGTCAGGCGCCAGGTGCGGACGGCGAAGCTCAGGATCCGCAACACCGGCTGCGACGGCATCCGGACGGGATCGGGCTTCGCCCTCGGCGCGAAGCTCCTGGTCGCCGATCGCGAGGTCGTCCCGGGTGCGGCTCCTCTCAAGGTGACGCCCCGGAGCGGAACGACGAGGAGCGTTACCGCGGCGCGCGTCTACCGTCTCGGCGAGCTCGTCGTCGCCCGTGTCGAGGGCAGGCTTCCGCGGGCGGCGTCGGCGGGGCCGAGCACGGCATCCGGCGAGTCGGTCGCGGTCGTCGGGTATCCGCTCTCCGCGACGCCGCGCGTGCTCACGGGCGTCGTCGTGGACAGCGTCGCCGGAGCGCCCTTCGGTGTTCGCGGCAAGGTGCTGCGCCTGACGTCGGCCCTCGCCGACGACGAGCCCGGAGGACCGGTCGTCGATGCTCGGGGCCGCATCGTCGGGATCGCGTTCACGACCGACCCGCGGTCGGGGCTCACGGTCGCCGCTCCACTCGACACGCTGCGATCGTCCGTGACCGCTCGCGTGCTCGAGTCGCTTTCTCCGTGCGACGGCACGTGACCGGGTGACGTGGCCCGGCGCGGGACGAGCGCGCCGAACGGGGTCGTCGGACAGCGAGAGTTGGAGTAACGTCCGTGCGTCGTGGGCGAGCCTCTCAGGACGGTTGTCACCCCGGACGGCCGGACGCTTGCGTTCGCCATGTGGGGCGAGCCCGCCGGGTTCCCGATCATGGCCCTCCACGGCACGCCCGGATGCAGGCTCGAACGGTGGCCGGACGAGGATCTGTACCGACGGCTCGGCGTGTGTCTGGTGACACACGACAGGGCCGGATACGGGCGATCCGACCGGAGGCGCGGGCGGCGGATCGCCGACGAGGCGGACGACGTGGCCGCCATCGCCGAGCACCTCGGCTTCGAACGCTTCGGGGTGTCGGGCGCATCCGGGGGAGGCCCGCACGCGCTCGCATGCGCTGCGCTCCTTCCCGACCGCGTGGTCCGGGCCGCGTGCACGGTCGGCGTGGCGCCGCTGGGGTCGCCGGGACTGGAGCGCGAGGCGTGGCTCGCCGGCCAGGATCCGGGCAACATCCGGGAGTTCGGCTGGGCGATGGCGGGAGAGGACGTGCTGTTTCCGGAGCTCGAGCGCGAGCTCGCGGAGATGGCCGCTCGCGTGGCGGTCGATCCGACCACCGTTCTCGGCGGCTTCGAGCTGAGCGAGACCGACCGAGCCGAGCTGGCTCGACCCGAGCGGATGCAGATCATCCGCGAGTCGTTTGCCGAACAGGCCGAGACCGGTGTCGACGGCTGGGTCGACGACGATCTCGCGATGGTCGCCCCATGGGGCTTCTCGGTCGACGCGATCACCGTCCCGGTGCTCGTCTGGTACGGCCTCGCCGACGTGCTCTCGCCCCCTGCACACGGCGAGTGGCTGTCGGCGAACGTTCCCGGCTGCGTCGTGAAGGTCGACGACGCGGGGCACCTCGGCTCGGACCCCGAGCGGGAGATCGGCGAGATGGTCGCCTGGGTGCGCGACGGCGTCCACCCTCCGGGCAGCCGGTAGCGGAGGTCGTCCGTCGTCCGGCGGGAGGGCGCCTCGGCGGCCGCTCCCGTCGTTTCGTCCCTCGAGCCTTGCGGTCGCGGACGGACGCTGCACCCGCATCGATGCGGTTCGGGCGTTCGGAAGAGCGCGCAGCCGGCCCGGGCTCAGGGACGCGACGGCGCCAGCCGCCGGACGCGGTCCCAGACCGGCCGGAGCAACGGGTCGGACACCCGGCTGACGAGCGTGACGAGCCGCATGATCCACGGCCGTCCGGCCCTCGTCACGAGGGTCGCGGAGGCGAGCCCGACCGCCATTCCTGCCAGGACGTCGCCCGGGTAGTGCATCCCCAGCGCGACGCGCGAGATTGCGATCAGCGTCGCCGTCGCGAGGAACAGCGCGCCGACTCGTCGCTGAGAACGCGAGGACGGCGAAGGCGATCGCGAACGCCGCGGCCGCGTGGTCGCTCGGGAACGACGGGTCGGTGGTCCGCGCCGCGAGGACGTGTGTCATCGCCGCGTGGGTCGTGAACGGCCGGGGTCGCTCCCACAGATGCGAGATCGCCTGGTTCGCGAGCAGCGCGACCGCCGCCGCCACGAGGCCCGATGCCGAGGCGAGCTTCCAGCGTGCCCCTCCGTACGGGCGGGCGAGGAACCACAGGCCGACGGTGGCGAGTGCGTAGAGAGGTACCGCCAGGTCTGCGATCGCGGTCGTCGGGTCCTCGAGCCACTCGCGCGTGGCGACGCCGCTGTTCACCGCAGTGGAAGAGCGTCCAGTCGATGGCCGAACGCTAGCGGCGTCCGTGTTGTCGCGGGGTTACGACCCGCGCGTGTCTACCGTGGACGGCATGCCGCTCCGGAACCGGGTCACCCCGCTCGGCGAGCTCGTCGCCGACCCCGCGCGGGGCCTCGTCTACGGGAACCGCGGCTGCCTCCACGACGCCGAGGGCCGGATCCGGCGGGTGTACCAGGTGCGGCGCTGGATCGCCTGCCGTCTCGAGTTCCGGGGCCGGCGGCGTACGCCGCTCCTCCGACCCGGGCGGTTCACCGAGCTCTTCTTCCTCGACGAGGCGACGGCCTTCGCGGCGGGCCACCGTCCGTGCGCCGAGTGCCGGCGGGCGGACTACGACCGCTTCGCGGACTTCTGGCGCGAGCTTCACGGCGAGCGTGGAGCGGACACGATCGACGTACGCCTCCACCGCGAGCGGCTCGACCCTGCGACGCGCGAGCGGCGCCTCCACCGAGCGACGATCGACGACCTTCCCGACGGCGCATTCGTCCTCCACGACGGGATGCCGAAGCTCGTCCTCGGCGATGCCCTTCTGCCGTGGACGGTGGCCGGCTACGCCCTCGCGGAGCCGCGCCCGGCCGGGACGGTCGAGCTGGTCACGCCGCCTTCGCTGACGGCGGTCCTCCGCGCCGGGTGGGAGCTCGAGCCCGCCGCGGTGCCGTTCCTGCATCCGAGCGCGGGGCGGGAACGGAGGGATGACGCCGCCATTCCTGCCGACGTCGGCGCCCGCCGCCGCGGCCTCTGGTACCACTCCGCCGTGGCGTCGACCGCGCAGACCGGCTTCACCGTCTGGCTCACCGGCCTCTCCGGGGCGGGCAAGACGACGATCGGCCGCGCGGTCGCGGCCGAGCTGGAGCGCCGCGGCCTCCACGTGGAGGTGCTCGACGGCGACGTCGTACGGACGCACCTCTCGAAGGGTCTCGGCTACTCGCGCGAGGACCGCGACACCAACATCGAGCGGATCGGCTGGGTCGCCTCGCGACTCACGCGGCACGGCGCGGCGGTCGTCGTCGCGGCCATCTCGCCCTACGACGCGACCCGCAAGCGGGTGCGAGGGCTCGTCTCCGAGCACGGCCCGTTCGTCGAGGTGTGGGTCAAGGCGCCGGTCGAGGAGTGCGCCCGCCGCGACGTGAAGGGCCTCTACGCGAAGGCGTTCGCCGGCGAGATCACGCAGTTCACCGGGGTGGACGACCCCTACGAGGAGCCCGACGACGCGGAGGTCGTCGCCGACACGGTCGCGCTCCAGCCGGAGGAGTCGGTCGCGCTCGTGCTGGCGGAGCTCGAGCGGCTCGGCGTCGTCCCGGTCGCCGCACCGACCGCCGGCTGACGCGGTTCGGCCGAACGGCCGAGACGGTCAGCCCGCCCGGTCGAGCGTCACGACTCGGTCGACGAGGTCGAGCCCCTCGGGTCGGTGGGTGATCAGCAGGACCGAGCGTCCGTCCGCGGCGTCGAGGACGTCGCGGACGAGTGCCTCTGCCGTCGGCGGGTCGAGATGCGCCGTCGGCTCGTCGAGCAGGAGCACGGGTGCGTCGGCGAGGAGCGCGCGCGCGACGACGAGCCGCTGGCGCTGGCCGCCCGAGAGCCGCGCCCCGTCCTCGCCGACCAGCGTGTCGAGCCCGTCGGGAAGCGTCTGCACCCACTCGGCGAGCCGTGCGCGCGCGACCGCGTCCGCGCAGCTCCTCGTCGGTCGCCCGCGGGCGGGCGAGCCGGAGGTTCTCCCGGATGGTCGAGTCGAACACGTGCGCCTCCTGCCCTGCGAGCGCGAACGTGCGGCGGACGTCTTCCTGCCTGAGCGTGCGGAGGTCGCGCCCGTCGAGCATGACGCGGCCCTCCTCCGGGTCGAGAAAGCGGAGCAGCAGGTTCGTGACCGTCGTCTTCCCGGCGCCGCTCGGGCCGACGAGAGCGACACGCTCGCCCGGCGCCAGCCGCAACTCGACGTGCTGCACGGCGGGTGTGGCCGCGCCCGGGTAGCGCGCGGTCACATCCTCGATCGCCACCGTGACCGGTGCGACCGGCGCGGGGGCGGGGTCGGCGGGGTCTCGGATCCGGGGCTCGCGCGCCGTCAGCTCGAGGACCCGCCGTCCGGCCGCGAGTGTCCCCACGAGCTCGCGCGCGGCGCCGGGGAGCGGAGCGACCGTCTCGAAGGAGGAGAGCGCCAGGAGCGCGAGCGTGGCGACGAGCACGCGGTCGAGCGTGCCCGTCTCGTGCGCGGCCACCGCGACGGCGAGCACGACGACCGTCGTGAGGCCGGCGACTGCGATCGAAGCTGCGTCGGCCAGGCCCGCGACGAGCCCGTCGCGACGGGCGAGGCGGACGAGCTCGCGGTCGGCGGCCCGGACGCGCTCCAGGGCCTCGTCCTCGCGGCCGTATGCGACGAGCTCGGGCGCTCCGCGCAGCAGCTCGACGAGCTCTGCCGTCAGCTCCCCGCGAGCGGCGGCCTGTCGCCGGCCGGCCCGTCGCACGAGCCTTGCCGCGAGAAGCGGCACCGCGACACCGCCGAGAGCGAGGCCGACCGCGAGCACGAGCGCCGCGGTCGGCAAGAGGAGCGCGGTCGCGACGACGCACGCGACGGCGACGACGAGGCCGGCGACCGGCGGGCCCGAGCCCGCGGAGGTAGAGCCCCTGCAGGGCGTCGACGTCGCCCACCATCCGCGTCAGCAGGTCGCCGCGCCGGAAGGCGTCGAGCTCGGCCGGCGCGAGCGGCTCGATGCGCCGGTACACGCGGGCGCGGAGCGGCCCGAGCGCGCGGAGCGCCAGGTCGTGGGACGACAGCCGCTCGAGATACCGGGTCAGCGGACGCGCCAGTGCGAGGAAGCGGACGACGACGATGATCGTCGTGAGGGACAGGATCGGTGGCTGCTCGGCCGCGCGGGAGATCAGGTACCCGGCTGTGGTCGGCAGCGCGATGCCGAACCCGAGCGCGAGGGCGCCGAGCCCGAGCGCGACGCCGGCACGCCCACGGGGCAGCTCGGCAAGAGCCTCGAGTCGACGGACGGTGGAGCTCACGCGGCCTCGGCGGCGGGGTGGACGACCCGCCCGTCGTCGATGGTGACGACACGGTCGGCGACAGCCACGAGCTCGGGCCGATGCGCGACGAGAAGCACCGTCCGGCCGACGCGGAGCCTGTCGACGGCGTCGCGGACCAGGACGGCGCTCGACGGGTCGAGGTCGGCGGTGGGCTCGTCGAGGATCACGAGTGGCGCGTCCCGCAGAAAGGCGCGCGCCAGCGCGATCCGGCGGCGCTCGCCGGCCGAGAGGCCACGGCCGCCGTCGCCGACGAGGGTCGCGTACCCGTCGGGGAACGAGGAGACGAAGTCGTGGGCCCCGGCGAGCTCGGCCGCACGACGAACGCGCAGGTCGTCGGCGGCAGCGTCGCCGAAGCGGATGTTGTCGGCGACCGTCCCGCGGAAGAGGGTCGGACGTTGCGGGACGTACGCCAGGCTCCTGCGCCAGGCTGCGGCGTCCAGGTCGGCGAGATCGTCGGCCCCGACCGCGATCCGGCCCGAGCTGGGCTCCGCGAAGCGCAGGAGCAGCGAGACCACCGTGCTCTTGCCGCCGCCGCTCGCCCCCACGAGCGCCACGGTCTCGCCCGGGACGGAGCTCGAGGTCGACGTCGCGGAGCGCGTCCCGGTCGCCCGTGGGGTAGCGGAAGGTGACGCCCTCGAAGGCCACGGTCTCCGTGGCGGGGTCGGCGATCGCCCGCCCTCCGGTCGAGACCGCACCGCCCTCCGAGAGATCGAGCATCCGCGTCGCGACGGCCGCGCCGTCGGAGCTGGCATGGAACTGCGCCCCGAGGGTGCGCAGCGGGAGGTAGAGCTCGGGTGCGAGCACCAGCACCGTCAGCGCCGGCTCGAACCCGATGTCGCCGTCGGCGAGGCTGACACCGACCACGACGGCGACGAGCGCGATCCCCAGGGTTGCTGCGAGCTCGAGCACCGCTCCGGAGAGGAACGCCGCGCGCAGCGTTCCCATCGAGGCCCGGCGGTACTCGTCGCTGACGGCGACGATCCTCTCCGCCTGTGCCTCACCGCGGTTGAACGCCCGCAGCGTGGGGAGGCCGCGGACGACGTCGAGGAAGTGGTTCGCAAGAAGGCTCATCGCCTGCCACCGCTCACGGGCACGGCGCTCCGTGTAGCGGCCGACGAGCCACATGAAGACCGGGACCAGCGGGAGCGTCAGGACCATCACGCCGGCGGCGACGAGATCGATCGAGGCGACCAGCGCGAGGACCGCGAGCGGGACGACCAGCGCCAGGACGAGTTGCGGCAGGTAGCGGGCGAACGTCGTCTCGAGCGCGTCGACGCCGGACACCGCGGCCGTCGCGACCTCCGCGCTCTCGGCGCCGTCGAGCGCCGCGGGACGGCCGCGGAGCCGCGCCTCGACGAGGTCGAGCCGCAGCCGGGACGCGACGTCGACCCCTGCCCGCCGGCCGGCCACCTCGAACCCCCACGAGGCGAGCGAGCGTGCCACCACCACGGCGCCGAGGAGCACGAGCGGCCCACCGACCTCCGCGAGGGACGCTCCTGCGAAGGAGCGCGCGGCGACACGCGCCAGGAGCACCGCCTGCGCGAGGACGAGCAGCGCCACGACGACGCCGAGAACGGCATCGACGACGAGGAGCGCCCGCACCGCCCGGGCGCGCCCGAGCAGGCGCGGGTCGAGGGCGGGGAGGGACGGCATCGGCCGTCCATCATGACAGTGGTGCTGATCGGCGGAACCTGAGATGCTCCGCCGATGGCCGCCGAGAGACCCCCCGGCGCAGGGCCTGACCGGGCAGACGTCCTCGTGATCTTCGGCATCACAGGCGACCTCGCGCGCGTGATGACCTTCCGCTCGCTCTACCGCCTCGAGGCCCGCGGCCGGCTCGACTGCCCGATCGTCGGCGTCGCCTTCGACGACTGGACCCTCGACCACCTGATCGCGCACGCCCGCGACTCGATCACGGCGAAGGGCGACGAGCTCGACGAGGACGTGTTCGCGCGGCTCGCCGGCCGGCTCTCCTACCACCACGGCGACTTCCAGGATCCGTCGACCTACGCCGAGGTCGCGAAGGCGATCGAGGGCAGGGAGTGCCCGGTCTTCTACCTCGAGATCCCGCCGTCCCTCTTCGGCACGGTCGTCGCAGGGCTCGCGAAGGAAGGGCTCACGACGACCGGCCGGGTGGTCGTCGAGAAGCCGTTCGGCCACGATCTCGCGTCCGCCCGGGCGCTGAACGCCGAGCTCCACGCGTCGGTCGACGAGTCCCAGATCTACCGCATCGACCACTTCCTCGGCAAGCTGTCGGTCGAGGACATCCTCTACCTGCGCTTCGCCAACACGGTGCTCGAGCCCATGTGGAGCCGGCACTACATCGACGCCGTGATGATCACGATGGGCGAGGACTTCGGCATCGCCGACCGCGGCCACTTCTACGACCCGGTCGGCGCGATGCGGGACGTCGTCCAGAACCATCTCCTCCAGGTCCTGAGCCTCGTCGCGATGGAGCCGCCCGCGGGACGGACGGCCGACGTCATCCGGAACCGCAAGCGCGACGTCTTCCTCGCGATGGCCGACGCCGACCCGGCTCACTACGTGCGCGGGCAGTACCGCGGGTACCGGGACGTCGAAGGCGTCGCCCCCGACTCCCAGACCGAGACGTTCTGCGCTCTGCGCCTCGAGATCGACAACCTGCGGTGGTCGGGCGTCCCGTTCTTCATCCGCGCGGGGAAGTCGCTCCCGGTGACGGTCACCGAGGTGCGGATCGTGTTCAAGGCGACCCCGTGGCTCGGGCTCGCCCCGCGCCACGCACCGCGCCCGCCGGCGAACGAGCTGGTGCTCCGGATCGGGCCCGAGCCGGGCGCGCGTCTCGGGTTGCAGGCGAAGGCGATCGGGAGCGACATGAGCCGCCTGCGGTCGGTCGACCTGGACATGGAGTTCGACGCAATGGGCGGGGAGGTGCCCACGGCGTACGAGGTCCTCCTCGAGGCCGCGCTCCGCGGCGAGTCGTTCCACTTCGCGCGCCAGGACGTGGTCGAGGAGATGTGGCGCGTGGTTCAGCCGCTGATCGACGCGCCGCCGGCCGTCGAGCCGTACGAGCCGGGGACCTGGGGGCCGGCCGACGCGGACCGGCTCACCCACCCGCACGGAGGCTGGAGGGAGCCGTGGCTGCCGTGACCCGGCGACGGCTGACGCCGTGGATGATCGGTGTGGGCGGCGTCACGTTCCTCGCCGGGCTCCTGTTCGGCTACGACCAGGGCGTCATCTCGGGGGCGCTGCCGCTCCTGCAGGTCGATCTCGACCTGTCGACGATCGAGAGCGAGATCGTCACGAGCTGGGTGACGCTCGGCGCGCTGATCGGGGCGCTGGTCGCCGGCGGCACGGCCGACCGCATCGGGCGCCGCTGGACGGCCGTGACGGCCGGCGTCCTGTTCGCCGCGGGTGCCCTTGTCGAGGCGGTCGCGCCGGGGGCAGGGGTGCTCACCGCCGGCCGGGTCGTGACCGGCCTCGGTGTCGGCTTCGCATCCGTCGTGGCGCCGCTCTACGCGGCCGAGATGTCGCCGAAGTGGCTTCGCGGGCGCTTCGTGTCGACGTACCAGCTCGCGATCACGGTCGGCATCCTCTTCGCCTACCTCGCCGACGACGCGCTCACGGGCTCGGATCGCTGGCGGCTCATGTTCGGGCTCGCCGTGATCCCGGGCGTGGCGCTCGTGGTCGGGTTCCTCGTCATGCCCGAGTCCGCGCGGTGGCTGCTGAAGATGGGACGGCACGACGAGGCGCGCGCGTCGCTCGTGAAGGTGGACGGGCCGGAGGTCGCCGACGCCGAGCTCGCGCAGATCACGGCCGACCTCGCCGCCGAGGAGCGCGAGGGAGAGGCGAGCTGGGGCGAGGTGATGAGCCCGACGCTCCGGCGCGCGCTCTGGGTCGGTATCGGGCTGGCCGTCCTGCAGCAGGTGACCGGGATCAACGCGATCATCTACTACGCGAACGAGATCTTCGCCGAGGCGGGTTTCACGACCGCCGAGCAGCAGGCGAAGGCCACCCTCTGGGCCGTGGGCGTCGTGAACGTGCTCGCGACGCTGATCGCCGTCGCGTGGGTCGACCGGTTCGGCCGCCGGCCGCTCCTGCTCACCGGGCTCGTCGGGATGACCGTCAGCCTCGCAGCGGTCGGCATGTCGTTCGTGGCGCTCGACGCCAATCCCGACTCCACGACGAGCACCACCGCCGGGGGGATCGTCACCGTGCTGGCGCTCGTGGTCTTCATCGCGTCCTTCGCGTTCTCCATGGGCCCGATCGTGTGGACGCTGATCTCCGAGATCTATCCCAACCGCGTGCGCGGCCGGGCGATCTCCGTCGCGACGGCGGCGAACTGGCTGGCGGCGTTCCTGGTCGCGCAGTTCTTCCTGTCGCTCGTCGATGCGATCGGCGAGTCGACGACCTTCTTCCTCTTCGCGGCGCTCTGCGTCGTCTCGTTCGTGTTCGTCTGGTACCTCGTTCCCGAGACGAAGGGCCGCTCGCTCGAGGAGATCCAGGAGCGCTGGGTCCGAAACGGGGACAGGATGCTCGACGAGAGTGACCTCCACCTGCCACCGTCCGGCCCCGGCGCCGCGCTCGGATGACCGTGCCGCTCCGCCAACGGCCGTCCTGGGCGGCGCTCGAGCGGCACGTGGCCGACGTCCGCGGGCTCCACCTGCGCGACCTGTTCGCCGGCGACCCTGCCCGCGGCGAGCGCCTCGCGGCCGAGGGCGCGGGCGTCTACCTCGACTACTCGAAGAACCGGGTCACCGACGAGACGCTGCGTCTCCTCCTCGACCTCGCGCGCGAGTCCGGCCTCGAGGAGCGCACCGAGGCGATGTTCCGCGGCGACCGGATCAACACGACCGAGAACCGCTCCGTCCTCCACGTCGCGCTGCGCATGCCGAAGGGGACGTCGCTGGTCGTCGACGGCCGCGACGTGGTCGCCGACGTGCACGAGGTGCTCGACCGGATGGCGTCGTTCGCCGACCGCGTGCGCTCCGGCGCATGGACGGGTCACACGGGCAAGCCGATCAGGAACGTGGTCAACATCGGGATCGGCGGCTCCGACCTCGGGCCGGTGATGGCGTACGAGGCGCTCCGCCACTACGCGCGCCGCGACATGACCTTCGGGTTCGTCTCGAACGTGGACTCGACCGACTTCGTCGAGGCGACGCGCGATCTCTCGGCCGACGAGACGCTGTTCGTCGTCTCGTCGAAGACGTTCACGACGCTCGAGACGATGACGAACGCGCACACGGCGCGGGACTGGGCGCTCGCCGGCGCTCGGCGACGAGGCGGCGATCGCCAAGCACTTCGTCGCGGTCTCGACGAACGCCGACGAGGTGGCGAAGTTCGGCATCGACACCGCGAACATGTTCGGCTTCTGGGACTGGGTCGGCGGGCGCTACTCGATGGACTCCGCGATCGGGCTCTCGACGATGCTCGCGATCGGCCCCGAGCGCTTCCACGAGCTGCTGGCAGGGTTCCACGCGATGGACGAGCACTTCCGCACGACGCCGCACGAGCGGAACCTCCCGGTGCTGATGGGGCTGCTCTGCGTCTGGTACGGCGACTTCTTCGACGCGCAGACGGTCGGCGTGATGCCGTACGAGCAGTACCTGAAGCGGTTCCCGGCCTACCTCCAGCAGCTGACGATGGAGTCGAACGGCAAGCACGTGACGCTCGACGGTCGCCACGTCGACTACCAGACCGGCGCCGTCTTCTGGGGCGAGCCGGGGACGAACGGGCAGCACAGCTTCTACCAGCTGATCCACCAGGGGACGAAGCTGATCCCCGTCGACCTGATCGGCTTCTCGCGGACGCTGAACCCCCTCGGCGAGCACCACGACATCCTCATGTCGAACGTCTTCGCGCAGGCCGAGGCGCTCGCGTTCGGGAAGACCGAGGCGCGAGGTTCGCGCCGAGGGCACCGTGGAGGACGTCGTGCCGCACCGCGTCTTCGAGGGGAACCGGCCGAGCAACGTGCTCCTCGCTCGAGGAGCTGACCCCGTTCGCGCTCGGCGCGCTCGTCGCCCTCTACGAGCACAGCGTCTTCACGCAGGGCACGGTGTGGGGCATCAACTCGTTCGACCAGTGGGGCGTCGAGCTGGGCAAGGCGCTGGCGCAGCGGATCATCCCGGAGCTCTCGAGCGTGGACGAGCCCGAGCTTGCGCACGACTCCTCGACGAACGCGCTGATCCGCCGCTACCGGGCGACCAGGTGATCCGACTCGTCCTCTCCGACGTCGACGGGACGCTCGTCCGGTCGGACAAGACGCTGAGCGAGCGGTCGATCGCGGCGGTCGGCGAGCTGCACGCGGCGGGGATCCGGTTCGCCGTGACGAGCGGGCGGCCCCCGCGCGGCATGTCGATGCTCGTCGAGCCGCTCGAGCTCACGGCACCCATCGCCGCGTTCAACGGCGGGTTGATCGTGGAGCCCGATCTGAGCGTCGTCGAGGACCGGGTCGTCTCCCACACGTTCGTCGCAGAGACGATCGAGCTCCTCGAGTCGTTCGAGCTGTCGGTCTGGGTGTACCGCGGCACCGACTGGCTCGTCGTCGACCCCGACGGGCCGCACGTCGCGCACGAGGCGGACACGGTGGGCTTCGAGCCGACCGTGGTCGACACCTTCGACGCCATCGAGACCGATGTCGCCAAGATCGTGGGTGTGAGCGACGACCATGACGCGGTCGCAGCCGCCGAGCAGAAGGCGCACGTGGAGCTGGGCGACCACGTCTCCGCGTCGCGGTCGCAGCCCTACTACCTCGACGTCACGCACCCGAAGGCGAACAAGGGCGCCGTCGCGCAGTACCTGGCGCGGCTGTATCGGATCGAGCCCGAGGAGATCGCTACCGTCGGCGACATGCCCAACGACGTGCTGATGTTCGCCCACTCGGGGCTCTCGATCGCGATGGGCAACGCCGACCGCGAGGTCCAGCGGGCGGCGAGGCGCATCACCACCTCGAACGACGAGGACGGGTTCGCGAACGCCGTCGAGCGATTCATCCTGCGAGAAAGGAGCGAGTAGTGCCCACGGACACCCCCATGCAGCTCGGAATGGTCGGTCTCGGTCGGATGGGCGCCGGGATCGTGCGCCGCCTGATGAGAGACGGGCACAGGTGCGTCGGCTACGACGTCTCGCCCGACGCCGTGAAGGCGCTCGAGGCGGACGGGGCCACGGGGTCGACCTCGCTCGAGGACTTCGTCTCGAAGCTCGAAAAGCCGCGCGCGGTGTGGGTGATGGTCCCGGCGGGCGGGATCACCGACACGACGATCGACGCGCTCGCGGAGGTGCTCGAGGACGGCGACGTCGTGATCGACGGCGGCAACACGCACTACGTCGACGACATCCGGCACGCGACCGCGCTGCGCGAGAAGGGGATCCACCACGTCGACTGCGGCACGAGCGGCGGCGTCTGGGGCTTCGAGCGCGGCTTCTGCCTGATGATCGGCGGCGAGAAGGAGGTCGTCGACCGCCTCTCCCCGATCTTCGCCACGATCGCGCCGGGTGTCGACGCCGCGCCGAGGACGCCCGGCCGCACGGGCGACCCGGGCCAGGCCGAGCACGGGTACTACCACTGCGGGCCGAACGGGGCCGGCCACTTCGTGAAGATGGTGCACAACGGCATCGAGTACGGCCTCATGGCCGCGTACGCCGAGGGGCTCAACATCATCGCGAACGCCGACATGGGCATGCGCGCCCGCGACGCCGATGCGGAGACGGCACCGCTCGAGCGCCCGGAGCTGTACGAGTACGAGATCGACACGCGGGAGGTCGCGGAGGTCTGGCGCCGGGGAAGCGTCGTCGGCTCCTGGCTCCTCGATCTGACGGCCCAGGCCCTCGAGGAGTCGCCGACGCTCGAGGAGTTCGCGGGCCGGGTCTCCGACTCGGGCGAGGGCCGCTGGACGTCGATCGCCGCGATCGAGGAGGGCGTCCCCGCGCCGGTCCTCACGACCGCGCTCTACTCGCGGTTCGCCTCGCGGGGCACGGACGACTTCGCGAACCGGCTGCTCTCCGCGATGCGCAAGCAGTTCGGCGGCCACGACGAGAAGCAGGCCTCGTAGTCGTGGCCCTCGAGGTCGAGGTGCTCCCCGACGCTGGGGCCGTCGCGCGTCGCGGGGCGGAGGTCGTCGCAGGGGAGGCCGCAGCCGCGGTCGCGGCGAGCGGCCGCTTCACCTTCGCCGTGTCGGGCGGTCGGACGCCGTGGGCGATGTTCGCCGAGTTGCCCGCCACGCTGCCGTGGGACAGGGTGACGATCTTCCAGGTCGACGAGCGGGTCGCGCCGGACGGCGACCCCGACCGGAACCTCACCCACCTGCTCGAGAGCCTCCCGGCGGGGGCCGCTGCCGACGTCCGGGCGATGCCCGTCGGCGCCGACGATCTCGAGGCGGCCGCGTCGCGCTACGCCGCCGCGCTTCCCGACGCCTTCGACCTCGTCCATCTCGGGCTGGGGCCCGACGGGCACACGGCCTCGCTCGTGCCAGGCGACCCGGTGCTCGAGGTCACCGATCGCGACGTCGCCGTCACCGGCAGCTACCAGGGGCATCGGCGGATGACGCTGACGTACCCGGCCCTCGATCGCGCCCGGCGTATTCTCTGGCTCGTGACGGGCGACGACAAGACGCGTGCCATGCGCCTGCTGCGGGACGGCGATCGCTCGATCCCCGCGGGCCGGGTGAGCGCCGAGCGGGCGCTGGCCGTGGCGGACGCGGCGGCGGTGGGGGAGGAGGAATGAGCGAGCGGCGCTACCCGGTCGAGCCGCGCGTGTCCGACGTCCTCGCCGTCGACGTCGGAGGCTCGCACGTCAAGGTGCTGCTCAACGGGCTCGACGAGCGCCGGCGCTTCGTGTCGGGCACGAAGCTCACCGGGAAGCAGATGGTCGACGGCGTGCTCGAGCTGACCGAGGACTGGGAGTACACGCGGATATCCGTCGGCGTGCCCGCGCCCGTCGTGGACGGGCGCGTGCACCGCGACCCCGTCAACCTCGGCAAGGGGTGGGCGGGGCTCGACTACGAGGAGGCCTTCGGCAGGCCGACGAAGGTCGTGAACGACGCCGCGATGCAGGCGTACGGCAGCTACGAGGGCGGGCGGATGCTGTTCCTCGGCCTCGGGACGGGCCTCGGGTCGACGCTGATCCTCGAAGGGACGATCGCCCCGATGGAGCTCGGACACCTTCCCTTCCGCAAGGCGACCTACGAGGACTACGTCGGCGAGCGGGGCCGCGAGCGACTCGGCGAGAAGCATTGGCGCAAGGCCGTCTTCGAGACGATCGAGCAGCTCACGGCGGGGCTGCTCCCGGACTACGTGGTGGTCGGCGGCGGCAACGCGGAACGGCTCGACGAGCTGCCCGCGAACTGCAGGCTCGGCCAGAACGAGGCCGCCTTCCTGGGCGGCTTCCGCCTCTGGCTCGATCAGGCGTAGCCGAGCGCGGCGAGGGCGTCCCCGGCCTCTTTCTCCACGTCCGCGAGCTGCTCGGGCGTGAGGTCACGCCGCCAGCGCCCGGCGGAGGTGTCGTGCGCCTCCGCAAAGGCGGCCGCGACGAGCTCCGCGTCGACGCCCAGCATCTCCGCGACCGGTGCGGCCGCCGCGGCCGGATCGCTCACGAGCTGCTCGTAGCGGACGACGACCGTGCGCTCCGGAACGGCGCCTGCGGCGGTCACGTAGCGGCGCCAGGCCCAGGCGGCGCGCGTCGCATCGGAGACCTGCGCGAACTCGCCCTCCCGGCCGGGCTCGACCCAGAACCGGGCGTAGGGCCCGAACGGCAGGCGCGCGTCGTCGGCCCCGGTGCGCTCGGCGCTCAGCCAGCCCCGCTCGAGCAGCGACGTCGCGACGTCCCGCCCGTCGCGGACGACGTGCACCGCGACCGCCTCCGGGTACGCGCCGAGCGCCGCGGCGAGCACGAAGCTGGTCTCCGGCGTCTGCTCCACGCCGCGGAGGCCACCGGCGAGCCCGAGCGTCCGGACCCGCTCCAGGATGCGCCGGAGCCGCGGGGCGATCTCTGCATCGGGCTTCCCGAGCAGCATCGGGATCGCCGCCTTCCACGGCTGCACCTCGTCGAGGTCGACGAACCCGGGAAGCGAGCCGAGCGCCCTGCCCGTGAACGAGGTGCCCGAGCGCGGCGAGCCCACGACGAACACGACCCGCTCCTCCGAGCCGAGCCTGCGTCCGCGGCGTGCGACGCGCACCGCGCTGCGCCCGTACAGCGCGGTGGAGCGGACGATCTGGCGCGGGCTCGGCACCGCGGGAGGGTAGATGATCGATTCCGGCCGGGCGCGAACCGGACGGCGCCCCCGACGCGTCGCATGGCGTCGCGTCCGCACCCGGCCCGTACCTTCGGGTACGAACCGGGCACGGCCGTGCCCCCTGCTCGGTCGGTGACGCCCCCGGACGTCACGCCTGGTCGGAATCGATCGTCTAGCCCGCGTAGGTCGCTGCGAGATCGGCGATCCGCGCGGCGCTCCGTTCGAGCGACGCCCGCGGCAGCCGTCCGGCGCGCGCCTCTGCGAGGAGCGCGTCGTAGACGCTCGCGGTCGACCGCTCGGAGCCGACGAAGAGGAGGAGGTCGACCCCCGCCCGGGCGGCCCGGACCGCCGCCTGCGGGAGCGTGACACCGTGCGTCGTGGCGAGGGGCTCGAGCGCATCGGTGATCGTCACGCCCGTGAAGCCCAGCCCGCCGAGCAGCGAGAGGACGCGCGGCGACCATGCCGCGGGCTTCCCGCCGTACGCGGTGTACGCGGCGTTCGAGACCATCACGAGCGGCACGACGCCCGCGGCGATCGCGCGGCGGTACGGGACGAGCCCCGGTGCCAGCGCAGCCGCGCCGGCATCGATCGTCACCGCCGCGTCGTCGGTCGACGTGAGTGCGAGCCCCAGCCCGGGGAAGTGCTTGAGGGTGGGTGCGACGCCGCCGTCCAGCAGGCCGGCCGCGAATGCGGTCGCGTCCTTCGCCGTCCGGGCGGGAACCGCCGAGAATCCCCGGTGCTGCGCCGAGACGAACGATCCCGGGGTGCCCGGGACGTCCGCGACGGGCGCGAGGTCGACATCGATTCCGAGCCGCTCGAGCGCCGTCGCCGTGTCGTGCCCGCGACGGCGGATCGCCGCCTCCCCGAGGCGACCCAGCTCCTCCGCCGAGGCTGCCGGAGGGGCCCAGCGGAACCTGCGTACCGCGCCGCCCTCCTGGTCGGTCATGAGGAGGAACGGATGCCTGCCCGCCGTCGCCGCGCTGCGGAGCGTTGCGGTGAGGGCGCGCACCTGCGGCGCGCTGCGGACGTTGCGGCCCATCAGGATGACACCACCGACCTGGCCGCGGCGGATCCGCCCGAGGAGCGACGGCGTCGCCGTCGTCCCGTCGATCCCGACCACGAGGCGCGCTCCGACGAGCTGCGCGAGCGGCTCGGACGGCGCTGCGCGCGTCGTGGCCGCACCGGCGACAGCGCATGCGACCGCCACCGCG
The DNA here is from genome assembly GCA_963773825.1 of uncultured Actinomycetes bacterium. GTDB lineage: Bacteria > Actinomycetota > Thermoleophilia > Gaiellales > Gaiellaceae > Gaiella. Next base: position 43,351 of record CAVZCH010000005.1, on the reverse strand, counting down.
ACCGATGCCAGGCGCCGTCGGGTGTCCGACTTCAGTCGGACACGCACGACCTGCAACGGGCGGCGGCGCACGTGGGTGTCGGACTGAAGTCCGACACCGGGTGACTACAGCCCATCCTCCTCCTCCAGCCGCACCGAGAACGGCAGGCGCCAGTCGTCGTCGGCCTCGCCGTCGATCGTCAGGCGCCACTCGTAGCGGCCCGGGTCGAGCGGCAGCGGGCCGGAGTTGACGGCGACGGGGAAGTCGAGCGGCGTGCCGGGCTTGAGGCCCGCCGGACGGCCGACCTCGAACGGCACGTCGTCGAAGAACACGACCGGCTCGGAGTCGTCGTCCGTCTCCATCTCGACGGCGTTGCCGTCGGCGTCCAGGAGCTCGAGACGCATCACGTGGCGCTGGTTGGCCTGGTCCCACGGCACTCGGATCAGGATCGCGATCCCGAACGGCACCGGCTCGGGCCCGGTGAGCGACCAGCCGCCGCCGACGACGGTGAGCTTGCCGTCGGACACCTGGGCGAAGTCGGCCAGGAGCATCGTCACGCGCACGGAGCGAGTCTCGCACAAGCCGGGAACCGGGCACCCGGTGTCAGCGTCCGCGTCCCGGCGTGCCGGGCCGGCATCCCCCACAGGCGTCCGGCACACTCACAGTTGGGGACCGTCGTATGAACATGGTCGGGTGTCCCCACCGTGCGAGGAGTGACGGGCCGCAGGTCTCCACGAGTTCGTGACGCGGGCCTCGCCCAGCCAATGTCCTACGCTTCGCACAGGCAAGTCACCGGGGTCGCCGCGTCTGCGATCGAGAACCGTCGAGAGGCCCACGCAGTGTTCGAGGAGCGCCAGTCGATCATTGGCCGGAACGCGGAGCGTCGGAGCTTGGACGGGTTCCTGGGCGCGATCGAAGAAGGTCCGGTTGCGCTGCTTCTCGAGGGGGAAGCCGGAATCGGGAAGACTTCGCTGTGGAGGGCGGGCCTCGCTGCGGCCGCGGATCGCTCGTATCGCGTGCTGTCGTGCCGGCCGATCGAGGCGGAGACCGAAATGGCGTACAGCGCGCTCGGCGATCTGCTGGCACACGAATTGGATGCGATCGCCGAGCTTCCCGGGCCACAACGTCGTTCCCTCGAGGTGGCGCTGCTGCTGAGGGAGCCGGGGGGGCAGCAACCTTTGCAGCGCGCGGTCGCCCTCGCCACGCTCGGTGTGCTCGCGGTGCTGTCTCGTGAACGGCCGGTGCTCGTCGGCATTGACGATGTCCAGTGGCTCGATCCCGCCTCCGAGAGAGTGCTCGCCTTTGTCGCTCGGCGCCTAACACAGGAGCGGATCGGGCTGTTCGTGGTGAGGCGGGGAGATGCTGTCGCAGACGTCCCGCTCGATCTTGCACGGGCACTGCCCGATGGCCGGTTCGCGTGCGTCCCGATCGGATCACTCGAGCTTGGGGAGCTCGGGCCGCTGCTCGATGCCCGCCTCGACGTGCGTTTCTCCGCGCGGCTCCTCGAGCGTCTTCACGCGCGCTCTGGCGGAAACCCGTTCTTCGCGATCGAGATCGCGAGAGCGATGATCGAACGAGGCGGCCCGCAGGAGACGGATGACGAGATCCCGATCCCTGCGAGCCTCCACGATCTGGTGCGGGAACGGTTGGAGTGCCTGCCACCACCTGCGCGCGAGGCGACGGAGATCGTCGCAGCGCTCTCGCGACCGACGACGGAGCTCGTCGATGCCGTCCTCGGCGACTCAGCCGCTGCAGTCGAGGCGGCGACCAGGGCAGGAATCCTCGAACTGCACGACGGTCGCCTGCGGTTCTCGCATCCATTGCTCGCCTCGGTTGCGTACATCGAGATGGCGCCAGGTCGGCGGCGCAGCTTGCACGGACGCCTGGCAGGGATACTCGATGATCCCGAGGAACGCGGGCGTCACCTGGTGCTGGCGGCGGAAGGCCCCGACCTCGCGGTTGCCGCCGCGCTCGACGAGGCCGCCATCCGGGCCCGGGCCCGAGGGGCGCCCGGTTCCGCCGCCGACCTTTGGGAGCAGGCTCGCAGGCTCACGCCCGCGGACGCGGACCGCGAGGCGCGACGGCGCGGTGTCGAGGCGGCGGAAAGGCGCTTCGACGCCGGCGAGGTCGATCGCGCCCGGGTGCTGCTGGAGGAGGTCGTCGCCGAGTCGCCGCCCGGCTGGGAGCGGTCAACGGCGCTGACACGGCTCGGCTGGGTGTGCGCTCACACCGAGGGGTTCCAGGCCGCCGAGGAGGTCTTTCGCGCCGCGCTGGCCGAAGACGCCGATGACATCGCACTTCGGATCGAGATCGAGGAGGGGTTGGCCTGGTGCCTTCACCAGACACAGGGCATCGCCGCAGCCGAGATCCACGCTCGACGCGCGCTCGAGCTCGCCGAGTCGCTCGGCGAGCCGGCGCTCTTGGCCGGGGCGCTCTCCCATATCGCCTTTCTCGAGGCGCTGACGGGCGAGGGAATCCCGCTGGCGACGATCGAACGCGCCGTCGCGCTGGGCCACTCGCCGGAGTGGTCGCAGATCTTCGGCCGGCCAGACTGGATCCACGCGATGCTTCTGGAATGGGCGGGCGAGCTGAGCGCCTCCCGCACCCACTTCGAGGCGCTCTACCGAGCCGCGGTCGACCAGGGCGACGAGCACGCGCTGCCGTTCATCCTCTTCCACTTCGCACGCATCGAGCTGCTGACCGGCGATTGGGAACAAGCGAGGAAGCACGCTCGTGAGTCACGCGAGACAACCCTGCAGAGCGGGCTCGCAGTGCACGTCTCCTACTCGCTCGTCGTCGAAGCGCTCGTCGATACCCACCTCGGACTCGTCGAGCCCGCACGAGCGAAGATCGAGGAGGGGCTGAGACTGGCGGACGAGTTGGGCAGCCGATCCGCCGGTTTCGAGCTGCTCGCAATTCTCGGCTTCCTCGAGCTCTCACTCGGAAACGCACGCGAGGCGGACCGGGCACTCAGCCGCCTCGGGGCGGCGGTCGAGGAGAGCGGGCTCCGCGAGCCGGCTCTATTCCGCTTTCTGGGCGACGCGATCGAGGCGAAGATCACGCTCGGCCAGCTGGATGACGCCGACACCCTGCTCGCCGAACTCGACCAGCTCGGTGCGACCCTCGAGCGCCCCTGGGTCCTCGTCATGGCCTGCCGTGGCCGCGCGCTTCTGAGCGCTGCCCGCGGCGACCTTCTCACCTCCTACCAGGAGCTCGAGCAGGCTCTCGTGCTTCACGAGCGGCTCGATGAGCCGTTCGAGCGCGCGCGCACGCTCCTCGTTCTCGGCAACGTGCACCGCCGTGACAGGAAGAAGCGCGCGGCCCGCGAGGCGCTCGAAAGCGCACTCTGTGCGTTCGACGAGCTCGGAGCAGCCATGTGGTCGGCGAGAACACGAGCCGAGCTTGAACGCATCGGCGGCCGGGCTTCGACAACCCAGGAGCTGACCGCAACGGAGCAGCGGGTCGCCGAGCTCATCGCCTCCGGGCTGTCCTACCGGGAGACGGCGGACGCGCTCTTCATCAGCCCCAAGACGGTGCAGTGGAACCTGTCGAAGATCTACCGCAAGCTGGGCATCCGCTCGCGCACCGAGCTCCCGGCTCGACTTGCGGGAATACACGACGTCTAGCGAAGCTCGCGGGTCAGCCCGGCCGGTTCCCCGCGATGGCGGGCCCACTAATCCCGGCCGACCGGCCGGTTTCGCCGGTCGCCTCCTCGCCCTACCCTCGATGTCACCAGTGCACCGCCACCAAAGAGGAGATGCCATGTACCCGCAGGTCGTTCAGTTCGAGACGAGACGACACCAGTTCGATCGCGAGCTCCAACTGATCCGGGAGCGGAGGCAGGCGCAAGTGAGCGCCGGTCACGCAGCGCTCGAGCGCGCCATACAAGCTCATGCTGGTGATGGTGCTCGACGCGAGCAGGGCCTGTCGGCTTTCTTGCACGGAATCGTCGCGTTCCTGACTGGAGCGCAGTCTGATCGCCGCCCGCCCGTACCGGAGGATCTCCTGCCCTGATTGCTCGGCCCGCCCGGAGACCTGCCGGGAACGGGGTCAGTCGCGTGGACGAGTGAGTTCGCGAATGACGCCTGAAGGAATTACGCCCAGGGCAGACGAGCCCAGTTCGGCGGCCGCTGTCGCCGGAACGGCTCGACGGTCGCGTAGGCCTGCCGCCAGTCGGAGGTCTCCTCGGCCACGCTCGCGCCGTAGCGCGCCGCGAGCTCCGACACCGGGTAGTGCACTTCCGGGCCTGAGCGCGCACCGACCATCAGGATCACGCACGGCCCCTCGCCCGCGCCGACGAACGCGTGCTCGGTCCACGCAGGAGCGTGGAAGAAGTCCCAGGGCCGCAGGCGTCGCTCCTCGTCCTCGACGAGCAGCGCGCACTCCCCAGCAAGGACGAGGAACGCCTCCTGGTTCGCCTCGGCGTGGTAGAGGCTGGTCTGTCCGGGCTCGAGGACGGTGACGTTGATCCCGAGCTGGCCGAACTCGACCGGGGGGTCGCCGTACTCGTTCTCGAAGGCGCACCTCGCGCCCCTCCCCTCCTCGAACCACCACTCGGCGTCGCGCACGTTGACGACGAACCAGCCCTGGGTGACGGGCGTGAGCCCCGATCCGAAGTCCTCGAGCTGTGCTTCTGGCACGGATGGGATTCTCGCACCTCGGGACGGGTCTCCGATTCACGACTGTCCTCCGAGCCGCTCGAACGTCAGCTGCGCGGCGTGGCGATCCGTAGCCGATTCCCGTCTGGATCGCTGACGTCGCATTCCCGTCCCGCGAGTCCTTCCTCGTCAACCGGAATGCCGAACTCGGCCGCGACTACGTCGATGTTGTTGACGTAGAGGTGAATCAGCGTGTCCGGTCGTGCATCGCCCTTGTGTTCCGACAAATAGAGGCGCACGGAGCCGCGCGCAACAGACACGAACCACGGGAATCCAAGCTCGAACTGATGCTCCCACTCCTTGCGGAAGCCGAGACGCTCATACCAAGCGATAGCGCGAGTAGCGTCCTTCACGTGTAGGACCGGAACGACCTGCTCTTCCACCCCTGCGAGCCTACTGGGTGTGGCTTGCGCCAGCATTCAGGAATGACGCCTGAGCCGACCGTCCAAGATGAGACGGCGAACAACGGCGACTCCCCGGCCGACGGTATCCAGGGTGACCACGCCGACCTACAAGAGTGCGAACACCACCAGGGGGGCGCCGCCCTCACGGTCGCCGCGAGCCCGTGCGACCACAGTTCCGACGACGCCGACCAGAGGTGCAACGGTGAAGAACACTCGGCCGGGCTGGGGCGGTTGAGACGAGGACCTGCGCCGAGGGCGGCGCCGCCGCCGTAGACCTGTCGGAGAGCGGGCGACCGCGACTAGGCTGTGGCGGCCGGATCGGAGGAGCGGATGAGCGAGTACATGGTCAGAGCGCTCAGCCCGGACACCTGGGACGGGTTCGCCGGGCTCGCGCAACGGCACAACGGCGTGTTCGGGGGCTGCTGGTGCACGTACTTCCACACGATGCACTCCGAGAAGACGTTCGACGCCGACGACAACCGGAGTCTCAAGCGGCGCCTCGTCGAGGAGGGTCGGGCGCATGCCGCGCTCGTCTACGACGGGGACGAGGCGGTCGCGTGGTGCGAGTACGGGAGCCCCGAGGAGCTGCCGAACATCTACCACCGCAAGCAGTACGAGGAGGAGCTTGACCTCGTCCCCGACTACCGGGTCACCTGCATCTTCGTGGACCGGCGCTACCGGCGAAAGGGGCTGTCGGCCGTCGCGCTGCAGGGTGCCCTCGACCTGATCGCGGAGGCGGGCGGTGGCGTCGTCGAGGGCTACCCGCACGACACGCAGGGCAAGAAGAAGTCCGTGCTCTACAACGGGACGCGCACCCTCTTCGAGCGGGCGGGCTTCACGTTCGTCCGCAGCAAGGGCACGGGGAACTGCGTCATGCGCCGCACCGTGCCCTGACCCACCGCGGTCATCGAGGGCGGTTCGTGACCAGCGGACGTGCGCGCCTATGGTTCGGGTGTCGGACCGACTTCCGAAACCGCGGGGCGTCTACGCTCTTGGCGTTGGCTCGTGATGTGGGTCGGGCCGCACGCCCGACGCCGGGGCGTCGGGATGCCTACGCGGCGAGGCGCGCGCCCTCGGTGGCCGCGACGAGCTCCGCCATCACCCCGGCGAGCTGCTCGCGCAGCTCCTCGTCGGGCGCCGCAAGCCTGCGATCCGCCTTCGCGACGGGGAGCTCGACGTCGAGCACCCTGGCGCCCATCAGGCCGAGCACCTTCTTCAGCTCCCGCTGGGCCCACACGGCGCCGAACGCGCCGGTGCTCGCCCCGATCACGGCGACCGGCTTGCCGCGCATCGGTGTCTCGGCGAGCGGGCGGGAGACCCAGTCGAGCGCGTTCTTGAGTGCGCCCGGGAATCGACCCGTTGTACTCGGGGGTCGCGACGAGGATCGCGTCCGCCTCGGCGACTGCCGACTTCAGCTCGTCGACGGCGTCCGGGGCGAGATCCTGGAGATCCTCGTCGTAGGCCGGGATCGCGGCGAGCCCGTCGAACACGACGAGCTCGACGCCCTCCGGCAGCTCCTCCGCGGCGAGGCGGAGGAGCTGCGCGTTGTGCGAGCCGGCGCGCAGGCTGCCGGCGATGCCGAGGATCGTCACCTACGCCTCGCTTCCCGGCCGGACGAACACGAGCGTCGCGCTCAGGTCGACGCTCGTCGGCGAGCATCGAGCCGCCCTCGGGGAGCGGGGCGTTCCAGGTCAAGCCGACGGCGTTCTTGTCGACCGAGCCCTCGAGCGAGAGCGCGAGCTTGCTGTTGCCCCACGGATCGGCGACCGGGTCTGCGATCGTCCCGGTGAGGGTGATCGGCGCGCGCTTGCCCTTGATCTGGAGCGTGCCGTCGAGCTTCACGCGGTTGCCGTCGCGCTCGATCGACGTGGCGTCGAACGACACCTCCGGATACGTCGCCGCGTCGAAGAAGTCGGGCGACGCCAGGTGCTGTGCGAGCTGCTCCGAGTCGACGTCGATGCTCGACGCCTGCGCCTTGCCCCTGAGGCCGCTCTCGTCGAGGCTCGCCTCGAACGAGCGGAACGCGCCCGAGAACGGGGCGACGCCCATGTAGACGACCGTGAAGCCGACGCTGGAGTGGGTCGCGTCCAACGTCCAAGTTCCTGTGGGGATCACTGCCGAGTCGATCGTGCTGCTCACTGTCTTCCTCCCGTGTCGTTGCGCTTACTTGCGCCGAGGATAGTTGATACAGCAAGTAACGCGGCGACGTCAGGTGGTATTCCCGCCGGCCGAGAGCGCTTCGAGCGCCGGTGCGATCCGCTCGCGATCCGTGAGGGGCAGCGGGAACATCGGCGAGACGACGAGCACTTTCGCGCCCTCGGACCTCGCCGACGCGAGCGTGATCGCCTCGTCGAGGCTCGCCGCGCGCAGCGTCGATCGACGGTCGAAGTATCCGGCGATGCGAGCCGCCGCAGGGCCGAAGAGGACGACGAGGCGCGCGACCCGGCGGGCCTCGGCACACGCGGCCTCGAGCAGCGCCTGCTCCTCGCGGGACGCGTGCACCGCGAGACCGGCGCTCTCGAGCTCGCCCCCCGCGACCAGGACGACCGATGCGTCGGGATACTCGTGCAGCGTGGACGCCGTCTTCGCCGGGGTCGCCGCCATGCCGTCGTCGATGAGCTCCGTGTCACCGAGCCGACCGACGTGTGCCGTGCGGTGCGGCGGGCCGTCGGGTGCTCCGAGCCGCTCGGGAAGCGTCCCGGCTGCGACCGACGCCGCCGCGGCGGCGAGCAGCGCCTGCAGGTGCGGGGCGTCGAGGCGGGGCGGGAGCCTGAACGATCGCTCTCCTGCCTGGTCGCGCAGGATCATGGAGCGGCCGTGGAGGAACGCGCCCATCTCGACCTCGGCCGTGGCGGAGAAGCCGAATCGCCGTCCGGGCGAGAGGCTCGCGATCGCCGCGGCATCCGGGTCGTCCACGTTCGCGACGACCACGTCGTCGGCGCCCTGCCTGCGGACGATCGCCTCCTTGGCGGCCCGGTAGCGCTCGAGCGAGCCGTGCAGCTCGAGGTGGTCGGGCCAGAAGCAGGTGACGACCGCGATGGTCGGGCTCCGGGTCGCGAAGCAGAGGTGCGAGCTCGTCAGCTCCATGAGGATCACGCCGTCGGCCGGCGGCGGCAGCAGCTCGGCGGTGGGCCACAGGTTCCCTGCACGCGCCGTCGTGCTCGTGTGGACGGCGACACCGGCACTCCGGAGGAGGTAAGCGAGAAACGCCGTCGTGGTGGTCTTGCCCGCGGTTCCGGTGACACCGATCGTCGGCACCGTCGCCCACTCGAGCACCAGGTCTCCGAGGCACCGGACGACGCAGCCGCTCTCACGCAGCAGCGAGACCCGCGGCGCCACCTCGGGCGTCCAGACGTCGAGGAAGGCCTCGTCGTGGTGCCCGGGCTCGCTGTCGAGGCTCGCGCGAGCGCGGACCACGACCCCGGAGGCGCGGAGCTCGAGCGCCTGCTGCGAGGCGTCGCCGGTCCCTGCGAGCGTGACGCGATGCCCCTCGCGCGCGAGCGACCGCGCGAGCACCACCGCGTCGCGCTCGAACCCCTCGACGAGGACGCGCTTCACGATCGACACGGCCAGGGCGGCGCCGCAGGTCCGCCCCGACCGGTCGACGCGGATTGTGCACGTCGGCGGCCCGTACGGTCAACGGCCGCCGTCCGACACACGAGCCCGCTCAACGTGTCTGCGGGAATCCCAGGTCGACCTTGCTCGTCGCAGGATCCGGCCAACGCGACGTCACCACCTTGCCTCTCGTGTAGAAGTGGATCGACTCCGGCCCGTAGGCGTGCGAGTCGCCGAACAGCGACGCCTTCCAGCCGCCGAACGAGTAGTAGGCGACCGGCACCGGGATCGGCACGTTGATGCCGACCATGCCGGCGGAGACGTCGAACTGGAACTGCCGCGCGACGCCGCCGTCGCGGGTGAAGAGCGCGACGCCGTTCCCGTAGGGGTTGTCGTTGACGAGGCTCACCGCGTCGTCGTAGGTCTTCGCGCGGACGACGGAAAGCACCGGCCCGAAGATCTCGTCCCGGTAGGCGTCCATCTCCGTCGTGACGTTGTCGAGCAGCGACACTCCGAGGAAGAAGCCGTCGCCGTCGGGCGCGGTCTCGCGGCCGTCGGCGACGACCGTCGCGCCCTGCTCCGACCCGGACGCGATGTAGGAGGCGACCTTGTCCCGGTGCTCGCGCGTGACGAGCGGGCCCATCTCCGAGTCCGGCTCGAGGCCGTTCCCGACCTTGACGTCCGGCAAGCGGTCCTTGATCGCCGCCACGAGCGGGTCGGCGACGTCGCCGACCGCGACGAGCACGGAGACGGCCATGCACCGCTCCCCGGCCGAGCCGTACCCGGCCGAGACGGCAGCGTCGGCGGCCATGTCGACGTCGGCATCCGGCAGCACGATCATGTGGTTCTTCGCCCCGCCGAGCGCCTGAACCCGCTTGCCGTGCTTCGTGCCGGTCTCGTAGATGTAGCGCGCGATCGGGGTCGAGCCGACGAACGACACCGCGGCGATGCCGGGGTGCTCGAGCAGCGCGTCGACGGCGACGCTTGTCGCCGTGGACCACGTTGAAGACGCCGTCGGGCAGCCCGGCCTCCTTGAGCAGCTCTGCCGTCAGGAGCGACGCCGAGGGGTCCTTCTCGGACGGCTTCAGGACGAAGCAGTTCCCGCAGGCGATCGCCGGCGCCCACATCCACATGGGCACCATGGCGGGGAAGTTGAAGGGCGTGATGCCGGCCACGACACCGAGCGGCTGCCGGATCGAGTAGACGTCGATTCCCGTCGACGCCTGCTCGGAGAACTCGCCCTTGATCAGGGTCGGGATCCCGCACGCATACTCGATCACCTCGAGCCCGCGTGCGACCTCGCCGAGCGCGTCGGAGAGCACCTTGCCGTGCTCGGCCGTGAGGAGCTTCGCGAGGTCCTCCCGGTGGGAGTGGAAGAGCTCGCGGATCCGGAAGAAGAGCTCGGCGCGCTTCGCGAGCGACACGGTGCGCCACGTCTCCCAGGCCTCGGCGCCGTTCCGCACCGCCGCGTCGATCTCCTCGACCGAGGCGAGGTCGACAGCACCCGACTGGAGGCCGAGCGCGGGGTTGTAGACCGGGCCGCTGCGACCCGACGTCCCGTCGACCCGCTTCCCGCCGATCCAGTGCGGGATCCTCGTGACCGCCTCGCCGCGCTCGGCGGCAGGCGCCTCGGCAAGCTCCGTCATGCCTGACTCCTCTCGAAAGCGTGTCCTCGGAGGGTATCGCGGCGGCGTGGCCGGGTGGCAAACGGGCCGGTTGTACGGCGGGGAGGCGCGGCCGCGAGCGCCCTAGATGTCGACGTTGCTGGTGTCGCAGTCGCCGGGCTTGCCCGAGTCGAAGCCGGTGCGGAACCACTGGGTGCGGAGCGCGGACGACCCGTGGGTCCACTGCTCGCGGCTTCCCGCCCCGAGCCGGTCGTCGCCGACCGCTGCCGCCGCCTTCAGCCCCTCCTCGATGTCGCCCGGGTCGAGCAGCCCGCGGTCGTAGGTCGACCGCGCCCAGACGCCGGCGAAGCAGTCGGCCTGCAGCTCGAGTTGGACGGAGTAGAGGTTCGCGCGACCGGGGTCGTCCTGTTGCTTCCGGCGGATCTCCTGCTCGATCCCGAGCTCGGTCTGGATGTGATGCCCGATCTCGTGCGCGATCACGTACGCCGCTGCGAAGTCGCCCGGCGCGCCGAATCGCCGCGACAGCTCCCGGAAGAACGACAGGTCGAGATACACCTTGCGGTCGGCCGGGCAGTAGAACGGCCCGGTCGACGAGGACGCCGGCCCGCAGCCGCTCACCGTGCCCGACGTGAAGATCACGACGGGCGCGCGCGTGTACCGCTTGCCCGACTGCTGGAAGACCTGTGTCCACATGTCCTGCGCATCGCTCGAGACGAACTTCGTGAACTCGAGCGCATCGTCCTTGCCCGCGCCGCTCCCGCTCGTCCCGGAGCCCGGGGATGCCGGCGGGACCGTCTGGTCGATCCCGCCCGGCGAGAGCGGCCCGCCACCGCCGCCCCCGAGGATGTCGCCGCCGAAGAGCAGCGCGACGACCACGAGCACGATCAGGCCGAGGCCGCCGCCTCCGACGCCCATGGGTATCGGGAGGCCGCCGCCGATCGGCCCGCTGGACTGGCCGCGCCGGTCCTCGATGTCACCCTGGCCGGGAACCCGCTTCCAGCGCACGCCGGGAGCCTACCCCGGCCCGTGCGGGCCGACACCTACGTCGCGAGCCCGGACTCGGCGAGTGGGCGTCGCGCCCACGCGAGCGTCGTCGCGTACCAGCCCTGCAACGGCTGCAGCGTCACGCCGGCGCTCGACGAGTGCACGAACCAGCCGCCGCCGACGTAGATCCCCATGTGCCCGATCTCGGACGGCTTCGACGCGGGGCCTCGCGACCCGAAGAAGAGCACGTCACCCGGTTCGATCGCCGCGGGGTCGACGCGCTCGGCCTTCGGCACCTCGCCGCTCATCGCGTAGGTCGTCCGTCCGCGCAGGACGGCTGCGAGCGCGGGCGCATCGGCGAACGGCTCGAGCTTGTAGACGCGCCAGACGAAGCCCGAGCAGTCGAACCCGCCCGGGACGGTGATGGTGTTCCCCGGAGCCGTCGCGCTCCAGAGGGTCTGCGTCTTCTCCGACATCCCGGCGAACACGTACGGGTAGCCGACGAACCGCAGGGCCCGCGAGAGCACGTCGCGCTGGAGGTCGGTCAGCGTCGGCAGGGCGAAGGTCGTCGCCAGTTGCTGGATCGCGGCGACCCGGCCCGGGTCGAGCAGGCGCAGCTTCGAGAGTGAGTAGGCGGCCTCGGCGCGGGAGGCAGGCTGCTTGGGCGAGCGCTCGAGGTCCTCGCTGCCCTCCGGGTGGTTGACGCGCAGCCCGAGCAGGCGCGCGACCGTCTCGGTGCCGAGCATGTCGGTCGGCTCGAGGCCCGCGTCCCGTGCCGCGAGCCTGATCACCCGCGCGACGGGGAGGAGGCCGGCAGCGGCGACGAGCTGGGCGTCCAGCTCGCGCATCGTCACCATCCGCGTCGGGTCGGTCGGCGCCTCGTGCGGCTTCCCCAGCGCGACGATCGCGTCGTGCAGCTCCTCGCGTGTGAGCGGGTCGTCGGGCCGGAATCCGACGACGCTCGGTCCCATGACGCCCGCGAGGACGACGGAGGCGATCTGCGGCCCCGCCCAGCTTTTCGCCGAGGTGGCGCCGGCGTCGAGCCCGTCACCAGGACCGGCCGCCCCGATCGAGGCGCCGGGCACGACCAGCGCCGCCGCGAGGACCCACGAGATCAGAAGGATGCTGCGGCGGCCCATCGTCACTCCTATCGGACGTCCTCCACGCGTCCTTGATCGGCCCCGTCGGGATATGAACGAAATCCGAACAACCACGCGCACGCGTTCGCCCGCCGTCTACGGTTGTCCTCGTGCGCAGGGGTCTCGCGTTCACGGCGTCGCTCGCACTCCTCGCGTGCCTCACCGTCTCCGCAGCAGGCGCCGAGGCTGCGAAGCCCAAGCCTGCGATCGCCGGCGTCACGCTCGACGGCAAGAGGCTCTCGCTCGCGAGCCTTCGGGGCAGGCCGGTGGTGATCAACGTCTGGTCGTCGTGGTGAAGCACCTGCAACAGCGAGGCGGTCGCCTACGCACGTTGGGTTCGCACGCAGGGCACGCGGTTCCAGTTCCTCGGCTTCAACACCGCCGACACGCCTGCCCGGGCGCGGGCGTTCGTTCGGCGCTACGGCTGGACGTGGCCGTCGATCCGCGATCCGCAGCGCCGTCTCGCGCGCCGGTTCGGAATGACCTACCAGCCGGCCTTCATCCTGATCGACGCCGACGGCCGCTACGTCGCCGGCTTCCAGGACGCCGGCACGCCGAAGCGCTGGAACGCGCTCGTTGCTCGACTGCGGTAGAACGGGCCTGTGGCGCGTGAGACGGTCCGCGACTGGGTTCGCTCCGTCGAGCGAGCGGAGCCTGAGGAGCAGTGGACGATGCTCTGCTTCTTCGCCGGGCGCGGGGTCGCGGTCGAGGACGACGAGCTGAACGCCGCGGTGCGCCGGGCGGAGCTCCTGCTCGCTGCCGGAGGCGACCCCCGCCGCCGGCTCGACCCGTTCAGCCGCGCTGCGACCGCGCTCGCCGCGGACATCGACACGCCGGAGCGGCGGGCGCAGCTCGACGTCGGGCTCGCCGCGCTCGCACCCGAGGTCGAGGGGCTCCGCGGCGCGCGCGAGTCGCTCGCGCTCCTGCGCTCCGACCCCGACCTCGCGTGGCAGGCGTACGCGACGTCGCTCCTCGCCGAGGCGCTCGCCGAGGAGTAGGCGGGGGCCGTCAGCCGGCGAGGCGGGCGATGAGCTTGAGCGGCCCGCGGGCGACGCCCCGCGCGTCGGCGGGATGCGCGACGTCTCCGCAGAGGAGGCCGGCCACGACCTTGAACACGCCGGGAGCCCGGGCGGCCGCGAAGACGGTGCGTGGATAGCGGTCGAACGCGTGTTTCGCCGCCCACGAGGCCGCGGCGTGCCGGTCGAGCGCGGCCGCGAGCGCGGGGGTGTAGCCGTCGAGGTCGCCGGAGACGATCGCGTCCGCCGCCAGCCGCGCCGAGACGAACGCCTCGTACATCCCGTCGCCCGACAGCGGGTCGACGAGTCCGGCCGCATCTCCGACGAGGAGCGTGCGTCCCGAACCGGCGGGCGTCCCGAGCCGCCGCATCGGCAGCCGGTGGCCGCGCAGATCGGTGAGCGTCTCCGGGAGGATCCGGTGCGCCACGGCGAGGCGCGCGAGATGGTCGCGCAGCCGCGGCCCCTCGCTGCCCCACCCTCCGACCCCGAGATTGGCGTGGTCGCCCTTCGGGAACACCCAGCCGTAGCCGCCGGGAAGGACGGCGAGCTCGATCACCGCCGTCCGCGAGAGGTCGGGCTCGCGAAGTGCGTCGAGAGGGACGTTTCCTTCCAGGGCAACGCCACGGACGATGGCGTCGCCGAGCCCGATCGTGCGGGCCACGACCCCGTTCGCGCCGTCCGCGCCGACGAGGGCCCCGGCCCGCACGGTGTCGCCGTGGACCTGTGCCGTGACGCCGGTCTCGTCGAGCTCGATCTGCCCGACCCGCACGCCGTCGCGGAGCTCGGCGCCCGCAGTCACCGCCTGCTCGACGAGGAACGCGTCGAGGCGGCGCCGCTGGGTCATCCGGATCAGCGGTCGTTCGTGCGTCCGGGCGAAGCTCGAGCCGTAGCGCAGGCGGAGCTCGAAGCGATCGACGTCGCGCTCGACGACGGGCGACGGATCGACCGGGATCCGCGCGAGCGCCCTGCCGGTGAGCCCACCGCCGCAGGGCTTGTCCCGCGGGAACCGCGCCTTGTCGACGAGCAGCACGCGTGCGCCCGCGCGTGCCAGGTGGATCGCGGTCGACGATCCCGCCGGCCCGGCTCCGACCACGAGCGCGTCGAACGTCCGCATGCCACGAGTGTAGGGCCGTCAGCCGGCCCGGCCGCCGGGTGGCCGCGTGAGCTGCGCCTGTGTCTCTCGCTCCGCGAAGCCGAGCGCGCGGTAGATCCCGATCGCGTGGTATCCGGGATCGGCGACGATCACGAGCGTCGTGGCGCGGCCGTCCAGCGCCGATCGACCGGCATGATGGACGAGGGCGCTCGCCAGCCCACGCCTCCGCGCGTCGGGATGCGTCTCGACCGACTGGAAGCGGGCGAGCCCTGAGCCGTCGGCGACGATCCCCAGCCACGCCAGGAGCCCTTCCGTGCCGAACGCGCCGTACCACGTCGCGCCGGGATGCTCGGAGAGCGCGCGGTAGCCCGCGACCTGCGCCGTGAGGAACTCGTCGGTCACCCGTCCGTCGTCGGGGTCGACGCAGGCGGCGTGCAGGGCGAGCGCCTGCCGCCAGTCGTCGTCGCTCTCGAGCGGCCGGAGCTCGGCGTCGGTCGCCCGCCCGGGCGGCCGGAGTGCGGTGGCGGCGAGCACCGTGTCGCGGCTCACCTCGAACCCCGCGCGGACGAGCGCTTCCTCGTCTCCGACCGTCCCGTCGACGGAGTCGACGCCCCAGGCGACGTGTGCCGCGTCGGGAAACTCCGCTGCGAACACCTCGAGACGCCCGGCGACCTCGTCGGTCTCGACGGGGTCGGCGAACAGCAGGAAGTTGCCCCACCAGTACGTCGGGTTCGCGCGCGTGCGGACGACGACATGCCGGTCGCGGTGCTCGATCTCGCTGCCGCCGAGCGCCAGGACAGCGAGGTCGGTGCGGAACCCGAGCGACACGACGTCCATCGCGCGATTCTCGCCGACCGCAGCAGTCGTGTCGTCCGGTTGCCGCGAGCTTCCAGTGCAGGGGAGAGGATTCGAACCTCTGAAGGCTGAGCCAGCGGGTTTACAGCCCGCCCCCTTTGGCCACTCGGGAACCCCTGCGGGGGACGCGATTGTAGCCGCGTCCGTTGGGCGGATCCCCTCCTTCTGGACTGCGGAGATGCAGCGGCTGCCCGTGCGCTCTCTCAGGCGCTGAGGGCGAGCTCGGGATGGGCGGCGAGGCGCTCGGCGCGGGCCTTGATCCCGAGGAGCATCTTGCGCTCCATGACCAGTGACCCGGGCTCCATCACCGCCATTCCGATCCTGTCGCCGAGCGAGCGGTCGGGCATCGCGATCCGGTTGCGGCTGAGCAGGCGCGTCCTGCCGCCGAGGTCGTCGAGGACGAATGCCCACACCCACGTCCCATCCTCCGAGCGCGTCACGAGCGCCTGCTCCGGCTCGAGCGTTTCGACGCGCATGCCGGGCAGGCTCGAGCGGCCGGGGATCACGTCGCCCACGGCGAGCGACTGCCACTCGGGATGGATCCGGTCGGCGCTCTTCATCCCGAGCCCGAAGAGGTTCTCGATCCAGTCGTACGTGTAGGCCCCGCCGCGGCCGGAGCCCATCTGGACGAGCCACGGCCAGACCGCCGACGGGGGCGCGTCGATCGTGACGGCACGGGTCGACACGACGTCCGCGTCGCGGAGCAGCTCGTCGCCGTGGAGCGTCCGCGCCGCTTCCTCCGCGGTCGCCCCCCAGGTGAGCACCGGCTCGCGGGCGAGCCGACGCCCGATCTCGATCAGAGTGGCTGCACCTGCGGCCGTGACGAGCACCATCGTGGCGGTTTTCATCGAGCCTCCTTTGCCGAGGACCCGGTCACGATGCCCGGGACGACCACGAAGCGCATCGGCGCAGACCCGGATCGGGCCTGCGCCGATCTACCGACCCGCCGATCTATCCGTAGTCGTACCCGCCGCCGGACGGGGTCGTGTCCGTGGGGGTCGTGTCCGTTCCTGGCGTGGCGGGCGCCGGCGCGGCAGCCGGCGTCGTGGCGTTCCGCTTCACGATCTTCCCCGTCGGCGCGATGACGTACCACACCTTGAAGAGCCCCTGGCCCTTCACGTCGCCTGCCTTCTTGTCGGGCGCGTACCGGTACAGGGCGAGCCCGTTGTAGGTGACCTGGGTGCCGCCGTCGGGCCGCTTGACCGTGCCGACCTTCGCCGCCTTCAGACCAGCTCCCAGGGTCGGCTTCGTACCCGCCTTGACGAGGAGCGGCGGCCAGAGCTTGGCGCACGCGCCCTTGCAGTCGATCTTGCCGGCCTTCTCGTCCGTGTAGTGGTAGAGCGTGAGGCCGCTCGAGGTCGCGAGCAGCTTGCCGAGGCTCGCCGTCCGCGTCACCTTGACGGTCGGGCGGGCCGGCGCGGCCATGGCGCTGGCCGTGACGACGCCCGCGACGACCGCCGCTGCGAGCAGCAACGGCGCCAGGCGCCGATCGAGTCGTTTTCGCATCTCCGTGCTCCTTCTCCGAGGATGGTGTCGCAGAGGTCTACGGCCGGGCCGCCGGGGCGGTTTTCGGCGACGACCCTCAGCGGAGCAGCTCGTCGGCGATCCGCTCGCCGACGACGACCGCGGGCACGTTCGTGTTCGCGCGCGGGACGACCGGCATCAAGGAGCAGTCGGCGACCACGATTCGGTCGCTGCCGTGCAGCCGGCCGCCTGCGTCGCACACGGCCAACGGGTCGTCGGCGGGGCCGAGAGCGCAGGTCCCGACCGGGTGGTAGTAGTGGACGTGGGCGCGCCGGATCGCGTCCGGCAGGTCGGCGTCGGTGCCCGGCGTGAGCTCTCTCCCGATCACCGCTCGCAACGGGGCGGTGGCAGCGAGCTCCCGGGCGCGCTCGATGCCCTCGATCAGGACGGTCATGTCGTGAGGGTCGGAGAGGTAGCCGTGGTCGATCACCGGCGCGACGTCCGGATCGGCGGACGCGAGGGTCAGCTGGCCGCGCGAACGCGGCTCCATCGCACCGACGGCAAGGATCGTTCGTCCGGCCAGCAGGCTGTGCTCGGGAGCGGCGACCGGGATCAGGTGCAGGTCGTACGGCCCGCTCGCGTGGCTCGAGCGGAGCTTGCCGAGCGACTGCTCCTCGGGGACGAAGCGTGTCGTGGCCGCCTCCGCGAGCGCTTCGCGCAGTGTCGCGCTGCCCGCGAAGTCCAGCTCCACGAGGGGGTGGTCGTGCAGGTTCGTCCCGACGCCGGGGAGCGCGTGCACGGTCGAGATGCCGTGGCGGGCGAGCACGGCCGGGTCGCCGATGCCGGAGCGCAGCAGGATTGCGGGCGAGCCGTACGACCCCGACGCGAGCACGGCGAGGCCGGCCCGGATCCGCACCTCCTCTCCGTCGCGCCACGCGACCACCTCGACCGCGTCGGAGCCCGGCACGATCCGGTCGCAGAGGACCCGGTCGACGATCCGCAGGTTCGGCCGCCCGCGCGCGGGGTCGAGGTACGCGAACGCCGTGTTCACGCGAACACCTCCGTCGATGTTCACGGGCTCCACCCCGAAGCCGGCGCCGCCGTCGAGGTCGGCCAGGTCGTCGGCGCGCGGAAGGCCGAGCGCGGCCGCTGCCTCGAGGCATGCGCGATGGAAGGGCCCGACCTCGTCCTCGGTGTAGGTGCGGACGCGCAGGCGTGCGAGCGCACGCGCAAACAGCGGCCGCAGCGCGTCGGCGCTCCAGGTCTCGTCGCCTGCGATGCGCGCCCAGGCGTCGTAGTCCTCGGGGCAGCCCACCGCGGCGACGCAGCCGTTGTGCGACGAGCAGCCGCCGATCACGCGCGCCCGCGGCAGCTCGACCGGCCCGCGCACGGGATGCAGGTTGCCCGTGTCGTAGCCCCACGAGTGCGACGCAACGAGCGCGCCGCCGTCGAGCAGATCGGCGGGCCAGCGCCCGGCGTCGCGCGGGCCATAGTCGGGCCCGGCCTCGACGACGACGACGTCGGCGGCGCTCTCCGCCGCGAGCCTGCCCGCTACCACGCACCCGGCCGTGCCCCCGCCGAGCACGACGACGTCGCATGCGAGCCGTCCCACCCCGCGAGTATCCCGATCCCGCGCACTACGATGGCGCCGTGGCGTCGTTCTTCGTCGTCGAGCGCCGTTCCGGGCCGGAGTGGGACGCGGGGCGGCCGCTGGAGGAGCAGAGCGGCTGGGACGCGCACGCCGCCTTCATGGACGGGCTCGTCGCGGCGGGTTTCGTCGTGCTCGGCGGCCCCCTCGCCGACGAGCGGCGGGTGATCCTCGCCGTCGAGGCCGATTCCGGCGACGACGTGCGCGCGACGCTCGCCCGCGACCCGTGGAGCGGCTCGCACCTCGTCGTCGAGTCGGTCGAGCCGTGGACGATCCGCCTCGACGGCCGGGCCCGATAGCCACCACGGACGGGGCGGCTAGACTCCGAGCCGCGCCCTCTTAGCTCAGTCGGTAGAGCACCTCCATGGTAAGGAGGGGGTCGACGGTTCGAGTCCGTCAGAGGGCTTACCTAAAGTGCCTGTAAATCGGCACTTTATTGTTGTCTGTTCGACGAACACACGGACACATTCCGGACACATATTTGGTACGCGGGACGAACGGCGACGTCTCGCGTCGTCTTCCGACACAGCTTTGTCAAGGCTGGTCGACAAGTTGATCCGGAAATCCCCAGCTAAGAGAAAACTTCATTGCCCCGGTTGGCGGGATTTTGACCCCTTCGCCACAGGGAGGTGCTCACCGCGTTTGAAGGCGACGGATTTGGTTTCCTTCGCACAGACGTGCCGCGTAGGTCTGCTCGCCGGTCGCTGATGGGCTGACTCCATCCCCGAGGTTGATTGCTGCGGCTGCGATCGGCGAACGCTACGAGTCCTGGCGACAACTGTGGCCGCCACGAACCGCGGCCGTGACGGCAGGCTCGCGTTGATCAGACGCGTGAGCGGGCCAGCCGGAGTGCGCAAGGGAGGATCTTGTCAGTAGCTGAAGACGGTCGTGTCGTTCCCTGCCCACTCCCACATGGGCGTCGCTCCCACGACTTTCGTGTTGGCGATCTTCTCGGCGTCTGTGAGATCACGCGCGGCGAGGCAGATCGGGCACAGCCAGAGTTCGCCGCCTCCGTCGACGAACTGCTCGAGGAGTCGTTCGAGCGGCGGGCAGTCCTTGCAGACGACGCCCGCCATCTCGCCCGGCAAGCCGAGCCGTACCGCATCCTTTGTCGTCCAGACGACGACTTGCTTGCCCTGCGCCACCGCCGCCGTGGCGACGAGGAACGCGACGAGGACGCGCTCCCCGTCCTCCATCCCGGTCGCCAGATTGACGAGAACCTTGTCGGCCATTTCGCTCCTTCTGTCGGTTTAGGTTGTCTTGAGGGCGAGGAGCGAGATGCTCTTGACGCCGTATTTCTGGGTTGCGTTGTCGGCCCGTTCGGAGACGAAGCGGTACTGCTCGTTCTCGCGCACGTTCTCGAGGGTGAAGCCTGCGTCTTCGATCGTCTGCCGGTAGTCGTCGCGTTGCATCGCGCCGCCGATACAGGCAGCCCAGAGCGAGGCGTCGCAGGTGACGCCCTCGGGCAGTTGGATCGAGCTGACGATGTCGGCGATCGCGAGCCTGCCGCCGGGGCGCAGCACGCGCGCGGCCTCCGCGAAGACAGCTCGCCTTGTCGGCCGAGAGGTTGATCACGCCGTTCGAGATCACGACGTCGACGGATGCGTCCTCGACGGGGAGAGCCTCGATGTATGCCTTGCGGAACTCGACCTGCCCGAACCCTGCGCGGCCGGCGAGCGAGGTCGCTTTCTCGAGTTGTGCGTCGGTCATGTCGATCCCGATCACCCGGCCGCCGTCGCCGACCTTGCGGGCGGCGAGGAAGCTGTCCATGCCCGATCCGCTCCCGAGATCGACCGCCGTCTCGCCGGGGCGGACGTCGGCGAGGTCGAAGTAGTAGCCGACCCCGGCGAACGAGTCGATCGCCTCGGCCGGGATGTCGTCGAGCTCCGAGGACGGGTAGCCGAGCCGTTCGGCGAGCTCGCGGCCGGTCTCGAAGTGGAACTCCCGCTCCGGGTGCTCCGCGACCTCGCGGTACATCTCCTTCACCCGGCTCTCCAGCTCCTGCGTGTCGAGCGTTTTCGCGCTCGTGGCCATCTCAACCCTCCTTTTGCGTAGAACGTCGGCTCCTGAAATCGATTAGCGGACGGGGGCGGGTCGGAGCGCGGGCCGCGGCTGCCACGAGGTCGCCGCCACCACGAGCCCGCTGGCGGCGGTGAGCGCGGCAACGATCGCGATCGCCGCCTGGGGGGAGGTGGCGTCGGCGCCGATCCCGGCGATCAGGGCGCCGAGCACGAAGCCGAAGTCGCGCCAGAAGCGGTAGACCCCGACGACGCGGGCGCGGTCGCGCGGCTGCGAGGCGTCCGAGACGGCAGCGATCAGGGTCGGGTAGACCATCGCCGTGCCGACCCCGAGCAACACCGCGGCGGCGAGTGCGGGCGCGAATGCGCCGCCGCCCGCGACGAGCAGGCCGAGCGCGCCCGCCTGGACGAGCATGCCGGCCGCGATCAGCGGTTTTCGGCCGGTGTGGTCGGAGAGCCAACCGGTCGCGATCTGCCCGGCCCCCCAGACGAGCGGGTAGGCCGCAGCGACGATCGCGATCTGGCGGACATCCGCGCCGTGCGCGGCCAGATAGAGCGGTGCCAGGCCCCAGGCGAGCGCGTCGTTGAGGTTGTTCACGAGCCCCGCCTGGCTGCAGGCGCGCAGCACCGGGATCACGCAGGCTCGCCTGCACGAAGGCACTACGAAGGTTCGTGTGCTCGGGCTCGCCGCCCTGGTCCCGCTGCTCCAGAGCGCGACCTGCGGGGCGGTGTCGCGCACGGCAAGTGCGCTTACGAGCAGGCCCGTGACCGCGATCAGGGCGGCCCCGACCCAGACTACGGTTCGCGGCGCGTAGCTAGCCGCGAGGGCGCCGCTCGCGAACGCGGTCGCGGCGACGCCGAGGTAGCCGGCGGCCTCGTTGAGGCCGAGCGCGAGCCCGCGCCGGCGCGGGCCGGCGAGGTCGATCTTCATCACCACGGTCATTGACCAGGCGAGGCCCTGGTTGATGCCGAGCAGCAGGTTGGCGGCGACGATGAACCACCAGGAGGGCGCGAGCCCGATCAGCAGCGGCACCGGCAGCGCCACCATCCAGCCCGCGACCAGCACCCGCTTGCGCCCGAACCGTTCGGCGAGGTCACCGGCGGCGAGGTTCGTGAGTGCCTTCGCGGCGCCGAAGGCGACGATGAACGCGAGGATCGCGGCGGCCGAGGTGAGACCGAAGTCCTGCTTGCCGACGAGTGGGAGCACGCTTCGCTCGAGCCCGACCATCGCGCCGACGAGCGCGTTCAGCGCGACGAGCAACCAGAACTGGCGCGCGTTCGCGCGCAGTCCGAGTCTGACCGGCCGCGTCATGCCGGCGCGGCCACCGTGCCGGAGCGGTTGGCGGCGACGATCTTCTCCTGCCCGACCGGCCTGGGCGGCATGTCGGCGACGAGCGCCTCGGCGAAAGCGTCGGGATCGGCGAGTGCGAGGAGCGGGTTGTGGGCCCGCTCGAAGCCGACGGAGGAGAAGGGATTGCCGGAGAGACCGCGGCCGCAGACCGAGCCGCCGTAGTGGCTCGGGAAGAGGACGACATCGTCGGGCAACTCGAGGAGCCGGCGCAGGCTCGCGTGCAGAAGTCGCGCCTGGCCGCGCGGGTCGCCGGCAACGTGCAGGTCGGGGCGGCCGACGTCGCCGATCAGCAGCGAGTCGCCGCTGAACACGAGCCAGGGCTCTTCGCCGCGCCGCCTGTCGGTGACCGTGTATGCGTGATGGGCGGGCGCGTGCCCGGGCGTCGCGACCGCCGTGACAGACGTGTTTCCCAGCTCGACGACCTCGCCGTCGGCGAGCGGCACGTGCTCGAACTCGACTCCTGCGCCCGCCGGAAGGTATGCGGTCGCGCCGGTCCGCTCGACGAGCGCGGGCAGCCCGGAGACGTGGTCGGCCTGAACGTGGGTCTCGAACACCGCCACGATCGGCGCCCCGATCGCTCTGGCCGCGGCGAGGTAGTCGTCGACGAGATCGACGTGCGCATCGACGACGGCCAGCTTGCCGTGCGAGGTGCAGCCGAACAGGTAGCTGGCACAGGAGCCGGCGTCGTTCAGAAACGGTCGCAGCAGCACTCGGTCTCCTTCTCAGCTCGCCACTTCGATCGGCAGGCCCGCGCGCCGCCACTCCGGGAAGCCGACGTCCAGTCGGCGCGCCTTCAGCCCTCGCTCTCGAAGCAGCCGGACGGCGTCGTCGGCGTACACGCAATAGGGGCCGCGACAGTAGGCGACGATCTCGCGCCGCCGCGGTAGCTTCTCCGCAAGCTCCGCGAGCACGGGCAGCGGCGCAGACCGCGAGCCCGCGATGTGACCTGCGCGGTACTCGATCTCCGGACGCACATCGAGCACGACCACGTCGCCACGCGCAAGCCGCTTCTCGAACTCGACCGCCGAGAGCTGCTCCACCCCGTCGCGCTCGCCCAGATACTCGTCGGCAAGCACGCCGACCTCGGCCACATGCCGGACGGCAACGTCGCGCACAGCCGCCCACAGATCCCCGACACGCTCGCTCGCAAGCCGGTAGAAGACGCGCGTCCCCTCACGGCGCGAGCGCACGAGCCCGCCCGTGCCAGCACCTGCAGATGCTGCGAGGTGTTGGCGACGCTCTGCGAGATCTCGCCGGCGATCTCCTCCACCGACCGCTCGCCCTGCGCGAGCAGATCGACGATCTCCGCCCGCCGCCCGCTCCCGAGCGCCTGCGCCACCGACGCCAGCGCGTCGAACAAGGCCGCCTTTGCCACACCACTCGCCACGGATCGTCAAGTTATCACTTGAATACTTGAGAAGCAAGTGCGTGGTTCTCACCGCACAAGACGCGGGCGATCCCGGATGCCGCCCCGACCTCGTCACGCAGCATGGCCGAGATGAAGACGCTCGTCGTCCTCAACGATCCCGCTTACGGGACGGAACGCTCGTACAACGGCCTGCGCCTGGCGCACGCGCTCGCCAAGCGCGAAGGCGAAGACATGCGCATCTTCCTGCTCGCCGACGCCGTCACCTGTGCGCTCGCCGGCCAGCAGACACCCAACGGCTACTACAACCTCGAACGCATGCTCGGCGCAGCCATCCAGCGCGGCGCCGAGGTGGGACTCTGCGGCACCTGCATGGACGCCACGCGCCATCCACGAAGACCAGCTCGTCGACGGCACCCACCGCTCGAACCTCGACGAGCTCACCGACTGGACGCTCTGGGCCGACAAGGTCGTCAGCTTCTAGCGCCCTCAGCAGCAGTCGCAGCTCGCCGTCTCTACGACTTCTCGCACGACCGGACCACGTTCCCCTTCTTCGTCGACGACTCCGATCGGAGCCGCTACCTCGCCGTCCTCGAGCGCGCGCTCGCACCGGACGGCGCGGCCGTGATCGCGACCTTCGCCCCCGACGCACCAGACCACTGCTCCGGCCTCCCGGTCGTCCGCTACGACGCGGCCGGCCTCGCCGCCCTCCTCGCGCCCAGCTTCGAGCTCGTCCACCACACGCGGGAAGAACACCGCACGCCGCGCGGCATCATCCAGCCCTTCACGTGGGTGGCACTTCGGCGAACCCCCTGAAATCATCCGGCCATGGGCCGCACCCTCGACGAACTGCTCGACGACGCGCGGGCCAGGATCGAGCGGCTCACGCCCTCCGAGGCACTCGCAGCGGCCGAGATCGGCGCCCTGATCATCGACATCCGCGCCGACCTGGATCGTGAGCACCTCGGAGTCGTGCCCGGCTCCGTCCACATCCCGCGCACGGTTCTCGAATGGCGAGTCGCTCCCGAGAGCCCTGGCGCAACTCCCACCTCGGCGAGTTCGACCGGAAGCTGATCATCCTCTGCGACCACGGTTACTCGTCCAGCCTCGCCGCCGCCACACTCGTCGAACTCGGCCTCGACGCGACCGACGTGATCGGCGGCTTCGAAGCCTGGCAGGAAACGCGCCTGCCGGTCACGGCCCCGACCCGCCGACGCGAGCCGGGCGAGCTCGCCGGGATGGGCCCGCCAGAGCCACGCGTCTGACGGACGACCCTCCACTCAGACCGAATCTCCGACGCGCAGGTGTGCTTGCGCTCAGCAGCAGCCGTCGTGCAGCCCTCGCCGCGCCAGCTCTCGCGTCCTTCCTTGACCGCGACGCCGGCGATTACGAGCGCTGCCAGCGGGTCGGCCCACCACCATCCGAGCAGCGCGTTCGAGCCCAGGCCGACCAGCAGCGCGACCGAGAGGTAGGCGCACAGCTGTGTCTGCGTCGCCTCCTTGACCGTCGCCGACGAGCTCAGCCGGGTGCCGATCTGCCGCTTCGCCCGCGCGAGTAGTGGCATCGTCACGGCGGTGAAGGCGGCCAGGCCGATCCCGACCCAGCTCGTCTGCGGGTGATCGCCGCCGACGAGCGTCCGGACAGCCTCGATGCCGACGTAAACGGCGAGGACGAAGAACGAGCCGGCGATCAGCTGCTGCGCCCGTCGTTCGGCCGTGTGCGAGCCGCAGTCGGCCGCCGGTGAACAGCCAGACGACGACGACGCCGGCGAGCGCCTCGATCAGGCTGTCGGCGCCGAAGCCGATCAGCGCGATCGAGCCCGCGGCGATCCCGGCGGCGATCGCGATCGCGAACTCGACGACATGCCAGGCGATACCGCCCCAGGCGAGCAGCCGCGCGCGCCGCTCGAGCCGCGCCCGCTCCGCCGGCGGCGGACCGATAGGCAGTACCGCTGCGCGCAAAGCACGTGCGCCGCCGAGCTGGAGTAGCGGCGCGCCGTGCTCAGACACCGACCCGCTCGCCTATCGGGACAGCAGCAGCGGTGAGCACAGCGTCGACCAGCACACGGCCCTCCTCGGTGATCGCGTACATCACCATCTTCCCCTGCCGCGCGAGCGCACGACGCCGTGCGCTCGCAGCGTGCGCACGTGATGCGAGACAAGATTCTGGGCGCGCTCGACGATCCAGGCGAGATCACAGACACACAGCTCGTCGGCTTCCAATAGCGCGGCCGCGAGCGTAAGCCGGGTCGGATCGTCCAGACGCCCGCGCCTTCCCTGCGCCCGACTCGGCCACCCTCACGTCGAGGCGCCGGCCCCGCAGCCGCTCCGCCGTCGGCAGGTCGAGACAGAGCAGATCGCAGCGGTCGTCAGACATAGCAACATTCTAACGCTCGTTGGTGGGACCGGAGTGCCTATGGGTCACGCCGTCGGCCCGCCCGAGGCGAGATTCCGCCAGTAGGCGCTCTTACCTGTGAAAGAGTGGGTCGGTACCAACCAACAAGGGAGAGAGTCATGGCAGTTCTTGTCCGGCACAGGGTCTCCGGTATGACCCCCGAGCAGTACGACCAGTCCGCGCCTGCGCTGATCGAGAAGTTGAAGACGCAGCCGGGGTTCCTCTACCACGTCGCCTTCGTGGACGAGGGCGGCCGCTTCACGGTCTCCGAGATTTGGGAGAGCAAGGAGCAACATGACCGCTGGTTCAGCGAGAACGTCGAGGGAGTCGTCCCCGGCATCGAGCAGCAAGTCATCAAGGTTCACGCCGTCGTCACGCCTTAACAGGTCCTAGCTCGATGAGGTCTCCGGCCGTTTTGCATGAGTGGACGGCACTTGGTTGTCAAGATTGAGCAACACGCCGCGGACACAAAACGGACACATCAGAAACGACACGCGCGTCGCCTCGCGACGCATCTCAAGCGTCCCAACAAGCCCAATTTGCAGGAGAAACTGAGTCACGAGTGATCGCGCGTGTACGCCCGTGACGCCCCAAAACCTCCATGGTAAGGAGGGGGTCGACGGTTCGAGTCCGTCAGAGGGCTCTCAGAAACTCCTGCAAATCGACCAGTTCTGTTGTCTCCATAGGCATGTGTGACCCCCTCCTTCGGTATGGAGGGGTTCACGTTCGAACCGTTCGCGTAGTCCCGAGCTGATCTCGAGCTATGCCGGCCAGGAGCGGGGCTGCCACGCCTCACACGGTGATGACTACTTTGCCGCGTGCACGCCCGTCTCTGAGGTAGCGGATCGCCTCGGGGACTTCGCTCAGCGGGAACGTCCTGTCGATGACCGGCCTGACCGTTCCTGCTTCGATGAAGTTCTTGAGCTCGATCATGTCCTCGTATTTCTCCGCCGAGATGAACGTGGTCAGGGTCTGGCCGACGAAGGGCGACAGCAGCCTCGCCCGGACCTGCCGATCGAAGCCCCCGAGCCAGCGCCCCTCCGTCTCGCCTCCGGTGATGACAAGCCTCCCCTTCGGGGTGAGAGCGCGCCGCAGGTGTGACAAGGACGAGTTGCCGCCGACGTCGAGGATGACGTCGTAGTGGTACTTCCTATCCGCGAAGTCCTCACGCCTGTAGTCGATCACGTGGTCAACCACGGAAGGGCGCGAGCCGAATGCTTAGGTCGCTCAGGGCGAAGCGGTGCAGGTACCAGGCGCGGCCACGAGGGACTTGCTTGGCCTCGGCTCGGAGAAGCCCGGCGAACTCCCGCTTGAAGCCCAACCGCGGGTACTCCTGGATGACGCTCTGGCGAACTGCATCGGGTATCTCGTTGCTGCGTAGGCCGAACACATCGACGGCTGCGCCGGCAGATAGGAGATAGGCCTCGGCACCGGATTCGAGGCCAACGCCGGGGGTGTGGTGCATGGCGATCGCGTTTGTAACGAGCTCGCGGCTATCGGCAGGCACGTGGTGGCTGTCGGTGAACTCGCGTGCCAACGCGGCGCTGCGAACCGTGAAGTCGACGTCGGGCACCGGGCTCGGGATCCCGGTGTCGTGGAACAGTGCAGCCAGGTACAGGAGCTCACGGTCGAACGTGATCCCGTGAAGTGCAGCGATGGCCGCGCCCCACGTGTAGGCACGACTGGAATGGTTGCGGAGTGCCGGTGTCAAGAGGTCCTGCGTCGCGGCCTCGGCATCTCTCGCGAGAGGGGAGTCGGGAGGCACCAGGCTCGCCGGATCGATGGAACTCCGGCGTCCCGAGTGCATTCGGAGCACCATCGCGAGACGGCCGGCAAGTATGCCGAGCTCCCCCCGCAGCAGGGGCCGGGCAAGTGTTAGGCATTCCCGAGCGGTCAGCACTCCCCCGGTGCGTTCGGTCCATCCAATGGATCCGATCGGATCGGTGGGTCGTGGCTGGCTCATGTGGGCCTCAGTTCGGTGATGTCGCGGATCCCTTTCGGACGCTAGCGCGAGCGCTCCGAGATCGCAGAGATCGCCGTGCTCAGCATGGCATCCTCGACTTTGGATTCCGGAATCCGACCATTCTTGGTCTCGCCACTAGCGGCGTGCACGATCGCGCGGACCACACCCAAATGCCATGAGATGGGCAGGTCGGACCGAAAGACGCCATCTTCCTGGCCACGCTTGATGAGTGGCTCCAGCTGGTCGAGCACGGGGAGGTGACGGCGGCGCAGTTCCTCCGCCGAAAGCCGAGCGATGTTGATCGCGAGGAGAGCATGGAAGCGGGCGAGCTCGCGCCAGGTGGCTCGAAGCACTCGCTCGAGCGCTTCGACCGGCTCGCCGCGCTGCGGCTCGGCGCTTCTCGTCGCCTCGGCGACGTCGGCGACAGCTCGCTCCATGACAGCGTCGAGAAGAGCCTCACGCGTCGGGAAGTGCATGTAGATCGTCGCGCGGACGACGCCTGCGCGGCGAGCGATCTCGGCCATGCTGCTGTCGGGATCGCTCGCCAGCGCTTCGAGAGCGGCGTCGAGGATGGCGGCGATGCTTCGCTCTGCATCGGCCCGTCGCTTGCGGGTCGATGGCCGTGCGGGTGTCGCCGGATTCGCCATTGTCAATGCGTCGGCATGGCCGAGGGGTTCAGATGCAGCTTCGCAACGAAGTGGCTCGCCCGCGGGAGGACAGCAAGGGCGACCACGCTCGCGACACTAGCGAGAAGGCCTGCTGCGACGAACGCGTGCGCGATCCCCGATGCCGCCTGCGGGCCGACGATAGCGCCGCCTCCCGCCGCGATTGTCGAGAGGATCGCGATCCCGAGCGTGCCGCCGATCTCATGACCGGTCGAGTTCAGCCCGGAGATCATCCCCGCCTCGTCGTCGCGAGCGCCCGTCAGGACGGCGATCGAGACGGAGACTACGGCCACCCCGAGGCCGAGTCCGGCGACGAGCATGCCGGGCACGACGTCGCGGACGTAGCTGCCGCTCTCGTCGACGTGAGCAAGGAGTGCCATGCCGACCGCGCTGACCAGGAACGCTCCCGCGAGCGGGCCACGAACGCCATGCTGGCCGACAACGTGCGCGGCCGCGTGGGCGCCGACGCCAGCGGCGAGGGCGAGCGGCACGAAGGCGAGACCGGTGGATCAGGGGCCCCATTCCGAGCACGTTCTGCAGGTAGAGGGAACTGAGCAGGAAGAGCCCGAAGAGCAACCCGGCCGCTGCCGAGCATCAGCAAGAGACCGCCACCTACAGCACGATCCGCGAGACGCTCGATCCGCATGAGCGGGGCGAGGGTGCGGCGCTCGAGAGCGGCGAAGGCAGCGAGACCCGTGAGGCCGGCGATGCCGACCAGCAGCGTCTGCGCCGACAACCAGCCGACGCTTCCAGCCTGGGTGATCGCGAAGACGATCGCGCCCAGGCTCGTCGTTGCAATCAAAGCGCCGCGGACGTCGAGCGCTGCCCAGCGGGGCCTATGTGCATCGGCCGGGATTGTCTTGAGTGCAGCAATCGCCAGCGCAGCCGCAACCGGAACGTTGATGTAGAAGATCGTCCGCCAGTCGGCAATCTCGGTGAGAACGCCGCCGACGAGCACACCGATCGCAGCGCCCGCACCCCCCACTGCACCCCAGGCAGCGAGAGCCTTGGCCCGCTGATGGCCGTTGAATGCAGACATGATGATCGCGAGCGCGGCCGGTGACAGCATTGCGGCCCCGAGGCCTTGACCGGCCCGTGAAGCGAACAGAGTCGCCGCCGAGCCGGCCATCGCTGATGCGAGCGAGGAGGCCGTGAAGATCGCGAGGCCGGTCATGAACATCCGCTTGCGCCCGAGCTGGTCGGCGGCGCGCCCTCCGAGGAGGAGCAGGCTCCCGAAAACAAGGGAGTAGCTCGTGATCGTCCAGCTGATGGCGGAACCGGAGAGCTGAAGATCGCCGGCGACGCTCGGCAAGGCGATGTTCACGGCGGTGATGTCGAGGATGACCATCAGCTGCGCAACGAGGAGCACCGGAAGCAGTCCGCGCGCGTGGCCGGCTTCGTTGTGCTTCCTGGTCGCCTCGTTCTTGACCCGCTTGGACTTGTGATGCATGACGTACTCCCTTCCTGAAATCGGACACTACTGTCTGATATAGTAAATCAGACAACAGTGTCCGATGTCAAGGAGGAGGAAGCCTCGATGACCAAGCCGTCCTTCCAACCGGCACTAGCATCCCAACCATGGTTCAGGGTCGAGGACGAGGGCGGATCGGCCTCGTGGTGTTCGGGTCGATCGCTTCCGGGTTCGTCCTCGGGCTTCTGCTCATCGCTCGTTGTCTTCGCAGGCGGAGAGGAATCCGCAGATCACCGGCAGTGCGCTGCTCGCGCTCGGGGCTGGATTCATGCTGCTCGCGCTTGCGTCGAGCCGCTTCACAGATCAGCCGCAGCGATGGGCGCTTGCACCAGGCATCGCGGCGGCAGCTCGTCGGGCTCGGCGTTACTGCTCTTCGCGCCAGGCAACGGCGCGCTTGGGCTTGCGGGCTGGGTCTGGCCAGTGCTGCTTGTGCTCCTGGTCGGCTGGTCGTTCTGGGGCGCCCGCCGTTCGCTCCACAACTGGTCACGTCGCGCACTTCTATACCCGGCGCTCTTCGTCCTTTCTGCTCGTCGCGCTCGGCGGTGCCGTACGAGACGGTTTGGAGGCGACCTCCAGCAACCCCGCACCCGCCGGTCGAACCTATTTCGTCAACGGGCAGCGTCTCCATCTGAACTGCACCGGTTCGGGAGAGCCGACAGTCGTGCTGTTCAACGGACTCGGAGAGCGCACGCCGAGCTGGGCCTGGGTTCAACGGTCGCTTTCGTCGAAGACGCGTGTGTGTGCGTTCGATCGCGCAGGACAAGGGTGGAGCGGTGGCAGCGTCAGGTCGCCAGGACGGCCACGAATTAGCCTCCGACCTGCATGGTCTGCTCAAGACTGCGGACATCTCCGGGGCCGTATGTGCTTGCCGGGCACTCCACCGGCGGCACCTACGCGCTCGTCTACGCCGCGCAGTATCCGCCGCAAGTCGCCGGAGTCGCGCTTGATCGACTCGGCCACGCCTTACCAGTTCGATCTCCCGGACTATCCCGGCTTCTACTCGCTGTGGCGACGCGCATCGGCGCTGCTGCCATCACTTTCCCGTGCCGGATTCGGGCGGCTCGTACTCGACACCGGCTACGCGACGCTTCCTCCCGACGCTCGTGACGCGCTACGAGCGTTTGCCTCGAACCCCGCGAGCTAAGAGCCAACAACGCGGAGTTCGCCGAGTTGCGGACGGTCTTCGATCAGGCGAAGGCGCTGACGAGCTTGGGCGAGAAGCCTCTCGGCGTCGTCTCGGCCGATGTCGGGCAGCAGGCGGGTTGGGCCGCAGCTCAGGCGAAGCTTGCGCAACTCTCTTCGAACAGCTTCCATCGAACGGCAGATGGCGCGACCCACGAAGCCCTGCTCGAAGACGAGCGATTCGCGGCAACTACAAGTCGAACGATTATCGACGTCGTTCGAGCAACGCGCGAGGGACGGTTCCGATGAGCAGCGAGCGTCGGGCTTAGGTCGCGAAACGTGCGGGGTGCTGCGCGAACGTTCCTGCACACGTGAGCGAGCAGAGGAAGTACGCAGTATCCTCGTACGTGAGCTGCCCTGTGCGCGTTCGGGATCGACTGCCATCCGACACACTGGGTCGATCGGGAGATTCCCCGTACCTGACTCGCCGGTCCTGAGCAACGCGAAAGATCGACTGGCTCGCTCACGTTCCGGAGGCTCTTCTGCGGCTCGGCAACTCGAAGATCACACCTTCGAGATTCCGCACCAGCGCTGCGGTCTGCCCCGTCAAAGCACCTCACCACCCGCGGCCGCCGATGAGACACGAGCCGCTAGGTTGACGCTCGCGTTTGTTGTGAGCTTCGCGCCCAAACCCACAGGCGCCGCTCGGCTAGCTATAGCTAGTTGCCAAGGCGTTCGAGCGCGCGGAGGTATTGATGGATGAGTGCGACGGCCATGGAACCTTCGCCAACGGCGGAGGCGACGCGCTTGATCGAACCGCGGCGGACATCGCCGGCGACGAAGAGGCCGGGCTGGCTCGACTCGAGAAACAGCGGTGGCCGTTCGAGCGGCCACGCAGGTTGCCCTTCCGCAAAAAGGTCTGGCCCGGTGACGAGGAACCCATGGTCGTCGCGACGTAGCCAGCCCTCGACGCCGGCCGTCGTCGGACGAGCGCCGATCATGACGAACAGCGCGTCCGCTCCGGCCTCGACCTCGTCGCCGAGCTCGTCGTCGCGGATCACGACCGAGGCCAGCCGTTCGTCCCCGCGAGCCTCGACCACCTCCGCCCGGTTCCGCACCTCGATCTTCTCGTGCGCCTCGATCCGGTCGACGAGATACCGCGACATGCGGCGGTCGAGCGAGTCCGAGCGGCAAACGACGGTGACGCTGCGGGCGACGTCGGCAAGCGAGAGCGCCGCCTGGCCTGCTGCGTTCGCGCCGCCAACGACGACGACGTCGCAGTTGCGGCAGAGCGCGGCCTCGGCCGGCGACGAGCCGTAGTGGACGCCGGCGCCGATCAGCTCGTCCACGCCCGGCGCTTCGAGCCGGCGGTAGTGGACGCCGTTCGCGGCGACCGCAGCGCGCGCCTGCACCGTCTCACCGCCGGTGAGCTCGATCGCGAAAAGGGGGCCATCGCCGGGCATGGCTCGGAGGAGCTCGACGCCGACGAGGATCTCTGCGCCGAGCCGGAGCGCCTGCGCGTGGATGCTGGCGGCAAGCTCGGCGCCGCTGATTCCGTCGGGGAAGCCCGGGTAATTCTCGATGCGCGCACTCGTTCCCGCCTGCCCGCCCGGCGCGACCGCCTCGACGACGAGGGTCCGCAGCCCCTCCGAAGCGGCGTAGAGCGCTGCTGTCAGACCGGCCGGGCCGGCTCCCAGGATCGCAACGTCGTAGAGCTCGTGCTGCGGGCGCGTGGGCAGGCCGGCGCGCGTCGCGAGCTCGTGCTTGAACAGCTTCGTCTCGCGATACGCCTGCTGCTCTTCGGCGGAGAGCCCAGATTCGGCGCCGTGCCGCGTCGCGGGGACGTAGCGCGTGCGCATGAACTGCGCAGGCCCCTCGAGCATCGAGCCGTCCTCGAATAGGGCGCATGGGAAGCGGACGTCGCCCAGCGCGCGGTCGGCGGCGAGGACGCGTGCGAGCGGATCGTCGTCGACGTCGACCCAGCGGAAGGCGACGCCGTTCCTTGACAGGAACTGCCGCATCTCGGTCGCGCCGGGCGTTGCGGCCCTGCCGAGCAGGTAGACGAAGGCAGGGGGGCGCCTCAAGCTGAGATGCGGCGGCGGGTGCGACGTCGAAGCTGAACATCATTCCGCTCTCGTGATGCTCGGCGATATGGCAGTGCGCCATCCAGCGACCGGGATTGCGTGACGTCGAGCAGGATGTCCACGGTTTCACCGGTCCGCACGAGGACCGTGTCCTTCCAGACGAGGTTCGGCTCGGGCACGCCGTCACGCGCGAGCACGAGGAAGCGGCCCGCGCCATGGATGTGGAAGGGATGGGGCATCGGGTGATCGGAGTCCATCTCGTTGACGAGGCGGATCTTCACCTGATCACCGACGCGGAAGCGCCACGTCGATCGCAGCATTCTCGGCGCCGGTGGAGCGGTCGACGAGCTTCCAACGCATGTTCGCCGGGCGTGGTCATCCGGTTGACCTCGACCATGTCGTCTTCCCACTCGATGCCCTGCGCTGTGTCGTGAGCGTGCTCGTGGGAGTGATCGTGGTGGCTTTCGTGGTCGTGCATGGCGTGCTCGTGGTGTCCGTGCTCGTCGTGGCCGTGCTCGTGGCTCCTCTCGCCGACGAGGTGGGCGGGGATGAGCTTCATCCCACACTTGGGACAATGGTCGGGAACGTCGCTCGTAACCTCGGGATGCATTGGACAGGCGTAGGTCGTCTCGGAGGGCGCCGCAGTTGCGAGGAGCGCCATCCCGCACTTCGGGCAACGTCCCGGTTCCTCGCTCACCACGTCCGGATGCATCGGGCAGGCGTAGACAACAGGTCCTTCGGGCGTGCCGATGTCCATCTCGGCCACGAAAGCGAGTGTCTTGTCGGGCTCGGCATCGAGGTAGCGCTCCGTCCGGCGCCTCTCGCCCACCATGTCGGGATTCGTCCGCAGTGCGCTCGAAGTCGTCGGCCAGGGAGGGCTCCGCGAACTTGTCGGCGACCGTGATCTCGGCGAGGCGATACGTGCGCTCAGGCGTCTGGTGCTCGAGCGCGAACGCTCCCGGCTCGGCGAAGTGAACGTCGACGATCAAACGCTCGGAGGGAGCGATCAAGAGCTCCTCGACGAACTCCTCGCGCTCGTAGTGTCCGCTGTCCGCGCCCACGAGCTTCATCCGCGCACCGGGTAGCGCGACATTGAAGACGCGCGTGTTCGCCGTGTTCGTCAGGTAGAAGCGGACGACCTCGCCGCAGCTGCACCTCGATCTCGAGGTCGGGCTCGCCGGAGACGAGCATGACGTTGCCGAAGCGGCCCATCGCCACGTGCGTCGTCTCGGCCGGGCTGAAGGCGGCGACCATCCCGTCCTCGATGAGGATGTCGTCAAGCGTCAGGAGCGACCTCGCGATGCGCGGGCGGCCAGTATTCGGGATCACTCGGGACGACGAGGATGTTCCCGTACAGACCCATCTCCTGGCCGTAGTCCTCGCGGATGTGCGGGTGGTACCACTGCGCGCCAGGGTCGGGAAAGCTCAGTTCATAGGTGAACGTCTCGCCTACGGGGATCGGAGCCTGCGTCTCGTGCGTTCCGTCGTAGCGGTTCTCGAGGCGTAGGCCATGCCAGTGTACCGTCGCTTCGAGATCTCCTTCATTCGTGACATGGACGATCAGCTTCGAGTCTTGCCTCACCCTGAGGGTCGGACCGGGAATCGAACGGTTGTAGGCGAGCATGCGCACGGTGTCGTCGCCGATCGTCTTCGCGACGGGCTCGATCCGAAGATCGAACTCGTCTCCGTCCTGGAGCTCGATGACCTCGGGGCGCGTGACCTCGGCGAGACCCGTGATCTCTCTGGAAAAAGCGTCCGGCGTCACGTCAGCCTCCTCAGCTCGCGGGAGTGCCCCGCGTCGCACGAAGTGTTTCGCGTTCACGCGGCTCGCGCTGTGCAGCCTGGATCTGCTCGGCGATGAACTCCGCGTCGTCCTTGACCCATCCGATGAGCGCCGAGCCTCGGGTGTGCTGCCACGAAAGGCCGAGGAAGTAGAGACCCGGAAGGTCGGTCACGCCGCGCTGGTGCCTGACTCGCCCGGAGGAATCGACGATCGGCAGGTCGATCCAGGAGTAGTCGGGGCGATACCCGGTGGCCCAGATCACGGCGTCGACATCGAGCTCGCTGCCGTCGGCAAAGGTCGCAGTACGGCTCGAGGCGCCGGCGACGCGTGGTTTCAGCGCGACGCCGTGGCGACGTACATCGCGCGGGCTCGACCCGATGAGCGTGTCGCGATGCTGCATTCGCTGGCCGATTCGCGTCTCGATGGTCTTCTTGATGAGGCGGGTCCTGGTGAGCCACCAGAAGAGGTCGCGGCCGAGGAATCGCTGAGGCAGCGGCGTTTGCCTCGATCCCACCGCGAGGCACACGCGGTGCGTCGCCGAGAGCTCCTTCGCGATCTGGTACCCCGTGTTTCCGCCTCCGACCACCAGAACGGTTCCAGGGGGAATGGCGCTCGGCTGCATGTAGCCGGTGCTGTGGACCTGAAAGACCTCGGGCGAGAGCTCGCCGGCGAGCGCAGGGATGAGCGGAACCTGGAACGGGCCGGTGGCGACCACGACCTGGTCGGCCGCGACGTGCCCCTCGGCGAGTTCGAGGACGAACCCGCCATCACGTGATCTGAGCCTGCGAACGGCAGTGTTCAGTCGTACTGGGAGCTTGAACGTCTCCGCGTACTCCTCCAGGTATGCGAGCACCTCGTCCCGCGTCGGGTAGCCGTCGGGGTCGCCGGGGAACGGCATTCCCGCCAGCGCGGAGTACCGTCGTGGCGTAAAGAGGACGAGCGAGTCCCACCGGGCTCGCCAGGCGGCACCGATCGAGTCCGCCGCCTCAAGAATCACGAAGCGCTGCCCTTCGCGGGCGAGGTTGTAGCCGATGGCCAGACCCGCCTGGCCGCCTCCGACCACGGCCACATCGACGTGCTCCTTATTGTCCCGCAGGTTCTCTGCGCGCGCCGGTTGCTGCGCGATGCTCACCCGGGAAACGCTATCCCACAGCACGGGGACACCGCATGCGAACGTGGTGCGAACATCAGCGCGACCACGCGCGTCCACGCGCGGGTCACTCATCGGAGTCTGATCCCTTCGGTTTGCGGCGCTTTCGTGGTCGCGATGACCCGGTCGTGCCCGCGCTTCCCGCGTCTGACCCAGGATGGTAAGGAGGGGGTCGACGGTTCGAGTCCGTCAGAGGGCTTCACGAAAGTCCCTGCAAATAGCTCTTTACTGTGTCTGAGCTGCAAACGACTGTGACTCGCGGGCACGCGAGGGGTGTTTCCGATGTTCGCATGGGGTTCGCAGAGCGCTGGCGGATTTGGCTTGACCAAGTCGATCTGAACCGGGTTTGACCCCTTCTCTACAACTTTCCGGACTCGAGTCAGACATCTCGTTGGCGACCCTGGCCCGTCCAGGGAGCTGCTCAGCCTTGGGGCACCCGACGCCGGCGGAACCCGATGAATGCCGCCGACGCCATGACAGCCGCCACCAGTCCCAACCAGGCCAGCGCCGTGGTGTCGATGTCGTCGACCGGCGGTTTTCCCACGTGGGTCAGCGGAGACAGGTTCAGTACCCAGTCCGGAAGCTGGAGACCCGAGCCGAGCAGCCCGATGAACGTGACCGCGCCGAACGCCGCCCAGGCCAGGGCGAATGCCCGCGGAATGAACCCGTAGAGGAGCACAGCAACGGCCGCGATGACCAGCTCGGCCGGCAGGTAGGCCAGCCCGGACTTCAGCAACTTGCCGACGTAGCCGGAGTCACTGGTCGAGAGCGCAGTGGCAGCGCCGAACACGACTGCCGAGACCACGACCACCACGACCAGGCCGGTGGTCACGACTAGCACTTGTGCGCCGAGCCACCGTATCCTGCCCAACGCTCCGGCGAGGACGGGTTCGAGGCG
Organism: uncultured Actinomycetes bacterium; assembly: GCA_963773825.1. GTDB lineage: Bacteria > Actinomycetota > Thermoleophilia > Gaiellales > Gaiellaceae > Gaiella. Next base: position 6,666 of record CAVZCH010000005.1, on the reverse strand, counting down.
GCCAGCCGCCTCCTCATGTCGCAGTAAGCCGAGCGCCTGGACGACATAGCCGCAGGCGATGATGGCGAGGTAGACCTGGGTCGACGCGAGGAAGCCGTCGGCCGCGTTCGCCGCGGTGATCCCCATCGCCTCGCTCAGCGAGGGGTTGCCGAGGATGGCGCCGACGACATCTTGGGCCAGCGCGCCCATGACCGCAGCCAACGCGACCGATCCGACCAGCCACCCGAGGAACGAGCCGCGCTGCCCGTGCAGCGCGAAGCCGAGGGGTCGGACCAGCCAGGCCGAGGCCGACGGTTCACCTGGTCCTTGACGGTACAGCGCCGCACCAAGGTCCCGGCGTCCGGCCAGAACGACTGCGAGGACGAACAGCCCGGTCGCGACGGCCGCGGGGATGAGCAGGACCCACCAGCGCTGATCATCGGCGAAAGGAGCGGTCTTCTCGAGCCACCCGAGCGGGGAGAGCCACACCCAGAAGGTGTCGTTGACGTCGCCGACGCCACGCAGGATGTAGGAGAGCGCGATGGCCGCGAAGCCGAGGGCATAGACGCCCCTGCTATGTAGGACGAGCTGGGCACAAACCGCGGCGAGCGCAGCGAAGACGACGCTCACCATGCCGAGGGCCAGGGCGTAGAGCACGGCCGGCCCCAGCTCGATCCCGGCGGCCAGCAGGGAGAGCACGAAGCCGACGTCCATCATCACCACGGCGGCGCCCACGAGCACCAACGCACTCACAACCGGGACTCGTCGGTCGATCCGCCCTGCCAGCAGCCCCTCGAGACGTCCGGACTCCTCCTCGCCCCGTGTCATTCCCGCGACCAGGGCGAGTCCCATGAGCGGCATCAGGAACGAGGCGATGAACCCGAACTCGTCCTGGATGATGCCCCCAAGCGTGTCGATGCCCTCCACGTGGCCGTTGATCGCGATCAGGGCGTCACTGACCAGGGCCGCACCGTAGGACGCGATCTTCTCGGGCGTGTCGTAGAGTTGGGCCACGGCGGTCGCGGTGAGAGCAAGGGTGCCGACGGCGGCGAGCACCCACACCAGGAGACGTCGGCGCTGCACGCGCCACACGATGGCCAGCATGGCCCCAGTGCCCGTCATGCTTGCACCGCGCCGGTGTCGTCGTCGCTGTAGTTCCGCAGGAACAGCTCGTCCAGGCTCGGCGGCTCGACGGTGAGGCTCCGGATGCTGGCCGCGTGGATGAGTCCGATCGCCTGGTCGAGCTCACCTGGGCCGACGGTGAACCCCGTCTCTATGCTTCCGTCGACCTGCGCGGTGGTGAGGTTCTCCAACCCGGAGACCGCTTCCAGGGAGCCGACGGCGGATGCGGTCAGCGCGTGGACGCTGGTCCGGGTGTGTCGCCGCAGGTCCGCGAGCGTCCCGGAGGTCACCGTCTTGCCGCGCCGGATAATGCTCACCCGATCGGCGAGCGCCTCCACCTCCGAGAGGATGTGGCTGGACAGCAGAACCGTCGCGCCCTCCCGGCAGCGCTCCCGGATCACGCCCTGGAAAACGCGCTCCATCAGGGGGTCGAGCCCCGAGGTCGGCTCGTCGAGGACGATCAGCCCCACCTCGCTCGCCAGCGCCGCGACGAGCGCGACCTTCTGCCGGTTTCCCTTGGAGTAGTCGCGCGCGCGCTTCGTTGGATCGAGGTCGAACCGTTCGATCAGCTCGGCCCGCCGCTTGGGGTCCATCCCACCGTGGACCCCGGCGAGGATGTCCATGCACTCCCCACCGGTAAGACCCGCCCACAGCGACACGTCACCGGGCACGTAGGCCAGGTCGCTCCGCAGCTTGGTTCCCTCGTTCCATGGGTCGCGGTCGAAGAGCGTGATCCTGCCGCCATCCCGACGCATCAGGCCGAGCAGGATCCGGATCGTGGTGGACTTCCCAGCGCCGTTTGGCCCGAGGAACCCGTGCACCTCGCCGCGGGCTACAACGAGGTCGAGGCCGTCCAGCGCCCGGAAGCTGCCGAACCGCTTGACCAGGCTTTCGATGCGGACGATGTCGGCGCCCATGTCTCTCCTTGGTCTTCGGCTCTCCGACCCCAGATCATCTTGGTCATTTGCCCAAACCATATGCCCAAGGTAGTGACCTTGTCAACGTAAGGAAGTCGCTTTGGTGGAGAGGCTTGACGCCTGGAGGCCCGACAACTACGGTTTGGGCAAATGCCCAAACCCGATGGTCCGAGACAAGACATTGCGACGACCGCGGCGGCCGAAGGGTCAACGCGAGAGCGGATTGTGGAAGCGACGGTCGAGCTGATGGCAGAGATCGGGATCGATCGCGTCCGCACACGCGCAATCGCCGAGCGTGCGGGTGTGAACCCGGCACTCGTGCACTACCACTTCGGATCGATTACAGCGCTGGTTATGGAGGCCGCTGAGTACGCCCTGCTCCAGGAACTCGGACCGTCGATCGATGTCTTCGTTTCGGCGGCCACGGTGCAGGAAGGAATCACAGCGATGCTCGAGTGGATCGAGCAGAGGGGGCAGCGGACGCCCGGCGCAACGATTCTCGCCGAGGCGATGGTCAAGGCAACACGAGATCCAGCATTTCGGCGCTGGACGAAGCGAGCATCCCGGCGGTTCCGGGCAATCATCCTCGAGAGACTCAAGACCGCACGTGCCAACCACGAGATCGACCCCGCGCTGGACATCGAAGCGACGGCTGTTCTACTCGCGGCGGCGCTCGACGGACTTCTGTTCCACCGCCTGGTCGACCCCCGGCTCGACGTCAGACAAACTGCCGAGCCGATCGCCCAGATGCTCGGGACCCCGGGTCCCGCGTCCTCGCCGAAACGAGGCGCTATGAAACGGCGGTAACGCGAGTGACGCCGAAGACGGACTGATCACTGATGCAGATGTCGGTAGGTGCGACTGTGCTCAACGGCGGCTCGAACTCGGGCAGGACATCGCTCGCCCGGTGCCGCAACACCGGCTCCGGCGGACCTGGCTAACTCTCGGCGTGCACGATCTCATCGGGGCCCTTCCAGACGACGGTCTTTAGCGCAGAAGCAACAGAACTCACTCATGCCCTCATAGAAAACACGCCGCGATTCTCTACTTCAACCCGCTCCAAGGAGGCCACAGTGATCACGTTGCTCGACAACCTTCCCGACGACGTTCTCGGCGTCGAGGTGTCCGGAGACATCACGCGAGACGATTACACGCAGACACTCCTTCCCGCGATCGACCAGCATCGGCAGGCGCACGGGAAAGTGCGGTTGCTCTACATCCTCGATGACGAGCATGACTTCACCTCGGGCGCGCTGTGGGAAGACGAGAAGTTGTTCGATCGTCATCCGTTCTCATTCGCCAAGATCGCTATCGCGACGAACGCCAAGGGCATCCGTGGGTTGGTCAAGGCCTTCGGCTGGATGATCCCAGGTGACGTCAAACTGTTCCCCAGAGACGACATCGACCAGGCCAGAAGCTGGATCAGCAGCTAGGCCCGAACCTCTACGCGATTCGCTGCAGAGTCCAACTGGGCCGCCAAGGTCGTGCGGACCGTGCGAACGTGGTGCGAACGCCAGCGCGTCCACGCACGTCCACACGCGGGTCACGTCTCCTCGTCAGATCCCTCGGACTTGCGGGGATTTCGTGCCCGCGAGGACACGCCCTTGCCCGCGCTTCCCCGTCTGGCCCAGGATGGTAAGGAGGGGGTCGACGGTTCGAGTCCGTCAGAGGGCTCGCAGGAGTTCCTGCAAATCGCGCGTTCGTTTTGTCGAAACAGCAAACGCCTTTCACGCGCGGGCACGCGCGGGCAACGTTCGATGTTCGCACGCTGTTCGCACGGTCGACCTTGATTCGGCTCGAGCACCGGTGCGCGGAAGTCCGGTGCCCCTTCCTGCCGCGGAGGGGCTCGCAAAGAGACGGTCATAGCCGAGATCGAGCTCCCTGAAGCACTGGGGCGGGGCGGCCGGCAAGCAACGAAGACCGGAGGTCACGACCACATGCGAAGGTATGCCGTGGAACCAGCCGCAATGAAACGCCATGGAAACAATCGACGTTGAGGGGCTGCGGATCGCTTACGAGTGCGCCGGCGACGGACCACCGCTCGTCCTCCTCCACGGCTACGTAGGGGACGGTCCGACCACGTGGCGACGGCAGCTCGACGGGCTCTCCGACGAGTTCATGGTCATCGTCTGGGACGCGCCTGGGGCGGGTCGATCCTCCGATCCGCCAGAAGCGTTCGGCATGGCTGGCTACGCCGACTGCCTGGCCGGATTCATCGAGAGGCTCGGGCTCAAGCAACCGCATCTAGCAGGACTGTCGTTTGGAGGCGCACTTGCACTCGCGCTCGTACACCGACACCCCGCCACCCCGAAGACACTGATCCTGGCCTCCGCATATGCAGGATGGGCCGGATCGCTACCTGCCGAGGTCGCCGAGCAGCGTCTGCGACAAGCTACGGCGCTGGCCGATCTGCCACCCGACGCGTTCGTCGACGCGCTGCTCCCGACCATGTTCTCCCAAGGAACGCCCGCAGACTCTGTCGAGGCGTTTCGCGCGAGCATGCTGGCCTTCCACCCAGCGGGGTTCCGGGAGATGGCGCGAGCCTCCGCCGACGACCTACGCGAAGTGCTGCCGCAGGTCCAAATCCCGACTCTGTTGGTGTACGGCGACCGAGACGTGCGGGCACCGCTCACCGTCGCCGAGGATCTGCATGCAGCGATCTCCGGCTCCACGCTCGTGGTTCTCCCCGACGCAGGACATGTCTGCAACATCGAGGCCCCGACGCATTCAACAGCACAGTCCGGAGCTTCCTCCACGACAATGAAACCTGAGCACCCGCTCGACGTACGCGCCGCTCTGAGCCTAGAGTCGGGCGCGTGAAGCGACTCGAGGCCGCCCACCGTTACGACGTGCCGGTCGACCGCGGCTTCCCCTTCATCACCAACACGGCGAACTGGTCAACGTTCTGGCCTGGATACGTGCGACTCGAGGAAGGCTCGCGCTGGGGGACGCCCGGCGACACGGCGCGGCTGATCACGCGTCTGCTGGGCCACGAACGCGAGCTGACGATGACGATCACTGCGTTCGAGCCGAACCGGCTCGTCACCTACACCAGCGCGCAGCCGGGCCTGCCCGACGCGCGGCATGAGCGCCACTTCGAGCCCGACGGCGAGGGATTCGTCTACCGGCTCGTCGTCGAGTACGAGCCACGTGGCGGGGTCGCCGGGGTCGTCGACCGGTTGCTGCTCGCTCGCGGAATTCGGCGTGCGTTCCGAGGTACCTTTGAGGCGCTGGAGCGCGAGCTACCCCGACGGCCGTGATGCTGCGGGTGCTGATCGTCGGTGCCGGCATCGCCGGTCTGGCGCTCGCCCGCGCTCTGCGGCTGCGCGGCGTCTCGGCCGAGGTCGTCGAGCGGACAGCTGAGTGGGAGGCGAGTGGCGCGGGCATGTACCTGCCCGGCAACTGCGCCCGGGCGCTCGACGAGCTCGGGCTCTGGGCGGCAGTGGCGGCTCGAGCGAACCCCATCGTGCGGCAGCGGTTTCTCGACCACCGAGGCCGTCTGCTCACCGACGTCGACGTTGATCGCTACTGGGACGGCGTCGGCGGCTGTGTCGCGATCGCTCGAGGAGCGCTTCACGAGGCGCTTCGCGCCGGCAGTGCCGAGGCTCCGGTCCGGCTCGGCCTTTCGCTGAGCCACCTGAGTGACGAGGGCCAGGCGCACTTTTCCGACGGCTCGCCGGCGAGTACGACCTCGTGGTCGGTGCGGATGGAGTCCACTCGACGATCCGCACGCTCGCCTTCGCCGACTCGCCTGCCCGCTACGTCGGACAGGCGAGCTGGCGGTTCGTCGCGGAAGGCTTCCCCGAGATCGGCGAGTGGACGGTCATGCTAGGTCGAGGCCGCGCCTTCCTCACGGTCGCGCTCGGCAACGGCGCGGTCTACTGCTACGCCGACGTCAACGCGGACGACCCGACCGACGCGCGAGGCACGCAGTGGCGCGAGCAGTTCGCCGACTTCGCGGATCCGGTGCCGCGCCTGCTCGAGCAAGGCGGCGATGCGTACTTCGCACCGATCGAGGAGGTCGTGCCGCCGGCCTGGACGAAAGGTCGCGTCGTGCTCGTCGGAGACGCCGCCCACGCCAGCTCGCCGAACATGGCCCAGGGTGCCGCGATGGCACTCGAGGACGCACTCGTACTGGCCGAGGAACTCGCAACGAGCCGCCCGCTCGAGGAGGCGCTCGCCGAATACCAACGGCGGCGCACCTCCCGTGTCGCATGGGTACAGGAGCAAACCCATCGCCGCGACCGCACCCGCAGCCTGCCCCAGTTCGTCCGCAACCTGACGCTACGCCTCGCGGGCGAGCGCATCTTCGACTCCAACTACCGACCGCTACGCGAGCCGCCCTAGACAAGTGCAAACGGCTGTCACGCGCGGGCGCTTGCGGGCACATTCGAATGTTCGGCGGCGTGTCGGAGCCAGGGCGGGTCGCGAGAAAAGCAGGTCGCAGCGCCAAGGACGAGCGCGACGAGCGTTCCCCAGAATTGCGGGTCGCCGATGCCGGGCGGTCGAGCGGCTCAGCCCGCAAGGTTGTTCCTGAGCGTCGGGGGTGCCATTTGAAAGTCCTTCAGTTCTGCGGCTGCAGGTCGCGGGAGTCATCGAGGCGCGGACGCGTGGGGCCCGCCACGTCCTCTGCGTTGACGGGCTCGTG
>CAVZCH010000004.1:0-834744 GCA_963773825.1 uncultured Actinomycetes bacterium | reverse complement strand
ACGACCGCCACGCCAGAGAGCCGCCCGGCACCCGCTCCGAGACGCGCCGTCGTGTTCGTGGTCGGGTTCGGCGCGAACCTCCTCTTCGGCTGACCAACGCGTAGGGATGCGCGGCGGGAGGGCCGGATCCGGTGCGAGCGCATCTCCATTGGATGCTGGCCCAACGGTCGAGGTGTGGCTACCCGAACCCCGTAGCCCTCCGTGGCGCCGCTACCGTCGGAGACGTGAACGCCCGCGCACACGGTGTCAACCCCTGGCTCGTCCTCGTCCTCGTCTGCATGGCGCAGTTCATGGTCATCCTGGACGCGACGATCGTGAACGTGGCGCTGCCGTCGATCCAGGCAGATCTCGGGCTGTCGGAGTCGAACCTCCAGTGGATCGTCAACGCCTACGCGCTGCTCTTCGGCGGGTTCCTGCTCCTCGGCGGGCGCGCCGGGGACCTGATCGGGCGCAAGCGCGTGTTCCTCGCCGGCCTCGTCCTCTTCACGAGCGCCTCGCTCGCGTGCGGGCTCGCGACGGGCGAGACGATGCTGATCGTCTCGCGCGGAATCCAGGGCCTCGGCGCCGCGCTCGTCTCGCCGGCAGCCCTCTCGATCGTGACGACGACGTTCCGCGAAGGCCCCGAGCGCACGAAGGCGCTCGGCGTCTGGGCCGCGATCGCCGTGGGCGGCGGAGCCGTCGGTCTCGTGCTCGGCGGGTTCCTCGTCGAGACGTTCTCCTGGCCGTGGATCTTCTTCGTCAACATCCCGGTCGGGATCGCCGCCTTCCTCTTCTCGCTGCGCTTCGTGCCGGAGTCGAAGGACGAGCACACCCACAGGAGCTTCGACCTGGCGGGAGCGACGACGGTGACAGCCGGGCTCATCGCGCTCGTCTACGGGATCGTTCGCTCGGCCGAGTCCGGCTGGGGCTCCACCGAGGTGCTCGGCATCCTTTCGCTCTCGGCGGTGCTGCTGGTGGCCTTCGTGCTCATCGAGCGCCGCTCCGCGGAGCCGCTCGTCCGGCTCTCGATCTTCTCGGTCAAGACCGTGCGCGGCGCGAACGTGACGATGCTGATCGTCGCTGCGGGGCTGTTCGCGATGTTCTTCTTCAACACGCTGTATCTCCAGCGTGTGCTCGGCTTCTCGCCGCTCGAAGCCGGGTTCGCGTTCGTGCCGTTCACGCTCGGCGTGATCGTCGGCGCTGCCGTCTCGCAGAAGCTCGTGCCCGCGCTCGGCGCACGCGAGGTGCCGCTGATCGGCCTCGGACTCGCGGTCATCGGGCTCCTCAGCTTCCTGCGCCTGACGCCCGACTCGTCGTACGTCACCGACCTCCTGCCGGGGATCCTGGTGACCGCGATCGGGATGGGGCTCGTGTTCGTCCCGATCACCCTGATCGCGACGAGCGGCATCCCCGCCGACGACGCCGGGCTGGCATCCGGGCTCTTCAACACCTCGCAGCAGATCGGCGGGGCGCTCGGGCTCGCGCTCCTCTCGACCTTCGCGACGAACAAGACGACCGACACGCTCTCGTCGCTCGGCCGCCGGCCGACGCAGGCCGACCAGGCGAGCGCACTGGTCGACGGGTTCCACGTCGCGTGGCTGGGCAGCGCGATCCTGCTCGCGCTCGGAGCCGTGCTGCTCTTCGCCCTTCTGCGCCGGCGCGACGTCGTCGCCGTCGCCGAGGGCGAGGTCGAGGTCGAGTCGCGCCGGTGGCAGCGTAGGCGCTCGGCCCACGCCCCGGATCAGGCGCGCACGACCGACTCGCGGCGCTCGACGACGTCGTCGAGCGCGTGCTGCAGGCCGAGCGCCAGCGCGCCGGTCAGAACCGCCGCCTCGCCCAGGGAGGACACGGCGACGTTCGGCGGGTACGGGATCCACCGGTCGAGGCGCGTGCGCACCGGCTCGAGCAGGAGGTCGCCGTTCGCTGAAGATGGCGAGGATCCCCCGCCGCGAGCGCGACTGCGCGTGCGGGAGGTCGCCGACCTGCTCGGGCTCGCCGACCTCCTCGACCGCAAGCCCGCGCAGCTGTCGGGCGGGCAGCGCCAGCGGGTTGCGATGGGCCGCGCATGATCCGCTCGCCGCAGGCGTACCTCATGGACGAGCCCCTCTCCAACCTCGACGCGAAGCTTCGCGTCCAGATGCGCGCCGAGATCGCCGACCTCCAGGCGCGGCTCGGCGTCACGACCGTGTACGTGACGCACGACCAGTCGGAGGCAATGACGCTCGGACACCGCGTCGCCGTCCTCCGCGACGGCCGCCTCCAGCAATGCGCGCCTCCGCAGGAGCTCTACGACCGGCCCGCCAACGCGTTCGTCGCCGGCTTCATCGGCTCGCCGGCGATGAGCCTGCTCGAGGTTCCGCTCGGCAGCAACGGCTCGGTGGACGTTGCGGGGGTCCGCCTTCCCTGCCCCGCGCACGTCTCGGCGGCCGCTGCAGGCCGCGGGCTGGACCGGATCCTCGTCGGGCTCCGACCGGAGTCGCTGCTCCTCGCATCGGACGGGATCCCGGCGCGCGTGGAGGCCGTCGAGGTGCTCGGCGCGGACGCATACGTGTTCTGCACCGCAGTCGTCGCGGGGGCGGAGACACGGCTCTCGACGCGGGTCGACTCGCACGGCGCACCTGCGCGCGGGGACGCCGTCCGGCTCGTACCGCGTGGCGAAACGCATATCTTCGACCCTGTGAACGGAGAGCGACTCGGGCCGTGAGGGCGTGACGCGCGACGCGCCCGTCCCGACCGGCATCGCGCTTCCGCGCCTGCCGTTCTCCCCGGTCATCCGGAGCGGCGACCACGTCTTCACCGCCGGCCAGGTTGCGCACCGGGAGGACGGCGTGATCGCGCCGGGCGGGATCGCCGAGCAGACGACCCAGGTGCTGGCGAACCTGCGTGCCTGCCTGGCCGCTGCGGGGTGTGGGCTCGACGACGTCCAGAAGGTGAACGTCTATCTCGCCGATCTCGCGGACTTCGAGGCGTTCAACACCGTCTACCGTGAGGCGTTCACGGCGCCGTTCCCGGCGCGCACGACGGTGCAGGTCGGGTTGCCGCCCGGGCTGCTCATCGAGGTCGAGGCCGTCGCCCGGCTCCCGGACCGGTGACGACGCTCGACACGCCGGTCGCAGTCGTCGACCTCGATCGGCTCGAGCGCAACCTCGAGCGCTGGCAGGCGCATTGTGACGTCGTCGGTCTCGCGAACCGGCCACACGTCAAGACGCACCGCTCCGTCGAGATCGCGCGGCAGCAGCTCGCGCTCGGTGCGGCAGGGATCACGTGTCAGAAGCTCGGCGAGGCGGAGGTGATGACCGACGCGGGAATCACGGACATCCTCGTGCCGTACAACATCGTCGGCCGCGAGAAGCTGGAGCGTCTGGGTGCGCTCGCGGCGCGCGCGACGATCACCGTCAGCGTCGACGACGAGGCGCTCCTCGAAGGGCTGGCAGCGTCGGTGCGAGGCACCCGTGAGCTCGGCGTCCTCGTCGACTGCGACACCGGCTCCGTCGCACGGGCGTCGCGACGCCGGAGCGAGCCGTGCTGGTCGCCGGCGCGATCGCGCGACGCGAGGGCCTGCGCTTCGCCGGGTTCCTCACCTATCCGTCGCCCGACGGCGCCCTCGCGTTCCTCCATGCGGCGGTCGCACTCGCCGCGTCGGCCGGGCTCGCCGTCGACGTCGTGTCCGCGGGCGGCACACCGACGATGTGGAGCTCCGGCGCGCTGCGCCCGACCGTCACCGAGTACCGGGCCGGGACCTACGCATTCCACGACCGCGCGACCGTCGCGGCGGGGGCGGCGTCCCTCGACGACGTCGCGCTGACCGTCCACGCGACCGTGGTGAGCAGGCCCGCCGCGGACAGGGCTGTCCTCGACGCGGGCAGCAAGACCCTGAGCTCGGACCCGGGGCCGGCGCCCGGCTTCGGAACCGTCCTCGAGGCGCCGCGCTCGACCCTCGAGCGCCTGAGCGAGGAGCACGCGGTCCTCGCCCTCGACCCTGCTGACACCCTCGATCTCGGTCAGCGGGTCCAGATCGTCCCGAACCACGCCTGCGTCGTCGTCAACCTCGCGGACGAGCTCGTGGCCGTCCGCACCGGGCAGGAGCCGCGGACGCTTCCGGTCGACGCGCGCGGCCGGTCTCGCTGATCGCCGGGTGTCAGATCCCGCGGTCGGCCCACTTCACCCAGCTGGCGAGGGCGAAGGGGAGGCTCGCGAGGAGCGCGCAGCAGCCGAGGATGACGTGGCCGGTCGCGAACAGGATGACGCCGACCAGGATGACCGCGACGAACACGGCCAGAGCGACGAGGAACGCCATTGCTTCTCCTTCGTTTCTTGGGTGGCGAGAGCCTACTGCGCATCTGGGACGATGCGTAGCGTGCGTCTCCCCGTTCCGCATCGAGCGCTGGTACGAGCGCTACGAGTTCACGACCGAGCTCCAGCTCTCGTCGAGCGACTGCGAGTCCGTGACGGCCGGCGAGCTGCTCGCGCTCGAGCCCGACGCCCGCGAACGGCTCGAGGCGCTGCACCTCGGTTACACGGAGGTTCCCGGGTCGGATGAGCTGCGCACGGCGATCGCGGGGCTCTACTTGCGCACGGGCCCGGAGGCGATCGTCGCGCTCGCGGCCGCGGAGGAAGGGATCTTCGCCGCCGAGACCGCGCTGCTCGGGCCGGGCGACCACGCGGTCGTCGAGGCGCCGTGCTACGAGTCGGCCGTCGCAGTCGCCCGCGCGACCGGTGCCGACGTCGACGTGTGGCGCCGCTCGTACGCCGACGGATGGGGCCACGACGTCGACGCGCTCGAACGGCTGCTGCGGCCGGACACCAAGCTGGTCTACGTCAACACGCCGCACAACCCGACGGGGATCCAGATGCCCCGCGCGGTGCTCGATCGGGTGGTCGAGCTCTGCGCCGAGCGCGGCGCGGTCCTCTTCTGCGACGAGGTGTACCGCGAGCTCGAGCACGACCCCGTCGCCCGGCTCCCTGCCGCATGCGACCTCTACGAGCGCGCCGTGTCGCTCGGGAGCGTCTCGAAGACGTACGGGCTCCCCGGGCTCAGGACAGGCTGGATCGCCTGCCGCGACCCGGCAGTCCGGGAGGCCGTGACGGCCGTGAAGCTCTACACGACGATCTGCTCGAGCGCCCCGAGCGAGCTCCTCGCCGCCCTTGCGCTGCGGCACCGCGCGAGACTCGTCGAGCGCAACCGCGCGCTCGTCCTCGAGAACCTCGCGATCGCCGACGCGTTCGTGGCCGCGCACCCGGAGCGGGTCGACTGGGTGCGCCCGGACGCCTCCCCGATCGGGTTCCCTCGCCTCCGCGTCCCCGACACGCTCGCGTTCTGCGAACGGCTCGCCGCCGACGCCGGCGTGCTCCTGCTCCCGGGCGAGGTGTACGACGCGCCGGGACACGTCCGGCTCGGGCTCGGGCGGCGAAACGCGGCAGAGGCGTTCGCGCGGCTCGGGCGCTTCCTGGCGGCCGCCTGAGCACGCGATGGACGCAAGAACGGTGTCGGACACCGTCCTGCGACCCGACGCTCAGCCGTCGTCGAGATCCTCCTCGACGAGCCCGAAGAGGACGCCGTCGACCCATGTCTCGTTGCGCCAGTAGGCGCGGCGGCGGACGCCCTCGCGCACCCAGCCGGCCCGCTCCGCGTGACGGAGCGCGCGCTCGTTGAAGCCGTAGATCTCCATCTGGAGGCGATGGAGGCCACCTTCGCCGAACAGGCGCCTGCGCAGGGCCTGCGCGGCGGCCACCCCGACCCCGCGCCCGCGCATCGACGGGTCGATCGCCAGCGCGCTCACGGAGGCGATCCGCGAGCGTCGGTTGACGAGCTCCCACGTGACCGTGCCCGCGGGCTCGCCGTCGACCTCGATCACCAGGACGCCGAAGCCGTCCGGCTCGCTGTCCGAGCGGGCGACCCGCTCGGCGATCGCCTGGGGCGTCGACGCGCGCGACACCGCGAGGAACGGCGCGACGTCGGGGTCCGCCGCGAGCCCGGCGAGGAACGGCACGTCCTCGAGCGTCGCGCGCCTGAGCGAGACGTTCACGCCGCCACGCTATCCGCGTCGCAGCCGCGCCCCGGTCCCGAGCGCCGTCCCGCCGAGGATCAGCAACAGCCCCGCGAGGGCCGACGCCGTCACCGGCTCGTCGAGGAACACCGTCCCGTAGACGAGCGCGAACGCCGGCACGAGGTACGTGACGAGGATCGCCCGCGAGGCGCCCGCGCTGGCGATCAGCGTGAAGTAGAGGAGGTAGGCGAGACCGGTGCCGAGAGCGCCGAGGGCGACGATCGCGGCGACCGTCTTCGCGGGCGGCGCCTCGGACGGGAGCTGCGCGAGCCCCACCGGGGCGGCGAGCAGCGTGCCGACCGCCAGCTGCCCGACCGTCACCTCGAGCGGCGCCACGGACCGGACCGCGCGCCCCGCGTAGAGGACCGAGAGCGCGTAGCAGGTAGCCGTGCCGAGCACGGCGAGCGCGCCGACGAGCTGGCCCCCCTCCTGGACGCCGACCAGCAGCGCGACGCCCACGAAGCCGAGCGCGACGCCGACGAGCCGGAGACCGCGGACACGCTGGGACGGGTCGAGGCGCGTCGCCAGCACCACCGTCAGGATCGGTGCCGCGGCCTGGATCACCGCCGCGAGCCCGGAGTCGATCCGTGTCTCCGCGAACGCGAGCAGCCAGTACGGCAGCGCGTTGTTGAGCGTTCCGAGGACGAGGAACGGCACCCACAGCCGGCGGACGTCCGGCACCACGCCCCTGAGGACGACCACCGGCACGAGCACCGCGAGACCGACCAGCAGCCTGCCGAGCACCACAACGGCCGGCTCGAGCTCGTCCACACCGAGCTTGATGAAGAGGAACGACGCGCCCCAGATGGCCGCGAGCGTGAGCAGAAGGGCGAGGTCGCGCCGGTGCACCGTGCGACGCTACACGGGTCTCGCACCGCAGATTCGTCCTGCGCGGCCGGCCGTCGCGAGGGCCGGCGACGGGCCGTGCGGCCGTTGCCCACACAGGCACCGGAAGCGGGTGGCGACGTCGGTCGCGTCGGTCACCGCGCCGTGACACGACCCGGTGACGCCGGACGCCTCGGTTAGACTGGCTCCCTGGGCTCGGTCGCGGAACAGCCGCTCCATCGTCAGCTCGGCCTCACGGACGGGGAGCTCGCACGTATCGTCTCGCTCCTCGACCGCGAGCCCAACCACTTCGAGCTGGCGGTGTTCTCGCTGCTCTGGTCGGAGCACTGCGGCTACAAGCACTCCGCACTCCTTCTCCGACGACTGCCGAGCGAGGGGCCGCACGTCCTCCAGGGCCCGGGAGAGAACGCAGGCGTCGTCGATCTCGGCGACGGGCTCGCGGTCGCCTTCAAGGCCGAGAGCCACAATCATCCGTCTGCGGTCGAGCCGTTCCAGGGCGCGGCGACCGGGGTCGGTGGGATCCTGCGCGACATCTCCGCGATGGGCGCCCGGCCGGTCGCACTGCTCGACGGGCTGCGCTTCGGCGGCCCCGACCACCACTTCTCGCGCGCGGTCGGCGGCGTGGGCCACTACGGCAACTGCGTCGGGGTGCCGAACGTCGGCGGCGAGGTCGTCTTCGACGACGCCTACGCGTCGAACTGCCTCGTCAACGCGATGTGCGTCGGCCTGCTCCCCGTCGAGCGGCTCGTGCGGGCGAAGGCGACAGCCGCCGGGGCGCTCGTCGTGCTGTACGGCGCGACCACCGGGCGCGACGGGATCGGCGGGGCATCGGTGCTCGCGAGTGCCGAGCTGGGCGAGGACGACGCGGACAAGCGGCCCTCGGTCCAGGTCGGCGACCCGTTCACCGGCAAGCGGCTGATCGAGGTCTCGGCGGAGCTCGTCGAGCGCGGGCTCGTGCTCTCGCTGCAGGACTGCGGGGCCGCGGGGCTCGCGTCCTCGCTCTCGGAGATGGCAGCCGACTACGGGATCGACGTCCTCCTCGACCGGGTGCCGCAGCGCGAGGAGGACATGGAGCCGTGGGAGGTGATGATCTCCGAGTCGCAGGAGCGGATGGTCGCGATCGTCGCCCCCGCGCGGCTCGCCGAGGTGGAGGCGGTGATCGACCGCTGGGAGCTCCACCGCGCGGTGATCGGCGAGGTGACGGACACCGGGCTGCTGCGCGCCCTGTGGGGCGGCGAGGAGGTCGGGGCCATCCCCGCGCGCCTGCTCACCGACGAGTGCCCCCGCTACGCGCGTCGAGCGCGACCCGCGCGTCCCGCCGCCCGAGACCGCGACGCCGGTTCCCCCGACACGGCAGGCGCTCATCGAGCTGCTCTCGTCGCCGCCGCTTCGCTCGCGCGCCTTCGTTACCCGCCGCTACGACCAGCTCGTCCAGTCGCGCACCGTCCGGCGCCCGGGCCTCGACGCCGCCGTGCTCCGACTGCGGCCGGCGTGGCGGGGCCTCGCGGTGACGCTCGACGGCCAGGGCCGCATCGGGATGCTCGACCCGCGGCTCGGCGGGCAGCTCGCGATCCTCGAGGCCGCACGGAACGTCGCCTGCACGGGGGCGGAGCCGCTCGGCTTCACCGACTGCCTCAACCTCGGCAACCCGGAGAAGCCCGAGATCGGCTGGGAGCTCGCGGAGACGATCGAGGGCATGGCGCTCGCCTGCGAGGCGCTCGGCCTGCCGATCGTCTCCGGCAACGTCTCGCTCTACAACGACACCGGCGGCCGGTCGATCCCGCCGACTCCGGTGGTCGGCTGCGTCGGCGTCCTTCCCGACGTCCGCCGCGTGCCGGTCGGATGGCGCGAGGGCGACGCGATCCTCCTCGTGCGCTCTCGCTCCCCGCTCACGCTCGCAGGGTCCGAGGCACAGGCACGCTGGGGGCGCCTCGGGGGATCGCCGTCGCTCGACCTCGCCTCCGAGGCCGCGCTCGTCCGCCACGCGGTCGGCGCCGCGCGGCATGCGTCGCTCGTCCACGACGTCGCCGAGGGCGGCCTCGCGGTCGCTCTGGCCGAGGCGGCGCTCTGGAGCGGCCTCGGCGCCGCGCTCGAGCTCGAGGACGACCCTTCGACGCTCTTCGGCGAGATCGGCGGGCAGCTGATGGTGGCCGTGCCGCCCGGCCAGGTCGAGCCCGACCCGACCGGCTCCGAGCTCGAGGTACGGAGGATCGGCACCGTCGGCGGTGGCCAGCTGTTCGGCGTGCCGCTCGCGGAGCTCGAGCGCGCCTACGAGGGAGGCTCCTGATGTGCGGCGTGTTCGGCGTCCGGTCGAGCGAGCGCGACGTCGCGCGGCTCACGTACTTCGGCCTCTTTGCGCTCCAGCACCGCGGCCAGGAGTCGGCGGGGATCGCGGTCTCGGAGAACGGCCGCCTGACCGCGCTCCGGGAGATGGGGCTCGTCCCGCAGGTCTTCGACGAGGAGAAGCTCGCGGCGCTCCCGGGCGAGGTCGCGATCGGGCACACGCGCTACTCGACGACGGGCGGCGTGCACTGGTCGAACGCGCAGCCGCTCGTGCACCACGGCGCCGCACGCACCGTCGCCCTCGCGCACAACGGGAACCTCGTCGACCCCGCCCCGCTGCGCGACGAGCTCCTGGCGTCGGGCGTGCGCATCGGCTCGACGTCGGACACCGAGGTGATCGCCGCGCTTATCGGCCGCGACCCGGCGCCCCTCTCCGAGGCCGTCGCGAGCGCGATGCGCCGCCTGGAGGGCGCGTACTCCATCGTCGCGATCGCGGACGGCACGCTGGTCGCGTTCCGCGACCCGCTCGGGATCAGGCCGCTCACGCTCGGGCAGATCGGCGACGACTGGGTCGTCGCGTCGGAGACCTGTGCGCTCGACCTCGTCGGCGCCGACGTCGTCCGCGACGTCCTTCCCGGCGAGGTCGTCTGGGTGGACGAGGACGGCTGCCACTCGGCCCAGGCGGTTCCGCGGGGGCGGAGCGCCGCGTGCATCTTCGAGCACGTCTACTTCGCGCGGCCGGACTCGGCGCTCGGCGGGACCGGCGTCCACGCGGCGCGCGTGCGCATGGGCGAGCGGCTCGCCCTGGAGGCGCCCGCGCCCGCGGATGCCGACCTGGTCATGCCCATCCCCGACTCGGGCACGCCTGCCGCGATCGGGTTCGCCAAGCGCTCCGGCATCCCGTACGAGGAGGGCCTGATCAAGAACCGCTACGTCGGCCGGACCTTCATCCAGCCCGACCAGGAGCTCCGCCGCCAGGGGATCAGGCTCAAGTTCAACCCGCTCGACGAGATCGCCGGGAAGCGGCTCGTGATCGTCGACGACTCGATCGTCCGCGGCAACACGATGCGCGCGCTCGTCCAGATGCTGCACGACGCCGGCGCGACCGAGGTGCACGTCCGGATCTCCTCGCCGCCGGTCGTCTCGCCCTGCTTCTACGGAATCGACATGGCCGACGAGTCGGAGCTCGCGGCGGCGCACCGGTCGGTCGAGGAGATGCGCGAGCACGTCGGCGCGACCAGCCTCCACTACCTCTCGCTCGACGGGATGCAGTGGGCGACGGGCATCCCCGAGGAGGACGTCTGCCGGGCGTGCTTCACGAGGGACTACCCGACGCGCGTCCCCGGCGCGGGTCTCGCCGGAAAGCACCGCTTCGAGGCGGCGGCGCTGGCGCCGCGCCGCTGACGCCCCCTGGCGGACAGATCATCCCCCATCCGGGGCACGGTATCGGGGACGGCCTCGCCGGGCGGTCGACTACGCTCGCATCGTGTCGCCGGACGACCAGACGTACGCCGCCGCGGGGGTCTCGCTCGCGACCGCAGAGGCGGTCGTCGACCGGCTGCGTGCCGCGGTCGACTCGACCCGGACACCCGGGGTGGAAGGCAGCTTCGGCGCGTTCGCGGGGCTCTACGCGGTCGACGAGCGACGGCTGCTCGCCGCCTCCACCGACTCGGTCGGCTCCAAGCTCGTGCTCGCGCGGCGCGCGGGCAAGCTCCGCTGGTGCGGTGCCGACCTCGCGGCGCACGGCATCAACGACGTCCTCACGACGGGCGCCGAGCCGCTGTTCTTCCTCGACTACGTCGCCGCGAGCACGATCGAGCCGGCGCAGGTCGTCGAGCTCGTCGAGGGCGCCGCGGACGTCTGCCGGGCCGCGGGGTGCGCGATCCTCGGCGGCGAGACGGCCGAGCTCCCCGGGATCTACCGCGACCAGGAGCTCGACTTCTGCGGCACCGTGATCGGGCTGGTCGACCGCACCGAGCTGATCGACGGCTCGCGCGCGGAGCCGGGCGACGTGGTGCGTCGGGCTCCCCTCCGCCGGGATCCACGCGAACGGCTTCTCTCTCGTCCGCCGGATCGTCGGCGACGACCCGTTCGACGCCGACCTGCTGCTGCCTCCGACGCGCTGCTACCTCGACGACGTTCGGGCGCTTCGCGGGCGGGCCGACGTCCGCGCGCTGGCGCACGTGACCGGCGGCGGCATCGCGGGCAACCTGGCGCGTGTCCTCCCGGACGGCGTCGGCGCGCTGATCGACCCTGCGTCCTGGCGGCGGCCGCCCGTCTTCGCCTGGCTCGCCGAGCACGGCGTCTCGGAGGACGAGCTGCGCCGCGTGTTCAACGTCGGGATCGGCTACTGCGCCGTGGTGCCCGCCGCCGACGCGGGCCCGCAGGACGTCGTCATCGGCCGGCTCGAGGCGGGCGTCGACGGCGTCGAGTGGAGCGAGTCGTGATCGGCGTGCTCGCAAGCGGCGAGGGGACGAACCTCCAGGCGCTGATCGACGCGGGGCTTCCGATCGTCGCGGTTGCCTCCAACCGATCCGACGCGAGGGCGCTCGCCCGCGCCGAGGCCGCGGGCATCGCGACCGCCGTCTTCGAGGCGGGCTCCTACCCGAGTCGAGACGCGCGTGACGAGGCGATGGCCCGCTGGCTTCGCGGGCGCGGTGTCGAGCTCGCGGTCCTCGCCGGCTACATGCACCTCCTGCGCCCCGGTTTCTTCGAGGTCTTCGGGCGCCGCATCGTCAACACCCACTCGGCGCCCCTGCCGGCCTTCCCCGGGGCGCACCCGATCGAGGACGTGCTCGCGGCGGGGGTCGCGGAGACGGCCGCGACCGTGCACTGGGTGGACGAGGGGATCGACACCGGGCCCGTGATCCGGACCGAGCCCGTGCCCGTCGAGCCCGGCGACACGCCGGAGACGCTCCGCGCCCGCGTCCAGCGGGTCGAGCATCGCATCCTGCCCGAGGTCGTGAAGGAGCTGATTGCCGCATGACGATCCGCCGTGCCCTGCTCTCGGTCTACGACAAGGCCGGTCTCGCCGACTTCGCGCGTGGGCTCTCCGGCCTCGGCGTGGAGCTGCTCGCATCGAGCGGCACGGCGAAGCTGCTCGCCGACGAGCGCATCCCCGTGACGCCGCTCGAGCAGCTGACCGGGTTCGGCGACCTGCTCGGCCACCGCGTCGTGACGCTCCACCCGGCGGTCCACGGCGGGATCCTCGCGCGCCGCGACGTGCCGGAGGACATGGCGGAGCTCCGGGCACACGGCATCGAGCCGATCGACCTGGTCTGCGTCAACCTGTACCCGTTCGAGCGCACGGTGGGACGCCTCGACGTCGCGTGGGAGGACGCGATCGAGCAGATCGACATCGGCGGGCCGGCGCTGCTGCGCGCCGCCGCGAAGAACCACGCGCACGTCGTCACCGTCTGCCGGCCGGCGGACTACGAGCCCGTGGTCGAGGAGTTGCGCCTGCACGGCGAGATCACGGATGCGACGCGTCGGCGGCTCGCCGCACGCGCCTTCCAGCGCACGGCGTCGTACGACGCCGCGGTCGCCGGCTGGCTCGCCCGCGACGACGCGTTCCCCGAGACGTACGTCCCGGTCTTCGAGCGCTACATGGACCTCGCCTACGGCGAGAACCCGCACCAGCGCGCCGCGTACTACGCGCAGAGAGGCGCGCGCACGCATCTCCTCGCGCGTGTCGAGCAGCTCCAGGGGCGGCCGCTCTCCTTCAACAACCTCGGCGACCTCTCGGCCGCGCGCCTCCTGCTCCTCGAGCTCGAAGGGGCCGCCGCCGTGATCGTCAAGCACGGGAACCCGTGCGGCGTCGGCCTCGGCGAGACTCCCGACGAGGCGTATGCGAAGGCGCTCGGCGGCCGACCCGGTGTCGGCCTACGGCGGGGTGGTGGCCCTCAACCGGCCGGTCGGGGCGGCGCTCGGCAAGGCGCTCGCGTCGCAGTTCGTCGAGGTCGTCTTCGCGCCGGGATACGAGGACGCCGCGCTCGAGGAGCTCTCCGCGAAGATGAAGGCGCGCGTGCTGCTCGACGGAGAGCGACGCGCGTTCGTCACGAGCGAGCGCGACCTGCGCCGCGTGCTCGGCGGGATGCTGGTGCAGGACCGCGACGCGGACGGCGACCCGCTCGACGCGATGGACGTCGCGTGCGGCGACCCCGACCCGTCGACCTGGGAGGAGCTCCTCTTCGCCTGGACGGTCGCGAAGCACGTCACGTCCAACGCGATCGTGATCGCCCGCGGCGGGCAGACGCTCGGGATCGGCGCCGGCCAGATGAGCAGGATCGACGCCGTTCGGATCGCAGTCGACAAGGCGCGCGAGCTCGGCCACTCGCTCGAGGGTGCCGTCCTCGCGTCGGACGCGTTCTTCCCGTTCGCGGACGGGCCGAAGCTCGCGCTCGAGGCAGGCGTGCGTGCGATCATCCAGCCCGGCGGCTCGCGCCGCGACGCCGAGGTGCTGGATGCCGTTCGCGCCGTGGGCGCGACCATGGTGCTCACGGGCAGGCGGCATTTCCGGCACTGACCTCGAGCGTGTAGCGGCGTTCGGGATTCGTTAGACCCGCCCCCTCCGGGCCGGCGGCTGCTACCGTCCCGCGGTCGCCGACACCGACGGCCCGCCGCGCTCCCGCGGCCCGACACTCCCGCCGTCCCGTGCAGCCTCCCCGCACCGATGCCTCGCGTCCTCGCCATACCCGTGATCGCGAGCGCAGCGCTGCTCGGCCTCCTCCCCCCTGCGGCGCACGGCGACGTCGTCGCGCCGGTCCGCAGCCTGCGCATCGTGAGCCCCGTCCACTTCGTGCTCCCGCCCCGGCCGGTGCGCATCCCGCTCGGCCAGCGCGCCGTGCGGCTCGCACGGAACCAGCTCGGCGTCCCGTACGCCTGGGGCGGCTCCTCGCCGTCCGGCTTCGACTGCTCGGGCCTCGTCTCGTGGGTGTACGGCAGCCTCGGGATCCCGCTGCCGCACAACGCCGCGGCGCTCTACGGTGTCGGCCGCCGCGTGCCGCTCGGATCGATGCGCCCGGGCGACCTCGTCTTCTTCCGCGGGCTCGGCCACGTGGGGATCTACATCGGGAACGGCCGCATGATCCACGCCCCGCAGTCCGGACGCGACGTCGAGATCGAGGCGCTCGGCGCTCGCTCGTATCCCCCCGTCGCGGCGCGCACGGGTCACGCCGCTCTGAGCGGTCTATAGGCTTCCGCCGGCATGAGCGTAGGCTCGACGGAGCTCGTCAAGGAGCGGAGGCGGCGGCTTGGCGGCCGCCGGGAGCGGGAATGACCCGCGAGTACCCGACCCTCCTCGACCTGGTCGGCGGGACGCCGATCGTCCGGCTCGTCTCGTTCGGCTCGGAGACGGGCGCGACGCTGCTCGCGAAGCTCGAGTTCATGAACCCCGGCGGGTCGAACAAGGACCGCATCGGGCTCGCCATGATCGAGGCCGCCGAGCGCGACGGCCGGCTCCGCCCGGGCGGCACGATCGTCGAGCCGACCTCCGGGAACACGGGCGTCGGTCTCGCGATCGCCGCCGCGGGCAAGGGCTACCGCTGCATCTTCGTGATGCCGGACAAGATGAGCCAGGAGAAGATCTCGACGCTCCGCGCGTACGGCGCCGAGGTCGTGATCACGCCGACGGCCGTCGACCACGACTCGCCCGAGAGCTACTACGCGGTCTCCGATCGTCTCGCCGAGGAGATCCCCGGCGGCTTCAAGCCCGACCAGTACTCGAACCCGGCGAACCCGGAGGCGCACTACACGACGACCGGCCCGGAGCTCTGGGAGCAGACCGGCGGCGACGTGGACGCGATCGTCGTCTCGGTCGGGACCGGCGGCTCGATCACGGGCATCGGCCGGTACTTCAAGGAGCGCAAGCCCGAGGTGCGGATCGTCGGGGCCGACCCCGAAGGATCGGTCTTCACCGCCGACGACGCGCATCCCATGCACCCGTACCTGGTGGAGGGCATCGGCAAGGACACGTGGCCGGAAACGCTCGACCCGTCCGTCGTCGACGAGTGGGTGCGTGTCTCGGACCGCGACTCGTTCGTCACCGCGCGGCGCCTCGCGCGCGATGAAGGGCTGCTCGTCGGCGGCTCCTGCGGCTCGACGGCCTGGGCGGCGCTCCAGGTCGCCAAGCGGCTCGGGCCGGGCTCGACCGTCCTGATGACGTTCCCCGACGGCGGCCGCTCGTACCTCTCCAAGCTCTACGACGACAACTGGATGATCCAGTACGGGTTCATGGAGCGCCGCGCGGCTGCGCCGAGCGTCGACGAGGTGATCCGGTCGAAGGACGGCGACGACGCGGTGGTGCCGGAGCTCGTCGTCGTCGACGCGCACAAGAAGGTCGGGGCGGCGATCGACCTGATGCAGCGCTACGGGATCTCGCAGCTCCCCGTGGCGCGGCACGAGACCGCGGACGAGCTCACCGACATCGTCGGCTCGATCTCCGAGCGCAGCCTGCTCGACCGCGTCTTCCGGAACCCGGACGCGCTGAACGACGACGTGGCGGTCGCGATGCAGCCGCCGCTCGCGACGGTCGACGCCGGCGCGTCCGTCGACGACGTGTTCGCCGAGCTGACCGGCTCGGGCGGTGCCGTGGTCGTGGGGCGCGCCGGGAAGCCGGTGGCGATCATCACCCGCTCCGACCTGCTCGAGTTCCTCGCCGCGCGCCGGACGCACGTCGAGGCCTGACCCCACGTCGGCGCCTTACGCGGCACGCCGCTCCGCGTCGGAGATGGTGGACACACGCGCGGTCTCGGCCGGGAGGCGCCCCTCGTGACGTGCGGTGACGACGACTGCGCCGATGATCAGAGCCGCGCCGGCCAGCGTGGTGGGCGCAGGGCGCTCGCCGAGCAGGAGCGCCCCGAGCGCGACGGCCACGAGCGGGTTGACGTACTGATGCGTGACGACCTGGGAGATCGGCGCATTCTTGAGGAGCCAGGCGTAGGCGCTGAACCCGACCACGGAGCCGACGACGGCGAGGTACGCCCAGGCGGCGAGCGGGCCCGGCTGGAGTGCGTCGGCGTCGAGGCGGCCCGCCTCGCCCGCGACCAGCCCGGCTGCGACGAGCACGACGCCACCGCCCAGCATCTCGTACACGGTCGCGACGAACGGGTCGCTCGGGATGCGCGAGCCGCCGGGAGACGAACGAGCCCCGTGACCACGCGAGCGAGGCCGCGAGCATGACGAGCAGGCCGACGGCGACCGAGCCGCCGCCGAGGCCTCCGGGGCCGACCACGAGCGCGAGGCCGGCGAGGCCGACGAGGGCCGCGAGCACGGTGGCGCGAGGGATGCGCTCGCGGGCGAGCGCCCGCCAGACGACGATCTGGAGCGGCACCGACCCGGCGATCATCGCCGCCACGCCCGAGTCGATCCTCGTCTCGGCGACGTGCACCATGCCCACGCCGCACGCGAGCAGCGACGACGCCGAGGCCGGCCGCCGAGAGCGCCTCGCGCCGCTCGACCCGGAGCGACCGCCGCGCGACCGCCAGGACCGCGGCGAGGATCGCCGCAGCCGCGACGAAGCGCGTCCCGGCGGTGAGGAGCGGCGGCAGCGTCCGGACGGCCAGCTTGATCCCGAGGTACGTCGAGCCCCAGACGAGGTAGACGACCCAGAGCGCTGCCCATAGCTCGATCCGCGAGCGGCTCACGGTGAGGAGAACGCCGGGCGGACGCTCAGCGTGAGGTGGGTGGTCGACGGCGTGTCCAGCATCTACGGTTCAAACGATGGGCATCTTCGATTCCATCCGCAGGCTGCTCGGTCGCGCCGACGACGCGATGACGCACGCCGACTACGCCGCGCTCGACGCCGTCCACCACGCCGAGGACCGGCTCGACGATGCGACCGGCGGCCGCTTCTACGACGCGGTCGAGAAGGCGGACGAGGAGGCGGGCGAGGTCCTCGACCGGCTCCACCTCGACAACGAGCCGGGCGGTGCGGACGAGCCCGAAGGCTCGGACGACGCCACCAGCAGCGCGTCCGGCAGCGCCTGACTACCGCGCGGCGGCGGCTCCGCCCCACGAACGACGCCGCGTGGCCGCGCTCGTTCGCCCTCGCGAGCCCGTCCTCGTCGAGCGCGCCGATGCGGTGCAGGAGATCGAATTCGTCGCGCAGATGCGTCCGCATCATCTCCGGGCCGTCCGTCGCGATCGTGAACGGCACGTCGTGCTCGACGAACCGCCGGAACGTCTCGCGGACGGCGTCCTCGTCGGCGAGCGCCTTCGTGAGCAGGTTCGAGGTGGGGCAGATCTCGAGCGTCACGTCCGCCTGGCGGATCGCCGTCATGAGGCTCGGGTCGGACGCGGCGAGGATCCCGTGCCCGATCCGGTCCGGGCGGAGCGACTCGACGACCTCGCCGATCTCCTCGGCGCCCGTCTCCCCCTCCTCCCCGACGTGGATCGTCACGCCGAGGCCCGACGCGCGCGCGGCCTCGACCATCGGCGCGACCTGCGTGTAGTCGTAGCGCTGCCCGCCCGGCCGCGGCCCGGCGATGTCGACGCCCACGACGCCGCGGCCCGCCCAGCGCACCGCTTTCTCCACGATGATCTCGTTCTGCCTCGCGTCGAAGGTGCGGTCCATCATCAGGATCAGCCCCGCGCTCACCTGCGGGTACTCGAGGCGCGCGAGGTCGAGCCCACGGGCCGCAGCCAGGATGATGTGGTCGAGGTCGCGCTCGCCGCCGCGGTTGCGCTTCATCGGGTTGAAGCGCACCTCGAGGGTCGTGATCCGCTGCGAGCGGTAGGCCCCTCCGATCGCCGCATGGACCGAGCGCTCGACCGCGAGCGGCGAGGACTGGATCAGCTCCGTCCAGTGGTAGATCGCATCGAGCTCGTCGAGGCTCGCGACGCCCCGCACGTCGGACACCGTGACGAGCGCGTCGAACGCCCAGTAGTCCTTGACCGGCAGCGCGATCCCCTGCTCGTGCGCCAGGCTCCACATGATGTCCGACGCGACCGACCCGCCGAGGTGCGTGTGGAGCTCGGCGAGGCCGACGTCGGGCAGGAGCATGCGGCGAGTCTACGGTCCGGGGCTCAGGTCGCGGTCGCGCGGGCGACGAGCTCGCGGAGCGGCTCGATCCAGTCCGGGTCGACCATGTGCGGGACCGGCGACGAGAGCCGGAGCACGTCGGCGCCGGCGGCGGTGAGCGTCGCGTCCGCCTCGGCCGCGAACTGGGCGGGGATCACGGGATCGAGCGATCCGTGCGCGATCCCGACCGGGACCCCGGCCAGCCGCTCGGGCTCGAGCGGCCAGTCGACGACCCGCGGGAGAAACCCGGACATCGCGACGAGCGCCGCCGGGCGGGGCCGACCCGGGCCGAGGCTCATCGCGTAGCTCATCACCGCGCCCTGGGAGAAGCCGCCGAGCACGACGCGGTCGATCGACACCGGCAGCGTCTCGAGAAACGCCGCAAGCCGTGGCGCGGTCTCGTGGAACGTCGTGGGATCCGGTGTGGGGATGCCGCCGAGCGCGTACCAGTGGCGACCGCCGGGCGGGAGACGGAGAGGACCGCCGGGCGTGACCCCGAGGAGGCGCCGTTCCGGGTCGAGAAGATCGAGCAGGGGGAACAGGTCGTGCTCGTCCGCGCCGCGGCCGTGGAGGAGCACGAGCGCGCCGGCGGGCTCGCCGGCGGGGGCGCGCCAGAGCGCGGCCAGCGGGGCGGCCTCGGCACCGCTCACGTCGGCCACGCCGCCCCCCGGTCGGGAAGCAGGGTCACGCGCGTACCGGGCGCGCCGCGGGTGACGCACGTGCCGTGATGGAGGCCGTCCTGCTGCATGCGCGCCCGTTCAGTATCCTATAGTTGCAAGTTCAACCAATTCGCCAGTCTCGTGCAATCGTCCCGCACAAAGCAGCTCTCCCCGGTCGAGTTCGCGGCCTGGACCGGGCTCCTGCGCGCGCACGCAGCGCTCGTCCAGCAGCTCGACCGCGAGCTCGAGACGACACACGGGCTCCCGTTGACGCAGTACGAGGTCCTGCTCCACCTGGAGCGCGCGCCCGACCACCGGCTGCGGATGAGCGAGCTCGCGCGATCCGTGCTCCTGAGCCAGAGCGGGGTCACACGCCTCGTCGACCGGCTCGAGGCACGAGGCCTCGTCGTCCGCGCGCAGTGCCCCGAGGACCGCCGCGTCCTGTGGGCGCAGATGACGGACGAGGGGCATGAGGCGGCTGCTCGAGGCTCGCCCGACGCACATCGCCGGCGTTCGCGCGCGCTTCCTCGAGCAGTTCGACGAGAGCGAGCTCCGGATCCTCGGCGAGGCCTGGGAGCGCATTCTCGCATCGTCCTCCGACTGAGCTCGGGCCAGGCGGTCGCCCACCGAACCGGCCTTGTAGTCTCACGGTGTGAAGATCGGCATCGTCGTGCCGTTCTCGTGGTCGTTCTGGGGGGCGGTCGTCGAGCATGCAGAGCTGCAGGCAGCGGCGCTCGAGGCCCGCGGGCACGAGGTCAGGCTCGTGATGGGCAACGACCCGCCGGGCCAGTTCACGCGTGCCCTCCACCCGCGCGTCGGTCGTCACGGCGATCCGCCTGCGAACGTGATCCCCGTCGGCCGCTCGGTGATCGTCCCGGCGAACGGCTCGCTGCCGAACATCGTCCTCAGCCCGCGGTCGATCTTCCGCATCCGGCGGGTGCTGGAGCGCGAACGGTTCGACGTGCTCCACCTCCACGAGCCGATGACGCCGGCGATCTGCGTCGCCGTCCTGGCGATCGCGAAGGAGCCGATCGTGGCGACGCACCATGCTTCGGGGACCTCGCCTGGATGAAGCTCGGCATGCCCGGCTGGGGATTCCTCATGAGTCGCGTCGACCAGCGGATCGCCGTGTCCGAGCGGGCACGGGACTCGGCAGACAGCTGGCTCGGCGGCCCGTGGGAGGTCGTCCCCAACGGTGTCCTCATCCCCGAGGCCGCCGACCCTTCAGGCAGGGAGCACACCGTCGTCTTCGCCGGCCGCCACGAGCCGCGCAAGGGCCTCCACGTCCTCCTACGGGCGTGGCCCGAACTGCATCGCAGGACCGGAGCGCGGCTCGTCGTCGCGGGCGCCGACCCGCTGGCCGTGCGGCTCCTCCTCACGCGGCTCGGCCTGCCGGACGCCGGAATCGACATCGTCGGCTTCCTCGCGCAGGACGAGCTCACCGACCTGCTCCGCTCGACGAAGGCCCTCCTCGCGCCGTCGGTCGGCGGGAGAGCTTCGGGATGGTGCTGACGCGCGCGTTCGCGTGCGGGACTCCCGTGGTCGCCTCGGACATCGAGGGCTACCGGGAGGTGGTGACGCCCGAGACCGCGGTCTCCGTCCCTCCGGGAGACGTCGGCGCGCTCGTCGCGGCCGTCGAGAGCCTGCTGGACGACGAGCCGCGCCGCGCCGCGATGGGTGCCGCCGCACGGCGCAGGGCCGAGGAGCACTTCGCCTGGCCCGACATCGCCCGGCGGCTCGAGACGATCTACCAGCGCGTCGTCGCCGGCGCGCCGGCGACGGCCCGGGAGGTCGCCGCCGCATGACGCGGCTCGTCGCCCTGGCGCGGAACCCGTGGGCACGGGGGCTCTTCGTGCTGGCCACCCTCGTCCTCGCGATCCTCGCCGTCTGGTGGCGCGGCCCCGACTGGAACACGGTCTATCACGCCTTCGACTTCGTCAGCTGGCGCTGGGTGATCGTCGGGATCCTGTTCAACTTCGCCTCGGTCCTGGCGCGCGCCTGGGCGTGGAACCTGACCATCCGCCACGCGATGCCGCCGCCGCTGCCGCCGTTCCGCCAGGTCTTCTCCGCGTTCGGCATCGGGTTGCTCGGGAACGCCGTGCTCCCCGCCCGGGCGGGGGAGCTGGCCCGGGTCGCGGTCCTCCGTCGTCATCTTCCGCACGGCAAGGGCACGAGCGCGACGCTGCTGGGGACGGTGTTCGCCCACCGTCTCTTCGACCTCTTCCCGATCGCGCTCCTCGTCGCCTACGTGATGGCCACGGCGAAGCTGCCGCACTGGGCGGTCACCGGCGTCGTGGTCGTCGGGCTCGTCGGGCGTCGGCATGCTCGCCGTCGCCGTCGTCTCGGCGCGGCGGGCAGACGGCGTCCCCGACCCACGGCGAGCGCACGCTGCGCCGATTGTTGGCTCTGGCGCGACAGGGACTCGCCGTGCTGCGGACCCCGGGCGCGGCGGTGGCGGCGATCTTCTTCCAGACCGTCGGATGGACGTTCCAGCTCCTCGCGGTGTGGGCCGTCACCGCGGCGTTCGCGCTCCATGTCCCGCTGCCCGCGGCCGCCCTCGTCCTCCTCCTGATGAACATCGCGACGATCTTCCCGCTCTGGCCGGGCAACGTCGGGCTGCTCCAGGCGGCGGTCGCGCTGCCGCTCGCGCCAGTACGGCGTCGCGTACAGCACCGGCTTCGCGTACGGCCTCGTGCTCCAGGCGGTGGAGATGTCCGTCGGTGTCGGCGTCGGCCTCGTGATGCTCGCGCGCGAGGGCCTCACGCTCGCCGCCCTCAAGCGGATCGAGGACGAAGAGGAAGCCTCCGCGGAAGACGTGCTCGAGGAGCTGCCCGCCGAAGAGCCGGCGACGGTCGAGATCGAGGAGGAGATGCGGCCGTACGTCACACAGGGGCGCTCCCGGCGCTGAGCGCGCCGAGGCGTGCCGCGACGACGGTGTCGGCCGCGGCCTCTGCAGGAGCGTGGCCGGTGACGGCGGCGACGAACGGGTCCCGCTCGAGGGCGACGAGCTCGACGTCGGTCGCCGCCATCGCAGTCGCGGTGCGCGGGACGTCGCGGAGGAGCGCGATCTCCCCGAACCCGGCTCCCGGCCCGAAGCGCCGGCCGAGGATCTCGACCGTCCCCGCCTTGACGACGTAGAACCGGTCGCCGGACTCGCCCTCGCGCACGACGGGCATGCCCGCCCGAAAGGACACGTCGATCGCCTCCCGTGCGAGCCGCTCGAGGACGGGCTCGGGGAGCACGGCGAGCATCGACACGCGCCGCAGCAGCGCCGTCGCCTCAGGCGCCGCCGTCGACCGGTCGAGCTCGCGGAGCCGTGGCCGGGTGAGCAGCGCGAGCGCGGGAAGCACGAGCCCCGTTGCGACGAGCGCGGCCTCCGGCCCGATCAGCGCGATCAGCGCAGGCGCGAGCAGCGCGCCGATCCCCAGCGAGCCGAGCAGAAGCCCGTCGAGCGCGCCGAGCGCCCTCCCGAGCACGACGTCGGGGACGGCCCGCTGCATGATCGTGAGCGCGTTCACGTCGACGATCGAGTTGCCGATGCCGAGGACACCGAGCGCGACGACGGCGAGGACGACCGCCGGAGCTCCACCGATCAGCACGAGCGGCAGCCCGAACAGGGCGAGGCCGATCGCGAAGTCGCGCGCGAGGCGGCCGCTCCCGGCGAGCACGAGCGCGACGAAGCCTCCGATCAGCCCACCGACCCCGATCGCTGCGTAGAGCAGGCCGACGCCCGCAGCCTGCAGGTCGAGCAGCTCGAAGGCGGTGACGACGACGAGCACGTTGAGGGCTCCCGCGACGAGCGTCTGCGCGGCATAGAGGCCGACCAGGGTCCGGAGCGTCGGCTCTCGGGCGATCGTGACGATCCCGGCCCACACCTCGCGCTCGCGCTCCGCCGGGTCTGCGGTCGCCGCCCGCTCGTGCGGCGCCTCGCTCCCCCGCAGCCCGACGACGAGAGCGGCCGACCAGAGAAAGGTCAGCCCGTTGGCGGCGAACACGATCTCCGGGCTGCTCACCGCGAGCAGGAGGCCGCCGAGCGCCGGGCCGAGGAACGTTCCGATGCTCTCGATCGTGCTCGACGCGACGTTCGCGGCCGTCAGCTCGGAGGGCGTACGGACGAGCCCCGGGAGCAGAGCCGCCTGGGCGGGCCGGAACACGGTTCCGACGATCTGCGAGACGGCGACGGTGGCGTACACGGCAGGCGCGGGCCCGTCCGTCGCGATCACCGCGGCCGCGACGAGCATCAGCGCGAAGCGGCCGAGGTCGCTCGTCACCATCACGGCGACGCGCGAGAAGCGGTCGACCAGCGACGCTGTGAACGGCGCGGCGAGCGCAGCCGGGACGAGCCGGATCAGGCCGACGAGCCCGACCGCGGCAGCGCCGCCCTGGTCGTAGGCGTAGACGCCGAGTGCGACGAGGTACGCCCATCCGCCGAGGATCGAGCCCGCCCAGGCGAGCTGCAGCCTGCGAAGCGGAGGGCTGGAGAGGACGGCGCCGAGCGACCGCCGCGCCGCCCGGAGCTTGCCGTCAGGCTCCTCGATGTCTCCGTCGCCGGTCACCGTGTTGCCAACCCCACCAGAAATGCGGGAAGATTTCAGCGGTCCCGCACGTCACGTGGTGTGAGATGCCAAACGTGCACATGTCGAAAGGAGAGCAGGCGATGTCGGACGAGCGCGAGAAGGTCGATCTGGAAGACGCGGAGCGGGTAGACGACGCGGACTTCGAAGGTCATCGGTTGGACGTCGGTCGGGTCGACGAGGGCCAGGTCGATGTCGGTCGGGTCGACGAAGGCCAGGTCGATGTCGGGCGCGTGGACGAGGGCCAGGTCGACGTCGGCTGAGACGACGGTTGGCGGGCGCCGGTGGGGCCGGTCGGCATCGCGGGTGCCGGGTCCCGGTGGCGGTCAGCGCAGGAGCCGCTCGAGCGCGCGGAGCAGCTCGAGACCGGCATCCGCGTCGTCTGCGGCGTCGAGGAGGGACGCGACGCGCGCGACGAGTGCGGCGCTGCCGCCTCGTCGCTCCGCAGCGCGGCAGTGGCGCGGCGCGCGCGGAGCAGCAGGTCGAGCCCGATCGCCGCCTGGGTCGAGAACCGGGAGAGCAACTCGAGCTCGGCGAGCCCGAACGGCCGATCAGGCGCGCGGTCGAGCACGGAGAGGACCCCGAGCGCGCGCTCCCCGTGGAGCAGGGGCGAGGCGACGATGCTGGTCGGGACGTAGCCGGTCGACGCTGCGCGGTTCGCGCGAGAAGCGCGGGTCGGCATTCGAGGTCGTCCACGACGAGGGGCTGCCGCGTGACGAGCGCGAACCCTGCGATCCCGTGCTCGACGGGAACCGCGAGCCCGACGAGCGTCTCCTCCCCCTGACCGGAGACTGCCTCGAACACGAGCTCGTCCGCGCTGTCGTCGAGCAGGAAGATCGAGGCCGCCTGGGCGCCGAAGATCGACCTGGCGACGTCGACGATCGACTGGAGCAGCTCCCGGTAGGTCGTCCTCGTCGCCGCCGAGCGTTCCCGTCGCGGCCTCGTTGCGCCTGTCGATGCTCGTCGCTCACGTCGTGCCTCCCGCGTTCGTCGCCGTCAGATGGAGGATGCTCTTCAGCTGGTACGGCGTGAGCTCCGGGTGCTTCGCGAGCACGAGGGCGGCGATCCCCGCGACGTGCGGCGCCGCGAAGCTGTTCCCGGTGCACCGAAGCGTGCCGCCTCCCGGCCAGGCGACCTCGACGTCCACCCCGCGCGCGAACAGCTCGACCGGCGGATTCGGGTTCGCGTACCAGACGAGGGGGTCGCGCTCCTCGTGGCTCCCGACCGAGATGACCGAGGAGAACCGCCACGGATAGCTGTCCACGGGCAGGTTGTGCGCAGAGGCGACGAGGATCGTCCGGTCGAAGTACGCGAGGTCGGCGAGCTCGTGGAGCTCCTCCGCGAACCGTCGCTTCGTCGTCGAGAGGCTGAGGCTGATCACGCGGTACCCCGCCACGACGGCATGCCGGAGGCCGGCCAGGATCAGATCGGCCGCTCCCGTGGCACCCGCGCCGAGC
The DNA here is from genome assembly GCA_963773825.1 of uncultured Actinomycetes bacterium. Classification (GTDB taxonomy): domain Bacteria; phylum Actinomycetota; class Thermoleophilia; order Gaiellales; family Gaiellaceae; genus Gaiella. Next base: position 809,880 of record CAVZCH010000004.1, on the reverse strand, counting down.
ACGCGAACCGAGTGGATGCGGCAATCCGGTGCGAGCGCGCGGACGATCCCCGCGCAGGCGGTGCCGTGGCCGCAGACGTCTCCGATCTCGTCATCGACGATCGCGACCTCCTCGCCCTCACGGACGACCGCCACGGCGCTCGCCAGCGGGCCGACGAGCGGATGGTCCGGATCGACGCCGCTGTCGACGATGCAGACGTCCACCTCGCCGCGGGAGCCGCCGAAGGCCCAGTCGCGCGTCGCGATCGCGCGCCAGGCCTCGTCGGTCGCGATCTCGGGCGCCTCGCCCTGCGGGAGGCTCCAGGCGGGGACGGGGCGCGCGCTCATCTGGACGAGAGCGCGACCTCGCGGGCCGCCGTCGCTGCTCTCGACGCGAGCTCCGCCCGTGTCGAGAGCTCCCCGTCGGGACGGGTCGAGAGGTTCACGTGCACGAGCTGGGCCGCGGCCACGCTCGCAGCCTCGGCAAGCGCCGCCGCCGCCCAGGCGTCCCCGCGGACCGAATCCGCCCCGTCACGGGCGGCAAGAGCGGCGATCGCGGCCACGTCGGCGGCCGTCTCTGCGATGCGGAGCGGGACCTCGGCCGCCCGGCGCAGCGCCATGCCGAGGGAGGCGTCACGATCCGGAGAGCGCAGCTGCTCGAGCGCGTGCGCGTAGACGCGGTGGTCGTCGTCGGCCAGCGCGAGCGCGCGGTCGCCCAGCGCGGCCGCCTGCGCGGCGATCCCCGGTGCCTCGTCCCAGTCGTGCGAGACCCGGGCGACGAGGCGCACGAGCCCCGCTGCCATCGTCGTGGTGATCGCGGCGGCGGAGCCGCCCGCCGGCCCGGTGCCGGCCTGCGCGAGCACGTCGTGGAGCTGTCCCGTCGGCAGGCTCGCGAGCGTCAACCCCGTCGTCGGCGAGCTCACGGCGCGATACGGCGGCGCAGGTGGGCGACGACGACGGGGGTCGGCTCCACGCCCTCGGCGCGGAGCATCGCCTCGAGGTCCGCGACGGCGCGCTCGCGGAGCTGCTCGTCCCGGGCGATCCGCTCGAGGAGCGTCTCGAGCTCGCCGCGGACGGACGGCAGCTCCTTCGCCGCCTCCACCCACCCGGCGGGCGGCGCAGGCAGCGCGCGGAGCAGCTCGGCGATCCGTTCCTCGGGCGTCGTCATCTCTGTCCCACCTGTCCACCCGACGTGGTGGACGGCGATTTTCTTCCCTGGCCCGCTGCGCGTGCGGGATCGAGGACGTCGCGGAGCCGGGAGAGGCAGCGCGCGATCCGGCTCGCGATCGTGCCGGAGGGCAGCTCCAGCTCCGTGCCGATCGTGCGGTAGCTCTCGTCGCGGCAGAAGAAGCGGTCGAGGATCTCGCGGCAGTCGGGCGAGAGGCGGTCGAGGGCTGCGTGCACGGTCAGCGCCTCGTCGAGCAGGCCGAGCGCGTCGTCGGCGCCTTCCGGGACGTCGTGCACGGGAACCTCGCGCCCGCTGCGGCGGAGCGCATCGACCGCGCAGTTGCGCGCGGTCTGCGCGATCCAGGGCCGCAGGGCCTCGCCGTCACGCAGCGTGTCGAGTCGCTCGACGACGCGGGCGAAGACCTCCTGGAAGACGTCCTCGGCATCGTGCGCCTCGACCCGGTAGACGCGCGTGACGATCGCGTGGACGTAGCGTGCGTAGCGGTCGACCAGGGCGTCCCACGCAGCCCGGTCGCCGGCGCGGCAGCGGGCGACGATGTCGGCGTCGGACGCGGCGTCCACCGCGGGCAGTCCTACCGGTGCTCGGCGGCGCGGAGCCTGTCCGCGAGCAGCTCGAGCAGCTTCCACGTCACGCTCGGACGGGACTCGGCGAAGCTCCGGAAACTCCAGACGGGCAGCGCGAACGCGCGCAGGCGCGACGTCGCCGTGACGGTCGCCGAGCGCGCCGACTTGTCGACGAGCGCGACCTCGCCGAACGAGGCGCCGGGACCGAGCGTCCCGACCTTCGTCCCGCCCACCGAGACGTCCGCGGACCCGCTGTCGACGACGAAGAAGTTGAGCCCGCCCTCGCCCTCGGTGGCGATCTCCTGGCCCGGCTCGAACTCCCGCTCGATGAAGTCGGTCGCGAGCTGCTCGACCGAGGCGTCGTCGAGCTCCGCGAAGATCGGGATGCTCCGGATGAGGTCCGCGCTCGGCTGTGCCATCGCGGCGACCTTACCCTGCCGGCGGCTCGCTGTCACGTCCTGCCGCGTCGCCGAGCCGCAGCTCCTCGATCTCCAGCTCCGCGCGGTCGAGGAGCGCGACGCAGGCGCGGTGGATCTCCTCACCGCGCCGCCAGAGCAGGAGCGCCTCGTCGAGCGCCACGTCGCCCCGCTCGAGTCGTGCCACGAGCTCGTCGAGCTCGCGCTGGAGCTCCTCGAACGATCGCTGCCCGCTCAGGGGCGCACCCCTTCGACCCGCGCGTCGAGCCCGCCGCGCGCCGAGCTCGATCTCCACGCGCTCCCCCGTGGCGACCGCCCCTGCGTCGCGGAGGACGGCGTCCCCCGGCGCGGACGATCGCGTACCCGCGGGCGAGCGTCGCGCTGGGCGAGAGCGCCTGGAGCCGCGCTGCAGAGCGGTCGAGCGCGGCACGGCGACGCTCGAGCAGGAGCCTCGGCGCGGCTGCGAGCCGCTCCGCGCCCCGAGCGAGCCGCGACCGGTCGCGCTCGAGCACACGGGCAGTGCCGGCACCGATCCGCTGGCGGGAACGCCCGAGGCCGGCGCGGAGCTCGTCGAGGTCGGGGACGACGAGGCGGGCCGCGGCGGTCGGCGTCGGCGCGCGCACGTCTGCGGCCAGATCGCAGAGCGGCTCGTCCTGCTCGTGGCCGACCGCCGACACGACGGGGACGGGAGAGGAGGCAACGGCGCGGACGACGCGCTCGTCGCTGAACGGGAGGAGGTCCTCGAAGCTGCCGCCGCCACGGGCCAGGATCACGACGTCGACGCCGTCGTGCGCCGCGAGACGTGAGAGCGCCGCAACGATCGCGGCCGGCGCCGCCGGGCCCTGCACCCGGGTCTCGGCGATCACGAGCCGCACGGCCGGATAGCGCGTGGCGATCGCTGCCACGACGTCGCCCCGCGCGGCGGCGTCGACACCGGTCAGGAGGCCGACGGCCCGCGGGAAGCGCGGAAGACGGCGCTTGCGCTCCGCGCCGAAGAGTCCCTCCTCGGCGAGTGTGCGCCGCAGACGGGCGAGCGCCTCCGCGTGGCCACCGGCACCGACCCGCTCGAGCGCGGCGACGCGCAGGCTGACCTCGCCGCGGGCCTCGTAGAGCTGGAGCGAGCCGTTCGCCTGGACGCGCTCGCCCTCCGCGAGGGTGGGCTCGACGAGGTCGAATCGCCTGCGGGGCATGGTCGCCGTGAGGCACGCGCCCGTCCGCGCATCCTTCAGCGTGAGGAAGACCGTCGCCCAGGCGGTGCTCCGGCGGAGCTCCGAGACCTCGCCCTCGACCCACACGTCGCGGACGCGGCCGACGTAGGTCGCGAGGCGCCGGTTGAACTCGGCGACGCTGTAGACCTTCCGCTCCGGGGCCGCGCCGGCTTCCATGCACGGCAGCGTATGCGGCGCGCGCCGCGCGGGGCCGAGATCGCTGCCGCTAGAGCAGGATCTCGGTCGCGGTCACGGGGTTGCAGCCCTGGCGGACGAGCTGGACGCACGCGTGGAGGTCGGCCTCGCTCGCCGCGAGCCTCTCCGCGAGCGGCAGCGGGAACCCGGCCTCGATCAGCACGTGCAGACGCCAGCTCTCGACCTTGGACTGCTCGTCCTCGCGCCACACGGGTGTCTCGATCGCCTCGGCCATGGTTGCACGGTGTTTCGTGCTGCCTTTGACGATTCCTACCGCCGGAAGTTTGCGCGGACGGCCCGGGCTCGCCGACCTGCAGCGTGCGCCGCGTGTCGGCCGATGTCGCTCAGCGGGCGTCGAGCCGCTGTGCGAGCTCCTCGCGGGCGAGGAGCTCGATGGCCCGCTCCAGCTCGCGCTGGAGCCTCGTCGCGGCCTCCTCTCGGGCCTCGCGGAAGCGGTCGTCGAGCGCCTGCATCGCGATCTGCGCGTGCCGCTCGACCTCGCGCTCGGTGACGCGCTCGAGGCGGTCGGCCTGCCTGCGCTCCCACTCGACGAGCACGACGTCGAGCCGCGCACGCACGTCGGTCTCGGCGCGCTCGATCGACTCCGCGACCGCGTGCTCGCGCTGGCGCAGGCGCTCGGTGATCCCGTCGATCGCGCGCCGGCGCTCGAGCGTCTGGGACTCGAGCTCGTCGAGAGCCTCCGTGACCGCCTGGCCCGCGGCCCGCTCGAGCTCCTCCCGCAGCCGCAGCACGGTCCTGCGCTGCTCGTCGGCCGTCGAGCCGAGCTCCGCCGCCTCGGCCTCGAGCCGCGCCTCGACGTCCGCGATCGCCTGCCGGTAGCGCTGACCGAGGGCGGCGAGCTGCGCCTCGAGGTGTCGTTGCGCGCGGTCGAGGTCGTCGGTGAAGGTGCGCAGGCGCTCCTCGAGCCGGCGCTCGGTTCGCGCGAGCTCGTCCGCGAGGGCGTCGCCCGACCGGCGCTCGCGCTCGGCGAACGCCGCGCGCCGCTCTTCGGCGAGACGGCGTTCCTCCGCCGCGAGGACCGACGCCGTCTCGGCCCGCTCGCGGGCGAGCACACGGCGGATCTCCTCGACGTGCAACGCGGTCTCCTCCGCGACGGCAGCGCGGACGGCCTCGCGCGCCTCCAGCACGAGCCGCGACGTCGAGGTGGCGGCGGCGTGCGCCCGCCGCAGGGCGAGCCAGAGCACCGCCGCGAGGAGGAGCGCACACACGAGAGCGGCTGCGAGGATCCAGACGGCCACGTCGTGCAGGGTAGAGGGCGGCCGCTAGACGCGCAGAGCGACGAGCGCGACGGCGAGGAGGACGGTGGCGGCCGCGAGGAGCCGGAGCGCGCTCTCGGCGGGCCGCGTGAGCCCGTCTCGCGTGAGCGGCTCGACGCGACCCGTCGGCGAGCACGAGCCCTCCCTCGACTGCGGCGACGTCGCGGCGCAGGAGGCGCACCGGGGTCGAGAGGCGGCGCTGGGCGAGCGAGAGCAGCGTCGCCCACACGGCCGCGACCACCGCCTCGGGACGGAGCGTTCCCGTCTGCGCGACGAATGCCGTGAGCAGAGGGAATGCGCCCCACGCGAGCGCGAAGCCGAGGTCGGTGTGCACCCGGCCGCCGAGCAGCTCGAGGTTGTAGACGGGGACGAGCGCGGCGCCGAGGACGACGAGCGGCAGGATCCAGAGCGTCCGCTCGAGCGCGACGACGATCCCCATCGCGGACGCGGCTGCGAGCGACGCGATCGTGAGCCAGACGAGCGCCCGTGACGGGATGCGCGTTCGCAGCGGCCGTCCGTTCAGCTCGTCCAGCGCGTGTGCGCCGACGCCCATCGCGAGCGCGAACGCGAGCACCGTCAGCCCGAGCACCCACCAGTCGACGGTCGCCGCGAGGCAGCCGCCGACCACGACGTACGACAGGTGCCAGGCGGTGTAGGGAGGATGGAGCAGCGTGACGTAGTCGCGCCAGCCGCCGGGCCGGAGCGCGTAGAAGGCCGGAGCCGCCTCCTGCGCCGCCTGGGCGTCGGCGCCCTCAGGCCCCACGGCGGGCCTTCCGCTCGCCCGGGCGGGACCGCCGCCGCGCGCAGCCGGGAGGCGTGCCGTGCGACGGACCGTTACGTGGCACCGTCGCGCTGCCCCCACATGACGAGGCCGCCGCCGAGGCTCAATCGACGCGACCGGACGTCCGAGATCCCCGCGTCGCTCCACAGCGTGCGCAGCGCCGGCTCCGGGTGGGCGTCGTGGAACCCGCGGATCGACGGGCCGAGAAAGCGCCCGACCTCGTGCCAGCCCGGGGAGATCAACCGTCCGGCGACGGGCAGCCCGACACCGACCCACAGGTCCCAGAGCGGACGCCACACGCCCCGGGGGACGTCGAACTCGAGCATCGCGACCGTCCCGCCGGGTCGGACGACGCGCGCCAGCTCGCGGAGCGTCGCAGCCGGGTCGTCCACGTACCGCAGGAGGTACGTGAAGGTGAGGTGGTCGAAGGACGCGTCGGCGAAGGGAAGCTCGTCGGCCGAGGCCTCGACGAGCTCGACACGGTCACCGAAGCGCTCGCGGGCGCACGCCAGCATGTCGGGGCTCTGGTCGAGGCCGGTGACGGCGAAGCCGCGCTCGAGCAGCGCGGCCGCGACGAGCCCCGTGCCCGTCGCGACGTCGAGCACGTGACCGTGATCCACAGGCAGGCGCGAGACGAGGAACCGTCGCCAGCGTGGATCCTGCCCGAAGGAGAGCGCCGCCCCGACGCGGTCGTACGTCGGCCCGAGCGGCGCGAAGAGCGCCCGGGCATGGCGGCGTCGCTCGGAGAGCATCCCGCCGTATCCTGGCACGGTGGCCCTGGCCGACGACCTCGAGCGCATCGCGGCGGCGGTCGCCGCCCACGCCGACGGGAGCGCGCTCAGCGGGATCCTTGCGACCGAGCCGGCGTCCGGGACGCGTGTCTACGTCTGCGCGTTCGAGGCGCCCGACGGAGCCCGCAGCTGGCTCGCACTCGACGGTGACGGTGCCCCCGTCGCGTCGCAGCGGGACGTGCGCGACGCGGTGTCGATCGCCGCGCTCTGCGAGGTCGCGGAGGAATCGGCCTTCCCGGGCGACCTCGACGAGCTGCGCTCCCAGCTCGTGGCGCTCCGCATCACGGAGAGCCCGGAGGGGATCGACGAGGCCGAGGCGGCCGCGCTCGCGCTCCAGCACGTGCTGGGCGCGCCGCCGCACCTCGCCTCCCCCGCGCGCCTCGACGAGATCGGGCAAGCCGTGCGCCGGCTCGAGCTGGCGCTCGACCCCACCGCGCCGTCGCCGTTCACGGCCGCGATGCAGAGCGCCGTCGACGTGGCCGAGGCGCTCTGGGCCGACGTCGCGAGCGCCTATCGCGGCTCGCTCGACTACCCTTGAGCCATGGAAGGCGGTGGCTTCTTCCCGTTCGGCGGCGACCCCGAGGAGATCCTCCGAGGGCTCCGCGACTTCGCCGAGCAGCAGGCCGAGGGCGTCAAGGACGCGCAGCGCGAGCAGTTCGCCACGCTGACCCTGTCGACCGCGGTGGAGCTGACGCAGGCCGCCCTCGCACAGGTCACCCCGTCGGGGACCGTCGACGAGCAGGCGCTCCAGCTGCGCGACGCGATGCGCGTGCTGTTCCCGGAGGCGGTTGCGCTCGTCTCCGCCGCCCGCCAGGGCTTCATGCGCGAATAGGATCGCGTGCCGTGAGGGTGTTCGACCACGCCGTCGTCCGCGTCCTCCCGGCCGTGCCACGCTCGGTCGTGCGGAGGGTCGCAGCCCCGTACATCGCGGGGGAGACGCTCGAGGACGCGCGCCGCGTCGTCGCCGGGGTGAACGCCGAGGGCATGCAGGCGACGGTCGACGTGCTCGGCGAGGAGGTCACGAAGCCGGAGGAGGCCGAGGCGATCGCAGGTGCCTACCACGACGCGCTCGCCGCGATCGAGAGCGACGGGCTCGACGCGAACGTCTCGGTAAAGCTGACCGCGCTCGGGCTCAAGGTGGACAGCGGCCTGTGCCGGTCGCTCACCGAGCAGGTCCTGCGCGACGCGGGGGGCCGCGGCATCTTCGTCCGGATCGACATGGAGGACTCGAGCACGACGGACGACACGCTCGCGCTCTACCGGTCGCTCCGTGCCGACGGCTACGACGGCGTCGGGATCGTGTTCCAGGCCGCGTTGCGCCGGACGCTCGACGACATCGCGGCACTTGCCCCGCTCCAGCCGAGCGTGCGGCTCTGCAAGGGCATCTACGTCGAGCCCACGTCGATCGCGTTCCACGAGTTCGGGGTGATCCGCAGGAGCTTCGTCGCGTGCCTCGACGCCCTTCTCGCAGCGGGCTGCCGGGTCGCGGTCGCGACGCACGACGAGTGGCTGCTCGAGCAGGCCTTGGAGCGACTCGAGGGGCTCGACGAGACGGCGTACGAGCTGCAGATGCTGCTCGGCGTCCGCGCCGGCCGCGGGCGCGAGCTCGTCGCCGCAGGGCACCCGCTGCGCATCTACGTCCCCTACGGCAGGCGCTGGTACGAGTACTCGCTGCGGCGGCTGCAGGAGAACCCGAAAGTCGCGGGCTACATCGCCCGGGACATGGTCGGGCGGATCGTCCCCGGCCGGTAGTCGCGTCGCGACGGGCAGCTCTTCCAGCGCTCGAGGGTGTGCCCGGCCGCAGGCAGGGATCGTCATTCCGCGAAGAACTACGGCTCGGTGTGCACCACGACGTCCACGACGCCGGGGAGGGCCTCGCGGATCCGCTGCGACACGGCGGTCGCCTCATCGTGGGCCTCCGACAGCGTCGTCCGTCCGTCGAGTGCGAGCGTCAGCAGCACGACGAGCCCGTCGTCCGTCTCGAGCGTGCGCAGGTCCCGGGGCGGGCAGCCGGTGATCGCGACGACCGTCTGCTCGATCCGCGCGAGGTTCGCCGTCCACTCCCGTCCGGGCGCCCGCTCGGCGAGCGGCTCGAGATGGGTCTGGACGGCGTGCACCTCGGGGACGTCGCGCCGGATGGCTTCCTCGACCTGCTCCGCCATCGCATGGGCCGTGGCGAGATCGAGGGTGCCGGGGAGCTTCAGGTGCAGCGACAGCTGGAGGCCGTCGCCGGTGTCGATCACGGCGAGGTCGTGGAGCTCCCGGACGTCCGGCACGGTCATCGCCGCCGCCCTGACGCGCTCGCGGAGCTCGGCCTCCCGGCCCGTCGGCTCGACGTGGACGACGACGTCGCTCTCCGGGAGCGCCCGGTGGAGTGCCGCCTCGACGCGGTCCGCGGCGGCATGGCCCTGCCCGACGGCGGCTCCGGGCGAGACGCCGATCTCGACGTCGGCGAAGGTGCGCCCACCCGCCTGCCGCAGCCGCAGGCGCCGAACGGCCACGGGCGGGTCGAGGCGGCCGATCGCCTCCCGCGCCGCGTCGACCGCGTCCACAGGGGCGCGATCCATGAGGACGTCGACGTTCCTCCGGATGAGCCGCGCGGCGGCGCCGACGACGAGCGCCGCGACGAACAGCGCCGCGATCGAGTCCCCTTCCGGGAAGCCCGCCCGGGCGGCGGCGAGGCCGGCGACGACGGCGAGTGTCCCGAGCAGGTCGGCGCCGAAGTGGACGGCGTTCGAGAGGAGCGCCGCGCTCGAGTAGCGGCGTGCGCTGCGATACGACACGACGGCCCGCGTGATGTCGATCGCCATCACGACGAACGCCGCCGCGAACGCCCACCAGGCCGCCTCGACCTCGAGCTCGATCCAGCCGGCGAGCCGCGCGACGGCGAGCCCGGCGACCACGAGCGAGACGAGGATGAGGAACGCCGCCTCGGCGAGGGCCGCGAGGTGCTCCGCCTTGCCGTGCCCGTACAGGTGCCCCTCGTCGGCGGGCTTCGTCGCGATCCCGACCGCGAACAGCGTCAGCAGCGCCGCCACGAGGTCGGTGCCCGAGTGCGCCGCCTCGGCGACGAACGCGAGGCTGCCCGCCGCGAGACCGGTGACGAGCTTGATCGCGATGAGCGCGACGGCGGCGGCGACCGACGCGAGCGCGGTGCGGCGGAGCGGCGACACGTGCGGGAGGCTACTCGGAGGGCGGCAGCACCGAGATCCGCCGTCGCCGCCGGGCGACGAGGATCCCCGCGCCGATCAGGACGCCCCCCGCGATCTCGACCGGCGCGAGCGTCTCCGACAGCAGCACCACGGCAAGTGCCGCGGCGAGGAACGGCTGGAGGTTCGCCGCCAGGCGTCGCCCGCGCGGCGCCGATCCGGTCGAGCGACCTGAACCACAGCTCGTTCGTCACGACGAGCGGCCCGAGTGTCGCGAACACGAGGAGCGCCCACACCTCCCAGCCGAGGCTCCAGTCCTGGGTAGCGAACCTGCGGCAGCGCAGTGAGCGCGATCGCGACCCACGCGGCGCCGAGGACGACTGCGCTGATCCGCCGCGCGGAGTAGCGGCTCATCAGCGGTGTCACGAGCATCGAGTAGCCGGCCCACGTGGCAGCCGTGAGAACGCCGAGAAGCACGCCGCCGACGTCACCGGACACCTGGCTCCCCGACCCGAGCGCCACGAGCGCGACCCCGAGGAACGACAGGGCGGCGCCGGCCCAGAAGCGCGGCGGCAGCGTCTCCGTCCCGAGGGCGACTCCCGCGAGCGCGGCGAAGATCGGCGTCGCGCCGAGGATCAGCCCGAGGACGGAGGCGGACGAGCGTTCCAGCGCGTAGACGAACCCGATCTGGTTCAGGTAGACGAGGAGCGCGGCGGCGGCCGCGAGTCCGAGGTCGCGCCCCCGAAGTCGCAGAGAGCGCTCGAGGAGCAGCGTCAGCGCGATGAACACCGCGACCGCGAGCCCGTAGCGGACGGTCGCGTACGCGAGCGGCTGGAACCCGTGCGTGAGGATGTAGCGGCTGACGGTCAGGTTGAGCGACCACAGCACGATCGTCGTGAGGAGCATCACCTCGACGGTCGACGGACGCCGCATCCGGGCGACGCTACAGGCGGGTAGTGTTGGCGGGCCGATGCCCCCGACCGTCGACGACATCGACGCCCTCGTCGGGCCCGCGACACCGCACTTCGCGTTCCAGATCCGCGCCCGCGTGCGCGAGCTGATCGCAGAGCTGCCCGAGGACGACGCCGTGCGCCGCTACGGCGAGGAGCAGATGGAGCTGCTCGACCGGCTCGGCTTCGCGTCGACGAAGTCGGAGAACGCGGAGCCGGAGTCGAGGCGAGCGGATCGGGTGGGGCACGATCCCGTCGTCCGCGACCGCCTCGGACCCGCTGCCGCGCGGCGAGCGGTGAGCGCGCCCGGCCGTCGCGTCCTCGTCACCGGAGGCTCGCGCGGGATCGGGAAGGCGATCGCCCTGCGCCTGGCGCGCGAGGGGGCCTCGACGGTCGCGATCGGCTACTTTCGCGCGGACGCCGCCGCCGAGGAGACGGCGGACGAGCTGCGCGCGCTCGGCGCCGAGCCCGTCCTCGTGCGCGGGAACGTGACCTCGTCCCGCGTCGCCGAGCAGGTGGAAGCGCTCGGGCCGCTCGACGTCTTCGTCCACAACGCCGCGACCGGGGTCATCCGCCCGGCGCTCGAGACCGAGGACAAGCACTGGGACTGGACGCTCAACGCCAACGCGCGGGCGCTGCTCGGGCTGACACGGATCGTCGCGCCGTCGATGCCTCCGGGGGCGTCGATCGTCGGCATCTCGAGCCTCGGCTCCGTCCGTGTGCTCGAGAACTACTCGCTCGTCGGCACGTCGAAGGCCGCGCTCGAGGCGCTCGTGCGCTACCTCGCCGTCGAGCTCGCGCCGCGCGGGATCCGGGTCAACGCCGTCTCGGCGGGGGTCGTCGAGACCGGTGCGCTCGAGCACTTTCCGAACCGCGAGGAGATGCTCGCCTCGGGCGCCGGCAACCCGGTGGGCCGCCTCGTGACACCGGAGGACGTGGCGGGCGTCGTCTCGTTCCTCTGCTCGCCCGACGCGGAGATGATCCGCGGCCAGACGCTCGTGATCGACGGCGGCTGGTCGCTGCCGGCCGACTGACCTCGTGGTGAATCACCACGAGTCTCGCGCTCGTCCTCGACTGGGACGGGACGGTGACGGAGCGCGACACGCTGCACATGACGATCGAGCGGTTCGGCGACCTCGACGTCTTCCACGGGCTCGAGGACGAGCTCGGACGGACGCTGACGCTCGACGAGGTGATCGCCGCGGAGATGGCGACGATCCGAGCTACGCGCGAAGAGGTCGTCGCATTCCTCGTCGAGCACGTTCGCGTCCGCGCCGGGTTCCGCGAGCTGGTCGCCGAGCACGACCCGCTGATCGTCTCGGCGGGCTTCGACGAGCTGATCGACCCGATCCTGCGCCGCGAGGGCATCGAGGCACGGGTGGTGGCCAACCGCGTCGCGGCCGATCCGGCAGGCTGGCGGGCCGAGTTCCCGGCCGGGCCGCTCTGCGAGGTCTGCGGGGAGCGCTGCAAGCGCGGTGCAGTCGCCGGCCTGGCCCGTTTCGTCTACGTCGGCGACGGCGTCTCCGACCGGTGCGTGTCGCTCGCCGCGGATCGGCGGTTCGCGCGCCGCAGCCTCGCGGCCTGGCTCGACGAGCGAACGGTCCCTGTACGAGCCGTTCGACGACATGAACGACGTGCGCGCTGCCCTCGCGGCGCCGTAGCGGAGGCGGTCGCCACACTAACTCCCGCCCGCCCGGCGACGTCTCCGAGGATGGCGCTCCCGGAGGGTGGAGCGCCGACAGCTCGCACGACCCGGTCACCGGCAGCCACGTGCGCCGGGCCGCGGGGGTCGCGACGGCGACCCCACGGTCCTCCCCGCCTCGGACACAGCAGGAGGGTTGGTGCCGGCGACGGCCGAGGGGGTTGACCGCCGCCGGGCTCCCCCAAGAATAGTTCTTGAACGCGGTGTGGGGAAGCGCGGGCCGGGATCCCGCGTCTACGATCGCCCGGTGATCGTCCGCACCGCAACGCCCGACGATGCCTCGACGCTCGATCGCCTCTGGCGGGAATTCGTGCTCGAGGTGCCGCCGCCGCCGCATGTCGACCACGATCCCGAGCAGGAGCTGCGCGAGATCCGGGAGATCGTCGACGCCGGGCTTGCGTTCCTCGCGGAGCACGACGGCGTCGCCGTCGGGTTCGCGCTGGCGCGCCGGACAGGCACGCGGCTCGCCCGGCTCACGGACCTCTACGTCGTGCCGGACGCGCGCCGCGGCGGGGTCGCGGCAGCGCTCGTCCACGCCGTCGTCGAGGCGGTCGCCGACCAGGGCGTGGAGCACCTCGACGTCGAGGTGATGGCCGCGAACGCCGGCGCGCGCGCCGTCTATCACCGGTGGGGGTTCGGCGAGGACGTCATCGCGCTCGTCGCCCCGGTCGACGCGCTGCGCGAGCGGCTCTCCCCGGGCAGGCACGCCGAGTCGTTCGCCTCGCTCCACGTCCAGACGGACACCGATCGCGGACGTCGAGCGCGCCGTCCGCGACTTCGCGCCGCGGATCGGCTCGGACGCGTCGGCCGTCGTCGGGCCGCGCAACGGCTGGGTGGCCGTGTACGACGAGGTGATCGACTCCGATCCGACGGCGCTCGTCCGGTTCGCGCGCGAGCTCTCCTCCCGGATGGGCGCGGTCGTCGTCGCACTCTCGCTCGAGGTCGACGAGGTCGTCCGGATGGTCGCGCTCGACCGTGGCGGGATCGTGGACGAGTACCTGTCCGTGCCCGAGTTCTACGGGCCGCTCGCCCCCGGGGACGTGATCGGGCTCGCCGCGAATCCCACGGTCATGGCGCGGCTGACGGGGGCCGACCCGCAGCGCGTCCGAGCGGCCGCGCCGACGGCCGCGTCTCCGGCAGACCTGCCGCCGGCACGGGAGATCCTCGCGGAGCTCGCCGAGACGCTCGGGCTGGAGGGCGCGCTGCACGGCCACGCGGGCGTCGACGGGTAGCCTCGGTGTCGTGCTGACGCTCTACGACGCGCCGCGATGCCCGTACTGCGCACGCACGCGCATCGTCCTCGCGGAGAAGGCCGTGCCGTACGAGACCGTCACGATCGACCTCGCCGACCGGCCGGCATGGCTCTACGAGCACAACCCCCCCGACGGGCGGGTGCCGGTGCTGGACGAGGACGGGTGGGTGCTGCCCGAGTCGTCGGTGATCGACGAGTACCTGGAGGAGCGCTACCCGGAGCCCGCCGTTGCTGCCGGACGACCCGGGCGAGCGCGCGGTCGCCCGTCTGCTCGTCTTCCGCTTCGACGACCTCGGCCGCCCGTACTACGCCCTTCGTCGCGGCGAGGCAGGCGCATCGGAACGGCTGGCGCACGCGTTGCGCGAGCTCGACCACGTGCTCCGGGCGATGCCGTTCCTCACCGGTCGCTCGTTCGGGCTCGCGGACATCGCCTATCTGCCGTGGGTGCTGCGAATGCGCGACCTGATGGGCGTGCCGCTCGACCCCCATCCCGCGGTCACCGCATGGCTTGCGCGCTGCTGCGAGCGCCCGTCCGTCGAGGCCGAGGTCGAGACCGTCGCGTCGCTCGCCCCCGCATGAGCGAGGTCACGACCCAGGAGCTCGCGCAGCGCCTCGGCGAGCCTGCGCTCGTCCTGCTCGACGTACGCCGACACGAGGAGTTCACCGGGGACATGGTTGCGCCCTGCGACCCACGCCCGGGCCGCATCCCCGGAGCGCGACACGTCGACGTCACCCTGCTCCTCCGGGCCGGTGACACCACGGCGGTGCAGGCGCTCGTCGGCGAGCCGGCAGGCGTGGAGGTGATCGCGTACTGCCACTCGGGCAGCCGCTCGGCTCTCGCCGTCCAGGTGCTCACGGCGGCGGGCTACGCGGCGCGCAACTACGTCGGCTCCTGGCACGAGTGGTCGCGGGACGAAGCGCTGCCCGCCGAGCGCGGCCCTACGAGCTGAGGCGCCGAGCCTCGTCGAGAAACGCGTTGCACAACGCGGCACCGCGCTCGTTCCAGGTCCCGAGGTGGCGGTCCGTCTCCGCCGTGATCTCCTCGACCGGCTTCGGGAGCTCCGAGGCGCCGCCCACGAACCAGCTCTCGAGCATGGCCCGCTCGACCTCGGCGTGGAACTGGATGCCCCATGCGCGGTCGCCGAGCCGGAAGGCCTGCCGAGCCCGCACACTCCGCCCGAGCTCGATCGCCCGCTCCGGGAGCTCGAACGTGTAGTAGTGCCACTGGAAGGCGTCGACCCGCCGGGGAAGCACGCCGAGCACCGGATCGGCGGCCGCGTCGTCGTTCAGCTCGACCGGGAACCACCCAACCTCCGCCGCGTCCGACGGCCCCACCCACGCGCCTGCCGCGCGGGCGATCAGCTGCGAGCCCAGGCAGACGCCGATCGTCGGGACTCCCTGCTCGAGTGCCTCGCCGATGAACGCGACCTCGCTCGTGAGCCATGGGTGCTCGGCGTCCTGGTCGGGGTGCATCGCGCCGCCGAAGACCATCACGGCGTCCCAGCGCGTCGGATCCCCCGGCGCAGCATCGCCGTTCGCGACGATCCAGCGGTCGAGGTGATCCCCCCGCTCGACGACGACGCGCTCGAACAGCCCGCCGCCGCCCGTCACCGCCGGGTCGTGGACGACGGACAGCACGCGCATGCAGGCGACTGTAGCGCCAGGTTGACGACACGAGCGGTGTCTGACAGCACTCTGCCGCGCCGATCCCTCTCCACGTGACACATGTGGTCTTGTGCAGGTGGTTCGGGGCTCGGTCGGCGGCGGCTCGACCCCGCCGGCTGCGGGCACGCCGGCCTCGTCGAGGAGTCCCGGGAGGATGTGCGCGCTTTGCGGCGCGAAATCGTCGCGGTTGTCGTTGAACAGCGACTCCAGGTGCACGCCGCTTCCGTCTGGTTGTCAGGTTCGATCATCACCGTACGAGGCGCGACGCGTTGGTAACCGTTGGCCGGCATCCAATCCCCAGCGATCGCCGGGGGGTCAGCTTCCATGCTGCAAGTGTCGTCGGAGGGTGAGTAGTTCGAGCGTCTCGACGGCTTGGTGTGGGTCGGGCATCGCGGCGAGCTCGTTCTCGATGCGGCGGGCCGCGTCCCGGAATGTGTCGTCGCTCAGGAGCATGCGAACAGCGTCACGAGCCGAGTCCGCGGTCAGGCGATCGGGGATGAGTTGAACTGCGGCGCCCGCGGCAGTGACACGTTCGGTATTGAAGAACTGGTCAGCGCCTTGGGGGACCATCAGGAGCGGGAGGCCGAATGCAAGCGCACCGAGCGTCGAGCCGGCGCCACCGTGCGTCACGACGGCGGCGCAGTGAGGGAGCAGCAGCTCTTGGGGGATGTACTGGTGCACGTGGACGTTCGATGGTTGCGAATCGAGCATCGCGGGGTCGTTGTGTCTGCCGACCGTGACGACGATGTTCAGCTCTTCGTCGCGGAGGCCGTCGAGCAGGGTCCGAAACACGTCGAGGTTTCGGTTGTAGACGGTGCCGAGCGTGATGTAGACGATCGGCGAGCCGCGCAGCGCATCCAGCCACGGGAGCCGTGCTGCCGGTGGCTGCGACTGGACCGTACGGATGGCCTGCAGGGCGCTCGGAATCGCCTCGGGAATCTGGAGGCTGGGTGGGCACACGTCGAGGTACAGATGGCGGTAGAGACCGCCGAGCGGGTGCGGTGCGAGGCCGCGTGATGTCCAGAACGGCGCGGCAGCGTCGCCGGCGCCACGCAGGACGTCGTTCGGGATGGCGGGTCCATAGCTGTGTTCCACATACGGGATGCCGGCCATCGTTGCGACGAGTGGTGCGGCGAACTCCGCGACGTCATGCACCACGACGTCCGGCGCCCACTGCTCAGCGATGGTGATCAGGTCATTCGCACGCGGCTCCAGCTCACCCCGGACGAAGAGTTCGGCAAACAAGAAATGGCGGACCTGCGAGGCAGGAAGCGAGGCGGCACGTTCTCGAAGCCGTCGGGCAAGCGGCTCCACCGAATCCATGTCCAGTCCACCCCGAAATGACGTGAAGCCCTCCGCTTTCGCTTCGCCGGCGACAGGTTCACCGGACGCGAACGCCACGTCATGCCCCGCTTCGGCCAGGGCACGTGCGAGTGGAAGCATCGGCCGATAGTGGCCCGCCAACGGTCTGCAGGTCAGGAGCGCGCGCATGACACAAGGTATCCCGAGTCCGTTCAGCGGCCGCGTGTCGTTTGGCCTATGAGAGCTCGATCAAGACCTTGATGGTCTCGCAGAGTCGGGAGTTCGGCGGGTCGGTTCAAGGGATACTCCCGATCGCTGGCGCGGGCGACGGCCACGTCGCTGGTGCGCCTGATGGTCGAAGCGCTCGGTCAGAAGAGGGTCGGCCGCTCGGGCGGCGGCTCGACCCCGCCGGCTGCAGGCATGCCGGCCTCGTCGAGGAGCCCCCGGAGGATCTGCGCGCTCCGCGGCGCGAAGTCGTCGCGGTTGTTGTTGAACATGGCGTACACCTCCTCCGCTTCGGCGGCGAGCCTCGCAAGCGGCTCCACCCATTCGGCCAGCTCGTCCTTCGAGTAGAGCCAGTCGAAGCGTTCGGCGGCGCTCTCGGCGCCACGGATGTTCCACGTCTGCGCGTTCCTGCCGTGGAAGCGAAGGTACGCGACACGGTGCGTTGCCGCGGCGATCCGAGGCGACACGTTCGACGCCCGCGTGCGCGGGCTGTCGAGCGAGACGTACGCGAGGCCGTGACGTTCGAGGAACGCGAGCGTGTCGGCTCGCTCCGCCTCCTCCATCCAGGAACGGTGCCGGAACTCGATCAGCGGGACGAGCGGCGCGAGCCGCTCCGGCGCCCGCGCCAGCTCGGCCTTCGCCGCGTCGGACTTCACGAACCGCGGGTGGTACTGGAGCAGGACGCCGCGCAGCTTTCCGGAGAGCTCGAGCGGCCCGAGCGCCGCGCGGAACGCGCGAAACGCCCCGTCGGTCGGCTCGCCCTCGTGCCAGGTCATCGCCGCCGACGCCTTGACGTGGAACGTGAACGCGTCGGGCGTCCGTCGCGCCCAGCGCTCGGTGACCGCAGGGTCGGGAAGGGCGTAGTACGGGGAGTCGACCTCGACGACGTCGAACCGCTCGGCGTAGTACCGCAGCCGCTTCTCGGCGGTCGACACCCCGCGCGGATACCACGAGGCGAGCAGACCCGCGTCCGCCCAGCTGCATGTCCCGATCCGCACGGTCGCGGCCACGACGGGACGATAGGCATCGGCGCTCCGACGCGCCTTGACCCCGAACCCGTATCGTCCATGATGGAAGTGACGCCCGAACGGGGCGTCTGGGGAAGGGGGCACGATGGGAAACAGCAGTACGAGCGACCCGCCGGCGTCAGCAGATCCGGCAACAAACGGCGACGGTGCCGTCGAGATGACGGACGACCTCGTCACGGCGCTGCTGCCGTCCCGGGCGACGCCGGAGACGAGCCGCCCGGGCGAGCAGGCAACGCCCGAGTGGGAGTACCGCACCGAGCTCCTGGAACACGGCTTCCTGGGCTGGGGGAGCGAGCAGGTCGACCTGCGCAAGCTGCAGGACCGGCTCGACGTGCTCGGCCCGGACGGCTGGGAGCTCGTCCACGTCTCGTGGAACCACCGGGTTCGCCGCAAGCACGGCGGTCACCTCCTGATCTTCAAGCGCCTGACGTCGCGCGCCGACGCGACCTGACACCGCCGGACGTCTCGCCGGCACCCCCGGCGAGACGCGGCGCTCCGAGGGTCGCGCCGTGGTCAGTCCGGGAAGGCGATCGTCGAGTCGGCGGCGACCATGCCCGCGTTCAGCTCCCGCGCCCTGACGATCGTCCGCCCGAACGGCACGAGCGCCGCTCCGGCCATCTTGAAGTCGGCGATCCCGAGCGGGATGCCGATGATCGTCAGGCAGAGCGCGATCCCGGTGACGACGTGGGCAATCGCGAGCCACCAGCCGGCGAGGACGAACCAGAGGACGTTCCCGATCGCGCTCAGCGTCTCGTGGCGCGACGGGCTCTGCACGAGCGCGCGCCCGAAGGGCCAGAGCGCGTAGCGCGCGAGCTTGAGCGACTGCTTCGCGAACGGCAGCCCGATGATCGTGATCGCCAGCAGGATCGCCGCGAGCGTGTAGCCGAGCGCGAGCCAGAAACCGGCGAGGACGAGCCAGATCACGTTGAGCAGGGTCTTCATGCGCCGTCGGCCCGTCCGAGGGTATCCGTCGCCCGACCGGGTTTGCGGCCCAAGCGGCGGGGTAGCCGAGGGGACGTCACACGCGCCCGAGCTCGACGACTCGATGATCGCGGACGAGGGCTACCGGACACGCCTCGGCTCGTACTACGACGAGGGGGGCCGCTGACACACCAGACCCTCGGGCGCCGGCTCGCCTCACGTCGCGAGCTGGCGCTCGAGGAGCTCGCCGAGGTCCGACACGACGAGATCCGCTCCGTGGGCGCGGAGCAGCGCCGATCGCTCGCGGCCGACCGCGACGACCAGCTCGAAGCCTCCCGCCCGCCCGGCATCGACTCCTTCGGTCGTGGTCTCGAAGAGGACGGTGCGCTCCGGGTCGACGCCGAGGTGCCGGCACGCGGCGAGGAGCATGTCGGGCTCGGGCTTCCGGCGCAGCTGCTCCGCGCTGGCCGTGTTCCCGTCCACGCACACGTCGACCAACGTCCAGAGGCGCGCACGCTCGAGAAGCGTCTGCGTGGTCGTCGAGCCGGACACGACGGCACAGCGCATGGCTGCGTCGCGCGCCAACTCCAGATAGAGGCGGGCGCCCTGGAACGCGTGCGCGCTGCCCTGCTCCAAGAGCTCGAGGAGCGCCTGGCTCTTGCGGTTGGCCAGCCCGTGGACCGTCTCGGTGCCCGGCGGATCGTCCGGGCTGCCGTCGGGCAGCGTGATGCCCCGGCTCGCGAGGAACTCGTGCACGGCCGCGACGCGTGAGCGCCCGTGGATCAACGTCGGGTAGTCGGCCCGGCGACTGAACGACACGATCGGGGCCTGCATCCGCTCGGTGCGCCGGTGAACGAGCTCGTCGAACGTCGCCCGCCACGCCTCGGCATGCACTGCCGCGCTCGGCACGAGCACTCCGTCGACGTTGAAGACGCAGGCGACCGCGTCCGCCGGCAGGCCGAGCAGGCGCTTGGACTCCCACGACGTCGCCACCAGACGGACGAGGAACCGTCTCGTGTGGTGCTCGCGAGCAAACAGCTCGAGCAGCCGCGCGGTCGCGACTCGCTCGTCTGACAGCCGATTGCTCCGTGAGCCGACCTCGGCCGCAGGCAGATCGTGCCGCGCCGCCTCGAGTGCCGACCTCGCCGCCTCGAACGCACGGCGCCACTCCCCGATCAGCGCATCGAAGTCGAGGGGATCGACCGCCACGTCGCCTAGTGCTCCGTCCCAGGCTGGGTCATGACCGACATCCTCTCGCGCGACGGCGGCGTCATGCTCATGGTTCCACCCGCGCTGTCCCTCTCGGACGAGCGGTCGGACGTCGGGTGCGGCCGCCGGCCGCTTCAGCGAGCGCGGTGTGGCGCGATCCCCCACGCGCTCGTGAACGAGGCGCCGGGCTCCAGGCGAACCAGCCCCTCGCCGCTGCGGAACGCGTTCGGCGGGCAGCTCATCGGCTCGACGGCCAGGCTGCGCCTGCTCGACATCCGGCAACGGGTCACCCGTGAAGAGCATGAGATAGCCGTAGCGGCTGTCGGCCCAGAGCGCGAGCGCGTTGCCGCTCTCCGGGTCTTCGAGCTCGACGCGGGCGAGACCGTCCTCGCCGCGCTCGAGGTCGGTGAAGCAGCTGTCGAGCCGCGTGGCGGCGATGGGCCTCGGCTGCCGGAAGTCGTACTCCGTCCCCTCGACCGACGTCCTCCCGGTCGGAAGGCCCCGCTCGTCGGAGCACAGGACCGTGCCGCCGGGGCGCGCAGGACGAGCGAGTCGACCTGCCGGGTGCCGAGTGTGAGGTACGGATGCGACCCACACCCGTACGGACAGGGATCGGGGCCGACGTTCGTCGCCGTCGTCGTGACCGACAGCCCGGTGTCGGAGAGCGTGTACTCGATCCGGAGCGCAAGCGAGAACGGGTAGCCCGGTCGCGGGTGGAGCAGGTGCTCCATCGCGACGGACTCCGGCGTGCGCCGGCCGACGGCCCACGACGCCCAGCGGACGAGGCCGTGGATCGCGTCGTTCTCCGCCGGATCGTCGACGGGCGCCTGATGGCGGCGCCCGTCGAACTCGTAGCTCCCGTCCTCCAGGCGGTTCGGCCAGGGGATGAGCACCTGCCCGCGACCCGACCGGCAGAGCTCGTCGGCGCCGTAGCCGTCGAGGACCTGCGGTCGGCGACCGAGTATGTCCGCAGCCCACCTCCCACCTCGACGACGACGGCGTGCTGGTCGCCGTACGAGATCTCGACCTGCTCCCCGGAAGGGGCGCTGATCGCGCTCACGGCTGGCGCAGCGCCCCGTACCGGCGCGAGGACAGGTCGTACTCGGCCGGGTCGGTGAGGATCGTGCTCGCGCCGGGAACGTGACGGTGATGCCCTGGACGACGCCGGCGGCGTTGACGACCCTCGTCTCGGCTGACGTCGCCATCGTCGGCCGAGGCGTCGTTACCGCAGCCGCTCGAGGAGGTGGTCACCTACTCGAAGTGAGTTCGCCATCGCAGTGAGGGCGGGATTCACCGCGCCGATCGACGGGAAGACGCTCGTGTCGACGATGTACAGGTTGTCGAGCTCGTGCGCCTTGCAGTTCACGTCGAGCACGGAGGCTGCCGGGTCGGTGCCGAATCGGGCGGTGCCCGCCTGGTGCGCACATCCGGCGATCGGAACGTCGTTCTTCATGTAGGCGAAGCGGTGGATCAAGTGGCCCGGGTTCATGTCCAACTGTCCGAGGATCGACTTGACCTTGTCGTAGAGCCGCTTCTTGGCTTCCAGGTTCGTCTCCGCATAGGTCAGCTTGACGTTGCCGTCCGCCTCGAGGGTGACCCGGTTGTCGGCCTGCGGCAGATCCTCGGTCGAGAGCCAGAAGTCGATCGCATGCCGCGCCATCCGCTCCAGCGTCCACTCCGGAGCCAGCTTCGTGTCGCGCGGCCGCTCGCCGCGGAACATCGGAGCCGTCGACTTGCCCACCATCTGCACGTTCCCGAGCGGGTACTCGAAGTCGTCCGCGCCGAAGTAGAAGTCGTTCAGCGCCAGCGTCTTCTGGAACACGGTCGCGTTCTCCTCGCGCGAGAGAGCAAGGACGGCCGTCGAGTCGTGGAACATGTAGTTGCGGCCGACCTGATCCGAGCCGTTGGCGAGGCCGTTCGGGTGCCTCTCGCTCGCAGATTGCAGGAGCAGCTTGGCCGTGTTGGCCGCGCCGCATGCGACGACCACCACGTTGCCCGAGAACCGCTCCTCGGTCCCGTCCCGCTCGACGACCACCTCCGTGACGGCGGTGCCCGGCTCGTTCGTCTCGAGCCTGACGACCATCGCGTTCGTCCGAAGCGTGACGTTCGGGTGCTCGAGCGCCGGCCGCACGCCGAGCACCTCGGCGTCCGATTTCGCATGGACGAGGCACGGGAAGCCGTCGCAGGTCGCGCAGCGGATGCAGGTCGAGAACGGCGGGTTCGACTCGTCGAGCATGACCCCGCACGGCGCATGGAACGGCCGGTAGCCAGCGGCCGCGAGGTCGTCGGCCAGCTGCTGGATCCGCGGCTCGTGCGACACGGCGGGATGCGGATACGGCGCGCTCGACGGAGGCTCGGTCGGGTCCTCTCCCCGCGCGCCATGGACGTGGTAGTGCTGCTCCGCGAGCGTGTAGTACGGCTCCAGCTCGTCGTAGGAGATCGGCCACGCCGGCGAGATGCCGTCGTAATGCCGAAGCTCGCCGAAGTCCTCCTTGCGAAGCCGGTACAGCGCAGCGCCGTACATCTTCGTCGCTCCACCGACGAAGTAGTGGACACCGGGCTGGAAGGGCTTGCCGCTCGCGTCGTACCACGTATCCGGCGAGACGTAGCGATTGTCCACGAACACGTCCTGGTCCGACCAGTTCTGCGGCTCCCGCGGCAGCCAGTCGCCCCGCTCGAGGATCAGGATGCGCTTGCCCGAGGGAGCGAGATGCCGTGCGAGCGTGCCGCCGCCGGCGCCGGTCCCGATGATGATCACGTCGTAGCTCTCCATCTCGTCCTCCTCGGGGGCGGGATCGTCAGTAGTTCTGCAGCAGCTCGGGGAGGATGATCCGCGCCGCGGCCTCCATCAGCGCGAGATGGGAGAAGGCCTGCGGGAAGTTGCCGAGGTGGCGGCCGGTGTCGGCGTCGAACTCCTCGGCGTAGAGGCCGAGCGGCGACGCGATCCGCAGGAGCCGCTCCATCAGGTCACGGGCTTGCTGGAGCTCGCCGACGATAGCGAGGGCGGAGACGAGCCAGAACGAGCAGATGAGGAACGTTCCTTCCTTGCCCGACAGGCCGTCGTCGGTCTCGTCGGTGCGGTAGCGGAGGACGAACCCGTTCTCGGTCAGGTCGGTCGCGATCGCGGCCACGGTCGCGCGGAGGCGATCGTCGTCGCCGGGGAGGAACTCGAAGATCGCTGCGAGCAGCACGGACGCGTCGAGGGCGTCCGTTGCATAGTGCTGGCGAAGCACGCCCTTGTCGGAGACGCCGTGCTCGAGGATGTCCGCACGGATCTCGTCCGCGGTCGCCCTCCAGGCTTCGGCCTTGTCCTGGTCACCGCGGATCGTCGGCGAGGTCGGACGCGCGGTCGAGCGCCACCCAGCACATCAGCTTCGACGACACGTAGTGCTGTGGCGCCCCGCGGGCCTCCCAGATCCCCTGGTCGGGCTCACGCCAGACCTTCGTCGCGCACTCTGCCTGCGACTCGACGATCGGCCAGAGTCGCTGCGGCAGCCGTTCGCTCTTGCGTGTGTGGAGCAGGATCGAGTCGAGCACGGCACCGAAGACGTCGTTCTGGCGCTGGTCGTACGCGCCGTTGCCGATCCGCACGGGGCGTGCTCCCGCGTAGCCCGTGAGGTGGTCGAGGGTCGATTCCGTCAGGTCACGGCGACCGTCGATGCCGTACATGATCTGGAGCGCGCCGTCGCTGCTCGGCTCGAGGTCGGCGACGAACTGCATGAACTCGTCGGCTTCCCAGTCGAGGTTCAGCCAGTGCAGCGCCTGCAGCGTGAAGGTCGTGTCGCGCATCCACGTGTAGCGATAGTCCCAGTTGCGCTCACCGCCCGGAGTCTCCGGAAGCGACGTCGTGAGCGCTGCGACGGTCGCCCCCGTCGGCATGTAGGTCAGGCCCTTGATCGCCAGCGCCGAGCGCTGGATAGGGTCGCGCCAGCGATGGTCGGGGATCCGCGCGCGCCCGAGCCATCCGCGCCAGAAGCGCGTCGTCGCGGCCATGCGCTCCTCGGCCTCCTCGACGCTTCGAGGCCCGGCGAGCCCCTCGGCCCAGGTCAAGCAGCAGAATGCGCGCTCTCCCTCCTGGAGGATGTGCCGGCCCCGGACGCGGTTCCCCTCGATCCCGAGCGCGAGATCGGACAGGAGGCGAAACGTCTGCCCGGCACCCGTCGCGTCGGCGGCGTGGATGTCGTCCGCGGCCATCGCCCATTCGGCAGGCGTCCGGCCGTAGTCGAACGCCGGCTCGCAGATGAGCTCGATCTCGACCCGGCCCTCGATGCACTCGACGGTTCTGACCAGCATGTGATCGCCGTCCTCGTCGGCCGGCGGCCGCGTGTGGGGCGTCACTGCGTCTGCGCCCGCGTACGGCCCCATCGTCAGGGCGTCGCGGACGACGATCCAGCCCCTCGGCGTCTTCCAGGTCGTCTCGAGGATGTTCGTCCCCGACTGGTAGCTCCGCGCCGAAGGATGGTTGATGCCGTAGGGCCCGAGGCGCATGAACCCGGCCTGGCGGTCGAGCAGGCTGCCGAAGACGCTCGGCGCGTCGAAGGCGGGGAAGCAGAGCCAGTCGATCGCCCCGTCGGCCGCGACGAGGGCGCCGGTGTGGCAGTCCGAGAGAAACGCGTAGTCGGCGATCGGCGGGAACGGCGACGGCGCCGCAGCGCTCTGGGCTGTCGGCTCCGTGCCCGCGGATGTGTCGCTCATGACGCCAGCCACGGGCCGTGCCAGCGGCCGAAGCCCGCCACGAGCTTGTCGGCCGCCTCGGGGCCCCACGAGCCCGGGGCGTACGCGTGCACCGGCGGCGGCGCGTCGAGGAGCGGCTGCATGATCCGCCAGGTCTCCTCGACGCCGTCCTGTCGGGTGAAGCGCGTGGCGTCGCCCACCATCGCGGCGTGGAGGAGCACCTCGTACGGCGTCGCGCCCTCGCCGCCCTCGGCAGCGAACTCCATGTCGAGCTCGATCCGGGAGGCGCCCGGAGCATCGGCCCGGTGCGCCGCGAGGCTCGCCCGAATCCCCGTGGAGGGGTCGAGCTTGACGACGATCTGGTTGGGCTCGGAGGAGGCGATCCCGAAGCCGAGCCGCGGCGGATGCTTGAACACGACGCGGACCTCGGTCTGGGTCACCGGGAGGCGCTTCCCGGTGCGGATGAAGAACGGCACGCCCGACCAGCGCCAGTTCTCGATCTCCAGGCGTAGCGCCGCGTACGTCTCGGTCGTCGAGTCGGCAGCGACGCCGTCGATCCCGAGGTAGCCGTCGTACTGCCCGCGGACGTAGTGCGCGGGGTCCGCCTCGAGCACCGCGCGGAAGAGCGCCACCTGCGAGTCCTTGATCGTCGCGGTGTCGCCGCGGGACGGCGGCTCCATCGCCGTGACCGCCACCACCTGCATCAGGTGGTTGACGACGACGTCGCGCAACGCGCCGACGGGATCGTAGAAGTGGCCCCGATCCTCGACGCCGAAGTCCTCGGCCATCGTGATCTCGACGCACTCGATGTGGTCGCGGTTCCAGACCGGCTCGAAGATCCGGTTCGCGAACCGCAGATACAGGATCTCCTCGACGCCCATCTTCCCCAGGTAGTGGTCGATCCGGAGGAGCTGCGACTCGTCGATGTACTGGTGGAGCTCCTCGGCGAGCTCGTGCGCGGACTCGCGGTCGTGACCGAACGGCTTCTCGACGACGATCCGGGCGTTCTTCGTCAGGCCCGCCTCGGCAAGGCCCTGGACGACCCGGCCGAAGAGGAACGGCGGGATCTCGAGGTAGAAGACCGGGCTCTCGGCGCCGGAGATCGCGGTCGCGACGCGCTCGTACGCGGCCGCGTCGCCGAAGTCGCCCTGGACGTACGAGAGCCGCTCCGCGAAGCGCTCGAACACCGCCTCGTCGAGCTGCTCGCCGGTGCCGACGATCGAGTCGCGCGCGCGCTGGACGAGCTGATCGATCGTCCAGTCGTCGACGGCGACCCCGACGATCGGGCACCGGAGCAGCCCGCGCTGCTCGAGCCGGTACAGCGAGTGGAACGTCATCACCTTGGCCAGGTCCCCGGTGATCCCGAAGACCACGAAGACGTCGGCCTCCTTCGCCTCCGTCGACGCCGGCGCCACGGCGGGCATTGCTGCGCTCGTCACCCCTTACCTCCCGTCTTGCCGCGTCACCGCACGGCTCGTTCGTGCATGCCGCTGCCACGCGGTCATCGGCTCGCGTTCACTTCGGACTCATACGTGATCCGGCCGGTGCGCTGGTGCGTCAGCCCCGCACCGGCCCAGTCGACGATCGCCTTCGCGCGATCCTCGTTCGTCGGCAGGAGCGCGAGGTGCACGGCGCCCCAGGCGAGCCTGGGCCTTGACGCCCTTCATCGTCCGGCCACCGAGCATCTGCACGACGGCGGCGCCGCGTCCGATCGTCGCCATCGTCCCCTTGTCGCGGTACTTGAACGGCTTCGGCTCCTTGCCCGCGACGCGCCGGGCGATCGTCTCGCCGGCGTGCTCCCCCGACTGGAGCGCGACCGAGCCGAGCTGCGGCAGCACCTGCTCGCGTCTTCGCGTCGGTGATCGCGGCGATGTCGCCGACGGCGAACACCTCCGGGATGACCCGCGACCGTGAGCTCGGGCCCGACGGCGATCCGGTTGCCGCGCTCGCAGCTCGAGCCCGAGCGACTGGACGAGCTGGTTCCCCTGCAGGCCCGCGCCCCAGACGAGCGTGTGCGCGGCGATCACCGTCGCCCGACTCGAGCGTGACGCGGGTCGGCGAGACCGACTGCGACGCGTGCGCCGGTGACGACCTCGACCGTCCGCTTCTCGAGCGCCTCTCTCGCGTACGTCGCGGAGGTTCGGCTTGAACATCGCGAAGATCTCCGCCCCCGCCTCGACCAGGACGATCCGCGCCTTCTCCTGCGGGATGCCCGGATAGTCCCTGGCGAAGTCGCCGCGGTAGAGCTCCGCGAGCGCGCCGGCGCTCTCGACCCCGGTCGGCCCGCCGCCCACGACGACGATGTTGAGCGCCCCGTCCTCGAGAGGCTCGGGTCCTTGTCGGCCGCCTCCCAGCTCCCGAGCACGTGGTCCTTCAGCCGGATCGCGTCGGCGAGCGTGTACATCGGGAAGGCATGCTCGGCGGCGCCCTCGGTCCCGAAGAACGTGACCTCCGCGCCGAGCCCGAGCACGAGGTAGTCGTAGGTCATCGGCGCGAGGTCCTCGAACTCGCACCTCGCGCGCCTCGAGGTCGATCGCGGTCACCGGCGCCTTGTGGACGACGACGTTGTCCTGGCTCGTGGACGAGGTCGCGGAGCGAGTGACCGACGGCGGTCGTCTCGAGGAGGCCCGTCGCGAGCTGGTACAGGAGCGGCTGGAAGGTGTGGTAGTCGTGCCGGTCGACCAGCACGACGTCGGCGTCCGCGCTTGCGCAGCTCGAGCGCCGCGCCGAGCCCGCCGAACCCTCCGCCGAGGATGAGGACACGTGGGCGATCGGGGCGCTCGGTCATGACCGGGACGGCGACGACCTGCGCACGGATGAGACGAGGATCGCTGCGCGGGTCGCGGCCGCTCGTCATCCTACGTGGTGGCGCCCGGTGGGACCCGACGGGGACGGAGACCACCCGGCCACGGCGGCCTCGAGCTGCCTCGGTCGGTGGGTTCGAACACGGCTCGGGCTCGGTGGCCCGTCTTCGATCGCAGACGTGAGCCGTACCACGCTCGTCACGGCGGCCGCCGGCCCTATCCGGTCGATCGGGCGCCCGGGGACGGCTGCGCGACGTCGAGGGTCCCTGCGGCCGGCACGTCCGCGGGTTGGCCAGGACCGGGAAGGAGCAGCAGTGCGCCGACGAGGAAGCACAGGCCGCCGAGCGACGTGAAGGCGTTGGCCGCCGCGAGGTCGATCTCGCTGCCGGACTCGGGGACGACGTACGCCGCGACTGCGGAGATGCCGAACGCGACGCAGCCGGCGAAGTTGACCCAGGCGATCCACCACGCGCGTTCCGGACGCCGCCCGCGCACGACGGCGCACGCCAGGGCACCGGAGACGAGGAAGCAGATCGAGCCGAAAGCGTCGGGTGACCACACGAGCTTGTCGTAGGACACGTTCTCGAGCCCCGTGGACATCGCACGGAACGTGCTCTTGTTGAAGAGGAGCGTGCCGACGAACTGGACGGCGCTGCTCCACCAGTCAGGGCTGCGAGGCAGGAACGCGATCGGCCGGAACCGCTCCCCCGGCGCGCGCCCCGGGTTCGACGACTCCATCAGCTGGAGCGCGGCAGCCGTCGTGAAGAAGATCGAGCCGACGAAGAAGACGAGACCGTCCACGGCCGACCCGACGAGCTCGACGAAGCCGGGGATCGCGCCCACGAAGAAGCAGCTCGCCCCGATGGCGAACAGGATCCCGATCCACCAGGTGAGGCGACGGACCTCGCGCTCCAGACGCTCGCGCATGCGGCTCGGATCGAAGCAGATCGGCGCGATCCGGGTCTCGCCGGCTCCGCCCCCGGAACCAGGGCGTGCGCGCGCGCCGCTGCGCTTCAGCCGGAACGCCCGGCGCGCTCGACCGCCCGCGCGAGCTCGACGCGCGAGGAGACGTCGAGCTTGCGGAACATGTTGCGCAGGTGGGTCTCGACGGTCTTCTGGCTGAGGAAGAGCTCGGCTGCGATCTCGGGGTTCGTCTTGCGGTCGACGACGAGCCGCGCGACCTCGAGCTCGCGTGCGCTCAATGCCGCGAGCCCGTCGCCCGTTCCCGGCTGGCGGTGGGCCCGGGTACGGTGCCCGAGCTTCCGGAGCTCGCGCTCGACCTCGTCGCGGTAGCGGGTCGACCCGAACGAGTCGAACGCGGAAGCGGCCTCGGTGAGCGATGCCACTGCGCGCTCCGGGTCGCCTCCCTCAGCGAACGCCCGGCCGGCCAGCTGGCGCGCGCGCGCAGCGTCGAACAGGTCACCGGCGTCGTGCAGGAGCTCCGCGGCGGCGGTCGCGCGCTCGCCCGCGTCGATCGGCTTTCCCGCGCCGAGCGCGAGCCACGCCGACGCGAGCCCTGCCATCGCGGCGGCCTTCGGCAGCCCCACCTCGTCGGCGCATGCGCGCGCGGCCGCGGCGGCACGCTCGGCTGCCGCTCGGTCTCCGGTCTCGACTCTGGCGCGCGTCAGGAACATCAGGTAGTGCGCGCGCCACCCGCCGCCGATCAGGCGGAGCTCCTCGCCGCCGACGTTCTCGATGAGCACCTCGGCGCAGCCGGTGCGGTCGCCACGCTCGAGGAGCGCGTAGGCAAGCGCGACGTACGCATGGCCACGCACTGGGCCGGGTACGAGGTTGCTCGCGAGCGCGACGCTCTCCTCTGCGGTCGCCAGGGCGGTGTCGAGGTCGCCTTCGGCGACCGCCGCGAACGTCCGGTTGAAGAGGTGCCAGCCGAGGCTGTGGTCGTTGCCGATCAGGCGCGCCGCCTCGATCGCCCCGTCGACGACCTCGGCGGACTCGGCAGGTCGGCCGAGAACCCAGAGGCACGTCCCGAGGGAGGGGATGAGCAGCGGGAACTGGTCGCCGTGCGCGGTCGCGCGGCTGATCTCGACGCCGCGGCTCGCGTGCACGACGCCCTCGCGGAAGCGGTCGAGGTACATCTCGGCCGCTGCGAGATGGGCGAGTGCATCGATCCTGCGCGCGATCACGTCGTCCGGGATGGCGTCGACGAGTTGGGCGGCCGCGTCGCATTGCGCCTGCGCCTCGGCGCCCGCTCCCGCCAGCGACGCCGCCCAGGCCTGAACGCCGTGACCGGCAGCGAGAAGGGACGGATCGTCGAGCGACTGCGCGACGTCGATGGCACGCGCCGCCCACCGGCGCATCTCGGCCCAGTCGGCCGTGTGGAAGCGGTCGACGGCGAGCTCGATCATGAGCTCGACGGCCTGCGGCGACTCCGGCTCGCGCAGCCGGTCGAGCGCTGTCTCGAGGTGAGCCTGCGCCTCCGGCTCGGCGGCCCAGCAGGTGCTCGACGGTCGCGCACGCCGTCGTGACGCGGACGAGAAGCGCCTCGTCTCCGGCCGGGACGATGGCCAGCGCGTCGACCAGCGCGTCGTGCGCCTCGCCGAAGTGGCCGATCGCCGAGAGGGCCGAGGCGCGGGCGAGGAGCAGCGCGATCCGGTCCTCGCTCGGCGCCGTCGGCGGGAGAAGGCGGAGGGCGCTTCCGAACCACTGCGCCGCGCTCGCAGGCGCCCGCTGGACGGCAGCCTCGCCCGCCTCGCGGAGCAGCGCAACGGCGGCCAGATCGCCCTCCCGGGCGGCGTACTCCGCGTGGTGCGCTCGCGCCGACGCCGGCGCACCACGCGCCGCGAGCGCGGCCGCGCAGCGCTCGTGCGCGCTGAGCCGGCGGCCGCCCGGGGTCAGCTCGTACACGGAGCGCCGGACGAGAGGATGACGGAAGCGGAACCGTCTCGGGACGTCCGTCTGGCGTATGAGATCGAGCCCGAGGAGCTCGTCGAGCGCATCCAGCACATCGGACTCTCCGACGCCTGCAGCAGCGGCGGCGAGCTCGGGATCGAACGGATCCCCGGCGATCGAGGCGCCCTCGAGGACCTGCCGGGCGCCGCTCGACAGGAGCGCGAGCTCCTCCCCGAGCGCAGCGGCCACCACGGGCGGCACGTCCACGCCGTCGAGTGACAGGCTCGAGGACGCGCTGAGGCTCGGAGCCGCCCGGCTCGCCGAGCGTGCGAGCTGCTCGAGGTAGAACGGGTTGCCTCCGGTCTCGTCGTAGAGCAGCCCCGACTCTCCCCCCACGACGATCTCGCCGACGAGCGCGCGCGCCTCGTCGCGGCTCAGAGGGTCGAGCTCCATGCGCTCCACCGTCCCTGCGCGGTATGCGCGCTCCACGGCTGCCGACAGCCGTTCGCTTCTCTGACGTGGGCGCACGGCCAGCACCAGGAGGACGGGCGCCGCCGGCGGCCGTTGGAGGAGTGTGCCGAGCAGCTCGACCGACGCCGGATCCGCCCAGTGGACGTCGTCGAGCGCGAGAAGGATCGGCTGCCGTCCCGCCAGCAGCTCGAGCAACAGCCGGACGGCGCGATAGCTCCGGTAGCGCTCCTCCTGCATCGCGACGTGCCGTTGCCCCGTCTCCGCCTCGAGCGAGGGGAAGACGGTTGCGAGCTCCATCCGCACACCCTCGTCGAGCCCATCGAGGCGCCGCGGATCCAGCGCCGCGAGGTAGTCGTCGAGGGCATCCACGAACACCGAGAACGGAAGGTCTCGCTCAAGCTCGGTCGCGTAGCCGGTGAGCACGGTGTGTCCTCGCGCCTGCGCCCGGTCCGAGAGCTCGGACAGAAGACGTGTCTTGCCGATCCCCGGCTCGCCCGCCAGCTCGAGCGCCGCCGCCTTCCCCTCGTCGAGTCGAGCCAGGAGCAGATCGAGTGAGCCGAGCTCTGCGGCCCGTCCGACGAGGTGCCCGGAGAATCCCATACGCTCGCTCCCGCACCAACCCTAGAGCAGAGCCGGCCGACTGCGAAGTCGGCGTGCCGCCGGCGTCCGAGTCTCTCGCGCGGGAGTCGGCCGCTCGACCGTGGCCGGTCTCGGAACCTCGTCGGCGCGGTTACTGCGCGCCCGCTGTCACGGAGCCGCGACCTGCCTTCAGGGCACCCCGCAGCGGCACGGCGATGGCAACGGAGGCGAGCATCGCCGCGGTCAGCGGGAGGCCGAGCCACAGCCACGCAGGAATCGCGGGGACGATGCTCCCGGTCTCGCCGTAGCTGAACGCCATGACCCCGGGTGCGGCGGTGAGGGCGCCGACGAGCGTCGCGAAGCTCACGACGATCAGGACCTCGAAACGGATCATGCGGGTGAGCTGGTGTCGCGTCGCGCCGATCAGTCGCAGGAGCTCGAGATCGCGCGCTCGTTCCGAGACCGACACCGCGAGCGCGTTGACCGCGGCGATGGCCGAGAAGAGGACGATGATGCCGAGCAGCGCGTAGGCAGCGAGCGACTGCTTCCTCGCCTCGGCGTCGAGACGCTGCAGGTACTGCGAGCGCTCCAGGACCTCGACTCGGGCGTCCGCGCCCGCCATGCGCGCCAGGCCGGCGGCCACGGTCGCGTCCTCGGCGCCGGGCGCGCCGCTGACGAAGACCGCGTCATCGAGCGGATCGGTGACGTGCCCTGCCACGACCGTCCGCGGGACCACGACCGCTCCGAAGCCGAGCGGACGGTGGAAGAGCGCAACCAGGCGCAGCTTGGCGGGAGTCCCGTCCCCGAGCCACAGCCCGACGCGGTCCCCGACGTGCCAGCCGAGCCGCCGCGCGAGGCGGGAGTCGGCGGCGAAGGTCGCCCCCTGCAGCTCGGCGAGCGACCCGGCACCGACATCCAGGTCGAGGGCGTTGGCGAACACCGGCCCGTCGACGGCGAGCGTGGGCAGCGTCGGACTGCTGCCGCCGGACGGGACGACCACCGAGGTCGAGGACACCGCGACCACCGTGCCCACGCCGGCCTGGCTCCGCGCGGCGGCGGCGACCTGCGGCATCAGCCCCCCGTTCGAGGAGACGAGAACGTGCTCCGCCCGCAGGCTGAGCGACGCCTGCTCCCGCGTGGCGCGCTCGACCGTCGCCCGGGCGATCAGCATCGCACACGCCAGGGACACGGCGATCATGAGCGGGGTCGCCACCGCGACCAGATGCCGAAGGTGCGCACGGGAGTTCGCCCGCGCCAGGAGTCCTGGGCCCGGGCTGATCGCCGCCAGCGGCCGGCCAAGCAGCCAGATGAAGGGCATCGCGAGGAGCGGGCCGAGCAGGACGGCGGCGAGCAGCCAGACGAGGCCGGCCGCCGGCGCGTCGTCGCCGCCGCCTGCGCCGACGTCGCGCGTGGTCGTCACGAAGACGGCGATACCGACACCGAGGGCCACCAGACCGACCACGGCGCGGGCGGGCGTGATCGGCCGGCGCTCGACCGCCGACTCGCGCAGCGCGTCGATCGGGCGGACGCGCGATGCGCGCCGACCGCTCACGAACGAGGCCAGCTGAGTCGTCACGACGGCGACGGCGAGCCCCACCGCGACGGGGATCCACCCGACGACGATGTGGAAGTCGGATGGGAGCACGCCCGCCGCGATGAAGAGCCGCCGTTCTCCCATGGCCAGGACGAGGCCGAGGGCCGCGGCGAGGACCGTTCCTGCGACCGCGACCACGAGCGCCTCGGCGGCGACCATGCGCCGCACCTGGCGGGGCGTGGCGCCGATGGCGCGAAGCAACGCGATCTCGCGGTGGCGCTGTTGCACGGAGAGCGCGAACGCGCTCGAGACCACGAAGATCGCCACGAAGGTGCCGAGGGCTGCGAGCAGACCGAGGCCCGAGAGGACCCCGTCTCGATTGAGTGCGCTCTCCAGCGACTCCGCCTCCCCGCGCCGGGACCCGGTGAGCACGCGCAGCCCGAGCGGCGCGGCGACGTCGCGAACGCGGCCGGCGAGAGCCTGCAGATCGGCCCCCGGCCGCGCGATGATCCCGATGAGCTCGACGCGCCCGCGCGTCCCGGAGAGGCGACGGGCGACGTCGTCACGGAAGTACACGGCTGGTGTCGATGCGTACGGGTGATCCGGACGCCGCGCCGCGACGCCCACGACCGTGAACCTGTCGACGCCCGAGGCGGTCGTGATGCGAACACGCTCGCCCACCCGAACGGGTGCGGTGGCCGTGAGGGCGGCGTCGACCACGACCTCCTCTGTGCCGCGCGGGGCGCGGCCCTCGGTCAGGGCCAGCTCTCCGAGGGCGGCGCTGCTCCAGCCGTGCCCGGGGGTGCGCCCTTCCGCGCCCGGGGCGAGATTCCGTCCGTGACGGTCGACGATCTCGGTCGGGAAGGTGCGGTCGGGGACGGCCCGCACGACGCCCGGCAGCGAGCCGAGCCGGTCGGCGAGGCGGGCGTCGATGCGTGTCTGCTCCGGGAGCCCCTCATCTGTCGCGGCCCCTGCCGCGCCGAACGACTGGCCCTGGTCGACCACGACCGCGGCCCCGGCCAGACGCTCGACGGGGAGCTCGGCACGGAGGGTGGATTCGAGGATGATCCCGCAAGAGACGACCAGCGACACGGCGACGCCGACGCCGACGAGTGCGCCGAGGATGCCTCCGGTCCGTGCCCTGAGTGTGCCGAGTGCGATGCGAAGCACGCCTCAGCCCTCCAGGTTCGTCATCCGCTCGGCGACCGTTTCGGCCGAGGGAGAGGTCATCTCGTCGACGATGGCGCCGTCGGCAAGGAACACGACGGCATCTGCGTGGGAGGCCGCGACGGGGTCGTGGGTGACCATGACGACCGTCTGGTCGAGCGCGTCGACGGCTTCCCGCAGCAGGTGGAGGATGTCCCGGCCGGTGCGTGTGTCGAGTGCGCCGGTGGGCTCGTCCGCGAAGATCACGTCGGGTCGGGCAACCAGCGCCCGAGCGATGGCGACCCGCTGCTGCTGGCCGCCGGACAGCTCGGCCGGCTTGTGCTCGAGCCGGTTCGACAGCCCCACGCGCTGCACGACCTCCGTGAGCCACGCCCGGTCCGGCTTGGCACCGGCGAGGCGCAGCGGCAGTGCGATGTTCTCCGCGGCCGTCAGGGACGGGACGAGGTTGAAGGACTGAAAGACGAACCCGACGCGTTTTCGGCGGAGCCGGCTGAGCGCGTCCTCGCTCAGGTCGCCCAGGTTCACATCCGCGAGGCGAACCGAGCCGGACGTGGGCCGGTCCAGGCCGGCGGCGACGTGGAGGAAGGTGCTCTTGCCCGAGCCCGACGGCCCCATCACAGCGGTGTACGAGGTCGCGGGCAGGCTCAGCGAGACGTCGCGGAGAGCGGTGACGGAACTGTCGCCGCCGCCGTAGAGCTTCGAGACGGAGGAGAGCCGAACGAGCGCCGAAGAGGCTGTCGCGACCGGCTCGCGAGAGGGGGAGTTGGGAAGCGTGTCCGTGCTCGTCATCGCTGCTCCTGAGTCATGGAGGTCTTGTGCTCGGCCGGCTCGGCCCGGTTGTGTCGATCGCTGGGACTGGCCATGCGTCCAGGATCGCGCCCGGAGCGCACCGGCGAATCGGGCGGACACCCTGATCCGGCCCCTGAATTCCCGTCCGCCCTCACCCTGAGCGAGAGAGGCGAGCGGACCCGGGGCGGAGCGACGCGCGGGTGCGGGCCTACCGGCGACCCGTCGAGCACTTCCGCCCGCGTTACGAGGCGCGATCGGTGCGCTCGACCGCCCGCGCGAGCTCGACGCGCGAGGAGACGTCGAGCTTGCGGAACATGTTGCGCAGGTGCGTCTCGACCGTCTTCTGGCTCAAGAACAGCTCGGCCGCGATCTCCGGGTTCGTCTTGCGGTCGACGACGAGCCGCGCGACCTCGAGCTCGCGGTCGGTGAGGCCGGCGAGGTCGTCGGTCGCCGCGGGCGTGGTCGAGCGCCTCCGCTGCCCACGGTGTCCGAGCCGTCGCAGCTCGCGTTCCGCCTCGTCTCGGTACCTGAGAGCTCCGCACGCGTCGAGCTCGGCCGCGGCCCGGGTCAGGAGAGCCACCGCCGCGGCTCGGTCTCCACGAGCTGCGCTCGCGCGGCCCGCGAGCGCGCGGGAACGTGCCGACTCGATGCGGGCACCGATCCGCTCGGCCGCATCAGCCGCGTCGAGCGCCGCCACGGTCGCGCCCTCCGCGTCTCCGGTTGCGAGTGCCACCGCAGCGCGCGCGCGGCGCGCCATCGTGCGCGCCAGGTCGAGACCGAGGTCGTCGGCGAGCGACTCCGCGGCCCGTGCGACGCCCGCGGCGTCGTCCACGTTCCCCACCGCGAGCAACGCCTGCGTCACGCGCTCCATGAAGACACTTCGAAGGACGCCGGGGATGCGCGGCAGGTCGGGGCCGCCGCCGGCGGGGACGAGTGTCTCCAGGCAGCGCGCGGGTTCGCCCGCGTCCACGAGAGCGGAGCCGAGTGCGCACGCCGACCACGTCAGGACCGGGTTGTCGTCCTGCTCACGGCCGAGCTCGACGCTCTCCTCCGCGGCCGCAAGGGCGGTCTCGAGGTCACCCGCCATCGTCGCCGCCCACGACCGGTTGAGGAGCGCCCAGGCGACGGACTGTGGACTACCGGACAGGCGCGCGGCCTCGACCGCGTGCTCGAGCACCTCCTCGGCCTCCGCGAGGCGCCCCAGGAGGGAGAGCGCGAATCCCTTGCGCTGCATGAGCAGCGGGAAGAGCTCGCCCTGGCCGGTGGCGCGGCCGACGGCGAGGCCCCGATCGAGATGCGCGACCGCGTCGGCCATGTGGTCGAGGTACGTCTCCGCGTTGCCGAGGTTCGCGACGGCGTCGAGCCGCCTCGCGAGCACCTCGTCCGGGAGGGATTCGACGATGGACGCGGCCTCGCCGAGGAACGCACGAGCCTCCTCGATCCGGCCCGTGAACGCGCACGCGACGCTGACCATCGCGCTCGCGGCGGCGTGCAGCGGTGGGTCGGCGACGCCCGAGTCGAGCGCATGCGCTCGTGCGCCCCACTCGCGCATCCGCGCGTACTCACGTCGGTAGAAGGCGTCCATCCCGAGGTCGAGCAGGAGCGAGACGGCCTCCGGCGACTCCTGGTCGGGAACCTGCTCGAGCGCGGCCACGAGCCGGCCGTGCGCCTCCTCGTGGCGACCGAGATGGTGCTCGACGGCGGCGCACGCGACGACGATCCTCGTCCGCTGCGGTGCGGCTTCCGGCGTGATGTCGAGAAGCTCCTCGAGCACCGCGTGGGTCTCGGCGAACCGACCGTCGCGCCCAGGACGCGCCCGAGGCGCTCGAGCAGCTCGAGTCGCTCGGACAGCTCGGCGTCGCCCTGCGGAAGCAGCTCGAGGGCGACGCGGTACCACCGCGCTGCGCTTTCCGGGGCACGCTGCGCCGACGCGTCGGCCGCCTCGCGGAGAACGTCGATCGCGTCTCGGTCGCCGAAGGGGGCGACGTGTACCACGTGGTGCGCACGCGCCGAGGCGGGCGCTCCCCGCTCGGCAAGTGTCCGCGCCGCACGCTGGTGCGCGGCGCTCCTCCAGCCGAGACGTGTCGCGTCGTAGACGGCCCTGCGCAGAATCGGGTGTCTGAACCGGAAGCGCCGCGGCACATCCGTCGGATGCAGCAGAGCAGCGGACAGGAGCT
Organism: uncultured Actinomycetes bacterium; assembly: GCA_963773825.1. Taxonomy (GTDB): domain Bacteria; phylum Actinomycetota; class Thermoleophilia; order Gaiellales; family Gaiellaceae; genus Gaiella. The sequence continues at coordinate 773,034 of CAVZCH010000004.1, read as the reverse complement.
CGTCGAGGGCTTCGAGCGCCTCCGGCTCGCCGACGTCCGCCGTCGAGGCTGCGAGCTCGAGCTCGAACGGGTCGCCGACGACGGCGGCTGCGTCCAGCAGGCGCCGCGCCTCCGGCGAGAGACCGGCGAGCTCTCCGCCCAGGGAGATCGCAACGTTGTGCGGAAGCTCGGCCCCCTCGACGAGCACGGGTAGTCCCGGCGCGCCGGCATCATCTCGCGGAGCCGGCCCCGCGGCGCGGATCAGCTGCTCGAGATAGAAGGGGTTGCCGCCGCTCTCCTCGTAAAAGACCTTCGACCGTGTGTCGGAGATGCCGGGGCCGAGCAGCGCGCCGACCTCGGCGGCTCGCAGCCCTCGAAGCTCGAGCCGTGTCAGCTGGCCGGCGCGCTCGGAGTGGTCGATCGCGGTCGTGAGCCGGTGGGGCGCCTGACGCGCTCGCAGCGCGAGCACGATCAGGACGGGTGCCTGCGGCGGGCGCCTCAGCAGCGCCGCGACGAGCTCGATCGAGGCCGCGTCCGCCCAGTGGAGATCGTCGAGCAGCAGGACGAGCGGCCGCCTCCCTGCCAGCGCCTCGAGGAGCGCCCTGACCGCGCGGTGTGCCCGGTAGCGCTCGTCGAGGAGGGGCGACGAAGCCGCGTCGACGCCGGTGAGAGAGGGGAAGATGCGGGAGAGCTCCCCGCCCGACGTTCGATCGAGGTCGTCGACCCAGCCACGGTCGAGCGTCTGCAGATAGTCGTCCAGCGCGTCGACGAAGATCCCGTAGGGCAGGTCGTCCTCCAGCTCCGCGGCGCGTCCCACGAGCACCAGCCGTCCTCGTCCCTCGGCCCGCTGTGCGGCCTCACCGAGGAGCGTCGTCTTCCCGATCCCGGGATCACCCGAGAGCGCGAGAACCACCGCACCGCCCGCGTCGGTCTCGTCGAGCGCGCTCTCGAGCACGGCGAGCTCTGCCTCCCTACCGACCAACCGTCCGCCGCTCACTGCCACTCGTCCCTCCTTGAGCCCCGGAGGATAGGTCAGGGTCTCCGGTCGCGAAGGATCAGGGTGCGGTTCAGGGTGTCCGCCCGATTCGGCGAGACGCGCGGGGCGCGATCCTCGGAGCATGCCTCGCTACCTACTCCACCATCATCACCAGCCGGTCGAATGCGGTCCCGCCTTCGCCGCCTGGAAGGGCTTCGACAGCCCGCTCCGCCGACATCAGGCGCTCGGGTCGTGCCTCGAGGGGGGCCATGCGATCTGGTGGGACGTGCAGGCGTCCGACACGCACGCGGCGCTCGCGCTCCTGCCTCCGTACATCGCCGAGCGAACGACCGTCGTCGCGGTGAGCGAGGTCTCGATCCCATGACCGACCCACACCGCCGCACCCCGGAAGGAGATCCGATGAGCATTCACTCGCAGACCTGGACAGAGCTCGCGGCCCGCGCGGACGACGGACTCGAGGTCACGCTCCTCTGGAGCCGGGCCTCCGGTCGCGTACAGGTGGCCGTCGACGACTCGCGAGTCGGTCACCGATTCGCGTTCGACGTCCTGCGCGGCGACGCGCTCGCTGCTTTCCACCACCCCTTCGCCTACGCACCCGCTCACTCGACCCGTCGCTACCGGGTCGACGAGCCGTCAACCGACCTGCAACTGCAGCACTGAAAAGGAGATAACGAGATGTCACCCTTGAAGCCCAGCAGGAACATCGCGGCCCGGATGGGTCGCTGGAGCGCCCGTCATCGCAAGACCGCGATCTTCGGGTGGCTCGCCTTCGTCGTCGTCGCCTTCGTCCTGGGATCGATGACGGGTCAGAAGACGATCGACCCGGCGACCGCCGGCCCCGGCGAGTCCGGGCGGATGGACAAGATCCTCGACGCCGGCTTCAAGCAGCCCGCGGGCGAGAGCGTCCTGATCCAGAGCGACTCGCTGACCACGGACGACCCGGCCTTCCGGTCGGCCGTCGAGGACGTCGTCGGGACCGTCTCCCGGCTCGGCGTCGTGACCAACGTCCGCTCGCCCCTCGACCCTGCCAACCAGGGTCAGATCTCGAAGGACGGGCGCTCGGCGCTCGTCGACTTCCAGATCCGCGGGGACTCGGACGACGCGGCGAAGAAGGTCGACCCGATCGTCGCCGCCGTCGACTCCACCAAGGCCGCCCACCCGGGGCTGTTCATCGGCCAGTTCGGCTACGCGAGCGCCGACAAAGAGCTCAGCGGTGTCGGCAAGAAGGACCTGAAGAAGGCCGGCCTGTTCTCGGTCCCGATCACGCTGATCATCCTCGTCGTCGCCTTCGGCGCTCTCGTCGCCGCGGGGATCCCGCTCCTGCTTGCGCTCACCGCGGTGTTCGCGACGCTCGGCATCGTCGCGGCGTCGAGCCACGCACTGCCCGTCAGCGACTCGGTCGGCGCGATCGTCCTCCTGATCGGCCTCGCGGTCGGGGTGGACTACTCGATGTTCTACTTGAAGCGCGAGCGTGAGGAGCGTGCCGCGGGTCGTAGCGAGCAGGCGGCCCTCGAGGCGGCCGCGGCGACGTCGGGTCGGTCGGTGCTCATCTCCGGCCTCACGGTGATGGTCGCCATGGCGGGGATGTTCCTCACCGGCGACAAGGGCTTCGCGTCCTTCGGGCTCGCGACGATGATCGTCGTCGCGGTCGCGATGCTCGGGTCGCTGACCGTGCTCCCGGCGCTCCTCTCCTGGCTCGGCGACCGCGTCGACCGGGTGCACGTGCCGTTCGTCGGCCGGTTGCGGCGCGACGACGGCGAGGGCCGGATCTGGGGCGCCATCATCGACCGCGTCCTCCGCCGGCCGGTGCTGTCCACGGCGGTCGCAACAGGCGCGCTGGTGGCGCTCGCGCTCCCGGCGCTCCACATGCACACGGTCATTCCGGGGCCGGACACGTTCCCACAGGATCTGCCGGCCATCCAGACCTACAACCGCATCCAGGCGGCGTTCCCCGGCACCGAGATCCCGGCCAACGTCGTGGTGAAGGCCGAGAACGTCAACGCACCCGAGGTGAAGGCCGCGATCACGCGGATGGAGGATGCGGCGCTCGCGACCGGGCAGCTCTACCGCCCGATCACGATCGACGTCAACGAGGACGCCACGATCGCCAACATCGCAATCGCGATCGACGGCGAGGGCACCGACGAGGCGTCGGTCGCGGCACTCCGGACCCTGCGTCAGGATGTGCTTCCCGGCACCATCGGCACGCTCCCCGACGTCGAGTACGGCGTCACGGGCTTCACCGCCGGCTCGACCGACTTCAACGACCTCATGAAGTCCGTCGCGCCACGCGTGTTCGTGTTCGTGCTCCTGTTCGCGTTCCTCCTCATGCTGGTCGCGTTCCGCTCGCTCGTGATCGCGGCGAAGGCGATCGTGCTCAACCTCCTGTCCGTCGCCGCGGCGTACGGCGCGATCGTGCTCGTCTTCCAGCACGGGTGGGGAAGGGCCTGCTCGGCTTCGAGTCCACGGCAGGCGTCGTCGCGTTCCTCCCGATCCTGCTGTTCGTGATCCTGTTCGGCCTCTCGATGGACTACCACGTGTTCATCCTGAGCCGGATCCGCGAGACGTTCGATCGCGGCGCGACGAACGACGAGGCGATCTCGCACGGGATCAAGAGCACGGCGGGTGTCGTCACGAGCGCGGCGATCGTCATGGTCGCGGTGTTCTCGATCTTCGCGACCCTCTCGATGATGGAGCTGAAGCAGTTCGGCGTCGGGCTCGCCGTCGCCGTCCTGCTCGACGCGACACTCGTCCGCGGGGTGCTGCTGCCGGCGTCGATGAAGCTGCTCGGCGACTGGAACTGGTACCTCCCGAGGTGGCTCGACTGGCTGCCGCACCTCGAGCACGGCACCGCGCCGGTCTCCGAGGAGACGGAGCCCGCGGGAGCGGCGACGGCCCTCGGCCAGGCCGGCTGAGAGCTTTGTGTGCCGGCGGCGCCCGCACCGCGGGAGCCGCCGGCACACGAGCATCGAGCCGGATCTCCGCCCGATACCTCGTGAGGTCGGCTCGCGCGCCGGCCTCACGCGCATGGTCGGACAGCGCGTAGCTCCTCGACGGTCAGACGCCCAGCGGGGTGTGCCGTGCGGGCGGCGACGGCGTCGGTGCCGCTTCGGTCGCTCCGATGCGTGGGAGCCACTCGAGCCACCTCGGCAGGTACCAGTTCCAGTCGCCCAGGAGCGCCATGGTGGCCGGCAGCAGGACGGCGCGGACGATCGTCGCATCCAGCAGGATGGCGACGGCGAGGCCGACGCCCATCATCTTGAAGTCGATCATCCCGAGCGTCGCGAAGACGGCGAACACCGCAACCATGACGAGCGCGGCGCTCGTGACGACGCTCGCCGTCGCCCGGATGCCGTGCGATACGGCCTGCTCGCTCGGCATGCCCGCGTCGTACGCCTCCCGCACACGGCTCAGGATCAGGACGTGGTAGTCCATCGAGAGCCCGAAGAGGACGACGAAGAGGAAGAGCGGCAGCCAGGCCGTCACGCCGCCGATCGACCGGTAGCCGAGCACGGATTCGAGCCGGCCGTCCTGGAAGATCAGGACGAGCACGCCGTACGACGCACCGACCGAGAGCAGGTTGAGAACGACTGCCTTCGCGGGAATCACGATCGAGCGGAACGTGACGAGCAGCAGGATGAACGTCGTGCCGAGGACGAAGGCGAACACGTACGGCGCGTGCGCCTTCATCGAGTCGTTGAAGTCCCGTGAGTCGGCGGTCAGCCCCGTCACGTGGGCCTCGGCACCGGTGACCCCGCCGATGGTGGAGGGGATCACGGTCCGGCGCAGCACGTCGAGCGCATGGTTCGACGCGCCGTCGGTCCCCGTGCCTGCCAGCGCGATCCGCACGCGAGCGGCTCTCTTCGACGGGCTGATGTCGACGCCGATCGGCTCCGTCATCACGCCGCTCGCGAGCGCAGCGCGCTTCAGGGCACCGATCCCGGCAGCCACCTGGGGCGCGGTCACGTCGGGGGCGGTGACGACGACGATCGCGGGCAGCGGACCACCCGGGAACGCCTTCTCGATCCGGTCGTAGACCTTCATCACGGGAAGATCGTGAGGAAGACCCTGCACTCCCGACGAGGCCGTGTGCAGACGGAAGGCGGGGATCGTCAGCGCGATCATGAGCGCGGCTGCGAGCCCTCCCCAGAGGAGCGGCCGGCGCAGCACTCCTTCGACGACGGCCGCCCAGAGACGCGCCCTCCCCTCGTTCCGTCTCACGCGCCCGAGAAATGGGACGCGCCCCCGGTCGACCCGGTCACCGAGCATCGAGAGGAGGGCCGGCAGGACGGTGAGCGATCCCACGACGGCGATCGCCACCACGAGCATCGTGCCCACGCCGAACGACTGGAAGACCCGCGTGCCCATCAGGAACATGCCCGCCATCGCCGTCATGACGGTCAGGCCGGAGATGAGCACCGCGCGACCCGATGTCGCCGCCGCGACCTGCAGTGCGGCAGCGGGCAGCCGCCCGAGCGCCCGCTCCTCGCGCACGCGACGCAGGTAGAAGAGCGAGTAGTCGACGCCCACGGCCAGGCCGATCAGGAGGATCACCGAGTTGATCTCCGGGCTGACTGGGAGCACGTGGCTGAACACCGCCGCGAACCCGAGCGCCGCGAAGACCGCGGTGAGCCCGAGCAGCAACGGAATGCCCGCCGCGACGAGCGCGCCGAACGCGAGCACGAGGATGACCAGCGTGACGGGCATCGACGTGAACTCGGCCTGCCGGAAGTCGTCGGCGATCCGCTGGTCGATCGCCTTGCTCGCGCTCCCGTCGCCGACCTGACCGATCAGGAGCGTCGGGTGTGCCCGTTGCACGGCCGCGGTCGCCGCGAGCGACGGGCCGACTCGATCCGCCGCACTGTCGGGGTCGCCCACGATCTGGAAGGTCAGCAGGGCGGAGCGTCCATCCCGCGAGAGCTGGCCGGCATTTGCCGGATCCAACGGCGACTCGATCGACGCGACCGCCGGTGCGCGCTCGAGGCGCGTGACGAGCCCACCGACGGCGGCCTCGAGCTCGGCACGCTCGAGCGGTCCGTCGCGGCTCTGGATCAACACCATCTCGCTCGCGCGCTGGGCCGGGAACTCCTCGGCCAGGATCCTCTCCGCCGCCCGCGAGTCGCCGATCGCGAAGTCCTCGTCCTTCATCTCGACCAGGCCCGTCGCCGTTCCGGCCACGAACGCGACGACCACGAACGTCAGCCACCCGACGAGGACGAGCCGTCGATGACGGGTGCTCCAGCGAGCCGCGCGCGCGGTGAGGTTGTCGGGAGGCATCTCCACACCACAAGCGTGCTCGGTCCGCGCCGGTTCTCCATCGGCAGTCCGCCACACGGCAGATACGTGATTCCCATGACTCGCACCGAACCGGGGGACGATCCGGTCCGGTGACGTGGCGGCGATCCTGCCGATTCGAGCCGAGGGCCCCGTACGGGGCCCTCGGCTGACCGAGATCGCTCCGGCTCTATACGAGCTTCTGGTTGTGCCACTTGCGGTAGATGGACTGCGCCTTGGCTGCGAAGGCCGAGACCGCCTCGGCGGGGGTCGACTTCCCCTGGGCGACCTCGGCGAACATCTGCGGGATCAGGAACGTGTTGAAGATCTCGTCCATCACGGGTGTCGTGTTGCCCGGGTAGCCGGGGTTCGTCGTGTACTTCTCGGCGATCGTCGTGAGGACCGTGTACTTGCCCTTCGGCTTGTGCGCGTCCTGCGCGGTGATCTTGCGGATCTCCTTGAAGCCGCCCTTGATCGAGCCGGTCCAGGGCGGGAAGTTGTAGTACTTGCTGCGTATGAAGTGGTCGCGGTAGTTGAGCATCTGGTCGACGACGTACTTCTGCGCGGCCTCCTTGTTCTTCGCGAACTTCCAGATCAGGTAGACGCCCATCACGTGCTCGTTCCCCAAGCGCATCACCGGGCCGCGCGGGATCGACGCGAGCCACGTGTCGTCCGACAGGGCCTGGTTCCCCGAGTCCTCGGCCGAGCGGGCGATCGAGATCGCGTTCAGCGCCACCGAGAGCCTCCCGGCGAGGAAGGCCTGGTTGTTCGACGCGGCCGTCCACGCGAACACCTCGTCGGACATGCCGGTGCGGTAGATGTCGCGCATCACCCCGAGCGCCTCGATCGCGCCCTTCCGGTTCGAGCCCTGGTTGATGACGATCTGGTTCTGCTGGTTCTGGATGAAGCCGCCGTAGCAGTAGAGGAGTGAGGTGAGCAGCATGTTCGAGTCGATCTCGTTGGACATGCCGAGGCCGACCGGATGCCCGATCTGCTTCAGCTTCGCGGCCCCCTTGCGCAGGTCGTCCCAGGTCCTGAGGCTCACCCCCGCTTCCTGGAGCATGCTCCGCCGGTACTGGATCGGGTCGGGCGCGTAGCCCTCCGGGAAGCCGTAGAACTGCTTCGTCTTCGGGTTGTAGGTGCTCTTCCGGGCGACGGGCGCCATCGGGCCGACCTTCTTCGACACCTCCTGGACGAGGTCGGTGACGGGGATCGCCTGCTTCTGGAACGTCGACGGCGGCGAGATGAACCAGAAGAGGTCGTGGCCGCTCTGGGCGGCGACCTCCGAGGCGCCGGTGCTGTAGAGCAGCGCGTTGTTGATGTGGTCGACCTTGACCTCGACGTCGTTCGCCTCGCCCCACTGCTTGACGTACGTCCCGTCGAGCCACTTGTCGTAGTCGGGGACGAAGTGGGCCCACGTCATGATCCTGAGATCGCCCGCGAGCTGCTTGTGGGCGAACTCGAGCGGGCCGTAGAACCCGAGGGCCTTGTCGGTCAGGCCCCCGAACATGCTGACCGCGAACGCGGCGGCCGTGCCTCTCTTCAGCAGGTCACCGCGGGTCAGCGACGAACTCGCACCTGCGACTTCGTCGGCTGCGTCTGCCACGAGTGTTCCTCCTTTCGGGCCTCGATTCTCTAACGGAATGCGCCTCCTGTAAAGCCCTTGATGAACCGGTCGAGAAAGGCGTTGTAGAGGAGCGCGAGCGGAATCGTCGGGATCAGCGTTGCCGCCATCAGCGACTGCCAGAAGAAGACGTCGCCCCGGATCAGGTCGTTCGGGATGCCCGCGGAGACCGTCCGCTGCTCGGAGCTCGAGATGAACGTGAACGCGTAGATGAACTCGTTCACGCAGAGCGAGAAGGCGAAGATGACGACGGTCAGGATTCCGGGCAGCGAGATCGGCAGCACGATCATGTAGAGCGCCTTGAGCCGCGACGCGCCGTCCATCAGCGCCGCCTCCTCGAGCTCCTGCGGGATCGTCTTGAAGAATCCCATCAGGAGCCAGGTCGCGAACGGGACGGTGAAGGACGGGTAGACGAGGATCAGCGACCAGAGCGAGTCCTTCAGGTCGAGCTGCGTCACGAGCCGGGAGAGCGGGAGGAAGAGCAGCGTCGGCGGGATCAGGTAGACGAGGAAGATCCCGACCCCGGCTCCCTGGCCCCAGCTTCCCGCGAGCCGCGCGAGCGCGTATCCGGCGGGCATGGCGAGGAGCAGCGTGATGACGACGACCGCGCCCCCCACGATGGCGGTGTTCAGGAGCCAGGTCGGGTAGTTCGTGTCCTCGAACAGGAACCGGACGTGCTCGAACGTCGCGTAGTTCCAGAAGTCCCAGTGGAGGTGGCCCTGGAGGTCGTTGTAGGTGTACGGCGAGTGCTCGACGTTCGCGAGGTCGAGGTTCGTCTTGAACATCGTGATCAGCGCGAAGAAGAAGGGGAACGCGAGGAAGATCGCGAACGGCACCACGACGAGGTAGGTGACGATCGTCTGGCGCCTGGTCATCACGTCACCTGCGCCCGTCGGGCGAAGAACAGCATCAGGATCGTGACGAGCACGAGGAGCGGGAACAGGAACAGCGAGATCGCCGCGCCCGCGCCGAGCGAGCCGGAGTCGATCCCGACGGCGTAGGCCCAGGTCGGCAGCACCTGCGTGGAGTTGAACGGGCCGCCGTGCGTGAGGAGGTACACGACGGCGAAGTCCACCGCCGTGAAGACGATCCCGAAGAGCACGGCGACGAGCGCGATCGGGAGCTGGAGCGGCAGGTCGACGTACCACAGCTTCTTGATCCCGGTCGCGCCGTCCATCCTCGACGCGTCCTCGACCTCGTTCGGGATCGACGCGCGGCCGGCGATGAAGATCACCACTGCGAACGGGAGGATCCGCCACGCGTGCACGACCGTGATGGCGACCAACGCGAGGTTCGGGCGACCGAGCCACTGCAGCGGAACCTGCGCGCCCGTTTCGATGTGCGCCGTGCCGAGCAGCCAGACGAGCGCGTGGTCGAGGTGGAGCCGCGCGAGCGTCCAGTTGAGGACGCTGTACAGCGAGTCGAGCAGCCAGAGCCACGTGATCGTCGAGAGGACGACCGGGGCCGCCCAGGGGAGGACGACGAGGAAGCGGATGATCCACTTGCCGCGGAAGTCCCGGACGAGGAAGTTCGAGAGAACGGCGGCGCCGACGACGACGATCGCCTGCGAGGCGAGCGTGAAGATCAGCGTGTTGCGGAGGGCGCGACGGAAGTTCTCGTCGTGCCAGGCGTTCGTGAAGTTGTCGAAGCCGATCCAGTGGCCGCTGAGCGAGCCGCCGATCGCATCCGTGAAGCTGAGGTAGATCGCCCACGCGAACGGGACGCCCACCACGAGCAGCATGAAGATGACGGCCGGGGCGATGAGGAGCGGCGCGAGGACGCGGCGGCTCTCGAGTGCGTGCCGCCAGCGTCGACCAGCCGGTTTCCACCGCGCAGCCTGCGCCTCCATGGGACCGGCCGGATGCTAGTAGATTGCGGCTGCGGAGACCGAGGTGGCCGAGATCACGCTCGAGAGCCTGACGAAGATCTACCCGGACGGGACGAAGGCCGTCTCCGACCTCCGGCTGGACGTGCGGAGCGGCGAGTTCGTCGTGTTCGTCGGGCCGTCGGGCTGCGGCAAGACCACCGCGCTCCGAATGGTCGCCGGGCTCGAGACGATCACCTCGGGGCGGGTGATGATCGACGGCCACGTCGTCAACGACCTGCCCCCGAAAGACCGGGACATCGCGATGGTGTTCCAGAACTACGCGCTCTACCCGCACATGAACGCGGCGAAGAACATGGGCTTCCCGCTCAAGATGCGCGGTCTCCCGCAGGGCGAGATCGACACGCGGGTGCGCGAGGCGGCGCGCATCCTCGGCCTCGAGGACTCGCTCCACAAGAAGCCGCGCACGCTCTCCGGCGGGCAGCGGCAGCGCGTGGCGATGGGGCGTGCGATCGTCCGCAACCCGCAGGCCTTCCTGATGGACGAGCCGCTCTCGAACCTCGACGCGAAGCTGCGCGTGGAGATGCGCGCCGAGATCTCCCGGATCCAGCGCGACCTCGGGGTGACGACCATCTACGTCACGCACGACCAAACCGAGGCCATGACGATGGGCGACCGCGTCGCCGTGATGCGTGGCGGCCTGCTCCAGCAGGTCGCCGTGCCGAAGGAGCTCTACGAGCGGCCGCGGAACCTGTTCGTGGCCGAGTTCATCGGCTCACCGGCGATGAACCTCGTGATCGCGAGGATCGAGCCCGCCGGCACAGCGGGCGACATCTGGGCCTCCTTCGGCCCGCACCGGCTGCATCTCGGGCGATCGACGCTCGAGCGCCACCCGGGCCTCGCCGCCTACGAGGGGCGTCAGGTCGTGCTCGGCATCCGCCCCGAGGACATGGAGGACGCCGCGCTGGTGCGCGAGACGCATCCCGACCGCGTCCTCTCCGTCTTCTGCGACATCCGCGAGGACATGGGCTCAGAGGTGTTCGTCCACTTCAACGTGGAGGCGGACGCCGTCACGACACGGGAGGTCGTCGAGGCGCTCGTCGTCGAGGCCGCCGAGGACCAGGAGGCGCGGATCGCCGCCGGTCGGGCCCGCGGCGAGGGCGTCACGTTCGTCGCCCGCCTCGAGCGGGCGAGCGAGGCGCGCGAGCGGCAGCCGCTCGCAGTCGAGGTCGACGTCGCGCGCCTCCACTTCTTCGACCCCGAGACCGGGATCGGAGTGAACGAGAGCGCGCCGCCGGAAGCGCCGTAGCGCGCAGGGACCTGCCGAGCCTTACCGGGCAGCGTGTCAGCCGCCACGCTCGGCCCGCCCTATGATCGAGTCATCGCCGTCGACGTCGCGCTGCGTCTTGGAATCTCGCCGCAGCGCGCAAATGTGCTTGCCTCGAGCGCTGGCTTCCCGGTGCCGCTCGGGCGGCTTGGCCGTTCGGCGGTGTGGCGCTGGAGCGTTGTCGAGCACCGGGCGCGTGAGACGGGCAGGCTGCCAGGTCAGCCGACGTCGGCCTCGGTCTCCTGAACGTCCCCTTCGTCGGCGCCGGGCGGCTCATCCTGGAACAGGGCGACGTATGGAAACCGATTGAACCCCACCGAATCAGGGGGCCACCGTCCCACAACTGCCTCACAGAGAAGAGGTTTCCCCCGGCAGGAGCTGAACCCGTCGGCCACGGCGTCACCCCGACCTACGGGACGGGTTAGAAGCTTCGGCGCGCGGGTGACCGATCGGCCTTACGCTGACTTCTTGTCCGGCGAGGCTTTCTTGTCTGGGCCGTTGCGGACCAGCTTCGGCTGCTTAGCCGAAAGATCGACCCGATAGCTCGCGTGGACATTGAGCACTGTTTCGTCATCGCCGAGTCGGGTATCGAGACTTCCGACGCCTTCCATAGGCATCAGCCCAGCCGGAGGAGCCGAGCGGTCAGACTTGATCTCGACGACCGACACGATCGTGCCGTAACTGTCGTAGAAGACGTGAACCCGCGCCATCAGGGCACCCACACCCTCATGTGATACATGGCTGTTTCCGAGCCGATGTTCTTCACGGTCACGTAGTACGTGTAGAAGTCGTTACCGAACCAGTCTGTGGATTCGAGCTTGCAAGTGAACTCGCCGTAGGTCAGCGGGACACCTATGCCCGTGAACGAGATTCCTTCTGGGAACGTCGCTATTGCGTGGGCATCAAGCTGCGGGGTCTGATCGTGCGTGTACCAGCCGTTGCCTCCAGTCCACCACCGGTGTGTCTGTCCCGCGCTAATGGTCGCAGCCCACTCGAAAACGGGCACTCGCAACCTCTCTTATCGAAGAACTGAGGGCGGGCCGATCATAGGTCGCCTTGCTCTGAGGGTCAAGCTGGGAGCAAATGGCCCCAAATCGACGGCAACGCTGGTCGGGCTATCTCCGGGTGCTCGGGCGCGGTCTAGGCGCGCGGCTCTTGGGTGGTTCGGCGATCAAGGACGCCAGCGCACGCGCGCCGGTCACGCCCCGCAAGGCGTCGAGCCGGTGCTCAACTGCGCGGAGCTCGGCGCGCACTGGCTCGGCCGCAGGTGTCTTACCCAACGCCCGAACGAACTGGACGGCGTCGTCGACGTCGGCGTCGCGAATGCGCGTGCGATTGCTTCTAACCAGCTCAGCGGCTCGCTTCACCAAGCTTGCTGCTTGAGTCGAGAGCTGCTCGTCGGCCATGAGCGTCGTGAGAATCGGAAGCTGCGCGCGCTCGAACAAAGCGATCCACTCGCGGCCGGCCTCCGTGGTTGCGAGCGAATCGTCTCGGAGCTGGCGCAACTCGGCTACGTCGGCGTCAGTCTTGAAGAAGCGCGCACCGATGAGCTCGATCGAGCAAATGCATTGCTGCATCAACGCGATCAGCCCGGCTTTCGCGTCGCGCTTGATGAGGGCCGGGTCGGCCGGGTGGAAGGAGTCCGCGGCGTTGCCGACCCATGGGCCCGTCTCGAAGGTGAAGCCGTACGTCTTGCGGAGCTTGGGGTTCGCGATGTGCCGTGAGTAGGCGTAGTCGCCTTGCGTACCGGTCGTCGGGTAGAGCGCGATCGACGGCTCGCTGGTGTAGGTGCGACCTCGCACCGAGGAGATGGCGCTGACGATGCGACTCGCAACGGTCCGGAAGCGCTGGAGGTCCCTCGGAGGGATGTACTCCTGGTACCCGGCCACACCGATCGGGGCGCACGTCCCGGACGGCAAGGTGGTGAAGCGCTTGGTCGGATCGACGGTCTGCGACGGCGCATGACCCCACGGCCACAGGACGAGCTCGGAGTACGAGTGCACGTCGACGAAACAGTCCACTCGGCGTGTGTCGAGCACGTTGCGGATATTGCGGGTCTCGGGCTCGCTGAACGCCTCGGGGCCGCAATACACCTCGCTGCACTGGGCGCACGACGTCTGCCCCTGCGTGACGCCCCAGAGGACGTCGAAGTTGCGGTTGAGATCAACGCCGTCGCATGCAGTCCCCGGGTTGTCGCGCCGGTTCTTGCGCCACAGATTGTCGACGTTCATGACGTACTCGCGGCCGTCGGGGTTCATACACGGAACGAGCCAGAGGTCGAGTGTCTCCAGGATCAGCTTGATGTCGGCCGCCGACCACGTGCGATTGCCATACGTGATGTCGCTACCGGTCACATGGCTCACGAACAGGTCGACGGCCAGTTCGATGATCGCGTCAGGGTTCATTAGCTCGCGCGAATGCGTCCCACCCACGACCATGACGCCGCGACGCTCCCCGCCGCCACCCGCGCGCAGACGCAGGGCGAAGACCGAGCGGCCCTGCACAGAGGGCTCGGGAAGTGCAAAGCGCATGAAATAGCCGGGGAACCAGGACGCGAGAAGCTGGGAAAGCGAGTCGAGCTGCCCCACGCTGCGATACATCAGGACTGGCCCTCCTCGCGCGGGATCCCTTGAACCCGCTTCTCAAGCCACGCGATCGCCGCATCGTCATCGAGGCGCAGGTCCGAGCTCAGAGGCTCGAGACGCGCGAGCCGCTGCAACCGCACCTCGTAACCGCGCTCGAGCAGCGCCACGATCTCATCCGTCGTAACAAGCAGGCGGACCCCACGCTGCGGATCCGGAATACGGTCGAGGTCGAGGTCAGCGACGCTCTCGAGCGGGACGTCCGCGTCTCCCGGATGGACGGTGGCCTCGAAGCGAAGGTCTCTATCCGGATCGGCCACGGCGACACGAGTCCAACGCGCGTTGTTCAGGATGACGACACAGCGTCACCTGGCCGATCGTTCCGGCGTGGCCGCAGAGAGGGTTAGCGTGACCAGTGCGCAAGATGCGCTCCTCTCCGACTACGCGGTCATCGTCCCACTTCTGGCTGCGCGCGTCAACCCGTCGTGACAGCAAGCAAATGGCCCGACGGAGCGGGGTTGCCGACTGAAGCGCGACCGTGACTCTCATCGGCGCCCTGCCGCTCGCTCAGATTGTCCGGCATGGGATCACCTCCTGCACTCTGGCTTGCGGCGCGCGGAACCATCTCGAGTAGGATTCTCGGTTCACCTGGAGCCTGCGGGCGCCTGTCGGCACCTCCCTCGCCGGGACGACCCGACAGGTCTGATCCAGGGAGCAGACGGCCTTCAGGGCCAGACTCCTCTATCGCCGCGCATGCGAGATGTCTTGCTGAGCGTCACTCGGCATGAGCGCTGGGTGACCTGACGGGCCCCGACTCGGCGCATCGACGCAGACCGCGTACCCCGCCGCTCATCCGGAAGAACGCGATGGCGCCTTCCTCTCTCCGGCCGTGTGATGACGAGTTGATCCCGCCCTCTGTAGTGTCGGAGCCTCGGACGGATTCACGATGAGGAGACGCATGCTGCCCAAGTCGTTACCGGTTCTGGTCGTTGGGTCGGTGTCGGTCGCCGTGTTGGCGGTCTCTGCAGCGACGGCGGTTGCGACGAGCTCGCAGACGACAGCGGGGAGTTCGTTGCCCGGCAAGATTTGGGTCCTTGCCTCGCTCGCGGGGAAGGCACCCCTCAAGGGCACGGAGCTCACCTCCGAGTTCACCGCGAAGCGCCGCGTCTCCGGGTCGGCGGGGTGCAACCGCTACACGGGCAGCTACAAGGTGTCCGGGAGCACGATCCGGATCTTGCCGCTCGCTACGACGCAGATGGCATGCGCCCCGCCGATCCAGCGCCAGGAGACCGCATTCCTGAGAACCCTCTCCGGAGCACGGCGCTTCGTCGTCAGCGGAGGGACCCTGACGCTGAAGTCGGCGGGCGGTCAAGGGCTCGCGACGTTCAAGGCCCAGACCCAAGCGCTGGCGGGGACGTCGTGGGACGTGCTCGCCTACAACAACGGCAAGCAGGCCGTCGTGAGCGTGCTTGCGGACACGAAGGTCACCGCGGTGTTCGGGAAGAGCGGGAGTCTGACGGGCTTCGCCGGCTGCAACGACTACAACGCGAGCTACAAGGCCAGCGCTCCGAAGATCTCGATCGGCCCGGTGGCCTCGACCAGGAAGCACTGCGAGGAGCCAGCAGGCGTCAGCGAGCAGGAAACGCGCTACCTCGCCGCGCTCGAGACAGCCGCCACCTACCGGGTCGAAGGCTCGCGGCTCGAGCTCCGCACCACCGACGGGGCCCTCGCGGTCGAGCTCCACCGAAAGTAGCGCGACGTCACCGCGCAAACACCTCTTCCCCGAGCCGGTCGCCATCTGGATCAGCGCCCGCGGCCGGTTCGCTGCGAGCGAGCGCTCCAGGTTGGAGATCGCCGTGTGCTGCGCGGGCCAGAGCCCGGTCAGCTGGAGCGTCGGCAGCGCGCGAAGCCGGTGTCGGAGCGTGGGTGCGGTCGGGTGGCGGCGCACCTCGTCGAGCCAGCTGGCCAGCGTTTCGGGTCGGTGGAACGAGAACACCGGACGGCTCGCGGGATCCGGGTCGAGCCCGTTCGTGAAGCGCGTCTCCGTCCCCGTCGACTCGTAGACGAACGGCAAGCCGCCCTCGATCGCGGGATCAAGCTCGTCCGGGAGACCGTCGACGTACTTCGCGCTCTGCCACTCGACCCCGGTCAGCGTCTCCCCCTCCTTCTTCGCCTCACGATCGCCACCGCGCGCCCGTCGAGGAAGAGCAGGTAGTCGGCCCGCCCGTGCGGCGGCTTAAACACGAACTCGCGCACCGCGACGCCGCGCGACGCCGCAAGGTTGACCCCGCGTGCGTCCTGCACCGCCCAGCCCGCCGCGTCGAGCATCCGGTCGATCACGACGCGGGCGCGCGCCTCGGGCGTCAGATAGGCGAGCTCCTCCGCCGACACGGGTCAGATCATCGTCTCCGCGACGGTTGAGACTGCTTCATCGATCGGGCTCACGCAGATGGGCTTGCGTCGTGGGTGCTGCACGATCGCGTGCCACGCACGACCCGGGTGCGCCCGGCGACAGCCCGCTCATTTGCAGGATATTTGCAGCACGCATCGAGAGCCCTCGTCACGCCGGTTCGCGGGTACTTGTTCGATTTCCTGTCGAACAAGACGGGATCCTGACCGAGGTACTACTCCCCCTGAATGAGCTTCCCAAACGCTTCAAGCTCCGTTGGTAGACCGTTGGTAGACGGAGCCCACAAGGGCGACCCGCTGCGACGCTCGGGGGTGCCGCAATCCCGCATCCCGAGCGGGCTCGTGGCTGATGCCCCCGGCAAGAATCGAACTTGCGCACGCGGTTTAGGAAACCGCTGCTCTATCCACTGAGCTACGGGGGCGAAAAATGGCTGATTTGCAGGTATTTCCTGGAATTTGGCCTCCCGAATACTCTATCCACTGAGCGCGCAAGGTGTGTCGTCGGACGATGCGGCTGCCACACCGGGATCGACGCTTGTCCTGTCACGCCGGAGGTCGCGGGTTCGAGTCCCCGTCGCTCCCGTCTCTGGAAACCCGCTCGCGGAGCGGGTTTCTCCGTTTCACGGATCATCGGCGGGTTGCGGGCCAGGCGCTTTGGCAAGTGATTTGGCAAGTTGGACACGACGGGGCTCCCAGAAGCGACCCAACGGGTCACATGCGACTGGTCGCGCCAGCTATTGGCCTGTGATCACCTGTGCGATTCCTGCCCTCTGCCGAGCGGGAGATCAATCAAGGGCTGATGCTGTGCTGCTCGCCATTCGTGCCGGCCGCCTGGGCGAGCCTGCGGTGCAGTCGAGTCTTCGACCCGAGCAGCGCCTCGAGCGTCGCCGTCGTCCGGCGGCGACTGGATCGAGGAACGGCTCCGCTAGGCGCGGGCGCCGGCGATGCGTGCGTCGTCTGATGGCCAGGCGGTGACTGGCTATTGGCACGCGAACCACGCACCCGCCAGTCGGCTGACCGAGTCCGGGCCCTCGGGAGCCGATCACGCGGTCCCGGTCACTGCCTCGATGGATGACTGGTAGATGGCGGAAGACCATCAGGAAGGCCTCGGCTCGATTCTTCCGTCGTCTGAGTCGTGGATGCTCTCGCGGGCATTCGCTTGACCGTCTAGCATCTGCACCGGTGGCTGAGGGTCGGTTGGGGGTCGCGACGCCGGGAGAACAGGCGCGAGCCCACCGGGACATCGTCGTCTTCCTCAAGCGGCTCGCGCAACTCGGCGCCGTGATCGTCACGCTGCTCCTGGCCGGAACGCTCGGCTTCGTGCTCACCGAGCACGTCACGGCGTGGTTCGCCTTCGTGTGGACCGTCGACACGATCGCCACCGTCGGCTCAGTGCCATCACCGGAGACGATCGCCGGCCAGGTGATCAAAGTGGTGCTCATCGTCCTCGGCGTGGGTACGCTCCTGTACGCCCTGGTGGCGATCACCGAGTTCTTCGTCGTCGGCCACGTCACCGGCCTGCTGCGGACACACAGGAGGCAGCGTGTGATCAACGCACACTCCGACCACTACCTGATCTGCGGGTTTGGCCGGGTGGGGCAGCAGGTGGCGAGAGACCTCCGCGCCGCTGGCGCCCCCCTCGTCGTGATCGACACGAACCCGGAGAGCCTGCAGGCGGCCGAGGCCGGCGGCATCCCGTACGTCGAGGGCGAGGCGTCGGAGGAGTCAATCCTGCGTGAGGCCGGGATCGAGCGGGCGCACGCTCTCATCGCCTGCGTCGACTCGGACGCGGACAATATCTTCATCACGCTGACCGCGCGCGAGCTCCGACCCGACCTCACGATCGTGGCTCGCTCGGGCCGCGACGAGTCCGAGGCGAAGCTGCGACGTGCAGGGGCCGATCGCGTGATCTCACCGTACAAGTCGAGCGGATCCGACATGGCGCGGCTCGCGCTCCATCCACAGGTGGCCGACCTCGTCGACGTCGCACCCGAGTATCGCCTCGAGGAGATCGAGGTGTCGGCCACCTGTGACGGTATCGGGCGCGCGCTGGCGGACGTCGCCGGCTCCACGATCGTGGCCGCTGTGCGGCGCCGCGAGGGCGAGCTGATCCCGCAGCCTCCCGGGGACCTCGTGCTCGAAGCCGGCGACATACTGGTCGCGAGCGGCACGGCGTCCGCGATGGACCGGCTGGATGCACTGTTCGCGTCGAGAGATCCCGGCCGCGGCCGACGCTGAGCCCGCTACTCTATCCACTGAGCTACGGGGGCAGAAATGCGCGATTTGCAGGTAGTTCGCGCGGCGCGCGGTCTTCTACTCTAGCCGGTCCCTCGACGGTCGCGGAACACCGCGGATGCGTCAACGCCACCCGTGAGGTGTGTGTACGATCGGTCGTCACGCACCACTGGGGAGGAAGGGGGAGAGATGCGCAGACTGACGTCGACCGTCGTGGCGCTTGCTGTCGGCACGCTCGCGTTCGCGGGCGGTGCGTGGGCGGATCGTGATCCGTTCCCGCACGAGTTCAAGCAGAACAACATGGGGTACTGCGCCCCGTACCTCGCGCAGTTGACGTTGCCCGACGGCAGCCGCGTTCGGCCGTTCATCAACCACGTCATCCAGGACGCGACGGCGGGCAACCTCTCGTTCGAGGGCTCGAAGAACCTCGGCGACTTCTACAACGACAAGGCCCAGAGCACGACAGACACGCAGTGCCTGGCACGAGGATAGGAGAGGAAGCAAGATGAAGAAGCTCTTCGCACTCGGCTTCGTTTCGCTCGCCGCGGCTGCCCTCGCGGCGTCCGCGGGCGCCGGGCGGCAGCAGGTGATCGCCAACCCCGCGACCGCGTGCAAGGCCCTCGTCGCGCTTCCCGGGAC
Organism: uncultured Actinomycetes bacterium; assembly: GCA_963773825.1. Lineage (GTDB taxonomy): Bacteria > Actinomycetota > Thermoleophilia > Gaiellales > Gaiellaceae > Gaiella. The sequence goes on along the minus strand of CAVZCH010000004.1, from coordinate 754,143 downwards.
GGGCTACACCGATTACGGCGCGTGCGTGTCGACGATCGGAGAGGACGTCGCGGCGTATCGGTTCCCGTCCGACGAGGACCCGGACGTGCTCCTCTCGCTCGACCAGCGCTGCACGCAGTTCGAGAACGGGGTCACCGATCCCGAGACCGGGGATGACGTTCAAGTTCACGTACCCCGGGCTCTACCTCGACGAGGGCCTGGGGTGGCCGTTCGTCACCTTCACGATCAACAACCACGCCCAGTGCGAGCTCGCGCTCTACGCGTACCACGCGCTCGCTTCGGCAGCCTTCGGCGGGTAAGCCCTGCCTCCGGTCCGCCGGTGCGGGAGCTACGGCTCCCGCACCGGTCGGGCCCGGCGGCCAGCCATGCGACGAGGCCGTGCGGCCGGCAGTCGCCGGGCCAGTCGGCAGACGCCTCGTCCGGGTGGTAGGTCTCCTTCGCGACGGAAGCGTCGGGGGCGGGCTGCGCACGTTCGAGCACGCGCCGGCTCTCAGCGCTCCGACAGCGCGGCCGCGCCGATCGAGGCTGCGCGGCCGGAGGGCTCGCCGGCCGACGGGCGGAAGGCGAGCGCGACGCCGGTGACGAGGGCCCAGAGCAGGAAGGCGAGCGACGCGAAGAAGCCGATCGGCGTCATCTGCAGCAATGCGAGCGCGAGCGCCGGCCACGCGAGCCAGCGCGGCACGGTGCGCCAGAGGACTCCGGCGACGCCGACGGCGAGGAGCAGGATCGCGACGCCGCCCGCGAGACCTCCCTCCGAGCCCGCGACGTGCCAGGCCTGCAGCGCCGGCGGCGTGACGTCGGCCTCCGTGGAGACGTGCCCGAGGATCCAGTACGTGCTCGCCCCCTGGAGATCGGCGACGACAGCCGCCGCGACGCCGATCAGCACCGCGACGCCGACGGCGGGGTGGGCGCCGCTGCGACGCACGCGGTCCCACAGGGCACACCCGAACGCGGCGAGGAGGATCGCTCCCCACGCGAGCACCATGCCGCCGGCCGCGACGCGGGCGTGGTGCGCCGCGTAGAAGTCGGCGAGACTCGATGGCGACGTCCCGGAGTCCGGGAACTTCCCGATCGTCAGGTCGCCGGCGACGGTCGCGACGGCGTACGCGGCGCCCGCGAGCGGCGCGATGCGGCCGAGCCGCGAGAGACCCTGGTCGTTCATCCTGATGCTCCTTCCGCGTTTGCTGGCCTCTCCGACGCTAGGAGCCCGCGCCCGCGACGTCGTCGCGCGAGCAGCCGATCTTCGCGTCCGCCGATCGGCCGATCTTCGAGCCCGACCGGATCGGCAGACCGGCTGATGACAGCGGCGGCACGCCGGTCTACGGTGCACGCGTGCCGAAGCGTCTCGATGCGGCGAAGGTCGACGTGCCGCTCGCCGTCGTGCTCACCGTCCTGGCGCAGGTCCAGGTGTGGCTCGGTTCGGGCACGACGGCCCATCGTCTCGCGGCGGCGGTCGTGACCGCGGCCGTCACCGGATCGGTCGCCATCCGGCGCCGCTACCCGGCCGCTGTCGGCATCGGCGTGCAGGCGGTGCTCGTCGTCGGCGCGACGCTCGAGCTCACGACCTCGCCGTCGGGCCCGCCCGTCGTCGCCGTGGCGTGGTTCTGCGCGCTCTACGCGCTGGCCGCGTGGACGACGACCCGGTGGTTCGTCGTGGGGCTCGTCTTCTTCGTTGCCAGCGACCTCATCCCCGCGGCGGTGTCGGCGGACAGCAGCGTGGACGCCGTCGTTTCCTTCACGGTCGTCGCCGCGGTCGTGATGGTGCTCGTCCGGGTCGTGCTCGGCGACCGCGACCAGAGGGTCAGGCTCGCGGAACGGGAGCGCGACGTCGCGGCGCGGGAGGCGGTCGTCGAGGAGCGGGCGCGGATCGCGCGCGAGCTGCACGACGCGATCGCGCACAACGTCTCGATGATGGTCGTGCAGGCAGGCGCGGAACGCCGCGTCCTCGACCGCCGCAACGAGTCGACGAAGGAGGTGCTCGCCACGATCGAGCAGATCGGACGGGACGCGCTCACGGAGATGCGCCGTCTGGTGGGGATGCTGCGGAGCGAGGGCGCCGACCCGCTCGCGCCGCAGCCGGGGCTCGGCGACCTGCCGACGCTCGTGGCGCAGGTGCACGCCGCGGGCCTGCCGGTCGACCTGCATGTCGAAGGGGAGCCGCGCGAGCTCTCGGTCGGGATCGAGCTCTCCGCATACCGGATCGTGCAGGAGGCGCTCACGAATGCGCTCAAGCACGCGGGCGAGGCGCGCGCCGTCGTCCGCGTCCGGTACGACCCGGACTCGCTCGAGCTCGAGATCGCCGACGACGGCGCGGGCGCGCACGCCCCCGTGGCGAGCGGCGGGCACGGGCTCGTCGGGATGCGCGAGCGCGTCGCCCTCTATGGCGGCCGCCTGGAGGCGGGCAGGCGGGAGAGCGGTGGCTTCGGCGTCCGAGTCCTGCTGCCGACCCGATGACGACGGTCCTGATCGCAGACGACCAGGCGCTCGTCCGGGTCGGGCTGCGCAAGATCCTCGAGAGCGAGCCGGAGACGACCGTCGTCGGCGAGGCCGGCGACGGCGAGGACGCCGTCTCGGAGACGCTGCGGCTGCGACCCGACGTCGTCGTGATGGACATCCGGATGCCGGTGCTCGACGGGATCGAGGCCACCCGCCGCATCGTCGACCGGCGACCCGCGACGCGCGTGCTGATCCTGACGACGTTCGGGCTCGACTCCTACGTCTACGAGGCGCTGCGCGCCGGCGCGAGCGGCTTCATGCTCAAGGACGCGCCCCCGGAGGAGCTCGTCGCCGCGGTGAGGATCGTCGCGAGCGGCGACGCGCTCCTCGCGCCGGCCGTCACCCGTGCCGTGATCGAGGAGTTCGCGCGGCAGCCGGCCACCGCCTCGCCGTCGCCCCCACCCTCCGTCGCCGAGCTGACGCCGCGCGAGCGCGAGGTGCTCGACCTGCTCGTACAGGGGCTGTCGAACCCCGAGATCTGCGAGCGGCTCGTGATCACCGAGGCGACTGCGAAGACGCACGTCGCACGGATCCTGCAGAAGCTCGGAGTCCGCGACCGCGTGCAGGTGGTCGTCTTCGCGTACGAGTCCGGGCTCGTCACGCCGGGCGCGAGCCGTCCTGCGGGCTGAGCGACGTCCTTCCGGCCGTTGAGCACGCGCCCCGCGGGCGTAGGTTCGCGGCACGACTGCGCGCCGCTCAGTGCGGCGCGAGATTGCGCTCACGTCGCACCCACGGCCCGGGAGGCACGAGCAGAGACTCGACGCGGAGGTACGCGAAGCCGACGAGCGGCAGGTCGGAGAGCTTCTCGACGCACACGTAGCGGGGCCGCCATTCCGGGAAGAACTTTCGGTTGAAGGCGTAGAGCCGTTCGAGCTGAAAGACGCCGTCGGCTGCGAGGAGGACGCGTCGAACCAGGCGCCGCGGCCGGCCGATCGCGCGCTCGGGCGAGAGGAGGTCCGTGAATGCGCAGAAATTGAGCGAGACCTCGGTCACGTGCTGCTCCTTGGCCCACGCGAGAGTCTCGACGATCAGGAACTCGATCAGGCCGTTCGGCGTCTGCGGTCGCCGCCGCATCGTGCTCAGCGACCAGCCGCCGCCCGCCGGGGTCGGCGCGAGATGGAGGAAGCCGCCGACGGTGCCGTCCTCGTGCTCGGCGACGGCGAGCAGCGTGCCGGGCGCGTAGAGGTCGTCGAGCGACATCGAGAAGCCCCGTTCGGGCTGGTTGCCGCGCCACAGCCGCGACACCTCGTCGAAGACGGCGCGCTGCCCGTGGTCGGCGTCCTCGGCGGCGATGACGCGCAGGCGGTAGCCGGCCTTCGTCAACCGGGAGACGGACTGGCGCACCTTGCGTATCGCACGACCCTCGAGCGAGAACGTCGCGGGCCGCAGCACCGCTTCGTCCCCGATCGAGATCGGGCGCAGGCCGAGCCGCCGGTAGCGGTCGAGCTGCTCCGCCGACGCTCCCAGCACGGCGAGCCGCCAGCCGTGGGCGCGCGCCAGTCGGAACATCTCCCCGAGCAGCGCGTCGAACTCCCGCTCGTCTCCGACGGGATCGCCGCTCACGAGCGCGCTCCCGGCGACGACGCGATAGGCGAGGAACGCCCGCCGGCTCGGCGAGAACAGATAGCTCTTGTCGCGGCGCAGCGCGAAGAACGAGAGGCTGTCGCGGCCATACGTGTCGACGAGCGCCTGCACCACTCCCCGCTCGCCGATGGTTTGCACCACCGCCACCGAGAGCGGGCGCAGCCAGAGGTACAGCGCCGCGAACCCGAGCAGCAGGCCGACCGCCGTGAAGAGGTCGGCGGCCCGGTCCGGGAGCTCGCTGCCGCGCAGCTCGATCGCGATGGTCGACGCGCCCGCGGCAGCGACGGCGGCGCCGAGCGCCAGCAGCGGACGCACGGTCGCAGGATCGCCCGGCACGTCGAAGCGCCGGCGGTAGCGGACGAGCGCGACGAGCAGCAGCAGTGAGACGATCGCCTCCTCGAAATCGAGCCCCTTCGCGAGATGCGCCCCCGCCGACGCGACCACCAGCGCGACGGCGAGTTGCCAGGCGCGGCGACGTCGGCGGCTCAGCGACCGCGAGAGCCAGACCAGCGCGATCCCGAACGCCAGCGCACCGACGCGGGCCGCCGCGGGCACCCCCGGCGGAAGCACCCCCCGGACGAGGTCGGACCGGTTCGCGAGCTCGGGTGTGAGGGAGGAGACGATGCCGACGAGGCCGACGAGCGCCGCGCCAGAGGCGAGGAGCGACTCGGGTGTCGTCCTCACCCGGCGCCCGAGGCTCACGCGGCGAGGGTACAACGTGCTCATGCCACCGGAGGCCCGCCTCTACCGCTGGGCGCCGCGCCTGCTGGCGCTCGTCGCGCTCGCCCTCGTGCCCTGGACGCTCTGGCTGACGTTCTCGCTCCCGTCACGGCACGTGACCCACCACTACGACCTCGCCTGGATCGGGTTCGACGTCGCGCTCGCAGCCGCATTCGGCGCCACGGCCTGGTCGGCCGTCCGCTGCCCCCGATGGCTGGCGCCGCTCGCCGCGGCGACCGGCACGATGCTCGTGTGCGACGCCTGGTTCGACGTCGTCACGTCCTCGGGCGGCGGAGAACGACTCGAAGCCGTTGCGGAAGCGGTCTTCGCCGAGCTCCCGCTTGCCGCGATCTGCGCCGCCATCGCCTACGACGCGGAACGGTTCAGAGACCGGATGAGGCAGATCCGCCCGCCGACGCCGGCGGCCCGCCGGGCCGCTGCCCGAGCGCTCGCGGACGGGCCCCGAGCCGAGCGCCCGGAACCTCGAGGTCGTCCGGGTCGTCACGCCTGACCGGGCTCGGCTCGTCGAAACGACTGCGGAGAGCACGATCCCGTGGCCCGGTTCCGGAGCCGTCGACATCAGGTTGGCCGGATCTCGAGGACGTCTGCGGTCGGCGCCGCGGACTCGCCACCCACGACGACGATCGCGCCGCCGGTCGCTGCCGCCCCCGCGTCGGCGAGCGGGTGCGGCAGCGAGCCCGCGACGGTGGTCTCTCCGGTACGCGGGTCGATGCGGATGATCGTCGCGAGCGGGGTGCCTGCGGCGTCGGCGCCCCCCACCAGGTAGAGCGACCGACCGAGCGCGACGAGTGCGCCGTGGGCGATCGCTTCGGGCATCGAGCCGATCCGCCGCAGGGTGCCGCGAGACGGATCGAAGGACAGGATTGCCGAGCTCGCTCCGGCGGTGGTGGCTCCTCCCACGACGTAGATGCGGCCGCCGAGCGCCGCGACGCCCGCGTAGCGAAGCCCCGCCGGCAGGCGGCCGGCGACCGACGGCGTATGCCCTGGGACGAAGCGCTGGATCGCGGTCGCCCATGCACTGCCCGTGTAGCCGCCCACGAGGAACGCGGCCGGCCCGACCGTGGCTGCGCCGAGATCCGACAACGGCTCGCCGATCGTCCCGACACGGCTCACGGCGCCGGTCGCCGGGTCGAGGCGTTCGATGCCGTCGAACGAGCTCGTCTGGCCGCCTCCGAAGAGGAAGACCCCGCCTCTCAGAGCGGCCGCCGCGGCATCGTGTGTCGGGACGGGGAGCGTCCCGACCCGCCGCAGCGCGGACGGTCTCCCGGCGAGAACCTGATCCGAGGAGCCGGTCGCGGTGAGACCGCCGAGCGCGGCAATCTCCCCGTCGGGTAGCGCGACGACGGAGACTCGGGCGGCCGGCGTCGGCAGGTGGCCCACGACTCGTACCCGCAGACGGCGACGCGTGGTCCCGGCGGTGGCGCTGCGGGCGCGAGCGGCGGCGCGGGGAGCGGCGGCCGGCGCGGAGCCGCCGCCGTCTGCGACTGCGGGCAGCAGGTCGAGCCCGTCCGGCTTGGACAGGTACCCGGGTGCGGACGAGGCGATCCCGAAATGCCCGTACTGCCAGACGATCCGCTTCGTCTTCGGGTCGATGACGACGATTCGGTGGTGCCAGTCGTCGGTGACCGCGATCATCCCGTTGGGCCAGCGGACCGCGAGAGAAGGGCGATCGAGTGACCCCGGGCCCGAGGTCGGTCCGTACGTCCACGTGATTGCGCCGGAGCGGGAGATGATGTCGACCCGGCCCGGGGTGTTGAATCCCGCGACGAGCATCCGTCCGTCGGGGAGCAGCTGCGCGTCCGACGGATACGTCGTCGGGGTTCGCACCGTGTAGACGAGGTTGCCGTCCCGGTCGAGGCGGTCGATCCAACCGCCGATCTCCGTGATCAGGACGCCGCCGTCGGCAAGGGGTGTCGCGCCGTTCGGCGAGCTGAACGAGTCGGGCGGGTGGTGGTAGCAGCGCGAGGGCGAGCCGTACGAGCGCAGGATCCGGTGGTGTCTGTCGACGATCAGCACACGGCAGTTGCGGATGTCGGCGACCATCATGCGGTGGCGCGAGAGGACGTAGGCGTCGTCGGGGTTCGAGAGCTCGCCCGGCGCCGAGCCGGCCACGCCCGCGCGCCCGTAGGACCAGGTGATGCGATGGCGCTCGATCGAGATCAACGCCATCTGGTCGTTGAACTCTTCGTTCGTCGAGATCCCGCGGTAATCCGGGTGTGAAGAACGCGTCGTCCGGGTCGCGGAACGACTGCCCCCTCCGGATGTCGCCCGGACGTGGGAACCGCCAGACGATCTTCTTGCTCGGGGAGAGGATGAGGAGCCGGTCGTTGTTGCGGTCGGCGACCAGCACGTACCCCGGCACGGGGCCCGGCGGCAAGCTCGGCAGCCCCAGCACGGCCGACGCGGCCGTCCGACGCGGTGACCCCTCCGTGGCAGGAGGTCGGGGCACGGCGCCACGGGGAGATCGGGTACCTGCAGCGGTCCCTGGCGAGGGGCTCCGTTCGGCCAGCGTCCAGACCCCGACTGTCGCCCCCGCGGCCACGACGAGGGCGAGGACGTATGCCCGGCGGCGGCCGGACCTGCGGCGCCGGGCACGAGTCACGCGACGAGCGTGCTCAGACATGCCGACATGAGCCCACGTCGTTCCGCCGCCTCGAGGATCGTCGGCAGCGCGTCGAGCGTTTGCTGTCGAGACGCGCCCCGGCCCGATCCGTCGCCGTCGTGGAGCAGCACGGTGGCGCCCGGGCGAAGCAGGCGAACCACCCGGGCAGCGATCACGTCCGTGCCCGGCTGCGCGGTGTCGAACACGGCACCGTCCCACGAGCACAGGCGGTACCCCCGGTGCCCGGCGACCCGCGCGAGCCACGGGCTCCGGACGCCGTGGGGCGGCCGGAAGAGGCGCACGGGCAGCCGCCCCGTCGCCAGACGGACGGCGTCCTCCGCGGCGACGATCTGACGCTCGACCTCGCGCGGCGCCGCGAACGCGAGCAACCGATGATCGTCGCCGTGGCACGCGACCTCGTGGCCGGCGTCCAGGATGCCGGCCACCAGGTGCGGGTGGCGACGCACCGCGCGGGCCAGGACGAAGAACGTCGCTCGGTGCCCGCGTTCGGCGAGGAGCCGGCAGATCGCAGGTGTGAACCGGGGATCGGGGCCGTCGTCGAACGTGAGCGCGAACGAGCCGGGGATTCGATTCACGCGCACGGGCGCTCCGAAGACGTGATTGCGTGCAGCGAACGTCCCGCGTGAGGTACGCCCCGGAGACCACGGCTCCGAACGCCGTGACGAGAGGGACGGTCCCGAGCCTGCGGTCGACCGCCGCCGTCCCGGCGACGAGCCCAGTCGCCACCGCGCCCGCTGCAGCCCAGGTGCGATGCTTCTCCGTCACGCGGCGAGCGGGAGCGACGTCTCGGACCGGCCCCGGTCGAGCACCCGCTCGTACAGCGCCTCGAGCTGGTCGGTGACGACCGGCCAGGAGAACGTCGACAGCGCGCGCCGGCGTCCCGCGGCTCCCATCTGCCGGGCGAGCAGGGGCTCGCTGAGCAGCCGGTCGAGCGCCGTGGCGAAGCCCTCGTGGTCGTCGGCCCGGTCGACCATCAACCCGTCGACGCCGTCGCGCATCACGAGCTCGAAGCCGGGGAGTCGACTGGCCACAACGGGCAACCCCGCGCTCATGCCCTCGAGCAACACCATCCCGAACGACGCGAGGCTGCACGGCGTGCAGAGGATCTCGGCGCTCGCGAGGTAGCGCGGCCGCAGGCGGTTGACGCGGCCGGCGAAGACGACGTCGGGACGCAGCTCGCCCGGCACCAGGCGCTCGACGAGGGGTCGCAGCGGGCCGTCTCCGACGATCACGAGCCGAACGTCGTCGCGAACGCGTCGCAGCGCCGCGAACGAGGCGATCATGTGCCGGACGCCGTTTCGCGGATCGAACCGCCCGACGAAGACGATCGTCCGCATGCCCTTCAGCTGCGCGAGCGGCTCGGCGTGCGGCGAGAAGAATGCGGTGTCGACGCCGTTCGGGATCGTGGTGAAGCGGAGCCGCGGGAAGTGCGGCTGCAGGCAGTCGACCACGGCGCCGGACACGGAGACGCACGCGTCGAGCCGCTGGAAGAGCCGGCCGAGCGGCCGTCGGGCTCCGCGCAGGAGAGGGTGCTGCGGGGCCAGGACGCTGTGGAACGTCCCCACGGTCGCCGGCGCCTGCGACCGCCTGATCGCGGTGAGCGGCAGCGCCGCACCGAACGGGTTGTGCACGTGCAGGACGTCGAAGCGCCGCCGTCGGAGCTCGCGGTCGAGCGTCCGCGACAGTGGCCCCGAGAGAGACGAGCGTCTCCGCCCCGTTCACGTAGAACGGAAACGCACGTCCGACCCGGACGACGTCGAAGGCTCGCGTCGGGAAGGTCGTGCCCGTCGACCGTCCTCGGGGTGACGGCCAGCCGTGGTGTCAGCACGGTCACCTGGTGTCCGCGGCGGGCGAGCTCGGTCGCCTGGCCGTGGACGTGCTCGGTGATCCCGCCGAGCTGCGGGTAGTAGTAGTCGCTGACGATCCCGATCCTCACGGCGCGACCGCGACCCTACGAGCGCCGACCTGACCGGCGCCTGAATGCGTCCCTCGCGCGGCCGGGCGGCAGGCTCACGGACGCGGCTGCGACGCTCGAGAGCGGCAGAGGCGGCACGAGACCGGGCGATCATCGGCCGAGCGGCAGACGGACGGAGAAGCGGCCGCCCGCGGCTCCGGGGGTGACCGTGACGTCACCGCCCGCGCTGCGCGCGAGCCGCCGCGCCAGAGACAGCCCCAGCCCCGCGCCGTCCCCGGCCGACGTCGCCGCATCGCCCTGTGCGCCGGGCTCGAAGATCCGCTCGGTCTCGTCACTCGTCACCCCCGGCCCGTCGTCGACCACGTGAACCCAGGCCGCGGATCCGTTGCGCACGACGTCGACGTCGACGGCCGAGCGACCGTAGCGACACGCGTTGTCGACGATCGGCTGCACGATTCTCGTGAGGAGCTCCTGCTCGGCGGCGACGTGCACGGGCTCGTCCGGGAGCGTGAGACGCACCGCCGTACCGGAGCCCGCGGGTGCCGCTGCCTCGACCGCGGCACCGACCGCCACGCGAAGGTCGCTGGTCGCTTGCGTCAGGCCCGCCTCGTGACGCGCCGCGGCGACGAGCGTCTCGACGGTGCGGGTCATCTCGTCGACGTTGGCGTCGATTGCCTCGAGCGCGGTGCGGTAGTCCTCCGGGCTGCGCTCGCGTCGCAACGTCAACTCGGTCTCGCCCTTGACCCGCGCGAGCGGCGTCCGAAGCTCGTGGGAGAGCTCCGCGGTGAAGCGCTGCTCGTGGCGCAGGCTTGCGGCGATCCGCGCGAGCAGCCCGTCGAGGGTCGCCGCCAGCCGGGTGAGCTCGTCGTAGGGCTCGCCGAGGTCGAAGCGCTGGTCGAGATCGTGCTCGCTCCAGCGCTCGGCGTCTCTCGGTCATGCGGGAGACGGGGAGCAGCGCGCGACCGAGCATCCAGCGGGAGATGACGGTCACTGCGCCGAGCAGGAGCGCGGCGAGCGCGATCGACCCGATCAGCGCCGTGCGCCCCGTCTCGTCGTACGGGTCCAGCGAGACGGCCGTCACAACGGTGCCCTGGCGCACGCCGCCCATCGTCACCGGGATGGCGTAGAGGCGGACGCTCTCTCCGACGTCGAGAGAACGCTCGGGCCCGCCCGCGAGCGATCTCGCCGCCTCCTGGACGTGCTCCGCCGCACGCGGCGCCTCGAGCGGGCGGCGAGCCGTCGAACACCCATGCCTGGCTCGAGACCGTCGTCTGGTCCGGTCCCTCCGGCGCCACGAGCCTTCCGTCGCGCACCCGAAGCGACGACAGCTCCGCCTCGGCCTGCGCCCTGGCGAGCGCGGTCGCACTGGCGGAGAGCCGCTGGCCGAGGATGACGTTGAACGCCGTCACCCCGACGGCGAGCGCCAGCGCCACGGCCCCGACGACCGCGATCAGCAGCCGCGTGCGCACGCCGAGCGCGGAGCCTCATCGCAGCGAGTAGCCGACGCCGTGCACGGTCGCGATCTCCGGTGCGCCCTCGGCAGCGTCGCCAGCTTGCGCCGCAAGCGGCGCGATGTACACGTCGAGGGTGTTGTCGTGGACGATCGCTCCGTGGGGCCACGCCGCACTGCACGAGCTCGCGGCGGCGAACCGCGCCGCCCGGCGTCCCCGCGAGCCGCGCGAGGATCCGGAACTCGGTCGGCGTCAGATCGACGGTGGCCTCCCCGCAGGACGCCGCATGCGTGCCGGGATCGAGGCGCAGCCCGCGCGCCTCGACCGCGAGGTCGCTCCCGCCCCGCTTGATCAGCGCCCGCGAGCCGGGCGACGAGCTCGGCGAAGGCGAACGGCTTCGTCAGGTAGTCGTCCCCCCCGGCCGCGAACCCGGCGAGCAGGTCGGGGAGCGCGTCGCGCGCCGTCAGGAAGATCACCGGCGCTCCGACCCCGCGCGCGCGGAGCGCCTGGACGACGTCGCGTCCATCGGCGTCCGGCAAGCCGATGTCCACCACGAGCGCGTCCGGATCCACCTCCTCGAGACGACGGAGCAGCTCGGCGGCGGTGGGCGCCGCCGTGACCTCGAACCCCTCCTCTCGCAAGCCTCGCGTCACGAGCGCTCGCAACTCGGAGTCGTCCTCGAGCAGGATCACGTGCGGATCGAGCACTGCCCACGCAGTATCCCGCCCGGCCGCCCCTTCCGGATCGTGCACTGTCACTCCTGTATCACGCGAACGGCCTCACGTCGTCAGCCTCCCGCGTGTGGAGTGAACGGCGCCTGAACGCCGTCAGGCGCCGACGCGGACGGGCCGCGCGCGGCGCCTGGGGCGCAACGTCGCGAGCGCATCGCGCAGATCGCCCCGGGTCGCCACGAGCGCGAGCGCGGCGATGCCGACGGCGACGTCCGCGGCTGCGGTCGCGGCCTGCATCCCGACGCCGAAGCCGAGCAGGGACGCCGCGCCGGCGCTGCCCGCGAGCGCGATCCCGATCGCCGCCTGTTGCGTGCCGGCGTTGCCGGGCAGCAGCGGCAGGGACGCCGCGACGTTCTGAGCCGCGACCACGACGACCGCCGTCCAGGGAGCCGCCGGGACGTGGAAGGCGACGAGGAACGCGTAGACGCAGGCCAGCCGGAGGGCCCACGCGACGAGCTTCCACGAGAGGACACCGGTCGCGAACGCCCTCGGCGACCGCAGGATCGAGAAGCCGTCCGCCATCCGGGAGGCGACGGAGCGCGCGTGGCGGCGAAACAGCCACGCGATCGACACGGCCGCAGCCAGCAGGACGACGAGCACCGCCAGCACGACCGGATGGGCCCCGATCGCGGCCAGCGCCCCGGCGGCGCCACCCGTTGCGATCGACCCGCCGCCGAGGAAAACCGCCACGACCACCGCCACGGCGAAGGCGACCTCGATCGCGGTCTCGAGCACGATCGTCGCGGCGATCGTGACCACGCTCGACCCGGGGAGCTCTCGCCGGATAACGCCGACCCGCAGCGTCTCGCCGACGCGGGCCGGCAGCACCGCGTTCGCGCCGATCGCGCCGACGAACGCGCCGAGGGTCGTCCGGAACGGCACGTGGTTGCCCGCATGCGTGTGGCGGACGATGCCGTGCCACGCGCGCGCCTCAGCCGCGAGCTTGGCCAGGTGGAGGGCGACGGCGATCGCGAGCACTCCGACCGAGACGCCGGCAAGGCTGCTCCATGCGCCGGCCGCGATCCCGTGCACGGCGTGCATCACCGCTCGGGCGCCTGCGGGGTCGGTATTCCCGGTGACGGACACATCGGCGAAGTCGGGTCGAGCCGAGACAGAGAACTAGCCGCAAGGAGCAATCGCCTGCCCATGCGCCGATCCTCGTTCACGGCGCCTGACGCTCGCCTGAACGAGCGACGGCCACGGTGAGCGATGGCCGCCGGCCGGTCGCCCGGCGCCGCGCGGTGCGGCTACCCTCGGAAGGTGACCGCAGCTGTCCTCGTCGTCGAGGACGACGTGCCGATCCGGCGGATGCTGGAGCGGACCTTCGAGGCCGAGGGGTACGGGGTGACCGCGGCGGCCGACGGCGGTGCGGCGCTCGCTGCCGTCGAGCGGGCGGTGCCGGACGTGCTCGTGGTCGACATCGGGTTGCCCGGGATCGACGGGCTCGCCGTCTGCCGGAGGCTCCGTCAGAAGGGGTTGACGCAGCCGATCCTGCTCCTGACCGCACGCGACGCAGTCTCCGAGCGCGTCGCGGGGCTGGACGCCGGAGCGGACGACTACCTGGTCAAGCCGTTCGCCACGGACGAGCTGATCGCCCGCGTGCGTGCGCTGCTCCGACGCGGACAGGAGTCGCCGAAGACGCTCGCGTTCGCAGATCTCCGGCTCGATCTCCAGGAGCGAGTTGCGTGGCGAGGCGACGTCGCGATCCCGCTCAGCGCCCGAGAGTCGGACGTGCTGGAGGTGCTGCTGCGCAACCCGCGGCAGGTGGTCACCCGAGACGTCCTGCTCGATCGTGTCTGGGGTGACGCCGGACCCGCGGGGACGAACGTCGTCGACCGGTACGTCTCGTACCTGCGGCGGAAGCTCGGTAAGCCCCGCCTGATCCACACCGTTCGCGGGGTCGGGTTCCGGCTCGACCGATGAGAGGCCCGCGCTCGCTGGTCGTTCGCTCGATCGTGGCGGCGGCAACGGCCGTCCTCGTCGCGCTCGCGATCGTCGGTGTCGGGGTCGACATGCTCGTGGGGCGGCATCTCCATCGCTCGCTCGACGAGTCCCTGCGGGCACGCGCCGTGGAGGTCGCACAGCTGAGCGCGTCGGCGCCGGCGCTCCTGACGACTCCGGGCGCCCTCGACTCGTCGCTCGGCGGACTGCAGCTGAACGTCGAGGTCGTCGACCGGCACGGCCGGATCGTGTCCCGCTCGCTCGCGCTCGGAGGCCGCGTCCTGCCGGTCGACGACGTGATGCGCACGGTCATCGCGAGCGGCACCGGGCGGTACCTCGACACCGTGCTGGGCTCCGCTCCCCTCCGGGTCTACGTCGGCCCGCTCGCAGAGACCGGTGGCCGGGCGGCCGGCGGAGCGGTGGCGGTCGCGGCGCCCACAGCACGACCTCGCGGAGACGCTGCGCAGCGTCCGCCTGTTCGTGCTGCTCGCCGCTCTCGTGGCCGCGTCGGTGGCCGCGGTCGTGCTCGCGGTCTCGATGCGCCGTGCTCTGCGCCCGCTCGGCCGGCTGGCCGCCGCGGCGACCGAGATCGAGCGGACGGGCGACGTCCGCAGGCGGCTTCCGGACTCCACGAGCGACGACGAGATCGGAGCGCTCGCGCAGACGCTCAACCGCATGCTCGGGAGCCTCGAGCGCGCAAGCGAGCGCGAGCGGCGATTTCTCGCCGATGCGTCGCACGAGCTGCGCACGCCGTTGACGGCTCTCCTCGGGAACGCGTCCTACCTCAGGCGCCATGGACCGGACGACCGCGTCATCGCCGACCTCGAGGAGGACGCGCAACGTCTCGCGAGCCTGGCCGACGACCTGCTGGTGCTCGCGCGCGAGGAGGCTTCGGCCCCTCTCCCCGACGCGATCGTCCGGCTCGACGAGCTCGCGCACGCAGTCGCGGACGACGACCCCGGCGTGCGCGTCGCCGCGCCGAACGCCGTCTGCGTCCGTGGAGATCGTGCGGCGCTCGAGCGGGCGCTCGTGAACCTGCTCGAGAACGCGCGGCGCCACGGGCCACCGGGCGGGCTCGTGACGGTCACGGCGTCCGAGCGGAACCGGATTGCGTCGCTCGCCGTCAGCGACGAGGGGCCGGGGCTGCCCCCGGACCAGGCAGACGCCGCGTTCGAGCGCTTCTGGCGCGGGCGGACCGACGAGCCGGGGTCGGGCCTGGGCCTCGCGATCGTGCGGGCGACCGCCGAGCGCCACGGCGGGCGGGCGTATGCCGACGGAGCGCGCTTCGCGATCGAGCTCCCCGCTCTCAGAGATCTCTCAGAGCGCGGAGCTACAACGTCGGAGGAAGACCTCGCGAAAGGACGGCCGTGAAGCCCCTCCGTACCCTCTCCACCCGCGCCCTCGTGCTCGTGCTCGTGCTCGCCGTCGTCGCGGTGTCCGCGACGGGCACGGCGATTGCGCTCGCCGCCGGCGACTCCGGTGGCCCGACGCCGCCCGCGAAGCCCCTCGCCCAGGCGATCCACGACGCGCTCTCGGCGCCGCGCCCTGCCGGGATCACCGCTCGCATTCGCTTCACGAACAACCTGTTTCCGTCGGGAGCGCTCCTCGGCAACACGGCTTCGGCCCTGATGACAGGCGCAACCGGGCGACTCTGGGTCACGGGCGACGGCCGGGCACGGCTGGAGCTCCAGTCCGACGCCGGTGACGTCCAGCTCATGTGGAATCCCCCGGCCGTCACCGTGTACGACGCCTCGTCGAACACCGTCTACCGCGCGACGCTCCCGGCCGACTCGGCCTCGTCCTCGGGCTCGCCGGACGCCGGACCTCCCGGGCTCTCCCAGATCGACGATCTCCTGACCAGGCTCGGTGCGCACGCCGCGATCTCCCAGGCGCAGCCGACGAACGTCGCGGCCCAGCCCGCGTACGGCGTCACGCTCTCGCCCAGGCACGACGGCGGCCTGCTCGCGTCGGCCGAGCTCGTGTGGGACGCTGCCACGGGAGTGCCACTGCGCGTCGCGATCTTCGGGCAGGGGAGCTCGGCACCGGCGCTTCGCCTCGAGGTGACGGACATCTCCTACGGCCCGGTCGCGGCGGACACGGTCGCCGTCTCCCCGCCGGCGAACGCCAAGGTCGTCGATCTCGGCACGATCGGAAAGCACGCGCCGGCAGCGCAGGGAACCAATGCTCCCGTCACCGGTATCGCAGCAGTCGAGGCAGCCGCGGGCTTCCCGGTCACGGCGCCCGACACGCTCGTCGGGCTTCCGCGGCGGGATGTCCGCCTCGTCGGGGAGGGCGACTCGCAGGCGGTCCTCGTCGTCTACGGCGAGGGGCTCGGGGCGGTGTTCGTCGTCGAGCGGCAAGCCGGTGATCAGCCGGCGGGCGGTGGCGCCCTGGCGAGCCTGCCGACGGTGGCGCTCGACGGCGTCACGGCGCACGAGCTCTCGACGCAGCTGGGCACCGTCCTCACCTGGCGCCGGAGCGGGGTCGACTACGTCCTGGCCGGGTCGCAGCCGACCGCCGCCGCCGAGGCCGCGGCGCGCGCGCTCGGATGAGCGATCCGCTTCCGGTCGAGGCGCTCGGCCTCGTCAAGCGGTACGGCGAGGTCCTCGCGGTCGACCGGGTCGACCTGACGGTCGAGCGCGGAGACGTCTTCGGCTACCTCGGCCCGAACGGCGCGGGCAAGACGACCTCGCTGCGGATGTTCCTCGGGCTGATCCGCCCGACCGCAGGCTCGGTTCGCCTCTTCGGGCGAGACCCTCTCCATGACGGCGCCAAGGCGCTCACCGGAGTCGCCGGCTTCGTCGAGGGGCCGACCTTCTATCCATACCTCTCGGGACGGAAGAACCTCCGGCTCCTCGCCGACTACGACGATCCCAGCTCGCGCTCCCGGATCGACGAGGTGCTCGAGCTCGTCGAGCTCCGCGATCGCGCGAAGGACAGGGTCGGCGGCTACTCCCACGGCATGCGGCAGCGGCTGGGGATCGCCGCCGCCCTGCTCCGGCAGCCGCGGCTGCTCCTGCTCGACGAGCCCACGACCGGCCTCGACCCGGCGGGGATGCGCGACATGCGGCGCCTCGTCCGTCGCCTCGCCACGGAGGGAATCACGATCCTCCTCTCCAGCCACCTGCTCTACGAGGTCGAGGAGCTCTGCAACCGGGTCGCGATCATCCGCGCCGGGCAGATCGTCTACCAGGGGGCGCTCGGCGACCTGCTCGCGACCGCCGCCAGCAGCTACGTCCTGCGCGCCACGGAGGTGGAGCGCGCGGGCATCGTGTGCCGTGCCCAGGCGGGCATCGACGACGTCAGCGTCGTGGACGGTCATGTCCGCTTCACGGCGGACGAGGAGGCCGTCGCCGCCCTGTCGGTCTCCCTCGGGCAAGCCCGCATCGGGGTGACCGCGCTCGTGCCCGAGCGCGAGACGCTCGAGGATCTCTTCCTCGGGCTCACGGGCGGCGAGTCGAGCGACCGCGACCGCGACCGGGAGGCGATCGCGTCGTGAGCGGCGTCGTGAGCGTCTACCGGTGGGAGATCGCCAAGCTGCTGGCCCAGAAGCGCACGTACCTCGGGATCGGCGCCGCCGTGCTCGTCCCGATCATCTTCGTCACGGTGCTCGTCTTCCAGACGGGCGGCCCCACCGACGTCCCGCTCGGCCGGTACATCCGTGACACGGGCCTCGCGGTGCCCTTCGTCGTCTTGTTCTTCATGTCGATCTGGGGCCTGCCGCTGATCACGGCACTCGTCGCCGGCGACATCGTCGCCTCGGAGAGCCAGAACGGGACCCTCAAGACGATCCTCACGCGCTCACGCGAGCGCGGTCAGGTCTTCGCCGGCAAGGTCATGGCGGCGCTGACGTACACCTTCGTCGTGGTCGCCGCGATGGCGGCGGTCGGGCTCGTGGCCGGCAGCCTCGCGTGGGGATTCCACCCGCTCACGTCCTTGTCGGGGACGGAGGTCTCGGCCGCGCACGGGCTCGCCCTGCTGGCGGCGAGCCTCGGGGTCTACTTCCTCCCGCTCGCGGGCGTCGCGGCCTTCGGGCTGATGCTCTCGACCGTGACCCGGAACAGCGCCGCATCGGTGGTCGGCACCCTGATGTTCGCGCTCCTGATGCAGCTGCTCGGCGTGCTCCCGGGGACCGAGAGCTTCCGCGCCTATCTCCTGGCGACCCAGTTCGACGCCTGGCATGGGTTCCTGCGCGTCCCCGCGGACTGGACGCCGGTGACACGAGCGCTCTGGGTCTGCGCGCTGTACATCGGGATCCCGCTCTCGGCCGCCTACCTGGTCTTTCTCCGGCGTGACGTCACGAACGGCTGACCGGGCGCAGAAGCCCGGTCGGCGCCGCATGCCCGTGTCGCCGGTTGCCGGTCGCCCTCGCGGGCGGAGGATCTGGCGGCGGTGGGCGGCTAGATCGTAGGGCCCGGAATCTCGGCGGCCGGCTCCGGGACCCCGTAGAGCTGACCCCCCGAGCATCCCTCCGCGCCGACCGCCCGTCTGGGGTTCGTGATGCCGACGATGCCGATGCCGCCCGCCGACGCGACCAGCGCCGCGCACATCACGACCACCTGGTGGAACGCACGGACCGACTCCTCGTTCTCGGAGAACACGTTTCCGACGAGCGTGCTCGCGACGACGACGCCGACGATCGAGACGCCGATGAGCCCGGCGATCCGCGCGATGGCGTTGTTGACGGCGGACGCGAGCCCGGCGTCGGTCTGGTCGGCGTCGGCGAGCACGGTGGCGGTGAGTGGCGCAACCGTCATCGACAGGCCGACGGCGAAGAGCAGCAGAGCCGGGAGCAGGTCGCCGACGTACGAGGTCTCGACGCCGGTCCGGAGCAGGAGGAGGAGACCGGCCGCCCCGACGAGTGGGCCGGCTCCCATGAACAGTCGCGGGCCGTGGCGGTCTGCGAGCGCGCCGAAGCGGCGCGAGAGCAGGAACGCGACGAGGGTCACCGGGAGCGTCGCCAGCCCGGCCTGGACGGCGCTGTACCCGGCGACCTGCTGCAGGAAGATGCTCAGGAAGAAGAACAGGACGGCGAGACCGGCGTACATCGCGAGCGTCTCGACGTTTCCGACGGCGAAGTTCCGACGCGAGAACAGCCCGAGCTTCAACATCGGCTGGGGAGTGCGGCGCTCGTGGGCGATGAAGGCGGCGAACGTCACGATGCCGCCGAAGAGCGGGACGAGGATGGCGGGACTCGACCATCCGAAGCGCGGCTGCTCGATCAGGGCGAACACGATCCCGCCCAGCCCCAACGCGCACAGGACGGCACCGGGGTAGTCGACCCGTCGTGTCGATGTCCGCGCCATCGGCGACACCGCGGCTCCGACGAGCACGAGGGTGAGGGCGACCAGGGGAAGGTTGAGCGCGAAGATCCAGCGCCATGAGAGCTGGTCGACGATCAGGCCCCCGGCCAGCGGGCCGACCAAGGACGCGATCGCGCCCCACGCCGTCCAGGTTCCGATCGCGGCGGCACGGGCGTCCGGCGGGAACGCGGCGACGATGACCGCGAGCGAAGCGGGGACGAGCAGCGCTGCGGCCGCCCCCTGCAGGCCTCGCGCCGCGATCAGCGTCCCGGTCGTCGGCGCGAGCGCGCACCCGACCGAGAACACTCCGAAGGACGCCGCGCCGAGAGCGAACACGCGGCGCTCGCCGTAGATGTCGCCCAACGAGCCTCCGATCAGGATCAGCGAGCCGAGCGCCAGCAGGTAGGCGTTCGCCACCCATTGCTGCGCCTGCAGGCCGCCGCCGAGGTCCCGCTCGATCGCCGGCAATGCGACGTTGACGACCGTCCCGTCGATCGTCGCGATCCCGGAGCCGAGGATCGCCGCGACGAGTGTCGTCCGCTGCCGCCCGGTCATCTCAGTCCGCGGCCGCGGTCGCCAGGTTCGCCCGCGCTCCGGCGGTACGCACGGCCGCCGAGAGCGTGGCGATGTCGTACGCGCCGTAGTGGCGACGGCCGTTGACGAAGAAGGTCGGGGTGCCGGAGACGCCGCTGAGATCGGCGCTGTCGACGTCCTCGGCGACGCGTGCGGCGCCGACGTGCCTCCGCAGGTCGTCGGCGAAGCGCCCGACGTCGAGGCCGAGCTGCTCTGCATAGCCGATCAGATGGTCGGAGCGAAGCTCGTCCTGGTGGTCGAGGAGGAGGTCGTGCATCTCCCAGAACGCACCCTGGTCGGCGGCGGCCTCGGCCGCTTCGGCGGCCAGCCGGGCCAGGGGGTGGACATCGGTCAGCGGCAGGTGGCGCCACACGTAGCGGACGTCTCCGAAGTCGCCCAGGAGCTTCCTCACGACGGGCTCGGCCTGCCCGCAGTAGGGGCACTGGAAGTCGCCGTACTCGACCACCGTCACCGGGGCGTCGCGCGGCCCGCGAATGTGGTCGCGCTCGGGGTCGATGTCGATGTAGAGATCGACGAGCGGCTCGGCGGTGCCGAGGAGCGCACGGATTCGGAGGCGGCGAGGGAGCAGCGCGGTGGCGCGGAAGAGCAGCCAGGTGAGGAGGGACGCGCCGAGCGCGGCGCTCAGGATGCCGAGCTTCGCCTCCTCGAGCTGCGATCCCTCGAAGGCGAGCGTGGCGACGAGCAGCGCGACCGTGAAGCCGATCCCCGCGATGGTGCCGCCTCCGGCAACGGCTGCCCAGCCCACCGGCGGCCGGAGCCGCCCGCTGCTCAGCCTCGTGAGCAGCCAGGAGACTCCGAGAATGCCCACCGGCTTGCCGGCGACGTAGCCGACCAGGATGCCGAGCGTGATCGGCGAGGCGAACGCGCGCTCGAGGAAGCTGCGGTCGATCGCGATGCCCGCGTTCGCGAGCGCGAACAGCGGCACGATCAGGTAGCTCGTCCAGGGGTGGTAGAGCAGCTGCAGCCGCTCGTTCGGCGAGATCGCGTCCCTCAGCTCGTCGCGCGCGGAGCGCGCGAGCTCGGGCGTGGGCTGCTCGCGGAACTGCCGGAACCGCTCGCTGGCGCGCTCGAGGTCCGAACGCGCCGCGGGATACGCATACGCAAGGAGTCCCATCGCGAGCCCGACGACGACCGGCTCGACACCCGACTCGAGGAGTGCCACCCAGATCGCGGTGCCGAGCACGAGGTAGACAAGCCCCCGGCGCACGCCGAGCGCCTTCGCGACGAGAACGACGCCGAACAGGGCGACAGCCACGAGCAGCGCCGAGGTGGTGACCTCGTCCGTGTAGACGGTGGAAATGACGACGAGCGCGAGGATGTCGTCGACGACGACGACCGTCAGCATGAACGCCCGCAGCCGGTCGGGGAAGCGCGGGCCGACGAGGGCGAGCAGGCCGAGGGCGAAGGCCGTGTCCGTCGACATCGCCACGCCCCAGCCGTGCGCCGACGACCGACCGAGGTTGAAGACGAGGTAGATCGCCACGGCCACCGTCATCCCGCCGATCCCGGCCAGCAGTGGCAGCGCAAGACGGCGCTTGTCGCGCAGCTCGCCCAGGTCGAACTCCCGTCGTGCCTCCAGCCCGACCACGAAGAAGAAGAACGTCATCAATCCGCTGTTGACCCACTCGCGGAGCTCGAGCGCGACACCGCGCCCGCCGATGTCGATCGAGAGCGTCGTCGCCCACAGCGACTCGTACGACGACCGGTCGACGTTGACCCAGACGAGCGCGGCGACCGCCGCGGCCAGCAGGACGGCCGCGCCGCCGGTCTCGGTATGCAGAAACCGCTTGAGCGGCGTCTGCACGCTTCGCGCCCACGCCGTCCTGCCGGAGAACGGCTGTGCCTGGGTCTCGCCGGCCACGACGCGTCAGCGAGCTACGGCGCGTCGCTCCCGACGACCACTGGACGCGCCGCGACAAACCGCTCGCGGATCTGCGGATCGCCCACCTCAGCCCGCCGGTGCCCGCTCGAGAGCCGCGAGGCCGCGCAGGTCGACACAGGTGATCCCGCGGATCGTGACCAGCACCATCAGGATGGTGCCGCAGCTGCGGCAGCGGGCGACCGTGCCCGGCGCACGCAGATAGACCTCGAACCCGGCGACCTCCGATCGCGCCCCGCAGCCGACGCAGGTACCGGTCGCAGTCGTCGTCTCGGCGCCGAAGACGTCCTGCAGCAGGCCGGCGATTGCGTTCCCGTCCACCGTCGCGGACCCCTTCATGAAGGCCTCTCGTGGAGCTCGTCGCGCCGGGGTGGTTGCGCCGCCTCAGGCGAAGGTAGGGCCCGCGCGGCCCGGTGGTCGAGGGCGCCGGTCACGTCTCGCCACCCGGCGCGACGCGAGCGTGTCCGCTGTCGATCCTCGGGCACTCCTCGCAGACGGCGATCGGGCCGGGGAGCGTCGTCACGCCGATCAGGTCGAGGTGACTCACGACGCGTGACGCCATCGACCTAGCCTCCTGTGGGCCCGAAGCGCTCGGTCCTGATCCGGCCCGGGTCGTGTCCGAGCTCGACGAGCGAGCCCGCGGCGGTCTCGACGAAACCGGTCGGGCCGCAGACGTAGACGAGCGGCCGTTCACCCGGTGCCCACGCCACGTCCTCGAGGAGCTCCCGGTCGATTCGGCGGCCGTACCCCTGCCAGCCGACGGGTTGCTCGCGCGTGAGCGTGAGGCGAACGTCGATCTCGGCGAGGTCGGCAAGACGCATCAGCTCGTCACGGTAGACGAGCTCTCCGAGCGAGCGGGCCGAGCAGAGGAGCCGCACGGGCACGATGCTCTCGACGGCCTGGTGGTGGCGGAGCATCGCACGGAACGGCACGACGCCCGACCCGCCGGCGACGAGCAGCAACGGCCCACCGAGCGTGTCCTCCCAGACGAAGTAGCCGCCGACCGGCCCGCGCAGCTCGAGCTCGTCACCGGGGCGCAGCTCGTCGACGAGATACGGGGACACCTCGCCGTCGTCGAGGCGCTCCACCGTCAGCACGAGGCGGCGATCCTCGGGCGCCGAGGCGATCGAGTAGCTGCGCTGTGCCTGGTAGCCGTCCTCCGCGGTCAGGCGCACGTCGACGTGCTGCCCGGCGCGGTGACCGGACCAGTCGGGCGGCTCGAGAACGATGCTGCGCGCCCTCGCCGTCTCGTCCACGACCTCGACCACGCGGGCGAGCTGCCAGGTCAGTCGCCGAAGTACCGCTGCTCTCGCCACGGATCCCCGTAGTTGTGGTAGCCGTAGCCCTCCCAGAAGCCCGGCTCGTCCTCCTCGCGCAGCTCGAGCCCGCGCACCCATTTCGCGCTCTTCCAGAAGTACAGATGCGGCACGAGCAGCCGCGCCGGGCCGCCGTGCTCCGGGTCGAGCGGCTCGTCGTCGTACCGGAACGCGACCCAGGCCTTGCCGCCCGTCAGGTCCTCGAGCGGCAGGTTCGTCGTGTACCCCCCGTCGCTGAACGCCGTGACGTGCTCGGCGCTCGTCTCGACTCCGTCCAGCAGCGAGTCGACCGACACGCCGGTCCAGACGGTGTCGAGCTTCGACCACTTCGTCACGCAGTGGATGTCCACGGTGACGGTCTCGGTCGGGAGCGCGAGAAACGCCTCCCAGCTCCACGTCACCGGCTCGTCGACCGCACCCCGCACCGTGAAGCTCCACTCCGCGAGCGCCGTGTGCGGGGTCGGCCCCGCCGAGAGCACGGGAAAGTCGTCCGTCACGTACTGCCCGGGCGGCACGCGGGACGGGTCCTCCTCTGCGCGGCGGCGGCCGCGAAAGCCACGCGAGATGGGCGTCACGCGGGAGCTCCCGGTCGGACGCGATCTCCTTCACTGGGTCGTCGTGCGCACATCCGCCCACCACTCTGACGAACCGGGCCCTGGCTGCGCCACCCGACGCGCGTGGCAGCCCGTCGATCCGGTGCCGGGGGTTGGTTGTCGTCGCGGGACGCGTGCTGCCTCGGACTCCCCCGCACCGAGCCGCCCTCCGGCCGCAGCCACGGGTGCGCGCCGTCACTTCGGCGCCATGCGGATGGCGCCGTCGAGGCGGATCACCTCGCCGTTCAGCATGGGGTTCTCGACGATGTGGACGACGAGGGCGGCGTACTCCTCCGGCCTGCCGAGACGGGCGGGGTGCGGCACCGAGGCGCCGAGCGCGACGCGCGCCGGCTCGGGCAGGCTCGCGAGAAGCGGCGTGTCGAACAGGCCCGGCGCGATCGTGACGCAGCGGATGAGCGAGACCGCCAGGTCGCGCGCGATCGGGAGCGTCATCCCGACGATGCCGCCCTTGGAGGCCGAGTACGCGGCCTGGCCGATCTGGCCGTCGTACGCGGCGACGGAGGCGGTGTTGACGATCACGCCCCGCTCGCCGTCGCGCGGCTCGGTTCGTGCGATCGCAGCCGCCGCGTGGCGGATCACGTTGAACGTGCCGATCAGGTTGATCTCGATCACGCGCTGGAAGGGCTCGAGCTCCGCAGGCGACCCGTCGCGACCGAGGGTGCGCTCCGCCCAGCCGACGCCGGCACAGTTGACGCAGACCCCGAGCGTGCCTCCGGCCGCGGCCTGCGCGATCGCCGCCTCGACCTGGTCGGGCCGGGTGACGTCGCACTCGAGAAACGTCGCGCGAGCCGGGTCGACGAGCCCGCGCGCGTGGGGAAGGTCGAGGACGAACACCTCGGCGCCCCTCGCCGCGAGCGCCGCCGCGGTCGCCTCGCCGAGCCCCGATGCGCCGCCCGTAACGGCCGCGGTCACCCCTTCGAGCTCCATCTCCACCTCCGTGTCCGTCGAGTCGGTCGAGTATCTCCTGCATGATCGGCCCGTGAGCAGCGCGATGCGTCGAGGCCCGCTCCGTGACCTGCGCGTCGTGGAGCTGGGCGGGATCGGGCCGGCGCCGTTCGGGGCGATGCTCCTCGCCGACCTGGGTGCGGATGTCGTGCGGATCGACCGCCCTGGGGCGGGAGCGTTCGACGCGTTCGCGGGCGCGGTCGGCCGCGGGCGGCCGTCGGTCGCACTCGACCTCAAGCACCCCGGCGCGGCCGAGGTCGTGCTGCGGCTTGTCGAGCGGGCCGACGCGCTGATCGAGGGCTTCCGTCCCGGGGTGATGGAGCGGCTCGGGCTCGGGCCGGACGTCTGCCTCGCGCGCAACGAGCGCCTCGTCTACGGCCGCATGACCGGCTGGGGACAGGACGGGCCGCTCGCCGGGCGGCCGGGCCACGACCTGAACTACATCGCGCTCTCCGGCGCCCTCGGGGCGATCGGCCGACGGGGAGAGCTGCCGGTGCCGCCGCTCAACCTCGTGGGCGACTTCGGCGGCGGCGGGATGCTGCTCGCCCTCGGCGTCGTGAGCGCGGTGCTCGAGGCCGAGCGCTCGGGGCGGGGCCAGGTCGTGGACGCTGCGATGACCGACGGGACCGCGCTCCTGATGACCATGACCTACGGCGCCCGGAACGCCGGCCTCTGGTCGACCGAGCGCGGCACGAACCTGCTCGACGGCGGCGCCCCGTTCTACGACGTCTACCGGACCTCGGACGGCGGCACCGTCGCCGTCGCGTGCCTCGAGCCCCGGTTCTACGCCGAGCTCCTGCGCCTGCTCGGCCTCGAGGACGCGGGGCTCGACGACCACCTGGACCCCGCTCGGTGGCCGGCGATCCGGGAGGCGCTCACCGAGGCGTTCGCCCGGCGGACGCGCACGGAGTGGGAGGCGCGCTTCGAGGGGTCGGAAGTCTGCTTCGCGCCGGTGCTCGACCTGGACGAGGCGCCGGGGCATCCGCACAACCGTGAGCGGGAGACGTTCTACGAGACGGATGCCGGCGCACTGCCGATGCCGGCGCCGCGCTTCGAGCGCACCCCCGCGGGGGCGCCGGGGCCCTCGTCCTCCCCGGGGGCGGACACGGAGGCCGCGCTCGGGGCGTGGGGCTTCACGGCGACCGAGATCGAGGCGCTGCTCGCCGACGGCGTCGCGCACGCGTCGGCGCGCTCGGGGCGCTGAGACGCAGCCCGGGCGCGCGCGGCTACGGTGGGCCGAACGACGGGAGGAGCGGACGTGGACTACGTGAACCTCGGCGGCACCGGCCTGCGCGTCTCGCGCGTGTGCCTCGGGATGATGAGCTTCGGCGCGCACGAGAGCCGCCGCTGGGCCCTGCCCGAGGCCGAGGCCGAGCCGATCGTCCGCCGCGCCGTCGACGGCGGGATCACCTTCTTCGACACGGCCGATGTCTACAACGGGGGCGAGAGCGAGGTCGTCACGGGCCGCGTGCTCTCGAAGCTCCTGACCCGCGAGGAGCTCGTCGTCGCGACCAAGGTGTGCATGCGGACGATGCCGGGCGAGAACGGCCGCGGCCTCTCGCGCAAGCACGTGATGGCGTCGATCGACGGGTCGCTCCGCCGCCTCGGGATGGACTACGTCGACCTCTACCAGATCCATCGCTGGGACCCGACGACGCCGATCGCCGAGACGATGGAGGCGTTGCACGACGTCGTGAAAGCGGGGAAGGCCCGGTACGTCGGCGCCAGCAGCATGTTCGCGTGGCAGTTCGCAAAGGCGCAGGCGACGGCCGCGCACCACGGCTGGACGCCGTTCGTCTCGATGCAGAACCACTACAACCTCGTCTACCGCGAGGAGGAGCGCGAGATGATCCCGTTCTGCGTCGACCAGGACGTCGCCGTGCTGCCCTGGAGCCCGCTCGCGCGAGGGCTCCTCGCCGGCACTCGCACCCGGGCCGGCGAGCGCCTCACGACACGGGCGGAGAGCGATCCGTTCGGCGACGCCCTCTACGTTCCCGAGGTCGACTTCGACGTCGTCGACCGGCTCGACGAGGTCGCGTCCGAGCGCGGGGTTCCGAGCGCGCAGGTGGCGCTCGCGTGGCTTCTGGCGCGCCCGGGGGTGACCGCGCCGATCGTGGGGGCGACGAAGGTCGCACACGTCGAGGACGCCCTCGCGGCCGCGACGCTCGAGCTGACCACCGACGAGGTCGCCCGCCTCGAGGAGCCGTACGTGCCGCACGCCGTCTCAGGGCACGAGTAGGGCTGTCGGACGAGTGCCGGCCCTTCCGGTCGAGGCCCAGCCCGCTCTGGAGCAGCCTGCCTGACGCGACCGTCCGGTCCATGGAAGCATGGGGCGAACGATCCCGTGCAGACGTCCTCTCACACCGACCAGGGTCTCGTCGCGCGAGTCGCCGGGTGGCTGCGAAGCGACGTCCGCGTCGCGAGGCTCGCCATCGGCGTCGTCGCCCTGCACGTCGTCGACGACAACTTCCTGCAGCCGAATCCCGGGACGTCGGCCGGCGACCACCTCGTCAGCGGCCTCGTCCCTCTCGCCCTGCTCGTCGGGGCGGGGGTCTTCTACGGCCGGCTCCGCGCAGGAGCGCGTGCCGTCACCGCGCTCCTCGTAGGCTTCTTCGGCGTGCTCGGCGGCATCGAGGCCGTTCACTACATACGCGAGGTCGGGCCGTCCGGGGACGACTACACGGGCCTGTTCTCGCTCCTGGCCGGGCTCGTGCTGATCGGAGTCGGCGCTCTGACGCTGTGGCGCTCACGCCGCCGGGACGACCGCCTCTGGTGGCGCTACGGTCGGCGCGCTCTGCTCGTCGTCGTGGCGGCTGTCGTCGCCAGCGTCTTCCTGTTCCCGATCGCGATCGCGTACGTCGTCACGCATGCTGCCCGCGCACATGTGCCGGCGGCCGATCTCGGCGCGCCCTACGAGGACGTGGAGTTCACGACGAGCGACGGGCTGCGACTCAGGGGCTGGTACATCCGCTCGCGGAACGGCGCGGCGGTGATCTCGTTCCCCGGTCGGGCGAGCTCGCAGAAGCGGGCGAAGCTGCTCGCCCGACACGGGTACGGCGTCCTGCTCTTCGACCGTCGCGGCGAGGGCGAGAGCGACGGCGACCCGAACCTCTTCGGCTGGCAGGGCGAGCGAGACATCCACGCGGCCGTCGCGTTCCTCGAGCGGCGCCCCGACGTCGACCCGGAGCGGATCGGCGGCATCGGCCTCTCCGTCGGAGGGGAGATGATGATCGAGGCGGCAGCCGAGTCGACGGATCTCGAGGCGATCGTGTCGGAGGGCGCGAGCGGCCGCTCCGTCCGGGACATCGTCGCGAACCCGGGCACGACCTGGCAGGACGTCCTCGGGAACGGTGTCGCGACGGCCGCGACGGCGGTCTTCGCCGACACCATGCCGCCGGCCGACCTGAAGAGCCTCGTGCCCAAGATCTCCGGGGCGGTGTTCTTCGTCTACGGGGAACGCGGCCAGCCGGCCGAGGAGCCGGCCAACAAGGCGTTCTACGCCGCGGCGCACGAACCGAAAGAGATCTGGGAGGTCCCCGGCTCCGGGCACATCGGCGGCATCGAGGCGCAACCGCAGGAGTACGAGCGGCGCGTCGTCGGGTTCTTCGACCGCTTCCTCCTACGGGATGCCTGAACCCGGATCGGCCGGCTCAACGGCTCGGAAGCGGCCGGGTCTGCGGGACACCGAGTAGGCTCGGGGTTGCATGTGCTTCGAGCTCGACTCGGTTCCGCCGATCCCGCCGGTCTCCGGTGGGGCGCCGGTGCGCTCCGAGGACGTCGTTCTCGAGGCGGCCGACGGGACGCGTCTCGCCGCCTTCGCGGCACACCCCGACGACGGCGCGCGCGTCGGCGTTGTCGTCCTTCCCGACGTCCGCGGCCTCTACGGGTTCTACGAGCAGCTCGCGCTTCGTTTCGCGGAGCGCGGGTATGCCGCGATCGCCTTCGACTACTTCGGACGGACGGCCGGCGTCGGCAAGCGCGACGACGAGTTCCCGTACATGGAGCACGTCGCGCAGACGGCGCCGGAGACGATCGCCCAGGACGTGCGCGCCGCGGTCGAGTACCTGCGCTCACCGGCCGGCGGGAGCTGCGAGACGGTGTTCGCGGTCGGGTTCTGCTTCGGGGGACGGCACGCGTGGCTCGCGACCGCGGGCGGCCACGGGCTCGCCGGCGCGGTCGGCTTCTACGGCTCGACGGGCGAGCGGAACGGCGCGCCGGGGCCGACGCAGCGCGCCGCCGAGTTCGCGGCGCCGATCCTCGCGCTGCAGGCGGGCGACGACCAGAACATCCTCCCCGAGCACAACGCTGCCTTCGACGCCGCGCTGACCGCGGCCGGGGTCGAGCACGAGCTCGTGGTCTACGACGGCGCGCCCCACAGCTTCTTCGACCGCCGCTTCGAGGAGTACGCCGACGCGTCGGCAGACGCCTGGGAGCGGACGCTCGCGTTCCTCGAGAAGCACACGCCCGCGGGCTGAGGCCGACCGGGCCCTCAGGCCGGCGCGGTCCCCTGCACGCGGCCGACGACCCGCCCGTCCCGGTCGATCTGCAGCGTCATGCCGAGGCGCAGCCGCTGGTGCGGGGAGCGCAGCGCCGCGACGAGGTGCGTCCCGTCGAGCGACGTGATCTCGCCGCGGTAGAGCACTGTCGTTGTCCCCATGCGGACACGGCTCTGCTCCATCGCGACGCCGCCGCCGTCGAGCGGGATGCCGTGGATCAGGATCTCCAGGTGGTCGCTCGTCGCGCCGCTCAGCGCACCGTCGATGCGGACGGTGAGACGACCGCGGTCGTTGACCGGTGCCACGGTGAGACGGCCCGCGTAGCGCGCGGTGAACGGCGGGCGCACGAGCGCCGACGGGGGCGACGCAGCCGGGGTGCGGGCGGCGCGCGGGATCGCCGTCGATGACGCGACCTTCGCCCGCGGAGCGGCGCCTCCCGCCCGCGCCGACCACCCCGACGCATAGGGGCCGCCGACCGACCAGCCCGCAGCGGCGAGAACGACGACCGCCGCTGCGCCTGCGGCAACCGGGCGAGGCCGGGAACCACTGCCGGCAGGCGCGAGGAGCCTGACCGCCAGCAGCGAGCCGACGAGGCAGACGCTCCCCGCGTAGAGAGCGCCGGCCCAGAGCGTCCGGGTGTCGCTGCCGGTGCCGAGGCCGTGCAGCGTCGCGGCGGCGTAGACGCCGAACGCGAGCACATGGACCTGGCGCCAGAGCCGATGACCGATCCGGTGACGCAGGCGCGTGCTGACCCACACTGCGAGGAGCAGGTACAGCGCGACGATGCCCAGGCTCATCCAGACGGGGCGGTAGTGGCTCGCGAACGGCACCAGGACCGCCCCGAGGCCGAAATGGGTGAACGGGTCGACCGCGACCGCGAGAACGTGGACGGTGATGAACACCAGCGCGAGCAGCGACACGTAGCCGTGGAGCTCGTTTGTCACGAGGCGCGGCCAGCGGGTCGACTGCCAGCGGTTCCGCAGCACGAGCCCGAGAGCGACGGCCGTCGTCAGCAGCACGTACGAGACCAGGCCGCCCGCCCGCGCCGTGTCCCAGGTGACCGTGCTCCAGGTGCTCATGCCGCACAGTGGAGGTCGTGCCAGGGCCAGCGTCCTACGCGGATCTCCCGGCCCGACTCGGTCACGAGCAGGCCCGCGAGCCCGAGGCGCGCCAGCAGGTCGGGGCCGAGCCGCGGCCCGGCGACGAACGCCGCGGTCGAGCCGACCTCCGCGGCGCGGCAGCTCGCACCGGCCACCGTCACCTGCCCGAGGCCGCTGACGGCGGGCTCCCCCGTGTTCGGGTCGACCAGGTGATGCCGCCCGACCGTCCCTTGCGTCCAGCGGCGCCTCGCCGTCCCGGAGGTCGCGAGCGCGCCGCGAACGAGCGGGACGACCGGGCCGTCGGGATCGCCTCCGACGAGCACGCCCCAGGCCCGTTTGCCCGGGGGAAGGCCGAGCACCGCGAGGTCGCCGCCGGCGCTCACCAGCGCGGCGTCGACCCCGAGCCTCGACAACAGCACGAGCGAGGCGTCGACTGCCATGCCCTTCGCGATCCCCCCCAGGTCGAGGCCGCTTCCGACCGGGAGCGTGACGATTGCGGCGGAGCGGTCGACGACGACCTGCCGCCAGGCGCCGCCGCCGTGGGGCGGCTCGTCCGGCGGGGCGCCGTCGCCGATCTCCTCGAACGAGCGGTCGTAGCCCATGCGAACGAGGTCGTGGCGGAGCGTCGGGTCGAAGAGCCCGCCGGTTGCACGAGCGGCCTCGAGCGACGCCTCGACCGCTTCGAGGAGGATCGGGCCGACGGTGATGGGGCTCCCGGCCCGCGCGTTGAGCCGCGAGAGCTCGCTCTCGGGCCGGAACCTGCTGAGCGTGTTCTCCCATTCCGCGAAGAGCGTCACGACGGCGTCCGCGTACTCGGACGCCCGCGGCTCGGGCACGAGCAGGTGGACGTCCGATCCCATCGCGCGGAAGCGCCGCGGTGCGAGCCCGCGCGGGACGCCGAGATCAGGAGACATTCGTCTGGGCGACCGGGGGCGGAGGCGGCGCCGCGGATCCGTCGTCGAACGCGAAGCCGTCGGCCTGCTGGTCGAAGTACCTCGTCGAGCTCCCGGCGCGGGGAGGCGTCACGGTCCGTGCCGTGGCGGGCTTGGTCGAGCCGACCGCGTGCTGGCCGACAAGGGCGAGGAACCCGGCAAAGCCGAGCGCGGAGGCGAGTGCGGCCCGCCGGCGCACGTGCCCGAGCCGGCGCTCGTGCCGTCGCCTCGTGCGGCCGCCCGTGTCCGCGCCCATGCGCCGCACCGTAGGCCGCCGAGATGAGACGGCGATGAGAGGGCTCAGGCTGCGGGTCGGACCGGCAGCGAGATCCAGACGTCTGCGCCCTCGCCGTTCGAGCCGATGGCCGCCGAGCCGCCGTGCGCCTGCGCGACGGCCTCGACGATCGCCAGGCCGAGCCCGCTCCCGCCGCGCGTGCGCGCGTCGTCACCCCGGGAGAACCGCTCGAACGCGCGCGCGGCGACGTCGGGCGGGAACCCGTGCCCCTCGTCGAGGACATGGAGCTCGGTCGCACCGTCGACCTGTCGCGCCGCGATCGTGACCGTGCCGGCACCGTGGCCGAGCGCATTGTCGACGAGGTTCCGGAGGGCCTGCTCGAGGCGGAGACGGTCGGCGCTCACCTCGGTCCGCGGCGCCACGTCGACGGTGATCCGGCGGTGCTCGTCGGCCGCCCGCTCGGGCGAAGCGGTCGGCGGTGGAGCGCGCCAGCTCGCCGAGATCGACGGGCTCGATGCGCAACCCGAGGGCCTCCTGGTCCGACCGGGCGATGAGGAGGAGGTCCTCGGCGAGGAGGACGAGCCGGTCGGTCTCCTCGGCCGCCGAGCCCACGGCTGCCCGGAGCTGCTCGGCGCTGCGGGGCCGGCGGAGCGCCAGCTCCAGCTCGGCCTTCAGGAGGGAGAGCGGCGTGCGCAGCTCGTGGCTCGCATCGGCGACGAAGCGCCGCTCGTGCTCGAGTGCCGCCTCGAGCCGCGCCAGCATCTCGTTGAGGGTCTCCGCGAGGTCGCGGATCTCATCGCGGCTCGGCGGGACGGGGAGTCTCGCGCCGGGCGTCGTGGCCGAGATCGCGTTCGCGCGGCGGCGCATCGCCTCGACGGGCCGGAGCGCCGCGGCGGCGATGAGATACCCGCCGAGCGTCGCGAGGAGCAACCCGATCGGGCCGGCGACGAGGAGGCCGCGCACGAGATGGTGGAGCGTCTCCTCGGTCTGACGGAGCGGACGGGCCACGACCAGCACCTGGTCGCCGTCCGGGACGGCCAGGAGGCGCCAGCGGTTCCCGTCGCCGCTGCCGAGCGAGACCGTCGTGAGGACGGGGCCGCGTCGGGCGGCCGCGGCAGTCGACGGGTCGAGCACGGCCGGGAGCGTCGCCGGATCGGAGCGCAGGACGCGTCCGTTCGGGCCGACCACCTGCGCGACCGTCCCCGACTCACGGGCGTCGGCGTCGAGCAGAGCGCGCGCGTCCTCGTGACCGACCGC
Organism: uncultured Actinomycetes bacterium; assembly: GCA_963773825.1. Lineage (GTDB taxonomy): Bacteria > Actinomycetota > Thermoleophilia > Gaiellales > Gaiellaceae > Gaiella. Next base: position 721,990 of record CAVZCH010000004.1, on the reverse strand, counting down.
CTCCGCCGACTGCGCCCGCAGCGCCTGGTCGACCGAGCTTCCGAGCGCGTCCTCGACACGCAGGTAGACGAACGCTCCGAGCGCGAGCAGCAGCGCCGCCATCGACACCGCGAAGGCGGCGGCGAGGCGCCACCGGATCGGGATCCTCCTCAACACGCCCCGGACGGGCGCAGCCGGTACCCGACACCGCGGACCGTCTCGAGCGAGTCGCAGCCGAACGGCCGGTCGATCTTCTCGCGGAGATACCGGACGTAGACGTCGACGACGTTCGAGCGCGTCTCGTAGGCCATGTCCCAGCCTCGGTCGAGCAGCTCGACGCGCGAGAGCGCCTTCCCGGGACTCCGCATGAACACCTCGAGGAGCGTGAACTCCTTTGCAGACAGCTCGATCTCGGTGTCGCCCCGCCACACGCGGTGGCCCGCGGGGTCGAGACGCAGCGTGCCGACCTGGAGCACCGGCGGCCGCTCAACCGGGCCGCGCCTGGTCAATGCGCGCAGGCGTGCCAGGAGCTCCGGGAACGAGAACGGCTTGACGAGGTAGTCGTCACCACCGACGTCGAGACCGCCGACGCGGTCCTCGACGCTGTCGCGCGCAGTGAGGAAGAGCACCGGCGTCCACACGTCGGTGGCACGAAGCTCCCGGCAGACGTCGAAGCCGTCCTGGCCCGGCAGCATCACGTCGAGCACGATCACGTCGTAGGGGTTCGCGCGCGCCATCCAGACGGCCTCGCCGCCCGTGGCGGCGACGTCCGTCGGATGTCCCTCCTCGCCGAGGCCCCGCGCGAGGAGGCCCGCGAGCTTCGGTTCGTCCTCGACCACGAGCACACGCATCGCCTGCATTGTGGCCGCGCGAGGTGAGCGCTCGATGAGTCTCATCGTCCTCTCATCTGCATCCGCTGCCATGCGGGCCGTGCTCGACGTGCGCCGAGAGAGAGGGACGAGGACGCCGGTCGTCGCGGCGCCCGTCGTGCGGACGGGCGGTAGCGAGGGCAACCGGCGCCTGACCGGGGCGGCGGCCGCCCTGCTGCTCGTGCTGCTCGCCGCCGAGGGGGCGACCCTGATCGCGATCCGCCCGCTCGTGTCGGCGCACGTGTTCATCGGCATGCTGCTGCTGCCGCTCGTCGGCCTGAAGCTCGCGACCACGGGGTACCGGTTCGTGCGCTACTACACGGGGCACCGCGCGTACCTGGCGGACGGTCCGCCGCATCCGCTCCTCCGTGTGCTCGGCCCGGTCGTCGTCCTCGCGACGGCGGCGCTGTTCGCGAGCGGCGTGGCGCTCATCGTGCTCGGCCCGCAGGGTGGCGCCGTGCTCGGGCTCCACAAGGCGAGCTTCGTCGTCTGGCTCGCGGCCATGTCGGCACACGTCCTGGCGCACGTGCTGCGCGTGCCGCGGCTCGCCGCGGCCGACTGGCGCGAGGACGAGCCGCTCCCGGGGTCGTCGCTGCGCCGCTGGCTGCTGGCGGGCTCGCTCGTCGCCGGGCTGATCCTCGCCGTCGCCACCGTCCACCTCGCCGGCCCCTGGCACCAGTTCGTCGGGCTCGACGGGTAGAGCCCACCGGAGTCGTATCGTGGGCGTCGTGCGGCGCCTCTTCCTCCTGCGTCATGCGAAGTCCGCGTGGGACGATCCCACGCTTCGCGACCGGGACCGGCCCCTCGCTCGACGGGGGCGCAAGGCGGCGAAGCGGGTCGGTCGCTGGGCGAGGGGGCACGACGTGCGCCCCCAGCTCGTCGTCTGCTCGAGCGCCGTCCGGGCGCGGCAGACGCTGGAGCGGGTCCTCCCCGGCCTCGGCGATCCGGCGGTCTGGATCGAGGTCACGCTCTACGCCGCAGCCGCCGACACGCTTCTTGCGCGCGTCCGGGCGCTCCCCGAGGAGGTCGACGAGGCGATGCTCGTCGGCCACAACCCGGGCCTCATGGACCTGGCGCTGCTGCTCGCGGCGCCCGGCCCCAACCGGAAGCGGGCGCGGTCGAACGTCCCGGCCGGCGCGCTCGTCGAGCTGGAGATCGACGCGGGACGGTGGGCCGACGTCGAGCCCGGCGAGGCGCGCATGACGAGGTTCGTCGTGCCGCGCGATCTCGCGTAGCCGCGCGATCCGGTTCCCCAACGACGCCCTCTGATCGAGCCCCGGCGGTCTTGCGTGCCGGCGGGCCGTCGCCGGGTCGTGTCCGGATGATGCCACCCGGTTTCTCCGCGGTTCCAGAAGACCGCTGATCACCACCTTGACAGAAAGAAGGCGTCGACGTGGCTCTCGGCCATGGCGAGCGCGCGCACATCTCAGGGGTTCGGCTCAGGGTCGCCCACCGATGTCTCCGGGCCCGTTCAACGCCAGGCTCGGACACATCGAATCCACCCGCCAAGGAGGCGACCTCATGTCCGCAAGCCATTCGACCCGAGCCGCGATCTCCCCTCGCAACGACTGGAGAGAGCTCGCGATGCGTGAAGGCGACGACCTCGAGGTCCACCTCCTCTGGAGCAGGTCGGCCGACCGCGTGAAGGTCACGGTCGCCGACGCCAGGAGCGAGACCGGCTTCGAGCTCGACGTCGCGGGCGCAGACGCGCTCTCGGCCTTCCACCACCCGTTCGCGTACGCGTCCTCGCCGAGCTTCGGCTCGGTCGAGCTCGAGCGCGAGACCCTCGACCTGCAGACACAGGCCTGAAAGGAAGTAGCCATGTCACCTCTCAAGCACTCGAACAACTTCGCGGCCCGGATGGGCCGCTGGAGCGCAAGCCACTGGAAGACCGCGTCTTCGGCTGGCTCGCCTTCGTCATCGCCCTCCTTCGCCGTCGGCATGCGCCGTCGGTACCAAGCAGATCATCGACCAGAACGACGCCGAACGTCGGCCAGGCCGGCACAGGCCGACCAGATCCTCGATGACGCCGGCTTCCAGTCGACAGATCCGCAGACGGAGCATCGTGACTCGTCCAGAGCAAGACGCTCACCGTCGACGATCCCGCCTTCCGGGCGGCGATCGCCGACGTCGTCGCGCGCGCTCGCGCGCGTTCGAGAAGGTCAACAACCTGCGCTCGCCGCTCGACGCCGGCGCACGCCGGCCAGATCTCGCCCGGACGGCCACACGGCGATGGTCGAGTTCAGCCCGAAGGGCACGTATGACGTGGCGCGTGCACTACATCGACGCGATCATGGCCGCCACCGACGAGCGTCCAGAGGCCGCCACCCGGGCTTCTACGTCGGCGAGGCCGGCGTCTCGATCCGGCAAGGCGCTCGACAAGATGTTCAACGAGCAGCTCGCGAAGGCCGGCGAGCGTCGATCCCGCTGACGCTGCGTCGATCCTGCTGCTCGTGTTCGGCGCGGTCGTCGCCGCGCGTCGTGCCGCTGCTGCTCGCGCTGACGGCCGTGTTCGCCACGATCGGGCCTCGTCGCGCTGCCGAGCCAGCTCGTCCCGATGGACCCGAACGTCAGCGCCGTGCTCCTGCTCGTCGGGCTCGCCGTCGGCGTCGACTACTCGCTCTTCTACCTCAAGCGCGAGCGTGAGGAGCGGGCGCCGGGCGAAGCGACCGGCGCCGCGCTCGAGGCCGCCGCCGCGACCTCCGGCCGCGCGGTGCTGATCTCCGGGCATCACCGTGATGATCGCGATGGCCGGGATGCTGTTCTCCGGCGACAAGACGTTCCTGTCGTTCGCGATCGCCACGATGATGGTCGTCGGCGTCGCGATGATCGGCTCGCTCACCGTGCTGCCGGCGATGCTGTCGAAGCTCGGCGACCGGGTCGAGAAGGGCCGGATCCCGTTCCTGCATCGGCTGCCGCCGCGGCGACGCGGCGAGAGCCGCTTCTGGGGCGCGATCCTCGACCCCGCGTCCTCCGCCACCCGGTCGTCTCGGCCATCGCCGCGGCGGCCGTGCTCGCTCGTCGCTGGCGCTCCCGGCGCTCCATCTGCACACCGCCGCAGTCCGGGCTCGACGCGCTGCCGAAGAGCCTGCCGACCGTCGAGCCGATCACACGCGATCCAGGACGCGTTCCCCGGCGGCCGCATCCGGCGCTCGTCGCGATCAAGGCCGACGCCGGACGTCGCCCGCGTCCGCAGCGGCGATCGCCGAGCTCGAAGCGCGAGGCGCTCGCCAGCGGCGAGATGCACGAGCCCGATCCGGTCGACGTCGAGCCGCGACGGCACCGTCACGACGGTCGCGATCCCGCTCGCCGGCAACGGCACCGACGACGGTCTCGAACCGCGCGCTCGCGACGCTGCGCAACGAGCGTCCTGCCCGCCACGATCGGCACGCGTCGCCGGGCGCCGACCTACGCCGTCACCGGCGGCACCGCCGCGTCGGACGACGTGAACGCGCTGCATCAAGCGCTCGGCGCCGCTCGTGTTCGGCTTCGTGCTCATGTTCGCGTTCGTGCTCCTGCTGGTCTCGTTCCGCTCGATCGTGATCGCGATCAAGGCGATCGTGCTGAACCTGCTCTCGGTCGCCGCCGCCTACGGCGTGCTCGTCGCGATCTTCCAGTGCGGCTGGGGCGAGAACCTCCTCAACTTCCACTCGAACGGCGGCATCGCCTCCTGGCTCCCGATCTTCATGTTCGTGATCCTGTTCGGGCTCTCGATGGACTACCACGTGTTCATCCTGAGCCGGATCCGCGAGGCGTACGACCGCGGCATCTCGCACCGAGGACGCCGTCGCGCACGGGATCAAGACCACGGCCGGCGTCGTCACGAGCGCCGCGCTCGTGATGGTCGGCGTGTTCCCGATCTTCGCGACGCTCCCGATCACTCGACATGAAGGAGATGGGCATCGGCCTCGCCGCCGCCGTCCTGATCGACGCCACGATCGTCCGCGGCGTGCTGCTGCCCGCCACGATGAAGCTGCTCGGCGACTGGAACTGGTACCTGCCGAACTGGCTCGAGTGGCTGCCGCAGCCTCGAGCACGAGCGGTCGGCCGAGGCGTCCACCGCCCCGGGTGCGGTCGCCCTGCCGGCGGACGCCTAGCAGCACCCCCGATACGCCGCCCGGCCTCCGCAGCGCGGGGGCCGGGCGGGCGCACCCCACCGACGAGAGGCAGACATAACCGGACCGAGATCCATGTGACGAACGACCCACGAGCGGCCTCCGACAGCGTTTGCCTGTCCTCGGTCACCAAGGTGTACGGCAACGGCACGAACCAGGTCGTCGCCCTGCGTGAGCTGTCGCTGAGCCTGGCCCGGGGCTCGTTCACCGCGGTGATGGGGCCCGTCCGGATCGGGGAAGAGCACGTTTCTGCACTGCGCCGCCGGACTCGATCGTCCCACCTCGGGGTCGGTGCACCTCGGTGACGTCGACCTCGCCGGCCTCGGTGAAGACGCGTTGAGCAGGCTGCGCCGTGAGCGCATCGGCTTCGTCTTCCAGTCCTTCAACCTCGTCCCATCGCTGACCGCCGCGCAGAACATCACCCTGCCGCTCAGGCTCGCGAAGCGGAAGCCGGACCGCGGCTGGCTCGCCGAGGTGACCGCGCGCGTCGGGATGGCCGACCGGGCCGGGCACAAGCCGGGCGAGCTCTCCGGCGGACAGCAGCAGCGCGTCGCGATTGCCCGCGCACTCGTCTCGCGGCCCGAGGTCGTGTTCGCGGACGAGCCCACGGGGAGCGCTCGACACCCGAACGGGCGAAGGACATCCTGGCCCTGCTCCGAGAGGCAGCCGACAACCTCGATCAGACCGTGGTGATGGTGACCCACGACCCGAACGCAGCGGCGTACGCGGACACGCGTCGTGTTCCTCGCCGACGGGCGGATCGTGGACGCCATGCCGAGCCCTACGGCCGACCGCGTCGCAGAGCGCATGACGCACCTGGGGGACTGACCGATGGTGCGCCTCGCATTCACCACGCTCCAGGCCCGCAAGAGCGGGATGCTCGGCGCGCTCACGGCAGTCGGCCTTGCGGTCGTCCTCGTCGTGTCCTGCGGCATCCTCCTCGAATCCAGCCTGCGCGCGCCGATCTCGGTCGAGCGGCTGAGCGCCGCCGCGGTGGTCGTCGAGGGAAGCCCGACCGTGAGCGGTGCGGGGGAGGTCGGCGTGCTGTTGTCCGAGCGGAGGCGCCTGCCGGCCTCGGTCGCCGACCGAATCCGGACGTTGCTCGGCGTCAGGGCGGCGATCGCCGACCGATCGTTCCCGCTCAGGGTGGTCGGCCGCGACGGTCGAGCCCTGACGGGGGACGAAGACGCGCCGGCTGTCGGCCATGCGTGGGAGAGCGCCGCGCTCACACCGCTCCGCCTCGCGAGCGGCCACGTCCCGCGGGGACCGCGGTAGGCCGTGCTCGCCACCGGCGTTGCGACACGCGGGGCGATCGAGCTTGGCGACACGGTGCAGATCACGACCGGCGTCACACGAGGGAGCTTGCGAGTCGTCGGCACCGCCGCCCCGCCGAGCGGGCGAGATGCGTCGAGGGAAGCCGCGGTCTTCTTCCGCGGGGACGTCGCGGCGCGCCTGTCCGGTAGCGGACCGCGAGCCGACCTGATCGGCGTTCTCCTCGACCCCGGTGCTGACACCGGCACCGTCGCCGACGAGGTGCGCCGGTCCCTCGCCGGCGCCGATCTTCGCGTGCTGACGGGCGCCAGGCGCGGCGAAGCCGAGTCGCCGGGCGATGCTCTCGGTCGAGAGGACACCGTCGCCGGGCTCACCGTGTTCGCTCTCCTCGCCGCCTTCGTCGCGGTCTTCGTCGCGGCGAGCACGTTTGCGCTCTCCGTCCAGCAACGTCACCGCGAGCTCGCACTCTTCCGCGCGATCGGAAGCACGCCGAGGCAGGTGCGGAGGATGGTCGCCGGCGAGGCGCTACTCGTCTCGCTCGCCGCGGTCGCCGTCGCCGCTCCGCTCGGTGTCCTCGTCGCACGGCTCGAGCGAGGATTCTTCGCGAGCGTCGGCGTGCTGCCCGAGGGCCTGGACATCGTCGTCGGTTGGCTTCCGTTCGTGGCGGGCCTCGTGACGGCGATCGTCACCACCCAGCTCGCCGCCTTCGCCAGCGCCCGCCGGGCGTCCCAGATTCGCCCCACGGATGCGCTGCGCGAGGCCTCGGTGCAGGCTCGCCCCATCTCGGTGGTCAGGGGACTGGCCGGGCTGGCCGCTCTCGCCGGCGGGCTGGTCGTGCTGACCAGCGCCGGCGGGGGTCGTGAGGGCGGCGCCCCGGCCGCCGCCATGGTCTGGATGCTTGCGGTCGCACTGCTCGGGCCGCTGCTCGCCTGGCCATTCGCCTGGCTGATCGGCCTCCCCCTGACCGCCCTCAGCTGGGGGCCGGGCCTGCTCGCCGGCGCCAACGCGCGATCGAACCTCCGTCGCGTTGCTTCCGTCGCGACGCCCGTGATGCTTGCCCTCTCGCTCGTCTCGACGATGTACTTCGCCAAGACGATCCTCCAGCAGCAGACCACGGAGGAGACGGCGCGGCGAACGGTCGCGGATCACGTCCTGCGCTCTCGCGACACCCTCGGGTTGCCCGCGGACACGGCCGCGGCCGCGCGTCGCGTGCATGGAGTCGCGCAGGCGTCCGGCTCCTTCGCGACGTCGGTCGTCGTCGTCGCGGACGGGGTCAATCTCCGGTCGTTCCCGGCCCGCGCCGTCGACGCGAGCACGCTCGCCGGTGTGATCGACCTCGGTGTCGTCTCCGGATCGCTCACGGACCTCCGCGGACGCGCGCTTGCCGTCAGCACCGAGCGCGCGAGCCAGTTCGGCTGGCGCCTCGGCGGTCGGGCGACCCTCCTGCTCGGTGACGGCACCCCGGTGACGCTACGGGTCGCAGCGACGTTCTCGCGGCCGCTCGGGTTCGGCGACGTCCTGCTGCCCCGCCCGCTGGTCGAGCGGCACGTCGACCAGCCCTTCGACGACACTGTCTTCGTGAGGAGCGATCCCGGAACCGCCGAGAGCGTCCTCGCCGCCGGTCTCGGGCGGCTCCGCCGCACGAACCCGTCCATCGAGCTGGTCACCCGGGCCGAGTACGAGGACGGCCTCGAGGCGGCCGCTCGAGAGCAGTCGCTTGCCGTCTACGTGCTGGTCGGTCTCATCGTCGTGTTCTGCGCCCTGGCCGCCGTCAACGCGGTGGCGATGGCCACGGCCGAGCGGGCGCAGGAGTTCGCGCTGCTCAGGCTCGTCGGGGCCGGCAAGGATCAGATCCGGGCGATGGTGCGGGCCGAGACGCTGATCATGCTGACGTTCGGGTTGACCATGGGCACCGTGATCGCGATTCCGGGCCTCGCCATGCTCAGCCGTGACCTGACGGGATCCGTCGTCCCATCGGTGTCGCTGTGGCCGTACGGAGGGCTCGTCGCCTTCTTCAGCCTCCTCGCGTTCGCCGCCTGCGTCATCCCGACCCGCCTGGCGCTCCGCGGGGACATGCGCGGAACTCTGCGGTAGGCGGGGACTCCACGACAATGGAGCCGAACGATCCGATGGAGACTCCCCAGCACCACGCCGGTCGTGCCGCTTGAGCCTCGGGTGGCTGCGAGACGAGGTTCGCGTGGCCAGGCTCGCGATCGGCGTCGTCGCGCTGCACGTCGTCGACGACAGCTTCTTGCAGCCGAATCCGGGGATGAGCGCCGGCGACCACCTGGTGAGCGGCCTCGTACCGCTCGCGCTGCTCGTCGCCGCGGGGGCGAGCTACGGCCGCCTTCGCCCGGGCGCCCGCGCTGTGACCGCGCTCCTCGTCGGCTTCTTCAGCGTGCTCAGCAGCACCGAGGCCGTTCACTACACGCGAGAGATCGGGCCTTCCGGCGACGACTACACGGGGGCTGCTCGCGCTCCTCGCGGGCCTCGTGCTGCTCTCGTTGGGGGGCGTGACGTTGTGGCGATCGCGCCGGCGGACGACCGCCTCTGGTGGCGCTACGGCCGGCGCGCTCTGCTCGTCGTCGTGGCGGCTGTCGTCGCCAGCGTCTTCCTGTTCCCGATCGCGATCGCGTACGTCGTCACCCATGCAGCCCGCGCACATGTGCCGGCGGCCGATCTCGGCGCGCCCTACGAGGACGTGAAGTTCACGACGAGCGACGGGCTGCGACTGAGGGGCTGGTACATCCGCTCGCGGAACGGCGCGGCGGTGATCTCGTTCCCCGGCCGGGCGAGCTCGCAGAAGCGGGCGAAGCTGCTCGCCCGTCACGGGTACGGCGTCCTCCTCTTCGACCGTCGCGGCGAGGGCGAGAGCGACGGCGACCCGAACCTCTTCGGCTGGCAGGGCGAGCGAGACGTCCACGCGGCGGTCGCATTCCTGCAGCATCGTCCCGACGTCGACCCGGAGCGGATCGGCGGCATCGGCCTCTCCGTCGGCGGCGAGATGATGATCGAGGCGGCGGCCGAGTTGCCGGACTCTCAAGGCGATCGTGTCCGAGGGTGCGAGTGCCCGCTCCGTCCGCGACATCGTCGCAAACCCGGGCACGACCTGGCAGGACGTCCTCGGGAACGGTGTCGCGACGCTCGCGACGGCGGTCTTCGCCGACACCATGCCGCCGGCCGACCTGAAGAGCCTCGTGCCGAAGATCTCGGGCGCCGTGTTCTTCGTCTACGGGGAGCGCGGCCAGCCGGCCGAGGAGCCGGCCAACAAGGCGTTCTACGCCGCGGCGCACGGACCGAAGGAGATCTGGGAGGTCCCCGGCTCCGGGCACATCGGCGGCACCGAGGCGCAACCGCAGGAGTACGAGCGACGCGTCGTCGGGTTCTTCGACCGTGCGCTCCTCCGAGGCGACTGAGGGCGCGCCGGGCCGGCAGCTCAGCGGGCTGCGAGCTTTCGCTGCGGCTTCGCCGCGACGAGGTAGGAGACGCCCGCGCCGCCGATCACGGCGAGCACGATCGGCGCCGCCCAGACCTGGTAGGCCGGGCGCGCCCGGCGGGGCGAGCGACGTGCGCGGCCAGGCGATGTTGACGGTCTCGAACGCGAGCCACGCGACCGCGAGCGCGTTGACGACGTACGCCCGCGCGGCCGAGCCGCACGTGCCCGGCCGGCACCCACGTGCCGCGCAGCGCGGGCGACCAGCGCGGCGACCGCGACGAGCAGGAAGGCCACGTAGATCGCGGCCGTCCCGAAGGCGATCAGGCTGCCGACCGCGGCCGAGTGCAGGCCGAGCAGCAGGCCGAGGCACGCGACGACGGTGGTCGTCGCGATCGCGCCGATCGGCGACCTGCGCGTCGGTCGACCGCGCGCAGGAAGCGCGACGCCGGCAGGACGTCGTCGCGGGCGACCGAGTAGATCGTCCGGGCGGTGAGGGCCTGCGCCGCCATTGCCGCAGGCGAGGAACGCGGCGAGCACGACGGCCGCGAACGGCTTCGCCGACCAGGAGCCGAACGACGTGACGACCGCCGTCGTCGACCGGATCGAGGTCGCGCCCGGCGACCACGTCGGCCGGGTTCGGGGTGCGCGAGCGTGACGGCGAAGGCGTTGAGGATGACGAGCGCCGCCGACGCTGAGCAGCGCGAGCCAGATCGCCCGCGGCACGTGACGTGCCGCGCCGCGCGTCTCCTCCGAGGCGCCGACGCAGGCGTCGAAGCCGATGAAGACCCAGCCGCCGACGGCGAGCGCCGCGAGCATCCCGGCGCCGACCGACCCGCCGGAGAGCTGCTCGGCCCCGAGCGTGTGCGTGAAGATCGACACGTCCTGCGTGCGGAAGACGAGCAGCAGCGCGAGCCCGATGCCGACCGACGCCATCGATCTCCGCCGCGATCCCGACCCTGATCACCGCGCGCCAGCACGTCGACGCCGAGCGCGCCGACGATCGCGCAGACGACACGAGCACCATCCCGGTCGCCACGATCGCGTTCGCCGTCGGTGTCGATGCCCGCGAGCGTCGAGCGCCCACGGCGCGCCGAGATAGGCGATCGTCGTGTTGGCGGCCGCGTAGGCGCAGATCGCGACCCAGCCGCTGATCCACCCGTAGGCGCCGCCCATCAGCCGGCGGCTCCACTGGTAGGCGCCGCCCGCGATCGGGAACTCCGAGGCCAGCTCCGCGTAGACGGCGAGCAGCAGGCACTGCCCGGCGAGCGCGACCGGGCAGCACCCACACCCACGCCGGCCCGGCCACGACCGTGCCGACGAGCACGACGGCGTAGAGCCCGACGACCGGCGAGATGGCGGCGACACCGAGAGCGGCGTTGTCGAAGACGTCGAGCCCGCGCGCGAGCTCCTGCCGGTAGCCGAGCTCCGCGAGCCGCTCGGCGTCGCGGTCGACCGGAAGCGTCGACGAGCTCACGCCGGCCGCGCTCCGTCGCGCTCGCGCCGGTCGCGCTCGATCGCGCGCGCGATCTCGACGCGCGACGAGACGCCGAGCTTGTGGAAGACGTTGCGGATGTGCGTCTCGACCGTCTTGTCGCTCAGGAACAGCGCGGCGGCGATCTCGCGGTTCGTCATCCGCTCGGTCACGAGCCCCGCGATCTCGAGCTCGCGCTTCGTGAGCGCGGCGACGCCGCTGTCGCCCGGGCCGCGGGACCGCGCGGCTCGGCCCGCGCGCCGAGCCGCCGGAGCTCACGGCGCATCTCGTCGCGCACGCGCGTCGACCCGCACGCGTCGAGCTCCTTCTCGGCCTCGCGCAGCACCTCGGTCGCCTGCCGGCGCTCGCCGGCGGCGACGAGCGCACGTCCCTCGAGACCGCGCGAGAACGCCGCCTGGAGCCGCGCTCCGATCGCACCGGCGTGCCTCCGCGGACGCGCGGCCACCGGGCCGCCTCGAGCGGCTCGTCCTGCGCGAGAAGCACGGCCGCGCGCGCCCGGGCCGCCAGCGCGGTGGGGAGCCGCAGCGGGAGGCGCCCCGCGTCCTCCTCGGCGCGGCACGCGAAGGCGTCCGCCTCCTCGACGTTCCCGAGGCGCGAGCGAGGCGAGCGTCAGCGTCTCCCAGTCGAAGCAGCGCTCGACGGGCATCGTGCGTGCGCCGTCCTCCCCGACGAGCGCGAGCAGGAGCTTCCGTCCACGCTCGACCTCGCCGGCCTCGACCCACGCGGCCCCGAGCCCCCAGCCCGGCCCGCCGCCGCCGTTCGGGATCGTTCCTCCGGCGAGCCGGGGATCCACCCGCGAGCTCTCCTCGTGCGCCGCGATCGCGCCGTCGAGGTCGCCCGCGTAGTACAGCGTCCAACCGAGCTCGAAGAGGACCCGGTAGAGCTCGTGCGGGCTCGCCGACAGCCGCGCGGCCTCGAGCGCCGTCTCGCAGCATTCGCGCGCCTCGCTCAGACGGCCCTGCATCTCGAACGGGAAGTTCTTGGCGAGCGTCAACGGCACGAGGAGCCGGCCCTCGCCGAAGGCCCTCGCGAGCGCGATCCCCCGCTCGGCGTGTGCGACCGCGTCGTCGTAGCACTCCAGGTACGTCTCGGCCCAGGCGAGGTGGAAGAGGGCCTCCAGGCGCGACGCCAGCTCCGCGTCCGAGAGACGGGCGATCTCGTCGAGTGCCTCCAGCCGGTGCCCGCGGGCGTCCTCGATGCGCCCCGAGACCGTCTCGCCGAGGCACAGCGCGGCCGCGCGCCGCGGCGATCGAGGGCGGGGTCGCCGACGGCGCGCGCGGTGGCCAGCGCGTGGCGGCCCATGCGGAGCGACTGCTCGAAGTCGAGCTCGTAGAGCCCGTCCACGGCGAGCTCGATCTCCAGCACTGCGGCCTCGGAGGTCGAATGCTCGGGAAGCTCGTCCCACGCCCGTTCAGGCGCTCGATGAGCCTCGTCGTGGCGGCCGAGCCAGTGCTCGACCGCGGCACAGTGCGCCGTCAGCTCGACCCGGCGGGCGCGGCGTCCGGTGGCAACAGCTCGATCGCCTCGAGGAGCGTCGCGCGACACCGCTCGAGCTCGCCGAGCGAGCGGAGCGACGAGGCGAGGGCGATCCGTACGTCGACCGACCGTTCCCCGTCCGACGCGGGAGCAGGCGCAGGGCGGCCTCGTACCATCGGGCTGCCGCCGCCGGCGCGCGCGACGCCGCCGAGGCGCCGGCCTCGAGGAGGAGCTCGATCGCCTGCTCGTCGCCCTGGCCCGCGTACTGCTCGACATGATGCGCACGCTCGCCGCGGCGCGCCCCGCGCGGCGAGCGCTGTCGGCGGCCCGTGCGTGAGCCGCGAGCCTCCAGCCGCCGGGCGCCGACTCGTAGACCGCCCGGCGGACGAGCGGGTGCCGGAAGACGAACCGGCGCGGCACCGTCGTGGGCCGCACGAGGTCGCGCTCGAGCAGCGCGTCCAGCGCGGCCCAGCACATCCGTCGGGGGCAGCTCGGCGATCGCGCCCGCCAGATCAGGCTCGAACGGCTCTCCCGCGACCGCGCCGCACGGAGCAGCGTGCGCTCGTCCGCCGGCGAGTGATGGCCAGCTCCTCGGCAAGTGATGCCGCCACCGCCGGCCGACACTCCTGCGACGTCGACATCCGCCGCCTGCATCCGGGACGTCCGACGCCCTCCCCGAGGGCGCGCTTGAGCTGCTCGAGATAGAACGGGTTCCCGCCACCCTGCTGCACCATGACCGCCGCCGCTGCGGGGATCGACCTCGCCGAGCAGCTCGGTAGCCTGCGCCTCGCTGAGCTGCGCGAGCCGGATCCGGCGGACGGTCGGGTTCGCGAGCGCGGTCGAGAGGCGCGCCGGTGCCCGGCCCGCGCCGAACGCCGATCGCGAGCAGCACCGGTGCCTCGGGTGCACGCTGCAACAGCCCGGCGAGCAGCTCGAGCGACGCCTCGTCGCTCCAGTGGAGATCGTCCAGCACGACCACGAGTGGTCTCTCGTGCTGCCAGGAGCTCGAGCAGCCTGCGCACCGCGCGGTGGGATCGGTACCGCTCGTCGGCAACTCGCGCGGGCACCGTCGCCGCCCGGTCGACGGACGGAATGATCTCTGGAGAGCTCGTCCACGAGCTCCGCGCTCCAGCCGTCGCCGAGGTCGAGCTCCTGCGAGGCGACGTAGGCGTCGAGCGCATCGACCCAGACGCTGAACGGCAGGTCGCGCTCGAACTCCGTCGCCGAGCCGGCGAGCACGAGGCAGCCTGCCTCCTCGGCGCGCCGACGAAGCGCGGCGAGCAGATGTGTCTTGCCGATTCCGGGCTCGCCCTCGACCGTGACGCAGGCGGCCAGGCCCGCCGCCAGGCCGTCGAGTACCGCGCTCAGCTGCTCGAGCTCGAGGTCGCGCCCGATGGTCCGTCCGGCGCTCGAGTCGGTACGCACGTGCGTTCCACCCTACTCCGTTCGGCGCTCGGCTCAGGGAGACTCCCCGATGTTCCGAGGGCCGCACTCGGGCACGCTCAGCACATGCCGTTCTTCCTCCTCCAGCACCGCCACAAGCCGAGCGAGTGCGCCGCGGCCTACGCCGCCTGGAACGGCTTCAGGAGCCCGCTCCGCCACGATGGCGACGTCGAGCTGCCTTGCCGGCGGTCACGCCCTCTGGTGGCGCGTGCAGGCCGACGACGCCGTCGCGGCTCTGGCGCTGCTGCCGCGGTTCCTCGCACGACGCACCGTGCCGATCGAGATCCGCGACGTCGAGATCCCGTAGCAGCCGACTCGGCGACCGCGAGGCTTGCTCCTCACCTCTCGCCGATATCTGGGAGTGGTCGGCGACGGTCGAGGCCGAAATACAGCCGCGGCCGGGGTCGTTGACCCTGGTTGGCAACCGACGGTGGAGCGTGTGGGATCGAGACAGCAACACTCGGGGTGCTCTTCGCGACGACTGACGGCGGTCGTGTGGGGCGGGCAGTTCGTCGTCGGCAAGTCGGCGCTCGAGACCGTGACGCGTTCCCGCTCACGACGGTGCGCTACGCGATCGCGGCCGCGCTCTGGCTCGTCGTGCTCGCGGCCGTCGAGGGCCGGGCGCGCTCCGCCTCGACGGCCGCGGGCTGCGGCTCTTCTGGCTCGGCTCGCTCGGCTTCGCCGGCTTCAACCTGCTCGCCTACACGGGCCTCGCGCATGCGCGGCCGCAGAGCGCCTCGCTCATCGTCGCGCTCGCGCCCGCTCCTCACCGCGCTCGTGCTCTGGCGACGGACGCGGCGTCCGGCCGCGGGGCGACGTTCGCGCTGCTCGGCGTCGCGCTGCCGGCGTCGCGCTCGTGATCAGCGGCGGCGACCCGCCTCGATCGTCCACGGCTCGATCGGCTGGGGCGAGGCGCTCGTCTTCGCCGGCGTGCTTCAGCTTCGTGCTGTACGGCCTCGGCGCGGCCGAGTTCCCGGCTTCTCGCCGCTTCGCTACACGGCGCTGACGGCCGGGCTCGGCTGGCTGACGATCGCGGGCGCCACGGCGGTCGCCGCCGCCACCGGCCTCGTCGCGCGTCCCGTCCGCGGCGAGCTCTGGTCGGTCTCGCCGCAGATCGCATACCTCGCGATCCCCGGCGCGGTCGTCGCCGTCCTCACCTGGAACGCGGCCATCGGCCTGATCGGCCCGCAGAACGCCGTCCTCTTCGGGAACCTCATCCCGGTGACGACGTTCGCGATCGAGATCGTCCGCGGCTACCGCCCGAGCGCGCGTCGAGCTCGCGCGGCGCGGCGCTCACGATCGGCGCGCTCGTGGCGAACAACCTCCTCGCGCGCCGCGCCCAGGCGAGCGTCCCCCGGGAGTCCCCGCCGCGCAAGGCGGAGATCCCCGAAGCCGCGTAGCCGCCGAGCGCGCGCCGCGACCCTCCCGTCACTGGAGGCGTCCTCAGGAAGCGGTACGAGCTACTCGGCCGTCGTGCTCGGTCCGTCAAACGCAGGCGCGTCGCTAGCGTCCGCCACGATGAGCCAGTCCGAGACCACGGTTCCCTCGATCGCGACGGCGGCGGGGGTCGGCGGCCACGCACGTGAGGGGCAGCTGGCGATCCTGGGAGCCGCGGTCGCCTGGTCGACTGCGGGGATCGCACAGCGCGGGCTCGAGGCGGACGCCGCAACCCAGGTCGCCGGCCGCGCGGCGTTCGCCGCGGTGACGCTTCTCACGCTCGTCGTCGCCTCCGAGCGAGGCGGCACCCTCCGCGCATTCCGCCGGATGGGCCGCTCGGGGCTCGCCATGGCGGTCTTCATGGCGATCTCCTCGGGCGCGTTCCTGCTCGCGCTGAACTACACGACCGTCGCGAACGTGCTCTTCATGCAGGCGGCCGCGCCGATGATGGCGGCGCTGCTCGGGTGGCTCCTCCTCTCCGAGCCCATCGGCGGCCGGACCTGGGTCGCGCTCGCCCTCGCGGGCGCCGGGGTCGCCCTGATGGCCGCCGGCTCGCTCGACGCGGGCGCGACAGCGGTGGTGCTGCCGTTCGTGGTGACGGCGTCGTTCGCGGCCGTGATCGTGATCGCGCGCCACCGTCGCGAGGTCTCGATGATGCCCGCGACCGCCGCCTCGCAGGTGCTCGTCGTGCTCGCGTGCCTGCCGTTCCTCTCGATCGGCTCGGCGAGCCGCAGCGACTGGGCGATCCTCGCCGCGCTCGGGGTCGGCCAGATGGGCCTCGGACTCGCGTTCCTGACGATCGGCGCACGGCTGATCCCGCCGGCGCAGGTTGCGATCATCTCGCTTCTCGAGGTGGTGCTCGGGCCGCTCTGGGTCTGGCTCGCGTACGACGAGCGCCCCGGCACGGCGACGGTCGTCGGCGGCGCGATCGTCGTCGCGGCGGTCGTCGTCCAGACGGTCGGCTCCGCCCCCGGCGAGCCGGTCGCCGCGCGCGAGGCGCACGTCTGAGGTCGAGGCGTCGGCCGTCGGCGCTCTCATGGAACTCTGAGAAACGTCTCAGCCGGCTCTCGGGAAGCGCCGGTTCCCTTCGTGGTTCCCCCCTCGACACGAAGGAGCGGCGAACGAGATGGACGAGAAGGCGACGACACTCGAGCTGCCGAGCGCGCGAGTGGCACAGGAGACGGTGGAGCGCGCGCTCTTCGAGATCCGGCGCGTCATCGCCGGCCAGGACCAGATGCTCGAGCGCGTACTGGTGTGCCTGCTCGCGGGGGGACACCTCCTGATCGAGGGCGTGCCCGGCCTCGCGAAGACCCTGACCGTCAAGACCGCGGCCTCGGCGCTCGGAGGCACCTTCCACCGGATCCAGTTCACCCCCGATCTCGTTCCCAGCGATCTCGTCGGGACGCGGGTCTTCCGCCCGGACACCGGGACGTTCGACACCGAGCAGGGGCCGGTCTTCTGCAACTTCCTGCTCGCCGACGAGATCAACCGGGCGCCGGCCAAGGTCCAGTCGGCGCTCCTCGAGGTGATGCAGGAGCACCAGGTCACGATCGGCCGCGAGACGATGCCGGTGCCCGACCCGTTCCTCGTGATGGCGACGCAGAACCCGATCGAGTCGGAGGGGACGTACCCGCTCCCGGAGGCACAGGTCGACCGTTTCATGCTGAAGGTGGTCGTCGGCTACCCGGAGCCGGAGGACGAGCTGACCGTCGTCGAGCGCGCGCTCGAGCCCGCAGTCGACGTGCGCGGCGTCGTCACCCTCGACGACCTCGCGGCGCTCCGCGCGCACGTGGCGCGGGTCTACGTCGACCCGGCCGTGTCCCGCTACGCCGTCGCGCTCGCGGGCGCGACCCGCTCCCCCGGCGCGGCCGGGATCCCCGAGTTGGGACGGTACGTCGAGTTCGGGGCCAGCCCGCGCGGGTCGATCGCGCTCGTCGTTGCGGCGCGCGCGCTCGCGCTGATCCGGGGACGGGACTACGTCCTGCCGCAGGACGTCGTCGACCTCGCGCACGACGTGCTCCGCCACCGGCTCGTCCTGACCTACGAGGCGATCGCCACCGGCGTCGCCGAGGACGCGATGATCGACGCGGCGCTCGCGGCCGTCCCCGTGCCGCCGCTCGAGGTCGCGGAGCGTGCCGCATGACGCCGACGCTTCCCGACATCGAGCGGACCCGGGAGAGGCCCGGCCCGGGACCGGTGCCGGCGGGTCTGCTGCGCGCCCTCGACCTCCGGGTTGCACGGCGCACGGCGAGCCTCGTGGACGGCGACCATCGCGCCGCCCGGCTCGGGCGCGGGTCGGAGCTCGCCCAGGTCCGTCCGTACGCCGACGGCGACGACGTCCGCCGCATCGACTGGAACGCCACGGCGCGCCAGAACGAGCTCCACGTCCGCGTGGACGTCGCCGAGCGCGCCGTCTCGACGTGGCTTCTGCTCGACGTGTCGCCGTCCATGACCTTCGGCACGGGACGACGGCGCAAGGCGGACGTCGTCGAGGGCGTCGGGCTGGCCCTCGCGCACATCACCTCGCGACGCGGCAACCGTGTCGGCGCGCTCACGTTCGGCGGCGCGATCCCGATCACCGTCCGTCCGCGCCAGGGCCGCCGGGGACTGGTGGGAGCGCTCCTCGCCGCGCGGCAGGAGCCGGAGACCGACCAGGTCGGGGCAACCTCGCTCGGCGCCGCGCTCGACCGCCTGAGCGCGGTCGCGCGCCAGCGCGGGGTCGTCTTCGTCGTGTCCGACTTCCTCGGGCCGCGCGACTGGCGCGAGCCGCTCCTCCGGCTTGCCTCGAGGCACGAGGTCTCGGCGGTCGAGATTCGCGACCGCCGGGAGCACGAGCTGCCCGACGTCGGCCATCTCTGGCTCGTCGACCCCGAGACCGGGCGCCGGATCCAGGTGGACACGCGGCGTCGCAGGACGCGCACCGCGTTCGCGGCGGCGGCCGAGGCCGACCGGGCGGACGTCGCGCGCGAGCTCGCATCGCTCGGCGTGGCGCACTGCACGCTCTCGACCGACGAGGACTGGCTGCGCTCGCTCGGCTCGTTCCTCACCCGCGAACGGCGGAGGCGGCGATGAGCTTCGCCTGGCCCGCAGCGCTCCTCTCCCTGGCGCTGATCCCGATCCTCGTGGCGGCGTACATGCTGATCCAGCGACGGCGCGTGAAGTACGCGATGCGGTTCACGAACCTCGACCTGCTGGCGAACGTCGTCGATCGGTCACCCGGCTGGCGGCGCCACCTCCCGCCGGTGTTCGCTCTCGCCGCGCTCGCGGCACTGCTCGTCGCGCTCGCGCGTCCCGAGACGACCATCGCGGTGCCCCGGGACGAGGCGAGCGTCGTGCTCGCGATCGACGTCTCGGGCTCGATGATGGCGACCGACGTCCCGCCGACCCGGCTCGACGCGGCGAAGCAGGCCGCGTCGACGTTCGTGAAAGGGCTGCCCGACCGGTTCGGCGTCGGCCTCGTCTCGTTCTCGACCGGCGCGACCTCCCTTGCGGAGCCGACCGACGACCGTGCGCAGATCCTCCACCTGATCGACGGGCTCCAGGCGCACACCGGCACGGCGATCGGGGACGCGATCGCCTCGGCGATCGACCTCGTCCCGAAGGACGGCCAGGGCAAGGTCCCGACCGGGAAGGACGGCAAGCCGCTCGTCTCGATCCTGCTCCTGTCGGACGGCGCGAGCACGCAGGGGATCTCGACCGACGACGCGATCGGTCTCGCGAAGAACGCGGGCATCGCCGTCAACACGATCGCGCTCGGCACCGACGCGGGCACCGTGACGATCCCGAACGAGCTCGGGGAGATGCAGACGGTGTCCGTGGCTCCCGACCGCGAGACGCTCCGCACGATCGCCGACGAGACGGGCGGCACGTACTTCGACGCCCCCACCACCAACGACCTCGACGCGGTGTACGAGGCGGTCGGCTCGCAGGTCGCCTGGGACACGCAGAAGCGCGAGGTGACCGTCGCCTTCGCCGGCGCGGGCGCCGTGCTCCTGCTCCTCGCCTCCGGCCTGTCCGCGCTCTGGTTCGGACGACTTCCCTGATCCCCACACGAGAGGAGGTGAACGGATGGAGACGACGACCGCATCGACGTTCGGCCCCCGCGGCGTTCTCGTCGCACTCGGGCTCGTGTTCGTCGTGGCCGCGATCTGGGCGGCTGCGGCGCTCGCGTCCGGAGGCTCGTCGAGCACGCCGCAGGGCGCGTCGACACCGCCTGGTGGCGGGTCGGCGCAGGGCGTCGTGCAGGGCTCCCAGGGGAACGGAGCCGCTCCGTCGCGGGACGACTGCCCCGGGCACGGCGGCTCGGGCGGCGACACCGCCCCGTCCGGCGGCTCGAGCTCGTCGGGCGAGGCCCTCTGAGAGACCGCGTGGCCCGGCGCCGGGGGTGGCGTCGGGCCGCGCATCCGCTTTCCGCCGTCCGCCCGAGGGGCTACGCGAGGTCGTGCGGGGGCAGCACCTTGCCGGGGTTCATGATCCCGTTCGGGTCGAACACCCGCTTCACGCCCCACATGAGCGACACGAGGTCGCCGTGCTCGCGCTCGAGCGCGCCGATCTTGCCGAGACCGACCCCGTGCTCGCCGGTGCAGGTCCCGCCGCGCGCGAGCGCGTCCTCGACGAGCGCCTCGATCAGCTCGTCCGAGGCACGCAGCTCGGCGGCGTCGTCGGGGTCGACCATGAGCGAGAGGTGGACGTTGCCGTCGCCCGCATGACCGACGATGCCGGCGACCAGGCCGCGCCGCTCGAGCTCCTGGCGCGCGAACGACACCGCGCCCGCGAGCTGCGAGAGCGGGACGCAGACGTCGGTCGAGCGGTGGCGCTTGCCCGGGGCGGCCGCCGCCGTCGCGTAGGCCGACGCGTGGCGCGCCGCCCAGAGCCGTGAGCGCGCGGTCGGGTCACGCTCCGCGACGACCTCGACCGACCCCTCGGACTCCGCGATCGCGGTCACGAGCTCGACGTCGGAGGCGACGGTGCCCGCGCTGCCCGCCGCCTCGACGAAGAGCGACGGCCCGACGGGGAGCTCCGTCCCCTGATGGGCGTTGAGCGCCGCGATCGTCCAGCCGTCGAGCAGCTCCACGCGGGTGACGCCCGCTCCGGCGGCGACGATCGCCGTCGCGGCCCGGCAGGCGGACTCGACATCCGGGAGCGAGAGCCGGAGGACGACCGCCTCCTCGGGGATGCCGTGGAGACGCAGCGTCAGCTCGGTGATCACGCCGAGCGTTCCCTCGGAGCCGACGAGGAGGCCGAGCAGGTCGTAGCCGGCCGAGGTCTTCGGCGCGCGGCTCCCGGCGCGGACGACCCGCCCGCCGGCGAGCACCGCCTCGAGCGCGAGGATGTTCGCCCGCATCTTCCCGTACCGCACCGACGTCGTCCCGGCCGCGTTCGTCGCCGCCATCCCGCCGAGCGTCGCGTCCGCGCCCGGGTCGACGGGGAAGAAGAGGCCGTGCTCCGCGGCGGCGCGCTCGAGCGCCGTCCGGGTGACGCCCGGCTGGACGGTCGCGGTGAGGTCCTCGGGCGAGATGCCGAGGACCCGGTCCATCCTCGTCAGGTCGAGCGAGATGCCGCCGCCGACCGGGATCACGTGGCCCTCGAGGCTCGACCCCGCCCCGAACGGCGTCACCGGCACGCCGTGCCGGTCCGCCAGCGCGAGCACGGCCGCGACGTCCTCGGTCGAGGTCGCATGGACGACGACGTCCGGCCGGTGCGGCCGGTGGAACGAGAAGTCACCTGCGTGGAGATCGCGCTCGGAGTCACCGTCGGAGACCAGGCGCGGGTCTCCGAGCGCCTCGGCGAGCGCGTCCCGGAGAGCCGCCGGGTCGAGGCGCGCCGCGGTCGCGGTGTCGACATCCATCGGCGTCAGTCTGCTCGAAGGCGGCATGCCCGTGCGACACTCTGCGCATGCCCGAGGCCCCGATGCGCGTGTCGAAGAACGGCCCGGTCGTCGACGGCGAGGGCTGGTTCGTCGTGAACGCGCGGGACTCCCGCTGGCGCGACATGGGGCCGCTCGGCGCGTACTGCAGCTTCGAGGGGAAGCGGCGGTTCCCGCACTTCGGGATCAACATCAACGTCCTCGAGCCGGGCGAGCGGATCGGGATGTACCACCGCGAGAACGCGCAGGAGGCCTTCCTCGTCCTGGCCGGCGAGTGCACGCTGATCGTCGAGGACGAGGAGCGGCGGCTCGGTGCCTGGGACTTCTTCTACTGCCCCCCGGGGACGCCGCACATCATCGTCGCGGCCGAGGGTCAGTCGGCCGTCGTCCTCGCGGTCGGCGGCCGCGGCCGCGGGATCGGTGGAGGCGTGCGGTACCTCGTGAGCGAGACCGCGGCCCGGCACCACGCCGCCGTCGCCGAGGAGACCACCGACTGGTCGGCCGCCTACGCGGACGTCAACGCGAGCCTTCCGCGCTCGACGTGGGTCACGTACCGGGACGGCTGGCTGCCCCGCCTCGACGTCTGAGCGGCTCAGCGCTCGCGCGGCTGCCACTCGAAGCGGCGGACCGCCACCGCGAGCCCCGCCGCGCCCCACGCCACGACCACCGCGACCGCCCCGAGATCGTGGACGAGCGACGTGCCGTGGAGGTAGGCCGCCTGCAGCAGCCGGATCAGGTAGGTCAGCGGGAGCACGTCCGAGACGGCCTGGAGCACCTCCGGATAGTCGCGCGTCGAGCCGAACGAGCCGGAGAGGAACGCCATCGGGAGGACGACGAGGTTGACGACGGCCGACGCGCCCTCGTCCGAGCGGATCAGCGCCGAGAGCCCGATCCCGAGGCCGGCGAACGCCGCCGCGCCGAGCAGGAGCACGGGCAGGAGCGCCGCCCAGCTCTCGGCGCCGCGCGCGCCGTAGAGGATCACGCCCGAGTGCGACCGTCACCGCTATCTGCAGCAGGAAGACGACGAGCGTCGAGACGAGCACGGCCGTCAGGTAGGTCGCTGCCGGGAGCGGCGTCGCGCGCACGCGCTTGAGCAGCCCGCCCTCGCGGCGGACGACCAGCGTGATCGCGAGGCCCGCGAGCGCGGTGTTCGCGCAGCCGTAGCCCATCATCCCGACGAGCAGCCGGTCGACCGCCGGGACGCCGTCGATCTTGCCGCTGTAGACCGCGCCGAGCAGCAGGAACAGCATCGGCGGGAAACACGAAGATGAAGACCGCCGACTCGCGGTTCCGCCAGAAGACGAGCTGCTGCATCCGGAGCTCGTGCCAGAACAGCCTCATGCCCCGGGCGCTCCTTCGTCCTCGTCGACCAGCTCCAGGTAGACGTCCTCGAGCGTGGGCCGGCGCACCTCGAGCGCTTCGAGCTCGCGGCCCTCGGCGAGCGCGCGGGCGGTCAGCTCGGCGAGCAGGCGCGTCGGCTCGTCCGTCGTCAGGATCACCTCGCGGCCGTTCTCGCGATAGCGGATCTCGACATCCGGCGCGGCGCCGATCAGCTCCTCCGGCGTCCCGATCCGTGACGAGCGCCCCCTCGCGGATCACGGCGACGCGGTCGGCGAGCTGCTGCGCCTCGTCGAGGTAGTGCGTCGTGAGCACGATCGTCTTGCCGAGCGAGCGAAGCGAGCGCACGAGCTCCCAGGCGGTGCGCCGCGCCGAGGGGTCGAAGCCGGTCGTCGGCTCGTCGAGGAAGACGAGCTCCGGATCGCCGACGAGGGCGACGCCGAGGTCGAGCCGCCGCTTCTGCCCGCCTGAGAGCGTCTTCACGCGCTCTCCCGCCTTGTCGGAGAGCCCGACGAGCTCGATCACCTCGTCGACGTCGCGCGGGCGGCCGTAGTACCCCGCGAACATCCCGTGCACCTCGCGGACGGTCAGCGCCGGCGGAAGCTGCGACTGCTGCAGGACGACGCCGATCCGCTCGCGGTGCGACGCGGCGGCCTTCCACGGGTCGACCCCGAGCACACGGACGTCGCCGCCGTCGCGCTCGCGGTAGCCCTCGAGGATCTCGACGGTCGTCGTCTTGCCCGCGCCGTTCGGCCCGAGCAGCCCGAACACCTCGCCGGGGCGCACGTCGAAGTCGATCCCCCGCAGGGCCTCGAGCCCACCGTACGTCTTGCGCAGGCCGCGAACCCGGATCGCCGCGGCGTCCGTCACGCAGACGGCTCGAGCTCGAGCTGCGTCATCGCGCCGGGCGCGAAGCCGGGATCTCTCCCCGTGAGGGCGAACGCGATCTCCGAGCAGTCGGGCTGGTGCCCGACGGTCGCGACGGGGCCTGCCCGGCCGGCGACGGCGTCGCGAAGGTCGTCGATGCCCGCCCCCGGCGCGAGCCGGGGCTCGATCTCGAGCGAGGCTCCGGTCACCGTCGCGATCGCCTCGGCCGTCTGGCGCGCGCGCACGAGCGGGCTCGCGAGCACGACGACCGGAGGATCCGGCAGGGCCGCGAGCCGTTCGCCCAGGTCGGCCGCCTGGCTCCGGCCCTTCCCGGTCAGCTCGCGCGCCTCGTCGGGCTCGCCCGGCGCCGCCTTCGCGTGTCGACAGAGATAGACGCGCACGGACGCCGAGGATAGTCGCCTCCCGAAGCAGCCCGGCGCAGGAACAGATCTAAGACCCACGTAATGTCGCGCGCGCTACAACGTGGTGCATGGACGACCGCGCCATCGGACGCGCCGCGTTCCTGGGCATCGTCGGCGCGGGCGTCGCGGGGCTGTTCCTCGCGCGCGACGCGACCGGTCTCCTCGGACGGGTCGTCCCCACCCAGGTCCAGGCGATCGTGCCCACCAGGGGATGGCGGATCTACACCATCGGCAGCTCGATCCCGCGGATCGATCCCGCCGCGTACCGCCTGACGATCGCGGGCGCGGTGGAGCGGCCGGTCACGTACACGCTCGCCGACCTGCGCGACATGCCCGCCGCCGATCAGGTCTCCGACTTCCACTGCGTCACCGGCTGGAGCGTGGACGACGTGCACTGGCGCGGCGTCCGCTTCGCGGACCTGCTCGCGGAGGCCCGTCCCCGGAAGGACGCGGGCACGCTGCGGTTCGTCTCCGACGAGGTGCCCTACGACGACACGCTGACGCTCGAGCAGGCGCTCTCCCCCGACGCGATGCTGGCCTACGACATGGACGGCAAGCCTCTCACGGCGGGTCACGGGTTCCCGGCGCGCGTCGTGATGCCCCGGATGTACGGGTACAAGAACGTCAAGTGGGTGACGCGGATCGAGGTGCAGACGACCTACGACCACCTCGGCTACTGGGAGCAGCGCGGCTACGACAAGGACGCGTGGGTCGGACGGTCGAACGGTGCGGGATCCGTCTACTGACGGGCGGATGATCCGCCGCTTCGGCGCGACGGAGCGGGCGCTCCACTGGGTGCACGCGTCGGGCTTCCTCGCCATGCTCGCGACGGGGCTGATCCTCTACCTGCCGGCGCTCTCCGAGATCGTGGCGCGCCGGAACCTCGTCAAGAACGTCCACCTCTTCACCGCGGTGGCGTGGGCCGCCGCGATCGTGCTCGTGGTGGCGCTCGGCGACCGGAGGCGGCTGGCCGCCGACTGGCGGGAGGTCGAGACGATCGACGAGGACGACCGCCGCTGGCTGCGCGGACGCCGCGCGCCGCAGGGGCGCTTCAACGCGGGGCAGAAGGTGAACGTGATCCTCACCGCCGCGTTCGCGGTGCTGTTCGTGGTGTCGGGCTTCTTCCTCTGGCTCGGCGAGCGCGACCATCGCTTCCTCTTCGACGGGACGGGCACGGTCCACGACACGGCCATGCTCGTGTCGGTCGCCGTGCTCGTCGGGCACCTCTACCTCGCCGTGATCCATCCCAGGACCCGGCACGCGCTCCGCGGGATCACGCTCGGCGACGTCCGCGAGGACTGGGCCCGCGAGCACCACTCGAAGTGGGTGGAGTCGGAGCGCGGGCTATAACCCCGGCGTGACGTCCTACCGCTACGTCGTCGCCGACGTCTTCACGGACACCCCGCTGACCGGGAACCAGCTCGCGGTCTTCACCGACGCGCGCGGGCTCGACGACGAGACGATGCAGGCGCTGGCGCTCGAGATCGGCTTCTCCGAGACGACGTTCGTCCTTCCCCCCGGGCAGGGCGGGACCGCGCGCATGCGGATCTTCAACCCGCACTACGAGATGCCCTTTGCCGGACATCCGACGCTCGGCACCGCGTTCGTCCTCGGCGCACCGCTCCAGCTCGGCGTGATCGCGCTCGAGACCGGCGTGGGCATCGTTCCGGTCGTGCTCGAGCGCGACGAGTCCGGACGGATCGTGTTCGGCCGGATGTCGCAACCCGTGCCTCGCGTCGAGGCGGTCGAGTCACCCGAGCGCGTGCTCGCCGCGGTGGGCGCCGAGCGGTCGCTGCTGCCGGTCGAGCTCTACGACAACGGCACCCGCCACATCGTCCTGACGCTCGAGGCGGACGAGCTCGGCGGCCTCGCCCCGGACAGCGAGGCAATCGCCGCGTTCGGCATCACGGGGGTCAACTGCGTCGCCCGCGGGGCGTCGTCGTGGCGCAGCCGGATGTTCTGGGAGCACGGCGAGGACCCGGCCACAGGATCGGCGGCCGGCCCGATCGCATGTCATCTCGCGCGGCACGGCCAGATCGGGTGGGGCGAGGAGATCGTCATCGCGCAGGGCGTCGAGATGGGACGTCCGTCGACGCTCCACGCGCGCGCGGAGGGCGGGGACGGCCTGATCGACGCGGTCGAGGTCGGCGGAAGCGCCGTCACCGTCGCCCGCGGCGAGTTCCGCCTCTGACGAGCCTATGCCCCGAACGTGGCGGCCAGCCGGCCGAGCCCTGCTCAGCCGGGGAACGCCACAGCGGTGATCGAGGGCAACTCGACCGCGAGCGCGGTCCAGAAGCGGCCGCCGTCCCGCGACACGTGGACGCGCTCGGCGGTCGCGAACGCGACGAGGTCGGGATGCTCCGGCGAGATCGCGACCGCGACACCGCGACCGAGCCCCGCACCGGCCTCGCGCCACGTCCGGCCGCCGTCGCCCGAGACGACGAGCGGCGGCCGCCGGTCGACGACGGCGACCACGGTCGAGCCGTGGGCCGCCGCCGCGACGATGCAGCGGCAGGTCGACGTCGGGCACGCTCACCGCAGGCAGGGCGTCGTCGACGACCTCGGCGTCCTCCTCCTCGTCGAGGTCGACGGCCACCGTCCCGAGGGCGCACGCGACGAGCAGCGGCGTCATGCGACCGTGATCAGCCGGGTGGCGACGTGCGCGGCCCGCTCGGCCGCGTCGGCGGGACCGAGGCCGCCCAGGCGGCCGTCGACGTACACGAGCGAGAACACGTCGCCCGCGCCGGTCGGGTCGACCGGCCCGGTCGCCGGAGCGGGTGGCACGGCCGTCATCGTCCCGCTCGCGAGCACGCTGGCGCCCGCGCGACCCGAGGGTGAGCACGACCTCGGGCACCCCCAGCGCCTCGAGCTGCCGTCTCCCGAGGCCGCCCGTAAGGATCCGGCACTCCTCCTCGTTCAGCTTCAGCACCGCGAGGTCACGGAGCAGCGCCCGATCGAACGCGGCGTCCTCGCGGAGCGGGCCGGTCTCGGCGACGCGCGTGATCCCCTGGGCGTCGAGCAGGAGCCGCCGGCCCGCGGCCGCGAGGGCGTCCGCCACCCGCGTGTCGAAGTGGGAGCGCAGCAGACCTCCGACGAGCACCCACTCGCACCCGGCGAGCGCGTCTGCGGCCCATCCCTCGACGTCGGCCGGCGTCCAGGGATCTCCCACGGCGTCGACGGTCATGACCCGCCGGTCGCCGTCGTAGTGGAAGCTGAACGCGGTCGTCTCGGACGCGTCCGCGCAGGCCACGGGAAGGCCGAGCGCTTCGAGCGGGGCGAGCGCCAGGTCGCGGTCGGCCGCGGCACACCGGGTGACGACGACCGCGTCCGTCCCGAGGCATACGGCCGCGCGGGCGCCGTGGAAGACCAGGCCGCCCGGCCTCGGGTCGCCGCCCGCGACCCGGTCGAGCGAGAGGTTGCCGACGAGCCCGATCCGGCTCATGCGCGCGCAGCTCCGGCGCCGACGCGGCCCGTCGCAGCCGAGACGGCGAGGGCGAGCGCGAACGAGACGGCGAAGCTCGGCAGGGTCGCGCCCACCCCCCACGCCGGCGGGTCGAGGCGCTGCACCTGGTCGACCCACCACGCCGGCCCGGTCGGGGAGAGCCACTGGTAGGCGGCGAAGCCTGCGATCCAGGCTCCGACGAGCCCCAGGCGCACCGGCTCGCGGCCGAAGACGTCGTCGGGCCCGTAGTGCCTCCCGCAGGCGAGCCAGTCTGCGAGCAGCACCGCGAAGAGCGGCACGAAGAACGAGCCGAGCAGGAAGAGGAACGACTGGAAGCTCCCGAGCTCGAGCACGAGCGCCCCCACGGTCCCCACGGTCGTCGTCACGACGACCAGGAGCCGCTGCGAGACGGCCGGAAAGAGGTTCTGGAGCGAGACCGCCCCCGAGTAGGCGTTCGCGAACGCCTCGTCCGTCTCGGCGACGGTGAGCGCGAGGAGCGCGAGCAGCGCGACGAGCCCGCCGGCGGCGACCGCCGCGGGGAGCGCCGACGCATCGGCGACGTCGCGCGTCAGCAGCACCACCGCGCCGAGCCCGAGCAGCAGCGCATCAGGCACGAGATAGCCGATGCCCGTGCCCCAGAACGCCGCACGGGGCGAGCGGGCGAAGCGCGTGTAGTCGGCCGCGAGCGGGATCCACGAGACGGTCACGCCGACGACGATGTCGACTCCCTGCCACGTCGAGAGGCCGCCCTCGCCGGGCCGGTTCCAGGCGTCGTCGAGCCCGCCGCCGGTCAGGGCCCACCAGCCGAGGTAGGCGACCGCGAGCGGGACCACCCAGATCGCGACCCGCCGGATCACGGTGCGCACGACGCCGATCGGGCCGAGCAGCCCCATCGCGAGCGCGGCGGCGCCGAACACGAGCGTCCAGGCCCACTGCGCCTCGAAGCCGAGAAGCTCGTCCGAGAGCGCGGCGGCGGCCGTCGCGATCACGAGCAGCTCGAAGACCGTCCAGCCCAGGCACTGGACGACGTTGATCGCCGTGGGAAGGTACGAGCCGCGCTCGCCGAGAGGCGCACGCATCAGCACCATCGCCGGAACGCGTGCCTGGGCGCCGATCGCGCCTGCGCCGGCGAGCATCAGGTTCCCGATCAGGCAGCCGACGAGGATCGCGACCAGCGCCGCGGGAAGCGAGAGGGCCGGCACCAGCACCGCGCCCGCCACGATCACGAGGAGCGACACGCCGAGGTTGCCCCACAGCAGTCCCATGTCCAGCCCGCCGAGGACGCGCAGGCGCTCGGGGACCGGCTCGATCCCCCAGGAGGTGTCGCGCTCCGTCACGACCCGCGAGGGTACCCGCGTCAGGCCGACCCGAAGGAGCCGCGGACGCGGAGGAGCGCCGCGCCGTCGGCGCCCTGCTCGACACGTTCCACGGCGCAGACGAAGAGCGTGTGCGTCCCGGCCGCCACCTCGTCGTAGAGCGCGCACTCGAGCCAGCCGAGCGCGCCCGAGAGGAGCGGCGGCCCGGCGGCCGGCTCGGTCTCGATCCCCTGCCACATGCCGATCGGAGGGACTCCGCGCGCGAAGTGCTCGGCGAGGCCCTCCTGGCCGGCGGCGAGGAGCGAGACCGCGCAGCGCCCCGCTTCGCGCAGCAGCTCGTGCAGCGCCGCCTGGCGCGCGATCGAGAGCCCGACGAGCGGAGGGTCGAGCGAGAGCCCGACGAACGTGCCGACCGTCAGCCCGAGCCGCTGCCCGCCCGCGTCGACCGTGACGACGGCGACACCGGCCGGGAACCTGCCGAGCAGGGCGCGCAGCTCATCGGGGTCGCTCATCCGGGGATGGTGGCCACCGAGGAACGGTTTCCGACTTCGAGTCCCAGTGACACCGTCGATCCCTACGCGGCCGCCAGCTTCCGCAACACGTACGGGAGGATCCCGCCGTGGCGGACGTACTCGCGCTCGCGCGGGGTGTCGAGCCGCAGGATCGCGCGGAACTCCCTGTCGTCGGCGCGCACCGTGACCTCGCGGGCCTCGCCGTCGTCGACGCCCGTGACGGAGAACATCTCGCGCCCGGTCAGCCCGAGCGACTCGCGGCTCTCGCCCGGCAGGTACTGGAGCGGCAGGATCCCCATCATCAGGAGGTTCGAGCGGTGGATCCGCTCGTAGCTCTCCGCGATCACCGCCCTGACGCCGAGCAGGTTCGGCCCCTTCGCCGCCCAGTCGCGCGACGAGCCCGAGCCGTACTCCTTGCCGGCGAGCACGATCGTCGGGACGCCCTCGGCGATGTACCGCTCGGCAGCCTCGAAGATCGTCGTCTCCTCGCCCGAGGGAAGGTGCACGGTCCAGGTGCCCTCGGACTCCGGGACGAGCAGGTTGCGCAGGCGGACGTTCGCGAACGTGCCGCGCACCATCACCTCGTGGTTGCCGCGCCGCGAGCCGTAGGAGTTGAAGTCCTTGCGCTCGACGCCGTGCTCCACGAGGTACCGCCCTGCCGGCCCGTCCCGCTTGATCGAGCCCGCGGGGGAGATGTGGTCGGTCGTGACCGAGTCGCCGAGCGAGACGAGGCAGCGAGCGCCGTGGATCTCGTCGACGGTGCCGGCGCCCGCGGTCATGCCGTCGAAGTAGGGCGGCCGGCGGACGTACGTCGAGGTGTCGTCCCACGCGAAGACGGCACCCTCGGGGACCGGCAGCTCGCGCCACGCGGGGTCACCGGTGTAGACGTCGGCGTAGGTGTGCTCGAACATCTCGCGCCCGATCGAGTCCTCGACCGTCTGGCGCACCTCCGCGGGGGACGGCCAGACGTCCGCCAGGTAGACCGGATCGCCGTTCGGGTCGTGGCCGAGCGGCTCCGTGACGAGGTCGACGTCCATCCGGCCCGCCAGGGCGTAGGCGACGACGAGCGGTGGGCTCGCGAGGTAGTTCGCCTTCACCTCCGGGTGGACGCGCGCCTCGAAGTTGCGGTTGCCGGAGAGGACGGCGCAGGCGACGAGGTCGCCCGCGGCGATCGCCTGCGAGACGGGCTCCGGCAGCGGGCCCGAGTTCCCGATGCACGTCGTGCAGCCGTAGCCGACCGTGTGGAACCCGAGCGCCTCGAGGTACGGCGTGAGGCCGGCGCGGTCGAAGTAGTCGCTCACGACCTTCGAGCCGGGCGCGAGGCTCGACTTGACCCACGGTCGCCGGTCGAGCCCGCGCTCGACGGCCTTCTTCGCGAGGAGCCCCGCGGCGACCATCACCGACGGGTTCGACGTGTTCGTGCAGGACGTGATCGCCGCGATCACGACGGCGCCGTGCGTGAGGTGGACGACCTGGCCGTCGAGCTCGCACGGGATGCCCTCCGTCCGGGTGGGCGCGACCGCGACGTGCGCGACCTCGACGGCGTCGGCGTGGTGCGGCTCTCCCGCGCCGGGGTCGGCGTGCGCGGGCGGGTCGCTCGCGGGGAACGACTCGGCGTTCGCCTCGTCCACGCCGTTCCCGTAGTCGACGCCGAAGGTCCCGAGCGCCTCGAGGAACGCCGCCTTCGCCGTCGCGAGCGGGATCCGGTCCTGCGGGCGGCGCGGCCCGGCGAGCGAGGGCTCGACGGTCGAGAGGTCGAGCTCCACCACCTGCGAGTACGTCGGCGGGCTCGGACGGGTCGTGCCAGAGCATGTTCTCCTTGCAGTACGCCTCGACGAGCGCGACCCGCTCGTCGCTGCGATTCGTCAATCGCAGGTAGCGCAGCGTCTCGTCGTCGACGGGGAAGAACCCGCACGTCGCACCGTATTCGGGGGACATGTTCCCGATCGTCGCCCGGTCGGCGAGCGGCAGGCCCGCGAGGCCCTCGCCGAAGTACTCGACGAACTTGCCGACGACGCCCGTCGCGCGCAGGATCTGCGTCACGGTGAGGACGAGGTCGGTCGCGGTCGCGCCGTCCGGCAGCTGGCCGTGGAGCCGGAAGCCGACGACCTGGGGCACGAGCATCGAGATCGACTCCCCGAGCATCGCCGCCTCGGCCTCGATGCCGCCGACGCCCCAGCCGAGCACGCCGAGCCCGTTGACCATCGTCGTGTGCGAGTCGGTGCCGACGAGCGTGTCGGGGAACGCCTGCCCGTCCCGTGCCTCGACGACGCGCGCGAGGAACTCGAGGTTCACCTGGTGGCAGATCCCGGTGTTCGGCGGCACGACCTTCAGCGCGTCGAACGCGCCCTGGCCCCAGCGCAGGAAGGCGTAGCGCTCGCGGTTGCGCTGGAACTCGAGCTCCGCGTTGTGCCGGATCGCGAGCCGGCTTGCGAAGTCGTCGACCTGCACCGAGTGGTCGATCACGAGCTCGGCCGGGATGAGCGGGTCGATCACGCTCGGGTCGCCGCCGAGCGCGGCCATCGCGTCGCGCATCGCGGCGAGGTCGACGACCGCGGGGACGCCCGTGAAGTCCTGCAGCAGGACGCGCGCCGGCGCGAACGTGATCTCGCTCGCCGGGTCGGCGGCCGCGTTCCATGTCGCGACGGCCTCGACGTCGGCGGCCGTCACGGTGTCCCCGTCCTCGCGGCGGAGGAGGTTCTCGAGCAGGATCCGCAGGGTGTAGGGCAGGCGCGCGACGTCGAAGCGGCTCTGCAACGCGTCGAGGCGGAAGATCTCGTGGTCGGTGCTCCCGATCGAGAGGGTGGAGCGGGCGCCGAAGGTGTCGGGGTGCGTCATGACTCTCTCCTGACTATGCGAGGTCGCGTGTAGGCGTCATGGCTCGAGGTTGAAGCCGAGGACGCGGAAGTCGTTGTCCAACCCGAAGACGGCCGCAGCGCGACCCTCGGTTGCAGTGACGGCGCCGACACAGTCCGTGAACGAGAGCGTCAGGCCGGGGTATCGCTCCATCAGATCCCATGCCCGAGCATCGACCTCGGGATCGGCGTGGCGAACGAGTAGACGTCCTGCTTCGACGGCCGCCTCGAGCAGCTCTCGAAACGCAAGCGCGGCAGGAAGCCCCGCGTCGTAGCGAAGACGTGTCGCCGTCTCGCTGACGACGAGATTGGACGTGAGGAGGACGTCGCCCGCGTCGCTCAGAGCGAGATAGTGATCACGGATCCGTTCGTGCGCACGGTCCCGGCGCCAGAGGAGCGCGATGAACGCACCGGAGTCCGCATAGACGACTCTCAGGGCCGCTCCTTCGGCGCGCCGTAGAGGTAGTGGTCGTGCTCCTCCGCGACGTCGTCAGGCCCGGTCTCGTCGGGGACGAGACCGATCAGCCGCTCGAGTGGGTCGTCCTTGTGCGCGATCCCATCGGCGAGATAGCGCTGTAGGGCTTCCCGGATGTGCGACGCCTCCGATCGGCCCGTCCGCGCCGACAGACGCTTGAGGGCTCGCTCGCTGGCGTCATCGAGATAGATCTGCTTGCGACGCATACACCAGAGTATACATCATTGCGACCTCACCTGCCTCGCACGTCGCAGCCGGTCGAGGCCGCGCTCGGTCAGTGTCGGGAGGTCGGAGGAGAAGTGGCGTGCGACGGCGTCGGCATACGGGCGCGAGACACGTCGGGCATACGCCGCGAACCCCTCGCTCCCGACCGGCCGCAGATCGTCCCGGTAGGGGTCGAGCACGTGCTGGCGCCCGACGTGCCGCGCCGAGTTGAAGAACGCGAGCCCGATCCCGACCGACACCTCGAGCAGGCCGGCACGCTCACGGCGCGCCACCTCGCGGAGACCGTCGAGCACACGGGCGAGCTCGGCGGGCGAGGGCAGCGACGAGACGTCCCGGCGCATCTCCGCCAGCGAGCGGCGCAGCGCCGCGACCTCGAGCGGCGGGATGTCGATCAGCCGCGCACCGGAACCCGAGACGCCCTCGAGCACGCCGAGGAGCTCGTCGACCGATCCTGGCCGCGAGCCCTGTGGCAGCGCCCTGGCGCGGACGAGCTCTGCGACGAAGGCGTCGAGGTAGACGCGGGACCCGTGCGTCACGTCCGAGGCTGCGGCGAGCACCCACAGCGGCGAGAAGCCGAAGGCGGCGATCGAGCCCAGCTCCACGACGTTGCCCGCGCCCTTGCGCACGGCGAGCTTGCCGGGGTCGGGCTCGTGCTCGTCCGCGACCGGCGCGCGGGCCGGAACGCCGCCGACGAGCTCGATCGTCACGCGCAGCAGGTTCTTCGCGGTCGCCTCGTAGAGCCGCGACCGTCGCACGAGCCGCGGCAGGGCAAGCTCGAACGTCTCGTGCAGCGTGCCGCCGAGCGCGGCCGCGAGGGCGCGCACGATCCGCTCCGGCAGGGAGAGGAGAAACGGCGCGGCGGGGCGGTGCATCGTCGTTAGCATCATCGTCGATGGCCGCCGACACGATCCGCACGCTTCTCGAGGAGGCCTTCCCGGGCGGGACGGTCGACGTGCTCGACCGCACCGGCGGCGGCGACCATTTCCACGTGACCGTCGCGAGCGCCGCGTTCGACGGCGTCTCGCTCGTCGAGCAGCACCGGATGGTCAACCGCGCGCTCGCGGCGCCGCTCGCCGACGGCACGATCCACGAGCTCCGCATCACGACGACGAAGGGACCTGCATGACGCTCCACGACCAGATCCAGCACGTGATCGACGACGAGCCCGTCGCGATCTTCATGAAAGGGACCCCGGAGCGGCCCGCGTGCGGCAACTCGCTGCGCGCGCTCCAGGCGCTCTGGAACGCCGGTGCGCCGATCACGGCTGTCGACATCCTGCCCGACCCGCAGATCCGGGCCGAGCTCTCGTCGATCTCCGACTGGCCCACGATCCCCCAGGTCTTCCTCAAGGGCGAGCTGATCGGCGGCGCGGACATCACGGAGGAGCTCTTCGCCTCGGGCGAGCTCGGCCGCAAGCTCGACGAGGCGCTCGGCGCCGACCGCGAGCAGGTCGTCAAGACCGTCAGCGTGGTCGCAACGGCCGCTTAACCGGTCACAACCCGGGGTTCACGGGGTTCCGCCTATAACGGGCGGGATGAGCCTTTCCGAGACCTCCCCCCACTTCGAGACGCCCGGACGCCCCGATGCGGCCGGTCCCGCACGCGCGGGGCGGCTCGCGTCCGCCGCGCGACCGATCGCCACGCTCGCCGCCGCATCCCTTCTCGGTGGCGGCGTGGCGCTCGCCGGCGCGTGGGCGGTCGGCGCGTTCGACGAGCCGGCGCCCACCGTGGCGCCGCCCGTCCCGGCGCAGCAGGCTGTTGCCAGGGTGCAGACAGGCTCGACGGGCATCGACGTCGGCGACATCTACCGCCGCAGCGGCCCCGGCGTCGTCCAGATCACCTCGACCTCCCGCGGTCAGTCCGGCGTCGACGTCTTCGGCAACCCGATCCAGGGTCAGGCCCAGCAGGCGCTCGGATCGGGCTTCGTGATCGACAAGG
The DNA here is from genome assembly GCA_963773825.1 of uncultured Actinomycetes bacterium. Classification (GTDB taxonomy): domain Bacteria; phylum Actinomycetota; class Thermoleophilia; order Gaiellales; family Gaiellaceae; genus Gaiella. The sequence continues at coordinate 687,216 of CAVZCH010000004.1, read as the reverse complement.
ACGGCCACATCGTCACCAACTACCACGTCGTCCAGGGCGCTTCTCGCGTCGAGGTCAGCTTTTCGAACCAGGACACCGTCAAGGCGGAGGTGGTGGGCACCGATCCGTCCACCGACCTCGCCTTGCTCGAGGTGGCAGCCCCCGCCAAGGCTCTCACGCCGCTCTCCCTCGCCGACTCGGACGCGGTGCAGGTCGGCGACCCCGTGGTCGCGATCGGCAACCCGTTCGGGCTCGACCGCACCGTGACGGCCGGGATCGTCAGCGCGCTGCAGCGCGAGGTCCGGTCGCCGAACAACTACACGATCGACCACGTGATCCAGACCGACGCCCCGATCAACAGCGGCAACTCCGGCGGCCCGCTGATCGACGCGCAGGGACGCGTGATCGGCGTCAACTCCCAGATCGAGACCGCGAACGGCGGCGGCGGCAACGTCGGCATCGGGTTCGCCGTCCCCTCCAACACCGTCAAGAGCGTCGTCGCGCAGCTCCTCGTCGACGGCCGCGTCGACCGCGCCTTCCTCGGCGTGACCCTGCAGGACGTGAGCTCCGACGTCGCACCCGTCCTGCGCCTGCCGGCACACAAGGGCGTCCTCGTCGGGGCGGTCGAGCCGGGCAGCGCCGCCGCGAAGGCGGGCCTGAAGGGCGGCTCGACGCAGGTCGTCGTCGCAGGCGAGAGCTACCAGCTCGGCGGGGACATGATCGTCGCGCTCGGCGGGAAACAGGTCGGCTCGGTCGACGCGCTCCGCGAGGCGATCGCCGCGCACAAGCCGGGCGACAAGGTCTCGCTCACGGTCGTCCACCCGGACGGCACGCGCGCGACGGTCGAGGTCGTCCTCGGAAGGGCACCGGACACGCAGACGCCGTAGCGCGCAGGTGTAGGCGGGCGTCCTCCCCTTCGCCCGCCCGCAGAAGCAGGGGCCGGAAGCCTGCCCGCCTCTGCCCAGCGGTTCGGCCCGTCCCCCGGCGGGCCGAACCGGCTTCCTCAACCGCGGTGCCCCTCGAGCGCCGCGGCGGTCTGCTCGTAGCCGAGCCGGATGAGGGCCCGCTTGGCCTCGACCGGCCATTCGAGGCCGACCCGGAAGCTCGACTCGAGCGAGAGCTCACCGGGATCGCCGCGAACGAGCGTCACGGGCAGCCTGCGGTCGTGCCTGAAGGGGAAGCTCGCGGCGGCGAAGCACGCCTCGACCTCCGCCACCGCCGAGCGGCGGCGCCACGGCGGCGCGCTCCGGCGGACGACGTCCCGCACCTCGTCGTGCAACGTCTCGAGCGCGCGCACCGACTCGTCCCGCGCCCGGGCCGAGCGGATCTCGAGCTCGGTGTTGCGGGCGACCGTCACCCGCATCAGGCGGACGATCATGTCGGCGAGGTGCGGCGGCTCTCCCCGTTCCTGCCGCTCCTCCGCCACGCGGAGCTCGCCGATCAGCGCGCGCACCGGCGGCACGGCACGAAAGCGCTCGAGCCGGCGCCGCAGGCGGGGGAGGTTCTCGCGCGCCGACCGGGTGGTGCGCGACACGTACCGGAACCCGACGATCTCCCCGACGTCGGGGTTGTCGTACGCGTGCCCGAGGGGGAAGTTCCGCACCCAGCCGCCGTCCGTCCCGATCACGTCACCGACGCGCAGGGGGAGGACGAGCGCGCTGATCGCGGCCGACGCAAGGACGGCCCTCGCCATCACGTCGACCGGCGTCGTCCGGCTCGAGTAGACGTGCTCGTACGCGTGGAGCTCGTCGGGCAGCACGCCCTCCGTGACGTCCGTGACCGTCACGGCCAGCTCGATCGGCGACGCTGCGACGTCGCGCGCGAGCTCCTCGATCGGTGCGAGCCGCTCGGCGATCGTCTCGGGGAGGACGTAGTCGTGGAGCCCGTTCAACGGCGTCTGCCACAGCCGGTTCGGCCTGAACGTCTCGTCCGGCCGGAGCTCGAGCACGAACTGCTCCAGGTCGTCCAGCCGGTCGAGCGCCGCCATCACGCCCGAGAGCGCGCCGGCCGAGGTGCCGTAGATCCAGCCGACCCGCTCCCAGAGCGGGCTCTCGCGGACCCGCTTCAGGAACCCGAGCTCGAGCAGCAGGCCGTTCATCCCCCCGCCGGAGAGCACGAGCGCGAGATCACGGTTGCTCATCGCATCTATTGTGCTGGCGTGCAGGAGGAGGCACCCCGGAGAGGCACGCTCGACGTCCTCGACGAGGAGCTCCTGGAGGACGAGGGGCTCTGGCGCGACGACGATGCCGGCGACCACGCCGGTTGGTGGTGCGTCCGGACCGATCCGTTCCCGTGCCCCGCCGACGGCTGCACGTTCGTCGCCGAGTTCATGACCGCAGCGCACCTCGTGCTCGTCTGGCAGGAGCGCGACGACCCGAACCTGCTCTGGCACGCGAACCGCGCCAAGCAGGTGGGGCGCAACCCCCGCGTCGTCTCGTACGAGCGCGGGTTCGGCCCGAGCGCGTCGTACTACGCATGGGAGGCCGCGGGCCGCCCGGTGCACGGGATCAAGAACGAACGACCGGTGTCTCATTGACACCGGTGAGTAGCTGACCGGCTAATCATCTTGACTGGTGACGGGCTGGCCGCTACGGTCCGCGCCGTGGCGGAGAGCTTCCAGCCGGGTGGGCGCGCCCCCGCGCCTGCGCCGCTCGACCTCGTCCAGGACTTCGTCAACACCGAGGTGCCCGACTGGAACCGCGACGACGTCGGGACGCCCGAGGCCCTCGCGGCGTGGCTCTGCGACCGCGGGCTGATCCGGCCCGACGACGTCGTCGGCGCCGACACCTTCGTGGCGGCACGCGCGCTGCGCGCGGCGCTGCGCGAGCTCGCGCTCGCGAACACGCTCGGCGAGCCGCCGCCCGAGGAGCGCCGCGCGGTGCTCGACGCGGCGCTCGCCGCGTTCCCGCTGGTCGTGCGGATCGACGCCGACGGCCCCGGGGTCGCACCCGCCGGCAGCGGCGCGGCGCGGCGGCCTCGCGGCGATCGTCGCGGTCGTCGCCGCGGCGCGAGCGGCCGGCACCTGGGAGCGGCTCAAGGCCTGCCGGCAGGAGACCTGTGGCTGGCTCTTCTACGACGTCTCGCGCAACCGCTCCTCGAGCTGGTGCTCGATGCAGGTGTGCGGCGGCCGCGAGAAGTCCCGCGCGTACCGCCGCCGCAGGGTCGGGAGCACGGGCTAGTGGTCGCTCCGGGACGTCCCGCCACGCTTCGCGCGGCTGCAAACGCGTCGCATGCCGTCGTCCTCGGTCGGCCCCATACCTTCGGGTATGCGGCCTCCCTGCGTCCTTGTCCTGCTCGGTTTTCGCCGCCGAATCACGACTGGACGTCCCGGAGCGACCACTAGTGCGGAGCGCCGGCTACGTGATCGGGCTCGCGGTCCGGCGCCTCCGGCGGAGGGAGGGCGGCGCGCTCGGCGCTGCACTCGGGATCGCCGCGGCGGCGGCGGTGCTCGCGGCGATCCTCGTCGGCGCGACGGTCGCCAAGGACCGGAGCGTCGCGCAGGACGTCGAGCGGCTCCCCGCGGCCTCGCGCGCCGTCCGGACCTCGTGGTTCGGCGTGCCCGCCGGGCGCGCCGAGTCCTGGCCCGTGCTCGACCGGCAGGCACGCGCGGCGCTCGCGGCGCTTCCCGTCGGCGACCCGGTGCCGATCGTCCTCGTCCGCGAAGCCACGCTCGGCGGCGCGTTCGTCGGTCTTGCCGCCGTCGACGGCCTCGCGCCGTACGTGCTGCTTCGCTCGGGCCGGCTGCCGCAGACGTGTCGACCCGAGCGGTGCGAGGTCGTGCGCCTGCGCGGGGAGGGAAGGCTGCCGGACGTCCCTGGCCTGCGCGTCGTGCAGGTCGGGACGGCGACCCTTCGCTCCCGCCAGCTCTTCGGCGACTTCCTCGCACCGACCGACAACGCCCTCGCCGACGCCGAGCTCGCGCCTGCGCTGTCCCGCTCCGACCGCTATCACCGTCCCGCGCCCGGCCCGCTCGTCGTGGCGGAGGGCGTCTCCGGCCTCGTCTCCTCCCCTGTGCTCTCGCGCGCGTACCGGAGCTACAGCTGGGTGCAGAGGCTGTCCGGCGGCACGCCGCGGCTCTGGGAGATCGACCCGCTCGAGGCCGCCGCCGACCGGGCGCGCGCCGAGCTGCAGGCGCGCTCCACCTCGTGGTCCCTGTCCCTCCCGACGCAGGAGCTCCGGGCCGCCGAGCACGATGCCACCGTCTCCGGCAGGCGGCTGCTCCTCGTCGGGGGCGAGGCGGCAGCGCTGCTCGTCGCGTTCGCCGTGCTCGCCGCTGGGGCGCTGCGCCGCGACCTTGCCGCGGCCCGGCGGCGCCTCACGTGGCACGGCGCCCGCCGCTGGCAGCGCGTGCTGCTCACCGCGAGCGAGAGCACGGCGATCGGCCTCGGCGGGGCTGCCGCGGGCTGGGTCGTCGGCTCGGTGGCCGGGGCGGTCGCTGCGAGCGTCGCCGGCGCGCCGGTCGGCGCCGTGCTCTCGGAGAGCGTGCTGTCGCCGGGTGGGCTCCTCCTCGGGCTCGCCGTCGCGTTGCTCGCCGCGCTGGTGATCGCCGTCACGGTCTCGCTCGAGGTGCGGCGGCGGGGGCGACTCGGGCCGCTCGAGCTCGCCGCGGCCGCGGCCGTCGTCGCAGTGCTCGCCGTCCTCGCGAGCGGCTCCGTCGACGCGGGCGAGCTCGCCGCGGGCGGCGCCGCCCCCGCCGTGCTCCTGCTCCTCCCCGGGCTCGTCGCGTTCGCGGCCGCCGTGGTGGCGTCGCGCTTCCTCCCCGGCGCTGGCCGGCTGCTCGCGCGGCGTGGGGGGCGCGACGTCCGGCTGGCGGGCGTGTCCGTCGCGCGCTCGCCGGGGGCGGCCGGGGTGGCGGCCGCCTTCCTCGCGCTCGCAGTCGGGCTCGCGGTGCTCGCCGTCGCCTATCGCTCGACCCTGCAGACCGGGGAGCGCGACCAGGCCGCCTACGCCGTGCCCGCGGACGTCGTCGTCCGCGAGGACCTGCGGGCGCTCGTCCCCGTGCTTCGGGCCGCGCCCCTCTCACGCTACGCCGCGATCCCCGGCGTCGAGGCGGCGTACCCGATCCTTCGGAGCACGGCGAGCGCCGGGCCGGCGTCGTCGGTCTCGGGCGTCACCGTGCTCGGCGCGCCGGCGGCAGCGATCCGGGGCATGCCGCTCTGGCGGGGCGACTGGGGGACGAGCCAGAGCGGGCTCGCCGACGCGGTCGCGCCGGACGGCCCGACGCGCCTGCGCGGCGCGACCCTGGGCGGGCCGAGGCTGCGCGTCTCGGTCGGTCCCGGGCTCGTGTCCTACCGCGCGACGATCGAGCAGCCCGACGGCTCGTTCCGCGTCGTCGATCTCGGTCGCGCGGGCACCCGCAGCAGCACTGTCCTCTCTGCCGACCTACCCCGCCGGGCGCGCGGAGGACGGCTCGTCTCGCTCGCGCTCGTGCCGCCCCGGATCATCGAGCGCGGCTCCGACGAGGGGGTCGCGCTGCGGGGGACGACGACCGTGAGGGTGCTCGGCACCTCGCTCGACGGCTGGCTCGGTGAGGGCGGCGTCATCGTCGCTCCGGTGCCGGGCGAGCCCGGCGTGCTCCGGGTCGCCTACACGTTGACGCCGCAGCGGACCGGCCTCGTCCGCGCACGGCAGCCGACGGACGACGCGCCGCCGGGCGTCGCGGTCACGCGGGCGCTCGCGCGACTGGCGGGCGGCATCGGGCGCGACCTGCCACTCCGCATCAGCGGGGACCCCGTCACCGTCCGGGTCGCAGCGGTCGTCGAGCGGATCCCCGGAACGACGGGCGACGCGGTCCTCGCCGACCTGGGGTCGCTCACCACGGCGATCGACACCGTCGCGCCCGGGACGGCGAACGCCTCGGAGCTGTGGCTCGACGTCGCGCCCGGCGCGCAGGCCGGCGTCGACACCACGCTCGCGCGAAGGCCGTTCGCCGTCGTCGAGAAGGAGACGCGCGCTGCGCTCGAGGCCGACGCGCGCCGCGACCCGCTCGGGCACGGGACGCTCCTCGCGCTGGCGGTCGCGGCGCTCGCCGCGCTCGTGCTGGCGGCGGCGGGGCTCGTTCTCGCGATCCGGGCCGACCTGCGCGACGACCGCGGTGAGCTCACCGATCTCGAGGCGCAGGGCGCCACGCCCGGGGTGCTGCGCCGGGTCGTCGCCGCACGCGCGACGCTCGTCGCCGTGGTCGGGGCAGCCGTCGGCGCGCTCTCCGGCATCGCGCTCGCGTTCCTCGTGACGCGTGTCGTGTCCGTCACGGCGCGGGCCGACGCGCCCGAGCCGCCGCTCGCGACCACCGTCGACCCGCTGACCCTCGCGCTCGGCGCGGCGGCCTTCGCGGCGGCTGCCGCTGCGCTCGTCGTCTGGACGACGAGGCGCGCGTTCGCGGACCCGCGTGGGCCGGGGCGGATCGGAGGCGAGACGTGAGCTCGCTCGTCGACCTGCGCGACGTCTTCGTCGTCCACCCGTCCGAGGACGGGGGCGTGGCGGCCCTCCGAGGGCTGACGCTCGGCGTCGAGCGGGGCGAGATCTGCGTCGTCCTCGGGCCGAGCGGCGCCGGCAAGTCGACGCTCGTGCGGGTCGTCGCGGGGCTCGAGCGACCGTCCGCCGGGCTCGCGCTCGTCGACGGGCTCGACGTGGGCGCAGCGTCCGCGTCGACCGTCGCCCGGCACCGGGCGCGCGTCGTCGGCTACGCCGACCAGCACTACTGGCGCGCGCTCTCCGACGACCTCACCGCCGAGGAGCTCGTCGGGATGCCGCTCGGCCTGCGCGGCGCGGCGCGGCCCGAGCGGGACCGGCGCGCGCGCGAGCTGCTCGAGCGCGTCGGCCTGCTCGACCGGGCGAACGCGCGCCCACGCGAGCTGTCGGGCGGGGAGCAGCAGCGGATCGCACTCTGTGCCGCGGTCGCACACTCGCCGGCGCTGCTCGTGGCGGACGAGCCCACGGGCGAGCTCGACGAGGCGACCGCCGCCGGCGTGCTCGACCTGCTGGCCGAGCTCGCGCGCGACGAGGGCGCCGCAGCGCTCGTCGTGAGCCACGACCCGGCGTCCGCCGTGATCGCCGACCGGGTGGTGCACGTGCGCGACGGACGGATCGGAGAGGAGCGGCGCGCCGACGGCGACACGGTCGTGATTGGTCGCGGCGGCTGGCTTCGCGTGCCGGAAGAGACGCTGCGGGCCGCCGGGATCGGCGAGCGGGCGGCGGTCCGGCTGGGTCGCGGGGTCGTCGAGCTGCACCCGGTCGGCCACGCCGAGGTCGAGGCGGATTCACGCGACGCGCCGCCGACCGCGGAGGGAGCGCTCGTCGAGGCACGCGGGGTGACCCGCCGGTTCGGGCTCGAGACCGCGCTCGAGCGGGTCGACGCGACCTTCCGGCCCGGGACGCTGACGGTGGTCACGGGCCCGTCGGGGTCGGGAAAGTCGACGCTCCTCGCGCTTCTCGCAGGCCTCGACACCCCGGACGAGGGCGAGGTCGAGGTCGGCGGGATCGCACTCTCCCGGCTCGACCGCGAGGCGCGCGCCGCGTTCAGGCGCGAGCACATCGGCGTCGTCGGGCAGACCCCCGGGCTCTCCGGGATCCTGACCGCCCGGGAGAACGTCGAGATCGTCCTCGGTCTCCGTGGCCTCGAGGGGGTCGAGGCGCACGAGCGGGCGATGGACGCGCTCGCCGTCGTCGGGCTCGCCGACCACGCCGCGCGGGCCGTCGACCGGCTCTCCGCCGGGGAGCGCGAGCGGGTGGCGCTCGCCCGCGCGATCGCGGCAGGACCGGGCGTGCTCGTCGCCGACGAGCCCACGGCACGGCTCGACAGCGCGACGACGCTCGCGATCGGCGGGCTCCTCGCCGACCTCGCCCGCGAGCACGGGACGACGGTGATCTGCGCGACACACGACCCCCTGCTCGTCGCGCTCGCCGGCGCCGAGGTGGCGCTCCACCGGGCGCCGGTACGATCGCCCTGATGGCGAGCGCGACGGACACGTTCCAGGTCTCGGGGGTCCGCTGCGAGCGCTGCGTGATCCGGCTCGCGACGGCGCTCGAGGGCCAGCCCGGCCTCGAGTCGGCGCACGCCAACCTGATGGGCGAGGTGACGCTCGCCTGGGACGACGAGCTCACGTCGCGCGCGACGCTCGCGGCGGTGCTCGCGGGGGCGGGATTCCACGAGCGTCCCGCCCTCCAATGAGGACACGTCGGGAATAGGCGGGCCCTCGAGGCCGTTCACCTTCCCGTAACGACGTTGATACGGTAGTCCGCGTGGGCGAGCCGGACACGGCCGAGCCGGAGGAGGCGCGCCGGATCGCGACGGAGGCACGCGATCGGGTTCGCTTCGAGGAGGAGGCTCTTGCGCTCGCCGACCAGGTCTACCGGGTTGCGCGTCGCTTCGTCACGACCCGAGAGGAAGCCGAGGATCTGGTGCAGGACACCTACGCGAGGGCGTTCAGGAGCTGGCAGTCGTACACGCCCGGGACGAACCTGCGAGCATGGCTCCTGCGGATCCTCACGAACCTCAACGTCGACCGCGGCCGCCGGCTGCAGCGCCGGCCCGACGAGACGCCGCTCGAGGAGCACGACTACTACCTCGCGAACCGGGTCGCCGAGACCGGGGGCGAGCAGGCGCTCGACCAGGATCGCGTCGTCGAGCGGCTGTCGCAGGATTCGATCGTGACCGCGCTCTCGTCCCTCCCCGACGACTTCCGCGACGTCGTGGTGCTCGTCGACATCGGCGACTTCAGCTACGCCGACTCGGCGCAGATCCTCGACGTGCCGATCGGAACGGTGATGTCGCGGCTCCACCGGGGCCGTAGATTGCTGAAGGCGCGGCTGGCGGAGGAGGCGGTGTCGTGACGGACTGCGACAAGTGCGAGCAGCTGCTCCAGGGATACCTCGACCGCGAGCTCTCCGACCCGGAGGTCGCCGAAGCCGAGCTGCACCTCGACGGGTGCGACTACTGCCGTCGCCGCTACCGCTTCGAGGAGTCGCTGCGCACCTACGTGCGCACGACGGCCGCCGAGCGGATGCCGCCGGGCCTGATGGCGAAGCTCGCGGAGCTCCGCACGACGGATCCCGGCACCTTCCCGGCCTAGTATGAGGGCCGAGCCCTTCCGGGCGACCGCGCTCTCGAGGTCCTGCTCGGTGAACGGGCCTGTGGCACCCGTGCCCGACGCGTAGCGGTACAGCGCGACCGAGAACACCGCGCGTGCGGCGCTGCCGAGGACGCCTGCGGCGACCGCGATCACGACCCCGAGGACGATCAGCGCGATCGCGAGCGTGTCGGAGCCGGACGCGAGGCCGAGGAACATCAGCGCGACGGCGGGAAGCGTGCCGAGGAGCGCGAAGAGCACGCCGATCGAGGCGGTGCCGACCAGCTGCTCGCCCCACTTCTCGCGAAAGAGCGATGCCGAGCGTTCGAGCGCCGCGAGCGGGCCGAGCCCTTCGAGCGCGACGATCGGGACGACGAGGAACGTCGCGAGCCCCCACGCGACGGTCGCCGCTCCGAGCAGGAGGCTTCCGATGATCCCGGCCCGGCTGCGCAGGGCCTGGATGACGAGGTTGACCGTCGTGAGGACGAGCGCCCACCCGGCGATCGCACCGAGCCGCTGCGAGGCGACCGCGGTCCCCCCGCCGACGGTCGCGTCCCTGCCGTCGAGCACGTCCGCGGCGGCGGCCGCGAGCGCGACCGCGAAGTAGGTCGCGACGAGCGTGGCGAGGTAGACGCCCACCACGGCGATGACCCCCGCGAGCCATTTCTCCTCGATCGAGTAGGCGACGGCGGCCGGGGCGAGGAACCCGAGCGCGGTCGCTCCCGCTGCGATCCCGCCGAGCACGACGAGGACGCTGAGCGAGCCGTCGCTCCGCACGACGCGCAGGCTCACCGTGGCGAGATACCAGCCCCGCGCGATCCGACCCACGGGGCGACGCTACCACCCGGGTCTGCCGGAGCCCGGCCCGCTCACCGGCGTGGCCAGCTCAGGACCTCCGCGACCGGCCTGCGCCACTGCTCGTGGAACGCCGGCCCCCTCGGCCCGGTGGCCGAGTACGACTGCGGCTGGCCGGCCGGGACGCGCAGGTACCCGTCCTCGCCCCAGCCACCGGAGAACGCCATCCACGCCGGGGTCGCCGCGCTGACGCGCACGAGACGTGGCCGCACGACCCTGCCACGGCCCGTGTGGTCGACGGCTGCCTGGCCGTTCTGACGGATCACCGAGATGAAGAGCGGGTCGACGACGCGCGGGTCGAACGGGTGCGTTCCCGGAGCCGGGTAGTTCGCGTGCGAGCCGAGCGCCACGTACGCGATCGGATGCGAGCCCTGCTTCGGCGCGGTCGGCCACGTGCGCCGAACCCCCTCCCCGTGCTCGGAATAGCCGACGGCGATCGGCCGGCCCGCCAGGTCGACGACCACGGAGACCGCCTCCCAGTCCCCCTCGTGCACCTGCCAGAGCTCGCCCGGCGGCACGGTCGGGCTGTAGACGTCCCACGGGTACCAGATCCAGTACTGGAGCTCGATCCGGTTCCCACGCCGCAGGGCGGCGCCGTACACGACCGGTGGAGACGAGGAGCCGTGGGCCGCCTGGGACGCGGCATAGCAGGGTGTCGCGGCGGGCCCCTCGATCGCGCCACAGTGCCCGCTGGTCGAGTCGAAGGTCTTGGCCGCCGGCCGCCGGCAACGGCCCGGGCACCGGCTCCCACCCCGACGCCGACCGGCGCTCCACGTCCGAGTCCGCAAGGAAGCCGTCGACCGGCGCCGGCGCGATCTGCTCGGCCGGGTGGAGGACGAGGATCGGGACGTGACGCGCGAGGAGCGTGGCAGGCGTCGGCGCGGCCGAGGGACGCGCACCCGCTCCCGCGGCAAAGGCGAGTGCGGCGAGCAGCACGACCGTCGGTCGGAGACGACGCTGCACGGTGCCAGTATGCGCCCGCTCGGCGTCAGGCCCCGCGCGGCTCGAGGTCCCTGAGGTCCTCGGGCGTGTCGACGTCGCCCGGGAAGCCGAGGTCGTCGCACGGGACGAGGCGCGGGTCGACGACCCGCAGCCCCGCGTCGGGCACATCCGCCCACACGGCGCGGGCCGCGAGGAGCGGATGGCCGCGCACGCCCCCGTACGACGCCGCGACGACCTCACCGCCGTCCGCGCGCCAGCTCGCGATCACCCGCCCCACCGCGTCCGGCGAGAGGGCCGGGCCGTCGGCCATGATCACGATCGCCGCCTCGACGTCGTCCGCGAGCGCCGCCAGCCCGCAGCGCAACGACGCTCCCGGCCCGCGCTCCCAGTCCGGGCAGTGGACGAGCCGAACCGAGGCCTGTGTCGATCCAACACACAGGTCGTACGCCCCCTCGACGACGACGACCTCGTCGACCGGGCTCGCCGCGAGCCGGTCGAGGATGCCCGGGAGCAGGACGCGCTGCTTCGGCGAGCCGAAGCGTGTTGCGGCCCCGGCGGCGAGGACGACCGCGGCGATACGGCTCACGGCGTCGAGGACGCCGTCACCGAGCGGATCACGACCGGCTGGAGCGGTTGCTCGGTGGCGGGATCGCCGAGCGCGCCGATCCGCTCGACGACGTCGAGCCCTTCGGTGACCTTCCCGACCACGGCGTACTCGGGCGGGAGGCCGGCGTCGTCCGCGGTGACGACGAAGAACTGGCTCCCCGCGGTGCCGGACGGCTCGTCGGCCGTCTTCGCCATGGCCACCACGCCCTTGCCGTAGCTCGCGTCGGCCTTCGGCACGTCGACCGTCGTGTAGCCCGGCCCGCCCGTGCCGGTCTGCGTCGGGTCGCCGCCCTGGATCACGAAGCCGGGGACGATCCGGTGGAAGACCGTGTCGTCGTAGAACCCGGCCTTGGCGAGCGACACGAGCGATGCCGCGGTCGCCGGAGCCGATTCGAGGTCGAGCGTGACGACGAACGTGCCGCAGGACGTGTCGAAGGTCAGCGTCCAGGTGCGCTCGGGATCGAGCCGCTCGGTCGGCGCCGTCGCGCCGCCGTCGTTGCGCGGGGCCGGTGCGTCCACGGTCTCGCAGCCTCCCGCCGCCGTGTGGGTGGTGTCGGCGGTCGCGGTGTCGGAGGACGACGAGCCCCCGCAGCCCGCCGCGAGGAGGGCGAGCGCGAGGGCGACGATGGCGGCGGCCCGCGGCACCAGCCGAGGGTAGTTGACGAGCCCTTCCCGGCGCCTGTAGTGCTTGCAGGGTGCCCGTCTCGATCGAGGTCAACGGCGAGGAGCACGTCCTCGACGTGGAGCCCACCCGCCGGCTGCTCGCCGTCCTCCGCGACGACCTTGCGCTGACGGGGACGAAGCACGGCTGCGGCGAGGGCGCCTGCGGAGCGTGCGCGGTCCTCCTCGACGGGCAGCCGGTCGCCTCGTGCCTCCTGCCGGTCGCCGCCGCCGACGGGCCGCGCCGTGACGACGATCGAGGGCTCTCGCCGGGGACGGCGCCGGCGCTCCAGAAGGCGTTCGTCGCCGAGGACGCGCTCCAGTGCGGCTTCTGCACTCCGGGGCAGATCGTCTCCGCGACCGCGCTGCTCGCGTCGGTCCCGCAGCCGACGCCGCGAGGAGATCCGCGCCGCGATGGCGGGCAACCTCTGCCGCTGCGGCGCGTACCCGAAGATCGAGCGCGCGATCCTCCGCGCCTCGGGGCAGGAGGTCGCGTGAAGCCGCGCCTGGTCAAGTCGCAGCGGGAGATGGAGGGGCGCTTCGAGGACGTCTGGGTCCTCGTCGACGAGGAGGACGAGGTCGAGACATGGCCCGACGACGCGGACCTGCAAGGTCGTCGGGTCGCCCGCACCCCGCCAGGACGGGCCGGTGCGGGCGGGCGGCGCCGCGCGCTACACGGTCGACGTCCAGCTCGCCGGGGATGCTGCACGCGCTCGTGCTGCGCTCGCCGGTCGCGCGCTGCCGCGTGACGGGGCTCGACGTCGAGGCCGCCCGCGGCGACGCCCGGGCGTGCGTGCGGTGCTCGGGCCCGACGGGCCGTTCTCGATGACCGGCGATCGCCGTGCTCACCTCCGAGCCCGGCATGGGCCGGCGCGCCCGTCGCGGTGATCGCGGCCGACACGCCCGAGGCGGCCGCCGCCGGGCTCGCGGCGCTCGCCCTCGAGTTCGAGGCATTGCCGCCCCTCGGCCTCGAGGCCGGGCTCGCCGAGCAGCGGTTCACCGAGGATCCGCGCGAGACCGTCCGGGGCGACCCCGACACGGCCCTCGCCGGGGCCGACACACGCGTCGAGGTGACCTGCGAGACACCCGCGCACGTCCAGTCGCCCCTCGAGCCGCACGCTGCGGTGGCGCGGTGGGAGGGCGAGTCCCTGACCGCGTGGGTCTCGACCCAGGGGATCTTCGACGCCCGGCGGGAGCTCGCGCGGCGCTTCGATCTCGCGCCCGAGCAGGTGCGCGTGATCTCGGAGTTCATCGGCGGCGCGTTCGGCGCGAAGCAGGGAGCGGGCACCGAGGCGCTGCTCGCCGCAGAGCTCGCCCGAGCCACGGGGCGGCCGGTGCGGCTCGCGCTCGGGCGCCACGAGGAGCAGGTCGTCGGCGGCAGGCGCGCGTGGACGCGGCAGACGGTGACGCTCGGTGCGCACACCGACGGGACGCTCGCGGGGATCGAGCTCGCCGCCGTCGTGGACATGGGTGCCGGCGGCTGGGTCTTTCCCGTCGCCGAGCCCGTGCTCTCGATCTACGCCTGCGAGAACGTGCGTGCCATGGTCTTCCCCGTGCGGACGAGCCTCCGCGCGCAGAACGCGTTCCGCGCGCCGGGCGTCGTCGAGGGCGTGACCGTGCTCGAGCAGGCGATGGACGAGCTCGCCGCCGCACTCGGAATCGACCCGCTCGAGCTGCGGCGCCGGAACCACGTCGAGCGCGACCAGGGCTCCGGGCTCCCCTACTCGAGCAAGCGGCTGCTCGCGTGCTACGACCGCGCCGCCGAGCTCGCCGGCTGGGCCGGGCGCGACGCGCTCCGCGAGTCGCGGCCGGACGGGCTCCTGCGCGGCATGGGCTGCGCGACCCAGATCTGGTGGGGCGGCGGCGGGCCGCCCGCACACGCGACGGTGCGGCTCGACTCGGAGGCCCGTGCGCTCGTCACGACCGGCATCCAGGACATCGGCACGGGGACGCTCACCTCGGCGCGGATGGTGGCCGCCGAGGAGCTCGGGCTCCCGCTCGACCGCGTGTTCGCGCGCGGCGGCGACACGCTGCCGAACGTGTACAGCCCGGTGTCGGGCGGCTCGATGACGACGCCCGCGGTGATGCCCGCGGTGCGGAGCGCGGCGGGGAAGGTCAGACGGATCCTCCTGAGCCTCGCTGCCGACGTCCTCGAGATCGCGGCCGCCGACCTCGAGCTGTCGGACGGGCGGATCCGCTCGCGCGACGGCGCCCTCGACGTCGACGTCGTCGAGGTGACCGGAAAGCTCGGCAACGCGACCATCGACGGCTCGGGCGCCCGCGGCCCGAATCCCGACGGGTTCCGCGTCAACACCTTCGGCTGCCAGATCGCGCAGGTCGCGGTCGATCCCGGCACGGGTGCCGTCGCGGTCGAGCGGGTCGTCGCCGTGCACGACGTCGGGCGGATCGTCAACCCGCTGGCGGCATCGAGCCAGGCCGAGGGAGGTGTCCTGCAGGGCATCGGCTACGCGCTGTCCGAGGAGCTCGTCGTCGACCCGACCACCGGGTATCCGGTGAACGGCCACCTCGACGACTACAAGGTGCCGACGATCGCCGACGTGCCCGAGATCGTCGTCGACTTCGTGAACGTGCCGGACGCCAACCTGCCGAACCTCGGTGCGAAAGGCCTCGGCGAGCCCCCGATCGTGCCGACGGCCGCCGCGATCGCGAACGCGTTCGCGCACGCCACCGGACGGCGCTCCTCGGCGCTTCCGCTCACCCCCGCCCGCGTGCTCGAGGCGCTCGCGTGAGCTCCTACGCTCGGCCCTCCTCGCTCGACGAGGCGCTCGAGCTCCTGGGCGGCGCCGACGCCGCGCCCCTTGCGGGGGGCACCGACCTGGCGGGCCAGCTCGACCGCGGGATCCGCTCGCCGGCGCTCCTCGTCGATCTCCGCGACGCAGGGCTCGCCGCGATCGAGGAACGAGACGGCGCGCTGCGCGTCGGAGCCACCGCGACCCTCGCCTCCCTCGCCGCTTCGCCTCTCGTCGCCCCGTACACCGCCGTCGCGCGCGCCGCATCCCTCGCGGCGTCACCCCTGCTCCGCAACGTCGGCACGGTCGGCGGGAACATCTGCCAGCACACGCGCTGCTGGTACTACCGTGGGGAGGAGTGGCACTGCTGGCTCGGCGGCGGCGACACCTGCTACGCGCAGATCGGCGACCACCGCAAGCACAACCTCGAGCCGGGCGACTGCATCTCTGCGCACCCGTCCGACCTCGCCCCCGCGCTCGCCGCGTGCGGCGCCACCGTCGAGATCCGCTCGGGAGGCGGCGCGCGGGAGGTCCCGCTCCTCGACCTCTACCGGACGCCGACCGCCGACAACCGCTCGCTGCTCGCGCTCGGCCCCGGCGAGCTCGTCGTCGCGGTGCGCCTCCCCGGGCCGCCCGACGCCTCCGCGTACGAGCGCCTCGGCGAGCGCGCCGCGTTCTCGTTCCCCCTCGTCTCCGTCGCGGCTGCGCGACGGGGGGACGACGTTCGCATCGTCGCCGCGGGGGTCGCGAACGTCCCGCGCGCGCTCGACCCCGCTGACCCCACGGCGGGGCTCCCGGGGAACCCGCAGACGGCATGGAAGCGTCGCGCGCTCGCGACGCTCGCCGAGCGCGCGCTCGCCGCCCTGACGTAGAGCCGCTCCACTCGGGGTCGAATCAGGGTCATTCCGGATGGCAACTCGGGGTCGCGAGGCGGCATGCTCGGCTCATGAGCGATCACATGACACATATCGTCGAGGCGAAGCGCCTCGAGCGTTCGAGCTCCGACCGGGTCGTCCTCGGCGTCGCCGGAGGGCTCGCGCGATACTTCGACATCCATCCGGCCTTCTTCCGGGTCGGCTTCGTCGTCCTGACGCTGCTCGGCGGCTCGGGGATCCTCGTCTACGCGGCCGCCGCGCTCGTGATGCCCGCCGAGGGCGCGACCGACTCCGTCGCCACGCGTGCGCTCCGTCAGCGGCGCGACCGGCCCTGGCCGCTGATCGGGCTCGGGCTCCTCGCGGTGGCCGCCGCCGTCGTGCTCGCGAACGCGTCGGTGTGGCCGCACGGCGATGCCTGGATCCTCCTGGCGATCGCGGGCGGCGTCATCCTGTGGCTCACGCGGCACGGCCTCCCCGAGCCGGGCTCGGAGGACGCGGCCGGCGAGGCCGTCGCGCTCGCGCGTCAGGACTCGCGTCGCATCCGTCGGGTCCTCAAGGCGATCGGGATCGCGGTCGGCTCGCTCGTCGCGCTCGTGCTCGTCGCGGGGGCGATCGCGGCCTCGGTGTTCCACGTGCACGTGTGGAACGGCGTCGGAGACCGCAGCTACGCGCCCGTGAGCGCACGTCAGCTGGACACCTCCTACGAGCTGGGGATCGGGTCGCTGCGGCTCGACCTCTCGCAGCTCGCGCTCGCACCGGGCGAGACCCGCACCGTGAAGGCGCGCGTGGACGTCGGTGATCTCGACGTCACCGTTCCCGACGGGGTCTCGCTGCACCTGACCGCGCGCGCGAGGGCGGGGTACGTCCGGATCCTCGGCAGCGAGTCCGACGGCTGGGAGGTCGAGCGCGCGACCTCGGTGGCGGGCGGCGACCGGACACTCGTGCTCGACGCCGGCGTCGGCGCGGGGGCCGTCCGGATCGACCGCGCCGTACCATGATCCCGCGATGCCCCTGCCCGCGTTTGCAGCGAGCACCTCCGACCGGGCGCTTGCCGGGGTCTGCGGTGGGATCGCGCGCACGCTCGGCGTCGACGTCACGCTCGTCCGCCTGGTGTTCGCCCTGCTGGCGCTCGCCGGGCGGCGCGGGCATCGTGCTCTACCTCGCGCTCTGGCTGTACGCCGACGGCCGTCCGGTGTGGCTCGCGGGACTCGGCGTGGTCATCGCGGGATCGCTGCTCCTGCACGCGGTCGGTCTCTCCGACCGCGCGGTCGCCGGGATCGCGCTCGTCGCGGCGGGGCTCGCGCTCGCGTGGCGCCGGGGCGGTGGACTCCGGCCCGACGCGCCGCTCTCCTACGGCGGGTACGCGCTCGTCGGCATCGGCGCGGTGATCCTCCTGGCGGGCGGCGGGGACGCCCCGGCGCCGCTCCTCGCGCCGGGCGCGGTCGCAGGAGGGCTCCTCCTCATCGCCGGGCCCTGGCTCTGGCGGCTCGCGGTCGAGCGGGACGCCGAGCGGGCCGCCCGCATCCGCAGCGACGAGCGGGCCGACGTCGCAGCGCGCGTCCACGACTCGGTCCTGCAGACGCTGGCGCTGATCCAGCGCCACGCAAGCGAGCCGAGGCGCGTCGCCTCGCTCGCGCGGAGACAGGAGCGCGAGCTCCGGGGCTGGCTCTACGCCGACCGGCCGCTGGGCGACGACGGCGCCTCGATCGTCGCAGCCCTCTCGTCCGCGGCGGCCGACGTCGAGGACGTGTTCGGGGTGCGGATCGAGCTCGCGAGCTCGGGCGACGCGCCCTCCGACGGCGCGATCGTCCTCGCCGCCCGCGAGGCGATGACGAATGCCGCGAAGTTCGCGGGAGTCGAAGAGATCGATGTCTACGTCGAGGTCGGAGACGACGAGATCGCGGTGTTCGTCCGCGACCGAGGCGCCGGGTTCGACACGACCGCCGTCCCGGGCGACCGCCGGGGCATCGCGGAGTCGATCGAGCGACGGCTCCAGCGCGCCGGCGGCTCGGCGACGGTCGTCTCCACCCCGGGCGAGGGAACCGAGGTCGAGCTGCGCATCCCCCTTCGGGGCGCGACGTGACCAGGCGCGTCGTCCTCGTCGACGACCACGGGCTCTTTCTCGCGGGCGTCCGGAGCGAGCTCGGCGACGCCGTGGACGTGGTGGGCGAGGCGGGGACGGTCGCCGCCGCGATCCCGCTCATCAAGGAGCTCGACCCGGAGGTCGTGCTGCTCGACGTGCACCTCCCCGACGGCAGCGGCGAGGCGATCATCGACGCGGTCGCGACCGAGCGGCCGAACGTCCGCTTCCTCGCGCTCTCCGTCTCGGACGCTGCCGAGGACGTGATCGCGGTCGTCCGCGCCGGCGCCCGCGGCTACGTGACGAAGACCATCTCGGGAGCCGAGCTCGCGGCGGCGATCGAGCGGGTCGCCTCGGGCGACGCGGTCTTCTCGCCCCGGCTCGCCGGGTTCGTCCTGGACGCATACCGCTCCGAGCAGGCGGGCTGGCTCGGAGCTCGACGAGCTGACGCCGCGCGAGCGCGAGGTGCTGCAGCTGATCGCCCGCGGCTACCTGTACAAGGAGATCGCCGCCCGTCTCGGGATCTCCGTGAAGACGGTCGAGAGCCACGTGTCCAGCGTGCTCCGCAAGCTGCAGCTCTCGACGCGCCACGAGCTGACCCGCTGGGCGACGCAGCGCCGCCTCGTCTGAGACGCCCGGCTACACGGGGTTCGTGACCGCGAGCACGCTCGCGAGGTGGACGAGCCGGAACGCGCCGCGCTGCGCACGACGGCGGTCGACGTCGTCCTCGGTCTGCCCTGCGAGATCCCACAGGTCGCGCGTCGCGACGAGGAGCTCGCGCAGCCGCTCGGTCTCGGCGCGGTACCCGTTCGACCGCTCGTCGCAGGCGTTGATCGCAAGGCCGACCACGCCGTAGGTGTCCGACGCGTGGCGCATCCAGAGCATCGCCGAGGCCATCGTCAGGTACTGGTGGATGCGCAGAAACGGCACCGGATGGGAGAGCTCGGCCGCGCCGCGTGGCGCGCTCGGCGTCACCGGCTCCGAGCCGTCGGCGATGCGCGCCGCGGTGTCGTGGAGCATCGCCCGCACCTGCCGCGTCGTCGAGACCGCTCGCACGCGCCGTCCGCACCGCCATCAGCAGCGAGTTCGGCTGCCGGCCGTACGGGTAGTCGGAGGCGTAGACGACCTGCTCCGGCGGGACGAGCCGGTACAGGTCGAGCAGGTCGAGCGGGCTCCACACCGAGGTGTCGAAGAAGACCCCGGGGCGCCCCGCGAAGTTCTCCGCCATCGCGGCCAGGTCGACGATGCCCGCGTGCGCGACGATCAGCGCCGGCGGCGCATGGCGGTCGAGCAGGCGGGCGAGCGAGTCCGCGATCGGCGGCAGACCGCGGCCGCCGTGGATCAGGATCGGCACGCGGCCGCTCCGCGGCGAGCGCGAAGACGGGCTCGAGCCGCGGGTCGTCGGGGAGGAACCGCTGCGCCCGGGGATGGAGCTTGATCCCGCGCGCGCCGCGGTCGATGCACCGCGTCGCCTCCGCACCGGCATCTCGTCCAGGTCGAGCCGGACGAACGGCAGCAGCTCCCCGGCCGCCTCGGCGGCGTGGCGCGAGCGTGCGGTCGTTCGCCGCGGTGAACGCCGGGCGGCGGTCGGGCTCGTCGAGGCAGAAGACGAACGAGCGCTCGATCCCGAAGCCGCGCTGGATCGCGAGCAGCTCGTCGCGGTCGCCGACCATCCCGTCGATGTCCTCGCCGAGATGGGTGTGGGCGTCGAACACCTTCGCACCGGGCGGTAGCTCCGCGAGCGCCAGCCACGGCATACCGCTCGAGCAGCTCGTTTGCGTGGTCGATCGCGTCCACAGCTTGAGTGTATGGACGCTCAGGCACCAGAGGCTGTGAGCACGCGCTCGACGAACACGGCCTCGGGCACCGCGCCCGCCCAGGCATAGCGATCGTCGACGACGATGGCCGGGACGGCATGGACGCCGTGCCGGTCGGCGTCGACCGCGAACTCCGTGGCCTCGATCCCGCGGGCCGTGACACGCGGCGACGCGAGTGCGAGCCTGTACGCCAGCAGCACGGCCGGCGGGCAGTGCGGTCAGGTCGGGGTGACGTAGACGTCGATCGCGACGTCCTCGTCGATCGCGGCGAGCCGCTGCAGCGACGCCGTCGCCGAGCGCCGGCTCGGCGCGGCCCGCCTCGAGGATCCCGTGGACGAGCGTCGTCAGCTCGTATCCGGCCGGCATCCCGAGGTACTCCAGGCCGTTCCCGATCGTCGTCCGCGGCCACGGCCCGGGCTCGTCGTGCTCGACGACCGCGAGCGAGACCCTGTCCGAGAGCGCGCACACGCCCTCGACGAGGTCGCTGCGTGACGGCGTTCGAGTCGATCTCCCGGCCGCCGGCGGCGAGCAAGGTGACGGGCGTCGCCGTCGGCCCGAGCTCGAGCGTCACGTCGACGTCGCGCTCGAGGCCGTCGCAGCACCGACCGGATCGCCTCCTGCTCGCGCTCGCCGAGCGTCGGCCTCGAATTCACTGCGCAGCAGCGACCGCGACAGCCGGACGCGAAGCGGCGGCCTTCAGGGGTCTGCCCCGCTGAAGGCGGGGATCAAGCCGTGGCATTCGGCTCCTGCCGAATGCCACTTGGCGAGCGAGCTCCGAGCGCCAGGCGCGACCTTGTCGCCGAGGTACGCCAGGTACGGCGACGGGTCGATCGTCCGGCGACCCCGTGAGCCGCTCGATCGTCTCCTTCGGCGTCAGCTTGCGCCCGAGCGCGTAGAGGTTGTCGCGCAGCCAGTCCGACAGCGGGAGCAGGTCGCCTGCTGCGAGCTGGTCGTCGAGGTCGGGCAGCGCGCCGCGCACGACGTCCCAGATCTGGAGCGAGATCACGTTTCCGAGCGCGTACGTCGGGAAGTACCCGATCCCGCCGCCCGACCAGTGGACGTCCTGCAGCACGCCGTGGGCGTCGTCTGGCACGTCGACGCCGAGGAACTCCTTCATCCGGGCGTTCCAGATCTCCGGGAGGTCCTCGAGCGCGACCGTCCCCTCGACGAGCTCCTGCTCGAGCTCGAAGCGGAGGATGATGTGGAGGCTGTAGGTCGTCTCGTCGGCGTCGACGCGGATCAGGCCCGGGCTCGGCCCGGTTGATCGCGCGCACGAACGTGTCGAGCTCGACGCTCGCGGAGCGTCGGGGAAGTGCTCCTGCAGCGGCCCGTACCAGTGCTCCCAGAACGGCCGGCTGCGCCCGACGAGGTTCTCCCAGGTCCGGCTCTGCGACTCGTTGATCCCGAGCGACGGCGCGCCGCCGAGCGGCGAGCGGAGCAGCGAGTCGGCGATCCCGTGGGCGTACAGCCCGTGGCCCGCCTCGTGCAGCGTCGACCAGACCGACTCGAGGTCGTCCGGCCGGTAGCGCGTCGTCAGCCGGACGTCGCGGTTCGAGAACGAGGTGCAGAACGGGTGGGCGGTCGGGTCGAGCCGCCAGGCGTCGTCGTCGAAGCCCATCGTCCGGATGCACGCGCTCGGCGAACGCGCTGCTGCGCGTCGGGCGCGAAGTCGCCGTGGAGGAACGACGCGTCGACCTCGGGCGCGGCGGCGACGAGCTCGGTCAGCGCGGGGCGCAGCGACGGCGAACACCTCGCGCACCTCGGTCGTCAGCATGCCAGGCTCGTAGTCGTCGAGCAGCGGCGTGTACGGGCTGTCCGACCACTCGAAGCACTCGACGTAGCGGCGCTTCAGCTCGACGTTCGTCCGCAGGTACGGCAGGAACGAGGCGAAGTCGTTGGTCCGGCGCGCCTCGACCCAGGCGTGGTGCCCGCGCGCGGCCTGCGAGCGTCATCTCGGCGCGGAGCTCGGTCGGCACGCGCCGCGCCTTCTCCCAGTCGCGCCGGGTCACGCGTACGAGGCTGCGGTCGTCCGAGTCGTACGGCTGGGCCTCGACGAGGGGCTCGGCCCGGTCGAGGAGCCTCCCGACCTCGTCGTCGGTGAACCGCTCGTGCACGATCCGGCCGAGCGTCGAGAGCTGCTCGGCGCGCGCCTCGGTGCCCCGCGGCGGCATCGTGACACGCTGGTCCCAGCCGAGCACACCTGCCGCGCGACTCAGATCGGAGACCTCGGCAAGACGCGCTCGCAGCTCCTGGAGGGCCGACCCCACGGGTGCCACCCTACCCTCCGGGAGGGTAGGCTCATCCCCGTGACGGACGTCCTGATCGTCGGCGACACCGATCGGTGCCCCGAGCTCCGCCACGAGATCCCGATCCACATCGGCGATCCCTTCCTGTACGCAGAAGTCGGTGGGCGGCGCGTCGCCGTCGTGTGGAGCGTCGAGGGCGACCGGATCGCAGTCGTCGACCCGTCGATCGAGATCGTCCATTCCGAGACGTTCCCGCTCCGACGAGCTGCTCCGCGAGGGCGTCGACATCTACGACATCGGGCCGACGCTCACCGTCCGGATGGTCGAATCGCTCGGGATCCCGAGCGCCCGCGTCCCCGAGAGCTTCCCCCTGCGGCACGCGGACGCGCTCCGCGCGCGCGGGGATCGAGCTGGTCCCCGATCAGCGGCTCTTCGACGATCGCAGACGGCGGAAGACCGAGTCCGAGCTCGAGGGGATCCGGCGCGCGACCCGGGCCGGCGAGGCGGGCATGGCGTCGATCGCCGCTCTCCTCGCGCGGTCGGAGCCGGGCGACAGACGGACGGGTCGTCGACGGCGAGCCGCTCACGTGCGAGCTCCTGCGTGCAACCGCGATCGAGGCCTTCGCCGAGGCACGGCTGCCGCGGGGACGACCTGATCGTCGCGCACGGGCCCCAGGCGGCCGACGGGCACGCGCCGGGCTCGGGCCGTGTCGCGAACGACGACCACCTCGTCTGCGACCTCTACCCGTACGACATCGTGAGCGCCTGCTACTCGGACATGACCCGGACGTTCGCGGTCGGCTCGCCCGCCCCGGAGATCGCCGTCTGGCACGGGCACACCCGTGAGGCGCTCGAGCTGGCCCGCGGGCTCGTCCGCCCCGGTGCCGACGGGCCGGAGATCTTCCGCAGCGTCTGCCGCTTCTACGAGGAGCTCGGCTATCCGACGAGCCTCTCGAAGCCCGAGGGAACGGTGCTCCGCGAGGGGTTCAACCATGGGCTCGGCCACGGCGTCGGGCTGGACGTGCACGAGGCGCCGTACCTCGGCAAGCTCGGTCACGAGCTCGTCGTCGGTGACGTGATCACGCTCGAGCCCGGCCTCTATCGGCACGGCTTCGGCGGTGTGCGGCTCGAGGACCTCGTTCTCGTGACGGAGGACGGCTGCGAGACGCTCACGGACTACCCCTACGGGCTCGATCCGCGTACGGCCGTGGTACGAAACGGCCGGATGAGCGACCACGCGATCGCCACGCTGCTCGACGAGGAGCGGCGCTTCCCCCCCGATCCCGCCTTCGCCGCCCAGGCGAACGCGAAGCCCGAGATCTACGACCGCGACCCGGACGCGTTCTGGGAGGCCGAGGGGCGCGAGCGGGTGTCGTGGTTCGAGCCGTTCGCGGCGCTCTCGGAGTGGGAGCTCCCGTACGCCAAGTGGTATCTCGGCGGAAGGCTCAACGTCGCCTACAACTGCGTCGACCGCCACGTCGAGGCGGGTCTCGGCGACCGGGTCGCCTACCACTGGGAGGGCGAGCCGGGCGACACGCGCGACGATCACGTACGCGGAGCTCCAGCGCGACGTCGTCCGGATGGCGAACGCGCTCCAGGAGCTCGGCGTCGCGCAAGGGCACGCCCGTCGCGATCTACATGGGGATGATCCCCGAGCTCGCGGTCGCGATGCTCGCATGCACGCGCCTCGGAGCGCCGCACACCGTCGTCTTCGGGGGCTTCTCGGCCGACTCGCTCTCCGGCCGCATGGTCGACATGGGCTGCGAGGTGCTCGTGACCCAGGACGAGGCATGGCGTCGCGGCAAGCCCGTCCCGCTCAAGGAGACCGCCGACGAGGCGATGGCGGCCGCGCCGCGGGTCCACTCCTGCCTCGTCGTCCGCCGCACCGGGAACGAGGTGCCGATGCAGGCGGGGCGCGACCGCTGGTACCACGAGCTCGACCTCGCCGACGATCCGGCGACCTGCCCGTGCGAGCCGATGGACAGCGAGGACCTGCTGTTCCTCATGTACACGTCGGGGACGACCGCGAAGCCGAAGGGAATCGTCCACACGACCGGCGGGTATCTCGTCGGCGTCGCGACGACGCACCACTACATCTTCGACCTGAAGCCGGAGACGGACGTCTACTGGTGCGCGGCCGACATCGGCTGGATCACGGGCCACAGCTACATCGTGTACGGCCCCCTCTGCAACGCGGCCACCTCCGTGCTCTACGAGGGAACGCCCGACTTCCCGGACCACGCGCGCTGGTGGTCGATCGTCGAGCGCTACGGCGTCACGATCCTCTACACCGCCCCGACGGCGATCCGCGCGCACATGAAGTGGGGTCCCGAGCACGCGGCGAAGCACGACCTCTCCTCGCTGCGGCTCCTCGGCTCGGTGGGCGAGCCGATCAACCCCGAGGCATGGATCTGGTACCACGAGCACGTCGGCGGCGCGCGCTGCCCGATCGTCGACACGTGGTGGCAGACGGAGACCGGGATGATCCTGATCACGCCGCTGCCGGGGATCACGACCACGAAGCCCGGATCGGCGACGAAGCCCTTCCCGGGGGTCGTCGCAGGGGTGCTCAACGAGCAGGGCGAGCGCGTCGAGCAGGGCGGCGGCTACCTCGTGCTCGAGCGGCCGTGGCCGGCGATGACGCGCGGGATCTTCGGCGACGACGGACGCTTCCGCGCGACGTACTGGGAGCGCTTCCCGGGCTTCTACTTCGCGGGCGACGGCGCCCGGATCGACGCCGACGGCGACTTCTGGCTCCTCGGCCGCGTCGACGACGTGATGAACGTCTCCGGGCACCGCATCTCGACGATCGAGGTCGAGTCGGCGCTCGTCGACCATCCGAAGGTGGCCGAGGCCGCGGTCTGCGGCCGCTCGGACGCGGCGACGGGCCAGGCGATCGTCGCCTACGTCACGCTCAAGGGCTCCGACCCCGGCTCGGTCGAGATGCTCGAGGAGCTCCGGGACCACGTCTCGCACAAGATCGGCCCGATCGCGAAGCCCGCGAACATCGTCTTCACGCCCGAGCTGCCGAAGACACGGTCGGGGAAGATCATGCGCCGCCTGCTCCGCGACGTCGCCGAGCACCGACCCCTCGGCGACACGACGACGCTTGCCGACCCGTCTGTCGTGACCGAGCTCGCAGAGCGCGCGGCCGAGGCGCCCGCCGAGGACGCCTAGCGTCGCGCCGCTCGGTGTCCGACTTCAGTCGGACACCTGCTCCTGCGCGGCCCGCGCGAAGGCCGCGACCGTGCGCGCGACGTCCCGCTCGGTCGTCCGCCAGCCGACGACCGAGATCCGGATCGTCACGCGTCCGTCGAGCGTGGTGGGGCTCATCCACGCCTCGCCCTCGGCCTGCACGGCGGCAAGGATCGCGGCCGTGCGCTCGTCGTCCTCGAACCGCAAGACGACCTGGTTGAGCACCACGTCGTTCAGGATCTCGCAGCCGGGGATCGCGGCGAGGCCCGCAGCGATCGCCCGCGCGTGGCCGCAGCAGCGTTCGACGAGGTCGGCCACACCCTCGCGGCCGAGCTCACGGATCGCCGCCCACACGGGGACCGCCCGCGCACGCCGCGAGAACTCCGGGCTGTAGCCCATCGGGTCGCGGGCGACCGCGGCCTCGGAGACGTCGAGATACGGCGCCGCGTACTCCATCGCCGCCTCGTGGTCGGCCGGGTGCGCACAGATCGCGATCCCGCAGTCGTAGGGAACGTTGAGCCACTTGTGGGCGTCCGTGGCCCACGAGTCCGCCTCGGCGTGGCCGTCGACGAGGTGCTCGAGCGACGGGCTCGCAGCGGCCCACAGCCCGAATGCACCGTCGACGTGGACCCATGCACCGGCGCCGTGGGCGTGCGCGACGACCGACCGCAGGTCGTCGAACGCACCGGTGTTCACGTCTCCCGCCTGCGCGCAGACGATCGTCGGAACCCGTTCGTCGAGCGCGCCTGGGAGCGCGTCGACGTCGATGCGTCCCTCCCGGTCGGCGGGCAGGACGACCTCCTGGGCATGTCCGATGCCGAGCAGTCGCAGGGCCCGCTTCACGGTCACGTGCCGCTGCCGCGCCGAGGACGACGCGCAGCGGCGGCGCTCCCGCCATCCCCCGCTCGGGAAGGTCCCAGCCGACACGGCGGTAGGCGGCGTGGCGCGCCGCTGCGAGACACGTGACGTGGGCCATCTGGCACCCGGTCACGAAGGCGAACGACGAGTGCGACGGAAGCCCGAGCAGCTCGAGCACCCAGCGGCCGGCGACCACCTCGAGCGCCGACGTCGCCGGCGTCGGCTCGGCGAGCCCCGTGTTCTGGTCCCAGGTCGAGACGAGCCAGTCGCTTGCGAGCGACGCCGGCAGGGCACCGCCCGCGACGAAGCCGAACCATCGCCCCGAGCCGATCGCCATCACACCCTGCTCCGCGGCTGCCACGAGCTCCTCGATCACCTCGGCGGGCGCGGTCGGCCGCTCGGGCACGGGCCGATCGAGCAGGTCGAGCATCTCCCTGTAGCGCAGCTCCGGTCGCACGGGCCGCGTGTCGAGCGTCTCGAGATAGTCGGCAGCGAGCGCGGCCGTCCGTGCGAGCAGCTCCCTCTCGATCACGCCGGCGAGTCTACGCGGCGGGACTCGCGCCGCAGGCGGCACCCTCCTTCCGGAGCCGACCCCGCCTCACGTCGTGCACCTACTGCTTGGGGCAGAGCATCACGAGGTTGAGGCCGCCCCAGGCGAACGAGTACGTCGGGCAGCCGACCTTCGCCGAGATGAACTCGCGCACGTTCTGGTTGTTGGTGATCACGAGCGGTGACTGGTTGCGCGTGATGTCGATGTCGAGGTTCCCGTACGCGCGGAAGCGGGCGTCGCCCGTGAGTCGCGCCGCCGCGTCCATCTTCCGCTGGTACCCGGGGTGATCGAAGTAGGAGAGGTCGATGTTGTTCTTGGCGGCGATCGTTCGCCCGTCGAGCAGGATGTTGATGAAGTCGTACGGATCCGGGTAGTCCGCGAACCAGCCGATCGAGACGATGTCGAACGGGTCGCCGCGCGTCCCCGACTTGTCGACCAGGACCGCGAACGTGAGGGGCTTGACCTCGACGTCGATGCCGATCGCCTTCAGGTTCGCCTGGAGAAGCTGCCCGGTGTTGACGCCCTGCTGGTCGTTCGTCGTGTACATCACGACCTTGCCGGTCTTCCCGCCGAGCAGGGCCTTCGCCTTCGCGATGTTCGGCCGCGCGAGCGGGTAGATGTCCACGTTGCGGTAGCCGGGGATGCCGGGCGGCAGGATCTGCTCGTTCGGAGTCCCGCCATTGAGGCCGCCGAGCCGGGTGATCGCGGGCCGGTCAACGGCAAACGCGACAGCCTGCCGCGCTTTCGCGTCCTTGAAGAACCCGCGTGACGTGTTGAGCGCGAAGTAGCTGATCGAGTTCGACGGGTGGACGAAGTAGCGGCTCTTGTTGATGCCGAACTCCTTCGTCAGCTGTGTGTGCGCCGCGGTCGGGAGCGAGTACAGGTCGAGATCCGCCTCGCCCTTGCGCACCTGGAGGTAGCTCGCCTGCTCTCCGGTCTCAACGGTGACCCG
Source organism: uncultured Actinomycetes bacterium (assembly GCA_963773825.1). Classification (GTDB taxonomy): domain Bacteria; phylum Actinomycetota; class Thermoleophilia; order Gaiellales; family Gaiellaceae; genus Gaiella. The sequence continues at coordinate 659,783 of CAVZCH010000004.1, read as the reverse complement.
GATCACGTCCCAGATCTGGCGTCGCTTGCCGCCGTAGTACGGGTTCTTGCGGAGCACGATCTGGGTGCCCTTCTTCTTGCTCGAGATGTAGTACGGGCCGGCACCCGGAGGCGTGTTGACGCCCTGCGGATCGATGGGCAGGTTCGGCGGAACGGCGCACATGAAGTTCATCGCCATCCGCGAGATGAAGTCGGGTGCGACTTTCGTCAGGCGGATCGTGAGCGTGTTCCCGCTCACCGTGACGCCGGACGGCCGGGTCGCCTTACCCGCCATGACCTTGTCCGCCCCCACGATGTCGCTGAAGAACGTGGCGCCCGGGGACTGCATCTTGGGGCTGAGGGCGCGCTCGATCGCGCGCGCGTAGCTCTCGGCCGTCAACGCGGTGCCGTCGGAGAACCGGAACCCGCTTCTCAGCGTGTACGTGTACGTCTTCCCGTTGCCCGAGATCTTCGGGAAGCCGGTCGCGACCTCCGGGTAGAGCCGCGCGTTGGCCCGGCCCGCTTTGTCCGGATAGCCGAGCAGCATGGCGCACGTCGCCGCCTCGAGGCGCCACCCGTAGAAGTCGTAGTTGAGCGCCGGGTCGAGGTACGTGATGTCCGTCGAGTTGACGTTGAGCCGGAGCACCTTCTCACCGGTGGCCGTTCTTGCCGCAGGCGCCGCGAGAAACGCGGACGCGAGCAACGCGAGTCCGACGAGGAGCGAGAGTGCCGAGACGATCCGCCGCATGGAGCCCTCCTGTCTCGATCTTTCGCGTGGAGGATGCGTCGAGCGCCTCACCGGACGCTCAACGGTGCCTCATCCCCCGGCGCGCGACCGACTATGCAACATCACGCACGAGAATGCAATGGCCCCGTCGCTGCGATCGGCTTTCAGGTCGTAGGCGCGTTCCGACGCCCGCGTTCGAGCGCGTATTCGATGCCTTCGGCGACGCTCAGCTCTCGACCATCCGACAGGGTTGCGGTGAATGCGGCGTCTCCGAGCCGGTTGCGCAGCATCGAGCGAATCTCGGCGTCCCACCGAGCATTCGATGGTTCCGTATAGGCGATCGATTCCGAGATCGACTCGGACACGCCCAAGAGTCGCGCGCCGCGTACGGGGTCTCCTGCATCCGCCTCCAGGAACGCGAGGCCCTCGAACGCCCAGATCAGCATCTCCGGGAGATCATGGTCGGCGAGCAGCGCAAGGACACGTCTGATTCGTGCCTCCGCGGGCGGGTACTCGCCGAGCCTGAGCTCCACGAGCGAGAGGTTGACCATGAACCCTGCAGCCAGCATCGTGTCCCCGACGTGCTCGGCCAACTCGAGTGCTTCCGCGACGAGCGACCTGGAGCTCGCGAGGTCCCCCCGTTCGCGGGCGACGACGCCGAGGTTGCCGAGCGAGACGCTCAGGAACCACCGCTCGGCGAGCGCCCGGCTACGTGCGGCGCACTCGTCGAGCATGGCTTCGGCCGTATAGAGGTCTCCCGTGTTCCCGGCGGCGATCGCGCGGTTCAACAGCGAGCGCAGCAGGCCCGGCGGGTCGTCGATGGAGCGTCGGATGCGAAGGCTCTCGACGGCGTGGCGCAGCGCCTCGTCGGGGTCGCCGCTCACCACCTCGATGGTTGAGAGCCCGTCGTGGAGTGGGGCACGCATATCGGGCGGTGCGTGAGCGGCGCGGGCGAGTGCCGCGGTGAGCTGCTGCTTTCCCTCCTCGAGGTACCCGGCGACGTACCAGAAGTACCAGAGCGTGCCGGCGAGACGTGCTTCGCCGACCCGATCGGCTCCAGTGCCGAGGAACTCGAGGGCGGCGCGTAGGTTGTCGTGCTCTGCCCGAAGGCGGGCAAGCGCCGTCGCCTGTTCGCGTGCGCGAAGCCACGGCTCCGTCTCGAGAGCCAGCTCTGTGAACCAGTCCGCGTGCCGGCGTCGCAGCTGCGCCGCTTCACCGCAGCGTTGGAGGCTTTCCGCGGCGAACTCGCGGATCGTCTCGAGCGTCCAGTAGCGCTCGTTGCTGAATCGGAGGAGACTCTTCTGGACAAGGGATTGGAGGTTGTCGAGGTCGGCGCCGGCGATTTCTTCGGCGGCATGGAGTGTGCAGCCGCCCGCGAACACCGACAGTCGTCGGAACAGCTGCTGCTCGTCGGCTGTGAGCAGCTCGTACGACCATTCAACTGTGGCCCGCAGGGTCTGTTGGCGAGGGTCTGCGTCGCGGCTGCCCGTCAGGAGGTCAAGGCGTGAGGAGAGGCGCTCTAGGATCTGTGCGGGCGAGAGCGCCTTTGTGCGGGCGGCGGCAAGCTCGACTGCGAGCGGAAGGTTGTCGAGCCGGACGCACAACTCGGCGATCTGCTCCGAGGCTTCGAGGGTGGAGCGCTCGCAAAACAGCGAAACGGCGTCGGGTTCCGCGAGAGGTGCGACGGGGTACTCGCGTTCGCCCTGCACACGCAGCAGCTCGCGGCTCGTGACGAGCACTGTCAGATTCGGGCAGGCTGAGACAAGTGCGGACAGATCCGGCGCGGCGTCGATCACCTGTTCCAGGTTGTCGAGCAGCAGCAGCATCTCGCGGTCGGCGATGTGGGCGGCAAGCGTATCTTTGGCTCCCAGCGTCTGAGCGATCGCCTCGGTCACGAGAGCCGGGTCGCGGAGCGGTGCGAGCCCAACCCAGAACACCCCTGCCTTGTACTCGGGCACCACGCTCGCTGCAGCCTCCAGAGCAAGACGCGTCTTTCCCGTCCCACCCGGCCCGGTCAAGGAGAGCAGCCGCACGCCCCTACGGCGTAGCGACTCGACGAGCTCGCCCAACTCGCGCTCCCGCCCGACGAACGGGCTCGCCGGCCGCGGGAGGTTCGTATTCGAGACCGATTTCAGCGGCGGAAACCGACGCGAGCCGAGCTGGAGGATCGAGACCGGCTCGGCAATATCCTTGAGACGATGCTCGCCGAGGTCGCGCAGCTCGAACCCGTGGCCGCGCAACACCTCGGCCGCGGCAGCGGACAGCACAACCTGGCCACCGTGCGCCGTACTCATGATCCGTGCTGCCAGATGCACGGGCATCCCCACATACTTGGGCGGGTCCACAGCGGGCTCGCCGGTGTGGATGCCGACCCGGATCTTGATCGGCCCGCCGTCCAGCCCGGCCATCGCCTCGCTGACGGCCGCGACGGCGGCCTCGGCGGTGGCGAAGGCGTAGAAGAACGCGTCGCCCTCGTAGTCGACCTCGTAGCCGGCATGGCGTGCACACGCTTCGCGCACAACCCTGCGGTGCTCGCCGAGCGCTTCGCGGTAGGCGTCGATGCCGAGCTCGTCGAGCATCCGGGTGGAGCCCTCGATGTCGGTGAACACCAACGTCACCGTCCCCGACGGCTGGACCACCGCAGTCACGTGCGCATCATCACGTCAGAACCCGGCACGGCCAAAACAGACCTTGATAGTCGGATCGAAAGGTCTAAAATGGTCTTTGATGGCACGGCATCCATCTCTGATACCAAGGCGAAGCTGAGTGAGCTGCTCGACCGGGTCAAGGCCGGCGAGACGATCACGATCACCGACCGTGGCGTGCCGGTCGCGCAGCTCGTGCCGCTCAACGGCGGCGGCGAGGTGGACTGGGACGCGCGGCTCGCGAGCCTCGAGCGGCGCGGGCTGATCACCCGCCCGAAGAACGAGAAGCCCGATCTCCGCTGGCTGCTCGACCGTCCCTTGCCGAAGTTCGAGGAAAGCGTCCTCGAGGCGCTTCTCGAAGAGCGTCGCGAGAGCCCGTATTGAGATTCTGGGACGCGTCCGCTGTCGTTCCATTGCTCCTGGACGAGGCGCGTTCCGAGACGATGAGAACCGAGCTGGTCGAAAACCCGGAACTCGTCGTCTGGTGGGGCACGCCCGTCGAGTGCGTCTCGGCCGTCGCACGACGCGAGCGCACGGAAGCCGCGGCGGCAGAGAAGTCGGCGGCCGCGCTCGAGACCCTCGACCGCCTCACCCGCGATTGGCGCGAGGTGCCTCCCACACCGACTCTTCGCGACGACGCGCGCCGCCTCGTCCGCGTCCACGACCTCCGCGCCGGCGACGCGTTCCAGCTCGCCGCCGCCCGGATCGCGGCCGACGGCGAGCCCGGCGCGCTCCCCTTCGTCACGCTCGACGAACGGCTCGCACTCGCGGCCTCACGCGAGGGATTCCCGGTCAGCGCGGCCGGGTGAACGTCCGCCGGATGAATGCGCGTGCATCGCAGTGTCTCACTCGCTCAGGCCGGCACCGTGACCTCTCCGAGTCCGTACGCAATCGACTCCTCGAGCGTCCACGCCCTTCCCTCGGCATAGGACGCCGGATGGGTGACGCACGCGGACGACACCCGCTTCGCGTAGCGCCGGCGTTCATGCTCGAACAGCCGGAGCTCCAGCCGCTTCTCGAGCGCTTCGAGGGCACCCCAGAGACGCGCCGCTCGTCCTGAGTCTCCGATGGCCGCGGCCGCGGCGGCCAGCCCGCCGAGGCAGTTCGCGATCTCCCGTTCCATGTGCGTGCTCCGGAACGTCGTGAGCGCCTCTCGATAGAGCGTTCGGCCCGGACCGTGCGTCCAGCTTCGAGCTCGAGGTCGCCGAGGCTGTGAATCGAGCTGGCGGCCATGGCCGCCGCGCCGATCGCATGGAGAACGACGATGACCTCCTCGAGCTGCTCGCGGGCCTCGTCGAGACGACCGGCGTCGCGAAGGGTCTCGCCAAGGTAATGGAGCACGGCCGTCGTCTCGTACGGATCGTCGTCGAGCTCACGGTGGAGCGCGGCGGATTCGGTGAGGGCACGGATCGCGTCGTCGAAGCGGCGCTCCATCCCCGCGACCATCCCGAGATCCGCGAGGCATCGGGCCACCGCCTGCCGATCACCCTCTGCGCGGAAGACAACGAGCGCCTCCTCGAGAAGCGGCCGCGCCGAACGCGGTTCATCGACGAAGAGCCTGAACCGGCCGGCCAGAGCAAGCCCGTCCGCTCGCGGACGGCCACCCTCTCCGTCGGTTGCAGCAAGCAGCGTGCGACCCCAGTGGTCGGCCTCCTGCAGCTGACCGCGGTAGAACCAGTATGAGGTCAACACGCGGCACAGCGTCACGGCGAGCTCCGGCTCGTGGGTCGTCGCGAACGTCAGGGCGGCTCGCAGGTTGTCGTCGTCGACTCCGAGCACGAGGGCGCGCTCGTCGTCGGGCACGCAGGCGGCGCGAGCCGCGAACCATTCGGCATGACGGCGTCTCGATGTCGTCTCCTCGCGCGGATGGGCCACCCTCGACCTCGGCGACGGGGGCCTTGCGCACTCCGGCTCGACGTCATCGCTTCGCTTGGCCCTAGCCCATGACTCGACCTCCGAATAGACGTCCGTGCGAGATACCTCTGCCCCTTCTCACGTATGGTGGACGCCGTCTGCATGAATCGCATCATGCCCCGTCTCCCCGGCTGCGTTCGCGGGGCGATGCTGCGAGTGTCCCGACGGCCTCAAACGTCGCGTATCGCGTCTCCCACAGCCGTCAGATAGCGCGCCACCATAGACGCCGACTCCGAGACTGAATGCTGACGAGCGAAACCGCGTGCCGGAAGCCAATCCGACAGTGACCGACTGACATCCTCCCGTCGACTGTAGCGATTGACCACAGCTTCGGGCGAGAGGCCGACATACGCGATAGCCGGTCGCAACCTCTCGCCCGTGCCGTCAGTTCGGTCGGAGGGCGCCGGGCTCGAACCCGGATCCGGTGGCAACCCGGACGGGCTGGATGCTCAGTCAGTCACCGCGCCTCGCGGTCTCGCCCTCCGAACCGCCCTCGATCTTGGCCGGCCTTCGATGCCGGCGCAAGATGGCACGTCTGGCCATGTCCGAAGCGGCCGTCTCGGCTACGCAGCGAGCAGCTTCTCGAACCGCGCGGGATCGTCGAACGGGCCGATCAGGGCGAGACGGAGGTCCTTGCCCAGGATGTCGACGGCGACCCGCTGGACGTCCTCGACCGTGACCGCGTCGAGGCCCGCGAGGACCTCGTCCGGCTCGACCGCGGCACCCTCGAGGAGCTCGCGGCGGAGGCCGAACATGATCGTCGCGTGCGGGCTCTCGAGGCCGAGCACGAACCGGCCCTTCGCGAACGAGCGCGCCTTCTCGAGCTCCTCGGCCGGGACCGGCTCGGTCACGATCCGGCGGAGCTCCGCGACGATCGTCTCGATCGCCTCGTCGATCCGGTTCAGGTCGACGCCGCCCTGCGCGGCGAGCGCGCCGGCGTCGGCGTACGAGTTGTTCGCGCAGAAGACGTAGTAGGCGAGGCCGCGCCGCTCGCGGACCTCGGTGAAGAGGCGCGACGACATCCCGCCGCCGAGCACCGTCGAGAGGAGCTGCACGGCGTAGCGGTCGGGGTGCCCGTGCGGGTAGCTCCGCGCGCCGATGACGACGTGGGCCTGGTCGGACTGCTTCGTATGGACGCGCACCGGGCTCCCGTCGTCGGGAAGCACGACCGTCTCGGCCGCGCCGGTGTCTGCGGAAGCGACGCCGCCGAGAAGCTCCTCGAGCCGCTCGTAGAGGCCGTCCCCGAGCTTCCCTCCGAGCCCGACCACGAGCCGTTCGGGTCGGTACCAGCGGTCGATGTAGCCGAAGAACGTGTCGCGCGTCGCGCCGCGGATCGTCTCCTCGTTGCCGATGATGTCCCAGCCGAGCGGCTGGTCGCCGTAGAGATGCCGCTCCCAGACGTTGCCGACGTAGCTCCGCGGCGTGTCGGCGTACATGTTCATCTCCTCGACGATCACGCCCTTCTCGCGCTCGATCTCGTCGGCGTCGAAGCGCGAGTGCCGCGAGCATGTCGACGAGCACGTCGAGCGCCACGTCGCGCGTCTCGGCGGCGCACTTCACGTAGTAGCCGGTCAGCTCCTTGCCGGTGAAGGCGTTGAACTCGCCGCCGATCGCGTCGATCTCGGTCGCGATGTCGCGCGCCGTCGGGCCGCCGCTCCGTGCCCTTGAAGAACATGTGCTCGGCGAAGTGCGCGATGCCGCTCTCCTCGCGCCGCTCGTAGCGCGAGCCGGCCGCGTACATCAGGAAGCACGAGACCGACTGCGCGTGGTCCATCCCCGCGGTGAGGACCCGGGTGCCGTTCGAGAGCGTGGTGCGGTCGAAGGTCGCCACGGCGCGATGCTAGCGAGACCACCAGGCCGTGAGGAGCTCTGTCTCGCGCTCGGGCGTGAGCCCGACCCCGTCGACGAGCCCGGCGTCGGCGAGCGTCGCCGCGACGGTGTCGTCGAGCGGACGGAAGGTCAGACCGGCGGCCGTCGCGCGCGAGTTGTCCACCGAGAAGACGGAGGGCATCTCTCCACCCATGTCCACCCAGAGCGGCAGCTCCATCCACTCGCCCACGCCTTGCGCCGCGAGGAACGCGTCGTCCACCTCGACCGACCGCGCCGACGCTCCGGACACGCGGCGGGCGGCGTCGATCACCGCGCCCATCGTCGCCGGCCCCGTCGCGTTGAACGGGCCGGTGAGCCGCTCCTCGGCGGCGAGCACCATCCACGCGGCGAGGTCGCGGACGTCGACGACCTGGACCGGGCGCCACGCAGGCCCCGGGACGAGCAGGTCGCCGCCCCGCGCGACGCGATGCGGCCAGTACGTGAAGCGGCCCGTCGGGTCGTGCGGACCGACGATCAGCCCCGCGCGCACGTGCGTCGATCGGCCCGGGAAGGCGGCCTCGACCTCCTGCTCGCACAGCGCCTTGAGCGCGCCGTAGTCGGTCGCGATGTCCTCCGACCCCGGCGACGACGGCTCTGCGAGCGGCGACCCCTCGTCCACCGGCTCCGCCAGCGACGCGTAGGCGGAGATGCTCGAGACGAAGACGTAGTGCCCGACGGCATCGGCGAGCAGGCCGGCGCTCTGGCCGACGACGCGCGGGAGGTAGCCCGACGTGTCGACGACGGCGTCCCACTCGCGCCCGCGAAGGCCCTCGAGCCCGCCGTCGCGGTCGCCGACGATCCGCTCCAGCTCCGGGTAGAGCTCCGCGCCGGTCATGCCGCGGTTGAAGAGCGTCACCTCGTGGCCACGCTCGAGCGCCGTGTCGATCACCGCGCGGCCCGACGAACTTCGGGCCGCCGAGGAGCAGGAGCTTCACGCCGGCGCCAGCTCCGCGATGCCGGCGAGCAGCCGGTCGACCTCCTCGGCCGTGTTGTAGTGGACGATGCCCGGCGCGCACGGCGCCGTCCACCTCGTCGAGCCCGAGCAGCGCGCATCGTCTCGAGCGCGTAGTAGTTGCCCCACCACACGGCGACCTCGCGCTCGGCGAGATGCTCGGCGACGGACTGCGCGGTGCGGCCCGGGACGCTGAAGCAGAACGTCGGCACGCGGCCCTCCATCGTCGGCAGGCCGTGCAGGTCGACGTCCGTCGGGCAGGCCGTCGAGGAACCGCTCGCCGAGCGCGCGCTCGTGCGCGCGTGATCGCGTCCCAGCCGAGCGAGTGCACGTAGTCGACCGCGGCGACGAAGCCCGCGAGCAGCTCGTGCTGGCACGTGCCGAGCTCGAAGCGGTGCCCGACCGGCTCGTCGGCCGCGGGCCGCACCTTGTACGGCCGCCAGCTGCGCAGCAGCTCCTCCCGGCCGAAGGCGAGCCCCATGTGCGGGCCGAAGAACTTGTACGGCGAGCAGACGAGCACGTCGCAGCCCCAGCGCCGGCGACGTCGATCGGCCCGTGCGGCCCGTAGTGCACGGCGTCGACCCACGCGAGCGCGCCGGCCTCGTGCGCGAGCTCGACGACCCGGCGGACGTCGGGCAGCGGTGCCGACCGAGTTCGCCGCGGCCGGGAACGCGACGACGCGCGTCCGCGGCGTGCGCTTGGCGGCCGAGGTCGTCGAGATCGAGCGAGCAGGTCGTCGTGCGACGTCGACGAAGCGGACGACGATGCCGATGTCCTCGGCGAGCGCGAGCCACGGCGCGACGTTCCCGTCGTGGTCGAGCCGCGTGACGAGCACCTCGTCGCCGGCCTCGCAGCTCGCGGGCGAGCGCGCGGGTGAGAAGGAAGTTGAGGGCGGTCATGCTCTGGCCCGAACGCGACCTCGCCGGGATCGCAGCCGAGGAACGAGCGCCGCACGCTCGTGCGCGGCGTCGACCAGCGCATCCGTCCGGCGAGATGTCTCGTACGGCGCGCCGACATTCGCGTTCGACTCGCGCAGGTAGCGCGGCGATCGCGTCGATCACCTCGTCGGGGCACTGCGTCCCGCCCGGCCCGTCGAAGAACGCGAGCCGGCGGTCGAGAGCGCTGAAGCGCGCCCGGACCGCTTCGACGTCGAGCAGGGTCGCGCTCACGCGACCCTCCACGTATACGCCGGCGCGGCCACCCCTCACGCCACCCTCCACGTATACGCCGGCGCAACCGTCAACGACGCCCCGACGAAGCAATCCCGCTGATTCTCGTCCGCGAAGCTGGGATCCGCCGGAGCGGATCCCAGCCGCGGCAATCCCCGCCTCCGGCGGGGCAGATCCCTGAAGGCGGCCGCATGCGCGGCCGCACCCCTCACGCCACCCTCCACGTATACGCCGGCGCGACCGTCAACGACGCCCCGATGAAGCAATCCCGCTCGGCTTTGGCGAGCAGCTCCGCGATCGTCGCCTCGTCGGGCTTCGGCTCGAACGAGACGTCGCACTCGACGGTGATCAGGACGAACGCGAACCGGCCGTCCTCCTCGCGCCGCGTCACCGTGCCGTGCGCGGTCGCGCGGGCCGTGAGCACGATGCCGGCGCGGACGCAATGGTGGCGTAGACCCGTCAGCGAGCAGCGCGCGAGGCCGGCGAGCAGCAGGTGCTCGGGTGTCCACAGCGCCTCGTCCGCGCCCGCCAACACGCCGCCCCCGCGGTCGGACCACGCGTCCCACGTCTCGTCGAGCGAGACCTCGTACTCGAACGACTTGGCCCGCGTCGCCACAGCAGCAGCCTAGATGCTCGATCGATGATCCGAGGTGAGCGCCCTGGCCACGACCGCGCGGGCCTACGTCGTCCGGCGCCCGCTCGCGGCGACCCCACCGTCCACACGATGCCGATCGGCCATCTGGACAACGAGCACCGTCCGGTCGGCGGCGTACGGTTGGGGCCCATGCAGCGGTTGCGGCCGTTGAACGAGCAGGAGTGCTATCTCCGGTGCTACGGCTGGGTGGGCGGCGACGACGCCGTCAGGGTGATGCGGCCCGGGGACCACGCACCCGAGGCGGCGGCAGTGCTGACGGAGCGGATCCGCCTCGCCTTCGAGGCGCGGCTGGACGAGCGCGAGCCCGAGGCGGCATAACGGCGACGGATACGGCGTGACCGCGCCGAGCGCCGTGCCCGACGTGCTCGCGCCGGGGCTGGACGTCGTCTTCTGCGGGATCAACCCCGGGTTCCACTCGGATGCCAGGGCCGCGCACTTCGCCAACCCGCGCAACGACTTCTGGCGACTGCTGCACGCAGCCGCCTTCACGCCGCGGCTCGTCGACCCCGCAGAGCAGTTCGACGTCCTCACGTACGGGATCGGGATCACCAACGCGGCGTACCGGACGACCCGCGGCTCGTCCGACCTGCGCAGGAGCGACTTCACCGGGAGCGCCGAGCGGCTCGAGCGGCTGGCCCGCGAGCTGCGGCCGCATGCGATCGGCTTCGTCGGCAAGGAGGCCTACCGCGGTCCGTTCGGGGGTCGGCCCGGCCACGGGCTCCAGGAGCGTCGGCTCGGCGAGACGCTGCTCTTCGTCCTCCCGTCGACGTCCCCGGCGAACGCCGCCGTCCCCTGGGAGGAGCGCCTCCGCTGGTTCCTCGCGCTTCGCGAGCTCGTCCCCGGGCCCGGGGCGTGAGGCGCCCCTCGTAGGCAGACTCCATGGATGCGCGTCGCAGCGCTTCTCCGCGGGATCAACATCGGGGCACGCAAGCGGATCGCGATGCCCACGCTGCGGAGGATCGTCGAGTCGCTCGGGCACGAGGACGTCGAGACGTACCTGCAGAGCGGGAACGTCGTGTTCGCGCCCGGCCGCGACGCGCCGGACGACCTCGCCGCACAGCTCGAGCAGGCGATCGCGGCCGAGACCGGGCTCGACGTGCCGGTGATCGTCCGCACGGGCGACGAGCTGGCCGCCGTGGTCGAGTCGAGCCCCTACGCGGTGGACGACCCGACGAAGGTCGTCGTCGTCTTCCTCGGCGAGGCGGTCGAGCCGGCCGCACTCGGCCTCGGCGACCTCGTCGCCTACCTGCCGGACGAGCTCACCGCGCGCGGGCGCGAGCTCTACGTCAGCGTCCCGAACGGCCAGGCGCGCTCGAAGCTGATGGAGGCGCTGACGAAGCGGCGCCTGCCGACCACCGTGACGGTGCGGAACTGGCGGACGGTCGCCGCGCTGGCCGAGCTGGCGGGACGCAAGGCGTAGCGGGGAGATCTCCTGCGTACCGTGTCGGACTGAAGTCCGACACAGTACGAGACACGCGCAGCCCACGGCGCAGGGTGTCCGACTCGAAGTCGGACACCACCGGGCGGCGTGGCTTTCAGCCGCGCCAGCGGTTCGTGATCGGCGTGCGCCAGTCGCGGCCGAAGGCGCGCGGGCGGAGCTTGACGCCGGGGGCCGCCTGGCGGCGCTTGTACTCGGCCCGGTCGACGAGCTGGAGCGTCCGTTCCACCACCGACGGGTCGAACGCCGCCTCGAGCTCCTCGCGCGAGCGGTCGAGCTCGACGTAGGCCTCGAGGATCGGGTCGAGCAGGTCGTACGGCGGGAGCGACTGGTCGTCGCGCTGATCGGCGCGCAGTTCGGCCGTCGGCGGACGTTCGATCGTGGTGACGGGGATCAGCTCGCGCCCGGCCCGGTCGTTCATGTGCCGCGAGAGTCGGAACACGTCGGTCTTGAACACGTCCTTGAGCAGCGCGTAGCCGCCGACCATGTCGCCGTAGATCGTGGCGTAGCCCACTGCCATCTCCGACTTGTTGCCGGTGGCGAGGACGATCCAGCCGTGCGTGTTCGAGAGCGCCATCAAGAACGACCCGCGGATCCGGGCCTGGAGGTTCTCCGCGGCGAGCCCCTCGAGTCCGCCGAGCGCCTCGTGGAACGCTGTCACGACAGCCTCGATCGGGATCTCGCGGAAGTCGACGCCGAGGTTCTCGCTGACCTCCCGCGCGTCGTCCCGCGTGCCATCGGAGGAGAAGCGCGACGGCATCGACACCGTGTGCACGCGCTCGGAGCCGAGGGCGTCGGCCGCGATCGCCGCCGTGAGCGCCGAGTCGATGCCGCCGGAGATGCCGATCACGACGTCCCCGAAGCCGTTCTTCGTGACGTAGTCCCGCAGCCCGAGCCCGAGCCCGAGCCGCATCTGCTCGAGCTCCGGCTCGAACGGGGCAGCCTTCGCCTCGATCGGCGTCGCCACCGGGTGAGGCGCAGCGAGTCGGATCACGGTGGCCGAGGGCGGCTCCGGCAGCGACCGCTCGAGCTCCCGCCGCCGAACGTCGCGCAGGCGCCGGCCGATCGCCTCGGTCGGCTCGACGTCGACGACGAGCAGCGCCTCCTCGAACCCGGGCGCGCGCGCGATCACCTCGCCTTCGTCGTCGAGCACGACGGAGTGCCCGTCGAAGACCAGCTCGTCCTGCCCGCCCACGAGGTTGCAGAAGGCGACGTAGACGGCGTTGTCGCGGGCGCGCGTGACGAGCATCTCCTCGCGCTCCTCCGCCTTGCCGACGTGGAACGGCGAGGCCGAGAGATTGACGAGGAGCGTCGCGCCGGAGAGCGCGAGGTCGGTCGCCGGGGGGCCGGGTTGCCAGACGTCCTCGCAGATCGTCGGGCCGACGAGCACGTCACCGAGCGCCGAGCAGGAGCAGGTCGCGGCCCGCGGCGAAGTAGCGGTGTTCGTCGAACACCCCGTAGTTCGGCAGGAAGTGCTTCCGGTAGATCCCCTGGACGGCTCCGTCGGCGCAGACGAACGCTGCGTTCGCGAGATCGCGGTCGAACGCCGGGCCGCCGACGAGCGCGACGCTCTCGGTGCAGGCGCGGGCGACCTCGTCGACGGCCGTTCGGGCCGCCCGGACGAAGCCGGGGCGCAGGAGGAGATCCTCCGGCGGGTACCCCGTGACGGCGAGCTCGGGAAGCACGATCAGGTCGGCGGAGGCGCGCTGCGACTCCGCGACGGCCGCCACGATCCGCTCCACGTTCCCGTCCAGGTCGCCCACGACGACGTTCAGCTGTGCCAGCGCGATCCTCACCGCCGGCATCCTCCCCGCTCGGCCGCCCTTCGCCCACCGAAGTTTTTGCCTCACGGTCACAAACGTCACTCTAGCGGCGTGTCCGCCGGCGTCGAGACCGTGACGATCGATCGTCGCTTCCGCGGGCCGCTCCGCTCCGCGAACGGCGGCTACGCCTGCGGGCTCCTCGGCTCCCGCCTCGGACGGTCGGCGGAGGTCACGCTCCGCCTGCCGCCTCCGCTCGAGCGCCCGCTCACGATCCGGCGGGACGGAGAGCGGCTCCTGCTCGAGGACGGCGACCTGCTCGTCGCCGAGGCCGTCCCCGGCGACCCGGGCATCGACCCGCCGGAGTCTCCCGAACCCGCGGTCGCTGCAGCCGCGGCCGAGGGCGTCGGCGCCTTCGGACCGCCCGAGTTCGCCGAGTGCTTCGTGTGCGGGACGCGCGGCGACGGCAGCGGCCTGGCGATCCACCCCGGCCCGGTGCCCGGCCGAGACGGGCTCGTCGCGACGACCTGGGTCGCGCGCGACGTCGCGCCCGAGGTGGTCTGGGCCGCGATCGACTGCCCGGGCGCCTATGCCGCCGGCGACCCCGGACGCGGCGAGGTCGTGCTCGGCCGGATGACCGCCCGCATCGACCGGCTCCCCGACGAACGCGAACCGTGCGTCGTCGTGGGCTGGCCGCTCGGCGAGGATGGACGCAAGCTCTTCGCCGGTACCGCGCTCTACGGCGGCGACGGCCTGCCGCTGGCGGTCGCGCGCCAGGTCTGGATCGTTCCGCGCTGACCCTCTACGTCGTCAGCGGCTCCGCGCCGGTGTCGTTCCAGCGCACGATCACGGGCGTCTCCCGCTCGTAGGCGAGCACCGAGATCGACCCGGTGTCGAGCCGGTAGAGCCTTCCGCCGGTGACCGGCTGCCCGAGCCAGCGTGCGGCGAGCACGCGCAGGCAGTGCGCGTGCCCGAACAGCAACACGTCGCCCTCCACGGCGCGACAGCGTGCGATCACGCGGTCGACCCGCTCGCCGACCTGATCCGCCGTCTCCCCGCCGGGCGAGGGATGCGACCAGACCGACCAGCCCGGGTCGGTCTCCCGGATCTGCGCCGTGCTGACGCCCTCGTAGCGACCGTAGCTCCACTCGGCGAGATCCTCGTCGACCAGCGCGCCCGGGAAGCCCGCGAGCTCGGCGCTGCGGCGGGAGCGGGTGCGCGGGCTGGTCAGCACGAGCGAGAACACCCGGCCGGAGAGCCGCGCGCCCACAGACCGTGCGGCCTCGACGCCGACCGAGGTGAGCGGCACGTCCGTCACCGACGTGTGCAGCCGCTCGCGACTCCACCGGGTCTCGCCGTGCCGGACGAGCCAGACCGAGACGGCCACGGTGTCAGCGCGACGAGAGCGCGACGAGCACGCCTCCGTCGTCGTCGTACGCCGGAAACAGGTCGACGACCACCGGCTTTGTCATCCCCGCCCGCGTCCGCAGCTCGAGCTGCTCCCCGAGCTTCCGCACGCCCCACTCGCGGACGAGCTCGAGCGGCCCGGAGTCGGAGAGCGACAACGCCGTTGCGACGTCGCGTCCTATCAGGTCGGCCTCGCGAAAACCGGTCAGCTCGAACACCCCGCGGCCGACGGCGAGCACGCGCGCGTCCCGGTCGCACACGACGAACCCGGTCGACGGTGCGGGGTAGTAGTCCTCGAGCAGCTGGAAGAGGAAGCCGAAACCGCAGCTCCGGCACTGCGGCGCCTGCGTCGAGAAGCCCTCGACGCCGTCCAGGTCGATCGAGCGCTCGCGGCAGTTGGGGCAGATGTAGATCGGCATGACAGTGCGATCGTAGGCGGACGAGGATTGCGAGGCCGTTAACCGTCCGTCGGCGGTTAGCGGCTGCTAAGGTAGCGCGCACTAACTTTGGGAGGGAGGCGCGAGAATGCTGGACCGGCTGGTCACCGAGGACAACAAGAAGTGGTGGACGCTCGCGGCCGTCTCGTTCGGGCTGTTCATGATCATGCTCGACAACACGGTCGTGAACGTCGCGCTACCGTCGATCCAGCGTGACCTCGGCGTCGGCCTCTCCGAGCTCGAGTGGATCGTCTCGGGCTACGCGCTCACGTTTGCGGCGTTGATGCTGATCGGCGGCAAGCTCGCCGACGCCTACGGCCGCCGTCTCATCTTCGTCATCGGGATCGTCGTGTTCACGGTCGCCTCGCTCCTCTGCGGCCTCTCGACCACCGGACACGAGCTGATCGCCGCGCGGGTCCTGCAGGGCTCAGGCGCCGCGTTGATGAGCCCTGCGACGCTGTCGATCATCGCCGCGACGTTCCCGCCCCGGCAGCGCGGCACGGCGATCGGGATCTGGGCAGGCGTCTCGGCGCTGGCACTCGCGATCGGCCCGCTCATCGGCGGGCTGCTGACCGAGCACGCGGGCTGGAACTGGATCTTCTTCGTCAACGTCCCGGTCGGGATCCTCGGCATCGCCGCGAGCTTCTTGCTGATCGACGAGTCGCGCGACCCGACGCACGAGCGCCTCGACCTCCCGGGCCTCGCGACCTCGGCGATCGGGCTGTTCGCCCTGACGTACGGGCTCATCGAGGCGAACGCGTTCGGCTGGGGATCGACGCGCATCATCGGAGCGTTCGTCGTCGCCGTCGTCGCGCTGGCCTCGTTCGTCGTGCTCGAGCGGCGTCAGCGCGCGCCGATGCTCGACCTGACCCTGTTCCGCAACCGCACGTACGTCGGCGCGAACCTCGTCATCCTGCTGGTTGCGCTCGCGATGTTCGGCGTCTTCTTCTTCGTCTCGCTCTACATGCAGAACATCCTCGGCTACTCCGCCGTCCAGGCGGGGGCGGCGTTCCTGCCGATGACGATCCTGATCATCCTCGTCGCTCCGATCGCGGGGAGGGTCTCCGACCGCTACGGCTCCCGCGGGCTGATGACCACGGGGATGGTCCTCCTCTCGGCGCAGCTTCTGTACTTCAGTCAGCTCGACGCGAGCGCGACGTTCTGGACGCTGCTACCCGGGCTCGTCCTCGGCGGGGTCGGGATGTCGCTGACGATGACTCCGAGCACGGCGGCGGCGACGCGGGCGGTGCCCGTCGAGAAGGCGGGTGTCGGGTCGGCGGTGCTGCAGGCGCTCCGCCAGGTCGGCGGCTCGCTCGGGATCGCCTTCATGGGCGCGATCATGGCCGCGAAGCTGACGTCGCCGCCCACCACGGAGTCGTTCCTGGCCGGCTTCCAGGACGCGCTGCTCGTCTCGTCCGGGATCGCGCTCGTCGGCGCGATCGTCGCAGCGATCCTCGTCCGGCCGCATGACCGCTCGCACGGGGCCGAGGCGCCGGTGCCCCGCGCCGAGGCCGCATGAGCCGTCCGCGACGTCTTCCCGCCGACGAGCGGCGGCAGTCGATCGTGCAGGCCGCGCTCCGTGTGTTCTCGTCGGGCAGCTACGCAGGGTCGACGACCGCCGAGATCGCGCGCGAGGCGGGCGTCAGCGAGCCGGTGCTCTATCGCCACTTCCCCTCGAAGCGCGACCTCTGGGCCGCCTGTCTCGACGCGGCATGGGACGAGTTCCGAACGGCCTTCGACCGCGCCGCCGAGGAGATGCTCGAGGCGAGCCGGGGAGAGGACGCGCCGTCGGACGAGATCCGGAGAGGCCTCTTCCTCCCACCCTCCGCCGCGCGCTGGAAGAAGGCGATGATGCCGAACCTCTGGATCCAGGGCATCACCGAGGCCGGGGAGGACCGCGAGATCCGCAAGCACGTCGCGCGCCACATGCGGGCCGTCCACGACCACGTCGCGGCCGCGATCCGCCGCGGCCAGGAGGCAGGCATCATCCCGCCGGACCGGAGCCCCGACGCCGAGGCATGGATCATGATCGGCGGTGGGCTCCTCCGCTCCGTGGCAGATCGGGTCGGTGTCCTGCTCGACGACGACGACCTGGTGGAGATCCAGCGGGAGCGGATGCGCTGGCTCCTCGGGGAGCCGGTCGCCCGCTGACGACGTCACGCCGGCGCGGAACGGGACGCGCAAGAGCCGGAACGCGACCGTCCCGACGACGACCTCGGCGCGCTCCGTCCGTCGGCCGACCAGGAGCGCGCCGGCCCCGACGAGCACGATCGCCCGCCGTGCCCCGCATATCCTCTCGACACGATGGGCGACCGCCCCGACACCGCGACCCCCGAGACGGCGCCCGCACGCCTCGCGATCCCCGCGTCGACACGGCGGACGTGCCGAGGGACTCGTCGGGGCTCGTCGCGCAGAGCACGTGCCTGGACGAGACAGGGGGGCGTGTGAGCGCGGAGCCACAGGCGATCCTCACGCCGCTCACCGAGGCGGCGATCTTCCTCACGGCGACCGTGGACGAGGGCGCCGAGGATGCCGTTCGCGAGGTGCTCGCGGGCGTCGCCGGATTGCGGCGCTCGGTCGGCTTCCGTGTCCCGGAAGGGGAGCTGACGTGCGTGGTCGGGATCGGTGCCGGGCTGTGGGGCCGCCTGTTCGGCGCACCTCGTCCGGCGTATCTCCATCCGTTCCGCGAGATCGCCGGGGCGCGCCACACGGCACCTGCGACGCCGGGTGACCTGCTGTTCCACATCCGGGCGCACCGACTCGACCTCTGCTTCGAGCTCGCGCGCCACGTGACCCATCAGCTTGCAGGGAGCGCCCGCGTCGTGGACGAGGTGCACGGCTTCCGGTCGTTCGACGAGCGCGACCTGCTCGGCTTCGTCGACGGCACGGAGAACCCCGAGGGCGCCGAGGCCGCAGAAGCGGCACTCGTCGGAGACGAGGACCCGGCCTTCGCGGGCGGGAGCTACGTCGTCGTCCAGAAGTACCTCCACGACCTCGACGCCTGGGACGCGCTCCCGGTCGAGGAGCAGGAGCGCGCGGTCGGCCGGACCAAGCTGAGCGACATCGAGCTCCCCGACGAGCTGAAGCCCGCGAACTCCCACGTCGCGCTGAACACGATCGTCGACGACGACGGGAACGAGCGTCAGATCGTGCGCCTCAACATGCCGTTCGGACGAGTCGGCAGCGGCGAGTTCGGCACCTATTTCATCGGCTACGCCCGCACGCCGGAGGTCACGGAGCAGATGCTGGCCAACATGTTCGTCGGCAGCCCGCCGGGGACGTACGACAGGATCCTCGACTTCTCGACGGCGGCCACGGGGACCCTGTTCTTCGCGCCGGCCGCGGCCTTCCTCGACGACCCGCCGACGCCGGGCGACGGGCACCGGTGAGCTCGCCCGCGAGGGTGGCGACCCTCCCGGCACGCCTGCTGCGCGTGTGGGAGCGGCGCGCGACACCACGAGCGCGCGCGCCGGATGCCCACTCTGCGCTCTCTGCCTGCAGTCGCTTCGAGAAGTACTCCAGCGCCTCTTCGTCTTGGTCTCCCTGATCGCTCGTGAGGTCGACTCCCCGCTGGGTCAGGAACGCCCGAGTCTCGGCGACGGCGTCGGAGCCGTCCGAGTCGTAGACGGCGATCACGCCTGGTGGCCCATAGAGAAACGCCCCCGGCTGCGGCTTCCGGGGGCGTTTCAGAAGGAGGCGACCCTGTGTGGGAGGCGTCGGACGGAGCTCGTGACTCTGCGGCCCAGCCACGCTGTTCTCCGCGTTCCGCGCCGACCCTTTCGGTTGCGCTCCGCGCACCTTCCTGGCGTCTGGAGGGTGCTTGGTGCCATGACCTTACGTGCCATGGCCAAAAAAGTCAAGTAGCTCGGTCAAGTGATACGCGCTATTCTCCGCTTCACCATGTTCTGCAGCACGAATGCGACCGTTTCACCCCATCGGGGGAGGGCGGCCGTGGAGGTGGCGGGTTGAGTGACAGCGGAATGCGCGTTGCGGCCGCCACTTCCCGGTCTGCAACCCCTGCGCGCGCGGGGGGCGTCGGCGATCGTGTCCGGGCCCTGCGCATCGCGGCCGGGCTGACCCAGACCGAGCTCGCCGGCGAGCGCTTCTCCAAGGAGTACGTCAGTCAGATCGAGCGTGCCAAGACGCGGCCGACCGCCGACACGGTCGCGTGGCTCGCCGAGCGACTCGGTGTCGACCCGCAGTACCTCCAGCACGGCGTCTCCGCCGACGTCCGCGCGCGGGTCGAGGCGAAGCTCGCGCAGGCCGAGGCGCTCTCCGAGGCGCATCGTGACCAGGAGGCCGTCGAGGCGTACCGCGAGGCGCGCGAGGAGATCCGCGCGCTCGGCTCAGCCGAGCTCGAGCTGCGCGCGCTCGCAGGCGAAGGGTGGGCGCTTCAGGAGCTCGGCGCCGCGCACGAGGCGATCGGGGTCCTGCAGGCCGCACGGGAGCTGACGGAACTGCCGGAGTTCTCCGACATCGACCGCGCCGACGTGCTCTTCCGGCTCGGCTGCTGCCGGTATCGGATCTCGAGCATCCCGTCGGCGATCGGTCTGCTCGACCAGGCGCTCGAGCTCGCCGAGCGGTCGGGGCTGCCGAGCGACGTGCTCCGCGCGCGCATCCACGCGTGGCGGTCGCGCTGCAGGCGGCGGCAGGCCGACTACGAGGCCGCGCGGGAGGACGCCGAGCGGGCGCTCGAGCTCGCGCTCGCCGTCGACGACCCGCGCGTCGTCGCAGGTGCCTACTTCCAGGCGTCCTGGGTCGCCGAGAAGACGGGCCACTGGGTGCTCGCGCGCCAGTATGCGCTCCAGGCCAAGGAGATCTACGCGGAGCTCAACGACACGCGCAATACCGGTCGCCTCATGTTGAACCTCGGCGGCCTGCAGCTCCTGCTCGGACATCCCGAGCAGGCGATCGAGCATCTCACGAAGTCGTTCGCCCTCGCGGTCGAGGCCGGCTCGCAGCCGGACGCCGCGCAGGCTCTCGGGAGCCTGGCGGCGGTGCACGAGCACCGCGGCGACCATGAGGCGGCCGACGAGCATGCACGCAAGGCGCTTGCGCTCCTCGAGGGGCGCGATGACTTCCTCGACGAGATCGGCCAGTCGAACCTCGTGCTGGGTCGCTCGTTGCTGGAGCGGGGCCGCCTCGACGAGGCGGAGGAGTGCTTCCGGGCCGCGGACGCTGCGTTCGAGCAGATGTCGTCCGTCGCGCACCGGACGGGGGCGTGGGTCGCGCTGGGTGACCTCGCAGAACGGCGTGGGGACGCCGGCGAGGCTGCGCGGTTGTACCGGAACGCTGCCGAGGCGCTTCGGGTCGTCCGCTTCTGAGAAAGGAGGTTCGAGGTGAGCAGAGCACGCGTGATCTTCGCTCTCGTCAACCTTGCGCTGTTCGCGGCGTGGCTCGGGCAGTTCAGGCTGCCGAGCCGCACGTTCTCCGACGGCGACTGATCGGGGGCGCTCGTGGCCCCCGTGATCGATCCCGGATAGGCGCACGGACGCCTGCGCCTCTCGTCTCTTTGCGGCTGTCCGGGATCGATCGTCTACATTGGGCGCGTGAGCCGCCCCTTCGCTGCAGCGGTCGTGGTCGCGCTGGGGACGGCCCTCCTCGCCGCGTCGTGCGGCGGTAGCACGACCGACGCCTCCGGCGAGACGGCCACGGCCGCGCCGGCCGCGAAGCAGACCCTGGAGGAGCTCTGGCGGGCGCCGGGCGAGGACGTCGCGGTCGTTGCGGGCACGTCCGACCATGCCGCCGGCGCGAACCGCATCAGCTTCCTGGTGGTCGACAAGCAGTCGCGGCTGATCGAGCGGCCCACCGCACGGGTCTGGATCGCCCGCGGCCTGAAGCAAGCGCCGTTCGCGACCACGACGGCGCGCTTCGAGAAGATCGGCGTGCCGGGCGGCGACTCCGCCGACGCGAACGGGATCTACGTCGCCAAGGTGGTCACGCCGACGGCGGGTCGGTACTGGTACATGGCCGAGCCCGTCGGCGGCACGAAGATCCAGGCGCTCGGCAACCTCGTCGTCCGGAAGAAGAGCTTCGCGCCGTCCGTCGGCGACCGTGCGATCCCGTCGAAGACGCCGACGCTCGCGAGCACCGGAGGCGACCTCTCCGCGCTCACGACGTCCCGGCACCCCGACCGCGCGCTCTACGAGGTCTCGGTCGCGCAGGCGCTCGCTGCGCACGAGCCGTTCGTGCTCGCGTTCGCGACGCCGCAGTACTGCCAGTCGAGGACGTGCGGCCCCGTCGTCGACGTCGTCTCCGCGGTCAGAAAGCTGCCGAGCTCGAAGGGCGTCCGTTTCATCCACGTCGAGATCTACGCTGACAACGACCCCGCCAAGGGCGTCAACCGCTGGGTGTCGCAGTGGCGGCTCCCGACCGAGCCGTTCACGTTCGTCGTCGACCGCAAGGGCGTCATCCGGACGAAGCTCGAAGGGGCCTTCTCGACCGACGAGCTCGAGCGCGCCGTCGCGGCAGTGCGGAAGAGCTAGCCCGATCTCAGCGGAAGAGGTCTCGCTCGCGCGGCATCACGAGCTCGGACGCGCGTCCGTCGCCTCGCGCGTCCACGCCCCGGACGACCGCGGCCGGCACCCTCCGCGCCTTGCCGAGCACGAGCTCCGCCGCTCCCGCGATCTCGTCCGCAATCGCGATCTGCGTCGTGCGCAGCTCGCGCCCACCTGCGTCGGTCGTCCCGCGCAGGTCGCGGAGCGGCGCGATCCCGGCCACGCCGAGCGCGACGTCGGTCGTCCCCTGCCGCCACGCGCGCCCGAACGAATCGCTCACGATCACGCCGACGTCGGCTCCGGAAAGCTCCAGCAGCCGGGCACGAAGCCGCCGCGCGGAGAGGTCGGGGTCGAGCGGCAGCAGCACGAGGGTGCCGTCCGCCGGTGTGTTGCTGGCGTCGACACCGGCCGAGGCGCAGACGAACCCATGCCTGGTCTCCGCGATGACGAGCGGCGGCCTGGAACGCACCACCTCGCGGCTCTCGCGGAGGATGACCTCGATCTGACGCGGGTCGCCGTCGTCACCCGCGAGCTCGACCGCCCGCGCCGACGGCTCGACATCGGCGAGACGCACGACGCGACCCTCGACCTTCGAGACGGCCTTCTGCGCGACCACGAGGACGTCTCCGTCCTCCAGGCCGCCCGCCCTCCTGGCTGCGGCGTCGAGGAGCAGACCGAGGTCGTCGCTCTCCTCGAGCTCGGGAAGCCCCGGTAGCGGGATCACCTGGACGACGCCGGGAGGCATCTCGGACCGGTGCACGAGCCCGCCCGGCCGCCTCAGGGGACGCCGGTGACGCGGATGCCCGCGTGCGCCCTGTAGCGCTTGTTGACGTTCACGATCACCGCGGTGAGCCCCTCCAGCGCCCGGGCGGAGGCGAGCGGGCCGCAGTCGATCGCGCGGCCGGCGGTGATCCGCTCGGCGAGCTCGAGCACGATCGCCTTCGACGGGGCGTCGTCGCCGCAGACGAGGGCATCCTCCTCCGGCGGGGCATCGCCACCGAGATTGCGTGCGGCCAGCGAGTGGAGACCCGCGACGACCGGCGCGTCGACGACCTCCTGGACGCGCGCGGCGACGGACGTCGCCTCCGTGGTCGGGACGACGCCGCTCGCGCCGAACGTCAGCTCGGCGGCGACGGAGAGCACCGGGGTCGTTCCGATCGACGCGCGGAGCTCGGCCGCGGTCACGACGGTCGCCTCTGCCTTCGTCGCCAGGACGACGAGGTCGGCGCCGCTGCACGCGTCGGCGTTCGTCGCGCCGTCGACGCCGATCCCCGCGCCCGCCTCGGCCGCCCGTGCCGCGTCGCGCGAACCGACCACGACGTCGTAGCCGGCGGCGGCGAGCCGCTTTGCGAGCGCCAGGCCGAAGCTGCCGGTACCCCCGACGACCGCGACTCTCACGTCGTCGCCTCGAGCACGACCTCGGCGAGCCGGCGGGCCGCGTCGCGGTCGCTCATCAGCGTGTCCGTGACGACGAGCGGGACGCCGGCCTCCGCGGGCGCGTCCGCCCGATCGATCACGAGCGCGCCGATCAGGCCCTCGTAACAGTCTGCGACATGCCCGGGTGACGTCCCGCCCGCCATGCGCAGGAGCATACGATCGAGGGGGCCTTTCACGGCGCGACCGGCGACGAGCGGGGAGACGGCCACCGAGCGCTCGCGTCGTGCGGCGACCGCGTCCCGGACGGCCGCGACCGCGAGGATCGGATGGATGGAGGTGTACGGGTTGCTCGGCGCGACGACGACGACATCCGCCTCGCGGATCGCCTCGACGACACCGGGCGCCGGCGCCGCTGTCTCGGCGCCGGCGAAGACCATCGCGTCGACCTCGTCCTCGTGGCGCCGGGCAACGAACCACTCCTGGAACGGGAGGGTGCCGGCCGGCGTCACCACGGAGGTGCGCAGCGGGTCGTCGGTCGCCGGCAGCAGCCGCGTCTCGAGCCCGGCCGCGGAGGCGAGACGTCTCGTGATCGCGGACAGCGGGTCGCCCGTGCGGAGTGCCTGCGTGCGAACGAGATGGAGTCCGAGGTCGAGGTCGCCCAGCATGAACCACCCCTCACCGCCCCACTCCCGCGCGGCGTCGAGCGTCCGCCACGTCTCCCCGGCGCGACCCCAGCCTCGCTCCTCGTCGTTCAGGCCGGCGAGCGCGTAGAGCACCGAGTCGAGATCCGGCGAGACGTGGAGCCCGAGCACCTCGACGTCGTCGCCGACGTTGCCGATCACGGTCAGCTCGCCGGGCGCGAGCACGTCGTGCAGGCCGCGCGCGAGCTTTGCGCCGCCGACGCCGCCGGACAGGCACACGACCTTCAAAGAGTGATCGCTTCGAGGAGCTCGGCAGTGCGCGCTCCCGCGCGCGAGCGGAGCTGCGCCAGGTCGGCGAGCGTGTCGACGTCGTCGACGAGGTTGGGGAGCGACACCTCCTCGACGTCCATGCCGAGCGCGGCGGCGTGGGCGCGGAACTGCCCGGCGCTGCCCGGGCCGTACAGCGGAGCGAAGACGTCTGCCCGGGGCAGGCCCAGCGCGTTCGTCGTCCCGTCGCGGGCCCCGACGATCCCGAGCTTGCCGAGCAGCGCGGGGACGGCAAGCGCGTTCAGGTCGGACGGCCGCACGCGCGGCACGTCGGCGTTCACCACGAGGCAGAGACCCGAGGCGCCCTCGAGGCCCGTCGCCACCGCGGCCCCCTGTCCCCCGCCGGGGTCGTCGACCAGCCGGGCGCCGAGGTCCCCGGCGACGAGCCGGCCCGCCGCGTCGTCGGTCACGACGCGCACGTCCCCGACCGCGAGCGCCGCCTCGACGACGTCGCCGAGCATCGCGAGCGCGACCTCGCGCCGAAGCTCCTCCGGCAACCGGCTCTTGCCCTCGCCGCGGAACGGGATCACCGTCAGCACGACCTGAGCCTACGTGCGCCTCAGGCGGCGTGCGGCGCCGCGCCCGACGAGCCCTGGTCGGCGCCCGGCCCGGTGGTCGCCCACTCGTTCACCTCGAACCAGTGGGTGCTCTCGAGGGCGGTGACGACGTCGGGATGCGTGTGGGAGGCGTTGACGACGTGGTGCTCGACGTCGCAGCAGATCTCGATCTCCTCGAGCGAGAGGCCGCCGGGGATCTTCGCGACGACCTCGAACGGCAGCTGTGCGTCCCGCACGGTCATGTGCTTGAACTGGAGGTCGGGCGCCAGCTCCATCAGCGTCGGCCAGTCGGGGCACGTCTTGTAGCTCACGGCTCGCCCTCTTTCGCTCCGCGCCGCCACGTTCCTTCGAGCCGGACGAGCCCGCGGCTCTCGTCGTCCGGGTACACGAGCAGCGAGATGGGACGCGGCAGCCGGTCGAGCAGGCGGCCGTCGCTCGCGAGCAGGGCCAGCGTCACGTCGAACCTTCCGAACTGGAGCGGTGACGCGCCCACGTCGAGACGGAGCGCGAAGCCGTCGTGCTCGCCGTCCCAGCCGAGCCGCTCGGTCTCGAGAAAGTCCTCGGCGACGAGGAGGCCGGAGCCGTCCCGCACCTCGAGATGGAGCCGCGGCGCCGCGACCGAGCCGGTGAGCGCGACGTCGAGCCCGAACGGCTCTCCCGCGAGGAACCTGTCGCGCAGGGCCCCGTCCGCGCCCACGAGCGCCGCCGACGCGATGCGTGCCTCCCCCGAGCCGGCGGCACCGCCGCCGTTCGTCGCGACCGCGCCGGCCTCGTCGGCCAGCGCGCGCCGGTACCGGGTGATCGCCTCGTGCACGGGTCCGTCGTACGCGAGCCGCCCGCCGCGCAGCAGCACCGCGCGGTCGCAGAGCCGCTCCACCGCCGACGCATCGTGCGAGACGAACAGGATCGTGCCGCCGCGCTCCTTGAACGCCGCGATCACGCCGAAGCACTTCCGCTGGAAGCTCTCGTCGCCGACGGCGAACACCTCGTCGAGCAGGAGCACGTCCGCCTCGAGGAACGCCGCGATCGCGAACCCGAGCCGCATCGTCATCCCCGACGAGTAGGTCTTGACGGGGCGGTCGATCGAGTCCTCGAGCTCGGCGAACGCGACGATCTCGTCGAACCGCTCGCGGATCCTCACGCGCGACAGGCCCTGGAGCGCGCCGTTCAGCTCGACGTTCTCCCGCCCGGTGAAGTCGGGATGGAACCCCGCGCCGAGCTCGAGCAGCGAGCCGATGCGCCCGCCGGTCGCGACGCCCCCGATCGTCGGGCGGATGATCCCGGCGATCAGCCGGAGCAGCGTCGACTTCCCCGAGCCGTTCCGCCCGATCAGGCCGACTGCCTCACCGGGCGCGATCGCAACGGAGACGTCGCGCAGCGCCCAGACCTCCTGGGCACCGGTCCGGCCGCGCGCCACGAGCAGCTCCTTGAGCGTGTGGGTCTCGCGCGCGCGGACGACGAACCTCCGCGAGACGCCGTCGACCGAGATCTCGCCCGCGCGCATCGCGGCCCCTACGCCGCGACGGCCGCGAGCTCGCGGCGGACGATGCCCGCGAGCACTCCGACGAAGGCGGGATCGGCGTTCGGCATCTCGATCCGGGTCAGGCGCATGTCGAGCTCCTGCGCCCGTTCCGCCGCCTCGACGTCGATGTCCCACCGGATCTCGAGGTGGTCGGAGACGAAGCCGACGGGGCAGACGACCACGTCGTCGACGCCCTTCGCACGAAGTCCGGCGAGGTGGTCGAGGATGTCGGGGCCGAGCCAGGGCTCTCCGGTCGGGGACTCGCTCTGGAAGGCGAAGCTCCACTCGGCGACAGCCGCGTGCTCGGCGACCATGCGGCTCGTCTCCAGCAGGGCGTCACGGTACGTGTCCCCGGTTTCGAGGATCCGGGCAGGCAGCGAGTGCGCGGTGAAGACAACGTGGGGTGCCTCGGGCCGGACGGCGCGAATGCGGCGGGCGAGCAGCGCGATGAAGCCGGGGTCGGCCCCCCACTCCCTGACGAAACGGGCCTCGGCGCGATCCGCGACGGCCGCATCGAAGAGCTCCTGGTACTTCGCGATCGAGAGCGACGACCAGTGCGGCGCGAGGACGACGCCGACGAGTGTGTCGTGGCCGTCCCGGAGCGCCGTCTCGACCGCCACGGCGATCCGGGGGTCCCAGTGGCGCATGCCCGTCAGGACGGGGATCCGAAGCACCTGCGAGAGGGCGGCGCGCGTCTCCTCGGTGATCGCGTTCAGCGGCGACGGGGCGTCCGAGTCGTCGATCCCGAGCGCGCGGTAGCGGGACGACGAGGTCGTCGAGGAGCTCCGGCCTGATCGGGCGTCCGCCGCGGATGTCCGCGTAGTAGGCGGGCACGTCGGCGAGCCGGTCGGGCGACCCGTACGCCATCAGGATCACCGCCGGGCCGCTCATGCTGCGACCGTCGCCTCCGTGCGCTCGTGGACGAGCCCGGCCAGGCGTGTGAGCACGTCCGGGTCGGTGTCGGGGAGCACGCCGTGGCCGAGGTTGAAGACGTGCCCCGGCCGCGCGGCTGCCCGCGCGAGCACGTCGTCCGCCTCCCGCTGCACGACGTCCCACGGGCGCCGCGAGCACCGCCGGGTCCAGGTTCCCCTGCACCGCGCGGTCGCCGACGAGCCCCCAGCCCTCGTCGAGCGGAAGCCGCCAGTCGAGCCCGATCACGTCGCCTCCCGCCGCCGTGAGCTCGGGCAGGAGGTGCGTGGCGCCGGTGCCGAAGTGGATCGTCGGGACGTCGACCGCGGCGAGGATCGCCGCGCTCCATGGGGACGACGTGCTCACGGTAGACCCCCGCCGAGAGCGTGCCCACCCACGAGTCGAAGAGCTGGATCACGTCGGCGCCGGCGCGCACCTTGGCCGCCACGTACGCGGCGAAGGTCTCGGACAGCTTCGCGAGGAGGGCGTGCCACGTCTCGGGCTCGGTGAGCATCAGCGCCTTGGTTCGCGGCAGCTCGCGGCTCGGGCGCCCCTCGACCAGATACCCGGCAACGGTGAACGGCCCTCCGCAGAAGCCGATCACGGCCTTGTCCCGATCGAGCTCGGAGCGGACGAGGCGCACGGCCTCGAGCACCGGCTGGAACGCCTCCTCGGGATCGGGGACGTGGAGTCGCGCGACGTCCGCGGCGCTCCGGATCGGGCGCTCGACGACCGGGCCGACGCCCTCGACGAGCTCGACGTCGATCCCCATGCCGAGGACGGGAGTCATGATGTCCGCGAACAGCACCGCCGCATCGACGCCGTGGCGCCGCACGGGCTGGAGGGTCACCTCGGCGCACAGCTCGGGCGTCCCCGCGACCTCGAAGAACGAGTGGCGCTCGCGGATCGCGCGATACTCGGGGAGCGAGCGCCCGGCCTGGCGCATGAACCACACCGGGGTGCGCTCGACCGGCTGCCGGCGCGCGGCACGGACGAGAAGCGGGGGGACCATGACGGGAGGGTAGCCCTCGCCCGCGGCACTCGGCCGTGATCGGCCGCACTACACTCGGGCGCCGTGGAGCCGCTCGTCCCGCTCTGGCGCGAGTCGACGCTCGCGCCGCAGCGAGCGGGCGCGAGAACGACGGTGCGGCTCGTGCTCGAGAACGCCGGCACGGCAACCTGGCGCTCGCGGGGCGACGAAGGGCTGCAGCTCTCCTACCACTGGCTCGACACGCACGGCAACGCGATCGTGTGGGACGGGACGCGTACGGCGTTCCCGCGACCGGTCGCGCCGGGGGAGAGCGTTGCGCTGGAGGTGGCGCTCGACGCACCACGACCGCCTGGCCGCTACGTCCTTCGCTTCGACCTCGTCGAGGAACACCGGTTCTGGCTCTCCGAGGTCGGGGTTGCGACCCACGACGTGGAGGTCGACGTCGGCCCGCTGATCGCCGAGCGCCGGCTCGCCGTCGTCGTCCACGGCGGGCCGGACGCCCGCACGGACGCGGCGCTCGCGGCACAGGACGAGCCGGTCGTGGCGGAAGACGGCGCTGCCACGGCCCATCTCGTCGCCGGAGCCGAGCCGGCGCCGGATTGGTCGACGCTCGTGCTCGACGCCCACGCCGAGGGGTGGAAGGCCGTCGGTCCCGCGGTGGTCGCCGTCGGAGGCCCGCTCGAACGCAGGCGCGCGGCGCACGCCCTGCGCGCCTGGGCCCCGGGGGGACGCAACCCGCGGCTCGACGCCCCGCTCCTCCTTCCCTCGCTCGTGGCCGGGCTCGAGCCCTGCGAGCACCGCGGCCTGCCCGCCTACGACGGAGACGGCCTGTTCGAGGGGCGGGCGGTCGTCAGGCTTCCGACGCGATACGGTCGTCGATCGACCTGAAGACGAGCGCACCGACGGCGAGCGCCACGACCGCGGCGACGGCGAGGTACAGGAGGTCGCCGGTCGGCGGCAGCTCGCCGGCATAGAGCGGCGTCCGGTAGGACTCGATCGCGGGCGTCAACGGGTTTCCCCAGTGCAAGAGGTCGACGAGCCACGGCCGAGACTCCGCGCCGGGCAGGGCGTCGAGCTGGTAGAGGATCGGGGTGAGGAAGAACCAGGGCAGGAGCAACGCCGCGACGACGAACTCGACGTCGCGGAAGATGGCGTTGAGCGACGCCAGCGTGAGCGCGAAACCGGCGGTGAAGACGACGATCAGCGCCCCGACGGGGATCGCAAGCCAGGCGACATCGCGGCTCTCCGGCCGGAACCAGAGAGCGAGCACGAGCACGATCGCCGTCATCGCCGCGAACGCGACCACCTCGGTCGCCACCACCGACAGCGGCACGAGCTGGCGCGGGAAGCGGACCTTGCGAATGATCGGGGCGTTCTCGACGATGCTCCGCGCGCCGCTCTGCAGCGACGTGGCGAAGAACACCCAGGGCGGCAGCCCGCAGAGGAGGAACAGCCAGTAGTCCGGCGTCTCCGTCGGCTGGGCCTTCCAGAGGACGGCGAAGACGACGAGGTAGACGAGCATCAGCGCGGCCGGGAGGGCGAGCGTCCAGGCGAGCCCGAGCACCGAGCCCTTGTACTTCGCGCGGAGGTCGCGGCGGAAGAGCGAGCCGAAGAGCTCGCGGTGGCGCAGCAGGTCGGCGTAGACGCCCACGAGCGCCGATTGTAGGGACGCACGGGGGCCGCCCCGCTACCCTTGTGCCACCGTGGAAGCGGCCGTCACGATCGCCGCCCTGCCTGTCGCGGCGCTCGCCCTCTGGGCCCTTCTGCGCGCTCCCTCCGCGGCGTCGAGGCTGGTCGCCCAGCCGACCGGCGAGCGCTGGCACGAGCGTGCGACGCCGACCTTCGGCGGTGTCGGGATCGCGTGCGGGCTCGCGGCAGGCGTCGCCCTCGCGATCGTCGCCGGCGCGGTCGAGCCGTCCTGGCAGCTCGCCGGGATCCTGGCCGGCTGCGGTCTCCTCTTCGTCGCGGGGCTGGTCGACGACGTCCGCCACCTGAGCCCGCTGGCGAAGCTCGCCGCACAGTTCGCAGCTGCGGGGATCGCGATCGCGGCGGGTCTGCGCGTCGAGCTCGTGGCGAACGACGTGCTCGGTGTCGCGATCGCGCTGTTCTGGCTCGTCGGGATCACGAACGCGTTCAACCTGCTCGACAACATGGACGGCCTCGCCGCGACGCTCGCGACGGTCGCCTGCCTCTACTTCGCGATCGACGCGGCGACCGTGCACCCGAACGACCTCGTGCTCGTGCTGGCGCTCTCGCTCGCCTTCGCCTGCCTCGGCTTCCTCCCGTTCAACCTGCGTCCTCGCGACGGCGCACGGGTCTTCATGGGCGATGCGGGAAGCCAGCTGCTCGGGTTCCTGCTCGCGGCACTCGGGCTCGCGGCGAGCTGGACCACGGCCGGGACGACCGCGGCGACGATGCTCCTGCCGCTCCTCGTGCTCGCGATCCCGATCCTCGACACGACCCTCGTCACGGTCAGGCGGCTCGCCGAGCGGAGACCCGTCACCCAGGGCGGCCGCGACCACACCTCGCACCGGCTCGTGTACTACGGGCTCTCCGAGACGAAGGCCGTCGCGCTGCTCGCCCTGATCGCGATCGCGCTCGGAGCGACGTCGGTCGCCTACAACGTGCTCGACCGGCCGGCGGTGACGGCGCTCGGGGTGCTCGTGACATTCGCGCTGCTCGTCCAGTTCGGCGGGTTCCTCGCCGAGCTCTCCGAGCAGGAGCGGCGAGGGCGGCCCGGCGACACGCGCCTGCGGCACGCCGTCGCGGTGCAGCCGCGGCGGCTCGTCGAGCTCGTCGTGGACGCCGCGCTCGTCGGCGCGACGTTCCTGGCGTCCTACCTCCTCTTCGTCGACGGACGCGGGACGCAGCTCCAGCGCGGGACGTTCCTGGCCGTGCTGCCGATCGTGCTCGGGACGACGTACGTCGTCTACGTCCTCTCCGGCGTCTACCGCCGCGCCTGGCGCTACGCGACGACGCGCGACCTGCTCTCGATCGCGGTCGCATCGGGGATCGCGACCGTGGTCGCGTACGGCATCGTGCTCGCGGTCCGGAACCTCGGCGACTTTCCACGCGAGGTGTTCGTCGTCTACGGCGTCGCCGCCGCCGCGCTCGCCGCCGCCTCGCGCTGGTTCGTCCGGCTCGTGCCCGAGGCCGGCGGAGGGCCGGATGACGGCCGCAGGCGCGTCCTCGTCGTCGGCGCGGGCCAGGCGGGCCGCGGGCTCGTCCGCGACCTCCGCCGGGAGGACGACGTCCGCGTCGTGGGCTTCCTCGACGACAACCCGCGACTGCGCCGCCGGCGTGTCCAGGGCGTGCCCGTGCTCGGCGCGGTCGGCGACGCGGACATCGCCCTCGAGACGACGCGCGCCGACGAGCTCGTCGTCACGATCCCCGACGCGCCACGGGACCTGCTCGAGCCCCTGGAACGGGCCTGCGACGCAGCGGGCGTCGCGCACCGGATCGTCCGCGAGCGCCCGCTCCCTGCGCCGGCGCCGACCCGAGCCGTCGCCGAGTGAGCGCCGACGTCACCGCCGCCCCACTCGCGAGGGTGAGCACGACATCCGACGCACGCACGCGGATCGAGGCGCTCGCGCCACTCGTCGGCGCGTACCTGCTCCTCGCGACCCTCTACGCCTGGCAGGCCTGGCGCCGGGAGACGCCGACGATCTTCTCGGACGAGCTCGAGACGACGCAGATCTCGCGCGCGATCGCCGAGACGGGACATGCCGCGCGCCGGGGCGAGCCGTACGGATTCACGAGCCTCGTCCCGTGGCTGACCGCCCCGTTCTGGTGGCTCCACCCGGTCGCGACGGCATACGAGGCGATCAAGAGCGTCCAGGCGTTCGTCATGGCCGCGGCGATCTTCCCTGCGTACCTGCTCGCACGACGGGTGCTCTCCCCGGGGTGGGCGTACTTCGCCGCCGTGGCCGCGATCGCAGGCCCGGCGCTCTCGTACTCGCCGATCCTCGTCGAGGAGCCGTGGGCATACCCGGCGGCGACGGTGGCGCTCTGGCTGACGGTGCGCGCCGTCGACCGCCCGGGACGGTGGCCGATCGCGCTGGCGTTCGGGGCGTGCCTCGGCGCCGTGCTCGTGCGGTCGCAGCTGGTGGCGCTCTTCGGCGCGCTGCTCTTCGGGCTGGTCGCGCTCGGCTGGCGGACGGCGGCGATGCGACGCTGGCGCGCGACCTGGACGCGCTGGGACTGGGTCGGCGCGGTCGTGCTCGGCGTCGGCGCCGTGATCGCCCTGGTCGCGTTCCTGGGCCACCACTCGAACGAGTGGTCGACCGCCACGACACTCTGGAAGGGGCGGATGGCCGAGTACGGCAGCTGGGCGGGCGGCGCGTTCGCGATCGGCATCGGCGTGCTTCCGGCGATCGCGCTCCTCGCGATGCTCGCCGTCCCCCGGTCCGAGCGCGAGCGACCGGGCGTGCGGGCGTTCGTCGTCGTGGCGGCGGGAGCAGTGGTCAGCTTCGGCTGGTACGCGGCGGTCAAGGGCGCGTACCTCTCGACGACGTTCTCCAGCCTGATCGTCGAGCGCAACCTCGTCTACCTCGCACCGCTCGCGTTCGTCGCGACCGCCTATCTCCTCGAGCGAGGCACGGCTCCGGTCTGGTCGGTGGTCGTCGCCGGCGCGGCAGTCCTGGCGCTGATCGTCTGGGTCCCGATCGAGCGCGGGCTCGACAACTTTCCCTACTACGAGGCCCACGGACTCGCGATCCTCGCGCTCGCGAACCGCGAGTGGGCGTGGCCGCTCGGTCGGATCGAGACCGCGCTCGAGGTGCTGACGGTCGCCTGCGTCGTGCTGCTCCTGCTGGTGGGCACGCGCCTGCGCTCGCGGGTCGCGGACATCGCCGCCCCGGCGGCGGTCGCGACGGCCGTCGCCCTGCTCGTCTGGAACGTCACCGCCGAGGTGTACGCCTCGATCGGCGAGCACGACTTCAGCGCGCGCGTCGAGGCCAACATCCCGAAGCCGAACGACTGGGTCGACCGCGCCGCCGACGGCGGCAGCGTCGTGATGCTCGGGCAGCACATGAGCGACGACCCGCTCGCCGTCCCCTCGACCGAGTTCTGGAACCGGTCGGTCGGCAAGGTGTGGAGCGTCGACGGCTCCGGCCCGGGCCCGGGCCACACGTTGACGCCGGACCTGCAGAACGTGGACGGCACGCTCTGGCCCAACCCTCGGACGGACTTCGTCCTCACGAGCGGTGGGGTCGAGGTCGTCGGCGAGCAGGTCGCGACGAACGCGGGTTCGAGCCTCGTCCGCTTGGACGGCGAGCCGATCCGGCTCTCCTCGAACGAGACGGGGATCGCCGGAGACGGCTGGATCCTCGGCGACCCGGGGAACCCCGACGTGCCGGCGCGCGCGGCCTACAACCGCTTCGACGTCTCCGGTGGCGGCACGGGGACCGCGGTGGTGACGCTGTCGCGCCAGACGTTCTGCCCTGCGGGCGTACGCCTGCCGGGGAACGCCCTCGTGCGGATCGGCGTGCTCGGACGGGGCAAGGACAAGCAGCCCGCGATCGTCCGTCAGACCGGCTCGGAGTCGCTGTACGTCCCGGCCTGCGCGGAGCGCACGGTGGCCCTCCCGACACCCGGCGTCCCGTGGCGCGTCGAGGTCGCCACCCAGACGTTCGTCCCCGCGAAGATCGACCCGAAGGGCTCGGGCAGCGAGCGGCGCGCGCTCGGCGCGCGCGTCTCGTTCGACGTTCTCCCGCGGTAGCCCGCTCAGCGGCAGGCGGCGACGATGTACGTGAACCGGCTGCGGAGCGCGAGCCGCGCGATCGGGCCGGTCCGCTCGGCGGCCTTCGCGAGGGCGACGGCGGGCCGGGGGAGCCGCTGCGTCTGCGGGACGAAGAAGGGGCGAAGGACGATCCGGCCGAACCCCGCCTCCTCCAGCTCGGCGACCACGTCCGCGACGCGGTACTGGCGGGGGTTCAGGTCGAACACGAGCTTCCGCTCGGTGAAGCGGGCGGTGCGCGCGAAGAACGCCGCGCGGTCGTGGGCGTAGTAGAGCGCACGGAAGACCGTGGTCGCCGCGACGGGCGCACCGGGCACGAACTCGTTCAGGTCTCCGACCCCGACGACCGCCCGCTCGCCGAGGCGCCGGCGGGCTGCGTCGACCATCGCCGGCTCGGCGTCGATGCCCGTGTACCTGAGGCCCCGCGCGAGCAGGTGCTCGCCGAGGCCGCCGTCCCCGCAGGCGAGGTCGAGCACCTCGTCCCCGTCCTCGAGCGGTGTGCCGAGCGTCGCGATCAGATGGGCGCGGTGATCGAGGTACGCACGGGCGTCGGCGTACTCGGCGTCCGACCACTCGGCCGCCTTGCGCGCGTACTGTTCCTCCTTCCCCGTCACAGCCGCGCCAGGGTCTCCGGGTACTTGCGGACGAAGCGCGCCATGCTCCGAGCGTGCCAGAGCGAGTGACGGGACAGGAACCCCTTGTCGGTCACCTGCGCCCAGTCGTGGGTCGCACGCGCGGCCGGGACGTACCAGCGCTCCCAGCCCAATCGCATCGCGCGGTAGCAGAGGTCGATGTCCTCGACGTAGTGGCGGTAGCCCTCGTCGAACCCGCCGAGCTCCTCGAGCATCGCCCGGCGGAGGAGGAGGAACGCACCGAGCAGCCAGTCCGCCTCGACCGGGGCGCCGACGTCGTCGTCCAGGCGGTAGTGGTCGCGCTGGCGCTCGAGCGGCGGGAAGAGCCGCCGGAGCGGCGTCCGGCGCACGATCGTCCCGCGGACGGTCGGGAAGCTCCGCCTGGTCGGCTGCCAGGTCCCATCGGGCCACACCGTGCGCGGGCCGGCGATGCCACACCGCTCGCGCGTCCGTGCGAAGCCGTGGAGCGCACCGACCGCGTCGACGGCCGGGAGCACGTCCGGGTTCGAGTAGACGACCCACTCCCCCGCGGTCGCCTGAATCCCGAGGTTGACGTTCTCGGCGAGCCGGAGCGGCCGCGCGTTCTCGAGCACGCGCACCGACGAGGGAAGGACGGACGGCACCGACCCCGGCGTGTTCGCGACGACCACGAGCTCGTCCACCTGTCCCGCCAGCACGGGTACGAGCGTCTCCAGCTCGCGCGCGTGCCCGTGAGAGACGACGATCGCGGAGACGCTCATCGCCCGAGCGCCTCCACGTATGCCGCCACCGTCGAGCGCGCCGTCGCCTCCCAGGTGAAGGCCCGCGCGCGCTCGAGCCCGGCAGCCGCGAGCGCGCCCCTCTCGGCGAGGGCGCGGCGGATCCCGGCGGACAACTCGCTCTCCGGGACGACGACCGCCGCCGTGCCGACGACCTCCAGGAGCGCCGCGTCCGGCACCGCCACGACCGGCGTCCCGGACGCCATCGCCTCGACCACCGGCAAGCCGAACCCCTCGTACCGCGAGGCCTGGACGAGGCAGGCCGCCCCGCGGTAGAGCTCCGCCAGCCGCTCGGTCGCCACGTACCCCTCGAGCCGAGCGCCGGCGGCGCGCAGCTCGGCGGCCACCCGCTCGTCCTTCGTCGGGCCGACCACGACCAGCTCGAGCCCCGCCTCGCGCGCGGCCGCGAGCGCGGCGAGCTGGTTCTTCCGCTTCTGGATCGCGCCCACCGCGAGCGCGTAGGGCGCTTGCACCGGGCTGTTGGAGGCGCCCTCGGTCCGCGGGCCGAACGCAGGGTCGACGCCGTTCGGGGCCACGACGATCCGCTCGGGGGGGACGGCGTACAGCTCCACGAGGTCGTTCTTCGTCCGCTCGGAGACGGTCAGCACCCGCGCGGCGCCCCGCGCGGCGCGCGGCACGATCCGCTCGAACACGAGCCGGTCGCGACGGCCCATGAGACCGTGCTCGAACGAGAGGTCGTGGATCGTGACGACGACCGGGCACGGAGCGCGGAGCGGCAGCGCGTACTGCGTGTGCACCAGCGCCGCGCCGAGCCGCCGCAGCGCACGCGGAAGCGTCCATGCCATCCGCAGCTCCTGGGAGCGTGCCGGGAGCAGCACCGGCAGCACCCCGTCCGGGACGAGCTCCGGCCGGCGGGTGACTGCCGCCAGATCGAGCCCGGCCGCGGCCGCGGGCTCCGGGAGGGTGCGAAGCAGGTTCCGGACGTACGTCTCGTCGCCCGTCCGCTGGCGCCCGAGGACGTCGGCGTCGACGACGACGAGCGTCACACGAGCTCCCGCCAGAGGTCCTCGACGAGGTCCGCGGCGCGGCGCCACGTGAACATCGATGCCCGGGCGGCCCCCACCTCGACGAGCGCATCGCGCCGCCGCTCCGCCTCCTCGATGCCCGCCGCGATCGACGCCGGGTCGCGCGGGTCGACGAGCACGGCGGCACCGCCGGCCACCTCCTCCGTCGCGCCGCCTCGGCTCGTCACCACGGGCGTCCCGCACGCCATCGCCTCGAGCACCGGGATCCCGAAGCCCTCGTACAGCGACGGGTAGACGAGACAGCGCGCGCCGCGCATCAACGCGGCCAGCTCCTCGTCGCCCGGCTCGCCCACCCAGCCCTCGGCGGCGACACCGCCCCAGCCGACGGCTCCCGCGACGCGCAGCTCGACGCCCGCGAGCCTCGCCGCCTCCACGGCGGCGGCGAGGTTCTTCCGCGGCTCGAGCGTCCCGACGGCGAGCACGTAGTCGCCCTCGGCGGCCAGGCCCTCGGGCCCGAACACCGGGTCGACGCCGTTCGGGACGACGCGGATGCGCTCGACCGGCACGCCGAGCAGCGCGACGAGCTCGTCGCGCGTGAACGCCGACACCGCGACGATCGCATCCGCCGCCCGCACCCCTCCCCGGAGCGCGAGCGCGCCTGTCAGCCGGTGCCAGCGCGGGAAGGCCTCCGGATGACGGAGGATGCCGAGGTCGTGGACGGTGACGACCAGCGGGGCGCGGGGCGAGACCGGCGCACGGAAGGTCGTGCAATGGAGCACGTCGAGCCTCGCCGAGGCGTGCCCGAGGCGGAACGGGTACCACAATGCATCCCGGCGCACCGAGGCGAGCCGCCCTGTTCCTCCGGCCTCCAGCCCGACGAGCTCGAGGCCGGGCCGTCCGCCGAGCTCCGCGAGCAGCCCTCGGACGTGGCGGGCCGTCCCGGCTCGCGTCTGGTGGAGCGGCGACGTGTCGATCCCGACCCTCATGCCGCGGCTCTCCTCACGATCTCCCTTGGCTCGGGGTAGCGCAGGAGCGCGATCGCCGCGGCGGCGTCGAGCCAGCGTGCCTCGACGTGCTCGTCGTCGAGGACGGGCTCCCACTCGAGGGGCGCCTCGGCGATGAACGGCCAGACGACGATCCGCTCGGTCCCGGCCGGGAACCGGGCGCGCACCGGCTCCGGGTCACCGGCGAGGTCGTAGCCGAGCGGCTCGCCGAGCGGGGCAGGGCTCGCGTCGAGGCCGGTCTCCTCCCGGAGCTCGCGTGCGGCGGCCGCCGCGGGCTCCTCGCCCCAGTCGACCCCGCCCGCGACGAGGTGCCAGTAGCCGAGCTTCTCGGGGAGCGGAGCAGGACGAGGTACTCGCCGCCCGGCCGACGGACGGCGATCGCGACCTCGTCCGGCCGCCGATCCCCGCTCACGCGCGCTCCTCGAGCGCAGCCAGCATGGCCGCGCCGGTCGAGCGCCACGAGAACCGCGCCGCATGCGCGAGCCCGAGCGGGACGAGCTCGTCGCGCCGCGCCACCGCCTCGCGGATGCCGGCGGCGATCGCCTCGACGTCGAGCGGATCGACCCGGACGGCCGCCTGGCCACACGCCTCGTCGAGCGACGGATGCGAGGAAGCGACGACGGGCGTGCCGCAGGCCATGGCCTCCGTGATCGGCATGCCGAACCCCTCGTAGAGCGCCGGGTACACGAGCACCGCGGCTCCACGGTAGAGCCTCGCGATCTCCTCGTCCGGCACGAAGCCGAGCCGCAGGATCCGCGGGTCGGCGAGATCGGGCCGCTCGCCCCAGCCCTCGCCGCCGGCGAGCACGAGGCCGAGTTCGCCGTCCAGCAGGCGCCAGGCCTCCACGAGCCTGGCGAGGTTCTTGCGCGGCTCGATCGTCCCGAGGCCGAGGATCGCCGGCCCGCCGAGGTCGGCCCCCGGGCCGTCCGGCCCGAGCCCGTCCGAAAGGCCCGGAGGGGCGTGGACGATCCTGCTCTCGTCGATCCCGAGGGTCTCGCCCAGGTCGTCGGCGGTGAAGCGCGAGTTGGCGAACACGACGTCGCACGTCGCCGCGGCGTTCCTGCCCTTGTGCGTGTGCATCGAGACCGTGCGCGCGGTGCACCACTCGGGGTGGTGGAAGGGCACGAGGTCGTGGAACACGGTGGCCCGGACGCCGCCGCGCTGCGCCGGGTACATCCACTCGCTGAAGACGAAGGCATCGAGACGACCGGCGAAGCGCTCCACGGGCGGGCGGCCGAAGCGGCTCCAGGCGGTTCGGAGCGCGTGCGAGGCGGGAAGGCGTACGAGCCTGCGCGACGCCGGGACGCCGCCGAGTGCCGTCTCGATCGCGGCCGGGCCGCGAAGGCTCGTCGGCGCGAACGCGACGAGCTCGTGCCGGTCGCCGGCGGCCGCGCACATCCCGGCGAGCGAGCCGCGGATGTAGTTCCCGATACCCGTGCGCGGATGGGAGAGCGGCGAGACGTCGACGACGATCCTCACGCGGGCTCCTCGTGGACGAACGAGTCGAAGTGGGCGCCGAGACGGCGGTCGTCCGCGTTCCCCGGGATCACCTCGGCGGGGACGAGCGTCGGCGTGACCGTGAACCGGACGACGCAGCGCCCGTTCACCGGCTCGAGCGGGACGCGGAGCGTGGCCGACCCCTCCGGCGCCACGGCGATCGTCGCCGCCACGCGGCCGCGCACGTGCGCGGTCACGCGTGCCAGCCGCCCGGCGAAGAGCGTCGGGTCCGAGTGGAGGCCGACGAGGAGCCGTCCGCCGGTGCAGCGCAGCCGCCTCCAGGTCACCCGCGGGCCCGACCAGGTGTCGTTCGGGTAGAGACCCGTGACGCTCGTGAGCGACGCCAGCGGCCCGCGGAGGCGCCACAGCGTCGTCCCGAGGTCGTCACGGGCGACCACCTCCCCGTCGGGGGTGACCGATCCGTCGAGCAGGGCGTAGGGCGCGTCCACGGTCGCTCCCGTCGGCGTCCGCACGACCCCGTCTGCGTCGATGCGCACGGGCGTCTCCCCGATCCCGCCGGGGGTGGGCGCCGACGTGTAGTAGACCCGGCCGACGCTCCTGTTGAAGAACTCGTTCTGGTTGACCGTGAAGCGGTCGGCGCGCCCCGTCCACAGGACGGCCACCTCGTCGCCCGAGGGGACACGCGCGTCGATCCAGTCCCGCGGAACGCCGCGGATCCCCTGGAAGAGCGCCCCCTCGCCCGAGCGGAGCACGCCCTGCGGGCCCGACCAGACCGGCCGCGAGAGCACCACGAACAGCCCGAGCAGGACGACGGGGACGACGGTCGCGTGACGTCGTGGGACGAGGGCGAGGAGCGCGACGAGGGCGAGCGCGACGAGCAGCACCGTCGCCCGATAGGAGCCGCCGACCAGATGTGCGTTGGCGGTCCAGAGCGGGATCAGGCCGAACGTGTCGGACTTCGCCGGCTCGCCGATGAAGCGGACGTACGGGAAGGCGACGACGAGCGCGAGCGCGACGACCGCGCCGACGACGAGCGGGACGCGCGGCCGCGGCGCACCGAGGTCGACCCACGCGGCGAGCACGGCGACGAGGAGCGGCACGAGGAAGAACAGGTAGCGGTCCTGGATGCGGTCCGAGGCGAACCTCGAGGCGAAGGCGCCGACGACGAGCGTCGAGGTCGTGACCATCGCGACCGTCGCCGCGAGGTGCTCCTGCACCGCGGCGGGCAGCCGCCGCGCCCGCCAGAGGAGCACGACGAGCGCCACGACGGGAAGCACCGCGACGTAGAGCGTCAGCTCCTCGACGTGCCAGAGCCAGAAGCGCAGCACGTTGCCGGCGTCGTAGCCGCCTTCGCCGACGACGCTGTACGCGCCGAGCAGATCGGAGAGCGAGCGGCCGCGCGCGAGCTGCGCGACGACGACGAGGAGCCCGAGCGCGACGGTCCCGCCGAGCAGCGGCGCGAAGCGGCCGAGGACACGGGCGTCGCGCCGGAACAGTGCGAGCAGGAACGGCGCGAGAAGGATCGCGCCCACGAATCCGATCGCCTGGGAGCGGGTCGCAACGGCGGCGACGAGCGCCGCCGCGAGCACCGCGACACGGCCGCCGGACGGGCGCTCGAGCACGCGCAGGAGCGTCCAGGCGAAGAGCAGCGCGAGCGGGTAGAAGAGCGTCTCGGTGACGAGCGTCGCCGTGTACGCCATCGAGGGGATCGCGACCGCGATCGCGGCGCAGAGCAGGGCGAGGCTGCGGCCCGCGACCCGGCGCGCGACGAGCCACGCGGGGACCGCGGCGAGCGACATCGCGACGGCGTTCGTCGCCTTCGCGAAGGCGTAGGCACTCGGCAACGCGTCGAAGAGCGCGTACGCCGGGGCGAGCAGGATCGGATAGAGCGTGCTGTAACCGCTCGTCGGCACGCCGCGGACCGCGAACGTCCCGGCGTGGGCGAAGCTCTTGGCGAGCTCCGAGTAGATCAGCTCGTCCACGAAGACGAACGGCGCGGGCATCGCGCGAACGAGCCAGACGCGAAGCGCCGCGGAGGCGACGACGATCCCGGTCAGCCACGCCCAGTCGGGCACGCGGGCGACGCGCGCCCGCCAGGACTCACCCACCGAGGTCGACCTCGGCGAGCCGCCCCGCGATCTCGGAGGCCTCGCGGCGAGCCGGGCGCGATGCCGACCTCCGCCGCAGCGTCGCTCACCTCGCGGACGACGTCGTCCGCGACCGCGCCGCCGCCTGCGATCCGCTCGAAGGCCGCCGCCTGGCGCTCGCCGACCCGGTCGACATCGTGCTCGCCGGTCGCGAGCGCCCGCGCGGCCGCGCCCATGGCGTGCGCGCGTCCGGCCGCTCGGCGAGGAGTCGCAGCGCCGCCGCGAGGTCTGCCACCTCGTCGTCGCCGACGGCGACCCTGAGCGCGACACCGTCCGGGCAGCTCGGCGAACCA
The DNA here is from genome assembly GCA_963773825.1 of uncultured Actinomycetes bacterium. Taxonomy (GTDB): domain Bacteria; phylum Actinomycetota; class Thermoleophilia; order Gaiellales; family Gaiellaceae; genus Gaiella. Next base: position 618,996 of record CAVZCH010000004.1, on the reverse strand, counting down.
CCCGACGTCGGAGACGACGAGCGGCTTGCCGAGCGTCAGCGCCCGGATCGCGGTGCCCGACGTCTCGCCCATCGTCGGCGAGCGGAGGTTGACGTGGACGTCGCACGCAGCCATCAGCTCCCACAGGCGGCGCTCGTCGACGTATCCCTCTCGCACGATCCCGTCGCCCCCGAGCCCGAGCCGCTGCAGGCGCCGCTCGAGGTCGAAGCCGGGCGACGTCGCGCCGACGAGCAGGAGGCGCGCGCCCGGGTGCTCCGCGCGCAGCGCTGGCGAACGCCTCGAGGAGCTGCGGCACGCGCTTCGACTGGTTGACGTTGCCGAAGGCGCCGATCAGCGGGTCTCCCTCGATCGCCGCCGGGTCGACGCCGGGATCGGGCCAGGCCGGATGCGGCACGCGCGCGATCGTGCCCCGTGAATCCCGCTGCGCGCGCACGCGTCCTCGACGTAGCGCGAGTGCACGACGAGGCCCGTCGCGAGCGACAGCACCTCGCCTGCGAGCGGGAACTCCTCGGGACGCGCCTCCCACAGCGGAGGCAGCCGCTTGTCGAGGACGCCGTGCGCCAGGAGCCGGCCCGACGACGCCGTGCTCGCGCTCCATCGCGTCGAGGTAGCCGTGGCCGTCGCGCCTGCCGATCGTGACGCCGGCGACGAGGTGATGGAGGACGAAGTCGTGCAGGACGACGGCGCCCGGCGCGCCGCCGCAAGCGCGTCCAGGATCCAGCCGTGCGCCTCGGGGTTGTTGCCGATATGGTAGACGGCGAGATCGCGCCGCGCGGCGGCCGCTTCGTCTCCGCGCTTCACGACCGCGACGTCGAGCGTCGCGCCGCAGCGCCGGCAGGAGGAGCGCGGAGTAGTCGGCGATCCCCGACGGCTCGGGCGGCATCGGCGAGAAGTACGCCACCCTCACGAGAACAGCCTCGCGATCGCGCGGTCCCACGTCACCTCGTCGGCGAGCGCCTTCCCCGCGCTGCCCGAACGCCGCCGCCTCGTCCTCGTGGCTCGCGCGAGCCAGGCGGCGGCCCGGCCGATCTCGGCGGCATCGGGGCGGACGACGAGCCCGGTCTCGCGGTCGGACACGACATCGAGCGGGCCGCCCGCGTCGGTCGTCGTGATCACGGGCTTGCCCGAGAGGAACGCCTCGTACGGCCCCATCCCGAAGTCCTCGTCGACGGGCGCGTAGTAGACGCACGCGCAGGTCGCGTAGAGCTCCGCGAGCCGCTCCGCGTCGACCCGGCCCTCGAAGCGCACGCGCCCGTCGAGCCCGCGCGCGCGGGCGATCTCCTCGAGCCGCTCGCGGTCGGGGCCGTCGGAGGCGATCACGACGTCGAAGCCGGGCTCCTGCGCGGCCGCCTCGAGCAGCAGGTCGATCCGCTTGGCGCGGTCGAGCCGGCTCGCGGAGAGCACGAACCCCTGCGACGGGCCGGAGCGGTACGGGAGCGCCTGCGGGGGATGCGGGAGGACCTCCGCGACGAGGCCGGTCGACCGCTCGAGCCGCCCGGCGACGTTGGCCGAGGTCGCGAACAGCCGCGCCGCCTCGCCGAGCGAGCGCCGGTCGAGCTCCTGCACCTGCCGGCGGAGCGCCCGCTCCTCCGCCGAGGGGCCGAACTGCCCGAGCTCGGTGCCGTCGAGCTCGTAGGCCTGGCGGAACTGGTGCACGAGCCAGACGCGCTTCTCGCGGTGCCGCACGACGTACGACGGGAACTTCGTCGCCGACGACGACGTCGATCGGGCGGCCGTCCGCCTCCTCGAGGTCGAGCATCCGCCAGAGGAAGGCCTGCGTGAGCACGCGCGCGCCCGGATACCACTTGAACGGCACGGAGACGAGGTCGGCCTCGTGCCCGCGCGCGCGGAGCTCCGAGACGAGCTCGTCGCGTGAAGATCTCGGCGCCCCCTCTGGCGAAGGGCACCTGGGGCCGCAGGACCGCGATCCGCATCCGCGGCTCCTAGCGCGGATCCGCGTGCGCGGAGCCGCGCCAGCTCGGCCTCGAGCGCGGCGACGCGCTGCTCGAGGTCGTCGACCAGGCGCAGCGCGGCGGCGTTGAAGGATCGCTGGTCGTACGCGAGCGGCTCGACGTACCAGCGCATCAGCTTGCGGAGCACCGCCTTGACCGGTGTCCCGAGCCCGCCGCGGAACCCCGGGCGCAGGCGCAGCGGCCGGTCGGCCGACACGGGCCAGAGCCGCTCCGCCTCGGCGCGGGCGGCGCGCCGGTCGGCTTCGCGCGGCTCGCCGGCCGCTCCCGGATCGGCGCCGGAGCGCCGGATCTCCTCCTTGAGCGCCGCGAACAGCGCGTCGACGTCGACCTCCTCGGTCGACGGAAAGCCGTTGTCCGTCGCCTCGTCCGGCACCGGCGAAGTGTAGCCGCTGGCCCCGCGCCCGCCCTCGGGCTCGGCCGATTCTGCCCAGCCGCGTAGGATCCGTCCGGATGCGACGTCGGCCTCTGCCGCTCCTGACGCTCGTGCCCGGGATCTCGGGCGGGAGCGAGACGTACGCGCGCGAGCTCTGCCGCGCGCTCGCCCGGGTCGGGGAGCACCGACTACGAGGCGCTCGTCCCGACGCTCGCGCCCGACGCCGGGCGGCGGGCTGCCGTCCGTCGTCGCGGCCGGATACCCCGCGTCGACGACGACGCCGGGGCGGCTCCGCGCGATGGGAACGACGTGGCTCGCGCCCGGGGGCGCTGCGGCGGCATGCTCGAGCGCGCCGACGTCGTCCACTACCCGCTCACCGTTCCCGTGCCGCCGGTCGGCAAGCCCACGGTGCTGACCCTCCTCGACGTCCAGCACCTCGACCTGCCGGAGCTCTTCCCGCGCGGCGAGCGGCTGTTCCGCCGGCTCGCGTACGACCGCGCCGCACGGAGCGCCGGCCGCGTGGTCGTGATCAGCGAGTGGGTGAGGGAGCGCGTGGTCGAGCGGCTCGGGCTCGATCCCGAGCGCGTCCACGCGATCCACCTCGGCGTCGACCACGAGCGCTTCTCGCCCGACGCGGCCGTCGCGCGCGAGCCGTTCCTCCTCTACCCCGCGCGGCCCTGGCCGCACAAGAACCACGCGCGGCTGTTCGAGGCGTTCGCGCGGGTGCGCGAGGAGCGCCCCGACCTGACGCTCGTGCTGACCGGCGTCGGGCACGACCCGGCTCGCTGCCCGGACGGCGTCGAGACGCGCGGCGGCGTCTCGGTCGACGAGCTCGTCTCGCTGTACCGGCGCGCGTCGGCGCTCGTCTTCCCGAGCCTCTACGAGGGCTTCGGCCTGCCCCCGGTCGAGGCGATGGCGTGCGGCTGCCCCGTCGCCGCGTCGAACGCGGGCTCGCTCCCGGAGGTCGTCGGCGACGCGGCCGTCCTCTTCGACCCGCACGACCCCGAGGCGATCGCCGCGGGGATCGCGGAGGCGCTCGATCGCGAGGACGAGCTCGCGCGGCTCGGGCTCGCGCGCGCGGCAGGCGTTCACCTGGGACGCCACCGCGCGGGCGCACGACCGCGTCTACGAGGAGACGGCGTCTCCGCCTGAAGGCGGGCGACGTCGGCCTCGACCATCATCCGCATCAGCTCGTCGAGGCGCACCTCGGGCTCCCAGCCGAGCACGCGCCGCGCCTTGGAGGCGTCGCCGACGAGGTCGTGGAGCTCGGCAGCGCCGCGGATACAGCGACGGGTCGCTCCGGACGTGGTCGCGCCAGTCGAGCGACGACGGCGTCGAACGCGCAGCGCGACGAGCTCCTCGACCGAGTGCGACACCGCCCGTCGCGACGACGTAGTCGCCCGGCTCGTCGTGCTGGAGCATCAGCCACATCGCGCGGACGTAGTCGCCCGCGTAGCCCCAGTCGCGGCGCGCGGAGAGGTCGCCGAGCACGAGCTCCCGCTCGAGGCCGAGCGAGATCGCGGCTGCGGCGCGCGCCACCTTGCGGGGCAGGAAGTCGACCGGGCGGAGCGGGCGACTCGTGGTTGTAGAGGATCCCGCAGCACGTGAACATGCCGTAGCGGCGCCGGTAGCTCGACGTGATGAAGTGGGCGTACGTCTTCGCGACGCCGTACGGCGTCAGCGGGCTCGGCGGCGTCTCCTCCGTCTGCGGCGTCTCGCGCGGCTCGCCGAAGATCTCGCTCGAGGAGGCCTGGTAGAAGCGGATCTCCGGATCGACGGCTCGCGGATCGCCTCGAGCATCGATGTCGCCCCGACGGCCGCGAACTCGGCCGTCAGGATCGGCTCGTCCCACGAGCGCGGGACGAACGACGGCGCCGCCAGGTTGTAGACCTCGGTCGGCCGCGTCGCCTCGAGCGCCTGGACGAGCGAGGCGCTGTCGAGGAGGTCGGCCGGCACGAGCTCGATCCGGCCCTCGAGCGATCGCCAGGGCCTCGGCGTACGCGGCCGGGTCGCGTCGGACCACGCCCGCCACCGCATACCCCTGTTCGAGCAGGAGCGCGGCGAGAAGCGAGCCGTCCTGGCCCCCGACGCCGGTGATCAGAGCGCGCTCACGCACGAGGCCGAGTCTACGGCCGCCCCTGGCGGGCGACGCCGCAGAAGACCGTCTCGACGCCGTCGAAGAACGTCTCGGGGTCGAACCCCGCCTCACGGAGGATCTCCTCCACGTCCGTGCCGAAGTCCGTGTACGCCACCATGTCCGCCTGCCGCGTGACGAGGGCGTACGGGCCGCCGCCCCGGCCGTGGTGCTGCGCCGGAAGCCCCTCCCGCGAGCGCGTCCGCTCACGACGCGGGTCGTGAGGGACGGTGAACACGTGCCGACCGCCCGGTCGCAGGACGCGCCGTGTCTCGCGCAGCGCCAGACGGGGGTCGGGCACGTGCTCGAGGGTGTCGGACGTGAGGACGAGATCGAAGCTCGCGTCGGGGTACGACAGCTTCATCAGGTCCTCCTCCGGATACTCGGAGTACGAGAGCCGCGGGTGGTCTGCCAGGAACGCGTGCATGCGGCCGATGCTGTTGATCTCGGCGATCGCGAGCCGGCGGAAAGGCTCCTCCCGGGCGAGCTCGGCGACCGACCGGGCGTTCTCGCCGTACAGCGAGACCAGCACCTCCGCGATGCGCCGCACACGCCGGTTGGAGCCGCACTCCGCGCAGAGCTGGCTCTCGCGATCGACGAACTCCCGGGGCCATTCGCGGGCCAGGTCGGCGGGGAGGATCCAGGAGTTGCGCACGAACCGCGTCTCGGCGCCACACACGGCGCACAGGCCCCGGGTGTCCCCACGCCGGTCTCCCGGACGCCGCAGATGAAGCAGGAGCCAGAGGCCGGGGTCCCGGCGGATGAGTGTCATCACCTCATCGCCGTTCGAGGATCAGGCGGACGACGTCGCCTCCCTCGCCGACGCGCTCGCGCGCGAGCAGGCCGTAGAACGGCCCGAGAGGGACCAGGAGCGGGAAGGTCCTTGCGTACGCCGAGTTGAGATTCGGCGAGAGCCCCGCCACGTCCCGCTCGACGACCTCCACGACCGGGATCGGCGGCGACGAGAGCGTCGATCGCGTCGTCGTCGTACCACCGCTGGAAGAACGCACGGCCCGCCGTGTTCCGGTCGCCCTCGTCGACATAGGCCGACGTCGAGCGGTACTCCACCCACGCGTCCCGGGCGTACGGCAGCGTGATGGCGATCCGGCCGCCCGGTCGCACGCAGCGGGCGAGCTCGGCGAGAGCTGCCGCGTCGCCACCCTCGCCTCCGACGTGCTCCAGCACCGAGATGCTCGTTCCGTGGTCGAACGTCGCATCGTCGAACGGCAGTCGGCGGCCGTCGGCGACGCGAAGCTCGAGGTTCGGCTCGTCGCGCGCGATGCTCCGCCACTTCTCGATCTCCTCCGGGAGCTGATCGATCGACGTCACACGCGCGCCGTGCCGGGCGAGGACGACACAGAGGAGCTTCGGGCTCGCGAGGTCGACCACGCTTTCCCCGGGTCGTGCGCCGAGGCTCCGGATCGCCCACGGAAGCTCGAGGTAGCGGCTCGGGTCCATCGGCACGACCACGCGGATGACCGCCTCGCGGAGATACCGGCGTCGCGCGAGCTGCCGGAGCCCGAGGCCGACGCTGACCCGGTAGGGCTCGAGCCATCCGCGCATCGCGAGATCCTACGTCCGGGGTCTGGGTCCGAGACGCTCTGCGCGGAAGTCGCGCCAGCCGTCGCGGACGGCTCGTGCGCCCGCCCGTCGCCGATCCGACCGCAGCGCCTGCGCGAGATGGGCAGCAACGGCCTCGCCCCGGCGGAGCCACGTTCGCGCCGGGCGCAGCGGCGCCCACCGCTCGGCGACCACGAGCCCGTTGCGGAGGCCGTAGTAGAGCGTGTCCGGCGACGACGCTCCGCCGGACGAGGCGGAGACGGCATGCCGCACGACACTCGCGGGGACGACCAGGATCCTGCGACCGGCGCGCGCGGAGCGAAGCGACCAGTCCGTGTCCTCGGCGTACGCGAACAGCGACTCGTCGAAGGTCGCCGAGCTCGGCCAGCGCCCCCGCGGCGACCAGCATCGCGCCGCCGCACGCCCGGTCGGTCGAGAACGGGGCGGTCGACGCCGGGAGTCGTGGCCGCCCGTACCCGCGGTTGGTGCCGTGATGACCCCGTCGCGGGCGGAAGGACGCTCCCGCGTACCAGACCGTGCCCGGGTCGTCGCGGAAGACGATCTGCGAGCACGACGCGGACGTGTCGTCGCCACGCTCGAGCGCGTCGACCAGCGGCTCGAGGAACCCCGGCTCGACCACGGTGTCGTTGTTGAGGAGCATGACGTACTCGGCGCCGCGCGAGAGCGCCTCGGCGATCCCGGCGTTCATGCCGCCCGGCAAACCCGCGATTCGTGTCCAGCCGGACGAGCACGACGTCCGGGATGCTCCCTGGCCACGGCATCGGCGCTTCCGTCGCTCGAGCCGTTGTCGACCACGACGACCTCGAGGCGCGGGTAGGTCGCCGCGGCGAGCGAGCGAAGGCACGCGAGGGTGTCCTCGCGCCCGTTCCACGACAGCACGACGGCCGTCACCGGCGGCGTCACGCGAGCTCTCGCAGGTAGTGCCACGCGGAGCGCAGCCCGACCGGGCGGACGAGCGCGAGCGCACCGGCCGACAGGGCGAGGCCCGCCACCGCCGCCGGCGCAGGCTCGAGCAGCACGCCGGCCGGCACGAAGCCCGCAGAGCGCGCAGCCCGGCCACGACGGCGACCGCGACCGCGAGCCGCCGCGTCGTCGAGCGGGCCGCATGCAGGAGCGCGAGCATCCAGACGAAGGCGAGCGCCGTCGACACCGCAAGCGCGAGCGCGAGACCGTCGAGCCCCGCGACCGCCTGACCGGCGAGCGCCACGGGCACGTGGATCACCAGCACGACGAGCCCGATCACGGGCAACCGGCTCCCTCGGCTCGCGACGAAGACGAGCGGGAAGGTGACCGACAGCGCGACCGACGCGACCATGTACGGCGCCATCGCGACGACCAGGCGGCCGATCTGGGCGCCGACGTCGTCGCCGTAGGCGGCGCCGAGGACCCGGCCCGCGATCTCGGCGCCGGCAACCGCGAAGATCCCGGCCGTCGCGGCCACGACGAGCAACGCGGGCCAGGCCGACGCCTCGACGTGGTGCGCGACGCGCCGGGGCTCGATGCCCATCCGGGTCAACGGCACCGCCGTCACGAGCCCGAGGGACGAGGCGCTGATGCCGACGACGGCGGCCGCGATCAGATACGCGTAGCCGAAGCTCGTGACCGAGCCGACCCCTTCGCGCGCGGCGATCGGCAGGCAGACGAGGTAGATCGCCTGCAGGGCGAAGGGCAGCGACGCGCCGGAGCCGAGCTCGCGGAGCCGTCGCCCCGCACCGCGCACATCCGCCCGCGCGGCTCCCGCCGGCACCCGCTCGCGGCGCGCACGTCCCCAGAGCCAGACGGCCATGACCGTCGTCGCGAGCACGGCGTTCAAGGCCATGCCCCACGCGACGGCCTCGGTGCGGCTCTCGTCGATGCGGACGAGCAGGAGGATCAACCCCGCGACGCTTCCGGAGATGTACGCCAGCGCGGGCACGACGTAGTCGTCGAGCGCCGCGAGCGTGCTCGCCAGGAGCCCCGCGGTGAACTGGCCGCTGCCCGCGAGCACCATCCACGGCAGCGCCGCCGCGGCCGCGTCGACCGCGGCGTCCGGCCCGAACCCGGTGAGCAGCTCGGCGATCGGCCGTGCCGCGAGCACGGTCACCACGAGGAGCGGGAGCGACACGAGGCCGACGGCGACCGCGTACGACGCCGTCTCCGAGGACAGCCGCCCGGCGTCGCGGGCGCGGGCGAGCGGAGGCAGCACCGTCACGCGGACGGCGGTCGCCGCGAGCGCGAGCACGATGAACACGCCGTAGGCCGCGAAGAACCCGTCCGTCTCCGCGGTCCGCCCGAGCTTGCGCGCGATGACGACGCCGACGACCGCAGCGAGCCCGGTCTGCACCGCGATCCCGAGGGCGGTGACGGCGCCCGTCGCGAGCGACCCCAGTCCGATCCGTGTTGGACGCGTCCGCACCGCCCGAAGCCTACGGCCCACGCCAGCGATCTCCGTGGCGCCCGGGGAGCCCGCCGTCGCTCCGGGCGCTCCCTACCCGGGACGCCGTCCCGCGCTAGCTTTCGCCGGTGCGCGTTCTCGTCACGGGCGGCGGTGGGTTCCTCGGCTCGCGCCTCGTCGCGCGCCTCGAGGCCGAGGGGCACGACGTCGCGATCGCGCGCCGTCGCGACCACGACCTGACCTCGATGGAGGAGACGGCGCGACTGTTCGACGAGACCCGGCCGGAGCTCGTCTTCCACCTCGCCGCCGAGGTCGGCGGGATCGGCGCGAACCGCGCCAACCCCGGGCGCTACTGGTATGCGAACCTGATGATGGGCGCCCACGTGCTGGAGCAGGCGCGTCTCCATGCGACGCGGAAGCTCGTGATCGCCGGGACGATCTGCGCATACCCCAAGCTCACCCCGGTTCCGTTCCGCGAGGAGGATCTCTGGAACGGCTACCCGGAGGAGACGAATGCGCCCTACGGGGTCGCGAAGAAGGCGATCCTCGTGGGCGCCCAGGCGTACCGGGAGCAGTACGGGACGAATGCGATCTTCCTGCTCCCCGTGAACCTCTACGGGCCGGGGGACAACTTCGACCTCGAGACCTCGCACGTGATCCCGGCGTTGATCCGCAAGATGGTCGAGGCGCAGGAGCGGGGAGAGCGGGAGATCGTGCTGTGGGGCGACGGGACGCCGACCCGCGAGTTCCTCTACGTCGACGACTGCGTGAACGGCCTCGCGCTCGCGGCAGAGCGCTACGACGGCCCCGACCCCGTCAACCTCGGCACCGGCGAGGAGATCGCGATCGGCGACCTCGCGACCCTGGTGCGGGAGGCGACGGGCTTCGACGGGACCATCCGCTGGGACACCTCGAGGCCGAACGGGCAGCCGCGCCGCAGGCTCGACACGACGCGGGCCGAGGAGCTCTTTGGCTTCACGGCCGAGGTGACGCTGCAGGACGGCCTCGCCCGGACGGTCGCCTGGTACCGGGAGAACCACCCGGCGTGAGCGTCGCAGCGGCCGCCGCCCGCCCCAACCGCGTGGTTGCGTGGCTGGGCCGCGCGGCCGACGCCATTGCGCGGCACGTGCTCGTCGCGCTCGCCGCGATCCTCGCGTTCCAGGCCCTCGCCACCGTCGCGCTCTTCTTCTCGGTCAACCACAACGGATGGCTGACGTACCAGGGCGGCGACCAGATCTGGCTCGTCACCTCCGGCTGGCTCCTCGGGAAGGGGATGATCGGCTACGCCTTGACGGGACACGGCTGGCCGATGCTGCTCGCGCCGCTCACGTGGATCACGGGCTCGAGCTCGGTGCAGCTCCTCCCGCTGACGACCGCGCTGCAGGTCGGCGTGCTGGCGCCGGTCGCGACGCTCGCGGTCTACGACATCGGCGCGCGCGTCGCGGGCCGGCTCGCGGGCGTCTGGTGCGCGGCGGCGTTCGCGGTCGCACCGTTCGTCGCGATTCCGTACTTCGTCCAGCGCTACCACGACTCGTGGGTCGACCAGTTCCTGCCGCAGGCGCTGGGACTGACCCAGCAGGCCGACTTCCCGTCGGTCGTCGCGGTGCTCGTCGCGGTCGCGTTCACCGTCCGGGCGCTCCGCGCCGCCGCCTACCGCGAGGCCGTGCTCGCGGGGACGTTCGCCGGCGTGGCGCTCGCGCTGAAGCCCGCCAACGCGCTCTTTCTCGCCGGCCCTCTCGTGGCGTTCGCGCTCGCCCGCCGGTGGGCCCACCTCCCGCTCTTCCTCGTCTCGCTCGCCCCGGCGCTGCTCGCCCTCACGATCTGGAAGTCGCGCGGCCTGGGGGAGGTGCCGCTCTTCGCGCAGGGCGAGGCGACGCGGCTCGCGGCGGGGCTCGGCGACCCGGTGATGGTGTCTGCGACGAGCTGGCTCGACCGCACGGTGCGCCTCGACCCCGACACGTGGCGCGAGAACATGTCGAACCTCCGGGAGTTCACCTGGAGCGCGCGCGTCCTCCAGTTCCTGCCGCTGGCCGGCACGATCGCCGTCGCGCGGCGGTCGGTCCCTGCGGCGGGCCTGCTCCTGACCTGGCTGCTCGGCTACGTCGTCGTGAAGGGCGCCGCCGACGTCGCGACCGTCGAGTCCGGAAGCTTCTGGCGGCTGATCATGCCCGCGCTCCCCGCGTTCGTGCTCCTCACGGCGGCGGTCCCGCTGCTCGTCCCGACCCTCGTCGACCGGATGGGGACGCGGCTCGCGCCCGATCCCGGCCGGCGGCCGGCTCTCTATCCGACGGCGGCCGTCGTCGCGCTCCTCGCCGTCGTGCCTCTCGTCGTCCTCCTCTCGGCGTCCCAGTTCCACGTGCAGAACAACCCGGACGGGCGGCCCGGATACGCCATCCCGGAGCTCGTGGTGGACAACATCGGCGTCCCGGCGGACCCGAACGTCGTCTCGCTCACCGTGCACCGCTCCGGCGGGGACAACGTCCTCCGCTGGACCGACTCGACCACCCGCGCCGACACCTTCTACCGCGTGTACCGGAGCTCCCTCTCGCGCGGCTTCTCCGAGATGGTCTGCGAGAACCGCGGCGTCGACCGCTGCGACCTGCGCGCCGAGACGCTCGTCACCACGCGCGACCACACGTTCGTCGACCGCGACCCGCCCCCGGACGCGCTCTACCGGATCGGCGTCGCGGCGAACTGGCTCGACGACGAGACCCGGGGCGACGTCTTCGCGATCAGCCCGTCCGTCGCCCCGCCGGCGCCTCCGGGCTAGCGTCCCGCTGCGCCGCCGCCTCGACGGCGTCGAGCCGGGCCCGGAGCAGAGCCACCTCCTGGGCGAGCAGCACGTTGTCGTCCGTCAGCTTCGACAACACGGTCGAGTAGTGGAGCAGGACGGCGATCACGAACATGATCGCCGCGGCGAACAGGATCGCGGGCGGATAGCCCGACACGCCGAGCCAGCCGGCGATCGTGTTGAGCCCGCCGCGCCAGGCCGAGAGGACGAGGAGCACGAGGCCCGTGACGAGCCAGAGCAGGGCGTAGCGCTCCTTGAGCCGGCGCCCGCGGATCAGCTCCAGCACGATCAGGATCAGGAGCAGGGAGCCGATCGCGGCCGCGATCGAGATCCGTACCGGCGTCACGGCTTCGCCCCCTCCGAGGGAACGGCGTACCGGCGGCCCATCGCGACGAACAGCGCGAGCGTCACCTTGATCGCGTAGTAGACGGAGCGCAGGAAGGTGATGGACGACGACCCGTGCTCGCGCTCGCGCATCTGGACGGGCACCTCGACGAGCCGGAGCCGGTGCTTCAGGACGAGCACCGTCGCCTCGACCTCCGGGTAGTCGCTGGGGTAGTCGCGCGCGAACAGGGCGATTCCCTCGCGGTTCAACGCCTGGAAGCCGGAGGTCGTGTCGGTCACGCGCTGGCCCGGCCAGCATGGAGACGAGCCGCGCGAACCACGTGATCCCGATGCGCCGGCCGAGCGGCGGCCGGTACCCGTCCTCGTCGTCGCGGAAGCGCGAGCCGGTGACGACGTCGGCCTCGCCGCGCGCGAGCGGGGCGAGCAGCTTCGGCAGCTCGGCGGGGTCGTGCTGGCCGTCGCCGTCGAGCCGCACCGCGACGTCGTAGTCCCGCTCGAGGGCCCACCGGAAGCCCGTCTGGACGGCGGCGCCGATGCCGAGGTTGAAGGGGAGGCTGACCACGGTCGCGCCGGCGCGCGCGGCGACGGCGGCCGTGGCGTCGGACGAGCCGTCGTCGACGACGACGACGTCGATCCCGGGGTCGAACGCAGCGATCGCCGCGACGACCGCGCCGATCGCTCCCTCCTCGTCGAGCGCGGGCACGATCGCGACCAGCCGGGGCGTCACGCATGCACCGCCGACTCGAGCCGGAGCAGCCGCAGCACCTGCCGCGCACGATGCGCATACGTGTGCTCGTCGAGCACGCGCTCACGCGCGCGGCCGCCCATCGCCTCCGCCTCGGCAGGGTCGTCCAGCAGCGCGCGATACGCCTCGAGGGCCTCGTCGGCGTCCGCGACGACGATCAGCTCGCTGCCGGGCTCGAACCAGCGCTCGAGCCCCGCGTGCGGGTTCGAGACGATCGCCGCGCCCGCGGAGGCAAGCTCGAACGGGCGACACGTCGACGACCCGTCGACGGTCGCGTGCGCACGGCGGGTCAGGTTGAGGTTGACGCGCGCCGCCGAGATCGCCCGCGCGAAGACGTTGAACGGCACGTCGCCGATCTCCCGTGCTCGGCCGACGTCCCCCTGGAAGTCGCGTCCGCCGAGGGCGAAGTCGATGCGCGGGTCGCGCCGGCTCGGCTCGCCCACCAGCGCAGCCATCCACTCGCGGCGGAACTTGTCGCCGTAGCCGTAGAAGAAGACGTCGCAGGCCTTCTCCACGGGGAGCGGCCGGAAGAACTCCGGATCCGCCGCCCAGAGCACGGGCTCCGCCCGTCGCGCGCCCAGCTCGAGCAGGCGCTCGATGCCCCCCTCGGAGTTCGAGAGCACGAGGTCGTACTCCGACGGATCGGCCCCGTGGTAGTAGTTGAACCCCGTGTCCATGCCGCCGAACTCGGGCAGGCTCATGGGCACGTCCCCGTCGTAGAACACGACCGGGATGCCGTAACGCTCGCGGAGGTACGTCGGGATGCCCCGAAAGTGCGCCATCGGCACGGTGAAGACGAGCACCGCCTCGGGACGCTCGCGCGCGACGAGCCGGTCGAGGTGGCGGCGCCAGCGCGGGGTGACGACCTTCCAGATCGTCTCCCTGGTCAGCTTGTCGAACGCGCTGTCCTCCGGGCTCTCCTCCGCGCGGCGCAGGTAGCGGTCTCCCTTGAGCCGCGCAAGCCCGCTGCGGAGCGCCGCGTAGCTCTCGCCCTCGCGGTACGTCGGGTTCGGCGCGGTGCGCCACCACGGCGACTCGATCGGGCGCCCGCGATACGGAGTGACGACGAGATCAGCACCGGCCTCGTAGAGCCCCTTCCAGAGCTGCCACCACGCGGGCGTGCACCCGTAGCGGAAGTCGAGGTCCACGGCCGAGGCCACGGCGAGGATGCGTGGAGCGCGCACCGACACGACCGGGAGTGTAGGGGCGCGCGCAGAGCACATCCTCGGCCTGTGGAGCGATCGGCGCACTCTTGCCACGAACGCCATCTGGCGCATGCGCCGCCCATTCGCAAAACTGGCAACTGTCGATTCCCACACCGAAAGGAGCTGTCCGATGTTCGAAGAGCTCAGCGAGGAGCTGCTCGACCTGTCCGCCAACGTGCGAGGCTACGGCGTCGCGACGTACGCGGCCGTCGAGGACGAGCCGTGTTCGAGCGGTCTCTGCTGCTCCGTCATCCTCTGCTGCACCTGCACGACCCTCTGCTGGTGACGCGGCCGGCGGCACCGGGCGCGAACGTGCCGCGGCACCCGGCTCTCGCGCCCTGGTGCCGGCTCGTGGAGGACCGCGGACGTGTCCTGGTCGAGCACTCGGGAACCCTCGTCACGCTCGAGGGCGGAGCCGCAGAGGCGCTTCTGCCGCGACTGCTGCCGCTCCTCGACGGGACACGCACGGCGGCCGACCTCTGTGCGGCGCTCGGTCCTGCGATCGCCCCGGCCATCGAGAACGCCCTCGGGTTGCTCGCCGAGAACGAGCTCCTCGTCGACGGTCCCGAGCCGGACGGCGGCCCCGCCGGAGCGACGGCGACCTACGTCGCGGCGGTCACGCGCGCCACGACCGCGGGTGCGGCCGCGAACGCCCTCGAGCAGGCCCACGTCGGTGTCCTGGGGTCGGGGGCGACCGCGCGCGAGCTCGTCCGCCAGCTGAAGGATGCCGGCATCGGGCGCGTCGAGCCCGTGCCGCTCGAAGCCGAGCCCGAGCCGGGCTCGTTCGTCGTCGCCGCGCCCGAGCACTCCGAGCTGCATGCCCTCCAGCGGCTCAACGATCGCGCGCTCGGGCGCGGCGACCCGTGGCTCCAGGCCCTCCCCTACGACGGCCGGTTCGTCGTCGCGGGGCCGGTCTTCCTGCCCGGCGTGTCCGGGTGCCGGGCGTGCTTCGTGGCGCGGCGCGCCGCGGCGTCGGGGTTCGACGAGGACTTCGACCTGGTCGACCGCGTGCCGCGGCGCACACCGCCGCCGTTGCCCCTCGCGGCGCTCACGGCCGCACTCACGACGGTGATCGCCGTCCGCTGGCTGACGACGGCGGACCCGACGCTTCCCGGGCGCTTCTATGCGCTCGAGGCAGGCGCGATCGTGCGCCTGCGGTTCGACCGACTCCTGCGCGTCCCCCGTTGCGAGGTCTGTGGCCCGCATGCGCGGGCGATCCCGTCCCCCTGGTTCGAGGCCGTCGCATGACGACGCTGCTCACCGACGAGCCCTTCACCGGCGTCGAGCGTGCGCTCGAGCGGCTCGACGATGCGGTCTCGCCGCTCGTGGGCATCGTGACCCGGACCGTCTCGACAACGCACACGCCGGACGAGGCCTCGCTTCCGAACTGCGCGGGTGAGCTGGCGTCGGCGCGACGGACGCTCGGCGGCGAGACCGTGCCGTTCGGGAGCGGCGCCCACCCGCAGCCGGCTCGGGCGCGGGCGGCGGCGATCGGCGAGGCGCTCGAGCGGTACTCGGCGCTCTTCGTCCCTCGGGAGCGTCTGCGGCTGACGACTGCGCGCGCGCTCGGCGACGCCGCAGTCCGGCCATCGAGCTTTGCGCTCTTCCACCCGACGCAACTCGAGGACGCAACCTTTCCGTTCGCCGCGTTCACCGAGGACACGCGGACGACGTTCGTCGAGGGCGTCTCCCTCCCGGACGGGCGCTCGGTCCACCTCCCCGCCGAGCTCGTGTACCTGGGCCGGCCGGCAACCGCCAGCCGACCGATCGCCTACTCGACGTCGAGCGGGCTCGCATGCGCTCCGACCTTCACCGAGGCTGTCCTCGCAGCACTCCTCGAGGTGGTCGAGCGCGACGCGGTGATGCTCGCCTGGAAGTGCAGGCTGTCCCTCCCGCTCCTCGACTGGTCGGCCGACCACACCCTGACCGCGCTCGACCGACGGTACTTCGGCGCGACCGGCATCGCGTTCGACGTCGTCGACGGCGGCTGCTTCCTCGACGTCCCGGTCGCGATCGCGGTGGTCCACGGTGGGCTCGATTCGCGCGCGCCGCTCGCCGTCGGCGCCGGCGCGGCGAGCACCGTCGGCGAGGCCTGGCTGAAGGCCCTCGCGGAAGGGTTCGGCGTCTATCGCTGGCTCCGGCAACAGACGATCGCGCGACCCGATGCCGGCGTGCCCGAGCCGGAGGCGATCGAGACGTTCGACGACCACATGCTCTTCTACACGCGGCCCGAGAACGCCGAGCTCGCGTCGTTCCTGGTCGCCTCGACGGAGCGACGGCCGACGGGGGCTGTTCCCCCGCTCGAAGGCGCCACGCCACGATCCCAGATCGAAGCGGTGGTGCGGAGGCTCGAGCGCCACGGCGTCACCGCGTACGCGGTCGACGTCACCTCGCCCGACATCCGGGCGCTCGACCTGAGCGTCGCCCGCGTGGTGACTCCGGAGCTGTGCGCGCTCGACGTCTCGCACCGTGCCCGGTTCCTGGGCGGCTCCCGTCTCCTGGACGCCCCGCACGAGGCCGGCCTGATGCCGGCGCCGCTGCGCCTGCGTGACCTGAACCCGCTCCCGCACCCGTTCCCGTGAGCGCCTTCCCCGACACGTCCCCGCCGACGCCCGCCCCGGTCGTCCCGACGGTTCGGCTGACGGGCATCACCGGTGCCGACACGCTCGTCGGGGCGGATCCGACCGAGGACTTCCACGAGGCGTCGCGGATGTACGCCGGTGTGTCGGACCCCGAGGTGGTCGGCACGGCGCGCCTCGAGCGCAGCCTCACGATGCGGATCACGGCGAGCCGTTCTGTCAAGCGCTTCCCCCACCGGCCGTTCGTCGCGCTGCCGGAGGCGCCCCTCGGCCGGCCGACGCTCGCCGACGCGCTCGCCTCGCGCAGGTCGCATCGCACGTTCCGGCCCGAGCCGCTCGCGCTTCGAGAGCTCGCGGCGGTGCTTCGAGCCGCATACGGCGTGACCGGGGCGATCGACGGGACGCCGCAAGCGCTGCGGAGCGCGCCTTCCGGCGGAGCGCTCTATCCCCTCGAGCTCTACTGCGCGTGCCACCGGGTCGACGGCCTCGACCACGCCCTGTACCACTACGACCCGCTCCGGCACGGCCTCGAGCTCCTGCGACCGCTCGCATCACCCGCAGGCGAGGCTCTGACGCCGTACGGCGCGGTCGTCGACGACAGCGCGGCCGTCGTCGCGCTGACCGCCGTCTTCTGGCGGTCGCGGTTCAAGTACGGAGCGCGCGCGTACCGCTTTGCGCTGATGGAGGCGGGGCACGTCGGCCAGAACCTCCTTCTGGCCGCGGCCGCCCTTCGCCTGGCGGCAGTCCCGGTCGGAGGGTTCTACGACCGCGAGGTCGACGCGTTCCTCGGGGTCGACGGCATCCACGAGGCATCCCTCTACCTCTTCCCGCTCGGGCACATGGCGCGATGACACGAGCTGCCGTTCGGCGGCCGGCGACCTGGTTCGGGATCGCGATCGGGTGCGCGCTGCTCGGGCCGGGCGTGCGCCCCCTCGACCCGAGCCTCCATCCAGCGGCGGAGGCGCTCACGTTCGGCTGCCTTCTCGGCGGCGCTGCGTTCCTCGCGCTCGCGCGGCGACCGATCGCGGCGGCGGCGCTCGTCGCCGTTCCGCGCGAGCGGCTGGTGGCGCGGGGCGTCGTGCTCACCGCGAAGTCGGCCGAGGAGGAGGGCATCTGGCGTGCGCTCGTCCTCGCCCCACTCGTCCATCCCTTCGGGCCTCTGGGAGCGCTGCTGGTCAGCACGGTGCTGTTCGCCGCCGCCCACCTGAGCCGGCTCGGACGGAGGGCGTGGGCGCACCTCGCGACCGGCTCGCTGTTCGGGCTCGCATTTCTGGCGACGGGCCGCCTGACGGCAGCGATCGCCGCCCACGGCACCTACAACCTGCTCGTGGGCCTCACACCGGTGGCGGCGACCGATCTGTCGCTTTCGGACACTGGTCACCGGGCTCCCGGGCTCGTACCATCCGTCGGGCCGTCAGCGGGCTCCAGCCCGATGCACGAACCGACCGTGACGCGCATGCCGCCCGCCGCCCTTCTCCAGGGCGTCTCCAAGTCGTTCGGGCAGCTGCGCGCCCTCGACGCCGTCGACCTCGAACTGCGTCGGGGCGAGGTCGTCGCGCTGCTCGGGCCGAACGGTGCAGGCAAGTCGACGGCGGTCGCGATCATGCTGGGGCTCCGTCGCCCGGACGCCGGTCACGTCGAGCTCTGCGGCCGCGACCCGCGAGATCCGGCGGCACGCCGAAGCGTCGGCGCCGTGCTCCAGGACGTGGGCTTCCCGCCCGGGCTCCGCGTCCACGAGGTGGTCGACCTCGTTCGGGCGCACTTCGCGGCGGCACCGCCCACACCGGAGATCCTCGCGCGTCTCGACCTTGCCACGGCCTCGGACCGCCACGCCGCCGGTCTCTCGGGAGGCCAGCGACGACGGCTCGCCGTCGCGCTCGCGCTCGCCGGCGAGCCCGACGTCCTCTTCCTGGACGAGCCGACCGCGGGGATGGACGCGGGTGCGCGTCGCGCGCTCCTTCACGACCTCACGGAGCGCGCCGCGGCCGGCGGCGCCGTGCTCCTGACGACCCAGCAGCTGGCGGAGGCGGAGGAGATCGCGACTCGGGTCGTGCTCCTCACCGGCGGACAAACCCTGCTCCAGGGGACCGTGGCCGAGATCCGGGCGCACGGGGGCATGGCGAAGGTGACCCTGCGAGCGGCGACGCTTCCTCCGCTCCGGGGGATCGTCTCGGTGGAGACGCGCGGCGACCGGCACGTCGTCTACGTCGAGGACGCCGACGCCTTCGTCGCCGAGCTCGTCCGCGCGGGTGTGCCGTTCCGGGAGCTCGAGGTCGCGCCCGTGAGCCTCGAGGACGCGTTCGTGACCCTGACCGGGCGGGCCGGGTGAGGCTCGTGCTCGCCCACGCCCGTGCCGAGACGGCCAACCTCGCGCGGTACCCGGCCTATGCCGTCCCGACGATCGCCTTCCCCGCGATCCTGCTCCTCGTCTTCGGCCGCCGGTTCGAGCAGGGTGAGCCCGACCGGCTGCTCGCGGGTTTCGCCGCGACCGCGCTGCTCACCGTGGCGTTCTTCCAGTTCGGGGTCGGAATCGCGACGAGCCGCACGACCCCGTGGGAGGCGTACCTCCGCACGCTGCCGGCCGCCCCCACGACGCGGCTCGCGGGACGGGTGTTGTCCGCGCTTGCCTTCGCGGCCGCCACCGTCACTGCCGTGGGCCTGGTCGCCTTCACCGCGTACCGGGTCGAGATGGCGCCGTGGAGGCTCGCCGCCCTCGGCCTCGCCCTTCTCGTCGGCAGCATCCCCTTTGCGCTCCTCGGCATTGCGTTCGGGTATTGGCTGCCACCCCGCGCCGCACTCCCGGTGGCCAACATCCTGTACCTCCCGCTCGCGGTCGGCGGGTTCCTGTGGATGCGCCCGACCGAGGACGTCCCGCACGACGTCGACCTGGCGTCTCAGTTCCTCCCGACCAGGAGCTGGATGGAGGTTCTCGACCCGATCGCCACGGGAGACCGTCCCGTCCCGCTCCACCACGTCGCCGCGCTGGTCGCGTGGGGCGGCGTGTTCCTCGCCCTCGCCTGGTGGGGCTACCGCCGCGACGAGGGCGAGCGGTTCACGTGACGGGTCTCACCAGACGGTGTGGAGGAGCTCCGCCACCTCGGCGGCGGTCACCGGACGGGGATTCGCCCGAGCGCCGCGGCGGGCGACGACCTCCGCCGCGACGCCGTCCAGCTCGTCCACGGGAACGCCGAGGTCGCGAAGCCGACCGAAGCCGCCGAGCCGCGCGAGCGCTTCGACGCGGGCCGGTGCGTCGTCGACGCCGAGCGCCTCGGCGAGCCGGGCGACGGCCTCCGGGACCACCGCGGCGTTGTAGCGGAGCGCAGCGGGAAGGCAGACCGCGTTCGTCGACCCCTGGGGCAGCCCGTAACGGCCCCCGAGCGCCTGGGCCATCGCATGGCCGAGGCAGAGCCCCGAGTCGGCGAGCGCGAGCGCCGCCCGCATCGCCCCCTCGAGCAGACGGGTCCTGCCGTAGATCGCATCGGGTTGCTCCACGACGAGCGGGAGTGCGTAGCCGATCGCGGTCGCGCCGGCGGCGGCGTGACGCTCGGCGGACGGGGTGCGCTCGGGGTGGTAGAACGCCTCCGCGCAGTGTGCGAGCGCGTTCATCGCCGTGCCGACCGTCGCCCCGAGCGGCAGCTCGAGGGTCAGCTCCGGGTCGTAGATCGCCGCCGCAGGCCTGGCGCGGTCGTCTGCGCCCCCTCCCTTCCGACCCGGTGCGAGAAGCATCCCGAAGTACGGCGTCCACTCCGCGCCCGCATAGGTCGTGGGTATCGCGACGACGCGTGGCAACGGGTCGTCGGCGCCGGCCGCCAGTTCCGCGACCACCGCCTTGCACGTGTCGACCGCACTTCCCCCGCCGAGCCCGACCAGGCCGTCGGCGCCGACCTTCCGGACGAGCGCCGCTGCCTCGCGCACGGTCTCGACCGGGACGTGCGGGCGAACGCCCTCGAACGCCGCGACGACGGGAAGCCCGGAAGCCGCGGCCGCCCCTCGACGGGTCGCGATGAGAACGGGCCTCGAGACGCCCGCCTCGTCGCAGACGTCCGCGAGCTCGGCGAGGGAGCCTGCCCCGAAGCGCACGATCCTCGGCTGCGCGTCGCTCACTCGTCGTCCGGTGCCGCGGGGACGAGCCCGAGCCCACCGAGCGTCGTCATCCGGTCCCGCGCGAACCCCACGAAGGCGTCGGCGACGCGGGTCTGTACCCGCGTCGTGCCGCGGACGAGCGAGATCGCCCGCCGCCCGTCCATCCCGTCGACGCGCGCCTCGGCGAGCGTGCCCGACGCGAGGTCCGCCTCGACCGCGGCACGCGAGATGAAGGTGACGCCGTAGCCCGCGAGCACCGCGCTCCTCACCGACTCCTGGAGTCCGAGCTCGAGACGCGGGTCGAGGTCGCGCAGCCGCACGCCGAGCCGGCGCAGCTCGTCCTCGACGATCCTGCGCACGCCTGCACCCTCCTGCATCACGACGAGCAGCTCGGACGCGAGCTCGTGCACCTCGACGGTGCGGCCGGCGAACCGATGATCCGGCGGGCAGACGAGGACGACCTCGTCGTATGCGAAGGGCTCGAAGCGCACCGCCCTGTGACGGGGCGCCGCGCCGACGATGCCGAGCTCGAGCCGACGCTCCGCGACGAGCTCGACGACCATCCGCGTGTCGTGCACCTCGAGCGCGACCCGCACGGCGGGATGGGCCACCTGGAACGCGCAGAGGAGCTGCGGCACGACGACGGCGGCGGGCCCGGTCGACGCCCCGATGGAGAGCGGCCCGGACAGGTCTCCGTCGCCCTCTGCCGCGACGTCGTCGAGCACCTGCTGCTCGAGCGCGAGCAGCCGCTGCGCACCGCGATAGAGGCGGGCCCCCGCCTCGGTCGTCTCGACGCGGCGTCCGGATCGGTCGAGGAGCTGCGTCCCGAGCCGCTTCTCCAACGCACGCACCTGGAGGGACACGGCGGGCTGCGTGACGCCCAGCTGCTCTGCCGCCTGCGAGAACGAGCGCCGTTCGACGACGGCGCAGAACGCGGCCAGCTGGCGCGTATCCATAAGCGAATGTTATAGAAGAGGTCCATGCGCGTCTGGGTCGACGTCACCAACTCGCCGCACGTCGTCTTCTTCCGGCCGCTGGTCGCCCTGCTCGAGACCCGCGGGCACGACGTGTCGATCACAGCGCGCGACTTCGCGCAGACGCTCGAGCTGCTCGAGGACGCAGGGCTCGAGCACACCGTCGTCGGCCCGCCCCATGCGGGATCGTCCCGCATGGGGAAGGTCCACGCGATGGCGTCCAGGCTGCGGGCGCTGCGGCGCTTCGCCCGGAGGAGACGCTTCGACGTCGCGCTGTCGCATGCCTCCCACGAGCTGCCGCTCGCCGCGCGGTCGCTCGGCATCCCGTCCTCGTACGCCTTCGACTACGAGTTCGCGCTCGCGCAGCACGGGCTCGGCTGCCGGGCGGCGACCCGGGTGGTCGTCCCCGAGGTGATCCCGCAGGATCGCCTCGACCGGATCGGCGCCGGGGAGGCCAAGGTCCGGCGCTATCCCGGGCTCAAGGAGGAGTACTACCTCCGCGGCTTCGTGCCGGATGCCGCAGTTCTCGACTCGGTCGGCGTCGACCGGTCGCGGATCCTCGCGGTGGTGCGGACGCCGCCCGAGGTCTCGCTGTACCACCGCCACGCGCAACCCGCTCTTCGCCGGTGTGCTGGAGCGGCTCGGGACCGATCCGGCCGTCCACGCGGTCGTGCTTCCGCGCACCCCGGAGCAACGTGAGTCGATCCGAGATCTCTCGCTTCCCTCCCTGCTCGTGCCCGGGCGGGCGGTCGACGCCTCGAGCCTCGTCGCCCTCGCCGATCTCGTCGTCTCGGCCGGGGGGACGATGAACCGCGAGGCGGTCGCCCTCGGGACGCCCGTCTACACGACGTTCTCGGGTCGCATGGGAGCCGTCGACGAGCAACTCGTCGCCGAACGACGGTTGCGGACGCTGGACGATCCGTCCGGCATCGCCGTCGAGCGCAAGCCGCCGGGCACGCCAGCGCGCCACCCGCGATCCGGCGCTCCTCCTCGATCTTCTCCTCACAGCCTTGTGACGAACCCCGGGCCGCCCGCGAACAGGCAGTGGTCGACGTTCGTCACGAGGCCCTCGCCGTACACGAGCGGGCCGGTCACGTCCCGCGGGTCGACTCCGAGGAGCGAGGCGATCGGCGTGTGGCCATGCACGATCCGCGTGCCCCCGAAGGCCCCGAGCAGAGCCTGCACGGCGGCCGGGTCGTCGAGGCGCATCCGGTCGGAGACGACCACCAGCAGGTCGTCGAGCTCGCGTGCCGAGCCCGCTGCGAGAACCGCGCGCGCTGCCCTTGCGACCGCGTCGATCGAGCGCCCGAGCGTCGAGGTATGCAGGCGTGTCGGCGTGGATCAGCAACGTGTCCCCCTCGAGGGCGAGCGGCGGCAGGGCGGTGAGCCACGCGACGTGATCGGGTGTGAGCGCCCGCAGGTCGGCCTCGACGCCGCCGTTCCGCCTCCACAGCTCGTGGAAGGACTCGCCCGGGATGCTCGTCTGCTCGTCGCCGAAGCGGGCCACGGAGAGCAGGAGCACCTCGTGGTTTCCGAGCAGACACCGCATCGCGCCGCCGCTCTCCTCCTCGAGGCGTCGGACGAGGTCGATCGCGCCGATCCCGTCGGGGCCTCTGTCGGTCAGGTCGCCGACGAGCCAGACGCGCGCGTCGCCTCCGGTCCAGCGCTCGTCCGCGTCGACCAGACCGGCGTCGCGGAGCAGACCCACGAGCACGTCGCGACAGCCGTGGACGTCGCCCACGACGAACGCCGGCGCGCCGGCTGCTATGGCACCGGCCCCGGCTCGGGGGCGCCGGCGTGCTCGCGCCTCGGCTCGCCGAGGAGGCGGCGCAGCTCGCCGACGAGCTCGAGCGTCTCGCCGTCCTCGACCAGCCGCTCGAGCAGGGCCAGCTCGGACTCGAGCCAATCCGGGTCGACCGGCGGCCGCGTGATGAGGTCGATCTTCGGATGGCGGCTCGGGGACACGGTCTCGCCGTCCCCGACGAGCTCCTCGTGGAGCTTCTCGCCCGGAGCAGGCCCGACGTACTCGATCGCGATCTCCGTTCCCGGCTCCTTGCCGGAGAGCCGGATCATCTTCTCGGCGAGGTCGACGATCCGCACCGGCTCGCCCATGTCGAGGACGTAGACCTGGCCCCGCCCGCCGATCGCGCCCGCCTGCACGATCAGCTGCACCGCCTCGGGGATCGTCATGAAGAAGCGCGTCATGTCCGCGTGGGTGACGGTGACCGGGCCTCCGCGCGCGATCTGGCGGCGGAAGATCGGGACGACCGAGCCGGACGAGCCCAGCACGTTCCCGAAGCGGACGGCCACGAACCGGGTGGTGACGTCTGCGCGGTGGCCCCAGGTCTCGACGATCCACTCGGCGAGCGCCTTCGACTGGCCCATGACGGTCTTCGGGTTGGCGGCCTTGTCGGTCGACACGAGGACGAACCGCTTCGCGCCGTACTCGACGGCGACGTCCGCGACGACCCGCGTGCCGAGCGTGTTGTTGCGCACCGCCTCGAGCGGGTTCGCCTCCATCAGCGCGACGTGCTTGTACGCGGCGGCGTGGAACACCACGCCGGGGCGGTACTTGTCGAACACCTGGCGGAGCTTCACCGGATCGCGGACGTCGCCGACCACCGCCGCAGCCGCGCGGAATCCCCGCTCGCGCACGAGCTCTCGCTCGATCTCGAAGAGCGCCGGCTCGGCGTGGTCGAGGAGGACGAGCTTCGCCGGGCCGATCCGCGCGATCTGCCTGCAGAGCTCCGAGCCGATCGAGCCCCCGCCCCCCGTCACGAGCACGACCTCGTCCTTGAGGTACTCCGAGATCGACGCGAAGTCGACCTCGACCGGCTCGCGCCCGAGCACGTCCTCCACCTCGACGGGCCGCAGCTGGCGCGCGAGGTCGGCATCGCCCGACACGAGGTCGGAGAGCGTCGGCAGCGTCTTCACCGGCACGTCGTGCGCGCCGGCCGTCTCGACGATGCGCGCGCGCAGCTCGCCGGGCGCGCTCGGGATGGCGATCAGCACCTCGTCGGGGCGCCGGTCGCGGAGGACCTGGTCGAGGTCCGCCGTCGTGCCGAGCACCCGCACGCCGTGGAGGCGCAGGTTCCGCTTCCGCGGGTCGTCGTCGAGCAGGCCGATCGGCGTGTACCCGAGCGCGGGCGAGCGCTGCATCTCCTTGACGACGAGCTGGCCGGCGTCGCCGGCGCCGACGATGACCGCCTCCTTGCCACGCGTCACGATCCGGCCGGGCAGCGGCCGCTCGATGATCGTCCGCGCGAGCAGGCGCGATCCGGCGACGAGCGCCATGCACACGAGGAGGTCGATGAACCAGACCCCGCGCGGGACGTCCACGCGATGCACCTCGAAGAGCGTGAAGACGAGGAACACGGCCACCGAGGCGAGGACGACGCCGCGGAACAGCCCCCACATGTCGCGCGTCGAGACGTAGCGCCACCAGCGGTTGTAGAAGCCGGAGAGGGCGAAGACGGGCAGCTTGATCGCGACGACCAGCGCGACGATCGACCAGTCGAGATACCGGTCGTAGTAGACCGGCGCGGTGCTCGAAGCGGAGGCTCCAGGCGAGCCACCAGGCGGCTGCGACCAGCATCGCGTCGACCCCGACCTGCCAGATCGAGTGGCGACTCACCGGGCTACGCACGACCGCGGCCTCCTCTACACGACGACACCGACGGCGGACTTCACCGTCGCGACGACCCGTTCCTGCTGTTCGACGCCGATCCCACCCCACATCGGCAGTGCAAGGTTCTCCGCAGCCGCACGCTCCGTCTCCGGAAGCGACCCGGGGGCGTACCCGAGGTACGCCATCGCCGGCTGGAGGTGGAGCGGGGTCACGTAGTACGACGCGGACGCGATCCCGGCATCGTCGAGCGCGGCGGCGATGCGCTCGCGCTCGGTCGTCCGCACGACGTACATGTGGTACACGTGCCCGGCCTCGTCCGCCGGAAGCTCGACAACGTCGCCGAGCCCGAGCTCGGCGTAGCGCGCCGCCGCCTCCCGCCGCGACCGGTTCCAGCCGGCGAGGTGCGGGAGGAACACCCGCAGCGCGGCCGCCTGGATCGCGTCGAGCCGCGAGTTCGTCCCCACGAGCTCGAACGTCCGCTTGTCACGGGAGCCGTGGAAGCGCAGCATGCGCACGGTGTCCGCCACGGCGGTGTCGGTGCAGGCGACCAGGCCGCCGTCACCGAGCGCGAAGAGGTTCTTCGTCGGGAAGAAGCTGAACGTCGAGCACACGCCGGTCGTCGCGATCCCCGGCGCGCCGAACGCCTGGGCGGCGTCCTCCAGGAGCGGCAGACCCAACGAGGCCAGCTCGGCGAGCGGTGCGGGGCGTCCGAAGAGGTGCACCGGCACGACCGCCTTCGTTCGCTCCGTGGCGAGCCGTGCGACCGCGTCCGGGTCGAGGTTGAGGGTCACGGGGTCGATGTCCGCGAAGACGGGCGTCGCCCCGACGCGCGCGATCGCCTCGGCGGTCGCATAGAAGGTGAACGCCGGGCAGATGACATCGTCGCCCCGGCCGACGCCCATCGCCTCGAGCGAGAGAACGAGCGCGTCGGTGCCGTTCGCGACCCCGATCGCGTGCGGCACGCCGAGGTAGGCGGCCGCCTCGCGCTCGAACGCCTCCACCTCGGGGCCGAAGATGAAGCGGCCCGACTCGAGCACCTCCGCGAAGCGCTCCTGTAGCTCGGGAACGAACGGCGCGTACTGCGCCTTGACGTCGACGAGGGGGATCACGACGTCAGGAGTTTACTGGCCGGGCTGGGCCGGCTCGTCCGCGGCTCGTCGGCGACGCCTGAGGTACAGCCGCCCGAGCCACGCGAGCGCGAGCACGACCACGGCGACGACGAGGTAGTCGACGAAGCGGAACGCGTGGTGGAACGACTCCCAGCTCGCACCGGCCGCCCAGCCCGCCCCGGCGAAGGCGAAGCACCAGATCGCCGAGCCGAGCAGCGTCAGCCACACGTACGGCCAGAACCGGGCCCTGAAGACGCCGGCGGGCAGGGAGATGAAGGACCGCACGACCGGAGTGATCCTGCCGAGGAACACGGCCCATTCCCCCCAGCGGTCGAACCACCGCTCCGCGCGGTCGAGCTTCCCGGCGTCGAGGTGCAGCCATCTGCCGTGACGCTCGAGCCACGGACGGCCGAGGTAGTCCCCGAGGGCCCAGCCGCCGATCGCGCCGATGAGATAACCGATCGTCCCGGCCACCGCGACCGCGAGGTAGGCAGGAAGCCCGCTCTCGAACTCGTGGCCGAACAGCGAGATCGACTGCGTGGCGAACGCGCCCGAGGCGACCGCGCCGCCGTAGACCATCACGACCTCGCTCGCGGCGGGGAACACCGCGTCGATCATCATCAGCAGGAAGACCGCGTAGAGGCCGTAGCTCCCGATCGCGTCCGTGACCCACGTCGTGATGTCGCTGACGATCCCGGCGACCGGCATCGCGGGATGCTAGCCGCCCCGGGCGCAGGCCCGGCCCGTGGAGGTGTCGAACCGCGACACGGACAGCGGGAGCCCACACCGCAACGGGGCTACCCGCGCTGCGCCTTGCGGATCACGATCGGGGCCGTCAGCTCCGAGCGACCGAGCGTCGACGTCGCGACGACGTGCACCGTGAACCGGCCTGCGACGCGGCGGCGGTTGGCGCCCAGGCCGTCCCAGGTGACCCGCTGGTCGCCGGCGTCCCGGGCCGCGGGGACGGCGAGACCACGGCGGACCACGCGGCCCGCCTCGTCGAGCACGGTCACCGTCACGCTGGCGGAGCGGGCGAGTCGGAAGGTGACCGGGATCTCGCGGCCCTGCGCCGGCACCGCGCGCAGCTTCGGCACGTGGAGGAAGCCGAGCGTGTCGTCGACGACGAAGGCGCGCGTCATCGCGGAGCTCTGCCCGACGTCGTCGACGGCCTTCACCTGGAATGTCCACTCCCCGGCGACGGTCGTCGCCCCGGTGGCGGCGGTGCCCTGCTCGGGCACGCCCGGGAACGGCACGGGATAGGTTCCCGGCGCCTGCTGCGCCGTCGTCGAGACCGGCGTCGACCCGTCCGGCGCCCGGAGCGTGAGCGTGACGGTCGACGGCCGGACGAGCCGGTACGTGAGGCTCGGCGTGTCGTCCACGCCGTCGCCGTTCGGTGAGACGCGCGCGGGAGGCTCCGGGGCGAAGACGCCGCGGTAGAGGAACGCGAGCGCGGTCGAGATCCGCCGCTCGGCTCCGTCCGACGGGCGGTTGAGGAGGGCACCGTCGAACGCCATCGTGGTCGAGCCACCGCTGTCGAGCGCCATCCCCGTGACCGCGCCGAGCCGGACGAGGGCCTGCGCGAGCTCGAAGTTCGTGAGGCCGACGCTGTAGCCCGGCTGCCTGCCGTCGACCGCGACGAGCACGATCCGCCCGTCGCGGAGCTGGCCGACGGCGCTGCGGGGGGCACGCGGGCCGAGCTGCTTGGTGGTGAACACCTCGCCGGCCCGGAAGATCGGCGCGCCGTTGCGCACGATCTGCGGTCCGCCCCCGATCGCGCCCACCATGTCGGGCCAGGATGGAGAGAGGCCGAGGTTCACGGCCATCGTGCCGCCCGGGGCCGCCTCGGCCCGCAGGGCCGCGGCCGCCGTGCCGCGGCCGACGAGGACGGCACCGCCCGGCGGGATGGTCACGCCGCCGCCGTCCGTCCGGGTCTCGGCGATGGGTGCTGCGAGGTCGACCTGGGGCGTCGCCGCCGGGAACGGGAAGAGCACCACGGCGACGGAGCCGGGAAGCGCGGGCGTCGCAGGGCCGTACGCGTCGGTGTAGAGCGCGGCCCCGTTGGCGGCCGGCGCCGCGTTGAGGGCGCCGAGGGCGCGCGACGTCACGGCGGCCCGCCACGTCGCCTTGAAGGCGACGCGCCGGACGTCGAGGAGCCCGTCGCTGCGGATCCCAGCGCTGGCCCGCCCGGCGTTCGGCGGCGCGACCAGCTGGGCGTCGCGCATCAGGACGCCGGAGGGCTTGCCGGTCGCGAGCGCGAAGTAGTCCCCGTTGACGCCGGCTGCCGTGGCCGTCGACCGCAGCCGGACCTCCATCGAGGTCAGCGTCTCGCGACCGACGACCGTGTCGTTCGAGAGCACCGGCTCGAGGGTCGTCAACCCACCGGGCCTCGGTCCCCGAAGCACGTTGATCGCGACCGGTCCGTGGGTGGTGAATTGGACGCCCGACTCGTACGTGACGCCGGGCCAGAGCTCGCGCGGCGCGGCCGCGACACCCGGCGCCAGGAGGACCGCGGCGAGCGACGAGACGGCGGCGAGTGAGACGAGACGGCGCATCGACCCCGGCCGAGGGTAGTGGAGCGCCGTTCGGGAGCGCCGAATCCTCACGAATTGCGTACGAACTCCGGGCGGAGGATCACGAGCCCGACGTGCGCTGCAGCCCGCGCCACGTCTCGTCGCCCGACTCCCAGAGGTGGAGCACCGCCTCGTCCCGGCGGAGGACCGCGAAGCCGCCGTCTCGGTGCAGGACCTCGAACTCGAGCCGCTCGCGGTAGAAGCCCCACCGCGGCGGCCATGTCCCGGACCGGCAACGCGGGCATCGTCTGCGTCAGCCACGGCATCCGCCCCGAGCGTAGCCACGCCCGCTCGACCAGGCGCCGCGGTGTCTTCGCGACGGATACCGTGCACATGTGAGCGCAGTCGCTCCGTCCACCCGTACCGCGCTCCTCGAGTCGCTCATGGCTCTGTACCCGGACGTGCCGCGGGAGGCCGTGCTGAAGGAGGACCTCCTGCGCACCGGGATCGCGTTCGACGACGACGCCCTCTCGGACAACCTCGACGGGGAGGTCAAGCCGAAGTCGTACTTCATCTTCTCGTTCGACCAGAAGCCTCTCACCGAGCTCGGCGAGGCGGCGAGGCGCCGGCCGCCCGAGGAGGTCGCGCTCACCGGGGGCCCGTACGGGCTGCGGCGCACGATCGTGTCGGTTCGCGTCAACCCCGGCTCGCCCTACCACGTCGAGCGCGGCGAGGACGGCGCACTCGGCCTGTCGCTCGAGGGGCGGCCGATCGCCGACGTCGGGCTCCCGCCGATGCCCGAGTACTACCGGCATGCGCTCGCCGGTGGCAAGACGGTGATGGAGACCGCGCCGACGATCCAGTGGGGCTACCTCGTCTACCTCACCGTGCTGCGCCTCTGTCAGTACTTCGGCGCGCACGAGGAGTGCGGCTTCTGCGACATCAACCACAACTGGCGCCAGCACAAGAAGGCCGGCCGGCCCTACACCGGGCGTCAAGCCGGTGGCGGACGTGCTCGAGGCGCTCGAGCTGATCGACCGCTTCGACACCGCACGCACGAGCAAGGCGTACACGCTCACCGGCGGCTCGGTGACGAGCACCGTCGACGGGCTCGCGGAGGCGGACTTCTACGGCCGCTACGCGCAGGCGATCGAGGAGCGCTTCCCCGGTCGCTGGATCGGCAAGGTGGTCGCGCAGGCATTGCCGAAGGCCGACGTGCAGCGCTTCAAGGACTACGGGATCGTGATCTACCACCCGAACTACGAGGTCTGGGACAAGCGGCTGTTCACCCTGATCTCGCCCGGGCAAGGAGCGCTACGTCGGCCGGGAGGAGTGGCACCGCCGGATCCTCGACGCGGCCGACGTGTTCGGGCCCCGCTACGTGATTCCGAACTTCGTCGCCGGCGTGGAGATGGCCAGGCCGCACGGCTTCGCGACGGTGGACGAGGCGATCGCGTCGACCACGGAGGGGCTCGACTGGTTCATGAGCCGCGGCATCACGCCGCGCTTCACGACCTGGTGCCCCGAGCCGACGACGCCGCTCGGCCGGGCGAACCCGGACGGGGCGCCGCTCGAGTACCACATCCGCCTCCTGCACGCCTATCGCGACGCACTCGGGCGGCACGGCCTACGGCCGCCTCCGGGCTACGGCGTCGCCGGCGCGGGCAACGCGGTCTTCTCGGTGAGCTCGTTCATGGACACGCTCGACCCGGACGAGGTCACGGTCGAGGAGGCGGTGCCGGCGTGACGCGCATCTCGACCGAGCAGGCGGCGCGGCTCTGGAACGAGGCTCCGGACGACGAGCTGAGAGCGCTCGCACAGCAGGCACGCGCCCGCTGGCACGAGCCCGACAAGGCGACGTACATGATCATGCGGATCGTCAACTACACGAACGTCTGTGTTGCCCAATGTGATTACTGCGCATTCTACGTCCTCCCCAGCCAGGAGGGCGGGTACGTCCTCGACCGGGGGGAGGTCTTCGCGAAGATCGACGAGCTGCTCGAGCTGGGCGGCGACCTCGTGGGGTTCAACGGCGGGTTCAACCCCAAGCTGCCGCTCGACTACTACTGCGACCTCTTCGCCGCCGTCCGCGAGCGCTACGGCGACCGGGTCGAGTTCTACGCGCTGACGGTCGCCGAGTTCGTCTTCCTCGCCGACCGCGCACGGCTCTCCTTCGCGGACGCCGCCGCGCGCCTGCGCGACGCGGGCGTCCACTGGGTCACGGGCGGCGGCAGCGAGATCCTCACCGAGGACTTCCGCAAGCGGCACGCGAAGTGGAAGTACACGGTCGCCGACTACTTCGCCGCGCAACGTGCGATCGTCGAGAGCGGGATGCGCACGACGGCGACGATGGTGATCGGCTTCGACGAGACGCTCGAGGAGCGGCTCGAGCACCTCCAGCGGACGCGCGACTTCCAGGACGCCTGCCTGCGCGACGGCTACGACGGGCTCTTCTCGTTCCTGTGCTGGACGTACAAGCCGTACGGCACCGCGCTCGGCGGGCGCGAGGTCTCGGCGCGCGAGTACTGGCGCCACATGGCGCTCTCGCGGATCTTCCTCGACAACGTGCGCCACCTCCGCACCTCGGTGCTGACGCAGAACGAGGATGCGTTCCGGGCGCTCGAGTACGGCGCCGACGACTTCGACCTGCCGATCGAGGACGAGGTCACGCAGAAGGCGGGCGCGCGCGTCGACCTCGATCTCGAGGGCCTGCTCGCGATCCCGCGGCGCCTCGGCTACCGGGTCGAGTACCGGCACGCGGCGCGGCCGCCCGCGCTCGCCGGTTCCTAGACGCGGGCCGGCTCGACCGGGAGGAAGCGCAGCTCGGGGACCTGAGCGAGCTCGCCGACGTCGCGCGCCATCTCGAGGAACGTGTAGAAGCCTGCGCGCTCGCGCGGCCCGAAGCTGTAGCGGAGCTTCTCGAAGTAGCGGGCGAGGAAGCCGGCCGGGTAGCCGTAGCGCTCGCTCGCCTCGTACGCGAGGCGCTCCGGCTCCGAGCGGGCGAGGCGCACCGAGGCGACGAGCGCGTCCTGGAGGTCGGCCAGGCCCTCGACGACCGGCTCGGGGGCGGCCCAGACCGCGAACACCATCGGGAGCCCCGTGCGCTCGAGCCAGAGGCGGCCGAGGTCGTGGTGCGGCGTCGGGTCCTCGAACGCGCTCTTCAGCGCGGCGTCGCCGATCAGCAGCTTGGCGTCGGCCTCGTCCGCGGCGTCGAGCGGCAGGAGCTCCGCCTGCGGGAGCAGCACCCTCGTGAGCACGACCGACGTTGCGCTCTCCGGGGTGACGGCGACCGTCCGCACCTGGCCGAGCGGCATCCGCGTGACGAGCTGGATCGAGTCGACCGCACCCTCCGAGGAGACGCAGAGCCGCGGCAGCAGCCGCAGACGCGGCGCATGTCGCGCGTACTCGATCGACGAGATCGGCGCGACGTCGATCTCCCCTGCGAGCAGCATCCGGTTGAGCTCGGTCGGGACCCCCGTGATCTCGTCGACCTCGTACATCAGCCGGTGGAAGACCGGCGCCATGTTCACGTACGAGATCCGCCCGAGCCTGATCAACGGTCACCTCTCGCGGTCGTGGTCATCAGCGGTTCCGCTCGACGACGGCGTCGGCGAGCGCTTCGAGCTCTTCGCGGCGGGCGGAGCCGTGCAGGCTCGCGCGCGCCCGGGCAGCGTAGTCGAGCGCGACCTGGAGCGAACGATCGAGCGCGCCGGTCGCCGCGACCCGCACGAGCGCCCCTTCCAGTGGGCCGCCGGCGAGCGCCGCGCGGACGACCTCGTCCTCGCCGGCCGCGAGCAGGAGCGGCAACGTCGGCGTCCCGTCACGGAGGTCGGTGCCCGGGATCTTCCCCGTCTCGACCGTCTCTCCGGAGCAGTCGAGCACGTCGTCGACGATCTGGAACGCAATGCCCACCAGCCGCCCGAACTCGCCGCTCCCGCCGCCGAGGACGCACGCTGCGGCGAACAGCGATCCGGTCTTGAGCGCGCACCGCTCGAGGTATGCGTCCACGCTCGTCGACGGGTCGTGGCGCTGGAGTCGCTGCATCGCCTCGCCGCGGGCGAGCGCGAGCGACGCGTCGGCGAGCGCCGACACCTGCCCGTGCGAGCCGGTGGCCGCGAGCGCCGCGAACGCGGCCGCGAACAGGTGGTCGCCGGCGGCCTTCGCGGCATCCGACCCGTGCTGCGTCCAGGCGGCCGCCCTGCCGCGGCGCACGTGGGCGCCGTCGACGATGTCGTCGTGGATCAGCGTCGCCATGTGCACCAGCTCGACCGCGACGCCTTGGACGACCGGCGGCTCGGCCCCGACGGGCGCGGACAGGAACGTGAGGGTCGGCCGAAGCCGCTTCCCCCCCGCGGCGAGGGCATCCGCACCGACCGCCGCGACCGTCCCGGGGTGCGCCGACACCACGGCGTCGAGACGCTCCTCGACGGCGTCGAGATACGCGGAGAGGCCCTCGACGCGGCGGATGGTCTCGAGCGCGCTAATCGCCGCCCGCCCCGGTCGCGACGGCGCTGTGGAGGGCGACGATCGTCCCGCCCATCAGCCGGAAGCGAACCTGCTCGAACCCCTGCCGCTCGAGCAGCGCTGCGAGCTCCTCCGCGCCGGGAAAGCGGCGGACGCTCGCCGGCAGGTAGGTGTACGCCCTGCCGCCGGGCAGCACCTTGCCGAGCAGCGGGACGATCCGGTCGAACCAGAGCGAGAAGAACGGCTTGAGGACGCCGCGAGGCTGCGTGATCTCGAGGATCGCCAGCCTCCCGCCCGGCCGCAGGACGCGACGGAGCTCGGCGACGCCCTGCTCCAGATCGGCGACGTTGCGCACCCCGAAGCCGACGGTCGCGGCGTCGAACGAGCCGTCGTCGAAGGGCAGAGCGAGCAGGTCGCCCTCGACCCACGTGATCGTGCCCGACTTGCGTCGCGCGCGCTCGAGCATCGCGGGCGAGAAGTCGAGCCCGGTCACGTGCCCTCCCTCTCGCTCGGCCGCGACCGCGAGGTCACCGGTCCCGCAGCACGCATCGAGCACACGGTCGCCGGGCTGGACGACGGCCTCCACCGCGAGCCGCCGCCACGACCGGTCGAGCCCGGCGGTCATGACGCGGTTCATCGCGTCGTAGACCGGTGCGATCCGGTCGAAGAGGCGCCTGACCTCGCTCGGCGCCAGCGAGCCTGATTCGTACGTCATCTCTCCATCCCGGGGTGTGGAACAGCTCGCAACAGACTGTCACAAGGCCGAGCGGGCACGGCGTGGGAGGGCGCCCGCGTCGTGAGCGTACTCGCGGCGGCGTGGAGTCGCGGCCCGGGCAGGCTCCCGCAACGAGCAGGGCCGGCCGCTACTTGCCGCCGCGACTCGCGTCGAGGAACGTCGCGAGCTTCGTGAGGTTCTCGTCACCGAGGTAGCCGTACGAGATCATCACGTTGTTGCCGTACTGGGCGGGATTCGACACGTACGACTTGAAGAACTCGACGCCCCGGCCGGAGGCTCCGATGTCGCTCAGGTTCGGCGCACCGAGGTTCGCGTTCCCCTCGCCGAGGTAGGTGTGGCAGTTGAGGCAGCCGGACTCGGCGAACAGCGTCGCGCCGGCGACGGCGGTCGGGTTGTCGGCGAAGCCCTGCTTGTCCGCCCACTCCTGCGGCTTGCCGGCGGCGATCAGCTCCGAGCCGAGGGCCTCCTTCGCCGTCGCGCCCTTCCACGTGAGGACGCCCATCGAGATGATGACGAGGACGCCCGCGATCATCGCGACCGGGCGGCGGCCGGGACGCCGCTCGGGACGCCGATCGTAGAACGGGAGACCGATCAGCAGGACGAGCAGGATCGTCGGGATGCCGACGGTGCCGAGCACGACCGAGTCGGGCCACTTGAAGATCCGCAGGAGGTAGAAGAGGAAGTAGAAGAACCAGTCGGGACGCGGGACGAAGCTGATCGTTCCCGGGTCGGCCTCGGTCGCGTACCACGGCCCGAGCAGCCCGGCCTCGATGCCGTCTGCGGTGAAGTACCAGATGCAGGCGAGCACGATGATCACCACGACGACGACGAGCGACATGATCGCGTCGTGCAGGACGGCGTACGGCCAGAAGCTCTTCCCCTCGCGCTCGACGTCCTCCTTGTAGCGCTTGTGCATCGCGCGGTTGCGCTCCTGGAGCGGCACGCCCATCAGCCCTGCTCCCCTTCGGTCTCCGGCTCGCGGATCAGGCCCTCGCGCGCACCACCCGCGGCCTCGGGCCGCTCACGGCCCGCCGCCGTCCCGGACCACGGCGGCGACGTGACGCCGAGGCGCACGACGAGATACAGATGCAGCCCGATCAGGGCCATGATCGCGCCGGGGAGCACGAGCATGTGCAGGGCGTAGAACTTCGCCAGCGTGTCCGGGCCGATCATCAGGCCGCCCTGCAGGAACTGCGCGAGGAACGGGCCGACGAACGGGCCGGTCGCGTTGATGTTGATCCCCACCACGGTCGCCCAGTAGGCCGTGTTGTCCCACGGGAGGAGGTACCCGGTGAAGCCCTCCGCCATGCCCATCACGAGGAGCAGCGAGCCGAGGATCCAGTTCAGCTCGCGCGGGTACTTGTAGGCGCCGAACAGGAACGTGCGCCCCATGTGCAGGAACATCAGGATGATGAAGACGCTCGCCCCCCACTTGTGCATGCCCCGCACGAGCCAGCCGAGCGTGACCTCTTCGGTGATGTTCTGGATCGAGGAGTACGCCGTCTCGGGATCGGGCTTGTAGTACATCGCGAGGAACACGCCGGTCGTCGCCTGGACGATGAACGCGGTGAGCGACGCCGCGCCGAGCGTCTGCGACCAGTTGACGTCGTGCGGCACCTTCCGGAAGAGGAACCACTTGGTGTAGCCGACGAGGCCCGACCGCTCCTCGGTCCAGTCGAGCGGGACGAGCACGACGTCGGCGAGCTGCCGGCGCCGGGCGGTCTTGGCGGCCATCAGCGCATCACCCCGTCGACCCCGGCGTCGGGATCGGGTAGAGCCAGCGCTCCATCCCGTCGACGTGGACGCCCGGATACGCCTTGTAGTACTTCATGATCCTGCGCATCGGCGCCCACGCCTTCGACCGTGCCGACGCTGAAGAGGCGCCCGAGGACGAGGTTGCCGTTCTTGATCGAGAACTCGTACCGGTCGAGCGAGCGGACCGGCGGGCCGGCGTTCCGGTTTCCCTCCGAGTCGTAGAGGCCGCCGTGGCACGGGCAGCCGAAGCTCGCCGCGAGCACGGGCCGGAGCTCGACGCCGTTGACCTCCTTCTTCGCCTGCTCGTCGATCGGCCCGTTCGGCTGCACGGGGCAGCCGAGGTGGACGCAGCGGCTGAAGATCGTCGTGAAGCTCGGCACCCCGGCGTCCGTGCCGGCCGTTGTTGCGGATGAACGCGGTGCGTCGCGACACCTCGCCCTGCTCGGGGCTCTCGAGGTACGTCGCGATCACGTACTTGCCCTCGGGGAAGTTCGAGATCGGCCCGAGGTCGACGTCGTAGCGTCTCGACGCCTTCGCCCATGAACGACGGCAGCACGCCGAAGCCGAGCGACGGGCAACGTCACGCCGGCGCCGATGAGGCCGCTGACGCCGATCGTCGCGAGCGAGAGGAAGGTCGCGCGGTCGACGTTGTCGCCGATGTCCGCCTCGGTCGCAACGGGCGCGACGTCCGGCATCCCGGGCGCGGCGGCGGTGACCGGGTGCGCCGAGAACAGCTCGCGCACCCAGAGGAAGCCGAAGACGAGCGCGACGATCGCGCCGACGATCAGCGCGGGAACGCTGATCGACGAGCCCGACGAGGACACACGCGACGCCGATCGCGAAGCCGATCGGCCAGAGGCTCGGGCCCGGGAGGTCTTGGGTGTCGTGCTCGTCGCTCACTCGGGGTCGTCGTCCGTCCCGTGCTCCGGTTCGTGATTCAACCGTCCCGGCCTGCTCGGTGTCAACGAGGAACCCGCCTCATCCTCCACCGGCCGGTCGCGGCTCGGCGCCCATTCTGCACAGGTGGACGGCCGGTGTGCTCGGGCAACCCCAGCTCCGTCCAGCGCGCGTCCACGCGGGCCTGCACCTCGTCGGTCATCTCGATCTCGGCGGGCCACTCGCGGGCGCCCTCGTCCGGCCCTTTCGCGGTCGCGTCGAAGCCGATCTTGCCGCCGAAGGAGGGCAGCACGGACGCGTGGTCGAGCTGGTCGAGCGGTCCGTCTGCGAGCACGACGTCGCGCTTCGGGTCGACGTTCGCGCAGACGCGGAAGAACACCTCCTCGTAGTCGTGGACGTCGACGTCGGCGTCGACGACCACGACCGCCTTCGAGAGCGACAGGAGGCCGAGGCCCCAGACGGCGTGCATCACCTTGCGCGCGTGGCCCGGGAAGCGCTTGCGGATCGAGACGATCACGCAGTTGTGGAAGGCGCCGGCCGTCGGCAGGTCGTAGTCGACGATCTCGGGCACGCTGATCCGGATCGCCGGGCAGGAAGATCCGCTCGGTCGCCTTCGCGAGCCACTCGTCCTCCGCAGGCGGCTTCCCGACGACGATCGACGGGTAGATCGCGTCCCGGCGCATCGTGATCGCCGAGACCCGGAAGAGCGGGAACTCCTCGGGCGGCGTGTAGTAGCCGGTGTGGTCCCCGAACGGCC
Source organism: uncultured Actinomycetes bacterium (assembly GCA_963773825.1). Lineage (GTDB taxonomy): Bacteria > Actinomycetota > Thermoleophilia > Gaiellales > Gaiellaceae > Gaiella. Next base: position 581,983 of record CAVZCH010000004.1, on the reverse strand, counting down.
CTTCCATCCCCGTGTCGCTCGCGTCCACCCAGCCCTCGAGCACGATCTCGGCGTTCGCGGGCACCTCGAGGTCGACGGTCCTGCACTTCACGAGCTGCACCGCCGAGCCCTTGAGGAAGCCTGCGACCATCATCTCGCCGACGTGCTTCGGCAGCGGCGCGCTCGCGGCGTAGGCGGTGACCGGGTCGAGGCCGAGCGCGACCGCGACCGGGATCCGCCCGTCGGGCGCCGCGAGCAGGTCGGCGCGGCCGTCCTTGTGCACCTGCCAGTGCATGAACGTCGACCGGCGGTCGACCTTCTGCATCCGGTACATGCCGACGTTCCGCACGCCGGTCTCGCGATCCTGCGTGATGACCGCGGGGAGGGTGATGAACGGCGCCGGGTCGAGCGGCCAGCAGCGCATGATCGGGAGCGCGTCGAGGTCGACCGCGTCCCCTTCCAGGACGACCTCCTGGCAGGGGCCCTTCGACACCGTCTTCGGGGCGGAGTCCGCGATCGACTTGAGCGTGCCGAGCTTGCGCACCTTCTCGACGAGCCCCTGCGGCGGCGTCAGCTCGAGCACCTCCTCGAGCCGGGCGGCGACGTCGTCGAGCCGCTCGACGCCGAAGGCGAGGCACATCCGCCGCTCGGTGCCGAACTGATTGATGAGGAGCGGCATGTTCGAGCCCTTGACGTTCTCGAACAGGAGCGCCGGGCCGCCCGACTTGACGACGCGGTCGGTGATCTCGGTGATCTCGAGGTCGGGGTCGACCTCGGCTGCCACGCGGACGAGCTCGCCCTCGCGCTCGAGGAGCGCGATCCACTCGCGGAGGTCGGCAGCCGGGCTCGCCATGCGCGCGAGGCGCGGTCCCTAGAGCGGCCGGCTGAGCTTGGAGCGGCGGCGCTTGGCGCCCAGATAGTGCGTCAGCTCGCCGATCGCGATCGTCCCGAGGAAGACGAGCCCGACAGCGAGCATCATGAGGACGACGTCCTTCCCCTCCTCGGCGGCGTCCGCCACGAACCAGAGCGCTGCGAGCATCGCCGCGATGCTATACGAGGCGTGCGACGTGTGCCGCCAGCGCGTCGTCGACCTCCTCGTCGCCGGCCGTCGCCCGCGCGAGCCGCTCGAGGGGGCCGGGATCGCGGTCGTCCCGGAGCGCCGCGCGCGGGGCCACGAGGCCGTCGCCGCCGAGACGGGCCGCGGTCGCGGCCCATGCGGCGCCGTCACCGTCGTGGCCGTCGGCGCGGGCCTGGGCGCAGAGCGACAGCAGCTCCGCGAGGTCGCCGACCGCGGCGAGCGACCCCGTCGCCGCAATCCGGACGAGGCCGTGTGCGAGGAGCGCGTCTCCGAGGAGGAGCGCCACGTCGCCGTCGGGCGGCGCGAAGAGGCGCGACCGGCCGTAGTGCAGCAGATAGCCCTCGTAGATCGTCTCGACGCCGAGAGCGAACCGCTGGTCGGGGACGAGCCGCGAGAACACCGGCTCGGGCTCGCGCTCCGCCGCCGGCAGCAGTGCATCCGCCCACAGCGCGCTCTCGCGCGTCGCGCCTTCGGCGATCTGGTGGAAGAGCTCGTCGGCGACGGCGTGCGACATCGGCGCGAAGCCTACGCACGCTTGGTCGTGGAGACGAAGGGGAGTACCGTCCGCCGCGATGACGCTCCGTCGCGTGTCGCTGCTGGCCGCGCTGTGCTGCGTGGCGGTCGTCCCGGTCACGAGCTCCTGGCCCGGGCCACGGACGGAGAGCGCCGCAGGCGCCTCCGCGGTGCGCGGCATCGCGCTCGGCGTCCTCGGCGACCCGGCCCGGTTCCTGGCGCAGACCGGCCAGGACTCGACGATCAGGCACACCATCATCTCGTGGAACCAGGGCGTCGAGTGGGGCACGCGGCTGCCGGTCCTCCTGCAGCAGCTGCGTCCCACACCGCTCCTCGGGATCGGCACGAGCGACTGGCGCTCGAAGTCCGAGGTCGTCTCGCCGAGGGACATCGCCCAGGGACGCGGTGACAGGTTCCTGATCGGACTGAATGCGGCGATCGCGGAGTTCGGCTCGCTCGTCTACCTCCGCCCGCTGCCCGAGATGAACAACTACCACCGGCCGTTCAGCGCGTTCGAGGCGAACGGTCGGGCACGGGGGCCGACGCACGCCACGGCGATCTTTCGCAAGGCGTTCGCGCGGATCGCGATCGTCGTCCGCGGCGGGACCGCAGCCTCGATGAGCGCCAAGCTTCGCCGGCTCGGGCTGCCCCCGGTCACGACCGACCTGCCCGCGGCACCCGTGCGGATCGTCTGGAACCCGCAGGGCTTCGGCTCGCCCGACATCCCGCAGAACGCGGCCCAGGCGTACTACCCGGGCGATGCGTACGTCGACGTCGTCGCGAACGACCTCTACGACCAGCGCTTCAACGCCGCGTGGGACGCCAACGAGCGTCTGTACGCGGCGCATCCCGGCAAGCGTTTCGCGATCGGCGAGTGGGGCCTCTGGAGCGTCGACGACCCCGCCTTCGTCCGGCGGATGGCGACGTTCGTGAAGACGCATCCCCGCGTCGAGTTCGTCGCGTACTTCAGCGGCCCAACCGGCTCGCCCTGGGACCTCGCGACGAAGCCCGCGAGCCGCGCGGCCTACAGCAGCCTGATCACGCCGCTCGGTCGCTGAACGACCGCACCGCCTCGACCGTGCGGTCGACGTCGTCGTCCGAGTGGGCGAGCGAGGGGAACAGGCATTCGAACTGCGACGGCGGCACGTAGACGCCGGCATCGAGCAGGTGCCGGAAGAGCGCTCCGAACCGGTCGGTGTCGCACGCCGCTGCGTCGTCGTGGCTCGCGACCGGGCCGTCGTGGCAGAAGAGCGTGAGCATCGCGCCGACCCGCTGGACCGTGCCGAACGGGGCGAGCCCCTCCTCGAGCCGGGCCCCGAGCCTCTCGAGCTCCTCGTAGACCGCCTCGTCGCGAAGCCGCCGCAGCACCGACAGGCCCGCCGCCGTCGCGACCGGGTTCCCGGAGAGCGTGCCCGCCTGGTAGACGTCGCCGACGGGCGCAAGCCGCTCCATCAGCTCGGCGCGGCCGCCGAACGCCGCCGCCGGGAGTCCGCCGCCGACGATCTTCCCGAGGATCGTCAGATCGGGCAGTGACCCCGAAGCGCTCCTGCGCGCCGCCGCGGGCGACGCGAAAGCCGGTCATCACCTCGTCGAAGACGAGCAGCGCGCCCGTGGCGTCGGCCAGCATGCGCAGCGCCTCGAGGAACCCCGGCTTCGGCGGGACGCACCCCATGTTGCCGGCGACAGGCTCGACGAGGATCGCCGCGAGACCCTCGCCGTAGCGGGCACAGGCGGCGGCGACGCTGTCCACGTCGTTGAAGCCGCACACGATGGTGTCGGCCGTCACGCCCGCCGGGACACCGGGAGTCGAGGGGATGCCCGAGCGTCATCAGGCCGGAGCCCGCGCTCGCGAGCAGCGCGTCGACGTGACCGTGGTAGCAGCCGGCGAACTTGATCACGCGATCGCGGCGGGTCACCGCACGCGCGAGCCGGAGCGCGCTCATCGACGCCTCGGTGCCCGAGCTGACGAGCCGGACCATCTCGACCGACGGCACGGCGGCGACGATCTCCGCGGCGAGCTCGACCTCCGCCTCGGTCGGCGCGCCGAACGTCGTCCCGCGATCGACCGCCTCGTGCACCGCCGCGAGGGTCACCGGGTCCGAGTGCCCGAAGACGAGAGGCCCCCACGACTGCACCCAGTCGACGTAGCGATTACCCTCGACGTCCTCGATCGCGGAGCCGTCGCCGCGGCGCGACGAACACGGGCTCGTCGAGCCCGACCGCGCGCATCGCGCGGACGGGCGAGTTGACGCCGCCGGGGATCAGGCCCGTCGCCCGGCGCCAGCGTTCCGTTCGCTGTCTCAGAGCCACGACGCGAGGTCCTTCGCCCAGTACGTGACGATCGTCCCGGCACCGGCGCGCTTGATCGCCGTGAGCGCCTCGAGCGCGGCCGCCCGCTCGTCCAGGTGCCCTGCTGCGGCGGCGGCACGCACCATCGCGTACTCGCCGGAGACCTGGTAGGCCCAGATGGGGCAGTCGAACCGCTCGCGCACCGCGCGGAGCACGTCGAGGTACGGGAGCGCGGGCTTCACCATCAGCACGTCGGCGCCCTCCTCGAGGTCGAGGGCGCACTCCCGGAGCGCCTCGCGCACGTTGGCAGGGTCCATCTGGTAGCCACGCCGGTCGCCGAACGACGGCGTGGACTCGGCCACCTCGCGGAACGGCCCGTAGAACGCCGACGCGTACTTCGCCGCATACGAGACGATCGGCGTCTCCGGGAGCGCGTCGCGGATCGCGCCGACGCGGCCGTCCATCATGTCGCTCGGACAGACGGCGTCGGCGCCTGCCTCGACGTGACTCACGGACGTCCGCGCGAGCAGCTCGAGCGTCTCGTCGTTCGCGACCACGTCGCCGTCGAGCACGCCGCAGTGGCCGTGGTCGGTGTACTCGCAGAGACAGACGTCGGTCAGGAGCGTCAGGCCGGGGGTCTCGGCACGCAGCGCCCGCAGTGTCCGCTGCACGATGCCGCCGTCGTCCCAGGCACCCGAGCCCTCGAAGTCCTTCGTCCTCGGGGATGCCGAACAGGAGCACCGCCCGCACGCCGGCGCGCTCCAGCTCTCCGGCTTCGCGCACCACCTCGTCGACCGAGCGCTGCGCGATCCCCGGCAGGCCGTCGACGGGTCGCACGACGCCCTCGCCGGGGCAGGCGAAGAGCGGCATCACGACGTCGTCGAGCGAGAGCGACGTCTCGCGCACGAGCGCGCGCAGCGCGTCGGTGCGCCGCAGCCGCCGGAGACGTGTCGCCGGGAAGCTCACCCCGGAAGTATGAGCCTCACGCCGAGGGGACGAGGCTAGGAGCCGGCGATGCGCCGCGGCGGCTCGAGCTCGATCTCCACCTCGATCGGGTCCTCCTCGGCGTCGTCCCAGGGCTCGAGGTCGATACGCTCGCCGAAGAACTCCCAGATCGCCCGGCCCGCAGCCATCGTCGGCAGCGCCACGAGCACGCCGGGGATCCCGTACAGCGCGCCGCCCGCGAGCAGCCCGAAGATCACGAGCAGTGGATGGAGCCGCAGCGCGCTCGCCATCACGTTCGGGACGACGACGTGGCCCTCCACCTGGTAGATGAAGACGAAGAGCGCCGCGACCCACAGCACCCCGACGGGGTCGACGACGAGCGCGTACAGCGCCGGCGGCACGGCGGAGAGCCAGGGACCGATGTACGGGATCACCTCGACGAAGGCCGTCCAGATCCCGAACAGGAGCGCATACCGCTCGGCGCCCTCGACGAGACCGGTCGTGCCGAGGATCCACATCCCGACCCCCGCGCTCGTCCCGATCACGATCGAGAGGATCGCCTGCCCCTTCACGTAGCCCCACAGCGCCCGCTCGATTCGCTGGGTCAACGGGAGCCCGCCGTGCGGCGGGAAGCGACGGTCGATCGCGTTCTCGAGCCGCGGCATGTCGAGCAGCATGTAGATCGAGATCACGATCACGAGGACCACGGAGAAGAGAAAGAGGATCGCGGAGAGCGCGGCGCCCTGGGCGAACGAGATCGCGTCCCGCGCGTAGCCCGAGACGTCGCTCGCCCCGATCGAGTCGGTCAGGTCGTTCAGCTGCTGCTCGAGCTGGATCCGCTCGAGGCCGTGGTCGTCGAGCCACTGCTGCAGGCGGTCGACCGCCGTCTCGGCGCCGGTCTTTCCCGTTGTCGCGCTCTCCTCCGAGAAGTACGCGTCGATCCGGTCGGCGGCGGAGCGCGTCTCGGTGACGACGACGGTCCCGAGCGCAACGAGCAGCGCGACGAACGCAGTCGCGAACACGATCGACACCACCGCGACGGCGGCTCCCCGGGGGAGCCGCAGACGGGTCAGGTCACGCACGAGCGGGTTGAGCGTGAACGCGATCACGGCGGACGTGAGGAACAGGAAGAGGACGTGCCCGAGCGGCCGCACGAGCAGGAAGGCGAAGAGCAGGAGCACGGGCAGTCCGACGAGCTGGATCCAGCGCGGGACCCTGATCCTCGTCGTCTCCTGCACGATGCGATCGTAGCCCTGCCGGTCGCACGCCATGCATCCCGCGTGAAGCTCGCATCCGTGTGCGCTACCGTGGCCCACGATGGCCTCGCCGCGCTCCCGGCACGCCGCGCGCCTGCGTGACCGCAGGAGGCGCGCACAGCGGCGCGCCCGCCGCCTCGTCCTGCTCTCCGTGCTCGGTGTGCTCGGTCTCGTCACGCTGGTCTTCACCGCGTTCGGGTCGAGCGGGTCGTCCCACGGCGGGGCGCCGGTCGCCGTCGAGCCCGTGTCGTCCGTCGACGCGACGGCGGTTCGCCCGCGGCCACAGGTCCTCGCCTCGATCGGGAACCTGCGCATCCAGCTGCCGGTCGCGGCAGGGTCCCTCACGGCGATCGGGTTCCACGGCTCGAACGACGGGTCGCTCTCGCTCCAGCCGGTCGGCCGTCAGGCGAACGCCGGGCTGCTCGAGCGGCTCTGGCGGCGCATCGCCGGGAGCGGACGGGAGTCTCCGCGCTGGTACCAGCTGGAGGGCGGCCCGGCCGGGACGAACGTGCTCGACGTCGGCACGCCGCCCGGCACGGACGTCTACGCCCCGGTGAAGGGATCGGTGATCGCCGTCAGCGACCTCGTCATCGGCGGCAAGCGGGTCGGCAGCCGCATCGACCTGCGCCCGTCCGAGTCCCCGTCCGTGATGGTCTCCGTGCTGAACGTCCGCCTCGACCCATCGATCGCGGTCGGGACGCCGGTGCTCGCAGCCTCGTCCAAGCTCGGCACCGCGGTCGACGTCGCCTCCGTCGAGAAGCAGGCGCTCGCGGCGCACGCGCCGGACGGCGGCAACAACGTCTCGATCTCCGTCTACCCCTCGCCCGGCTCCCTGCCCTAGTGCGGCTGCTGTTCGTCGGGGACGTCGTCGGCCGCCCCGGCCGCGACGCGGTCGAAGGGCTGCTGCCGGGGTTGCGCGAACGCCTCGACGTCGACGCCTGCATCGTCAACGGCGAGAACGTCGCGAACGGCGTCGGGATCACGCCTCGGCTCGCCGAGCGGCTCCTGGCCGCGGGCGCAGACGCGGTCACGCTCGGGAACCACGCGTGGCGGCGGGAGGAGATCGGACCGTACCTGGCGTCGTCGTCCACGATCGTCCGGCCCGCGAACTTCCCCTCGGCCGCGCCCGGCCGCGGGCTGACCGTCGTCCCGGCACGCGACGGCACGCCTGTCGCCGTCGTCAACCTGCTCGGGTCGCTGTTCCTCGACCCCGCGCACAGCATGTGGGAGGTCGTCGACGAGCTGGTCGAGGAGGCCCGGTCGAGGACGCCGGTGATCCTGGTCGACGTCCACGCGGAGGCGACGAGCGAGAAGGTCGCGCTCGCCTCCTGGCTCGACGGCCGGGTGACCGCCGTGCTCGGAACGCACACGCACGTCCAGACGGCCGACGCGCGCGTCCTGCCGGGGGGCACCGCGGCCCTCACGGACGTCGGGATGACCGGCCCGCACGACTCCGTGATCGGGGTGCGCACCGAGCTCGCCGTGCGGCGGATGCGCACCGGCATGCCGGTGCGGTTCGAGACCGCGTCGGAAGGGGTGCGCCTCGAGGGCGCGCTCGTCACGTGCGACCCGGCGACGGGGCGGGCGAGCGCGATCGAGCCGGTGCGGGCTCCGTGGCCGGCCACATGAGCACGGCGAGCAGCGCGAGGAGCGTCGCCCCGCGGGCGAGCACGAGCCACGACGCGAGCGGGTCGAACTCCCTGACGAGCTCCCAGTAGCGCGCCGGGAACCAGACGGCCGTGATCGCGCACGCGGCCGTCATCAGCCAGAGGGCGGCTCGGCCGCGCGCGCCGACGACGAGCGGGACGAGGAGCACGAGCCAGACGAGGAACTGCGGGGAGAGCACCTTGCTCAGCGCGACGAACGCCACGACCGACCCGGCCGCGTGGCGTACGAGCCGCTCGGCGGTCGCAGGCCCGCGCCAGAAGGAGACCCACACGAGCGCGACCACGAGCACCTGTGCGACTCCCTGGACCGCGGCGAGCGCGCCCGCAGCTGTCCCGGTGAGGTTCTGCGAGCCGCTTCCCGACGCCCAGCCGAGCGAGGTGCCGAAGACGTCGTGCATCGCGAGGAGGACGCCCGCGCCGAGGCTCTCGATCTGGAGCGGCCGGCCGAGCTGCCGACCGAGCGAGTGGGCGACGCCGTCGGGCGCGACGAGCAGGAACGGCAGGTACACGAGCGCGACCGGCACCGCGACGAGCCCGAGCACCGTCCCGAGCTCGCGCCACCCGCCCCGGCGCCACGCCACGATGCCGAGCAGCGGCACGAGCACGGCCGGGTAGAGCTTGACCGCGATGCCGGCGCCGACGACGACGGCGCCGGCGCGCAGACGGCCCGAGACGAGCAGCACCATCGCCCCGGCGACGAGCGTGGCCGGGACGAGGTCGAAGCGCGTGAGGATCACGCCGCCGAGCAGGAGCGGGACGAGCGCCACGACGCCGAGGGCGCAGCGACGATCGGCGTCGCTCACGCGCAGGCGCCGAAGCGCGGCCGCCACGAGCAGCACGCCGCCGACGCCGGCGGCCGCCATCTCCGCTGCGAACACGATGCGGAAGGCGGTGAGCGAGTCCGTCACGAGCGCGGGCAGGGCGATGAAGGGGAGGGCGCCGGGCGGGTACTCGAACGCGAAGTCGCGGTACGGGAGGAGTCCGTTCGCGATGCGCTCGCCGTAGGTGCGGTAGAGCGCGATGTCGGTGACCGCGCGTCCGCTCAGCTGCCACGCGACCGTCGCCGTGACGGCCGTGAGCGCGAAGATGCCCGCCGCGAGGAGCGCATCGCGTGGCAGGGGCGCGCGGCCGCTCACGACGGGCGCGCCGCCTCCTGCGGTGCCCGGTGCTCCACCGGCGGGGCGGTCGCGACCGCGAGGACCGGGGCGTCCTGCCGGGCGGCCGGCCCCCGCGGGAGGAGCAGTGCAAGCAGCACGAAGGGCAGGACCCACGGAAGGTAGAGGTACGACCAGTGCGTCAGCGAGAGCTCGAAGGCGAGCAGCAGCGCGGCGGTGAGCGCGGCGAGCTCGAGCGGGCCCTTGCTCCGCGGCAGGACGGCGGCGAGGCCCGCGAGCACGATCGCGCACACCTGGACGACCGTCTGCAGGGAGGCGAGGTCGGGGATGCCGCGGGCGTGGTAGGAGCCCCAGTCCCAGATCGAGAACGGCGAGTCGCGGTCGATCTGGAACCCGATCGTCCGGTCCCAGAACGTCCGCAGCGTGTCGGCGAGCGAGGGCTCGAGCAGGAGGATCGAGAACGCCGCCACCGTCGCCAGGCCGAACGCGGCGGCGAACCGGCCGGCCCGGGCCGGCCGGAGGCCCGAGGGGTAGGTGAGCCAGAGCGGCACGACGATCAGCGCGGCGAACTTCGTCCACGCGGCCAGCGCGGTCGCCGTCCCGCGCGCGACGGGCGACGAGGCGAGCCAGAACCCCCAGACGAGGAGGGCGGGCATGAGCGCGTCGTTCGTGTTCGACATCAGGGCATAGGTGGTGAACGGGTACGCCGCCCAGCCGAATGCGAGCAGTGCCGCGAGCCGGGTGCCGCCGTGGCGGTGGCCCACGAGCGCGATGCCCGCCAGCGCGAGCAGGTCGAAGAGGATGGACGCCGCGTGCGCCGCGGGAAGCGCGTCCCAGCGTCCGCTCCAGCCGAACGCGAGCACGGCGGGCACGTACGCGAGGTACGCGACGGGGCCGTACGTGTCGCCCTGCGGGTTCGCCGTCTCGCAGCGCCCGTTCGACTGGATCCGGTCGCGCACCTCGCCCTCGGCGTTCGCAGGCCCGCAGCCCCGGAGATCGTCCGTCACGGGCATCGTCCCGTAGGGCACCCGGCCGTCCAGGATGCGGTCGGCGCCGATCACTCCCGCATAGCCGACGTCGATCACCGTGCGCCCGTTGTCGATGTTCAGCCCGACGCGGAACCCGACGAGGAAGACGGTGGCGACGGCGAGCGCCCACACCGGCCATGTGGTCGTGGTCGAGCCTCGCCGTGCCGTCGCCCGAAAGCCGATCCAGGCGGTGCGGACGGTCAGGTACAGGAGCGGCGGCACCGCGAGCGCCGCGCTGCGGAACACCTCCCCGCGGTTGAAGAACGCGAGCGAGACGCCGAACGAGAGCAGCATCAGTAGGTCGACGGTTCGCATCGACAGCGGCCGCCGGAGGTCGACCAGCCCGAGCAGGAAGAGAGCCGAGAGCCCGAGCCACACCGGCCAGGAGTTGAGGAGTGTCCCGCCGAACGCACCCGGCCGGCCGCGGGCCATCCTCCAGGCGACCTGCGGCCCCGTCCACGCCTCGAGCACGCGCCCGTCGGCATCGGCGACGCGGCCCGTCGCGACCTCGCCCGCGTCGCCCGACCAGACGTCGACGGTCCACACCCGCTTCACACGGTCGAACGAGGCGTCGGTCTGGGGCTTCGGTGGGTAGCGCTCGAGCCAGCGCCCGACCTTCGGGAACGCGAGGAACGCTCGGACGACCTGCGCCTCCGTGAGGCGGGGCGGCGACGGGCTCGTGGGCGGTCCCGCGAACGGCGCCGCGCCGGCGCTCGAGGCGGCCAGAAGGCATGCGAGCGCCACGACGAGGGGCGCGGCTCTCCTCACGCCGGGATGCTCAGCGGCGGTGGCGGAACGACCACAGCTTGTTGCCGACGAAGTTGACCGGCGTGACGAGCATGATCGCGAGGGCCTGCGCGACGATCTCGCCGAGGCCCGCCTGCACGAGCAGGTGGAGCACGACGAGGTTCGCGCCGAGCGCCATCGTCGAGACGACGAGGAAGCGCAGTCCCTGGAAGACGACGTGGCCGCGCTGCCCGCGGAACGTCCAGAGTCGGTTCCATGCGTAGTTGTTCGTGACCGCGACGAGGAACGACCCGATCGCGGCCGCGGTGTAGTGGAGCCCGGCCTGCTTTAGGAGCAGCGTGTACACGACGAGGTTGACCACGTAGCCGGTCGCGCCGACGACGCAGAACTTGACGAGCTGCTCCCAGTTCGCGCGCCGCCGGAGCGCGGCATCCACCCTGCCGCGCGGGAGGTCCTGCGCGGTGACGGTTCCGTCGTCCATCTCGCGGGCCGAGCGTAGCGGCCGCTCCGGCGCTCAGGCGCCCTCGACCGACGGGACGAGCGGAACGAAGCGGCAGGCGAGGGACGCCGTCTCGACGGGGCCGTGCTGCGTGCGCACGACCCGGACGAGTCGCTGGCCTCCCCGGTCGCCGCGCGGGAGCACGATCCGGCCGCCGACCGTGAGCTGGTCGTAGAGCGCGGACGGGACGTGGTCGGTGGCGGCGGCGATCGCGATCGCGTCGAACGGTGCGCGGTCGGGCGCTCCGAGGCTGCCGTCCCCGACCCGCACCTCGACCCCGCCGTGACCGGTCAGCTCCAGCGCGCGTCGCGCACGCGCGGCGAGCGCCGGGATCCGCTCGATCGAGAGCACACGGGCCGCGAGCTCGTCGAGCACGGCGGCCGCGTACCCTGACCCGGTCCCGACGTCGAGGACGCTCTCGCTCCCGTCGAGACCGAGGAGCTCGCACATGGTCGCGACGATGAAGGGTTGGGAGATCGTCTGGTCCTCTCCGATCGGGAGCGCGGCGTCGTCGTAGGCAAGCCGTGCGAGCTCGACGGGGACGAACGCCTCGCGCGGGACGCGACCCATCGCGGCAAGCACGCGCTCGTCGGCGATTCCCCGGCGGCGGAGCTGGCGCTCGACCATGCGGGCGCGAAGGCGCTCCCAGTCGGCGGCCCGGCGGCCGATCACGCGGCGCGCGGAGCCGCGGACACCGGCACGGTGACGCCGAAGTGCTCGAGCACCGCCGGGGCGACGTCGACGACGCTCCCGACCCGGGGCGCGTCGAGGCCCGACGTCAGGACGGGGACGAGCGAGTCGCCCGCCTCGAGCGAGCCGTGCGATCCCCCGCCTCGATGGTGGCGGCCGCCGAGGTCCTCGAACTCCCAGCCCTCGGCTGCCGAGACGACGACGTCGCCCGCGTTCGGGCAGCGGAGCGCCGCCGTGGCGCGCGCGACCGCATCCGGCTGGTCGAGGATCGCCGGGTCGCCGGCGAGCACGGATCCGTCGTGCGACAGCCGTAGCTCCGCCCCCTCGCGACGGGCGACCACGCCGTCGTCCTCCGCGAACAGGACGACCTCGGAGGACGCGTCTCCGTCGAGCCGCTCGGCGAGCGCCCGCGCCGAGGGCGCGCCCGGTCCGAGCCGGTACACGTGCGCAGCCCGGTTCGACGCGGTGACGAGGGTCTCGCGCTCGTGGCGGTAGCGGTCGCCGAGTCGGGCGATGTCCGTGACCGCCGTCTGGCCGTGGTCCGACATGACGATCACGGCGTAGCGGTCGAGGAAGGCGTCGAGCCCGCCGGCCGCGCGGACGAGGCCGCCGACCGCGTCGTCGCAGCGCGCCAGCACCTCTCCCGCTGCGTCCGGACCGGAGGCGTGCGACGCGTAGTCGTAGTCGGAGAGGTAGAAGAGGAGGAAGTCGAACCCGTCGCGCGTCACGAGCCAGCGTCCCACCGCCGCGGCGTACGAGTCGATCGAGCCGGCCGCGCGGTTGCGGAACGAGAGCGGCGCGCCCGTCCGCTCGCTCTGGAAGAGGTTGTAGAAGAAGAACCGCTCCGGCCCGAGCACCGGCCCGAGGAAGGGCACCGTCGGGCTATGGCTCGTCCTGCCCCGGTACGCGGTGAAGTTGACGGCCGCCGTCCGGAGCCCCGCGTCGGCCAGGGCCTCGAACACCGTCACTGCCCCGCGGCCGAGATGCTCGGCGTTCATCCCGACCAGTGTGTCGCGCAACGTCCGCCCGAGCCCCGCGGCACGGGCCGCGCCGAACGACGACCCGTACTCGACCAGGCGTCGCTCCCCCCGGTGCCACCACACGAGGTGCGGGATCTCGTGCACGTCCGCATGCGCGCCGGTCGCGATCGACGAGAGGCACACGGGCGTGAGCGACGGGAACGTGGTCGTCGCCCGCCGTAGCGTTCCGCGCCCGGCGAGCGCGGTCAGCGTCGGCGTCGACGTGGTGCCGAGCGACGCCTCGAGCATCGTCGGGGTGAGCCCGTCGATCACGACGAGGACGAGCTTCCTGGTCATCAGGCGGTCACTTCGCGAGCGAGCGCAGCCCGGCGTGACGATCGGGCTCCTGACGTGCGCGCCGTGCCGCGACGGCCGGCACGACGACCGCCATCACGTATCCCAGGACGGGGACCAGAGCGAGCATCCCGACGACGATCGCGGCGCTCCCGATGAGGAATGCCGTCCCGCCGGTCGTCGCCCCGCGGCGGAGCGCACCGCGCGCTATCACCGATGCGGACGCCGCGCCGACGAGGCCGCCGAGCAGCGCACCCGGAAGGCCGATCCAGCCCTTGACGAGCAGCCCGGCGACCGCCCCGACTGCGAGCGCGCCGAGGACGGACGTCAGCAGTCCGTACCGCCACGCCGCGAGCAGCCCGGCGAGCAGCAGGCCCGCCGCGAGGCCGAGCCCGAGCGTGACGCCGATCTCGTACCAGTCGCCCACGCCGCGGATTGTACGGGGCGGCCGCCACAGGCACGCCTCGCGGTCTGCTCGCCCGTCTCTAGGCGGCGGCGTCGCCCGCGGATTGCAGCCGGTCGATCACGTCGAGGCAGAAGGCCGCCGCGCGCGCGCCGTCGACGACTCGGTGGTCGAAGCTGACCGAGACGTTGCCCATCTTGCGCACGGCGATCTGCCCGTCCCGCACCACGGGGCGGTCCGCGACGCGGTGCAGGCCGAGGATCGCGACCTCGGGGTGGTTGACGAGCGGTGTGACGAACAGGCCGCCGAGCTTGCCCGCGCTCGTGATCGTGAACGTGGAGTCCCGTAGCTCGTCCGCGAGCAAAGACCCGGCGCGCGCGCCCTCGGCCAGCCGCTCCACCTCCGCGGCGATCGCGTCGACCGTGAGCCGCTCGCACGAGCGGACGACCGGGACGACGAGGCCGTCGTCGGTCTGGACGGCCACGCCGACGTCGATCCGGTCGAGAAGCAGGATGTCGTCGCCCTCGAGACGGGCATTGAGCTCCGGAAAGCGTGAGAGCGCCGCGGCGGCTGCGTGGATCGCCTGCGGGACGAGCCGCGCGAGGTCGATTCCGGTGAAGTCGCACTCCTCGACGAACGTGACGGCCGGGACCTCGCGATGGGTTCGCGTGACCTGCTCGACGATTGCGCGGCGGATCCCCCGGACGGGGACCCGGCGCCCGTCGTGCGTCGCCCCGGCCTCGGGGGTCGCGCTCCGGACGTCGGCCTCGACGATGCGCCCCCCGGGACCGCTTCCCGTGAGGCCGACGAGCTCGACTCCGAGCTCTTTCGCGAGCTGGCGGACCGCGGGCGTCGCACGAACGGCGGCGGCCGGGTCGGCGGGGACGACGGCGACCAGCGGCTCCGTCACCTGCTCGGCGCCGGTCCGCGCGTCGGTGTCGACGGCCCGCAGGAGTTGCTCGCCCGCCGCGCCGATCACGACGAGCACCGCGCCCACGGGCGCGACGGCACCTTCCTCGACGAGGACCTTCAGCACCGTCCCCGCCCGCGGCGAGGGGATCTCGACGGTGGTCTTGTCGGTCTGCACCTCGACGAGCGGCTGATCCTCGACGACCTCCTCGCCCTCCGCGACGAGCCAGCGGGCGATCTCGGCCTCCGTGAGGCCCTCGCCGAGGTCGGGGAGCCGGAACTCGTATGCCACGGCCGGAGGGTAGTCAGAAGGCGAGGGCGCTGCGCACCGCGTCCACGACCCGCTCGACGGACGGCATGTACCAGTCCTCGAGCTGCCAGTAGGGGTACGGGACGTCGTAGCCGGTGACGCGGAGGACGGGCCCGTGGAGATCGAGGATCGCTCGCTCCGCGAGCAACGCGGCCACCTCGGAGGCGAACCCGCAGGTGCGGGGCGCCTCCTGCACCACGATGCAGCGGCCCGTTCGCCGGACGGAGGCGAGCAGCGCATCCTCGTCGAGCGGCTTCAGCGTGCGGAGGTCGAGGACCTCGACCGACGCCTCGCCGGCCAGCGCGTCGGCGGCGCGCTCGCACACGGGAACCATCGCTCCCCACGCGACGAGCGTGGCGTCCGACCCGGTGCGCGCGACCCGCGCGCGGCCGAGCTCGACGACGTGCTCGCCCTCGGGGACGGTGCCGCGGGCCGTCCGGTAGACGAGCTTCGGCTCGAGCACGACGACGGGGTCGGGGTCGCGGATCGCCGCGGCGAGGAGCCCCTTGGCGTCGGCGGGCGTCGCAGGCACCGCGACCTTCACGCCGGGCGTGTGCACGTAGTACGTCTCGGGCGAGTCGTCGTGCAGCTCGGGCGCCCGGACGCCGCCACCGTACGGCATCCGCACCACGAGCGGGAACGCCATCCTGCCGCCCGTGCGCCAGCGGTAGCGCCCGACATGGGTGATCAGCTGATCGAGGCACGGGTAGGAGAACGCGTCGTACTGCATCTCGACCACCGGGCGCCAGCCCGCCATGCAGAGACCGACGGCGGCGCCGAGGACACCGGCCTCCGAGAGCGGCGTGTCGACGCAGCGGTCCGGCCCGAACCGGTCGCGCAGGCCGGCCGTGGCACGGAACACGCCGCCGAGCTGTCCCACGTCCTCGCCGAGCACCATCACCGTCTCGTCGCGCGCGAGCTCGACGTGGAGCGCGTCGTTGACCGCCTCTACCAGGAGAAGCTCTCGCGTCGCCACGGCCGTCGCGCTCACGCGTGCACCCGCTCGAGATCCTCGAGGTCACGGGCGAGCCCCGCCGGAGGGTTGGCGTATGCGTGGGAGAAGACGAGCGCGCGGCCCCCTGGCGGCTCGCTCTCGGCCGACTCGATGGCGTTCCGCATCGTCTCGAGCGCGTCCTCCCGCACCGCCTCGATCGCCGCCTCGTCGAGCAGGCCGAGCCGTCGCAGGTACCCCTCGTAGAGGGACACGCAGTCGCGCTCCTCCTCGGCCGCCGCCCGCTCCTCGTCGATGTAGAGGCTGGGATCGTCGGCCGTGGCATGGGGTGCCGAGCGATAGGTGACGGCCTCGACGAACGTCGGGCCACCGCCGGCCCTGGCGCGCTCGACCCCCTCGTGGACGACCTCGAGCACGGCGAGGACGTCGTGGCCGTCGACCCGCACTCCGGGCATCCCGTAGCCGATCGCCTTGTCCGCGAGCCGCGACGCCGCCGTCTGCGCCGAAAGCGGCGTCGAGATCGCCCACTGGTTGTTGTTGCACAGCAGGACGAGCGGGGCCCTGGTGACCGCGGCGATGTTCGCGCCCTCGTGGAACGAGCCCTCCGACGTCGCGCCGTCGCCGAAGAACACGACCGCGACCGCGTCGGAGCCCTTCAGGCGCAGGCCCCACGCCAGGCCGGCCGCATGCGGGACGTGCGTCGCGATCGGGACGCAGATCGACGCCACGTTCACCTCGTCCGGGCTCCACCAGCCCGACGGGTGACCACGCCACCACTGCAGGATCGTCGCGGCGGGAAGGCCGCGCAGCAGCCCGATCGCCGACTCGCGATAGCTCGGGAAGACCCAGTCCCGCTCCTCGAGCGCATGCATCGCGCCCGCCTGGATCGCCTCGTGCCCGCGGAAGATCGCGTACGTCCCGATGCGGCCCTGCCGGTGATACACGACCGAGCGCTCGTCGTACGTCCGCAGCAGGACGAGCGAGCGATGGATCGCGAGCAGCGCCTCGTCGTCCAGCCCGTCGAGCCTGCGGTCGGGCGCCCCGTCCACCCCGATCACCCGTCTCAGCCCCTGCTCCACGACAGACTCCTGCACACCTGAAGTGAAACAGCGTTTCTGTTTTGGTGTCAAGTCCGCCGGCCGACACTGCGAGCGCGATGGCGAAACGGCACCCCGGTG
The DNA here is from genome assembly GCA_963773825.1 of uncultured Actinomycetes bacterium. Taxonomy (GTDB): domain Bacteria; phylum Actinomycetota; class Thermoleophilia; order Gaiellales; family Gaiellaceae; genus Gaiella. The sequence goes on along the minus strand of CAVZCH010000004.1, from coordinate 565,112 downwards.
TCGGACACCGTTTCTCCCCACGCCGCCGACGCGCTGCGCCGACGGCAATCCTGCGACACTCCACCAGCCATGTCCGCGTCCGCCAGGTTCGAGGTCGAGCCCGTCCGCACCACGCGGACGTTCGAGTCGGCGATCGAGCATCTCACCGAGGCGATCGAGCAGGCCGGCCTCCGCACGGGCGACCGGCTCCCGAACGAGGGCGCGCTCGCCGAGCAGCTCGGGATCTCCAAGCCGACGCTCCGCCAGGCGCTCCGCGTGCTCGAGCTCTCCGGGCTGGTGGACGTCCGGCGCGGGAAGTCCGGCGGGATCTTCGTCGCGACCGACCTCGTGCCGTCGGTCGCGATCTTCACGGCGGTCAAGCTCGAGGAGGAGGCCGCGATCGACGTCCTCCGGGCGCGCCGAGTGCTGGAGCGCGCGGTCGCGCAGGAGGCGATGCGGGTCGCGCTGTCCGCCGACCTCGTCGAGCTCGAGCGCACCGTCGAGCTGCTCGAACGACACCTCGGGGAGCGCCCGAGCGTGATGCGTGCCGACGCGATGTTCCACCGGGCGCTCGTTCGCAGCTGCCGGAACGAGACCATCCAGGCAGCGATGCGCGGGGTCGGCCGCGGGCTTGCGCCGATCAGGGATGCGTACAGCGGCGGGGTGCCCTACGACCGCCAGACGCTCGACGTCCACCGCCGCCAGATCGCCGCGATGCGCCGCCAGGACGTGGACCGGCTCGACGAGGTGCTCGACGAGCACTTCCGGATGCTCGAGACGCAGTTCGCGAAAGGGATCGGTCGCCGCTGGGGCGATCTCTTCGGCCCGCGCGCCCGTCGGGGAGCCTGAGGCTACGCGGGAACGAGCGCAGTGACCGCGCGACGCTCGGCCTCGAGCACGACGTCGCTCGTGTCGCCGAGGTCCTCGCCGTCGACCTGGAACGGCATCGGCCGGTCGCACCGGATCACGATCCGGTCGAGGTCGTGGAGCACGGTCAGCCCCCGTCGCGCCCTGGCGCCGCGGGTCAGCTCGAGGAGCAGCCGCGGGAGGGCGACGGGACGCACCGCGGTGGGCGCGACGAGGTCGAGGCCGGTCTCGAACGACGCGCCTCGCGCGACGCGCACCGGCATGCGGCCCGCGTAGGTGTACGGGTCGCAGTTCGCGACGAGCACGAATGCCCTGCGGCCGACGCCCTCGATCTCGAGCGATTCCGGGAACCGCCCTCGGCTGCGGGCGACGAGACCGATTCCCGCGCGGACGAAGGCCGCGTCGCCCGGACGGCGCCCGTCGTCCGCTCGCCCGAGCTCGTCGATCCGCCGCACGAGCGCGGCGTCGAACCCGACACCCGCGTTGAAGGAGAACCGGCGCCCGTTGGCCCGGCCGAGCCCGATCGGACGCTCGACACCGCTCCCCGCGAGCCTCGCGGCGGCGACGGGGTCGCGTCCCAGCCCGAGCGCCCGCGGCAGCACGCTCGTCCCACCGCCCGGGAGGAAGCCGAGCGGCACGCTTCCGGTCACGCCGTTCAGGACCTCGTTGTAGGTCCCGTCGCCGCCCAGGACGTAGAGCGCGTCCGCCGCCGCCTCGTGCTCGCGCGCGAGCGTCGTCGCCTCACCCGGCTCGTCCGTGCGGAACACCGTGGCGCCGCGCGGGAGCACGGCGAGCACGCGCTCGACGACGTCATCGGTGACCTTGCTCGCGCGCGGGTTGACGATCAGGATCACGCCCACCGCGACAGACTACGACGGACGTGTCGCGTACCCCCGGACGCCGTCGAGCAGGATCGCGAAGAAGCGGTCGGCGAGCTCGTCCGTGTCCGCGCCGGGGCGGATCCACGTGTAGGCCCAGTTCGCCGCCGAGAGCACGAGGAGCACGGCGGCCTCGACGTCCAGGTCGGAGCGGAGCGCCCCGCGCTCGGCCGCCTCCTGCAGAAGATCGCGCCAGCGCTCCTCGTACCGCCGCCGCTCGGCGCGGAACGCCGACCGCTCGGGCTCGTCGAGGAACCGCCACTCGCGGGTGAAGACGGTTGCTGCGCTCACCTGTGCGGCGACCACGCCGAGATGGGCTCGCAGCGCGAGGCGAATCCGCTCGAGCGGCTCGGCGGCGTCGGGAACTCCGTCGAGCGCGGCGTGGAACGCGCCGGCGCCCTCGCGCGTGATGAGGACGAGGAGCTCCTGCTTCGACTCGGTGAGCGAGTACAGCGACCCCTTCTGCACGCCCATCGCCTCCGCGAGGTCGGCCATCGAGGTTCCGTGGTAGCCGCGCTCCGCGAAGAGCTGCGCGGCGACGGAGACGAGCTCCTCGCGCCTGGTCGCCATGTGGCGATGCTACCGGTCGTTCGGTAGCATCGAGGTGTGGACGCCCGCACCGAGGAGTTCCTCGCGCACGTCCAGTCCGGAGGCCTCGTCGAGGTCGGAGACTGGATGCCGGACGAGTACCGCGCCCGCCTCACGAAGTTCGTCGAGATGCACGCGAACTCCGAGCTGATGGGCGTCCTGCCGGAGCGCGACTGGATCCTGCGCGCACCGACGCTGCAGCGCAAGCTCGCCCTCACCGCCAAGATCCAGGACGAGGCGGGCCACGCGCAACTGCTCTACCGCGTCGTGGAGGACCTCGGCAAGCCGCGCGAGACGTGCCTCGACGACCTCCTCGCCGGGCGGGCGAAGTTCCACAACGTGTTCCACTATCCGACCCGCAGCTGGGGCGACGTCGGCGTGATCGCATGGCTCGTCGACGCGGCGGCGATCATCTCGCAGAAGGCGCTCCTCAAGAGCTCGTACGCGCCGTACGCGCGGATCATGCGGAAGATCTGCTGGGAGGAGTCGTTCCACATCCTCCACGGGCGCGACATCGTGCTGACGCTCGTCACCGGCACGGACGCGCAGCGGGAGCTCGTCCAGGAGGCGCTCGACCGCTGGTGGGAGCCGCTCATGATGTTCCACGGAAACCCCATCCCCGCCGACGAGGACCCGATGATCCACTGGCGGATCAAGAGCCAGGCGAACGAGGAGGCACGCCAGCAGTTCCTCGAGGGCTACGTGCCGCAGGTCTGGGAGCTCGGGCTCACGCTGCCCGATCCGAAGCTCCGCCGGACGGACGACGGGACGTGGGAGTACACCGAGCCCGACTGGGAGCTGCTCCGCACCGTCGTCTCCGGCAACGGGCCGGCCTCGAAGGAGCGGCTCGCGTTCCGCCGGCTCTCGCGCGCGGACATCGACTGGGTCTCCCGGACGGTGCTCGCCGAGGCGGCGTGAGCCTGCGCGTCTACGAGGTGTTCCGGCGCGAGCGTGCCGGCGCGCCGATGCAGCACGCCGGGTCGATCGCCGCGCCCGACGACCGCTTCGCGGAGATCTACGCGCGCGAGCAGTACGGCCGCCGCGGCGAGTCGGACGCACTCTGGCTCGTCCCCCGCGAGGCCGTCGACGAGATCGAGGACTTCGTCGACGAGTTCGACCTCAAGTACCGCCGCGTCGACGGCTACTCGATCAAGGAGCGGCTGAAGGAGGCACGTGAACGAGCGGGTAGCACTCCTGCTCACGCTGGCCGATGACGAGCTGATCCTCGGCTGGCGGAACTCGGAGTGGACCGGGATCGCGCCGTTCCTCGAGGAGGACGTGGCGTTCTCGTCGATCGCGCAGAACGAGATCGGGCACGCGCGGGCGCTCTACGAGCTGGCCGCGCGGGATCTCGGCACCGACGCCGACGCCCTCGCGTTCGACCGACCGCCCGAGGAGTACCGCTCGGCGCCGCTCGTGGAGCTGCGCCGGCTCGAGTGGGCGCGGACGATCGCGCGGCACTGGCTCTACGAGACGGCCGACGCGATCCGCCTCGAGGCGCTCCGCGCGTCCAACGACCCCGAGCTCGCGGGGATCGCCGCCAAGATCGACCGGGAGGAGGTCTACCACCGCATCCACGCCGAGATGTGGATCGACCGCCTGCTCGGCTCGGACGAGGGACGACCACGGCTCGAGGAGGCCCTCGACGAGCTGTGGCCCTACGCGCTCGGCGTCCTCGACGAGTCGCTCCGCCCAGAGCTCGTGCGCCGAGTCGAGGAGAAGCTCGGCCATGCGATGCCCGAGGTCGCAGCGGTCGAGCGGGGACGACACGACGGGGAGCTCGCCGAGTTGCTCGAGGAGATGACGATGGTGCGCCGGTCCGCGCCCGCCGGGGCGCGCTGGTGAACGCGGCGAGGAACGAACTGGTGCTGGCGCCGCGGGACGTCTGGCGGGCCCTGGCCGAGATCCCGGACCCAGAGATCCCGGTGATCTCGATCGTCGACCTCGGCGTCGTCGCCGACGTCCGGGTGGACGGAAACCGTGTCGAGGTCGACTTCACGCCGACGTTCATGGGCTGCCCCGCGCTCGAGGTGATGCGAACGCAGATGGAGGACGCGATCCGCGGGCTCGGCGCCGAGCCCGAGGTGCACGTCGTGCTCGACGACTCGTGGACGACCGACCGGATCAGCCCCGAGGGCCGCGAGAAGCTGCGGGCGGCCGGGTTCGCGCCTCCGGCGCCACGCAGCGCGGGCCGACCGACGCTCGTCCAGCTCGAGCGCGGCCCGTTCCGCTGCCCCTGGTGCGGCTCGACCGACACGCGGCTCGACAACGTCTTCGGCCCGACGCCCTGCCGCTCGCTCCGCTACTGCAACGCCTGCCGCCAGCCGTTCGAGCAGTTCAAGACGATCTGACGCGGCCGCCCCTGCCGGGAACAGGCAGACGGATCCGCGAAGACCCCGATGCGCGCGTCGGGGGCGGCAGCGACGATTTCCGACGAGAGGAGGTTTGTATGCGCGTTCCACGATGGCCGAGCCGCATGCGACTGTGGTCACGGGAGGAGACCGTTCGACGTGAGATCGAGTCCCGCCGCGATCCGGGACCCACTCGAACGTGAGCTCGTCGAGCAGGACATCGATGCCTACAAGGACGACGTGTTCGTAGAGGCGGGGAACGGCAGCGTCGCCCCGACACTGGCGCCCGCGCTTCCGAGCGAGCTGTACGAGGAGCTCGAGCACGACGAGGAGCGGCCGCGCGACCCTGTCCCGTAGCGTCCACGTGATGCGCCCGAGACCGCGAGCGCGGCGCACGTGACTCGACGCACGTCGACGCGACGGCGATACTCGAGACGGATGTCGACGACCACGTCGCCGCGCGCCGCGAACCAGCCGCCGCCGCTTCGAGGGCTACGACCTCTTCTCCGAGAACCGGCCGCTCGTCGAGGCGCTGCGCCGCGAAGGCGGGGGCGAGGCAGAGGAGCAGCGATGCGCGGCGTTCGGACGGCTCTGCGGCGGCGAGCCGCTCGAGCTCGGGCCGGCTCGCGAACGAGCACCCGCCGGTCCTCCGGACCACGACCGCTTCGGCGAGCGGATCGACGAGGTCGAGTTCCACCCCGCCTGGCACGCGCTCCTCGGGCTCGGCGTCGCGCACGGGCTCCACTCCGCCGAGGACGGCCACGTCGCCCGCGCCGCGCGCTTCATCACGCTGTCGTACGCGGAGGCGGGCGTCGGCTGCCCGCTCTCGATGACGTTCGCCGTCCGTCCCCGCGCTCCGTGCCGCGGCGCCCGGAGCTCGCGGCCGAGTGGGACGCCGCCGCATCGTGTCGACCGCGTACGACCCCGGGCTGCGGCCGCCGCTGACGAAGACCGGGCGCTCTGCGGGATGGCGATGACGCGAGCGCCAGGGCGGCTCGGACGTCCGCGCCAACGAGACCCTCGCCGAGCCGCTCGCGGCGACGCACTACGTGCTGAACGGCGAGAAGTGGTTCTGCTCGGCGCCGATGTGCGACGCCTTCCTCGTCCTCGCGCAGGCGCCCGAGGGACTGACGTGCTTCCTGGTCCCACGGGTTCTCGACGGCGGCGCACGCAACGGCTTCCGGATCGACCGGCTCAAGGACAAGCTCGGCAACCGCTCGAATGCGTCTGCCGAGATCCGGCTCGAGGACGCGGTCGCGCACCGCGTCGGCGACGAGGGCCGCGGAGTCGCGACGATCATCGAGATGGTCGTCCACACGCGGCTCGACTGCGTGCTCGGCTCGACGGCGCTCATGCGCCGCGCCGTCGCCGAGTCGACGCACCACGCGGCGCACCGCGCAGCGTTCGGCCGACCGCTCGTCGGAGCAGCCGCTGATGCAGAACGTGCTCGCCGACCTCTGCCTCGACTCCGAGGCCGCGACCGCGACGGCGCTGCGCCTCGCGCGCGCCTTCGACGAGGGCGACCACGCGTTCCGGCGCCTCGCGACCGCGGTCGCGAAGTACTGGGTCTGCAAGGCGACACCGCCGCTCGTCGCCGAGGCGCTCGAGTGCCTCGGCGGGAACGGCTACGTCGAGGAGTCGGGCATGCCGCGGCTCTACCGCGAGAGCCCGGTCAACTCCGTCTGGGAGGGATCGGGGAACGTCAACTGCCTCGACGTCCTCCGGGCGCTCGGCGCGCGAGCCCGAGAGCCCGAGATGCGTTCGTGGCCGAGCTCGACCTCGCGCGCGGCGCGAACCGGCACCTCGACGCGGCGCTCGGCGGCACTCGACCGGAGCGCTCGACGCTGCAGACGAGGCGGGCGCCCGCCGGCTCGTCGAGCGGCTCGCGCTCGCGTTGCAAGGCCTCGCTGCTCGTGCGCCACGCGCCGCACGAGGTCGCCGACGCCTTCTGCGCGACGCGGCTCGGCGGCGAGGGCGGCCGCGCGTACGGGACCCTCCCGCCGCAGCGTCGACGCGGCCGCGATCGTCGAGCGCCATCGGCCCCGGCTCGGGGAGTAGCCTGCAGGCATGCGCGTCGAGATCTTCTACTGCCCCGTCTGAAACGGCTACGACCGGCGGGCCGCGAGTCTCGCGGCCGTGTTGACCGAGGCGGGGCACGAGCCATCCGCACTCGAGGGCGCGAAGAGCCAGTACGACGTCGTCGCGAACGGGACCTCGTCTTCTCGAAGCAGCAGCGAGGGGCGCTTCCCGGAGGAGGACGAGGTGGTCGCGCTCCTGCGGGGAGGCGCGAGCTGATCGTCTAGGGTCCCGGTCCGATGGCGCTCGTCCAGGCCCGCGAGCTGACGAAGGCGTTCGGGTCGGTCCGGGCCCTCGACGGGGTCAGCTTCGAGATCGGCGAGGGCATCACCGGCCTGCTCGGGTCGAACGGTGCGGGGAAGAGCACCTCGATTCGCATCTTCCTCGGGCTGCTCGACGCGGACTCCGGCTCGGTCGAGGTGCTCGGGCAGGATCCGCGCTCGTCGGACGAGTACCGCGTGCGGGTCGGCTACGGCCCCGAGCACGACTGCCTGCCGCGCGGCGTCTCGGCCGCCGAGTTCCTGGCGTACATGGCGCGTGTCAGCGGCCTGCCGGCGACCCCGGCTCGCCTGCGGGCATCGGACGTCCTGCGCCACGTCGGGCTCTTCGAGGAGCGGTACCGCGCGATCGGCACCTACTCGACGGGAATGAAGCAGCGGGTCAAGCTCGCGCAGGCGCTCGTCCACGACCCGCTGATCGCATTCCTCGACGAGCCGACCGCCGGCCTCGACCCGATCGGCCGGCGGGAGATGCTCGAGCTGATCCGACGGGTCGGCGGCGAGTTCGGGATCAGCATCGTGATCTCGACCCACCTGATGGGAGACGTCGAGCGGGTCTGCGACTCGGTCGTCGTGCTCGACGCGGGCCGGCTGCTCCGGACCGGGCCCGTCTCCGGGTTCACGGAGGAGACCGAGACGCTCGAGGTCGAGCTCGTCGAGGGCGCGGCAGCCGTCGCCCGCATCCTGGAGCAGCGGGGCCTGGCACCGCGGCTCGACGGGAACCGGCTGACGCTCGAGGGGGTGTCGGGTGACGGCTACGACGCGCTCCGAGACGCCGTGGTCGAGTCGGGTGCGCTCCTCTACCGCCTCGCGCCGGGCCGCCATTCGCTCGCCGACGTGTTCACGAGGGACGACGTGGGCTCGGAGGCGACGACGTGACCAGCGGGCCGGCGGAGGTCTTCGATCTCGGCTACCAGGGATACGAGGGGGGACGCGTCGGTCGCTCCGCGCGACGCCGCGCGATCTGGGGCGACGGCGTCCGGATCTCGCTCGGGCTCGGGCGCGGAGCCGGCGCGAAGGTGGCGCCGTGGCTCCTGCTCGGCCTCGCTCTGGTGCCGATGCTCGTCCTCGTCGTGGTGGCGGCGTTCGTCGGACCGGCGACGAACCCGGACGACTTCGAGCTCCCGTCGTACGGCGACTACTACGAATGGGCGATGGTGCCGCTCGCCCTCTTCGCCGCGGTGGTCGCCCCGCTCCTCGTCTGCCCCGACCGGCGCGACGGCGTCTCTCGCCCTGTACGCGGCCCGGCCGATCTCGCCGCTCGACTACGTCGGCGTCTCGCTGGGCGGCGTTCGGGACCGTCGCCGTGGTCGCCGCCTGGCTTCCGGAGGCGGTCCTCTTCACGTGGAACGCGCTCGACGCGGCGAAGCCCGGCACGTTCCTGCGCGACAACTGGGACGTCGTCCCGCGGTTCCTCGCCGCGGGCGCGGTGGTCGCGGTCGTGCTGACGACGCTGGCGCTGCTCGTCGCCTCGTTCGCGACGCGGCGCGCGTACGCGTCGGTGGCGATGCTCGCCGTGCTCTTCGTCGGCTCGGCGGTCGGCGGGATCGCGGAGGACAACTTCTCCGGCGGGCTCGCCGACGCGGTGTCGCTCGCCGGCATCCCGCAGGCACTGACCGACGCGGTGCACTGGATCTTCGGCGACGAGGTCGACCGTCCCGTGTCCGGTGGCATCGCCCTGCTCTTCGCTGCTCGGGCTCACCGTCGTGCTGGCGGCATGGCTCGTCCGGCGGACGAACCGCCTGGTGCGGGGATGACCGTCGGCTCCGAGCCGACGATCGTCGTCGACGGCGTGTCGAAGTGGTTCTCGGGCGTCGTCGCCGTCAGCGACGTCTCCCTCGTCGTCGAGCCGCGGGGTGACGGCGCTCCTCGGGCCGAACGGGGCGGGGAAGACGACGCTGCTGCGCGCGATCGGCGGCCTGACCCGGCCGTCGCAGGGGACGGTCACGGTGTTCGGCGAGCGGATGCGCAAGAGCCCGGAGCTGTACCGCCGGATCGGGTACATGCCCGAGCACGAGGCGGTCTACGACTTCCTCACAGGGCGCCAGTTCGTCGAGCTGGCAGCGCGGCTCCAGGGCGTCGAGGACGTCGACGGCGCGGCCGCCCGCGCGATCGAGATCGTCGACCTCGCAGCCGACCAGGATCGTCGCCTGCGCGGATACTCCCGCGGCATGCGGCAGCGGATGCGCCTCGCCGCGACCCTCGTGCACGACCCGCCGCTGCTCCTTCTCGACGAGCCGCTCTCCGGCACCGACCCGGCGCAGCGGCTCCACCTCCGCGACGTCATCCGCGCGCTCGCGGCCGAGGGCCGGACGATCCTCGTCTCGTCCCACGTTCTCGAGGAGGTCGACGAGCTCGCCGACCGCATCCACCTGATGGTGAGCGGCAAGCTGGCCGCGAGCGGCGACTACCGCGCGATCCGGCTCAAGCTGAACGACCGCCCCTTCGTCGTCCGCGTCGACTGCTCCCACCCCCGGCGGCTGGCGTCGGGTCTCATCGGTCTCGACGCGGTCGAGTCGGTCGAGGTCGCCGCCGACGGGCGCCTGCGCGTGCGCAGCCGGGACGTCGCGTCGCTCCAGCGGTCGCTTCCCGCCGTCGCGCGGGAGCTCGGGGCGCGCCTGACGCGGGTCGAGCCGCTCGACGACTCGCTCGAGAGCGTCTTCGAGTACCTCGCGAGCGGGGGCGGCCGGTGACGGCGATCTTCGTGCTGACCGTCCGCCAGCTCGCCGGGAGCCGGCGCCTCTGGCTCGTGCTCGTGCTCGTGGCGCTGCCCGTGCTGGCCGCCGTGGTCTTCGTCGCCGGTGACCCCACGACGACGAGCGCGCGGTTCGCCGACAACGTCACGCGGACGCTCGTCGCCTCGGGGATCCTCCCCCTCGTGATGCTCCTCTTCGCAACCTCGGCGTTCGGGAACGAGCTCGTCGACCGCACGCTCGGCTACCTGGTGCTGAAGCCGATCGCTCGGTGGAGGATCGTCCTCGCCAAGCTCGCCGCCGCGTTCGTCGTGGGCGGGATCCCGGTCGCCGCCAGCGGGTTCCTCGCAGTCGCTCTCGTCGACGCCGACGGGCTCGACGGGGCGCTCGCGACCGGGACCGGGCTCCTGCTCGGCGCAGCCGCCTATGCCGCCGTGTTCACCTGGGCGGGTCTCGCGACCCGCCATGCCCTGCTGATCGGGCTCGTCTACGTGTTCGTCTGGGAGGCGACGCTCGCCGCATACCTCGACGGCGTTCGCTTCCTGAGCATCCGCCGCTATACCCTCGCCGTGATCCACGGGCTCGACGACGCGCGCCTCGCGACGGTCGCGAACCCTCTCTCGGCGGGCGCGGCGTTCGCCGCCGCCGCGATCGTGGTCGCAGGGTTCACCGCTCTCACGGTGCGGAAGCTCGTCCGCATGGACGTGCCGTAGCGCCGGACAACGGCTACCGGAGGAGGAAGCCCTCGCCGAGCGGGTCGTCCGGGTCGAGCTCGAACGTGGCACGGCCCGTGCGGTAGGCGGCCCCCTCGACCTCGGTGACCACCGCGCCGAGCCCGGCGAGCGCCGTGTCGCCCACGACCCGCCCGGTGAACTCCGATCCCACGATCGACAGGTGGCGGAGCGCGTCGCCGCGGGGGAGGCGACCCTGCGCGTCGAGCAGCGCGAGCCGCGCCGACGTCCCGCTGCCGCACGGCGAGCGGTCGACCTCGCCGTCGGCGAACACCGTCACGTTCCGCTGCGTGAGAGGGTCCTCGCCCTCCTGCTGCCAGAAGACCACGCCGTAGACGTCGCGCAGCTCGGGCTCGAGCGGGTGGACGACGTCGTGCTCGGCCTCGATCGCGGCCTTGAGCTCCCGGCCGAGCGCGATCAGGCGCGGCAGCTCGCCCGGCTCGACGCGCTCCTCGAGCGACGCGTAGAACGCGCCTCCGAAGGCCACGTCGACGACCCGGCCCGCGGCCTCGACCCGCTCGGCCCACACGAACGACGGCACGTTGCGGAACCGCACCGAGCGCACCCGCCCATCGTCGACGGTCGCCCACGTCTCGAGCCGTCCGGAGGGCACGTCGACGACGACCCGGTTGGCGCCCTCGCGCCGCTCGACGACGCCCTCGTCGAGCGCCCACGTCACGAGGGCGATCGTCCCGTGCCCACAGGCGGTCGAGTAGCCCTCGTTGTGGAAGAAGACGACGCCGAGGTCCGCCCCGTCGTCGTTCGGCGGAACGACGTGGCAGCCGTACATGTCGGCGTGCCCGCGGGGCTCGAAGACGAGCAGGCGCCGGAACCGGTCGAGGTGGTCGCGCGCGAACCGGCGCCGCTCCAGGACGGTCGTGCCCTCCAACGCCGGCACGCCGCCGACGACGATGCGAAACGGCTCGCCGCCCGTGTGGTAGTCCACCACCGAGACGACCGCAGGCGGGCTCATGCGCTCAGCTTCCGGTGAAACGCGGCGCCCGCTTCTCGAGGAAGGCGCTGACACCCTCCGCGAAGTCGGCAGTGCCGACGGACTCCTGCTGGAGCGCCGCCTCGAGCGCGAGCTGCTCCTCGAGGGAGGCCGTCGCAGCGTGCTCGAAGAGCTGCTTCGTCCGTCCCACCGCGAGCGTCGGCCGCTCGGCCCACGCAGCGGCGAGCTGCGCGACCCGGGACGGGAACGACTCGTCGGGCACGACCTCCGAGACGATGCCCCAGTCGAGCGCCTCGGCCGCCGTCAGGCGCCGGTTGGACGACATCCACTCGAAGGCCCTGGAGAAGCCCAGGAGCCGGTGGACGAACCACGTGCCGCCGGCGTCGGGCACCAGCCCGATCCCGACGAAGCCGGGGACGAACGTCGCCGACTCTGCCGCGACGCGCAGGTCGCATGCACAGGCGAACGAGAGGCCCGCGCCGGCCGCCGGCCCGTTCACGGCGGCGATCACCGGCTTCGCAAGGCTGCGCACGAGGCGGACGTTCGGGTGGTACGTCGTCTCGAGCGCGTCGCTGACCGAGGACGACACGGCGCCGAACTCCTTCAGGTCCTGGCCGGCGCAGAACCCCTTCCCCGCCCCGGTGATCACGACGCAGCGCACCGCAGGGTCGGCCGCTTCCGTGAGCGCGACGTTGAGCGCCGCATGCAGCTCCCGGTTGAAGGCGTTGTAGACCTCCGGCCGGTTGAACGTGATCGTCAGGACGGCCCCGTCGCGGCTCGTCAGCACCTCGTCTGCCATTGCGCGGAGCCTATCGCGCCGGTGATCGGTGTCGGACTCGAGGTCTGACACCGTTTACGCCTCGCGCTTCCTCCCCTCGAGGAACGCCCGGATCGCACCTTGCGCCTCGTCGCCGAGCATGGAGAGCGAGAGCCAGTCGCGGGCGTGGCCGATGGTCTGGTGCCACGCGAGGTCGCGCCACACGTTGAGCTGCTGCTTCGCGTACCGGGTCGTCTGCGGGAGCTTGCGGACGAGGCTCTCCACCCAGGCGTCGACGGCGTCGTCCAGCGCCTCCCGCGGGACGGCGCGGTTGACCAGCCCCCATTCGGCCGCCTGCGGCGCCGGGATCTCGTCGCAGAGGAGGACGATCTCCCGCGCGCGGCGGTCGCCCACCATCAGCTGCAGCCACTGCGTCGCACCCCCTGCGGGCACCGAGCCGTGCTCGAGCCCGACGTGCCGGATGAACGCGTCGTCGACCATCACCGCGAGGTCGCACGCCATCTGCAGCTCGTTGCCGCCGCCCACCGCGATGCCGTTGATCCGCGCGATCGTCGGCTTGCCGAGCTCCCGGAGCCGGTCGTGCATGTCCTTGAAGGCCCCGAACCACTTCCAGTACTCCTGCGGCCGGCCGACCAGCGTCTCCTCCCAGGAGCGGAGGTCGGCGCCGACGCAGAACGCGCGCCCCTCGCCGGTGACGACGACGACGCGGACGTCGTCGTCCCACGAGGCGTCCTCGCACGCCCGCGCGATCTCCCGCAGCATGCGGAAGTCGAACGCGTTCAGGACCTCGGGGCGGTTGAGCCGGATCGTGGCCCGGGGCGGCGCCTTCTCGTAGACGATGGTCTGGAAGCCGAGCTCGGCCGGGTCGACCGGGCTCGGGTGCGCAGGCTCGGCCATCTCAGCTCGTCGGGTCGGGTGTGGTCACGGTGGCACCTCCGGCTCGAGGGAGTCTCGAGCGTATAGCGTCGCGTCCGTGAGCGGCGGGACCGGATTGGCAGCTGCGCTTGCGCTCGCCGCGGGTCTCGCCGGATCGGTCCAGGCCGCGGTGATGGGGCGGTTCGGCGAGCGGATCGGGACGCTCGAGGCGGTTGCGTGGGCGTTCTGCCTGTCGTCGGTGATCGCGGTCGTCGTCCTGCTCGCGTTCCGGCGCGGATTCGGCGGGATCGGCGACGCGTGGTCGACGCCGAAGTGGCTCTGGCTCGGGGCTGTCCTCGGCCTCTTCATCGTGTTCACGATCACGGTCGCGTCGCCGCGCATCGGAACGACGGCGACGATCGCGCTCATGGTCGCGGGCCAGCTCGCCGCGGGCGCCCTGATCGACCGCTACGGCCTCTTCGGCTTCGAGCAGATCGCGCTCACCTGGCCTCGCGTCCTCGGGATCGCGCTGCTCGCGGCGGGCGCCGCCCTGACCCTCACGCGGTGACGCCGAAGGCGTGGGCGGCCCTCTGGGTCGTCTATCTGATCTGGGGCTCGACGTATCTCGGGATCAAGCTCGCGGGCGACACGATCCCCGCCTTCTCCGCGGTCTCCGCCCGCTTCCTGCTCGCCGGGGGACTGATGGCCGCCTGGGTCGTGTGGCGGCGCGGCCGCCGGGCGCTTCGCGTGACGCGGAAGGAGCTCGCGTGCGCCGCGTTGATCGGCCTGCTCCTGCCCGGCGCCAACGGCCTCCTCTTCGTCTCCGAGCGAACGGTGCCGACGGGGGTCGCGTCGCTGATCATCGCGTCCGTGCCGCTCCTCGTCGTGCTGCTGCGGCTGGCGGGCGGCGAGCGGCCGCCGCCGCTCGCGATCGCGGGCGTCCTCGTGGGGTTCGTCGGGGTTGCGATCCTGTTCCACCCACAGGGGGGAGCGACCTGGTGGGGCATGGCGATCACGGCGCTCTCCGCGAGCGCGTGGGCGACCGGCTCGTACCTCTCCTCACGGATCCCGCTCCCGCGCGACGCGTTCGTCGCCACCGCGCTCGAGATGCTCGCCGGCGGGCTGATCCTCCTCCCGGTCGGCCTCGCCCAGCGGCCGGACGTCGGACAGGTGTCGTCGGCGTCGCTGCTCGCCTTCGCGTACCTCGTCCTCATCGGGTCGCTGATCGGGTTCACCGCGTACGTCTGGCTGCTCCACCACGCCCCGCTCGGGACGGTGTCGACCTACGCCTACGTGAACCCGGTCGTCGCGATCGCCCTCGGCGTGCTGTTCCTCGACGAGCATCTCACGTGGCGGACCGTGCTGGGCGCGGCGATCGTTCTGGCGTCCGTCGCCGTCGTCCTCCGCAAGGAGTCCGACGCCGCGGTCGAGCCGTTCTCCGAGTAGAGGCGGCGGGGTCTAACCGACCCAGTCGACGACGACCGGCCCGGGGAACGCGCCCATCTCGTCGCCGCGTCGCAGGAGCTCGGCGACGGCGGAGCGACCTTCGTCCCCGTAGTCCTTCGTGAGGTCGTTCACGTACATCGACACGAACCGGTCCGCGACGGCGGCGTCGATCCCTCGTCCGAACTGCAGCGCGTAGTCGAGCGCCTCCTCGCGGTTGTCGAGCCCGCACTCGATCGCGTCGTGGAGCACCTCGGAGAGCTCGGGGAGGCGCTCGACGTCTCGACGGGCGACGTTCACCCCGAGCGGCAGCGGGAGACCGGTCTCGAGCAGCCACCACTCGCCCAGGTCGAGCACCTTGACGAGGCCGAGCTCGGAGAAGGTGAGCTGCCCTTCGTGGATCAGGAGCCCGACGTCGGCGCGGCCGCTGGCGACCTCGTCGGGGATCTCCTCGAACGGCATCTCCCGGTACGGGAACTCGCCGAGCACGAGCCGCAGGGTGAGGAAGGCGGTCGTCAGCGCGCCGGGCACGACGATCTCACGCCCGCCGAGGTCGCCGTGGTCGAGCGGCTCGCGCGCGACGAGGACGGGGCCGTACCCGGCGCCGATCGACGCCCCGTGCGGGAGGAGGGCGTAGTCGTGCTGGACGAACGGATAGGCCGCAAGCGAGATCGCGGTCACCTCGAGGCGGGCGGCGCGCGCCCACTGGTTCAGGGTCTGGATGTCCGCGAGGACCTGCTCGAAGCGGAATCCGCGCGGGTCGACGAGATCCGTCGTCAGCGCCCAGTACATGAACGCGTCGTCGGGATCGGGGCTGTGGCCGACACGGACGTCCACGAGGCGGCGACGCTATCAGCGGTCGGCGGGCCGTGACGCGAGAACCCGCCGTACACTCGCGGGATGGCGCCGGTGACGCGGCTCAGCGACGCGATCCAGCACTATCTCCGCGAGGTCTACAAGCTGGGGGCGTCGGGCGAGCGGGTATCGACGACGGCCCTCGCGCGCGAGATGGGCGTCTCGCCCGCGTCCGCCAGCGCGATGGTGAAGAAGCTCGCGGCCCTCGACCTCGTGGCGCACGCGCCGTACCGGGGCGTTTCGCTGACGCCGGCGGGGGAGCGGGTTGCGCTCGAGGTGATCCGGCATCACCGCCTGCTCGAGCTGTACCTCGCGGAGACGCTCGGGATCCACGTCGACGAGGTGCACGACGAGGCCGACCGGCTCGAGCATGCGCTCTCCGAGGAGCTCGAGGCGCGGATCGACGAGGCGCTCGGCTTCCCGACCCACGATCCCCACGGCGACCCCATCCCCGACGCCAACCTCGAGTGGCCCGCGGACTCGGGCTAGGATCCTCGTCGATGGCCCTCAAGGATCTCTTCTCGTTCCTCTTCCAGAAATCGACCGGCGAGGAGCGGGTCGCGCAGTACGTGATCCGCGAGCACGACCGGGGACGTCCGCTCGCCGAGATCCTCGAGGACCGCTACGTCGTCAACCGGCTCGAGAGCCCGGAGCAGCGCGCGCGCCTGCTCGACCGACCCGAGATCATCCACGCTGTGGGGGGCGACATGGCGGAGGCCGCCAAGGCCTCGGTCTCGGACGCGGCGTCGTCGTAGGCTCGTCTCAGAGCCCGCGGACCATGCGCTCGAGGACGTCGAGCGCGACCGCGACGTCCTCCTCGGAGACCGACTCGCGGGGATCGTGGCTGATCCCTCCGGCGCAGCGGACGAACAGCATCGCCGCCGGGCAGATCCCCGACAGGACGGCGGCATCGTGCCCCGCACCGCTCACGAGCTCGCGTACCGGGAGGCCGTGAGCGGCGATCGCACCGGCGAGCCGCTCGCGCAGGTCACCCGACATGCCGATGGCGGCCCGCTCCCAGACGACCGACAGCTCCACGTCGACGCCGCGCGTCGACGCCACGTCCTCGAGCTCGCGGCCCAGCGTGGCCATGGCGCGTCTCCGGACGTCGTCCGACGCGTGACGGACGTCGAGGGCGAGCCACGCGCGCCCGGGGACGACGTTGGCGGCACCCGGCTCGACGCCGATCCTCCCCACCGTCGCGACGAGCCCCTCGGTCTCGCGTCCGAGCCGCTCGACCGCGAGCACGATCTCGGCCGCCGCCGCGAGGGCGTCTCGCCGGCCGTCCATCGGCAGCGTCCCCGCGTGGCCCGCCTCCCCGCGCACGACGGCGTTCGCGCGCGTATGACCGACGATCGCCGAGACGACACCCACCGGAAGGCCCTCTCGCTCGAGCACGGGCCCTTGCTCGATGTGCAGCTCCAGGTACGCCGCGAGCTGCGGCGGAGCGACCCGCCTCGCGGCGTCCAGGTCGCCGCCCGCGGCCCGCACTGCATCCGTCAGCGTGATGCCGTCCCGGTCGACGGCCTCGAGCCAACGCTCCTCGAAGGCACCCGCATAGGCGGCCGAGCCGAGAAACGCGGTGCCGAAGCGCATGCCCTCCTCGTCGGCGAACGCGACGACCTCGACGGGCGACGCCGGTTGCGCCCCGCCGGCCGCGAGTCGGCCGACGACGGCGATGGCGGCGAGGACGCCGAGCGGCCCGTCGAAGCGCCCTGCGTCGGGGACGGTGTCGAGGTGCGATCCGAGGACGAGCGGCCGATCGCCCGAGCCGTAGCGGCCGACGACGTTGCCGACCGGGTCGCGGCGCGTGGTCATCCCGGCCTCCCTCATCCAGCCCGCGACGAGCTCGCCCGCCGTGGCGAGGGCCGGCGTCGCGAAGCGGCGGGTGAGACGATCCGGCTCCTCGCTGACCCCGCCGAGCTCTGCGCAGCGGGACAGGACCTCGGCGGCGGTGCCTGTCACGACGCAGGACGATAACGTCCCCCGGCATGCGGACGCTGTACGCGAACGCGTGGGTCGTGACGATGGACGACGCCCGCACCGAGCACGCCTCGGGCTGGGTGCTCGTCGACGGAAGCGAGATCGAGGCGGTGGGAGCCGGCGAGGAGCCGCTCCACGAGACACGCGTCGACCTCGGCGGCGCGGTCGTGAGCCCGGGGCTCGTCAACACCCACCACCACCTGTACCAGACGCTCACACGCGCGCGGGCGCAGCAGGCCGACCTGTTCACCTGGCTCCGGGAGCTCTATCCCGTCTGGGCGGGGATCGACGCGGAGGCCGAGTACGCCGCAGCCCGGACAGGTCTCGCCGAGTTGGCCCTCTCGGGCTGCACGACGGTGTTCGACCACCACTACGTCTTCCCGCGCGGACGCGAGGGGATCCTCGAAGCGGAGGTGCAGGCCGCCCGCGAGCTCGGGGTGCGGATCGTGGCCTCCCGCGGCTCGATGGACCTCGGAGTCTCGGACGGCGGCCTGCCGCCCGACGAGCTCGTCGAGGAGATCGACGCCGTCCTCGCCGAGACCGAGCGTCTCCACGGGGCCCTGCACGAGGCGGGGCGAGGCGCTCGGGTGCAGATCGCAGTGGCGCCCTGCTCGCCGTTCTCGGTCACGGGTCGGCTGATGGAGGAGTCCGCAGCACTCGCGCGCCGGCTCGGGCTCGTCCTGCACACGCACCTCGCCGAGACCGTCGAGGAGGATGCCTACTGCCGCGCGCTCTACGATTGCAGCCCCGTCGAGTACCTCGACCGGCTCGGCTGGCTCGACGGCGACGTGTGGTGCGCCCACTGCGTCCATCTCGCCGACCCCGAGATCGCCCGCTTCGCCGCGACGGGGACAGGGGTCGCACATTGCCCGACCTCCAACCTCCGCCTCGGCGCAGGCGTCGCCCCCGTGCGCGCGCTGCGCGACGCAGGCGTCCGCGTCGGGCTCGGCGTCGACGGCTCGGCGTCGAACGAGCGGAGCGACCTGTTCACGGAGGTGAAGCAGGCGCTTCTCGTCGCGCGCGGGCGGGGCGGCGGCGACGCGATGACCGCTCGCGAGGCGATCTGGCTCGCGACGCGCGGCGGCGCCGACGTGCTCCGCCGCGACGACATCGGGTCGCTCGAGCCGGGCAAGCAGGCCGACCTCGCGATCTGGCGGACCGACGGCCTCGAGCTCGGCGGGGCCGACGACCTCGTCGCCGGGCTCGTCCTCTCGGGCCCGCACCGGGTCGACCGGCTCGTCGTCGCCGGCGAGGACGTGGTGCGCGACGCTGCGCTCGTCCGCGCCGACGAGCGCGAGATCGCGCGCGCCCATCGTGTCCAGGCGAGAAGATTCGCGGCGGCGCCATGAGATGCTCCCTCTCCACCCATGTGCTGGACACGGCCGCCGGCCGGCCCGCCTCGGGCGTCGCGGTCGAGCTGCTCCACGACGGGGTCCCGCTGACGACCGCCGAGACCGACGCCGACGGCCGCGCGCGGCTTGCGGACGACCTCGCGCCCGGCACGTACCGCCTCGTCTTCCACCCGCCGTCGCCGTTCTTCACCCGGGTCGAGCTGCAGGTCGAGCTCGAGGACGGCCACTACCACGTGCCGCTCCTCGTCTCCCCGTACGGATGCGCGAGCTACCGGGGAAGCTGACCGCCGAGGAGCTCGCCGAGCTCTTCGAGGGCCGTACGAGATTCGTCGAGCGGCTCGCGGGCGAGCCCGACCCGCTGGTCCGCGCGCGCACGCTCGTCCACGAGCTGCCGGACGCCGAGAAACGCGCGATCCTCGACGCGCATCCCGCGATCGGAGCGCGGGCCGGCCTCTCCGCCCGCTCGGCGGCCGAGCAGGGAGCGGACGCCGAGCCCGCCGTCCTCGGCGAGCTCGACCGGCTGAACGCCGCCTACGAGGGCCGCCACGGCTTCCGCTTCGTCGTCTTCGTCGACGGCCGACCGAAGTCCGAGATCCTCGAGGTGCTGCGCGCGCGGATCGACCGGCCGACGGATGCCGAGCTCGAGACGGCGCTCTCCGAGCTCGTGGCCATCGCCACCGACCGCTGGGTGCGGGGATGACCTCCGTCTGGCTCCTGGCGCTCTCCGACGCGGCCCGCGACTGGCTCGACCTCGGCCTGCGGTGGCTGCACGTGATCGCGGCGATGGCATGGATCGGCACCTCGTTCTACTTCGTCCTCCTCGACCAGTCGCTGCAGGCCCCCAAGGAGCCCGCCGACGCGGATGCGGGCGTCGGGGGCGAGCTCTGGGAGGTGCACGGCGGCGGCTTCTACCACGTGCAGAAGTACGTGGTCGCGCCGCGCGTGCTGCCCGACCACCTCGCCTGGTTCAAGTGGGAGGCGTACACGACCTGGCTCTCCGGGTTCGGGCTGATGCTCGTCCTCTACTACCTCGAGGCCTCGAGCGCGCTCGTCAAGCCGGGCGACGACCTCGACCCGTGGGTCGCGGTCTCCGTCTCGATCGCGCTCCTCGCCGCCGGCTGGATCGCCTACGACGTCCTCAACCGGCTGGTCTCCGACCCGCGTGTCCTCTGGCCTGCGCTCTTCGTGCTCCTCGCGCTGGCCGCGTGGGGCTCGTCCGAGCTCTTCAGCCCGCGGGCGGCGTGGCTCCAGGTCGGGGCGATGATCGGGACGGTCATGGCCGCGAACGTGTTCTTCGACATCATCCCGGCTCAGCGGGAGCTCGTCCGGGCGAAGGAGGCCGGGCGCGAGCCCGACCCTGCGCCCGGGATCCAGGCGAAGCAGCGCTCGGTCCAGAACAACTACCTCACGCTGCCCGTCCTGCTGACGATGCTCGCCGGCCACTTCCCGTTTGCGTACGGGGCCGATCACGCGTGGTTCGTGCTCCTCGTCCTGATGGCGATCGGCGCGTGGGCCCGGCTCTTCTTCAACCTCCGCCACACGGGGCGCACGCACTTCTGGATGCCCGTCGCGGGGGTCGCGGCGTTCGTCGTGCTCGCCGTCTGGGTCGAGCATGGGGACGAGCCCGCCGCCGCGCCGACGACCCCGGCAAACGTCGCGCTCGGCAGGAAGCTCTTCGCCACGGTCGGCTGCGCCGCGTGCCACACGCTGTCGGACGCGGGCGCAACCGGCACCGTGGGGCCGGACCTCGACGCGGCGAAGCCGTCGGCCGCGCTCGTCGCCGACCGCGTCACGAACGGCCTCGGCGTGATGCCCTCGTTCGCCGGGAAGCTGTCGGCGGAGCAGATCGACGCGGTGGCGGCGTACGTGGCGAGCGCGTCCGGGAAGTAGGATCGCGCGATGCTCACGATCAGCGCGGGAGGCTTCGAGTTCACCGCGCGGCTCGAGGAGGCAGACGCACCTGCCACGGTGGCGGCGTTCAGGCGGCTGCTCCCGCTCGAGTCGAGGATCATCCACGTCCGCTGGTCGGGCGAGGCGGGCTGGATCCCCTTCGGCGACCTCGACCTCGGTCTCGGCCCGGAGAACGCGACGTGCTACCCGCACCCGGGCGAGATCGTCCTCTACCCGGGCGGGGTCTCGGAGACCGAGATCCTCCTCGCGTACGGGTACGTCAACTTCGCCTCCAAGGCCGGACAGCTCGCAGGGAACCACTTCGCGACGATCGTCGCGGGCAACGAGCACCTCCGCGACCTCGGGAGGGCGTTCCTCTGGGAGGGCGCGCAGGAGATCGTGTTCCGGGAGGAGTGAGGCCGGCGGGGCGTGGCCGCCCCGTCAGAGCTCGACCCCGACGCCGCGCTCCCGCGCCCGGCGTACGACCTCGTGTCCGATCGCGAGGTCCCACGGCGCGATCCCGTTCGACTTGAAGACGACGACGTCCGTGTCGGACTGCCGCCCGGGCAGCTCGCCCGAGACGATCTGGTGCAGCTCCTGCACCTCGAGCCAGTCCAGCTGCCCCGCCGCGATCGGCTCGATCAGGTCGCCCGACTCGAGTCTCGCGTCTTCGATCGAGTCGCAGCAGACGAGCGTCGCGCGCGCGATCACCTGCGCGTCGAGCTCGCGCGAGCGCGGGTCGTTCGCGCCGATCGCGCAGACGAGAGCGCCGTCGCGCAACCAGTCACCGCGCAGGACGGGATCCTTCGACGTCGTCGCGGTGACGACGACGTCGCAGGCGCCGGCGTCGGCAGGGCTCCCGGCGGCCTCGGCGCCGTGCTCCTCGGCGAACGCCGCCGCCCGCTCCGCACTGCGGCTCGAGACGACCACCCGCTCGATCGAGGGCACCGCCGCGCGAATCGCCGCGAGCTGCGACTCGGCCTGCCAGCCCGCTCCGATCAGGCCGAGGCTGGTCGCACCGTGCCGTGCGAGGTGCTTTGCGGCAACGCCGCTCGCGGCGCCCGTCCGCACCTGGCCGAGCCGGTCGGCGGCAATGAGCGCGGTGAGCGCACCACCTTCGAGCGAGAACAGGCAGACGACGAACTGGATGCTCCCCTCGACGAGGAGGTAGCTCTTGAGCCCGGCGACGCCGAGTCCCCGGTCGACGGCGGACATCACGGCGAAGTAGCCGCCCTCGACGGCGAAGCGGCGGCGGGGCTGGAGCTCGACCTCACCGGCCGCCGTCCGCATGAACGAGCTCCTCGATCACCGGCACCGCATCGCCGGGCGTCACGAGCGATGCCACGTCGTCCTCGGAGAGCCAGAGCGGCATGCGGACGAGTCTACGACGTCACGGGCGGGCGAACGCGCGGGCCCGAGGAGCGTGCCTATGCGCCGAACGGGAGCGTGAACCGGAAGGCGCTGCCGCCTCCCTCTGCCGGCTCGACCCAGATCCTTCCCCCATGGGCCTCGACGATCCGCCGGCAGACGGCGAGGCCGATGCCGCTGCCCTCGACCCGCCGCTCGACGCGGGAGAACATCCCGAAGATGTGCCGCGCATCCTCGCGGCCGACCCCGATGCCGTTGTCGCGGACGGTGACGATCCATTCCTCGCGGCCGCGATCGGCGGCGACCTCGACCCGGGGCGTGTCCTCCCCGCGGAACTTGAGCGCGTTCCCCACGAGGTTCTGGAGCACCCGTCGCAGCTGTCGCGGGTCCGCCCGCACCTCGGGAAGCTCACCGACCACGAACGTCGCGCCCGTCTCGGCGAGCTGCGGTCGTAGGTCGGCCGCCACGTCGGCCGTCAGCCGTTGGAGCGAGGTCGTCTCCACGACGAGCTCGCCGGAGCGGGCGTAGTCGAGCACCCCGTCCACGAGCTCGCGCGCCCGGTCCGCGGTCGCCCGGAGCTCCTGGAGCACCGCCGGGGCGGGAGGCTCGTCGGGACGCAGCTCGAGCACGTTGACGAGCATCGCGATCCCGGCAAGCGGGGCGCTCAGGTCGTGGGCGACGACGTCGGCGTACGCGACGAGCTCCTCTTCCATTCGCCTGCTCGCGGTCACGTCGTGGAGGAACACGATCACGCCGTCGCCGAGCCGCGCGGCGCGGTGGAGGAACGTCCCGAGCATGTAGCCGTCGCCGAAGGGCGTGTCGTAGGTCACCTCGTTCACGAACGCGCTGCCGGTGTCGCACACCTCGACGTAGGCCGCGAAGGCACGGCTGCCGCGCATCCGGGGGAGCGCCTCGAGGAGCGTGTACCGGTCGGGCGTCGCGGCCGGAAGACGGAACCCGCGCGTCATCGTCGGGTTCCCGTATCCGAACGTGAAGTCGACGACGGCGCCGTTGTCGCGGATCGCCCAGAGGACGCCGACCGGCTCGGGAAACCCGTCCAGCAGGGCACGGAATCCCTCGGCCCCTCGCTCGCCGAGGAGCTCGACGAGCCGCGTGTCCTCGCCCCACGGCTCCGGCTCGAAGTCCAGTCCACCCGACACACAGGGAGGATACGAGCGTCGTCTCCTTCAGGGACGGCGCGAGCCCCTCCTTCACACACACCGCAAGATGCGCCCGGCACGATGCGGACGTGCGGCTCGAGCCTCCGCAGGGCTGCGCTCTATCCCCGTGAGCTTCACGTGGGGGAACCCATGGTTCCCCCACGAGCCCCCTCCTTCACACACACCGCAAGATGCGCCCGGCACGATTCGAACGTGCGGCCTCAGCCTCCGCAGGGCTGCGCTCTATCCCCTGAGCTACGGGCGCGGGAAGGGTGAGTGTAGCGGGGACCGTCTGCCGACCCTCGCTCCGAGACGCTAGTCCGCCGGCTGCGCCGCCGGCCGGCCGGCGAGGTCGAGGACCGCATCGGGCGGGACCTCGCGACGGACGTAGGCGAGGGCGACGACGCCGTGGTCGGGATCGGGCGCGGCGCTCGTGACCCTCCCGACGACCTTGCCGTCGAGCGTGAGTTCGGCGTCGTAGGCGGGAAGCTCGTCGCCCGGGAGCGCGACGACCCGCAGGCCGCGGTTCGGATGACCCCGGTAGTGGAGCCGCGCGACGGGCTCCTGACCGGGGTAGCAGCCCTTCGTGAAGCTGATGGCGCGTGCCTCGAGACCCGCCTCGGCCGGCATCACGCGATCGTCGAGCTCGCGGCCGAGTCGCGGCGTCCGCGCGAGGATCCTGAGCCGCTCGAGCGCTTCGTTCGGGATCCACTCTGCCTCCTCGGGCGCGTCCGCGTCGAGCAGCTCCACCGCGGGCACGCCGTAGTCGCGGTTCGGCACCGAGTGCTCGTGGTGATTCGACACGAGCTCCTCGGTCGCGCCGAGCAGGACGACCGACCGATGCTCCTCCCGCTCGATCGCGCACTTGGCGGCAAAACGGGCGCGGAGGAGGTCCCGCAGGAGGCGTTCGCCGCCCTCCGGCTCCGTCAGGAGAAGGAAGTCGTCCTCGCCGCGGCGCCAGACGACGAGCGGGGCGACGATCCGCGCCTTCGGCGTCAGGAGCAGGGCCTCGCACGACTCGCCCACGGCGAGCGCCTCGACCTCGTTCGACACCATCCTGTCGAGGTACGACGCGGCGTCCGGCCCGTTCACGGAAACGTAGGCCCTGGGTCGCTCCGCGATCTGTAACGTCGTGACGGTCATCGACAGCGAGGGTAGCGAGCGTGTTCAGGAGCAGGGCGGAGCGGAAGGTGCAGGAGGCGGGCTACGACCCGGCGCGGCTCCCGCCCGGGCAGTACCTCACAGAGAAGTGGCCGGTGCTGCACGCCGGCGACGTCGCCTCGTATCCGGCCGACCTCGCGGGCTGGGACTTCCGCGTCTACGGCGAGGTCGACACGCCGCTCACGCTGACCTGGGCCGAGCTGAACGACCTCCCGAAGGAGACCGTCACGCAGGACATCCACTGTGTCACGCGCTGGAGTCGCTTCGACGCCGAGTTCACCGGTGTCCCCTGGTCGGCGATCCAGGAGCGCGTCGGGCAGCGGCCGAGTGCCCACTACGCGATCGCCCACGCCGAAGCCGGCTTCACGGCGAACGTGCCCGCCTCGTTCCTCGACATGGACGGGGCGTTGCTCGTGACGCACGCCGACGGGGAGCCGCTCACGCGGGAGCACGGGTGGCCGCTCCGCCTCGTCGTCCCGGGGAAGTACTTCTGGAAGAGCGCGAAGTGGCTCCGGGCGATCGAGCTCCGCTCGACGGACGCGCCGGGCTTCTGGGAGCGCTACGGGTACCACAACGACGCGGACCCCTGGAAGGAGCAGCGCTACGCCTTCTAGCCGCGCGGCGAATCACTCGTCCGAGGGAGCCAGGCGGCACGAGCACGCGCCGAGGTAGGTATCACCCACCCTCCCCAGCATCACCGAGGCGGCCGCTCCCCAAGCGGCCGTCTCTCTTTTCTGTTCGCGAGCGGGAATCCGCCGAGCGGACTCCCGCCGCTCGGATCCCCCGCCTCCGGCGGGGGCACACCCCTGAAGGCGTCCCCTTCGGGGCCGCAACCGCCACACCAACCCTCTCTCGTTCGCGAGCGGGAATCCGCAACCCTCTCTGTTCGCGAGCGGGAATCCGCCAAGCGGACTCCCGCCGCTCGGATCCCCCCGCCTCCGGCGGGGGCACACCCCTGAAGGCGTCCGCTGTCGCGGCCGCAACTCGCCAACGAATCCTTCTGTTCGCGAGCGGGAATCTCTTGTTCGCGAGCGACCCTGCGCGCGGGCTAGCGGCCGTTCTGGAGGTTGTCCGCCAGCTCGGTCGCCAGCGCGTCCGCGCTCGTGCCGTCCCGGGGCGCGAGGAAGATCGTGTTGTCGCCGGCGATCGAGCCTGCGATCCCTGGATGCCGTCCCTCGTCGATCGCCTGCGCGAGCGCGCTCGCGTACCCGGAGGGCGTCGTCACGACGACGAGCGGGCCCGCGTGCTCGACCCGCGTGGCGTAGCGGCGCATCGCGACGCCGATCGCGCGAAGCGCGTCGGCGTCGTCCGTGCCGGGCGCTGCGTAGACGAGGCGACCCGAGGGCGCCCGCACCTTCGTGAGGCCGAGTTCGTGGACATCGCGCGAGATGGTGGTCTGCACGACGTCGTGGCCTTCCTCGCGCAGCGCGTCGACGAGCTCGGCCTGCGTCGAGATGGCACGGTCGCGGACGAGGCGGAGGATCGCCTGCCGGCGCACGGAGGTGCTCAACGGAGCACCTCACCGAGCACGGCGAGCGCCTCGTCGACCTCGGCCTCGGTGACGACGAGCGGCGGCACGAGGCGGAGCACGTCGTGGCCCGCGGTCAGCACCAGGAGCCCTCGGGCGCGGCATTCGTCGACGACCGCTCCCGCGTCGCGGTCGAGCAGCCCCGCGAGGAGCAGCCCACGGCCCCGCACGTCGCGCACGCCCGGCAGCCCTGCGAGACCCTGGGCGAGCTGTGCCCCTCGGGCGGTGACGTTCTCGAGCAGCACATCGTCGATCGCCTCGACGACTGCGCATGCCGCGGCGCATGCGACCGGGTTGCCGCCGAAGGTCGAGCCGTGGTCGCCGGGCCCGATCGCGTCCGCAACCCCCTCGCGGACGAGCAGCGCCCCGATCGGAAGGCCGTTGCCGAGCCCCTTGGCGAGCGTCACCAGGTCAGGCTCGATCCCGAGCTGCTCGTAGGCGAAGAAGGTCCCCGTCCGCCCGAGCCCGGCCTGCACCTCGTCCACGCAGAGCACGGCGCCGACCTCCCGCGCGATCTCGGCCGCGGTCTGCACGAACCGGTCCTCGAGCGGGAGCACGCCGCCCTCGCCCAGCACCGGCTCCAGCATGATCGCGGCGAGGTCTCCGCCCGGCGAGACAGCCGCCTCGAGCGACTCGACGTCGTTCGGCTGCGCGAACGAGAACCCCGGGACGAGCGGGCCGAACCCCTCCCACTTACCGGGCTGGCCGGTGGCGGACAGCGCGCCGAAGGTCCGGCCGTGGAAGCCACCCTCGAGCGCGACCACCTGCGAGCGGCCGGTCGCCTTCCGCGCGACCTTGATCGCCGCCTCGTTCGCCTCGGCCCCCGAGTTGCAGAAGAACGCCTGCGCCCCGCCCATGCGGTCCGAGAGGAGCCCCGCGAGCCTCAGCATCGGGTCGGTCCAGTAGAGGTTCGACGCGTGCCAGAGCCGGTCGAGCTGCGCGTGCGCCGCCGCCGTCACCGCCGGGTGCCGGTGCCCGAGACCGACGACGGCGATCCCTGAGCCGAAGTCGAGGTACGCGCGCCCCCCGTCGTCCCAGACACGGCACCCCTCGCCCCGCACGACCGTCAGGTCCGCGCGCGCGTAGGTCGGAAGCACGGCCGCCCGAGACGCAAGTGACAGTGTGTCGCTTGCACTCGTCACGCCGGCACCTCGGTCGCGCCGATGGATGCCCGGACGCCCCCGCGCGCGGCGCGGACCGCGGCCATCAGCTTCGGCACGATGCCGCCCTCGAAGCGCCCGTCGGCGAGACCGGCCTCGGCGTCGTCGGCCGGGAGCACCCTCGTCAGCTCACCGTCGAGCAGCACGCCGGGAACGTCCGTCACGAAGAGGATGCGCGAGGCGCGGAGGCCGACCGCGAGCGCGGCCGCGGCCTCGTCGGCGTTCACGTTGAGCGGCCCGGCGGCGAGCGGAGCGACCACCGGCACGCGGCCGGCGGCGAGCGCGTCGACGATCGCCCGGGGTGCCGACGGCCTCGGGTCGCCGACCAGGCCGAGCGCCTCGACCTGCGTCGCCTCGAGGCCGATCTCGTCGCCGCTCAGCCCGAGCGCCCGGGGCCCGATCGCCGCGCAGAGCTCCGCGTTCACGGCCGCGAGCGACTTGCGCACCACGTCGAGGACGGCCGGGGTCGTCACGCGACGGCCCGCGACGAACGCCGGCTCGATCCCCCGGCGCTCCATCTCGGCAGTGATCTGCGGGCCCGCCCCGTGCACGACCACGACCGGGCCGTCGACGTCGGCGAGCGCCGCGCGGACGGCTCCCGCGGCCACGCGGCCGCCGAGCTTGAGAACGACCGGCGAGCCGCTCACGTCGTGTACTCCGCGTTCAGCTTGACGTAGTCGGTCGAGAGGTCGGACGCGAGGTACGCCGCCTCGCCGTGGCCGAGCCCGAGGTCGAGGTCGATCCGGCACGCCGCGCCGCCGAGCTCGGGCACGAGGCCCGTCGGCACGCCGCGCCGGAACACCACCGTGCCGTCGAACGAGACGGAGAGGCGATCGGGATCGAGGTGCGCGAAGCCGCCGTTCCACGGCGCCGACCCGGCGGCGGCGAGGACGCGCCCCCAGTTCGGGTCGTGGCCGAAAGCGGCCGTCTTGACGAGCGGCGACGTCGCCACCCGCCGGGCGATGGCGTGCGCCTCCTCCGCCGACGGCGCGCCCGAGACGCCGATCTCGAGCACGACGGTCGCCCCTTCGCCGTCGGCGACGATCTGGCGCGCCAGGTCCCGGCAGACCGCCTCGAGCGCCTCGGCGAACGCGGCCGCGCGCGCCCCGTCCGGCGCGCCGCGCGGTGCGAGCAGCACGACCGCGTCGTTCGTCGAGCAGTCCCCGTCCACCGAGATCCGGTTGAAGGACCGCTCGACGGCGGGACGGAGGAACCGATCGGCGTCGCCGGCGGAGCCGAGCGGAAAGTCCGTCGTGACGACGGCGAGCATCGTCGCGAGGCTCGGGTGGATCATTCCGGCGCCCTTCGCCATCCCGCCGACGGTGATCCCGTCGACGGCGACGACCGCGGTCTTCGGTCCGTTGTCCGTCGTGAGGATCGCCTGCGCCGCCGCGTCGCCGCCGTCCGGCGAAAGCGCAGCGGCGGCCGCGTCGACGCCGGCGAGGAGCTTCTCCATCGGCAGCCGCGGGCCGATCACGCCGGTCGAGAGAACGACGACCTCCTCGGGACGGAGGTCGAGGCACGCCGCGACCCGCTCGGCCGTCGCGCGGGCGTCCTCCTCGCCGGGGACGCCGGTCGCCGCGTTCGCGACCCCGGCGTTGACGACGACCGCCTGCGGCTCGGCCAGCTCGAGATGCCGCCGCGAGACCGTGACCGGAGCCGCCTGCACGCGGTTCCGCGTCCACATCGCACAGCCGACGGCGGGCCCGAGGGAACGGACGAGCGCGACGTCCGGCTTCCCGGACGGCCGGATCCCGGCGGAGACGCCCGCCGCGGCGAACCCGGCTGCCGCGGTGACGGACATCAGACGAGGACCCCCGAGAGCCGCAGGCCGGCGGTCGCAGGAAGCCCGAACAGCATGTTGACGTTCTGGATCGCCTGCCCCGCCGCGCCCTTGCCCAGGTTGTCGAGCGCGCAGATGACGATCGTCCGGTCCGTGAAGCGGTCGGGGAAGACGCCGATCTCGGCGCCGTCGGTCGCCTGCACGCGGGACAGCTCGGGCGCGACACCCTCCGGAAGGACGGTGACGACGGGGCTCGAGGCGTAGTGCTGCTCCAGGAGCTCCCGCAGGTCGGCCCCGGTCGAGCGGACGTTGCACGTCGCGAGCAGCCCACGGCGCACCGGCAGGAGGTGCGGCGTGAGCGAGACGGGGAAGCCGAGCAGCTGCGCGATCTCGGCAACGTGCTGGTGCGACCCGACCTTGTACGGCGACACGTTCTCGAGCACGAAGCCCGCATGGGTCGACGGTCGCGGCGAGCGCCCCGCGCCGGTCATGCCCGACATCGCGTCGACCACGACGCTCTCCGTGTCGATCGCCCCCGCCAGCGGGCCGAGCGCGAGCAGGACCGCAGTCGCGTAGCACCCGGGATTCGCGACCAGCGGTCCCTCGGGCGCCGACAGCTCGGGCAGCCCGTACGACCAGCGGCCGAGCTCCTCCGGATGGGGATGCGTGAACCCGTACCACTCCTCGTATGCCGCCGGGTCGGTCAGGCGATGCGCGCCCGAGAGATCGACCACGACGCCGCGGGAGGGGGGCTCGAGCGAGGCGGCCTCCTCGTGGGAGAGACAGAGGAGCGTGATGTCCGCCTCGCAGGCCAGCGCCGCGGCGTTCGTGATCAGGCGAGGGACGCGCTTGCCACCGTTCCGGTTGAGGCGCGGGTCGAGCGCGGCTGCGTCCTGTCCCGCCAGCGAGTCACTGCCGACCGCGTAGAGCTCGAGGTCGGCATGACGGAGGACGCGGTCGAGCGTCTCCTGGCCCGTGTAGCCGGCGGATCCCACGATGCTGACGTACGGCATCTGCATAGTATGCACAAAAACAACTAGTTATGCGTCAGGCGGAGAGGCGGCTCTCCTCCACGCCCTCCCGCTCGGCGACTTCGGAGCGCGGCGCGAGGCGCATGAACCGGTCGATCGACCGCTCACCGTCCGCGAGGAGCACCGATGCACGTGGCGACCCTGTCTGCCGTACGTGGCGCTCGAGGAGCTCGACGAGCCGCTCCCCATCCGCTCGCTCGAGCGGCACCAGCGCGACCAGGTCGTCGTTGACGAGCCGCTCGTCCGGGTCGAGGAGGAACGCCTCCCCGCCGGTCATCCCCGCGCCGAGGTTCCGCCCGTGCGGCCCCAGGACGACGACGGTGCCACGGGTCATGTACTCGCACCCGTGGTCGCCGACGCCTTCGACCACGGCCACCGCGCCCGAGTTGCGCACCGCGAACCGCTCACCGGCCGACCCGGCGCAGAACAGCTCGCCGCCGGTCGCGCCGTAGAGCACGGTGTTCCCGAGCAGGCACGGGTCGCCCACGTCGCCGGCCGGAGGCGAGACGACGATGCGTCCGCCCGACATCGCCTTGCCCACGTAGTCGTTGGCCTCGCCGACGAGCCGCAGCTCGACGCCCGCCGTGAGGAAGGCCCCGAAGCTCTGGCCCGCCGATCCCTCGAAGCGCGCGCGGACCCGCCCGGCCGGCGGCGCGGAGCCGAGAGCCTTCGCGATCGCGCCGCCGAGCCGTGCGCCGATCGCCCGGTCGGCGTTCGTGACCTGGTAGGCGGCCTCGACGAGGCGCGCGCCGCTGATCGCGGCCTTGCCCTGCGCGAGGAGCAGCGCACCGAGACGGTCGCCCTCGTGCGGCACGGGCTGCCCGACGTATCGCGCATGGCCCTGACCGGTCCGGACGAGCAGCGCGCCGAGATCGAGCGAGTCGGCGGACGGATCGCCGGTGCGCCGCTGCCGGAGCAGGTCGACGCGGCCGACCGCCTCGTCGAGCGTACGAAGGCCGAGACGCGCGAGGTGCTCGCGCACGTCGAGCGCGACGAACCGGAGGTACGCCTCGACCATCTCGGGCGTGCCCGCGAACTTCGCGCGGAGCTCGGGCCGTTGGCTCGCGATCCCGACCGGGCACGTGTCGAGGTGGCACGACCGCACCATCAGGCAGCCCTCGGCGAGCAACAGGGCGGTGCCGAACGAGAACTCGTCCGCTCCGAGCAGCGCCGCGACGACGACGTCCCGGCCGGTCTTGAAGCCGCCGTCGACGCGCACCCGGACGCGTCCCCGAAGGCCGTTCGCGACGAGCGCCTGCTGCGTCTCGGCGAGCCCGAGC
Organism: uncultured Actinomycetes bacterium; assembly: GCA_963773825.1. Classification (GTDB taxonomy): domain Bacteria; phylum Actinomycetota; class Thermoleophilia; order Gaiellales; family Gaiellaceae; genus Gaiella. The sequence goes on along the minus strand of CAVZCH010000004.1, from coordinate 534,092 downwards.
TCCCAGGGAGCGCCCGCATGCTTGATCGACGGACAGCGGGCTTGCGCCCGTGCCCGCCGTCGGCGCCTGCGACGTGGACGACGTCCGCGTGCGCCTTCGCGACCCCGGCGGCGATCACCCCGACACCGGCGGACGAGACGAGCTTGACCGAGACGTCCGCGTCGGGGTTCACCTCGCGCAGGTCGAAGACGAGCTGGGCGAGGTCCTCGATCGAGTAGATGTCGTGATGCGGCGGCGGCGAGATCAGCGACACGCCGGGCGTCGTCCCGCGCAGGCGCGCGATCTCCTCCGTCACCTTGTGGGCGGGGATCTGGCCGCCCTCGCCGGGCTTCGAGCCCTGCGCGATCTTGATCTGGAGCTCTTCGGCGGACGCCGCATACTCGGCGGTGACGCCGAATCGCCCGGAGGCGACCTGCTTGATCCTGGAGTTGCGCTCGTCCCGGTAGCGCGCGGGGTCCTCGCCTCCCTCGCCGGAGTTCGAGCGACCGCCGAGGCGGTTCAGCGCGATCGCGATCGTCTCGTGCGCCTCTGCCGAGAGCGCGCCGTGCGACATCGCGCCGCCGGAGAACCGGCGCACGATCGAGTCGACCGGCTCGACCTCGTCGAGCGGCACCGGCTCGCCCACGGAGACGAGCTCGAGCAGATCGCGCGGCTCGATCGGCGTCCGCGCGTCGACGAGCTCGGCGAAGCGCACGTAGAGGTCCTGCCGCTCGCCCTTGACCGCCTTCACGAGCGCGTGCGCCGCCGTGACGCTCGCCTGGAGGGCCTCGACGACGGGAGGCTCGGTCGCGTGGGGCTCGCCTCCCTTGCGGAACTTGTAGAAGCCGGGGTTCTCGAGCTCCGGCTTTGCGCGCTCGCTCGTCTCGAGCCTCGTGAGCGCGTCTCGCTCGAGACGGTCGAGCGAGATCCCGCCGATCGACGAGCTCGTACCGCCGAAGAACCGCTTGCAGACCCGCCGGTCGAGGCCGACCGCCTCGAACAGCCGGGCGCCGCGATAGCTGGCGACGTCCGAGATGCCCATCTTCGACATCACCTTGAGCACGCCGTCCTCGAACGAGCGCAGGAGCCGTGCCTGGGCCTCCGCAGGCGTCGGCCGGTCGCCGCCGACCTTGTCGGTCTCGGCAAGTCGCGCGACCGTCTCGAGCGCGAGCCGCGGGCAGACGACATCGGCGCCGAACCCGACGAGCGTCGCGACCATGTGCGTGTCCCGGGTGTCGTCGCTCGCGACGAGGAGCGAGCACGCGGTGCGGAGCCCGCGCTCGACCAGCCGTCCGTGGGCGGCAGCGACCGCGAGCAGCGACGGCACCGGCGCGCGATCACCCCCTGCTGCGGCGTCCGTGAGACAGACGACGGTCGACCCGGACCCGACCAGCTCGACGGCCCGGTCGGCGACGCGCTCGACCGCCGCGGCAAGGCCCTCGTCGGCAGAGAACGTCGCGTCGACCTCGTCGGGCTCGAGCGCCGCCAGGCCGTCGGGCGTGACGAGGAAGGACGGCAGGACGACGAGCGGCGGGAGCGGGCCGCCCGCGTCGAGCGGGGCCCGGGCGCCGACGAGCGTCGCGACGGACATCATGGTCCGCTCGCGGTAGTGGTCGATCGCGGGGTTCGTGACCTGCGCGAAGCGCTGACGGAAGTACGACGCGAGCGGCCGCCCCGGCCGGCGAGCGGCGCGATGGGCGCGTCGTCGCCCATCGAGTAGACAGGATCCTGGCCCGTCTGCGCGATCGGACGCAGCATGAGCGAGAGCTCCTCGCGGGTGTAGCCGTGCAGGGCGTGACGCGCGGCGAGGTCCCCCTCCGGCGCGGAGAGCGGCGCTCCCTGGTCTCCGAAGCGCACGCTCTCCTCGACCCAGGCGCCGTACGGCTTGCGCACCGCGAGCTCGCGCTTCAGCTCGCCGTCGAAGAGGAGGCCGCGCTTCGGATCGAGCGAGAGGAGCTGACCCGGGCCGAGCCGCGCGCGGCGCACGGCGACGCCGTCGGGGAGCGGGATCGCGCCCGCCTCGGACGAGACGGCGACGAGCCCGTCGTCGCAGACGGCGACGCGCAGCGGCCGCAGGCCGTTGCGGTCGAGGGCGGCGCCGCACACGACGCCGTCCGAGAAGACGAGCCCGGCCGGCCCGTCCCACGGCTCCGCGAGCATCGCGTGGTAGCGGTGCATCGCACGCTGCGGGTCGTCGATCCGCGGGTCGTTCTGCCATGCGGGAGGCACGAGCAGCGTGACCGCCTCGCGCACGTCGAGCCCTGCCCGAACGAGGAGCTCGAGCGCGTTGTCGAGCAGCGCGGAGTCCGACCCCGAAGGGTCGAGGGCAGGCGCCAGGTCGGGGTCGGTCCCGCGCGCACGCTCGCGCGCCTCCATCCAGGCGACGTTCCCGTCGATCGTGTTGATCTCCCCGTTGTGGCAGAGGAGCCGGAACGGCTGTGCGCGCTCCCAGCTCGGATGGGTGTTCGTCGAGAACCGCTGGTGAAAGATCGCCCACGACGCCGTCCACGAGGGATCGCCGAGATCGGGGTAGAAGGCACGCAGTTGCGTGGCGGCGCAGAGCGCCTTGTACGTCACCGTGCGGAACGAGAGCGACGCGACGTACACGCCTTCGATCCGCTCGGCACGGCGGCGGGCGCGGTGGGCACGCTGCTCGGCGTCCGGCTCGTCGCACGGGGCGAGCACGAGCTGCGCGATCCGCGGCATGTTCGCGGTCGCGGTCGACCCCAGTGCCGCGACGTCGGTCGGCACGTCGCGCCAGCCGAAGCGGCTCGAGCCCCTCGGCGCGGCAGGCTTCCTCCACGATGCCCCTGAGCCACGACTCCCGCAGGAAGCACATCGCGAGCCCCGCGCCGTCCATGCCGGTCAGCGCGGTATGGAGCGGGAGAAGCAGTCCCGCGCCGTCGCCGGTGACGCCGTCGGCCGCCCACGCGCCGCGGTGCGAGACCGCGGCGAGCCCCGCGAGAGCCCTGTCGACGAGCTCGCGCGAGGCACGCCCGCGCGCGTCCGCGACGAGGCCGATGCCGCAGGCATCGCGCTCGATGGTCGAGTCGTGCATCGGCTGGCTCACGAGGGGGGCAGACCGCCTTTCGTGGGTCGGGTCGTGGGGATTCCCGCCGGCGTGTCGGCTGCTAGCGGGCGGGGGCGGGGGGTCGCCGGCTAGCGCCGTTTGGAGGCGATGGACGCAATCGGCGAAAACGGGGCTACGGGAGCCCCCGCAGGTCGAACACGGAGAATCGTCGCCTCGCGGGCCATCGATGATCGATGGTAATCGCCCGGAAGGCCAGCCGCAAGCTGGACGAAGGTCGAATTGACACGGTGGGTGGTCTTCGGGCACTCTGAGTGGCGATGAGGCTCCGCGACGCCGTATCCGTACGTCCTCTCGTACCGCGCCCCGCGGTTGCGATCGGCGGCGGCATCGAGCTCATCGGGATTCTCCCCGTCTAGGGGAGATCGACGCTCACGCGCCTTCGCGGCGCACACGCCGACCGAGACCACGGAAGAGGTGCGTCGTACGGCGTACCGAGCGAGAGGAGCACCACCGATGAGCACCACTCCCCCGACATCCCATTCCCCCCGATGACCGGCCGCCGGACGTACGTCGTCGCGTGCCTCGCCGGCCACGGGATCGGCCCGGAGATCACGGCGGCCGCGAGTCGCGCGCTGGCCGGCCTCGCCCGCGAGCACGGCTTCGCGGTCGAGGAGCTGCACCCGCCCTTCGACACCGAGGCGCTGACGCGCTCCGGCCACCTGCTCCCTGCCGCCACGCGCCAGGCGACGTCGAGCGCCGACGCCGTCCTCGTCGCCGGCGACGCCGCGCCCGCACTCGCGGGGCTTCGGGCGGCGCTCGATCTCGGTGCGCGCGTGATGCGGGTACTCGACGACACCGGCGAGGCGACCACCTTCGCGCCGCTCCACGAGGGCGCCGCCGACTGGACGCTCGACCGCGCGTTCGCCACCGCCCGCAACCGCGCGGGCCGGCTGACGTCGGTGGGCGTGTCCGAGGCGTGGACGGCCCGTGTCGACCGGAAGGCCGACCGGCATCCGGGCGTCGAGGTGGAGCACGTGCCGCTCACGGACGCGCTGCGGAGGCTCGCAGAGGGCTCGGCCGGCGTGCTCGCGGCGGAGGGCGTGCTCGGCGACGCCGTGGCCGACGCCCCGAGGCTCGGCGGCCGCTTGCGGCTCGTCGCGTCCGCGTACCTCTCGCCCACGGGGCCGAGCCTGTTCGGTCCTGCGCAGGGAACGACGAGCGACCTGGCCGGGCACGGCGTCGCCGACCCGAGCCCGATGCTGCTCGCGACCGCGCTGCTGCTGTCCGAGGGGCTCGGCCGCGCGGCGGCCGGCGAGGCGCTCGAGGAGAGCCTCACCGCCGCGCTGCGCGCGTCGCAGCGACGGTCCGAGCTCTCGGGCCCGGGGGTCTCGGCCACGACGCGCGAGTTCGTCGACGCCGTGCTCTCGCTGCTCCGTAGCGCGCCGGCGGGACACCGAGTTCGCGCTGGGGGTCGGGCCGTGAAGATGACCGGCGGCGACGCGATCCTCCGCTCCCTCGAGGCCGAGGGCGTCGACGTGATGTTCGGGATCCCCGGCGGGGCGATCATGCCCACGTACGACGCGATGGCGCGCGGAACGGGCGTGCGCCACGTCCTGGCGCGGCACGAGCAGGGCGCCGGGCACATGGCGCAGGGCTACGCACGCGCGTCGGGGCGCGTCGGCGTCGCGATCGCCACATCGGGCCCCGGAGCGACGAACCTCGTGACGCCGATCGCGGACGCGTGGATGGACTCGACGCCGCTGGTCTGCATCACCGGCCAGGTGCGCTCGAGCCTGATCGGCACGGACGCGTTCCAGGAGTGCGACATCACGGGGATCACGATGCCGATCGTCAAGCACTCGTGGCTCGTCCAGGAAGCCCGCGACATCCCTGCGACCATGAAGGCCGCCTTCCACGTCGCGCGCTCCGGCCGCTGTGGGCCGGTCCTGGTCGACGTCCCGCGCGACCTCCAGGAAGCGACCTTCGACTTCGCCTACCCGGACGACGTCGACCTGCCCGGCTGGCGCCCGCCCACGAAGGTGCACCCGCTCCAGATCCGCGAAGCAGCCCGGGCGATCGCGCACGCGCGCAAGCCGGTGCTGTACGTGGGCGGCGGGACGCTCAACGGCGACGCCTGCGCGGAGCTCCTCCGGCTCGCCGAGGTGGGGTCGCTGCCCGTCGTCACCACGCTGATGGGCAAGAGCGCGTTCCCCGAGACGCACGAGCTGCATTTCGGGTGGCCGGGGATGCACGGCGCGAAGTGGTCGAACCTCGCGATGAACACCTGCGACGTCCTCGTCGCGATCGGCGCGCGGTTCGACGACCGCGTGACGGGCAAGCTCTCGGCCTTCGCGCCCGGGGCGACGGTCGTCCACCTCGACATCGACCCCGCCGAGATCTCGAAGCTGCGCTCCGCGGACATCCCCGTCGTGGGACCGCTCGCGACGGCGGTCGGGGAGCTGGCGGACGCCGTGGCCGCCCAGCGCACCGAGGGAGCCCCCGTGCCCGACGCGTGGCTCGCGCAGCTCCGCGCCTGGCGCGACGAGTTCCCGCTCCGCTACGACACGAGCGAGGAGTGGCTGAAGCCGCAGCAGGTCCTCCAGGCGCTGCAGCGCTCGAGCGCGGGGACCGACACGATCGTGACGACCGGCGTCGGCCAGCACCAGATGTGGGCGATGCAGTACGTCGTCTCCGAGCGGCCGCGAAGCTTCATCACCTCGGGTGGGCTCGGGACCATGGGGTACGGCATCCCCGCCGCGATCGGCGCGAAGGCGGCGCGTCCCGAGGCGACGGTCGTCTGCGTCGACGGCGACGGCTGCTTCCAGATGACGGCCCAGGAGCTCGTCACGTCGGTGCTCGAGGACCTCCCGATCGTGGTCGTGCTCGTGAACAACGCGCACCTCGGCATGGTCACGCAGTGGCAGGACATGTTCTTCGACGGACGCCGCTCGCACGTCCACCTGACCGCCCAGGTGCCCGACTACGCCCGCCTCGCGGAGGCGTACGGCGGAGTCGGCATGGTCGTCACCGACGAGGCCGAGCTCGACGTGGCCCTCGAGGAGGCGCTCTCGACCGGCCGGACGACCGTCGTCGACTGCCGGGTCGACCCCGCCGAGCACGTCTTCCCGATGATCCCCGCCGGCGCGGGCGCGCTCGAGATGCTCGAGTACCCCGGCGCGGGCACGAACGTGGAGGCGAGAGCCCTGTGAAGCACACACTGTCCGTGGTGGTCGAGGACCGGCCGGGCGCGCTGACGCGCATCACGACGATGTTCGCGCGGCGCGGGTTCAACATCGAGTCGCTCGCGGTCGGCCCGACCGAGCGGTCCGGCGTGTCCTGCATCACGATCCGCGTCGACTGCACGCAGCACTCGCTCGAGCAGATCGAGAAGCAGATCCACAAGCTCGTGAACGTGCTCCGAGTGACCGAGCTCGTCTCCGGGGAGGCGGTCGAGCGGGAGCTGCTCGTCGTGCGGGTGTCCGCGCCGCCGGAACGGCGCGCCGAGCTCGTCACGACTGCCGAGGCCCTCGGTGGACGTCTCCTCGACGTGGGCTCCGACGCAGTGGTGCTCGAGCTCACCGGCCTGCCCGAGGAGCTCGACGCCTTCCACGAGCTCTGCCACCCCTACGGGATCCTCGACCTCGTCCGCACCGGGCGGATCGGCGTCCCGCGCGCGTCCGCGCGCCGGCGGGCCGCACGACGGCTGGCCGCGATCAACTGACGCGGCGCGCGGTATATCTCGACCTCTACCGACCGAAAGGACACGCGCATGGCCACGATCCTCCGCGACGGCGACCTCTCCCTCCTCGACGGCACCGTCGCCGTCGTCGGCTACGGGAGCCAGGGGCACGCACACGCGCTCAACCTGCACGACTCGGGCGTCCGCGTCGTCGTCGGCCTGCGCGAGGGCTCGTCCTCGTGGTCGCAGGCGGAGGAGGCGGGCCTCCAGGTTCGGCCGATCGCCGACGCCGTCCGCGGCGCGCAACTCGTCTCGCTCCTCCTCCCCGACCAGGTGCAGCCGGCGGTCTTCGAGGCGGACGTCGAGCCCAACCTCGCGCCGGGAGCCGCCGTCCTCTTCGCGCACGGGTTCAACGTGCTCTACGGTCGGATCGCGCCGGCCGCCGGGCACGACGTGATCATGGTCGCCCCGAAGGGGCCCGGCCACGTCGTGCGGCGATTGTTCACGGAGGGCTTCGGCACCCCGGCCCTGATCGCGGTCGAGCAGGACGCATCGGGCCGGGCGCGCGACCTCGCGCTCGCCTATGCCGTCGGGATCGGCGCAGGGCGCGCAGGGATCCTCGAGACGACGTTCCGCGAGGAGACCGAGACCGATCTGTTCGGCGAGCAGGCCGTTCTCTGCGGCGGCACGACCGAGCTGATCCGCGCAGGCTTCGAGACACTCGTCGCAGCCGGCTACCAGCCGGAGATCGCGTACTACGAGTGCCTCCACGAGCTGAAGCTGATCGTCGACCTGATCTGGGAGGGCGGCCTCAAGCACATGCGGTGGTCGATCTCGGACACGGCGGAGTTCGGCGACTACGTGAGCGGGCCGCGCGTGATCGACAGCCACGTGCGCGAGCGGATGCAGGCAGTCCTCGACGACATCCGCTCCGGCGAGTTCGCAAAGGTGTGGATCGCGGAGATGGAGAGCGGCGAGGCCGGGCTCCGCGGTCACCGCGCAGAGGCGGCGAACCAGCTGATCGAGCAGGTCGGCGAGGAGCTCCGGTCGCTGATGCGCCGCGAGGACACGAGTGCAGTCGGTTGACGTTCCCGTAGCCCTCCTGGGCTACGGGACGGTCGGCGCGTCCGTCCACCGTCTGCTCGCCGAGCAGGGCGACGAGATCGAGCGCGCCACGGGCCACCGGCTCCGTGTCGTCCGGGCGCTCGTGCGCGACCCGTCGCGCGAGCGAGGCTTCGACCCGGGGCCCGGCGTGCTGACGACCGACGTGGGCGACGTGGCCGACGACCCGTCGATCCGGCTCGTGGCCGAGGTGATGGGTGGGGTCGACCCCGCCGGCGAGCACGTTCTCTCGCTGCTGCGGTCGGGCCGCTCGGTCGTGACTGCGAACAAGCAGCTCGTCGCCCGCCACGCGACCGAGCTCTTCGCGGCGGCCGCCGCGGGAGGAGGGCAGCTTCGCTTCGAGGCGTCCGTATGTGCGGCGATCCCCGTGATCAAGGTGCTGCGGGAGTCGCTCGTCGTCACGAACGTGCACCGCGTCCTCGGGATCGTCAACGGGACGACCAACTTCATCCTCTCCGCGATGAGCGAGGGCCAGTCCTACACGGCGGCGCTCGCCGAGGCGCAGAGGCTCGGGTACGCCGAGGCCGACCCGACGGACGACGTCGGGGGTCTCGACGCGGCAGCGAAGATGGCGATCCTCGCGACCGTCGCGTTCGGCTCGCGGGTTCCCCTCGACTGGGTCGAGGTGCAGGGGATCGAGGCGCTCCGCCAGGAGCACGTGGAGGCGGCCCGCGCGCTCGACATGCGGGTCAAGCTCCTCGGTCGGGCGACCTTGGCGCACGGTCGCGTCGACGTGCGTGTCGGGCCCGCCTTCGTCGACGCCCACCATCCGCTCGCCGCCGTCGACGGCCCCTTCAACGCCGTGATGCTCCAGGGCGACGCGATCCGCGAGATCACGCTCGAGGGCCCGGGCGCCGGAGGCATCGAGACGGCGAGCGCGGTAGTGGCCGACCTCGTCTCGATCGTCGGGACGACCGGGACCGGCTTTCTCCAGGGCGATCCCGTCTGGCGGCAGATCGAGCGGATGCCGCCCGGCGACCTCCCGTCGCTCTGGTACCTGCGCCTCCTCGTCGAGGACCGCGCCGGCGTCCTCGCCCGGCTCGCGCAGGAGCTCGCGGTCGAGGGCGTCTCGGTGGCACGGCTCGTCCAGCAGCCGGCGAACGGTCACGCGGTGCTCCACGTCGTCACCCACGAGGCGCCGGCCGGAAGGGTCGAGGCCGCTCTCGCGGCGATCCGCGCACTGCCCGAGTCGCGGGGCGAGGCGACGGCGGTTCCCGTCGTCTCCGAGCGCGGCGTCGAGGAGCTCGGCTGGGCGTAGGCGCAAGTACGGTGTCTGACACCTTCGTGCCCGGACAGTTACGGATACTCCACAGACGCCAGGCTTCATGCGGGTCGTGTGCGACCACACCGACGCGCGGTGTCAGACACGGGTTTCCGTCGAGGTCCAACCGTGCCGGCTTCGTGCCGATCGTTCCACAGGAGCGGATGGCGTGACCGTGCCGCTCATCGAGCGCTTCCGCGACCGGTTGCCGGTGACGGACGCGACTCCCGTCGTCTCGCTCGGTGAGGGATCCACACCGCTGCTGGCGGCGCCGAGGCTCGCGCGGGCCGCGGGCGTGCGCGAGCTGTGGCTCAAGTGGGAGGCGTCGAACCCGACGGGCTCGTACAAGGATCGCGGCATGACGCTGGCGGTCTCGAAGGCGCTCGAGAACGGCGCCGAGGCGGTGCTCTGCGCGTCGACGGGGAACACCGCCGGGAGCGCCGCCGCCTACGCCGCTCGCGCCGGCCTGCCCGCGGTCGTCCTCACGCCCCGAGGCGCCGTCTCCGGGGCGAAGCTCGCCCAGACACGGATGCTGGGCGCCACGGTCCTCGAAGTGCGCGGCGACTTCGACCAAGCGCTCGCGGCCGCGCAGGAGCTCGCGGAGCGCGGCACGCACGTCCTCGTCAACTCGTTGAACCCGTACCGGCGCGAGGGACAGAAGACCGCCGTGCTCGAGATCGTGGACGAGCTCGGAGGAGCGCCCGATGCGTTCGTGCTCCCCTACGGGGGCGGCGGCAACACGTCGTCGTACGCGCAGGCCCTGCGCGAGCTGGGCCTCTCCACGCCGATCGTCTCCGTCGAGGCGCGGCGGCGGCGCGAGACGCTCGCCACGGCGATCCGCATCGGCGACCCCGTGCACGCCGAGGCGGTGGCGGCGGCCCACGCGCGCGTCGTGGCGGCAGACGACGACGAGATCGTCGCTGCCTGGCGCAGGCTTGCCGCCGAGGAGGGACTGTTCTGCGAGCCGTCGTCCGCGGCCGGGCTCGCGGCGGTGCTCCGCGGGGACGTCGAGGGCGAGCGTCTCGCTGTCACGATCACGGGGCACGGCCTGAAGGATCCGGCGATCGCGGACCGCATGGCGCCTCGGCCGGTCGAGGTCGATCCGGACGCCGACGCGATCGCAGCAGCGGCCAGGCGATGATCGTCCGGGCGCCCGCGACCTCGGCCAACCTCGGCCCTGGATTCGACTGCGCGGCGGTGGCGCTCGACCTCTGGAACGAGCTCGAGCTGACCGACGGTGAGGGCGTCGTCGTCGAGGGCGAGGGCGCCGGCGAGCTCGCCGAGGATGCGACGAACCTCGCGGTCAGGGCGTACGCGCTCCTCGCCGACCCGGCCGGCAAGCGGTTCCGCTTCGTCAACCGCATCCCGCTCGAGCGCGGGCTCGGCTCGTCCGCGGCGGCGATCGCGCTCGGGCTCGCGGCCGCGCGCCCGGGCGCCGAGATCGAGGAGCTGCTCGCCGTCGGCCTCGAGCTCGAGAGCCATGCCGACAACCTCGCGGCCGCGCTCGCCGGCGGCGTCACGCTCACGTGGGACGGCCGGGTGGCTCGGATCGCCGACGGGCTGCCGCTCACGCCGGTGGCGCTCGTCCCTCGCGCGCGGACGTCCACCGAGGCCTCCCGCCGCGCCCTGCCGTCCACGGTGCCGCACGCGGACGCCGCCGCAAGCGCCGCCCGTGCGGCGCTGCTCGCCGCGGGATCGCCGCGGGCGACGCCGAGCTCTTCGTGGCCGGGCTCGACGACTGGCTCCACGAGCCGTACCGCGCGTCGCCGGCGCTCGAGGCCGTCAGAGCCGACCTGCCGCCGGGCGCACGGGGCGCGACGCTCTCGGGATCGGGCCCGACGGTGATCGTCTGGGCCGACGACGCCGCCGCCTGCCTGGCGGCGCTTTCGGGCCGCTTCCCCGCCCACGACGTGCGAGTGATCGCCGTGTCGCCGCGAGGAGCGCTGTGAACGTCCGGCTCGTCGACTGCCGTCCGCCGCAGGCATACGGGGCCGGGCACCTGCCCGGCGCGGTGCACCTGGACCCGGAGCTGCAGCTCTCGGCCCAGACGGCCGACCCGTCCGTCGGGGGCCGTCACCCCCTGCCGGATCCCCATGCGCTCGGCGCGGTCTTCGCCGCCGCGGGAATCGGGCCCGACACGTTCGTCCTCGCCTACGACGAGGGCACCGGGCTGGGCCGCGCGCTGCTGGTGGCTGCTCCGGCACCTCGGGCACGACGCCGCGGGGACGTTCGACGTCCGCGACTACCTCGGGCCGATGGAGACGCGGCCGGCGCGCGTCGACCGCAGAGCGTTCGTTCCGCATGTCCGGGACGACGACACGATCGAGGGCGACGAGATCCGCGCGCGCCTCGGCGACCCGTCGCTCGTCCTGCTCGACGCGCGCTCCCCGGAGCGCTGGCGCGGCGACGTCGAGCCGCTCGACCCGGTCGCCGGGCGGATCCCGGGCGCGCGGAACGTCTTCTTCGAGGAGCCGCTGCCCGACGACGCGACGGAAGCGCCCGAGATCGTCGCCTATTGCGGCTCCGGCGTGACCGCCGCTGTCGTCGCGCAGCGACTCGTGCTCTCCGGCCGCGACGATGTCAGGCTCTACCCCGGTTCGTTCAGCGAGTGGTGTCGCAACCCGTCCAACCCGATCGAGCGAGGAGATTCCGCGTGACGACTCCCTACGACATCCCCTCCGACCCCGCCAAGCGCCGCAGCGCCGCGCTCACCGACGGCCCCGACCGCGCGGGAGCCCGCGCGATGCTGAAGGGCACCGGTTTCACCGACGAAGACCTCGCGAAGCCGATCGTCGGCGTCGGCACCACCTGGATCGAGACGATGCCGTGCAACCTGAACCAGCGCGACCTCGCCGTGCACGTGAAGCGCGGCGTCCGCGACGCAGGGGGCACGCCGATGGAGTTCAACACGATCGCGGTCTCGGATGGCGTCTCGATGGGCACCTCCGGGATGCGCGCCTCGCTCGTCTCGCGCGAGGTGATCGCCGACTCGATCGAGCTCGTCGCCCGCGGGCACCTCTTCGACGGTCTCGTGATGCTCGTCGCCTGCGACAAGACGAACCCGGGAGCGGCGATGGCGGTCGGCCGGCTCGACATCCCCGCCGTCGTCTCGTACACGGGCTCGATCGCGCCGGGCCTGTACCGCCAGCGCGAGGTCTCGATCGGCGACGTCTACGAGGGAATCGGCGCGCACGCGGCGGGGAAGCTGTCCGACGCCGACCTCCACGAGCTCGAGTCCGTCGCCTGCCCCGGCGCGGGCGCCTGCGGCGGCCAGTTCACGGCCAACACCATGTCGACGATCCTCGACTTCCTCGGTCTCTCACCCTTCGGCACGAACGGCATCCCCGCCATGCACCGCGCCAAGGAGGAGGCCGCGTACGAGCTCGGCCGGCTCGCCGTGCAGCTCGTCAGGGACGAGGTCACGCCCCGCTCGTTCGTCACGAAGGAGTCGTTCGAGAATGCCGTCGCGTCGGTCGCGGCAACGGGCGGCTCGACGAACGCCGTCCTGCACCTCGTCGCGATCGCGCGGGACTTCGGGATCGACTTCACGATCGACGATTTCGAGCGGGTCTCCGCGCGGACGCCGATCATCGCGGACATGAAGCCGTGGGGCCGTTGGCACGCGAACGACGTGTACGCCGCCGGCGGCGTCGCGCTCGTCGCGCGCGAGCTGAAGAAGGCGGGCCTGCTGCACGAGGGCGCGCGGACCGTCGACGGCAAGACGCTCGGCGAGCATGCGGACGCGGCGGTCGAGACGGCGGGCCAGACGGTCGTCGTCCCCATCGAGACGCCGCTCAAGGCGCGCGGCGGCGTCGCGGTCCTCTACGGCAACCTCGCTCCGGAGGGCTGCGCGGTGAAGCTCGCGGGCCACGACCGCACCGTTCACCGCGGGCCGGCGCGCGTCTTCGACTCCGAGGAGGAGTGCTTCGCCGCCGTCAAGGCCGGCGCGATCGCCGCGGGCGACGTCGTCGTGATCCGCTACGAGGGCCCGCACGGCGGACCGGGAATGCGCGAGATGCTCCACGTGACCGGGCGCGATCGTCGGCGAGGGCCTCTCGGAGTCCGTCGCGCTGATCACCGACGGCCGCTTCTCCGGGGCGACGCACGGGTTCATGGTCGGCCACGTCGCCCCCGAGGCCTCGAAGGGCGGCCCGCTCGCGGCGCTGCGCGAGGGCGACACGATCGTGATCGACGTCGACCGCCACGTCCTCGACGTCGAGCTGAGCGAGGAGGAGCTGGCTGACCGCCTCGCGGACTGGGCGGAGCCCGAGCCCCGCTACCGCCGCGGCGCGCTCGCGAACTACGCGACGCTCGTCTCGTCGGCCTCGCAGGGCGCGGTGACGCTCTCCCGCTTCGAGTCCGCCTGAGTGGCCGGGCGGCCGACGCAGCGCCGTCCAGCCGAGCGATAGCACGTCAACGCACGGCGGTGGCGGCGCGAAGACGGCGGCCAGGCGGTCGACCGCGTCGCTCGAGCCGTTGCGGATCCCGCGCGACCACCAGTCCTCCGCCTCGGTGTCGGAAAGGCTCTCGGGCAGCTCGATGACGACCATCATCTCCGTTCGCGGGCCCGTGGCCGGCGTAAGGGCGCGGAGTAGGATCGCCGGGTGCCCCCCTACACCCGCATCAACATCGAGGAGGTCGAGGACGCTGCCGTCGGATTCGGCCTGGCGCCGGACCTCGAGGCGCGGTTCGCACGGAGGGCGCTCGGGAGCGAGATCGTCGGGGTTTCACGCGAGAGTCTCGCGCCGGGCTTCCGCGTGCCGTTCGGCCATACGCATCGCGATCAGGAGGAGGTCTACTTCGTGGTGCGCGGGAGCGGCCGGATGAAGATCGACGACGACATCGTCGACCTCGCGGAGGGTGACATCGTGCGCGTCGCGCCGGGCGCCTGGCGCTGCACGGAGGCGGGGCCGGAGGGGATCGAGATCCTCGCGGTCGGCGCTCCGATCGCGGATGAGAACGACGCCGAGATCGAACCTGGCTGGTGGGGGGACGAGGTCGCGCCTGCCGACGGGTAGCGCGCCGTCCCACTCGCCCGCGCCGGCCCTCCGCTCGCCGCATCAACCACCCCCAGGGGCACCCCCGGTGCCCTGAAGACACGCTATCGACGAACCCGCGCCATGAATGTGCCGGGTTCGTGCCGGGTTCGTGCCGACGCATGGCCGCCCGACGCTCCCTCGTCGCGGCCGCCTCGCGGCTCGGCGCTGCACCGTGGCGCAATGGAGGAGCAGGCAGGGGTGCGTCGCGACCGTCGAGGCCCTTGCGGCCGCTCGGGCGACGAGCGGGGCCGGCTCGCTGTCCGGCATCGTCCCGGATCCGGTCTCACGCCGCACGGCGGCGATCGGCTGCCGGGACCCCCTCAGAGGCGCCGCAGCAGCGCGAGCACGCCGTCGGTCCCGGTGACGACGAGATCGGCGGCCACGAGGAGCTCGGCCGGTGCCTCGGGCGACGCGACCGCGACGCGTACGCCGAGCTCGAGGCCGTCGAGCCCGCGGAACGCGTCGACGTCGGTGCGGTCGTCGCCCGCGTACAGCGCCGCGCCGCACGCCCGCACGCGTCACGAGCGCCCGCACGGCGGTGCCCTTGTGGGCCTCGACGGGCGGCCGGATCTCGAGCACCATCCGCCCCCACCGCGGCACGAAGCCCTCGGTCTCGGCCGCCTCGGCGACACGCGTCAGATACGCACGCGCGGCAGCTTCGTCGTCGGCGCGCCGGAAGTGGAAGGAGACGGAGAGCGGCTTGCGCTCCGCGGGCCAGTCGACGCCGCGCGCGAACTCCGCGATCCGCTCCGCCCAGGCGCGCGCCTCGGGCTCGAGCTCGAGCCCGTGCTCGCCGACGACCACCACTCCTGCCACACCGAGCATCCCCTCCACCTCGCCTCCGGGGCGGCCGCTCACGCAGGCAACCAGCGCGTAGCGCCCGGCGAGCCGGGCCAGCTCGCGCCGCGTCTCGTCCGGGACCCGCGCGTCCTCCGGACGGTCGACGATGGGTGCGAGCGTGCCGTCGACGTCGAGCAGGACGGCGGCCCGCGCGGGGTCGGCCGCGAGGAGGCACGAACCGGGTCGTCGACCATGGGCGACCTAGGATACGAGCGGTGCGTTCCGAACGGCTCCCCATGACCGCTCGGCTCGCCCTGATCGGCCTCGTCGCGGGCGTGTTCTCGACGCTCTTCGGCGTCGGCGGCGGCATCATCGTCGTGCCGCTGCTGGTCGGGCTGGCCGCGTTTCCCGCACCATGCCGCCGCGGCGACCTCGCTCGGCGCGATCCTCGTCACGGCGACGGCCGGCGTGGCGCTCTATGCGGCACGTGGAGAGGTGCGGCCCGCGTACGCGGCGCTCGTCGGGATTCCCGCCGTCGTCGGTGCGATCGTCGGGACGCACCTGCAGCAACGGCTCTCCGGCGGCACCCTGACGCTCGCGTTCGCCGGGCTGCTCGCGGTCATCGGGGTCTGGCTGATCGTCCGATGACCACGTGGACGGTCGTCGCCGCGCTCGGCCCTCGGCCTCGGCGCCGGGCGTGCTCTCGGGCATCTTCGGTGTCGGCGGCGGCATCCTGTTCGTGCCGACGCTCGTCGCTGCTCGGGCTCGGCCAGGTGGAGGCGTCGGCGACTTCGCTGCTCGCGATCGTGCCGACCGCGGCCGTCGGCACCTGGCGCCAGCGCGCGTACGGCAACCTCCGGCTCCGTGCCGCGCTCATCGTCGGCGTCGTCTCGGTCGCGGGCGCCGAGCTCGGCGTGCAGGTCGCGACGCGGATCGACGAGAGCTCTCCTGCGACGGCTCTTCGGCGCTGCTCCTGCTCGGGGTCGCAGCGCAGCTCGTCGTCGCAGGCCGTCCGCCAGCGCCGGCGCTACCCTGAGGGGTCGTGAGGGCCGCCCGCGCAGCAGTCGTGCTCGTGCTCGCCGTCCGCCGTCGCGGGCATCGCCGCGGCCGCACCGTCGCCCCAGACCGACGGCGCGACGCAGGCCACCGCGCTCGTCGCGCAGGTCGACCGTCCCCGGCCAGCCGGGCAGCGCGACGAGCCAGGTCGTCGCCCCGCCGACCGCGAGCGGCGGCGGCGCCTTCGCCTACCCGGCGGACGGCTCGGTCGCTGCGCGTCGGCGCGTCGACCGCGAAGGCGACGGCCCAGGCCGGGCACGTCGTCGTCGGCCGAGGGCGTCGATCAAGGCGCTCGCGGTCTGCGTGTTCGCAGGCGAGATCACCGCCGACGCGGTCGAACGTCCGCGCAGGCGCCGCCGCGGGGGCCGCCGGTGCCACGGGCGACGTCGGCACCTCCACGATCGACCGGCCTCGTCGTCCTCGGCCAGCCCGTGACGCCGAGCGGCAACGTCCAGCTGCCGCTCGCCGACTGGGGCACGCTCGACGTGCTCTCCTCGACACGCTCGACGTCGGATGCACCGCGCTCGGCCGAGAGCGCGGTGACGGGCCTGCGCATCCGGCTGATCGCCGAGCACGCCGGGCTGCCGGCGGGGTCGGAAATCGTCGTCGGGGCCGCGACCGCGCGCGCCTTCGCGGAGCCGGCGCCCATCGACCCCCCCGCCGCACGAACGTCGACGGCGCGCCGCGCGCGGCGCCGACCCTTCCCGGCCGGTCGGGCGTGAAACGGTGCGCGTCCCGTGGCGCCCGCGAACGCGCCCCGCGAGCCCGGGCGATCCATTCCCGGCGCACCGCCCGAGGTCGTCCACCCCGCACCGGAGGTGACGGCGCGCCTCTCACGCGGCGGCTACGTCTTCCCCGTCTTCGGCCCCGCCGCGTTCGGCAACACGTTCGGCGCGTACCGCGCCGACGTCGCCGGCAAGTGGCACCACGGCGAGGATCTCGTCGCTCCGTACGGGACGCCGCTCCTGGCGGTGGCGGACGGGACGCTCTTCTCCGTCGGGTGGAACGACATCGGCGGCTGGCGGCTCTGGCTCCGCGACAACGCGGGCAACGAGTTCTACTACGCACACCTGAGCGCCTACTCGCCCCTCGCGATCGCGGGAAAGAGCGTCAAGGCGGGCGACGTTCTCGGGTTCGTCGGAGACTCGGGGGACGCCGACGGCGGCGTGCCCCACCTGCACTTCGAGATCCACCCCGTCGACCTCCTCCGCTACGGCTACGACGGCGCGGTGGCGCCGTATCCGTTCCTCGTGGCGTGGCAGCGCGCCGAGGACGTCTCGTTCTCGGCGGGCCAGACCTACGTGCTCGGGCAGGACGGCCTCGCAGGGCCTCCCGGGGCCCCGGTCGCGTCGGCGCAGGCCGGCGCCGTGCTGCTCTCCGCCGACGACATCTCGAGCGAGAGCGGCCTCGTGCCCGGTGCACTGAAGCGGGCCCTCGCCGGCGGCGAGGCCCGCTCCGGCGCACGTCCCTAGCTCGTCGCCTTCGAGACCTTCGCTTTGGCGTCCGCGGCGGCGTCCTTCGCCGTCTCGGCCGTGCTCTCGGCTGCGTCGGCGGCGCTCGCCGCCGCGTCCGTCGCCGCCGTCTCGAACGTCTCGAGCGGCTGCAGGTCGTCGTTGCCGGCGATCATGTCGAGCAGCTTCTCGCGCGTCTGCGGGCCGGTCCACGGGTTGTAGAGCGCGCCCGCGATGATGCCCGCGAGCAGCACCATGTTGCGGCCCTTGTGGCCCTTCTTCTTCTTCTTTCCCTGGAGCGTGTCCTTCGCGCTCATCAGGTCCTCGATCGCCCGCCGCATCTGCTCCTGGGCCTTCTTGTCGGTCGCGAGCGCCCGGGCGGAGCTGCTGACGCCGTTCTTCTGCTTGGCGAGCGGGCCGTACAGCTCGCGCGCCGCACTCGAGCGCGTCCTTGAGGTCGCTCGCGGAACTCCTCGTCCCGCAGCGCGCGCTCGAGGTACGGCTTCACCAGCTCGAAGGTGTCTGCCATCTTTGCCGCCTTCTTTGCCATTCGCGGCCGTCCTTTCTCTCGTGAGGCTCCCGGAAGTATTACCCGCGATGCGCTTCTAGGATGCATGTGATGAGGACGCTGAGGCGTATCACGCTCGCGTCTCGCCGCCGCGGTGGCGGCGTTGGCGTACGTCTGGGTCGCCGCCGTCGGGCGGTTCCCGGCGTCCATCGCCGCAAGGCAGAGGCGCGCGCCCGGCGGCGGGCGCTGAGCGGAGCCGCACGGTCGCTGCCGAGTACGATCGCCCGTCATGAAGGGACTCGTCTGCGCGGGGGGCGAGGCGACGCGGCTCGGGGAGCTGACGCGCGTCGCGAACAAGCACCTGCTGCCGGTCGGCCGCTGGCCGATGATCTACTACCCGCTGCAGCTGCTCGAGCGGGCGGGGATCGAGAGCGTGCTCGTCGTGACGGGCAAGGGCCACGGCGGGCAGATGATCGACCTCCTCGGCGACGGGCGCCTCGCTGCGCGCGGGCACGGACGAGCCGCTGCTCGTCGCTCGACGTCACCTACAAGGTGCAGACGCAGCCGGGTGGGATCGCCCAGGTCGTCGGGATGGCACGGGACTTCGCGCGCGGCGAGCAGCTCGTCGTCGTCCTGGGCGACAACATCTTCGAGCGCTCGCAATCGGCGGCGATCGCGTCGTGGGCGGCGGGCGGCGATCGCGCGCTGATCTTCGTGAAGGAGGTGCCCGACCCCGAGAACTTCGGCGTGGTCGTCTACGAGGGCGGACGCGTGGTCGACATCGTCGAGAAGGCCGGGGTCGTCGACATGCGCTACCCGGCGCCGCCCGACGAACGAGGCCGTGGTCGGGCTCTACTGCTTCCCGCCCGACGTCTTCGACGTCATCGACGACCTCGAGCCGTCCTCGCGCGGCGAGCTCGAGATCACCGACGTCAACCGTCACTACGCGCAGAACGGACGGCTCGACGTCGTCCGCGTCGAGGGCTGGTGGGAGGACGCCGGGAAGCACTGGCAGCACCTCGCCGAGATCGGCCGCCTCGTCGACGAGACGGGGGCGAACGGATGAGCGTCGAGGGCATCCTGCGGCTCCCGCTCCGCCGGTTCGAGGACGAGCGCGGGTGGTTCTGCGAGCTCCGCCGCGACAGCGCCCTCCCGAAGCCGACCGTCGCAGACGAACGTCTCGTTCTCGCGGCAAGGGCGTGATCCGCGGGCTCCACTACCACGAGCGCGGCCAGGACGATCTCTTCGCCTGCCTTCGGGGCACGGCGCGCGTCGTCGTGCTCGACCGGGAGAGCGGCGCGACGTTCACCGAGGACATCGGCGACGACAACCCCGTCGCGATCTACGTCCCGGGCCGGCACGCGCACGGCTTCGAGGCGCTCACCGACCTCCTCTTCTGTTACCACGTGACGGAGGAGTACGACCCGGACGACCCCGACGAGCACGGCGTCCCGTGGAACGACCCACGGGTCGCGCACCTGTGGAGCACGGCGACCCCGATCCTCTCCGCGCGCGACGCCGCACCCTGATCACCGGCGCGGGCGGCCAGCTCGGGCACGCGCTCGTGCAGGCGTTCGCGAGCGACGAGGTGCTCGCGCTCGACCGCGAGGGGTGGGACGTCCGCCACGAGGCGCCGCCGCTGCCGTGGGTCCCCGACCTCGTGCTCCACGCGGCGGCCTGGACGAACGTCGACGGCGCCGAGGACGACCCGCAGGACGCGGCCGCGGCGAACGTCGGCGGGACGGCGCACGTCGCCGCCCTCGGTGCGCCGCTCGTCGCCTTCTCGAGCGACTACGTCTTCGACGGGACGAAGGGCGCGCCGTACGTCGAGTCCGACGCGCCCGCACCGCTCTCCGCCTACGGTCGCACGAAGCTGCACGGCGAGGCCGCGGCCGGCGACGCGGGCGTGGGTCGTCCGCTCCTCCTGGCTCTTCGGCGAGACCGGCCACAACTTCGTCCGCACGATGCTCCGGCTCGGAGCCGAGCGCGACGAGGTCGTCGGTGGTCGACGACCAGCGCGGCTGCCCGACCTACGTCGGGCATCTCGCCGCCGCGACGCGCGACGCTGGTCGACGGCGGGCGCCGCCTTCGGGATCTGGCATCTCGCCGCCGCGGGCGACTGCACGTGGGCGGACTTCGCCGAGGCGATCTTCGAGGAGGCGGGGCTCGGCTGCCGCGTGCGGCGGATCACGTCCGCGGAGTTCGGCGCCCGGGCGCCGCGGCCCGCGCTGTCCGTCCTCCGCAGCGAGAAGGGCGCCCCGGAGCTGCCGCACTGGCGCGACGGGCTCCGCGCCTGCCTCGCCGGGCTCGGCGGCGCCTGAGCCGGAGGCATCCGCCGCGCGAGACCGCGCCACGCAGGGAGCGAGCTCGCTCGCCCGCCGAAGGTGGAAGCAGGCGGCCCTGGTTCGGCCATCCGGCGCGAACGGTTCACCGCGACGCGGCTACCCTTCCCCGATGCGCGTGCTCGTCACCGGCGGAGCCGGGTTCATCGGCTCGCACTTCGTCAAGCGGCTGGTCGCCGGCGGCGACGACGTCGTCGTCCTCGACAAGCTGACCTACGCCGGCAATCCGGCGAACCTCGACGGCACGGGGGTCGACCTCGTCGTCGGGGACATCGCCGAGCCGGACGCCGTCGAGCGGGCCGGGCGGGGATGCGACGCCGTCGTCAACTTCGCCGCCGAGACCCACGTCGACCGCTCGATCCTCGGCCCGCAGGAATTCGTCCACACTGACGTGCTCGGGACGATGACCCTGCTCGAGTGGGCGCGCGCGAACGACGCGCGCTACGTCCAGGTGTCCACGGACGAGGTCTACGGCGACCTCGAGGCGGGCGGCCGCGCGCGTCGAGGGCGATCCGCTGCGCCCGTCGAGCCCGTACAGCGCGGCGAAGGCCGGCGGCGACCTGCAGGTGCTCGCCTACGTCCGCACGTACGGCGTCCGGGCCTCGATCACGCGCGGAGCGAACACCTTCGGCCCGAACCAGTATCCGGAGAAGCTCGTGCCGCTCTTCGTCACGAACGCGCTCGACGGCGAGCCGCTGCCCGTCTACGGCGACGGCAGGCAGGTGCGCGAGTGGCTCCACGCCGAGGACCACTGCGCCGGCGTCGACCTCGTCGCTGCGCGAGGGCGCCCCGGCGAGATCTACAACATCGGCGGCGAGGACCACGAGAACCTCGAGGTGACCCACCGCATCCTCGAGCTGACCGGCGCCGACCCCGTCGCTCGTCAGCCACGTCGAGGACCGCGCGGGCCACGACCGCCGCTACGCGCTCGACGACGCCAAGCTCCGCGCCGCTCGGCTGGGCGCCGCGCCATTCCTTCGGCGAAGGCGGGCTGCGCGAGACCGTCGACTGGTACACGCGCGAACCGCGCCTGGTGGGAGCCGATCAAGTCCGGCGAGTACCGCCGCTACTACGAGGAGCAGTACGCCGACCGGCTCCGGGCCTAGGGTCTCGAGCGCGGAGAGACATGCGCCGTGTCCTGGTCATAGCGCTGCTCGCCCTCGGCCTCTGCGCCGCGGGCGCCGAGGGCGCGCACGAAGGCACCCGCGCCCGTGTTCGTCCTGACCGGCGGCGGCTGGGGCCACGGTGTCGGGCATGAGCCAGTGGGGCGCCTACGGGCAGGCGAAGGCGGGCCGCGACTACCAGCAGATCCTCGCGACGTACTACCGCGGCACGACCATGGGGTCGGCTCCCGAGACGCTCCTCCAGCGCGTCAGGGTGCTCGTCGCGGACGGCCTGGCGACGGCCACGGTCGCCAACGTCACCGCCGTGTTCGACGCGGCCGGCAAGCGCTACCCGATCCCGTCGGGGACGATCGCGACGCGGCCCGACCTGAAGCTGCCCGTCGGCAAGGACGGCAAGCCGGTCGCGCTCACGGGGCCGGTGACCATCCGGGCGGCGAAGGGCGCGTTCCTCGCCTACGGCGGCAAGCAGTTTCGCGGCGACCTGCGGCTCGCGAAGGTCTCGGGACGCATCCAGCTCGTCAACGTCGTCGGCCTGGAGGACTACCTCCTCGGGGTCGTCCCCGGCGAGATGCCGAAGGACTGGCCGCTCGCGGCGCTCGAGGCGCAGGCGGTCGCCGCGCGCACGTACGCGGTCG
Source organism: uncultured Actinomycetes bacterium (assembly GCA_963773825.1). GTDB lineage: Bacteria > Actinomycetota > Thermoleophilia > Gaiellales > Gaiellaceae > Gaiella. Next base: position 512,085 of record CAVZCH010000004.1, on the reverse strand, counting down.
GCAACATCGTCAAGGGGAAGCCGTTCGACCTCTACTCCGACTGGCGCAGTCAGGTCTACTACGGCGTCCAGTCCGAGGCACCCGGCCCGACACAGGCCGTGGAGGAGACGGCGGGCCGGATCCTCACGTACGACGGGGCGCCGGCGCAGACGTTCTACTTCTCGTCGAGCGGTGGGCGGACGATCAGCGCACTCGACGCGTTCGGCCTCGATCTCCCCTACCTCGCCTCGGTCGACGACCCGTGGGACGTCGACTCGCCGAACCATTCCTGGACGCCCCGGCTCCTCACGGGCGCGCAGCTCGCTGCTCGCTTCGGCCTGAAGAACCCGGTGGCGGATGCGACGTACGTCCCGGGGGCGCCCGGGAAGCCCGCGGTCGTGCGGTTCACGACCGCGGACGGCCAGAGCGCCGAGCAGCGGCTGAGCGACGTCCGTACGCGCCTCGGCCTCAAGTCGACGGGATTCCGGCTCGGCCTGCTGCGGTTCGACGAGCCGGTCACGGCCAAGGCCGAGACGCCCGTCGTGCGGCTGACCGGGGTGGCGCGCAACGTCGACGACGCGATGCTCGAGCGGCGGACGCCCGCAGGGACCTGGGTCACCGTCAAGCGCCTCGCGCCCTCGACGGACGGCATCTTCGCCGTCAAGCTCCGCCCGACCGGGACGACCGTCTACCGCCTGTCGGCCGACGGGCTCGTCGGCCCGCGGCTGACGGTCCGGGTCACCGGCGTGAGGCGGCGCGCCCTCCTCTGGGCGCTCGCCGTCGCTGCCGCGCTCGTCCTCCCGGCGACCGGACGTGCCGGCCACACCACCGTCGGCCTCCGTCCGGACGCGAACCCGGCGTCCGTGTCCGCGGCGATCGCGCGCGCGACGGGCGAGCGGCCGACGACCCTCGTACCGCACCGCGCCCTGTCCGTGAACGCGCGTCCCGGCGAGCTGCACGGCATCGCCGGTGTCGCGTGGGTCGAGCCGGATCGCGTCCGACGGGTCTCGTTCGTACCCGACCGACCCCCTCGCGCCGAAGCAGTGGTATGCGGTCGCCAACCGCGCGTACGACGCGTGGACGACGCCGCCGCCGCTCGCTCCTGTCCGGGTCGCCGTGATCGACTCCGGGATCGACCTCGGCCATCCCGACCTCTCGCGGCAGATCGCCCTTGCGAAGAGCTTCGTCGGCGGCACGCCCCAGGACACCCGCGGGCACGGCACGATCGTGGCCGGGATCATCGCCGCGCAGCTCGACAACGACGTCGGGCATCGCGGGGCTCGCACCGGCCGCGGAGCTCGTGGTCGCGAAGGTGGTCGGAGCGAACGGGACGATCTCGGTGCAGGCCGAGGCGCGCGCTATCCACTGGGCGGTGGACAACGGCGCCCGCGTCGTGAACGTCAGCCTCGGCGGGCTGCGCGACCCACGCCACCCGGATCGGGACACGTACTCGAGGCTCGAGCAGGAGGCGGTCGACTACGCGGTGCGGCGGGGCGCGGTCGTCGTTGCCGCTGTCGGCAACTCGGATCAGGCGCCGCGCACGCCGTGGCGCTTCGCGAGCTACCCGGCCGCGCTCCCGCACGTGCTCGGGGTGAGCGCGTTGTCGCGCAGCGGAGCGTCACCGACGTTCTCGAACCGCGACGCCGTCTACAACGACGTCGCGGCCCCGGGCGAGGACATCCTCTCGACCTTCCCCCGGTCCCTGACGGCGGAACGGGCCTCGTGCACTGACCAGGGGTACACGCCGTGCGCGACGGACGACTTCAGGCCGCCCGAGGGAACATCGTTCGCGGCCCCGCAGGTGACGGCGGTGGCGGCGAACCTGCTCGGCGCGCGGCCGCTTCTGCGCCCAGAGCAGGTGACCGCGATCATCGAGCGCTCGGCCGTCGACGCGAGCGCGCAGACCGGCTGCAGCACGTGCGCGCCCGGGCGCGACCCCTACACCGGCTGGGGAGCGCTCGACGCGACGGCCGCGACCGACGCCCTGGGGGGCCTGCTTCCGCCGCGAGACTCCCTCGAGCCGAACGACGACGCGGGGGAGGACGCGTACCGCCTCTACTTCCCCGCCGGCGAGAAGGCGCGGTTCGCGAAGGCGTCGCTCGACTACTGGGACGACCAGGACGACGTGTATCGGCGTCTACCTCCACCGCGGCGAGAAGCTGTACGCGTCGCTGGTCCCGGCGCAGCAGGCGGCGGTCGTGCTCGCCCTGTGGCGGCCCGAGGCGGTCTCGGTCTCCGACCTTGCGCGGCAGGACCTGCGCGTGCGCCTCTCGAACGCTCCGGCCGTCGCGAGCGGCTCGCCTGGACCGCGGACGAGCCGGGCTGGCACTACCTCCAGGCGCGCCTCACCTCGCCGACCACCTCGCCGGTCGCCTACCGCCTCTCGATCGTCCGCACCCGTTAGGGCTCGGGCTCGTGGCCGAGCAGCTCGTCCTCGGGGACGTCGCGGATCACCCGCGCGGGGCTCCCGACGACGACCGTCCGCGGAGGACACGTCCTTGGTCACGACCGCGCCCGCGCCGACGAACGCCTCCTCGCCGATCTCGACGCCCGGGCAGAGGATCGCGCCGCCGCCGACCCGCGCGCCGCGACGGATCGTCGGCCCCTTCATCAGCGTCGAGCCGCTTCTCGGTGCGACCCATGAAGTTGTCGTTCGTCGTCACGACGCAGGGCGCGATGAAGACGTCCTCCTCGAGGGTGGAGTAGGCCGTGACGTACGCGTCCGCCTGGATCTTCGTCCGCGCGCCGATCGTCGTGTCGTTCTCGACGAGCGAGCCGCGGCCGACGACGACGTCGTCGCCGATCGTCACCCGCTCGCGGACGCAGGACTGGTCGCCGAGGATCACGCGCGCGCCGACGCGTCGAGCCGGCGAACACGATGGCCCCGGTCGAGATCACGGTCCCGTCGCCGACGACCGTGGGCGGCAGCGGCTCGCGCTTCGCGGTCGAGCGCGGCGAGAGCGTCGGCTGCTTGCCGACGACGGCGTGCTCGAGCACCTTGACCCCGTCGCCGAGCACCGTCCCGGGATGGACGACGGCGGTGGGGTGGATCTCGGCGCGGCGAGCGTCGCTCACGCCGGCGCCCCGTCGAGCGAGTGCGTGAGCCGGTCGAGCGCGCGCACGACCGCCAGCCCGTCGCGCGCCTCGCGGTGGTCGCCGGGCCCCTCCTCGCACGAGGCGCAGGAAGTGCTCGCAGCTCGAGCCGCAGCGGCTCGTCGTTCGCGATCTTCGGGCTGAAGATGTCGCCCGTCCGCGTGCGCCACTCGCCGTAGGTCGAGGCGGGCTCCCACGGCGCCTTCTCGTAGACGGTCACCTTGCGCTCGAGCTCCATGTCGTCGAAGACGACCATCTTCTCGCGGCCGACGACGGTCATCCTCCGCATCTTGTGCGGGTCGAGCCAGGAGAGGTGCATGTGCGCGACCTTGCCCGACGGGAAGCGGAGGAAGCAGAAGACGACGTCCTCGATCCCCTTCTGCAGGTAGTCCATCCCGTGGGCGACCGCCTCGCTCGGCTCCTCGCCGAGGAGCCAGAGGATCACGGAGAGGTCGTGGACGCCGAGCGACCAGAGGGCGTTCTCGTTCGAGCGGATCACGCCGAGGTTCTGGCGATTCCCGTAGACGCAGGCGACCTCGCCGAGCTCCCCGCGAGTCGACCAGCTCCTTCACCCTGCGGAGCCGGGTGGTAGAGCAGCAGGTGCCCGGGCATCAGCACGAGCCCGCGCTCCTCCGCGAGCGCCGACGAGCTCCTCCATCTCCTCCGTGCGCATCGCGGGCGGCTTCTCGACGAACACGTGCTTCCCCGTCTCGAGCGCCTGCTTGGCGAGGTCGTAGTGGGTGGGCACGGGCGTCGCGATCACGACCGCCTCGACGGAATCGTCGGCGAGCAGGTCGTCGAACGAGCCGGTCGTGCGCGCTCCGGATAGCGCTCGGCGTACTCCGCGCGCCGCGCCTCGTCCGTGTCGCAGATCCAGGCGAGGTCGGCGAGCTCGCCGACGACGCGCACGACGTTCTTGCCCCACCCGCCGACGCCCGCGATGGGCGACGCGGGTCAAGAGCTTCCAGACCTTGCCCGTTCGACCTTGTCGACCCCGGCCGTGCGCCGGTCGCGTTGCGCAGGTCGACGACGAGCTGGGCGTCGCTCGACGAGCCGCGCGTAGTCGATCGCCCGAGTGCGCCGTCACGATCACCACCGCGTCGTAGGCGGTGGGCTCGAGCGGCACGGAGGCGAGCGCGATGCCGTCAGCCGAGAAGGAGGGCACGTGCGGGTCGTGGTAGGCGACCTCGGCGCCCGCGTTCTGGAGGAGCTCGATCAGCTTCACGGCGGGCGACTCGCGCCAGTCGGAGATGTCCGCCTTGTACGCCACCCCGAGGACGAGCACCCGCGAGCCGGCGAGCGACTTGTGCGCGCCGTGGTTCATCGCCTGCGAGACGCGCGAGCGGCAGTAGTACGGCATGTTCTGGTTGACCTCGCCCGCGAGCTCGATGAAGCGCGTCGCGAAGTCGAACTCGCGCGCCTTCCAGGTGAGGTAGAAGGGGTCGATCGGGATGCAGTGCCCGCCGAGGCCCGGTCCCGGCTGGAACGCGGCGAACCCGAACGGCTTCGTCGCAGCCGCGTCGACGACCTCCCAGATGTCGATCCCCATCCGGTCGCAGAGCTGGGCGAGCTCGTTCACGAGCGCGATGTTGACCGAGCGGTAGATGTTCTCGAGCAGCTTCGTCAGCTCCGCGGCCTCGGGCGACGAGACGCGGTGGATCGTGTCGACGGCCGAGCCGTACAGGGCCGCCGCGGCGTCGGTCGACGCGTCGTCGATCCCGCCCACCACCTTGGGCACGGTCTTCGTGGTCCAGTCCGTCCGGCCCGGGTCGACCCGCTCGGGCGAGAACGCGAGGTGGAAGTCCTTGCCGGCCGAGAGGCCGGACTCGCGCTCGAGGATCGGCAGTACCTCGCCGCGGGTTGTCCCCGGGTAGGTCGTCGACTCGAGCACGACGAGCTGGCCGGGGCGAAGGCGCTTGCCGATCTGCGACGCGGCGTCGCGCACGATCGACAGGTCCGGCTCGCGCTGCTTGGACAGCGGGGTCGGGAGCGCGATCAGGATCGCGTCGACGTCGCGTAGGACGTCGTAGTCGGTCGTCGCGCCGAGCCCGCGGTCGGAGACGAGCTCCGTGAGCGTCTCCGAGGAGACGTCCTCGATGTAGCTGTCGCCGTGACGCAGGCGTTCGACGCGGCGCTCGTCGACGTCGACGAGCACGACCCTGCGGCCCGCCTCGGCGAACACCTGCGCAAGGGGCACGCCGACGTAGCCCGCCCCGACGATCGCGACCTCGTACGTCGCGGTACCGGCGTCTGTCTCCGGCGTCGTCGTCTCGGGCGTGGTCACGACGCGCGAATGCTACCCACCCGCCCGACTTGTAACACCGTGTCACAAGGTCGTCGCGACGCCCGTCCCGTGGACACCGCCACCCAGCGGCGGAATACTCGGAGGACATGGAGCCGGCGGAGTCGCAGGCACTCCAGGAGTGCGCACGCTGCGGACGCGTTGCCTCGCCCGACGCCTCCTTCTGCTCGGGCTGCGGCGCACCCCTCGCGGCGGCCGGCGGCCGGCGGGAGGAGCGTCGGCTCGTCTCGATCCTGTTCGTCGACCTCGAGGGGTTCACCGCCTCGTCCGAGGCCGCCGACCCGGAAGACGTGCGTGACGCGCTGAGCCGCTACCACGAGGTCGCCCGCGAGCGGATCGAAGCGTACGGCGGCACGCTCGAGAAGTTCATCGGCGATGCCGTGATGGCCGTGTTCGGGGCACCGACCGCCTACGGCGACGACGCCGAGCGGGCCGTGCGCGCGGGTCTGCGCGTCCTCGACGCGGTCGCCGGGCTGCGCGTGGGGCGCTTTCCACTGGCAGCGCGAGCCGCGGTGAACACGGGAGAGGCGATCGTCGCCGTGCAGCGCGTCGACGCCGGCGAGGCACTTGCGATCGGCGATGTCGTCAACACCGCCGCACGCCTCCAGGCGGCTGCCCCCGTCGGCGGCCTCGTGGTAGGTGCGGAGACGCGACGCGCGACGCGCCACGCGATCGTCTACGAGCCGCTCGCGGACGTCGTGGCGAAGGGGAAAGCGGAGTCTGTCGAAGCCTGGCTCGCCACCGGCGCGGTCACGGAGCCGTCCGAGCGCCCGGCTACGCGGGGCCGGTTTGTCGGTCGGACACGCGAGCTCGAGCTGATCCGCTCCGTCTGGCGTCAGGCGACCGCGGACCGGCGACCACACGTCGTCACGGTCGTCGGGCCGAGCGGCATCGGCAAGTCGCGCCTGTGCCGCGAGATCGCCGCCCAGGTCGACGCGGCCGGGGGACGGCTGCTCCGCGGCCGGTGCCTGCCGTACGACGAGCAGACCGGGTACCACGCGTCCGGTCAGCTCGTCCGCGACGCCTTCGGGATCTTCGACTCGGACACGCAGCCCGTCGCCCGCACGAAGCTCGAGAACGGTGTGGCTGCGCTCCTGCCGGCAGCCGAGGTCGCCGACACCGCCCGCTATCTCGCGCTGCTGCTCGGGCTCGGGACGGACGCTCCGGTGGTCAAGCAGCGCCTGCTGTTCCTCGCCGTCCGACGCATGATCGAGTGCCTGGGCGAGGACCGGCCCACGCTCGTCGTGATCGAGGACATCCACTGGGCTGCGCCGAGCGAGCTCGACCTGCTCGACTACCTCGGCGGCCAGCTCCGCGACTCGGGTGTCGTCGTCGTCGTCCTCACACGCCCGGAGCTCCTGGACGAGCGGCCGTGGGGCGCGCGGCTCCCGGCCCATACGAGCGTCGCCCTCGATCCGCTGAGCCCGTCGGAGACCCGGGAGCTGGTCGAGGGCCTCGTCCGCGCGTCCCGCGACACGACCGGCGACGCCGAGGAGCTCGTCGAACGGCTCGTCGCCATCTCCGACGGAAACCCGCTGTTCGTCGAGGAGCTCTCGGCGGGTGTCTCCGACGGCGCATCGGGAACAGGGCTTCCGGTCACCGTCACCGCGGCCATCTCCGCCCGTCTCGACGTGCTCCCGCCCGAGCTGCGATCGGTGCTGTTCTCGGCCGCGGTCGTCGGGCGGACGTTCTGGCGCGACGTGCTCTCGTCCGTTTCCGGAGGCGCCGACGTGGACGACGTGCTCGACGAGCTCGAGCGGCGCGATCTCGTCCGCCGCGAGCACGCGAGCCGGCTCGAGGGCGACGTGGAGTACCGCTTCCGGCATGCGCTGATCCGCGACGTCGCCTACTCGATGCTGCCCCGTGGGGAGCGCGCCGCCCGTCATGCCGACGTCGCGCGCTACATCGAAGAGCAAGTCGGGGACGACGCCGGCCCGGTCGCGTGGATCCTCGCCCACCACTGGCGCAGCGCGGGCGAGCCCGGCCGCGCTGTGCCCCACCTCCTGGCGGCGGCTGCCGTAGCGGAGCGCGGCTGGGCGACACAGGAGGTCGTCGACCTCTACTCCCAGGCTCTCGACCTCGCGACGGAGCCCGCGATACGGTCGACGATCAGGCTCCGCCGTGGGATGGCGCTCAAGGCTCTCGATGCCGACCATGAGGCGGCGGCCGAGCTCGCCGACGTCCTCCCCGAACTAGGAGGGCGCGAGCGACTCGACGCGCTCCTCTATGCGGGCCGAGCCGAGATTTGGTGCGAACGGCACGAGAGCGCCCTCGCCTACGCCGAGGAGGCGCTCGCGTTCGCCGAGCAGCTCGACGACGTCGGAGGGCGCGCGGCGGCCCTCGCCCTGCAGAGCGCGGCGCTCGCGATGCGCGGCGACGAGGGCGACGTCGACCGCGCGATCGCCGTCGGCGACCGGGCGCTCGGGCTCTGGCCTCCGGGGGCGCGCGGGTACGAGCACGCCGACCACCTCCATCTCCAGGCGGACGTCAAGTACTGGACCGGCGACTACCGCGGCGCCGCGGACCTGGCCGTGCGGGCGCGCCAAGCGGGCGGCGAGGTGCAGAGCGTGCACGCGCTCCTGCGCGGCGGCGGGATCGACGCGATGGCCAACGTCGGGCTCGGGGAGCACGAGACGGCGCTTGCGAAGCTGGAGGCGATCATGGCGCTCGCCCTCGAGCTCGGTGAAACCGGTGCGTATCTCCCCAACTACCAGTCCGTGATCTTCCGCGAGGTGTTCGACGTCGCGGCGGCGCGGTCCGCGAGCGAGGCGGCGCTCGAGGCCGCCCGCGACCTCGAGTTCGGGATGCCGCGCAGGTTCGCGCTGTCGGACCTCCTCCAGACGTCGCTGATCGCAGGGGACGTCGGTCGGGCGCAGGCCGACTGGCCGGCGCTCTGGGAGGACGCCTCCGAGGCGACCGGTTGGACCCGCTGGCTGATCCTCGGGCGCCTCGCCGTCGCACGGGCCGAGATCGCCCTTCGCACGGAGACGCCGGAAGAGGCTGCGGCATGGGCCGCGAAGGCGGTCGAGATCACGACGCGCACCCGCAGGCGCAAGTACGAGGCCCGGGCCCGGGCGTTCCTCGGCGAGGCGGAGGTCGCGCTCGGTCGGGGAGCGGACGGGGTCGCCGAGCTCCGGGCCGCCGTCGAGATCGCCGACGCGCTCGTCAACCCGTCGGCGCGCTGGCAGCTGCGAGCCGGGCTCGCGGACGCGCTCGCGGCGACCGGGGACGAGACGGGCGCCGCATCGACGTCGCAGGAGGCACGGGAGATCCTCCTGGGCTTCGCCGCGACGCTCGCACCGGCGCGCGCGGAGACGCTCCTCGGCTCGCCGACCGCGCTGGCGGTCGCCGGCACGTCAACCTGACGCACGCCCGGCTTCGCGTCAGAGACCGGCGAGCGCCCCGGCGATCCGCACGGCCGCATGGCCGTCACCGTAGAGGGGCGGCGCGTCGGCCGGAAACGTGGCGCCCCGGACGGCTGCCTCGATCGCGTCGGGATCGTCGTCGACGAGCACGTTCGCGCCCTGTTCGACGGTGTCCACCCACTCGGTCGACGGGCGCATCGTCACGCACGGCACGCGGTACCAGTACGCCTCCTTCTGGAGACCCCCGGAGTCGGTCGCGATCACCCGCGCCTGCGAGGCCGCCGATGCGAATGCGAGGTAGCCGAGCGGCTGGCGGAGCTCGACGTTCGGGCCGAGCTCGATCCGCTCGGCGCGCAGCACGGCGCGGTCCGAGGATGGGCGGGGAAGACGACCGGCTCGTCGAGCCGGGACAGCCCGTCCACGATCCGCCCGAGCCGGTCGGGTCGGACGTTCGCCTCGCGATGGACGGTCGCGACGACGTAGGCGCCCGGCTCGTGCGGCGGCGGGACGCGCTCGCGCGCGAGCGGCGCGAAGCGAAGGGTGACATCGGCCATCACGTCCCCGACGACGACCGCCGTCCCGTCGACACCTTCGGCGGTGAGGGTCGCGACCGACCGCTCGTCGGGGCAGAGCAGGAGAGCTGCCAGGCGGTCGACCTCGATTCGCGCGCGCTCCTCCGGCATCGAGAGGTCGCCGCTGCGAAGCCCCGCCTCGACGTGGGCGACGCGAATGCCGGCGGCGGCGGCCGCCCGCGCGCCGGCGAGCGTGGAGTTCGTGTCGCCGAGAACGACCACGGCATCGGGACGCTCCGCGTCGACGACGCCGCGAACGGCGGGCGTCAGGGTCTCGACGTCGGCCGTCCGCAGGTCGAGCCGGTGCGCGGGCTCGGGAAGGCCGAGCTCCTCGAAGAAGACCTTCGACAGCTCGTCGTCCCAGTGCTGGCCCGTGTGGACGACGACCTCCTCGATCCCGGCCTCGCGCAGCGCCACCGAGAGCGGGGCCGACTTGACGAACTGCGGCCGGTTGCCGACGACGGTGAGGACTCTCATGGCAAAGGAGGGGGCACGTGGGGGAACCACGGGTTCCCCCACGCCGACTGCTGCGGCCGGTTGCCGACGACGGTGAGCACGCGCATCGCGCGCCAGCGTAGTTGCCGGACCGCCACCTCCCGCCCATCCTTGTTCGGGTGGCCCACCCCGACCTCCCCTCCGAGCAGGCGTACGTCGACCACGCCTACGCGTGCCTCGACCGGATGCGCGCCGTCGTCGAGCGCGCGGCCGACGCGACCGACAGCGAGATTGCCGCGCTCGCGCTCGAAGCGTGGGCGGTGCGCCGACTGCGGACGTTCGAGGACGCCGAGCGCGGTCTCTGCTTCGGACGCCTCGACCTCGAGACGACGCCGAAGCCGCTCTACGTCGGCCGCCGCTGGGTGCACGACGACGACAACGAGCTCCTCGTCGTCAACTGGCAGGCGCCGGCGGCCCGGCCGTTCTACGTCGCGACTCCGCAGGCGCCGCTGGACGTCACGATGCGCCGCCGGTTCCGCACCGAGGGGCGGCGCCTCGTCGACCTGAGCGACGAGAAGCTCGACGGCTCGGGGTCGGTCGTCGGCGGCGACTTTCTCCTGGACGAGCTCGAGCGGAGCCGCGAGCCGCGCATGCGCGACATCGTCGCGACGATCCAGGCCGACCAGTACCGCCTCATCACGCGCGAGCCGGACACGCCCCTCGTCGTCCAGGGCGGCCCGGGCACGGGGAAGACGGCGGTGGGGCTCCACCGCGCCTCGTATCTCCTCTACGCGCACCGCGAGCGGCTCCGGCGCGTCCTCGTCGTCGGCCCGAACCCGACGTTCATGGAGTACGTCTCGCACGTCCTCCCGACGCTCGGCGAGGAGAGCGTCGAGCAGCGCGCCGTCGGGGAGCTGGTCGACCGGGCGGCGGTCACGGTCGTCGACCCGCCGGCCGTCGAGCGCCTGAAGGGCGACGTCCGGCTCGCGGAGGTGCTCGCGCGGGCCGCCGCCGAACGCTCCGCCGCGCAGCCGGAGGAGCTCGTGGCGCGGATGGAGGGCGAGTACATCCGTGTCCGCGAGCGGGACGTCACGCAGCTCCTCGAGCGGGCCCGCGAGGAGCTCGGGCTGACGACGCGCGCGCGCGAACGGTTCCGGATGGACGTCCTCCGCGGCTTCTACGAGGACTACGGCACCCGGCTCGGCGGGCTGGCCTGGCGCGACTTCGGCGAGGTCGAGCGCGCGTTGAACGCGAAGGGCTTCCTCAACAAGTGGCTCGACCACGTCTGGCCTCTCGTCGCGCCCGACGCGCTCGTGCGCACGCTCCTCACCACGCCTTCGCGCCTCGCCGAGGCGGCGGACGGGATCCTGGACGAGAGCGAGCAGCGGCTCCTTCGCCGCGCCCGCACGGGCTTCGGCTGGAGCAGCCACGACATCCCCTTGCTGGACGAGTCCCGCGCGCTCCTCGCCGAGCCGCCCCGGGCCTTCGGTCACGTCATCGTCGACGAGGCACAGGACCTGACGCCGATGCAGCTGCGCATGGTCGCCCGCCGCGCACGAGGCGGCTCGATGACGATCCTCGGCGACATCGCGCAGGCCACCGGCCCGGTCGTTCACGACCGGTGGGACGCCGTGCTCACGCATCTCGGAGCGCCGGCGGGCGCCGAGGTCGCCGAGCTGCGCCACGCCTACCGGGTGCCGGCGGAGATCATGGACATGGCGCTTCCCCTGCTCGAGCTCGTCGCGCCGGATGTCGCGCCGCCGATCGCGTTCCGCTCCGGCGCCTCCCCGCCGCGTGTCGTACGGGTTGCGGAGGAGGGCCTCGTGACGGCGGCGCTCCGGGAGGCGCTCGCACTCGCCGACGAGGACGGGCTCCTCGCCGTGATCCTCCCCGACGCGCTCGTCCCCGAGCTCGCCGGGCACTCGGCGTACGACGACGGCATCCCGCTCCTCTCACCCCGCGGCGCCAAGGGGCTCGAGTTCGACCACGTCGTGGTCGTCGAGCCCGCGCTCGTCGCCGAGGGCGAGACGGGCCTCCGCGAGCTCTACGTCGCGCTCACCCGACCGACGCGGACGCTCGTCGTCGTCCACGCCCGCCCGCTGCCCGCGCCGGTCGATCCCGCACACGTCGGTTGACGCACGCTCGTTGCCCGCGCGGCGCACCCGTGCGAAGATCGAGCGCCCCGCCGTACCCGGCCAGAGGAGGACACCATGGAGGCGACCCGTCGAGAGCTGCCGTTCCCGGTCTGGCTGGCGTCGATCTTCGGCTTTGCCAAGGCCGGCTTCCTGGCGCTGATGGGCGTCATCGGCCTCTTTGCGTGGGAGGGCGTGAGCGACCCGTGGGGGATCGGCGCTCTCGTCCTCGCGGCGCTCTTCGCGATCGCCTCGTACATGCTCCTCCGCGGCAGCCGCGCCGCACGCATCGTCTTGGGCGCGCTCGCCGTCATCGGCGGGGCCATCGCGATCGTCTACGTCTTCGTCGGCCCGACGAGCGCCATCCTCCCGTCGATCACGACGGCGGTGCTGGACGCGATCGTGATCTGGCTCCTCTACGGCCTCCGCTCGTCGAAGGAGTACTTCGGGACGTAGGGGCGCACTGACAAGGGTGACCGTGCTGCCCTTTGTCAGTCCGCCACGAAGGTCATGACGTACAAGGCCAGGTGAGTGTCTGGGCGTCCCCGGGGTGACCACCACTCTCTCACGCGCCACACGGGCGCAGACGCGTGCGATCCCCCGCGGTTGTATTGGCAGCATTGCGGTGCGAGAATCGCTGGCATGCGCCACAGAGCAGTCGTGGCGATCTCGTCGCTCGTGCTTGGAGTCGCGACCGTTGGCGTGGTCGCGGGCTGCGGTGGCGGAGGGGGCGGCGAGGGCATCAACCCCACCGATCCGCATGTCGCGATGGGCGCCCATCTGTTCGTCCAGTTCGCCTGTTCCTCCTGTCACGGCGAGCAGGGAGATGGCAGCGTTTCGCCGGACGTTCCTGCGTTGACGGACGTCGGGAAGAGCCTCACCGTGGCTCAGCTGAGCACGATCATCAACCACGGGCTGGGTGAGTCGGAGAACCCGCAGAAGCCGTACATGCCTGTCTGGGGGCCCGTGATCTCCTCGACGCAGGTGACCGATCTCGTCTCGTACATCAAGGCAGGGCTTCCGAAGGTGAAGGACGCGACGCTCGTCGCGGTGCCCCGCGATCAGGGAGCCGCCGTTGCGGGGGCCGCCCTCTACCAGCGCTACGGCTGCATCAACTGCCACGGGCCGAGCGGCCTCGGCGGAGTCCCCAACCCCCTCTCGGAGGACAAGGCCATTCCGCCACTCTCCGGGCAGGACTTCCGCGAGGAGTTCAACACCGACGCAAAGATCAAGCAGATGATCCGCTCCGGAAGCGTCATCGGCAAGCCGCCGATCACGAGCATGCCGCACTGGGGCGGCATCATCCCCGAAGAGGACCTCGACGATCTCGTCGCCTACCTGAAGACCCTCAAGTAGGACCCTCCCGGCTGGGCGGTCAGCGAGGATCACGTGGCACGAGGATAGGGCCGCGGTCATCGTGTGGGCCCCCATCCGTGGCCCAAGTGCGCCCCTGAGGGCTACGGGCGGCCCGCTGCACCGAAACATGCGACGTGCGAGCCAACGCCGTACGCGCGCAGTACGCGCATCATCCGTTAGGCAACGTCTTCGATGATCTCGATCAGCTCGTCCACGCGGTAGCCCTGTTGGCGGGCGAAGTCGACGAGTTCTCTGGCTCGCTGGACGACGGCACCGCGTTCGGGTGTCCCTGCAACCGAGATGCCACGGCCACGCCGGAACTCCAGTAGCCCTTCGTCGCGAAGCAGTCTCAGGGAACGCAGCACCGTGTTGGTGTTGACGCCGAGGATGGCGGCGAGATCCTTCGCCGGCGGAAGGCGCTCTCCGGGCTTCGCTTCTCCGTCGGCGATCGCGCGTCGGATCTCAGCGGCGACTTGTTCGAAGAGGTCGGTGGGGTCGTGTTTGTCGACCTTGACATCTCCCAGCATGATGCTAGTAATACTATCGCAATCGTGATAGCGAGGGAGTCATGAGCGTTACCGCACCGCCTCGCCCGCCGCGCCCGAGTGATCCCGTCGATCGGGACGAGCTAGAAGCTCTTGTCGAGGCGCTGATCGAAGAGGCGCGGCAGCGCGCACGCCGTCGGCGCCGCATCTATGCGGCTGTCGTGTCGCTCGTGGCGGTGGTCGCAGTTGGCCTCTCCGCCGTCGTCGACCGTGCGACCCAGCCGGACACCGCTTCGCCTGCGCTCGCCGCATCATCCAGTGGTCTGGCCGGAGCGGCGACGCCGAAGATCGCCTTCATTCGCGAGCCTCTCCACATGGGCTACGCCGGCGTTCTCTGGGTGATGAACCGCGACGGGAGTGGGCAACGAAGGTTGGCCCCCGCCTTTGGCGGGATGCGCTGGTCGCCCGATGGTCAGAAGATCGCTTTTACAGCCTGGAGCGACCCGGGCCAGACGAGCGACGTCTTCGTCATGAACGCGGACGGGAGCGGGCGGGAGAGGCTGACGAGCGACCCCCGCTGGGAAACCGGTGTGGCCTGGTCGCCCGACGGACAAAAGATCGCGTTCGCCCGTGAGATCCGGGGTAATTCCGAGATCTACACGATGAACGCCGACGGAAGCGAGCAGCGGAGGCTGACGAGCGAGGCTTCGGGCGGCGAACTTGCCTGGTCGCCGCTCGGGAACAAGATCGCCTTCGTGAGCCGCCGCGACGGCAACGCGGAGATCTACGTGATGAACACTGACGGGAGCGGGCTGCGGAACCTGACGCGAAACTCGGTGGGAGACAGGAACCCGTCTGGTCGCCCGACGGTCGCAGGATCGCCTTCGAAAGCAACTGGCAGGTCAACGTCATGAACGCCGACGGGAGCCCTGGACAGCGACGGCTGACACGGAACGGGGGGCGCAACTTCGCTCCTGCCTGGTCCCCCGACGGGCAGAAGATCGCCTTCGAGCGCCGGCTTGGACGAAAGAAATACGGTCCGTGTAGCGGGTGCGGCAAAGCGTCGACCTTCGAGATCTACGTCATGAACGCCGACGGAAGCGGGCAGCAGCGGCTGACGACACAGGGCGCTCAGCCGGGCTGGTCACCCGACGGGCAGAAGATCGCGTTCATGAGCGAGCGCGACGGCAACGGGGAGATCTATGTCATGAACGCCGACGGCAGCGGCCAGCGGAACCTGACACGAACCCGGGGCCGGCACGAAAGCGGGCTTGTCTGGTCGCCCGCCGAGAAATAGGACGCTACTCCTCGGTCGAACACCGAACACGCCGGCCATCGCCTCCGCCCTCCCGTCGCGAGGTGGCCGTACACGTTGCTCGTCACGTCCACCGACGAGCGGCCAAGGTGCTTGGAGAGCCAGAAGATCGGTCGGTTGTTGAGCTCGAGCAGCTCGCCTTGCCGCATCCCGGTCTTGAGCGCCACCTCGAACAGCACGCGGTACGTCGAGCCCCGCGTCCTGAGCGCCGCGAACAGTCTTGGCAGTTCGTCGTTCTCGAAGTACGCGGCCTCCTGTCGGCGCCCACGTGGTCGCTCTCCGGTCGGGACGATGCGGACCGGGTTCCGGGCCCGCGTAGCCCGCCTTGACGGGCCTCTCCAGACACACGCCGACGACGCGGAGGTGCTTGGCACGGGTGGAATCACTCATCGCGCGCTCGGCCTTCGGCCCGCGACGTGCCTCTGAGCAGACGCGGAGGAACGCTCTGACGTGCCCGACGGTCAGCCTCCGGACCACCGTGTCGCCGAACGCCTGCTTGGCGTAACGCATCGTTGCCCGGTAGCCGTCCACCGTGTTCGGCTTCCGCGCCCTCGTCCTCCTCCGCCTGCCTCTTCGTGAGAGCCCGTTTCGGCGTTCTTGCGGTTCTTCCCGACGCGCTCCCGGTGGAGCTTGCCGCCGTCACGGATGACAACGTAGTACGACGGCTGGCAGGTGCAGCCGCCCGTGGCTCGGCGAACGTCGTCCACGGCTTGCCGGTCGCGCAGACGCGCGTGTGCCGTGCCTGGAGAGAGGGAGAGAGCGGAGGGATTGTTTGTGGTCCCGCTCGGCTCGTCGTAGCATCGTCGTAACCGCCTTGGCTGCGCCTTGCGTCGCATGGCGCGCGCGCCGGGCGATGACGGAAGGAGGGCCAGCGTGCCCAAGTACGTGACGCTCTACAACTGGACGGATAAGGGCGCAACAAGCGTCAAGGACACCGTCAACCGCTACCAGGCCGCCAAGCAGCTCGCGGAGAGCGTGGGCGGCAAGCTCGAGACGACGCTCTGGACGATCGGTCCCTACGACCTCGTCGGTCTTGCGGAGTTTCCCGACGATGAAACCGGAACGGCAGTCGCCCTCCAGATCGCCGCGACCGGCGCCATCCGCACAGTCACGATGCGCGCATTCGACGAGGACGAGATGAAGGGCATCATCGCGAAGATGGGCTGAGCCACCGAGACGCCTCCAGATTCTGCATTGAGCCCGACGGGAGTCCGATAGGCCTGGCGAGGGCCGGGGAGGCCGGAATTGTCGAGGTCCCCACCGCCGGCCCTCGCCAGGCGAGCATACGAGGCGTAGTCTGCGCATGTGCCTCGCTCTGCGGTCAGCGGTGAGGGCTCCGACCTCGTTGCCGTGCGGTGCGCCGAGTGTGGCCGGGAGGCCGACGAGAGGTGGACGATCGTCGAGCGCTGGACATGGTGGTCGGACGGGTGCGGGACACTCATTCCGTTCTGTCCCGAGTGCGCCGAGCGTGAGTTCGGACATCGATCCGGACCTACCCGCTTGACCCATCGTTGATCTGCTCGCGCGAGATTCTTCGCACGATCATCGATGAGGTCTACGGGCCAGAGGTGACTCCCGCCCGCATGAGCCTGTTCGGTGCGGTGAATGATGTCGCGGGTTGAGCGAAGGGCGGGTTCACGCCGGCGAGGAGCGAAGAAGAGATGCACGCCGGGCTGCGATCCCGGTTCAACCATCGCCCCGAACTGCATGCGGTGATCTCCCACCCGCTCTTCGACGCTTACGTCGCTCAGAAGGCACGGGAGTGAGTGCGCGGAGGTGTCTCCGGACTACTGACGTACGCGCACGGCGGAAGGCTTGTTCGCGAAGCGCGTGAATGCAGTGGGCCGTGAAGGATTCGAACCTTCGACCTTGGGATTAAGAGTCCCCTGCTCTACCAGCTGAGCTAACGGCCCGCGGACGGGGAAGTGTAGCGCCGGTCTGACCGCTGTCCGGCGCCCCTCGGCGGACGACGGAGGGGTCGGAAGGCGCCCTCGCCGGCGTGCGGGGACCGGCCCTCGAAGGCGGTTCGCGCGGTTCGCCACAAGCGCGTAAGACCCGGCCGCCCGCCGCACGGGTCTGATGTAGTCTCGCGGGCGGTGATCCACCGGGGCGCCCTGATCAGGATGGTCGTGATCGCAGTGCTCGCGGCCGTCATCGCGACCCTCGTCGCGGTGCTGATCCGGTGGCTGCCCGAGTCGGCGTCCGAGCAGATGGACCGGATCACCTTCGTGTACTGGTTCGCCACGATCATCTGCATCGGGATCTTCTCGATCGTCGCGGCGGTGATCGTGGAGGCTGTATGGGCGTTCCGGGTGCAGCCGGACGACGACACGGACGGCCCCCCGATCCACGGCAACACGAAGCTCGAGATCGCCTGGACGGTCGTCCCCGCGCTGCTCGTGATCTCGATCGGCGTCGTGAGCGCCGTCGTCCTCTCGAGGAACGCGAGCGCGGGCCCCGACCCGCTCCAGGTGAAGGTGTTCGCGCAGCAGTTCGCCTGGAAGTTCGAGTACCCGGGCAACGTGAAGTCCGAGGAGCTCGTGATGCCGCTCCACCGGTCGGTCAAGTTCAGCATGCAGTCCGCCGACGTGATCCACTCGCTCTGGATCCCGCAGATGGGCCAGAAGCAGGACGTCGTGCCGGGCATCACGACGACGATCGTGATCACGCCCACCCGCACGGGGAACTTCACGCTGATCTGCACCGAGCTCTGCGGCCTCGGCCACTCGACGATGCGCGCACCGGTCAGGGTCGTCACCCAGCCGCAGTTCGCGCGCTGGCTCGCCGGGCAGCGGGCGGCCGGCGCCTCGACGGGTGGCGCGGCGGCGGGCGGCGGCGCGAGCGGCGGCCAGGGCGGCGGAGCAGCCGCCGGAGGCGCAGCGAGCGCGCTCGGCAAGACGACCTTTGCCTCGGCCGGTTGCGGCGGCTGTCATGCGTACGCGCCCGCGGGCACCGACGCCCAGGTCGGCCCCAACCTCGACAACCTGGTCGCCGACGCGAAGAAGGCGGGCGAGCCCGAGGACCAGTACATCAAGCAGTCGATCGTCGATCCGAACGCCGTCGTCGTCTCCGGCTACCAGCCGGGCGTCATGCCGACGACGTTCGGCAAGACGTTGTCGCCGGAGGAGCTCGACGGCCTCGTCGCGTTCCTGAGCGGGAAGGAAGGCTCGTGACCTCGACCCTCGACCAGCACACCCAGCAGGAGCCCCACCACGGGTACGCGCCGCGGCGACGCGGCATCTTCATGCGGCCCGGCTATCTGCGGGCGCTGTGGTGCACCGCGCTCTTCTTCCTGATCGGGATGTACATCGTCGTCGCGATCCGCGCGCTCGCCGGCTGGGATCCCGTCTACGACTGGGAGTACATCGTCCTGGTCGCAGGGATGGTGACGGCCCCGATCGGGTTCCTGCTCGGGATCGGCACCTTCGACTACTGGCTCTACTGGATCTCCGGGCGTCCGACGCTCGTCGACGACCACGCCAACCACGGCGCGTACAGCTGGAAGGACTACTTCAAGGTCAACACCGACCACAAGGTGATCGGGATCCAGTACCTCGTCACCACCTTCTTCTTCTTCCTCGTCGGTGGCTTCCTCGCGATGCTGTTCCGCGCCGAGCTCGCGCAGCCGGGGATGCAGTTCTTCGACACGCAGACGTTCAACGGCCTCGTCTCCGCGCACGCGACGCTGATGATCTTCGTGTTCATCATCCCCGCGTTCGCGGGCCTCGCGAACTTCGCCGTGCCGCTGATGCTCGGCGCGCCCGACATGGCGTTCCCGCGCCTGAACGCGCTCAGCTTCTGGATGCTCCCGGTCGCCGGCACCCTGTTCATGGCCAGCTTCCTCGCTCCGGGCGGGGCGTTCGCGACCGGATGGACGAGCTACGCGCCGCTCGCGTCGGAGCAGCCGTTCGGCCAGGTCTTCTTCAACATGGGCGTGCAGTGGGCCGGCGCCTCGTCGATCGCCACCGCGCTCAACTTCCTGGTGACGATCATCACGATGCGCGCACCGGGCATGACGTTCTGGCGGATGCCTCTGCTCGTGTGGGCGAACTTCACCACGTCGCTCCTCGTCGTGATCGCGACGCCGTTCATCGCCGGGTCGCAGTTCTTCGTCATGTTCGACCGCGTGATGCACACGAGCTTCTTCACGCCGGACAACGGCGGCTACGTGCTCGGGTACCAGCACATCTTCTGGTTCTACTCCCACCCGGCCGTCTACATCATGGTCCTGCCCGGGTTCGGGATCATCTCCGAGATCATCTCGGTGTTCAGTCGCAAGCCGATCTTCGGCTATCGCCTCATGGCGATGTCCCTGATCGGGATCCTCGTGCTCGCGTTCTCGGTCTGGGCGCACCACATGTTCGTCGCGGGGATGGCCGACTGGCTGCGGATCCCGATGATGATCTCGACGCTCCTCATCGCGGTGCCCACCGGCATCAAGGTGTTCTCCTGGCTGGCGACGCTGTGGGAGGGGAAGATCCACCTCAACACGCCGATGCTGTTCGCGCTCGGGTTCATCTCGACCTTCGTGATCGGCGGGCTCTCCGGCGTCTACCTCGCCGCGGTCCCGATCGACATCCACGCATCCGACACGTACTTCATCGTCGCGCACATCCACTACGTGCTCTTCGGCGGGTCGGTGTTCACGATCTTCGCCGGGATCTACTACTGGTTCCCGAAGATGACGGGCCGGATGTTCGACGAGCGGCTCGGCAAGCTCCACTTCTGGACGACGTTCATCGCCTTCAACGTCACCTTCTTCCCGATGCACTGGGTCGGGCTCGACGGGATGCCCAGGCGGGTCGCGGACTACGCGGGCACCTACGGCGCGCTCAACATGGTGATCTCGATCGCGTCGTTCGTGCTCGGCGCGTCTGTCGTCATCTTCGCCTACAACATGGTCACGAGCTGGGCGCGAGGCCCGATCGCGGGGTCGAACCCGTGGCGGGCGATGACGATCGAGTGGCAGGTGTCGTCGCCTCCACCCGTCTTCAACTTCGACGAGATCCCGCAGGTCGTCGGCGGGCCGTACGAGTACGGCGTCCCCGGTGCCCGGCACGTCGTGCTGAAGGGCGGCGCGCTCCAGGAGGCACCCGCATGAGCGGCACCGAGACGGAGCACGTCCTCGTCGTCGCCAACGAGACGCTGGCCGGGCCCGAGCTGCTCGACGCTGTGCGGCGGAGAGCAGAGGACGGGCCGATCCGCGCCGTCGTCATCGCGCCCGTCAACGAGCCGAGCGCCGGTTACGTCGTCTACCGCAACTCGCGTCGCGCCACCGCGGGGCGGCGGGTCGACCGGATGGTCGCCGAGCTCCGCGAGGCCGGCATCCCCGCGCACGGCGACGTCTTCGAGGGCGGTCCGATCGCCGCGGTGCAGGACGTGCTCGCGCTGGAGGACATCGACGAGCTCATCGTCTCGACGCATCCCGAGGAGAAGTCCGGCTGGCTACGGAAGAGGAACGTGCTCGAGGAGCTCCGCCGGCTCGCCGGCTCGAGGCCGTTCCTGCATGTCGTCTCCGACGTCGCGTCGCACTCCGGCCGGGCGAACGTCCTGGTGATCGCGAACGAGACCGTCCTCGGCGAGCGACTGCTCGACCGGATCCGCCAACGGGCGGCGGAAGGGCCGGCCGGCTTCCTGCTCGTCTGCCCGCAGGGCGATCCGACCGCGAGCGAGCATCCGGAAGCAGAGCGGCGGCTCCGTGCCGCGCTCACCACGCTCCGCGACGAGGGGATCGAGGCCCACGGCCAGATCGCGCATCCCGACCCGTACACCGCCGCGATGCAGATCGTCGAGGACGAGCGCGTGGACGAGATCATCGTGTCCACCTTCCCGGGTGAGCGGTCGGGATGGCTCCGCCGCGACGTGGTCGAGCGGATCCGCAGGGACGCAGGGGTGCCGGTCGAGCACGTCGTCGCCGAGGCGCCTGCCAACACGGCCGTCGGGGGAGCCGAGTCGTGAGCGCGCACGCCGAAGCCGCCGGCCACGAGCACCACGGCCCGCCGGCCGCGAACCGCAGCTCGCGGCTCGATCCCGCGACGCTCGGGATGTTCCTCTTCATCGGGTCGGAGGCGATGCTCTTCGGCGCGTTCTTCACCGTGTACTTCTTCGTCCGCGTCGTGAACCCGGACGCGCCCGCAACCTGGCCGCCGCCGCCGTTCGAGTTCCCGATCTTCGTGGCCGGCGTCAACACGGCGATCCTCATCACCTCGAGCTTCACCGTTCACTGGGCGACCCAGGCGGTGAAGCGCGGCGACCGGAACGGGCTCCGCGCCGGTCTCGTCCTGACCATCCTGCTCGGAAGCGCGTTCCTCCTCACGCAGATGGTCGAGTACGCGCATGTCGGCTTCAACACGAGCGACGGCGCGTTCGCGTCGGTCTTCTTCGGGCTGACGGGGCTCCACGGGGCCCACGTGTTCATCGGGCTCTCGCTCCTCACGATCGCGGCGGTCCGCTCCTTCCGCGGCCACTTCACCCCGGAGCACCATCACGGCGTCGAGATCCCCGGGATCTACTGGCACTTCGTCGACGTGATGTGGATCATCGTGTACTTCGCCGTCTACATCCTCTAGCGCCGGACTCGCACCGACGGCGCGCATCCGCTAGAAAATGCGCGGTATGGCCCCCTCGCCGCAGGCTCCCGTGCCGACCGCTGGAGGCGGGCGCGCCGCATGAAGAACCCGCTCCGCGACGAGGCCTCCGCCTTCCGCGTCGTCTTCCTCACGCTCGGCGGCGCCGTGCTCGTCGCCGTCGGAGCCTGGATCAACACCTGGCTCGGAGTCGCCGTCTTCCTCGTGCTCGTCGGCGTCGCCGTCTGGGGGATCCGCGGAGGCATGCGGCCGCGGCCGCCCCAGGCCCACGTCGTCCAAGACGGCCGCGCGGCGCGGCGGATCCTCGTCGTGGCCAACGAGACCGTCGGCGGGGCCGAGCTCCACGAGCTGCTCGAGCACAGGGCAGCAGGCGTGAGCGAGGACGTCCTCGTCGTCTGCCCGGCGCTCAACTCGAAGCTCCACACCTGGATGTCGGACGAGGACGGGGCGCGCGCCGCCGCGCAGGAGCGCCTCGACGCGAGCCTCGCCCGCCTGCGCGGGGCCGGCATCGCCGCACGCGGCGACATCGGCGACGGGGATCCGCTCCAGGCGCTCGAAGATGCGCTACGGGTGTTCCCCGCGGACGAGGTCGTGGTGTCGACGCACCCGCCGGGCCGCTCCAACTGGCTCGAGCAGGGCGTCGTCGAGCAGGCCCGTCTCCGCTTCGACGTCCCGGTGACGCACGTCGTCGTCGACATGGCGGCGCAGCGGACCGGGTGATCCGGCTCGCGCCGGTCACGGCCGAGCACCTTCCATTGCTCCGCTCGCTCGTCGCCGACCCCGCCGTGCAGCGGTTCACGCGCATCCCCGTCCCTCCGCCGCCCGACTTCGCCGAGCAGTGGCTGGCCGCCTACCTGGCCGGGCGGCAGGAGGGGACGAGGATCGGCTTCGCGGTCGTCGACGCGGAGACCGGCGAGCAGCTGGGCATGGCGGTCGCCCCGACGATCGAGCCGGACGCGGCGAGCGCGGAGCTCGGCTACGTGGTCGCGCCAGGCGCCCGCGGACGCGGGGTCGCGACGGCGGCGCTCGGCCTGCTCACCGACTGGGCGCTGTCGGAGCTCGGCGCGGAGCGGCTCGAGCTGCGAATCTCGGTCGGCAACGTCGCATCGAAACGGGTCGCAGAGCGGTGCGGCTACGTCCGCGAGGGCGTGCTGCGGTCGCTGTACGTCAAGGACGGTCTCCGCGAGGACACGGAGATCTGGTCGCGGCTCGCGAGCGACCCGACGGTCGACCGCTGACTACTTGCCGGCGTTCTCGGCGACGAACGTCGCGACGGCCTCGATCTGGGCCTGGCTCAGCTGCCCCTTGAAGGACGGCATGCCGCCCCGGCCGTTCGTGACCCGGTCGAGCGCGAGCTGCTTCGACGGCTTCGCCTCGTCGAGGTTGGGTCCCACGTTGCCCGTGGAACCGGCGGCAGCGAGCGTGTGGCAGCCGCTGCAGCCCGCCGACGCGAAGATCGCCTTGCCGTCCGTCGGGCCGCCCGGCGGCGCAGGCTTCGGCGGGTTCGCGGGGTTCATCGGCTTGCCGCTCGCGTCGAGGCCCGCGACCGACGCGACGTACGTCGCGACGTCGTCGGCGTCCTGGCCCTCCACGATGTTGGCCGGCATTCCCGTGGAGCCGGTCGACGGGGTGGTGACGGGGTAGGCGATCTGCGCCCGGACGACCTGCAGGATCGTGTCCTCCCCGAGGCCGTCGATCCGCGACTGGACGAACGCGTAGTCGAGGTCCGGCCCGATCGTGCCCGTCGTGCCCGCGTCCCGCAGCGTGTGGCACGAGCCGCAGCTCTTCACGAAGAGGTCCTTGCCGCGGATCTTGTCGCCGGTCGGCTGCGTGTAGCCGACCGTGTCACTACATGCGGACAGCCCGACCGCGGCGAGAAGCCCGAGCACCAGCACGGCGATCGCCCGCCGACGACGCCTCGCAGGGGTGCTGGGGGGCGGATGCTCCACGCGGGAGCGAGTCTATCCCGAGGCGGCGGCGGCGGTCCCGCGAAGCTGCTTCAGCTGCTGGCGGACGACCGCGGCGCTCGGATCGTCCGGCGCAAGCTTCAGGAACTTCTCGTACGCGGCGATCGCGGTTGTCGCGTCCCCGACCTGCTGGGCGGCCTGCGCGAGCTCCAGCTGGACGTTCGGGTTGTTCGGCTGGAGCGCGACGAGGCGCTTGTAGGCGTCGACGGCGAGCGCCGCCTCCGTCTGGGCGTCCTGGAGCGCCTGACTTATCTCACCGCTCGCCTGCGCGTTGACGGCGGTGCTGACGCGATCCGGGAAGATCGACTGACCTGCCGGGCCGGTGAGCGACGGGAAGCCCTGGGACGGCGCGCGGAACGCGGCGCGGAGCTGAAGGATCTGCGCTTCCTGCTGGCGCTGGGTCGCCCGCGTCAGGTGGAGGCCGGCGAGCTCGCGGAACGCGTTCTCGTCCTTCGGGTTGAGGTCGATGGCCGTGTTGAGCGCGACGATCGCCTCGGCGGTCTGGCCCTCGGTCTCGAGCGCCGTCGCGTAGTCCCGCCACGCCTGGGCATCCTTGGGATGCTGCTCGGTCTCCTTGCGCGCGTCGGACACCGACTGCCCCGACGATCCGCCGGAGCCGCGGAAGATGTCGCCGACCCCCGTCCCGCCGGCGCCCACGCCGAAGACGACGAAGCCGAGGCCGAACACCAGGGCGAGGAACACGAACATCCACTTCGCGTGGCGCCGCAGCCGGGGAAAGAACATCGTGTCCTCGATCGAGGGAGCGGTCGAGGCGCGGGAGCGAGCGGGCGCTACCGCAGCATGCGGCTTCGCGCTCTTCGGGCGGCTCTTCTCGAATCGGGCCATGCGCTCGTGCCTCGCAGGTAGCGGTCCTCGCCAGCCACGAGAGTAGCTGCAACCCGGTCCGGCGACCCTCCGAGCACGGCCGACACAACCGGATCTTCAACCGGCGACGAGCGGCGAGTCGTCGAGCGACACGACGGTGAGGTCGGCCCACTTCCCGGGGACGAGCGAGCCGACCTCCGCCTCGAGGCCGAGCACGCGCGCGCCGCCCAGCGTCGCGAGCTCGAGCGCGTCGCGCGCGGTGAGGGCGTCCGGACGACGCTCGCGGGCGCGCGCGGCGACGATGGCGGTGCGCAGCTCGTCGAAGAGGTCGAACGACGGCGTCGAGGCAGGGCTGTCGGTGGCGATCCCGACCGCGATGCCCGCGGCTCTGAGGTCTCCGATCGGTGCGACGCCGCAGCCGAGCATCCCGTTCGAGCGCGGGCAGTGCGCGACGCCGACGCCGTGGTCGGCGAGCAGAGCGATCTCGTCCGGCTCGACGTCGACGCAGTGCGCGGCGGTGAGCCCCGGCCAGAGCAGGCCCGCCTCGGCGAGCATGCGGATGCCCGTCTGCCCCGGCGGAGGCACGAGCATGTCGGCGAAAGCGGACCAGTCGCCCGACCCGTCGACCAGGAACGCCCGCTCCGCGACGCTCTCCGCGAGGTGCGTCGCGAGCGGCAGCCCGAGCGCCGCGCACTCGGCGTAGAGCTCGAGCGTGCACGTGTACGGGGCGTGGGGCGACACCCCGAGCCTGACCCGGTCCGACAGCACGGGCTCGACCCGGTCGCGCAGCTCGACGAACCGCTCCATCGACGTCGCGTCGCGGCCGAAGACCTCGAGATAGACGATCGCGCGGATGCCCGTCTCGGCGGCCGCCTCCGCCGCGGCACCGGCGAAGCTGCAGTCGCCGACGGTCGTGATCCCGGAGCGCAGGCACTCGTAGGCTCCCTCGAGTCGCGATCGCGCGCATGTCGTCGAGGTCGAGCAGGCGCTTCCGCGCGACGTGGAGCCCGATCCACGACGAGAACGGGAGGCCGTCGCCGAAGCCCGCGTACACCGCGTACTCGAGGTGCGAG
The DNA here is from genome assembly GCA_963773825.1 of uncultured Actinomycetes bacterium. Taxonomy (GTDB): domain Bacteria; phylum Actinomycetota; class Thermoleophilia; order Gaiellales; family Gaiellaceae; genus Gaiella. The sequence goes on along the minus strand of CAVZCH010000004.1, from coordinate 486,599 downwards.
TGGCAGTTCACGAGGCCGGGGAGGATCACGCAGCCCGGGAACGCGTCGCCGGTTCCGAGCTCGGAGGAGGACCCGACGGCGGCGATCCGGCCGTCGTCGTCGACCGAGATCGCCCCGTCGGCGAGCGGGTCGCCCTCGACGGGGACGACCCAGTCGGCGGAGATGACCCTCACAGCGCTTCCGCTGCGGTCCGCTCCCAGCGGCGTTCCATGACGACCGAGATCCAGATCGAGAGCTCGAACAGGACGAGCAAGGGCGCGACCTCGAGCGCGAGAGAGACGGGATCCACCGTGGGCAGGAGAATCGCGAAGGCGAGCATGAGCACGTAGCCGACCTTGCGGTTCCGGCGCAACAGGTCGGAGGAGAGCACCCCGAGGCGCACGAGCGCGAGGACGAAGATCGGCATTTCGAACGCGATCCCGAACGCGAGCAGCGTGAGCGCGACGAACGAGAGGAAGTAGCTCGCGCGGATCTGCTCGGTGTAGAGGTTCGAGTCGTAGTCGACGAGGAACGTGAGCGCCTTCGGGAGCACGATCGAGTAGCAGAAGGCGACGCCCGCGACGAAGAGACCGGTCGCGAGGACGACGAAGACGCCGAGCACGCGCTGCGTGTCCTCGCCGACGGCCGGGGCGAGGAACGCCCAGACCTGCCAGAGGAGCACCGGCAGCACGAGCGCGATCGCCGCATAGAAGCTCACCTTGAGCGACGTGGTGAACGGCTCGGTGACGCCCAGCGTGACCACCGGCGTCCCCTCCGGGAGGAGGTCGATGAGTCTTCCGATCAGTCGCTCGTGGAACGCGTACGCGAGGGCGAACGCCGGCACGATCGCGAAGATGCAGATCAGGAGCCGGTGCCGAAGCTCGGTGAGATGCTCGACGAGGGTCGCTTCCTCGTCGTGGCTGAGGCGCCGCGGCACGATCCGGCGGGCCATCGCGCGCGGGGAGTGCTAGGAGACGGTGTCGCGCTCGCGCGCGGTGGTCGCGGTCGCCGACGTCTCGGCGGGGTCGACGGCCGGCGGCAGCTCCGCCATCTCGTCGACCACGTCGTCGCCGTTGCCCGACACCGATTCCTTGAACTCCCGCATCCCCTTCCCGAGCTGGCGGCCCATCTCCGGCAGGCGCTTCGGGCCGAAGACGAGGAGCAGCACGAGCAGGAGGATCAGAAGCTCCCAGATGCCTATTCCGAAGGGCATGGAGGGGAGCGTAGCGGTTCGGCCGTCCGGAGAGGGCTGGACGACGCTCCGTAATCGGATGTGAACGGTCGGGAGGACGTCATCTCTCGCAGGCACCTGGGGAGTGCCCGACCAGGCGTTCGACCCGAAGTCGGACACGAGAGCCCGGCGCGCGGTGTCCACGGGGCCTGGTCCGGCTACCATCGATGTGGTAGGCGCGCAGGGGAGGTCCTGTGCGCGACACTCTCTTCTGGAACCGCAACCGAAGGACATCCGTGGCATTGCTCGAGATCACGAACCTGCACGTCGCGCTGGAGGACGGCACCGAGATCGTGAAGGGGGTCGACCTCGCGGTCGACACGAACGCGAAGCACGCGATCATGGGGCCGAACGGGTCGGGCAAGTCCACGTTCGCCTACGCCCTGATGGGCCATCCGGCCTACGAGATCACGGAGGGCGACATCCGCTTCGGCGGCGAGTCGATCCTGGAGATGGGCGCCGACGAGCGGGCGCAGCGCGGGCTGTTCCTCGCATTCCAGTACCCGCACGCGATCCCGGGCGTGACGGTCACGAGCTTCCTCCGCAGCGCGATCAACGCGAAGCGGAAGGCTGCGAACGGCGGCGAGGAGGACCCGGTCCCCGTGAAGGAGTTCCGCACGGAGCTCCTCGCTGCGATGGAGCGGCTCAAGGTGCCGCGCGAGCTCGCGCAGCGGTACCTGAACGACGGCTTCTCCGGTGGCGAGAAGAAGCGCGTCGAGATCCTCCAGATGGCGATGCTCAACCCGCGGATCGCGATCCTCGACGAGACCGACTCGGGGCTCGACATCGACGCGCTGCGCATCGTCGCCGAAGGTGTGAACACGCTCGTCGGCCCCGACATGGGCGCACTCGTGATCACCCACTACCAGCGGATCCTCAACTACGTGACGCCGGACCACGTGCACGTCTTCGTGGACGGGCGGATCGTCGCCTCGGGCGGCGCCGAGCTCGCCCATCGGCTCGAGGCGGAGGGCTACGAGGCCTTCATGCCCGCCGGCGTGGCGGTCGAAGGGAGCGAGCCCGAATGAGCCAGAGCGAGACCGAGACCGTTCGCGACATCCGCGCCGACTACGGCTACGGCTGGCACGTCGACGACGTCTCGACGATCTACAAGGCGCCGAAGGGCCTCACGCACGAGCTCCTCGACGTCATCTCCGACCACAAGTCGGAGCCGGACTGGATGCGGGCGTTCCGCCACCGGTCCCTCGACTACTTCATCGCGCGGCCGATGCCGGGCTGGGGCGCCGACCTCTCGGGCATCGACTTCGACAACATCCACTACTACTTGAAGCCGACCGAGAAGCAGGTGGACAAGTGGGAGGACCTCCCGGCGGAGATCCTCGACACGTGGGACCGGCTCGGGATCCCGGAGGCGGAGAAGAAGTACCTCGCCGGCGTCGGGGCGCAGTACGAGTCCGAGGTCGTCTACCACAAGCTCCAGGCGGATCTCGAGTCGAAGGGCGTGATCTTCCTCGACATGGACTCGGGCCTGCGCGAGCACGAGGAGCTCGTGAAGCAGTACTTCGCGACGATCATCCCGCAGAACGACAACAAGTTCGCCGCGCTCAACTCGGCCGTCTGGTCGGGCGGCTCGTTCATCTACGTCCCGCCCGGCGTGTCGATCGACATGCCCCTCCAGGCCTACTTCCGCATCAACGCGGAGAACATGGGCCAGTTCGAGCGGACGCTGATCATCGTCGACGAGGGCGCGTACGTGCACTACGTCGAGGGCTGCACCGCCCCGATCTACTCGTCCGACTCGCTGCACTCGGCGGTCGTCGAGATCGTCGTCAAGAAGGGCGGCCGCTGCCGCTACACGACGATCCAGAACTGGTCGAACAACGTCTACAACCTCGTCACGAAGCGCGCCGTCGCGTACGAGGACGCGACGATGGAGTGGGTCGACGGGAACCTCGGCTCGAAGGTGACGATGAAGTACCCCGCGATCTGGCTGATGGGCGAGCGGGCGCACGGGGAAGTGCTCTCGATCGCGTTCGCCGGCAAGGGGCAGCACCAGGACGCGGGCGGCAAGGTCGTCCACGTCGCGAAGAACACGACGAGCGTGATCACGTCGAAGTCGATCTCGAAGAACGGCGGGCGCGGCGGCTACCGCGGCCTGCTCGAGGTCGCGAAGGGCGCGAGCGGCTCGAAGTCGAAGGTCGTCTGCGACGCGCTGATCCTCGACGAGGAGTCGCGCTCGGACACGTACCCGTACATCGACGTGAAGGAGAACGACGTCGACCTCGGTCACGAGGCGACCGTCTCGAAGATCGGCGAGGAGCAGCTCTTCTATCTGATGAGCCGCGGCCTCTCGGAGGCGGAGGCGAGCGCGATGATCGTCGCCGGCTTCGTCGAGCCGATCACGAAGGAGCTTCCGCTCGAGTATGCGGTCGAGATGAACCGCCTGATCCAACTGCAGATGGAAGGCTCGGTCGGCTAGCCAGCGCCGCCCGAGCCTCGGCGTCCATGGAGATCACGCGTGCCGACTTCGTCGCGGTGCCCTCGACCGACTGGGAGCGCTCGCGGGCGTTCTACGTCGAGACGCTGGGCCTCCGGCCGGACGAGCACGCCCGCGCCGAGTTCTGGGCGGGCGACCAGTGCTTCGGGATCTGGCAGCCGGCCACGTTCGGGATGGAGTTCGCCCCGCAGCGCAACGGGCATATCGCCTTCCACGTCGCCGACGTCGCGGAGGCGCGCGCCGAGCTCGAGGCGAAGGGCGTCGAGTTCCTCGGCGAGACGCTCGACAGCGGTGTCTGCCACATGGCGTTCTTCCGCGACCCGGACGGCAACGACCTGATGCTCCACCATCGCTACGCCCCACACGGCGAAGGGAGGACGGACTCGTGATCACCGTCGAGCGAAGCGACTTCGTCTCGGTGCCCGTCACCGACGTCGAGCGGTCGACGCGGTTCTACGCGGACACGCTCGGCCTCGAGCAGGTCGGCCACGGCAGCTGGCCGGAGTTCCAGCTCGGCGAGAACGTGAGCCTCTACCTGCTCGACCCCACCAACATCGGCCAGACGTTCGAGGGGCCGCACACGGCACCGATCGCGCTGCGTGTCCCGGACGTCGCGGAGGCGCGGAGGGCCCTGGAGGCGAAGGGCGTCGTCTTCGCCGGGGAGACCTTCGACACGGGCGTCTGCCACATGGCCCACTTCCACGACCCCGACGGCAACACGCTGATGCTGCACCGGAGGTACGCGCCACGTGAGAGCTGAGCTTCTCGACCGCTACCGCTCGCTCGCGCTCCCGACGACGCGCGACGAGCACTGGCGCTTCACGAGCCTCGAGGGCTTCGATCCCGACGCGCTGGACCGCGGAGACCGCTGCCGCGGCCGCGGTGCCGTCGATGCTCGACCTCGACGTTGCCGCCACCGCGACGATCGACGAGATCGGCGTCCATCTGTCCGGCCCGGCGGACGGAGTCTCGTTCGAGCCGCTCGGCGACGACCACCCGCTGATCGGCTCGCTCGTCAAGCCCGACGACAAGTTCCGCGCGCACAACGCCGCCGTCTGGCAGAACGGTCTCCTCGTCCATGTTCCCGCCGGCGTCGAGCTCGCCGAGCCCCTGTACCTCCGCGTCGCGAGCGGCGTGCCGGGCGGGTCGCTCTTCTGGCGCGTCCTCGTGGTCGCCGAGCCCGGCTCCCGCTTCACGCTCGTGCAGGAGCTCACCTCTGCCCGGGACGACCTCGAGGCGTACGTCAACGGCGTCGTCGAGGTGATCGTCCGCGACGGCGCGAAGGCGGAGATCGTCAACGTGCAGCGTCTCTCGCGCCGGTCGTGGCTGTTCGCCTCCTGCCATGCGCGCGTCGAGCGCGACGCGGAGCTCGACTGGGTCGAGGGCGGCTTCGGCTCGTCGCGCGGGCAAGGTCTGGATCCAGAACGACCTCGCTGACCGCGGCGCCACCTCGCGCGTGACGGGCGCCTACTTCGCGGACGGGTCGCAGCACCTGGACTACGACACGTACCAGCTGCACGCGGCGCCGGACACCACGTCGGACTTCGCCTTCAAGGGCGCGCTCCGCGACACCGCTGCGACCGTGTGGCGCGGGATGATCCGCGTCGAGGAGGGCGCGCAGAAGACCAACGCGTATCAGGAGAACCGCAACCTCCTGCTCTCGAAGACCGCGACCGCGAACTCGATCCCGGGGCTCGAGATCCTCGCCAACGACGTCCGCTGCACCCATGGCGCGACGCTCTCGCAGGTCGATCGCGAGCAGCTCTTCTACCTGATGGCACGCGGTCTCCCCCGCTCCGACGCCGAACGGCTGATCGTTCGCGGGTTCTTCCAGGACGTGCTCGACCGCATCGAGCTCGAGCCCGTGCGCGAGGCGCTCGGCGCCGCGCTCGAGGCACGGATCCCGCAGGCCTAGCCGCACGCGGCCGCAGTCGGCCTCGCTCGGTAGTTTCGGGAAGGCCCTAGGCGGGGTCGTACCGATGCGGCCTGCGTCTCCTGGTGCGAGGCTGACCGGGACGAAGGAGGTGTGTAACGGCATGTTCACGTACATCGGGCTCATCAAGCTGACACCCGAGGGCAGGGAGCACCTGCCCGAGGCGCCCAAGTACCTCGACAAGATCAAGGCGATCATCGAGGCCGAGGGCGGGATCCTCGAGGACGTCTACGCGATCATGGGTCCCTGGGATTTCGTCGCGCTCGTCAAGTACCCCGACAACGAGACGGCGTTCCGCGTGCTCGCGAAGATCGGGCTGCTCGAGGTCGTCAAGACGGAGACGTTCCCGGCCGAGAAGGTCGACGTCTTCATCAAGGCGCTCGTCTAGCGTCTGATGCTTCCGACGGTCGCGCGGAGCTGTCCGCGCGACCGTCTGTCTCTGTGTCAGCCTCTGTCATGCTGCCGCTGTGCCATGCTCGTGCTGCTCCGGTGACTCGCTCGACATCTTCGGGGAGAAGGCGGCACGCCGGGCGCTGCGGCGCTATCTCCGCAAGGGCCTCGGCGGGAGCGACGCGCCGCAGATCGCGGACTGGGCGGCCGAGGGCGGCCTCGAGGGGCTGACGGTGATGGAGGTCGGCGGCGGCATCGGCCAGATCCAGGCCGAGCTTCTCCGGCGGGGCGCCGAGCGCGGCACGGTGGTCGAGGTGCTGGCCGATTACGAGGACGCGGCGCGCGAGCTGGCCGATGCGGTGGGGGTCGGCGACCGGAGCTCGTTCGTGCTCGCCGACCTCGTGGAGACCCCAGACGCCGTCGACCCCGCGGACGTCGTCGTCCTGCGGCGCGTCGTCTGCTGCACCCCGATGGGACCGTCCGTCCTCGGTGCGGCCTCGGGTCGTGCGCGCCGCACGCTCCTCGCGAGCTACCCGCGCGACCGGCCGGCCATCCGCGCGGTCGCCCGCCTGCAGAACGGCGTCCTCGCGCTGATGCGCAAGCGCTTTCGCCTCTTCGTCCACTCTCCCGCGGCGCTCGAGCGCGCCGCGTCCGAGCGCGGCCTCGCCCTCACGCGCGTCCGCCGCGGGATGGTCTGGGAGACGGCCCAGTTCGACGTCATCTCCTGACACATTCCTGACGAACCGCTCAGGCTCCCCTGACACGGCCGTCATAGGGTCGAGCCATGCGCTTCATCGCAATCCTCGGTCTCGTCGCGGCAATCCTGATCCTCGTCCTGTAGGCCTCGCCGAAGGCGGCTCCGCCGGAGGCCGAGCCGCTCCTTCGGAGGACTAGGCTTGCTCCATGGAGATCGGGCTGTTCCCGCTCGGGATCGTCCTGTTGCCGACGGAGCAGGTGCCGCTGCACATCTTCGAGCCGCGTTACCGCGAGCTCATCGCGGAGTGCCTCGACGACGAACAGCCGTTCGGCCTCGTCTACGCCGACGACGACGGGGTCCGGCGGACGGGCACGCTCGCGCGCGTCGTCGAGGTCGTCGAGCGATTCCCGGACGGCAGGCTCAACATCGTGGTCGAGGGCGGAGACAGGTTCCGGCTGCTCGAGCTGACCGACGGCCGAAGCTTCCACACCGGCACGGTCGAGCCGCTGTCCGACGACGACGACCCTCCCGAGCCCGAGGACGTCAGGCGCGGGGTCGCGCTCTTCGCGCAGCTCGTCGAGCTCACCGGCGCGGACGTCGAGGTGCCGGGCGAGGACCTCGCCCGGCCGTCGTTCTCGCTCGCGTCCCGCTTCGAGCTCGCGCCGGCGCTGAAGCTCGAGCTCCTCGAGGAGACGAGCGAGCGCGTGCGGCTGAAACGGCTCTGCGAGATCCTCGAGACGGTCACGGCCGCCGTCCAGCGCCAGCGCGAGACGGCCGAGCTGGCCTCGCGCAACGGCCACGCGCACCGTCCGGGCTGATCGCTCCCGAAGAGCAGGGCGCCGAGGGCCGCTGGCTACGATGGCCGTGTGACCGAGACGACACTCCCGGCGCTCGACGCCTACCGCTTGCGGGCGGACTTCGCGGTCTTCGAGGAGCTCTTCGACGGGCGGCCGGTCGCCTTCCTCGACTCGGCCGCGTCGACGCAGAAGCCGCGCCAGGTGCTCGACCGCATGCGCACGTTCTACGAGCACGAGTACGCGAACGTGCACCGGGGGGTGTACCGGCTCGCCGAGCGGGCCACCGAGGGATTCGAGGGGGCACGGCGCACGGTCGCGGGCCTGCTCAACGCACCCTCCGACAAGGAGGTCATCTTCACGCGGAGCGCCACCGAGGCGATCAACCTGATCGCCTACGCCTGGGGGCTCGACAACCTCGGCCCGGGGGACGTCGTCGTCATCACCGAGCTCGAGCACCACGCGAACTTCGTGCCCTGGCAGTACATCGCCCACCGCACCGGAGCGAGCTTCCGCAACATCCCGATCGACGACCTGGGCGAGCTCCAGCTCGACGCGCTCGACGGGCTCGCTCGCGAGGGCAACGTCAAGGTGGTCGCGAACAACCTCGTCTCCAACACGCTCGGGACGATCAACCCGATCGAGACGCTCGCCGCCTGGGCGCACGAGCAGGGCGCGATCATGGTCGTCGACGCGGCGCAGGCCGCACCGCACCGTCGCCTCGACGTGCAGGCGCTCGGCGCCGACTTCGTCGCGATCTCGTCCCACAAGCTGTGCGGGCCGAGCGGTGTCGGTGCGCTCTGGGGAAGGCGCGAGCTGCTCGAGGCGATGAGCCCGTTCAACCTGGGCGGCGAGATGATCCGCTCGGTCGGGCTCGACAGGACGACCTTCAACGAGCTGCCGTACAAGTTCGAGGCGGGCACGCCGGCGATCGCCGAGGCCGTCGGCTTCGGAGCGGCGATCGACTACATCTCGGAGATCGGCCTCGAGGCGATCGAACGCCACGAGCGCGCGCTCGTCGAGCAGACGATGGCGGAGCTCGCGGAGCTGCCGTGGATCAAGGTGTTCGGCCCGCCGCCCGACCGCCGCGCCGGGATCGTCTCGTTCGACGTCGAGGGCATCCACCCGCACGACGTCGCCCAGATCCTCGACTGGGAAGGTGTCGCGGTCCGCGCGGGACACCACTGCACCCAGCCGTTGATGACCCGTCTCGGGGTGTCGGCAACGACCCGCGCGAGCTTCTACGTGTACTCGATCCCGGAGGAGGTCGACCGGCTGATCGCCGGCCTCCACAAGGTCAAGGCGTCGCTCGGTTGATGTCGGCTTGCGCTCACGCTCCCGCGTCGGAGCTCGCGGTGCAATGCGTGCCGCGAGCGGCGGCGGCTCACCGGCGGAGGCCGGCGCTGCCGGCCGCGGGTGGGGAGCGGCCGGGGACGTGAGCGAGTTCGAGCAGCTGTACCGGGAGGTGATCCTGGACCACTACAAGGCGCCCAGGAACCACGGGGTGCTCGAGCCGCACGACGCGATCGCAGAAGGCCAGAACCCGCTCTGCGGCGACGAGATCACCGTCTCGGTGCGCTTCGGGAAGGACGACGTGATCCAGGACGTCGGGTTCGAGGGCCGCGGCTGCGCGATCAGCCAGGCCGCGACCTCGATGCTCACCGAGCTCGTTCAGGGTCGCACGGCGCAGGAGGTCTCGACGATGCCGAAGGAGGAGCTCCTCGACGAGATCGGCATCCCGCTCACCCCCGTGCGGCTGAAGTGCGCACTGCTCGGGCTGGGCGTGCTCAAGGTCGCGCTCCACCGCGCGAAGGGGACGCCCCTCCCCGAGGAATGGGGCACCTCGTCCGGAGAGATCGACCTGCGCTGATGGAGATCGAGGCGCTCCCGCTCGAGGAGCTGCCGGACGGGTCGATGCGGCTCGTCCCGGCGGACGGCCTGACCATCGGCCTCTACCGCTGCCAGGGCGACGCTCCACGCGATCGAAGACCGCTGCACGCACGACGACGGCCCGCTCTGCGAGGGCGAGTGGGACGGCGAGGCCTGCGAGGTCGTGTGCCCGCGACACGGCTCACGCTTCGACCTGCGGACCGGTGCGGCGCTGTCGCTGCCCGCCTACCTCCCCGTCTCGACCTATCCGGTGCGCGTGCGCGAGGACGGGATGATCGTGATCGACACGGGAGCCTGACGACGGCCCTGCGATAGGCTCGCGTCGTGCTCGACGAACGCGTCCGATCGGTGCTCGCCCGGATGGAGGGGGAGGACGCCGCGGATCGCGAGGCGGGCATCCCCGTCGGCGAGCGCTCGCTCGCCGTCGGGCCGGACTCCGGGCGTCTGCTCTTCGCGCTCGTCGCGCCGAACCCCGGCTGCGAGGTCCTCGAGATCGGCGGCTCGCACGGCTACTCGACGATCTGGCTCGCCGCCGCCGCGCGCATCCTCGGGGGTCGCGTGGTCTCGCTGGAGGAGGATCCCGGGAAGGTCGAGATCTGGCGGAGGAACATCGCGGAGGCGGGCCTCGAGGAATGGGCGGAGGTCGTCGAGGGCGATGCGAAGGAGACGTTGCCCCAGCTCGAGGACGGCTTCGACCTCGTCTTCCTCGACGCCTGGAAGGACGACTACGAGCTTCTCTTCGGGCTCGCGCGCGAGAAGCTCGACCCGGGTGGCGTCGTCGTCGCCGACAACGTCACGACGAGCTCGACCGTCGGGGCCTACGCGGCGGCGCGCCAGGCGGATCCGACGCTCGTCTCGGTGACCGTGCCGATCGGGCACGGGCTCGAGGTGACGACGGTCCTGCAGCCCTGATCACCGCCGACGCGGAGGCGCCTGCGCGAGGACCGCGAGGCGGCGGGCGAGATATCGCTGCGTGACCGCGTAGCGGCGCGTGTCCGAAACGTTCTCGAGCTGCCACGGGTCGCGGCGCATGTCGTACAGCTCGCGCCAGCCGTTGTCGTATGCGACGTAGAGGAACCCGCGCGTGCGAAGTGCGCGATACGGCGGGGGCCCGCCGACGCGGAGCTGACCGGGGCCGCGGTACTCGACGAGCCCGTCGACGCGCCACGGGGGGTCCTGCCCTCGCAGGAGCGGCGCCAGGCTTCGACCGTCCTGCGGGATGCCGGGCCGCACGCCCGCGAGCGCGGCGATGGTCGGCGCCAGGTCGACGTTGAGAGCCATGTGCCGGTCGACGGTGCCGTCTCCCTCCCGCCACGGAGTCCTGATCACGAGGGGGAGGTGGATCGACTCCTCGTACGGCCAGATCTTGCCGCCGAGCCGGTGCTCGCCCCACAGGAAGCCGTTGTCGCTGACGTACAGGATCACCGTGCTGTCGAGAAGGGCCCGCCGGCGGAGCTCGCCCACGATCTTCCCGACCGACCGGTCGAGCGCGCGCAGCGTCTCGAGCTGGCGGCGGCGGACCTCTTCGAGGTCGTAGGACACGCCCCGGGGAGTGAACGTCCGCTCGAACCGTGCCTGCCACGGCTTGTCGGAGATGCTCGCCTCGTCGAACGCCGGCGAACGGAGCGGCGGCAGCTCGCCGATGCTCCCCCGGTCCCGCGGCGCGGGTATCGCCGGGAGATGCGGGGCAATCGGCGCGAAGTAGAGAAAGAAGGGGCTGTGTGCCGTGCGGATGAACCCGAGGGCCTTCCGGGTCAGGACGGACGTCGAGTAGTCCGCGGGGCGCCGCCCGTACTCGACGAGACGGCCGTCCTCGTCGAGCGTATACCGGTAGTAGCGCTCCTCCGGCACGCTGTCCATCGCCACCCAGCGGTCCCACCCGGGCGGGACGCGGTGGTGACCGTCGAGCGTGTAGCCGTTCAGGTACTTGCCGACGAGGGCGGTCGTGTAGCCGGCGTGGTGGAGCCAGGTGGCGAGCGTCGAGCGGTCGTCGAAGCTCGGGTACCCGTGCGGCCCGAAGTTCGCGACCACTCCCGAGTGGTGCGGGTACTGCCCCGTGAGGATGCTCGCACGGGACGGGCAGCACTCCGGCGTGGTCGTGTAATACCTGTCGAAGCGCACGCCCTCGCGGGCCAGCAGGCGCTGGACGTTGGGCATGCGGCGGTTCGCGTCGAGCCGTTCGTCGTCGGACACGATCACGACGACGTTCAGGCGAGGGGTCGCTCCGGACGCGGTGGCGCCGCTCGAGTCACGCGCGATCCCGAGCGCGAAGCAGAGCGACGCGGCGACCACCGACCCCAAAGCCCGCCACCGCACGCGCGACACCGTAGCGAAGTGCCCGGGGGCTCCGGCGAGGTTCGGAAAACCGCACTGGTGCCCCGTCCACCCCCGTTGCTATGGTGCCGCTACCGCGGAAAGGAGGTGGTCGGGTGTCAGATTCGTGTAGTACCGGCAGTGGAGGTACCAGCGGGTAGAGGCGTGTCCCCGGGACCTACGGGGAATCGCCATAGCCACGCGTAGGGGACTCGCGCTCTCGCGCCGCCGACCACCTCGGTCAGGCAGGAAGCGCCTCTACCAAATCCAACGCTGCGTACCGAACGTGCGAGGGCCGCCGGAAGGCGGCCCTCGACGTCTCTTGTCTCGCGAAGCGGAAATCCGCAGGAGCGGATCCCCGCCGCTGATCCCCGCCTTCGGCGGGGCACATCCCTGAAGGCGCCCGCCTTCGCGGTCGCAACTGCACGACCCGCCTCGTTCGACCGAGCGGCCCGCGCCAGCAATCGCTATCGCAACCGTAGAGCCGGCGTATCGCCGCCTACCCCGCTGCGGCGGCGCGGCGGAGCTGTTCGTCGAGCGCGACGAGATCGCCGAGCCCGAGCTCGCGCATCGAGGCGCCGCCGTCGGTGACGACGTTGTCAGGCCCCTCGAGCATGCGAAGCTGGTCACGGGTCAGGAGCGCGGGCGGCATCCGCTCGAAGAGCGCCGCAGGCCCGCGCGCGAGCCAGAAGGGCACGTGCATCGTGGGACGCCGCGTGCCGAGCGCGACCTTGATGCGCCGCCAGAGCTCGCTCCACGTGACCGCCTCCGGGCCGGCCAGCTCGATCGCCGGCGACGACCCCTTCGCCTCGACCGCGAGGCGGACCGCCCGCACGAGGTCGTCGATCCAGATCGGCTGCACGCGCTGGGTTCCGGGCCCGATCACGGGTGTCACGGGGGCGAGGCGCGCGATTCGGAGGAAGCGCGGCAACGCGCCGCCGTCGGTTCCGAACACGAAGCTCGGTCGCAGGATGGCATGGTCGACCCCCGACGAGGCGACGGCCTGCTCCGCCGCCCACTTCGCGCGGAAGTACGGGACCGTCGCGCCCGGCCCGGTCCCGAGCGCGCTCATCAGGACGACGCGCCGCACGCCGCTCTCGCGTGCGGCCTCGACGAGGTTCCCGGTGCCGGCCGCCATGACCCGCTCGAAGGTGGCAGGGGATCCCTCGATGATCGAGACGAGGTGCACGATCGCGCGGACGCCACGCGCCGCCGCGTGCAGTGAGGCAGGGTCGGACACGTCGCCGTGGACGAGCTCGCAGTCGACCCCGTCGAGCGCCGACGCACTGCGCGCGGTGCGGACGAGGGCGCGCACGCGACCGCCGTCCCGGGCGAGGTCGCGGACGACGTGACGGCCGACGAACCCGCTCGCGCCCGTGACGAGGATCATCATCGCCCGTCCGTGAAGTTCTGCCAGTAGCGGCTCGGCGTCGGGCCGCGCTGCCCCTGGTACTTCGAGCCCAGCGTGCCCGACCCGTACGGCGTCTCGGCCGGCTCGGACATCTGCACGAAGGAGAGCTGGCCGATCTTCATGGCCGGATAGATCGTGATCGGCAGGTTCGCCACGTTCGACAGCTCGAGCGTCACGTGGCCGTCGAACCCGGGGTCGATGAAGCCTGCCGTCGAGTGGATCAGGAGGCCGAGCCTGCCGAGGGACGACTTTCCCTCGAGCCTCGCGACGAGGTCGTCCGGGAGCGTGACCCGCTCGAGCGTCGAGCCGAGCACGAACTCACCCGGGTGGAGGATGAACGGCTCGTCGTCTGCGACCTCGACGAGCTCGGTCAGCCCCTCCTGCTCGGCCTTGACGTCGATGAAGGGGTAGCGCGAGTTCCGGAAGACGCGGAAGAGGCGGTCGACGCGGACGTCGAGGCTCGACGGCTGCATCAGCGCCGGGTCGTACGGGTCGATGCCGATCCGGCCAGCCTCGATGAGACGCCGGATGGCGCGGTCGGAGAGCACCATCGAGGCGGATCGTAGACCGCCTGCACGGCGTCCACGCGGCGCACGATCCCTTACACTCAGGGATCCGGTGTCCATGCTGTATCCATCGCTCGACCCGAACGAGCGCTTTCGCGGTCGTCGGGAGTCCGCACGGCGCCGGAAGCGGCGGCGCCGAGCCGCGGTCGCCGGAATCCTCCTCCTGATCGTGCTCGCCCTCGCGGGCGGGATGACGCTCGCAGGAAAGGGCGGCAAGGCAGGCGCGGGCACGGGCACGCAGGCGGCGGCGCACGCCCCGGCGGCGCTCCAGGTCGCCCTGCGGCCGCGGCCGCTCCCGGTCGAGATCCGCGGCGTGCACGTCACGGGCGCGCTGGCGTCGATCCCGGGCAAGCTCGCCGAGTACGAGGCGCTGACGAAGTACGGCCTCAACACGATCGAGCTCGACGTGAAGGACGAGGGCGGCGAGATCGCCTTCAACCCGGCCGGCGTCGCGCTCGCGCGGAAGGCGGGTGCCGTGCGCGACTACTACGACCCGCGGAAGGTCGCACGCGAGATGCACCGGAAGGGCATCTACCTGATCGGGCGGGTCGTCGTGTTCCAGGACCCCTACCTCGCCCGCGCGCGGCCGGACATGGCGATCAGGCGTCCCGACGGGTCGATCTGGGCGACGAGCGCGGGCCTCGAGTGGGTCAACCCGTACGACCGGCGCGTGTGGGACTACGCGATCTCGGTCGCCGCCGCGGCCGCACGGGCGGGATTCGACGAGATCATGCTCGACTACGTCCGGTTCCCCTCCGACGGCGACGTCGGCGCGGCCGTGTACCCGGGCCGGACGAGCGTCCCGAAGGGCCGTCTGATCGCGAACTTCGCCGCCTACGCGCACGACCGGCTCGCGCCGCTCGGCGTCCGCGTGTCGACGGCGCTGTTCGGGCTCTCGGCGACGCGTGACATGGGCATCGGCCAGGTTCCTCGCTGGATCTCGCGGAACGTCGACCAGATCCATCCGATGTCCTACCCCGCCCTCTACAGTGGCGGCGAGCTCGGGATCGCCTCGCCGAGCGCCGAGCCCGGCGAGACGGTGTTCCGCACGCTGATCGACTTCAAGCGCGAGACCAAGGGCAGTGGGGCGCAGCTCGTCCCGTGGGTGCAGGACTGGAGCTACCGGCCCGAGCAGGTGATGCAGCAGATCCGCGCCGCACGCCTCCAGGGTGCGAAGGGCTTCCTGCTCTGGAACGCGACCGGGATCTACACGAAGAGCGCCCTGGCCCCGCCCTCCTGACGCTCAGGGCGCAAGCCTGAACCGGTCCCACCCGCCGCCCGAGCGCTCGTACCGCGCGCGGTCGTGGAGGCGGTTCGGGCGGTTCCGCCACAGCTCGACCGCCTCCGGGACGATCCGGTAGCCGCCCCAGAACGGCGGCAGCGGCACGTCGTCCTCCGCCGCGAAGCGTCCCTCGGCGTCCGTGAGCAGGCGGTCGAGCTCGGCGCGGTCGGCGAGCCGGCGCGACTGCGGCGAGGCCCAGGCCCCCAGCCGACTCGCGCGCGCACGGGTGGCGAAGTACGCGGCCGACTCCGGCTCGGAGAGACGCTCCACCCTCCCCTCGACACGCGCCTGGCGGCGGAGCTCCCCGCCCCAGTGGAAGACGAGCGCGGCACGCGGGTTCGCCGCGAGCTCCGTCGCCTTCCGGCTCTCGTGGTTTGTGTAGAAGCGGAGATCGCCCTCCTCGACGCCGCGGACGAGCACCATGCGCACGGACGGGTGGCCGGCGGAGGTCGACGTCGCAAGGGCCGCCGCCTCCGGTTCGAACAGATCGGCGTCGCGGGCCTCGCCGAGCCAGCGCCCCAGCACGGCCAGCGGGTCGTCGCCGAGCTCCTCGAGCCACTCGTCCACGGGACGAATGTACTGTCGACCGGCTCGGATACGCTCCGAGAGATGGCCGCCACGAGAACGATCGAGATCCGCACCGAGATTCCCGGGCCGCGGTCGCGCGCGCTCGCGGAGCGCGAGGAGCGCGTGATCGCGCGTCCGCTCCTCGTCCACCTCCCGATCTTCGCGGAGCGGGCGCTGAACGCGACCATCACCGACGTCGACGGCAACGTCTTCGTCGACTTCGCCGGAGGCGTCGGCGTCGTGAACGCAGGTCACAGCCACCCGCGCGTCGTCGAGGCCGTCGTCGAGCAGGCCACCCGCTTCCTGCACACCGACTTCACGATCGTCCCGTACGAGCCCGCCGTCGCCCTGGCCGAGCGGCTGTGCGCGCTCGCGCCGATCTCGGGAGAGACGCGCGCGGCGTTCTTCAACGCGGGCACGGAGGCAGTCGAGAACGCCGTGAAGCTCGCCCGCCTGCACACCGGGCGGCCCGGTGTGATCGCGTTCGAGGGCGCGTTCCACGGCCGCACGCTCCTCTCGATGACGATGACCTCGAAGTTCTACCCGTACAAGGCCGGGATGGGGCCGTACGCGCCGGAGGTCTACCGCGCGCCGTACCCCGACGAGTACCGCGGGCCCGGCGCAGCCGAGGCCCTCGAGCGGCTCGAGCGGCTCTTCGAGACCTCCGTGCCGCCGGAATACGTGGCGGCGATCGTGATCGAGCCGCAGCTCGGCGAGGGCGGATTCGTCCCCGCGCCGCGCGCGTACATGGAGGGGCTGCGTGCAATGTGCGACCGCCACGGGATCGTGCTCGTCGCGGACGAGGTGCAGACCGGCTTCGGCCGCACGGGGCGGATGTTCGCGATGGAGCATTTCGGGGTCGAGCCCGACCTGATGACGGTCGCGAAGTCGATCGCGGCGGGCCTGCCCCTCTCCGGCGTCATCGGCCGGGCAGAGATCATGGACGGCGCCCATCCGGGCGCGATCGGCGGGACGTACGTCGGCAACCCGGTCGCGCAGGCGGCGGCGCTCGCCGTGCTGGACGTGTTCGAGGACGAGGACCTCGTCGCGCGCAGCGTCGTGATCGGGGAGCGGATCCGGGAGCGCATGCTCGACTGGCAGCGGCGCTGGCCCTCGATCGGCGACGTCCGCGGTCTCGGCGCGATGCTCGCGATCGATCTCGTCGAGGACCCGGCGACGAAGGAGCCGGCGCCGGAGCTCGCTCGCGCCGTGATCGACGCAGCCCTGCGGCGCGGCCTGATCCTGCTCAAGGCCGGTCTCCACGGGAACTGCATCCGCGTCCTCTGCCCGCTGACGATCGAGGACGCGGTGCTCGACGAGGCGCTCGAGGTCTGGGAGGACGCCCTCGCCGCGGTGCTGGGCTGAGACAACCGTCCCCGTCGACGAGGGCTCTCCGCGGGGTATTGCCGAGCGGGCGACACGCCGGTCGCGTCAGTACACGAGGCCCTTGCGTCGCTCGTGGCGCTCGAGCGCGAGCCGGACGAGCCGGTCGAGCAGCTCCTCGTACCCGATCCCGGACGCCCCGAAGAGCCGCGCGTAGAAGCTCGTGGCAGTGAAGCCGGGGATCGTGTTCAGCTCGCTCATCACGATCTCGCCGTCCCGGGCGCGGACGAAGAAGTCGGCGCGTGCCATGCCCTCGCACGACGTGGCCACGAACGCCTCGACGGCGAGCTTGCGCGCCCGCTCGATCTGCGCCTCGCTCAGCCCGGGCGGCGGGATCACGAGCTCCGACCCGCCCGCGTCGTACTTCGACGAGTAGTCGTACCAGTCGGCGTTCATCGACACGACCTGTCCCGGGAGCGAGGCGACCGGCGAGGGGAGGTTGCCGAGCACGCCGACCTCGATCTCCATGCCGTCGACGAACTCCTCGATCATGACCTTCTCGTCGTGACGGCGGGCGAGCGCGACCGCCGTCTCCAGCTCCTCTTCCCCGCGTACCTTGGAGATCCCGACCGAGGAGCCCATGTTCGCCGGCTTGACGAACACCGGGTACCCGAACGGGTTCGCGACCGGGTCACCGAGACGGAGGGCGACGTGGCGTGCGACGGGCACCCCGGCGCCGCGCATGAGCGTCTTGAAGACGTCCTTGTCCATGCAGACCGACGACGCGAGCACGCCGGGGCCGACGTACGCGACGCCCGCGAGCTCGCAGAGCCCCTGGACGGTGCCGTCCTCGCCGAACGGGCCGTGGAGGATCGGCAGCACGACGTCGACCGCACCGAGCGTCGCGGGGGCGGAGTCGGCCGGCACCGGCAGCGTCTCGGCCGCGGTCGTGGCGGGCAGCTCCGCGCGCCGGTCGCCCGCGGGCAGCGCCCAGCGTCCGTCGCGGCCGATCTCGATCGTCGTGACCTCGTAGCGCGACGGGTCGAGCGCCGCCGCGACGGACGCCGCAGAGGCAACCGAGATCTCGTGCTCGCTCGACCGGCCCCCGGCCAGGACGGCGAGCCGCACCCTGTCGCTCACGGAACGGTCGGGGTCGTGCCGCCGGGCGTCGTGGTCGTGGCGCCGGGCGTCGTGGTCGTGTCGGTCGGCGCGGTCGTCGTCACGTCGGGTGGCGGGACGTACTGGCCGACGGTGAGCGTGACGACCGACTTCGGGTCGGCCTGGCTGTTCCCGGCGGGGTCCTGCGACATGACGAGACCGTCGAGTGACTCGTCTTCGGTGTCCTGCCGCACGACCGTGACCTTGAACCCGGCCGCGGTGAGCGTCGCGCGGGCGTCGGCGACCGTCTGCAGCGAGACGTCGGGCACCGTGACGGTCTTCGGGCCCTTCGAGACCGACAGGGTCACCGACGACCCCTTCGACGCGGTCGAGTTGCCGGGCGGGCTCTGGTCGACGATCTGTCCGGCCGGCTGGTTCGAGTCGACGTCGGCCCTCCCGACCGTGAAGCCGGCGGCCTGGAGCTGTGCGGCCCCGATGTCGTAGCTCGAGCCGACGACGTTCGGCACCGCGACGGGCTTGGGGCCGGACGAGACGTTGATCCTGACCGATGCCCCGGAGAGGACCACGACACCGGGCGCCGGGTTCTGCGCCGTCACCTGATTGGCCTGCTTGTCGGAGCTCACCTGGACGACGTTGGCCACGAGCCCGCGCTGCGTCAGCTCCGCCACGGCGCTGTCCCGCGACTTGCCGACGAGCGACGGGACCGTCACCTTCGGCTTCCCGCTCGAGACGAGGATCGTGACGAGCGAGCCCTTCGGCTGCTTCGTGCCCGCGTCCGGGTCCTGCTGGTAGACGTACCCCGGCTGCACCTTCGCGTTCGGCAGCCGCCGGACGTTCGGCTCGAAGCCGTCCTTGTCGATCAGCGAGACGGCGTTCTTCTCGAGGATCCCGGTGTAGAGCCCGACCGCGATCGGCTCGTTCGCGTCGATCTGGTCGCGGATGTTGTTGTAGAGGAGCCAGCCGCCGATGCCGAGGGCGATCGCGGCAGCAGCCGCGATCAGCCACGGCCACCAGGCCCGGCCGGTCCTGACCTGACCCTCGTACGAGCGGTACCGCTCGTCGCCCCCGTACCCGGCGGCCGGTCGTGGCTGCACGGCCGTCGCCGCGGTGGACTCGCCGCGCAGCACCATCGTCGCGGCCTCCTCGGTCTCCGGGCCGACCGCGTCGCCGCGGCCGACGAGCTCGAGGTCGCGGTCCATCTCCTTCGCCGACCGGTAGCGGTCGGCGGGCTCCTTCGCGAGGGCCCGCAGGACGACGAGGTCGAGGTCGTGCGGGATCTCGGGCCGGATCGACGACGGCGCAGGCGGCACCTGCGAGAGGTGCTTCATCGCGATCTCGACGGGCGTCTCCCCGGTGAACGGCAGCTTCCCGGTCACGAGCTCGAAGAGGACGATTCCGGTCGAATAGAGGTCGGAGGACTCGTCGACGGGCGCGCCGCGCGCCTGCTCGGGCGAGAGGTACTGGGCGGTGCCGATGATCGAGCCCGCCTCCGTCATCTGGCTCGACCCCGCGCGCGCGATGCCGAAGTCGGCGACCTTGACGCGTCCCTCGTGGTCGACGAGGACGTTGTGCGGCTTGATGTCGCGATGGACGATGCCGTTGCGATGCGCGTAGCGGAGCGCGGCGAGCACCTGTCGCACGTACGAGATCGCCACGGGGACGGGGCACGGGCCGCGGGTGACGATCAGCTCCTTGAGCGTCCGTCCCTCGACGTACTCCATGACGATGAAATAGGAGCCCTCGGCCTCGCCGCGGTCGAAGATCGAGACGACGTTCGGGTGCGAGAGGCCCGCAGCGTGGGTTGCCTCGCGCCGGAACCGCTCGACGAACTGTGTGTCGTTCGCGTAGCGGTCGTGGAGGATCTTGATCGCGACCTTGCGGCCGAGCTCCTGATCCTCGGCGAGCCAGACGTCGGCCATGCCGCCGCCGCCGAGCTTGCGCTCCAGGCGGTACCGGCCCGCGAAGATCGTGCCGCGTCGCTCGTCGATGGTCGCCATCAGGTCTCCAAGGGTAGATGCTGGATCGGGAGAATCCGCGCGCGCGGGACCGCGCCCGTGCTCCTGCTCACGGGTTCCCCTCCGACGCGAGCAGGGACTGCATCACGGCCCGCGCGATCGGCGCAGCCGTCGCGCCGCCTGTCAGGCTCTGGCGCTCGAGCGCGACCGCGATCGCGACCTGAGGCCGCTCGCCGGGCTTTCCCGCAAACGCGATGAACCAGGTCGTGTTCTGTCCTGCGACACCGGTCTCCGCCGTGCCGGTCTTGCCGCCGATCCGGTAGCCGGGGATCTGCGCCGCCGTACCGGTACCACCCTGGACGGCGCTCACCATCATGTCGGCGATGTCCCTGGCGTTGACCGGGCCCACCGGGCGATCGAGCCGCTCGGGCTCGGTCCGGTTCACGGTGGTCCCCTTCGGCGAGACGATCTTCTCGACCGCGTACGGTCGCATCAGGATCCCTGCGTTGCCGATCGCGCCGGCGACCATCGCCATCTGGAGCGGCGTCACGAGCATCCGCTCCTGGCCGAACGCCATGCGTCCCGCATCGACGTCGGCGTCCCGCTTCGGGTACCAGAGCTCGCCGTTTCGGTAGAGGCCGCTCGGATACCGCTCTCCCTCCGGTGTCTCGAGCGGCGGCCGCTGGTAGAAGCCGAACTTCTTCGCCTGATCGAGGATCCGCTTCGCGCCGAGCGCCTTGCCCATGTTGCAGAACACCGAGTTGACCGAGAACTTGAGCGCCGTCGCGAGCGAGAGGTGCCCGAACGGCCGGTTCGTGTCGAAGTTGTTCACCCGCTTGCCGTAGGCGATGCAGTAGCCGGGGTCGTCGAACTCCGAGTCGGGCGAGTAGCGATTCGACTCGAGCGCCGCCGATGCGGTCACGACCTTGAACGTCGAGCCCGGCGGGTAGAGGCCCTGCGAGGCACGGTTGACGAGGGGCGCCGCGGGCCGGCAGTCGGCGGTGATCTTCGAGATCCTCGAGAACTGCGTCTCGACGAGGTTCGGGTCGTAGCTCGGGGACGACGCCATCACGAGCAGCTTCCCGCTGCGCGGGTCGAGCGCGACGACGGCGCCGCACGTCCTCCCGAGCTGCTCGAGCGCGACCTGCTGTGCGCGCAGGTCGAGCGTGGTGACGACCGTGTCGCCGACGATCGGCTTGCCGCGCGCCTCGTCCAGCTGCCGGCTGACGAGCGAGGCGAGGTCGCGCTCGGTGCCCGTCAGGACGCCGTTCATCGACTTCTCGAGCCCGGCGCGGGCGCGCGAGACGGTCGAGTAGCCGACGAGGTGGGCCGCGAGCCTCCCCTGCGGGTAGCGGCGGAAGTAGAGCTTCCGGCCGTTCCGCGTCACCACCCGGTTCCGTGCGAGCACCCGTCCGGGCGCGAGAATCAGCCCGCGGCGGACCTGGAACTCGGCAACGCGCTGGATCTCGTTGTCCTGGCGCGCGGCGAGGCCCGGACGGGCCCACGTCTGCCAGTACGTGGTGCCGATGATCAGCGCGACGATCAGCGCCATCGCCGTCCACCCGACGCGAACCAGCTGGCGGTTCACGTCGGCGCCGTCCGCACGGCACGGTGGGAGACGAGCAGAAGCAACGCCAGCATGGCGAAGTTCGAGACGATGCTCGAGCCGCCGTAGGAGACGAAGGGCAGCGTGATGCCGGTGAGCGGGACGAGCCGCAGGACGCCGCCCACGATGATGAACGTCTGCAGCGCGAAGCCGAACGTCAGCCCGGCCGCGAGCAGCTTGGAGAACCCGTCGTGGGCGACGAGCGCCACGCGCATCCCGCGCGCGACGAGCGCGAGAAAGAGGAGCAGGACGGCGGCGGAGCCGATGAGGCCGAGCTCCTGGGCGATCGCGGAGTACACGAAGTCCGTCTGCAGGTACGGGATCAGCGGTGTCCCGTCGACCGTCTCGAAGGTGCCCCGGCCGATGCCGGTGCCGCCGTAGCCGCCGTTCGCGATCGAGTAGAGGCTCTTGACGAGCTGGTACGAGTCGCAGTTCTGCCGGTACTCGAGCAGGCCGTTGATCGAGCAGTGCACCTTCTCGTCGGTCCACGGCTGGAGCCACACGGTCACCCGCTGCTGGACGCGTGCGAGCGAGTCGTAGATGAGAGCCGCTCCGCCCGCGAAGAGCACGAGCCCTGCGAGGACATAGGACGCGCGCCCGGTCGCGGCGTAGACCATCGCGAGGAAGATCCCGAAGTTGAGGAGCGCCGAGCCGAGATCGCTCGTCTGGACGAGCACCAGCATCGCGCCGCCCCAGATCGCGAGCAGCGGCCCGAAGTCCTTCAGCCGTCCGCGCGCAAGCGCCTCGCGCTTGTCGCGGAGATACCCCGCGAGGAAGATGACCAGGAAGATCTTCGCGATCTCGCCCGGCTGGAAGCTCAGCGGCCCCACCTCGACCCAGAGCTTCACGCCGTTGACCCGCTGTCCGAGGCCGGGCACGGACGGCAGCATCAGGAGCACGATCGCCGAGACGCCGAAGACGTACTTGTACCGCTCGAGGACGCGGTAGTCGTAGCGCAGCCACACGAGCGTGAGCGAGAACACGGCCACGCCGACCGCGATCCACACGAGCTGACGCCGCCCGTCGTACGGGTCGATCCGGTAGACGAAGACGACGCCGATCGCGCTGATGAGCGCGACGAGCGGGAGCAGCGACGGGTCGGCGTCCGGCACCGTCCAGCGCGCCACGAGGTGCGCGACGAGGAAGATCCCGGCGAGCACTCCCGCCCACGGCAGCCACCCGTAGTCGACCGTCGCGAGGCCGGAGATCCACGCGCTCGCGAACGCGGTCGACGCGACGAGCCCGGCGAGCACGAGGGTTACGAGCTCGCGGTTCCTGGCACTCACCGCACGAAGCTCCACCAGATCGCGAAGGCCGCGACTGCGACGACGACGAGGATCAGGAGGAGCGCCGGCCAGCGGCTGCCCTTGCCGGCACCGTGCCGGTGCGCGCCGTCGAGCACCGACTCGGACGTGACGTCGTCCGGGCCGACCTCGGGTTGCGCCTTCGGCCGCGCGTCGGCGGCCGGTGGGGCGACGAGCTGTGCCACGCCGTCGACGACCTCGAACACGACGACGGTGACGTTGTCCTCGCCGCCGGCGGCGTTCGCAGCTCGGACGAGGGTCTCGGCGGCCACGTAGGGGTCGCGGTCGGAGTCCTCGAGCAGTCGTGCGATCTCGTCATCGCGCACCATCGCGCTCAGGCCGTCCGAGCAGAGCAGGACGAGGTCGCCCGGTGCCAGCTCGAGCACGCAGGTGTCGACCTCGACGTCAGCCTCGGTGCCGAGCGCCCGCGTGATCACGGAGCGATGCGGATGGACGGCGGCTTCGGCCTCGGTCAGCCGGCCGCTGCGGACGAGCTCGGCGACGAGCGAGTGGTCGGTCGTGAGCTGCTCGAGCTTCCCGTCGCGGTAGTGGTAGGCACGCGAGTCGCCGACGTGCGCGAGGGTGAGCGTCCCGGCATGCTCGTCGACGAGAGCGACCGTCGCCGTCGTCCCCATCCCCGCCACCGCCGGATTGGTGAGCGAATGCTCGAAGATCCGCGCGTTCGCCGTCCGGACCGCACCGACCACACCCTGCTCGTTCCCGGGTGCGGCTCCCGCCTCCTCGATCGCCGCTGCGGCAAGGCGGGAGGCGAGCTCGCCGGCCTGCGCGCCGCCCATCCCGTCCGCGATCGCGAACAGCGGCGGGTCGCAGACGAACGCGTCCTCGTTCTGGCGGCGCTTCCGGCCCGTGTCCGTGACCCCGGCTGCGCGCCCGATGATCACGAACGCTCCTCCACCAACAGGTCCGTGTGCCCGATCCTGATCACGTCTCCCGGCTGGAGGAGACGGGCGGTCGTGACACGGGCACCGTTCACGAACGTGCCGTTCGTCGAGCCGGCGTCCTCGACCCAGATGCCGTCCACGCGGCTGTCGATCGTCGCGTGGCGGCTCGAGACCGTCGTGTCCGCGTCCAGGCGGATGGTGTTCTCGGCCCCGCGCCCGACCCGCGCGCTGTTCGTCAGCTCGATCGTGGTGCCCGCCTGGAGCGCGGGGCTCTGCAACACGACCACGCGCCGGCTCACGATGCCGGCTGCGGCGCGTAGGGCGGCGGCGTCGGCGGCGCCGATGACGATGCTCTCCTGAGGCGCACCCGCGGAGAGGCCCCGCGTCGCCGAGCGCACGACGAGCCACACGAAGAGGTACAGGAGCACGAGGAACCCCACCTTGAGACCGAGGAGGGCCTCGTCGACCGTGACGGCGGCGCTCACCGCAGGGTGCGTCCGAAGACGAGCTCGGTCCCGCCGATCGTGATCCGGTCGCCGTCGTCGACGCGCTTGCGTCCCGACACCTTCCGGCCGTTGACCTCCGTGCCGTTCGTCGAGCCGAGATCCGCGACCGCCCAGGCCGTCGGGCCTTCCTGGACCAGCTCGAAATGGCGTCGCGAGACGTTGCCGTCCTCGACGCGGACGTCGCACTCCCGCGAGCGGCCCACGACGACCCGCCCCGCCGTGATGGGGATCGTCCGCCCGTCGACCGTGAGCGTCACCTGCTCGCGGACGACCTCCTCGGGAGGATCGTCGTCGACCGCGAGCGGCACCTCGGGCCGGTAGACCATGGTCGCCGCGACCGGCTGGGGCGCGGGCATCGCCGGGGCGGGGACGGCGACCGCGGGAGACGGCAGGGGCGTCTGCGGCGCCGGCGGCTCGTCGGGCTGCGCGACCCGGGTCGCGATGCCGAACTCCCCCATCGCGAGGTCGGCGTCGCTCTCGAGGACGACCCGGGGCGGCGTGAGGAGGGCGTAGCCCTCGCGCCGCGCGTGCTCGACGAGGTACTCCTGGAGCTCGCCGACGAGCGATCCCTCGTACGCCGCGAACTGCGCGCGGTCGGGGGGCGAGAGGTACAGCGTGTACTCGTTCGGCACGTACACGCGCGAGACGGAGACCGAGCGGTGCTCGTCCATCTCCTTCGCAAGCTTCCGCGCGAGCTCGACCGGTTGGACGTGCGTCCGGAAGGCACGGCCGAACACCCCTTCGAAGACGCCTTCGATCTTGCTCTCGAGCGCGCGAAGGACGCTCATGCGCGACTCTCGCCGGGTGCCGCTCGGGGAACGCGAACGGCGCGGATGGTGGTTGCGGGGGGTCTCATCATGCGGGGCGCCTCCCCCGGACGAGTCTAGCCGCCACTCCGCCGCAGACCGGCGCGGACGAAGGGCCGCGCGACCAGCAGCCCGCACAGGAGCCAGGTGCCGAAGACGAAGCCCACCCACGGGATGGACGGCGCCCACGCGAGCACGAGGGTCAGCTGGAGCGCGCCGATGCCGGCGATGCCCCACCGTCCGCGCGCGGCCGCCCAGGGGAGCAGGGCCGCCACCAGCGCGAGCGCGAGCGCGGTCGTCGCGATGGCCGTCGAGTCGCCGAGCACGGTGCCGAGCGCGTGGAGGACGTCGGTGGGCCGCTCCGAGCCCGCGATCCCGAGGTCGCCGACCGCGGCCCCCGTCAGCGGCAACGTGCCGCCGGAGAGGCCCGCGACGGCCGCGGCCGCGAACACTCCTGCCGCCGCGTGGAGACCCCGCCGCCACCAGCCGCACGCCGGCTGGACGGCGAGCGGCAGGAGCGCGATGAGGCCGAGCGGCGCGAGCAGCGGTCCCGCACAGAACGCGAGGCCTGCGCGCGGGTCGCGCCAGGTCACGATGAGCCAGCCGAGCGCGAGCACGCCGTAGACGACAGCGGCGGCCTGCGCGACGTTGCCGAGCGGGAACACCGGCGCGGCCAGTGCCAGCGCGACGCCGGCCCTCGGCGAGCGGAGCGACACGAGGGCGGCGCAGCAGCGCGAGTGCCGCCAGGAGCGGCGCGGGCCAGAACGGCAGGAGCGACCCTCCGACGGCGGTCGCAACCCCCGCGAGACCCGCCGGCACCAGGCGCTGCCAGCGCGGGACGAGGGCAGCCGCGGGCAGGGGCGGCTTGGCCGGGCGTGCCGCCCTCGCGGGCTTGCGGCGCTCGGGGCGCGGCCGGCTCGGCGTGACCACGAACGCTTCGCGCAGCTCGGCCGCCAAGCTGCGCCGCGGAGGGGCGCTTGGCCGGGTCGACCGAGAGGGCGCTGTCGATCGCCGCGAGCAGGCGCCGCGGAAGGTCGCCCCGTCGTGCCGAGAGCGGCGGCGCACCCGAGGCGATCGTGGAGGCGACCTGTGGGAGCGGGACGCCCCAGAAGGGATGGCTCCCCGCGAGCGCTTCCCAGAGGATCACCCCGACGGCCCACACGTCGCTCCGCGCCGAGGCGTCCTCGCCGGAGAGGCGCTCCGGCGAGATGTAGGCAAGCGTGCCCGGGACGTCGCCGACGGCCGTGAGCGTGTCCGCCTCGTCGAACTGCGCGAGCCCGAAGTCGAGCACCCGCACCGAGAGCTCGGCGGTGTCCTCGACGAGCACGTTCGAGGGCTTGACGTCGCGGTGGACGATCCCGCGCCGGTGCGCGTGAGCAAGCCCGTCGAGCATCTGTGCGGCGACCTCGACCGCGGTCGCGTCATCGACGTCCTCGGCGCGCAGCACCTCGCGCAGGGTGCGGCCCCGGACGTACTCGTACGCGATGTAGACGTGCCCTGCGTCGCCACCGAAGTCGTACGCCCGGACGCAGCGCTCGTGACGCAGGCGGGACGCAGCCTCCATCTCGCGGGCCGCGCGCGCCGCGCGCTTGCCCTCGCGGGGCACGATCTTGAGCGCGACCTCGAGGCCCGTCTGCTCGTCACGGGCGAGCCAGACCGATCCCGAGCCGCCGCGGCCGAGCGGCTTCAGCGGGCGATAGCGGTCGAGGACGAGCGCTCGGTCCGGGAGTGCGAAGGCAGCGGACGACACCGGTAACCGTCCTTCGCCGCACGAGGGGAACGTCCTCCGCCGACGAATCTCCCGTACACTCGGCCGCGAGAGGCGTTGGACGCAATCGGCCCGGCGGGGCACATCGTGACGGTGCACGACGACGACATCCTCGACTTCGACTTCGTCGACGACGAGACGCGGGAGATCGCGCCACCGTCGCGCACCGGCGGCCGTCCGCCGGGCGGCGGCCCCGGAGGCGGTGGCCCGTCCGGCGGCGGACGCGGCCCGCGACGCCCGCAGCTCCACGCCCCGCACGGCATCACGCCGCTTCTCCGCCTCGCCGGTCTGGTCGCGCTCTCGATCCTCGTGATCGTGCTGTTCGCCGTGTGGGTGCAGGGGTGCGCCGGCACGGACGAGCAGACGGCCTACGGGGACTACCTGGCGAAGCGTCGGCGAGGTCGGCAAGGACTCGGCCAAGATCGGCGCCGACCTGGCGACGCTCCTCACCACCCCGGGGCTCACGCAGACAGAGCTCGAGACGAAGCTCGGCGGCTACGTCCAGCGCCAGCAGCTCGACGTCGAGCGGGCACGCGACCTGAGCCCGCCCGGCCCGCTGACTCCGTCGAACGTGCACGCCGTCGAGGCGCTGCAGCTGCGCGTCACCGGGCTGCAGGGGCTCCTCGACACCTTCAGGTCGACGAAGGGCGACCGACGACCAGGCGGCCGCCGGCGAGCAGCTCGCGGCATGGGGCGAGCCGGCTCGAGGCCAGTGACGTGATCTGG
Source organism: uncultured Actinomycetes bacterium (assembly GCA_963773825.1). Lineage (GTDB taxonomy): Bacteria > Actinomycetota > Thermoleophilia > Gaiellales > Gaiellaceae > Gaiella. The sequence continues at coordinate 459,073 of CAVZCH010000004.1, read as the reverse complement.
AAGGACCTCTTCCAGGGCACCGCGCAGGCGACGATGGCCGTCGGAGGGCGTCGAAGGCCTCACCGCCCCGCCGTCCGTCTTCGTCGAGAACCCCGAGCTCTACACCGCGCGCTCGATGAGCTCGATCTGGCAGCGTGTCCACGGCGCGTCGACCGGAGGCACGCGCGAGCGGCCTCCACGGCAGCGCGCTCGCCTACACCAAGGTGCTCGCCACAGGGCATCCAGCTGTCCACGTCCGACGGAGACGAAGATCACGACGTCGGTCGACACCGCGTTCGAGGTGGGCGTGACGAACTCGGGCGAGTTCCAGGAGGTCGGCGTGAAGGTGAAGCTGACGATCCCGCGCCAGCCGAGCCCGATCGTGAAGACGGGCACCGTGGACGTCATCGACCCCGGTGAGACGAAGACCGTCACCTTCTCGGACTTCCCCGACTTCCCGTACCAGGAGAACTCGAGCGTGCAGGTGAGCGTCGAGCCGGTCGACGGGGAGACCAAGACCGACAACAACACCGCCGAGTACCCGGTCATCTTCCAAATCGCGCCGTCGTGAGCCTCGCGCTCGGGATGGCGATCGCGGCCGTCGCGGTCTCGGCGATCGCTCTCTTCGCGACGCTCTTGCATGGCGACGCGTGCGCACGCTGCGACGCGACCAGCAGGCGATCCTCGGCGGGTCGACCGCGGACGTGGTCGACTTCGCCGTCTCGCTCCAGAGCCGCATCGACGACCTCCACCGCGCCGTGGACGAGGTCGCGGCCGGGCTGACGCGTGTCGACCGGCGGATCGACGGCTCGGTGACGAACACGTCGGTCGTACGCTACGACGCCTACGAGGACGCGGGCGGCCAGCAGTCCGCCTCGTTCGCGTTCCTCGACTCGACGCGCACCGGCACGGTCGTGACGGCGATCCAGGGCCGCGACTACGCGCGGGTCTACGTCAAGGAGCTCGAGCGCGGGCGTCCGACCCTCGCCCTCTCGCCCGAGGAGGCGGAGGCGGTCGAACGCGCGATGGCGCGATAGCGCCGGCCGGCGCCGTTTGGCCGTGCAGCGGCGCTGCTACATTCGCGCCGTGGGTCACGTGCTCGTCCTGAACGCAAGCTACGAGCCGCTCAACGTGTGCTCCACGCGCCGCGCCCACGTGCTCGTCTGGAAGGGCAAGGCCGAGGTCGTGGAGCGGCTCGACGATCCCCTCAGAACCGCCACCAACACGTACACCCGACCGCACGTCATCCGGCTCGTCTCGTACGTCCGCGTCCCGCGCTCGGTGAAGCGCCGCATCTCCCGCCGGGCGCTCTTCGCACGCGACGGCTGGCGCTGCGTCTACTGCGGCGACAGCGCCGGACGGCTCACGCTCGACCACGTGGTGCCGCGATCGCGGGGCGGCGACTCGGTGTGGGAGAACGTCGTCACGGCCTGCGCCCCGTGCAACCTCCGAAAGGGCGATCGCCTGCTCGAGGAGACGCACATGCACCTCGCGCGCGCCCCGCGCGCGCCCTCGCCCGTCCTCTTCATCAGCCTCGCCCTGCACCGCGTGCCGGATGCCTGGCGGGCCTACCTGCCGGCGTCCGAGACGGCCGCCGAGGCCGCCTGAGCAGATAGTCAGGGCCAGCGCCCCGCCCGCTGGACGCGCCCCGGCACGGGGCTGCCGAGCACGCCCGAGAGCCAGCGCGCCGCCTCGATCAGCGCGTCGAGGTCGACGCCCGTCGCGATCCCCTCACGCTCGAGCAGGTAGACGACGTCCTCCGTCGCGACGTTGCCCTGCGCACCCGGCGCGAAAGGGCAGCCTCCGACGCCGCCGACGGATCCGTCCACGAGCGTCGCTCCCGCCTCGAGCGCCGCCAGGACGCATGCCAGCGCGGTTCCGCGCGTATCGTGCAGATGGACGCCGGTTGCCGCGCCGAGATCCCGGACGCAGCGCTCGACGAGCCCACGCACCTCGGAGGGGACGGCGACGCCGATCGTGTCCGCGAGGACGACCTCGTCGACGCCGTGGGCCACGACGCGCGCCGCGAGCGCCTGCACGACGCCCGCGTCGACGGGCCCCTCGTAGGGGCACCCGAAGGAGCAGCTGAGCGTCACCGAGACGCGCCGCCCGTCGGCGCGCGCTCGGTCGACCACCGCAAGCGCCCGAGCGATCCCGTCCTCGACGGACGAGCCGCCGTTCCGCTGCTGGAAGGTCTCGGTCACGCCGAACGTCGCGTGCACCTCCCGCACTCCCGCTGCCGCCAGCCTGTCGTACCCGCGCTCGTTGAGGACGAGCGCCGCCCAGGTTGCGCCCCGCGCGTCGCCGAGCGCGGCGACGACCTCCTCGGCGCCTGCCATCGCGGGGACGAGGTCGTCCCGCACGAAGCTCGCGACCTCGACGCGCGGCACGCCCGACGCGGCGACCCTCTCGGCGAGCTCGGCACGCGTCGCCGGGGGGAGCACGACGTCGAGCGACTGGAGCCCGTCCCGCGGCGAGACGTCGCAGAGCCCGATGCTCACGCCGCGACCGTCTCCCAGCCCTCGTCGCGATCCGCCCGGTACGACCCGAAGACCCGGAGACGGGCGGTCTCCGCCTGCATCTCGGCAAGGGCCGCCGCGACCCCGTCGTCGAGCGGATGCCCGCCCAGCACGCAGTCGAACCGGTAGTCGAACGGTCGCGACGGGATCGGACGCGAGACGAGCTGCACCATGTCGATCCCGCGCCGCGCGAGCGGCTCGATCGCGTGGTGGAGCGCTCCCGGCCGATGGTGGGTCTCGAACGTCAGCGCGGTGCGCCACTCGCCGTGCCGGCGGTCGAGGCGCGTGTACGGCGCGAGCGCGGCGAACCGGGTGTACGCGGTGTGGTCGCCGACGTCGTCCGCGATCACCGCGAGCCCGTGCATCCGTGACGCGCGTACGCTCGCGATCGCCACGACCGACGGATCGCCGAGCTCTGCCACGGCGGCGGCCGCGTCTCCGGTCGTCGCCGCGACGACGGCGGTCGCCCAGGGCATCGAGGCGAGCAGGCGCCGGCACTGGTCGAGCGCGACGGCGTGCGAGCGGATCTCGCGGACGTCCTCGAGCGGAACCTCGGCCGGCCCCACGAGGCAGTGGCGGATCGGCAGGATCGCCTCGGCCACGATCGAGAGCGCGCGAGTCGTAGAGGAGGTCGTGCGTCTCGTTGACGGGGCCGACGAGCGAGCTCTCGATCGGGAAGCACGCCGTAGGTGCAGGCACGCGCGGTGACCGCGTCGATCGACGTCCTGGAACGACGCCTGCGGGACGAGCCGCGCCGCGGGGAAGAGGCGGTCGCACGCGGCGGCGCTGTGCGCGCCCTCGCGGCCGGGATAGGCAACGGTGTTGTGGTCGGGAGTCATGCGAGCCTTTCGGGAGGGAACGTCCGCCGCGAGATGTCAGCTAGCCGGCGCGAGGCGGGGACGGATGCGCCGGCTAGCGCCGAAAGGCGAAGCAGAACGCGAACGCCGACGTCTCCCCTGATGCGCTCCACGACATGAACGATACGGGCAGGAGGGCGACCCCGCAGAGCCAGGCGATCCCCGCGAGCACCGCGTCCCCGGCCTCGCGCGTCGTCGCCGTGCCGCCGAGGTCGGGCGTCGGTGCCGCGTCGAGCGCCGCGTCGACGGCGCGCTCGAGCGCGTCCGCCTCGTCGGGGCGGCCGAGCCCGTGGCGGAGCATCAGCGCGACCGAGCGCAGCATCGCGGCGGGATTCGCGATCCCCTGGCCCGCGATCTGCGGGGCGGAGCCGTGCACCGGCTCGAAGAGCCCGGGCCCGTCGATCGCCGAGCGACGCGGACGCGGCGAGGCCGAGCCCACCCGTGACCGCCGCGGCGACGTCGGAGAGGATGTCGCCGAAGGTGTTCTCCGTGACGACGACGTCGATCGTCTCGGGCGCGTGTCACGATCGTCATCGCGAACGAGTCGACGAGCGCATGGTCGAGCGGCACGTCCGGGGTACTCGGCCGCGCCGAGCTCGGTGACGACGTCGCGCCAGAGCCGCGAGGTGTGGAGGACGTTGACCTTGTCGACCGAGGTCAGGCGCCCGCCGCGCTCCCGCGGCGATCGCGAAAGCCGCGGCGCGCGATGCGCTCCACCTCGGGCCTCGTGTACTCGCACGTGTCGAACCAGGTGCCGTCCTCGCGCGTGCCCTTCGCGCCGAAGTAGAGCCCGCCGACGAGCTCGCGGACGATCACGAGGTCGACTCCCGCGTCGGGCGCACGGGCGGGCCGAAGGTTCGCGTAGACGCCGAGCTCCTTGCGCAGCCCGAGCAGCCCCTGCTCGGGACGCACCGGCTGCCCCTCGAGCTCCGGCAGCCCGACGGCGCCGAGCAGCACCGCGTCGGCCTCGCGGCAGGCTGCGAGCGTCTCGTCGGGAAGCGGCGTGCCCTGCGCGAGGATCGCGTTGCCGCCGAAGGCGTGCTCGGAGTGCTCGATCCCGAGCGCGTCGAGGACGCGCACCGCCTCGGCCGCCACCTCCGGCCCGATCCCGTCGCCCGGGAGGACCGCGACCCGCGTCACGCGAGGCCGTGCGCCGCCTCGTAGGCCGATATCGCATCCTCGTGGTGCAGGGTGAAGGCGATGTCGTCGAGGCCTTCGAGGATCCGGTGGCGGGTCGTCTCGTCGAACGCGAACGGCACCTCGCGGCCGCCCGGTGCGACGATCACGCTGCCGCTCGAGGTCGACCGTCATCTCGGAGCCCGTGTCGAGGTCGACGCTCTCCATCAGCCGCTCGACCTCGTCGGCCGGCAGCTCGATGGCGAGCATCCCGATCTTCCCCGCGTTCGTGCGGAAGATGTCGCCGAACGACGGCGCGATGACGACGTCGAACCCGTGATCCTGCAGCGCCCAGGCCGCGTGCTCGCGGGACGAGCCGCAGCCGAAGTTCCGCCCGGCGAGAAGGATCGACGCGCCCCGGAACTCGGGTCTGGTTGAGCTCGAAGCCGGGCCGCTCGGCGCCCGTCCTCGTCGAAGCGCCAGTCGAAGAAGAGCGAACTGCCCGTAGCCGGTCCGCTCGATGCGCTTGAGGAACTGCTTCGGGATGATCTGGTCGGTGTCGACGTCCGGCCGGTCGAGCACCGCGACGCGGCCCGTGACCGTGCGCGAGCGCCTTCATGCCGGCACCGGCTCGGGATCGAGCGAGCGGACGTCGACGAAGCGGCCGTGGAGCGCGGCGGCGGCCGCCATCTGCGGGCTGACGAGGTGCGTGCGCCCGCCGTGGCCCTGACGGCCCTCGAAGTTCCGGTTCGACGTCGAGGCGCACCGCTCGCCCGGCGCGAGGATGTCCGGGTTCATGCCGAGGCACATCGAGCAGCCGGCGAGGCGCCACTCGAAGCCCGGCGTCGAGGAACACGCGGTCGAGCCCTTCTTCCTCGGCCTGGCGTCGCACCGTCGCCGAGCCCGGGACGACGAGCGCCTTGACGCGCGGGTCGACCGTGCGGCCTGCGACGATCGCCGCGGCGGCGCGGAGGTCCTCGATGCGCGAGTTCGTGCAGGAGCCGATGAAGACGCGGTCGATGCGGATGTCCTCGATCGCGCTGTCCCGCGCGAAGGTCCATGTAGGCGAGCGCGCGCTCGGCGGCGATCCTGGTCCTCCGGGTCGTCGAACGCTGCCGGGTCGGGCACGGTCCCCGTGACGGGGACGACCATCCCGGGGTTCGTGCCCCACGTCACCTGCGGGACGAGCTCGGTGACGTCGACGACGACGTGCGTGTCGTACGTCGGCGTCCGGATCGCTCGCGAGCGAGCGCCAGTCCTCGACCGCGCGCTCCCAGTCGGCCGCCTTCGGGGCGTACTCGCGGCCCTCGAGGTAGGCGAACGTCGTCTCGTCGGGCGCGATCATCCCCGCCCGCGCGCCCCATTCGATCGACATGTTGCAGATCGGTCATCCGCTGCTCCATCGAGAGCGCGCGGATCGCCTCGCCCGCGTACTCGACGACGTAGCCGACGCCTCCGTCGACGCCGACCTGGCCGATCGCGCCGAGGATCATGTCCTTCGCGGTGAGGCCGGCCGGCAGCTCGCCGGCGAACTCCAGAAGCATCGTCTTGGCCGGTGCTGGTACAGCGTCTGCGTCGCGAGGACGTGCTCGACCTCGGACGTGCCGATCCCGAACGCGAGCGCTCCGAAGGCGCCGTGCGTCGAGGTGTGGCTGTCGCCGCAGACGATCGTCTTGCCCGGCTGTGTGAGGCCGAGCTCCGGGCCGATCACGTGGACGATCCCCTCGTGGCCCGAGCCGGTGTCGTAGAGGCGGATGCCGAACTCCTCGCATGTTCGCGCGGAGCGCGTCGAGCTGCGCCTTCGCCATCGGATCGGTGACCGGCCCGGGCAGCGTCGGCACGTTGTGATCCAGGGTCGCGACCGTGAGGTCGGGTCGGCGGACCCGCCGGCCGGCGAGCCGAAGGCCCTCGAACGCCTGCGGCGAGGTCACCTCGTGGACGAGGTGCAGATCGACGTAGAGCAGCGCCGGCCCGCCCGCCTCCTCGAGCACGACATGCCGTTCCCAGACCTTCTCGAAGAGGGTCTTCCCCATCCCGCCAGCGTACCCCGGCGGCCCTACGCGGCGGCCTGCAGCGCGTCCAGGAGGGCGTCGGCGTCGGCCGCGATCGTGGACGGGCCAGTAGGTGAACGAGACCGGGCCGAGCGTCTTCAGGCCGTCGCCCGTGACGAGGAGCACGACACGGTCGTCCCGTCCGACCTCGCCCGCCTCGACCGCCGCCCGGAGCGCCCCGAGGGTCACGCCGGTCGCGGTCTCGCCGAAGACGCCGGTCGTCCGGGCGAGCAGGGCCATGTTCTCGCCGACGGCCGCCTCCGGCACGGCGTAGATCGCGCCGCCCGTCTCGCGCGCGGTCGCGACGGCGAAGTCGCCGTCGGCCGGGTTGCCGATCGCGAGCGAGCGCGCGACGGAGTCGGGGCGCACCGGCGTCACCGGCTTCTGCTCGCGGAACGCGGTCGCGACCGGCTGGCAGCCCTCCGCCTGCCCGCCGATCTGCCGCGGCGCCGGGCCGTCGAGCAGCCCGAGCGCGCGGAGCTCCGCGAAGCCCTGGCCGACCTTGTGGAAGAGCGCGCCCGAGGCGATCGGGATCGCGACCGCGTCCGGCGCACGCCAGCCGAGCTGCTCCGCGAGCTCGTACGCGAGCGTCTTCGAGCCCTCCGCGTAGTAGGAGCGGAGATTGACGTTGACGAACCCCCACGGGAGCTCGAACGAGAGCTCGACGGAGAGCCGCGAGCAGTGGTCGTAGTGCCCGTCCACCGCGTAGATCGTCGGGCCGTACGCCGCCGCAGCGGCGAGCTTCTCCGGCTCGAGGTCGGCCGGGACGAACACGGCCGCGTCGAGACCCTCCGCAGCGGCGCGGGCCGCCACCGCCCCGGCGAGGTTCCCGGTCGAGGAGCAGGAGAGCGTCTCGAGCCCGAGCTCCTGCGCCTTGCGCGCGGCGACGGCGACGACGCGATCCTTGAACGAATGGGTCGGGTTCGCGGTGTCGAGCTTGAGCCACAGCTCGCCGACGCCGACCTCCTCGGCGAGGCGCGGCGCGGGCACGAGCGGCGTCAGGCCCGGCGCGAGCAGCGCCACCTCGGGCGGCGTGACCGGAAGGAGGTCGGCGTACCGCCACAGCGAGGGCGGGCCCGCCGCGAGCCGCTCACGCGTGACCGTCGCCCGCAGGCGGTCCCAGTCGTAGACGGGATCGAGCGGGCCGAAGCACGAGCGGCAGGTGCCGATCGCCTCGAGCGGGTGCTCGGTGGCGCAGACACGACAGGAAAGGGAGAGGGCTGACACGGGTGGAACCTCCTTCGTCTCGCTCGACACATCCGTCCGGGTTTGGCACCGTGGCCCCTCTCGGGGCGGGTTGCCGAGGCGTCACAGGGCCGGTCCCTCAGCCTCTCTCGATGTGGAGCGGGACGTGTCCCGCGCCGACCCGAAGCGTACACGGAACCACGCAGCTCCGACATCCCGCCTACATGCGGGACGAATGCCCGCCGTGCGCGCCGCGGACGCGCGGCTCAGGAGGAGGCTTCCTGCCGCAGCACGTCCCAGGCGAGGCGGACGTCGTCCTCCCGCGTCCAGCCGTTTCCGATCGCGAGCCGCAGGACGAACCGCCCGTCGAGGCGGGTGTGCGACAGGAACACCTGGCCGGTCGCGTTGACGCGCTCGAGCAGCGCCTCGTTCTCCTCGTCGGTCGCGTCGCGGCGGAAGCAGACGAGCGAGAAGTGGCGCGGGGCGCAGACCACCCAGCCCGGCTCGTCCTGCACCCACCGCTCGAACAGCTCCGCGAGGCGGACGTGCTCGCGGATCGTCGCCTGCAGCCCCTCGCGCCCGTGGCAGCGAAGCACGGCCCAGAGCTTGAGCGCCCGGAAGCGCCGCCCCAGCGGCACCCCGTACTCGCTCAGGCTGACGACGTCCTCACTGACGCGCAGGTACTCGGGGACGAGGCTGAACGCGTTGCGGAGGTCGTCCGGGCGACGGGTGAAGAAGGCGGAGCAGTCCATCGGCGTCAGGAGCCACTTGTGCGGGTTGACGCCGACCGAGTCCGCGCGCTCCCAGCCCGCGAAGAGCGGTCGCAGCTCGGGGCAGACCGCGGCGCTCCCCGCATAGGCGGCGTCGACATGGAGCCACACGCCGGCGTCCGCGCACGCCTCCGCGAGCCCGGGCACCGGGTCGATCGCGGCGGAGGACGTCGTCCCGATCGTCGCGACGAGCGCGCACGCGTCGGTGAGGTCGACCTGATCGAGGCGCATGGCGTAGCGGTCGTCGCCCGGAACGGTGCGGAGCTCGAGCTCGAGCAGGCGGGCCGCCTTGGCGGTCGAGGAGTGCGTGTGCTCGGAGCAGACGACCACCCGCTTCCCGGGCGACGCGGTCCGTGCCGCCGCGAGCGCGGTGATCAGCCCCGTGGACGCGGTGTCCTCGATGTGCCCGTGGAGGCCCTCCGGGAGGCCGAGCAGGTCGGCCAGCCAGGCGAGGGTCACCTCCTCGAGCTCCTGCAGCGCCGGCGACGCGCGCCAGAGAATCCCGACCTGGTTGAGGGCCGCGATCAGCAGCTCGGCGAGGATTCCCGGCTCCGACGCCGTCGTCGCGAAGTACGCGAAGTAGCGCGGGCTCTGCCAGTGCGTCAGCCCGGGCGCGAGCACCTCGTCGAGGTCGCGCAGGACCGCCGCGAACGGCTCCGCCGCGTCGGGCGCCCGCGCGGGCAGCGCCGCGCGAATCGCTCCGGGCTCAGCGCGCGAGAGCACCGGGAGGTCGCGCACCCGCTCGAGGTACGACGCGGCCCATTCGAGCGCGGCGGCCCCGTCGTCGCGGAGATCGGTCACGCGAGCGCCTTCACGACCTGGCGCCACGACCGCGTGTTGAGCACCTGCTCCTTCGTGAGCCACGCGCGGCGCGCCTGCGCGACGCCGAGCTCGCGGTACCCGAGCGCGCCCGTCGAGTGCGCGTCGGTCGTCACCGGCACGAGAACGCCCGCCTCACCTGCGAGCCTCGCATGCACGTCGCGCATGTCGAGCCGGTCGGGCTGGCTGTTGATCTCCAGCGCGGTACCCGTCTCGACGGCCCGCGCGACGATCCGCTCGACGTCCACCTCCGCGCCGGTGCGCCGGTTGAGCTTGCGGCCGGTGAGGTGGCCGATGCAGTCGACGTGGGGGTGGTCGAGCGCGGCCAGGATGCGCTCGGTCGGGCTCTTGTCGAGCGCGTGGTGGAGCGACGCGACCACCCAGTCGAGCGCGGCGACGTGCTCGTCGTCGACATCGACGGTTCCGTCGGCGCGGATGTTCGCCTCGACGCCCTTGAGCACCCTGAACGGCTTCACGCGCACGTTGACCTCGTCGATCTCGCGCCACTGCGCCTCCATCCGCCCTTCGCGGAGGTAGTGCGAGTGGTCGGTGAGCGCGAGGTACCGGTACCCGAGCGACCGTGCGGTCTGCGCCATCTCCACGATCGACGCCTTCCCGTCGGACGACCAGTCGGAGTGGCAGTGGAGCTCGCCGACCAGGTCGGACACCTCGACGAGCGCGGGCAGGCTGCCGTTCCGCGCGGCCTCGAGCTCACCGCCGTTCTCGCGCAGCTCGGGCGGGATCGGCTCGTAGCCGAGGAAGCGGTACAGGTCGTCCTCGCGCGCGAACCGGTGCACCTCTCCCGTCTCCGCGACCGCGACGCCGTACTCCGAGATCGAGAGGCCCCGCCGCTGCGCCTCCTCGCGGAGCGCGATGTTGTGGTCCTTCGACCCCGTGAAGTGCTGGAGCAGGCTGCCGAAGTCCTCGGGCGGCACGACGCGCAGGTCGAGCCGGAGCCCCTGCTTCGTCACCACGGTCGCCTTCGTGTCGCCGCGTGCGGCGATCTCCAGCACCCACGGCAGCGTCACGAAGTGCGCGATCAGCGCCGCGGGGTCGGTGGCAGTGGCGATCACGTCGAGATCGCGGAACGTCTCTCGGCCGCGACGCACGCTCCCGGCCCCGGAGACCTCGACGGCCGCCGGGTGCGCCCGGAGCTCGTCCACGACGGCGCGCACCACCGGGAGCCCGACGCCGAGGAGGCCGCGCCGCTCCGGCTCCGGGCCGAACCCCTTTGCGAGCGCCTCGAGGATCCGCTCCTCGCTCTTGGCACCGAGCCCCTGGAGCGTCCGCACACGATGCTGCTCGGCCGCCAGCCGCAGCTCGTCGAGGGTCGTCACCCCGAGCTCGCGCCAGATCCGCGCTGCGGTCTTCGGGCCCAGCCCCGGGAGCCGCAGGAACTGCCGCACCTCGGCCGGCACCTCGGCGCGACGCTTCTCGAGCGCGGCCATCGAGCCGGTCTCGGTCAGCTCGACGATCTTCGACTCGATCGTCGCGCCGATCCCGGGAAGCTCCTTTGCCGTGCCCTGCAGCGCGAGCTCCGCGATCGAGGCGCCCGTGTCTCGGATCCGGGTCGCGGCGCGACGGTAGGCGAGCACGCGGAACCCCTGCTCGCCGAGGATCTCGGACACGTCGGCCAGCTCGTCGAGCGCGTCTGCGACGTCGGCGTTTCGCGGAAGCGGCGGCACCCGCCGATCATAGGGACGGCCCCGTGACCGGCGGAGCGGGCAGACTCCGCCGATGGGCCCGAGCCGTGCCGTTGTCTGCGTCCCCACCTACAACGAGCGCGACAACGTGGAGGCGCTCGTGCGCGCGCTCGGCGAGGTGATCGACACGACCCGCGACGGAGTGCTCGTGATCGACGACGGGTCGCCGGACGGGACGGGCGAGATCGCCGATCGGCTCGCGGCGGAGCTTCCCTGGCTCGAGGTCCTCCACCGCACGCGCAAGGAGGGCATCGGCCGCGCATACCTCGCCGGGTTCGAGCGGGCGCTCGCGACGGACGCGCAGCTCGTGCTCGAGATGGACTGCGACTTCTCGCACGACCCGCGCGACGTGCCGCGCCTCATCGCCGTCTGCGAGGAGAGCTCCGACCTCGCCCTCGGCTCCCGCTGGGTCGCCGGCGGAGGGACGGAGAACTGGGGCCTCCTGCGCCGGCTCGTCTCACGGGGCGGGTCCCTCTACGCGCGGATCGTCCTCGGCGTCGGCGTGCGCGACCTGACCGGCGGGTTCAAGTGCTTCCGCCGCCACGTGCTGGAGACGATCGACCTCGACGCGATCGCGGCCCGCGGCTACGGATTCCAGATCGAAGGAACCTACCGCGCGCTGCGGGCCGGGTTCCGGGTGGTCGAGATCCCGATCGTGTTCGTCGACCGACGCGTCGGGGAGTCGAAGATGAGCGGCGCGATCGTCCTCGAGGCGATGCGCCAGGTGCCGGTGCTGCGCTGGAAGGCGTTGCGCGGGAGGCTGTAGTGCTCGACGTGACCGACGCGACCTTCGCGAGCGAGGTGCTCGCCTCCGACGTGCCGGTGCTCGTGGAGTTCACGGCACCCTGGTGCCGCCCGTGCAAGGCGATCGAGCCGTACCTCGTCGATCTCGGCCGGGAGCACGAGGGACGCCTGCGGCTCGCGCGGCTCGACATCGACCGAAACCTCGGCGTTCCGGCGCGGTACGGCGTCCTCTCCCTGCCGACGGTGATCGTCTTCGCCGCCGGCGAGCCCGTGGAGACGATCCACGGCGCGCAGCCGCGGCGCCGTTACGCCGACGCGGTCGACCGCGCTCTGGCGGCATAGGCGGAGGCGCATCGTCTACCCTCGCGCCGTGGCCGACACCGGCGTCGTGGAGGAGCTGCTGGACGCGATCGGCTCGCGCGACAGGGCGAGGATCGCAGCCTGCTTCGCCCCCGACGCGAGGCTGCGGGCGCTGACGCCGCACCGGCTCCGCGAGGAGGACGGGCCGGACGCGATCGCCGGCCAGTACGGCTACTGGCTCGATCCGCTCGAGGCGTTCGAGGTGATCGCGGGCGACGTGCTGCCGATCGCCGACCGTGTCCGGCTGCGGTACCGCTTTCGCGGGCGCGACCCGGTGAAGGGCTGGCAGGAGAACGAGCACACGGCCTATGCGCGGGTCGTGGACGGGCGGGTCGCCGCGCTCGACCTGACGTGTGCCGGATTCCGGCCGGCGGAGCCATCGGGCTGACCGGCGCCGAGACCTGGGAGGCCCTGCTCGACGCCGCCGAGGTGACATACCGGGGCGCGGAGCCCGCACGGGGCGGTCGCACGGAGCCGCTGCCCGACGGCCTCCATGCCTCCGTCGTCGCAGCACTCGGGCGGCGCGGCGTCACGGAGCTCTACGCGCACCAGGCAGAGACGTGGGCGGCGGCGGCCCGCGGCGAGAGCGTGGTGGTGACCACGGGGACGGCGTCCGGCAAGTCGCTCGCCTTCTCGCTTCCCGTGCTCGACGCGATCGCGCGCGAGCCCGCCGCGCGGGCGCTCTTCCTCTACCCGACGAAGGCGCTGGCGCAGGACCAGGCCCGGTGGCTCGCCGGGCTCGGCCTGCCCGGTCTGCGGCCCGCGATCTACGACGGGGACACCCCCGTCGAGCAGCGCGCCCACATCCGGCGGCGAGCCAACGCCGTCCTCACGAACCCGGACATGCTCCACATCGGCGTCCTGCCCCACCACGACCGCTGGGGTGACCTGCTGCACAACCTCCAGGTCGTCGTCGTCGACGAGGCCCATGTCTACCGGGGCGTGTTCGGCTCGCACGTCGCGAACGTCCTCCGGCGCCTGCGGCGCCTCGCGCAGGCGTACGGAGCCGAGCCGCAGTTCCTGCTCGCCTCCGCGACGATCGCGAACGCCGGCGAGCTCGCGACACGGCTCACGGGTCTCGAGGTGCGCGTCGTCGACCGCGACGCCGCCCCGCACGCCGCGCGCGAGATCGTGCTCTGGAACCCGGAGCTGATCGACCCGGAGCTCGGGATCCGCGCGAGCCCGCTGGGGGACGCGTCGCGCCTCCTGGCCGGCCTCGTCGACCGCGGCCTCCGCACGATCTGCTTCACGAAGAGCCGCAAGGCGGCCGAGCTCGTGCACCGCTTCGCGAGCGACCGGCTCGACGCGGCGACCGCACGGCGGCTCGCCCCGTACCGTGCGGGGTACACGCCGGAGCAGCGTCGCGAGATCGAGCGCCGGCTCGTCGACGGAGAGCTGCTGGGCGTCACCGCCACCGACGCCCTCGAGCTCGGGATCGACGTCGGCTCGCTCGACTGCGCGATCTCGGTCGGCTTCCCGGGCACCGTCGCCTCGCTGAGACAGCAGTGGGGGCGCGCGGGTCGGCGCTCGCGCGGGCTGGCGGTGCTGATCGCGAGCGAGGACGGTCTCGACCAGTTCTTCGTTGCGGAGCCCGAGGCGCTGCTCGGGCGGCGGGTCGAGGCTGCGCTGATCGATCCGTGGACGCCGCGGATCCTCGACGGGCACGTGCTGTCGGCGGCCTACGAAGGGCCGCTCACGGCGGCCGATGCCACCGTGCTCGGCGCCGAAGCGCTCGAGCGAGCCGCCGTCCTCCCCGAGCTCGAGGCGACTCCTGCCGGCTACGTCTGGCGCGGACGCGACACCCCGGCGGCGCGGCTGTCGCTGCGGTCGGGTGACACCGAGGCTTTCGTCATCGTCGACGAGGAGACGGGGACGGTGCTCGGAACTGCGGAGCGGGAGCGGGCGTTCTCCACGGTGCACGCGGGCGCCGTGTACCTGCACCTCGGGGATGCCTACGGCGTCACGTCGCTCGAGCTCGAGACGCGGACGGCGCTCGTCCGCCCGGTGACGGTCGACTGGTACACGCAACCCCGGAAGGAGACGGAGACCACGATCGTCGAGGTGCTGCGGAGCCGTCCCGTTCTCGGTGTCGACCTCCATCACGGACGGATCGCGGTCTCCGAGCAGGTTGTCGCCTACCAGCGGCGGGCCATCGCGGACGGGAGCGTGATCGACACGACGCCGCTCGACCTTCCGGCGACGTCCTTCGAGACCGAGGGCATCTGGTTCTCGCCCGGCCCGGAGCTGCTCGCCGGGATCGACACGATGCCGACGCTCGTCTCGGCCCTCCACGCGGCGGAGCACGCGCTCATCTCGCTGCTGCCGCTCTTCGCGATGTGCGACCGCTGGGACATCGGGGGCCTCTCGACGAACCTCCACGAGCAGACGGGACGGCCGACCGTGTTCGTCTACGAAGGGCACGCCGGCGGGGTCGGGATCGCCGAGCGCGGCTTCGGGCGCTTCGTCGAATGGGTCGCCGACACCGCGCGGCTCCTTGCGCGGTGCCCGTGCCGGAGGGGCTGCCCGTCGTGCGTCCAGAGCCCGAAGTGCGGCAACCTCAACGAGCTCCTCGACAAGGCCGCGGCGCGGACGTTGCTCGAGCGCATGTCGGACGAGCGAGCGTGACGGCGCCGCACCTGCGAGACGGCGACGGTGCGCCACGGCCGGACGAGGTCGACGGTGCGCCACGGCCAACACGACGTCGGCACGAAGGCGGCACGGAGACGGCACAGACACGACACACGATCGCTGCAATCGTTCCGGTAGGGGGCGTCGTGCCCCCTTGGGGGATGCTGGACCCACGGGGTCCTTGCGCACGCCGCACGCAGATGCCCGGTATCGGAGGATGCGCCGTACAGCGTTCGATCCGAGGACGTGTCCGTCGCCGAGCGTCATGCTGTCGATCGCGGCGCTCCCCGATCGTCGTACACGAGAGACCGGCAACGCTCCGACGAGAAGGGAGGCACGCATGGAGTACCTGGCACTGATCTACGCCGACGAGAGCGTGTGGGAGAGGATGACGGACGGCGAGCGGGAGGCTGCGTACGAGCAGTACGGCGAGTTCGCCGAGGCGGCGCGCGCTGCAGGCGTCCTCGTCGGCGGCGAGGAGCTCGGGTCGACGAACAGCGCGACGACCGTCCGCGTCCGCGACCGGGAACGGCTCGTCAGCGACGGGCCGTACGCCGAGGTCAAGGAGGCGCTCGGCGGCTTCTTCATCCTCGACTGCACGTCCTTCGACGACGCGCTCGACTGGGCGGCGCGCATCCCGGCTGCCGCCCACGGCGCCGTCGAGGTCCGTCCCGTCCACGTCGACCCGGAGGCCTGAGATGAAGTACGCGCTGCTCGTCTACGGAGACCAGTCCGCCTGGGCGGAGCTGGACGAGGAGGAGGCCGCCCGCCGGCGTGCCGAGTCGATGCCGCGGTGGCTCACGCTCTTCGAGGAGATGGGGAAGGCGGATCCGGCCGTGGAGGGCCGGGAGCTCGCCGCTGCCGCCGACGCGAGGGTCGTCCGCATCGTCGACGGCGAGCGCGTCGTCACCGACGGGCCGTTCGCCGAGACGAAGGAGCAGATCGGCGGGCTCTTCGTGACGACCCTCCCCGACCTCGACGAGGCGATCCGCATCGCGGCGCTCGTTCCGGCCGCGGAGGCCGGCTCGCTCGAGATCCGGCCGATCGTGGAGCGGTGAGCTCGTCACTCGAGGCCACGTTCAGGGAGGAATGGCCTCGTGCAGTTGCGATCCTCACGCGCGTCCTCGGGGATCTCACCCTCGCCGAGGACGCGGTGCAGGACGCCTTCGCGAAAGCGATCGAGCGTTGGCCGCGGGACGGAACGCCCCGCTCGCCGGGGGCGTGGATCATCGCGACCGCACGCAACGGGGCGATCGACAGGATCCGGCGGGAGCGGACCTTCGCCCGCAAGGCGGAGCTGTTGTCGCGGCTCGACGAGGTCCCCGCGGAGGAGGACGCCGACGTGAGCACGATCCCGGACGAACGGCTTGCGCTTCTCTTCACGTGCTGCCATCCGGCGCTCGCGGTCGAGGCGCGCGTCGCGCTGACGCTGCGCGAGGTCGGCGGGCTCGAGACGCCGGAGATCGCGCGCGCGTTCCTGGTCACCGAGACGACGATGGCGCAGCGGCTCGTCCGCGCGAAGCGTCGCGTCCGCGACACGGGCATTCCGTTCCGCGTACCCCCCGACGAGCTGCTTCCCGACCGCGTTTCGGACGTGCTGCGCGTCCTCTATCTCGTCTTCAACGAGGGCTACGCCGCGAGCGCAGGCGACCGCCTGGTGCGCGCAGATCTCTGCACGGAGGCGATCCGGCTCGCGAAGCTCGTGTGCGTGCTGATGCCCGACGAGCCGGAGGCGTTCGGGCTCCTGGCGCTCCTGCTGCTCCAGGACTCGCGCCGTGACGCGCGCGTCGGGCCGGACGGCGAGCTGGTCCTGCTCGCCGATCAGGACCGGTCGCTGTGGGACACGCGGGCGATCGAGGAGGGTCTTCGCGTCCTTCGACGAGCCGAAGCCCTCGGCCGTCCCGGGCCGTACCAGCTCCAGGCGGCTATCGCCGCGGGCCACGCGGAAGGCGTCGATCCCGCGACGATCGTCGCCGTCTACGACGCGCTCCTCGAGGTCGAACCGTCCCCGATCGTCGAGCTGAACCGGGCCGTCGCGATCGCGCTCGCAGGCGACGTCACGACCGCTCTCGAGCAGATCGACGGTCTCTCGGAGCTCGAGGGGTACGCCTACCTCCACGCGGCACGTGCCGACCTGCTCCGGCGCCTGGGCCGCGACGAAGCGGCGGCCGCGAGCTACCGCGACGCCCTCGCGCTCACGGACAACGGGCTCGAGCAACGCTTCTTGGAGCGACGCCTCCGCGAAGTCACCGGCCCGGACGTCACGGGCTAGAGAGCGTCGCGAGCGCTCGCTCGACCGCCTCGGCGGGGGTTGCGGCCCGGAGTGCTCCTACGGCCGGTGGCCCCGGACCGAGCTGTACGACCGGCCTGCCGAGCCGGAGCGCGAACGCGATCTCGGCCAGCGTCCCATGACTGCCGCCGACGGCGATCACCGCGTGACCGGACGCGGCCACCGCGAGGTTCCGCGCGTGCCCGATCCCGGTGACGACGACGTGGTCGGCCCACGGGTTGGCGTCGTCGTGCGTCTCGCCCGGCAGGATCGCAATCGTCGTCCCTCCGGCCGACTTCGCGCCCCGATGGGCGGCCGCCATCACCTCGTCGAGCCCGCCCGTGACGACCGTGCAGCCGCGCTGCGCCAGCAGGCGACCGACCTCCTCGGCCTCCGCGGCGCGGTGCGCCCCGCTTCCGACGACTGCGACCTGCACGTGCGACATCCTGCGATCGTAGGGCGCACGCAGCGCGCCGTCCCGGAGAGCGTGGCGGCGACGGCGTCGATACCGACGAACCCGTGCGCGACCCGCCCCCCGATCCCGCGCGACGTGCTGGAGCTCGCGTTCGCGCGGCTCGGCGCCCTGCTCGCGCGGTCGGGCTGGCTCGAGAGCGGAGCCGCGCAGTCGGCGGCGGTCTCGGCACGGCTCGGCTACCGGGAGAGTGGGAGCGCACATCGAGCGGCCCCGCGGCGAGCCCGTCCTGCACCACGACCTCGCTCTCGACCGCGCCGCGTGGACGTGTCCCGTCCCGGTGGAGCTCGTGGGCGTGGAGGGATGCCTGCCGCTGTTCGGCGTGTCGGCCCCGTAGGCCTCAGCGAACGGCGCGGAGCGCCGCGCCGAGCGACTGGCCGCCCTCGAGGACGCGTGCGAAGAGGTCGCCGTCCCGCGCGACGCGCTCGAGCACCACGTCCATCGTGAAGTCGCGAATGTCGAGGCCCGGCGCGACCTCGTCCCAGCGGAGCGGGGTCGAGACGGGCGCGCCCGCCCTCGGACGCACCGAGTAGACCGACGCCGTCGTCTTGCCCGGGCCGTTCTGGTTCGCGTCGACGAGCACGCCCCGCCGCTTGGCCCTCGTCCACTCGGTCGTGACGAGCCCCGGGTGTGCGCGCGCGAGCGCGCCCGCGACGATCCCCGCGAACTCACGCACCTCGCCGAAGCCGTGGCGGCGCGCGATCGGCACGAGCACGTGGATCCCGCGAGAGCCGCTCGTCTTGGGCACCGATTCGAGCCCGAGCACGTCCAGTGTCTCCCGCACGAGCAACGCCACCCGGATCACGTCCTCGAATGTCGCGTCCTCCGACGGATCCAGGTCGAACATCACCCAGTCGGGCTTCTCCGGCCGGTCGACGCGCGATGCCCACGTGTGCATGTCGATACAGCCCATGTTCACCATCCAGAGGAGCGCAAGGTCGTCGTCGACGAGCGCGTAGTCGATCACCCGCTTCTCCCCTTCGCGGGTCGAGGCGGGGAACGGCGCCGTCGCGATCCAGTCCGGGATGTGCGACGGCGCCTGCTTCTGGAAGAAGCTCTTGCCCTGCCAGCCGTCCGGATAGCGCTTCATCGTGAACGGGCGCTTGCGCAGATGCGGCACGAGCACGCCGGCGACGTCCCGGTAGTACGCGAGCAGCTCGCCCTTCGTGATGCCCTCCTCCGGCCAGAACGGCTTGTCGAGGTTGGAGAGGCGCAGCGTCCTCCGTCCGCGGCGGATCTCGGGAGCGACGGGGGCGCGTTCCACCGGAACATCGTCGCGCACCCCGAGGAACACCGGCGCACGGAGCCGTCCCTCGCGCGTGCGCTCGGCGAACGTCGACCTCGGCGGACAGGACGGGCTCGACCCACGTGACGTCCGACGGGCGCACGCGGGGCATCCGCGGCGTGTGGACGAGCGGTGACGTCGCCCGCGACAGCGGGTGCAGCGACGAGAGCAGCGACTCGAGGTCCGAGTCGGCGATGCCCGACCCGACGTTGCCGGCCCAGTGCAGGCCGTCGGCCTCTCGCCGTCCGAGGACGAGCGCGCCGAGCCTGGCGCGCCGACCCGTCCCACGGGTGAAGCCGACGATCGGGAAGTCGTCCTCGAGCCGGAGCTTGAGCTTCTGCCACTCGGGCGTGCGCCGGCCCGGCCGGTACGGGGCATCGGCGCGCTTGGCGACCACGCCCTCGAGCCCCTGCGCGGTCGCCGCCTCGAGCAGGGCCGGGCCGTCCTCGAACGCGGGGGACAGGCGCACGGTGTCCGACGTCGGGTCGAGCACCTGCTCGAGGATGCGCCGCCGCTCGGTCAACGGACGGTCGTAGACCGGGTCGCCGTCCAGGACGAGCAGGTCGAACACCATCAGGACGAGGCGTCCCGAGCCCGACTGGAGCGACTCGAAGCGGGCCGCGCCGGACGCGTCCAGCGCGCAGACCTCGCCGTCGAGCACGGCCGACGGCGTGCGCACCGCGTGGACGACCGCGCGCGCGACCTCGCGGAACCGCTCGGTCAGATCGTTGCCGTTGCGGCTCGTCAGCGTCGCCTCGCCGCCGCGGAGAGCCACGATCGCGCGGTACCCGTCCCACTTCGGCTCGAACAGCCAGCCCGGGCCGCTCGGCAGCGCCTCGGTCACCGTCGCGAGCTGCGGCCGGAGCGTCGGCGAGCCGGCCGCGGGCGACGCGTCCTTCCGCAGGAGCAGCCAGTTCCGCTCGTCACCGTCGAGCCGTGCCGGAACGAGCGTCCAGACGCCGTCGACCCGCCTGCCGTGGAGGTGGAACGTGAGGCCGCCGCCCCGCTTCTCCTCGAGCAGCTCGTAGGTCCCCCGGTCCCAGATCTCGACCGTCCCGGCGCCGTACTCGCCGGCAGGGATCTCGCCCTCGAACGAGGCGTAGTCGAGCGGGTGGTCCTCGACGTGCACCGCGAGATGCCGCTCGCCGCTCTCGAGTGGCAGGCCCTTGGGGACCGCCCAGCTCGCGAGGGCACCGCCGCGCTCGAGCCGGAGGTCGTAGTGGAGCCGTCTCGCGTCGTGGCGCTGGATCACGAAGACCGGCCCGTCCTCGGACGACGTGCCCCCGAACGGCTCCGGCGTCCGGTCGCGGTCGCGCTTGCTCCGGTAGTCGCTCAGCCTCGCCACGATCTGGTTGCTCCTCCGCGTCCCATGTCCTTAACACTGTCTCTACAGGTTGGACAAACAGCCCCGCAAACCCGTGGGTTCGCACCGGGGGATAAGCCTGTGGAAAGTGTGGAGAGCCGTGTGGGTGCGCTCAGACCGACGCGAGGACGCCCATCGAGCGGAACTTCGCGCGGCGCGTGCGGCGCAAGTCGTCCGCCGGCACGTCGGCGAGGTCGTCGAGATGCGCGACCAGCGCCTCGCGGAGCAGCACCGCGGCCGCGTCGTGGTCGACCTGCGCGCCTCCCTCGGGCTCGGGGACGATTCCGTCGATCACGCGGAGCTCGAGGCAGTGCGCTGCGTCGGGCTTGAATGCCGAGGCAGCCTTCTTCGCCTGCGCGGCGTCTCGCCAGAGGATGGACGCGCAGCCCTCGGGCGAGATCACCGAATAGATCGCGTTCTCCTGCATCAGCACGCGGTCGGCGACGGCGATCGCGATCGCACCGCCCGAGCCGCCTTCTCCGATCACCACCGAGACGGTCGGCACGCCCAGGCGCAGCATCGCCGCCTGCGACCGCGCGATGGCGCCTCCCTGGCCATGCTGCTCGGCGGCGATCCCCGGATAGGCGCCGGGCGTGTCGACGAGCGAGACGAGCGGGAAGCCGTGCCGGTCGGCGAGCTCCATCATCCGGATCGCCTTGCGGTACCCCTCGGGGTAGGCCATGCCGAAGTTGCGGACGGCGCGCTCCTTCAGGTCGCGACCCTTCTGGTGGCCGACAAGGGCGATCGTGCGTCCGTCGAGCGAGCCGATGCCGGCGACGATCGCGTGGTCGTCCATCCGGCCGCGGTCGCCGTGGACCTCGAACCAGTCGTCGAGGATCCGCTCGACGTAGTCGAGCGTGTACGGCCGCTTCTCGTGACGGGCGAGCTCGACGGAGCGCCAGATCTCCTCGTCCGTCGTGTCCTCGCGCAGCCGCTCGAGCTGCCGCTGGAGGCGCTCGAGCTCGGCCGACAGCTTCGTGCCGCGCAGGAGCTTGACGCCGGAGAGCTGCGCGAGCCGGTCGCGCAGGCCGAGCTCGGCTTCGTTGCTCATACCCGGCCTCCGAAGAGGCGCAGGAGGCGGGACAGCGTCTCGCGAAGCTCGCTGCGCGGGACGACGGCGTCGACGTGACCGAAGCGGAAGTTGGACTCGGCAAGGCCGAAGTCGTCGGGCAGCTTCTCGCGCGTCGTCTGCGCGACGACGCGTGGCCCCGCGAACGACGTGAGCGCCCCGGGCTCGGCGAGGATCACGTCGCCGAGGCTCGCGAAGCTCGCGGTGACCCCGCCGGTCGTGGGGTGCGCGAGCACCGAGACCAAGACGCCGCCCGCATCCTGGAGATCGCCGACCGCCACGACGGTCTTCGGCAGCTGCATCAGTGCGAGGATCCCCTCCTGCATGCGGGCGCCCCCCGACGCCGAGACCGAGATCACCGCGCCGCCCTCCTCGGCCGCCCGCTCGCAGGCGCGCGCGAACCGCTCCCCGACGACGCTCCCCATCGAGCCGCCCAGGAAGGAGAAGTCCATCGCGGCGATCCGACATGGGTGGCCTTCGATCGCGGCCCTGCCTGTGAGGATCGCGTCGCCGAGGCCCGTGCCGAGCTCCGCCTCGGCCAGCCGCTCGACGTAGGGGCGCAGGTCGAAGAACTCGAGCGGGTCCGCCGAGCGCAGGTCGCCGTCCTCCTCCTCGAACGTGTCCGCATCGGCGAGCTGCGCGACCCGGTCGCGCGCGCGGACGGGGAAGTGGTGGCCGCACTGCGGGCAGACGCGGAGGTGCTCGGCCAGCTCCTCGTCGCGGTAGTGGGACCCGCAGCCCGGGCAGGTGTTCGGGTGGCCGCCGTCGCGCACCGACGGGTCGGACTTCTTGTGCTCGATCGAGACGTCGATGTTCCCCGCGGCGGACATGCCGGGCATCTTAGTGCCGGTCCGTCAGAGTCCGGCCGCGCCGACGAGCCTGGCGAGGATCTCCGGGTCGGCATCCGGCGCGAGCCCTGTGAGCCCCATCCCTGCGACCCGCGTCCTGGCGGCGACCTCCAGCAGCAGGCGCTCGACGTCGTCGACCGCGAGACCACCGGCGCAGGGCATGAAGACGGAGAGTGCGCCCGGATCGAGGACGTCGGCGTCGAGCGCGATGTACACGGCGTCCACGCCGCCGAGTGCACGGGCGAGGTCGTCGTCGATCCCGTGCTCCGCCACGTAGTCCTGCTCGGGCGGATCGAGGTCACGGGCGCCAACGAGCGCGATGTCGCCCACCCGGACGCTGCCCTCGTCGATCGCCATCCGCAGGGGCATCCCCCACTGGTTTCCGGACGGCGACGTCTCGGGCGTGTTGAGGTCGCCGTGGGCGTCGAGCCAGACGACGCCGAGCCGGGCGTGGCGCGCGGCGAGTCCACGGACCGCGCCGACGTGCGCGCCGCAGCATCCGCCGAGCACGAGCGGCCGCTGCGGGAGCCCGCGTGCGATCGCGTCGGACTGCTCCTCGAGGGAATCGAGGTCGACGACGAGTGCCTCCGGGTACGCCAGCTCCGCCCATGCCGCCTCGGCCATCGCCTCGCCGCCGTCGCCCCATGCGCGCGGGACGCGGACGAGTCCCGCCGCGAAGGCTGTCCCACAGCTGTGGCACTCGTAGACGTCGTCGAATGCGACGGCCGTCAGCGTGCGGCAGCGCGGGCAGCGGGCGCGGAGCGCGCTCATGCCGATCCCCGGAGGCGCGGCGCAGTCTCGGCGCGAGGCCGCAGCTCCTTCTGCCACACGTCCGCCTGCCACAGGACGTGCATCCCGGCCCGCTCGTACAGGCGCGTCGCTCCGGTCGGGTTCTCGACGTCGACGCCGAGGGCGACCGTCGTCTCCCCCGTCGCGCGGAAGCGCCGGAACGAGTCGCGGAGGAGCGCGAGCCCGAGCCCCCGCCGGCGCCAGGCCGGACGGACACCGAGCGTGCCGACGAAGCCCCAGTCGCCGTTCTGCTTCGCGTAGTTCCGCGAGAACGCGACGACCTCGTCTCCCGCCCACACGACCGGGACGAGCCCGGGCTCGAAGCCGTTCCGGCCGAAGACGCGGGCGTGCCATGCGTCGTAGTCCCTCACGACGTAGCCCCACTCGTCGGCGAAGGCCTCGACCTCTGCGGCGTGGAGCGCGTGCCCGTTCCTCTCCGGATCGAGGGGTCGTAGCTCGACGCCGCGGGGCCAGACCGGCTCGGGCTGCGGATCCGTGACGTCGATCACCATGCGGAAGAAGCTCCGCACCCGTTCGAAGCCCCTCCCCGCGAAGAGCGCGGGCGCCCGGTCGTCGCCGACGAGATGCGCGGACTCGAGCACGATCCGCTCGCCCTCCGGCCAGTCCGCTCGCAGCTCGCACGCCCTCTCCTCGACCAGGCCCAGCATGAGCGCACCGACGCCGCGGCCCGTGAGGTCCGGGTGCACGTATGCGTCCGCGACGTAGCGCCCGCCCCTGCGCTCGAGGAGGTGGGCGACTCCGGCGAGCCTGCCGTCGACCTCGACGAGCCAGGCGTCGCGCTCGAGGTCGAGGCCCTCCCACTCCTCGCGCAGGTCGTCCGCGGTCCAGTCGGAGTCGCCATAGACCGCCGCGTCGGCCGCTTGCAGGAGCTCGAGCGCCTCCTCGAGGTTCGCCAGGGTGGGGCGGACGACGTCCACCGCGGCAGCGTACGGCCTCCGTCGCGCCGAGTGGCGCGACGAGCGGCAGGAGCGAATACCGTTGCGAGGTGGAGCCGGTCGTGATCCGTGCGCTCGAGCCCGCCGACTGGACGGACGTCGCGCGCATCTACGCCGAGGGGCTCGCGACCGGCGCCGCGTCGTTCGAGACGTGCGTCCCGTCCTGGGCGGAATGGGACGGCGGCCATCGAGGCGCGCCACGTCTCGCCGCCGACCTCGGGGCGGCCGTCGTGGGCTGGGCCGCCGTGTCGTCGGTCTCGCACCGCGACTGCTACCGCGGGGTCGTCGAGCACTCGGTCTACGTCGACGCGGCGGCACGCGGCCGCGGGGTCGGAAAGGCGCTGCTCGGGCGATTGCTCGCCGACGCGCCTGCACACGGGATCTGGACGATCCAGACGTCGATCATCGCGAGCAACGTCCCGAGCCTGGCGCTCCACGAGTCGGCCGGCTTCCGTGTCGTCGGCAGGCGCGAGCGCATCGCCCAGCGCGACGGGCTCTGGCACGACACGCTCCTCCTCGAGCGGCGCCTCTGAGGCGCACCGACGGTGTCCTGACACCGTCCGCGGGCCCCGCAAGTGCAATCGCGGGGATCGTTCAGCCGTGCCAGCGGCGGAAGACGACGCAGGCGTTGTGGCCGCCGAAGCCGAACGAGTTCGACACGCCGATCTCGACCTGCTGCGTGCGCGCCTCGTTCGGGATGTAGTCGAGGTCGCACTCGGGGTCCGCGACCTCCTGGTTGATCGTCGGCGGCAGCACGCCGCGCTCCAGCGCGAGGATCGTGAACGACGCCTCGACCGCCCCCGCCGCGCCGAGGCAGTGGCCCGTCGCGCCCTTTCGTCGAGGAGACCGGTGTCGCGTGTGCCTTCTCCTCGCCGAGCGCGAGCTTGATCACACGCGTCTCGGCGCTGTCGCCGACGGGCGTCGACGTCCCGTGGGCGTTCACGTAGCCGACCTCGTCGGGTGTGATGCCCGCGTCGTCGAACGCCATCCTGAGCGCGCGCGCGGGGCTCGCGCCCGTCGGGTCGGGGTCCGAGACGTGGGTCGCGTCGGACGAGACCCCGTAGCCGAGCAGCTCCGCGTAGATCTTCGCTCCACGCGCCTTCGCGTGCTCGAGCTCCTCGAGGACGACCATCGCCGACGCCTCGCCCATCACGAAGCCGTCGCGCTCGAGGTCGAACGGCCGCGACGCGCCCGCCGGGTCGCCGTTGCGACGCGAGATGGCCCGCATCGCGCCGAAGCCGGCGATCCCGACGCGCGACACGGGGGCCTCGGTGCCGCCGCAGATCATCACGTCCGCACGGCCGAGCCGGATCGCGTCCAGCCCGTCGCCGATCGCCATGTTGGACGCGGCGCACGCCGTGCACTCGGAGAGCAACGGCCCCTTCGTCCCGAGCTCCATCGAGACCCAGCCCGCGGCGAGGTTCGGGATGATCTGGACGATCGAGAACGGGTTGACGCGGTCGGGTCCTCGCTGGTCGAGCACCTGGATGCACGCCTCGAACGACTTCAGCCCGCCGATGCCCGTGGCAACCGCCGCGCCGACGCGCTCGGCCTCGGAGGCGATGTCGAGGCCGGCGTCGGACTCGGCCTGGCGCGCGGCGGCGAGGGCGAGGTGCGTGAACCTGTCCATCCGCCTCGAGGCCTTGTAGTCGACGTAGTCGGTCACGTCGAGATCCTTCACCTCGCAGGCGAAGTCGACCGGGAACCCCGTCCGGGTCGAACTGCGTGATCCTGCCCGGCCCCGGAGGCGCCCGCGATCAGCGCCGACCAGCTGTCCTCGAGGGTGTTCCCGAGCGGGCTCACCATCCCGAGGCCGGTCACGACGACGCGGCGCCTGCCGTTGTCCGCTCACCGCCGCCACGCTACATCCCGAGGCCGCCGTCGACGAGCAGGACGTCGCCGGTGACGAACGCGCGCCGCGTCCGAGCAGAGGAACCGCACCGCGCCCGCGACGTCCTCGGGATCCCCGAGCCGCCCGAGCGGCGTGTTCGCCAGCATCGCCTCTGTCGCCTCGTCGGGCAGCACGTCGGTCAGCTGCGTCTTGACGTAGCCGGGCGCGACGACGTTCGCACGGACGTTGCGGCTGCCGAGCTCGCGCGCGAGGGACTTGGTGAACCCGATGATCCCGGCCTTCGAGGCGGCGTAGTTCGTCTGACCCCAGTTGCCGTGCACGCCGACGATCGAGGAGACGTTGACGATCGACGCCGGCGCGCTTGCGCATCATCGGCCGCGTTGCCGCGCGGCAGGTGTAGAAGACCGAGGACAGGTTGGTGTCGAGCACGGTGTGCCAGTCCTCGTCGCTCATCCGCACGAGCAGGCCGTCGCGCGTGAGACCGGCGTTGTTGACCAGGACGTCGAGGTCGCCGGCGCCTTCCACGAGTGCCTTCGCCGACTCCGCGTCGGAGACGTCGGCCTCGACCGCGCGGCCGCCGATCTCTGCCGCGACGGCTTCCGCCTCGTCCCGCCCCGTGCGGTAGCCGACGACCACCTCGGCGCCCGCGCGGCCGAGCTCGAGCGCGATGGCGCGCCCGATACCCCGTGAGCCGCCGGTGACGAGGGCGAGCTTTCCCTCGAGCGACGCGAACGAGCTCACGAGGTGCGGAGCGCCTCCTTGGCCTTCTCGAGGCTCGCGAGGTCGTTGACGGAGAACGTGCGCGTGCCCCGGTCGATGCGCTTGACGAGCCCGGAGAGGACGCTGCCCGGACCGATCTCGACGAACGTGGTGACACCCCCGCGCATCAGCTCGCCCGCCGCCTGGGTGAAGCGGACCGGGGCGGTGAGCTGGTCGACGAGCAGGGCGCCGAGCCGCTGTGCCGGCTCGATCTTCGCGGTCACCGTCGACATGAACGGCTTCACGGGGTCGGTGAAGCGGATCTTGTCGATCGCCGGCTTGAGCGCGCGGCCGGCCTGGCCCGACGAGTGGGCTGTGAAACGCGCCGGAGACCTTGAGGCGGATGGCTCGTCGCGCGCCGAGGCTCTCGGCCTCGGCGCAGCACTCCTCGACCGCCTCGTTCTCTCCCGAGACGACGATCTGGCCCGGGCAGTTGTAGTTGGCCGGCCAGACTCCGAGGATCTTCCGGCACAGCGTCTCGACGAGATGGTCCTCGAGGCCGAGGATGGCGGCCATCGCGCCGGGACGCTCCCGTGCGGCCTCGGCCATTGCGAGCCCGCGCTCGCGCACGAGGCCGATCGCCTCGCCCTCGGACATCGCGCCGACCGACGCGAGCGCGGCGAACTCGCCGACCGAGTGGCCGACGACGACGTCCGGCTCGATGCCCGCCTTGCGGACCGCCGCCAGGATCGCGAGGCTCGTCGCAACGAGAGTGGGCTGCTGCACCTCGGTCTCGACGAGCTCCTCGAGCGGCGCCTCGAAGCACAGGTGCGCAAGGTCCATCCCCGTCGCCTCGGAGCCGATGC
Source organism: uncultured Actinomycetes bacterium (assembly GCA_963773825.1). Taxonomy (GTDB): domain Bacteria; phylum Actinomycetota; class Thermoleophilia; order Gaiellales; family Gaiellaceae; genus Gaiella. The sequence goes on along the minus strand of CAVZCH010000004.1, from coordinate 431,874 downwards.
GATAGATCTCCATCGCCTCCGGCACGGCCTCGGCGATCTCCCGACCCATCCCGACCTCGAGCGAGCCCTGGCCGGGGAAGCAGAACGCAACCTTGGTCATGCACGTCTCCTGTCCGTCCATTCGATGAGCGCCGAGCCCCACGTCAGCCCCGCTCCCATGCCCGTCATCAGTACGAGGGCGCCGTCGCGCAGGCGCCCGTCGGCCCGCGCGTCGGCGAGAGCCAGAGGGATGGAGCCTGACGACGTGTTGCCGAACCGATCCACGTTCACCACCGTTCGCTCGAGCGGGACGCCGAGCTTACCGACCGCGTGGTCGATGATCCGCTTGTTCGCCTGGTGCGGGACGTACACGTCGACCTCGTCGATGGTACGGCCGCACTCGGCGAGCACCGCCTCGGCCGACGAGATCATCACGCGCGTCGCGAACTTGTAGACCTCGCGGCCGTTCATCTTCAGCATCGACTCCGGGTTCTCGAACCTACGTGAGCCGCTCCCGGGATACTGGAGGTGCACGCCGCCGCCGCCGTCGGCGCCGAGCTCGAAGCCGAGGAAGCCGCCCCGCTCGACGGGCTCCATCACGACCGCCCCTGCGCCGTCCCCGAACAGAACGAGCGTGGAGCGGTCGGTCCAGTCGAGGATCGACGAGAGGACGTCTCCACCGATCACGAGGGTGCGCCGCGAGAGACCAGAAGCCAGCATCCCGTACGCCTGGGCGATCGCGTACATGAACCCCGTGCAGCCGGCGAGCAGGTCGTAGGCGGCGGCGTTCTCCGCGTTCAGGGTGTCGGCGATCAGCGCCGACGAAGTCGGGAACATCATGTCCGGCGTCACGGTGGCGCAGATGATCAGGTCGATGTCGCCCGCGGTCACGCCGGCATCGTCGAGCGCCGCGCGTGCCGCAGGCAGCGCGATGTCCGTGAGCGCCTCGTCCTCCGTGATCATGCGCCGTTCGCGGATCCCGGTCCGTTCGACGATCCACTCGTCCGTGGTGTCGACGTACTGCGCGAGGTCGTCGTTCGTCACCACCCGGTCGGGGACGTGGACGCCGAGGCCCGTGATCCCGATGCGGGTGCCGTTCGCCGAGCCGATCATCGCTCCACCGCGAACGTCAGCGTGCCGCGTGCCGCGAGCTCGCCGTCGACGTGTGCAGTCGCCTTGCCGCGGCCGACGGGGCCACGCACCACGTCGATCTCGCAGACGAGCGAGAGCGTCTCGCCCGGTGACACCACCCGCTTGAAGCGGCAATCGTCGATTCCGGCGAAGAAGGCGATCCGCCCCCGGTTCTCCTCCTCCGCGAGCACGGCGACCGCGCCGGTCTGGGCCATCGCCTCGACGATCAGCACGCCGGGCATCACGGGCCGCCCGGGGAAATGGCCGGCGAACCACCAGCCGTCGTCCGGGACGCGGTATCTCGCGCTGACGCGCTCGCCCGGCAGGAGCTCGACGACCTCGTCGAGCAGGAGGAACGGCGCGCGGTGGGGCAGGATCGCCTCGATCTCGTCGCGCCCGAGCGGCAGGGCGGGGGTCACGGCCCGAGTGTACTCGGGGCGGGCGTGGCGCCCGGTTCAGCGCCGGAAGGTCGTCCGGTTCCCGGCGGCGTCGCGCGCGACGACGACCAGCGTCCGCAGCCGCTCGATGCGCGGGATCCGCATCGGCCCCGGGCCGGCCGACCGCATCACGCGTCGCGCGCCGTTGACCCGAACGTCGAGCGTCGCGGCCTCGGAGACCCAGATCCGCGGGGGCTCGGCCGAGACGACGTGGACCGTCGGGGCGGTCGCGTCGAGCAGGAACGGCAGCCCGACGGTCGCCGTTCCGACCGCGTCGACCGCCTCGACCGACACGACGTACGCTCCGTCACGCGCCTTCCCGATCCGCTTGGAGCCGTCCCAGCGCACCGCCTGCGACCCGGGGCCGACCGCGCCGGTGAACGGCGTCGCAACCCAGCGGCCGTCGCGCAGGATCCGCACGGTGAGGGTCGCCGGCGCCGTGACGGGCACCGTGAGCGACAGTGCGTCGCCGCGGCCGTCGCCGTTCGGCGTCATCGCCGTGGAGCGGAGCACGACACGGCCGAGGGTCCGGGTCAGGGTCACAGGCACGTCCACGGTCGCGGTTCGGCCCGCCGTCGCGTTCGCCTCGACGTGGATCACGTACGCACCGTCCGCGAGGCCCTTCCCGTCGAAGACGGCCGTGCGCGGTCCCGCTCGGCGCCACTGCTTCGGCTCCAGCTCCGCGACGGTCGCGCCGGAGCCGTCCAGGACGGTGACGGCGACGTTGGCGTTGGCGCCCAGGGTGTACGAGACGGTGGCCGAGTCCGCCTGGCCGTCGCCGTTGGGGCTGATCGTCGCCGGATCCGCCGTGGCTCCCGTGAGCGTGAGCGCACCTGCGGCCGTCGCCGACAGCACTCCCGTTGCGGACGTCGCTCCGGGCGATGCGATCTCCCACAGGGCTCCGGCGGGGATCGGCACCTCGGGGAGCCAGGTCCAGTCCACCGCCGCGCCCGTGCCCTCGCCGCGCCCGAGCTCGGCGCCGGAAGCATCTGCGACCGTCACGGTCCACGGCAGCGCCGACGAGAGCCGCGCGGTGAAGCGCGTGCCTCCCGATTCGTCGGCCGTCGCGAGGGGCGCGTAGATCTTCGGCAGCCCGAGCGCGGCGACCCGCTTGGCGATCGCCGGAATGAGGTCGTAGAGCCGCTGGCCGGGGCAGGTCGTGAGACCGGTGTCGCGATGCCCCGAGATGGCGCGCAGGAAGACCGGGACGCCGGGCTCGAAGCGCTCGTTGCCGGACGAGATCCCGTTGAACGTCGAGAGCGGGTCGACATGGCCGAGGTCGAGTCGCCACGCGAGCGTCCGCACGAGCGCGTCGACCGCGGCCGCGGGCGGGTCGACCGTGCGGAAGTCGCCCATGACGGCGATCCCGAACGAGCCCGTGTTGAACCCCTTCGCGTGGGCGCCGACGACGTTCCGGTCGATGCCGCCGTACCGTCCCTCGTACACCGTCCCGAAGCGGTCGACGAGCGCGTTGTAGCCGATGTCGTTCCAGCCGTTCCCCTTCACGTGGTAGATCTCGATCGCCCGCACGATCGCGGGCGCCTGGGCGCGCGTGTAGGCGTTCGTCCCGGCCGTGTGGTGCACGAAGGCCATCCGGAGCGTGTCGGCGTAGACCGGCTTCTCGCGACGGATCGTCTCGTCCGCCTGCCAGCCGCTGCGCGGCACGATCTGCGGCATCCCGGCGCCGGCGACCGTCCTCATGGGCACCTTCGAGACCGGGCTGCGCACCGTGAGCGCCTGCGCGCGCGTGACGCGACCGATCGTGCGCACCTCGAGCCCGTCGCCGCGGCCCACCCACACGGGCGCACCCAGATGCCAGCCACGACTCGCGCGTGCCTCGCGGGTCGATGCGTCCGGCGCGTCCCCGTCGTCGGCGCCGACGGGCTGCCAGGAGGTCCACCCGTGCCGCGTGCGGATGCGGAGCTCCAGGCGCCCAGGGCCCTGCCAATGGATCCCGACGAGCTGGAACGGGCTCGTCGTGGTCGCCGCCGCCGGTGACCGCTCTCCGTGGAGCGGGAGCTCGCGCACCTGGAGCGTCGCCAGCCCTGCAGACGCCGACCCGGGAACGGCGAGGGCGAGGAGGAGAGCGACGAGGAGGCGACGGGCCATCGTGGGGAGGGTCAGCGTGACGCAGCACGCCTTCTCCGGCAACCCCCGCGACCCTTCCCTGACGAAATGCTTACGGCACATCGGCCCTGCACAGGGCCGTTGCTAGAGTCGCAGGGACGTGGACGCGCGCCCCGTGCGAGCGCTCGGATCTCTTCTCGCGGCGATCGCCGCCGCGCTCCTCCTCGCGTTGCCGTCTGCGGCCGCGGCGCCGCGCGTCCTGGTCGTCGAGTTCTCGAACGACGTCAACCCGGTCACGCAGGACTACCTCCAGGGCGAGATGCACCGCGCGGAGCGAGACGGGTTCTCCGCGGTCGTGATCGAGATGGACACGCCCGGCGGGCTCGGGTCGTCGATGCGGGAGATCGTGAAGACGATGCTCGCGCTGAAGATCCCCGTCGTCGTGTACGTGGCCCCTCCGGGGTCGAGCGCGGACTCGGCGGGAGCCGTCATCGGCCAGGCGGCGGATGTGCTCGCGATGGCGCCGCAGACCAACATCGGCTCGTCGACCCCGATCTCCGCGACGGGCGCGAACCTCGGCAGCGACCTGCGCAAGAAGGTGATCAACGACGCCGCCGCGTACATGGCCGAGCTGGCGCGCGAGCACGGACGGAACGCCGACGCTGCCGAGGCGATGGTGCGCGACGCGGCGAACTTCGGCGCGCGCGAGGCGCTCGAGAAGGGCGTGATCGACGTCATGGCGCCGACCGTCCCCGTGCTGCTCGAGAAGATCGACGGCACCAAGACCGTCCCGAAGGGCCTGGTCCTGCACACGGCCGGCGCACAGGTCGAGCGCGTGGAGATGGGCTTTTGGAAGCGCGCGCTCGACGTGCTGATCGACCCGAACATCATCGCGCTGATGCTCTCGCTCGGGCTCGTCGGGATCCTCGTCGAGCTCTGGAACCCCGGCCTCATCCTCCCCGGCACGGTCGGCGTGATCTCGCTGCTCGTCGGCCTCTACGGGCTGCAGGTGCTGCCCGTGTCCGCAGCCGGCGTCCTGCTGATGCTCTTCGCTGCCGGGCTGTTCGTCGCCGAGGCCTTCGTGGTGAGCCACGGTGCGCTCGCGCTGGCCGGCGCCGTGACGTTCGTGATCGGCGCGCTCATGCTCTTCGACCCTGCAGGACCCGCCTACCAGGTGTCGCTCTGGACCGCGCTCGCGATCGCGGGCACCCTCGCGCTCTTGCTGGGCGTCGCGCTGACACGCGTCGTCAAGGCACGCCGGAACCCGGTCGAGGTCGGCATCTCGACCATGGTCGGCGACGAGGCGGTCGTCCGCCGCGACGGCTGGGTCGCGGTCGACGGCGAGCTCTGGCGCGCCCGCGCGACCGACGGCAGCCCGCTCGTCCCCGGCGATCACGTCACGGTGGAGTCGATCGAGGAAGACCTCGAGCTCGTCGTAGGATCACGGAACCCGACCGAAAGGGCCTGATGTCCATCGCGCTGATCGTCCTCGCAATCGTCGTCGTCCTCCTGATCCTCCTCATCTTCGCCGCGGTCAAGATCGCCCGGGAGTACGAGCGGGGCGTGATCTTCCGGCTCGGCCGGCTGCTCCCCGAGCCGAAGGGCCCGGGGCTCTTCGTGCTCATCCCGTTCGTCGACAAGATGGAGCGGGTCGACCTGCGCACGGTGACGCTCAACGTCCCGCCGCAGGAGGTGATCACGAAGGACAACGTCCCCGTGCGGGTCAACGCGGTGGCGTACTTCCGCATCGTCGAGCCGAAGGCCGCGATCGTGCAGGTCGAGAACTACATGGTCGCGACGTCGCAGATCGCACAGACGACCCTGCGGTCGGTGCTGGGCCAGCACGTCCTCGACGAGCTCCTCTCGGAGCGCGACAAGATCAACCAGATCCTCCAGGGGATCATCGACGAGGCGACCTCGCCCTGGGGGATCAAGGTCTCCGTCGTCGAGGTGAAGGACGTCGAGATCCCGGGCGACATGCAGCGCGCGATGGCTCGCCAGGCGGAGGCCGAGCGTGAGCGGCGCGCCAAGGTGATCTCCGCCGAGGGCGAGTACCAGGCGTCCGAGCGGCTCAAGGACGCGGCCTCGGTGATGGCGCAGGAGCCGATCACCGTGCAGCTTCGCTACCTGCAGACGCTGCTCGAGATCGGAGCGACGAACAACTCGACGGTCATCTTCCCGATCCCGATCGAGTTCCTCGAGACGCTCGGGATCCACCGACGCACGGAGTCGTAACGGCGTGCGGACGCTCGCGGGCGTCGTCGTCGCGGTCCTGATCCTCGCACCGCTCGCCGCCGGCGCGGTGCGCGGCGTGCGCCGCCTCGCCTGGACGGGCCGGGTGGGGGATACGGGTCGGGGCGCGCTCCAGACCGTCACCGACGGGCTGATCGTGCTTGCGGTCGTGATCGTCGGGGTCGCGATCCTCGTCGCGCTGCTGGACTGAGCAAGAGGGCGAGGCCGAAGCCACGCCCGACCCGGGCGCAGGGCGACTCAGTCGATCGTGACGATCCCGAGCGCCGCCGCGAACGTCCCGGCGTTCGCCACGACGTCGGGCCACGGCAACCTCGCTCCGCGCAGCGATTCCGCTCCGCGCACGTCCGTGAGGTCGCAGCCGCGGAGGTCCACGCGCTCGAGCGTCGCGCCGCTGAACGTCGCGCCGGTGAGCGGGCACCGCTCGAACAGCACAGACCGCAGCGTCGCCCCGTAGAAGTCCGCCTCCTCGAGCCGGCAGTCGCGGAAGACGACCCGCTCGAGCGCGGCGAACCGGAACGAGGTGAGGTCCACACGGCAGTCGTCGAAGACGATGTCTGCGAGGCTGGCGTCGGCGAACGAGCACCCCGTCGCCCTGCAGCCGGCCAGCTCGACGCGCCGGATCTCGGACCTGCCTGCGTCCGCGTTCGCGAGCGAGCACACGCGGAGCCGCAGATCGACGAGTCGGCCTTCGCTCAGCGTGTGGCCGGCGAGGTCCGCTCCATCGAGCGTGCCCTCGGCGAAGACGATGCCACGTCCAGACGGAGGCGCGTCGAGCGCGGTCTCGTCTGCGTCGGGTGAGCGCGGTGGGAGAGGCGCCTCAGACGCCGTCGCCATCGACGGCCTCGGCGGGCTCGGAGAGCTCGGCGACCTCGTCGGCTTCGTCGTCCGAGCCGATGACGGGCGCGAGGCTCGACACCTGCTCGCCCTCGCGGAGGCGCATGACGATCACGCCCTGCGTGGCGCGCCCGGATCGCTTGATCCCGTCGACTGCGGTGCGGATCACCGTGCCGCCGTCGGAGATGAGCATCACCTGGTAGCCGTCGCGGACGATCCGCGCGCCGGCGAGGCGGCCCTTGCCCTCCACCAGCTGCGCGGTCTTGACGCCCATCGTGCCGCGGCCCTTGACCGGGTAGTCCGAGACGCGCGTCCGCTTTCCCCATCCGTTCTCGGTGACGACCAGCAGGTCGGCGTCGTCGGAGGCGATGTCGACCTCGATCACCTCGTCGCCGGCGCGGAGCTTCATCCCGGCGACGCCGGATGCGGGCCTGCCCATCGAACGGACGTCCTTCTCCGAGAAGCGCACGGCCTGTCCCATGCGGGACACCATCAGGATGTCGTCCTCGCCGTTCGAGAGGCGCACCCCGATCAGCTCGTCGTCCTCCCGCATCTTGATCGCGATGATCCCGTCCGCCTTCAGGGGGGTGTTGTATTCGAGGAACTCCGACTTCTTGATGACGCCCTTCTTCGTCGCGAAGACGAGGTAGCGAGCCTCCTTGAAGTCGCGCGTGGCGATCACCGCGCGGATCAGCTCGTCCTGGCGCAGCGGGAGCAGGTTGACGATCGCGCGGCCCTTCGACTGCCGCGAGCCGAGCGGGAGCTCGTGCACCTTGAGCCGATAGACCTTGCCGACGGTCGTGAAGAACAGGATGAAGTCGTGCGTCGACGCGACGAAGAGGTGCTCGATGTAGTCCTCGTCCTTCATGTCCATGCCCATCACGCCGATCCCGCCGCGGCGCTGCTCGCGGTACGTGGTGACGGGGAGCCGCTTGATGTAGCCGGAGCGCGTGATCGCGATCACCATGTCCTCCTCCGCGATCATGTCCTCGAGCTCGAGCGAGTCCTCGCCCGCGACGATCTCGGTGCGGCGGTCGTCCGACTTCCCGTAGATCTGCTTGACCTCGAGGAGCTCCTCGCGGATGAGGGCGTCGATTCGGGTCGGGTCGCCCAGGATCGCGCGGAGCTCGGCGATCCGCTCCTGGAGATCGGCGTACTCGTTCTCGATCTCCTTCCGTGCGAGCCCGGTGAGCCGCGCGAGGCGGAGGTCGAGGATCGCCTGCGCCTGCTCCTCGCTGAGGCCAAAGGTCTCCTGGAGGCCGGTTCGCGCCTCCTCGGTGTCGGCCGACCCCCGGATCAGGGCGATCACGGCGTCGAGGTTGTCGAGCGCGATCAGGTAGCCCTGGAGGATGTGCGCGCGCTTCTCCGCCTGGCGGAGCTCGTACTTCGAGCGGCGCGTGACGATCTCACGCTGGTAGTCGAGGTAGTACCGGACGAGCTCGAGCAGCGACAGCGTCTTCGGAACGCCCCCGACGAGCGCGACGGCGTTGTAGCCGAACGTCGACTGGAGGGCGGTGTGCTTGAACAGCTTGTTGAGGACGACCTGCGGGATCGCGTCGCGTTTCAGCTCGATCTGGACGCGCATCCCGGTCTTGTCCGAGTGGTCGGCGAGGTCCGAGACCTCGGTGATGACCTTGTCGTTGACGAGATCCGCGATCTTCTTGATCACGCCCGAGTCGCCGCCCTTCTTCACGCCGTACGGCAGCTCGGTGACGATGATCGCGCTCTTGCCGCCGCGCAGCTCCTCGACGTGGGCGCGCGCCCGCATCACGATCCGGCCGCGGCCCGTCCGGTACGCATCGCGGATGCCGCTCCGGCCGACCACGATCGCCCCGGTCGGGAAGTCGGGCCCCTTGACGTGCTTCATCAGGTCCTCGACGTTCGCGTCGGGCTTGTCGATCAGCTGCACGACGGCGTCGATCGACTCGCCGAGGTGGTGAGGTGGCATGTTGGTCGCCATGCCCACCGCGATCCCGGTCGAGCCGTTGACGAGGAGGTTCGGGAAGCGCGACGGGAGCGAGAGCGGCTCCCTGCGGGACTCGTCGTAGTTCGGCCCGAACTCGACGGTGTCCATGTCGATGTCGCGGAGCATCTCGGTCGCGAGCCGCTGGAGCCGGCATTCCGTGTAGCGCATCGCCGCCGGCGGATCGTCGTCGATCGAGCCGAAGTTGCCCTGGCCGTCGACGAGCGGGAGTCGCAGCGAGAAGGGCTGCGCCATCCGAACGAGCGTGTCATAGATCGCGGAGTCGCCGTGGGGGTGGTAGTTGCCCATCACGTAGCCGACGACGTTGGCGGACTTCTTGTACGGCCGGTTCGGCTGCATCCCCGACTCGTACATCCCCCAGAGGACGCGCCGGTGGACGGGCTTGAGGCCGTCGCGCACGTCGGGCAGCGCCCGCCCGACGATGACGCTCATCGCGTAGTCGAGGTAGCTCGAGCGCATCTCCAGCTCGAGCTCGCGGGGCTCGATGCGTCCGGCGCCGAGCGGCTCCGTCACGTCAGACATCGAGGAACCTCACCTCGCTCGCGTTCTGCTCGATGAACAGCCTCCGCGGCTCCACGGCGTCGCCCATCAGCATCGTGAAGACTGCGTCCGCCGCCGCCGCGTCCTCGACGTCGACGCGGAGGAGCATCCGGTTGGCGGGGTCCATGGTCGTCTCCCACAGCTGCTCGGGGTTCATCTCGCCGAGGCCCTTGAAGCGGCTGATCTGCATGCCGTCCTTCGCGAGCTCGAGCGCGGCGTCGCGCAGGGCGGAGAACGTGTCCGCGGCCGCCTGCTTCTTCCCGAACGCGACCGTGTAGGGCGGCAGCCCGACGACCTCGGCCGTCTTGCCGTAGGAGCGCCGCAGCGCGACATACGCGGGATCGCCGAACAGCGCCGCCGGCACGTCGACGAAGCTGGCGGAGCTCGTCTCGGTTTCGATCACCTTGACGCGCAGAATCGCCTCGAGGGTCTCGGCGACGCTCAGCTCGTAGCCGTTCGGCGGCATCGCCTTCACGGCCTTCTCGAGGCTCTTCGCGTCCGAGGCGTCGCCCTCGACGATGCGGTGGTCGACGACGAACGCCGCGGCGGAGCCGTGGTCGGAGGCGAGCTTGGCCTGCCACGCCTCGACGTCGGCGAGCTCGCGCGTGAACCGGTTCCAGCGCGCCTCCGTCAGCGAGAGCTCGGCTCCGGTCCGGTCGACGACCGTCATGTCCTTGATGCGCTCGCGCGCGAGGAGGTCCTCGAGCTGGTGGTCCTTCTCGAAGTAGAGCTCCTGGCTGCCGAGCTTCACCTTGTAGAGCGGCGGCACCGCGATGTACACGTGCCCTCGCTCGAACAGCTCCGGCATCGTCCGGTAGAGGAACGTCAGGACCAGCGTGCGGATGTGGGCGCCGTCGACGTCGGCGTCGGTCATCACGATGATCCGGCCATAGCGCAGGTTCTCGATCGCGAACTCGTCGCCGAAGCCGGTGCCGATCGCCGTGATCATCGCCTGGATCTCGTTGTTGGAGAGAACCTTGTTGATGCGGTTCTTCTCGCTGTTGATGATCTTGCCGCGGAGGGGGAGGATCGCCTGGTACGTGCGGTCGCGGGCCTGCTTGGCGGAGCCCCCGGCCGAGTCGCCCTCGACGATGTAGAGCTCACAGAGATCCGGGTCCTTGAGCGAGCAGTCGGCGAGCTTGCCCGGCAGCGACGAGTTCTCGAGGGCGCTCTTGCGGCGCGTCAGCTCCCGCGCCTTGCGCGCCGCGAGACGGGCGCGGGCGGCGGAGATCGCCTTCGTGATGATCTGCCTCGCCTCGGTCGGGTTCTCCTCGAGGAACTCGGCGAGCTTCTGGTTGACGACCGTCTTGACGAGGCTCTCGATCGGAGGGTTGCCGAGCTTCGTCTTCGTCTGTCCCTCGAACTGCGGGTTGCGGAGCTTCACGGAGATGACGGCCGCCAGGCCCTCGCGGACGTCCTCGCCCTCGAGGTTGTCCTCCTTCTCCTTGAGCAGCCCCTTGTCGCGCGCGTAGCGGTTGAGCGTGCCGGTCAGCGCCGCGCGGAAGCCCGAGAGATGCGTGCCGCCCTCCGTCGTGTTGATGTTGTTCGCGAACGAGAAGACGGACTCGACGTACGAGGTGTTCCACTGCAGCGCGACCTCGAGCTGGCCGTCGTCGTTCTCGCCCTCGAAGTAGACGACGTGCTTGTGCACGGGGTCCTTCCCGGAGTTGACGTGCGTGACGAAGTCGCTGATCCCACCCTCGTAGTGGAACTCGTCGGTCTTGCCGCCGGGCCGCTCGTCGCGCAGGACGATCCGCAGGCCGCGCGTGAGGAACGCCGTCTCCCGCAGCCGCTGCGCGAGCGTCGGCGCCGAGAACTCCGTCTCGTCGAAGATCTCCCGGTCGGGCAGGAACGAGATCGTCGTTCCGGTCTCCTCCGTCTTGCCCGTCACCTCGACGTCTCCCTGGGCGACGCCGCGCGCGAACTCCTGGCGGTGGACCTTGCCGTCGCGGCGGACCTCTGCGACGAGCCACTCCGAGAGCGCGTTGACGACGGAGATGCCGACCCCGTGCAGCCCACCCGAGACCTTGTAGCCGTCGCCGCCGAACTTTCCCCCGGCGTGGAGCTTCGTGAGCACGACCGTGAGCGCAGACATGCCCTGATCCTCCATCAGGTCGACCGGGATGCCGGCGCCCTCGTCGCCGCACGGTGATCGAGTCGTCGGGGTGGATCGTCACGTCGACGAGCTCGTTCCGACCCGCGAGCGCCTCGTCGACGGCGTTGTCGACGGCCTCGTAGACCAGGTGGTGAAGACCCCGCGTGCCGGTCGAGCCGATGTACATCCCCGGTCTGAGCCGGACGGGCTCGAGCCCCTCGAGAACGGTGATGTCCTTTCCGGTGTACGCGGTTTCCGTCACGACCCTCCAGAAGAGAAAAATGCCTGCAAAACGGGTGTTTTGCGGCGCCTTCGAAGTATATCAGACAGCGCGGCCGTCACGGGTCGCGGCGAGGCTCGCGGCGGCCGCCCGACGCACCGCCTCACGGAGCGCCGTCGTCGTCGATCGCGGCGGTCAGCGACGACGCACGGGCCTCCTCTTCCGGGGTCGGCGTGACGGCCGTCGGCGGGGCGTCGTCGGCCGCGGCAGGAGACGGCACCGGGCCGGGGGCGAAGCGGAGCGCGGGGGGTGTCGCGTCGCCGACGGCGTCGCGGAGCTTCGCCCGGATCTCCTCCTCCATGCGGCCGAGCTCGAACGCCCAGGTCGAGGACACGGTGGTGACGTGGAGGGTTCCGTCGCGCGCGAGCCGCTGTGGCCAGGCCGAGCGTGCGATCGCCTGACCAACCGCCGTCGGCCAGGCGCGGGTCACCGCGGCGAGCGTGCCGGCGTCCGGGACTCCCGCCCCGCGCAGCGCGCGGCGCACCGACGCTGTCGAGCCGCTCCATCAGCCGGGCCGCACCTCGCCGGGCGTGACCAGGAGGAGCTGCGCCGGCGCGAGCGGAAGCGCCTCGGCGCCGGTCGCGGTCACGAGCGTCTGCCCCGCCCTGCCGAGGCGATCGCTGAGCACGCGGCGTCGGTCGGCGTCGAGCTCCGACAGGGCGTCGTCGAGGAGGAGCAGCGGCGCCACGCCGACCTGGGAGGCGAGCAGCTCCGCCTCGGCGAGAAGGAGCGACAGCACGGCCATACGCTGCTCGCCCTGCGACCCGTACGTCCGCAGGTCGCGATCGCCGCGAGAGGACCCTGATCTCGTCGAGGTGCGGGACCGAGGCCGGTCGTCCCGCGCTCCAGGTCGCGGGCGAGGCGGCTGTCGAGGGCGTCACGGGAGGGAGCCTCCGCGTCGTAACCGAGCGACGCCGACTCGAGACCGAGCTCACCTGCTCGCTCGGCGAACGCGGGCCCGAGCAGCGCGAGCACGCGAGACCGCGCCTCGACGAGCTGGGCTGCGAGCGCCGCCACCTGCCCCGTCCACGGATCGACCGCGGAGACGTCCGACGCGCCGGCCGCGACGCGGCGCAGGGCGGCGTTGCGCTGGCCGAGGGCGGCCGCGTACGCGGTCGGGACATCGGCGCGGGCGGGGAGCGCACGTGCGAGCACCCGGTCGAAGTAGGCACGCCTGGTCGCCGGGCCGCCCTTGACGACGGCGAGGCGGTCGGGAGTGAACGCGAGCGCATGGATGCGGGACCGGAGCTCCTCGGCCGACGCCACGGCCGCCCTGTTCCACCGGATCCGCTTGGGCTCATGGACGGAGAGCCGTACCTCCGACTCGACCGCGACCTCGCCGAGGCGGCCCGCGACCCTCGCGAGGCCCTCGTCGGCTGTACGGCGGACGATCTGGGCGTCCTGGCGCGTCCGGAACGAGAGCCCCTGCGTCGCGAGGTGGACCGCCTCGAGCAGGTTCGTCTTCCCCGCGCCGTTCCTCCCGGTGACGAGGACGAGCCCCGGCTCGAGCGCGAGCTCGAGACGCTGGTACGAGCGAATGTCCCGCAGCGAGACCTCGGCCACGATCACGCTCTTGGGGTCTTGTGGTGCGGAGCCCCGCGCCAGAAGTGCGTCGCGTGAGCGCGTCGCACTTCTGGCGCCTGCTAGCCGGCGAGCCGGATCGGCATGATCAGGTACCAGAACGCGTCACCGTCGGCGCTCAGGAGCCCGGGCCGGAGCGGGTTGATGAGCTTCACCTGCACCCCCTCCGACGACACCGACTCGAGTCCCTCCGCGCAGGAACTCGGCGTTGAAGCCGATCTCGAGCGGCTCGCCCGTGTAGCCCACCGCGAGCGACTCGTGGGTCTCGCCGACGTCCTGGCTCTGGGCGGAGATCGTGAGCTCGCCCTCCGCGAAGCGCAGGCGGAGCGGTGTGTTCCGCTGCGCCATCACCGCGGCGCGGCGGACGGCTTCGAGCAACTCCGCGCGGTTGAGCTCGAGCTCGACGTCGAACGTCTCCGGCTTCAGCTGCGCGACGTTCGGGAACTGCCCGTCGATCCGCCGGGTCGTCAGCCAGGCATCGCCGGCTCCGAAGATCACGTGGTTCTCGTTCACGCCGAGCTGCGACCGTCTCCGTCCCCGCCGCGATCGCGCCCGAGCTCGTCGAGCGCGCGGGCCGGGATGATCGCCTCGAGCTCCGGGCCCGCCGCCGAGAGCTCCGTCTCCTTCACCGCCATCCGGTAGGAGTCGGTCGCGGCCATCGTCAGCTTCGAGCCCTCGAACCGCACGAGGATGCCCGTGAGCACCGGGCGGGACTCGTCGCGCGACGCGGCCCGCGACACACGCTGCACCGTGTCGAGCAGCGAGGCCGACTCGATCTCGTGCAGCGGCACGTCGATCGCGGGCAGCCGCGGGAAGTCCTCCGCCGCGAAGACGTTCATCCGTCCCGAGTACGAGCCGCGACTCGATCGAGGCGCACGCCGTCCTCGGGACGGTGGGCGATCGTCACCTCGTCGGCCGGCAACAGCCGCACGACGTCGCCGAGCAGCTTGGCCGGGACGACGATCGCGCCTTCTCCCTCGACGGTCGCCGGCACGGTGGTGCGCAGCGAGAGCTCCATGTCGGTTGCCTCGAGCTCGAGCAGCCCGTCCCGGGCGCGCAGGAGGATGCCGCCCAGCACCTGGACGGCGCCACGCGCCGACGATGCCCGGGAGACGAGGCCGAGACGGCTTGCGAGCGCGTCTCGCCCGACGACGACGCGGATCCCCGAGCCCACGGCAATGTCGGTTTCCATCATTTCTCTTTTAAACCTTTCGTCGTAGTACATAGGGAGTGTGGACGACGGGGAAGACGGAGTGAAACGCTGTGCTCATGCGGGATTCGCGCGGTGGGTCCAGCTGCGCGGGTTGTCCACCGGTCCCCCAGCTCCGCGCGCGGCGTCGTGACGCAGGCAGACATCATCCACGGTGCTTGATCCGCGCGGTGAGGTCCTGCACGAGGTTGTACACAGCCCTGTCCTCCTTGATCATGCGGGTGATCTTCGCGTTCGCGTGGAGCACGGTCGTGTGGTCGCGGCCGCCGAACTCCTTCCCGATCTTCGGCAGCGACGAGTCCGTCAGCTCGCGCGAGAGGTACATCGCGACCTGCCGCGGGTAGGCGACGGCCTGGGAGCGGCGCGGGCTGACGAGCTCCTGCACGGTCAGGGAGAAGCGCTCGCACACCGCCTCCTGGATCCGGCCGATCGTCACCTCGGGCAGGTCGCCGCTCGACGGGAAGAGGTCGCGCAGCACCTGCTCGGCGAGCTCGACGTCCAGCGGCAGACCGGTGAGCGACGAGAAGGCGACGACACGGGTGAGCGCGCCCTCGAGCTCACGGATGTTCGTCGTGACGCGGCCCGCGATGAACGTGAGCACCTCCGCGTCCGCCACCACGATCCCGTCCGTCGTCACCTTCTTGCGGAGGATCGCGATGCGCGTCTCGAGGTCGGGCGGCTGGATGTCGGTGATCAGCCCCCACTCGAACCGGGAGCGAAGCCGTTCCTCCAGGGTCGCGATCTCCTTCGGCGGCCGGTCGGAGGAGATGACGATCTGGCGCCCGGCCTCGTAGAGCGTGTTGAACGTGTGGAAGAACTCCTCCTGGATGCGCTCCTTGCCCTCGAGGAACTGGATGTCGTCGACGAGCAGCACGTCGTAGGCGCGGTAGCGGTGCTTGAACCCCTCGATGCGCTTGTCCCGCAGCGAGTTGATGAAGTCGTTCGTGAACGTCTCGCTCGTCACGTAGCGGGTCGTCAGCCCCTTCGAATGGTCGCTCACGTACGCGCTGATCGCCTGCAGGAGGTGGGTCTTGCCGAGTCCGGTGCCGCCGTAGATGAAGAGCGGGTTGTACGCCTGGGCGGGCGCCTCCGCCACGGCCAGCGCAGCGGCGTGCGCGAACCGGTTCGACGACCCGATGACGAAATTGTCGAACGTGTACTTCGGGATTCGGCCCGGGCTGGCCGTCCGTCGCGATCGCGGACGGAGTCGCCGTTGCCGCGTCGTCGCCTCTCGGGGCCCGCCGTGCTCGGCGACCTCGAAGACGACCCGGACGTCGCGGGCGAGCACGTCCCGCAGCGCAGCGTTCAGGAGACCGTGGAAATGGCTCTCGATCCAGCTCCGCGTGAAGTCGTTCGGAACGACCAGCGACGAAGGTGTCGTCGCGGAGCGAGGCAGGTCTCGCCGACGCGAACCACGTCTCGTACGTCGTCTCGTTGAGCGTGCCCCGGAGCCGGCGCGGAGACCTCGTCCCAGATGCGTTCGGCGTTCGGCTCGGGAGGGTTCTCCACGCGGTGCTCGGTGCTCCTCTCGGGGGTCGGAGGAGGGGCGAGCATACCACCCTCGTATCGGCCCGTTCGCGCGGCCGTCCATCGGCGACATGGCCAACCAAGACGCTTATTTGCAGGGATTTCTCGTCCGTCTCCACACGAGTCTCCACAGCTGTGGACAAGCGTTCCGGCACGCGGCCGTGCGGACGACGCTCATCCGCCGCTGAGCAGCCGTTTCGGCATGCCCGCCGCAATCGTTGCGTTGTGGATAACCGGTGCCTCGAGAAGCTCGTCTATACTCCGCCGCTCCGCCGCGCCCACGGGGTGCGGGCAACGTCTCGAGCGAAGGGCTTCTCTCCGTCGTGAAGCGCACGTACCAGCCGAACGTCCGCCGCCGCAAGCGCAAGCACGGGTTCCGTGCGCGCATGTCGACCCGCGGCGGCCAGGCGATCCTCAAGCGCCGCCGCGCCAAGGGGCGGAAGCGCCTCTCCGCCTGAGCTCGCCCGCCGTGGAGCGCCGGCAGCGCCTGTCTCGCTCGCGCGACTTCGACGCCGTCTACCGGCAGGGACGGTCGGTCTCGACGCGGTCGCTGACGCTGCACTGGTTCGCCCGCGACGAGGACGCGGAGGGCGCGCCACGGCTCGGCCTCGCGATCCCGCGCGCGGTCGGCTCGGCCGTCGTCCGCAACCGGCTCAAGCGGCAGCTCCGCGCCGTCTGGGTGGAGCTCGGCCGCCGACGTCCCGCCGGGGCGTGACTACGTCCTCGCCGCGCGGCCCGGCCTCGCCGAGGCCGCCGAGACCCGCGGCCACGAATGGCTCGTCGAGCAGGTGCGCGAGGTGATCGGCAAGGTGCACGGCATGAGGTGGCTCGGCATCGGCGCTCGTGCAGGCCTGGCGCCACACGTTCGGACTGCTGACGCCCGCCGGGCACGTGCAAGTACCACCCGAGCTGCTCGCAGTACGCGTTCGACGCCTTCCGTGAGCTCGGGCTCGTCCGTGGCGGGATCCTCGCGGGCTGGCGACTGCTGCGCTGCAACCCGTGGAGCCACGGCGGCGTCGACCGGGTCGCCGACCGGACGCTGTTCCGGCCACGCGACGGAGAACGGTGTGCGCACGTGATCGCCGTCGCGGTCGAACCCGCTCAGGCCGATCGAGGACCTCCTCACCAACCTCCTCGAGTGGCTCCACACGACCGCAGGGCTCTCGTGGGCGTGGTCGATCGTCGCGCTCGTCGTGCTCGTCCGGCTCGTGCTCGTCCCGGTGACGGTGAGGCAGATCCACTCGATGCAGAACCTCCAGGCGCATGCGCCGGAGATGAAGGAGATCCAGCAGCGCTGGAAGCACGACAAGCAGCGGCAGAACGAGGAGCTGATGAAGTTCTACCGCGAGAACAAGATCAACCCGGCCGCGTCGTGCCTGCCGATCGTCCTCCAGATCCCGATCTTCATCTCGCTCTTCTACGTCCTCAAGGGCTTCGAGCGCGAGGTGTTCCCGAGCTACCCGGGCTCGAGCCTCGACTTCATCGGGCTCGTGGACATCACCCAGCCGACGAAGGACGGTTGGGGGCCCCTTCTGCTGCGTCATCTACGTGGCGAGCCAGCTGACCTCGTCGTACTTCATGGCGGCCACCATGCAGAAGGCGCAGCGGATCATGCTGATGGTGCTGCCGATCGTCTTCATCCCGTTCATCCTCAACTTCCCGACCGGCCTGATGATCTACTGGCTGACGACCAACCTCTGGACGACCGGCCAGGGTGTCGTGACGCGGCGGATGATGCCGCGACCGAATCTCGGGGCGGCCCAGCACCGCAGCTCGCGTACCCCGCCGAAGGAACCGCCGCCCGAGACCGAAGCCGGCGTCCTCCAAACGCAAGCCGGGGCGTGCCCGCGACCGACGGCACCGCACCGGTGAGTGCCGGCCCGCCGCGCCGCGTGAAGCGCAAGCGAAGCGGCGGCGGCAAGCGACGATGAGCGACGAGGTCTCGGTCGAGGCGACGGGCGAGACCGTCGGCGAGGCGAAGTGGGCGGCGCTCCGCGAGCTCGAGCAGGCCGCGCCGGGGATCGACCGCGACGCGGTCCGCTTCCAGGTGCTGAGCGAGGGCGAGCGCGGGCTGCTCGGAGTCGGCTACACGCCCGCTCGCGTGATCGCGTCGGTGGAGCGGCCGGAGCCGCCCGAGACGCGCTCACCCGGTGACGGCGAGGAGGGCGAGCCCGGCGAGTCTGCCGTCGCACGTTCGCTGCTCGAGCGGTCGCTCGCCGCGCTCGGCGTCGCCGGGACGGTCAGCGTCAGCGAGGGCGACGATGCGGTCACCGCCACCGTGTCGGGCCAGGACCTCGGGATCCTCATCGGTCGCCACGGCCAGATGATCGATGCGCTCCAGTACCTCGCCAACGCGATCGCGCACCGGGCGGTCGGGGAGGAGCGCCGCCGCATCGTGATCGACGCGGCCGGGTACCGCGCCCGCCGCGCGGCGACGCTCGAGTCGCTCGCCCGCCGGAGCGCGGAGCAGGCGTCGGCAACGGGTCGTCGCGTCGAGCTCGAGCCGATGAGCCGCGGTCGAGCGCCGCATCGTCCACGAGGCCCTGAAGGACGATCCCGAGGTCGTCGACCGAGAGCGAGGGCACGGAGCCGCACCGCTACGTCGTCGTCCTGCCGCGCCGCTCCGTCGACTGACGGGGATCGCCCGGGCCGGCCGACACCGCCCGCATGCCTGCCGACCTGCTCGACCGCTGGCTCGCAGCCGTCGTTGCGACTCCGGGCTTGACCGCGATCCGCGACCCGGACGAGGCGCGCCGCGCGCTGCTCGACGACGCGCTGCGCGGAGCCCGACCTCGTCGAGCGCGAGGAGGGAGCCGATCGTCGACGTCGGCTCGGGAGGCGGCACGCCCGGGATCCCGCTCGCCGCGACGTTGCCCGATCGGGAGGTGACCCTGCTCGAGGCGGAGCGCCGCAAGTGCGACTTCCTCGAGCGGTGGATGCCGGAGCTCCCGAACCTCCGCGTCGTCTGGGGCCGCGCGGAGGAGCAGCCGCTCGAGACGTACGGCGTCGCCCTCGCGAAGGCGCTCGCGCACCCGCCGACTGCGGCGGAGTGGTGCCTTCCGCTCGTCCGGGAGGGGGGCGCGGCGGTGCTCTGGGTCGGCCCCTCGGCCGACACGGCGCGTGTCGCGGACGTGGCGCGGCGCATCGCAGGCGCGGCTCGAGCCGAGCGCCGGCGGGGTTCGTCCTCCTCCGGAAGACCGGCCCCACGCCCGCCCGGCTTCCCGCGCCGGACGGGTGTCGCCCGCAAGCGCCCGCTCGCCTGAGGACACATCGGCGTGCCGAGCCCGCTCGGCGGCCTCGTGGCGCGGGAAGCGGTGTCCGGGCATCCGGCTACCGTGACCCTGTGGCAGCCCGGATCTACGCGATCGCGAACCAGAAGGGCGGCGTCGGCAAGACCACGACGGCCGTCAACCTCGCGGCCTGCCTGGCGGAGGCCGGCGAGCGCTGCCTGATCGTCGACCTCGACCCGCAGGCGAACGCGACCTCGGGGCTCGGCCTGCGCGCGAACGGGCACTCGACGCTCGACCTCCTCGACGGCACGCCGTTGGGCGAGCTCGTGGCCGCGAGCCCGGTCGCGAACCTCGACCTCGTCCCCGCCAAGGCGGAGCTCGCGGCCGCCACCGTGCATCTCTCGGCGCTCGAGGGCGGCGAGCGCTATCTCGCCGACGCGCTCCACGCCGAGGCGACGGACGCGTACCGCTTCGTCTTCCTCGACTGCCCACCGTCCTTCGGTCCACTCACCGTGAACGCGCTCGCGGCCGCCGACAGCGTGATCGTGCCCGTCCAGGCCGAGTACTACGCGCTCGAGGGCCTTTCCCAGCTCCTCGGCTCGATCGATCTCGTCAAGCGCCGCCTCAACCCGCGCCTCGGCGTCGCCGGGATCCTCCTCACGATGGTCGACGGGCGGACGAGGCTCGCCGAGGACGTCGAGCGCGAGCTCCGCACGCACTTCGGAGAGCTCGTCTTCACACAGACCGTGCCCCGCTCGGTGCGTCTCGCCGAGGCACCGAGCCACGGGCTTCCCGCGATCGCCTACGACCGCCGCTCCGCCGGCGCGGAGGCCTACTGGAAGGTGGCGATGGAGCTTGTCGACCGCACCTGAGACTCCCGTCCCGCGCAGCGGCCTCGGCCGCGGACTCGAGGTCCTCGTCGGCGGGGCCGAGGCCGGAAGCGACCTCCTCCATCTGCCGGTCGAGGCGATCCACCCGAACCCGCGGCAGCCCCGCCGCCGCTTCGAGCCGGAGGCGACCTCCGGGCTCGCGGCCTCGCTCCGGCACCAGGGCGTGCTGCAGCCGATCGTCGTCCGTCCCCGCCCCGAGGGCGGCTACGAGCTCGTCGCCGGCGAGCGCCGCTGGCGTGCGGCGCGCGAGGCCGGCCTCGAGACGCTACCCGCCCTCGTCCGCGACGCCGACGACCGCGACGCGCTCCTCCTCGCCCTCGTCGAGAACGTCGCCCGCGAGAACCTGTCGCCCGTCGAGGAGGCCCGCGCCTACGCTGCGCTGATCGACGAGTTCGAGCTCTCGCTGGGTGACGTCGCCGAGCGGGTCGGACGCTCGAAGCCCGGCGGTCTCGAACCGGTTGCGACTGCTCGAGCTGCCCGAGGAGGTGCTCTGGATGCTCGCCCGCGGCGAGCTCACCGAGGGCCATGCACGCGCCGTGCTGGCGCTTCCCGACGACGAGGCACGGACGCGCCTCGCCCGGCGGGTCGCGCGAGACGGCCTCACCGTGCGCGCGACCGAGCGCGCAGCGCAGGACGGCGGCGCCCGTCGCCGCCCCCGCGTCGACGCCCGTCGACCCTGCCCTCGCCGAGCGCGCCCGCGCCGCGGCCGAGCGGCTCACCGGACTGCCCGCCCGCGTCTCCGCCGGCAAGCTCGAGCTCCATTTCGGCGACGAGACCCGCCTCGCGGAGCTCGTCGAGGCACTCGAGTCGCTCTAGCTCTCCGTGCGCCGCCGTGCGCGGGCGCCGGATATGGGCGATCCTGGACTCGAACCAGGGGCCTCCGCCTTATCAGAGCGGCGCTCTAACCGACTGAGCTAATCGCCCGCGCGGCTGACGAGTGTAGCGAAGCCCGCCCGGCGAACCCGGCTTCGCGCTCGGCGCGCGGTGCGCGGGCGGCACGGCGCGGGCGCGTTGCGGCGGCGAAGCCGCCGTCCTTCAGGGGTCTTCGCGCGACGGGGATCCGCTCGGCGGATCCCCGTCTTGCGCAAACAAGCACAGGGCTACACTTGGACACGGGTCATGCAGGAGATGACGGTCTACGGCGTGAGCTTCGACCTCGTCGGCAAGCAGCCGATCGTGCTCCTGCGAACGGCCGGCGGGAGGACGTACCTGCCCATCTGGATCGGGCACCCGGAGGCCGCCGCGATCCTCATGCGCCTGCAGGGCCAGGAACCGCCGCGGCCCCTCACGCACGATCTCGCGTGCGCGATCATCGACTCGCTCGACGCCGCAGGTCGACCGCGTGACCGTCACCGAGCTGCGCGACAGCACGTTCTACGCCCGCATCACCCTCGTCCGGAACGGGACGGAGATCGAGATCGACTCCCGCACGTCGGACGCGATCGCGATCGCGCTGCGCGCCGACGCGAAGATCTTCGCCGAGGACGACGTGATCGAGGAGTCGGGCGTCGAGTTCGAGGGCGACGAGCCGGATCTCGACTACGCGCACCGCGTGAGCCTCGGCGAGGTCGACATGGACGAGTTCCGGCAGTTCCTCGACACCGTCTCGCCCGACGAGTTCGCGACCGGCCCGGACGAGCCGCAGGCCTGACCGCCTAGACCCCGCCGAGCTCGTCCTTCGTCAGGGCGAGCAGCTCGCCGACGAGGCGGTCGAGGCCCTTCGGCGAGAGCGGCCCCGCGTTCGCGGCCGCGAGCGCCTCGCGCAGCCGCGCTCGCGATCGGGGTCGAGCCGTGCGTCGCCTCGCTCCGCCTTCAGGCGCCAGAGCTCCGCGACGAGCCGGAGCCGCAGGTTGACCGCCTCGACGATCGCGCGGTCGTTTGCGGCGATCGCGCTCGCGCAGCTCGTCGAACCGGTCGCGTCACATCGTCACCGCCGCGATGAGCGCCGCGCCGTTGAACACGCCGTGGAGGATGATCGTCGGGTAGAGGCTCTCGGTCTTGAATCGCAGCCAGGCGAGGATCGCGCCGAAGATCGAGAGCACGGGCAGCGCGACGAAGAGGCCGTGGCGCGAGCCCGAACGCGATCGCGGTGACGACGATCGCCGCTGCCGCCGCCGTACGCGTCCCGCACCGCCGCGAAGCCGAGCCCGCGGTAGGTCAGCTCCTCGACGAACGGCGCGACGAGGGCGACGACGACGAAGTTCGCGACGAAGGGCGCCGCGCGGGAGGAGTCCCAGCCGTCGGGTACGAGGCCCTGCTCCTCACCGGCCTTGAGGAAGATGTTGAGGATCGCGCCGAGCACCCAGATCGTCAGGAGCGCCGCCACGATCAACCCGGCGGCCCGCGCCCACGACTCGGGCCTGCGCAGGCCGAGTGTCGCGGGCGCGATCCCGCGCGCGAGCGCGAGCACGATCGGCGAGGATGATCCCGTACTGCACGAGCGCGCCTGCCGCGGTCGACCACTGATAGAGCACGTCGCTCGGGGGCTTGCCGCCGGCGATGTTGGCTGCGTACGAGAGCGCGGCGAGGCTCGTCACGAGGATCGCCCAGCCGACGCAGGCCGGGGGCGAGGGACCTCCGGTCAGGCGACCCAGTACCACAGCGCCCATCGAACCACGCCGACCGCCAGCCCCGCCGCGAGAACCGTGACCGCCGCGACGTGCACGCGCCGGTCGCGGCCGACGACGGCGAGCGCCACGAGGCACGGGAACGCGACGAGCGCGAACCGCGGGAACGAGTAGAGCCCGCCGAGCCGCTCGGACGGCAGCGCCATCGGGATCGCAAGCGCCGCAAGCGCGTAGAGCGCCGTAGGCGCGGCCCGAGCGACACGCCACGCCAGCGACGGCGAGAGCGAGCATCGCGACGCCGAGCATCGGCCCGACCACGTCACCCTCGCCGATCGCCTGCACGAGCCCGCCGAGCGGGCCGAGCGGGGCGAGCGAGCGCTCCCAGACCCTCTGCGCGTCGACGAACGCGAGACCGTGCCCGATCCAGAGCTCGAGCGTCAGCGGGAAGAGCGAGGAACATGCCGGGCGGGACGGCCAGCAGCGCGAGGTTCCGCCCTCGGCGGTCGGAGCGCCACGCGAACACGGCGAGCGCGGGAAGGAGCGCGACCCCCTGTGCCCGGGTCAGCAGCGCAAGGCCCGCGGCGACGGACGCCGACCCGAGCCGCCCGCGTTCGGCCAGCACGAAGGTCCCCACCGCGAGCAGCAGGAACAGCGACTCGCCGTACACGGCGCCGAGGAAGAACGAGGTCGGGAAGAGCGCGAGGTAGAGCACCGACCTGCGGCGCGTCCTCCTTCCCGAGCCGGTCGAGCACCAGCCGATGGAGGAGCACGAACGCCGCGGCGCACGCGACGAGCGAGACGACCAGCCCGGCCAGCAGGAAGCGGTTCCCGAGCGACGCGGCCGAGACCCGCGACGAGCAGCGGGTAGCCGGGGAAGAACGCCGGCGTGCTCGACGGCCAGCTGTACCCGCTCTCGGCGATGCGCAGGTACCAGTTGCTGTCCCAGCGCGCCCAGACGTCGACCGCCGCTCCCGAGCTCGTGCAGGCGGGGGGTGTCCCAGCGCCCGCGGGACGGGTTGAGCTCGTCCTCGAAGAGGAGCACCGTCCCCGCCGCGAGCGCCCAGATCGGCGAGCCTGCTCCAGAGGAAGATCCGGAGCGCCGGCCACGACGCTGCGAGGGCGCCCCGCACGCCTCGACGATAACGCCGCAAACGCACGCGAGGGGTCGCGCTCCCGCACGCGGAATCCTGCTCCCGACGTGGCTACCATCGCCGCATGAGCCGTTCGAGGCGCCCGCGCCCGGGTCGGCGCGCCCGCCCCGGCCGTCCGCCTCCGCCGCCGGCGCCCGCGGCCGAGGCACGGCCGGAAGGTCGCGCTCGTCCTCGTCGTGCTCGCGCGGCGTCCTCGATCGCCGCGGGCGATCGCGGCCGGCGGTGCGGTGCTCGCGTTCGGGTCGAAGTGCGACCTCGACGCCCTGCGGCCGACGCGGATCGGCCAGAACACGTTCGTCTACGCGGCCGACGGCTCGCTGCTCGGCGTCATCCCGGCCGAGCGGAACCGCGAGGTCGTGACGCTCAGCCGGATGTCGCCCTGGCTCCGGCAGGCAACGGTCGCGATCGAGGACCGCCGCTTCTACGAGCACGGCGGGATCGACGCCGAGGGCATCGCACGCGCGCTCTGGCGCGACATGAAGGCCGGGCAGCGTCGTCGAGGGCGGCTCGACGATCACCCAGCAGCTCGTCCGCAACCTCTACATCTCCAACGAGCGCACCGTCCAGCGCAAGGTCACCGAGGCGTGCCTCGCGGTGAAGCTCGACGATGCCTGGTCGAAGCAGAAGATCCTCGCGACCTACCTCAACTCGGTCTTCTACGGGAACCTCGCCTACGGAGCGGAGGCGGCCTCGCGGACCTACTTCTCGCGCTCGGCCCGCTCGCTCACGCTGCCCCAGGCCGCGCTCCTCGCCGGGCTCACGCAGGCACCGACGACGTACGACCCGCTCGTCGACGCGACGAGGGCGGTGCAGCGCCGTGACCAGGTGCTCGACGCGATGCTCGACGAGGGGATGATCATCTCGATCGCAGCACCGCTGGGCACGGCGCCAGCCGATCGGCCTCCAGCCGGGGAGGCTCTACGAGCAGATCCGCGAGCCCTACTTCTTCGGCTACGTCCGCGACCAGCTCGTCAACGCGTACGGCGCGGAGACCGTCCGGTCGGGCGGGCTCAAGGTGTACACGACGATCGAGCCGCGCTGGCAGCGCCTCGCGCGGAAGGCGATCAGCGACACGCTCACCCGGAAGACCGATCCCGCCGCGGCGATCGTCTCGATCGACCCGGCGAACGGCGCGATCCGCGCGATGACCGCGATCGTCCCCGGCCGTGCGAACAACCAGTTCAACCTCCTCTCGCAGGCGCGCCGCCAGCCCGGCTCGACGTTCAAGACGTTCGTGCTCGCGGCGGCGGTCGATCGCGGCATGGACCCGGCATCGACGTACTACGTCTCGGCGCCGTTCATGTACCGCCCGACGCCGAACGGCAACTGCGACGACGGGAGCTGGTGGTGCGTGCGCACCTACGACTCGAGCTACACCGGCTGGACCTCGGTGGAGCGCGCGACGCTCCGCTCGGACAACTCGGTCTACGCGCAGCTGACGCTCGACGTCGGCCCCGCCCGCGTCGCGGCGATGGCCCGCCGGCTCGGTGTCCGAACCCCGTTGCAGGTCAACGGTGCGTACCCGCCGGCGATGGGGCTCGGCTCGGTCGCCGTCTCGCCACTCGACATGGCGTCCGCGTATGCGACCCTCGCCGCCGGCGGGGTCTACAACGAGCCGACGGCGATCCGCAGGGTGATCCTCAAGGGCAAGCCCGACGACCGGTGGGCCGCGCACCACCAGCGGACGCGCGTGATCCCCGACGGCGTGGCGTCGGTCGTCACGCGGATCCTCGAGGACAACGTGCGCTACGGGACCGGCACCGCCGCCGCGCTCGACCGACCGGCCGCCGGCAAGACGGGAACCACCGACAAGCACGCGGACGCGTGGTTCGTCGGCTACACGCCCGGGCTCTCGACCGCCGTCTGGATGGGCTACACGCGCGGCGAGGTGCCGATGACCGACGTCCACGGCATCTCGGTGTCGGGCGGCTCGTTCCCGGCGCAGATCTGGCGGACGTTCATGTATCCGGCGCTGGCCAGGCTGCCGGCGCGCGACTTCCCGGAGCCGCGGCAGCCGGTGACGTACCAGAGCTGGCAGCGCGGTCCCTGGGCGCTCTCGTACGACCCGTACTACCGCGCTCCGGCGACGCCGTCCACGACGACCGACGAGACGGCGACCACCGCAACGCCGCCGCCGTCGAAGGACACCCCGCAGCCGCCGAAGGCTGCGGCCGCGAAGCCGGCGCCGGCCGCGCCGAGCGGAGCCGGGGCCACCGGCACGAGTCCCTCCGGGCCGTCGACGAACGGCGGCCGTCCCGCCGAGCCGTGAGCTCGAGGTCGGCGCTCGCCGCCGGTCTCGTCACCGCGTGCCTCGTCGCGCTCTCGTCGGCCCTCGCCTGGCGCGACGGCTCGCCGCTCGTCCCCCGCGACGGCGGTCTCGCGGAGCAGGGAACGGCCTGGCCGTTCCTCCTGCTCCTCACCGCCGCGTTCGCCGCCTACCTCGCCGGGCTCGCCGTACTGCGCCGGCAACGGCTCGCGCTCCGGGCAGCGATCCTCCTGGCGGCGGCGGTGCAACTGGTTCCCCTCGCGTCGCCGCTCCTGCTCTCGACGGACGCGTGGACCTACTGGGGCTACGGCTGGATCGCGGCCGAGGGGGCGGGCAACCCGTACGCCGATCCGCCCGCCGCGTTTCCCGACAGCCCCGCCGCCCCGTACCTCGGCGCCGACTGGCGCGACACGACGAGCGTCTACGGCCCGGCCTTCACGCTCGTCTCGGAGCAGGCCGCGCGCGCTGCGGGCTCGTCGGCGGACGCGGCTGCCTGGATCTTCAAGAGCCTCGCCGCGCTGTCGGTGCTCGTCGCGACGGTGGCCGTCTCCCGGAGCTCCCGGAGACCCGAGCTCGCGGCGGCTTTCGTCGGCTGGAACCCCGTGCTGGCGATCCACGCGGGGGGCGGTGGCCACAACGACGCGCTCGTCGGCGCGCTCCTGGCGACGGCCGTTGCGCTCGGGGCGCAGCGCAGGGCGACGCTCGGGGGGGTCGTCTGGGCTCTGGCGGCGCTCGTCAAGTGGGTGCCGCTCGTCTTCTTCGCGCTGGCGGCGCTCGCCGACCGCGCCCGTGCCGCGCCCGACCGGCGCCGCGAGCCTCGTCGCGACCCTGATCGTCGGCGGCGCGATCGCGACGTGGCGCTACGGCGTCGACTGGCTCGGCGCGCTCGGCCCTCTCACCGACAACGCGGTGCGCCGGACGAGCTACGCGCTCCCCTCGCGGCTCGAGCAGCTCGGGCTCCCCCACGGGATTGCGCTCGGCGTCGCCCTCGCGGCGCTCGCGGCGGGCCTCGGCCTGCTCGCACGGGATGCGCTCGGGGGGCGCGCGCGGCTCGGGAGCGCGGCGTGCCTCGTCCTCGCGACGACCCCCTACCTCGCGGTCTGGTACCTCGCCTGGGCGGTGCCGCTCGCCGCCCCGGAGGACGACGACCGGCTGGCGCGGATCGCGGCGCTCGCGCTCACGGCGTACCTGCTCCCGCAGACGATCCCGCTCTGAGTCGGAGCACGACGATGCCGTCCTCGTCGAAGACGATGCGATAGCGGCCGCCCGCGCGGAGAGCCGCGTATGCGCGGGCGAACGGGCGGGGCGCGTCCGCCCGGTCGCGGTAGCTCGGGCGCTGCCGGTCGACGGCCACCCAGGAGGCCTCCGCGAGCACCGGGAAGCTGAACACGCGACGTCGCTCGGAGAGGTGCGCCCCGAGGGTGTTCGTCGCGCTGACCGGCGCGCCGGGCGGGATCAGTGCGATCGCCCGGGCGGCGACCCTCGCGTGGTGCCCGACGACGTGCTCGCGCGCGGCGAGATCGGAGCCGAGCGGGACGTCGCGCCAGACGGGCAGCGGTCCGAGGAGCACGCCCGCGAGCAGCGTGGACACGACCACGGCCCGTCCCTCGGGCCGGTTCGCCCACGCGAAGCGCCGTCGCAGGCGCGCGGCGCCGAGCACTGCGGCGACGAACAGGCCGGGCAGCGCGCCGGCGGTGTAGTGGAAGTGGACGGAGGTCTGGGTGCGCGTTCCCGAGAGGAGGTTGAGGAGGAGCTCGGGCGCGGCGGTCAGCGCGGCCAGCGGCGCCAGCAGCGGGAGCCCGAGGAGGGGCAGGATCAGCCGTGCGAGATAGCCGACGTCGCGCCCGCTCGCGAGCTCGCCGATGAACGTGCCCGGGTCGGTGACCGCCGTCCTGGCGATCCCGCCGGGCGACCCGCCGACCGCGTCGTACCTGCTCTCGAACGGCGATCCGCCACCCGGCGCGAAGTGCGGCACCACGACCGCGACCGCCACGAGCGAGACGAGCGCTCCCGCGACCGCGATCGCGACCCCGACCCGCCGCCGGCCGGGCCGGAGCGCGTACCACAGCCCCATCGCGGCGACGACGAGCCCGATCTGCTCCTTCGTCAGGCACGCGAGCCCCGCGACGACGGCGAACGCCACCAGCCGGTCGGAGTCGAGGAACCAGAAGCCCCAGAGAAGCAGCGGCGTCGCGAGCGCCACCGGGTGGAAGTCGTCGAGGACGAGCCACTGGGTGGCGGGGTGCAGGAGGTAGGCGAGCGCGAAGCCCGCCGCAGCCCACTCGGAGCGGAGGTGCCTGCGGCCGAGCAGGTACACGGGGACCGCGCCCGTCGCGACCGCGACCGCCTGGGCGACGAGCAGCATCGACGCGTCCGGCCACAGCCACCAGAGCGGCGCGAACGCGACCACGATCGGGTCGAAGTGGGCACCGAGCCGCGAGATCTGCCGCCCGGTCAGGCCCGTGACCGAGAGGGTGTCGCCGTGCGCCGTCGACCAGACGGCCTGGACGAGGTTCCCGACGTCGAAGCGTCCGGTCCAGAACGCCCGGTGCTGGAGCACGGCGAGCGCGCCGAGCCCCATGGCGAAGGCCGCGGCAGCCGGCTCCGACGAGGCGCGCCGGACGGGTCACGCTCGCGCCGCCGCCCGTTCCAGCAGCGACCGCCACCGCGCGCCGAGAACGTCCTCCGAGGCACGTGCCTCGAACGTCTCGCGTCCCGCCAGCGCGAGCCGCTCCGCGCCGGTGCGGTCCGCGGCGATCCGCCGCACCGCGTCGGCGAGCGCCCCGGGGTCGCCGGCGGGGACGAGCAGGGCGTCCACCCCGTCGGTGAGGAGCTCGCGCGCCGCCGGCGTGTCGGCGGTGATCACCGGCCGCGCGCAGGCGAGCGCCTGGAACACCTTGTTGGGGATCACCCGCGCCGTCTTGCCGCCCGTCCCGAAGACGCCGAGCGCGCAGCCGGCCGCGCGATACGCCTCCGGCAGCTCCTCGTACGGGATCCACGGGATGTGCTCGACGTTGGCCGGGCGCCCTGCGAGCAGGTCCCCGAGCTGGCCGTCGCCGACAACCCGGAACGGGACGTCGGGCGCCAGCGCGGCCGCGGCGAGGATCGTCTCCACACCGTGCAACGGGATCAGCTTCCCGACGAAGAGGGCGTGGAACGGCTCGGGCGGATGCCAGCCGGGCCTGAAGAGGGGCTCGTCGGCACCCACGAGCGCGACCGCGACGCGGTCCTCGGGCAGACCGAAGGCCTGCCGGAAGAAGGCCGCGTGCGCCTCCGTGTCGGCGACGACGAGGTCGGCAGCGCGGAACGCGCCGTTGTCCACCGCGCGAAGGAGCCCCGCGGCCGGCGAGCGGGGCCCGAACCGGGCGCGGTCGCCGACAAGGGTGTCGTGGAGCGAGACGAGCGGGTTGAACACGACCGGGCGCCCTCGCGCGACCCGCTTTGCGGAGGGCATGTCGAAGTGACCGGGATACCCGACCACCACGATGTCTGCGTCGTCCTCCTTGCGCCGGGCGAGCGCTCCTTCGGCGCGCGCCATGCGGGCGAGCTGGCCGAGCCCGACGGACCAGTTGTGGCGCCCCCACACCTCGCGGTGCCGCTCGACCACCGTCACCCCCGCGCGCCGCAGGCACGAGACCACCTGCGTGTTGCGCGGGGACGCGCGGTCGTACGTCCCGAAGTAGAGCGCCTTCACCCGCTACCGCAGGATCTCGTCGACGAGCCTCGAGCGTCGATCGTCGAGCGCGCGCAGCCGCTCGCGGTGCTGGCTGGTCACGAGCTCGGAGAGCAGGCCCAGCGAGAGGAACTGGATCCCGACCACGACGAGGAGGACGCCGAGCAGGAGCAGCGGCCGCTTGCCGATCGCCTCGCCGGCGAGCTTCTCGATCGTCAGGTAGACGAGGATCCCGGTGCCGACCGTCCCGAGCAGCAGCCCGAGGCCCCCGAAGAGATGCAGTGGCCGGTGGCGGTAGCGGCTCATGAACGTGACCGTGAGCAGGTCGAGGAATCCGCGCGCGTACCGCTCCATCCCGTAGCGGCTCCGGCCGTGCGCGCGCGGCCGGTGGTTGACCCCGAGCTCGGTGACGCGGAAGCCGAGGTCGTGCGCAAGGACCGGGACGAACCGATGCAGCTCTCCGTAGAGGTCGAGCTCGCGGGCGACGTCGACCCGGAATGCCTTGAGCCCGCAGTTCATGTCGTGCAGGCGCACGCCCGACAGCCACCCGGTCACCGTGTTGAAGATCCGCGAGAGGGCCCGTCGCGCGAACGGGTCGTTGCGCCGCGTCTTCCAGCCGGTGACGAGGTCGTACCCCTCGTCGAGCTTGGCGAGGAGCCGCGGGATCTCGGCCGGGTCGTCCTGCAGGTCGCCGTCGATCGTCACGACGATCTCCCCCTCGACCTCGCGGAAGCCGGCGTCGAGCGCCGCGGCCTTGCCGACGTTGCGCCGCAGCCTGATCACGCGGACGTTCGGCGCGGCGGCGTGGAGGCGGACGAGCGCGGCGTGCGTGCCGTCGCGCGACCCGTCGTCGACGAAGACGACCTCCCATGGCTCGCCGCGCTCGGCGAGCGCCCGTGCGAGCTCGTCGTAGAGCCGCTCGACGGTGAGCTCCTCGTCACGGACGGGGACGACGACAGAGATCACGCGCCCGAGCGTACCCCGTGTGTACCGTCCGCGCCGTGGCCGATCTCGTCACCGTCGAGGACGCCCTCACGCACGTCCTGGCATGCGCCCGGCCGCTGCCCGCCGAGCCCGTGCCGCTCGAGCATGCCTCCGGCCGCGTGCTGGCGCAGGACGCCCGAGCCGCGATCGACCTGCCGCGCTTCCCGAGCTCCGCGATGGATGGGTTCGCCGTCCGCGCAGCGGACACGCCGGGGACGCTCCCGGTCGTCGCCCGCATCGCGGCGGGGAGGCCCGCGCCGCGACCGCTCGCGGGGGGCGAGGCAATGGCGATCGCGACCGGCGGCGTCGTCCCGGAAGGTGCGGACGCGGTCGTGCCCGTCGAGCTCGTCGTCGAGGGCGACGGCACGGTCTCGGTGCCGGACACCGTCACGGCGGGCGTCAACGTGCGACCGCTGGGCGGCGACGTCCGCGCGGGCGACACGGTCGTGGCTGCGGGCACGCAGCTCTCTCCGTCGCGGATCGCCGCGCTCGCCGCCGCCGGCGTCTCGCACCCACGCTGCGGGGCGCGCCCCCGGGTGGCGATCGTGACGACGGGTACCGAGCTCCGGGAGCCGGGAGCGCCACTCGCCGACGGTGAGATCTACGAGTCGAACGGGGTCATGCTCGCCGCGCTCCTGGGCGAGGCAGGCGCCGACATGGCACCGCGCGAGACCGTCTCGGACGACCCCGCCGCCCACCGGGCGGCCCTCGAGCGCGGGCTCGAGGCCGACGTCCTCGTGACGTCCGGGGGCGTCTCGATGGGTCCCCACGACCTCGTGCGGGGCATTCTCGCCGAGCTCGGGGCGGACGAGATCTTCTGGCGTGTCGCGATGCGGCCGGGCAAGCCGATCGCGTTCGCGACCCGGGGTGAGACGCTGGTCTTCGGTCTTCCCGGAAACCCGGTCTCGTCCCTCGTCGGTGCCGTGCTGTTCGTCGTCCCGGCCCTGCGCGCGCTCCAGGGTGCACGTGACCCTGCGCCGCGCTTCGCTGTCGGGCCGCTCGGCGAGACGGCACGCCGCAACCCGCAACGGGACGACTTCCAGCGCGTGCGGATCGAGTACGGCCGCGACGGTGTCCTGCTCGTGCCGATCGAGGGTCAGGACTCGCACATGATCGTCCGCGCCGCCTCGGCGGATGCGCTCGTCCACGTCCCGAGGGGCGACGGGGAGCTCGCCGCGGGCTCGCTCGTCCGCTACCTGCCGCTCGGCGCCGCGTAGCGGCCGGCGGCGATCGCCCCGACGAAGCTCGCCACGGCCGCCCATGCGGTGAGTGCGAGCGTGGCGCCCCACGGCACGACGCCGGTCGTCAGGAGCGAGGCGGCGTAGAGCGGTGCGCGGAGCCCGAGGTCGAGCTGCTCGCCGAGTACGACGAGGGCCAGCACGGGACCGGAGAGCCCGATCCCGAACGCCACGTCCGTCAGCCATGCAGGCCCGCGACGCAGCTGCGGCAGAGCGAGCCACGCGTAGAGCGAGGGCAGCAGGAACAGGAGGCTGTACGGGCGAGACCAACGCCGTCCAGGCTGCGATGCCGAGGAGCGCGACGAACGCGACGGCGTACGCCGCGAGGTCCTCCTCGGGTCGCGCGCGCGCCCGGGGGATCAGGTGCGAGCGGGCACGGACCCACACGAGCGCCACGGCGATGACGCCCAGGGCGACGGCGCCGACGGGCCACCGGTCGACGGGCGGCTGGTCCGGCGCCGGCGGGAGCTCGGGCTCCACGGGGAGCGCACCCACGAGCGCCGCCAGGCCGAGCAGCGCGAGCACGACGAGCCAGAGCCCGAAACGCCGCCGCAACGCGAGCCACGCCGGCGCGCAGCGCCAGGCGACGGCGACGGCAGCGCGAGAGGAGGTCGAGCGCAGCGCCCGCGAACGGGACGACCGCGACGAGCAGGAGAAGCCCGAGCGCCCATCCGCGGACGGCGCGGCTCCCCAGGTAGAGCGCCCCCGCCGTCGTGGTCGGAAGCTCGACCGCGGCGTCGAGCGAGTTGAGGAGCGTCTCCGACGCTCGGCCCAGCTGCGTGAGCCGCGCGCGGTCGAGCGTCGCGATCTCGTCGCCGCCGGGAGGCGTCCCGCCGTCCGACGCGGTGGTGAGCCGCACGGCGGGGATCTCCTTGCCCAGGAGCGGTGCCTGCGCCCCGTACCCGAACGGGAGCCCGAGTGACACGAGCTGGTCGAGGAATCCGGGTCGCGCGCGGAGCGCCGCCGGTCTCCGTCGCGACCCGCGCGTCCGCGGTGCCGACGAGCGCCGGCGGCGGCGAATGCGCCGCCGAGCCCGGCGATCTCCAGCCGGGGCGGCGCCTCGCCCGCGATCCCGTCGAGCGAGACGACGGCCACCGCATCGCGCGCGAGCGGCGAATGGGCGGCGAAGCGGGCGACGCCGAGCGAGCCGTACGCTCCGCGCGTCCGCCGAGAGGAAGACGAGGGTGTGCAGCGGCGTCCGCGCGGACTCGGTCGTTCCCGCCGTCGCGTACGCACGCGCCAGCTCGACGAGGGCCGCGGTCCCGCTCGCGTCCGAGTTTGCTCCGGCACTGAGGCCGTTGTTGTCACGGTGGGCTACAAAGACGATCGTCTCGGCCAGCGTCCCCCGGACGACGGTCGCGAGGTTTCTGAGCTCGACGTCGCCGAGGCCCGCGACGTCCTGGCGCCAGACGTCCTCCCGCACCGGCAGCCCGTAGAGGGCGAGCTTGTCCCGGAACCACTGCGCTGCGCTCGCGGCTCCGGGCGAGCCGGGCACGCGGTTCGCATTGTCGCCCACGAGCTCCGCCGTCAGTGCGGCCGCCGTGCGGCCGTCGAACGCGGGCGGAAGCGCCGGGGCGGGGAGTGGCCCGGTGCGCACCATGGTGAGGAGCAGCAGCAGCAGCGGGACCACGAGCAGCGCGCCCAGGTTGCGCACGATCCGCAGGTCGACGGGCCGCTCGACCGAGCCGCGCCGCGGCCTCCGCTTGCTCGTGCCGAGGCGGGCGGGCTCCATGCAGGGGGCTATAGTAGGGCCGGGCAGGCCCGTACGCCCGCGTTGGGGGCGCGTCTCTCCACTCCGATGCCGGACTCGTCCTCGACCATCCTCCTCGTCGACGACGAGGACGCCATCCAGTCGCTCCTCACGTACCCCCTCGAGCGCGACGGCTACAAGGTCGTCCAGGCACGCGACGGCGACGAGGCGCTGCGCCGCTTCGAGGAGGAGAACGTCGACCTCGTCGTCCTCGACATCATGCTGCCGAAAGTCGATGGCCTCGAGGTCTGCCGGCGGCTGCGCTCGGAGAGCACCGTGCCGATCATCATGCTGACGGCGCGCGACGACGAGCTCGACAAGGTCCTCGGCCTCGAGCTCGGCGCCGACGACTACATCACCAAGCCCTTCTCGATCCGCGAGTTCCGAAGCCGCGTCCGTGCTCTGCTGCGCCGCGCCGCGACACCCCATCACGCGAGCCGTCGCGACGAGGTGATCGACCGCGGCGACGTCGTGATCGACCTGCCGCGGCGCAGCGTCGACGTGCGCGGCGAGGCGATCCAGCTCACCTTCGTCGAGTTCGAGCTGCTCGCCCTTCTCGCGAGCGACCCCGGCATCGTCTTCACCCGCCGGCAGCTGCTCGAGCGGATTCGCGGCAGCGCGGACTACCGCGAGCCGCGAACGATCGACGTCCACGTCCGTCACCTGCGCGAGAAGATCGAGCGCGACGCGCGGGAGCCCGAGCTGATCCTCACCGTCCGCGGCGCCGGGTACCGCTTTCGGGACGGATGAGCCTCCCCGGCGGGATCCGTACGAAGCTCGCGGTCGCGCTGCTCCTCATCGTGGGCGGGGCGCTCGCCGGCGCGTACCTGATGGTCGTCCCTTCGCTCGAGCGACGCCTGGTCGCCGAGCGCCTCGACGAGCTCCAGCGTGACGCCAACTCGACCGCGTACGGCTACTCGCGCGCGGATGCGCGCGGGGAATTCAACCAGCCGCTCGCGATCGACAGCTTCGCGGACGCGGCGTCGCTCCTCTACAACGCACGCGTCGTGATCTTCCAGGTCTTCGGGCCCGAGCCCCTGTCGCTGCGGACGCTGGCCGACTCCGCGTCGAGCGCGGGTGCGATCGGAGAGGACACGGTCGCCCTCGGGGCCGCCAGCGAGTCGCGTGTCGCCCGCGGCCGCGTCGACCGGCTCGGCCGGCCCTTCGCGGAGGTCGCCGTGCCCCTCGTCTCGGGGAACGTCCTCCTGCTCTCGGCTCCGATCGAGGATCAGCTGGCGACCGTGCGCGTGGTCAAGCGGCGGATGCTGTACGCGAGCGGTGTCGCGCTCGCGATCGCGGCGATCCTCGGCAGCTTCGCGGCGACGCTGCACGCACGGCGGATCCGGCGGCTCGAACGGGCTGCCAACCGGATCGCGTTGGGGGAGTTCGACGAGCCGGTCGTCGACCAGGGCGACGACGAGCTCGGCGAGCTCGCCGTGGCGTTCGACCGGATGCGGGTGCAGCTGTCGCAGCTCGACACCGCGCGCAAGGAGTTCGTCGCGAACGCGTCGCACGAGCTCCGCACGCCGCTGTTCTCGCTGGCGGGCTTTCTCGAGCTGATGGCCGACGAAGACCTCGACGAGGAGACGCGTGCCGGCTTCCTCGCGACGACGCGCGAGCAGGTCGAGCGGCTGACGAAGCTCGCGGCCGATCTGCTCGACCTCTCGCGGATGGACGCAGGGCGGCTGCACGTGGAGCAGGAGGAGGTCGTGCTCGCCGACGCGGCGCGCTCGCTCGCCGAGGAGCTGACGCCGCTCGCGGAGGCGACCGGCCACCGGCTCGTCCTCGAGACCGACGTCGACGCCTGGGCCGCTCGCCGACGAGGAGCGCGTCCTCCAGATCGGCCGCGCCCTCGCCGGCAACGCCCTCTCGCACACACCCCGGGCACGGAGATCGTCGTCGCGACGGGGCTCCGCGCGGGCCGTGCGCGAGCTCGCCGTCTCCGACGACGGGCCGGGCATCCCTCGCCGAGCATGCGGAGCGCATCTTCGACCGCTTCTACCGCGTCGAGGGGCCGCATGCCTCCGGAAGCGGCCTCGGCCTCGCGATCGCCCGTGAGCTCGCCGAGCGGATGGGCGGGACCGTCGAGCTCACCGTCGCGAACGGGCGGACGACGCTTCACGCTCGTCCCTGCCCGCGGCTGCGGTCGCAGCGGGCGAGCTCGCTGTTTTCACGTGAAAACGTCGGCCGCCCGCCGACGGCGTTTCCACGTGGAAACGAGGTCGGCGTTGCTACGGTGGCCATGATGGGTCGCACGGTCGCCGCGGGCCTCGCCGTCCTCGCTGCCGTGATCGGCGCGGGCACCGCGCTGCTCGTCGGCTCGGTCGCGGGTCTCGGGGACAGCACGACGACGGTCGTCGAGCAGGCCGCGGCCCCGTCGCCGCTCCCGACGGGCACGAAGGGAACGAAGGGCACGTCGGGCGCAGCCTTCGATCCCGCGGCGCTGTACAAGGCGCGCGCCTCGGGGGTCGTGACGATCTACGCGAATCTCGGAACCGCCGGCGACGGCGCAGGGGTCGGGCTTCGTCGTCGATCACGACGGCATCGATCCTCACGAACGCCCACGTGATCACGAACGCCGCCGAGACGCGGACCAACGTCCAGGGTGCACGGGCGGTCTACGTCGAGTTCTCCGACGGCGAGCGGATCCGCGGACAGGTCGTCGGCTGGGACCTCTTCAGCGACGTCGGCGTGATCCGCGTCGCTCCCGCAGACCACGAGCTCGACCCGGTTCCGCTCGGAAAGTCCGCCGACGGTCGTCGTCGGCCAGCCGGTCGCCGCGATCGGAAGCCCGTTCGGCAAGCAGAGCTCGCTCACCGTCGGCGTCGTCTCCGCGACCGGGCGCACGATCGACTCGCTCGCCACCGGTGGGTTTCTGCGTCTCGAACGCGATCCAGACGGATGCGCCGATCAACCGCGGCAACTCCGGCGGACCGCTGTTCGACGCCGCCGGGCGGCGTGATCGGCATCAACGCGCAGATCGAGACGACGAGCGGGACGAACGAGGGGGTCGGTTTCGCGATCCCCATCGACCTGGCCCGCCGCTCGCTCGACCAGCTCCTCCGCACGGGCACGGTGCGGTATGCCTACATCGGTGTCAGCACGCAGGACGTCACCCCGGGGATCGCAGCCGCGTTCGGCCTCGGCGCCGAGCGTGGCGCGCTCGTGACCCGTGTCGAGGAGGGGTCGCCCGCCGGCGCTGCCGGCCTACGCGGCGGCCAGCGGACCGAGGTCTTCAACGGCTTGGACGTGACGCTCGGGGGTGATCTGATCGTCGCGATCAACGGCACGAAGGTCGAGGGCGCAGACGACGTCTCCCGTCTCGTGACCACCGAGCTCGAGCCGGGCCAGAAGGTGACCTTCACGGTCCTCCGCGGCAACCGCCGACTTGCGATCCCCGTCACGCTCGGCAACCGCCCGACGACGGGTTGATGGGCCGGCGCGAGCCGCTGATCGTCGTCTCGAACCGCGGCCCCGTCGGCTTCCGGCGCGGTCCTCGACGGCGCTATCGACACGACCCGCGGCGCCGGCGGCCTCGTGACCGCGCTGCGACCGCTCGTCGACCGGAACGACGTCATCTGGGTCGCGAGCGCGATGGGCGAGGTCGATCGGGACGTTGCGGCGGCGGGGCGCCGCACTGAGCGTTCGCAGTCGGGCTCACCGTTCTCCCTGCGCCTCGTGGCGCACGACGCGGACGTCTACCGGCTCTTCTACGGCGTCGTCGCGAACCCGGCACTGTGGTTCGTCCAGCACGGGCTGTGGGACCTGAAGCGCGATCCGGGCGCGGATCTCCTGCCGGCCTGGCGCGACGGCTACGTCGAGGCGAACCGCGCGCTCGCGGCGGCGGTCGTCGAGGAGCTCGACCGCGTCCCGGACGCCCCCGTGTTCGTCCACGACTACCACCTCTACCTCGTCCCGGCCTTCGTGCGGGCCGAGCGGCCCGCCGTTCGTCTCGCCCATTTCACGCACGTCCCCTGGGTCGGCCCCGATGCCTGGTCGGTGCTCCCGGCACCGATGGCTACGGCGATCCACGAGGGTCTCCTCGCGTGCGACAGCGTCGGCTTCCATACCGAGCACTGGCGCGCGGCGTTCGTGGAGAGCTGCGAGGCGCTGCTCGGACGCGGCGACGACGCCGAGCGCGTGTCCCACGCAAACCCGATCGCGGTCGACGCTGCGGAGTTCGACCAGCTCGCGGCGGGCGACGGGGTTCGCGAGCGACGCGACGAGCTCGCCGCCGCCCGCCCCGAGATCCTCGTCCTCCGGGTCGATCGAGCCGATCCGTCGAAGAACGCCGTCCGCGGGTTCGAGGCATTCGGCCGGCTGCTCGAGCGCGTTCCGGCGCTCCAGGGCCGTATCGGCCTGCTCGCGCTGCTCGATCCCTCCCGCGAGGAGATTCCCGAGTACGTGGACTACAGGCTGGCGATCGAGGCCGCCGCCGCGGCGGTGAACGCCCGGTTCGGGGGGCCGGGCTGGGAGCCGGTGTCGCTCGTCGTCCGCGACGACTTCCTTGCCTCCATCGCCGCCTATCTCGAGTACGACGTCCTCCTCGTGAACCCCGTGATGGACGGGCTCAACCTCGTCGCCAAGGAGGCGCCCCTCGTCAACCGACGTGACGGCGTGCTCGTGCTCTCGCGCGAGGCCGGCGCGTTCGAGGAGCTCGGCGACTGGGTCGTCCCGGTCGACCCCCTCGACGTCGAGGGTCAGGCCGAGGCGCTCGAACGTGCGATCGGGATCCCCGTCGACGAGCGGCGCTCGTGGCTGGACGAGATCAGGCGACATGTGCGGACACACGACCTCGACGCGTGGGCCGGCGGCGAGCTGGACGAGCTCGACCGTCGTGCGCCGCGCCGCGACAGCGGGGCTACGATGCGCCCGTGAGCGCCGCCCCGGACGTCGCGAGCGCCGAGCTCGTCTCCGTCGACCCGGCGACGCTCGAGCCGCTCGGGCGCGTCGCGGTGACCCCGCCCGAGGAGCTCTCCGAGATCGTCGCCGAGGCGCGGCTCGCCCAGGCCGCGTTCGCACGCGAGCCGCTCGAGGCGCGCAGCAGGCTGCTCGAGCGCGTCGTGCACGTCCTGGTCGAGGACGCCGACGAGATCGCGCGCACGATCTCGACCGAGTCGGGCAAGCCTCTCGCCGAGGCCTACGCGCACGAGCTCGTCGTCGCGGCCGACGCGTGCCGTTGGCACGGCGACAATCTGGCGCGCGTCCTGCGCGACGAGCGGGTGGGCTTCCCCCAGCTCGTGCTCCGCCAGAAGCGGGGTGCGATCCGCTACGAGCCGCTCGGGGTGGTCGGGGTCGTGACACCGTGGAACTTCCCTCTTGCGATCCCTCTCCGGCAGACCGCGGCGGCCGTCGCCGCC
Organism: uncultured Actinomycetes bacterium; assembly: GCA_963773825.1. Taxonomy (GTDB): domain Bacteria; phylum Actinomycetota; class Thermoleophilia; order Gaiellales; family Gaiellaceae; genus Gaiella. The sequence goes on along the minus strand of CAVZCH010000004.1, from coordinate 392,847 downwards.
GGGAACGCGGTGGTCGTCAAGCCCTCGGAGCTGACACCGCTCACGGGAAGGTGGGTCGAGGAGCTCTTTCGCCGGGCGGGCGCACCGCCGGGCCTCGTCCGCGTGGTGCAGGGAGACGGCGCTGTGGGCGAGGCGCTCGTGCGGCATCGCGGCGTCGCGGCCGTCGTGTTCACCGGCTCCGTCGAGGTCGGCCGATCGGTCGCACAGGCGGCGGCCGACCGCCTGTGCCCGGCGATCCTCGAGCTCGGCGGAAAGGACGCGATGCTCGTCCTCGACGACGCCGACCTCGACCGCGCGGTCGAGGGCGCACTGTGGGGCGTCTTCACGAACTGCGGCCAGGCCTGCGCCGGGATCGAGCGAATCGCGGTTCAGCCCGGTCTGCACGATGCGTTCGTCGAGCGGCTCGTCGCCCGCTCCGGCGAGCTGCGCCTCGGTCACGGCATCGACCCGGGTGTCGACGTGGGGCCGCTCGTCAGCGAGGAGCAGCGCGAGCGGTTCGAGGGCCTGCTCGCCGATGCGGTCGAGCATGGCGCCACCGTCGCAGCCGGCGGGCGCCGTCCGATTCTCGAGCTTCCGGGGTGGTTCTACGAGCCGACGCTGCTCCTCGGAGAGCCCCGGAGCGCACGAGTCGTCCGGGAGGAGCTCTTCGGGCCGGCGGCCGTCATTGTCGAAATGGACAACGACGACGCGATGACGCGCTGGGCGAACGATTCCCCGTTCGGGCTCGGCGCCAGCGTCTGGACGCGTGACGCCGACCGCGCCGGGGCGATCGCGTCCAGGCTGGAGACGGGTGCCGTGTGGCACAACGACCACGCGTACTCGTTCGGCGCCACGCAGACGCCGTGGGGAGGCCGGCGCGCGTCCGGGCTCGGCCGGACAGGGTCTCGTCACGGCCTCTACGCCCTCTCGCACCTCAAGCTGGTCGACGCCGACCGCGGCCGCCTGACGCCCGGCTGGTGGTACCCCTACGGCGACCGCGCCGTGGACGGCCTGCGCGGCTTGCTCGGCGCCCTCTACGCGGACGGTCTCGGCGCCCGCACGAAGTCCGTCGTCGACCATCGCCGGGGGCTCGCCCACCTCGTGCGGAAGACGCTCCGGTGAGCGAGCTCTCGCACGTCGACGAGTCGACCGGGGAGGTGCGCATGGTCGACGTGGGCGCCAAGCCCGTGTCGCGGCGCCGTGCGGTCGCGCGCGGCCGCGTGCGCATGGAACGGTCGACCGCTTCGCGGCTGCGGTCGCTGCCGAAGGGTGACGCGCTCACCGTCGCGCGCATCGCGGGGATCCAGGCGGCGAAGCGGACGGGCGAGCTGATCCCGCTGTGCCACCCGTTACCGCTCACGACCGTCGAGGTCGACCTCAGTGTCGACGACGAAGGGGTGGCGATCGAGGCGGCGGCGGAGACGACCGCGCAGACGGGGGTCGAGATGGAGGCGCTGACCGCGGTGGCCGTGGCCGCGCTCACGGTCTACGACATGGCGAAGGCGGTCGACAAGGGAATGCGGATCGACGGCGTCGAGCTCGTCTCGAAGACGAAGGAGCCGGTATGAGCGCGCTCGCGACACCGCTGCCCGTCAAGCTTGCGCGTCTCGTCCGGCTGGAGCACACCGTCTTCGCCCTGCCCTTCGCCTACGTCGGCGCACTGCTCGCGGTCGACGGCTGGCCCGGTCTCGGGCCGATGGTATGGGTCACGGTGGCGATGGTCGGAGCGCGCACGCTCGCGATGGGGCTCAACCGGCTGGTCGACGCCGAGATCGACGGTCGCAACCCGCGCACCGCCCGCCGCGAGCTGCCCGCCGGCACGCTCACGCGGGTGCAGGTCGCCGCGCTGTGCGCGCTCGCGCTGGCCGTCTACCTCGTCGCTGTCTTCCAGCTCGAGCCGATCGTCCGCTGGCTCTGGCCGATCCCCGTGGTGATGTTCGTCGTCTACCCGTACCTGAAGCGCGTCACCTGGCTCTGCCATCTGTGGCTCGGCGCATGCCTCGGGCTCGCGCCGATCGGCGCCTGGGTGGCGATCACCGGCGAGCTGCCGTGGGAGGCATGGGCGCTCGGCGGTGCCGTCTGCCTCTGGGTCGCCGGTTTCGACCTGTTCTACGCGCTCTTCGACCGGGAGCACGACCTCGCCGAGGGGCTGCACTCGTGGGCGACCCGGTTCGGCGTTCGCGGTGTGTTCTGGGGTGCGCGCGCGATGCACGCCGGCTCGGTCGGGCTGCTCGCCGCCGTCGGCGCCGGTCTCGGTGTCGGGCCCTGGTACTGGCTCGGCGTCGCGGTCGTGGCCGCCCTTCTCCTCTACGAGCACGTGATCGTCCGGCCGGACGACCTGAGCCGTCTCGACGCCGCCTTCTTCACGGTCAACGGGCTGCTCTCGCTCACGTTCTGCGCGTTCGTCGCCCTGGACACGCTGCTCTGAGCCGCCGTCCGGCAGTGCCCGCGCGCCGCCGGGCGACCGATGGCCGGCACGTGCCGCGCACGCTGTCCGCCCGGGCGAGGAGGTGCTCGTCGCGCTCGGCTGTGGCCCTGCGCAACCCGCCCACGGTCTCTTCGAGGCGGTTCTCGGCGGTCCCGGAGCGGGGCGGGACACAACGCAGGGCCGGCTGCGCGGGCGCTCGCCTCGCACGCTGTCCGCCCGGGCCGAGGAGGTGCTCGTCGCGCTCTCGCGTCAGCGCGGCCCACGCGCGGCCCACGCACGGCCCACGCGCGGGCTCCTCGAGGCGGTCGCGCCGTCGCGCGGATGCCGGTCGCGTGCGTCTGTCCGGCGCGGCCCTGGCCGGCGGTCGCAGCGGCTCGGGCCCCCGTCGTCGTGACGGTCCCTCGCCACGCACGCGTCGCACTTCCGGCACGATCCCGGCACAGATGCGTCACAGATTTCCCGATAGCGTGACAGCAGGGCACCGGGGGTGCCCCTGGGGGTGGTTCTCTCGCGACGCCGGGCGCTGCGTTTGACCGCGGGTGCCGCGAAGGGCCGTGGCCGTGGCTGAGGCGGTCGTCCGGGCGGTCGCGCTCGAGAAGCGCTACGGCGTGCGCGCGGTGCTCCGCGACGTCTCGTTCGAGCTCGAGCGGGGCGGCGCGCTCGTCGTCACGGGCCCGAACGGTGCCGGGAAGTCGACGCTGCTCCGGCTCGTCGCCGGGCTCGCCGCCCCGTCGCGTGGGTCGCTCGAGGTCGCTGTCGACCGTCGCCGCGTCGGCTTTCTGGGCCACGAGCCCCTCGTCTACCGCGAGCTGACCGCGCTCGAGAACCTCGACCTGTACGGCAGGCTGTACCGCGTGCCCGAGCGGCGAGAGCGGATAGGCATGCTCCTCGAGCGCTTCGGCCTGTGGGAGGCTCGGCACCAACGCATCTCGTCGTACTCGCGCGGGATGACGCAACGCCTCGCGCTCTGCCGGGCGCTCCTCCACGAGCCCGACCTCGTCGTTTTCGACGAGCCGCACTCGGCACTCGACGACGAGGGCGCCACACTGCTCGACGCCGAGCTCGGCGCGCTCGCCGCGGACGCCGCCCGCACACTGGTGGTGGCAACACACGAGCCGGAGCGCGTCGCCGGGATGGCGACCGGCCGTATCGCCCTGGAGCGCAGTTGACCGCGTATCTCGGCGACGTCGCCGCACTCGCCCGGAAGGACCTCCGGCTGGAGCTGCGGGCACGCGACACACTGCCCGCGATGGCGCTCTTCGTCGTCGCGACGCTCGTCGTCTTCCACTTCGCGCTGCCGGCGGGGGCCGGCGACGACGCGGCCTACGGCCTGCTTTGGGTCGCGCTCGTCTTCACGGCGCTCCTCGGTCTCGGTCGTGCCTGGTCACCGGAGAGCGAGGCCGGCGCGCTCGACGGGCTGGTCCTCGCGACCTCCGACCGCAGCGCCATCTGGCTCGGCAAGGTGATCGCCACGCTTGCCTTCCTCGTTGCGGCGGAAGTCGTCGCCCTGCCGGCCTTCGCGCTCTTCTTCGCGCCGATCGGCGCGCCCGCTCTCGCCGGCGTGATGCTCGCGTCGCTCGGGATCTGCGCGGTCGGCTCGCTCGTGTCTGCGATGGCGGCCGCGGCCCGCGGTCGTGAGGTGCTGCTCCCGCTGCTCTTCCTCCCACTCGCGATCCCGCTCGTCGTCGGGGGGGTCGGGTCGAGCGTGTCGCCCGAACCGGGGACGTACCTCGCGTTCCTCGGGCTCTACGACGCGGTGTTCGCGATACTTTCGTGGGCGGCGTTCGAGTACGTCGTCACCGAATGAGCATCACGAGACCCACTCTGTCAGCCCTCGCGGGACTCGCGGTCGCGCTTGGCGGCGCTTCGGTCGCGATGATCTTCTTCGTCGCGCCCGAGGACGCCGACCAGGGGCTCTCGCAGAAGATCTTCTACGTCCATGTCCCGATCGCACTCACCGCGTACGCCTGCTTCGGCCTCGGGGCGTGGAAGGCGCTCCGCCTCCTGCTCACACGGGGGGAGCGGTACGACCTCGAGAGCTACACCGGCATTCACCAGGGAACGATCTTCGGCGCGCTCACGCTCGTGACCGGCTCGATCTGGGCGAAGGCGTCCTGGGGTGTCTGGTGGACGTGGAGCTCGAACCAGCTGGTCCTGTTCCTCGTCCTGTTCCTCTTCTACTGCGCGTACTTCATGCTCCGCTTCTCGATCGAGCCGGGTTCGAGACGCGAGCGGATCTCGGCCGTCTACGCCCTCTTCGGCGTGGCGCTCATCCCGGTGAGCTTCTTCGCGATCCGGCTCGCGAGCGACTTCATCCACCCGACGGTGTTCACGCGCGAGGGGCCGCAGATGACCGGCACGATGTTTGCCGCCTTCTGCATCTCGTGGGCCGCGATCACGCTCCTCGCCTACGTCATGTACCGCACGGAGCTTGCCGGCAAGCGCACCGACGCGAATCTCCGTGAGCTCCGCGAGGCGCTGGCACGATGAGCGCGGGGGAGAAGTACGTCGCCGCGGCGTACGGCGTCTTCCTCGTCTTCGTCCTGGTGTGGGCGGCCATCATCGCGACGAAGCTCTCGCGCCTCGAGCGAGAGACGGGGGAGCTCGCGCGCCTGGCCCGCGCTCGCGCCTCGGGAGGCGACCGGCGCGATGGCTGAGCTGCTCGTCTGGCCCGCCCTGATCGCCTACGGCGAGGCCGCCGTCGCCTACGCGGGCGGGCTGCGCGGGCCGGGAAGGTACGGCCGACTCGGCATCTGGGGTGTCAGGATCGGCTGGCTCGCGCAGACGGCCCTGCTTGCTGCCCAGGCGGCGACGTCCGACGGCTTTCCGTGGGGAACCTGGGCCGGGGCCCTGAACCTCCTCTCCTGGCTCGTCGTCACCGGGTACCTCGCCTGGGGGAGCAACCCGCGCTATCGACTGCTCGGGCTCGTCGTGATGCCCGTCGCCGCCGCGCTCCTCGTGCTCGCGTGGGCAGGCGGCGGCACGGGCGTCCACACCGGCGACAGTGCAGGCTGGACGCTCGACGTCCACGTCGGCCTGATGCTCGCGGCATTCGCCAGCTTCACGGTCGCTGCCGGGGTCGCCGCGCTCTACCTCTTCGAGGAACGGCGTCTCAAGCGGCGAGATGCCCGGGTGCTCCGGCTCCGCCTGCCACCGCTCGAGGCGCTCGACCGGCTCGCGGCCCGCGTGGCCGTGGTGGGGCTCGTGCTGCTCACCGCGGGGATCGTCGTCGGCCTCACGCGGCTCGACGTCGCCGAGGTCGACCTCGCGATGACGATCACCGTCGTCGTCTGGGCCCTCTACGCAGGTGCGCTCCTCCTCCGCCGCGAGGTCGGCCTCCAGGGCCGCCGGCTGGCGTGGTCGCTCGTCGCAGGCCTCTCCCTGATCGCCGTCGTCCTTCCCGTGACCCACTTCGCCTCGTGAAGCTCGCGCTCGCCGGTGTCTCGCACCACACCGCCTCCCTCGAGCTCCGCGAGCGCGTCGCCATCGACCTCGACACGGCCGCGGCGGTCGCGCGCGACATCTCGCGGGTAAGCGACGGCCGGCTCGAAGCGGTCGTGCTCTCCACCTGCAACCGGACGGAGCTCTACCTGGCATCCCGCGACGACGGTGTGGCCGAGGCGGCGGAGCAGGCGCTCCTCGGTCTCGCCGGCGCAGATGCCGGCGCGCTCGCCCCGCTCGCATATCGCCTCGCCGACGAGTCGGCGGCGCTCCACCTGTTCCGTGTCGCTGCGGGACTCGACTCGCTCGTCCCGGGCGAGGGGGAGATCCTCGGCCAGGTAAAGGAGGCGTACGAGGCCGGCTCGCCGGGGCCGCTGCTCGACCGGACGTTCCGCATGGCGCTGCACGCAGGTCGGCGCGCGCGGTTCGAGACCGCGATCGGCGAGAGCCCGGCGTCCGTCCCGGCGGCGGCCGCCGCGCTCGCACAGCAGGTGTTCGAGGGGCTCGACGGACGCCGCGTCGTGCTCGTCGGGGCCGGAAGGACCAGCGAGCTGACCGCGCGGAATCTCCGCTCGCGCGGCGCGGCCGTGACCGGCGTCGTCAACCGGACCGTCGAGCGAGCGGAGCGGCTCGCGGCGTCGCTCGGCGCGCGCGCCTTCGCGCTCGACGAGGTCGCGCAGGCGCTCGCGGGCGCAGACGTCGTCATCTCCTCGACGAGCGCGCCTGGGTTCGTCCTCACGGCGGACGCGCTGAGCTCGGGGCTGCGGAGCCGCCGTGGCCGGCCTCTGCTGTTCGTCGATCTCGCGGTCCCGCGTGACGTCGACCCGGCTCTCGCGGCGGTCGACGGATGCTTCGTCTACGACGTGGACGACCTGGAGGCGGTCGTGTCGGCGTCACTCGAGGGGAGGCGCGCGGAGGCCGTGCATGCGGAGCGGATCGTCGCCGCGGAGGCGGACCGCTTCCGCGCCTGGCAGGCGTCCCTCGCGGTGGTGCCCGCGATCGCGTCGCTCCGTGCCCTTGCCGAGGAGATCCGCTCCACCGAGCTCGCACGGGTCGAAGGCAAGCTGCCGGAGAGCGAGCGGGCCGTGGTCGACACCGTCACCGCGCAGATCGTCAACAAGCTCCTGCACCTGCCCACGATCCGGATGAAGGAGGCGGCGGTGACCCCCGACGGGCTCGTCTATGCTGACGTCGTGCGCCACCTGTTCGGGCTCGGAGAGGAGAGCGAGGCGTGACCCGAGGGGTTTCCGCGCATCGCGGCCGGCCGCTGCCTCTCGTGGTGCCGACGGCGTTCGTCAGGATCCGGCCGAGAGGGACGACCGGATGCGGCGTTCCGGCGACGCAGACGACCGGCCGCCACTGTGCTGCTTCGCGTCGGCTCGCGCGGTAGCCGGCTGGCGCTGACCCAGGCCGGGCGCGCTGCCGACGTGCTGCGACGGCCGGGTGTCGAGATCGCGCTCGTCCCGATCACGACGGCCGGTGATCGCGACAGGACCAGGCCGTTCGGCGAGATCGGAAGCCGCGGCGTGTTCGTCAAGGAGCTCGAGGAGGCACTGCTCGAGGGTCGCATCGATGTTGCGGTGCACTCGGCCAAGGACATGACGTCGACCGACGTCGACGGGCTCGCCGTCGGGGCCTACCCGCCCCGGGAGGACCCGCGCGACGCGCTCTGCGGCGCGACGGAGATACGGCCGGGGATGCGCATCGGCACCGCATCGGTGCGTCGTCGTGCCCAGCTCCTCGCGCTCGAGCCGGCGCTCTCCGTCGAGCCTCTGCGCGGCAACATCGATACCAGGTTGCGCAAGCGCGGCGAGCGGAGGCTCGACGCGATCCTGCTCGCCGCCTGCGGGCTCGACCGCCTCGGCCTCGCAGGGGAGGTCGGTGCCCGGCTCGACCCCGAGGTGATGCTCCCGGAGGCGGGCCAGGGCGCGCTCGCCCTCCAGGTGCGGGTGGGCGAGGAGCGGCTCGTCGCGGCGGCCGACCATCCCGAGACGCGCCGGCGCGTCGAGGCCGAGCGCCGCTGTGTCGCCGCTGTCGGCGGAGGCTGTCTGGCGCCCGTCGCGGCACACCACGACGGGACGGTGCTGACGGGTCTCGTGGCTGCCGAGGACGGGAGCTGGCTCGAGCGCCGGGAGGGCGACGACCCCGAGGCGCTCGGCCGCGTGCTGGCGGCACTCGCCCGGTGAGTACGCACCGGTCGCCCTTGCTCCGGTCCCGGCGGCGAACGTCGTCGGCGCGGCGGGCGCCGTGGAGCGTGCGCCACCAGCGTTCGCGTCACATCCCCGGCACACAGCCGGCACACAATCGGCACGGATGCGTCACGTGTCCGTCGGTAGCGTCGGTGTCCCCGTGGGTGGGTGGGGGCTAGGGATGGGGAGAAGAGGTATCGCGTCGCGGACCGACGTCGCGCGGCGGAGCGCGACGAACGGGTCGGAGTCGGGGCCGCCCCGGGGCGGCGTCGCCGGTCGCACGATCTCGCCGACGTTCCGCGGCGGTGCGGCAGTGGCGTCGTCCTGATCGTGCCGCGGATCGTCGTCACGCGCCCCGCCGGCCGCGAGCGTGCGCTGCTCGAAGCGCTCCGGGCGGAGGGGCACGAAGCGGTCCACGTCCCGCTCGTGGCGGTCGAGCCGCTCGGCGACGAGCCGGTCGATGTCGAGGCGTACGACTGGGTCGTCCTGACGAGCGTCGTCGGCGCGCGCGAGCTGCGCCGTCGGATGCGCGGGGTCCCGCGGAACGTCGCCGCGATCGGCCCGGCGACGGCGGAGGCGTTCGGCGGCGCGGACGTCGTGGCGGCGCCGTCGACCCAGGAGGGGCTCCTCGCCGCGCTGCCGGGAGATGCCGGGCGGGTGCTGTTCGCCGGCGCGGAGGGCGCGCGACGCCTGCTGCCCGACGCACTCGGCGCGGACGTGGTGGCGCTCTACAGAACCGTTCTGCTCACGCCGGACGCGTGGCCACCGTGCGATCTCGTCGTCCTGGCGTCCGCATCCGCCGCACGCGCATACGCCGCACTCGCGCAGGAGACACCGGCCGTCTCGATCGGCCCCGAGACGACCCGTGCGGCGGCAGGCGCCGGCGTACGGGTCGTCGCGGAGGCACCTACGACCGACGTCGCCGGCCTCCTCGGCGCCGTCCGCCGAGCGCTCGCGACGCCGTAGACTCGGCGTGTGGTCATCTGCTTCCTGACGGACTTCGGCCTCCAGGACGACTTCGTCGGCACGTGTCACGGAGTGATCGCCCGGATCGCACCGGACGTCCGTGTGATCGACGTGACCCACGGGATCCCGCCGACGCAGGTGCTCCAGGGGGCGCTCGTGCTGTCGAGCACGCTTCCCTACATGCCCGCCGGCATCCACCTCGCGGTCGTCGACCCCGGCGTCGGTGGCGCGCGCCGGCCGCTCGCCCTCGCCGACCGGGAGGGGCGCGTGTTCGTCGGCCCCGACAACGGCCTGCTCCTTCCCGCGGCCGAGCGTGCCGGGATCGCCGAGGTCCGCGAGCTCGCAAACCCGGACTATGCGCTCGAGACGATCTCGCGCACCTTCCACGGACGGGACCTCTTCGCTCCTGCGGCCGCCCACCTCGCGATCGGCGTGCCGCTGGAGGAGCTCGGCCCGCCGCTTGCTCCGGATGCTCTCGTGCGGCTCGATCTGCCGAAGCCGGTGTTCGACGGCGACCGGATCGACGCCACGATGCTCTACGTCGACAGCTTCGGCAACATCGCGCTCAACCTGACCCGGGACGACGCCGAGCACGCGGGGGTGGTGCCGGGCACGCGGGTGGAGCTCGAGCTCGCCGGCGAGCGGTACTACGCGGTGATGGCCCGGACGTTCGCCGATGCCCGGCCGGGCGACGTGATCCTCTACGAGGACAGCTATCGCAACATGTCGGTGGCGATCAACCGCGGGAATGCGGCATCGATGCTGCACGCGGGTCAGGGCCAGCCGCTCCGGATCCGGGTGCTCGGCCCGGCCCTCGGAGCCCGCTAGGCCGCACGCCGCGACCGCGCCGTCGCCGGTCAGAGGATCGACTGGCCGAGAGCGCTCGCCGCGAGCTCGACCGCGATCGACGCGCTGCCGTTCTCGCGGTCGAGAATCGGGTTCACCTCCACCAGCTCGAGCGACGCGACGACGCCGGACTCGGCGAGGTCCTCGCAGGCGAGATGGGCTTCCCTGTAGGTGAGGCCGCCCTTCACCGGCGTCCCGACGCCGGGGGCCACCTCGGGGTCGAGCGCATCGAGGTCGACCGACACGTGGACGAAGCCAGGCCCCGAGGCCCGGTCGATCGCCTCGGTGACGGCTCGCTCGATCCCGATCCGGTCGATCTCGGTCATCGTGATCGCCCGGATGCCGGTCTCGCGGATCAGCATGCGCTCGGCCGGATCGAGCGACCGGACGCCGAGAAGCACGACGCGGTCGGGATCGACGGCCGGCAGCGTCAGCCCGGGGTGTTCGAAGGTGTCGCCCGCGAGACCGAGGGCGGCAGCGAGCGGCATGCCGTGGACGTTTCCGGTGGGACTGGTCGCAGGCGTGTTGAGGTCACCGTGCGCATCGATCCAGATGACGCCCCCGGGTCGCCCGGCAGCCTCCCGGAGCCCTGCGAGGGTGCCCAGCGCGATCGAATGGTCGCCGCCGAGCACGAGCGGCAGCGAGCCCTCTCGTACGACGTCGCGCACGATCGAGGCGAGACCGGCGCAGGCATCGAGGATCTCCGGGAGGAAGCGCGCGCGCTCGTCGGCGACGGTCAGCGCCTCGGGCTCCGGTGCGACGACGTTCCCCCGGTCGACCACCGAGCACCCAAAGGACGCCAGTCGCTCCTCGAGGCCGGCGTAGCGGATCGCCGACGGCCCCATGTCGACGCCGCGACGGCCCTGGCCGAGGTCGAGGGGCGCGCCGACGATCGTCACGGTCCGGGACGTCGGAGCCACGGCACGGGAGGCTACCGGCTCCGCCCGAAGGCGCACCGCGCGGAGTTCTGCGCCGGGGAGGTCAGCGGGGTGCGGATTGCGGTGCTGTACGAGAAGCCCCACACGGTCGTCCCGTGCGACTACGTCTGGCGGCGGACGGACCGCTGGATCGACGTTCCGTGGAGCGCCCAGGCGCTCAGGCCGTGCCGGGGAGCGCGAGCAGGACATAGGCGTCGAGCGGGTCGGCCTTGCCCTTCACGCGCAACCCGACTCGTGGCGCCACCACAGCGCCGATCGGCAGCTGTCGGTACGTCGACTCGCCGATCAGCACGCCCCCGGCCGGTGCGAGCTGCTCGAGACGCGAGCCGGTGTTCACGGTGTCGCCGACCAGCGGGTAGGCGACGTGCCCCTCGCCGCCGATCTCGCGCACCACCGCCTCGCCGCTGTTGACGCCGACCCGCATCGGGGGCCAGTCGGGATGACGAGCTGCGACCACGGCGACCTCCCGCTGCAGATCGAGCGCCGCTCGGGCGGCCCGCACGGCGTGGTCGGGCTGGTCTCCGCGGCCGTTGAAGACCGCGAGCAGGCCGTCGCCGATGAACTTCTCCAGCTCGCCGCCGAACGTGCGCGTGATCAGCGGCGCCGCGGCGCCCCAGTAGGCGGCGAGGACGGCCGCCACCTCGCCGGGTGATGCGCGGTCTGCGAAGCTCGTGAACCCGACCAGGTCGCCGAACAGCACGCTGATGTCCTGTCGGCGCTCACGGGTCGTCGGGAGGTACAGGTGGCGGAAGCGCTCGTCGCGCCATTCCCGGCGCGCCGCCACGCCGATGACCACGTACGCGGTGAGGATCAGGCCGTGCCACTCCCACCAGCTCGCATGCCACTTTCGCTCGCCGGTGACCGCGACGCCGACCAGTGCCTCGGAGAGCAGGAGGAAGCACGCGATGACCGCCGCGGGCAGCAGGTTCCAGCGGTGCCGGTACAGCTGCCAGTAGCGGGCGGCGCTGATCGCGTAGGCGATCATCCCGGCGACAGCGATCCCGGTCAGCATGCCCCCGTTGGCGGCCTCGTCGGTCTCGCCGCGGAGGTGCGGCACGTCGGCGAGCGTCAGGGCGAGCCACCCGCCCATGGCGACGAGCACGGCGGTCCGCAAGAGCGCTCGCCGCCGGATCAGCGCCGGCGCGATGCCCGGCCGGAGGTCGACGAACGCTGAGCCGGCGGCGAAGACCGAGCTCACCATCAGACCGACCGGGATGGCCACCTGGAACCCGGCGTGGTCGTCGGAGAGGAGGATGTCGGGCGTTCCGAGGGCGTGGATCCCCAGGAAGCCCCCGGTGGCCATGAACGCGAGCGAGAGCAGGAACACACGCGCGTCCCGCCGCCGGTTTGCGGCCTCGCCGGCCGCGTATCCGAGCACGAACGCGAGCGTGCCCGCGAGCCCGAACACGACGAAGTGGAGCCGGTAGTTCTCGAAGTGCGGGTCGAGCCGCGACCGGAGGAGCAGCGAGACGAGGCCGACGAGCGGCAGTGCTGCGACCACGACGACGGCGGCCGCGATCGCGCCGAGACGGCCTCGCTGGGCGTGCCGGCCCGACCGGCGCGCGTCGTCACGGGTGTCGAGGGATTTCATCGGCCGGTTCCGAGGCGGATCGTGCGAGTTCCGACGCGGAGCTGGCCGCGAGCAGACTTGAACGGTCACTACGCGGATCGGCCGACATCGGTTTTCGGATGCTCGGGCGGCCGGTGCGGATCGGGCTACACTGCCTCGTCGGGGCGAGGTAGCTCAGCTGGTAGAGCACACGGCTGAAAACCGTGGTGTCGCCGGTTCAAGTCCGGCCCTCGCCATCGCACTCGCGGTACCGGCGACTGTCAGGTCGGCCGGACCGCGACCGCGACGCGGGCGAGGCCCGGGACGGCGACCGAGCCGTCCGGGGCGACCGCGTGTGCGAGCCGGCGCTCGGAGCCCGCGCGCACCGCCTGCGCGTCCTCGGGACCGACGGCGTCGAGCAGCGTCGCGAGCATCCGCGACGTGTCGCGGACGACGTCCCACCATTCGTCGAGGGACGCCGCACGCCAGACGAGCGGTACGTCCTCGACGGCCTCCACGGCGAGGCCCACCGAGGCGAGAAGGGCCGTCAGCGCGCCGTCCGCCGAGAGCCGGAACGGGCCGGGCGCCTCGGGATCCGGGCGCTCGATCAGACCGAGCTCGAGCGCGCTCCGTCCCGGCGCGGTCATCCAGTCGTTCTCGTCGGGGGCGGCCCACACGGCCAGCGCGGCCCGCCCTCCCGGCCGCAGCACCCGGGCGATCTCCGCGGCGGCGGCATCCATGTCGGGGACGAGCATCACCCCCCACCGACACAGGATCCCATTCACCGAAGCGTCGTCGAACGAGAGGGCCGCGGCGTCCTCGAGCCGGAACTCGACGCCGGCCAGCCCGAGCTCGTCCGCGCGCCGGCGTGCCGCGTCGAGCATCTCGGGGGCGACGTCGGTGGTGACGAGCCGACCGCCGGGCTCGACGAGCGGCGCAGCGAGGAAGCCCGTGTCCCCCGACCCGGCCGCGAGGTCGACGATCGTCTCCCCCTCCCGCGGGCCGAGGAGCTCCACGAGCCGCTCCGACACCGGGCGGGTCGCCTCCCAGAAGAGCGCGCGCTGCCGTTCCCACCCCGCCGCGACCGCGCGCCAGCCCTCGACCTGCTCGCGTCTGCCGTCTATGCCGCAGCTCCGGTGAGGTCGGGGATGACGTGCTTCCCGTAGGCCTCGAGCGTCTCCTCCTGGCCGTGCGTCATCAGGTAGATGGAGAAGTGGTCGACGCCGATCGACTCGAGCTCGCGGAGCTTCGTCGTGACCTGGTCGACGTCGCCGAGGACGGAGAAGCGGTCGCAGATCTCGTCCGTGACGAACTCGCCGTGCTTCGCGCCGACGCGCGAGTGCTCGTCGTAGTCGTAGAACTTGCGTGCCTCCACGTAATCGGTGAGCGCCTTCGGGACCACGGAGCCGTCGGTGCCGTACCGCTCGATCAGGTCCTTGACGTGGTTCGAGACCATCGCCGGGAACCATCGCGTCTGCTCGCGCCCGTCCTCGATCGGGCCGACATGGCTCGGGGCGCAGACGATGCACTTGAGGGCGGCCGGGTCACGCCCGGCCTCCGCGGCGGCGGCCCGCGCAGTGCCCATGATCCACTGGATGATCTCCGGGTCGGCGAGCTGGATGATCACGCCGTCGCCGACCCGACCGGCGACGGCGAGGGCCTTCGGCCCGTACCCGGCGACCCACATCGGGATCTCGGGCAGCTCCGGCCGCACCCACTTGAGCTGGAGGTCCTTGTCGTTCCAGTGCACCTCTTTGCCGTTCATGAACGGCTTGATCATCGCGAGGCGCCGCTCGAACTCCGCCACGCGCACGGGCTGCTGGCCGATGTATCGCCGGGCCGAGTCGCCGCGCCCGATGCCCATCACCATCCGGCCGTCGGAGATGTCGTGCATCGTCGCGTAGAGGCTTGCCAGCACGGTCGGGTCACGTGTGCCCGGGTTCGTGACGAGATGCCCGAACCTCATGGTCGACGTTCCCTGGATCGCCAGCGTCAGCTGGACGAACGACTCCTGCCAGAGGACGTGCGAGTCGTACGTCCACCCGATCTCGAACCCGTTCTGCTCGCCGAGCTGCATCAGCTCGACGAGCCGTGACGCCGGCGGGTCGGGCAGGACGGTGACGCCGAAAGAGAGAGCCATGGTGAACCTCCGTGGTGTGCGAAGCAGTCAGTATCGGTCGTCGTCGTGCCGCGTGCCAGGGGAGCCGTTCCGCCACTCCCGTGCGAGGACTGCGTAGACGAGCTCGCTCTGCCATTCGCCCTTGACCCACTCGTTCTCGACGAGGTGGGCCTCCAGGCGCATGCCGAGCTTCTCGAGGACGCGCGCCGAGCCCACGTTGCGCGGCTCGAGGCGCCCCACGACCCGGTGGAGCCCGAGACCCGCGAACGCGAAGTCGAGCACCGGCCGCGCGGCCTCGGTCGCGTAGCCCCGGCCGTGGTGGGTGCGATGGAACATGAACCCGATCTCGCCCTGGCGATGCGCCTCGCTGGCCCAGAGAAGAGACACGTCGCCGACGAGCTCGCCGGAGTCGCGGAGCGCGACTGCCGCGCTGAGCCATTCGCCCTCGGCCCGCAGCGCGCTGCCCGCGATCTTGAGCGCCAGCAGCTCGCGTGTCTCCTCGGGTGAGCGCGCCTCGCGATAGAGCCAGCGCGCGTTCTCCGCGTCCCCGTGGATCGCGTGCAGGGCGTCGACGTCGCCCGGTGCGAAGGGACGCAGGACGAGCCGCGCGGTCTCCATCGGCCAGGCGGGCGTGTGCACGGCGTCACGGTACGCGAGGGTCGACCGCCTACGACGGCAGCCGGCGGACGAAGGGCAGCCCGCCGAGCGCGAGCAGTGCGATCGCGGCGAAGCCGAGCACGCCGTCGCCGGGGAGCCCGAACGCGAGGCCGACGAGCGGCGTCCCGACCAGGATGGCGAGGATGGCGCAGCCGTTGACGAGCGCGACCGCAGCGCCCGGTGCGTCGGGCCGGAGGCGCTGGGCGGACTCGAAGATGACCGCGAACGGCAGGCCCGCGGCGAGCCCGAGCGCGAGCGACCCGACGGCCGAGAGCCAGAGAGGGCCGCTCGTTGCGATCAGGAGCGCCCCGCCGGCGACGGCGAGGAGGGATCCGCCGACGAGCGCCTTCCGCCGTTCGCGGCGGCGGTGGGCCAGCGCTCCGCCAAGGGGCCGCGTGACGATCCCGGCGAGGAGGACGAAGCTCCCGAGCGCCCCCGCGGCGGCCGATGACGCTCCGTCGCGCTCGAGCAGCGGCACGATCCAGTTCCCGGCGATCACCGCGAGCCCGAAGGTCGCCACCTGGAGAGCTCCGAGCGGGAGCAGGTGTGCGTCGCGTAGCACCCCACGGCGTGCCCGGCCGATCCTCGGAAGCCCCCGGACGCCGAGGACGAAGACCGCCGCCAGGAGAGCGATCACGAGCGCGCTCGCATATGCCGCGCGCCAGCTCGTTGCGTCGGTGAGCGGCGGCAGGATCAGAAGAGCGAGGCCACCCCCGGCCATCGTCGCGCCGCCGTAGAGCCCCTGGAACACAGCGCCCCCGCCTCCCGCGCGTACGAGGTCCAGCCCCGCGACGAAGCCCGCTCCCGACCCGACGCCGACGACGAGCCGTCCGATCACGGCGAGCTCGACGGACGCATCGACGAGGAGGATCGCGTTCCCGAGCGCGGCGGCGGCACACGCGCCGAGCGCAACCCGGTTCGGGCCGAATCGATCCGACCAGATCCCTGCCGGGAGCTGCGCGGCGAGGTGGGTCACGAAGAGTGCCGTCGTGAGCAGCCCGACGACGGCGAGCGATGTCCCGTAGGCGGCTGCGAGGGGGTCTGCGACCGCGCCGACGTTGGAGACGTTCCAGGTGAGGAAGCAGCCGACCGCGAGCCCCGCGCTCACCGCCGTGCCGTGCCGCGGCCGGCCGAAGGTGTTCGCACCCGAGGTCGCCACTCGGGGCCGAGCCTACTCGGCCGTAGGGCTCGCGGCGCCACCCGACGCCGGAACGACCCGCGATGTCGGAAGCCTCGTCACAAAGCCGGCACGATGTCGGCACAGACACGGCACAACCTGCCCGCTACGTTGCCTCCGATGGCGAAGGTGGCGACTCCATGGGGCACGGCGACGAGCGTGGAGGAGGTCGTGGTACCGCAGCGGGCAGGCGACCGGCGCTTCGTCACGCGCGTCGAGCTCCTCGAGACGGCGACCGGCGACCGACTCGTGCGGTTCTCCTACGCGACGGACGGGACGTCGCGGCGAGGGCCGGTGACGATGCGGGAGCGCGATCTGGCGAAGCTGGGGGCGGCGCTCGAGCGAGCACCCTCGCTCCGGCGGGCACTCGAGGGAGCGCGTATGGGCTGACGACCGATCGGTGAGCCGTCGCTACGTCCGGGCGAGCGCGCGCACGGCGGCTCGGTCCCGCGCAGCGGCGATGAGCCCCTCCAGCAGCGGCGCACCGCCCGTTGGCCCGAGCAGAGGATCAACAGCGTGCTCCGGATGCGGCATCAGGCCGAGCACGTTGCCGCGTTCGTTCGTCACGCCGGCAACCCGGTCACGGGAGCCGTTCACGTCGACTGCGTAGCGCAGCACGACCTGACCGTTGGCCACGAGGGCCGCGTAGACGTCGTCGTCGACCGCCCAGTTGCCCTCGCCGTGCTTGACGGGAATCACGAGCTCGTCCCCGGGGGCGAGGGCGGAGGTGAACGGCGTCCGGCTCGACTCGACGATCACGGTCACGTCGGCGCAGAGGAACTCGAGCTGCCGGTTCGGCCGGAGCACCCCGGGCAGGAGGCCGGCCTCGCAGAGGATCTGGAAGCCGTTGCAGATCCCGAGCACCGGACCGCCGTCGCCGGCGAACGCCCGCACGGCACGCATCACCGGGGCGAGTCGGGCCAGGGCACCGCAGCGGAGGTAGTCGCCGTACGAGAACCCGCCCGGGAGGACGACTCCGCCGACGTCGGGGTCGAGCTCCGGCGTGGCGTGCCAGACGGCGACGGCCTCCGCTCCGAGATGCTCGAGCGCGAGCCGCGCGTCGCCGTCGTCGTTCGACCCGGGGAACGTGACCACCGCGATCCGCGGCCTCGACTCGGTCACGGACGGCCTGCGACGATCTCGAAGCTCTCGATGAGCGGGTTGGCGAGAAGGTCGGCGCACATCCGCTCCACCTCGGTGCGCGCGGTCGCTTCGTCGTCCGCCGCGACCTCGAGGTCGACCAGCCGGCCGACTCGCGCGGTCGTCACCGCGAACCCGAGGTGCGCGAGCGATGCCTGTACGGCCTCGCCCTGCGGGTCGAGGATGCCCGCCTTCGGGCGGATGAGCACCGTGAGCCTCACAAGACGACGTCCGGGTTCTCGAGGTAACGGTCGAACGCGATCCCGGTCAGGCGCTCGAAGGCGTCGACGTAGCGCGTACGGGTGGCGGCGACGACGTCCGGCGGAAGCTCGGGTCCCGGAGCGGTCCTGTCCCATCCGGTCGAGAGGCACCAGTCGCGCACGTACTGCTTGTCGAAGGAGGGCTGGGGGCGGCCAGGGACGTAGCCCTCCGCCGGCCAGAAGCGGGATGAGTCCGGTGTGAGGGCCTCGTCGGCGAGCGTGACGGTGCCTGCGCGGTCGACCCCGAGCTCGAACTTCGTGTCGGCGAGGAGGATTCCGCGTTGCTCGGCGTGGGCGGCGGCGAAGCGGTAGACGGCGAGCGCCGCCTCTCGGGCGACCTGGTAGCGCTCGCGACCACAGAGCTCGGCTGCGGCGTCCTCCGTGATGTTCAGGTCGTGTCCCTCGGTCGCCTTGGTCGCGGGTGTGACGATCGGCTCGGGAAGCCGCTCCGATTCCCGCAACCCCGCGGGGAGACGCGTACCGCACACCGCTCCGGTCTCGCGGTAGTCGCTCCAGCCGGACCCTGCGAGGAACCCGCGCACGACGAGCTCGACGGGGAGCATGTCCAGCCTGCGGCATTCCAGCGAGCGACCGTCGGGACGGAGAGCGACGAGATGGTTGGGAACGAGGTGTCTCGTCCGGGAGAACCAGAACGCCGACATCCCGGTGAGCACCTGACCCTTGCCGGGGATCTCGGTGGGGAGGACGACGTCGAACGTCGAGATGCGGTCGGTGGCGAGGAGCAGCAGGCGCTCGTCGTCGAGTCCGTAGATCTCGCGAACCTTGCCGCTGCCGAGGTGGAGCAGCTCAGACATGCACCGTCGCCTCGCGGGCGGCCACGAGTGCCCGCAGGCGCTCGAAGACCGTGTCGACGTGCGCCGTGTACGCCCCGAGCGTGAACACGCCCTCGAGATCGACCCGTCCTGCCAGGTCGCCGTCCGACCGGGCGAGCTCCCGCAGGTCGAGTCCCTCCTCCCAGGCACGCATCGCATGGCGCTGCACGACGCGGTAGGCGTCGTCTCGCGCCATCCCGCTCTCGACGAGGGCGGAGAGCAGCCGCTGGCTGAAGAAGAGGCCGTTGCCCGCCTCGACGTTGGCCCGCATCCGCTCGGGGCGGACGACGAGACCCTCGACGAGCCACGCGAACCTGTCGAGCATGTAGTCGACAGCGAGGAACGAGTCCGGTATGACGACCCGCTCTGCAGACGAATGGGAGATGTCGCGCTCGTGCCAGAGAGGGATGTTCTCGAGCCCCACCAGGGCGTTCGCGCGGACGACGCGCGCGAGGCCGCAGATCCGCTCCGCAGTGATCGGGTTGCGCTTGTGGGGCATCGCGGACGACCCCTTCTGACCTCGGCCGAACGGCTCCTCGACCTCGCGGATCTCCGTCCGTGCGAGGTGGCGGATCTCTGTGGCGAACCTGTCGAGCGAGGACGCCAGGAGCGCGAGTGACGTGAGAAGCTCTGCGTGGCGGTCCCGCTGCAGGATCTGCGTCGAGCTCGGCGCGGGCTCGAGCCCCAAACGCTCGCACGCCACCCGCTCGACCACGGGATCGACGGCTGCGTACTGGCCGACTGCCCCCGAGAGCTTGCCGACCCGCATCCCGGCGAGCGCGCGCTCGACGCGCACTCTGTCGCGATCGAGCCCGAACGCCCATCCGACGAGCTTGAGCCCGAACGTGGTCGGCTCGGCGTAGACGCCGTGTGTGCGCCCCATGCACAGGGTGTCGCGGTGCTCCTCGGCGCGCCGCACGACGGCGTGGAACACGCGGTCGAGGCCGTCGAGCACGATCGCGCCTGCGTCCTGGACGTTCAGCGCCAGGGCCGTATCGAGCACGTCCGAGGACGTGAGGCCGTAGTGGAACCAGCGGCCGTTCGGGCCGAGCGTCTCTGCGACCGCGTCCACGAACGCGGCCACGTCGTGATTGGTCTCCCGCTCGAGCTCGGCGACCCTGGCGGGCGTCGGCGGCTGCGCGGCTGCCGCGATCCGCTGCACGGCGTCGTCGGGCACGACGCCGACCTCACGCCAGCCCTCGAGCGCCGCAAGCTCGACCTCGAGCATCCGGGCGAGCCTCGCCTCGTCCGACCAGATCCTCGTCATGGCGGGACGCGCGTAGCGGGCGATCACACCGCCATTCTACTCGGCCGTCCGGGCGAGCCGGACTCGTCACGAAGATGACACGATGTCGGCACACTCTCGTGGCCGATTGTTGCCTGTTCGGACGATAGAATTGGAAGCGGGTGGTGGGATGGGGTGCCCCACGCGGAGGGCGCTCGTTGCGAGAATTCCCTCAGCTCTCGCCGGCGGCTGCGTCGGCGAGCGCGATGTCCTCGCGCCGGCGGGCGCCCGGAATGCGGACGCGGTCTGCGGCCGCGTACACCGACGCGCGCGCCGCCGCGAGCGTCGGACCGGTCGCAGTGACGCCGACCAGCCGGCCGCCGTTCGTGACGAGCCGCCCCCCGTTCAGGGCGGTCCCGGCGTGGAAGACGGTCGCTCCTGCTCTCTCCGCGTCTGCGATCCCCTCGATCGGCGTCCCGCGGTCCCCGGAGCTCGGGTAGTCGCCTGCGACGAGCACGACCGTGACGGCGGCGCCGGGCGTGCGACCGAGCGTCACTCCCTCGATCGAGCCCTGCGCGGCGGCGGCCAGCGCGACGAGCAGGTCGCCCTCGACGAGCGGGAGCACCGACTGCGTCTCGGGGTCGCCGAACCGGCAGTTGTACTCGAGCACGCGTGGCCCGTCCGCCGTCAGCATCAGTCCGGCGAAGAGCGTCCCGACGAAGGGCGTCCCACGCCGGGAGAGCTCTACGAGGACGGGCCGGACGCACGTCTCCACCGCCTCGGCGAGCGAGCCGCCGGCGAGGTCGGAGACGGGTGCGAACGACCCCATCCCACCCGTGTTCGGCCCTTCGTCATGCTCGTATGCGCGCTTGAAGTCCCGGGACGGGGCCAGCACGAGCGCATCGGCGCCGTCGCACAGCGCGAGCACCGACACCTCCGGTCCCTCGAGGAGCTCCTCGACGACGACGGGGCCGCCGAATCCCGAAGCGACGTCCAGCCCGGCGGCGAGCTCCGCGGGCGTCCGGCACACGACGACGCCCTTTCCCGCCGCCAGCCCGTCGGCCTTGAGGACGCACGGCGCGCGGGGCGTGTCGAGCAGCGCCGCGGTCGGCACCCCCGCGGCGGCCATCACCTCCTTGGCGAACGCCTTGGAGCCCTCGATCCTCGCCGCGGCGGCGGACGGCCCGAACACGGCGATCCCGGCGTGCCGCAACGCGTCGGCGACGCCCGCGACGAGCGGTGCCTCGGGGCCGACGACGACGAGGTCGACGGCCAGGGAACGCGAGAGGGCGAGAAGCCCCTCCGCGTCGTCGGCGGCAAGCGGATGACACGTGGCGAGGGCCGCGATCCCCGGGTTGCCCGGCGCCGCGTGGAGCTCGGTCAGGTTCGGCGACGACGCGAGCCGCCACGCCAGCGCGTGCTCGCGACCGCCAGAGCCGACGACGAGGACACGCACAGCGCGAGTCTACGGCTGGAGGGCGAGCACCGCGTCGCGTGAGGCGCCCGTCCCCACGAGCGTCACCGGAACATCGAGCGCGTCGGAGACGAAGGAGACGTAGTCGGCGCCGGCGGCCGGGAGCGCGGGGCCGGTGAGCTGCTCGTTCCAGCCGGCCAGCGTCTCGAAGACGGGAGCGCAGTGGTGGAAGTCGGACTGGTGGGCGGGGAAGTCACGGGTCTCGGACCCGTCCGGCAGCCGGTAGCGGACACAGACGGGAATCTCGTCGAACTCGGAGAGCACGTCGAGCTTGGTCAGCGCGAGCGACGTGATGCCGTTCACCCTCACCGCAAAACGGAGCGCAACGAGGTCGAGCCAGCCGCAGCGGCGGACGCGCCCCGTCACGGTGCCGAACTCGCCGCCGAGCTCGCGTACGCGCTCCTGCGCCGGGCCGTCGATCTCGCTCGGGAACGGGCCCTCGCCGACGCGCGTGACGTATGCCTTCGACACGCCGACCACATCGTCGATGCGTTGCGGACCGATCCCGAAGCTGACCGCGGCGCCGGCCGCGATCGGGCTGGACGAGGTCACGAACGGGTAGGTCCCGTGGTCGAGGTCGAGCAGGGTTCCCTGCGCGCCCTCGAAGAGGACACGCCGCTCGTCGCGGAGCGCGCGGTCGACGAGCAGCGAGGTGTCGGCCACGTAGGGCGCGAGCCGCTCCGCGTGGGCCAGCGTCCGCGTGACCACCTCCTCCGCGTCGAACGGCTCGATCCCGTACACGCGCTCGAGCCAGACGTTCTTCTCGCCTGCTGCGAGCGCGACCTTCTCGCGCAGGATCTTCGGGTCGAGGAGATCCTGCACCCGGATCCCGATCCGGGTCGCCTTGTCCGCGTATGCGGGGCCGATGCCCCTCCGCGTCGTCCCGATCTGGAGGTTCCCGAGGCGCCGTTCCCGCGCGCCGTCGAGAGCGACGTGCCAGGGCATGATCAGATGGGCGTTGCCGGAGACGAAGACGAGGCCGTCCGTGCGATGACCGCGCGACGCGAGCTCGTCGAGCTCCCCGATCAGCACCTCAGGGTCGACCACGCAGCCGGCACCGATCGCACTCGCGACGCCGGCGACGATCCCCGACGGGATCGCGCGGATCTTGTACGTCTCGCCGTCGACGACGATCGTGTGGCCCGCGTTCGGGCCGCCCTGGTAGCGGCAGACGAGGTCGGACTCCTGGGCGAGCAGGTCGACGATCTTCCCCTTCCCCTCGTCGCCCCACTGCGCCCCGACGATCACGGTCGCGGGCACGTGGCCCATTCTCGCACGGCGCCCGGACCTGCGCCGGCGGCGCCGCGCTAGGCGCCGCCGCCGGCGAGGTCGGCGAACTTCGCGTAGCGGCGCAGGAAGCTGAGCTTGACCGCGTCGGTGGGGCCGTTGCGGTGCTTCGCGAGGATCAGTTCCGCGAGCCCCTGCTGGTCGGATTCGTCGCCGTTGTAGTACTCGTCGCGGTAGACGAACAGCACGAGGTCGGCGTCCTGCTCGATCGATCCCGACTCGCGCAGGTCGGACAGGATCGGGCGCTTGTCGTGGCGCTGCTCGACGGCGCGCGAGAGCTGGGAGAGCGCGAGGATCGGGACGTCGAGGTCGCGTGCGAGCACTTTCAGGTTCCGGGAGATCTGCGAGACCTCCTGCACGCGGTTCTCGACCGTGCCGCCCGCCGTCATCAGCTGGAGGTAGTCGACGACGATCAGCCCGAGGCGCGGCTCCCGCGCCTTGAGCCGGCGTGCCTTGGAGCGGAGCTCCATCATCGTGATCGAGCCGGTGTCGTCGACGTAGATGGGCGCCTTCATCAGCTTGTCGCATGCAGCCGTCAGCCGCGGCCAGTCCTCCTGGGTCAGCTTCCCGGAACGGACCCGGTCGGACTCGACCTTCGCCTCGCTGCACATCAGGCGCTGCGTGACCTCGG
Source organism: uncultured Actinomycetes bacterium (assembly GCA_963773825.1). Lineage (GTDB taxonomy): Bacteria > Actinomycetota > Thermoleophilia > Gaiellales > Gaiellaceae > Gaiella. Next base: position 369,708 of record CAVZCH010000004.1, on the reverse strand, counting down.
CCTTCGACATCTCGAGCGTGAAGAGCGCGACCGGCGTCGAGCCGCGGACGCCGAGGTTGGCGGCGATGCAGAGCGCGAGGGCCGACTTCCCCATCGACGGACGGGCAGCGAGGATGACGAGGTTCCCCGGTTGGAACCCCGACGTGAGCCGGTCGAGGTCCCGGAAGCCGCACGGGACGCCCGTGACGTCCACACCTGCCTCGTAGAGCTTCGTGATCCGCTCGAAGCTCTCCGTGAGGAGCGGGCCGATGTGGTCGAAGTCGCCCCGGACCCGCTCCTGCGAGAGATCGAAGACGATCTGCTCCGCGCGGTCGACGAGCTCCGTCGTCTCGCCGATCCGCTCCTGCCCGAGTCGGACGATCTCCTGCCCGGCCCGGATCAGGCCGCGGAGCGTCGCGGTCTCCTTGACGATGCGTGCGTAGTGCTCGACGTTCGCGGTGGCCGACACGAGCGCGGCGAGCTCGGCAACACGGGACGCCCCGCCGATCTGCTCCAGCTCGCCGCGCTCCTCGAGCTCGTTCGCGAGCGTGATCGCGTCGACCGGCTCGCCCTTCGCCCAGAGCGCGAGGCAGGTGCGATAGATCGTGCCGTGCGAGCCGCGGTAGAAGTCGGCCGCGTCGAGGATCTCCGTGACGACCCCGATCGCGGTCTCGGACAGGAGCATCGCACCCAGCACCGCCTCCTCGGCCTCGAGGTTCTGCGGCGGCACCGCGGCGGTCGTGGGTGCGTGCGTGATGCTCACGGCGAGGGATCAAAGCCGTCGGGCGGGGACATGTCCAGAACGTGCAGGCGGTCGCGCACGGCGACCCCGAGAGCAGGGAGAACAGAACACATGTTCCTACAATACCCCCAGCGCAGGACACGGTTCTCCACGGCCCGCCGCGGTGGAGGCGTCACGAGACGCCCGCACACTGCGGGAATTTCGTGCGGTCGTCCACACCCCGCCGGGGAGTGTTGTGCGTTGTGTGGACGGCGCTGTGGAAGACGAAGGGGCCCCGCGGGGCCCCTTCGTCAGTCCGTCTCGGTCTCGTCCGCGGCCTCGGCGACGGTGTCGTCACCCGGCTCGTCGGGCCCGTCGGCCGGCACGTCGTCCGCGAGCGCGGTCTCGGTCGCCGCGACGGCCTCGGCGTGGGCCGCCTCGGCCATCTCGGCCTCCTCCCGCTCCGCGGCCTCGAGCGCGGCCAGCTCCTCCTCGGGCGGCAGCTCGCCGCCCTCTGGCACGACGAGCGTCTTCACCTCGGCGGTGACGCCCTCGAACACGTGCACCGGGATCGAGTAGCGGCCGATCCGCTTGATCACGTCGAGGTCGATCTTCCGCCGGTCGACGCGGATCTTGCGCGTGCGCCAGAGCTCCTCGGCGACGTCGGTCGGGGTGACCGAGCCGAACAGGGCGCCGCTCGGCCCCGCCTTCACCTCGAAGCGCAGGACGGTCTTCGTCAGCGTTGCCGCGATGTCGGCGGCCTGCTCGGCCGAGCGCGCCTCATGGCGCGCCCGCTCGGCGTCGATCCGGCGGATCTCCGCGATCCGCCCGGGCGTGGCGACCTCCGCCAGCCGGCGCGGCAGCAGGTAGTTCCGTGCGTATCCACGCTTCACGTCGACGACATCGCCCTTCAGGCCGAGCTTCTCGACGTCGCTTCGCAGGATGACCTCCATCACGACCCCTGCACGTACGGCAGCAGCGCCATCTCGCGGGCCCGCTTGACCGCCGCGGCGACCTGCCGCTGGTGCCGGCGGCACGCGCCCGTGATGCGGCGGTTGCGGATCTTGCCCTTCTCCGAGACGTAGCGGCGGAGCTGGTTGACGTTCTTGTAGTCCACGTCCTGCACCTTGTCCTTGCAGAAGTGGCAGCTCTTGCGGCGACCGCCGGCCGTCCCGTGGCCGGGCCGCTTGCGGGGTTGCGTCTTCGCAGCCATGCTCGTGGCCTCCTAGAACGGGATGTCGTCGTCGGTGGGGGACGAGGGGAAGTCGCCGGCGGCCGGCGCCGAGGCGTCGGCCGGGATGTAGCCGCCGCCACCGCCCCCACCACCCTCGCCGTCGCCGCGGCTGTCGAGGAACTGGACGGTCTGCGCCACGACGTCGACCTTCGAGCGCTTGCCACCGTCCTGCGCCTCCCACGAGCGCCAGTCGAGCCGTCCGTCGATCCCGACGCGGCGGCCCTTCTGGAGGTACTGCGAGAGGAACTCGGCCTGGCTGCCGTACACCTTGACGTCGAAGAAGTTCGGCTTGTCGACCCAGTTGCCGCCGCTGTCCTGCTGCCGGCCGTTCACGGCCAGCCCGAACTCGAGGACGGGCGAGCCGGACGGCAGATGACGCAGCTCGGGGTCGCGGGTCAGACGACCCACCAGGGTGACGCGGTTGATGTCGCCGGCCATTTACTCCTCCTCCGGGGCTTCCGCGGGCTCCGCCCTGACATCGTCGCTGATCGGGCCGGCGGCCGCCATTGGCTCGGACGGACCTCCCTCGGGGCGACGTGTCGCCATGTGACGCATCACGTCGTCGTCGATCCGCAGCACGCGTGAGAGCTCGTCGAGCGTCTCAGGGGTCGAGCTGAAGCTCAGGAGGTGATAGACGCCCTCGTCCTTCTTGTCGATTGGATAGGCGAGCCTGCGCCGGCCCCACACGTCGTGGCGCTCGAAGGTCCCGCCGTTCTGCTCGATCAGGGTCCGCATCCGGCCCACGGTCTCGGCCTGCTTCTCCTCGGCCAGCTCGGGGTCCAGCAACAGCAGAATCTCGTACTCGGTCACGCGTTCCCTCTCTCCTTCCTCCGGTCTGAATCGGCCCCGCCGGATCGTGCGGCGCCCGGGAGCGGCGTCGCGCGGCGTGACAGGAAGCCGCGGAAGGGTAGCAGCGAGCCCGGGTACGATGGCCCCGTGCGCAGGCTCGTCGGCTGGACTGCGGGGCTCGTGGGGATCGCCGCACTGGCGCGCCTCCTCGCGGCCCGACACGCGCGCGTCGAGACGCCCGCGCTTCCCCCGGTCGCACCCGGGCAGGATCCTGCCGCGGAGCTGCGCCGCAAGCTTGCCGAGTCGAGGCACGAGCCGGCGACAGCCGAGGTCGTCGGGGCGCCGGCTGCACGGTCCGAGCCGCTCGAGGCGCGCCGCGCGCGTGTGCACGCGAAGGCACAGGAGGCGCTCGACGCGATGGACGCCCTCCAGGAGCCGCCGGCGTGAGCGAGCCACAGGCCGACGACGTCGCCGCCACGCTTGCGCGGCTCGACGAGCACGTCACGCAACTGCACGACGAGCTCAGGCGGCTCGGCGCGTCCTCACCGCTCCCGCCGCAGGACGACGAGCCCGCGCCGCTGCAACCGCCCCCGGGGAGCTACGCGTGGGTCGGTGCGCTCGATGCGCCGGTGCGTCGGCGCCCCCAGGTCCCGCGGCTCCTGCTCGAGGCGCTCTTCCTCGCGGCCGCTGCTGCCGCCGCGGCGATCGCCGACCTCGATCCCGTCGCGATCGCCGGCGTCATGGTCGGCGCCTGGGTGCTCGTCGCGCTGATCGAGTGGGCGGCGTCCCGGGCCGACCGCCGTCAGGAGATCCCCGTCTACGTGCCCGCGCCGGCAGCGCCGGCGGCCGCCGACCCGGCCTGGTTCAGCCCACCCGTCGAGCACACGCTGCTCGAGGGCGCGGCCGGTGACGGCGACACGGCTGTCACGCGCCTGCCGCCCCGCCTCGACGACGCCGAGGCAACGGTCGAGCAACGCCTGTAGCACCGGTTCGCCGGCGATCGCCCTGCGTACCCTTCCGCGAGCTTGCTCTTCCCGACCGCCACCTTCGCGATCTTCTTCCTCATCGTCCTGCCGCTGTCGTGGCTGACGATGCCCTGGCCGCACCGCTGGCGGCCGTTCATCATCGTCGCCAGCTACGTCTTCTACAGCTGGTGGGACTGGCGCTTCGTCTTCCTGCTCGCGGGCTGCACGGTCTGGAACCAGGTGCTCGCCGTGCGGATCTGGCGCACGTCGGACACAGGCCCGACGCAAGGCACTGCTCGTCCTCGCGCTCGCGGGCGACCTCGGCGTGCTCGGCTACTTCAAGTACTACGACTTCTTCGTCTGCTCGACGGACAACATGGCGACGATCGTCGGGCTCGACCTGCCGTTCTCGCTGAGGACGATCGTCCTCCCGGTCGGCATCTCGTTCTTCACGTTCATGGCGATCAGCTACGTCGTCGACGCGTACCGCGGCGACTTCGAGCCGACGACGCTCGAGAAGTTCGCCGTCTACCTCTCGTTCTTCCCGCACCTCGTCGCCGGGCCCGATCGTGCGCCCGGCGGAGCTGATCCCGCAGATCGAGACGCCCCGCGACCCGCGCCGGGTCGACACGAGCCGCGCCTTCTACCTGATCGCGACCGGCCTCTTCAAGAAGGTCGTGATCGCGAACTACCTGGCCTCGCACGATCGTCGACCAGGTGTTCGCGGCGCCCGGGCAGCACTCGTCGCTCGAGATCCTCATCGCGATCTACGCCTACGCGGTCCAGATCTACGCCGACTTCTCCGGCTACACCGACATCGCGATCGGCATCGCGCTCCTGCTCGGCTTCTCGTTCCCGCAGAACTTCGACTCGCCGTACGCCGCGGTCTCGCGTCCAGGACTTCTGGCGGCGCTGGCACATGACGCTCTCGCGCTGGCTGCGCGACTACCTCTACATCCCGCTCGGCGGCAACCGCAAGGGCACGTGTCGATCACGTACCGCAACCTGATGCTGACGATGCTGCTCGGCGGCCTCTGGCACGGCGCGGCGTGGACGTTCGTCGTCTGGGGCGGCCTCCACGGCGCCGGCGCTCGCCGTCGAGCGACTGGCGGCGCGAGCGGCCGCGGCTACGCCGCGCCGGCCGGCCCGTCGCGGACTGGCCGCTCTGGCGTGCGCGGATCCTGACCTTCCACTTCGTCTGCCTCGCGTGGATCTTCTTCCGCTCGGACTCGTTCGCGTCCGCGTGGGACATGATCGACGGGCCTCTTCACCGGCTGGGGCGAGGCCTCGCCGCTCGTCACCGAGCGGCGTGCTGCTCGCGATCGCGGTCGGGATCGGATCGCAGTACCTCCCCGCGCGCTTCCCACGGATCGTGATGGCCCGCTTCTCGCGGCTCCCGGTGCTCGGCCAGGCGACCGTGCTCGCGCTGGCCCTGATGCTGACCAACGTCCATCGGCCCGGAGGGCGTGGCACCCTTCATCTACTTCCGGTTCTGATGGCCGACCGTCCGCTCCCGCAGCTGCCGCCGCTCCCCGAGGACGAGACGCGCACGCTCGAGCAGGCGCGGCCGCCCGACGTTCCGCCGCCGGCCGAGCCGCGTGCGCCCCGGGCGCGGGACGACCGGCCGCGCCGAAAGCTGTGGAGCGCCGGGCACGCGCTCGTCGTCTGCGTGCTCGCGCTCGCCATCGGGCTGCTTCTGAACGCGCCCGGGGTGCACAAGTCCGCCTACAACAAGCCGGCCGGGTGGGAGCGCGACGTCGCCCTCGCGCTCACCGGGCCTCTCGCCGGCGTCAGCCACGCGCTGCTGCTCGACCGGCCGCGCGAGGGCGTCCAGGCGGTCGTCGGCCGCTCGGGGAGCGACGAGATCGACACGCGACCTCGGCCTCCCACCGCCGACGGCAGTCCCGGCGACGCCGACCCCGTCGACCACGACCTCCGGCTCGACGAAGACGAAGCCGAAGACCGGCGAAGCCCGCGCCGCCGAAGAAGCTCGCGTTCTCGCCGCAGAAGAAGCTGCGCATCTGGATCGCAGGCGACTCGCTCGTGATCACGCCCGGCTACGCGATCGTGCGCGCGGCCGGGTCGAGCCCTGCGATGGAGCCGGTCGGCGACGGTCGACGGGCGCGTCGCCACCGGGCTCACACGACCCGACGTCTTCAACTGGTTCGACGAGATCCGCCGCCAGGTGAAGGAGCTGCAGCCGAAGGTCGTCGTCCTGGCGTTCGGCGGCAACGACGACAAGTCGTACATGACCGGGCCTCCCGGACGGCACGTCGATCGGCGACTTCGGCAGCTGGGCATGGCGCAAGGAGTACGGCCGCCGCGTCGGCGGCGTGATGGACACGATCAACCGGGCCGGCGCATTCGCGTCTGGATCGGCCTCCCGCAGACGCAGTCGCCGGACGCAGACGCAGCGCTTCGACGTCGTCAACGCCGTCGCCGAGAAGCAGGCGCGCAGACGCCCGGGTCGAGCGGCATACATCGACACGTACACGATGTTCGCCGGCGACGACGGCGGCTACGCGCAGTACCTGCCGGACGGCTCGGGCCGGCTCGAGAAGGTGCGCGCCGACGACGGCGTCCACTTCGAGCGCGCCGGCGGGGACATGATCGCCCGCGTGGTGCTCAAGGAGCTGAACAAGGAGTTCGACCTGACGAGCTGGCGTAGGAAGCCGAAGGCGTAGCGCGCCTCGTGCCCGCGAGGGTCGCGGGCGTCTCCGTGGGCACCCACATCCACCTGGGTCGTGATTCAGCGCGCCCGGCCGGCCGCGCAGCCCGACGCAGCCCCGCTCGAGGCCGGTTCCGGGACGCGTACAGTCCCGGCGTGGACGTCTGCCTGATGATCGAGGGGCAGGAAGGCGTGACCTGGGAGCAATGGCTCGCCCTCGCGGTCGCCGCCGAGGACGCCGGCCTCGACGCGCTGTTCCGGTCGGATCACTACCGCTCGCTCGTGCGGGGTGAGCCGGCCGGCGCACTCGACGCCTGGGCGACGCTCGCTGCGCTCGCGGCGCGCACGGAGCGGCTCCGTCTCGGGACGATGGTGTCGCCGGTCACCTTCCGGCATGCGTCCGTGCTCGCGAAGAACGTCGTCACCGTCGACCACGTGTCGGGTGGCCGCGTCGAGCTCGGGATCGGCGCGGGATGGTACGAGGCGGAGCACGAGAGCTACGGCTTCTCGTTCGGCACGCAGCGTTCCCGGCTCGACGAGCTCGATCGGCAGCTCGAGGAGATCACGCGCCAGTGGACGGAGGCCGAGGACGTCCAGCCGCGGCCCGTGCAGCAGCCTCGCCCCCCGATCATCGTCGGCGGGCGCGCGAAGCCTCGGACGGTCGCCGCGGCGGTCCGCCACGCCGACGAGTACAACACGACGTCCCCCACCGTGGAGGAGGCCCGCGAGCGAGCCCGCGTCGTCGCGGAGGCGGCACGGGCCGCGGGCCGGCCCCCGCTGCGGTTCTCGATGATGACCGGCTGCGTCGTCGGTCGCGACGCCGCCGACGTCCGTGAGCGCGCCGGCGCCTGGCGCAACATCACGCGCGGCGGCGGCGAGCCGTCCCTCTGCGGCACCGTCGACGAGGTGACCTCCCGCCTGCGCGACTACCAGGCGGCCGGGGTCCAGCGCGCGATGCTCCAGCATCTCGTTCACGAGGACGTGGCGATGGTTGCGCTGCTGGGCGAGGTCGCGACGCAGATCGCCGGGTAGCAGCGTCCGTTCGCGCTCCGCGTGTCCTGCCCGGCGCGGCGCGCCGTGCGCAGCTCGAGCCGCGCGTACACTGCCTGCCGTGAGCGGGGTCCTCGTCGGCTTCGACGACTCGGCGGCGGCCGGCCGCGCACTCGACCGCGGCATCGAAGAGGCCAGGGCGCGGCACACCCGGCTCGTCGTGCTCTCGGTCTTCGAGGTTCCGCTCGACCCGCAGGTCGACCGCTACTTCGGCACGCTCGACGACATCGCCGACTGGGAGGGCGAGCCGATCGCACCGCCGCCCGAGCTCGTCGGGCTGCTCGGCGAGGCGCGCGACCGGGTCGCGGCCGCAGGTCTCCACGCCGACTTCATGTGGGCGGCAGGCGAGCCAGGGCGTGCGATCGTCGACGCTGCGCGCGACGCCAAGGTCGACGTCGTCGTCCTCGGCGAGCACCACCACGGGTTCCTCGCCGGCCTCTTCGGCGCGGATGTCGCGGCATCGGTCGAGCGCGAGCTCGGCAGTGCCGTCATCGTCGCCTGAGCGCTCGGCGGCGACGTCCGGCTCCCGTCGGCTGCGCAGGCTCGGCGAACGGGTGCGGCTGTCGGGTGGAGGACGGCGTCCACGGTCGCGCGTCGGCAAGGTCGTAGCCGAGCTCGCCGGCGCTCCCTCCTCGTCCTCCAACCCGGACGGCCATCGCTGCCCCGAGCTTCCGCCCGACTTGAGCGAAGGCTCACACGGTGCTGGATCGATCCTCGCAATCGAGGAGCACAATTGACGGTCGAGCCAAACGACGAGGAGGTTGAGTCGAGTGATCGTCTCGCTTGTCCGCTTCAAGTCGAACCTGTCCGACGAGGACGTCCAGGAGGTGTTCGAAGGGCGCGCCGACCGCTACCGGGAGGTGCCGGGTCTCGTCGAGAAGATCTACCTCCACTTTCGCGATACGGGGGAGTTCGGCGCCGTCTACGTGTGGGAGTCGGAGGACGACCTGCGGCGGTTCCGAGAAACCGATCTCGCCCGCACGATCCCGGACGTCTATCGCGTCGAGGGAGCACCGAGCAGCGAGATCGCCGACGTCCGTCTCGTGATCCGAGTGGAGAGGAGTCGCGCGACCGTATCCGGTTGAGCACTGCCGGGCGGCCCGAATGTTGCCGGGCGCGCGCCTCGGGCCACTCGACGCTCGCCGGCCCGCCGTCTCAGGCGGGCCGCGCAGGACGCAGCGCCCGCCGGACGTCCGCAAGGATCTCGTAGGAGCGAACGCGCGCCGCGTGGTCGTGGATCGCGGACGCGACGATGAGCTCGTCCGCCATGGTCTCGGCGACGACCGCTCCGAGGCCGTCCCGCACGGTGCCGGGCGATCCGACGTAGGAGCGGCCGAGGACGTTCGAGACGTGGGCCTTCTCCTCGGCCGACCAGAGGGCGTCGATGTCGTCCACGGGAGGCGGGAGCTGTCCGCGCCTACCTCGGATCACATTGGTGAAGGCCTGCTGCGCCGAGGTGAACAGCCGCTGCGCCGTCAGGTCGTCGTCCGCCGCGACGACGTTGACCGCGACCATCGCATACGGGTGCTGGAGCTGTGACGAGGGCTGGAAGCGGGAGCGATACGCGTCGAGCGCGGGAAGCAGCAGATCGGGCGCAAAGTGCGAGGCGAACGCGTACGGAAGGCCGAGGGCCGCCGCCAGCTGCGCGCCGTAGAGGCTCGACCCGAGGATCCAGAGCGGCACGTGCGACCCGACGCCGGGTATCGCGAACACCGTCTGTCCCGGGAGCGGGTCGCCGAGCAGCGCCTGCAGCTCGAGGACGTCCTGCGGGAACGAGTCCGCGCCCGGATCCTGCCGCAGGGCACGCAGCGTCACCTGGTCGGTGCCCGGCGCCCGCCCGAGACCGAGATCGATCCGTCCCGGGTGCAGCGCCTCGAGTGTGCCGAACTGCTCCGCGATCACGAGCGGCGCGTGATTCGGGAGCATGATGCCGCCTGCGCCGACCCGGATCGACTCGGTCGCCTCGGCGAGATGCGCGATCACGACCGACGTCGCGGCGCTGGCGATGCCGCTCAGGTTGTGGTGCTCGGCGACCCAGTACCGCGTGTAGCCGAGACGCTCGGCGTGGCGGACGAGGTCCACCGAGTTGCGCAGCGCCTGCGCCGGCGTCCCGCCGACGACGATCGGTGCGACGTCGAGGACCGAGACGGGCAGCACGCTCCGAACATACCCGTGGCCCGCCGCGGGTTCGGTGCCTTCGGTCCCGTACGACGTCCGGCAGACCTCCGACCCGGCCCGCGTTCACGTCGCAAGAGACTGGTCTCGGCTACGCCGGCCGAAGCCGCCCGCGCTATGGCAGGCGTTCGCGAGGGTGATCCCTGTTCTCCTCGCGCCACTGCTCCTCGTACGCCTCGGCCTCGGCAAACTCGCGCTCGGTGCGCGCGCGGGCTGCGGCGTCCTCCGTGTCCGAGCGCTCGGCGGCCGCTGTGCGGCGGCGTATCGATGCAAACCCCATCACGACGAGCGGAACCGCCACGACGGCGAGGATGAGCCAGGGGATCACGCGCTCCACCCTATCGACGTACGGCCGTCCGACGGTCGCGCGGCGGCTATCGAGCCGACGAGGCACGGCGTGGTTCCGCCGCAGAGCACGGCCATCTCGCGCGCCTGCGCTCCCCTCTGCCGCGGCGGCGCTTCGCCGGTACTGCCGACCTCTGGCGTCAGCGAGGCCCGTCGCGAGCCCCGCGTCTCATCCAGTGGCGGATGAAGTACACCGGCACCGCCACCCCGGCTGCGAGAAAGGCGGCGACACCCCACGCGGTCGCGTGACGATTGCCGTGCTTGCTCGCGTGCATGAACACGCCGGTAGATATCAGCGCAGCGAGAGCCACGGCGATCAGGAACGCGACGGGATCGGCCGTGTCCACGACGGACACGTTACGGCCAACCACGGGTCGCTTCCACGAGATGTGCCCTGCGCGCCGGTCCGCCACCCTTCGGCGTTCGGCTTCGGCGCCGGCCGACTACGCGTCTCCGACCGCAGAGCTCTCGCGACGCGAGGCTCGCCCACCGGGGTCGAGCACGCGGCCTCGTCTCGGCCGACCGTGTCCCGGTGTCCGAGTCGTGACCGCGCGGTGGGTGCGCTGCTCGCGAGTGCTGGTCCTACGTCAAGCCGTTCAGCTCGACCAGAAGGTCGCGAAGCTCGGCGAACCGCTCGCGGCCGAGCTGTCGAGCCCAGTCGGCCTCCATCTCGGCGACCGCCTGCCTCATCACGCCGACCGCTGCGACACCGCGTGACGTGAGGGCGATGCGCTTGGAGCGCAGGTCGTCGGCGTCCGGGCGACGCTCGAGATAGCCGAGCCGTTCGAGCTCGCCGAGCAGATAGTTCAACGCCTGCTTGCTCATTCCGAGCCGCGTGGCCAGCTCGGAGGGCCGGGCGCCCTGGGGGCCGGGGTACTGGAAGACGGTCAGATAGGCGGCGTCGAAGTCGGCGAAGCCGCCGACGCGCAATCGATCGAGCATGCGCTCCTGGACGGCGCTCCAGGGGATGCGGAGGAGGGCTCCGATGAGCGGGGGCCCGAACGGCTGGCCGTCCGCACCCGGATTGGTAAAAGCACTTGACGAATCGGTTCTACGCATGTATCGTCAAGTCACTTTACCAAACACGCGGGAGGATGAGCACCATGTCGACGACGATGCGAGAGACGATCATGGTCGGGGGGATGGAGATTCGATTCCTCGTCGAGGGCGAGGAGTCGGGCGGGTCGGTGGCGGTCTTCGAGTTCTCCGTCCCGGCCGGGTCCAAGGTCGCGGCTGCGCACAGCCACGACGGCTACGAGGAGACCATCTACGGACTGGCCGGTGTCCTGACCTGGACGGTCGAGGGGACGTCGACCGACGTGTGCCCGGGAGAGGCACTGCTCATTCCGCGCGGCGCCGTTCATCAGTTCGACAACACCGGCGACGTCGATGCGAAGGCGCTCGCGGTCGTCACGCCGGGCTTCTCGGGCCCGACTACTTCCGTCAGGTCGCCGCACTCCTCGACGCAGCCGCCGGCGGGCCACCCGACCTCGCCGCACTGGGCGACGTCATGCGCAGGCACGGGCTGACGCCCGTCGCCCGGACCCCCGACGTCCCGGCTGAGCCCTCCGCGAGGTTCACGGCGAGGGACGCTGGAAGGGCTCCGGCGATGGCGCGGCGATTCGTCGGGGCTCACGTCTCGGACGGCAGCCAGATCCCGTTGCGCATCAGCAGCCGCCCGGAAAGCTCGTTCGCCTCGCGCCACGCGCGGATCTCGGTCGGCGTCACGCGCAGGTACACGTAGTCCTCCGGCTCGGTTCGCGCATCGAAGCCCGTGTGCGCCGCGTGCGCATCGGCGACCGCGTCGTCGACGCCTTCCGTCACGCGCCCGTCGACGAGCACGACGTCGCGCGTCGGGCCGATGCCGACGCGCGCGACCCCGGCACGCAGGAGGTTTGTCGCGGTCGGAGACGCGCGTGGCGTGGCGAGCACGAGCGCCGCGCCGTCCCAGCAGTAGGAGAGCGGGACGAGATGGGCGTTTCCCATCTCGTCCGCGCTCGCCACCCAGCAATCGACCTCCCTGTGCAGCGATGCGAGCGTGTCCGCCTTCCGCTGTGCACGCGACCGCGGCACAGGCCTCACGCAGCGATCTTCTCCAGGAGTGCGTCGATGCGCTCGAAGCCTGCCTTCGCGCCCTCCTCGACGCCGTACTGCATCGTGGTGTCCCGCTGCTCGCTCGTCTCGAAGCGCATCGTCTGGGTGAGCTTCGTCTGCTCGCCGAGATCCTCGAACTCGAGCGTCTGCAGGTGATTCTGGAACGTCTGCACGAGGCGCGCGGGCGGCTCGACCTCCCGGAACTCGCCCTCGACGACGCCGAAGGACGTCCGGAACCGGTACGTGCCGCCGGGACGGACGTCCATCTCCTCGACGACGGTGCCGTCGCCCCACCATTCGGGGATCAGCCCGGGATCCGTCCAGACGGAGTAGACGTGCGCGCGTGGTGCGTCGAAGACCCGCTCGACGCGGATCTCGAGCTCGCTCGGGGTGGTGACGGTGGTGCTCATTGTGCTCCTTTCGTGCGTTCGACGACCTGCGCGAAGCGGTCGAGCCGCTGCAGCCACATGCTGATGCCCTCGAAGGCATAGGGCACGAGGACGCACCGACGGGCGCGGCCGACCTTCTCCGTGGCGACGAGGTTCGCCTGCTCGAGCAGCCGGACGTGCTTCTTCATACCGGTGAGCGACATGCCGAACGGCTCGGCCAGCTCGCTGATCGTCGCGCTGCCGGCACCGAGCCGTTCGAGCACGGCGCGGCGGGTCGGGTCGGCGAGGGCCGCGAACGCGCGGTCGACGGTCGGAGAATACTGAACCATTGAGTTCAGTATTACAGACTCGTCCCGGAAGCGCAACCGGTGTCAGAGGGGGCGCGGACGAGGAGGTGCGCGGGGACGCGTTCCTCTCCCGGCGCCGGCGCCGGATGCGCGAGCGTGACGCGGACGCCGTGGGCTACGACTGGAGCACCGTCACGCCGGCGACGGTCTCGAAGCCCAACCGCCGGAGTATCGGGGCGGACGAGCCGCGCTGCGCTTGTACCGCAAGACCTGGGGTGCCCGCTCGGGCAGCTTCATCCCAACGCGCGCGTACGAGTGCCCGGTAGCACCCGTGGCCGCGGGCGTGGGGGAGCGTCGATCCCCCCTCCAGGTACAAGCCGCAGCTCGCACGGATGGCGCTCGCATACGCGACGGGGACTCCGTCGAGGAGCGCCAGCCACTGCAGACCTCCGCGACGTTGTCGCCGTTCGAAGGTCTCTCTCGCTCGCTCCCGCTCGGCGGCCGCTTGCGCTGCGGTCCAGGTTGCGGAGGCGAGCATGATCTCGAGTCCCGCGAGGTGGTCGTCGAGGTCTCTGATCGCTCGAGTCTCGACGCCCTCGACTGCGGGCGGCTCGTCCTGAAGGACCATGGCAACGATCGACGTCTCGAGAGGTGGATCCGGATCGCGCAGCCCGAGCGCCCGCAACTGCTCGGGCAGTGACACCGGCGAGGCGGACGAACCGATGCTCCACACCACCTGGCCGACGTCGCCGACGAGCCTTCGGGCGTCGGCTACCGCGGCGTGCACCGAGCTGCGATCGTCGGCCAGGCGCAGCCGCGACACGCTTGCCCACCGCCGCTCCGGGCCGATCACCAGGCAGAAGCGCTCGTCGGAGAGACGTCGTGCTCCCTCGGGGGGCTCGAGCACTGCGTCCGGATCCTCCGCGAGCGCGCGAAGCGCGCCATTCGCAGCCTCGCGTGGAGTCGGAGCCACTGACGGCACGCTAGTCGATCGCAGGAGAGGCCGAGCGCGCCACTCGCATGTCCCGGGAGATAGCGGCCCACCAAGAGGAGGGCGGCCAAGCTGCCGAGATGCATCGGACCGAGCGTGGCCCGCATTCAGCCGGTCTGCACCTCGAAGCCGGTTCCGCGCGGGCGAAGGGCAGGGCTTAACACGCGCCCCCGTTTCGACGGCTACTGTGGGTTCTACGGGGGGCTCGTTCCTGAAGGATCCGCACGGGGGCCACGCTGACGAGAAGCGGGCCTTCGTGGGGAGCGGGTGCGTCGCCTTTCCCCGAGGGCGCCTTCGCGCCGGTAGCGTCGAGGTCGTGTTCCTGGCGGGCGTCCCCCTCACACCGTCCCTCGTGCTCGAGCTCGCCGACCTCCTGGAGGACGAGCAGCTCGCAGCACAGCTCCGCTCCGCGCACGAGCGCCGCGTCATTGCATTTGCCCTCGAGCCCCACGAGGCAGAGGCGATTCTGTCCGTCCTGGATGATCCGCCGCGCGGACTCGAGGAGTTCCGCGCGGTGCTGCTCCGCGAGATCGAGCCGCGACGGGCCGAAGGCCGGTAGCAGAGCACGAGCACCCACCTCAGCCTGCGCCGGTGCAGGACGGGTGGCCTCTTCCTGGCCCGGCGACCGGCTGCCGCGCCGAGTCGAATTGCGCGGAGCTGATCGAGTGGAACCTTCCGGGGAGGGCCTGCTCGCAGGCCCTCCCCGAAATCGCCCGGCCGATGGCTCAGGCGACGGACATGCGGTTCTGGTGCGCGATCACCTTGCCGCTGGTGATCTTCGGCGGATTCGGGAGCGCCGACTCGAGCTTCTCGTCCTTCACCCAGGCGGCCGCGAGCTTCGTCGCCTCATCCGTCTGTGTGGGGCTCTTGAACAGCCCGACGGAGCTGAAGACGCCGTTCCCGGCCTCGATCAGGTAATAGCCGCCGAAGCCCTCGAGCTTCTGCAGCTGCGGGACGAGGGTCGCGGTCGCCTTGCGGCTGAGCTCGTCGGTCCGTGTGGTGTCGACGCCCTCGTAGCGGCGGATGGTGGCATGCATCGTGTGCTCCTCGCTCTTCGTTCGGGACAGACAGCTCGAAGGAGCTCCCTGCTGCGCTCGGGCAGGTGGACAGCTGAAGAGGAGTGCTATTGCCTCGGCGGCTACGACGCTCGACCGGACGCGCACGCATCATGGCCAAATTTGTGCGATATGTCACTTCTTACCGTCGGGGCAGGCGCCCGGCCCCTTGCGATGCGACCGCGACCGCCTCGGAGTCGGCGCGAGCGTCCCTGCGTTCGCGGGGCGCCGCAGGGTCGACGGCCATTGCGGGGCCGTTCCGCATGCGATCGCAGCGTCTGCTCCGCTACGGTTGTCGGACCGCGGAATCGAAGGCGCAAAGCCGTCCTATCCGACAACGGATCTGACGGCGACGATCAGGCAGTCGCAGCGCATCGAGCTTCGAGTCCGTCCACACGAAGATCCGGCCCCTGCTGGTGGTCGGGATCACAATCGAGGAGAACGATGCCGGCAAGTCTGGACGACGCGAGACGTGGTGATCCTGGTGATCCCCGGCCGACTCCCATCGGGCCGTTCAGCGCCGTCCAGCCGGGTACGGACCGGAAGCGGCGTGTCCCGGTGCCCTGGATCGACTGCCCGGCGTGCGGATGGCGCCACTACCCTGCCACGGACGGCGGCCGCTGGCACATGGCGACGAGGTGCGAAGGCTGTGGCGCCGACCTCGGGGTCGGGAACGATGAGCCGCCGGCGTGACCTCGTCGACGTTCTCGCGAGCCACGCTGCGTCGGCCGGGCCAACCTATTCGGTCTGCGGAGTTACCGCGCGCGCGCCGGACAGGATCGGAGCATCCCGCCTGAACCCCCACACGGCGGCGTAGATGCCGAGTGAGAGCTCCCACAGGAACTCCGGGATTGTCGCGAGGGCCTGCACGGTGCCGCCTGCATCCCAGGCGTCGAACAGCACGCCGATCCCGGAGAGGATGATCAGCGGGCCTCCGATGAGTCCCAGCATCGCCATGCCCCGGGGGACCAAGGCTGACCGGTACATGAGGTAACCCAGTATCAGCCCGTTCCCCCAGCCGACGATGAAGCCCGGTCCGAGCAGGAACGTCCAATCCTTGAGCGCGGCGAGGGACACCGCCACCGAGGACGCACCCGGATCGTCCTGCCGCAAGCTGACGATCCCGAGGACGCAGAGGATGCCGGCCGCGATGAAGACGCACTCGACGACGCGAGCGGTGACGTAGCTCAGAGAGAGGATCTCGTTCTGCCGCCTGAGGATCGGGAACACCACGACGGCGGTTCCGATGTTGGCGATGATGAGAAGCAGCTCCAGGAGCACTCCCAGGTAGATCTGAGTGTCCTCTCCGCCGCCCGCGATGTACCCGGCCGGGTCGTCGAGGACGGGCTGGAAAAGCGCGAGTGCCGGGATCGACGTGACGAAGGTGATGAGGAAGAGCACTCCGAAGATCCGGGCATTCCGCTGGTCTTCGACCACTTGACTCCCTTCGGTCTCCCGAGTCGACGACCCCGCGACCCTACAAGAGAGCGTGACTCACGGAGTCGGAGGCCTTATCGGGTTCGCCGACCATCGCCTCGAGCTGAGCGCCTTCCACCGCGCGCCGGCGTGAAGAACCACGAGGCCCGTCAGCGAGCGGATCGGCTCGACGGAGCGGCACCCGAGTCGAACCGGCCGAGCGTGGGGCTGCAACACCGCACAGGTTTGACGTCTCGAGTTGACCATGGCCGAGAAGCACAGCGCTCGGCGGGCGCGTTTCTCGTGTTCGCGGTTGGCGTCGCGGAGGTGGTCAGGTCGGCGGACGTTGACGGGCTGCCCGCCTCGCTGGCCCGTACGTCGGCCGCGATCGGCCTCGCGGCGCTGGCGGTGTCCACTGCGATGTTCGCGGCGCTCCTCGATCCATCAGTCAGCCCACCAGTGGCGCTGGCCATCGACGTCTTCGCGCGGATCCTCGCCGAGATTGGGCGCACCGACGACGAGGATCTCGAGGCCCTCCGGCCCGGCCTCGTAGCCTCGCCACGTACCGGGCGGGACCCGCACCGCGTCCCATTCCTTGAGCTCGACGATCTCGTCGTCGACTTTCATCCGCCCGCTCCCGCGCAGGACCACGTACACCTCCTCTTGCTTCACGTGCGTGTGGCCGTACGGAAAGCGATAACCGGGCGGGACGCGCTGGTAGCTCAGGGCGGATTTCTCGAGCTCGAGCGCCTTGGTCGCCGCGCGGAACTCCAGGTCCGGCGCGCCGTCGAACCTCGGGCCGATGTCCTCCAGATCCTCCTTGAGGTTGCTGAGCGTGAACGGCACGGCGTAATCCTATGCGGTCATTCCAGCAACACCGGCGCAAGTGAGCGCCCCCGGCCTTCGGCGCAACCGGCCAGTTGACGGAGCACCGGGCCCGCAACCGGCGCGTTCTGCTGGCATGCACGGTCCCTAGACGACCCGAGACGATGGAGGTCTGATCATGCGGAAGCTGATCGCGACGGTGTTCAACTACTCGCTCGACGGCCTTCTCGCCGACGAGGGCACCGAGTTTTGGGAGTTCTGCTTCGGCCTGCCCGAAAACCGTGAGCCCGACGACCCGGCGCAACTCGACTTTCTCCAGAGCGCGTACGCGCACATCATGGGCCGCACCGCCTACGAGGGCATCGCCGGGTCGATGACAACGGCCACCGACCACCCGTTCGCCGCCATCCTCAACGCCGGGCGCAAGGTCGTCTTCTCCCGGACGCTGACGACGGCCGACTGGGCCAACACCACCATCGCCGCTGGTGACACGCAAGACGAGATCGACAAGCTCAGGCGCGGCGGCGACGGCCACATCGTGGTCTGGGGCGGCGTCCGCCTCTGGCGGTCGCTGATGCGGCTCGACCTGATCGACGAGCTCCGGCTGAGCTTGTTCCCCTACGTTGCCGGCGAGGGCACCCGGCTGTTCGACGGCGTCCCCAACTCCTACCGGCTCGACCTGGTCTCCAGCACCGCCTCCCGCAACGGGATCGTCGAGCTGCAGTACCGCCGGCACCGCTAACCCAGCGGACCAGCCCGCAACGAGGTGTGACGGCTCTGCCCGAGGTTGTCTCATCGGAGGAATCGCTCAAGGCCAGGCTCGAGCTGCTGCCCCCGGTTGAGCGACCGTGATGCTGGTCACTGACGCCCTCGCGACCGCTCCGACCAAGCCGGGCGCACCGCGGCACACAGAGACCACACGCTCAGCACGTTCCTCCAGCCGAGATCTACGTTTGCCTGAACCGGAGCCTGGGGCCCGGACTACTCCGCCGTTCGTTGCCTTCGCCGCCGCCCGACGACGAGCAGCACGATCCCAAGAGCGATCAGAGCGACGCGGGCAAGCAGGAGCGGCCAACTGCTCGGGGTGGTGACGGCCAGCACTCCCGCTGCGGCGAACACGACGGCAGCCGACACGACGAACCAAGCCATCGTGGCCAGACTGCCAGAACGAGACGCGACCAGCAGTGGGGTCGGTGGTGCGGTGCGGATCTCCGCTCGACCGGTCGCTCAACCTGCAGCGGGCCCCCGCCCGACTGCCAGCAGACCGCCGGGCGCGTGGAACGCGCCTCCGAACGGAAGTCTTCCGGCCGCAAAATGGCCCCGCAGGCCCCTTCGGTCGTCATCCGTGACGCCGGTTCAAGGGCCGCGCACTACGGTGACCTTCTCGTCGAGAGGCCACTCTTTGACGAAGTCCTCACGCCCCGCCACTCGCAGCGACACGCGCACGGTCGTTTGGGTTCGATCGATCGGCTCCACGACCTTCGCCTCGACCTCCCCGCCCTGCTCGGGAAGGTCGATCAACACGACATCACCCATCATGAGCCGCTGCACGAGGTACTCCATCGCCATCACACGAGTGTATGTAGTGCGGAAACGAAGAGTGAGGCGGCTCGGCAGACCAACCGGGGCGATGTCGGCCTCCGACCGGAGCTCCACACTCCCACTCCCCAGGCGCCCCTGCACGCGTGGCGCCGGAGCCGCCGCAGATGACTGGTGGTACTCGCCGACGCCTCACGCGCACCGCGTGCGCGAGTGCGTCCGCTAAGCCTTCGGCTTCTTCTCGAGGTGCAGCCAGTGGCGGATCTTGGCGATCAGGTTGCTCATGGGACGAGTGTATGCCCTTTTGTGATTTCCGTTGGGCGGCCGGGGCGGTTGGGGTTGGCGCCGGGGTGGTTCCGTGACTGCGCCACCCTCCGATTCGAGGCCCGCCGACGGGACAAGGTCCGCGACGCGTCTTACAGGGCGAGGGTAGCCATCCCGATGCGCGCGAGCTAACTCGCCGTCTCGTCGACCGTCCACTCGCCGCCGACCTCACGCCGAAGGACCTTCGCGCAGTTTGGACAGCGCCGCTCCGTCGCCTCACGGAGTGGCTCCCCCGGAGCGCTGATTGTGGATTCGACGCGCGTTCCGCAGTTCGGACAGGCGTCTCTCTCGCGGTCGTCGTCAGAGGTGCTCAAGTCGTCGGACCATAACACCGGACGTTGACGTTCAGTCCGTCGGTCGTCCGGCCCGCGGTAGCGAAGCGGAACCACACGACCCGCGATTTCTCGTGCTGATCGCCACCGCCGCCAGGTCCGAGGGGATCATCGCCGAGCTGGCGGATCGGATCGGCTGAGGGCTCCGGAGGAGGCCGCGCGTGATCTGGTGCGCGCCCGCGAGGATGCCCGCGCTGATCTGATGCGGCCCCGTCACCGGCTTTCGAAGCTGCTCCTGCGCCATGGGGCGGTGTATGACGCGACCGCGTGGACGCGGGCACACGACGCGTGGCTTCGCCGGCAGCGGTTCCAGACAGGGCCGCTCGCGATCGTGTTCGACGAGTGCTATGGCCGGATGCTCGACGCGAAGACCAGACGAGACGCGCTCGATCAGGCGATCGCCGAGCTGGCCGCCACACCGCCGTACGTCGATGTCGTCGAGCGGCTCGTCTGTCTGCGCGGTGTTTCCACGCTGACGGCGTTCGCGTTGACCGTCGAGCTCGGCGACCGGCGCAGGTTCCGCCCCGAGTCGCTCGGCCCCTTCCTCGGCCTCACCCCCAGCGAGAGCTCGAGCGGGGAGAGGCGCCGCCAAGGCGCGATCACCAAGACCGGCAACAGCCACGCGCGCCGGCTCCTGATCGAAGCCGCCTGGCACCAACACCGGCCGCCGCGTCTGAGCGTCACGCTGGAACGCAGACGCACGGGCAAGTCCCTCGCCGTGCGAGCCCAAGCGGACCGCAGCGCCCGCCGGCTGCACGGACGCTGGCACGCGCTCGAGCGCCGAGGCAAGCCCCGCTCGATCGTCGTGGTCGCCGTCGCCCGCGAGCTCACCGGACACTGCTGGGCACTCGCGACGACGGAGTAGCCGCCGCCGCCAACGGCTCGGCGAGGAGAGCGCACCGGCGCAACGACGCGAGGAGCGACCCGAGAGAACACTGCGAGCAGCCCCCAGCGGCCACGCTCGACGCCAGAGAACGGCACCGCTCCTCACCTCGCACACCCGGTCATGCGGCACCAACCCGCGCATATGAGTCGCGACACAGACGTCAACGACAGCCGATGCGCTCCCCCCGCCGGACCAAACCCCGCAAACCGCGGGGCGACTAACCCCTGCGCGGTTGACAGGCCGCACTCCATATGAGCGTTCAGGAATGTCCCCTGACGCGGCGGCGAGTGGCGTGATCGGTTGAGGTCGATCGGCGGCTCAGCAGCCGACGGCTGCGTACGTCCGCCACTCGCCGGGTACCCCCTTCAGCTCGTGCGAGCCTCGTTCCTCGAACGGGATGTCCGAGCCGACAGTGAGATCCTTGACCGTCTGGGAGACGAGCACCTCGTCGCTCTCTGCCAGCTCGCCGACACGGGCGGCGATGTGCACCGCGATTCCGTCCGGGCCGCTTTCCCGCAGCTCCACCTCACCCGTGTGGAGGCCGGCTCGGATGTGGAGGTCGTGCGGGAGCAGCGCTGTTCGGATCGCCTCCGCGCAGTGGACGGCGCGTGCGGCGCCGTCGAACATCGCGAGGACACCGTCGCCGGTCGAGCGGATCTGCTGCCCGCGGAAGCGGGCGAGCTCTGCCCGGATGACCTCGTCGTGACGGTCGAGCAGCTCGCGCCAACGGGCGTCGCCGAGCTCGGACGCGAGGCGCGTGGAGCCGACGATGTCGGTGACGAGGATCGTCGCCAGCATCCGGTCGGCCTCATGCGGCTCGGGCAGCGTCGCGAGGAAGGAGCGGATCTCGGCCACGACCGCCTCCATGTCACCGTGGAAGGGGAAGTGGTCCTCCCCCGGCAGCTCGACGAAGCGCGCTCCCGGAATTCGCTCGGCCAGGTAGCGGCCGTGCTCGACCCGGATGTAGCGGTCGCCCACGCGGTGCAGCACCAGCGTCGGCACACGGACGGCGGGCAGGATCTCGCGCACGTCGAGCTCTGAGACCAGCCGGGAGAACGCGCGCGCCACGCCGGGACTGGCCGCGAAGCGCTCGAAGCGGCCCATCGCCTCCAGCTCGTACGGGTCGTCGGCGAGCCCGGGCGCCATCACCTCGAGCTGCCGCCCCGTGCCCCAGCGCTCGGCCCACCAGGCGAGTCCGTTCTCCCGGGTCCGCTCGGGAAAGCCGAACGCATAACCCTCGGCCCGGAAGAGGCGGGCAGACGCATTGGTGAGGATGAGTCCCGCGACGCGGTCCGGATAGGTCGCAGCGAACGGGATCGCCACCGCCGCCGCCGATGCATGCGCCAACAGGACGACGCGCCTCGACCCGGCTGCGTCCAGTACCACCCGCATGGAGTCGCGCCACTCCTCCAGCGTCGGCAGCTCGTCCAACGCCACGGGGTCCGACATGCCGACCCCCGGCAGGTCGAACCGGATCACCCGCGCGAAGCTCTCCAGCCGATGGAGGAAGCGCGCTAGCGGCGGAAACTCGAGCCATGCCTCGACGTGCGTCGTCCAGTTGGCGCAGTAGATGACGTCGACCGGCCCCTCCCCGCCCACCGCATAGGCGATGCTCAGCTCACCGGCCCGGGCGTACTGCGTCCTCTGCACATCCATCCCCTCCCGGAACTCTCGACGATGCGGACCGAGCGCACAAGTCGGGGGCCGCCCTCGCCCGTGCGTCCGGAGCTTCATACGGCAACGAGATCCGCCTCCGGCTCGACATCTTCCAGCGCTGACGCGGCCGGTGACCCGACGGGGGTCGACCCAGCGTAGGCGTCCTTGCCTGTCCAAGCGTGCTCTTGCTTGATGTCCCTCGGACGAGCGAATCCGACGACCGCGACCGTGCCACATGCGCGCCACGGTCCGCCACCTTGCGCGGCGGCTCCGAGCGGTCTCGAGCGGCCACGCGGTCCGCGCCGACGTCAAGCGGGCGACGCGCCGCGAGGCCCGTCTGAACGCTGAATCTGGCTTGTCGGAGCGGCGCCGGAGTCGAACCGACCGAGCGTGGGCTTACCACACCGCACAGGTTTTGAAGACCTGCGTGGCGAACGGCTTCAATCTCGCATCGACGCTGGCGTTGCGCATCGCAAGGGTCGACGCGCCACAACGTTTGCAACAGTCAGCGTCCGACCCGATTCCCGTTCACGCGAACGGCTATTGGATCGTGGGGCTGTTCGTGGCCACGTGAGCGACGTCTGCGCTCGTCTGAAAGGTGACCCGGCTGGAAGAGCGCTGGGTACCGATGAGTTTCGGCAGGAGCGGGAGTCTGATGAGAGATTGAACCCGTCGTCTGCAGGAGGTGAGCCAAGGTGTCACGCACGCTGCTGCTGGTTGGGACACGCAAGGGACTGTTCATGCTCGAGAGTGACGCCGACCGCAAGAGCTGGTCGATGCGAGGGGCATATTGCGAGGGCTGGCCCGTCTACCACGCCGTGTTCGACCAGGATTCGGGCGCGATCTACGCCGCGGCCGCGAGCGAATGGCACGGCTCGTCGATCTGGCGCAGCGCCGACCTCGGCGAGACGTGGACGCAGTCGAGCGAGGGGCTCGCGTACGAGGACGGCCGCAGGATGTCCAAGGTTTCGAGCCTCTCGGCCGCTCACGGCCGCGTGCTCGTCGGTGTGGAGGCGCCGGGGATCTTCGAGAGTCGCGACGACGGGGCGACGTGGTCTCCGTACTCGATGCTCGCCGGTCAGCCCGGAAGCGAAGGTTGGGACGATCCGTCGAACCAGCCGCCCGGCCACCTCGGGATCTCGGCGATCACCGCCGACGAGAAGGACCCCGCCCACGTGTGGGCGATCGTGCAGGGCGTCAGCCTGTTCGAGACGACCGACGGCGGCAAGACGTGGACACCGCGAAACCGCGGCCTGCGCACCGATTGGCCGCGCGAGCACGAGGAGGTTGGCTTCTGCGTCCACAAGTTCGTCCGCTCACGCACCGACGAGCAGCGGATGTACCAGCAGAATCACGTCGGCATGCATCGCTCGGACGATGCCGGCGCGACGTGGACGGAGATCACCGAAGGGCTGCCGACCGAGTTCGGGTTTGCTGCGGCGGCCCATCCCCACGACCGCGACACCTTCCACGTGATCCCGCTCGACCCGGGCCATGGCCGCACGATGCCCGACGGTCGAGCGGCGGTCTGGCGGACGAAGGACGCGGGCTCGAGCTGGGAGCGTCTCGCGAACGGCCTCCCGCAGGAGAACGCGCACCTCGGCGTCCTGCGCCAGGGGATGACGGGCGACACGTACGACACGCCCGGCTACTACTTCGGCACGAGCACCGGCCAGGTGTACGCGAGTGCGGACGACGGGGAACGTTGGAGCGAGATCTCGAGTTACCTTCCCGCGATCTCGTCGGTCGAGGTCGCGATCATCGACTGATGGCCGACATCCACCTGCCGCCCACGCTGATGCCGCTCTTCGCGGGGCTACCGCGCCGTCTCGACCTCGATGCGGCGACGGTCGACGACGCGATCGGCCGGCTCGACGCGCGCTGGCCGGGATTGCGCGACCGGCTGTGCGACCCGAGCGGCGGGCATATCCGGCAGCACATTCACGTCTACGTCGATCGTGAGCGGGCGGGGCTCGACACACCGCTCGAGCCCCGCTCGCGGGTCGCACGTGATCGCTGCGATCTCCGGCGGCTAGCGCGACAGCGCTGCGCACTCGTCGTCGGTGAAAACCTCATCGCGGCGGAGCAAGCCGCCTTTGAGGTCAAATTCGTCCCTCTCCCAGGCTTGCACGGAGAGTCCTCGTAGACTCTGGGCGGCCCGCCATCGGCGCCGACATCCGACGCGAACGCGCCGGGAGCCCCGTCCGGGAGCACGCAATCGACTTGACGGAGCGGCGCCGGAGTCGAACCGACCGAGCGTGGGGCTACCACACCGCACAGGTTTTGAAGACCTGCTGGGCCACCGGGCCCATGCCGCTCCGCCGGTGAGCCTAGCCGCGGCCCGTCGCGCCTCAACGCAGGACCGACGTGAGCCAGAGACTCAGCCGAGCTCGTCGATCAGGTCGGCGATCGAGTCCACGATCCGGGACGGCCGGTACGGGAAGCGCTCCGCCTCCGCTCGCGACGTGATCCCGGTGAGGACGAGGATCGTGTGCATCCCCGCCTCGAGCCCCGACACGACGTCGGTGTCCATGCGATCGCCGATCATCGCCGACGTCTCCGAGTGGGCGTCGATCGCGTTCAGCGCCGAGCGCATCATGAGCGGGTTCGGCTTGCCGACGAAGTAGGGCTGGACGCCCGTTGCGCGGCTGACGAGCGCGGCAACGGATCCGGTCGCAGGCAAGGGGCCGTCGGGCGTCGGTCCGACCGGATCCGGGTTCGTGGCGATGAAGCGTGCGCCGGCGGCGATCAGGCGGATCGCACGGGAGATGTGCTCGAAGCTGTACGTCCGCGTCTCGCCGAGCACGACGTACTCCGGGTTCCGGTCGGTCAGCGTGTAGCCGATCGCGTGGAGCGCTGTGGTCAGCCCTGCCTCGCCGACGACGAAGGCCGATCCCTCGGGCCGCTGGACGTCGAGGAAGTTCGCGGTCGCCATGGCCGAGGTCCAGATCCGCGCTTCCGGGACGTCGAGGCCGATTCCCGAGAGGCGCGCGGCGAGGTCGCGCGGCGTGTACATCGAGTTGTTCGTCAGGACGAGGAACGGGCGCTCGAGCGCCTGCAGACGCTCGATGAACCGGTCGGCTCCCGGCACGACGGTCTGCTCGTGGATCAGGACGCCGTCCATGTCCATCAGCCATGACACGATCGGGCGCCGCACGGCACGATCCTAGTCCGCCGCCTCGGCGCGGCGGGTGCGCCCCGGGGATCGGTGGGCACGATACGCCCGCCAACGACCGGCGGAGCCCTGTCGGGCCGCCGCGCCGTAGGATCGCGGCCGTGCCACACCTGAGGCTCATCGGCCCGGACGACGCCGACGGCCTGCTCGCCGAGGAGTACGCGGCGGCGCTCGAGCGCGCGGGCAAGGTCTACAACATCGTCCGCTCGATGAGCCTCAACGCCGAGGTGCTGCGCCGGTCGATGGAGCTCTACAAGGCGATCATGTTCGGCCCGTCCGCCCTGACGCGGCAGGAGCGCGAGCTGCTCGCGACGGTCGTCTCCGCGACGAACGAGTGCTTCTACTGACGGCGGGCGCACGCCGACGACCTCCGTGACGAGGGCGCAGACGAGGAGCTTGCCCGCCACGCGGAGCACGACTACCGCGAGGCCGATCTCGACGCGCGCACCCGCGCGCTGTGCGACTACGCGCGGAAGCTGACGCTGATGCCGTCGACCGTCGGTGCCGAGGACGCCGACGGGCTGCGCGCCCACGGGCTGGACGACGCGACCATCCACGACGCGATCCAGGTGATCGCCTACTTCAACTACATCAACCGGATCGCGGAGGGGGTGGGCACCGACTCCGAGCCGGAGTGGGCGCCGGGCTACCTGCGCCGCGACGGCTGACGCCTGGGCGCATGGCGGACGACCGCGTCGTCGCCCGGGTACAGCACCGACTCATGGCCGTCCTCCCAACGGACCCGGTAGTGCTCGCGTTCGTCCGAGCCGATGATCTCGATCACCTCGGCCGTCCGGGGCGAGTCGCCCACCGAGTGACCGGTGATCTCGATCACGTCACCCGCGGCTACGGGCTTTCCTGCAACCGTCTTTCTCATGGTCGCGCCTCCTCTCTCGCTCCATCGTGCGCGAGGGACACGTGTCCGGCATCGGGGCAAACCCGCACCCGGCTACGCCCTCCTACGGAGTCGCGTCCGCCGTGCGGCGGCGCAGGACGCGGCGGTCGCCGACACGGCGCGTGAGGCCGTCGACGTCCATCCGCTCGAGCAGGAGCTGCGCGTCGCGGCGGCCCACGCCGGCGAGGTCACGGAACCGTGCGAGCGAGATCTGACCCGCCGCGGCGCACTCGCTGACGACGAGGTCGCGGGCGACCTCGTACGCCCCGGGGGACACCGCGAAGCCGTCGCCGACGCGGACGAGCCGGCCCTCTGCCTCGAGGAAGCGGGCAAGCTCCCCGTCGTCGGCCTTCGTCACGGCCAGCCCCGCGGCTGCGAGCTCGCGCTCCAGTGCGTCCGCGACCTCGGCCCGGGCCCCGAGCGACGCGGCCGTGCCCGGGAGCACGAGCTTCGGGCCTTGACGCTCCAGCGGGAGCACGTCGATGATCGCGGAGGCCCATGGCTCGGCCGGGAGGAGCTCGGACGGTGCGAGCCCGGGGTCGAGCGGCGAGGCCTCGGCACGTGCCCGCAGTCGCTCTTCGGCCGCCGCCGCGGTCTCGTCGAGCCACGTCTCGGAGAACGCCCATCCGTCGACCACGCGGACTGCGTCGAGCCCTTCCTCGAGCGCCGCCCCGTCGAGGAGCGCCCGGGCGGCGAGCGACTCGACCCGTACCGGCTCGACGACGAGCGCACGGACGACGGACGCCGGGTCGTCGGCACCCAGGAGCCGGTCGCGCTCGGCATCGACCCGCCGCGGGGGCGCGGGATCGAGCACGACCGCGCCGCCGACGGTCGTCTCGTCACGCAGGACGACCCGGTCACCGCGCGCCGAGACGACCGGTGCCGCGAGACGGAGCTGTGCGTGGCTGTCGCCGACGCGGACGACGCGTGCAGGGATCCGGCTCGTGCCGTGATGAACGGTCAGCCGCGCCCCGCCGGGGATCGGCGAGAGCTCCTCCAGCGCGACCTCGAGCCGGTACGAGCGGGGAAACGCACCGGGGGCGACCAGCGCGTCGCCGCGATGGACGTCCCGGCGCTCGACGCCGGGGAGGTTGACGGCCACCCGCTGACCTGCCGCCGCGCGCGCGACCGGTGTGTCGTGCACCTGCACGGAGCGGATGCGCACCTCGCGTCCCGACGGCTCGAGACGCAGCCGGTCGTCCTCGGCGATCTCGCCCGACCAGAGCGTCCCGGTGACGACGGTCCCGATCCCGCGCAGCGTGAAGACCCGGTCGACGTAGAGACGCGTCGGGAAGTCGGCTCGGCGAGGAGTGACCCTGGCCGCGGTCTCGTCGAGGGCTGCCCGTAGCTCGTCGAGACCGGCGCCCGTGACGCCGCTCACTCGCGACGACCGGGGCTCCGGGCACGAGCTCGCGCGCCTCCTCGATCGCGAGCTCGAGCGTCTCGGCGTCGACCGCGTCGGCCTTCGTCACCGCGACGACGCCGTGCTCGACACCGAGCAGGCGCAGCACGGCGAGGTGCTCGTGGGTCTGCGGCCGTGCCCCCTCCGCGGCGTCGACGACGAGCAGGAAGAGGTCGATGCCCGTTGCTCCCGCCACCATCGTCCGCACGAACCGCTCGTGACCGGGGACGTCGACGAGCGACAGCGTCGTCCCCGAGGGCAGCACGAGCGGCGCGTAGCCGAGGTCGATCGAGATCCCGCGCGCACGCTCCTCGGGCAGCCGGTCAGTGTCCTTCCCCGTGAGCGCCCGGACGAGCGTCGTCTTCCCGTGGTCGACGTGCCCGGCGGTACCGACCGTCAGCGGCATCAGGCGGGGATCGACGCCCGCCGTGCCCGCAGGACGGCGCGCGCGACCTCGTCGACCTCGTCGTTCGTCAGCGTCCGCGCGTCGAGCAGGAGCCTGCCGTCTCGCACGATCCCCACGACGGCGGGCTCGCCGAGCCGAAGCGGCGCGGCGAGGCTCTCCTCGACCGCGCAGGCCGCGCTCCGAAGCTCGGCGAGCGGGAGAGCGCCGCCGCCGACCCGGGCCACCGTCTCCTCCACCTCGCCGCCGACGAGCGTGGCCAGCCGCTCCGCCCGGTCCCGCACCGCTGTCGACGGGCTCGTCGAGCATCCGTAGGACGGGGATCTCCGCACGGGCGCGCTCGGGGTCTGCGAGCAGCGCGAGGGTCCCCTCGAGCGCCGCCAGCGTCAGCTTGTCCGCGCGGAGCGCGCGCTGGAGCGGGTGGCGGCGCAGCCGTTCGACGAGGTCGGACCGGCCGACGGCGACGCCGGCCTGAGGTCCGCCGAGGAGCTTGTCCCCCGAGAAGCAGACGAGGTCGGCGCCGTCGGCAATGCTCGCCGCGGCGGTGGGCTCGTCCCCCACGTCGAGGAGCGAGCCGGAGCCGAGGTCGTCGACGAGCGGAAGCCCTGCATCCGACGCGATCCGGGCGAGCTCTCGGGTCGGCACGGACTCGGTGAAGCCGACGATGCGGTAGTTCGACTGGTGGACACGAAGCACGGCGGCCGTCTCGGGGCCGATCGCGCGCTCGTAGTCGGCCGCGCGCGTGCGGTTCGTCGTGCCGACCTCGACCATCCGGGCGCCCGACCGGGCGAGGACGTCGGGGATCCGGAAGCCGTCGCCGATCTCGACCAGCTCACCGCGCGAGACGATCACCTCGCGGCCCTCGGCGAGCGCCGCGACGGCGAGGAGGACGGCGGCCGCGTTGTTGTTGACGACGAGCGCCGACTCGGCTCCGGTCAGTCGCCGCAGGGCATCGGCCACGTGGTCCTGCCGGGACCCGCGGGACCCCGACTCGAGCTCGAGCTCGAGGTTCGAGTACGAGGCGCCCACCTCCTCGACCCGTGCGAGCGCCGCCGGCGCGAGCGGTGCGCGCCCCAGGTTCGTGTGGACGATCACGCCGGTCGCGTTGAGCACGCGCCTGAGCGAGGGCGCCTCGAGGCGCTCGAGCTCCGCCCGGGCGGCTGCTGCGACGTCGCCCGGGTCGCCGCCCGCGCCGATCGTCTCGCGCGCTCGCGCGAGCGCGGCCCGGGCCGCGGCAACCGCGAGCGCGCGCGGCGCGCCGGCGAGCGACTCGTCCGCGAGGAGGCGGTCGACCGACGGGAGGTCCCTGAGATCCACGGATCTCAGTCTAGGAGCGGCACGACCTCGCGCAGCAGCGCGACGAGATCGCCCGCTGCCCGCGCCCCCACCTCGAGCACGCGCTCGTGGTCGATCGGCCCGGGCCGCACTCCGGCGGCGGCGTTGGTCACGCACGAGAGCGCCAGGCAGCGGATCCCCATGTGGCGCGCGGCGAGCACCTCGGGCACGGTCGACATCCCGACGAGGTCCGCTCCGAGCGCGCGCATCATCCGGATCTCGGCCGGCGTCTCGAAGGCGGGCCCGAGCCATGCGGCGTACACGCCCTCGCCGAGCTCGAGCCCGATCCGCGTCGCGGCCTCGCGCGCGAGTCGCGCGGTAGGCCGGGATCGTACGCGTCGGTCATGTCGGGGAAGCGAGGCCCGAGCGTCTCGTCGTTCGGCCCGACGAGCGGCGACGTGCCCTGGAGGTTCAGGTGGTCCGAGATCGCGACGAGGCGCCCGGGCTCCACCGAGGGGTCGATCGCCCCGCAGGCGTTCGTGAGGACGAGGCTCCGTACGCCGAGCCTGCCGAGGACGCGCACGCCGAAGACGACTGCAGGCGGCGGGAGGCCCTCGTAGAGGTGCGCACGGCCTTTCATCACCGCGATGGGAACGTCGCCGAAGCGGCCGAGGACGAGCGTTCCCGCGTGGCCGACCGCGGTGGAGGCGGGCCACCCGGGGATCTCGCCGTACGAGACCTCGACGGTGTCCGAGACCGCGTCGGCGAATCCGCCGAGGCCGCTCCCGAGGACGACGCCGACCGTCGGCCGGAGGTCGGAGCGCGCTGCGACGGCGGCGACGGCCGTATCGAGCGTCTCGCTCAGGCGGAGCCCTCCGCCGCCCGGGCGTCGATCATCTCGACGATGCGGCGGACAGCGTCGTCCGGGTCGTCGGTGACGTGGAGCAGCTCGAGGTCCGAGGGGGAGACGAGCCCGTCGGCCAGCATCTCGCCACGCACCCAGTCGAGCATCTCGCCCCAGTAGTCCGAGTCGAAGAGGACGACCGGAAAGGTGCCGATCTTGCCCGTCTGGATCAGGGTCAGCGACTCGTAGAGCTCGTCCATCGTCCCGAAGCCGCCCGGAAAGATGACGAAGCCCTCGGCTGCCTTCACGAACATCACCTTGCGCGCGTAGAAGTGCTTGAAGGTGACCGCGACGTCGCAGTAGGGGTTCAGGTCCTGCTCGTGTGGGAGCTGGATGTTGAAGCCGACCGAGAGCCCGCCGCCGTCCCTCGCACCGCGGTTCGCGGCCTCCATCACGCCCGGGCCGCCGCCCGTCACCACCGCAAGGCCGGCTTCCGCGAAGCGCCGCGCGGTCTCGCGGGCCGCCTCGTACGGCCCCGATCCGTCCTGCACGCGCGCCGAGCCGAAGATCGTCACCGCGGGCCGGTCGATCTTCTTCACCGCCTGGAAGCCCGCCAGGAACTCCGACGCGATCAGCGCGACGTCGCTCGCGAGCGTCGCGTGCGTGCGGCGCAGGAGTCGCCGGTCGAGCTGGCCGTTGGTGTTCACAGCCGGTTCTGGGGGACGTGGGAGACGACCATTCCCGCGACGAGCGCCGCGGCGGTGGCGAACGAGACGACCGCCACGAGCATGGCTCGGTGACGGGCGCGGTCGGGGCTCGCCGCGCCGCCGCCCGAACGGAGCACGCGCCAGGAGCGCAGCACGTGGCCACCGTCGAGGATCCCGATCGGGGCGAGGTTGATCAGGTTGAGCATGAAGCCCACGTAGGCGAGCGCGCGCAGCAGGTCGGAGCCCGTCTGGACGGCGACGATCAGGCATGCGGCGCGCGGCGATCCCGCCCGCGAGCGGACCTGCGAGCGACACGCGCGCGTTGACCCACGGGTCGAAGCGCATGTTGCGCAGGGCGACGTACGCGCCGAGGAACGGAATGAAGACGGGGAGCTGCGGGTCGAGCCCGGCCCGACGTGCCTCGACGTAGTGGCCGAGCTCGTGCACGAGGATGAGCAGGACGATGCCGAGCCCGAACCGCCATCCCCAGATGAGCGCGTACCCGCCGACGGCGAGGAAGATCCCGAAGAACTTGAGCCCGAAGGCGCCGAACTTGACGAGCACGCCGAGCGCCACGACGATCGGGGCGACGATCCGCCCGAGGAGCGACGGTCGCGAGCGGTTGTGCTCGCTCGGCAGCGTCTGCGGCTCCGGCGCGGTGACGGGCTCGAGGTCGGTGCTGTCGTAGCGGTTGCTCATGACGGCGT
Source organism: uncultured Actinomycetes bacterium (assembly GCA_963773825.1). GTDB lineage: Bacteria > Actinomycetota > Thermoleophilia > Gaiellales > Gaiellaceae > Gaiella. The sequence continues at coordinate 338,580 of CAVZCH010000004.1, read as the reverse complement.
CAGGAGCCCTGGCCGATCCACTCCTCGCCGCCGACGTAGAGCTCCTTCTTCCAGAGCGGCACGGTCTGCTTGAGCGTGTCGATCGCCTCGCGGCACGCGTCGAACGCGGCGGCGCGATGCGCCGCGGACACGGCGATCACGACGCTCGTCTCGCCGATCTCGACGGGCCCCACGCGGTGGTGGATCGCGACGTCGATCACCTCGTGGCGCGCGCGGAGAGCGTGCGCGATCCGCTCCATCTCCGCCTCGGCCATCCCCTCGTACGCCTCGTACTCGAGCCGGATCACGTCACGGCCGCGGGAGCGCGCCCGGGTCGTGCCGACGAACGTCGCGATCGCGCCGGCGCCGTTCGACGCGACCTCGGCTGCGGCCCGCTCGAGCGACAGCGGCTCGTCGGAGAGGGTGAACGCACCGCCGGAGACGGGTGGGATGAGCGCCACCTCGTCGCCGTCGGCAAGAGGCGTGCCCCGCTCGACGTAGGCGCGGTTGACCGCGTAGACGAGCCCGTCGGGCTCGTCGCCGAGCCCGAGCGCGGGCCACACGTCGTCGATGGACGCGCCGTCGGCGAGCTCCAGCGCCCGCTCGCGCACTCCTGCGCGTTCACGAAGGGCGGCGAACAGCTTCACGGCGACCTGCATGCAGTGAGGGTATCGGCGGTGGCGCCGGCCGCGGTGTCATGTTACATCTCTCCCATGGCGATTCTGGCTCCGCGCGCCAACCTGAACGACCAGGTCTACGAGACGCTCCGTCAGCGGATCCTGACCCGCGACCCCGGGCCCGGCGCGAAGCTCAGCCTGCACGAGCTCGCGGCGGAGCTGGGCGTCTCGCGGAGCCCGGTGCACCATGCGCTGACACGCCTCGTCTCGGAGGGCCTCCTGAGCGTCAAGGCCCGCCGCGGGTACTACGTCACGCCGGTGACCTCGCACGCGCTGCTGGAGGGCTACGAGGTGCGGCTCGCCCTCGAGCTCCACGCCGCGGATGTCGCCGTCGACACCGCGTCGGACGAGCAGGTCGACGATCTCCGGCGCCGCCACGTCGCGACCGTGGAGGCGATCTCCCACGAGGAATGGGACGCGGCCAACGCGGCGTTCCACGAGGCGCAGGTCGATCTGGCCGGGAACGGGCTCCTCTCGCGGTTCTACCGCGAGCTCTCGGTCAACCTGATGATGCAGGTCATCCGGGGCGGCCGGGTCGAGCGACACGAGCATCTGGTCACCGAGCACGACGCCATCGTCTCGGGGTTCGAGGCGCGCGACCGCGAGAAGGCACGGGCCGCGATCACGCGCCATGTCGAGTCGGGCCGCCGCATCGCACTGGACGCGGTCGAGCGGGCCGGCGGGGCTCTCTAGGCGAGGCTCGCCTCGCACGCGGACGGCCTCCTCCCACTCGATTGCGGGCCCCCGTCCGGGGGTTGACGGAGCGGCGCGAAGCGCCGACGGTGCGCACGGCCCGCACAGTCCTTAGAAGGAGCTTCGACCCATGTCCTGGATCGCCCGTCGCCCCGTGCCGATATTCCTCGCGCTCGCCGGAGCAGTGCTCATCGCGGGCGGTATCGCCTGGGCGGCGATCCCCGACGGGAACGTCGTCAACGCCTGCGTGCTGCGGAGCGGCCAGCTGCGGGCGGTCGACACTCCCGGCTCGTGCTCCCGGAGTGAGACGGAGGTGCAGCTCGGGGGCCCGACCCGGGGGTACTCGTACCGCAACTTCGGCTATCTGACGCTCGGGGAGACCTCGGTCCGCGTCGCGTCGCTCGTCCTTCCCGCCGGCAGCTACCTCCTGCACGGCAAGGTGAACGTGAACAACGTCGACGGCGCCGGATCGGTGTTCGTCCCGTGCTCGCTCCGCGTCGCAGGCACGTCGACGTCGCTCGACGCCACGTGGATCAGGCTCGGTGAGGCGCTGACCCAGACGAGCGCCTCCGAGGCGAGCCTCTCGCTCCAGGCGCCGCTGACGATCCCGAGCTCACCGGGCAAGGCCGAGGTCGAGCTGATCTGCGCTGCGCTGCCCGACACCAAGGAATCCCCCCGGGTGGACGCCGTCCGCCGGGCCCTCGATGCCGTCCAGGTGGATGCGCTCCAGGACGTCGTCGTGAGCTCCTGAGCGGGGACCAAGACCGCCCCGGCGGGCCGCGCGGACCTGCCGGGGCGGACGTAGGATCACGACCATGGCGACCGAGCCCGACCGCCGGCTGACCGAGTCGGGTATCGAGGTGAAGCCCGTGTACGGGGCGGAGCGACGCGTCGGGGCCGCCGGAGCCACCGGGCGCGTACCCGTTCACGCGCGGCCCGTACCCGGACATGTACCGCGGGCCGGCCGTGGACGATGCGCCAGTACGCGGGCTTCGGCTCGGCGGAGGAGACGAACGAGCGGTTCCGGACGCTGCTCGCGCGCGGGCAGACGGGGCTCTCGGTGGCGTTCGACCTGCCGACCCAGCTCGGGTACGACTCGGACGACGCGGTCGCCGTCGGCGAGGTCGGGCGCACGGGCGTCGCGATCGACTCCGTCGAGGACATGGCCCGCCTGCTCGAGGGCATCCCGCTCGACGAGGTCTCGACGTCGATGACGATCAACGCGCCGGCCTCGCTCCTGCTCCTCTGCTACGAGCTCGTCGCCGCCGAGCGCGGCGTGCCGGGCGACGCGCTCCGCGGCACGGTGCAGAACGACATCCTCAAGGAGTACGTCGCGCGCGGGAACTACATCTTCCCGCCGCGCCCGTCGATGCGCCTCACGACCGACCTGTTCGCGTACTGCGCGGAGCGCATCCCGCGCTGGAACACGATCTCGATCTCCGGCTACCACATCCGCGAGGCCGGCTCGACCGCGGTCCAGGAGATCGCGTTCACGCTCGCCAACGGGATCGCCTACTGCGAGGCGGCCGTCGCCGCCGGCCTCTCCCCGGACTCGTTCGGCGCGCGCCTCTCGTTCTTCTTCAACGCGCACAACGACGTGCTCCAGGAGGTCGCGAAGTTCCGCGCCGCGCGCCGCCTCTGGGCCTCGATCATGCGCGACCGCTTCGGCGCGACGACCGAGAAGGCGCAGGCGCTGCGCTTCCACGCCCAGACCGGCGGCTCGACCCTGACGGCGCAGCAGCCGGAGAACAACCTCGTGCGCGTCGCGGCGCAGGCGCTCGCCGCCGTCTACGGCGGCGCGCAGTCGCTGCACACGAACGCGTTCGACGAGGCGCTCGCCCTTCCGACCGAGCACGCCGCGACGCTCGCGCTCCGCACGCAGCAGGTGCTCATGCACGAAGCGGGCACGACCGCCACGGCCGACCCGCTCGGCGGCTCGTGGTACGTCGAGGCGCTCACCGAGGAGCTCGAGGCACGGGCGCGCGAGCTGATCGTGCAGGTCGACGAGCGCGGCGGCGCGGTCGCCGCGATCGAGGCGGGCTGGGTGCAGGCCGCAGATCGAGGATTCGGCGTTCCGCTGGCAGCGCGAGGTCGAGACGCGGCGAGCGCGTGATCGTCGGCGTCAACCGCTTCGCGACCGACGAGCCTCATCGCGTCGAGCTCCATCGGCTCGACCCCGCGATCGAGCGTGCGCAGCGCGACCGGCTGCACGCCCTCCGCGCGCGCACGGGACGCGACCGCCGTCGAGGCGGCCGTCGCAGCGACCGTGCGCGTCGCCGAGACGGACGAGAACCTGCTTCCCGCCCTTCGGGAGGCGCTCGCCGCGCGTGCGACGATCGGCGAGCTCTGCGGCGCCCTGCGCGGGCTGTGGGGGATGCACGACGCCCGTTGACCCGGGTGCCCGACGTCGGTCGGGCACCTCCCGGCTGCGTCGCCGCGCGGCAGGTGTCGGACTCGAAGTCCGACACCTACCATGCTCCGCATGACGAGACTCGTCTGGCCGGGACTGCTCGCGGCCTCGGCGGTCGCCGCGGCGCTGGCGATACCGGCGCTCGCGTCGCGCAGCTCGGCGCCGGACTTCACGCGCGACGTCGCGCCGATCGTCCGGGAGACGTGCCTCGGCTGCCACCGCGACGGCGGCATCGCGCCGTTCGCCTTCCGGACGGAGCGCGACCTCGCGAGCCGCGCCGCGCTCCTCGTCGCGGCGCTCGAGCAACGGCGGATGCCGCCCTGGCCCCCCTCGTCGGACAGCCCACGGTACGTCGGTCAGGTGCAGCACACGCTCGACGCGCGCGAGCGGGAGACCCTCCTGCGCTGGGCGCGCTCGCAGCTCGTACGGCCGGGCGCCGCGCGGCGCGGCGCGCCGGTCGGCCCCGCCCCGACTCCGACGACCGCGTTGCAGCCGGGTGAGTCGCGTCTCGAGCTGGCGATGCCCACCGCGTACAAGCCCGCCGGTGAGAACGGCTCGACGGACGACTACCGCTGCTTCCTGCTCGACCCGAGGTTGGCACAGGACGCCTTTGTCACCTCTGCGCGGATCGTCCCGGGGGACGCCGCGATCGTGCACCACGTGATCCTCTATCGGATCCCGCAGGCGTCCGTCGACCAGGCGACCGCGCTGGATCGACGGTCGGCCGGCGCTGGCTGGACGTGCTTCGGCGGGCCGGGCGTCGGCGGCGGGACGAGCGGCGACCCGCGCGGCACCCTCGACGACGCCGGCTGGATCGCCGCGTGGGCGCCCGGTCTCGGTGCCGGCCGCTTCCGCTCCGGGACGGGCGTGGAGCTTCCCGCCGGGAGCCGGATCGTGATGCAGGTGCACTACAACCTCCTGAACGGCAGCAAGCCGGATAGGTCGAGCGCCGTGCTGACGACCGTCCCGGCGACGACCGCACCGACACCGGTCCAGACGATGCTCGTGGCCGCGCCGGTCGAGCTCGCCTGCCGTCCGGGCGAGAAGGGAAAGCTGTGCGACCGCACCGCCGCGCTCTACGACCAGGTTGCCCGTTTCGGCGCCGCGGCCGCGCTGATTCCCGCGGGGCTTCTCTACCTCTGCGACAAGGACGCCGCGCATCCCTCCCCGAGCCCCGTCAGCACCTGCGAGCGGGGCTTCACACGACCCGTCACGATCCAGGGCGTGGGCGGTCACATGCACCTGGTCGGCCGGTCGATCCGGGTCGACCTGAACCCCGGGACTCCCCGGGCGAGGCTCCTCCTCGAGATCCCGCGCTGGGACTTCCACTGGCAGGCCGTCTACCAGCTCGCGACGCCCGTCCGGGCCGGCCCGGGCGACGTCGTCCGGGTGACGTGTCGGTACGACACGAGCCTTCGCCAGGGGAAGCCGCGCTACGTGCTGTGGGGCGAAGGAACGACCGACGAGATGTGCCTCGGCATCCTCCAGGTCACGCCGCGGTAGCGCGCGGCATGCGCATCCTGCTCGTCTCGCAGATGTACCCGGGGCCGGACGCTCCCGCGCTCGGCACGTTCGTGGCCGATCTCGAGACGCAGCTCGTCGGGCGCGGCCACGAGGTCGCGCGCGCGGTCGTCGACCGGCGCGGAGGCCGCTCGCGGCATGTCGCGCTCGCCCGGGACGTCGTGGTCGCCTCCCGCCGGTTTCGGCCGGACGTCGCGTACGCCCACTTCCTCGTGCCCGCCGGGCTGCTCGCGGCCGTCGGCGGCGGGGCGCCCACGGTCGTCACGGCGCACGGCCAGGACGTCGAGAACGCCCTTCGCTCCACCGCGGTGCGACGGGCGACGCGCTTCACCGTGCGTCGGGCCGCCGCGGTGGTCGCCGTCTCGGAGTGGCTCCGCGCACGGCTCGAGTCCGCGGTCCCCGAGGCCCGGGGGCGGGTGGAGGTGATCGACTGCGGCGTCGATCTCGACCGCTTTGCGCCCTCCGACCCGGAGGCCGCGCGATCCGAGCTCGCCTGGCGCCCGGAGGGCACGGCGTTCGTCTGCGCCGGGGCGCTGACCGAGCGCAAGAACGTGCTCCGGCTCGCACGCGCGTTCGAGCGCCACGGAGAGGGCTCGCTCGCGTTCGTCGGGGACGGCCCGCTCCGCGGGGCGCTCGAGGGGCGACCGGGCATCCACCTGGCCGGCGCCGTCCCTCACACGGCCGTGCCGCGCTGGCTCCAGGCTGCGGACGTCGTCTGTCAGCCGAGCCTCGTCGAGCCCTTCGGGCTGGTGACGCTCGAGGCGATGGCCTGCGGCAGGCCGGTCGTCGCGACGGGCGTCGGCGGGCCGTCCGAGTTCGTGCCCCCCGGCGCCGGCGTGCTCGTCGACCCCGAGGACGAGGACGCCATCCTCGACGCGCTCGCGACCGCGGCCTCGCTGCCGCGGCCGAACGGGATCGCGCGCGAGGCGGCGGCACGCCACGACGTCCGCCGCCAGGCGGACCGGATCGAAGCCCTGTTGGAGCACGCCGCCGGAGCGCCCGCCGCCGTGGGCGCTCCGGCGGGCGAGCCGCTAGCCGGACGAGCGTGGACGCGCTGCTCGGGAGGCTCGTGTCGCCCTGGACGACGACGCGGTGCGCGACCCAGCCCAGGAACCCGCCCACGAACGGGAAGATGAGGTAGATCCACAGGTCGCCGAAGTCGGTGCCGACCAGCGCCGGACCGAGGCTCCGGGCGGGATTCACCGACGAGCCGCTGATCGGGATGATCGCCACGTGGATCGCGAGCAGCGTCAGCGGGATCGCCACGAACGCGCCGCGACCGTAGGTGTCGCTGCGCGTCACCTGGAGGATCACCGCAACGAAGAGCGCGCTCATCATCGTCTCGACCACGATCCCCGCCCAGTTGTCCGCGGAGTGGGTCGTCGTGGCGGCTACGGCGTCTTCGTTGAACGCGATCAGGACGACGACGGACGCGGCGATGGCCCCCACCACCTGCGCGACCCAGTAGGCGAACATGTCGTTCATCCCGATCCGGCGGTCGAGGAACGCCCCGAGCGAGACGGCCGGGTTGAAATGGCCGCCCGAGACCTCGCCGAACGCATAGAGGCCGACGAGGAGCGCGAGCCCGAAGCCGAGCGCGATCGACACGACGTCCAGGCGGCCGGTGCCCGACGACGAGAGGATCGCGAACGAGCCGATTCCCACGAGCGCGAAGGTGCCGAGCCCCTCCGCGAGGTACTTCTGGGTCTTCCCCATGTTTCGTGCTCCTTCCGAGGTCGGGGCGGACGGGTCAAGTCTCGCGAATGCGTCGGCTGGAACCCCTCCAGGCGGGTCAGCCCGCGGCGGCGTCCAGATCCGCGAGCCGGATCTCGACCAGCGGCCGTACGGCGTCCTCGAGCCCGGCCTCCCGCGCGACGGCGAGCGCCTGCTCGTAGCTCTCGCGGACCTTCTCGGGTGCAACGCCCTGCTTGAGCCGGTTGTCGCCGGTCACGAGCAGCCGCTGGATCCTCGCCCGCGCGTCGTCTCCGGCCGCCATCCGGGCAGGGTAACGCCCGGTACCATGGCGCGCCGATGGTCTCCGTCTTCGCCGTCCTCCAGGTGCTCCTCGGAGCCGCGCTCATCACTCTCGTGCTGATGCACTCGGGTCGCGACGCGGGCTTCGGCGGCATCGGCTTCACCCCGACCTCGCAGGGCGGGACCCACATCGTCGAGCGGAACCTCACGCGCCTGACCGTGGTGGTCGCGATCCTCTTCACCGCGAACACCGTCGTGCTCTACCGGCTGCTCGCGTAGGCGAGCCCGGGCGCTCCGCCGAGACGCAAAAACGGGCCGAAGCCCGTTTCGCGCATGCGCTGGAGAGGACTTGAACCTCCACGACCGCAATGGCCACCAGGCCCTCAACCTGGCGCGTCTACCAATTCCGCCACCAGCGCGTGGGGTGGTGATGATAGCGGCAGGGTCCCCGGCGGGAGGGAGCGTTGCGGCCGGCGTCGTGCCGGGCGTTGACGCCGTCCGGGAGGATCCCTACCCTTCATGACGAACATACGTTCGTCAAACCCATTCAGGAGGCGACCTCGTGCCCGCCGACATACCGCTCACCGCGCGTCAACAAGAGATCTGGCAGTTCCTCGTCGCCTACGTCGACGACCACGGCTACCCGCCCACGGTGCGCGAGATCGGCGAGGAGGTCGGGCTCGCCTCGCCGTCGACGGTGCACGCACATCTCGCCAACCTCGAGCGGGTCGGGCTCATCCGTCGCGACCCGACGAAGCCGCGTGCCATCGAGCTCAGCGGCCACCGGCGGGTCGACGCGCCCGCGCCGAGCGACGTCCCGCGGCTCCCGCTCCTCGGACGCGTCGCCGCAGGCGGGCCGCTGCTCGCGGAGGAGAACGTGGAGGACGTCGTCGCAGTGCCCGAGACCCTCGGCCGCGGCGCGGACTTCCTGCTCACGATCCACGGCGACTCGATGATCGAGGCCGGCATCCTCGACGGCGACACGATCGTCGTCCAGCGGCGCGACGACGCGCGGAACGGCGACGTCGTCGTCGCGCTCGTCGGCGACGACGAGTCGGCGGACGAGGCGACCGTCAAGACGTTCTACCGCGAGGGCGACGGCCGGATCCGGCTCCAGCCGGAGAACGCCGCGCTCCAGCCGATCTTCGCCGACCACGTGCAGATCCTCGGCAAGGTCGTGGGGGTGTTCCGGAGCCTGCGATGAGCGCCGCGGTGACACCCCTCGCGCGGACGCTCGACCACGAGCTGCTCGCGCTGGCGCGCGGCGCGAGCCTCGAGTGCCTCTGCTGCGGCGAGTTCGTCATGCGCCTCCGCGGCGTCCTCGCCTGCCCCGAATGCCGGTCGCTCCTCGCCGACGGCACGGCGATCCCGGAGGTGGTGCTGCCGCCCCGTGTGACCGCGGCCGGTTGATCGATACAGAGTTCTGTATCTTGCAGATTTCTGTATGATTTGCCGATGGAGCACCGCATTACTGCGACGGAGCTCGCACGGTCGCTCGGCGACGTCCTCGCACGCGTCCGGTTCCGGCACGACGTCTTCCTGGTCGAGCGGAATGGCGAGGTGGTCGCCCGCGTCGTGCCCGCCCCCGGATCGTCGGCGACCACGCTCGCCGAGTTCGTCAAGGCGTGGCAGGAGGCCGGCCCGGCCGATCCCGGCTTCGCCGACGACCTCGAACTGGTCGGCTCCATGGACGAGCCGCCCGACGATCCGTGGGCGTCGTAGTCGACACGAGCGCCGTCGTCGACCTGGAGCGCGCCGGGCGTCCGGTCGCGGATACCCTCGACGAGCTCGGACGCGAGCCGATCGGCCTCCCGGCGATCGTGCTTGCGGAGCTCCTCGTCGGAGCTCAGCTTGCTTCGACGTCCGTGATGGCGTCGCAGCGACGGGCGAAGATCGAGGCGGTCCGGGCTCGCGCGCCCGTGATCGACTTCACCGCCCTTGTTGCCGATCGCTGGGCCGAGCTCAGCGTCGAGCTCACACGGACGGGAACGCCCGTTCCGTCGAACGACCTTTGCGTCGCCGCGACAGCTCTCACGCTCGGATGGGACGTCTTGGTCGGCCATCGGGACGAAGCGCACTTCCGGCGCGTCCCGGGGCTCGGCGTCCGGACGCTTCCGCCCCGGGACGCCGAGCGCGAGGGCGCGCTACCGTAGTGCATGCAGGCCGGATGGCCGCGGGCGGCCTCGGCCGTCCGAGGAAAGTCCGGACACCGCAGGGCAGGACGCTGGGGAAACCCCAGGCGGCGAAAGCCGACGGAAAGTGGAACAGAGAGGAGACCGCCGGTCGTACGACCGGTAAGGGTGAAACGGTGGGGTAAGAGCCCACCAGCGGCCGCGGCGACGCGGACGGCTGGCCAAACCCCGTCCGGTGCAAGGCGAAGCAGGTCCCGTTGACGCGGCCCGCCGAGGGACCGGGTGCGCCGCTCGAGCCGCCGGGAGACCGGTGGCCCAGATGGATGGTCATCCACGACAAAATCCGGCTTACAGGCCTGCTACGGAAAAAGCCCTGGAAACGGGGCTTTTTCCATGTCTCGGGTTCTGATCCGGGATCGAGCCACCGGAGGGCCGTGGAGACGAGGGGGCGGCCGTAAGAGCCAATCCACGTGACCCGCCGCTCGCGGTACGCGATCGGCGCCCGCCGGCACGTGACGAACGGTGGTCGTTGTGCGAACATATGTTCGCATGGACGCGACGATCCTGCACGCCGACGTCGACTCGTTCTTCGCGTCCGTCGAGCAGCGGGACGATCCGCGGCTACGGCGACGCCCCGTGATCGTGGGCGCCGGAGTCGTGCTCGCGGCGAGCTACGAGGCCAAGGCGTGCGGCGTCCGGACGGCGATGAGCGGCCGCGAGGCGCGCCGGCTCTGCCCACAGGCGGTCGTCGTCCCGCCCCGGATGAACGCCTACGCCGAGGCGAGCAAGGAGATGTTCCGCGTCTTCGAGGACTCGACGCCCCTCGTCGAAGGGCTCTCGATCGACGAGGCGTTCCTCGACGTGCGCGGCATGCGTCGTCTCGCCGGCGCTCCGGTGGAGATCGCCGCGCGCCTGCGGCGCGACGTGCGCGAGCGTGTCGGCCTGCCGCTCACCGTCGGGGTTGCGCGAACCAAGTTCCTCGCCAAGGTGGCGAGCGGCGTCGCCAAGCCGGACGGGCTGCTCGTCGTCGAGCCCGGCGGCGAGCTCGACTTCCTCCATCCGCTCCCGGTGGAGCGGCTCTGGGGCGTGGGGCCGAGGACGGCCGCGCGCCTCCACGACTGCGGGATCCGCACGGTAGGCCAGGTCGCGCAGCTCACGCAGGAGGCGCTCGTCGCGATGCTCGGGCGGGCCGCGGGCCGCCACCTGCATGCCCTTGCCCACAACGACGACCGCCGGCGCGTCCGGACGGGACGCCGGCGCGGATCGATCGGCTCGCAGCGTGCGCTGGGACGGCGACCGAGGTCGTTTGCGGAGATCGATGCCTCCCTCGTCGCGCTCGTCGACCGCGTCGCCGGTCGCATGCGGCGAGCCGGGCGCGCCGGCCGGACGGTCGTTCTGCGGCTGCGCTTCGACGACTTCGCCCGCGCGACCCGCTCGCAGACGCTTCCACGGGCGACCGCCGAGACAGAGGTGATCCTGCGCGTGGCGCGCGGGCTTCTCGGTGCCGCTGCGCCGATGATCGACGCGCGCGGGCTCACGTTGATCGGGATCGCTGTGGCGAATCTCGAGAACGCCCGTGCGGTCCAGCTCGTGCTGCCCTTCGACGCTGCCGGTGGCGCGGCGCTGGACGCCGCCGTCGACGAGGTTCGCGACCGGTACGGGACGACCGCGATCACCCGCGCCGTCCTGCTGGGCCGCGAGACCGGCCTCGTCATGCCGCTGCTGCCGGACTGACCGGCGGGCGGCGCGCTCCGCGGCCACCCGGGTGATTTCGGCGCGTGGAGTTGGCGGGCGGGTTCTCCCGACTGTAGCGTCGGCGCGGTGAACCTCGTCTGGGGTGCTTTGATCGTGCTCGCGGTGACGTCGGTCGCCGTCGGCGCGATGCTGCTCGTGCGCCGTGGGGCGCCCGAGGGCAGCTACTTCTCGGACGGTGACAGGGCGTCCGGCGTGTTCGGCGTCCTGGCCACCGGCTTCTCGGTCCTGCTCGGCTTCATCATCTTCCTCGCCTTCACGAGCTACGACCAGTCGCGCGCCGGCGCGGAGACGGAGGCGCTCGTCCTCGTGCAGCAGGTCGAGAACGCCCAGCAGTTCCCCCCCGCCTCTGCCCGGAAGCTGACGGGGCAGCTCCTCTGCTACGGGCGCTCCGTGGTCGGGGTCGAGTGGCCGCGCATGAAGGACGGCACGATCGGCGACGCCCCGAACCCGTGGGGACTCGAGCTGTTCCGGACATTTCGCGGGGTGCACCCCGCGACCGCGAGCCAGCAGTCGGCCTATGACAAGTGGCTCGACCAGACCTCGACCCGCGAGGAGGCCCGGCGCGACCGCGTCCACGGAGCGGTTGGCGTCATCCCCGCGACGCTGTGGGTCGTGCTCTTCTTCATCTCCGCCGTGATCTTCGTCTACATGCTGTTCTTCGCCGACAGCGGTGAGCGCGCGCTGACGCAGGCGATGCTGATGGGCGGCGTCGCCTCGGTGATCACGGTGATGCTGCTCTTGCTGACGTCTCTCGATCGCCCGTTCCATGCCGGCGTCGGCGGGCTGAAGCCGGTCGCGATGGAACGATCGTTGCGCGTCCTGGACGAGTTGCTCCCGTCCTTCGCTCCGGGCGTCTCGCCGCCGTGCGACGACCGGGGACGACCGCTCTGAGCGGCGGGGAAGGCACCGACCGCGTCGCGCTGGTCGCGACCGTCCTGCTCGCGTTCGCGACGGTCGCGACGGCGTGGAGCGGCTATCAGGCGAGCCGCTGGGGCGCGGAGACGACGAAGGCCACGATGCGCGGTACCGCCGCGCGTGTGGAGTCGACGCGCGCGTCCGACCTCGCGAACGCCCAGGCGCAGGTCGACGTCGCCGTCTTCACGCAGTGGGTCGACGCGTATGCGACGGGCAAGCGGCAGCTCCGCGACTTCTACTTCGAACGCTTCCGCCCCGAGTTCAAGCCGGCGGTCGTCGCCTGGATCGCGACGCGTCCGCTCAAGAACCCGAATGCGCCGCTGACGCCGTTCGCCATGCCGCAGTACACGTCGAAGGCGCGGGAGGACGCGACCCGGCTCGAGGCACAGGCGGACGCCTGGGCGGCGACCGCGCGACGCAACGTGCAGCGCTCGACCAACTACGTGCTCGGGGTGGTCATGTTCGCCGCCGCGCTCTTCTTCGCGGGGATGAGCACCAAGCTGGCATCACGCCGGCTGGCCATCGCGATGCTCACGATCGGCATCGTCACGTTCACGGCCACGCTCGTCTGGATCGTGACGTCGCCGATCAGCGTGTCGGTCTAGTCTGCGTCGAAGCCTGCGATCGCGGCCTCGACCAGCCCCGGGAGCGTCGTGAGGTTGTAGCCGCCCTCGAGCACGGCAGCGACGCGCGGGCCGAGCTGCGCCGATCGACGGGCGAGCTCCGTGAATCCCGCCTCGGTGACCGCCATCCCTGCGAGCGGGTCGTCGACGTGCGCGTCGAACCCCGCCGAGACGAGGACGAGGCCGGGGTCGAACGCGGCGACAGCCGGCTCGACGAGCTCGCGGAAGGCGGCGGCGTACTCGGCGTCTCCCGACCCGGCGAGCAGCGGGATGTTCAGCGTCGTGTCGTCGCTCGTGCCCGGGCCGCCGCTTCCGGGGTAGAACGGCCACTGGTGCAGGGAGACGACCAGCACGGAGTCGTCACCCCGGAAGATCGCGTCGGTCCCGTTGCCGTGGTGGACGTCCCAGTCGACGATCGCGACGCGCTCCACGCCGAGCGTGTGCTGCGCGTGGCGCGCAGCGACCGCGACGTTGTCGAAGATGCAGAAGCCCATCGCGTGACCCCGCAAGGCGTGGTGGCCGGGAGGACGCACCAACGCGAAGCCGCCCGCTGCGGCCGCCTCGATCGCGCATCCTGCGGCGAGCCGTGCCGCTTCCCAGGTCGTCGGCCCGGCGAGCGTGTCGCCGTCGAGCCACGTCTCCTCGCCCAGGGAGGCGATGCTCTCGACGTACCGGGTGTCGTGGACCCGCTCGATCTGCTCCCGGGTCGCACGGGGGCCGTGGCGGGCGCCGCCCAGCGCCTCGAGGAGGATCGCGAGCCGCTCCGGCCGCTCGGGGTGGTGATGGTGCCCCGTCGGGTGGAGGTGCGCCATCGCGGGATGGGAGATCAGCTCGATGCCGCCTCCTCGAGCCGTCCGGCGAGCCGACCGCAGCCCGAGCGCGTTGGCCGCCTCGGCACCCGCCTGCCAGTCCGGCTCGCGGTCGGGCAGCGGCGGCACGGGGGCCGAGGGATCGAGAGTGGCGATGTGCCGGTAGGTGCGGAGCGCCTCCGCCTCGGCGGAGAACCGTCCGGCGTCGAGGAGGGCGTCGAGGTTCTCGTACTCGCCGAGGAGCGACGCGGCGGTCTTGGCGCCGACGCCGCGTGCGCCCGGGATCTTGTCGGACGGATCGCCCCGGAGCGCGATGAAGTCCGGCACTTGCCCGGGATCGACCCCGTACCGGTCGCGCACCTCGTCGGGCCCGATCCGCGCGAGCTCGCTCACCCCTCTCACCGGCTGGAGGATCGTCACGTCGTCCGCGGCCAGCTGGAAGGCGTCGCGGTCGGAGGTCGCGACGAGCGACGTCCCGTGCATCTTCCGCTCCGACGCGACGGCCGCAGCGAGGAAGTCGTCGGCCTCGAAGCCCGCCGCTTTCGCGCACGCGATGCCGGCCGCCTCGAGCAGCCCCGGTGCGAGGTCGAGCTGCTCGAGCAGCTCGGGGTCGAACTCGCGGCCGGCCTGGTAGCCGGAGAGCAGCTCGTGCCGGTAGGTCGGGACGGTGAGCGTGTCCCAGCCGACGAACACCGCCCGCGGCCGCTCGGCCTGCCAGAGCCGCAGCACCATCGAGGTGAGCCCGGTGAGGAGGTTCCCCGGCCGGCCGTTCGCGCGCCGGATCGAGCGCGGCAGCGCGTGGAACGCCCGGTGCGCGAACGAGTCCCCGTCGATCACGAGCAGCGGCGCGCGGCGTTTCGGGGCCACGGCTCCGGCCTCGCCCCGCTCCACCGGCGTCATGCCGCGTCCCGTGACCCGAGCCCCCGCGCCGCGAGCTCGAGCTCTGTGATCGCCTCGCGCAGCCGGTCGGTCGCCGCCTGCGCGGCCAGGGCCGGATCCATCTCCGCGAGGTCGGCCGTCTCGATCGGCGGCCCGTACGCAACCCGCAGCGGCCCGAGGCGGCCGAGCCGGTCGGTGCCAGCGATCCCGGCGGGCACGAGCGGCACCGCAGCCTCGAGCGCGATCCGCGCGGCTCCCGTGTGCCAGCGAGCCTCGTAGCGCTTGCGCATCCCCTTCGCCCGTCGCGTCCCCTCGGGGAACATCACGACGGCGTGGCCCTCGCGGCAGAGCGCCACCGCCGTATCGATCGCCTGCTGGTCGCGCGTGCCGCGGTCGACGCGGAATCCGCCGCCGGCGCGCACGATCCAGCCGAGCGGCGGCCAGAAGAGCTCCTTCTTCGCCATGAAGCGCAGGAAGCGGCGCGGGAAGAGCGGCAGGCCGAGCGGCCACGGATCGAAGTTCGACCAGTGGTTCGCGGCGAGGACGCAGCCGCCGTCGGGGACGTTCTCGCGTCCCGTCGAGCGAAGGCGGAAGACGAGCGTCAGGACCGGCCAGCTGAGCACCGCGACGAGCACATAGAGCCAGCTGGGTCTCGGCGGTCGCGCCATCGGCGCGCAGGATACGCTCGCCCGCGCGCGAAGCGGCGCGTGCCACCGTCGTTACCCTGTTCGGCCAATGACCAGCCTCGTCATCGTCGAATCCCCCGCCAAGGCGCGGACGATCGCCGGCTACCTCGGCGGCGACTTCGTCGTGGAGTCGAGCATCGGGCACATCCGCGATCTCCCGAACCGGGCGTCCGATGTCCCGAAGGAGCAGCGAGAGCGCTACGGCAAGCTCGGCGTCGACGTCGACCGCGAGTTCGACCCCTACTACGTCGTCGATGCCGACAAGAAGCGGGTCGTGTCCGACCTCAAGCAGAAGCTCCGTGACGCGGACGAGCTCCTGCTCGCGACCGACGAGGACCGCGAGGGGGAGGCCATCGCCTGGCACCTGCGCGAGGTGCTGAAGCCGAAGGTGCCGGTGCGCCGCATGGTCTTCCACGAGATCACGCAGGACGCGATCCGCCGTGCGCTCGACGAGACCCGCGACATCGACGAGCGCCTGGTGGACGCGCAGGAGACGCGCCGCATCCTCGACCGGCTGTACGGCTTCGAGGTCTCACCGGTGCTCTGGAAGAAGGTGATGCCGCGGCTGTCCGCCGGGCGCGTCCAGTCCGTCGCGACGCGTCTCGTGGTCGAGCGGGAGCGGGAGCGCATGCGGTTCGTCGCCGCGAGCTACTGGGACGTCGTCGGCACCTTCGAGCCGGGGTCGTTCGAAGCCCGCCTCGTCGCGCTCGGGGACAAGCGCATCGCACAGGGCCGCGACTTCGGCGAGACCGGCGAGGCGGGCGCGAGCGTCCTCGTGCTCGACGAGGAGCGTGCCCGCGCGCTCGCCGCGGGGCTCGAGGGACGCACGTTCGTCGTGGGGAAGGTCGACGAGAAGCCGTACACGCGCCGTCCGGCGGCGCCGTTCCGCACGTCGACGCTGCAGCAGGAGGCGAGCCGCAAGCTGCGGTTCTCGGCGCAGACGACGATGAGCCTCGCGCAGCGGCTGTACGAGAACGGCCACATCACGTACATGCGCACCGACTCCGTAACGCTGTCCGACGCCGCGCTCGCAGCCGCGCGGGCCCATGCTGCCCGCGAGCACGGCCCCGAGACCGTCCCCGAGGCACCGCGGCGGTACGAGCGGGCGGTCGCGAACGCGCAGGAGGCCCACGAGGCGATCCGGCCGGCCGGCGACGTCTTCCGCACGCCCGCCGAGCTCGCGCGCGCGCTCAACCGCGACGAGCTCGCGCTCTACGACCTGATCTTCAAGCGGACGATCGCGTCGCAGATGAAGGATGCCGCCGGACAGACCGTCTCGATCGAGCTCGGTGCCACCACCGCCGAGGGCGCCGAGGCGACGTTCCGCGCGAGCGGCACGGTGATCACGTTCCCCGGGTTCATGCTCGCCTACCACTCCGGCCGCGACGAGCCGGCCGAGGAGGACGAGGAACGCCGTCTTCCGGCCCTCCAGGCCGGGCAGGAGCTGACGGCGTCGGCGCTCGAGCCGCAGGGTCACGAGACGAGCCCGCCGGCGCGGTACACGGAGGCGACCCTCGTGAAGGCGCTCGAGGAGCGCGGCATCGGGCGCCCGTCGACGTACGCATCGATCATGGGGACGATCCTCGACCGCGGGTACGTCTACAAGAAGGGCACGGCGCTGGTGCCGACCTTCCTCGCCTTTGCCGTGACGCAGCTCCTCGAGAGGCATTTCGAGCGGCTCGTCGACTACGACTTCACCGCGCGGCTCGAGGACGACCTCGACCGGATCGCATCGGGCGACGAGGAGCGCGTCGCGTGGCTCCGGCGGTTCTACTTCGGCAACGGCGACCCGGGACTCCACGCGCTCGTGACCGACCACCTCGAGGGAATCGACGCGCGCGAGGTGAACTCGATCGCGATCCCGCGGTCGGACATCGTCGTCCGCGTGGGCCGCTACGGCCCCTACCTGGAGCGCGGCGAGGAGCGGGCGAGCGTCTCCGAGGACCTGGCACCGGACGAGCTGACGGCGGAGCGGGCGGAGGAGCTTCTCGCGACCCCCGCAGGCGCGGAGCGGTCGCTCGGCACGCACTCGCAGACCGGGCTCGAGGTCGTCGCCCGTGTCGGGCGCTACGGGCCCTACGTGACGGAGGTGCTGCCCGAGGGGTCAGACGGAAAGCCGCGCACCGCCTCGCTCTTCGCCACCATGAGCCCCGAGACGGTGACGCTCGAGGACGCGGAGCGGCTGCTGACGCTGCCGCGGACGCTCGAAGGATCGGACGGCCAGGAGATCGTCGTCTCGAACGGCCGGTACGGCCCGTACGTCAAGCGGGGATCGGAGACACGCTCGCTCGAGTCGGAGGAACAGCTTCTCGACCTCACGGTGCCCGAGGCCGAGGCGATCCTCGCGCAGCCGAAGCAGCGCCGCGGACGTGGGGCGCCCAAGCCGCCCCTCAAGGAGCTCGGGGCCGATCCGGGAAGCGGCAAGCCGCTCGTCGTGAAGGACGGCCGTTTCGGCCCGTACGTGACCGACGGCGAGACGAACGCGAGCCTCCGCCGTGGTGACGACGTCGACGGGCTGACGCTCGAGCGGGCGCTCGAGCTGCTCGCCGAGCGACGCGCCAAGGGGCCGTCCCAGCGCCCGCGCAGCAGAACGCGCCGCTAACACCGGCGTCGCCCGGCCGTCGTACCATGTCAGAAACGGGTCGAGCCGCACCACGAATCCCACCGACGGACGACGCTCGGACGAGGAATACGGCATCTGACGCACGCGTTGGTGGTTTGTGACACGGTTTGTCGCCCGGATCGCGTGGAAAGAACGGAGAATCGTGCGTAGAGTCAGGGAGATTGTGCTCCGCCGAGGTTGCGAAAGGACTGACACACCGGCTTGACGCAGAACCAGCTCATCGAACTGTTCGAGACAGAGCAGCTGAAGTCGATCGTGGAGCGCTCCGAGGAGCGCGGCTGGGTGGACCCGGCCGAGCTCGAGGGGTTCGTCACCGAGCAGGAGCTCGGTACCGAGGAGGTCGAGCAGGTCACGCGCGAGCTCGAGGCGATGGGGCTCGAGATCGGTGCGCCGATCGACACCGAGGAGGAGAAGGCGAAGGAGGCGGCCGAGGCGGCCGTGTGGGCGAGCGAGTCGCTCTCCGGCGCCGCGGACTCGCTCCAGCTGTTCCTCGCCGACGTCGGTCGGCACAAGCTTCTGAACGCGGCGCAGGAAGTCCAGCTGGCGAAGCGGATCGAGCGAGGCGACCCGGTCGCGAAGCGCCACATGATCGAGTCCAACCTGCGCCTCGTCGTCTCGATCGCGAAGGGCTATCGCGGGCTCGGCGTCCCCTTCCTCGACCTGATCCAGGAGGGCACCCTGGGGCTCAACCGTGCCGTCGAGAAGTTCGACTGGCGGCGAGGCTTCAAGTTCTCGACGTACGCCACGTGGTGGATCCGGCAGTCGGTGCAGCGCGCGGTCGCAAACCATGCGCGCACGATCCGCGTGCCCGTGCACGTCGTCGAACGGCAGCAGAAGCTCTCCCGCGCGGCGCGTCGTCTCGAGGTCGAGCTCGGCCGCGAAGCGACGAAGGAAGAGCTCGCCGAGGCGACCGGCCTGCCGCTCCAGCACGTCGAGGAGGCGATGAGCGCAGCCCATGCGTCCGTCTCGCTGAACCAGTCGGTCGGCGCGGACGACGAGGGCGAGCTCGGCGACCTGTTCGCCGACCGCGAGGCGGTCGACCCGTTCGACGAGGCCGAAGAGTCGCTCCGCCGGCAGGGCGTCCGGCGCGCGCTCGACGCGCTCCCCGAGCGCGAGCGGCGGATCCTCGAGCTGCGGTTCGGGTTCGAGGGCGAGCCGTGGACGCTCGAGGCGATCGGCCACGAGCTCGACCTGACGCGTGAGCGCGTGCGGCAGCTCGAGGGGCAGGCGTTGAGCCGGCTCGCGGCGCTCCGCGAGCTCGCGTCGCTCGCCGCCTAGCGACCTTCGAGGGGCTGCAGGGCGACAGGCGCGGCTTCGGCGCGTCTCCGCTCGGCCTCGGCGAGCGAGGCCTCGGCGAAGAGGTGGCATTCGACCGTCGTGCGACCGATCTCGACCGGGCGGGGTGCGACGGGCTCGAACCACTCGATGTCCACGTGCTCGCCGTCCGCGACGATGCTCTTGACGCCGGTCCAGAAGCGATGCTCCGGGTTCTCTGCGCGGATCGCGTCGAGCAGCGCCACGAGGTCGGATCCGGTCTTCCCTCCCCCGGCCCGCAGACGGACACGTGCACCGGGCTCGTCGAGCACCGAGAGGTCTCCCATGAGCGCCCGCTCCGCCTCGTACTCCTCCTCCGCCCGGAGCGTCCATCGGGCCTCGAGCAGATCCCGCAAGTCGCGTGACTCCCACCCGCACACCTCGAACGCGAGCGGGCAGCGGGGGTGGAACGAGCAGCCGAGCGGTGGTCGTGCGGCATCGGGAACCTCGCCGGGCGGCAGGTCGCGCGGCACGCTGTGGCGCGGGTCGGGGTCCGGGATCGCGCGGAGCAGCGCCTTCGTGTAGGGGTGCTTCGGATCGGAGTAGATCGCCTCCGACGGGCCGATCTCGACCACGCGGCCGAGGTAGAGGATCGCGATCCGGTCGCAGAAGAACTTCGCGGTCGCGAGGTCGTGCGTGATGTAGAGGTACGTCAGGTTCAGCTCGCGCTTGAGGTACAGCATCAGCTCGAGGATCTTCGCCCGGACGCTCATGTCGAGCATCGAGACGGGCTCGTCCGCGACGAGCAGCGACGGGTTGAGGATGATCGCCCGCGCGATCACGACGCGCTGCTTCTGGCCGCCGGACAGGTCGGACGGGTACTTGTCCATGAATTGCTCGGGGGGATGGAGCCCGACGGTCGAGAGGGTCTCGGCGACCCGGATCCGGCGCTCCGCCCGGGTGCCGACCTTGTGGATCTGGAGGGGATGCTCGACGAGCTGCGCGATCGTCATTGCCGGGTTGAGCGACGCGTGGGGGTCCTGGAAGACGATCTGCATCTCGCGCCGCACGGCACGGAGCTCACGCTCGGACATGCGCGTGATCTCACGTCCCTCGAACTCCACGCTTCCCTCTGTCGCGGGCACGAGGCCGAGGATCGTCCGCCCCAGCGTCGTCTTGCCGCTCCCCGACTCGCCGACGAGCCCGACCACCTCGCCTCTCCGCAGCTCGAGCGTGACGTCGTCGACCGCCTTCACGCTGCCCGCCTCGCGGCCCACCAGCCGGTCGAGGAAGCTGCCACGCAGCGCGTAGTACGTCTTCAGGCCGCGGACGGAGACGAGGATGCGACCGTCCGGCGGTGCCTCAGGCTTCGTCTGCAACGGCGATCTCCTGGCGCTCGAGTGGTGCCGAGCCACCCTCGGGAATCTCCTCGGACGGCCCGTGCAACCAGCAGAGCACCCGGCGGCCCCCATCGAGCCTCTGCTCGATCGGGCTCGTGTCGGCGCAGACGACCATCGCGCTGGGACAGCGCGGATGGAACCGGCACCCGTGCGGCGGCTCGATGAGGTTCGGCGGTGCGCCGGCGATCGAGTGCAGCTCCTCCGTCTCGAGCGAGATCGTCGACCGGAGCAGCTCCCGTGTGTACGGGTGCGCAGGATCGGCGAAGACGTCCCGGGCGTCGCCCTCCTCGGCGATCTGGCCGGCGTACATGACGGCAACGCGGTCGCACGCCTCGGCCACGATCCCGAGGTTGTGCGTGATGAGCAGCAGCGCCGTGCCGAAGCTCGTCTGCAAGTCGGAGAGGATGCCGAGAATCTGCGCCTCGACGATCACGTCCAGCGAGGTCGTCGGCTCGTCCGCGACGAGGAGCTTGGGCCGCAGCACGAGCGCCAGCGCGATCATGATGCGCTGCCGCATGCCACCCGAGAACTCGTGCGGATACTGGCGGAACCTCGTCGGCGGGATCCCCATGCGCCCGAGCGTGTCGAGCGAGCGCGTGCGGATCTCCTTGGCGGTCAGACTCGGCTCGTGTTGCCCGAGCGTCTCCTTGAAGTGATCCTCGATCCGCATCAGCGGGTTCAGCCGTGTCATCGGCTCCTGGAAGATGAGGCCGAGGTCGGGCCCACGCAGCCGACGCAACTCCTTGTCCGACATCCCCACGAGGTTGCGGCCGCCGTACAGCACCTCTCCGTCCGAGACCGCGCTCTCGGGAAGGAGCCCGAGGATGCCGCGGCCGAGCGTCGACTTGCCGCAGCCGGACTCTCCGACGAGCCCGAGCACCTCGCCCTCGCCGATGTCCAGCGAGACTCGGTCGACGGCGCGCACCGTCCCGCGCTGCGTGCCGTAGTACACGCGCAGGTCCCTCACGGAGACGACGGGTGTCGGGCTCACCGAGTCTCGGTGTCCCCGCGCGGCGGCTCCAGATCGACCTTGACATGCGGGCGCTTGCGCAGCACCGGATTGACCGTCTCGTTGAGCCCCTCGCCGAGGAGCGTCAGGCCGGTCACCAGCAGGACGATCGCAAGGCCGGGGAACAGGCCCGTCCACCAGATCCCCGATGCGGCGTCGGAGACCGCCCGGTTGATGTCGTAGCCCCACTCGGCGCCGTCCGTGGGCTGGATCCCGTACCCGAGGAACCCGAGGGCTGCCAGCGTGAGGATGGCGTCCGCCGCGTTCAACGTCGCGAGCGGTGGGACGTTCTGGACCACGTTGAAGAAGACGTACTTGCGGATGACCGTGAACGGCTTCGCCCCGAGAGCCCGCGCGGCCTCGACGAACGGTTCCTCGCGTATCGAGATCGTGTGGTTCCGGACGACGCGGAAGTAGAGCGGCACGTAGACGACCGTGATCGCGATCGCAGCGGTGAAGATCCCCTGCCCGACCTTGTCGGCGAGCAGGAACGCGATCACGACCGCGAGGAGGAGGAACGGGATCACCAGCAGCGCGTCCATGATCAGCACGAGGAGCCGGTCCAGCCACCCGCCGAAGTAGCCGGAGAGCAGGCCGAGCGGGACGCCGATCCCGATCGAGAAGAACAGCGAGACGAACACCACCTTGAGCTCGGTCTGCGTCCCCCAGACGATCCTCGAGAACACGTCCGTGGACTGGACGTTCGTGCCCATCCAGTGCTCGGAGGACGGTGACGCGAGCTGCGGGAACCGGTGTCCGTTCGCGCGGAAGGTGTCGAAGTTGTACGGCGCGACCCACCGGGCGAAGAATGCGACGAGGACGAAGCCGAGCGTGATCCCAGCCCCGATCCAGAGCATCGCCCGGGTCGTCCCGCGCGAGTCGGCGATCGGGCCGAACGCCCGCCGGGCGCCGGCGAGCCGACCCGGCCTGGCCGCAGTCGTGCTCAGCGTCTCCGCCGGTGTCGCCACGTCAGTAGCGGATCCTGGGATCGATGTACGCGTTGACGAAGTCGATGATCAGGCTCGCGAAGACGACGACGAGCGCGAACACGACGATGATCCCCTGCACGGCCGCGTAGTCGCGGTTCTGGAGGTAGATCAGCAGCGTGTGTCCGATCCCGGGCCAGTTGAAGGTCGTCTCGGTGAGGACGGCGCCCGAGAAGAGCAGCGCGACCGTGAGGCCGACCACGGTGATCACGGGGACGAGCGCGTTGCGGAACGCGTGGTGGTACACGACCGAGCGTTCGTCGATGCCTCGGGCGCGCGCCGCCTCGATGTAGTCGTCCTTCATCGTCCGGATCACGTTCACGCGGACGAGGCGGATGAAGACGCCAGCCGTGACGAGCCCGAGCGTGACGGCCGGCAGGATCAGGTGCCTGACGACGTCGACGAAGGCGCTCCAGTCGCCGTCCCAGAGCGTGTCGATCGTGTAGATGTGCGTGTGCGTCACGAGCGTCGCGTCGACGAGCGGGCTCGCCCGGTCGGACGTCGGCAGCCAGCCGAGGTACGAGCCGAAGAAGAGCTGCGCCATCAGGCCGAGGAAGAACACGGGTGTCGCGTAGATCAGGATCCCGAACATCCGGCTGCCGCCGTCGATCCACGTATCCCGATACCGGCCGGCGACGAGGCCGAACGTCACGCCGACGATGATCGCGACGATCATCGCGTAGAAGGTCAGCTCGAGCGTCGCGGTGCCGTTCTCGACGAGGATATCGCTCACCGACCTCCGGTCGGTGATCGTCGTCCCGAAGTTCCCCTGCGCGATCTGCCACAGGTAGTCCTTGTACTGGACGAGGATCGGCCGGTCGTAGCCGAGCTGCTCCTTGATCTGGTTGACGACCGCGGGGGGCACGTGGCCGCCGAGCGACGCCGTGATGGGATCTCCCGGTGCCACCCGCATCAGGAGGAAGACCAGCGTGAGCACGATGAAGATCATCGGGATCACGAGGGCGAGCCGCGTGATCGCGTACCGCCGGAGTGACGTCCCTCTGCTACCTGCCATTGACGCCCATTCGTACCTCGTGATGGCGGAGCGCCGACACGGACCGGGGAACCCTAGATGATCGTCTCGACCGGCCCTTCCGGGGAGGGACGCCCGGTGGGCGTCCCTCCCCGTGCGGGTCGAGCTACGACGACTTCGACAGCTTCCAGTAGCGCATGATGAACGCCGCGTCGAGCGTGGTCGGAAGCCCACGGACGTTCTTGCGGGCCGCGGCGATCATGTTCCCCTGCCAGACGGGGATGATCGGCACGTCCTTCGCCGCGAGCTGCTGGATCTGCCTGATGACGGCCAGACGCTTCGCCTGCGTCTTCGCCGCCTGCTCGGCGTTCAGCAGCGCGGTCATCTTCGCGCTGGAGTAGCCGTTCGAGGTGAAGTTGTCCTTCTGGTAGAAGGACAGCGTGTAGTTCTCGGGGTCCGGATAGTCCGGGAACCAGCCGAGCTGGAACGCGTTGTACTGCTTGCCGAGCGCGTCCGAGTACTGGGCCCACTCGGCCGACTTCAACGTCACCTGGAACACACCACCCTGCTCGAGGCCGCGCTTGATCTCGGCGTACTCGTCGGCCGACGCGTCACCGTAGTGCGTCGGCGTCCACCACACCTCGATCGGGACCGGCGTCGCAACTCCGGCGGCCTTGAGCACGGCCTTCGCCTTGGCGACGCTCGGCGTACGACCGTAGACCGACGCGAACGCGTCGACGTGCCCGGGCAGACCGGCCGGAGGCATCGAGTAGAGCGGCTTGACCGTCTTGCGGTACACACGCGACGCGATCGTCTGACGCGGGACGAGGTACGCCATCGCCTTGCGGACGGCGATGTTGTTGAACGGCGGCCGCTGCACGTTCATCACGAGATAGCGGATCGCCGCGCCCTGGCCCTGGAAGACGGTGACGTTCTTGTTCTCGGCGAGCGAGACGAGCTCGGTCGGCGTGAACGTCTGGTACGCCATGTCGATCTCACCGCGCTCGAGGCCGAGCTTCATCGTCGACGACTTCGAGTAGTACCGGACGATGACGTCCGTCGTTCTTGGCCTTGGGTCCCCAGTAGTTGTCGTTCCGCTCGAGGACCGCCTGCTGGCCCGGCGCGTACTTGGTGAGCTTGTACGGTCCGGTGCCGATCTGCGGCTGGTCGTTCGCCTGGAGCTTGTCGGCCGGATAGCTGCTCGGCACGATGCCGCCGGCGCCGGACGCGAGGATCAGCGGCCAGGTGGACTGGGGCTTCTTGAGGTTGAACGTCACGGCGTACTGGCCGTTCGTCGTGACGCTCTTCAGGTTCGAGAGCAGCGACGAGATGCCCGACGGGTCGTTGATCTTGATGACCCGGTCGAAGGAGTGCTTCACGTCGGCCGAGTCGAGACCCGAGCCGTCGCTGAAGGTCACGCCGCGCCGGAGGGTGCAGCGCCAGGTCTTCACCGTTCCGACCGGGACGCAGCCCGTTGCCAGGGACGGCACGACCTTCGACCCGTTCCGGGCGTCGTACAGGTGCTCGTAGATCGTGTAGCCGAGCGTGGCCGACCCGTAGTCGTAGTTCCCTGCCGGGTCGATGTTCGTGACCGTGTCCGTCGTGCCGGCCACGATCGTGCCACCGGCCGACGCGGTGCCGGGTGAGGACTGACCCACTCCCGCGCCGACGATCGCAGTCGCGACCGCGACGATCCCGGCGAGCGCGCCGATGCGCCAACGCCTCTCAAATCGACTCATGAGTTCCTCTTTCTCCTTTCGGTGCAGTGGCGGTCCCTGCAGATGCGGCCATCCAGAGACTGGGACGTCGGATGCACGGTGTTGGTCTGAGGAAAGGTGTGTTACTGGATCGAGGAGGACGGCCGTCCCACCAGAAGCGTCCGACAGCCTATACCTGCCGTTCTGGTCGGGAAACGGGGCTGGACGTGCCGACCCGCGTATCCCTCGTTCGAGGCACGCTGGTTCGGGCCTTCTAAAGCGCACCCGTTGGAAGACCGATACGCACTCTGTGGACGCCGCGGAGCGTAAGGAGATCCTGAACCGATACCGCGATCACAGCCGCCGATTCGAGGCGGCTGCTGCTCGCAGGAACTCGAAGCGGTCAGGAGCCGTGATCCCGTTCGTGCCCCCGCCCGCCCTGCGCGAGCTCGAGCAGGAACCGACGGCGCGGGAGATCGAGGTCCTCCAGCTCGTCGCCGACGGCCTCGTGAATCGCGAGATCGGCCAGCGACTCTTCCTCTCCGAGGAAACCGTCAAGTCACACGTCCGCCATCTGCTGGCGAAGCTTCAAGCGCGCAGCAGAGCCCACGCCGTAGCCGTTGGCTTCCGGCGTGGGCTCATTGCTTAGCGGCGTTGCAAACCATTCTCGCCCCCTAGCCCTCGGCGATCCCCCCATCGGGGGACGCTTGTGAGGATTACAGCGACGAGGATCTGGCGACTACCACTCCCTCACGCCGGCGGACATAACAGCGCGGAGGAGATTGCGGACGATGAGCTTGCGCACATCTACTCCTAGGTTGGGAACTGACGGCGATCAGAAGTCTATACCCCGTTCGAGGGATGCGGCAAGTTCGTACGAGGCTACTCCTCTCAAGTCGTCTGAGATACCGCGATCGCTCATCGCGTACTCGCTCGGCCTCGGGCTGTTCGCGGCCACTCTTGGTCTAGCGCTCGTCCTCTCGGGGGCAACTCTCGGAACCCCGGGGGTCGTCATCGCGCTCTGCGTGGCGGCCGTCCTCACAGATCGTGCCTCGGTGCGGCTCAGCGAAACGACTGACCTCACCGCGTCCCCAGTCGTGACTCTCTTCGCGGCCGTTCTCTTTGGGCCGCTCGCAGGCGGTCTCGTCGGTGCTGCTTCAGAACTTGGCGACGTCGAAATCCTGCAGCGATCGAGCAACGACAGGGCGCCACGCCTGAAGTGGCTGACATACACCAGCACCCGATTCGTTTCTGGCGCCGCCATGGGGCTGACTGCTCAGGCCATCCTCGCGCGCGCGGACTCCACGGTTGGTCTCTTCTTGGCAACGATCGCTGCTTCGGCGGTCGGCGAAGCGCTCGAGATTGGTTTTGCCGCTCTTACTGGGCGCGTTCGCCGTAGTCGAACCAATGTGATCCGGACTGTGGGACCGATGATGGCAACCGCAGTCTGTGTCTACGCGCCTGTGGTGGCCAGCCTAGCGTTCGCGTACGAATCCGATCTCGCCTTGGTCGGCCCTTCTCTTCCTGGCACCTGCGCTTGCAGCCCAGCAGCTCTTCAGTCTCTACCAAGACAAGGCGCAGCTCTACGAAGAGCAGCTTGCGCTCTCCGAGGGGCTGAAGATCGCCAACAGAAGGCTAAGTGAGGCGAACCTGTCTTTCGCCACCGCGCTCGTCCAGACTCTCGAGGAAAGCGACCGGTACACAGCAGGTCATTCCCGCGCCGTGGCGACATACTCGCGGGACATCGCGGCCGCGCTTGGCCTTCCCCCTGAAGAGCAGGAGAGAACGTATGTGGCCGGGCTTGTACACGACATCGGGAAGATCGGCCTGCCGCCAGCGGTCCTCAACAAGGAGGGACGACTGACACTTGATGAGCGCCGCGAGATGGAGCGCCATTCGGAAATCGGTGAACGGATCCTCTCCAAGGTCGAAGCCTATGCAGACGTGGCGATGATCGTTCGTCACCATCACGAGCGCATCGATGGGCACGGATATCCCGACGGAATAGTGGGTCAGGCCATCCCCCCGATTTCACGCATCATTGCAGTGGCCGACGCATACAACGCAATGACTTCCGACAGGCCATACCGACCCGCGATGGTCTATCCGGCAGCTCGCGACCGCCTGCTTCAGGCTATGGGTAGCCAGTTCCACACTGACGCCGTGGTGGCTCTCGTTTCGCTCCTGGCCGATGCGACCGAGGATTACCGCTACGCACGAGGGCCGGAGTTTGGTGCATCCGAGTCGTCCCCCGCGCCCATGGTGGGCGGCAAAGTGTCCGAGGGTGTGGCATGACCACGGTGGGCGGCGTTCAATATGAGCGCTGTTCTCGAGTGGACACCTAGTTTCTCGTAGAGACGGTGCGTATGCGCCTTGACGGTGCTCTCCGCGATGAAGAGGCGTCGCCCTATCTCCGCGTTTGACAGCCCCTCGGAGACGAGCGCATAGACCTCTCGTTCCCGAGCCGATAGGGATGCGGCCGGATCGAGCAGGGCAGCTGTCGATAGGCCCAGTGATGCAAGGAGCGCTTCGTCGCCGGCGCGACGTACGACAAATAGCATTTCGTCGCGGAGATCGGTCGAAGAAAGGAGAACGCTCAGGACGCCTGGGTTCGCTCGATACGCGGTCACCATGAGATCGAGCGCTCCACGATCAAGCGCCCGTCGCAGGAGCCCGTCGCAGCGTCCGATTACCTCAGAGTCGCGTACCTTGATTGCGCAGACGGCGTGCACGGCGTCGGACAGCGCGGCGGCCTCGACCCCCTTCGTGCACGCGATTGCAGCATCGGCTAGGCGTCGCGCCTCGTCAGTGCGCGCCATCGTCGCGAGGGCAAGGGCTCTGGAGCCAAGAGCCTCTCCCGCTATGGACGGCTGGATCCCCTCCACGCTAGGCGGGGGCTCCGTCGCGCAGGCTTCGGCGACCTCACCTGCCTGCAGAAGGATCCGCACGCGAATCGCGTAGGCGTTGAGCACGCCCGTGACATCGTTGAGTCGAGTTGACTCTTGGTGGGACAGGGAGATGGCGGCCAGCGCATCGTCCAGCCGACGAAGGCCGGCAAGCGCGACTGCGCGAGTGGCCAAGGCGTATGGCAACCCAAGATCAACGCGATGTTCGGTCGTGTCTTGAAGCAGGGCCTCGGTCGTGAAGAGCGCCTCGTTGTAGTGCGACGCAAGCGCGAGCGCCCACGCGTGCACAGTGCGGAATGAACAGCGGACGAAGGGGTCGTCGATCCGATCGACGAGTTCCGTCGCCGCCCTGCTCTCGGCGAGATGGCGAACCACACCAAATCGGAGCCCAACGAGAAGCTGTTTGTCAGCGAGTCGGACTTGGTCTCGAATATCGGATCTGTCCACGGACGTTCTCAACAGGTCGAGGAGCGAATGGGCCTCGGGCTGCTCGAGGGCAGCCGTGCAGACGAGCTCGCCCCACCGGGCGTCGCGTTCCTGCTCCGGCGTCGGAGCCAGAGCCAGGGCATCGCGGTAGAGGGCGAGCGCCTCCTCGTCGCGAGATCCTGCGTGTGCGGCACGCGCGGCCGTCATCGCGGTGCGATAGCGAAGCTCGCCGGTCACCCGGTCGTCCGCCAGCGCTCCCCGCGCGAGCGTGAGCGCCGTCAAGTGCCGGCCGCGCCGAAGCTCCAGCTCGATCTCCGCCAGCGTCACGACCGGGTGGCGGAACCGGCGTGCACGCGCGTACCGGATCCACTCGCGGAGCACGGGCAGCCGTCCGCCGTTCAGCGTGTCGTCCATTGCCCGGAGCATGAGATCCGGCAGCTCGTCATCGATCTCGAACCTTCGGACGACCTCGAAGGCGGGGTCCCAATCGTGACGCTCCCGGTAGAGGTCGAGTGCGTGCTCGGAGGCCCCTCGGAGGTCCCGCGTCGCCTCCTTCATCCCGCGGCTGCCGAAGAACGCCCCCGCGAGCGGATGGAGCTCGAGCCGCCCGTCGCGCTCGTCCATCAAGCCCAGCTCGAGCGCCTCGGTGCACGTCTTTCGGCCGCGCTCGGCCCCGAGGACCGCCGCTGCCAGCTCGCGATCGACCAGAGGCATCGCGGCGAGGATCGCCAGGCTCGTGCGAAGCGTGGGATCGAGGCCGCGGTAGATCTCCTCGGCGAACAACTCGTAGAGCGAGTCCGGCGACTGGGACCCGTCGACACCGGCGTCCGGGACCATCGCCGCGAGGCCGACCACTGCGGGCCATCCACCCGTGAGCGCCACGAGCCCGAGTGTCTCGACCCGGGCGCCGTCCAGGACGAGCTCCGCCTCGTCGGCGCTCATGGCCAGCGCTGACTGAGGAACCTCGAGCACCGCGCCTGTCAGGATGCTCCGCGGCCGGACCCAGGTCGGGCGGACGCGGCTTGCGAGGAGCAGCCGGACGGGCGCACCGCCGACGAGCGTCTCTACGAAGAGCTCGGACGCCTCGGAGGCGGCCAGGCGCTGGTAGTCGTCGATCACGAGGAGGCTCTCGCCGGGCCACCCGGTGAGGTCCTCGGCGAGCATCTCTGCGAGCAGCACGGCCTCGCGCTCCGGGTCTTGTGTGATTCCGAGCCGCTCGAGCATGCGTGACCCGGCGCCCGGGACGACGGTCGCCGCCGCGGTGGTCAGCCCGCGGGCGACGGCCGCGACGTCCGTTGCCGAGGGGCGGACGCGGAACCAGCCGACGACGCGCCCGTCGCGCGGCGCCCACTGCTCCAGAAGCACGGTCTTCCCGTATCCCGAGCCCGCGACGAGCATCCGGATGCGGGCGGTCGACGTGTCGAGCGCACGCATGAGCCGTGGGCGCTCGATGATCCGGCGCCCGCGGATCGTCGGCTTCCTCGGCTTCTCTGCCATCGGGATCGGTGAGCTGACGCTACTCCTCTCCCCCTGGTGTGGAAAGCTGGCGCCCGCGGCCGGCCTCGGCGGGCCGCGGGCGCTTGCCGTCAGCGGCTCCGTGGGGGGCGGAGCCTGACGAGGGCGGGGACGTAGGGGTCCTCACCGGTGAGCAGGCGATACGCGGCGGGGATCTGCCGCCGTCGCGGAACGCCGAGCTTCACGCGAAGCGCGTCGCTGTGTGCCCTCGCTGTTCGGGAGGAGATCCCGAGGGAACGCCCCACCTCGTCGTTCGAGCACCCGGCGGCGATCAGCGCGACCACCTCGCGCTGGCGTTCGGTCAGCGGCGCGTCGGCGACGGTGTTCGTCCTCGTCATGCGCGGGATTCTTCCCTCCCTCGTTCGAGGGATCCATTCGTCAGGAGGTGTAACCAGGGGTGTAACGGGCCGGCTCGCCGGTGTGTACGGGCAGGATGGCGCCATGAGAGCGCGCGTGCTCGCGGTCCTGGCGTTCGCCGCGATCGTCGGGGGTGGGGTCCTCTGGGCTCTCGACGAGCCGGGCTGGGCCGACAAGGTGTGGGCCGTCGGAGCGGCGATCGTCCTCGTCCCGCTGACCGTCGACACGGCCCGCAGCCTGCTGAAGGGTGACGTCGGTGTCGACGCCATCGCGCTGGTGGCGATCGCCGGAGCGCTGATCCTCGGCGAGCCGCTGGCCGGTGCGATCGTGGCCCTGATGATGTCCGGCGGCTCGGCGCTCGAGGCTTGGGCTGCCGGTCGTGCACGCCGCGAGCTCCGTCTCCTGGTCGAGCGCGCGCCGCGCGTCGCGCACCGTCACGGCCCGGGTGGTGTCGAGGAGGTGGACGTTGAGCAGCTCGTGCCGGGCGACGTCGTCGTCGTCCGCGCCGGCGAGGTCGTCCCGGCGGATGCGGTCGTCGAGGGCTCGAACGCGATCATTGACCAGGCGGCGCTCACGGGCGAGCCGCTTCCCGTCACGGTGCCGCCCGGCGGTGAGGTGCGTTCGGGAACCTCGAACGCCGGCAACGTCTTCGACGCCCGCGTGACTCGGCCGGCGGCGGAGAGCGCGTACGCCGCGGTGGTCCGGCTCGTGCGGACGGCCGAGAGCGACCGCGCCCCGTTCACGCGGCTGGCCGACCGCTACGCAGCCGTCTTCCTCCCGTTCACGCTCGTCGTGGCCGGGCTGGCATGGGCCGTGAGCGGCGACCCCGTGCGGGGCCTGGCGGTGATGGTCGTGGCGACGCCCTGCCCGCTCATTCTCGCGGCCCCGATCGCACTCGTCGGGGGGCTCTCGCGCGCGGCGCGAGCCGGGGTGATCGTGAAGGGCGCCGGTGTGCTCGAGCGTCTCGGATCCGTCTCCGCCGTGCTCCTCGACAAGACGGGCACCGTCACGAGCGGTGAGCCGGAGGTGGATCTCGTCGTCCTCCTCGGAGGATTGCCGGAGGAGGAGACATTGCGTCTTGCAGCGTCGGTCGACCAGCTCTCCGCGCACGTGCTGGCCGAGAGCCTCGTGCGCGCGACGGCCGCCCGGGGGATCGCGCTTGCGACGCCGACCGACGTCGACGAGGCGCCGGGCCGGGGCATCGCCGGGGTGGTGGAGGGGCGGCGAGTCGCCGTCGGCTCTGGCGGCTGGCTCGAGGAACGCGGGTACGACGGCGCGCGAGGCGAAGCCAGCGCTGTCGACGACGGGCACGGCGGGGGCCGCGCGAAGGTCCTCGTCGGGGTCGACGGCGTGCTCCAGGGCGTGATCGTGATGGCCGATCACCTGCGCCCCGGCGCCGAGCTCGTCGCTGCCGAGCTCAGAGCCGCAGGTGTCGAGCACGTCGCGCTCGTGAGCGGCGATCGCATGGAGGTTGCCGCGCGAGGTCGCCGCGACGCTCGGCATCGACGAGGTGTACGCCGAGCAGGACCCGGAAGACAAGCTGCGGGTCGTCGCCGACGTCCGGCGCCGTGTGGGCGGGACCGTCGTCATGGCCGGCGACGGGATCAACGATGCGCCGGCCCTCGCCCTGGCAGACGTCGGCATTGCGATGGCGGGGAGGGGAGCGACCGTGTCGTCGGAGACGGCGGACGTCGTGATCGTGGTCGACCGGGCGGACCGGATTCCGCTCGCCGTCAGCGTCGGCCGCAGATCGCTGCAGATCGCGCGCCAGAGCGTGGTCGTGGGTCTGGCGCTGTCGGTGGGCGCGATGGGGGTCGCGGCGCTCGGCTACCTCCCGCCGGTCTGGGGTGCCCTGTTCCAGGAGGTGATCGACGTCGCCGTCATCCTGAACGCCCTGCGCGCGCTGCGCGGGTAGGGCTCATCAGCGCGGCGGAGCCCTAGACACCGAGGGCGGCGCCGTCCCCTCTGCCGTCCGAGCCCGCGATCAGCGCGTCGCCGAGGCGGAGGATCGCCTGTCCGACGCCGAAGGGGTGCTGGACGGTTGCCCGGCGGACGTCGTGGCCGAGCTCGGCGAGCCGCTCCTCGACCCGCCACAGGCCCGGCTCGAGATGCACCTCGCGCCCGGGGCCGACGCGCCACCGCGGCGCGTCGAGCGCCGCCTGCGGGTCGTCCCCGTGGTCGACGAGCCGCAGCACGACCTGGAAGTGGCCCTGCGGCTGCATCGCCCCGCCCATCACGCCGAACGGGCCGAGCAGGTCGCCGCCCTGGAGGAGCATGCCCGGGATGATGGTGTGGAACGGCCTGCGGCCCGGTGCGAGGCGGTTCGGGTGGCCTTCGTCCTCGACGAACCCGGCCGCCCGATTCTGCAGCACGACACCGGTCCCGGGCGCGACGACCCCCGAGCCGAACGCCTCGTAGATGCTCTGGATGAGCGAGATCGCCGTTCCGTCGCCGTCGACGGCGCACAGGTACGTCGTCCCGCCGAGGGGCAGGACGGACGGGGTGGGGTCGAGCGCTCGACGCGGGTCGACGAGCGAGCGTCGCACTGCGAGGTGCGCTGGATCGAGCAGCTCCGCGGGCAGGGGATCGTCCGCGACATGCGCGTAGACATCGGCCAGTGCGAGCTTCATCGCCTCGAGCTGCGTGTGGAGCCCGGGCTCGAGCCCGTCGTAGAGCGCCAGCGCGATGAGCGCCGCCGCTCCCTGCCCGTTCGGCGGCAGCTCGCAGACCTCGACGCCCCGGTAGTCGTAGCGGAGCGGCTCGACCCACTCGGAGCGGTGCGTCGCCAGGTCCTCGACGGTGAGCCACGACGCGTCGGCGATCGCGGTCGCGACCCGACCGCGGTAGAACGCGTCCGGGCCCGTCCTCGGCCAGCAGCCGCAGCGTCTCCGCGAGGTCGGGAAGCACGAAACGCTCGCCGACCGAGGGTGCGGGGTATGGGGATGCGGTGGCGCGCGCCCACTTGTCGGCGATGCGCGGCGTGCACGCGACGCCGCGCACGGCGAGGTCGGCTGCACGGACGACGGCCCGATCGAGACCGAGCCGCCCGAACCGCTCGGCGAGGTCGGACCAGGCGCGAACGGCGCCGGGGACCGTGACGGAGCACGGCCCCGAAAGGTGGACACGGCTGTCGGCCAGCGTGCCCGGCGACCGGCCCGAGCCGTTGAGGCCGAAGAGCCTTCCGCCGTGCCAGACGAGGGCGAACGCGTCCCCTCCGAGGCCGTTGTCCGTGGGCTCGGCCACCGCCAGCACGGCCGCTGCGGCCAGTGCCGCGTCGACGGCGTTGCCACCCTCGGCAAAAGCTGCGAGCCCGGCGCCCGAGGCAAGGGGATGGCTCGTCGCGATCATCGACCCGCCGGTGACGGTCGGCATGCGGCGCCACCCGCTGGAGTGGGCGCCGCCCGCACGGAAGAGCGCTCCCAGGTCGAGCTCCACGAGCCTGATCCTGGCAGTTTGCGCGTGGGCGCCGCCGTGCCATCATGGAGGACGTGGATCTCAAGCGTCCGAGGACGCCGCACTACGACGATCCCGTTGCGGTGGGTCAGCGGCTCCACGCCGCTCGAGAGGCTGCGGGGATCAGCCAGCGGGAGCTCGCCTTCCCCGGCTGCAGCGCCGCGTACATCTCGCGTATCGAGCGGGGCGAGCGGATCCCTTCGTTGCAGGTGATGCGGGAGCTCGCGCGCAGGATCGGGATCAGCGAAGCCGCTCTCGCGTTCGGGCATGAGCGGCTCGACGCGGCCGTGTCGGACGCGGTGACCGCCGTCGAGGCGGCCGAGGCCGCGGGCGACCGCGCCCAGCTCGCGAAGGCGTACCGTGCGCTCTCCCGGGCCGCGTCGCATGCAGCCAAGACCGCCCTCGCCGCCTGACGTCGACGTAGGATCGCGCCGTGCGCCGGGACGCCGACATCGTCGTGGTCGGCGCGGGGATCATGGGCGCCGCCACCGCGCGGGCGCTCGCCGGGTATCCCGGCTCGGTCCTCCTGCTCGAGCAGTTCGAGCTCGGGCACGAGCGGGGGTCGAGCCACGGGACGTCGAGGATCTTCCGGCTCAACTACCCCGACGAGCGGTTCGTCCGGATGGCGATGGCGGCCGACGCCGCCTGGAGCGAGCTCGAGTCCGAGCGCGGGGTGCGCCTCATCGACCGGGTGGGGTGCCTCGACCTCGGCCCCGGCGCGGTCGGCAACGCCCGCGCGTTCGGGGCGTGCGGCGTCCGCTTCGAGCGACTCACCGGCGAGGAGGTGGCCGCACGGTGGCCACTCCGGGTGGCGCCGGGCGAAACAGCGGTCTTCCAGCCCGACGGCGGCGTGACGCTCGCGGACCACGCGCACGCCGCCATGCTCGCGGGTGCAGTCGAGCGCGGCGTGGAGGTGCGCGCCGGGATACCCGTTCGCGCCCTGGCAGTCGACCGCGGGTCGGTGGTGCTGTCGCTCGACCGGGGAGAGCTGCGTGCGCGAGCGGTCGTCGTCACGGCCGGAGCGTG
Organism: uncultured Actinomycetes bacterium; assembly: GCA_963773825.1. GTDB lineage: Bacteria > Actinomycetota > Thermoleophilia > Gaiellales > Gaiellaceae > Gaiella. Next base: position 303,902 of record CAVZCH010000004.1, on the reverse strand, counting down.
GGCAGCCGGGCTTCTCGCCGGGGTCGGGATCGAGCTGCCGGTGGTGCCCACCCGCGAGACGGTGGTCTACGTCGACGTGCCGGGCGCCGAACTCCTTCCGCCGGTCATCGACTACGGAAGCCTGCCGGCGATGGGCGAGGGAGGAATCGCGCGGGTCGGCCAGGCGGCCTTCTCGCTCGCCGCGCCGGGAAGGGGCCTGAAGGCGGGGCTGCACCATTCTGGGCCGGCAGCCGACCCCGACGACGAGACAGCTCCAGACGGGACCGTGGCTGCATGGACAGCGCGGTGGGTCGCCGGGAGGTATCCCGAGGCCGGGGACACACTCGGCGCGGAGACATGCATCTATACGAACACGGCCGACGAGGAGTTCGTCCTCGAGCGGCACGGCCGGGTCGTCGTCGGGTCGGCGTGCTCGGGGCACGGCTTCAAGTTCGCGCCGATCGTCGGGCGGACGCTCGCCGCGCTCGCCCGCGCGGCCGCCGACTGATTTCCGAACATCTCGCGTGCACGATCCGCGCGATGGGCAGTAGCTCCATCCGCCCTGCCGCCGGCGTCGTGATGCTCTGCGCCCTCCTTGCGGTGGGCTGCGACAGCGGCGACTCCTCCCGGGCGACGGGGCCGACGACGGCGTCCGCGACGGAGAGCACGCCCGCGACGTCTGCCGTCGCCGTGTACTTCCTCCGGGACGGGAAGGTCAGCCCGGTGCGGCGCACGATCCACGCAACACGGGAAGTCGCGCGAGGGGCGCTGACCGAGCTGCTCGAGGGCCCGACGGACAAAGAGGCTGCGAAGGGGCTTTCGAGCGCGATCCCGACCGGGACGACGTTGCGTGACGTCTCGCTCGCCGACGGCGTGGCCACTGTCGACCTCGACGGAACGTTCGGCGGCGGCGGCGGCAGCGCGTCGATGCTCGGGCGCGTCGCGCAGGTCGTGGCGACGCTGACGCGGTTCCCTACGGTCGATCGTGTTGCGTTCCGCATCGACGGAATGCCGGTCGGAGCGATCGGCGGCGAGGGCGTGGTCGTCGACCCGCCCATCGGGCGACTCGCAATCGAGGAGCAGACGCCCCAGATCCTCGTCGAGTCGCCCCTTCCGGGGGACACCGTGCGAAGCCCGGTACGCCTGCGGGGCACGGCGAACGTCTTCGAGGCGACCGTCTCCATCGACGTGCGGGACGCGAACGGCGACCTCCTCGAGAGGACGTTCACGACGGCGACGTCGGGCACGGGCACGCGCGGCACGTTCGACACCGAGCTCACGCTTCCAGACCACGAGGGCGAGGTGACGGTGGTCGCGTACGAGTCCTCGGCCGAGGACGGACGTCCGCTTCACGTCGTCGAGCTGCCGCTCGAGGTGGTGCGGTGAAGATGGGCGGTTACGGCACCACGCCGGGGCACCCGCAGGCAGACTGACGCTCGATGCCTCCGAAGCCGCGAAAGCCACCGCCCCGCAAGCCGGGTGGGAACCGGAACCTCCTGATCGCCGCAGGCGCCGCGGCGGTCGTCGTCCTCGTCCTCGTCGGCGCGAGCCTTCTGCTGCGCGGTGGTGGTGACTCGAACAGCACCACCGGTGGGCAGAGCGGGATCGAGGAGGCCTCAGCGCTGCTCGACGGGATTCCGCAGGACAGGGCAGAGCTCGGCTCGCCGAAGGCGAAGGTGACGATGATCCAGTTCGAGGACCTGCAGTGCCCGATCTGCCGGCGCTACCAGGCCGAGGGCTTCCCGACCGTCGTGGACGAGTACGTGCGTCCGGGCAAGGTCAAGGTCAGGTTCGTCGGGATGGCGTTCATCGGGCCCGATTCGGAGAAGGCGCTTCTCTACACCCTCGCCGCGGGGGAGCAGGGCAAGCTCTGGCAGTTTCAGGATGCGCTCTACGCGAACCAGGGCGACGAGAACTCCGGCTGGGTCACGGACGCGCTCCTCGAGAAGATCGCGAAGGGCCTCGGCCTGGACTGGGAGAAGCTGAAGAAGGACGCGGACGGCGCGGTGACGCTGCAGCAGGCGAACTCGATGGCCGACGAGGCGAACCAGCGCCAGATCCAGGGCACGCCGACGTTCTACGTCCAGGTCGGCGACGGAGCAGCCGTATCAGGTCAACCCGAGCTCCTTCTCCCCGGAGCAGTTTCGGTCGATCCTCGACGACGCGCTCTCCAGCTGATCGGAGGACGGTGAGCGACCGCGCGCTCCGGGTCGGGGTTGCCCTGGTGGCGCTCGCCGGGGTCGGCGTCGCCGGATACCTCACCTATGTCCACTACCAGCCCGCGGCGCTCATCTGTACCGCGGGCGGCGGGTGCGAGACGGTCCAGGAGTCGTCGTACGCCGAGCTCTTCGGGATCCCGGTCGCGCTGCTCGGGCTTCTCGGGTACGTGACCGTGCTCGTCCTCGTGGCCTGGGACAGCGAGCTCGCGCGGACGCTGGCCGCCGCGATCGCCCTCACGGCGGTCGGCTTCGCCGTCTACCTGATCGCGCTCCAGGCATTCGTGATCGACGCATGGTGCGTCTGGTGCCTCGTGAACGACCTCGTGGTCGTCCCGCTGCTCGCCGTGCTGACCGTCTGGCGCGTGCGGCGGATCCCCGCCTGAGCCTGCGGGCCGAGCAGCGCCGGCTACGTCATCGGCACCTGACGGAGGATGCTCGACTCGATCCGGTCGAGGATCTCCATCAGGCTCTCGCCGGTGGCGGTGATGCCGTGGTTGCGGAGGCCGATCACCGCGTGGGCCGGGTCGGGCTCGCGGTCGATCAGCACGGCAACCGACTCCGCGAGCTCCTGCGTGCCGCACGGGTAGTTGATGTCCGTCGCCGCGATCCCCTCCATCCAGGCGTGCACGTGGAGGATCGCCCCGACGTCCGGGTGCGCCTGGTAGATCATCCAGTGCTCGATCGCGTCGACGGAGACGCGTCGCGGCTCGATGCCCGGCGGGACGCTGATGATCATCTTCGCGTTCGGCTCGTCGTACCCGGTGACGAGCAGGATGTCGCGTCCCGCGACCTCGAGCTGGGACTTGTCGACGCCGCTCGCGCTCATCCAGAACCGCGTCGCGTCCTTCCGTGCCGAGAGGTTGCCGTAGGACAGCCCTCCCACCTGGTAGAGGCGCATCACGTGGCGCAGGTCGCGCTCGTCGAGGTACTCGTGCACGGGGAACGGCGCCGGCAGGAGGTCGAGCTCCTGCATCCGCTTTCCGGCGGCGCCGATGTCGGCGGTCACCTCGTCGCCGTCCCAGAGCTCGGGCTCGAGGTCGGGGACGAACTCGTTGTCGATCACGAGCTTCGACTTCGCGAGCGGTGCGAGCCGCTCGAAGACCTCGGCCGGGTCGTCCGAGATCTCGTAGGTGCCCCGCTCCATCGTCGTGAACCACACCCCGTGTCCCGGCACGCGGAGCACGACGACGTTGGCGAGGGTCCGTACGAGCATCGGGTAGCTCGTCTTCAGGACGTCCTCCGGGACGGCGTCCAGCTCGTAGAACGAGGCGGAGTACGTGCCGCGCGACTGGCGCCGGAACGCCCTCGGCTCGTTGGCGTCGAACATGTTGAGCACGAAGTCGGCGTCCGCGATGTCGTCGACGAGCCGGAAGCCGTCGGCCTCGAAGGCGGCGCCGACCGAGCTCACCCAGGCTTCGTGCTCGGGCGATGTCGCGGTGCCCCAGATGGCGTAGGTGCGCATGGCCCCAACTCTATCGCCTGGATCGAGCGAGGCCTCTCCGCGCCGTGAAGAACGGTGTCGGTGTGAGGAACGGTGTCAGACACCGTCTCGACCACCGGCGTGCTGCCGCGGCGAGGATCGCGTGGTGCGCCGTCCCAGGGGGAGTGGCGTTACGCTCCTCGGCGTGTCCCGCGTGCTCACCTCGCTCCCGATCGGGGAGCGCGTCGGAATCGCATTCTCGGGCGGGCTCGACACCACGGTGGCAGTCGCCTGGATCCGCGAGAAGGGCGCCGTGCCCTACGCGCTGACCGCCGACCTCGGCCAGTACGACGAGGACGACGTCGCGGGCATTCCGGCGCGCGCCAAGGAGGTCGGAGCCGAGGAGGCGATCCTCGTCGACTGCCGCCCGCACCTCGTCCACGAGGGGCTCGTCGCGCTCCGCTGCGGAGCGTTCCATGTCGCGTCCGGTGGGAAGACCTACTTCAACACGACCCCTCTCGGGCGAGCGGTGACCGGGACGATGCTCGTCCATGCGATGCACGAGCACGGCGTCGACGTGTGGGGCGACGGATCGACGTACAAGGGCAACGACATCGAGCGCTTCTTCCGCTACGGGCTGCTCGCGAACCCCGCACTGCGGATCTACAAGCCGTGGCTCGACCCCCTCTTCGTCTCGGAGCTCGGCGGACGGAGGGAGATGAGCGAGTGGCTGCTCGAGCGCGGCCTGCCGTACCGCGCGAGCGTCGAGAAGGCGTATTCGACCGATGCCAACATCTGGGGTGCGACGCACGAGGCGAAGGAGCTCGAGCTCCTCGACCGGTCGATGCACATCGTCGAGCCGATCATGGGTGTGGCGCACTGGGATCCGTCGGTCGAGATCGGGGCCGAGACCGTCGTCGTCCGTTTCGAGGACGGCTGGCCGGTCGCACTGAACGGCGTCACGTACGACGACCGGGTCGAGCTCGTGCTCGCGGCGAACACGATCGGCGGTCGGCACGGCCTCGGGATGTCCGACCAGATCGAGAACCGGATCATCGAGGCGAAGAGCCGGGGCATCTACGAGGCGCCCGGAATGGCGCTCCTCTTCATCGCCTACGAGCGACTCGTCAACGCGATCCACAACGAGTCGACGATCGACGAGTATCGGGCGAGCGGGCGCCGGCTGGGCCGGCTCCTGTACGAGGGGCGGTGGTTCGACCCGCAGGCCCTGATGCTGCGCCAGAGCCTCGCGAGCTGGATCGGGAGCGCCGTGACGGGGGAGGTGACGGTCGAGCTGCGGCGCGGGGACGACTGGACGATCCTCGACACGGTCTCCGCGAACGCCACCTATCACCCGGAACGGCTGTCGATGGAGCGGGTGGAGGACGCCGCCTTCGGCCCGCTCGACCGGATCGGGCAGCTGACCATGCGCCTGCTCGACATCGAGGACTCGCGCGCGAAGCTCGCGCTCTACGGCCGACTGGGGTTGACGGGCGGCGACGAGTCGCTCGGCGAGCTCGCGCCCGGCGAGGACTGAGCCCCACCCCGGCTCCGAGCGTCAGACGACGTCGTCGCCGGCACGCTCCACCACGACGACGGGCACGCGGGCGGCCGGGCTCAGGCGAAGGAGAGCCCGCACGATCTCGGCGCAGTCCTCCGGCTGGATCATCTCGTCGGCGCGCGATGCCGGTCCACGACGCCATCGGGGTGTCGACGAACCCGGGGCACACGGCCGTCGCCCGGACGCCGGTGTCGGTCTCCTCGCGGACGAGCGACCGCGTCAGGGAGATGAGCGCCGCCTTCGACGCGCCGTAGCTCGCGAGGCCGGGCGTGGGGATCGTGCCCGCGATCGATGCGAGGTTGACGACGTAGCCGCGCGATTCGCGCAGCGCCGGCAACGCCTCGCGCGTGACGAGGAAGGCGCTGCGCAGGTTGACGGACAGCTGCAGGTCGAACTGCTTCGTGGACGTGTCGGCGATCCGGCCCGCGATCCCGACGCCGGCGGAGTTGACGAGGACGTCGAGCCCTCCGTGCGCGTCGAGATGTGCCGCCACGACGCGCGCGCACTCCTCCTCGTGCCGGACGTCGGCCGCGACGGCCTCGGCGCCGAGGTCACTCGCAGCCGTCTCCAAGCGCTCGACCGTTCGCGCCGCGAGCGTGAGCGTGTACCCCTCGTCGCGCAGCATGCGCGCGATCGCGAGGCCGATCCCGGACGAGCCACCGGTCACGAGCGCACTCGGCACGCCGCGATCCTCTCACAGACGAAGGCCGCCGGGTCCGGCGGCCTCCGCAGCACGCGCAAGAGAGGGGGAAGGGGGGAGATCCTCTCTTCGCCCATCATGTACGCGCCGCGCCGCGCGATTCCTTCCCTACACTCGCAACGTGACGCGGCCGACGCTGACGAGCCTCGCGAAGGCGGGCGGGTGCGCGGCGAAGTACCCTGCCGCGCGGCTCGAGGAGCTGCTCGGAGGCATCGTTCCCGCCGACGCAGAGGACCTCCTGGTCGGGCTCGATCCGGCCGACGACGCGGCGGTCTACCGCCTCGACGAGCGAACGGCCCTCGTCTTCACGGTCGACTTCTTCCCGCCGGTGGTCGACGACCCGAGGACATTCGGGCGGATCGCGGCGACGAACGCGCTCAACGACGTGTTCGCGATGGGTGGGAAGCCGCTGCTCGCGCTCTCGGTGACGGCGTTCCCCGAGGAGCTGCCGGTCGAGATGCTCGGCGAGGTGCTGGCGGGCGCGGCCGAGGCGACCAGCGACGCGGGGGCGATCCTCGCCGGCGGTCATACGATCCGCGACGAGGAGCCGAAGTACGGGCTCGCGGTGGTCGGCACCGTCCACCCGGACGGCGTCTGGCGGAAGAGCGGCGCGCGGCCGGGAGACGCCGTCCTGCTGACGAAGCCTCTCGGCACAGGGCTCGTCCTGCAGGCGGTTCGCGACGGGTGCGCCCCGGACGGCTCCCTCGAGGCCGCGACCGCCGCGATGACCGAGCTCAACCGCGACGCCGCGGACGCGCTGCGGACGTTCTCACCGAACGCTGTCACCGACGTCACGGGCTTCGGCCTCCTCGGCCACGCGCACGAGACCGCGGCGCGCTCGGACGTCCGCATCGCGCTCGCCGCCGACCGGTTGCCTGCGCTTCCCGGCGCGGTCGAGCTCGCGGCGGCCGGCGTCCGCACCGGCGGCGACCGCCGCAATCGCGAGTTCGCGGGGCCGCACGTCCACAGCAGCGCGCCCGCCGAGCTCGAGGCGCTCGCCTACGACCCGCAGACCGCGGGCGGCCTGCTCGTCACGTTGCCGGGCGACAAGCGGGTCGTGCTCGAGGCGACGTTCGCTGCCGCAGGGCTTGCGCTCCATCACATCGGAACGGTCGAGGAGGGACAGGGGGTGACGCTCGCGTGAGCCTTCGTGCACGGCTGCGCGAACCGGTGTCGTCGCAGCGCTTCGCGCAGCTGGCGGTCGGCACCGTCCTCGTGCTCGGCCTCGTCGTCACATCGGGCGCCTTCGTCCGCTTGACGGGCTCGGGCCTCGGGTGCGACAACTGGCCCCGCTGCGGCTCGACGCCGTTTCCGGCACTGAGCTTCCACCCCATGGTCGAGTTCGGGAACCGCGTGATCGCGGTCTGCGGGATTCTCGCCTCGCTCGCGACCTGGCACGCGTCACGGCGCGTGGCGGGACTGCCCCGCTGGGTCGTGTACGTCGCGCTCGCCGCGTTCCTCGGGACGGTCGCACAGATCCCGCTCGGCGGGATCACGGTGATCCTCGACCTCCATCCGCTCGCCGTCATGTCGCACTTCCTGCTCGCGCTCGTGGTCGTCGCGGCGTCGGTCGTCGTCGCGTTCGAGGCATGGAGCCACGTGAGCGGCCTCGGCGCCCCGTTCGCGCCGCGGTGGCTACGCCTGCTGGCTCTCGTCGGGCTGGTCGCGTGCGCCGTGATGGTCGTCACCGGCGCGATCGCCACGGCCTCGGGGCCGCATCCGGGGGCCGATCAGGACGTGCATCGGCTCGGGCTCGGGATCCGCGACACCGTCTATGTCCATGTCCGCGCGACCGCCGTCTTCGGGATCGGCCTGCTGCTCGTCGGATGGCAGCTCCTGCGTGCGCGCCGCGAGGCTCCGGGTGTCGTCCGTCTGGCGCTCGTCCTCCTCGCCGTTCTGCTCGTGCAGATGCTGGTCGGCGAGATCCAGTATCGCAACGCGCTTCCATGGGGACTCGTGCTCGTGCACGTGACCCTCGCCGCGACGATCTGGGCGCTCACCGTCGGCGTCGTCTACGTGCTCTGGCGACCGCCCCTGGCGCTCGTTGCCCCGGCGCCCGAACGGGCCGAGGCGCTCGGAGAGCCGCTGCGGACGCGCTGAACGTCGTTACGCTGGGCACATGGCCCAGAGACGACCTCCGCATCGGCGATCGCCCGACGCTTCGACACCCGGTGCTGATCACCGCGTTCCGCGGCTGGAACGACGGGGGTCAGGCGGCGACCGTGGCCGCGGGGTACCTCGTGCAGCAGTGGGAGGCCACGCGGTTCGCGGACGTCGATCCGGAGGCATTCATGGACTTCCAGGCGGTCCGACCGACCGTGACCCTCGACGAGGGGCTCACGCGGCGGATCGAATGGCCCGAGAACGCCTTCTACCACGCCGCGATCCCCGGAACCGACCGCGACGCCGTGATCCTGCTCGGCGTCGAGCCGAACTACCGCTGGCGCGCCTTCACCGACCTCGTCATCGGTCTCGCGCAGGACGTCGGCGTCGAGCTCGTGGTGACGCTCGGCGCCCTGCTCGCCGACGTGCCGCACACGCGGCCCGCGCCCGTCACGGGGGCCGCGACCGACCCGGCGCTCGTCGAGGAGCTCGGGCTGCAGCTCTCCCGCTACGAGGGCCCGACCGGCATCGTCGGCGTCCTCCACGACGCCTGCCGCACCGCCGGGGTCCGCTCGGTCAGCCTCTGGTCGGCCGTGCCGCACTACGTCTCGCTGGCGCCGAGCCCGCGCGCCGCGAAGGCCCTCTGCGTGCGGCTCTCCGACCTGCTCGGCGCGCCGATCGACATGACCGAGCTGGACGAGGCCGAGGTGGAGTACGCGTCGCAGGTGAGCGAGGCGGTCGCCTCCGACCCGGACACGCAGGCGTACGTCGAGGAGCTCGAGCAGCGGGCCGACACGATCGAGTCGTTCGCCGAGGGCGGCGAGCTCCCCACCGGGGAGTCGCTCGCGGCCGAGCTGACCCGGTTCCTCCGCGAGCACGAGCACGGGCGGAAGGACGACCCTCCCGCCGACCAGCCGTAGATGGTTGATCGGCACTTCGCGCGAACCGGATGGCGCCCCAGACACGGCGCCGGATCACCGCGTCCGGGCACGGCCCGTACGGTCGGGTACGAGCCGCACCCGGCCGGTTCGCCCGGCTTGGTCTGGGACGCCCCCGGACATCACGCCAATTACCGATCGACCATCTAACGCGGCCTACGTCTCGGCGGCGGAAGGCTCGGCGGTCTCCGGCGGCGGCGTGGCTTCACGCGTCTCGCCGCCCTGCCCCGGCGCGGCGTCCGGCGCGCCCTCGCCGGCGGCTGCCTCCGGCGCGACTCCCTGCCCCTCGGAGGGCTTCTTCTTCCGCCGCCGCCGGCGCGACTTCCGGGCGGGGGCCTTCGGTGCCGGCAGGCTCTCGGCGAGCGACGCTGCGATCTCCTGGATCGGGCCGAGCTCCTCGCGGGCACGGTCGAGCGTGCCGTTCGCCCGGGGCGTATAGCCCTCGGCCGAGGCGAGGAGCGCCGCACCGACGGGCATCGGCAGGGCGACGGCGATCCGGACGAGCTGCGCCACGTTGTCCTCGTGGCGGTGCCCGCGCGAGTTCGCGACCGCGCCGAGCAGCCGCTTCGCCTCCGGGAACTCCTGGCTCGCCTTGCGGTCGAGGGTCTTGCGCACCGAACGCGCGAGCCGCCACGTCCAGCGGCCCAGGATCTGGTCGGGAGCTGTCGCCTTGCCGTCACCGATCGCGCGGAGGAGGATGCGGACGCCCGCGGCGCGGTCCTTCTCCCACGGCGGCGCCTGGGTGACCAGGGTGACGAGGTCGTCGAAGTCGGCGCGCTCGACCGGGGTCGCGACCCGGTCGGCGAGCGCGGTCATGCGCAGGCGGCGGTTCGGGTTCTCGGCGGCGCAGACAGCCAGGAAGGTCTCGAGCGCGCCCTTGCCGGCGCGGCCCTCGGCGAACTTCCGTGCGAACTCGGCCCGCTGGTCGAAGCGGATCTGACGACCGGCGATGGTCGCCCAGAAGCGCTGCTCGTCGTCGTCGAGGAAGCGCGGGTCGACCCGCTGCCACTCGCGCTGGATCACCGCGAGCCGGCGACCGACGTCCTGCGTCACCGGCACGAGCCACGGCGCCGGCGACAGCTTCCTGCGCGCGCGCCGCGCCGACCGGCGGCGCGGCGCGGGCGTGACACGCGCGCCCTCGCGGTAGAAGTCCGAGTCGAGCAGCGAGTGGAGCGAGACGACGCGCTCCGAGTGGGTCGCACCCTTGGGGACGAAGTCGACCACGACCCCGGCCTCCTTGCGCGGGTGCGTGCGCATGATGCGGCCGATCCGCTGTTGGTACACGCGCTTCGACGCGGTCGGCGCGAGATGCATGCATACCGTCGCGCGCGGCGAGTTCCAGCCCTCGGCCAGGAGCTGCGCATTGATCAGGACGTTGATCTCGCCCCGCTCGTAGGCGGCGAGCGTCTCGGCGAGCTCGCGCGGTGGCGTCCGCCCCGAGACGGCCATCGTCTTGAGCCCGGCTGCCCGGAACTCCTGCGCGAGGTTGTACGCGTGGTCGACCCCTGCCGCGTAGACGATCCCGGGCGTCGCGCCGAACCGGTCGCGGTAGAGGCTTGCGGCGGCCTGGTTCAGCGCGACATGGTCGAGCGCTGCGGCGAGCGCGCGCTCCTCGAAGTCGCCGCCGACGATCGGCACGGAGTTGATCGCTGCGACGGGCGGCACCCGGAGCGAGCGCAGCGGCGCGATCAACCCCCGCCGCGCGGCGTCGGTGAGCGGCAGGTCGTCGACCGAGGCGGGGAAGACGTCGGAGACCTGCTTCGCGATCAGCTGCTCGGTCGCGGTCATGCCGATGTAGAGCGGCTCGGAGAACGCGCGGATCGCGGCCGAGGTCTTCTCGCCGAGCGCCGTGTGGGCCTCGTCGCAGATCACGAGCTGGTAGGCAGTGCGCGAGAGCTCGTGGCCGTGGCGGGCGAACCACGCGTAGGTCTGGATCGTGATCGGGTCGGCGCGCTGCGACACGGGCTCCTTGCCCCGCTCGATCGCGTCGGTCAACCGCTCGCCGTACCCCTCGGTCGTGAGGTCGCGGCGGAACTGGTCGACGAGCAGACGGCGGTGCGTGAGGATCAGGACCCCGAGGTGACGCGCGGCCTCGACGAAGCCTGCGGCCGCGATCGTCTTCCCGGACGCGGTCGGGTGGCGGAAGCGATATCGGCGGGACGCGCCGGGATCCTCGCCGGTGAACCCGTGCTCGTCGGGCTCCTCCGCCTCGTCGTCGACGAGCTCGACGTCCTCCTCGTCCTCGTCCTCCTCGACGAGCTCCGCGACGCTGCCGTTGCCGGAGCCGTTCCCGTTCTCCTCGGCGCTCCGCTGGGTGGCGGCGATCAGCTCGGTCAGCATCCCGGCGAGCGCGTCGATCTGGTGACGGCGCAGCGCCGTCCCGGCGGCGGTCGTCGGCGTCTCCGCCGCGAGCACGCGCTCGAGGCCGAGCATCAGGCCGTAGCGCACCTTCCAGCCGGGCGACGGCGTGCGCCGTCCGGCGTCGATCTCCTCGAGGGCGTCGTGGAGCCCGCGCCGGCGTGAGGTGCCGGGGGCGAGCGCGACGTCGGGATCCTCGCCCGGATGGAGGAACGGCTCGCCGAACCACCGCTCCGCGCGGTGCGCGGCCTGTTCCAGGTCGACATGCGGCCCGGACGGCGTGCTCTGAGTGATGATGGATTCCTGCATGTGCGCAGCAGCCTCGAAACGCGCCGCCCAGTCCTGCGCAACCGTTCGAGGAAGGCAGCTCACTCGGGCGTCGTTCGCGCGCCGGCGTCGCTGCACCCCGGAGACTACCGCAATCCTGGGCCGGTGCGATAGATCTCAGGCGTCGCCGAGTGGCCCGCCGGAGACGCGCTGCGACACTCCCGTCTGGTCGAGGTGCCTCGTGATGCCGCCGCGGAAGAACGGGTAGCCGGCTCCGAGGATCAGGCACGCATCCAGCTCTGCCGCGCTCGCGACGACGCCCTCGTCGAGGATGCGCCGCGCCTCGTCGGCGAGTGCCTCGAGGATCCGCTCGTGGATCTCGTCCACGCTCGGCCGGTCGTCGCGTGCCTCGAGCGTCGGGAAGTCCCCGTCGGCGAGCGCCTGGAGCGTGGCGGAGAGGGGGAAGCGGTCGGGGAACGCCTCGTGCAGGGTGTGGAGGACGTGGTTCGCGACCTTCGGGCCGACCATCGCGAGCAGCGCGGACGGCGGCATCGGGATTCCGAGGCGGAGGGCGGCCTCGTCCGTCTCCTCGAAGGTCGAGCCGCTCTCGAGCGCCTGCATCAGCACCGTCGACTGCCGGGTCAGCATGCGGTTGACGACGAACGCGGGCGCGTCCTTCACGAGGACGCCGCGCTTGCCGAGCTTCCGCGTCACATCCCAGGCGGTCGCGAGCGAGGCGTCGTCGGTCGCCGGCGTGCGCACGACCTCGACGAGCGGCAGCACCGCGACGGGATTGAAGAAGTGCAGGCCGACCACCCGCTCGGGTCGGGTGAGCACCTCCGCCATCGCGGAGACGGAGAGCGACGAGGTGTTCGTCACGAGCAGGCACTCGGGCGAGACGACGGCCTCGAGCCCGCCGAAGACCTCGCGCTTCACCACGAGCTCCTCGAAGACGGCCTCGAGCACGAGGTCGCAGCCCGCATATGTGTCGAGCCCGCTGTCCGCGGACACGATCGACCCGAGGAAGCGGGCCTTGGCCTCGGAGAGCCTGCCCTTCGCCACGAGCCCCGCGAGTTCGCCGCGGATCGACTCGGCTGCCGTTTCTGCGCGCCCCTGGTCGACGTCGCTCAGCACAACGGGCACCTCGAGCCGGCGCAGGAAGAGCGTCGCGAGCTGGGTGGCCATCAGGCCCGCGCCGACGATGCCGACCGCCTGCACCTTCCGCGGCTGCGCGTCCGGGATCCCGGCCGGCCGCTTGATTCGCCGCTCGACGACGTCGAACGCATAGATCGATGCCTGCGCCTCGGGCCCGGGGAGCAGCTCCGCGAGCGCATCCTCCTCGGCGGCGTAGCCCTCCTCCAGGCTCCACGATGCGGCGCCCTCGATCAGGTCGAGCGCCCTGTACGGCGCGGGCGCCTGGCCGTGGACGACGTCGTCGACCCGTGCACGCGCCTTGCGGGCGACCTCGGCCACGTCGGACAGGTCGGCCGCCGGCTCGCGCTTTCCCTCGCCCGCCTCGATACGACGGAGGAGCAGCTCGATGGACTCGTCGAGGAACTCGACCGGCTCGAGCACGTGGTCGGCAAGGCCGAGCTCGAGCGCGTCGGCCGCGCGGATCAGCCTGTTCTGCCTGAGCGGGTTGTCGACGATCAGCCGCACTGCCGCGTCCGCACCGACGAGCCGCGGCGTCAGCTGCGTGCCGCCCCACGCGGGGAAGAGGCCGAGGAAGACCTCGGGGAAGCCGAGATGGCGGACGTTCGAGGCGACGGTGCGGACGTCGCAGTGGAGGGCGATCTCGAGCCCGCCGCCGAGCGCCGCGCCGTTCAGCGCCGCGAGCGTGGGGAACGGCAGCTCACGGAGACGGCGGAAGAGCTCGTGCCCGGCCTTGCCCCCTTCCCGCGCGAGCGCGGGCGTGATTCCCGGAAACCGCGTGATGTCCGCGCCCGCGGCGAAGACGAGCGGCTTGCCGGTGAGCACGAGGCCGCGCCAGTCCCGCGTGCGCAGCCGGGCGAGGACGTCAGAGAGCGAGCGGAGCGCCTCCTCCCCGAAGGTGTTCGGCTTGCGCCAATCCGCCCCGTTGTCGATCGTGACGAGCGCGATCGGGCCGACGCGGCTGTGCAGCCTCTGCAGGTGGAAGCGCGTGACCGGCGCATCAGCCACGCGCGTTCTCCCACAGGAGCGCCGCCCCCATCCCCAGGCCGATGCAGAGCGCCGTGAGGCCGTAGCGGACGTCGGGCCCTCGTTCGAAGCCGTAGGCGAGCTGCGCCATCAGGCGAACCCCCGTCGCCGCGAGGGGATGGCCGCAGGCGATCGCGCCGCCGTAGGGGTTGAGCCGTGGGTCGTCAGGGGCCACGCCGACGCCGTCGCACCAGGTCAGGACCTGGATCGCGAAGGGCTCGTTCAGCTCGAAGAGGCCGATGTCGTCGACGCCGAGCCCCTCGCGCTCGAGGAGTTGCTGCGTCGCGGGCACCGGGCCGATCCCCATCAGGTGCGGCTCGACGCCGGCGTAGGCGAACCCGACGAGCCGCATCCTCGGCTCGAGCCCGAGCTCGGCCGCGGCGGTCTCCGACGCGAGGAGCGACGCGGTCGCGCCGTCGGTCAGGCCCGCGGAGTTCCCGGCGGTGACGCGTCCGCCGGCGCGAAACGGCGTCCGCAGGTCCGCGAGCCCCTCGTGCGTCGTGTCGGGCCGCAGGAACTCGTCTCTTTCGGCGACCTTCCAGCCCTCGTCGGTGAACACGCTCATCGGGACGACCGTGCGGGCGTAGACGCCGTCGGGATCGTCCCACGCCGCCGCGGCGCGGCGCTGCGACTCCGCGGCGTAGCGGTCGGCATCCTCCCTCGTGAGGTGCGGAAAGACGTCGTGGAGGTTCTCGGCGGTCTGGCCCATCACCGCCGCGCTCTCGTCGATCAGCCGCTCCGCGACGAAGCGCGGGTTGAAGTCGACGTCATCTCCCATCGGGTGGTGGCCCATGTGCTCGACGCCGCCGGCGATCGCGAGGTCGCAGGCGCCCATCGCGATCTCGCCCGCGGCGGCCGTCACCGCCGTGAGCGCGCCGGCGCACATGCGGTCGACCGCGAAGCCGGGGACCGTGTGCGGCAGTCCGGCCAGGAGGGCGACGTCGCGACCGAGGGTGAGACCCTGGTCACCGACCTGCGCGGTCGCCGCCATGACGACGTCTCCGATCCGCTCCGGAGGCGCTCCCGGGTTGCGGCGGAGGAGCTCCCGGACGGCCTTCACGGCCATGTCGTCCGCGCGGGTCTCCCAGAACTGGCCGCCCGGGCCGGCCTTGCCGAACGCGGTGCGCACGCCGTCGACGTAGAAGACCTCTCGGAGCTCGCGCGCCATGGGGCGGAGAATACACGCCTGTTGACTGACCGTTCAATCAGTAGCTGGTTGCGATACTCGACACATGGACTGGGCGGAGAAGCTCGCGTGGGCGGTCTCGGAGCACGAGCGCCGGCTGGCGTCGGTCCCCGAGCCGGGCGAGCGAGAGGACTTCAGGCTCGCGGGCGTCGCGGGCGCGTCGTGGGCGGCCGGGCTCGCGGCCCTCATGCTCGGACGGCAGAGCGAGGCTCGCCGCTGGCTCGTGTGTGCGGCCGACGAGTACCGCACCAGCTGGCGCGTGGCTCCGCCCGGCAGCTGGGGCCGGCCGATCGCGATGATCCGCTGCCGCCTGATCGGCGGCGATGTCGAAGGCGCGCGCGCGGATGCCGATGCGGCGATCGCCGCGGGCGCGCTCGACGCCCCCGGCCCGATCGGTGGCTACTGCGCCGCCCTCGCGCTGCTCGTCCGCGGGCGTGACTCGGACGCTGCGGTCGTCGCCGCCCGGATCGCCGACGAGGGGCTCGAGCCCGTCGCGGTCGCGCATGCGCTGGACGCGCTGGCTCGCTCGGACGCGCTCGCGATCGTGGACGCGCGCGCGGCCGTGCTGCGCTCCTTCGAGGAGCGCGACGCGTTTCTCGAGGGCGTGCGTGTGGCGGACACGGTGCTCGTGCTCGACGCGCTCGCGCGCGAGCGGCGCATCGACGTCCCGCAGCTCTCCTCCGAGCTCCTCCCCGCGTAAGGCAGACGGGTCAGTCGGCCCCGGCGGCGAGCTCGCGCGAGCGTGTCATCGCAGCCTGGATCGCGTCGAGGAACGCGGCTCTGACACCTGCTGCCTCGAGCTCGCGGATCGCGGCGATGGTCGTCCCGCCCGGCGACGTCACCATCTCGCGCAGCTCCACCGGGTGGAGCCCCTCGTCCCGGAGCTGCTTCGCCGTCCCGAACATCGTCTGGATCACGAGCTGCGTCGAGATCTCGCGCGAGAGCCCGAGCAGGAGGCCCGCCTCGATCATGGCCTCGGCCAGGAGCGCGAAGTACGCCGGGCCGGAGCCGGAGACCGCCGTCACCGCGTCCATGGACCGCTCGGGGACCCGTACGACGGAGCCGAGGTGGGCGAGCGCCTCCTCCGCAAGGGTCACGTGTGCGTCGCCGGCGTGGGAGCCCGCGCACAGGCCCGCGATCCCCTCGTGGACGGTGGACGGCGTGTTGGGCATCGCCCGCACGACGGGGACACCGGCGGCGAGGTGCCGCTCGATCGTCGCGGTCGGGGTCGCGGCCGCGACCGAGAGCACGGTCTGCTCCGTCGAGATCGCAGGGCCGATCTCGCCGAGCAGCCCGTCGATGTCCTGCGGTTTGACCGACACGACGACGAGCGCCGCCCTGGCCGCCGCCTCGACGTTGTCCGTCGTCGCCCTGATCCCGTAGCGGTCGGCGAGCTCCTTCACCCGCTCCGGCCGCCGGCTCGATGCCGTGATGTCCGCCGGGCTGCGCCAGCCGGACGACAGCAGGCCCGAGATCAGGGCCTCGCCGATCCTCCCGGCTCCCAGGACTGCGATGCGTCGCTCGTCGACTGCCATGCCAGACTCTATGCAGCTCGGCGCTCTCGGCGTCGGGCGATCCGCGCGCTGTCGGCCGAGGCGCCCGGCACCAGGCCGCGCGACCAGCCGAGCAGCAGGATCTCGCCGGCGAGCCCCTGCCAGTCCTCGTACGGTGCGAGGAGCTCGGCGGTCTCCGGCCCCTCGACCCAGCGACCCGTGAGCGCGGCGTGGAGCTTGACGAGCGACAGGTCGCCGACGAGCCCGCGGTCGAACCGCCCGAGGCCTTCGAGCGAGATCACCCCGATCGACCACGGGCCGATGCCGCGCTCGCGAGCGAGACGGGCGGTGACGGCGCCGGCCGGCAGGTCGCGGAGGCGCTCGAGGTCGACGGTCGTGGCGAGGCGAGCCAGGACGGTCGAGCGGTGCTGTGCGAGCCCGAGCCGCCGGAGCTCGATCGGTGCGAGTCGGCGCAGCGCGGACTGGGTCACGACGGCGTCCCCGCACGCGTCCGCGATGGCGCGCTCGATCGCCCGTGCGCGTCGGGCCTCGATCAGCTGCCCGCAGAGGGCGCGAACGACGGCGTGCGCGACCGTCGCGCGGCGGAGCGGCCGGTAGCCCACGAAGGCGCGCGCCGATCGGCCGATGAGGGGATCGCGGGCGAACCGCTCGTGGAACTCGCCGGTGTCGTCGTCGAGCGCGAGCATGAAGCGCGCGGTCGTGAGCGAGGGCTCGTCCGGCGCGCGGATGACGACCCGGCCGTCGGCCCGCTGCCACGCCGTCGCACGACGGCCCTCGGGGAGCGCGCCCTGCCAGATCCCGCTGCGCTCCATGTGACGAAGCCGGTACGGGCCGTTCGGCGAGACGACGTCCTCGACCACGGCGCTGAGCCTACTCGGGCGGTACGCTGGACGGCCGTCGGTGTCAGACATCGAATCCTGTCAAGGGCTACTCGTGCCGACTTCGGTATCGACGGAGAACGGTGTCTGACACCGTCGTCGTCCGCCACGTGCTCGCCGCCCTCGCCCTCGCCCTGGGGCTCGTCGGCGCCGCGACGCTCTCCTCCTCGACGCCCGCGCGCGCCTCGGCGCCCGCGCGGCCGACTGCTCTCCCGGCGCGCGCGAGCACGAGCCTGACCCTCGTCGTCGACTGGAAGGCGAAGGTGCCGATCCGCCGGATGCCCGGGAGCACGACGCTCGCCGTCGCCGCGTGGAAGACGCCGTTCGGCTCGGTGCGGAGGCTCCAGGTCGTCGGTCGCCGGGGCAACTGGTTCGCCGTCGAGAGCGACGTGCTAGGGAACGGCGTCGTCGGGTGGGTGCCCCGCACGGCCGCCGTCCGGCAGCGCAGGATGCGCTACGCGGTCGAGGCAGACCTCTCGAAGCGGCTGTTGACCCTGCGCGAGAACGACCGCGTGGTCTTCCGGCGCCGCGTCTCGATCGGCGCGCCGGGATCGCCCACGCCGGTCGGCCGGTTCCACGTAACCGACCAGATCTCGGGGCGCCGCTGGGGTCTCGGGTGCTGCATCGTCGTCCTGTCCGGCAGCCAGCCGCGCCTCCCCGCGGGGTGGGACGGCGGCGATCGCCTGGCGATTCACGGCCGCCCGTCGTCCGGCGAGCGGCTCGGCGCGCCCACGAGCGCCGGCTGTCTGCACGCGACCGAGCAGACGCTCCGCGCCCTGGCGCGGCTCCCGCTCGGCACCCCCGTCGTCATCCACCCGTAAGGTCACGCACGTGCGGCTCGCCGACGCGATCTCGATCCGTTCGCGCAGGCACAAGCTGGCGCTCTTCCACGAGCTGATGCGGCCCGACGCGTCGACGAGCGTTCTCGACGTCGGCGTCGACGAGGTCTCGCTCGGCGAGCCGGGAGGGCAGAGCGCCTGTACGACGCACAACTTCCTCGAGGAGCGCTATCCCTGGCCGGAGCGGCTCACCGCGCTCGGCCTCCACGACGGAGTGCGCTTCCGCGAGCGGTACCCGCGGATCGCGTACGTCCAGGGAGACGCGTGCGCCCTCCCGTTCCCGGACGGGAGCTTCGACGTCGTCCACTCGAACGCGGTGATCGAGCACGTCGGCGGGCGCGAGCGGCAGGAAGCGTTCGTGCGGGAGGCGCTCCGCGTGGGGAGACGCGTGTTCCTGACCACGCCGAACCGGTGGTTTCCGATCGAGGTGCATACGCGGCTCCCGCTCGTCCACTGGCTGCCAGAGGCGCTCGCCGGCCGCGCGTACGACCTCGCCGGGAAGTCGTGGGCGCGGGAGAACCACCTCCTGAACGCACGCGATCTCCGGTCGCTCTTCCCGGGGGCGGTCGAGATCCGGAACCTCGGCCTGACGCTCGTGGCAACCACGTGACGGGCCGCGTCCCGCGCATCGCGCTGCTCGTCCTCGTCGTCGGGCTCGCGGTCCACAACCTCGCGATGGCGCTGCTCTGGCAGGCGGGTGTGCGCGACACGGCCCTCGACGTCGTCGCCGCGTGGAAGGACGTGCTCCTGCTCGTCGCGGTCGTCCTCGCGCTGGCGGCCGCGGGGTCGATCCCCGACCTGGTGTGGGCCGACCGGCTCGCGCTCGCGTACGGCGCGACCGTCGTCGCCTACTGGCTGATCCCGCAGACCTGGCTCCACGGTGACGCGACGGCGCGCGGCGAGCTCTACGCGCTGCGCCACCATCTGCTCCCGCTCGGCGCCTACGTCCTTGGCCGGCTCGTCACGCTCGACCGCGCATGGTGGCGGCGGATCGCGCTCACGCTCGTCGGTGTCGGCATCGGGCTCGCGGCCTTCGGGCTGGTCGACGTGTATCTCGTGCCGCTCCAGTGGTGGCGCGACTCGGGTGTCCCGGACTGGTTCCACGAGCAGCTCGGGCTCGCGTACCGCTGCCTCTCGTACCTGCCGGAGAACTGGATCCTGAACACGGACGAGGAGAGCCCCGTGCGCCGGCTCGTCTCGACCTTCCTCAGCCCCCTCGCGACAGCGTACGCGCTGGTCGTCGTGCTGCTCCTGCTCGCGGCCGCGCGCCCGCGCCGGTGGACCGTCGCTGCGGGAGTGGTCGTGTACGCCGGCCTGCTCTGGACGCACACGCGCGCGGCGTTCATCGCGCTCCCGGCCGGCCTGCTCGTCCTCGCGGCGCTGCGCCGCTCCCGGACGCCGGCCTTGCTCGCGGCCGGATCCGTCGTCGTGACGGTCGCATTCGTGGCGCTCTTCCCGACCATCGGTCCGACGACGACCTACACGGCGGCCGAGCTCGCGTGCCTGCGCGAGAACGCCGCCGCCCAGGGCGCGGCGTCCGACGACCCGTTCTCGACCGGCGAGAGCTCGACCTCGAGCCACATGAGCGCGCTCCGCGACGGGATCCGTACCGTCGCGCGCCACCCCTGGGGCTACGGCCTCGGCAACGCGGGCGTCTCGGCAGCGCGAACGGGTGTCACGCCGAAAGCCGGGGAGTCGACCTACACCGAGCTCGGCGTCGACACGGGGCTCGTCGGCCTCGCGGCCTTCGCCGGCTGGCTCGTCGCGCTGTTCGTCGCGCTCCGGCGCCGCTCGCCGTGGCTCGCGGCGTCGCTCGCCGCCGTCGCCGTGCTCGGTCTGCAGACGGACGTGATCGGCATCCACTGGCTCTCGGTCGTCGTCTTCGCGCTGGGCGGCGCCGCGCTCGGCTCCGCGCCAGGAGAGCCGCCGCCCGAGGACGCGCTGTGAGCCCGACCGCGCCCGGCGGCAGCGACTCCCACGCGCGGTCTAGCCCGACCCGGTGCCGAACGCGGCGCGCCGCTCGACGTCTGCCTCGTCGACCATGTGGCCGTCGCGGCCGACGTAGCCGCCCTTTCCGCCGACCACGAGCATGACGAGATCCACGTCGCCGCCGTTCGACACGCGACGCGGCGTCGTCGACGAGACGTGCACCATCCCGCCCGGTCCGAGCAGCCGCTCCTCGCCGCCGACCTCCACGCGCGCCGTCCCGGCGTGGACGAAGTACAGCTCGTCCTGCTCGTCGTGGTAGTGGTGGAAGCCGAGGTAGCCCGGGGGCATCACGATGACGTTCACCCCGAACGCCTCGACCCCGAGCGCCTGGCGCACCTTGCGGAAGCCGTACCCCTCGCCCAGCTCCTCGACCGTTCCGAACCCGTAGCTCATCTCGCTCCCTTCGTTCCGAGCATGGCATCGATCGTCCGTCGCAGCCCTTCCTCGAACCCGACGCGCGGCTCGTAGCCGATCGCCTCGCGCGCCGCGGCGACGTCCGCCCACGACTCGCGGACGTCGCCCGGCTGGGCGGGCCCGTACGTCTTCTCGACCGTCCTGCCGAGGATCGTCCCGATCGTCTCGGCGAGCGCGTTGACGGTCTCCGACCCGCCGGTCGCGATGTTGAGGACGCGACCCGCGCCGTCCGGGGCGTCGGCGGCGAGCAGGTTCGCCTCCACGATGTTCTCGACGTAGGTGAAGTCGCGGGACTGCTCACCGTCGCCGTGCACGGTCACGGGGCGCCCGTCGGCGATCGCGCGGATGAACCGGGGCACGACGGCCGCGTATTGCGACGTCGGGTCCTGGCGCGGGCCGAACACGTTGAAATAGCGAAGCGCGACCGTCTCGATCCCGTACACGCGGGTGAAGCTCACGCAGAAGCGCTCGGCACCGAGCTTCGCGACCGCATACGGCGAGATGGGGTTCGGCGCCTGCGTCTCGACCCGGGGGAAGGTGCCGCCGTCTCCGTAGACGGAGGACGACGAGGCGGCCACGACGCGGCGGATGCCCTCGTCGCGCGCAGCGAGCAGGACGTTGAGCGTCCCCTCCACGTTGACCGCGGTCGAGGTGAGCGGATCCTGGACGGAGCGAGGCACGGAGCCGAGGGCCCCCTGGTGGAAGACGACCTCGGCCCCGCGAACCGCAGTATGGACGCGTTCGTAGGAGCGGAGATCGCCCTCGACCACCTCGACGTCGCGGCCGAGCGCGGCGAGGTTGGCGCGACTCCCGGTCGAGAAGTTGTCGAGCACGCGGACGTCGTCGCCGCGCTCGAGGAGCGCCTCGACGAGGTTCGAGCCGATGAAGCCGGCGCCGCCCGTGACCAGGACGCGCGTCATCCGGGCCCTCGCTCGGCAACGACGTGGTAGTTCGCGGCGATCGTCCCGGGCCGCTCGTCGCGCAGCAGCGCGACGCGGCGGTCGAGCGTCCGCGCCGCGCGGTTGAGCAGCGCCACGACAGGCCCGCCCAGCGTGCGCAGCGGCGTCCGCCGGAGAACGTGCTCGAGGTAGATCGCGTTCAGCATCGCGAGGGACGAAGCCGTGCCGGAGCCGGCGGACACCGTAACCGAAGCCCAGTCGCCGTTCGCCGAGAACAGCCGCTCCAGGCCGGCGCCCGTCCAGCGCCAGAGGTCGACGGGGTTCGGGTGGTAGACCATGGCGCCGTGCGTCGAGAGGAGGACGCGCCCACCCGGGCCGGGTGACGCGGGCGAGCTCGCGTACGCCCTGCGCGGGATCGTCGACGTGCTCGAGCACCTGGGCGCAGAGGACGACGTCGAACGAGCCCTCGTCGGCGGGTATCGCCTCGATCGTCCCCCGCAGGGCTGCGCGGGGGTTGTCCCAGGTGTCCATCCCCACGACCTCGCGGGCGTGCGGCCGGAAGAGGGGGAGATACGGCATCTCGCCGCAGCCGACGTCGAGCAGCCGGTACGGGCCGAGCTCGGCACCGGCGCGGCGCCGCCTCGGCGGCCAGCCAGCGCGCGAGCGGCGCCCGCACCGCGTAGGTCGGCATCGAGAGCGGGGGATCGAGACGTGCGTCAGGGGCTCGTGTCACGGTGAGGCGAGCTCCCGTTTCACGCACGGTCACCAGCCCGAACGCGATCCACGTCAGCGCCTCCAGCGGCAGCCCGGCGACGAGCCCGATGCCGGTCCACACGCCGGCGACGACGCACAGCCAGCCGAGGCCGACGAGCGCGGCCGGGGACGAGCGCAGCCCGCGGATTCCTGCCGTCACGCCCGCGGCGGCGAGGCCGAGGAGGAGCACGATCCCGGCGACGCCGAGGTCGGCGGCGACCTGGAGGTAAAGCATCTGGATCCCCCACGGGTGCTCCGGAGAGGGGAAGGCCTGGTCGGGCTCGCTCGGGAAGCGCGCGCGCGCGTCGGCGAGGAACGGCCGGTACGCCCACTCCTCGCTCGAGGCCTGCCAGCCGACGCCGGTCACCGGCCGGTCGAGCCAGATGCGGCCGCCGATGTACGCGAGCAGCGTGCGGTGCGCGTAGCTCTCGACCCCGGTGTCCGTGACCCGGTCGCGGATCCCGATGAACTCCGCGAACCGCTCGATCGTCGAGGCCCGCATGGTGGCGGTCCCGGCCGTGACGAGCAGCGTGATGCCGACGAGCGCGAGCGCACGGCGGCCGCCCAGGGCGCCGGCGGCGCGGGCTCCGAGAAGAATTGCGGCGAGCGCGAGCCAGAGGCCGAGCACGGCGGTCATCGCTCCCGAGAGGACGACGCCGAAGGCCCCCGTCGCGAGCGCCACGAGCGACCAGCGTCTCCCCGCCGGCGCGCCGCCGCCGAGCGCGACCCCGATCGAGCCGACGACCAGGACGGCGCCCGGACAGCGCGGCGAGGTCGTGGATCCCGACGAACGACGGCTCGCGCTGGCCCGGCCGCTTCCCCTCGAACTCGGCGACGATCCCGAGGAACTGGAGCAGCGCCCACGATGTCGCGGCGACGCTCCACGCGATGAACGCCCGGACGACGGGGACGAGGTCGACGGTCGAGCGGACGAGGAGCACGGTCGCGGGCAGGAGCGTGGCGTACCAGGCGAACTTCGCGAGGCTGATCGCGTGGCGCGTCAGGTCGTAGTCCTCTCCGAGGAGCGACGGGGTCGCGAGCGAGACGGCGCAGACCACCAGGAACGCGGCCGCGAGGCCGAGGACGAGGCGCGCGCGGACGAGCGGCCACCACCCCTCGCGCCGGCTGCGGAGCGTTGCCGCAACGAGCACGCAGGCGATCGCCGCGTCCGCCAGCGTCGCGTCGATCGACGTCGAGCCGACCCCGAGCGAGACGCTCGGCTGGTAGGTCGCGTGGAGGAAGATGAACGGGACGGCGGCCGCGAGGGCGAGCGTCTCGGACGCCGCGTCGCCGACGAGCGCCCGCACGATCCCGGCCGGCGGGTGCGCCCGGGAGAGCGGCTCGGCCGTCACCCGGCGGACTGTAGCGAGGGCCACGGCCGCCCCTACACTGATTCCCCACGATGGCTCCGAGCGTTCTCCGGCGCCGGTCTGCGACCGCAGCCGGGCTCTACCTCTCGGTCGCCCTCGGCATCCTCGGCACGATCGCCGCCGCACGGATGCTCGGCCTTGCCGACTTCGGGCGCTTTGCGACGGTGCTGGCCGTCGTCGGCCTCGCCCAGACGCTCCTCGACCTCACCGTGGAGGAGAGCCTCACGAAGTTCGGGTTTCGCTACGTCGCGGCCGAGGACTGGGGCAGGCTCCACCGCCTGTTCCGCCGCGCGCTGGAGCTCAAGCTCGTCGGCGGCGCGCTCGCGAGCCTGCTGATCCTCGCCCTGGCGCCGTTCGCCGACACCCTCTTCGGGACCGACGGGCTCGCAGCGCCGATGGCGGCCGCCGCGGCGATCCCGTTCCTGGCCTCCCCGGAGAACGTCTCGGCGAGTGCCCTGCTCCTCCGCGGCCGCTACGACCTGCGCGGCCTGCTGCTCTCGGTGACGATGGGCATCCGGCTCGCCGCGATCCTGGTCGGCGCCTCGATCGGCGTCACGGCGGCACTCGGCGCTCTCGCGATCGGCCAGGTCTTCGCGACCGCGATCGTCGGTGCCGCGGGGGCGTCGGCGCTGCGCCGGTTCCCGCGCGCCGACCAGCTCGCGCTCGGCGCCGACCGGCGCGAGATCTTCTCGTTCGTCGTCCAGTCGAGCGTCGCGACCGGCGTCATCTCGCTCCGGTCGGCCTTGACGCCCGTGCTCCTCGGCGTCGTCGCGGGGACGACCCAGGTCGGCTACCTCCGCGTCGCGCTCGCCCCGCAGAGCGGCTTCTCCGCGGCCAGCGCGCCCGTGCGCCTCGTGCTCCTGACCGAGCAGACGCGCGACTGGGAGCATGGTCGCGAGCAGAGCGTGCTCCGCGGCGTCCGGAGCTACACGCTGGCAGCGCTCGGTGTGGCGGCGATCGCGGTGCCGGTGTTCCTCCTCGCGATGCCCTGGCTCGTCCGGGTCGTGTTCGGGTCCGAGTACCTCCCCGCCGTCGACGCGGCGCGGATCGTGCTCGTCGCCGCGGCGATCCAGCTCGTCCTCGGCTGGTCGAAGTCGCTCCCCGTGACGGTCGGGCGCCCCCACCTGCGCATCGTCACGCACGGGATCGAGACGCTCGTCCTGCTCCCGCTCGTCGTCGTGCTCGGCGACCGGTGGGGCGTGACGGGCGCGGCGATCGCGCTCCTCGTCGCGACGCTCGTGTTCGCAGCGACCTGGGCCGTCGTCCTCGTCCGCCTCCGCGCCGAGCTCCGCGCGGCGGGTCGGATCGGAGCCCCGCGGGCGGCGGGATCGTGAGGGTCGTCGTCGTCTCGGGGATCTGGCCGCCCGACGTGGGCGGGCCGGCGAGCCACGCACCTGCGCTCGCGGCCGCGCTGCTCGACGCCGGTCACACGGTCGAGGTCGTGACGACGGCCGACCGCGCACCCGAGCCACGGCCGTACCCGGTGCGCTGGGTCCCGCGCGGCCGGCCCGCGCCGCTCCGCCACCTCGCCGTCGTGCGCGAGGTGCATCGCGCGGCGCGCCGGTGCGGACCGCGTCTACGCGACGACGATGGTGCGGCGATCGGCGATCGGCGCGGCTCTCGCGCGCCGGCCGCTCGTCGTCAAGCTCGTCGCCGACGAGGCGTACGAGCGCGAGCGCCGATCGGGCCGCTTCGGCGGCACGTTGGAGGAGTTTCAGAGGCACCGGGGCGGCATCCGTCTCCGGACGCTCCGCGCGACGCGGACGGCGGCCCTGCGCCGTGCGCGCCGGGTGGTCGTTCCGAGCGCGTACCTCCGCGGGATCGCGCTCGGCTGGGGCCTCGATCCGGCGCGCGTGACCGTCGTCCCGAACCCGGCGCCGACCGTTCCTGCGCGGCCGACCCGCGAGGAGGCGCGGGGCACGCTCGGCATCACGGGGCCGACGCTCGGCACTGCGGGGCGGCTGACACGGCAGAAGGCGCTCGAGGACGCGCTCGCGGCCCTCGCCCGGGTTCCCGGGGTCGAGCTCCTCATCCTCGGCGACGGCCCGGAGCGGGAGCCGCTCGAACGGCACGCCGCCGCCCTCGGCGTCTCGGACCGCGTGCGCTTCCTCGGGGCCGGGACGCGCGACGACGTGATCGCGCTGTTCCGTGCGGTCGACGTCGCGCTCGTCACGTCCGCGTGGGAGAACCTGCCGCACACCCTGCTCGAGGCGCTCGCCGCCGGCGCACCGGTGATCGCGACGACCGTCGGCGGGATCCCAGAGGTCGTGCGCGACGGCGAGAACGGTCTGCTCGTCCCTCCGCGAGACGTCACGGCGATCGCGTCGGCGATCGAGCGTGTCGTCCGCGACGGCGGGCTCCGCGCGTCGCTTGCCGCGGCCGCGGCGCCGTCGGTCGAGGATCTGGCCGAGCCGCGTATCCTGAGCCGGATCGTGCAGGCGATCGAGAGCGAGGAGGACGCATGAAGCCGCGCGTCCTGATGGTCGGGCGCACGCGCTACCGTCTCCCGCTGAACGGCTCGCTCGAGCGGAAGTTCGCCGCGCTCGAGGACCGGCTCGCGCTGCGCGTCCTCGCGTCCGCGCCGCGCGATGCCTCCGCGGGAGACGGCACCTTCGCGCTCCAGCGCGCCACCCCCGTCCCTGCGCTCGACGGCCCGCTGTTCTACGGCGCGCTTCCGGTCCGGATCGCGCGCGAGCTGCGCCACCGGCCGGCGGACGCGATCCTCGCGCAGAGCCCCTACGAGGCCCTCGCCGCGTTCGCCGGCCGGACGCTCGCGCGGAGCGACGCCGCGGTCGTCGTCGAGATCCACGGCGACTGGCGGACCTGGTCGCGGCTCTACGGGTCGCCCGCCCGCGCAGTGGTCGCGCCGCTCGCCGACCGCGCCGCGCTGGTCGCGATCCGCGGTGCGGACGCGGTGCGGACGCTCTCGCCGTTCACGAGCGGGATCGTGCGCGACGCGGGGGTCGAGCCCGCAGGCGTGTTCACCACCTACACCGAGCTCTCGGCGTTCTCCGACCCGCCCGTCGCGCCGCTTCCCGAACGGCCGGTCGCGCTGTTCGTCGGCGTGCTCGAGCGCTACAAGAACGTCCATGCGATCGCCGACGCCTGGCGGCTCGCCGCGCCCCGCGCTCCCGAGGCGCTCCTGCGCATGGTCGGCGACGGGCGGCACAGAGACGTCGCCGAGGGGCTCGTCCGCGATCTCCCCGGCCAGGTCAGCTGGGAGCGCCGGCTCGAGACGCCGGACGTCGTGACGGCGTTCGACGACGCGTGGCTCCTGCTTCTCGCCTCGCGCTCCGAGGGGACGCCGCAGGGTCGTGCTGGAGGCGCTGTGTCGCGGCCGCGCCGTGGTCGGCGCGCGCGCGGGCGGGATCCCGGACGTCGTCTGGGACGGCGAGACGGGCCTCCTCGTCGACCCCGACAGCCCCACCGAGATCGCGGACGCGCTCGTGCGGATCCTCTCCGACCGCGGCCTGGCCGAGCGCCTCGGTGCGGCGGGGCGCGAGCGCGCGGGCGAGTGGACGTACACGGCCGAGGAGTACGCGGACAGCGTCGTCGAGCTCGTCGGACGAGCGGTGGAGGCCCGGGGGGCATGAGGCTCGTCGTCGTCACACAGCAGGTCGACCCGGCGAGCCCGGTGCTCGGCGCGACGGTCGACAAGCTGCGGGCGCTCGCCCTGCGGGTCGACGAGCTCGTCGTCCTCGCGGACAGCGCGGTCGAGGGGGCGCTACCCGCCAACTGCCGGGTCCGTCCGTTCCGCGCCGCGCATCGCGCGGGGCGTGGCGTGCGCTTCGAGACGGCGCTGGCACGCGAGCTCGCGCGGCGCCCCCGCCCGGCGGCGGTGCTCGCCCACATGTGCCCCATCTACGCGGTGCTCGCCGCTCCGCTCGCGCGACCCGTCGGCGTCGACGTCTTCCTGTGGTTCACGCACTGGCGGAAGAGCCGCATGCTGCGGGCTGCGGAGCGTCTCTCGACGAAGGTCCTGAGCGTCGACGCGCGCACGTTCCCACTCCGCTCGCGAAAGCTCGTCGCGATCGGCCACGGCATCGACGTCACCGGCCTCCAGTGCGTCGACGCGGCCGCAACGCGAGCCCGCTGACCCTCCTCGCGCTCGGCCGGACGTCCCCGGCGAAGGGGCTCGAGACGATCGTGCGGGCTGTCGCCGAGGTGCCCGACGTCGCGCTGCGCGTCGTCGGCCCGTCGCTCACGGAGGAGGAGCGGCTGTACCGCATCGCGCTCGAGCGCCTCGTGATCGAGCGTCGGGCTCCTCGACCGGATCGACGTCCGCGGCCCCGCTCCGCGTCACACCGTCCCGTCCTCTACGCCGAGGTCGACGCACTCGTCAACGACATGCGGGAGGGCGCGACCGACAAGGTGGTGTACGAGGCAGCCGCGACCTGCCTGCCCGTGATCGCATCGAACCCGTCGTTCGACACGCTGCTGCCGGAGGAGCTCCGGTTCGCGCACGGTGACGTCGACGGCCTCGCCGCGGCGATCCGCCGGCTCCGGGAGATCGACCGGGCCGCCGTCGGGCGCGCGCTGCGCGAGGTCGTCTTGCGCGAGCACTCGGTCGACGTCTGGGCGGAGCGGGTCGTCGCGCTCGCCCGATGAGCACGCGCGTCCTCCACGTCGTCAAGGTCGCGGGGATCTCGGGCGCGGAGAACCACCTCCTTCTCCTCCTGCCCGCGCTCCGCGAGCGCGGCTTCGACATCGGCGCACTGATGCTCCACGAGGGCGAGCCCGGTGCCGAGGAGTTCGCAGCGCGACTCGAGGCGGAGGGGGTGCCGGTGGAGCGGGTACGGCTCGCCCGGCCGATCGACGCCCGTGCGTTCTCGCGGATCCTGCGGCGCGCCCGCCGCGAGCGGCCGTCGATTCTCCACACGCACCTCGTCCACGCCGACTTCCACGGCCTGCCCGCCGGCCGCCTCGCCCGGGTGCCGGCGCTCGTGTCGACGAAGCACGGCTTCAACGCGTTCCGCGACGGCAAGGCCTTTGCGGCCGCCGACCGGGCGATCTCCTCGCTGGCGGACGTCCACGTCGCGATCTCGGCCGGGCTCGCGCGCTACCTCGGCGAGAGCGAGGGGTTCGACCCCGCGGGCTTCGAAGTCGTCCACTACGGGATCGAGGCGGGGCCGCAGCCGCCGCCGCTCCCGGGCGAGCCGCGCCTCGCGATCGTCGGGCGCCTGATCCCGATCAAGGGCCACGAGGTGCTCTTCCGCGCGCTCGCCCGCGCGCGCGAGCGGCTCTCGGGGCTCGAGCTCGACGTCGCCGGCGACGGCCCGCTCGAGCACGAGCTCCGCGCGACCGTCGCCCGGCTCGGACTGGCGGACGCGATCACGTTCCTCGGCCGCGTCGCGCCCGTGGCGCCGGTGCTCGAACGCGCCCAGCTCGTCGTCGTGCCGTCCTTCGGGGAGGGCTTCGGGATGGTCGCGCTCGAGGCCATGGAGCGCGGCCGGCCCGTGATCGCGAGTGCCGTCGGCGGGCTGCCCGAGATCGTGGACGACGGACGCACCGGCGTCCTCGTCCCGCCCGGCGACGTCGAGGCCCTCTCGGAGGCGATCGTGGGGCTCGCGGGCGACTCAGCACGCGCTGCGGCGATGGGCGCCGCGGGGCGAGCGCGCGCGCTCGGGGAGTTCTCCCAGGAGCGCTGCACGGACCGGATCGAGGCGCTCTACGGGGCGGCGCTCGCGGCGGCCGGCGACCGGCGGCGCCGCACGAGCTCCCACGCACGCTCGAGCGCGAACGCCGCGAGCAGCGCGAGCACGAAGTCCCACGGCGCGCGGTAGCGCACGGTGCCGGCGAACACCATCGCCATCAGCGTGTTGAAGCCGAGCAGCAGCACGGCGAGCACGACGAAGCGGCGCGGGGCGACGAACGCGCCCCACAGCGCGAACGCATAGAGCAGCAGGACGAACGCCGGCTCGATCGTCCGCTGCGCGAGGTCGGAGAGCCCTTGCTGCCCGGGGTCGTCGGCCGTGACGCTGAGGAAGGGCGACCAGAGCATCCCGACGGCCTGCACCGCGAGGCGCGCCTTCTCGCCGGGGTGGTCGCGCCAGAAGTCGAGCACCCGGTCGCGGTAGAACGACGCCTGGGCGCATTCGTCCACCGCCTTCGCCGCCGCCACCGAGATGCCCGCGGCCTTCTCCGGCCACGGAGGCACGTTCGGCAGGTCCGGCACGTCGTCGATCCAGCCGCCACGCGCGAGCACGTCGTACGTCGCGGGGTTGTTCGCCTTCCAGAGCGCGCGCGTGTCGGTCGTGATCGTCGCGCACCCGATCACGACCTCGTTGCGGACGACCCACGGCGCGGTCACGAGGGCGGCGCCGGCGACGACGAGCGCGGCCGCAGCCGCCGCGCGGCCGGCGGGCCGGACGCGCCACGCGACGTACGGCGCGAGCACCACCGGCAGCAGCAGCAGGCGCGCGTTCGAGAGGATCGCGAGCCCGGTCACGGCGCCGAGGCCGAATGCGTACGGGAGCGACCGGCGCTCGTACGCGAGCAGCGCGAGAAGCACGATCGCGGCGGCGAGCAGGCCGTCCAGGATCTCCCGGTTGACGTGGATGTCGTGCCAGACGAGGTACGGGTGCAGCGTCGCGACGAGCGCCGCGACCACACCGGTACGCACCGACGCGAGGTGGGTTCCGATCGCGAGGACGAGGAGCGCCGTCGCGACCGCGACGAGGATCTGGGCGGTCCCCACCACCGCCCACGTGCGGTCGAGCGGCCAGTACAGCCCGGCGAGGAACCAGGCATACAGCGGCTGGGTGTACGCGGACGGAACGCCGGGGAGAAAGCCGAACGTCCCGCTCGAGACGAGCGTCCGCGCGAAGACGTCGCTCTTCTCGACGTACGCCTCGAGGATCTGGTCTCGCTCGATCGCGAGCGCGAGCACGCGCGGGAGCGCAGCCGCGACCGCCACCAGGAGAACCGCACGAGGGCGGGTCACTCTGAGCCGAGCTCCAGACGTGGTATCCGTTGCGCGATGCCGCCCACGACCCCGGAACGGTACGCAGTGGTCTCGTGCCACGTCGAACGACCGCTCGACGACGGCGTCTGGGCGGCGTTCGCGGCGCTCCAGGAGCGGCGTCCCGGCGGTCTCGCGATCGCGGCGCTGCTGCGGCCCCCGGACGCCGAGGCAGGCGAGACGGACGACGAGCTCTGGCTCGCCCGGGCGCGCGAGGCGGCGGCCCGCGGGCCCCTCGGCCACCACGCGCACTTCACGAGCCCGACGCACGCTCGACCGACGGGAGGCGAGACCGGCGAGCGCGTCCTGCGCGAGGGTGCCTGGATGCGCGAGCGGGGGCTCGCCCCGACGCTCTTCTGCGGCGGCGGCTGGTACACCGACCTCGCCGTCGCGCGCGCCTGCTCGGAGCTCGGCTACGCGGACTGCACGCCGCGGGCGACGCGGCCGCCCTATCTCCCGGACGGCGCCGCGTGGGCCGAGCTCGGCGAGCCCGCACGGGTCGACGTCGGCGGGGCGTCGCTCGTCGCGATCCCGACGACCCACGGTGCCGGCGATCTCGCGCGGGCCCTGGCGCGTCCGGGGCTCCCGCCGAGGGTGCAGGCGTACTTCCACGACACCGACCTCGTCGACCGCCGCCGCCGGGTGCTGATCCACGCCGGGCTCGCCCTCCTCGGCCGTCGGCGTCCGGCGACCGACCTCGACGCCGTCGCGGCCGCCGTCCGCGACACCGGGCGCCGGCTCGCCTGGGCGGACGTCGCGCGCGGGGAGGCGGCCGACCCTCCGACGTAGAATCCCGGGGTGCCGAGCGAGGCACCCACGACGAGCCCTGCGGAGCCGGAACCGCCGACGCAAGCCCCGCAGGGCCCGCCCACGTCCGGCGAGCCGGGCGACATCCGCCGCTCCCGCGTCTACGTCCTGTCGCGCGGCCCGGTCTTCGGCCTCGTGCGGCGGGCCGTGAGCATCGGCGCACTCGTCGCCGCCGACGTTGCAGGGGTCGCGCTCGGCGTCTACGTCGCGCTCGTCCTCCGCTCGTTCGTGTACGGCGACACGATCTACTGGTCGCTCCTCTGGGACACCGGCCCTGCGGACTGGCTCCCCTTCCTCGCGCCGATCACGGTGATCGTGTTCCTGCAGGCAGGGCTGTATGCGCCGCGCGAGCGGCGCGCGGGCTCCGGCCGGATCCTCGCCGCGGTCGTCCTCGTCGCCCTGATCGTGCTCGCGTTCGGGCTCGGCACCGACTACCAGTTCACGACCACCGGGCTGATCCCGACGGCGGTGGTCACCTGCACGCTCGCGATCGGCCTCTTGCGGGCTGCCTACGACTCGGTCTCCCTCGAGCTGATGGCGCTGGCGGGCATCCGCCGGCGGCTGCTGCTCGTGGGCGACGACGCGACGCTCTCCGACCTCGAGCGGCCGCTCCGCGCGTCGCACGGCGGCATCGGAGTCGAGGTCGTCGGCCGGCTCGCCGTCGAGCCCGGCTCGGGGGGCCTCGTCGGCTCGCTCGACCGCCTCGCCGTCCTCCTCGAAGAGGAGCGTCCCGACGAGCTCGTCCTCGCCGAGGCGCACTTCGACGAGCAGGCGGTGCTGGACGTCGTCCAGCTCGCGCACCGACACGGCGTCAAGGTGAAGCTCGCGCCCTCGACCACCGAGCTCCTCGTCCACGAGGGAGAGTACGTCCCGGGCCAGGGAATCCCGCTCTTCGAGCTGCGGCCGCCGATGCTCACGGGGCTCGAATGGACGACGAAGCGCGCCTTCGACGTCGTCGTCTCCGTCCTGCTGCTCGTAGTCGGGATCCCGCTCTGGCTCGTCGTCGCGGCCGCGATCAAGCTCGACTCGCGCGGCCCGCTGCTGTATGTCGACCGTCGTGTCGGCGTCCGCGAGCAGGAGTTCGGGATGCTCAAGTTCCGGACCATGGTCGCCGGCGCCGCCGACCGGCAGGACGAGCTCGAGTCGGAGAACGAGGCCTCCGGAGCGCTCTTCAAGATCCGCGACGACCCTCGCGTGACCCGCGTGGGGCGGGTGCTCCGCCGCCTGTCGCTCGACGAGCTGCCGCAGCTCTGGAACGTGCTGCGCGGCGAGATGAGCCTCGTCGGGCCGCGCCCGCTGCCGCTTCGCGACCACGCGATGCTGGAGGAGTGGCATCGCGCGCGCGCGCTCGTGCTCCCTGGGATGACGGGGCTCTGGCAGATCTCCGGCCGCTCCGGGCTCGAGTTCGACGACCTCGTCCGGCTCGACTTCGCGTACATCGAGGCATGGTCGATCTGGCTCGACGTCTCGATCATCGCCCGGACGATCCCGGCAGTCCTGACGGGGCGCGGAGCGTACTGAGGAGAGGAGGGGCTTGACCCCCCGCCGCCGTCGGCCGAACATGCGACCGTGGCCGAGTACGCGCTGATCACCGCGGTCGTTGCGAGCCTGGCGCTCTCGCTTTCGACGATCCCCGAGTCGCAGCTCTCGCGGCAGCTGCCGGTGACGGCAGCCCGCGCACAGGCGCTCGTCACCAAGAGCGCCCGCGCCGGCAACGTCCCTCCGGCACAGGCGCGGGCGGTGATGGCGAAGGCACCGTACTCCCGGGCACCGCTTCGGTACCTCTACGCGGAGGGCTGGATCAGCGGGCGGAAGAACGCGGCCAACTGCGTCTTCGCGAAGGCGACCCCGGACTCGACCCGGAAGGAGCTGGCGGGGGGCATCGGCAAGGACTCGCGCCTGAGCGCGCGCCTGCGCCGGATGCATGTGACCGTCGGCCAGGCCGCCGAGGCACTCGCACGCGGCACCGCAGCCGCCTGCTGATCAGGCCCGGTTCGCGGCGGCCCGGTTTGCGGCGGCCACGTGCCGGAGGCTCGCGACCCCGACCACCTGGCCGAGCTCGTCGGTCACGGGCAGGTGCCGGAAGCCGTTCTCGAGCATGATGCGGCCCGCTTCCTCGACGCTCGTGTCGAGGGGAACCGTGATCGGGTCCTCGGTCATCCACTGCCGCACGCGGGCCTCGCTCGTGTGCACGCGCGCTGCCATCGCCTTCAACATGTCGCGTTCGGTGAGGATCCCGATCAGCCGACCGTAGTCCTTGACGATCACGGCGCCCACGTTCGCCGCGCTCATGCGCTCCGCGACCTCCCCGAGCGTGTCCTCGGGCGCGACTTCGATCGGTTCGCGGCGCATGACGTCGGAGAGCTGCGGCATCGCGCGGAGTCTATCGATCTTCCATCAGAATAAGACCTGCTAATTGATGTCATTAGCGAATCCGCGATTCCGGTAGGATCTCCACGTGGCGCCGTCCGCCCCTATCGACGTGCTCGTGGTCGGCAGCGGCGCGGCCGGCCTCGCCGCGGCCGTGTCGGCCGAGCGAGCGGGCGCACGGGTCGCCGTTGCGACCAAGACGACCCTGCAGGCGAACAACTCGTCGAAGGCACAGGGCGGGATCCAGGCGGCGCTCGGAGAGGACGACTCGCCCACGCTGCACGCCGAGGACGTGATGCGCTCCTCGCACGACACGGCCGACCCACGCCTCGTAGAGGTGCTCACGACCGAGGCGCCCGCAGCGATCGCGTGGCTCGAGGAGCTCGGCTGCGGCTTCACGCGCCAGAACGGCGGCTACCGGCTGGCGCGCTGCGGCGGGGCCTCGCGCAAGCGGCTCCTCCAGGTCGGCGACCGGACGGGCCATGCAATCACCAAGGCGCTCCGCGAGGGCCTCGAGGCCGGCGCAACGGCGGTGCTGGCGCACCACCGGCTGACGGCACTCGAGCCGTCGGTCGAGGGCTGGCGCGCGACGTTCTCGACCCCCGGCGGCACCGACGACGTCCACGCCTCGACCGTCGTGCTCGCCTCCGGCGGCAGGTGCTTCGCGGAGGCGGCGACCCGAGGAGAGCTCTCCACGAATCATCCGAACGCGACGGGCGAGACGACGCGGATCGCGCTCGAGGCCGGAGCCGAGGCGCGCGACCTCGACGCGCTCCAGTACCACCCGAACGGTGGCGCCTGGCCCACGACGATGCAGGGCTACTCGATCCCGGAGACGACGCGCGCGTACGGCGCGGTCCTGCTGAACGCCGACGGGGAGGAGTTCACGGACTCCCTGGGCCCGCGCGACGCGGTCTCGCAGGCGATCTTCGCCGAGGTCGAGGCCGGCCGCGGCGTCGAGACCGAGGACGGCCGACCCGCCGTGTGGCTCGACACGACGCGGATCGCCCAGGACGACGCGGAGATCTCGCTCCCGTACATGCTGCGCCGCTACCGCGGCACCGGCATCGACCCGCTCGCCGAGCCGATCCTCACGTACCCGGTGCTGCACTACCAGAACGGCGGCCTCGTGATCGGAACGGACGGAGAGACGACGCTCGAGGGCGTCTTCGCCTGCGGCGAGATCGCAGGCGGGACGCACGGTCGAAACCGCATGATGGGCAACAGCCTCCTCGAGTGCGTCGTCTTCGGACGCCGCGCGGGGAAGGCCGCATTCGAGAAGGCGAGAGACTGAGGAGACATGTCGACGACCACGGTTGGCCTCGAGGACGAGGTTCTCGAGGCCGCGGCCCACCTGTACGTGTGGGCGCTGAAGGACATTCCACAGGACCTGCGCGATGCCCTCGGGGCGGCGTTGGAGCGGGAGACGTCGGTGACGGGGATCCGGGTGCTGGAGACGATCCATCGCAATGTCGAGATCGCGGACGAACAGAAGAACCTCGTGTGCCAGGACACGGGGATCGCGGTCTACTACTGCCGCGTGGGTGAGCGGTTCCCGCTGCATCCGGTGGGGATCTATCGGGCGCTCAGGGCTGGGACGGAGCAGGCGACGGTCGAGCACCCGCTGCGCTCGAACACCGTGCACACGCTGACGCGGGAGAACACCGGGCCGAACGTCGGCTACCGGGTGCCGATCGTGCACTGGGACTTCGTGCCCGACTGGGACGGGCTCGACGTGAAGTGCGTGCCGAAGGGCTCGGGGTCGGAGAACATGACGTTCCTCAAGATGCTGGTTCCCGCCGACGGGGTGAACGGGATCAAGAAGTTCGTGCTGGAGTCGATCGTCGGTGCGGGTGGCAAGCCGTGCCCGCCGGGGATCGTCGGGATCGGGATCGGGGGCTCGGCCGACTACGCGATGCATCTCGCGAAGGAGGCGATCGCGCGGCCGGTCGGCACGCGCAACCCCGATCCACTGGTCGCGCAATTGGAGGACGAGCTGTACGGCCTGCTCAACGAGACCGGGATCGGGCCGATGGGCCTCGGCGGCGACGTGACGGTGCTGCAGTGCCACATCGAGCACGCCGACACGCACATGACGCTGAACCCGGTCGCGGTCAACTACCAGTGCTGGGCAGCCCGCCGCGCGTCGGCGCACATCGCCGCCGACGGCACCGTCGACTACGACCGGGAGTTCTGAGCGCTTCGCGACGACACGGGACGCAGCGCCCGCCGCGCTCGAGGCGGTGGACGACTCGGCGAAAATTCTCACTTCCGGCACGATGCCCGGTGGCAACGACGTAGAATCGGGGGTGAGGGCGGCGGGAGGCATCCCCACCCTGGGTGGGGGGCTGCGCGTCGCGCGCCGCGCCGTCGGGCGGAGAGGAGCGATGTCCTGATGGCGACGCACGAGGTGACGTTTCCGGTCACCGACCCGGCGGAGATCCTGAAGCTGCGCGCCGGCGACGAGGTGGTCGTGCAGGGCCACATCATCGGGATCCGCGACCGCACCCAGATCCGGATCTTCGACCAGGGGGTCGAGCCGCCGATGGACCTGCGCGGCGCGTTCCTGCTCCACACCGCGCCGAACGTGCGCAAGCTCGGGCCGGGCCGCTACGAGAAGATCTGCATCGGCACCACCACCAGCGCGCGCATGGTGCGCTTCACCGAAGGGCTCGGCGAGCGCTACAGGTCCGTGCGATCTGCGGCAAGGGCGGCTTCCCCGACGAGGCGATCGAGCCGATGCACCGGCTCGGGATGGTCTACCTCGCGATCGTCGGCGGCGCCGCCGCGCTCGAGACGACGCAGATCGAGGAGATCGAAGAGGTCGCCTGGGAGGAGCTCATGCCCGAGTGCCTCTGGAAATTCCGCGTCAAAGACTTCGGCCCCCTCACCGTCGGCATCGACGCCCACGGCAACTCGCTCTACCACGATGTCCAAGACCGTGCCAAGACGAAGCTGGAGGAGCTCTATGCCAGATTTCAATGACGGCTTCCTCGGCGTCCCGGCGCGCCCCGGGAAGCCACGGGAGGTCGGGCTCACGCACGTCATCGACAAGGGGCTGAACCTCCGTGACATCGAGGGGATGTTCGACACGGCGGGACAGTTCGTCGACATCGTCAAGTTCGGGTGGGGGACGAGCTACGTCACGAACAACCTCGAGAAGAAGATCGCGCTCTACCGGTCGTTCGAGACCCCCGTCGTCTGCGGCGGCACGCTGTTCGAGGCGGTCTACGGCAGGGGCCGGATCGATGAGTTCAAGTCGTGGCTCGTCGAGCATCGCTTCTCGCACGTCGAGATCTCCGACGGCACGCTCGAGATCCCCCGGGAGCGCAAGCTCGAGCTCATCGCCGACTTCGCGCGCGACTTCACGGTCCTCTCTGAGGTCGGGTCGAAGGACTCGGACGTCGTCTTCGCCCCCTACCAGTGGGTCGAGTGGATCAACGAGGAGCTCTCGGCGGGGGCGTGGAAGGTGATCACCGAAGGCCGCGAGGGCGGGACGGCCGGGATCTACCGCTCGGACGGAGACATGCGCACCGGCCTCCTCGACGAGATCGCGCACGGTGTTCCGATCGAGAACGTCCTGTTCGAGGCGCCGACGAAGTCCTCGCAGGCGTGGTTCGTGAAGCACTTCGGCCCGAACGTCAACCTCGGCAACATCCCGCCGGACGAGGTGATCCCGCTCGAGACCCTGCGCCTCGGCCTCCGCGGCGACACGCTCAAGGAGATCCTGCTCGTCTCGAGCGTCGAGGATGAGCCTGCGACCCCTGCCTAGCCACCCGCTCCGCCGGGAGCCCTGACGTGGACTGGAAGCTCTCCCTCGCCGGGCTCCTGATCGGGCTGCTCGTCGGCCTCACGGGCATGGGCGGCGGGTCGCTGATGACCCCGCTGCTCGTGCTGGTCTTCGGCTTCAAGCCGTCGATCGCCATCGGCACGGACATCGTCCATGGCGCGATCTTCAAGTCCTTCGGCTCCGCGCAGCACCGGCGCATGGGCCACGTGCACGCGCGCCTCGCGGCCTGGATGCTGCTCGGGTCGGCGCCGTTCTCGCTCATCGGCGTGGCCGTCTCCTGGTGGCTCAAGAAGGAGTACGGCGAGGGCTACGAGGACACCGCGAGGGCGATCCTGGGCGTCGCCCTGGTCATCTGCGGGATCGCGTTCCTCGTCAAGGCCTACCTGCACTCGGCGCCCGAGGACAAGCCGTTCATCCTCTCGAACCGCGACCGCGTGATCGCCCTGGCGACCGGCATCGTGGGCGGGTTCGTCGTCGGCCTCACATCGGTCGGCAGCGGCACGCTGTTCGGGCTGGTGATGCTGATCGCGTTCCCGCTCACCGCGGCCAAGATCGTCGGTACGGACATCTTTCATGCCGCGGTGCTGCTCACCGTCGCCGGAGCGGGCCAGCTCGTCGCCGGCCACGTGGATCTCGGCGCGACCGGCTGGCTCCTGATCGGGTCTGTGCCGGGCGTCCTGATCGGCGGCCGTTTCACGGTGAAGCTCCCCGACCGGGCGCTCCGCATCGCCCTCGCGGCGACGCTGACGCTCGCAGGCATCAAGCTGGTCGACCCACCGGGCGCCGACGGGATCATGATCGCCGGGGCCGCGCTGGCCGGGATCGGCGCGCTCTACGCGACCGCGCGCTGGCTCGCGGGCCGCGGGTCGGTCGTCGCCACCGAGCCGACTAAAGGCTAGAGCGGCGGCGGCAAGGGGCACGACACGAATGTCTTGCCCGTCAGCCGGTAGCCGACCCTGTACGCCGTGCAGCCGGCGCAGAATCCGGTCGTCGCCGCGAGCAGCGCGAGAGCGGCGACGAGGAGCCCGAGCGCCGCGCCGATCGTCGGGAGCCCCGCGAGGTAGGCGAGCGACGCCGCCGTGAGCACGCCGAGCCCCACCATGTTCGCGAACCGAGGCGGGCGCGCGTCCTCGAGGCGGCCCTCGCCGATCCGGGGCTGGAGCAGCTCGAAGTACGCGACGCAGGCGAGGCACCAGCGCCGCCCGAGCGTCAGCCCCAGCGCGAGCTGCAGCGGCGAGGAGCGCCAGAAGCCACCACCAGCCCGTCACCACCGCGAGGAGCGCGACGAGGCCGACGACCGCCTGATTCACGCGTGGCGCGCGCTCGTCGATGAGGTGCGTGTCGCGATACGGATCGGCCCGGCGGGAGGCTCGCTTCATTTCGGGAAGTCTTAGCACGCCCGTACAGTGCCGGCGTGCCGGGCGACCCGCCGCTGATCGTCCTCGGCGTCCGCCGGTCGGGCACGACCCTCCTACGGGTGATGCTCGACCGGAACCCCGCGCTTGCGGTGCCGGACGAGTCCTACTTCGTGCCCCAGCTGGCGCGCCGGCACCGCGGCCGGGTCGACCCCACGGAGTTCGTCGACGACCTGCGGCGTCTGCCCACGCTCGTCGAGTGGGGCCTCGCGCCCGAGGCCGTTGCGGAGCGGCTCCGTGCCGGGATGACGTCGGGCGAGGCGATCGCCGCCGTGTTCGAGACGTATGCGGCCGAGCGTGGCAAGCCGCGCTGGGGCGACAAGACGCCGCTCTACATGCAGCACCTGCCGCTGCTCGAGCGGCTCTTTCCGCGGGCGCGTTACGTCCACCTGATCCGCGACGGGCGCGACGCCGCGCTCTCGTTCCTTGCGGTGCCGGAGGGGATCATGACCAAGGGCTGGGGACACCCCGTCGACGCGGCGGGCTTCGCCTGCCAGTGGGCGACCGAGGTGCGCGCCGCGCGCGCACTCGGCATGCGGGTCGGCTCGAAGCGCTACCTCGAGGTCCGGTACGAGGTGCTCGTCGCGAACACATCGGCGGAACTCCGCGGGGTGTGCGGCTTCGCCGGCCTCGACTTCGACGAGGGGATGCTCGGCTATGTCGGCCGGACGGACTCGGCACAGAAGGAG
Source organism: uncultured Actinomycetes bacterium (assembly GCA_963773825.1). GTDB lineage: Bacteria > Actinomycetota > Thermoleophilia > Gaiellales > Gaiellaceae > Gaiella. Next base: position 264,305 of record CAVZCH010000004.1, on the reverse strand, counting down.
CACCAGCAGCGGCTCAACGAGCCGCCGCGCGTCGGCGTCCGGAACTGGAGGACGGAGATGGCGGCGTCCGACGTCGCGGCCTTCGAGACCGTCGCCGGCGATCTCCTGGACGAGCTGGGGTACGAGGCGACGACCCGCGGCCACGACAGGAGGCGCCTTGCCGCGTACGGCGCGAAGACGCGCGCGTGGCAGTCGGTCGGCGCGCTCACGCAGCGTTCGCCGCTCTGGCGCCGCCGCCACGCGGTGCTCCAGAAACGCCGTCTCTGACGCCGTTCGCCGTCGAGACGTCGCGATCGGACGGGGCTACTGCGGCCCGTCCTTGCCGCGGAACGCGACGAGGATCCCGTTGAGGGTGAAGTAGTAGGCCCGCTCGGTCGCGATCCCGGGCGAGTACTTGCCGATCGGGAAGCGCCACACGATCTTGCCGTCCGAGGCACGCGCCGCGTACGTCTCGGTCTCGAGGGTCGAGAAGAAGACGAGGTCGCCGACGACGACGGCGCCGCCGAGGATCCGGCCGCCGACGTTCGCCCGCCAGAGCAGCCGTCCGTCCGTCTTGCGGTACGCCCGCAGGCCGCCGTTGAAGTCGCCGACGAAGATCCGGTCGCGCCCGATCGCCGGCGTCGAGTAGCCGAGCGAGTTGACGGCGTCCGTCCAGAGGACGTCTCCGGTCGAGGCGTCCAGCGCCACGATCTTGCCGGAGCGGGCGATCGTGTACAGCCGCTCGCCGTCGGTCGAGGCGCTCGCGTAGAAGCTCTCGTAGCGGAACGCGTCGCGCTTGACGTACGTGCTCCACAGCTTCGTCCCGCTCGACTGTCGCAGGCAGAAGATCGACCCCGCGTACGTCGTGATGCACACGCGGCCCCTCGCGAGGGAGGGGCTCGAGTTGATGCGGCCGCCCGTGTCGTAGGCCCAGCGGACGTGGCCGGTGTCGGCGTCGACCGCAAAGAGCCGACCGTCCGTCGCGCCGAAGTACGCGACGCCGTCGACCACCGCCGGTGACGACTCGACGATCGCGTTCGTGCGGAGCTGCCACACGAGCTTGCCGCTCTTCCGCGTGAGCGCCGTGACGGTCCCGTCCTTCGCGCTCACGATGATGTTGTCGCCGGAGATCGCGGGCGTCGACGGCTTGTGCGCGTCGCTCACGCGGCGCCAGAGGACCTTCCCGGTCGCGGCCTCGATGGCCCACGTGTCGCCCTTGAACGTGTTGACGTAGAGCGTGCCGTCGCAATAGCTCGGCGGGTACTCGACGTACGACTTGAGGCCACGTGCCCAGAGCCGCTCGCCGGGGATGCCGAGGTGGATGTCCAGGCGGGCGAGGTCGCGGGTCGGCCCGCCCCCGAACATCGGCCAGCATCGCTGGTCGACGTCGACCTCGGGCTCCGGCTTCGGGGCCGGCGTCGGATGGTGGGTCTCCGGCACCGTGGGCGCCACCACCGTCACGTCTGTGACGGCCGTCTCGAGCTTCCCCGACGGGGGCTTCCGGGTCACCCAGAACGCGATCGCGAGCCCGGCGACCAGGGCGAGGGCGACCGGGATGACGAGGAGGAGGCGGCGGCGCATGCGCGGAGGTCGGCGGCGGTGGCCGCCGACGCAGTGTGCCTATCGCACCGGCCGCGGCCCGCCCGTCCTTACAATCGCCGTTCAGGTGGCCGGGAGCTTCCCTCACGACGAGGCGGCTGCGCGCCGACCCGGGCGCGCGCAGCTTCCCCCGTTGACGGTGTTCCCGGCGCCGTGAGGTCGCGGCTCGCACCGGCGGTGCTCGTCGCGGCGCTGCTCGTGGCGACCTCGGCCGCGTTCGTGGTCACCGAGAAGCTCAAGCTGACGCGGAGCCCGATCGTCGGGCCGATCGTCGCAAAGGTGTTCTCGCCGACCTGCGACTGTGCGACGTCGTCCGCCGAGATCCGCTTCCGTCTCCGCAAGGCCGACCGCGTCAGCGTGGAGATCGTCGACTCGGGCGGCCGGGTGGTGCGGGAGCTTGCCCGCGACCGCCCCCAGGGACGGCGCTTCGTGACGTATGTCTGGGACGGGCGGGATGCGCTCGGACGCGTGGTCGACGAAGGAACGTACAAGCCGCGCGTCCATCTCGACCGTCAGCGCCGGACGATCGTGATGCCGAACCTCATCCGCGTCGACACGACCCCGCCGCGGATCACGACCTTCACGGCGCGCCCCGTCGTGATCTCACCCGATGGGGACGGCCGCTCCGACCACGCGAAGATCCGATACCGCGTCGACGAGCGTGCCACCGTCGAGCTGTACGTCGACGGGGTACGTGCGCTGCGCAGGCTCGGCACCCGCACCTCGGGGACGATGAACTGGTTCGGTACGGCCGGTGGAGAGCCGCTTCGGGAGGGTGTCTACACGCTGCGCCTCGTGGCACGTGACCTCGCGGGAAACCTCGGCCCGCGCTCGGGCTCGCGCACCGTCCGCATCCTCCTGCTCGCGCTCGGCCGCGACCGCGTCGTCGCGAGGCCGGGGCAGCGGTTCGCGATCCTCGCGGTCTCGCAGGCGCGGACGCTCCGCTGGAGGCTCGGAGGCAGGTCGGGCCTCGCCCGCCCGGGGACGCTCCGCCTCCGTGCCCCGGACAGGCCCGGACGGTACGTGCTCCGGGTCGAGGCGAACGGCAACGTCAAGCGCGCGCTCGTCGTCGTGCGGGAGCCCCCGCAATGAACGTTGCAGCCCAGGCGGGGTCGGTCGTCGGGGCCGCCGGCCTCGTCTCGCTCTACCTCGCGCCCTCGCGCATCGCGCGGGCGGCCGGGCTCGCGGCCTGGGCGGTGGGGCTCGGCGTGCTCGGCTTGACGCTCCTCCCCGACCTGAGCCGGGCGAAGCTCGTTGCGGCGGCCGTCGGCGGCCTCGTCGCCGCGGCCGCCGTCGCGGTGATCCTGCGGCGCTGGCCGTACTTTCTCGCGTTCGCGACCCTGGCCTGCATCCCCCTCCGACTCCCGGTCGACATCGGCGCGGACACGGTGAACCTGCTCCTGCCGCTCTACGGCGTGATCGGCGGTCTCGCGCTCGCGCTCGGGTGGGCGCTCCTGCGCGGCGACGGGCGCGCGCGGGAGCTCGGCCCGGTCGCCTGGCCCCTTGCCGCGTTCGTCGGCTGGAGCGGCCTGTCGATGCTGTGGGCGGTCGACGTCCATCGCGGCTCGATCCTGCTCGGCGCGTTCGTGCTCCCGTTCGGGCTGCTCGCGGTCGGCTTCGCGCGCCTGCCCGTGGCGGGGGCGGTGGCTGACCTGGCTCTGGGCCGGGCTCGTGGGAACTGCGCTCGTCTACGCCGCGGTCGGCGGGTACCAGTGGTTCACCCGCGACGTCTTCTGGAACCCGAGCGTGAAGGTCTTCAACGCGTACGCCCCCTTCTTCCGCGTCAACTCCGTGTTCTGGGACCCGTCGGTGTACGGGCGCTACCTGACCGTCGCCATCCTCGCCTCCCTCGCCGGGATCCTGCTCGGCGGCGCCCGCGGCTGGCGCGTCGCCGGCCTCTACGGCATCGTGGCCGCGACGTGGCTCGGGCTCCTGATCTCGTTCTCGCAATCGAGCTTCGTGGCGCTCGCCGTCGGGATCGTGGTGGCGGTCGCGGTCGCCTGGGGGCGTACGGCGACCCTTGCGCTCGTCGTCCTCGGCGCGGTGACGGCCGCCGTCGTGCTCGTCGTCCCACAGGTGCGCGGCGAGCTGGTCGGCAAGTCCCGCTCGGGGGTCAACCGCATCACGTCGGGCCGCGCGAACCTCGTCGGCGAGGGCATCCGGATCACCCTCGACCATCCCCTCGTCGGCGTCGGGGCGGGGGGCTTCTCGCGCGAGTACCAGCGCCGGCTGGGGATCCCGGGCAAGGACCCGAAGCGCGTCGCGTCGCACACGATGCCCGTGACGGTCGCGTCCGAGCTCGGCGTGGTCGGGCTCGGGCTGCTCGCCTGGCTCCTCGCGGCCGCGTTCCTCGCCACGCTGCGCGGGCTCGGGCACGGATTCACGTCGCGCGTCTCCCTGGCGACGGGCATCGTCCTCGTCGCGATCGCGGTGCACAGCCTGTTCTACGCGGCCTTCTTCGAGGACCCGATGACGTGGGCGCTGCTCGGGCTCGTCGGCCTCACGGCCCGCGTCCCGAAGAAGCCGGTTCCCGCGGCGGCTGACCCGCCGGCCGCGCGAGACGAGCCTTCGGTGCCCGAGCCTGCGCCGACAGCGACTGCATAGACTCGCGCTGTGCTGACCGGTCTCGAGCGCGCGCTCGTCCTCGCCCCGCACACCGACGACGGCGAGTTCGGCTGCGGCGGCACGATGGCGCGCCTGGTGGAGTCCGGCTGCGAGGTGCGCTACGTCGCCTTCTCGATCGCCACGCGCTCGCTGCCGCCGGGCTTCGCGCCCGACACCCTCGCGCGCGAGGTGCGCGAGGCGACCGCCGAGCTCGGGATCCCGGAGTCCCAGCTGACGGTGCACGACTTCGACGTGCGCACGTTCCCGGAGCGGCGCCAGGACATCCTCGAGCTCCTCGTCGCGCTCTGGGAGGAGTGGCGGCCCGACGTCGTCTTCCAGCCGTCGCACCACGACGTCCACCAGGACCACCAGACGATCGCGCAGGAGGGTCTGCGCGCGTTCAAGCGGACGACGATCCTGGGTTACGAGATCCCGTGGAACAACTTCGACTTCTCCTACGGCGCATACCTCGGGCTCGAGCGGCGCCACGTCGAGCGGAAGGTCGCCGCGGTCGCCCGTTACGCCTCGCAGCAGCATCGCCGCTACGCGGACGAGGCATACATCTGGAACCTGGCCCGCGTCCACGGCACGAACGTGAACCGCGAGTACGCGGAGGTGTTCCAGGTCTACAGGCTCGTGGCGTGAGCGGGAGCCTCGGGCGATGCGCATCGGGCTGATCGGCGCGGCGCTCTGCATCGCGGGCGGGCTGTGCATGCTCGCCGGGCTCGCCGTCGACCTCGACTCGACCGAGGCGAAGGCCCTGATGCTCGTGGCCGCGGTGCTCTTCGTCCCGGGCGCGCTCGTGACGTACATCTGGATGCGGACGCGGATCCCGCCGCGGTGAGCGCGCGCGTCGTCGCGCTCGGCGCCGCCCTCGCCGCGCTCGTGCTCGCCGCTGCCGCGCACGCGGCGGCGCCCGTGGTCGTGATCGACCCCGGCCACGACGCGCTCGCGAACCTCGCCACCGAGCCGATCGGCCCCGGCTCGACCGTCCGGAAGATCAAGGACGGAGGCGGCACGCACGGCGTGGTGACCGGGGTCCGCGAGCCGGACCTCACGCTCGCCGTCTCGCTGCGGCTGCGGCAGCTTCTCCGTGCTGCGGGCGTGCGGGTCGTGATGACCCGCACGCGCACGGCGGGGGCGAGCATGGGCAACATCGCCCGCGCGCAGATCGCAAACCGGGCCGGCGCGGCGCTCTTCCTGCGCGTGCACGCCGACGGCTCGGCCAGCAGCACGGCCCGCGGCACGCACACGTTGACGCCGGCGCTCCGGCGGGGCTGGACGGACGACGTCTACCGCGCCAGCCGCCGCGCGGCGACGTCCGTCCAGACGGAGCTCGTCCGTGCGATCGGGTTCCCAGACCGGGGCATCCAGGAGCGCTCCGACTTCACCGGCTTCAACTGGGCCGACGTGCCGGTGATCCTCGTCGAGATGGGCTTCATGACCAACCCGCAGGAGGACCGGGCTCTGGCGACGCCCGCCGTGCGGGCGCGGGCCGCGCTCGGGCTCTGCCGGGGAACGCTGCGGTTTCTGGCACTCCCACCCGCCCGCTGCACGATTTAGCCGGGGCTAAAGATCCCGAGTAGAGTTTAGGCATGCCTAAACTCACCCGACGGCGGTTGCTCTGCGCGACGGCGCCGCTCGCCGTGGCGCCGCTCGGCGTCAGGCTTGCACTCGACGGCGACGCGGAGGCGGCCGGCCACGATCACGCGGCGCACCGTGCAGCTGCCACACACGCCCGCTCGGCGGCGGCGGGACACGCCGCGATGATCGGTGACGGCGCCCCCGCGGTCGGCGGCCCGCACGACCTGGACGCGCTGCTCTTCCCGCCGCAGGCGCTGCCGCATGCGCCGGGACGGGTGCGGGAGTACACCCTCGTCGCACGCGACGAGGAGCTCGAGATCGCGCCCGGCGTGTTCTTTCCCGCATGGACGTACAACGGCACCGTCCCCGGCCCGGTGATCCGGGCCACCGAGGACGACGTCCTCCGGGTCCGGTTCGCCAACGCCGGGGCACACCCGCACACGATCCACTTCCACGGGATCCATCCGACGACCATGGACGGCGTCTTCGAGATCGTCGGGCCGGGCGAGGACTTCACGTACGAGTTCCCGGCGCGGCCGGCGGGATTCCACGTCTACCACTGCCACGCGACGCCGCTCAAGAAGCACATCCACAAGGGCCTCTACGGCGCGTTCATCATCGACCCGAAGGTTCCGCGCGAGCCCGCCCGTGAGCTCGTGCTCGTGATGAACGGCTTCGACACGGACGGTGACGGCGAGAACAACTTCTACACGGTCAACGGGCGGACGTTCTACTACGCGCGCTACCCGATCCACGTGCGGCGCGGCGAGCTCGTGCGGATCTACCTCGCGAACCTGACCGAGTTCGACCTGATCAACTCGTTCCACCTCCACGCCGACTTCTTCCGCTACCAGCCGACCGGGACCGGCGAGCACTGGGAGTCCACGGACACGGTGATGCAGTGCCAGGGGCAGCGGGGCGTGCTCGAGATCCGCTTCGCCCACGCGGGCACCTTCATGTTCCACGCGCACCAGTCCGAGTTCACCGAGCTCGGCTGGATGGGGTACTTCCAGGTGGAAGACGCGTGACGGGAGCGGGTGTCGAGGCGACCGGTGGGCTGGCGTGGCGCCTCTGGGCGCTCGTCCCGCTGCTGGGGCTCGCCGTCGCGGTGGCAGTCGTCGTCTCGTTCGGCGACCGGGTCGTCGAGCTCGTGGGTGGCACCACCCCGCCGGCGGACGCGTTCGACGTTCGGCGGGTCGAGCTCCGCCCCGGCGAGATCCGCGTCCTGGTCCGGAATCCCCAGCGCGACGACCTGACGATCGCATCGGTGACGGTGGACGACGCGATCGTCCCGTTCGCACTCGATGGGCCGGCGACGCTTGGACGGCTGCGATCGAGCGCGATCGTGGTGCCGTACGACTGGGTGCCCGAGGAGCCGCTCTCGATCGGGGTCACGAGCTCGACGGGAATCCAGACGACCCACGAGATCGCGGCGGCCGTCGCGACGCCGGAGCCCGGTCTGCGCGGCGTGCTCGGCTACGGCCTCATCGGCCTGCTGGTCGGCATCGTGCCGGTCTCGCTCGGTCTCCTCTGGCTGCCGTCCCTCCGGCGCGCCGGCCCGGCCTGGATCGCGGCGTTCATGGCGCTGACGGCGGGGCTCCTCACGTTTCTCGGCGTCGAGGCGCTCTTCGAGGCGCTGGAGCTACAGGCCGGCCTGCCCGCGGCGTTCGGCGGCCCGGGGCTCGTCCTCCTGGGGCTCGCCGCGAGCGCGCTCGGGATGACCGTCCTCGCGTCGCGGCTCTCGCGCGGCCGGGTCGGGGTCACCGGGCTCGCGCTCGCGATGCTCGTCGCCGTCGGGATCGGCGTCCACAACCTCGGCGAGGGCCTCGCCATCGGAACGTCCTTCGCGACGGGCGAGCTCCAGCTCGGCGCCTTCCTCGTGATCGGGTTCATGGTGCACAACGTGACCGAGGGCCTCGGGATCGCGGCGCCGGCGACCCGCGCCCGCGTGACGTTCTGGCAGCTGGCCGCGCTCGCGCTCGTCGCCGGCGCGCCGGCGATCCTCGGCACGTGGATCGGCGGCTACGCCTCGAGCGACCTGCTCACTCCGGTGTTCTTCGCGCTCGCTGCGGGGGCGGCGCTGCAGGTCGTCGTCGAGGTCGCGCGCTACGTCGCACGGATCGCGCCCGGCGGGCTGCGCTCCGGGTGGGCGGTCGGCGGCTACCTGGCCGGGATCGCCGCGATGTGGGCGACCGGGCTGCTGGTCGGGTGACCGGCTCGCAGCACGAGCCCGCCGGCCCTCCGCAGCCGGTGCCGGCGGGAGGAGCGCACGACCGCTTCGCGCCCGTCCATCCCCTCGACGACGTCCTCCCCGGAGAGGCGCGCGTCTTCGAAGCGGCGCAGGAGTCGCTCGCGGGGCAACGCCGCGGCGCGCGCGGCCTGTGGCCGTTCCTCGGGCCGGCGTTCGTCGCATCGGTCGCGTACGTCGACCCGGGCAACTTCGCGACGAACATGGCCGGGGGCGCGCAGTTCGGCTACCTGCTTCTGTGGGTGATCCTCACGGCCAACCTCATGGGGATGGTCATCCAGTCGATGAGCGCCAAGCTCGGGATCGCCACGGGGATGAACCTGCCCGAAGTGTGCCGCGAGCGGTTCTCGCGCAGGACCAGCGTCGGGCTCTGGCTCCAGGCCGAGGTGATCGCGATGGCGACCGACCTCGCCGAGTTCATCGGCGCGGCGATCGGCCTCAACATCCTCTTCGGCATCGCACTCTTCCCCGCGGCCCTGATCACGAGCGCGGCGGCCTTCGCGATCCTCGCGCTGCAGGCGCGGGGCTTCCGCCGCCTCGAGGCGGTGATCGCCGCGTTCATCGGCGTGATCGTGATCGCCTTCTCGGCGCAGGTCTTCCTCGCCGATCCCGACCCGGCCGAGGTCGCACGCGGGTTCATCCCGGGCTTCGAGGGCTCGGAGAGCGTCCTGCTCGCGGTCGGGATCCTGGGCGCGACCGTGATGCCCCACGTGATCTACCTCCACTCCGCCCTGACGCAGCATCGGGTCGTCGGGGCGGGCGAGGAGGAGAAGCGGCGCATCTTCCACTTCGAGCTCGTCGACGTCATGATCGCGATGGGGATCGCCGGGGTCGTCAACATGAGCATGCTCGTGATCGCCGCGGCCGTGTTCCACGGGAACGGACTGACCGACGTCGGCGACGACCTCGTGCAGGTCGCGGACGAGCTGGGCACGCATCTGGGGAGTCACGCGGACGTCCTCTTCGGCGTCGCGCTCCTCGCCTCGGGGCTCTCGTCGTCGAGCGTCGGGACGCTCGCCGGCCAGGTCGTCATGCAGGGCTTCATCCGGCGACGGATCCCGCTCTTCCTCCGGCGCGCGATCACGATGGCGCCGGCGCTCGTGATCATCGCGGTCGGGATCGACGCATCGCGCGCCCTCGTGCTGAGCCAGGTGGCGCTGTCGTTCGGGATCCCGTTCGCACTGATCCCGTTGATCTGGTTCTGCCGCGACCGGACACTGATGGGCTCGCTCGTCAACCGGCGCGCGACGACGATCCTCGCCGGAGCGATCGCGGTGCTGATCATCGCCCTCAACGGGTTCCTGCTCGAGCAGACGCTCTTGTAGCGCTCGTCAGCCGGCCGGGACGCGCTTGCGGGCGACGAGACGGCTGATGCGGCGGCGCTCTTCCGGCGCTCGTGAAGCCGAGCAGCGTGAGAGCGAGCGGATATGCGAGCGCGAGGACGGCGGCCCCCCCGAGACCGACGTCGAGCTCCTTGCCCGCGGCGGCCAGCGCCACCCCGGCGAAGGCGGCCGTCGCGATCCGGCGCCACTGGTACGGCACCGGGTAGATCCGCTGCGCCCACCAGGCCATCCCGACCGCCATGGTCGTGTAGGCCGCGATGGTCGCGATCGCCGCGCCGATCATCCCGTACCGGGGGATCAGCGTGAGGTTGAGCGCGACGTTGACCAGCGCCGCCGCGCCCGTCACGACCCAGTTGAACTGCGTCCGGCGGGCGCGTCCGACACCGATCGCGATCACGACGTAGGCGGCGTAGGAGACCGTCGAGAATGCGAGCGGACCGACGACCTCCGCCGAGTCCGCGAACCGTGGCGCAGCGAGGACGTCGACGATCCAGGGCGCGAGGAGCGCCAGCGTGAGGGCCATCCAGGTCGTGACCACGGTGAGGTACGTGAGGACGTACGCATACGTCCGTCGCGCCTCGCGCTCGTCCGTGATCGAGTACGCGAACGCGGGCCACGCCATGCGGAACGCGGTCAGGAGCAGCACCATCGCCGAGGCGACGCGCACACCGACCGAATAGAGGCCGGCCTCGGAGACGTCCGCCAGCTTCACGAGGAAGAAGCGGTCGGAGAAGTTCGTGATCCAGAGGAAGAGGGCGGCTGGGACGAGCGGCAGGCCGAAGTGGTTCATCTCCCGGAGCAGCTTCCGGTCGAACTGCAGGCCGAGCTGCTCGCGGCGGTAGCCGAGCAGCGCGAAGTAGACGACGAGCGTGCCGCTGAAGTTGCCGACGATCACCCCGAGCGCGCCCTGGTCGAGCCCGACCACGAGGAGCAACGTGATGCCGATCGTCAGGAACACGTTCGTGAGGCTTGCGCAGACGAACGCGATCGACCGCTCCTCGACCCGGAAGAGCGACGTCATCTGCTCGTAGTTGACCCCCGCCCAGAGCGCGACTCCCGCCGCCCGGACGAGATTCGCGGAGCTCGTCGTCCCGAACAGGAGCGACGAGATCGGGCCCGCGAACACGAGCAGGAGCGTGAGCCCGAGCGTGCCGCCGCCCATCGTGAACCAGAAGGACGTTCGCAGCACGCGAAGGCGCCCGGCGTCGTCGGACACGTCGAAGTAGAAGCGGAAGAACGCGCTCGTGATGCCCGCCCGCAGGAGCAACCCCATCACGGTGGTGAGCGCGAGCAGCGTCTCGATCTTCCCGTAGTCGGCCGGGGTCAGGTAGCGCGTGTAGAGCGGGAGGAGGATGACCGCGATCAGGCGAGAGACGAGGCCGCCGATCCCGTAGATCGCGGAGTGCCGCCCGAGGCGGCGAAGCTGCGACGCGAGACCCGGCGGTGCCTGCTTCTCGTCGGCCGCCGCGAGCCCGGGGCCCGACGGCAATGCCGAGTCGAGCTTGTCGTCTGCCATCGGGAGCGCGGGCGGCAGGTCGGCGGGCTGCTGCGGCGCCGGCACCGCGATCTTCGCGTGCGGCTCGCGTGTGGGCTCGATCACGTTTGCGTACACGGCCAGCAACTGGTCGGTCACGCGGTCGAGGTCGTGGACGCGCTCGACGTATGCGCGTGAAGCGCGCCCGATCTCTGCCCGCCCGGACGGGCCGAGCGCCACGAGCTCGGCGAGCCGGTCGTGCAGCGTCTCGGGCGAGGCGTTGAGGATCGGCACCCGGAGGCCGTACGCGTCCTCGGTGCGCCGGGTCGCCTCCTCGTGGAGGAACGTGACGACGGGCTTGCCGAGCGCCATGCACTCGATCGCGAAGAGCCCGTACCAGCCGGCGTGCAGCTGGTCGACGACGATGTCGGCATCGCCGTACCGCTCGAGCGCCGCATCGTGGTGGAGGCCCTCGACGATCTGCAGCTCGACGTCGAGGTCCTCGCACGCACGGATGACGTGGTCCGTCCCCTTCCGCGTCCGCGACGAGGGCGCGTGGACGACGACCGGCCGTCGCCGCCCCGAGAGCGGTGCGGGGCCGACGTGCGCCAGGTCGATCCCCGGGGGGATCACGGTCGCCCCGGGCACCCAGCGGATCGCGTCGTAGCTCCCGACGATCTCCGCACCGGCCTTCTTCCCGTATGCGAGCTCCTCCGGGGTCTTGCCGCGGATGTCCGAGCCGAGGTACTGCATCACGGAGCGCTTCCGGAAGGCCCTGAGAATCGGGAACTGAAGCGACTGCGGGACGAGCGTCAGCCCGAACGTGAAGTGGAACAGGTCGGTCCTGGGCAGGAGCTCCGCGAGGACCTTCCACTGCGCGATCTGGCGGCGCGGGAGCCCGCCGTGGAGCTCGAGCGACCGGTCGGCCTCCGGATGGAGCGTGTAGCGGTTGAAGACGACGAGCGAGGCGTCGACGCCTCGCCTGCGCAGGGCCTGGACGTTCGTCCACGGGATCCCGGCGGTGTTGACCGGACAGTGGACGACGCGGAGTGGGCGCTTGGCGCTCACGGGACGATGCGGCCCGGCGCGGGCACTACCCCCATTCGAGCTGGTCGAAGTACCGGAGCGCCGTCCGGCCCGGCGTGATCCGGGACACGTATCCGGCGAGCTCGTCGTCGGTCAGCTCGCCCAGCGCACGCTTCACACCGAGGTAGGGAAGGTTCAGGTCCTCCTGGTACACGATGGTGGAGATCCGCGGGTTGACCTCGATCACATGGTCGCCGACGAGCTGAATGTTGAAGAACCATTCGATCCGGAGCTCGGAGACGATCCGGTCGGCGATCTCCATCAGGCCGGGGTCGTCGAGCGTGACGAAGTACATCGCGAGCCCGGCGCGCATCGCCTCGCGCGTCTTGGGGTGCCCGAGCACCACCCGCGCCCCGTCTGCGATCCCGTCGATCGTGCGCTCGCCGCCCGTCGCCAGCTCCATGACGAGGAGGTCGGGGCCGCCGTCCTCCGGCAGAAGCTCGACCGCCTCCTCGAGCCGCATGGCGACCGATCCGGGCCGCTCTTCGAGGAGCTGGCGTGCCCGGTCGACGGTCGGGTCGAGCACGCGGAACCCGCGCGAGCCGGACGAGAAGACGGGCTTGAAGCAGACCGGGCGGTCGGGGTACCCGAGCTCGTGCGCGGCCGCGGCCACCTGCGCGGCGCCGTTCACGCGGCGAAACGCCGGGGCCGGGACGCCGATCCGGTGGAGGAGGGCGTAGCTCTCGGCCTTGTCGTTCGAGCGATGGATCGTCTCGGGGCGCGAGACGAGCACGGGGACGGGGAACCGCTCGCGGTGCGCGGCGAGCCCTTCGAGGTCGAACGACGACTGCGGCAGGACGACGTCGACCCGCTCGCGCTCGACGATCGTCTGTACCGCGCCGGGGAAGCCCGGGTCGGACCCGGCGGGCACGAGGTGGAACGCCTCGCACAGGTGTCGGCCGACGGAGCGCTCCGACATGTCCGTGCCGACGAGGCGCACGTCGCGCTCGCCGTTCTCGCGGAGGGCCCGCACCAGCGCCGCCGTTCCGGGTGCGCCGGAGGCGGAGACGAGCACGGTGATCGGGCGAAGGCTCACGGCCACGTATCCAAGCAGCGCCGGACCCGAGCGTCGTCGGTGCACCTACCCGAGATCGATCCGGTCCTCCGCGAGCTGCGCGAGGCGGCGCTCGCGCTCGGCGTCCAGCATCGCGCGCATCGTGGCACCCATCGTCGCCCCTCGGTAGACCCAGATCTCCGGGTGTATCAGGAGCTGCAGCCACGGGAAGCCGCCGGTGCGGAGCTCCTCGTGCGGACAGCCGGAGCGCCACCGCTGGTTCGAGTCGGAGCGGTAGGTCGGCGGGTCGAAGTACCCCTCCTGCATGACGTTGACCGCATCGGCGATCGGAGCCGTCATGAAGTCGGGATCGGGGTTGTGCCACGCGACGACGGCGTCGAAGCGGTCGTCGAGGGCGGCGTTCGGGAAAACGGCGTGCAGCCCGACGCGATGGCCGAGCTCGCGCAGCGCCGCGGTCGCCGCGACGCCCTCCTTCGACGCGAGGTTGTAGAACACCGACTCGGTCATGAGGAAGTAGGTGGCCGAGACGCCCTCGTCGGCCTCGAGCTCGGCCATCCGCAGCGCCGCGTCGAGCGAGAGGTCGACGTCGTGGCGGAGGAAGAGGTCGCCCCGCTGGGGCGTCGCGTCGAAGTGCGCGAACCGGTATCTCCCCGCACGGGCCGCGTGCAGGATCTCGCGGTAGTGCTCGAGCGTGAAGCCGCAGCTCATCGCCTCTCCAGCACCCAGTGGAATGTCGCCTCGCCCTCGGGCTCCCGGATCGTGACGAGCTCGTCGCGCAGCGGCTCGAACCCGGCGTCCGCGAGCAGCCGCCGATTCTCGTCGGGCGCGAACCCCGCGAAGTGGGTCGGGTACCCGAGCCACTCGCCCGTCCAGCTGGGGAGATCACTGGCGCCGAGCGTGGCGAGAAAGAGACCGCCGGGGACCAGCCAGTCGTGGACACGGGCGAACAGGCCCCCGAGCAGCTCCCGTGGGACGTGGTTGAGGACGTAGAAGGCGGCCACCCCCTCGACCGAGCCGGGCTCGAGCTCCAGCTCGGTGATGTCGCCGTGGACGTACGCCGCGGCCGGCACGCGCTCGCGTGCGCGCCGGAGCTGCTCGGCCGAGAGGTCGACGGCAGTGAGACGGAAACGCTCGGCGAGCAGCCGCGTCTCGTCCGTGCCGCCGCCGCAGCCGAGCTCGACCACGCGCGCCCCTCGCGGCAGCCCCGAGACGAGCTCGTTGCACCAGTCGGCCCGGGGGTCGCCCGTGATCTGCACCTTCCACGCCTCCCAGGTGTCGGTCATCGCGTCGTAGCCCGCCGCGACGAGAGCCGTGCGCGGGTCCGTCACGCGACCTCCACCTCGAGCAGTCCGGCCGCGTGCTCGGCGCGCCGGAGCGCCTCGACGGAGGTGGGGGCGGTCGCGATCACGTACCCACGACGATCGCCGTCGAGCCGGACGGGGCGGATCGTCTCGCCCTCGGCGAGGTAGGTCTCGGCCTGCACGACGCCCGGTGCCCCGAGCACGGCGTCGAGCGTTCCGATCCGTATGACGGTCCCGCTGGGCAGCGGGCCGGGCGCCGCGGTGAGGAAGCGGATCGCGAGCGGCTGGGAGAACCGCGGCAGCGCGACGTCGTCGGGAACCGGCTCGCCGAGGGCGAGCCGCAGAGCGACCTCGACCAGGTCGACACCGACGGCGTGACGCACGAGGTCGGCCATCTGGCCGCCGGGGATGCGTGCGGCGACCTCGACGACGGACACGCTCCCGTCGGGTGCCGCGATCAGCTGGGGGAAGGCGATCCCGTCCCGCAGGCCGAGTGCGGTGACCGAGCGCTCGGAGACCCGCTCGGCGAGCGCGAGCTGGTCGGAGTGGATGGACGCGGGGTAGACGTGGATCCAGCCGACGCCGAACCCGACGCCGGGCGGCCGGAGCCGGTCGGAGAGCGTGACGAGCCGTGCCTCGCCCCCGCGTGCGACGACGATCCCGTTCATCTCCGTCCCCTCCACGAATCCCTCGAGGATCGCCTCCCGCGCGGGCGACTCCGCGAGCGCCGAGTGGAGGTGCGACTCGAGGTCGCCGGGCGTCTCGATGCGGAAGAGGCCGCGCTGCCCGCCGGAGTCCACGGGCTTGAGGACGGCGGGAAGACCCACCCTTTCGAGGGCGCTGCGGCCTTCGGCCAGGTTGCGGACCGCTGCGAACGGCGGCTGCGGGATGCCCTCCTCGGCCAGGGTGCGCCGCATCGCGATCTTGTGCGTCATCCGGTGCGCCACCTCGGTGCCGATCGTCGGCAGGCCGAGACGCTCCGTGACCGCGGCGACGACGGGCACGGCGCGATCGGCGGAGACCGTCAGCGCGCCGTCCACAGCGTGGCGTCGCCCGACCTCCTCGACGGCGTCGACGTCGGCGAAGTCGACGACCGCGGCCGCGTCGGCGACCTGGAGCCCGAGTGCGTCCGGGTTGCGGTCGACCGCGACGACCCGGAGGCCGCGCTCGCGCGCCTGGGCGATCGCGCGGCGCTGATGGCGTCCGGCGCCGACGAAGAGAACGCTCGACACGGCGCGATGCTAGACGAGGGATGCCGTGCGCCCGTGGAGCGATCGGCACGAAGACGGCGCGAAGTCGTATCCCACCCGTCGCTGTTGTCGAGTTAGGCTTCGAGCCGTGGGGAGGAGGCCGGCGGCCCGGGAGCGGGGTGGCAGGACATGTCGGTTTCGGACGAGTGCACGGAGGGCTCTCGCCGGCCGTCGGCTCGCCCTGGCCGCGCGGCGAGGTCCACGACCCGCGTCGGCACGCGACTACGATCCTGGCGTGTCACTGACGGGAAAGCGCGTGCTGATCACCGGCGGCGCCGGCTTCATCGGCACGACGCTCGCAACGCGTCTCGTCGACGAGAACGAGGTGGTGGCGGTCGACAACCTCCACCGCGACGCACTCTCGGGCACCGAGCTCGCCGTCCACCCGAACTTCCGTTTCGTCGACGGGGACGTGCTCGACCTCGGCCGCCTCACCGAGCTCGCCGCGGGCTGTACGCACCTCGTCCACGCGGCCGGGATCGCGGGCGTCGACACCGTTCTCGCGAGCCCGGTGCGCACGATGCGCGTCAACGTGATCGGGACGTACAACGCCCTCGAGGCCGCGCTCGCGACCAAGGACACCCTGGAGCGCCTGGTCGAGTTCTCGACGAGCGAGGTGTTCGGGCAGCACGCATTCAACGTGCAGGAGGCTCACGTCACGACGATCGGCTCGGTGGGCGAGGCGCGCTGGACGTATGCGGTCTCCAAGCTCGCCGGCGAGCACATGGCGCACGCGTACCACGCCGAGTTCGGGCTCCCCGCGGTCTCGGTGCGGCCGTTCAACATCTTCGGCCCCGGCCAGATCGGCGGAGGCGCGATCCGCGCTTTCATCGAGGCGGCCCTCGCCGGTCGCGACCTCGAGATCCACGGCGACGGCTCCCAGATCCGCGCCTGGTGCTACGTCGACGACATGGTGGAGGCGGTGATGCTCGCGCTCGAGCACCCGGCCGCCGTCGGCGAGAGCTTCAACGTGGGCAACGCGCGCTCCGCCGTCACGATCTACGACCTGGCGACGCGGATCAAGCGCCTCACGGGCTGCCCGGGCGAGATCCGCTTCGTGCCGCTCCACTACACGGACGTCGAGCTCCGGATCCCGAACGTCGACAAGGCGCGGTCGCTGCTCGGCTTCGAGGCCGACGTCGAGCTCGACGAGGGGCTCTCGCGGACGATTGCGTGGTACCGCGCCCGGCTCGGCGCCGCGGCGTGACCGGGACCCCGATACGGCTCGCCCGGCCGGACGTGGGAGAGGCCGAGATCGCCGCCGTCGCGGAGGTGCTCGCGAGTGGCCAGCTGACGATGGGGCCGCAGGTGGAGAAGTTCGAGCGCGCGCTCGCCCAGGCGGTCGGCACCGCCGAGGCGGTGGCGGTGTCCTCCGGCACGGCTGCGATCCACGTCGCGCTGCTCGCGCTCGGGATCGGCCCCGGAGACGAGGTGATCGTGCCCGCCTACACCTTCCCGGCGACCGCGAACGCGGTCGAGCTCTGCGGCGGGCACGCGGTTCTCGTGGACGTCGATCCCGAGACCTTCCTCGTGCGGCCGGAGCTCGTCGCCGAGGCGATCACGCCGCGCACCCGCGCCGTGCTCGCGGTGCACCTCTTCGGGCGGCCGGTCGCCTGGGAGGAGCTCCAGACCGCAGTCCCGCAGGAGGTGGTGCTCCTCGAGGATGCGGCGGGCGCGCTCGGAGCGCGCTACCAGGGAACGCCGTGCGGGGCGCTCGGCCTGCTCGCGTGCCTCTCGTTCCACCCCCGCAAGATCGTCACGACCGGCGAAGGCGGCGCCGTGACGACGGACGAGGCCGAGCTCGCCGCGGCGGTCCGTCGTCTGCGTCACCACGGGATCGCCGCGGGCGCCGGCCGACCTCGCGGCGCCCGGCTTCAACTACCGTCTCGCGGACGTCCTGTGCGCGCTCGGGATTCCCCAACTCGAGCGCCTCGAGAGCCTGCTCGCGGCGCGGGAGCAGGTGGCGGGGTGGTACGGGGAGCGCCTCGGACACCTCGTCGCGACGCCGTCTGCGGACGAGGGCGACCGGCACGGCTGGCAGGCGTACGTCGTCTCGCTCGACCGCCGCGACGAGGCGATGGCCGGTCTGCGCGCCGAGGGGATCGAGGCGCAGATCGGCACGTACGCGGTGCACCGGCTGTCCGCCTACCACGACCGGGGCACGTTCCCCGGCGCCGACCGTGCGTTCGAGCGCGCGCTCGCGCTGCCGCTCGCGACCACGATGACCGAAGAGGACGTCGACCGCGTCGCGAGCGTCGTGGCACGATTCGCCTGACGTGAGCGCGACCCCGGACACACGCCTCGACCGGCTCGATCCACGCGATCGCGCGTACGCCGAGGAGCTCGAGCCCGGCGCGCGGGAGATCGTCGTCGCGACGGTGGCGCGGTACCGCCGTCCCGAGCGGCTCGCCGTCGGAGACCGGTTGCCCGCGCTCGCGGCCGCCTCCCTCGAGGACGGCTCGTCCGTCGAGCTGCGCGGGCTCGCGGCCGAGCGTCCGCTCCTGCTCGTCTTCGGCAGCTTCACCTGACCCCCGTTTCGTCGCCGGTCGGGCGACGTCGAGGAGATCCACTCGCGGTTCCGCGGGCGCGCCAACGTCGTCTTCGTCTACATCGCCGAGGCGCACGCCGTCGACGAGTGGCAGATGCAGTCAAACGTCGACGAGAGCGTGCTGGTCGCACAGCACGTGACGCTCGAGGAGCGGTTCGCCGCGGCGCGCGAGGGCGTCCGGCGGCTGGAGCTCACCATGCCGGTGCTCGTCGACGGGATGGACGACGCCGTGAGCGAGTCGTTCGCGGCCTGGCCGGAGCGGCTCTACGTCGCCGACCGCGGAGGGAGGCTCGAGTACGTCGGTGGCCCCGGCCCCTTCGAGTTCGACCCGGACGCGGCCGCGGCGGCGCTTCGGGGGCTCGTGCGCTGAGGTCGCCCGGCGCGGTGGCCGCTACAGGCAGATCTCGTCCGGGCGCACGGGGACCCGCGTCAGCGGACGGCCGGTGGCCGCGCGCATCGCGGACAGGATCGCGGCGGTGGAGACCACCGTCGGCGGCTCGCCGACGCCCTTGACGCCGTAGGGCGCATCCGGCTCGGGGACCTCGACGAGCTCGATCGTCGACGGGCGGCATGTCGAGCGCGGTCGGCAGCAGGTAGTCCGTGAAGCTCGCGTTGAGGATCGCCCCGTCGCGGGTGACGATCTCCTCCATCAGCGCGAGCCCGAGGCCCTGCGCGGTGCCGCCCTCGATCTGGCCCTCAACCGCGAGCGGGTTGATCGCCCTCCCGACGTCCTGCGCGGTGCCCACCCAGACGACGCGCGTGAGGCCGAGCTCCACATCGACCTCGACGACGACCCGCATCGCCGCGACGGCGAGGGCGACGTGGGCGCGCTCCCCGGTGATCTGCCCGTTCTCGGGGTCGAGCGGGGTGGTGCGGGCATGGCGGTAGACGCGCTCGACATCGACGCCACCGCCGCCCGTCCGCTCGCGCTCCTCGAGCGCCGCCCGGCACGCGTCGCGGACGGCGCCGGCGGCCATCCACGTCATGCGGGACGCGGACGCCGAGCCGGCCGAGCCGACCGCCGCGGTCGTGTGCGGCGCGAGCGTGACGGCGTCGGTGCCGAGCTCGGTGCGGGCGACCTGGAGGATCACGCCGACGACCCCCTGCCCGACCTCGGCGGCTGCCGAGTGCACCACCGCGCTCCCGTCCGCGTGCAGCTGGACGCGGGCGGCGCAGGAGTCGTCGAAGCCCTCGGAGTAGCAGATGTTCTTGAATCCGAGCGCGAACCCGACACCCCGGCGGACGCCCTCGCCCGTCGTCGTGTTCCCCGCGCCGCCCGGGAGCCGCAACGGGTCACGGGGGAACGGCTCCGCGTCCGGCGGCGCCATCTCGGCGGCGCGGCGGATCACCTCGCGCGTCGGCAGCGAGCCCGTCACCACCTGACCGGTCGGCAGCACGTCGCCCGGCTCGAGGGCGTTCAGCAGCCGCAGCTCGACCGGGTCGATCCGGAGCTCGGCGGCGAGGAGGTCCATCTGCGCCTCGGCGGCGAAGCAGGTCTGCACCGCGCCGAAGCCGCGCATCGCGCCGCAGGGCGGGTTGTTGGTGTACACGGCCGTCGCGTCGATCGCGGCGTTGTCGACCCGGTAGGGCCCGATCGCGAACGACGCGGCGTTCGATGCGACGGCCGTCGAGCTCGACGCATACGCGCCGCCGTCGAGCAGGATCTCCATGCGGACGCACGTGAGCCTTCCGTCACGGGTCGCCCGGTGCTCGCAGCGGATCCGCGCCGGATGCCGGTGCACGTGCCCCGTGAACGACTCGGCACGGTCGTACACCATCTTCACGGGCCTCCCGGTGTGGAGCGCGAGCAGTGCGCCGTGGATCTGCATCGAGAGGTCCTCCCGGCCGCCGAAGGCACCACCGACGCCGGCGAGGTGCAGCCGCACCTGCTCGGGCCGCAGACCGAGGCACGGCGCCACCTGGTCGCGGTCGACGTGGAGCCACTGGGTCGCGACGTGGATGTCGACGCCGCCCTCCCCGTCGGGCACGGCGAGCCCCGACTCGGGGCCGAGGAAGGCCTGATCCTGGATGCCGAGCTCGTAGGTCCCCGTCACGACGACGTCGCCCGCCGCGTCCGGGTCACCGTGCCGGATCACGATGTGACGGACGACGTTCGGCCTGGGATCGTCGCGGTAGCCGTGGCCCATCGTCGGGCGGTCCGGGTGGAGCGGCTCCTGCGCGAGCGCGCGCTCCATGTCGACCACCGGCTCGAGCGGCTCGTACTCGACGACGATCGCCTCGAGGGCGCGCCGCGCCTGCTCGGGGTGCTCCGCCGCGACGACCGCGACAGGCTCGCCGACGTAGCGCACGCGGTCGAAGGCGAGCACCGGCTGGTCGGCGAACTCGAGGCCGTAGAGCTTCTTGCCGGGAACGTCGTCCTGGGTCAGCACCGCGTGGACGCCCGGGAGGCCGAGCGCCGCCGTCACGTCGACCGACACGATCCGCGCGTGGGCGTGCGGGCTGCGCAGCGTGTCGCCCCAGAGCATTCCCGGCGCAGAGAGGTCGCTCGCGTACTGGAACGCGCCAGTGACCTTCGGCACGGCGTCGTCGCGGAGCACCCGCTCCCCGACCCGGCCGACCGTCAGCCTCGTCCGCTCGGTGACGCTCACGCGCGCTCCGCGGCGATCCGGACGGCGTCGAAGATCTTCACGTACCCCGTGCAGCGGCAGAGATTCCCCGAGAGCGACTCGCGGATCTCGTCGTCGGAGGGATGCGGGACGCGCTCGAGCAGATCGGCGACCGCGACGACGAGACCGGGCGTGCAGAACCCGCACTGGACCGCGCCCGCGTCGACGAATGCCTGCTGGACGGGATGCAACACGCCGTCGCGGCCGAGCCCCTCGACCGTGACAACCGCGTGCCCCTCGGCCTGCGCGGCGAGCACGAGGCACGAGCAGACGAGCGTCCCGTCGAGCAGGACGGAGCACGAGCCGCACTCCCCCTGCTCGCACGCATTCTTCGAGCCGGGGAGCTCGAGCGTGTCGCGCAGGAACGTGAGGAGGCTCTCGCCGCCCCAGGCATCCCCCTCGAGGCGCTCGCCGTTGACCGTCAGCGCGATCCTCACGAGCGCAGGCACCTGCCGAGCGCCCGCGCCGCGAGGACGCGCAGGGCGTGCCGCCGGTACGCGGCGCTCGCGCGCGACGTCGTCGATGGGCGTCGCAGCCTCGGCGACGCGGTCCGGGAGCTCCGCGGCGTCCGCGAGCGGCACCGTCACCCGCTTCGCGGTCACCGCCGCCGAGCCGAACGCGGCGCGCACCTCCCCCTCCTCCGTGTCGACCACGACCGCGAGCGAGCAGATCGCGATCACCATCGCATTCCGCGGTCCGACCTTGGCGAACGTCTGCGCTCCGCCGCTCGGGCGCACGCGGATCGCCGTCACGAGCTCGTCGGGCTCGAGCGCGGTCCGCTTCACGCCGAGCAGGAACTGCTCGAGCGGCAGCATCCGGACGCCGCGAACGCTCGTGAGCTCGACCTCTGCCCGTTCCGCGAGGAGCGGGGGCAGCGCGTCGCCCGCGGGCGAGGCGGTGCCGAGGTTGCCGCCGAGCGTGCCGCGGTTGCGGATCTGCGGCGAGCCGACCGTGCGCGACGCCTCGGCGAGCGCCGGCAGACGGCTGGCCACGATGCCGTCCATCGCCTCCGTGTACGTCAGGCCGGCGCCGAGCCGCAGCACTCCGTCGTCCTCGGCGTAACCCCTGAGCTCGGCGAGCTCGCCGAGATCGAGGAGCGCCTCGGGCCGCGAGCCACCGAAGGTGAGCTCGACCATGACGTCCGTGCCGCCCTGGATCGGCCGCGCGTCGGGATGCGCCGCGCGGAGGCGCAGGGCCTCCGCGAGCGTCCGCGGGCGGAACACCTCCATGCCGGGTAGACAACCACATGTCGGGCTCGAGGCCCGACGTGTGGTTCGTGTCGGACTTCAGTCCGACGCCATCTCGGGGCTTGACAAGGCCTAGCAATGTGAGTTATCACTTACAAACTATGACCGTCGGACAGCGACAGACCGCGGGGGAGCGGCGCGAGGCCGTCCTCGCAGCGGCGTCACAGGCGTTCGCGCACGGCGGGCTCCACGGGACGTCGACCGAGGACATCGCCGAGGCGGCAGGCATCTCGCAGCCCTACCTGTTCCGGCTCTTCGGCACGAAGAAGCGGCTCTTCATCGCGACGATCGAACGCTGCATGGCCGACACGCTCGAGCTCTTCCGCGCGGCCGCCGGCGATCTGCGGGGCGAGGAGGCGCTCGCCGCGATGGGGGCCGCGTACGTCGCGATGGTGACGACCGACAGGACACGGCTTCTCACGCAGATGGAAGGGTACGCCGCGTGTGACGATCCGGACGTCCGCGATGCCATGCGCGCGGGCTACGGGAAGCTCCACCTCTTCGTCGAGACAGTCTCCGGCGCGGACGAAGCGACCGTCGCGAGCTGGTTCGCGCGCGGAATGCTCCTGAACGTCGTCGCCGCCATGGACCTCGGCAGCGCCCGCGAGCCCTGGGCGCACCGTCTCGTCGCCGGCGCAGCCGGCGCGAAGCTCGCTGCCTACGCGGTCGGCGAGGAGCCCGCATGACCATCTTCTCTATTTGCCCATTGATGTGAGTGATTGATCACGAAGTGGAGAACCACATGACCGGCAGAACCCGCACCCTCTGGACGTTCGCGATCACCTCGATCGCGCTGTTCATGGTCTCGCTCGACAACCTCGTCGTCACGACGGCGCTGCCCGTGATGCGGGCCGATCTCGGTGCGTCCCTCGAGCAGCTCGAGTGGACGGTGAACGCCTACACGCTCACCTTCGCGGCCTTCCTCCTCACCGGAGCCGCGCTCGGCGACCGCTTCGGGCGGCGGCGGATGTTCACCGTCGGGCTCCTCGTGTTCACGCTCGGCTCGGCCGCCGCGGCCCTCGCCCCGACGGTCGACGCGCTCAACGCCGCCCGCGCGGTGCAAGGGCTGGGCGGGGCGCTCGTGATGCCGTTGACCCTGACGCTGCTCAGCGCCGCCGTCGCACCCGAGCGGAGAGGTGTCGCGCTCGGCGCCTGGGGCGGAGTCGGCGGACTCGCGATCGCATTGGGGCCGCTGGTGGGCGGCGCCGTGGTGGAAGGCATCGCCTGGCAGTGGATCTTCTGGTTGAACGTGCCGATCGGCCTCGTCCTGGCGCCGCTCGCGCTGCGGCGGCTCGGCGAGAGCCGCGGCCCCGCGGCGGGCCTCGACCTGCCCGGCCTTATGCTCGCGAGCATCGGCCTCTTCTCCCTCGTGTGGGGGCTCGTCCGCGGCAACGGTCAGGGCTGGGCGAGCGCCGAGATCATCGGCTCGCTGGCCGCCGGCGCGGTGCTCCTCGGCGGGTTCGTCGTCTGGGAGCTCCGGGCGGCCGCGCCGATGCTGCCCATGCGGTTCTTCCGCTCCCGCGCGTTCGCGCTGGCGAACGCCGCGTCGTTTCTCATGTTCTTCGGGATGTTCGGCTCGATCTTCCTGCTCGCGCAGTTCTTCCAGACGGTGCAGGGGTACTCCCCGTTCGCGGCCGGGTTGCGGATCCTCCCCTGGACGCTCGCGCCGATGTTCATCGCGCCGCTCGCGGGTGCCCTCTCGGATCGGATCAGCCCGCGCCTGATCGTCGGCACGGGGCTGACGCTGCAGGCCGTGGCGCTCGCATGGATCGGGATCGTCTCCACCCCGACCGTGCCCTACTCGGAGCTGATCGCGCCGTTCGTCGTCGCCGGGGTGGGCATGGCGCTCTTCTTCGCCCCTGTCGCGAACGTCGTGCTCTCGGCGGTGCGACCGAGTGAAGAGGGCAAGGCATCGGGCGCGAACAACGCGATCAGGGAGCTCGGCGGCGTGTTCGGCGTCGCCGTCCTCGCGGCCGTCTTCTCCCACGTCGGGGGATACGGGTCGGGCCAGTCGTTCTCCGACGGCACGAATGCCGCCGTGCTCGTCGGCGCCGCGGTCGTCGGCCTCGGCGCGCTCGCCGCGTTCACCATGCCTCACCGCTCCCGGCGGGTCGAGACCGCCGCGGCGCAGCCGGAGCCGCTTGCCGATGCCGCCTGAGCTCCGCCGCGGAGCGACCGGAAGCACCTCCGAGGTCGCGGAATGGCGGCGCTACGTGGCCGCGCGGCGGCGTCGGGTCTGCGCCTCCGCGACCGCGCGCTCTCCCGCGCGCTCCGCCGCCGCGCCGAACCGGAGGATGCGGCCGCCGAAGGCGACGCTGCAGGCCGCGAACCACGCCCATCCGAGGGCGACACCCGCCACGACGTCGGACAGCCAGTGGACGTCGAGTAGCACGCGGCTCCCCGCCACGGCGACCGCGATCGCGACCGCACCGCCCGTGAGGAGCGCGCGCTGGGCCCGCGGCCTCCCGCGGCCGATCACGAGGGCCGCGGCGGCGTAGAACGCGGCCGCGGTCGCGGAGTGACCGCTCGGGAACGACGGACCGAGCGTCTCGGCGATCGGGTTGAGGGTCGGCCGGGCGCGGTCGGCGAGCTCCTTGATCGTCCGCGTGAGCACGTTCTGTCCGACGAGCACGCACACGAGGTAGGCGGCGATCCATCGTGCCGGCCGCCGGCGGTACAGCTCCCAGCCCACGATCGCAAGCCCAGCCGCCCACACGAACCACGTCTCGCCCAGGGTCGTGACGACGCGGAGCCCGGCATCGGAGACGTCGGAGGCATGATCGAAGCCCCACTGGGCCACGCTCTCGTCGAGTGAGCCGAGGCGATCGCTCGACCGGACGAGGTACGCGAGCGCGCCGAGGACGAGGCCGCCGACGAGGATCGTGCCGAGCGCCAGCGTCAACGCGAGCCCGGTCGCGACCCCCGGGTCGAGCCGGTGCACGAGGAGCCGCCGCAGCCGCGTGTGCTCGGCGAGCGTCTCCCCGACCGCTTCCGCGGCGGCGGCGGTCGGTCGCGTCGGGACGAACGGCGCCGACGGGTACCGCCACACGGCGACGGTGACGGCCGCGCCGACCGCGAGCGCAACGAGGAGAAGGAGGATGACCGGCACGAGGATTCCTGAGCGCGAAATGCGGGTAGACCGCACGAGCATTGTGTCCGGGATCGCGCCGCCTCAAACGGGCGGCGCGACGACGAGCGGGAGAAGGAGCGTGATGGAGGCGAACGTTGCGGTGGCGGAGGCGGCACGCTCGACCTTCGACCGGTCCGGCGCCGCGCGCGCCGTGCCGCTCTTCGAGCCGCGGCCGGGAGGCCCGGCCGAGGGGTTTGCCGCAGCCGTCGGCGATCGGCACCCTGTGGTTGCCTTCTTCCTCGCCCTGATCTCGGGGTACCTCCTGCTCGCCGTCGCGTCGGTCGCGTTCGGGCTCCTCGTCACGGACGTCGTGCTCTCCTCCCGCCGCATCGCGGGCCTCGACGAGCGCTTCCCGGAATGGCTGGCCGCCCACCGCGCAAACGGCCTGACGGATGCGTCGTGGCTCGGCACCGAGCTCGCCGGCGGGTACGCGATCCCGTTCGTCATCGGCCTGGTGGGGCTTGCGATGGTCGTGCAGCGCAAGTGGCGGATCGCCGCGTACGTGCTCTTCGCCGTCGCGGTGGAGTCCGGGACCTACCGCGCGACGACGATCTTCGTCGAGCGCCGGCGTCCCGAGGTCGACCGGCTCGAGTCGCTCCCCGTGGACGCGAGCTATCCGTCCGGGCACACCGCCGCGTCGATCGCCCTCTACGGCGGCCTCGCGCTCCTCCTCACCTCGCGGCTCGCCCTCGGGCGCCGGCGTTACGCGATCTGGGCGGTCGCGCTCGCGATTCCGCCGGTCGTCGCCCTCTCGCGCATGTACCGCGGCATGCACCACCCGATCGACGTCCTCGCCGGCCTCCCGATCGGGATCGCGGCGATCGTCGTGGTCGTCTTCGCGTGCCGTGTCGCCGGTGCGGCGATCGCGACCCGCAAGAGCGCCGGGGAGGCTCGCTGATGCGCGTCGCCGTGGTCGCGCACAGCGGGAAGACGATCGAGGGCGGGCTGGTCGAGCTGCGCCGCGTGCTCGAGCGCCACGGCGTCGGCGACCCGCTCTGGTACGAGGTGCCGAAGAGCCGGAAGGCGCCGAAGCGGGTGCAACGCGCGCTCGAGGAGGGCGCGGAGCTCGTGTTCGCCTGGGGCGGCGACGGGACGGTGCAGCGGTGCCTCGACGTCCTCGCCGGCACCGGCGTTCCCCTGGCGATCGTCCCGGCCGGGACGGCCAACCTGCTCGCGACGAACCTGGGGGTCCCGGCGGAGATCGAGGGCGCCGTCGAGACGGGCCTGCGCGGCGCGCGTCGCGCGATCGACGTCGGCCGCCTGAACGGCGAGCGATTCGGCGTGATGGCCGGCGCGGGCCTCGACGCGGCGATGATCCGCGACGCCGACGCCGGGCTCAAGGACCGGATCGGTCGGATCGCCTACGTCTGGACCGGCGCCCGCAACGTGGCCGAGAAGCCCTTCGAGGCGAAGATCAAGGTCGACGGCAGCACGTGGTTCGAGGACACGACGAGCTGCATCCTCGTCGGCAACGTCGGCAGCCTCTTCGGCGGGGTCGACGCGTTCGACGACGCCCGCCCGGACGACGGCATGCTCGAGCTCGGTGTGGTGACCGCCGAGAGCGCGCTCGAGTGGGCGCGGACGCTTGCACGGACCGCGGTCGGCACGACCGCGAGGTCCCCGTTCGTGCAGATGACACGCGCCCGCACGATCGAGGTTGCGCTCGGCCGCAAGGTGCTCTACGAGCTCGACGGAGGCGACCGAGAGAAGGTCAAGAAGCTCGTGATCGACGTCGAGCCCGGCGCGGTCGACGTCTGCGTCCCGGTGGCGTCGTGAGCACGGCCACGCGTGTTCCCGAGACGTGGGAGCTGACGGGCGACGACGCCCGCGAGACGCTTCTCGCGACGGGGCGCCTGCGGCTCGTAGCGGACGCCTTCGCGCGGCTGCGCTACGCGGACGGGTTCAGCCACGCGCGCTCGCTGGCGTTCGCGATGTCGCTCGTGCTGGTCCAGGGGCTGATCGCGCTCGTCGGGTTCGCAGCGGCGTTCGGCAACCTCGAGGTGAGCCGGGTCATCGTCGACACGATCCAAAGCGGCGTCCCCGGTCTCGCCGGCAGCGCTCTCACGGAAGCCGTGCACCAGGCGCAGAAGGTCGGCGCGCACAACCGCTTCCTGCCGCTCACCCTCGGACTGATCGGCACCGCGATCACCGCGAGCACGGCGCTCGGGCAGATCGAGCGGGCGACAAACCGGATCTACGGCATCGAGCGTGACCGGCCCGCTCACGCGAAGTACGGCAGGGCCTTCGTGCTGGCGCTGAGCGTCGGCTTCCTGTTCGCGGTGGCCTTCGTCACGCTCGCGTTCGGCCGGGACATCGGCAGGCAGGACGGCGTCGTGCATTCGATCTGGGTCGTCGTCCGCTGGCCGGCCGGGCTCGCGATCGCCGCGCTCGCGCTCACGGGGATCCTCCAGTACGCGCCCCGGCGACGGCAGCCGAGCATGTCGTGGCTCGCGTTCGGGTCGGCCGTCGGCGTCGCCTGCTGGACGGTGGTGACGCTCTCCTTCGGCATCGTGTTCAGCGCGAGCTCGTCGTTCGGCCAGACGTATGGGCCGCTCGCCGGCATCGTCGCGCTCCAGCTCTGGACGCTGTTCTCGGCCGTCTCGATCCTCTTCGGCGTCGCGGTCGCCGCTCAGCTCGAGGCGGTACGCGCCGGCCTGCCGCAGCCCGCGGAGCCGGACCCGGAGGAACACCCCGCTCCGGCGCGCGCAATGACGAGCGCTCAGCCGTCGTAGACGCGGGACTCGACGACGCCCGAGATGCGGCGCGCGCGCCTGGACACGCCGGGGAGCATCACGAGCCGGTGTGTCAGTGGCCGGCCGTGCCGGAGGTGGTCGAGCTGCTCCGTGGCGATCGGGCGCCAGAGCTCGTCGACGACGCGCGTAGGGTCTCCGTCGACCTCGGAGGACTCGAGATGCTCCTCCCAGAGCCCGAGCCGCGTGCGGCGCGCGAGACCTTCGTCGAGCGTGACGACGTTCACCTCCGAGTCGTTGAACATCGAGCGCTCGTTGAGGTTGGCGGAGCCGAGCGTGAGCCAGCGATCGTCCACGATGCCGATCTTCGCGTGGACGTACACGAGGTCGCGCAGCGGGCCTGTCCGCGCATACAGCGTGCATGCGAGGAAGCGCTCGTTCCCGTCGTCGGCGTGGATCAGCGCCGAGATCGCCCCACGCGAGACGTCGGCCCCGTCGTTCGGGCGCGCCGGGAGGACCGCCACCACGCGGAAGTCGTCCGAGGGGGGCTCGCGGAGCTTGTCCACGAGGATCGCGACGATCTCCGGCGACCAGAGGAACTGGTTCTCGAGGTACACGAGGCGCTCGGCGCTGCGCAGCGCGCGCGTGTAGGACTCGAAGACGCTGAACTCGCCCGTCGGCATCGACCCGAAGACGCCCTCGGGGATCGTCCGAACGACCTGCAGCTCGACATCGCCCTTCGGAGCGGCCGCCGCCGGCTCCGGCAAGCGCTCCTCCCCGTGGGCGCGCCAGCGGAGCCGGAAGTGGTTCGCGACGTCGGTGACCGCCGGCCCCTCGATCCTGACGGCGGCGTCGTGCCAGCCGATCTGGCCGCGCGAGGGATGCTTCGGACTGTCGAACGGGTCGCCGCCGTCGAGCGTCAGATCGATGCCGCCGACGAACGCGACCTCGTCGTCGACGACGACGATCTTCTCGTGATGCGAGTACTTGAGGCGGACGCACGAGTCCGTCTCCGCCTGGATGTTCGTCCCCCGGGTGAAGACCTTCATGTACGACTTGACGTCGCCCTTCGTCGGCCGGAACACGGGAAACGGCGCGCCCTCCCAGACGAGGAGCCGGACGTCGATCCGGCGGGCGACGTCGGACAGGAGGTTCCGGAGGACGACCGGCTCCTCCTCGCGCGTGAGGTTGAGCTCGGGCGAGAAGCACCAGCCGAGCAGGTGCACGTGCGACCGCGCTCCCGCGATCGCCTCGGCCACCGCCGGCAGGTACCGCGAGCCGTCGACGAGGACCTCGACGCGGTTCCCCGCCCGGGGCGCGAACGTCGCTCCCTCCGAGAAGCCGCGCTCCGCGGCATCGAACGCGTGCTCCCAGCCCACCTTCCGGAGCCGCCTTCGGTGGTGCGACGAGACCGCGTGCTCGACGCTCTCGCCGATCGCGTGCGCAGCCGCGCGCGAGGCCACCTTCAACCGGCGCCGGAGTGTCGGTGCCTCGCCGTTCCCGGTGGCGCGCCGCTCGGTCACCGGCGGACACTAGCTCGGGCCGGGCCCCGGATGACGGCGGAGATCCGCGTGCGCCGCCTCAGGGGTGGCGACGGTACGCGCGCGGCGACGGAGCGGGCGGGACGGGTGCGCTCTCCCATCCCCCGGGGAACGCCGGAGCCCGCCACGCAGGGTCGGGCGTGAACGAGGCCCAGCGCTCCTCCCACCAGCGCTCGCCACGGTCGAGCATGGCACCGATCTCCGCGCCGAGCGCGCGGGTCGCCGCGACCTGCTCCGCCGTGTAGCGGCCGTCGCGGACGCGCTCGTCGAGCTGCTCCTCGTCCTTGAAGCGCCACTCCCCTTCAGCGGGAATCCAGACGTCGAGCTCGAGGTCCTGCGTGTCGTAGCCGATCGACGTGCGGCGGAACGGCTCCTCGAGGTTGAGGTACCAGCCAGCGAACCGGCGCTCGGGACCGTTCCAGAAGTGCCACACGGAGTAGGCCTCTCCCGGACGACGGAGGACGAGCACGCCGTGCCCGACCCAGGCGCGTTTCCCCTGCCACGGGTGCGGGCGACCGTCAGCGCTCGGCGGAAAGGCGAAGGGCGTCTCCTCGGGGAGGTACGTGACGAGGAGCTCCGGCGCGTCCTCCACCACGACGACGGGCGATGCCTGCCATGGTGTCCCACGCCAGACCTCGCGGTGGACGATGACCTCGCCGGGTGCCCACGGCACGCGGGGACCCTACCCGCGGGAGGATCAGCCGCGGTCGCGGCGGAACGTGACCGTGACGCCCGAGGCGCCCGCCGCCACCCGCAGTCGGAGCTCGCGCGGGGTGCACGAGTAGGCGACGCTCGAGGGCGGCGTTCGGACGCGTTGCGGCGGGAGGCGCACCGGAACGGTGATGCCCCTCGACGTGACGATCACCGACCGGATGTAGACGAGCTTGAACGTGCCCTTCCCCAGCGCGAGCCGGCTCCCCGAGACGCGGTACGGCGCAACGGCGGCGATGTCGATCTCCTGGTCGATCGTCGTCGCACCGTTGCGCCCGCTCAGCTGCAGGCCGAGCGAGCCCACGGTGAGCGTCCCCCGGACGAACGAGGCGGAGAGCGCGCCGCTCGTCGCGTGGATCGCGGTCGCGGTGGGGTTGATCGCCGCGAGGTACCTGTCGGTCTCGGCGGTGCTCGCGACCCAGGACCCGCGGAGGTTGCACGCCAGCGTGGAGGCAGGCGAGGCGCCCGCGGACTGCGCGGCGAGCGTGAAGCCCAGGGCCGTCGCGAGGAGCGAGATCAGGATGCTGGCACGGCGCACGACAGAGCTTCATCGGCGGCGGCAGCACGGGCGGCCACCCCCCGAACGAGTGCCCTCGCGCCGGTGCCGAGTACGCTGCGTCGCGCGATGCCGCGGCACGAGACCTCCGGTGCAGTCCAGTCGGTCGTCGACGAGGTAGGCGCGCCGTCGGTGTCCGTCATCGTGACCCTCTTCGAGGAGCAGGCGACGCTCGAGGAGCTCCAGCGGCGCCTCGCGGCGACGCTCGAGGCGTTCGGGCGGTCGTACGAGGTCCTGTACGTCGACGACGGCTCGACCGACGGGACGTTCGCGACGCTCGAGCGGATCCACGAGCGGGACACGCACGTCCGCGCGGTGCGGCTCAAGCGCAACGTCGGCCAGCACCCTGCGATGCACGCCGGGCTCTCCCGCGCGCGCGGTCGGATCATCGTGACCATGGACGGCGACCTGCAGAACCCGCCCGAGGACGTGCCGAAGCTCGTGGAGGCGGTGGAGGCGGGATACGACGTCGCGAGCGGCCGCCGTGGCGCCCGGCACGACTCGTGGGGCCGGACGCTCCCATCGCGTCTCATCAACGGGATGCTCCGCCGCTTCACGGGCGTCGACATCTCCGACTTCGGCTGCGCGTTCAACGCCTACCGGCGCGAGGCGGTCGAGCCGATGCTCGGCGCGATCGGCCGCCAGAAGTTCACCAAGGCCCTCGTCCTCTCGGGCGGGGCGACGGTGATCGAGGTCGACGTCGGACACGCGCCGCGACAGGGCGCATCACGCTACTCGCCGCTGCGCCTCACCCGGCTCGCGCTGCACGTCCTCGCTGGCTTCTGGCCGCAGCCGATCCAGACCGCGGGGATCGTCCTCGGCACGGTCTGCTCGCTCGCCTCGCTCGTGCTCGGCATCTACGGGCTCGTCTTCTGGATCACGAACGCGAACTTCCCGGGCCCGCTCCTCCTCGGGGCGCTCGTCGTGGCGGTGCTCGGTGTCCAGGGCTTCATCCTCGCCCTCGTCGGCGAGCATCTCGGCAGAATCCAGCGCGTCGTGGAGCATCGACCCCTCTACCTCGTCGACCGCGAGCTCTCGTGAGCCGCGTCCTCGTCACCGGCGGCGCCGGGTTCATCCCGTCGAACCTCATCCGCCACCTGCTCGAGCACACCCGTCACGACGTCGTCTCGCTCGACGCTCTGACCTACGCGGGCAACCTCGAGAACCTCGCCGACGTGATGAGCCATCCGCGGCTCGAGTTCGTGCACGGCGACATCCGCGACGCCGGGCTCGTGCGGGAGGTCGTCGGCGGAGTCGACGTGATCGTCAACGCGGCCGCCGAGTCGCACGTCGAGAAGTCGATCGTCGAGGGCGCGTCCGAGTTCGTGACGACGAACGTCGAGGGCACGCAGATCCTGCTCGACGCGATCCGCGAGACGCCGGTCGAGCGGTTCCTCCTGATCTCCTCGAGCGAGGTGTACGGCACCGCGGAGAGCGACCCGATGGACGAGGAGCACCCGCTCAACCCCCGCAGCCCCTATGCCGCCACCAAGGCCGGCGGCGACCGGCTCGCGTACAGCTACCGGATCACCTATGGGCTGCCGGTCGTGATCGTGCGTCCCTTCAACAACTACGGCCCGCGCCAGCACCCGGAGAAGGTCGTGCCGCGGTTCATCACGCAGGCGCTCGCGGGCGAGCCGCTGACGATCCACGGGCGAGGGTCGGGCGAGCCGCGACTGGCTCCACGTCGACGACACGGCGTCGGCGATCGAGGCGCTCATCGACGCGCCGCTCGACCGCGTGGCGGGCGAGGTCGTCAACGTCGCCACCGGAGTCGACATCTCCGTCAACGAGATCGCCCGGCTGGTGCTCGAGGTCGTCGGAGGCCCCGGCGGCGCGACCGTGCACGTGGAGGAGCGCCCGGGCCAGGTCGACCGCCACATCGGCTCGACCGACAAGCTGGAGCGGCTCACCGGCTGGCGCGCCTCGATCGCGTTCGAGGAGGGGCTCCGGCGGACCGTCGCCTGGTACCGCGACAACGAGGCCTGGTGGCGGGGCGTCCTCGGGCGCGTCGGCGTCTCCTCGTCCTAGGCGCGGGCCCTGCCCAGCTCGGGCTGCTCGAGGCAGCCCGGGCGCGCGAGGACGTGTACGCGATCGCGGTCGACCGCGACCCGCAGGCCGTCGGGTTCGCCGTCGCGGACGAGCGCGCGGTGCTCTCGTCCGAGGACGAGGAGGCGGTGGACAGGCTCGCGCGGGCCCGGGAGGTGGACGGGATCGTCTCGCCCGGGGCCGACTGGCCGGTCGGGATCGCCGCGCGTGTCGCGGAGCGGATCGGCCTCGCGCACCCCATCTCCGCACGGACGGGATCGATTGCGACCTCGAAGGCGCGCCAGCGGGAGGCGTTCGCCGCGGCCGGCGTGCCGCACGCACGGGAGCTCGACCCGCACGCGCCGGACCTCGCCTTCCCCGTGGTCGTCAAGGCGCCCGACCGGCAGGGGCAGCGCGGCCTCTCGCTCGTCCGGTCGCGCGACGAGCTCGACGTCGCCATCGCCACGGCCCTCGCCGAGTCCCGCGGCGGCGGCGCCCTCGTCGAGGAGCACGTGGAGGGGCCCGAGGTGACCGTGAACGCCGTCTCGCTCGACGGCCGCTTCACCGCGATCACGGTGGCCGACCGCCTGACCGCCGACCCGCCCGCGTTCGGCGTCGCGCTCGCGCACGTCTGGCCGTCCGTCCACGACGTCGAGGCCGCCGTCGCCGTCGCCCGCGAGGCGGTGGAGTCGCTCGGGATCCTGGACGGGCCGTCGTACACGCAGCTCCGCCTCGGACCGGACGGGCCGGTCGTGATGGAGGTCGCCGCCCGTCTCGGCGGCGGCCACGACGCCGAGCTCTGCGCGGCGGCCACCGGCGTCGATCTCAACGACCTCGCCGTAGCGGCCGCGCTGGGCGAGCGTCCAAGCAACAGTCTGTTACAAGCGTCCGTGGACGACCTGCCGGTTCCGTCGCGTGGTGGTGCAGCCGTCGTCTTTCTCGTGCCGCCGGCCGGTCGCCTCGTGGAGGTCGAGGGGATCGCAGATGCGGAGGCGGTCCCCGGCGTACGGTGGGTCCGCGTCTACCGCCGCCCCGGGCACGTCTTCGGGCCCTTCCGGCGCGGCGCCGACCGGGCGGGCGCCGTGCTCGTGACCGGCACCGACCGCGACGACGCGCTCGAGCGGGGGCGCCGGGCGACGGACGCCGTACGCTTCCGGGTCGATGCGGACGCGTCGTAGCACCCCACTCGGCTTCCAGCCGCCCGCGATCGGCGAGGAGGAGATCGCCGCCGTCGCCGAGACCCTGCGCTCGGGCTGGCTGACGACCGGCCCGCGCGCGGCGCTCCTCGAGGACCGCTGCGCCGCATACCTCGAGGCGGAGCACGTCCTCGCCCTGAGCTCGGGCACCGCGGCGATGCACCTCGCCCTCCTCGCGCTCGGCGTCGGTCCCGGCGACGAGGTGATCACGTCCCCCATCACCTGGCCCGCGACTGCGAACGTGATCGAGCACACCGGCGCGACCCCGGTCTTCTGCGACGTGCGCGAGGGGGATCTCAACCTCGACCCGTCGCTCCTCCCGTCGCTCGTCACCGAGCGGACGAAGGCGATCCTCCCCGTCCACCTCGCCGGGCAGCCGTGCGACCTCGACCCGATCCACGCGCTCGGGATTCCCGTCGTCGAGGACGCGGCCCACGCGTTCGAGGCCCGGTACCGCGGTCGCAAGCTCGGCGGGCTCTCCGACGCGACCTGCTTCTCGCTGTACGCGACGAAGAACGTCGCCGCCGGGGAGGGAGGGCTCGTCGCGACGAACCGTGCCGACGTCGCCGAGCGGATCCGGAGCATGCGCCTCACCCGACGAGGTGACGGCGCACGCTACGACCAGGTCACGCCCGGCTTCAAGGCGAACCTCTCGGACGTCCTCGCCGCGATCGCGCTCGTTCAGCTCGAGCGGCTCGAGCGGCACTCCGAGATCCGAGCGCGCCAGTTCGGGCTCTACGACGACGGGCTGGCCGACCTCGACGGCGTCACCCCGCTCGCCCGCGACCCGCGCGACACGCATGCACGCCACCTCTACGCCGTCCGCATCGACCCGGCCGGCGCCGGCGGAACGCGCGACGACTACCAGCGCGCGCTCGCCGAGGAGCGGATCGCGACGAGCATCCACTTCCTTCCCGTGCACCGGCTCACGTGGTTCCGCGACCGGTATCCCGCCCAGCCCCCGCTCCCCGTCGCGGAGCGCGCGGGCGAGGAGGTGCTCTCGCTCCCGCTCTCGCCCGCGCACGCGGACGACGACATCGCGGACGCGGTCGACGCCGTCCGCCGCGTGCACGCACACCTGACCGCATGAGGCGGCGGCCGGTTCGCATCGGTCTGACGCTGCTCGTCACCGGGCTCGCGCTCGCGTACCTGATCTGGAAGGTCGACGTCCACGAGATCGTCGACACGCTGCTCGACGCGAACCCGTGGTGGTTCCTGCTCGCGGTCGTGATCATGATCGGCACGGCGCTCCCGATGGCCCTTCGCTGGCAGTGGCTGATGCGGGCGCAGCGGATGGAGGAGGGGTTCTGGTGGCTGACCCGCGCCTACTTCGTCTCGTACGCGGCGAGCCAGGTGCTCCCGACGTCGATCGGCGGCGACGCGATGCGCGTCTACGAGACGGCCAGGCGCCACCCCGGCCGCACGGGCGACGTCACGTCGATCATCCTGCTCGAACGAGGTCTCGGCGGCGCCGGGACGGTCCTGCTCGGTGCGATCGGCTTCGTGCTCGCGATCGGGACGTACGACGTGAGCGCGTACCTGTGGCTCGAGGGCGCGTTCGTCCTCGGGACGTTCGTCCTGATCTTCCTGTTCTTCGCCCGCTCGGCGCGCCCGCTGCTCGCGCGCTCACGCCCCCTGCTCGTCCGGCTCCGCGTCGACCGGCCGATGCGGGCGCTCTACGACGGCGTCCATCACTACCGCGGGCACGTCCGCCTGCTCGTGGGCGTCTTCGTCTTCACGACGGCGATCCAGGCGGTGCGGGTGCTCTCGATCTGGGCCGCGGGCAAGGCGGTGGGCATCGAGCTCGGCCCGCGGATCTACTACGTGATGGGCCCGCTCTTCTTCCTCGTGCTCCTCGTCCCGTTCACGCTCAACGGGATCGCCGTGCGCGAGGCGTTCTTCGTCAGCTTCCTCGGCAGCGTCGGCGTGCCTGCCGACCAGGCCTTCGCCTCGGGCTTCCTGTTCTTCCTCGTCACGACCGCGCTCGCCCTGCCCGGGGCGGCGATCCTGCTCTGGGAGGGGGTGCGCGGCGGGTCGCGCCCGCGGCTCGAGCATGGCTGACGACCGTCGGCGCGTCGCCTGCGTCGTCGTCACGCACGACGCGCTTCCCTGGATCGAGCGGTGCCTCGCGAGCGTCGCCGGGACGACCACGGTCGTCGTCGACAACGGCTCGTCGGACGGTACGCCGGACGCCGTCCGCGAGCGGTTCCCGCAGGTGCGTGTGATCGAGTCCTCGAACGACGGCCTCGCGGCGGGCTGGAACCGCGGCATCGCCGAGACGGACGCCGAGCACGTGCTCGTCCTGAACGCAGATGCGTGGCTCGTGGAGGACGCGCTCACGCGCCTCGTGGAGGCCGCCGACCGGCACCCGCGCGCGGCCGCGATCGGGCCGCGCCTGCTGAACCCCGACGGGACGCTCCAGCGCTCCGTCCGCGGGTACCCGACGCTGTGGCGGCTCTCGACCGAGTACCTCTTCCTGCGCAAGCTCGCGCCACGGTCGCGCGCGCTCAACGCGTTCTACGGCGCGGGGTTCGACCACGAGAGCGAGTGCGAGGTCGAGTGGGTGATGGGCGCATGCTTCCTCCTGCGCCGGAGCGCCTACGACGAGGTCGGGCCCTTCGACGAGCGGTACTTCCTGTTCAGCGAGGAGGTCGACTGGATGCGCCGCGTGGCCGACGCAGGCTGGAGCGTCGTCTTCACGCCGGGTGCGCGCTGCGTTCACGTCGGGGGCGCGGCGCACGGCGGCCGCATGTTCCGCGAGAACGTCCGCGGGCACCTGCGCTACCTGTCGCTGCACGGGCGCCCGGGAGAGGCCGAGAAGGCACGCAGGCTGCTGCGCATCTCGCTGGTCGCGCGCGGGCGCCTGTACCGCGGCGAGCGCGGCCGCGTCTACCGGGAGACAGCGGCATGGCTCGGCTCGGGCGACGTCGAGTCGTTGCTCGCGGGATGAGAGGCTCCGACCTGCGGTGAGCGGCCTCTGGCTCCTGGTCCAGCTCGTCTTCGGGTTCGCCGTCGTGCTCGCACCGGGCGCTCTCCTCGCGCGGACGCTCGGGGTCCGCGGCGCGCCGGCGACGCTCGCGTGGGGGCTCGCGCTCGTCTTCGCCGCGCTCGCGGTGACGTTCGTCGTCCACGGCTCGCTCACCCTGACGCTCGTCCTCCTGCTCGCGGGCGGGGCGGCGGCGCTCGTGGTGGGGATCCGGCGCGGCCGTCCGGCCGATGTCGCGGCGGGCCGCCGCCCCGCGCCCGGCCGGGGCCTCGTGCTCGCCGCGGGCGGGCTTCTGGGCCTCCTTCTCTGGCACGTCGCGGGGCACGTGGGCGGAGACGGCTTCTTCCATCTCGCGAGGATCCAGAAGCTGCTCGCGTTCGGTGACCTCTCGCTCGGGAGCGCGAACGAGTTCCCGGACGGCGGCCTGCATCCGGGCTACGCGTTTCCGCTCTGGCACGGCTTTCTCGCGCTCGTCGCGAAGGTGTCGGGCGCCGACCCCGTGGACGTCGTCCTCCACGGGCCGACCGTGCTCGCGCCGCTCGCGGTCCTCATCGCCTACGAGGCGGGCTGGGCGCTCTTCCGCCGCGCGGTGCCCGCCGCGACCTCCGCCGCGGCGGGCGTCGCGATCGTCGCCATGGCGCCGGGCCACGGTGGTGCGCTGACGGCGCTGGCGCTGCCCGCCACCGCCTCGCGGCAGCTGCTCGTCCCGGCCGCTCTCGCCCTCGCGCTCGAGGCGACGCGGAGGCCGACGCCTGCACTCCTCGCCTCGGCCGCGGCGGCCTCGCTCGGGCTCGCGGTCGTCCACCCGACGTACGCGCTCTTCCTCTGGGTCCCGTTCGCAGGCTTCCTCGCGGTCCGCTGGCTGTGGCAACGTCGCGACCTGCGCGAGGCGGGGCTCGCGCTCGCCGCGCTCGTCGTCCCCGCCGCGCTCTTCTTCGCGTGGCTCCTGCCCGTGATCGGCGACACGGCCTCCGTGAGCCCCGACGCGGGTGAGCGCGCCCGCGGCTTCGAGCAGTACGCGGGACAGCTGCACGGCACGGCCGACCGGTTCTCGGTCGTCCCCCAGCTGTTCGGCCGGACGGGCGCCGTCGCCGTCGCCGCGCTGCTTCTCCTTCCGCTCGCAGGGCTCGCGTCGCGCCGCCGGTGGGCCGCCTACGTCGTGGGCGGGGCGCTCGCCGTGTTCGCGATCTGCCTCGTCCCCTGGGTCTTCACGCCGTTCTCCGACGCGGTGTCCCTCTCGCAGTCACGGCGGCTCGCCGGGTTCGTGCCGCTCGCCTTCGCGCTCGCGGGCGGGATCGGCGTGCTCGCGCGGCTCACGGGCCGGGCCGCCGCCCCGCTCGCGCTCGCCGGCGGGATCGTCTTCCAGCTCACCTATCCCGGCGACTTCGGCTACACCCTCGAGGACGGTGGCCCGGCCTGGGCGACGTGGTTCGCGGTGGTCGGCGCCGTCGTCGCGCTCGGCCTGGGCTTTCGGCAGCGCCCTCCGCTCGAGCGCATCGCCGCGCTCGCCTCGGCGCTCGTCCTGCTCCCCACCTACGCGCACGGGCTGACCCACTGGAGCCCCTCCGAGTCGAGGCAGCCCAACCCGTTGTCCCAGGCGCTGATCGCCGCCGTCCGCGACGACGTCCCTGTCGGCGCCGTCGTGTACGCGTCGCCCGAGACGAGCTACCGCCTCGGCGCGGTCGCGCCGGTCCGTGTGTGCGTCAACCCGCCGGGGCACGTCGCCGACACGATCGAGAACCGGGCCGGCGAGCGGATCGACGAGTTCCGGCGGTTCGTCCGGACGGGCGACCTCGCGATCCCCCGCGCGTGCGGCGCCACCTGGCTCCTGGTCGACCGCGACCGCTTCCCCCACCTCGCGCCCGACCTCCCGGTCGTCCACCGCGAGGGACGATGGGTGCTCTATCGACTCTGAGAGAGCGTCCGGCGGCACGTCAGTACGATCGCCGCGGTGAAGGCTCTGATCGTCAGCTTCTACTTCCCTCCCGCCGGCGGCGGAGGGGTGCAGCGGCCGCTGAAGCTCGCGCAGTACCTCCCCGCCCTCGGCGTCGAGACGCACGTGCTCGCGCCGGACGATCCGCGCTGGCTCCACCGCGACGAGGGCCTCCGCCTGCCGTCGCAGGCGTGGGTCCACCGGGCGCGCTACGTCGGCGTCTCCGGGGGAAAGCCGTCCGAGGTGCTGGCCGGGACGCACGGGCTCGAGCGGGCGATGACGCAGGCGCGGCTGCAGCTTCGCCGGCTCGTCGTCCCCGACGAGAACGCGACCTGGGCGATCACTGCCATCCCCGCCGGCATCCGCCTCGTCCGCGAGCACGACATCGACGTGGTCGTCTCGACCTCGCCTCCGCCGTCGACCCACCTGATCGCGGCCGCGATCGCCCGGGCGACCGGCGTCCGCTGGGTCGCAGACCTGCGCGACTCGCTCGTCTTCCACGCGCACCGCCGTGCGGACACGACCGCCACGAAGGCGAAGGCGGCGCTGCACGGGCGGGTCGCGCGGCTCGTCGCCGGGCGGGCCGACGCGATCACGTGCGTCTCCGAGGCGATCAGCGAGGAGACGCGCTCGCTCGAGCCGAGAGGGCCCGTCGTGACGATCCCGAACGGGGCCGACTTCGACGACGTCGCCGGGCTCGAGCGGCACCCGTCGGATCGGTTCCGGATCACGCACACGGGGAGCTTCTTCGGGCGGCGCGACCCGCGGCCGTTCCTCCAGGCGCTCGCCGACTCGGGTCTGGACGTCGTCGCGCGCTTCCTCGGGGACTTCCGCGACGCCGACCGGGAGTGGGCCGTCGGCCTGGGCCTCGGAGACAGGCTCGAGCTCCTGCCGTACGCGCCGAGGGCCGAGTCGCTCGCCCTGCAGCGGGATTCGGAGGCGCTTCTCCTCCTGATCCCCGAGGCCGACGGCCGCGGCAAGGGCGTCCTCTCCGGGAAGGTGTTCGAGTACGTCGCCGTGGGGCGCCCCATTCTCGCCGCCGTCCCTCCGGACGGCGCCGCGGCGGAGCTGATCCGCGAGACGGGCGCGGGCGTCGTAGCGCCGCCCGACGACCCGGCGGCGATCCGCGCCGCGCTCGAAGGGCTCGATCGGCGCTGGCGCGACGGCGACCTCCCGGACGTGGAGCTCACGCCGGAGTGGCGCGACCGCCTGTCGCGGAGAACCCGCGTCGAGGAGATGGCCGCCGTCTTGCGCGCTACGCTCGACTGATCGACGACGCGCTCGAACGGTTTCTCGGCTCACCTGGCGCTGTCGGCCGGCTCGTCGTCCTCTTCTGCGTCGGTGTCGTCGCTCGTCGCCCTGGCATGGCTCTATCCGCAGGCGTTCGCGGAGGCGAACCGGACGGCCCGCGCGGACGCCCGCCTCGACTACGTCGATCGCGAGCTCGGCGGCGGCAACTCCGTGCTTCCGGCGCAGGCGATCGCGATCGAGGCACGCGGGCGCATCCCCGCGCAGGGCACCTTCACCGTGGCGGTCGGGCCGCCTCGCGAGGGCTGGAGCGAGCTCGCCATCCCCGACACGATCGAGAACTACATGCGGTACTTCCTCCTGCCCCGTCGTACGAGTGACGACGCACCGTGGATCCTCTGCTTCGCGTGTGACCGGAGCGCCTACCCCGACGCACAGCCAGTCTGGGAGGATCCGCAGGAAGGGCTCGCGATCCTGAGGCGGCCGGCGTGACGGTCCGGGCGCTCGCCGGGCTCACGGCGCTGAACCTCGCGTATGCCGCCGTTGGGCTCTCGCTGCTCTGGGGGCTCCTCGCCTTTCGCACGTGGGGCGGCCTGCTGCGGCTCGCGGGCCTCGGATACCTGGTCGGCCTGGCTGCATTCGGCGTCGTCTGGACGACGCTCCTCGTCGCCGGCGTCCCGTTCGGCGCGGTCGAGATCGCGGTGTCGCTGATCGTCCTCGGTGCGGCCGGGCTCATCGCCGGCAGGCGTCGCGGCGCGCGCTTCCAGCGCGGTCGTCCTCGAGTCCAGGGCACGCCGGTCCTCCTCGTCTCGGCGGCGGGCATCGCCCTCGCGGGGCTCTTCCTCGAGGCGTTGTTCCGCGCGGCACGGCTGAGCAGCCTGCAGGAGTACGACGCCTGGGCGTTCTGGGTGCCGAAGGGCAAGGCGATCTTCTTCTTCGACGGTCTCGACGAGCACGTCTTCACGACCGCACCGAACGCGCCGTATCCACCCCTCCAGCCCATTCTCGATGCGGCGGCCTTCCACGCGATGGGCGGCGCGGACGTCGTCACGCTGCACGTGCAGTTCTGGTTTCTCGTCGTCGGCGCCGTCGGCGCAGCCGCCGGTCTGCTCCATCGCCATGCCCCCCCGTGGCTCCTCTGGCCGCCTCTCCTGCTCGTTCTCGTCGTGCCGCGCTTCGGCGAGCGGCTGCTGGCGCCGCAGGCCGACGTCCTGCTGGACGTCCTGGTCGTCGTCGCCGCCCTGCTGCTCGCTCTGTGGCTTCGCGACGCGGCGGGTTGGCGACTCGCCGCGGCCGCGATCCTGCTCGCAGGTGCGGTCAACACGAAGCGCGAGGGGATCCTGTTCGCGGCGGGCGTGCTCGCCGCGGCGTTCGTCGTCTCACGAGGCCGGCAGTGGCCACGGCTCGCCGCCGCCTCCCTCTTCGTGGGGTTGGCCGTTGTCCCCTGGCGTCTCTGGGCTGCGGCGCACGACATCTCGTCGGGCGCACCGTCGTCGTTCGACACCGACCGTCTCGGCGGCGCGCTCCGCCTCTCGTTCGAGGTGCTCTACTCCAACGCGCGCTGGTCGGTCCTGCCCATCGTCGCGACGATCGCGCTCGGTGCCGCCGCGGTCTGGGGCGACAGGCGTCTGGCGGCGTACGTCGGGCTCCTGGCGCTCCTCCTGTTCGCCGGGGGCGTCTGGTCGACGGTCGGCTTCCCCGAGCTCGCCATCAGCGCGAACGAGTCCGGAAACCCCATCGTGCGCTACACCGGGTCGATCATCTTCCTGGCGGCCGTCACGGTTCCCCTCCTGCTCGCGTCGGTCTGGCGAAGGGGCGAGGAGCCGTGACCTCGTCTCGTATCCGGCTTGCGGCGGCCGCGATCGTCCTCGTCCCGCTCGTGGGCTATCCACTCGTCGTCGGCGCCGACGGGGCGCGCTTCCCCTCGCGCGACGACTGTGTCCGGCTGGCTCCGCCCGGCACGACCGAGCCGCTCGATCTCGTGTTCGGCCGTCGCGACACGCCGGGCGAGGCCGAACGTCTGCTCGAGCGTGTCAGGGGAGTCGGCTACGTCGACGCGGAAGTGCGCCTGGAGGGGTGCGGACGGTGGAAGGTCCTGTACGACGGGATCACCTCGTACGCGCAGGGCGCGAGCTCGGTTGCCGAGGCCCGTGGAGCGGGGCTCGACGCATGGCTCGAGATCCAGCCCCCCGGCTGACCTACGATTCCCCGTCGTGACGACGATCGCCCTCGAGCGTCCGCGTTCCGTCGCGGAGCGCGCCCCCTTCGTCGAGGGGCTCTTCTTCACGACCGTCTTCACGGTCACCTTCGCGAAGCTCCAGTGGGAGGTGGCGGGAACCCTCTCCTTCTCCGACGTCGTCACCGGCCTGTTCCTGCTCGCGTTCGTGGTCTACCGCTCGGAGCGCCTCGACGGACGCCTCGAGCGGGCGGCGCTGATCACGCTCGGATTCTTCGTCGCCTTCCTGCTGATCTACCTGATCGGCTGGTTCAACCTCGAGACCGCCCAGTCGCTCGCCCAGTGGGCGAAGGGCATGATCAAGTTCCTGCTGCACTTCCTGTTCCTCGTCGCGGGCATCTCGCTCATCGCGCGGCGCGGCGTGCAGTTCTACTGGCTGACGCTCGGCGCGTTCGTCGCCGGTGTCGCCGCCAACTCCGCATACGGCGTCGCCCAGCTCGCCGTCGCCGAGGGCACGGGCCAGAACCTCGACGCCGCGTGGCTCCAGCAGCTCACGGGCGGCGCGAGCAAGATCAACGTCTACGGCGCGATCGAGGGCCAGAACGTCTTCCGGATCAACGCCCTGACCGGCGACCCGAACCACCTCGGGATCGAGCTCGCCGCCGTGCTCGTGTTGATGCTGCCGATCTACCTGCGCCTCGAGCGGGGACACCGCTTCAGGACGCCGCTCGCGGTGCTGCTCGGGTTCCTGCTCGTCGTCGAGCTCGCGACGCTCTCGCGGAGCGGGATGCTCGGGCTCGGCTGCGGCTTCCTCGTGCTGCTGATCCCGTACCGCCGGCACTTCCTGACGGCACGGTTCCTCGTCCCGCTCGGCATCGTCCTCGCCGGGGTCTTCGTGATCGTCGCCCGCCGGGCCGCGTTCTTCGAGCAGGTGCTCACGTCGCGGCTCTCGACGGCGGGCCAGGGCTCGTCCACGCACTTCCTCGTCTACGACTTCATCCCGGAGGTGCTCGCCCGGCACCCGCTCTTCGGGCTCGGGCTCAACACGTTCTCCGTGTTCTACGAGTTCCAGACCGGGAAGACGAACTTCGGGCCGCACTCGTTCTACGTCGCGTCGTTCGTCGAGGCCGGCCTCGTCGGCACGCTCGTGTTCGCGGCGTTCCTCGTCTACCTCTTCCGTCGCGCCGGCGCGACGCGGCACATCGGGCGCGCCCTGGCCGCGGCGGACGACCCGCTCGCGGCGCGCGTCTGGCCGCTCGGATGGGGGCTCACGGCCGCGCTCGTCGCGACGATGGCGTCGAACATCTTCTACCTCACGATGTCGTTCTACTACTTCTACGTGCTCGCCCTGCTCGCGATCGCCGCGCCGGCGGTGTTCGTCGCGACGCCTGAACGGGACGTGAAGGTCGTCGTCCTGACGACGTCGTACCCGCGCGACGCGGACGACGTCGCCGGGACGTTCGTGCGCGACGGCGTCGAGGCGCTTCGCGCGATCGGAGTCGAGGTGCGCGTCGTGTCGCCGGCGAGCTTTCGCCACTACGGGATCGCCTACGGCGACGGCATCGTCAACAACCTCCGCCGCGCTCCCTGGAAGGCGCTCGCGCTGCCGCTCTTCCTGCTCTCGTACGCACGCGCGGCGCACCGGGCGGCTCAGGGCGCCGACGTCGTCCACGCGCACTGGCTGCCGAGCGTCCTCGCGGCCGGGGCGACGCGGAAGCCGATCGTCCTCCAGCTCTGGGGCTCGGACGTCGCGCTCGCGCGGCGGATGCGCCCGGTCGCGCGTCGCCTGCTCGGCGCGGCACGGATCGTCGTCTGCGCGTCGACCGCGCTCGCCGACGAGGCCCGGGCCCTCGGGGCGGGCGACGTACGGGTCGTCCCGAGCGGCGTCGCCGTCCCCGAGTCGGTCGGAACGCCCGACGATCCGCCGCACGTCCTGTACGTCGGGCGTCTCTCCGAGGAGAAGGGCGTGCGCGAGCTCGCCGAGGCGGCCGCCGGGCTGCCGCTGGTCGTCGTCGGCGACGGGCCGCTCCGCTCCTTGTTCCCGCAGGCCGTCGGCTTCGTCGCGCCGCACGAGCTCGGGCCGTGGTACGAGCGGGCCGCGGTCGTGGTCGTCCCGTCGCGGAGGGAGGGCTACGGCATGGTCGCGCGCGAGGCGATGGCGCACGGCCGGCCCGTCGTGGCGACCGCGGTCGGTGGTCTCGTCGACGCGATCGAGGACGGCGTGACCGGCGTGCTCGTCGCTCCCGGGGATGTCCCTGCGCTCCGAGCCGCGATCGAGGGTCTTCTCGCCGACGCGGCGTTGCGCGGCCGCCTCGGCGACGAGGGTCGTGCGCGGATGGCGACGACGAGCCTGTCCGCGACCGCGGAGCGGCTCCGCGGGATCTACGAGGAGGCGCTCAGGTGACCCGGCAGCGGACGAGCGTCCGCAGGACGCGGAGCCCGTCGAGGGCGGTGAGCTTCTTGCCCTC
Source organism: uncultured Actinomycetes bacterium (assembly GCA_963773825.1). Classification (GTDB taxonomy): domain Bacteria; phylum Actinomycetota; class Thermoleophilia; order Gaiellales; family Gaiellaceae; genus Gaiella. The sequence goes on along the minus strand of CAVZCH010000004.1, from coordinate 219,737 downwards.
CTCGCGCGACCGCGCGGCGTACGAGATCGGCACCTCGTAGATCCGCTCGCCGGAGAGGAGGACGCGTGCCGCGATCTCCGGCTCGATCGCGAAGCCGCGCTCCCGCAGGCGGAGCGACCGGAAGAGCTCCGTGCTCATCGCCTTGTGGCACGTCATGACGTCGGAGATCCAGCAGTTGTAGATCAGGTTCGTCGCAAGGGTGACGCCCTTGTTCCCCATCACGTACCAGAAGCTGTAGGCGGAGTGGCTCGACCACGAGCGGGTGCCGAACACGACGTGTGCCTGCCCCGTGAGGAGCGGCTCGAGCAACGGCCCGAGGTCCGACGCGCGGTACTCGAGGTCTGCGTCGAGGACCGCCGACCAGGCGCCCGTCGCGTGCTGGAGCCCGGTCTGCAGCGCGGCTCCCTTGCCCCGGTTCCGCTCGTGGAACACGAGGGTGACGGCCTCCGGCCACTCGCCGCTTCGGAGCAGCTCGCGCGTCCCGTCCGTCGATCCGTCGTCGACGATCACGAGCTGCCGCGACTCGACCGGCAGCTCGGCCGTCAGTGCGTCGTCGATCGCGCGTTCGACCGTCGTCAGCTCGTTGTAGACGGGCATCAGGATCGACAGAGAGCTCGCCACCTCGGAGACCCTAGCCGCGCTCCCGGAGTGCATTCGCCGAGTTGTCGGCAGGTTCGAGTGGGGGCCTGAGGGGTACGATCGCGCGGTGCGCGAGCTCCAGATCGACGGGCGCCGGATCGCCGACGACACCGACTGCTTCGTCATCGCCGAGATCGGCCACAACCACCAGGGGTCGGTCGAGCGGGCGCAGGGAGCTCTTCGTCCTCGCCAAGCAGGCGGGAGTCGACGCCGTGAAGCTCCAGAAGCGTGACAACCGCAGCCTCTTCACCCGCGCGCTCTACGAGAGCCCGTACGACAACGAGAACAGCTTCGGCCCGACGTACGGCGCGCACCGCGAGGCGCTCGAGCTCGACCGGGGTGCCTACGTGGAGCTGCAGGCGGTCGCACGCGAGCTCGGCCTCGTCTTCTTCGCGACGGCGTTCGACGAGGAGAGCGCGGACCTGCTCGAGGACATCGGCGTCGCCGGCGTACAAGATCGCCTCGGGCGACCTCCGCAACACGCCGCTCCTGCGCCACGTCGCGGCGTTCGGCAAGCCGCTGCTCGTGTCGACGGGCGGGGCGACGCTCGAGGACGTCGATCGCGCCGTCGACGCCATCACGGAGATCAACCCGCAGGTCTGCCTGCTGCAGTGCACGGCGGCCTATCCGGCTGCCGTCGAGGAGCTCGAGCTCGGCGTGATCACGACCTATCGCGAGCGCTACCCGGAGCTGGTGATCGGGCTCTCGGACCACCAGGACGGGATCGCGATGGCGCCCGTCGCCTACATGCTCGGCGCGCGCGTGATCGAGAAGCACTTCACGTCGAGCCACACGGCGAAGGGCACCGACCACGCCTTCTCGCTGATGCCCGAGGGGATGCGGAAGCTCGTCCGCGACCTGCGTCGCGTGCCCGCCGCGATCGGCGACGGCGTCAAGCGGCCGCTGCCGAGCGAGGACGCGCCGCTGCGGAAGATGGGAAAGCAGCTCGTCGCCGCCCGAGCCCTGCCGGCGGGGCACGTGCTCGCCGAAGGCGACCTCGTCGCGAAGTCCCCGGCCGACGGCGGCCTGCCGCCCTATCGGCTCGACGACCTGCTCGGCCGAACGCTCCTAGTCCCCTTCTCGAGGATCAGGCGATTCTCGCCGAGGACGTCCTTCGCACTCCGTCGCCCGCGGCGGCCGGCTAGGTTACATCGGCGCCACGGAGCTGCCGCAGGCGTCCGGCGCCGTGCGGCGGAGCAGACGCCACCCGTTCACCTTGTCCGCATAGACGGTCGACCATGCCGTCGGACAGCCGGAAGCGACGGACGGCCCCCGGATCACGAGCCAGTTCGCGTCGTGTGGAATGCGCGGGCCGGTCGGGACGAGGCGGAGCGTCCGCGAACGAGCGGTCCCGCGAGTGGCGCAAGGAACGTGTCGATCGGGGTCGCAACGGCGAGGACCGGCGTCGGGCGGCACCTCGTCGTCCACCGTCCGAAGGAGCGCATGGCGTCCCGTCGTAGTTGCGGATCACCGTCAGTGTGTCGATCCGGTTGCGGTGCCAGACGGAGCGCGAGATCGCCGGTTCGAGGAAACCGAATCCGGACGGCTTGGTGTACCAGTGGACGAGAGAGAGTGCGACCGTAGTGACGCACAACGCCGCGACTGCCGACCGACAGCCAGCGAACGCGGATCGTCCATCCCCAGGCCGCGCACGCGAGCCCGACTGCAAACATCGACGAGCCTGCCGCGCCACGGGTCGTAGACGATCGTAAACGCGAACGCGACGACGCAGGAGGAGCGGGGCAAGTGCGAGCAGGATGCGCGCTCCGGCGCAGCACGCCCGCGCCGCACGCCCAACGGTCGCCGGCGGCGCACCCCGCCGAGGATCACGACCAGCGCCCCTGCCGCCCCGTACCACGACCGGGACGTGTCGGGAAGGCCGAGCACCTTGCCACGCGTCACCGTAGTCGAGCGCGATGCCTTCGCTGCCCGATCTTGTACCAGCCGTGCGCCCATGTCCAGCTGCACCGGGACGCTCGATCGAGCGAAGCAACGAGCGGGCACCAGCGCGACGACCAGACCGCCGTAGGCGAGGGCCTGCAACCCGTGTCCGCGCACGTGTCGAGGAGCACGCCGAGGGCGACCATCGCGCCCCCCACCCCGACCGCGACGTACAGCTCCGATCGCCAGAGACCCGTCGTGTCGACGATGTCGAACGTGAGCGCGCCGAAGTGTCCCGACGATCGCGCGGCACTGAATGGTCGGCGCTTTGACCGGTGGCATCGCCCAGGCCGCCGTCGAACGAGCCCGTCTCGGCAAGGTTCACGATGTACCACGGCGTCCCGAGCAGGACACCGGCGCCGCATGGCGACGAGCGCTCATGAGCCGCCTGCCAGCGGGCGCCAGGCGAGCACACCACCGCGACCACGAGCGGGAGCGCGAGCGACGGCGTTGAACTTCGTCGAGAGCGCGAGTCCGAGCGCGAGGCTCCCGACCGCGAGCACCGCCCGTGAGTTGCCGACGAGGAGCACGACCGCAGACGAGGAGGAACGACGCGACCACGAGGTCGTTCAGCAGTCGACAGCGCCGTCGAGGAGGACGATCGGAAGCGTCGCGAAGACGAGGCCACCGTACGCCGCCGCCTGGCGAGACAGCCCGAGCCGGCGCGCCGACAAGGACGACCGCGAGCAGACTCGCCCAGAGCGCCACGTACTGGCGGGAGTGCGCCGAATCGCTCCGAGCGTGGCAGCACCGTCGCCAGGTACAGACCGATCTCGGAGACGGGAGGGTTCCCGTCGAGGCGTGGATCGTTCCCCGACGGCACGTAGCCGACCCCGCCCTGCTGCTCCCACAGCAGCGCGCGCGTCTCGTGATAGGTCAACCCGTCCCAATCGTTTGGCACGGTGAGGAACGCCACGGCGGCGACGTACACGCCTGCCACGCTCACGGCGACTGCCAGCGTGCGAACCACGGGATCGTCCAGCGCCTCGCGCCACGCCGGCGCGACTGCGGAGATCGTCGGCGTGCCGTCCCTGCCGAAGGCGACCTAGGACGCGCCACCGCGGCAAGCGACTGCGAGCGCCGCCGTTAGCGTCCAGCGGCTCAGCTCGCGCGGGACGGAGACCCCCACCGTCACCACGACGAGGCTCGTCCACGCGAGCACGTACGCCGAAATGGCGCGCAGTGGCCACCGTCTTCACCCCGATCGCCGCCGGCGACGAGCCAGCCCGAGCGTTGCGAGAAAGCCGACCGCCGCGGCGAGGAGGAGGGCGCCGCCCATCGCCGGCCGAGCGTATCCCGATGAGCTGTGCGCTGCGCTCCGGACCCACTCATACACGAGTACGATCGCGCCGTGAGCGACCCGCTCTTCGACCTCACCGGCCGCGTTGCGGTCATCACGGGCGGGATGGGGCAGCTCGGCGCGGCGCTCGCAGCGGCGCTCGCCGCCCGGGGCATGCGCGTGGCGATCCTCGACCTGTCCACCGATCCGCGCGACGACGCGGCCGAGCTCGACGCCGCGATCGACGACGGCACCGTCCGCGTGCACGCGTGCGACGTCACCGACCGACTTCAGGTGGAGGCGGCGCTCGCGCTCGTCGAGGTCGACTGGGGCGTGCCGCACCTGCTCGTCAACGCGGCGGCGATCGACGCGCCGCCGGATGCGCCCTCCGAGGAGGTCGGCCCGTTCGAGGACGTGCCCGTCGAGTCGCTCGAGCGGGTCGTCCACGTGAACGTGCTCGGCGTCGTCGTTCCCTGTCAGGTGATCGGCGGCGCGATGGCGCGGGAAGGGCGCGGCTCGATCGTCAACGTCGGCTCGGTGTACGGGCTGCTCTCGCCCGACCAGGGCCTGTACGAGTTCCGCCGCGAGGCGGGCGAGGCGTTCTTCAAGCCCGTCGCGTACTCGGTGTCCAAGTCGGCGCTCGTCAACCTGACGCGCTACCTCGCGACGTACTGGGGCCGCAGCGGCGTCCGGGTCAACACGCTGACGCCGCACGGGATCGAGAACGGGCAGCCGGCGCCGTTCGTCGAGGCGTTCTCCCGGCGTTCCCCGCTCGGGCGGCTGATGGACGTGTCCGAGGCGGTCGGGGCGGTCGTCTTCCTCGCGTCGGATGCGTCGTCGTACGTCACGGGCGCGAACCTCGTCGTCGACGGTGGCTGGTCGGCCTGGTGATCCCAGCGGAGGTGCCGAACCTCGTCGCCGGCGAGGAGCGGCCGCCCGCGAGCGGCGCCTGGCTCGAGAAGACGGCCCGGCCGACGGCACCCACCTCTGCCGCGTCGCGCGCTCGGGCGCCGCGGACGCGGACGCCGCGGTGACCGCAGCGCGCAGCGCGCAGCGGGAGTGGGCGCGCGCGCACGGCCGTCGAGCGCGGCGACGTCGTCCGCGCGATCGCGGAGCTCCTGCGTGAGCGGCGCGAGGAGGCGAGCGAGATCGTGGCCGCCGAGACCGGAAAGCCGCTCGCCCTGGCGCTCGGCGAGACCGATGCCGCGGTCGAGATGGGCTTCTTCGTCGCGGGTGAGGGCCGGCGCTCGTACGGCCGCACGACGACCGCGTCGATGCCGCACCGCACCGTGCTGACGATGCGGCGCCCGGTCGGGGTCGCGGCGCTCCTCGTCTCCTTCAACACGCCGCTGCCGAACGCCGCCTGGAAGGCGTTCCCGTCGATCCTCTGCGGGAACGCCGCGATCCTGAAGCCGTCCGAGCACACGCCGGTGTCCGCCTGGTGGCTCGGCCGGCTCTGCCTCGAGGCCGGCGTTCCGCCCGGGGTGCTCAACGTGCTCCAGGGCCTCGGCGCCGAGGCCGGGATGCCGCTCGTCGATGACGCCCGGGTCGACCTCGTCTCCTTCACCGGCTCCGCCGCGACGGGCGCCCTGGTCGCGGAGGCGGCGGGCCGTCGGCTCGCGAAGACCGCGATGGAGCTCGGCGGCAAGAACGCGCTCGTCGTCTGCGACGACGCCGACCTCGACCGGGCCGTCGAGTGGACCCTCGCGTCCGCGTTCTCGAACGCCGGCCAGCGATGCGCAGCGGCGAGCCGGATCGTCGTGATGGACGCTGCGTACGACGAGTTCCGGGGGCGCCTCGTTCGCGGCGTCGAGGCGCTCGACCCGATCGGGCCCGTGATCTCGGAGGCGAGCATGGAGCGCATCCTCGGGGCGGTGGACACCGCCCGGGCGTCCGGCGCGACGGTGCTCGCGGGAGGGACGCGGGTCGGCGAGCGGGGCTGGCACGTGGCGCCGACCCTCGTCGAGGGGGTCGCTCCGGACGCCCCGCTCTCGTGCGACGAGCTCTTCGGCCCCGTCGCCGCTCTCTACCGCGTCGCGAGCTTCGACGAGGCGGTCGCGGTCGCGAACGACTCGCCGTACGGGCTCACGGCGGCGATCCACACCTCAAGCGTCCACCGTGCGCTGGAGTTCGCGGATCGCGTCGCCGCGGGCGTCGTCGTCGTCAACGCCGGGACGCACGGCAGCGAGCCGCACATGGGCTTCGGCGGCGTGAAGCAGTCCGGGACGGGCTGGAAGGAGGCGGGCGTCGAGGCCCTCGACGTGTACTCGGAGACGCGCTACGTCAACCTCGTCGTCGATCCCGGGCTCGCGTGACACGGCCGATCGCCGTGCTCGGGCTCGGCGGGATCGGAGGGCTGCTCGCCGCGCGGACCGGCGCGCTCTGCGTCGGCACCGAGCGCACGGTCACCGCGATCCGCGACCGTGGCCTGCGCCTCGTGCGCGGCGACGAGGCGACCCTCACGCGGGTCGAGGCCACGACGAGGCTCGAGACGCCGGTCTCGCTGCTCGTGGTCGCAGTGAAGGCGTACGACCTGGACGAGGCTCTCGACCGGATCGCCCCCGAGGCACTCGACGGGGCGGTGATCCTCCCGCTCCAGAACGGCGTCGAGCACGTCGCGGCGATCAGGGCGCGCGTCGATGGCGCAGGCAACAGTCCGTCACCAGGACGGACCACGGTCGCGGCGGGGTCGATCGGCCGGGTGTCCGCCTCCTCGCCCGAGCCGGGAGTGGTCGTGCAGACGACGGGGACGGAGGCAACGATCCGCGCAGCCTCGCGAGACATGTCGCCCGCGGATCTCGCCGAACGGCTCGAGCCGCTCGCCGTCTGCGGGATCGAGGTCGTCGTGGCCGACGACGAGGGCGAGGTGCTCTGGGAGAAGGCCGCACGGCTCGCGGTGCTCGCGGCGGCGACCGTTGCGAGCCGCTGCTCCGTCGGCCCGCTCCGCGACCATCCGGGGTGGCGTCCGCGCCTCCAGGAGGCGCTCGCGGAGGGATGTGCGGTTGCCGCTGCGGACGGCGTCGAGCTTCACCCGGGCCGCCAATGGGCGATCATCGAGGCGATGCCGCACGACCTCACGACCTCGGCGGCCCGCGATGCCGCCGCCGGACGCCCCACGGAGCTGGACGCGATCACCGGATCCGTCGTCCGCGCCGGGCTCAGGCTCGGCGTTCCGACGCCCGCGCTCGCGTGGCTCTACGAGGAGGCGGCATGCCGAGCGCAGTAGCGCTCATCGGCGCCAGAGCGGGGTCGGAGCGCGTCCCCGGGAAGAACGTCCGTCGACTCGCCGGGCATCCGCTGCTCGCGTACGCGATCGAGACGGCGCGGCAGTCGGAGGTCTTCGACCGGATCGTCGTGTCGACCGACAGCGAGCCGGTCGCCAAGGTCGCGCGCTGGTACGGGGCGGACGTGCCGTTCCTCCGGCCGGACGAGTACGCGACCTCGACGTCACCCGACATCGAGTGGATCGCGTGGACGCTCCCGCAGCTCGAGGAGCGCTACGACCTCTTCGCGATCGTGCGCGCGACCAACCCGTTCCGTGGGCCGGAGGTGATCCGGCGGGGCCTCGAGCAGCTCCTCGCGACCCCCGAGGCGGATTCCATCCGTGCCGTCCAGCGCGTCAGGGAGCATCCGGGGAAGATGTGGATCCTCGACGAGGCGAGTCGACTGATGCGGCCTCTGCTCGACCAGTCGCATCTCGACGTGGCGTGGCACGCCGGCCAGTACCAGGCGCTTCCGCCCGTGTACGTGCAGAACAGCGCCCTCGAGATCGCGTGGACGCGCGTCGTCGCGGCGACGGGAACCCGCGAGGGGAGGATGGTGGCGCCGTTCCTCACGAAGGCTCACGAGGGCCTCAACATCGACGACGAGGACGACTTCGTCCGGGCGGAGCGCCTGCTCGCCGAAGGCCTCGCGACGCTGCCCGAGATCGGCCGGGCTCCCTACCCGCCGACCGTCTCCAATGACCAGCACAGGCCACCGGAGACGGCGCCCTCCCGAGCCCACCCCGGTCGCGGGTGCTCTCGTCCCCAGTCGCCCTGCGCCTCGGTGAGGTCGGGGCGGTCGTCGCCGTGCTCGCAGCCCTGATCGTGTACGTCGCGCCCACCCTCGACGCGCCCCTGCTCGAGAAGCACGCGTTCCGACAGACGCAGACCGCATGGACCGCTCGGGAGTTCCACGAGGAGGGCATCGACCTCCTCCACCCGAAGCTCCCCGTCTTCGGAGCGCCGTTCGAGGCGCCGTTCGAGTTCCCGCTCTACCAGGCGCTCGCAACGCTCCCGATGGACATGGGTGTCGCCGAGGACACCGCGCTCCGACTCACATGCCTCGTCTGCTTCGTGCTGACCGCACTGCTGCTGTCGGGCTCGTCCGCCACGTGGCCGGGCCGATCAGCGGCGTCGGCGCCGTGATCGCCTTCACGTTCACGCCGCTCGCGCTCGTCTGGAGCCGCACCTCGATGATCGAGTACCTCGCGACGGCCGGCGCGGTCGGGTTCGCATACGCGGCCGTCCTGTGGCGCGACACGCGACGACCCCTCTTCCTGGTCGCGGCGCTCGCGGCGGGCCTCGTCGGGATGCTCGTGAAGCCGACGACCGCGGCCTTCTGGATCCTGCCCGCGCTCGCGTACCAGGCCCGCGAGCCGCGCGACACCGCGAAGTGGAAAAGGATCGACCCGTGGACCGTCGTCCTCGTCGCCGTGCCGCTCGTCGCCGGAGCGCTCTGGACGCGGCATGCAGACGCGATCAAGGCGGCGAGCCCGGTCACGGAGTGGCTGACCGGCTGGAACCTGCGGGAGTGGAACTTCGGAACGGTTGCCCAGCGGCTCGATCCCGATGCGTGGCGATCGATCCTCGCGAACACGGTGCCGAACGTGGTGAGCCTGTACGCGCTCCTGCTCGTGCCCGCCGCGATCGCCGCGTGGCGCTCGACGCAGCGGCTCTTCTGGCTCGCAGTCGCGTCCGCGGCCGTCCTCCCACCACTCGTCTTCATGAACCTCTACGTGCGGCACGACTACTACTCCGTGGCGTTGAGCCCGGCGGTCGCCGCGCTGGTCGGTCTCGGAATCGGGCTGGCTCTGGTCCGTCGTCCGCCCCCGCTGGCTCGTGGCGGTGCTCCCGTGCGCTGCGCTGCTCCTCGCGTGGGGAACGCTGGAGCTCGGCCGAGGCTACTGGCTGCGGATTCACGGCGGCTACGACGACCCACAGGTCATGCCGCTCGCGAGCGAGATCGCATCGCACACGTCGAGCGACGACCTCGTCGCGACCGTCGGCCTCGACTGGTCGCCGGCCGTCCTCTACTACGCGCACCGGCGCGGGCACATGGTGACTTCCCACGCCCTAGACGCTTCCTTGGAGGCGATCCACCGAGACGGCTACCGGTACCTGCTCGTGGCCGACCCGGTTCAGGAAGACCTCGACTTCATGACTCGCTGGCGCTGGGTCGGCGCACTCGCGCCGCACCTCTACGGGATCGCGGACGCCGGGGCCCGTCTGCCGCGAGGGGGCGTCGTGGCCACCGACCCGGATCCGCCGTTGGCAGCCCGGCTCGACCGGGCACCGTCGGTTCCCGGCCCGCCCGATGCTGTGACCTGCGGGGTGGGGACGCGCGTCCGCGCCGGGAGGTCCGGAACCTGGCTCCTGTTCGCCGACCCTGCCCCGGGAGCCCGCATCTCGATTGCCGGTCTCGCGCCCGTCCCGGCGCGGCGCGCCGTCTTCGTCGGCCCGGACCTCGACGAGAACGGCACGATCGTCATGACGTGCTCGGGCGCAGCGTTCCTCCAGGTGGCGGGCGTCGTGGACGCGCCCGCTCCGCGATGAGCAGTCGCTCGCGCCGGGCCGCCGGTCGATCGAGCCCCAAATAGTGGATCTGCGTGGGGCGACGTGAACCGCTGGATCCACGCGGTCTCCGAGCCTCGACGGGACCGAGGAGCGCGTATCCTCCCGCCTCGTGAGACTCGCTTCTCTCGAGACGCTCGCCTGCGACGCCGGGTGGCGGCCGTGGCTCTTCGTCAAGGCGACGACCGACGACGGGCTGGTCGGCTGGTCGGAGGTGACCGACTCGCACGGCTCGCCGAGCGGGCTCGCCGGCGTGGTGTCCGACCTTGCGCCGCTCGTCGTCGGCCGCGACCCGCGCGCCGGTGGAGGCGATCCACTGGGACCTCTACCGCCGCACGCGCCAGAGCCCCGGCTCGATCGTGCAGAAGGCGATCGGCGGGATCGAGAACGCGCTGCTCGACCTCAAGGGGAAGGCGCTCGGCGTCTCGGTAGCGGAGCTCTTCGGCGGGCCGACGCGCGAGACGGTCCCGCTCTACTGGTCGCACTGCGGCACGACGCGCGCGCGGGCGTGGGACGTGACGGGCACGGCGAAGCTCGACTCCTACGACGCCGTGGCGGCGCTCGGGCGAGAGGTCGTCGACCGCGGCTACCGCGCGTTCAAGACCAACATCGTCGTGCCCGGGCGAGGAGCCGCGCGTGCTCATGCCCGGGTTCGGCCGGGACGGCGGGACCGACCGGAACCCGACGCCCGAGCTCCTCGACGCGCTCACCCGCCTGCTCGACGCCTTCCGCGAGGGAACGGGCGGCAAGGCGCAACCGATCGTCGACCTCAACTTCAACCTCACGACCGAGGGGATCGTCCGTGTCGCGCGAGCGCTCGAGCCGTACGACCTGGCGTGGCTCGAGGTCGACTCGTACGACCCCGCGGCGCTCGCGCACGCGCGGCGTCGCTCCCCGGTGCCGCTCTGCTCGGGCGAGAACCTCTACACGCTGCGGGGATTTCGCCCCTATCTCGAGGCGGGCGCGATGGACGTGGCGTCGGTCGACGTGATCTGGAACGGCTTTGCGCAGTCGCTGAAGATCGCCGCGCTCGCCGAGACGCACGAGGTCGCCTGCGCGCCGCACAACTACTACAGCCACCTCGCGACCTTCATCGCCGCCCAGTGGTGCGCGGCGATCCCGAACGTGCGTCTCCTCGAGATCGACGTCGACGACGTCCCCTGGCGCGAGGAGCTGACGACGGCCGTCCCGGAGGTGCACGACGGCGAGCTCGTCGTGCCCTCAGGCCCTGGCTGGGGCTGCGACGTCCGCGAAGACGTGCTCGCCGCTCACCCGGTGTCGTAGCTGCTCACGCGCCGGACGAGCCTGCGCGGCAGCCGGTGGTGACGCAGGCCGAGCTGGAGGCCGGCGAACTTGCCGAGCTCGTAGACGACCGTGTACGGGATCCAGCGCCTGCGGCCCGTGCGCCAGAGCCAGGAGAGCTCCTCTCGCGCGTACCGTGTGCCGGCTCGACGGAGCGCCGCGCGCGACTCGTCGCCTTCGACGTAGGCGTGCTCCGCCGACACGCCTGAGTCGAAGAACCGCCGGAACGCCGAGCGCACGGTGTACGCGTGCGAATGTCGGACCGCGGCGCGCGGCTCGTAGACGAGCGAGAGCCCGTCGCGGAGGACGCGCCGCGACCACTCCTGGTCCTCGCTCATCGTCAGGTCGTCGCGGAACGGGTACCGCTCGAGGGTCGCGCGCGGGATCGCGGCGTTGACGTTCGAGAAGAGGGTGGCCTCGAACGTGAGCTCCGTCGCCCGGCTCGAGGCGCTGCACGCGCGGCTTCGGCCCGTAGAGGAAGTCGAGGAAGAAGCGCTCGGGCGGGCGGGCGTCCGGGTGGGGGAGCTGGCGGCCGTACGCCCCTGCGACGTCCGGCCCCGAGCGCGCCGCCGCCACGAGCGGCGCGAGCCAACCCGCGTCGTCCGCGACCGCGTCCTGGGACGTGAAGACGACCGTCTCGCCTCGCGCGAGCTCGACGCCGAGGTTCCGGGTGCGGCCGTGGCCGAACTCGTCGGGCGGGATCTCGTGCACGATCGCGCCGGCGGCACGCGCTCGCTCGAGGCTGCCGTCGGTCGAGCCCGAGTCGACGACCACCACCTCGATCTCCTCCTCGATCGCTTGCACGGCGATCCCAGCCAGGCAACGCGCGAGGTCGGCGCCGCCGTTCTTGACGGGGATGACGACCGAGATCACGCGGGGGTCGCGGCGAGCACGAACTGGTAGGCGAAGAGCGACGGCCTGACCCGTGCGACCGCGTGCGCGAGCCGCTCGACGGTCGGCGTGCCGACGCCCGGGACGGGAGCGGTGTGGTCGAGCGCCACGACGCGATACCCGGCGGCCTCGACCGTCTCGACGAGCGTCTTCCTCGTGAAGAGGTGCGCGTGTGTTCGGTCGAGGATCCCCCTGTCGGTGTACCGCCAGCGCCCGGCGAGAAGCGAGAGGCGCATCGCCCAGTTCGCGACGTTGGGCGTCGAGAGGACGAGCCTGCCGCCCGGCCGAAGAAGGGGACGCAGCCGGGCCAGAGCCGCCTCGGGGTCACGGAGGTGCTCGACGAGGTCGCCGCAGACGATCGCGTCGAACGACGACGGCTCGAGCGGGAGCGCCATCGACTCGATGTCGCCGACGAGCACGTCGCTGCAGACCGACCGCGCTGCCTCGGCCGCTGCGGGGTCGAGCTCGACGCCCACCACGCGGGCACCCGCCTCCGCGAGCGGGGTCGCGAGATAGCCGGACGAGCAGCCGACGTCGAGCACGTCGTGCGGCCGATCGGCGAGTGTCAGGGAGAGGAGCAGCGTGTGACCGCCGAGCGGCCGCTCGTTGAGCGGGACGTACCCGTCCATCAGGCCGGGACGCGTTCGACGATGGTCGCCTGCGAGGGATCGGTCGTGCGCATCGTCAGCAGGCCGAGGAAGAACGACCCGAGGATCGACCTGCACGCCGAGCGCGACGAGGGTGAACCCGACCGCCGTCGCGTATTCGTGCGAAAGCTCGCCGAAGCCGCCGACCGCCCAGCCGACGAAGATCACGAGCAGCGTCACGATGCCCGCGAGGAGCAGGATGCCGCCTGCGGCGAGGCCGTGCTCGAGGCGGAGCCGCCCGCGGGCACGCTCGACGAGGGGGTCCGTCTCGCCGAGATGCTCGGCGGCGAACGCCCGGGCGAAGATCCCGAGCTGCACGACCTGCATCCCGAGCAGGATCGCGAACATGAACAGGAAGAGCGTGTGGATCTGCCAGGTGCGGCCGAGGACCGTCACCGGCCCTGCGGCGAGCACGAGCGCGCCGAGCACACCGAGCACCAGCAGGATCAGCCCGGGAACGAAGAAGAGCCAGCTCGGGCTGTAGAGCAGCATGAACTTCACGTGGCGCCAGGCGTCGCCGAAGCGGTTCAGCTTCGACTCCCCGACCCGCGGGTAGTAGTCGATCGGGATCTCGCTCACGCGGAGCTTGCGGCGGAACGCCTTGAAGACCATCTCCGAGGCGAACTCCATCCCGGTCGAGTGGAGGTCGAGGACGGGAAGCGCGTCGCGTCGCACCGCCCGCATCCCGCAGTGGGCGTCGGAGATCTTGACGCCGAAGAGGACGTTCAAGAGCCCCGTGAGGATCGGATTGCCGATGTGGCGGTTGAGCCACGGCATCGCCTCGCCGTGGATCGTCCCCTCGAACCGCGACCCCATCACGAGGTCGTCGCCGTCGGCGAGGCGGTCGACGAACGGCGCCAGGTCCTGCATCGGATAGGTCTCGTCGGCGTCGCCCATCACGATGTAGTCGCCCTGCGCGACCGCGAGCCCGGCGAGGTACGCGCTGCCGTAGCCGGGGCGCTCCTCGCGGACGACCGTCGCCCCGTGCTCGGCCGCGACCTCTGCGGAGCCGTCGGTCGAGGCGTTGTCGACGACGATCACCTCGCCCGGACGCCCCGAGCGACGGATCCCCTCGAGCGACTGGTCGACGACCTTGCCGACCGCCTCCTCCTCGTTCAGGCAGGGGATGACGACGGAGATCTCGGGTGCGGCTCGGGACATCGCGCTCGGCGGTCGACCGTAGCACGCGCACCCGCGAGACCATCCATGCGCCGGAGTAGGCTGGCGCGGTGGCGACCCCGCGAGGCACGGTCGTTCGCGCCGGTCGCGCAATCGACACGTTCGTCGAGAGCCGGGCCGCGGTGCCCACCGTGCTCGCCGCGGCGCTCCTGGTGTACTCGGCCGTCTCGTTCGCGCTCCCGCTCCAGGGGGGCAGGGACCTCCCGCGGTACCTCCTCGACTTCGCACAGCTCTTCGACGCGCACGTGGTCTTCCCGAACGCGCTCCTGCAGCGCACGCCGGGCACGCCGCTCGTCGCCGGGCTGCTGCTCGAGGCGGGCCCGCTGGCGAGCGAGGTCGGGTTCGCGCTTCTCTATGCGCTCTCCGTCCTCGCGTGGTTCTGCGTGGCGCGCCGGTTCGGGTCGATCGCCGCGGTCGCGACGGGCCTCGCGCTCCTCGCCTATCCCGGCTACGTCCTCCTGTTCCACGAGCTCGCGAGCGACGCGCTCTTCGCGGCGGTCTTCGCGCTCGTCGCCCTCCTCGTCGTTCGCACGGTGGAGCGGCCGACCGCCGCACGCTCGGCCGCGCTCGGCCTCGGAGTCGCCGGGCTGGTCTTCGCCCGCCCCGTCGGCCAGGTGCTCGTGCTCCTAGTGCTCGTGCCCGTCGTCGCCGCACGTGGGCGGCGGCCGCGCCTCGAGTCGGCGGCGGCCTTCGCCGTCGCGGTGGTCGTCCCGCTCGGCGCCCTCGCGGTGCACAACGACGTCCGTGCCGACGACCTGACGATCGTCCGCGGCGGGTCGGCGTCGCTCCTGTTCCGCACGTTCGTCGCCGATCGCATCGTCGAGCCGGGGAACGGTCCGGCATCCGAGGAGCTCGCGCGGGCGGTCTCGCGCGAGCTCCTGCCGAACGAGCCGTACCGCTCCCGCGGGATCGACCTCGCGACGTTCTTCTCGTCGGGCAGCTCCCGGATGCACGACGACCTCACGGTGCTGTCAGACCGGACGTGGGGATGGGACGACGACTACCGGCATCTCGGCCGCGTCGCGCGGGAGGCGATTCGCGCGCACCCGGGGGCCTACCTGCGCGGCGTCGCGCGTGACACGTGGCGGCTTCTGCTCTGGCCGATCTACGCCCCCGTCGAGGAGGACGGGCAGGAGTCGAGCACGAGCGCGACCGAGCCGGCGAGCGCCTCCTCGGCGTCCCAGGCGAGCACGCCTCCGACGCCGGCGCCGACCGGCGACGACCTGATCCCGTCGTCACGCGAGGCGCCGTACATCTCGACCCCTGACGGACGCATCCGCGAGGTGTGGACGTCGCCGGACGACCACGCGTTCGTGTTCCGCTACCCCGCAGACCGTGCAGGCGCGGCGGCGCTCGACCGGAAGGTGAGCTCGCTGCTCGACGGTCTCCCGAAGCGCGGGCAGCGCCCAGGGCTCGTGCGGGTGGTCGACGACCTCTCGCGGCTCTACCCGCGGCCCTTCATGTGGCTCCTCGTCGGCCTCGTCGCGGCGCTCTGGCGCCGGCCGCGACGCATCGCCGTTGCCGGAGCTCTCGCAGGCTCGGCGCTCGCGGTGATGGTGTCGACGTCCCTCGCCGTGTACGCGGTCGCCGAGTACTCGGTGCCGGTCGTCCCGGCGTTCGTCCTGCTCGCGACCGCCGGGCTTTTCGGCCCACGCTCGACCTGAACCCCGGCCGAGCGTCGGCTACGGTCTCCTGTCGGATGCCGGATCTGCGCCTCGTCCCGAAGCACGAGCTCGATCGCCTGCGCGCCGCCGACGTCGACGCCGACGCGAAGCTGGCGCTGCTTGCCGACGCGTGCCGGGTGAACGCGCTCGTCGCGGTGAAGCGCGCGGGCTCGGGGCACCTCGGCTCCACCTTCAGCGCCCTCGACGTCGTCGCGCACCTCCTGTTCGACGAGCTGGACGTTGCCGAGCGGGGGTTCGACGATCCCGACCGCGACGTCTTCTTCTCGTCGAAGGGCCACGACGTGCCCGGGCTGTACGCGGCACTCTTCGCGCTCGGCGTGGTCTCCCGCGAGCGGCTGCTCCGGCTCCGCCGCCTCGGCGGGCTCGACGGGCATCCGGACGTCGGCGTGCCCGGCATCGAGGCGAGCTCGGGATCGCTCGGGATGGGCATCTCCAAGGGGCGCGGGATCGCGCTCGCCAAGCGCCTGCTCGGACGCGGTGGACGCGTCGTCGTGATGACCGGAGACGGGGAGCTCCAGGAGGGTCAGAACTGGGAGGCGCTCCAGTCGGCCGCGCACGAGCGCCTCGGCAGGCTGTGGGTCGTCGTCGACCGCAACGAGGTCCAGTCCGACAAGCCGACCGAGGAGATCGTCGCCCTCGGCGACCTCGAGCAGAAGCTCCGCGCGTTCGGGTGGCACGTGGAGACGGTCGACGGGCACGACCACGCGGCGCTGCGTGCCGCGTTCGCGCGCTTCCGTGACGGAGCCGACTCGCCCAAAGCGCTCGTGGCGCAGACCGTCAAGGGCCGCGGCGTCTCGTTCATGGAGCACCCGACGGCGCTCGTCGACGGCGGCGGGACGTACCGCTGGCACGCGGGCGCACCGGGCGACGAGCCGTTCGCCCTTGCCCTCGCCGAGCTGGAGGCCCGCCTCTCGGAGGCGTGCGCGGCGGTCGGGCTGGAGCCTCCGGCCCTCGAGACGGTCGAGCCCGATGTCGCGGGCGGTGGGCTCGAGGGCGAGCCGGAGTCGGGCGCGGGCGCTCGACCGAGGACGGTCTCCCGACGCGAAGCGGCGGAGTACGTCGTGGAGGCGTACGGCGAGACGCTCCTCGCGCTCGGCGCGGCGCGAGACGACCTCGTCGTGCTCGACGCGGACCTCGCGTCGGACTGCCGTACGCGCGCCTTCGAGCTCGCCTACCCCGATCGCTTCTTCCAGTGTGGGATCGCCGAGCAGGACATGGTCTCGGCGGCGGCAGGCATGGCGCGCCACGGGCTGCTGCCGGTCGTCAACTCGTTCGCCTCCTTTCTCGCCTCCCGCGCGAACGAGCAGATCTACAACCAGGCGAGCGAGGGCTCGAAGGTCGTCTACGCGCTCCACTACGCGGGGCTCATCCCGGCCGGGCCCGGCAAGTCGCACCAGAGCGTTCGGGACATCTCGCTGCTCGAGGCGCTCCCCAACGTCACGATCGTCCAGCCGGGCTCGGCGCGCGGAGACGGGCGAGCTGCTCCGCTGGGCGGTCGAGGACGCCGACGAGAGCGTCGCGCTGCGGCTCGCGATCGGCCCCTCGCCGCGGCGGATCGAGCTCCCCGCGGCAGCGAGCGACGATCGGACGCGGCAGCGTGCTGCGGGACGGAACCGACGCCGTCCTGCTCTCGTACGGCCCGGTGATGCTGCACGAGGCGCTCCTCGCGAGCGAGCGGCTGGCCGACAGCGGAGAGCTGTCGCTGCGAGTGGTCGCGATGCCGTGGCTCAACCGCTTCGACGCCGACTGGCTCGCCGCCGAGGTCGCACCCTTCGAGCACGTCTTCGTCCTCGAGGACCACGCGCCGGTCGGTGGCCTCGGCGACGGCCTCAGGGCTGCGCTCCCGGGCCGTGCCGTCACGGTCTTCGGCGTCGAGGGCTGGCCCGCGTGCGGGACGCCCGAGGAGGCGCTCGGGTTCCACGCCCTCGACGGCGCGTCGCTCGCGGCGCGGATCGCCGCGAGCGTCGGCCGCCGAGCCGGCACAGCCAGCTCGCCCGTCGCTCGATGACGAAGCGGACCTGGGTCGTCCTCCCCGATCAGCTCTCGATCCGCGTCTTCGTCGACACGGGGATCGTCGAGTGGCCTCCGCGAGCGCCTCGACGGGAACCTCGCCGCCGTGTTCCTGGTGCCCCGCGAAGCGGCGGCGGACTGGGCCGGCCGGCTCGCGGGCCTCACGGTGCTGGACGGGGCCGAGCTCACCGTGCCGGACGGCGTCTCCGACCGCGCCCTGACACGGGCCGACGCGTGGCTCGACCGGCAGCTCGGCTACCACCCGCTCGCGATCCGCCTGAACCATCGCCACGGCTTCCACGCGGAACGCATGCAGCCGGGTCACCCGAACTGGATGCTCGACACGGACCGCGACAGCCGACTCCCGCACCGGCCCGCGGTCGAGCGGGCGATGGAGCGATGGTTCTTCGGCGCGCGACGGCACGTCCCGGGACGGCTGCTCGAGACGATGCGGCGGGAGTGCTCGGGCCTCGTGCTCTCGAACGCGCAGCCCGCGAGCGCGGTGCCGTTCCTCACGGCGGCGCGCCGCCTGCGGCTTCCGGTCGTCGCGCACATCGCGAGCTGGGACCACACCGTGGGCAAGGGGGTGATCTCCCCTCACTGCGCGCTCTACGTCGTCCAGAACCGGGTCATGGAGGACGACCTCCGCCTGTATCACGGGATCGCGCCGGAGCGCGTGCGGGTCACCGGATGGCCGCAGACCGACCTCTTCCACCGCAGCCGGCCGCGCGCAGAGTACGAGGCGCTCCTCGGCCGGTACGGGCTCGACCCGCGCCGGCCGCTCGTGCTCGTCGCCGGGAACACGCCGAGCAATGCGCCGTACGAGGGGCGGTTCGTCGAGCGCCTCCTCGGATGGTGGGAGCAGGCCCCCCGCGACCGCCCGCAGCTCCTGTTCCGGCCCCACCCGCGCGACAGCCGGTGGCGGGAGCGGTTCGCGGCCGCGGCGGGGCGCGAGGGGGTCGCGGTGCAGGAGGCGAGCTTCACCGACCTCGAGGACCTCGCGACGCTCCTCCAGCACGTGGACGTCGTCGTCTGCAACGCGGGGACGATCCTCCTCGACGCACTGGTCGGCGACCGCCCGGCCGTCTGCGTCCTCTACGACGAGGGCGCGCCGGCGGGCGAGTCATGGGCGGCGAAGAACGTCGTCGGAAAGCACTACGAGGAGCTCGCCGCCTCGGGCGCCTTCTACCGCGCCGAGTCGTTCGCGGAGGTCGTCTCCGGCATCGAGCGCGCGCTCGAGCAGCCCGGACGAGCTCGCGCCGCAGCGGCGCCGGGCGGTCGATCAGGTCGTCGGCCCCGTCGACGGGCGGGCGGCCGAGCGCGTCGTCGACGCCGTCCTCGAAGGCGTCCGGGGCGAGCGATGAGGCTCGTCATGACACTCCTGGCGCGCAACGAGGCCGACGTCGTCGACGCGCAGCTCGCGTTCCACCTGCACGCGGGCGTCGACCACGTCATCGCGATGGACAACGCCTCGAGCGACGGGACCACGGAGATCCTCGAGCGGTACGAGCGCGCGGGGCTCCTGCGGCTGATCCGCGAGCCCGGTGACGACATGCGCCAGGACGAGTGGGTGACGCGGATGGCGCGCCTCGCCGCCACCGAGCACGGCGCCGACTGGGTGATCAACGCCGACGCCGACGAGTTCTGGTGGCCCAGAGGAGGGTCGCTGAAGGACGTCCTCGCGACCGTCCCGGAGCGGTACGGCGTCGTCCGCGGCTGCTGGCGCCACTTCCTGCCCCGCCCGGATGACGGCTCGTTCTTCGCGGAGCGCATGACCGTTCGTCTCGCGACGCCGGCCGACCCGGGCGACAAGGAGACGATCTTCCACGCCCACCAGAAGGTCGCGCACCGTGCGCACGTCCGAGGTCGAGATCGAGCGCGGGAACCACAACGCAGAGGCCCCGGGGCTCGAGCCACTCCGCGCCTGGCATCCGATCGAGGTCATGCACTTCTCGTTCCGCTCGGTCGCGCAGCTCGAGCGCAAGGCGCGCGGTGGCTGGCTTCGCAGCGCGGGGTTACGAGCCGACCCTGCATCGAGCTCCTCCTCGACGCGGCGTTCCGGGAGCGGCCGCCTCGACGCGTTCTACGCCTCGTTCGCGGTCGACGACGACGCGCTCGCCCGTGGCCTCGCGGACGGCACGCTCGCCGTCGACACGCGCCTGCGCGACGCGCTGCGAGCGCTCTCCGCCGAGACGACGGGACGCTTCGTCCTGCCCGGCGGCGAAGCGGCGGCTCGCGTTCCCGCGCCCGAGTGCCGCCGACGACGCGGCGTACGCCGCAGAGGCGTCGGTTCTCGTCGAGATCGACGGCATCGTCCGCGCCGAGCAGCGCGTGCGGGCGCTCGAGGGCGGCTCGAGCGCTCGAGCGAGGGCCGCTCAACAGTTCTCGTAGACTGGCGCGGCGATGACGCTCGTGATGACGCTTCTCGCGCGCGACGAGATCGACATCGTCGAATCGTGGCTCGCGTTCCACCTGAACGCCGGCGCCGACCTCGTGATCGCGACCGACAACCGGTCGCAGGACGGCACGACCGAGGTGCTCGAGCAGTACGCGCGGTCGGGGCACGTCCACCTCATCCGCGAGCCCGGAGAGGACCTCCGTCAGAACGAGTGGGTGACGCGCATGGCGCGCCTCGCGGCCACCGAGCACCGGGCCGACTGGGTGATCAACTCCGACGCAGACGAGTTCTGGTGGCCGCGCGGGGCGTCCCTGTCAGCGGTGCTCGAAGCCGTGCCGCCGCGGTACGGGACGGTCGGAGCGTTCCTGCGCGTCTTCTGCCCGCGGCCGGGCGACGAGGACTTCGCCGAGCGGATGACCGTGCGCTTCTCGGCGCTCGCGCCGATCAACGACCCCGCATCGCTGTACAAGCCGATCCGCAAGATCGTCCACCGCGGTCATCCCGAGATCCAGGTCACGCGTGGCAATCACGCGCTCGTCGACAGCCCGTTCGCGCCGCTCCGGGGATGGTTCCCGATCGAGTGCCTCCACTTCCCGTTGCGCTCTGCGGCCCAGTGTGCGCACAAGGCGGAGCTCCAGGGCGCAGCGTTCGAGAAGCACATTGCGAGGGCGCCCACCGCATACCACGCCGACATGTACGCGGCACTCCGGAGCGGGCGGATCGGCGACTACTACGACGCGCTGGTCGTGTCGGACGGCGAGCTCGAGCGCGGGACGGCCGAGGGCAGGCTCGTCGTCGACACGCGGCTTCGTGACGCGCTCTCCCAGCTCCGCGACCCGTCGGGCGGCTACGTGCCGCCGGGGAGCGCTGCGGAGCTCGGCTTCCCGCTGCCGACGCTCGTGGAGGACGCCGAGTACGCCGTCGAGGCAGCCGTGCTCGGCGAGGCGGACGTGGTCCGACTCCAGCGGCGACTCGACGAGCTCGAGCGCAGGCTCCAGACCGTCGAGCAGCGCTTGCCGCGAAGGGCCTACCGGAAGATCCGGCGCGTGGCGACGCGGGTGACCGGCGCCGGCAGGACGACCGGCGCGTCGTAGAGGGCCGCGTCGCCCGATCCCGGGCTATGCCCGACGCTTCACGGCCCGCACGCCGACGACGACCTCGTAGAGCCGGTCGTGCGCCGCGAGCTCTTCGGGCGAGAGGTCGGAAGCGGCGAGACCGTAGAGGAACCCCGCCGCGCTCAGGACGTTCCCGTACGAGCGCGCCTCGACGTTTCCCGTGCCGAACGCCTCCTCCGCGAGCCGCCCGGCCGAGCGCGCGGTGTAGTGCCACCACTCGCCGTACTCCTCGTCCTCGGGCGGCGAGATCTTCGTGATCCCGGGCACGGTCGCGAGGAGGACACCGCCCGGCGCGAGGATCCGGTGGAGCGTCGCGAGCGCGGCGCGGACGTCGTAGACGAACTGGAGCGTCTGCGTGACGATCGCGCAGTCGAAGGAGTCACTCGGGATGTGGGGCGCGTCCGTGAGGTCGCCGACGATCGTCGCCTGTGGATTGCCCTCGGCGGCCATCAGGATGTCGACCCGCTCGACGCCGCGCCCGAACCGCGTCGTGTAGTCCGGCGCCGCGATCTCGAGCACGCGGCCCCGGATGTCGTCTGCGTGCGCGCCGACGAACTCCTCGACGTAGACCCGGTCGATCGGCGTGCCGCGCTCGAAGCCCCAGTTCGGGTCGATCGGCGTCACGCGACGGAGGTCGCCGAGCGCGGGCGGGCGCCGGCGGCGCCAATCGACGTACGCCGCACGCAGCGGCCGCAGCCGCGCGAGAACGGGCTCGGGGACATAGCGGCGGGGGTTCACCGAGCGGCCCGACGTCAACGCCGCGATCATACGGCGTCGTGGTCGGGCGCATGCCGGAGGAGACGTCGGGCCGGGTCGTCGTCGTCTCGCCGCACCCCGACGACGGCGTGCTCTCGCTCGGCGCGTCGATCGCCTGCTGGAGCCGGGGCGGAGCGGTCGTCGAGCTCCTCACCGTCCTCGGCTGCGACCCCGACTCGGAAGCGCCCGCCGGAGGCTGGGATGCACGCGCCGGCTACGCGTCGGAGGGCGAGGCGGCTCGTGGCCGGCGCGAGGAGGATCGCGAGGCATGCGCCGTGCTCGGGGCGGTGCCACGGTGGCTGCCGTTCGGGAGCGTCGACTACGAGCGGCACGGGAAGGCCAAGGACGTCCGTGCCGCCGTCGAACGTGTGGTCGAGGGCGGCGGACGCCGTGCTCCTTCCAGGGTTCCCGCTCAGCCATCCCGATCACGATTGGCTCGTGCGGACGTTGGTGTCCGACTTCAAGTCGGACACCAGGCTCGCCTCGGGTCCGGTCGGGCTCTACGCGAACAGCCGTACACGCGCCGAGAGGGAACGCGGCCCCACGTGCACGCTTGGCTCGCAGAGCTTGTCGGGCCCGCGGTGTTCGAGCGCAGTCCCCTGCGCCCCCGTGACCGCCTCGCGAAGTGGCGCGCGATCCGCCGGTACCGCTCGCAGCTGCCGCTGCTCGGGATGCACCGGAGCGTGCGCCGCGGCGCGCACCGCTATGCCGTCGCAGCGGAAATGATCGCCTGGGTCGGGGACTAACCTCCACGGCGCCATGAAGCTCGTCATGACCCTCCTCGTGCGCGACGAGGCCGACATCGTCGACGCGCAGATCGCCTACCACCTCCATGCCGGCGTCGACTTCGTGGTCGCGACCGACAACCGCTCCGAGGACGGGACGACGGAGATCCTCGAGCGCTACGCCCGGGACGGCGTGCTGCACCTGATCCGCGAGCCCGGTGACGACCTTCGGCAGAGCGAGTGGGTCACCCGCATGGCGCAGCTCGCGGCGACCGACTTCGGTGCGGACTGGGTCCTGAACACCGACGCAGACGAGTTCTGGCACGCGCGGGGAGCGAGCCTCAAGGAGCTGCTCGGCGCCGTGCCCGCTCGCTTCGGCGCGGTTCGCGGCGCCTGGCGGAACTTCGTTCCGCGACCCGACGACGCGCGCTCCTTCGCGGAGCGGATGACCGCCCGCCTCTGTACCCCGAGCTTCCATCCGCACCCGCTCAGCACCCACTTCAAGTCCGCTCATCGGGCCAGTGCGGAGGTGCGCATCGGCCGCGGCAACCACGAGGCGCTGGCGGACGGCCTCGTGGCGTTGCGCGGCTGGTACCCGATCGAGATCCTCCACTTTCCGGTTCGCTCCTCCGAGCAGTGCAGACGCAAGTACGTGACCCAGTTCGTCGCGCTCGAGCGGAATGCGGAGAAGGGGATACCCGGTCACATGGCGGAGGCATACGACGCCTACCTCGCCGGCAGGCTCGACGCCTTCTACGCCCCGCTCGTGGTCGACGACGCGATGCTCGAGGCCGGGCTCCGGGACGGCACGTACGCGATCGACACGCATCTCCGCGACACGCTGCGCGCGCTCGGCTTCGGTCCGGCCGGTGACCCGGCGCCCCGCGACGATCCCGTGCTCCCCTCGGCCGTCGAGGACGCGGCCCGCTTCGCCGCCGAGTACACGGTGCTCGGGGAGGCCGACCTCGGTGCGTCGTTCGGGGAGCGGATCGACGAGCTCGAGGCGCGGCTCGCCCGGCTCGAGCGCGGGCCCGCGGCCCGTGTCCGCCGTCTCGCGGGAAGCCTGCGTTCGTGAGCGGTCTCGGGGGCCGCATCCTCGCGTTCGTCCCGACCCGCCGGGCCGCTGCCGTGCTCTTCGTCGTCGCCCTGGGCATCTTCTGGCTCCAGGCCCTCGGCTGGCCGATGGCGAAGGGGCGGGACACGTGGGACTACCTCGTCTACTACCTGCAGCTGTTCGACGGCAAGCCGCCGCTGTCGCAGGTGCAGCTCTTCCGGACCCCGCTCACGCCGATCGTCGTCGGGCTGCCGATGGCACTCGGCGGGAGCGTCCTCCTCGAGATCGTGTTCGGTGTCCTCTTCGCCGTCACGGTGGTGGCGTGGAGCGCGACCGCGCTCGTCTTCGGACGGGTTCCCGCGCTCGCGTCGGCCGTGCTCCTCCTCGTCTACCCGGCGTGGGCGACGATCTACCACCAGGCCTCGAGCGACGCCGTGTTCGCAACCGGCCTGTCGCTCTGGGCGCTCGTGCTCGCGCGGACGCTTCGTCGGCCCGGCACCGCGGGGTTCGTCGTGCTGGGCGCGGGCATCGCGGCCCTGATTCTCATCCGGCCCGCGAACCAGGTGCTGCTCCCGGCGGTCCTCGTGCCGCTCCTCGCGGCCGCGGCGTGGCGGCGGCGCTTCACGTGGGTCGCCGTCTGCCTCGCCGCTGCGGTTCTGCCGCTCGCGGGGTGGGCCGCCCACAACGGGATCCGCTACGACGACACGACCGTCGCCCGGGGTGGACGTGCCTGGGTCCCGTTCCTTCGCGTCTGGCTGGCCGACAGGACGGTCGCGCCGGAGAACGGCCCTGCCTCCAGGCGGCTCGCCGACCTGATCGAGCGACACGTCCTGACCGAGGAGCCGTTCGCCTCGCTCCACGTCCCGCTCGATGCCTATCTGGCCAACGGATCGAACTACGAGACGGTGCGGCTCATCGCGCTCTCCGATCGGTACCTCGGCCGCGACAGCAACTACGAGACGATCTTCGACTCCGCCGTCGAGGCGATCCGGGCGCATCCGGGGACGTACGCCCGCGGCGTGGCCGACGTCTTCTGGCAGTTCCTCATGCAGGCGCCGATCCGTGAGGGGATCGCGCCGCGCGCGCAGACTGCGCCGGCACCTCCCGCGCCCACGTTCGTGAGCGACGGCGTGACGCTGCCGAATCCGCAGGCGACGGTGCTGCTCGATGCCGTGCCGTACGGGTTCGTCTGGTGCGCCTCGGACTACATCGACTCCTGCACGGTCACCGACCCGTCGCTCGTCTGGAGCGATCCGGCGGAGCAGCGGCGCTACCGCGAGATCGTCTCGCAGATCCGCACCTGGGACGCCGAGCTCCCCTCGCGCGCGGGTCAAGCGTGGGTCACGGAGATCCTCGACCGCATCACGCCCCGGTTCCCGCGGCCGCCGCTCTGGATTCTCGTCGGCGTCGTCGCGCTCGTGTGGCGACGGCCGCGAGGCTGGCAGACGATCGTGGTGCTCTGGGCTGCCGCGGCGGCGGTGCTGCTGATCCATGCGGCGTCGCAGGGCGTGGCGCCCGAGTTCTCCCTGCCGCTCTACCCCCTCTTCATCGTGACCGCCCTGGCGGCGCTCGCAGGGGACCGTCCCGCCAGGGACCTGCCGGCGGCCTGATGCGCCCGTGGTCCAGGTGGCTGCCGGTCGTCGCGCTGACCGTGCTCGGGGCCGCCCTCCGGTTCCCCACGCTCGACCGGCAGAGCTTCTGGCTGGACGAGCTCGTCACCGCCTCGCTCCTCGACAGGGGCCTCGCAGACGTGCTGCGCGAGATCCCCCGGACGGAGGCGACTCCGTACCTCTACTACGTCGTCGCGTGGGCCTGGAGCTCGGTCTTCGGTCTCGGCGAGGTCGGGCTCCGCTCGCTCTCGGCGCTCGTGGGCACCGCCACGATCCCGGTCGCCTATCTCGCCGGCGCCGTCCTCGTGTCGAGGCGCACGGGGATCGTCGCCGCAGCGCTCGTGGCGACCAACCCGTTCCTCGTCTGGTACTCGCAGGAGGCGCGGTCCTACGCGCTCCTGGCGTTTCTCTGCGCGGCGTCGGTGCTCGCACTCGGCCTGGCGCTGCGTGGGACACGCGGCTGGCTCGCCGGCTGGGCCGTCGTGTCGGCGCTCGCGATCGCGACGCACTACTTCGCCGTCTTCCTCGTCGCGGCGGAGGCCGCCTGGCTTCTCCTTCGGGTCCGGCCACGCGGGCGGGCGGTCGTCGCGTGTCTCCTCCCCGGGCTCGTTCTCCTCGCACACGTTCCTCTCGTCCTCGCGCAGCGCGGCAACGGCGAGTCGGTCACCGGCTCCTCGCTCGCCGCCCGGATCGCCGGCATCCCGAAGAACCTCGTCGTGGGGTACAGCTTCCCGGCGGAGGCCCTCGGCAGCGCCCTCGCGGCGCTGCTCGTGGTGGTCGGGATCGTCCTCGTCGCGCGGCTCCGCCGGGACGAGCGGCCCGGCGCGCTCGTCGCGGGGTCGCTCGTCGTCGCGGCCGTCCTGACGCCGGTGCTCCTCGCGCTGGTCGGGGTCGACTTCCTGATCGCGCGGAACACGATCACGGCTGTCGTGCCCGCGGCCGTCTGCATCGGCGCCGGGTACGCGTCCGGACGGACGGGGATCGCGGCCGCCACGGTGCTCTGTGCGCTCTGCACGGCCGTCGCGGTGGCGCCGGCAGTCGACCGGACCTACGGCCGGACCGATTGGCGAGGCGCGGCGCAGGCGCTTCGGCGCGTGGACGGCACGCGTGCGATCGTCGTCACGCCGTACATGAATCGGACGCTCTGGCGTCCCTATCTTCCGGGCCTCGAGGAGCCGGCCGGCGACGTCGCGCGCGTCCGGGAGATCGCGGTGGTCGGCCTCGCGACGGAGGGTGGCTACTCGGCGGGTGGGCTCACCCCACCGACGGTGGGCACGCCGAGACCCGTCCCGGGCTTCCGTGTGGTCGGTGTGGAGCGGAAGCCGACGTACACCCTCGTCCTCTACCGGGCGGACCGACCCGTCGACGTGCCCGTCTCCACGCTCGCGGGCCTCGCCCTGACGGACGAGCAGCCCGGAGTCCTGCTGCAGGAGCACGTGAGCGGCGGCACGAGCCCGGCGCGGGCCGGGCTCGGCGCTAGCATCCCGGGGTGAGTCGAACCGGGACGCCGCTCGACCAGGGCCCGGCGGACGCCGTGGAGTGCCGTCACCGCCGTTCCGACCCGGGTCGCCCCGGACCGGACCTGACGCTCGACGCGGCCGGCCGCGTGACCGTGATCCGGCCGTCGAGCCGTGTCCCGCGGCTCGACGTCGGCGAGCTCTGGCACTACCGCGAGCTCCTCTGGACGCTCGTCTGGCGCGACGTCGCCGTCCGCTACAAGCAGACCTTCCTCGGAGTCGCCTGGGCGATCCTCGTGCCGGCGTTCACCGCGCTCGTCTACGTGATCGTCTTCGGCAAGTTCGCGAACTTCCCGGCGGGCACTACCCCGTATCCCAGCCTCGTCGTCGCGGGCGTCCTGCCGATGCAGTACTTCGCCTCCGCCCTGAGCCTCGCGAGCCTCAGCCTCCTGTCGAACCTCCCGCTCGTCACCAAGGTGTACTTCCCCCGGACGCTGCTCCCGCTCGGCGGCGTGTTGGTGCCGCTCGTCGACTTCGTCGTCGGCATGCCCGTGCTCCTCGTCCTCATGTGGAAGTACGACACGTGGCCGTCCGGCTGGGAGACCTTGACTGCGCCGCTCTGGATCCTGCTCGCGGTGGTGACGGTGCTCGGCATCAGCCTGCTGCTCGCTGCGTCAACGTCCGCTACCGGGACGTCCGCTACATGATCCCGTGTTCCTCCAGGTCTGCCGCTCCTCTCGGGCGTGATGTTCGCCGTCGACCAGATCCCCGTGAAGTGGCAGTGGATCCTCTCCTTCAACCCGATGACCTCCGTGATCGCGGGCTGGCGCTGGGCCGTGCTCGACGCGGCCCAGCCCAACATGGGCCAGGTCGCCGTGGGCGTCGCCGTCGCCTCGTGCTGTTCGTCGTGGGGCTCGCGACCTTCCGCTCGCCGGAGCCGACCTTCGCGGACACGATCTGATGTCGATCGCGATCCAGGTCGACTCGCTCTCGAAGAAGTACCGCCTCGGTGAGTACCAGGCGGCGTATGGCACGCTCCGCGAGACGCTCGTGCACGCCGCGAGGCGCTTCACCGTCAGGAGCATCATTCTCCGGCCTCGGAGATCTGGGCGCTCGGGACGTCTCGTTCGACGTCCCGCGAGGGCCAGGTGCTCGGCGTCATCGGGCGCAACGGCGCCGGCAAATCGACGCTGCTCAAGATCCTCACGCGGATCGCGATGCCCGACCGACGGGCGGGCCGAGATCCGCGGCCGCGTCGGCAGCCTGCTCGAGGTCGGGACGGGCTTCAACCAGGAGCTCACGGGGCGCGAGAACGTCTACCTGAACGGCGCGATCCTCGGCATGAAGCGCCGCGAGATCGAGCGGCGCTTCGACGACATCGTCGAGTTCTCCGGCGTCGAGACGTTCATCGACACCCCCGTCAAGCGCTACTCCAGCGGCATGTACGTGCGGCTCGCCTTCGCGGTCGCCGCCCATCTCGAGCCGGAGATCCTGCTCGTCGACGAGGTGCTCTCGGTCGGCGACGCCGAGTTCCAGCGCCGCTGCCTCGGGCGGATGGAGGAGCTCGGCAATACGGGCAGGACCGTCGCTCTTCGTGTCGCATGCGCTGCCTGCCGTCGCGCAGCTCTGCGACCGCGCGATCTGGATCGACGGCGGGCAACTCGTCGGCGACGGGCCTGCCGCGGAGATCATCGCCAACTACCTCCACCAGACGCACGCGTCCGGGACCGAGCGCACGTGGACCGCGAGTCGGCGCCGGGGAACGACCTCGCGCGGATCCGGGCGATCCGGGCGCTCCCGCACGAGGGGATGCCGCCGGGCGTGTCGACGTCCGCCGTCCGATCGGCGTCGAGATCGAGTTCGACGTGCTCCGCACCGGCAAGCCGCTCTTCCCGAAGATCAAGGTCCTCGACCAGGAGGGGGCAATCGCCTTCAATGCAATGGACACGGACGAGCGCTGGCTGCGGTCCGTCCAAGCCGGGCACATATGTGTCGACGGCATGGATTCCGGGGAACCTCCTGAACGAGGGGTCGGTGATCGTCGAGGTGGCGATCTGCAGCATCGACTTCCCGAAGCTGGAGCACCACGCGGCCGTCTACGAGGCGGTGTCATTCGAGGTGCTCGACCCGGGGGACGGCGACTCAGCCCGGGGCCAGTTCAGTGGTCCGTGGCGCGGCGTCGGCGGCGTCCGGTCGGCGTCGAGATCGAGTTCCGACGCGTGCTCCGCCCGGGCAAGCCGCTGTTCCCCAAGATCAAGGTGCTCGACGAGGAAGGCGCGATCGCCTTCAACGCGATGGACACGGACGAGCGCTGGCTGCGGCCGTCCGAGCCCGGCGCCTACGTGGCCACGGCGTGGATCCAGGGGAACCTGCTGAACGAGGGGTCGGCGATCGTCGAGGTGGCGATCTGCAGCATCGACTTCCCGAAGCTCGAGCACCACGCCGCCGTCTACGAGGCGATCTCGTTCGAGGTGCTCGACCCCGGCGAGGGCGACTCCGCGCGCGGCCAGTTCAGCGGCCAGTGGCGGGGCGTCGTCCGCCCGCTGCTCGATTGGACTTGCCGAGGCCCATAGATGTCGGTCGCCCACTTGCTGAAGTCGTGACCGCGCCAGCCGTCGAGCAAGGCCAGGTTGCAGTCGTGGTGAGCACGTACGAGTGGCCCGAGCGCCGACGCTGTGCTGCGAGGCTTCGCCGAGCAGTCCGACGACGACTTCACGCTCGTCGTGGCCGACGACGGCTCCGGCCCGGACACGACCGCGGTCGTCGGCGCCTGGGCGGGGGTCGTTCGAAGGTCGGCTCGTAGACGTGTGGCAACCGGACGAGGGATTTCGCCTCGCCCGGGGCGCTTGAACTGGGGGGTCGCTCGCCGCGGAGGCGGACTACCTCGCCTTCATGCACGGAGAGTCGGTGCCGCGTCGCCACTTCGTTCGGGCGATCCGATCGTGCATGCTCCCCGGCTGGTTCGTTGCCGGGCGGCGTGTCGACCTCTCGAGGGAGCTCACGGGGCGCGTGCTCGGGGAGAAGCTTCCGGTTCACCGTCTGGGCCTGGCCGGACCGGCTCCGCGTCAGGAGGCATGTCGGTTCGATGGCCGCGATGACCCGACGCGACCGCCGGCGGGTTGGCGCGCGCCGCATCCCGGAGTTCGCTCCCCACAACCGGTCGTACCCGGCTACCTTCTCGCCGTCGACCGGCGAGACTTCGAGCGCGTCAATGGCTACGACATGCGTTTCGAGGGCTGGGGCGAGGAGGACGTCGACATCGCCGTGCGACTCAGGCGGATCGGTCTGCGTTGTGGGCATCCCGGCCCCGACGGCACCCTGATCCACCTGTGGCACGAATCGAACGTGCCCGCCGAGCGCGAGAACTGGTATGTGCTGCAGGCGACCGAGCAGAGCGACCGGTTCGAGGCGGTCGAGGGCGTTCGCGAACTCGCCGCTGCCGAGTCGACGAGGGAGGCGCGTCGGATGCTGTCACGTGGCCCGAGTCGCCGACCGAACCGATGAGCGGCGCGCGTGACGGCTCGGAAAGCGACGGCCCGCGCGTGGGGTCACTTCGGATCCCCGCTCGTCCGACGCCGGGCGTCAACCTTGTCGGGTTTCTCGACGCCGAGTCCGGTCTCGGCGAGGTCGCCAGGCGCCTGGCTTCGGCGATAGGGACGAGCAGCCACCCGCTGTCGGCATCTCGTATCGCGGAACGCGGCGGCGCCAGGACCACCCGCTCGGGGTTCCGCTCAGTGAGCAAGCCCCGTATGACACGAATGTCGTCTGTCTCAATCCAGGACACCTCGAAGCGTTCGTGGCGGACGTGGGCGCTGAGTTCTTCGCGAGGCGATACGCGATCGGTGTCTGGTTCTGGGAGACCGATCGCGTCCGCGCCGGCGAAACGAGCGCAGCACGATTCTTCGACGAGCTCTGGGTGGCGAGCGACTACGTCCGGGCCGCGATCGAGCCGGAGGTCGACATTCCGGTGCTCAGCATTCCGATTCCCATGGAGCCGCCGACCGGGCCGTTCCGGCCGCGTGTGGACCTCAGCCTGCCCGGCGGATTCACGTTCCTCTTCGTCTTCGACTTCTGGAGCGAGGAGCGCAAGAACCCGTCCGCGGTCGTGGAGGCTTTCACCAGGGCGTTCTCGCCCGGGGAGGGGCCGATACTCGTCGTCAAGAGCATCCACGGCGACTCGAAGGCTCGGAAGCTCGAGAAGCTCCAGGCGGTCGCCGCAGACCGCGGCGACGTCGTCATCCGCGATGGCTACGTCTCCGCCGTCGAGCGGGACTCGTACCTCGCCGCGTCCGACTGCTACGTGTCTCTCCATCGGAGCGAGGGACTGGGGCTGACGATGGCCGAGGCGATGGCGCTCGGAAAGCCCGTGATCGCGACCGGGTACGCGGGGAACCTCGAATTCATGAACGAGTCGAACAGCTACCTCGTGCCGTATGACCTCGTCGATGTCCCGTCGAGCTGGTGGGCGTACGCGCCCGGCGCGACGTGGGCCGAGCCGGACATCGATGCGGCTGCACAGCTCATGCGGTACGCATGGGAACATCCCGACGAAGTGGGTGCACGCGGAGAACGAGCTCGCGAGGCGCTGCTCGAGCACTTCTCCCCACGACGAACGGCCGACTTCGTCGAACGCCGCCTCGAGGAGATCCGAACGAATGGCGCCATCGGCGCGCGCGTGTCGACCCACGACGCCCGCCCCGCCATCGTGCAGGCATCACAGCGCCTCGCGCAGGACACGGGGGCGAGCCTCGTCGCCACGCGGCGGACGCCGGCCTCGCTTCTCCGTCGGCTTCTGCGGAGAGCGCTCTGGCCCCAGCTGGAAAACCAGCGGCGCGTCGACACGTCCGTCCTCGATGCTGTGACGTCGTTGCAGCGCTCCGTCCAGACCTTGGAACAGCGCGTGCTCCAGCTCGAGGACACGGGACGGCAGCACGATACGGACGAAGCTACGCCGCGGTCGCGTCCCCGGTGAGGTACTCCCAGACGTCGCG
Source organism: uncultured Actinomycetes bacterium (assembly GCA_963773825.1). Taxonomy (GTDB): domain Bacteria; phylum Actinomycetota; class Thermoleophilia; order Gaiellales; family Gaiellaceae; genus Gaiella. The sequence goes on along the minus strand of CAVZCH010000004.1, from coordinate 188,224 downwards.
CGCGTAGTCGTCCCAGTTCCCCAGGTCGCGCGCGCGTGCCTCTCGGTGCAGCGCCTCGACGAGGTCGTCGTCGGTCAGCAGACGGCGCATCTGCTCCTCGAGTTCGTCCACGTTGCGTGGGTCGACGGTGAGCGCGCCGCCACCGGACGCGATCTCAGCCATGCTGCCGAATTCGAGGTGATTACGGGTGTTCCCGATGCCAGGGACTCTGCGATCGGAAGGCCAAACCCCTCGATCAACGACGGATAGATCGAGAATCGTGCAGTAGCGTAGGCCGCCCAGAGTTCGAGTTCCGACGCGCGGTGACGCACCCGCACCGGCCAGCCCTCGGCGCGAAGCCGCTGCACATATCCCTCGAACTCCGAATAGTGGCTGGACCCGAATCCGCCGATGAACAGCAGCTCGAACGCACAGCCCGCGACCCACAGGCGTTCGGACGCCTCGAGGATCGCCATGTGGTTCTTGCGAGGGCACATGGGCTCCCACCACGAGAACCAGCGGGACGCCCTGTAAGTCGAGGGCCGCGAGGCCGGATGCGAGTTCGCTTTCCGTGAGGTCGGGGTGGCGGCGCCGGCAGTCTGTGCGCCTTGATGCGCGGGCCGGGGAGGCCTTCGCCTTGGAGCATCGTCGCAAAAGCCTCGAAATCTCGCGCCGACTGCTCGCTGATTGCGGATATCCGATCGGCGTGTTTCACGGCGGCCAGGTACTGGCAATAGCGCTCCGTCAACCCCGGGTCCACCGTCTCCGGGACGACGATGGGTGTGAGGTCGTAGCCGATGAACGTGAGGCGTTGGATAACACCTGCGCGTGCGATCGTCGCGACGGCACGACTGTGATGCACGTTCAGCAGGAGTTCGGGAACGACGACCGTGCAGTTCCAGGGGACGAGGATGTTGTCGGACGCCGCCTGTGGTCGCCGAAACGTCATCGGCGTGCCCGAGCCGGACAGGTGATCGCGCCAGTTGCGAACGCGTGCTTGCTCGGAATCCGAGAGAAGCTTTAGGCCGCCCCCATCGGGATCGAAGTAGGCGACGTGTGTCGAGTCTTGCGCGAGCCACCGTGAGACCGCTTCCCGCGCGACGCGCTGTATGCCCGTGTGCAGGTCTGTCAGGACCATGGATTCAGAGACGACGAGGACCTCGTCTCGGACCACATCGAGCCCGGCGGTCGTCGCCGACCGGGATACGAGCGCTTCCTCGAGCAGCGCCACCAGGTGCTCGTGCCGCTCGCCCTTCCCTGCGGAGCGAAGCCTCCGTGTCAGGTAGTCGACCGCTTGCCCATCGGGATAGCGCCCGGCGACCGCGGTGAGCGCGAGCCACGCCAGGGCTTCTGGTGGGTAGGCCGCAGCGGCGATTGCCGCCTCGAGTTCGGCGACCAGGTCATCGGTGGAGAGCGCGTCTCCCGGTGTCCTCGTGAGCTCGGCATTCGCGACGATGGATGTTGCGACGCGGAGCCGCTCGGCGCGCGCGCGTTCGAGCGCGGCGGACTCGGCGAGGTGCTTCGAGTCATCGTGCGACCGACTCCGGCGACCGATTCGCGGCCCACCAAGTTGAGCTCGGCGCAGGGCGCGCAATGGCCGGGTGACGCGCCACGAGACGGTGGCATGGATTGCATCCAGTTGCCTTCGGAGGTCAGCGTCGTCGTCCAACTCCCCGGCGATTGGCGCGCGGTGGACACTTGAGTCGCGGCGCCACTGCGCGTCGTGCAACACATAGCGGTCGAGTACCGATAACGGATACTCGAGCGCCGAGATCAGGTGCTGCTGGTCGTCTCGCACGTAGAAGCGGTTTATGCCATCGAAACCTGCGGCGCGGTAGCCGTTGTCGATGAGCAACGGTTGCCACACGGCCGACGTCTCATGGAACTCGAGCGGAGCGACGGCTTCGACGAGGAGGATCTTCGGTCGATGGGTCAGTAGATCGAGGGACTCAAGCACTTGAAGCTCGGCCCCTTCCACGTCGATCTTGAGAAAGTCGATCTCGCGGTTGCCCGCGTGTCGTTCGAGGATGTCGCCGAGGCGCTCCTTCCTCACGGTCGTGCGCCTTACGGTAAATCCCGGCGGCAGCAACGCTTCGTTGGGGGGCTGAAGCGATGAGAGGGCCGGCTCGGGCGAGGTGATCCACATCTCGGCCTCGCCGGCTTCCGACCCGATCGCGACGTTCACGTTTACATCCCGGGGCCTCGACCTCTCGAGCAAATCGAAGTTCGGGCCTGGCTCGATGTTGATGCCATCCCATCCGGCGTCGTAGAAGAGCTTGGTGACCGAATCGGTGACGGGATGACCCGCGCCGACGTCGATGTAGAACCCCTCGCGCTTCGCTCCGAACACCCTCCACAACCGAACGTCCTCGGCGTTCTGCGCATACGAGACGACGACGGGACCCCCCCGGCGAGCTTCGAGCAGACGTCTCGAGGTCTCGTTTGAGAGTTCGACGGCGGGTTCGGCTCGCTCGATCACAATCTCCCGATGACCGGCGCTGTTGTCGGCTGGAGCGCACGATTGTAGCTTGATGACGAACCATGTTCGTTGAGCGCCTTGGGGACAAGGTGTAGGACGTGCCCGTGTTGGCGCGTCGGCGACGGCCTACGACAGCCATTGTCGGGACGCCGGCGCCCTGGCATACGATGCGCAGGAGTTGGCTTCGGACGACGACCGTTGGGAGATTCAGCTTGATGCGCCGTCTGCGCCCTCGGTGTCCGTCATCATCGTGACCACTTCGTACGCGGATGGGCTCGTGGAGTGCCTTCAATCACTTGCTAAGGCAGCAGACGACACGCCTGCGTTCGAGACCGTCGTGGTTCTGAACGGCGTCGACGACGGCTTCAGACGACTACTCCGCGACCGTGTACGCGGCGTCATCGTCGTCGACCTGGACGTGAACCGCGGATTCGCCGGCGGCTGCGCCGCCGGACGTACGGCTGCCTCCGGCGAGTACCTCGCACTACTGCACGACGACGCGGTCGCGGCTCCGGACTGGCTTGGGGCCCTCATTGCCTGCTCCGGTGAGCGTTGCAACGCGGCCGGTGACCGCGCATCGTCTTCGGGACGCGAAGCTCCAATCGACCGGTCTGTCCTCTGGCGTGACGGCGCGACGACCCAGATTGCATACGGCGAGCCTGATGAGCCGGAACGCCATGACCGCCGACGCGTCGTCGATTACGGGTCGTCGTCGTCGCTGCTCGTGAGAACTGAGGCATGGGACGCCGCAGGTGGTCCCCGACCAGAGCCTTTATCCCGCCTACTACGTCGATCTCGACTTGGCCATGGCTCTCCAGGTCGGTTGGGCACGACGGTCATGTATGAGCCCGGCGCCCGGACCACTCATCATCAGGGGACTACGCCTCTCTGGCGTTCCGCGATGTCGCCGTCGCACGGAACCGAGCACGCTTCTTGCACAAGTGGGGAGACCAATTGGCTAACCAGGAGGTCGCGCCCGAGCGGGGTGACGCTGAAGCGACAGCGCGAGCCGTCGCGCGAGCTCTCGCTCGTTCAAGCACGAGCACGAGGCGCGACGCCGCTCGGTCGGTTGGGGTCTCCCGTAGCGCCGCCGGAGCTGCTGTCGGATGACGCGTTCATCCTCATGCAGCAGAGAGCTCGAAGCTTTGAGCGTCTTTCCCGAGCAACTCCGAGCGGAACGGGCGGAGCGTCAGCGCCTTGAGAAGCTGGCGCATCAACTCAGCCAGCGGCGTTCGGGTCAAATAAGTCCTGGCTCGCCTGACTCGTCCGTTTCGCTAGGCGCGGGTCGGGCCTAGCTACCCATCGGGGAGCGACCAGTCGAAGGGGATCGCATCCGATTGTGGATCAATCCTGTACTTGTCCGGATCGTCGCGGTCGAACGGCCGCGTCGGAAAGTTGATCATGACGGCTTCGACGTCCCCATAGTTCTGGTCGCCGTGCCAGACGCCCAGTGGGATCAACAGCAGCGCACGCGCGTCCTCCGTCATGTGGAACTGCGCGAATGATCCGAATGTGCTGGACTCCACGCGGCCGTCGTAGAGCACGACACGAACGTGGCCGGCCGCAACGAAATAGCGGTCCGCCTGCTTCTTGTGCATGCCCCATGCTTTGATGCGGCCGGGGCAGATTGTGAAGCAGTACGAATAGACAATCGGCTCATCCCAGAAGTCGTTATCGAAATTCACCGCCTCGGTCAGGGAGCCGCGGTGATCCACTTGTGACACCAGGCGAACGTACCGCACGCCTTCGATTACGACGTCAACGCGTCTACCATCGGCATCAACCGTTCTTGCGTCCTTCTCACCGGGCGGTTGAACGTGCTCGGCAAGCGCGAGACGGTCGGAAGCTATGCCCTGGGACGATGCACTCGGACGATCACTCAATGAATAACGTTAACAGCGGTGTCGGATGCGGGCCGACCGCTTTGAGTCAGGTCGTCGCTCGAATCGGTCGACTCGTCAGCTGGACGCCGTCTGGGAGGCGAGACTTGCGACGGCCCTCTCGGACGATCGGCGACGGCATCACGCCATGCTCGGCTGCGCTCGAGCGACACCTTCTCGAGCGACACGTGAGCGCGAACCGCGTGGGCGCGTCGAGCTCGCCGAGCGAGCCCATGTACGTGTAGCTCCGCACCGTCAAGGATGCGAGCGACGCAGGCGACGAGTACGTGGCCGTCGCGAGCACGCGCGGCTTCGTCGTCGAGAACCCGCCGCGGTGGAACCCGGCCGTGTTGCAGAAGAGGAGCGTGCCGGCGGGGCCGGTGAACGTCTGCACTGCGGAGGCGGGGACGCGGCCCTCCAGCTCCTCCTCGGTCGGGTAGTTCTGGCCGAGCGGCTGCCAGGCCCAGGCGTCGGCGTACGGCCCGCCGGGCTGGCTGCCGGCGACGTACTGGAACGGGCCCATGCTCTCGTCGACGTCCACGAGGTAGAGGAAGACCTTGAGCAGGTGCTTGTCGTTGTAGTCGCGGTGCCAGCGCTGCGACGAGATCCGCTCGGCCGCCTCGGGCTGGGGCACCGAGTACCAGACGTCGACGTACTCGAGCTTCGACCACATCTCGAGGTACGTGTTCGCGAGGTCGAGCAGGCGGGGAGCGGAGACGACCTTGAACCAGGGGTCGTCGGGGCCGAGCTCGACGCCGTAGCTCTGGAGCCGAACGACGAACTCCTTGCCGGGGCGGACGCGCACATGCTCACCGCCGGCGGCGAGGTCGGCCTCGGTCGAGGAGACGAAGCGGTCGCGCTGCGCCTCGATCTCGCGCCAGTCGGAGTCGGGAAAGAGATCGCGGAACGACCGGACGGCGAAGCCGCGCTCCCGGACGTCTGTGAGGATGCCCTGCTGGAGCTCGTCGAGGTGCGGCGGCGACTCGGCGAAGCGCTCGCGCGCAGAGCGGTTCGAGAGGAGGCGGTCGTGCAGCTCGTAGGTCGCGCGAATGCCCTGCCGCTCGATCGCCTTCGACACGCGGTCCGCGCGATGCGTGAACACGCGATTCATCCGCGCTGAGAACGTCGTGTGCTGCCTGTGCATGATCCTCGGGCGCCGGGGGACGGGAGTCACCTACCTTACCGGCGGCAACCGGTGACCTCCGTCTTCTACCTCTTCCGTGATGCGCCGGCGAGACGCGCCGCGCTCCAGCTCGAGCCCGGGTCGCCGGCCCGCTACGCCCTCTACGGGATGGACGAGCTCGCACAGCGAGGCTATGCGGTGCGCCACAACCTCGAGCGCGCACGGTCGGCCGCGCTGGGCACGGATCGCGGGCGGGACATGGAAGCGTGCGCTCGAGGCCGCGGGAGGGTACGGTGGCGACTTCACGACCGTCCTCGCATCGCGTGCCGAGATGCGGCGTGCCGACGTCACCCTCTCGACGGTCGACACGGTCGGCATCCCGCTCATGCTCCTGGAGCGGGCGCGGATCGTCCGGACGCCGTTCGTCTACGTCGCGATCGGCCTGCCCGAGCGGCTCGTTCGGCTCCGTCCGGGTCGCATGGAGCGGGTCTACGCGCGCGCCCTCGGAGCAGCCTCCACGATCGTCACGTACAGCGAGCACGAGGCGGACGTCATCCGGCGCTGGCTCCACGAGCGGGACGTGGACGCCCCGGTCGAGTTCGTGCCGTTCGGGGTGGACGTCGAGGCGTTCCGGCCGACGGGCGCCCCCGCGGACGTCGACGTCGTCTCGGTCGGGGCCGACCCGCACCGCGACTTCGAGCTGCTCGTCACGGTCGCGCGTGGGATGCCTGACGCGAGCTTCCTGCTCGTCACGACGGGCGAGCGGGCGCGCTCCCTCGGCGGGCTCCCCCGCAACGTCGCGCTCGAGACCGACCTGCCCTTCGAGGAGATGCGCCGTGCGCTCGCGCGGGCGCGTGTCGTCGCGCTGCCCGTGCGCGAGAACAGCTACTCCGGCGCGACGACCGTGCTGCTCCAGGCGATGGCGCTCGCCAAGCCGGTCGTGGTGACGCGGACGGCGGCGATCGCGACCGGGTACGGGCTCGTCGACGGCGACAACGTCCGGCTGACGGCTCCCGGGGACGCCGCCGCGTTCGGCGCCGCCGTTGCCGATCTCCTCGCCGACGACGTCCGCGCGCGCGAGCTCGGGCTCCACGCCCGGGCGACGGTCGATGCTGCCGCTCACCTGGGAACGGTTCGTCGCACTTCGGCAGACTCTCCTCCGTGCCGTCCGCGGCTCCGAGCACTCCACGGCGGCGCGAGTCACGCCCCGCAGAAGACACGTAGACGAACCATCCGGGAGCCCACGTAGCGTGCTGCACCGGCGTGTGGTCGTCGCATCGATCTCCGCAGCGAATCGGCACGAGACCCGCGCGTGGAACGGGTGGGAGCGTTGGCGAGCGTCGCGATCGCCGGGTCGCTCGCGATCGGCGCGGTTCTGGCGGCCGTGCGCGTCAAGCCGCAGGTCTGGGGCGACGAGGCCGTGTGGTCGAGCGTGGCCGCGAGGCTCCTCGCGGCGCCGCCTGTACGTGGACGTCTTCGACCAAGGATCCGTTCTTCGTCTACAGCTCCGCCGCTCCGCTTCGGGTTGCGGCGTGCCGGGCCCGTTCGCCCTCGAGATCGTTTGGCTCGCCGTCGCGCCTCGATGTCTCTCTGCGATCACGCTGCTCGACGTCGGAGTGGGTGCGATGCTCGCTGGTGCGCTCGTGTACCCGTTCGCATTGACTGCGGCCTGGTACACGCCCGGTGCGACCATGGTGCCGGCGCTTGCTCTCGCCCCCGTCGCGCTCTGGCTCTGGTCGCGCCGGTCGACGTTCGCTGCCGGCGCCGTGATGCTCGTGTCGGCCCTGTTCAAGCTCGACCTATGCCTCGTCTCGCGACGCCGCTCATCGGCTTCTCGAACTCGGTGCTTGTCGGGGAATCTCGCCTCGGGCGTGCGCCCCACGGTGCGGGCGTGGCCCCCATCGCGTTGGGCCCATGCTCGTCCTCGCCGCTCGCGCGAGCCGACCGTGCGTCGACCTCTTCGTCTGCCAGGGATCACCGACGCTGTTGCCGCCTGGCGAGGAGCGCGAAGTTGGCCGTCTCGGGCTCGTACGAGACGACCGCGCGCGCGCCGCGCAAGAAGGCATACGCGCCGTAGTACCCCTTGTGCGCACCGCTGTCGACCACGACCGCGCCCCTCGTAGTCGCCGCGTTCGCGCTCGTCGTCGACGACCACCGCGAGCACACCCCTCGAGTCTGCCCGCATACGCGTCGTCGACGACGACGAACGCGAGCGACGCCCAGTCGATCTCGTAGTCGTCGTGGGAGAGGTAGACGGTCGCGGCGCCCATGGGCACGGCGTACGCGTCGCGGTGACGCATGCGGCGTGCGACCTCGGTCCGGAGAAGGCCCGCGCGGGTGCGGCGCGGAAGGCCGGCGCGCCGGACGGCCTGGGCGAGACGGCTGGTCGAGGGCATCCCGGCCGGCGAGGTTAGCGTGTCGTCGTGGACCCGAGGCACATCGCGCGCGCGGCGCGCCGGACGGGGCGCGGTCTCCGAGCGCGGGCCGGCACCGAGATCGACCTGGTCCGCACGCGTTCGCGACGAGCGGATCTCGCGGTCTTCCACGAGCTCGCGCCGCCGCCGGCGGGCGGCGGCCACCAATTTCTGCGGGCGCTGACCCGCGAGCTGGACGGCCGCGGGCTCGAGATCGAGCTCAACCGCATCTCGGGCGGCACACCTGCGTGCCTCTTCAACTCGTTCAACTTCGACTTCACGCGCCTCCGGCGCTTCGCCCGACGCGGCGCCCGGATGGTGCACCGCGTCGACGGCCCGATCGGGGTCTACCGCGGCTTCGACGACGGCACGGACGCGCGGATCGCGCGGGTCAACGCCGAGCTCGCGGCCGCGACGATCTTCCAGTCCCGGTACTCGCTCGAGCGGCACCGCGAGCTCGGCCTGGATCTCCGGGGCCCGGTCGTGATTCCGAATGCGGTCGATCCGGCGATCTTCCACCCGCCCGCCCGGCGGGAGCCGCTCGAGGGACGCCGTGTCCGGATCGTGGCGACGAGCTGGTCGGACAACCCGCGCAAGGGCGGCGACACGCTCGCCTGGCTCGACCGGAACCTCGACCACGCGCGCTTCGAGCTCACGTTCGCGGGCCGCGCGCCCGCGGCGTTCGAGCGCATCCGCGTCGTCGGGCCGCTCGACTCGCGTGCGCTCGCCGACCTGCTGCGGACGCAGGACGTGTACCTCGCGCCGAGCTGGGACGATCCCTGCTCGAACGCGCTGCTCGAGGCGCTCGCGTGCGGCCTGCCGGCCGCCTACCGCGACAGCGGCGGGCACCCCGAGCTCGTCGGCGAGGGCGGCCTCCCCTTCCGCGAGGACGAGGAGCTCGGCGAGGTCCTCGACCGGCTCGTCGCCGAGCTCGAGCCGGCGGCGAGCGGCGATCACCACGCGTCCGATCTCCTGGGTTGCCGACCGCTACCTCGAGGTTCTCGGGCTCCGGGTCGCCGCCTAGAATCCCGCGACCGTGGAGAACTACCTGCGACGCGGCGTCCGCAGCGCCCGCTTCCGCCTCGACCGGCGGCTCGACCGGGCCGCCGTCTCGCGTGCGCACGACGTCCTCTACGAGTCGGACGCGTGGACCGAGGCGACCTGGCTCGGCGCGCAGGCGCTCAAGAACCCGCTCGACCTGTGGGTCTACCAGGAGATCATGGCGGAGACCCGGCCCGAGCTCATCGTCGAGACCGGCACCTACCGGGGCGGAAGCGCGTTCTTCCTCGCCTCGATCTGCGACCTCCTGGGGGCCGGCGAGATCGTCTCGATCGACATCGAGCCGGTGCGGGACGACTACCCGACGCACCCCCGGATCACGTACCTCGGCGGGCGCTCGTCGACCGACCCCGAGGTCGTCGCGGACGTCCGGAGCCGCGCGGAGGGCAAGCGGACGCTCGTCATCCTCGACTCCGACCATTCGCAGGCGCACGTCGAGGCCGAGCTCGCCGAGTACGCGCGCCTCGTGCCGGTCGGGGGCTACGTGATCGTCGAGGACTCGAACATCGGGCAGATCCGCAAGGACCTGCTCCCCGGGCCGCTCGAGGCGATCGAGCGCTTCCTCGCGGCGACCGACGAGTTCGAGATCGACCGCACGCGCGAGAAGTTCCTCATCACCTTCAACCCGAGCGGCTACCTGCGCCGGGTGCGCTAGGCACAGACGCTTCCGCCGCAGCTCGGCGTTCGACGTCGCGCCGACGACGCGAACGGGGCCGTCGACCTGCCAGAGCACGAGGTCGGCCGCCGTCCCGTCCGCGACGCGGCGGCCCGCGAGCTCGACGCCCGGCTGCGTGTAGACGTACTGCGCCGCGGAGCGGGTTCCCCGGCGAGAGCTCGAGCGCTCCCGAGGACGAGACGTCGACGCGCTCGATCGGCAGGCCGTCCGGGACCGAGCCGCGGACGTACGCGGCCCGGTCGACGGTCGAGTTGAAGAACTCCGTGAGGAAGAGCGCGTGCCGCTCGAGGGCCGACCCGCAGCGCGTGTCGACGTAGAGCTTCGTCACCGACGCGTCGGCGCGGAAGGCGCTCGTCGATCCAGGCGCGCTCGAGGCCCCCGGCGAACACGAGATCCTCGGGCGCGTCGACGATGCGCTGCCAGGCGAAGTACGACATGAAGGCGAACCCGACCGCGACCGCCGCCGGCAACGCCAGCCGGGCGATCCGCCGCGGGAGGAAGAGCGTCGCGGCGAGGAGCGCGACGACGACCAGCGCGAGGGCGAGGCGACCCGACGCAGGCCCCGGGCCCGCCAGCTCCGCCTCGATGCGCACCCAGAGCGCGCCGGGGACGGTGTCGATGCCCGCCTCGTTCGCGAGCTGGGAGAAGGGCAGGATCAGGATCAGTGCCAGCGTGGCGGCAGCGCCGGTCGCGGCGACGACCCGGGGACGCGGAAGGCCGGACGCGAGCCACACCACGAGCCCGACGAGCCACAGCGGCACCAGGTAGAAGCCGTAGCGGTCGTGGAGCCGGTCGTAGCCCCACGGGCGTGCTCGTGAAGGCGGCGACCACGAGGAGCCCCGAGACGTTGGCCGAGACGAACAGCGCGACGAACGCCGCCGCGGGGCGGGAGCCCGCCCTCCCGGCCCGCCCGAGCTCCCAGAGCACGATCGGTGCGACGGCGACGGGAACGACCACGAGATAGACGGCGAAGTCGCCGAGGTGGTACACGAACCACTTGGCGACCTCGAACGGGTCGTAGCCGCGCCAGAGCTCCCAGTACGCGCCGAACGTGTCCCTCGCGGACGCCCCGAGCGCCAGCCGCGCGGCGAAGGCGACCGCGCCCAGGGCGAGGGGGAGCACCGTCGGCCAGAACCGGAGGACGTCGGCGCGCGTGCGTGGCCTCGACCACGGGGCGACGAGCCAGAGGACAGCGAGGGCGGCGATCCAGGTGACGTAGAGGATCCCGAACTGCGTCCGCGTGAGCAGCGCTGCGGCGACCGTCGCGAGGACCGCGAACTGCCGGAGAACGGTCGGCCGCTCCAGCGCGAGCGCGATGGCGTAGAGCGCCCAGGCGGTGGTGAGGTACGAGAGGCTCTCGGTCATCACCGTCGCGACGGAGACGGACGAGGGAATGGCGATCGAGAGCGCCGGCGGCGAGCAACCGCCCACCACGGCGAGACGAGCCGGCGCGCGAGGAGGTAGACGGGCACCGCCGTCAGCGCGAAGAACAGCGCGTTCGCCGCCTTGAACCAGTCGTAGGCCGCGTCGACGCTGCCCGCGACGCGGATGATCGCGGCGAGCACGAGCGGCAGGAGCGGCCCGAAGCCGTAGTCCTCGCCGCGGAGCGTGAGGCCCTCGCCCTCGACGAGCGACGACGCTGCGATCAGGTACCGCTCCTCGTCGGGATGGACGCGCGGCCCGTCGGCGCCCAGCGAGAGCAGGCCGTAGAGGAGGAACGTTCCCGCGGTGACGAGGCCGAGGGCGGCCAGCGGCCGCCAGTCCCGTCGGATCGCGTGCGGATGCTCCCGGTCGGCCGCCGCCGTGTCGAGGTCGGTCGCCACGCTCGCGCGATGCTAGATGGTTGATCGGCAATTCGCGCGAACCGGATGGCGCCCCCGGCGCGGCGCCGGATCACCCCGTCCAGGCCCGGCCCGTACCTTCAGGTACGAACCGCACCCGGCCGGTGCGCCCGGCTTGGCCAGGGACGCCCCCTGACGTCACGCCAATTGCCGATCAACCATCTAGCCGCGCCGGAGGGGCCCGGCACCGGGGGCGCCGCTATCCTCGCCACCCGTGGTGCGGAGACGACCGTCGAGTGCCGGAATCGCGCGCGAGCGCGCCACCTCGCCCGCGGAGATCGCCTCGAGGCAGGCAGGTCACCGGCGGGCACGGCTCGCCGGCCGCAGGGGCGCCGGGCGCCGCGATGAGCGTCACGGCACGCGCGCGGCGCCTTGCGGCGCCGGTCGGCAGGCCGCTGCGGCGAGCGGCCGTCGGGCTGCGGACGCGGGACTGGGCGCCCCACTCGCGCCTCTTCGTCGAGCAGGAAGCCGCGGAATGGGTGCTCTCGTACGAGGCGCGCCAGCTCGAGCGGACCGCCGGAGCGCTCGGGGTCGAGCTCGGGCCGCGTGCCTGGGCGCGGGGAGTGGCGAACCAGTCGATCTTCCACCTGAGCCAGTTCACGCTCCTGCTCCACGACTTCGAGCGCTCCGGGAACAACCTCGGGCTCTCGTACTTCCACGGGCGTCCGGGGACACCGGGGATGCCCGAGTTCGACCGGTGCTTCGCGACGCTCCGGGCGCGACACGCGGAGATCGACCGCATCCAGGTCACCCACCGGGAGATGCGGGAGCTCGTCGCTGTCGACGGGGATCGCGCCCGACAAGGTGCACACGATCCCGATCGGGATCGACGTCGACGTGTTCCGCCCGGCAGACGAGGCCGCGCGACGCGCGACGCGTGCCCGGGTCGGGCTGCCGGAGTCGGCGTTCGTCGTCGGGTCGTTCCAGAAGGACGGCGTCGGCTGGGGGGACGGCATGGAGCCGAAGCTGATCAAGGGGCCCGACGTGCTGCTCGCGGTGGCGGAGCGGCTCGCGACGCGCGTCCCCGAGCTCCACGTCCTGCTGACCGGCCCTGCGCGCGGCTACGTCCGGGCGGGCCTCGACCGGCTCGGCATTCCCCACCGCCATCTCCTGCTGCCCGACGTCGACGCGGTCGCCGAGCTGTACCCCGCGATCGACGTCTGCCTCGTCGCGTCGCGCGACGAGGGCGGCCCGCGGGCGGTGCTCGAGTCGATGGCGACGCGCGTGCCGATCGTGACGACGCGGGTGGGGCAGGCGGGTGACCTCGTGCGCCACGGGGAGAACGGCTGGATGGTCGAGCCGGAGGACGTCGAAGGGCTCGTCGAGTGGACGGCCCACGTGGCGGGCGCCGCGGACGGGGAGCTCGACCCGGTGCTCGACGCGGCCCTGGCCGTCGCCCGAGGCAACTCGTACAGCGCGCTGCAGCCTCGCTGGCGCGCGCTGCTCGACGGCTTCGTGGCCCTTCCCGAGCCGTGATCGACGCGAGCGCTGCGCGGATCGGCAGGTACGGACGCGCCGCCGCCCGCTGGGCCCGGCTTCTCGTAGCAGGCGCGCCCGGACCGGGCGTCCGCGTGTTCTACGGCCACGACCGCGTCCCGGCCCCCGGCGAGCGCGCGGCAGGAGGCACCGTCAAGATCCAGAAGCTCGCCGCGCGCTTCCCGAACACGCCGGTCGGCTTCTCGCTGCTCTACCTCGGCACGACCTGGCTTCCGCGCGACCTGCGTCCGCTGCTCGCGCTCGTGCGACGGAGCGGGATCCCGCTCGTCGTGAACCAGGACGGGGTCGGCTACCCGGGCTGGGCGGGCGAGAGGACCGAGGAGGTCAACCGGCCCCTCCGCGCCGCGGTTCTGGCCGCCGACCACGTCCTCTACCAGAGCGAGTTCTCGAAGCGCTCGGCCGACGTGTTCCTCGGCGAGCCGCGGGGCGGATGGGAGATCCTGCCGAACGCGGTCGACGTCGAGCGGTTCGTTCCCGCCGACGAGCCGCCGGACGACGGGCCGGTCCTGCTCCTCGGCGGCGACCAGACGCAGGCCTACCGCGTCGAGCTCGCGCTGCGGACGCTCCACGCGCTCCGCGCCTCGCATCCCGCCGCGCGGCTGCTGATCACGGGCCGGCTCGTCGACGATCCGGCCCCGCTCGTCCACGAGCTGGGCCTCGGCGGGAGCGTCGAGCTGATCGGCGAGTACGACCAGCGCGACGCGCCGTCCGTCCTCCGGCGCGCGCACGTCCTCCTGCACACGAAGATGCAGGACCCGTGCCCGACCCTCGTGCTCGAGGCGATGGCCTGTGGGCTGCCCGTCGTGTACCCCGCGAGCGGCGGCACGGTCGAGCTCGTCGGCGACGTCGCAGGCGTCGGCGTTCCGCACCTGGCGACGTGGGACCGCGAGGCACCGCCCGATCCGCTCGAGATGGCGGACGCGGTCGACCGCGTGCTGGCGAACCTCTCCGGCTATGCGGCGGCGGCGCGCGAGCGGGCCGTGACCCGGTTCCCGCTCTCCACCTGGCTCGAGCGCCACGCGGCGCTCTTCGGCGAGCTCATCCCTCAGGCCGAGCGCGCGCCGAGGTAACCCCGTACACGGCCCCGCAGCGTGGCCGCGTGGAAGGACGCCTGCCCCAGGTCGCCCCGGACGAGCGACACGCCGGCGCCTCCGAGCGGACGGAGCAGCATCCGCGCCGTCGTCCGCGGACCGTACCCGTGCCGGCGGAGGATCCAGCCGACGCTCGCTCCGTCCCGGAGACCCACCGCACGCAGCTCGCCCGCGGCGTACGTCTTCCGCGCATGTGTGACGGTGATGCCCGGGTCGTACGCGATCCGGCCGCCGGCGCGGATCCCCCGCAGGACGTACTCGACCTCCTCGCCGGACGACCACAGCGTCCCCGCTCCGAGCCCGAGGCGCTCCTCGAACGGCCCGACCCGCTCGACGAGCACGCGGCGCAGAAAGAGCGTGAACGAGATCACGCGGTTCCAGAGGTTGAGCGGGTCGAGCAGGGCCGGCTCCGCCTCCCAGGACGGGTCGACGGAGCCGTCCGGCGCGACGGCCCTGCCGGTGAGCCCGTCGAGCTCCGCATCGGCGGCGAACCGGCTCGCAACGCGCTCGAGCAGGTCGGGTGCGTAGAGGCAGTCGTCGTCCGGGAAGGCGACGAGATCGGCGCTCAGCTCGGGGAGCGCTGCGTTGCGCGCCCGCGAGAGGCCGCGTGACGAGCGCAGGTGGAGCGTCTCGAGACCGCGATGGCGGTCGAGGAGCTCCGCGACGCGGTCGTCGGCGTTCTGGTCGACGACGACGACCCGGAAGCGCGTGTGGGTCTGCGCCTCGAGCGAGCCGAGCAGAGCCCCGAGCGGTGCGGTGCGGTCGACCGTCGCGACGACCAGGTCGAAGCGCAGGTCTCGGCCGGCTCCCGCCACCGGGGCAGGCTACCCTCAGCCGGCCGTGGCCACCCCGCTCGTCTCCGTCGTCCTCGCAGCCCGCGACGCCGAGGCGACGATCGGCGAGGCCGTGCGCGGGGTGCTCGGGCAGACGTTCGGCGACCTGGAGCTCCTCGTGGTCGACGACGGGTCGGCCGACGGCACGCCCGACCTGCTCGCCGGGCTCCGGGACCGACGGCTCCGCGTCGTGCGGAACGACGAGGCGCTCGGGCTCGCGGGTGCGCTCAACGTCGGGCTCGACGCGTCCCACGGGACCTACGTCGCACGGATGGACGCGGACGACGTCGCCGCTTCCCGGCTGGCTCGAGCGGATCGTCGCCCGCATCCGCTCCGCGCCGGCGGCGGCGGTCGTCGGCACCGGGATGATCGACCTCCACGCCGACGGAACGCTCGGAACAGTCCACCGGATGCCGAGCGGCGCCCGCGCCGTCCGCTGGGCCTGCGCTCTTCTCGGCGCCGTTCTTCCACTCCACCGTGATCGTCGACCGCGCTGATCCTCGACCGCGAGGGCCTGAGGTACGACACCGCGTTCGGCGAGAGCGAGGACTACGACCTCTGGGCGCGTCTCCTCGCCGTGGCGGACGGCGACAACGTCCCCGAGGCCCTCGTCCTCTATCGCCGCCACGCCGGGCAGGCGTCGACACGGCGCGCCGCGCTCCAGCTCGAGTGCCGCCGCCGGGTCGCGCTGCGCCAGATCGACGCGCTCGCGCCGCAGCTCGGGGCGGAGCGGGCCGATCTCGCGTGGCGCGCGGGCGGTGCGTTGCCGTTGCCTGCCGGGACTGCGCGTGAGGCTGCCCGGGCGCTCCGGGAGCTCCTCGAGGCGTTCGAGAGCCGTTTCGGGGGTCGGGAGGCCCGCCGCGCCGCCGCCTGGGCGCTGGCCCGCCGGCCGGACGTCACCGCGGACGGCGGTGCGCTCGGCCGCGCCGCCCTCTCGCTCGACCCGACCATCCCCGTCGAGGCCGTGTCCCGCGTCGGGTCGAGGCGTGCCGCGCGGAGCGAGCGAATCGAGGCGGCGCGGCTCCGCCTGCAGGCGAGCGACGGGCCGGTCCGCCTCACGGTCGTCCTCCCCGAGCCCACGCCGTACCGAACGGGGATGCTCGACCTCCTCGCGGAGCGCCCGGATCTCGACCTGACCGTCGTCTACGCCGGACGCTCGCTGCAGCAGCGAACGTGGGAGCTCGACCTCGCGCACAGGGCGGTCGTCGTCGAGGGGCTGCGGGTGCCCGGTGCGCAGCGCGTCCTCCGTCACGACTACCCGCTCTCGACCGGGATCCTCCGGGCGCTGCGGGAGTCCCGGCCGGAGGTCGTCGTCGTGTCGGGATGGAGCACGTTCGCCGCGCAGGCGACCGTGGCGTGGTGCCGACGGCACCGCGTGCCGTACCTCCTCCTCGTCGAGAGCAACGAGCGCGACGCGCGTCCGGGCTGGCGCCGCGCCGTGAAGAACGTCGTCGTGCCGACGGTCGTGGACGGCGCCGCGGAGGTGCTCGTCGTCGGCACGCTCGCACGTGAGTCGATGGTCGAACGCGGGGTCGACGAGGAGCGGATCTCCGTGGTGGCGAACACGATCGACGTCGGTCGCTTCGTCCGCGAGTCCGACGCCCTCGGGCCGCGCCGCGACGAGCTCCGCGCGGCATCCGGCATCGGGCAGGACGACGTCGTCGTGCTCTCGGTCGCGCGGCTCTCGCCGGAGAAGGGCCTCGACGTCCTCGTGCGCGCCGCCGCCTCGGCGGGCGATCCGCGGCTCGTCGTGGCCGTCGCGGGCTCGGGAACCGAGCGGGAGCGCCTCGTCGCGCTCGCGTCGGAGCTCGGCGTCCGGCTGGTGGTCCTGCCGGACATCCCATGGGAGCGGATCGTCGAGCGGTACGTGGTTGCAGACGTCTTCGCGCTCCTCTCGCGCCACGAGCCCTGGGGAGTCGTGGTCAACGAGGCCGCTGCGTGCGGCCTGCCGCTCGTGCTCTCGGACCGCGTCGGCGCCGCCTTCGATCTGCTCGAGAACGGCAGGAATGGGATGCTCGTCCCGGTCGACGACGTCGCGGCGGCGGGCGAGGCGATCCGCTCGCTCGCCTCCGACCCCGCCCGCCGTCTCGCGATGGGCGCCGCGTCGCGCGAGATCGTCGCCGGCTGGGGCTACGAGCCGAGCATCGAGCGGCTCGTGCGAGCCGTGGGCCGGGCGGCCGGGCGTCAGCCGCCGAGCGCCTCCTCGTAGATCGCGACCTGCGCGTCGACGACCGCGTCCCACGTCGACCGCGCCGCCGCGCGAAGTGCGCCGTCCGAGAGCCGCGCGCGGAGCGCGTCGTCTGCCAGGACGCGCTCGACGGCGGCCACCGTCGCATCGCGGTCGTACGGGACGACGAGCGCCTCGTCCTCCGCGAAGGAGGCTGCGACCCCGCACCGATCGGAGACGACCACCGGCGTCCCGACCGACGCTGCCTCGGCCGCGACGAGGCCGAAGTTCTCCCCGCCCGACGCGAGCACGAACACGTCGGCGCGCCGGTAGAGGTCGTACGGCGGGCCCGGCGTCGGAGGCAGCAGATGGACCGTGGCCGCCGTCGCAGGGTCCGCGAGCGCGGCCTCGACCTCGGTCATCGTCCCGTGCCGGTCGTCCGGTCCCGCGAGCACCACGTGCGCTTCGGGCAGCCGCCTCGCCGCCTCGAGCAGGTGCTCGACCCCCTTCTCGGCGGCGATCCGACCGACGTAGAGGACGACGGGCGCCCCCTGCGGGACGATGCCCTCGAGCGGATCCGCCTCGCCGGGTGGCGGGGGCGCGGGAAAGGCATTCCCGCGCAGGCGGACGCGTGCCGGGTCGACGCCGCCTGCGACGACGTCCGCCCGCTCGCCCGGCGAGGACACGATCACGAGACGTGCTCCGGCCACGACGCCGCGGGCGAGGGTCGCATCGAGCGCCCGCTTGAGCCGCACCTTGCGCAGCCGCGGCCGGAACATCCCGACGGGCTCGAAGACGTACGGGACCCGGCGGGCGCGTGACCAGGTCGCGACACCGGTCGTGACCGGGTCCCGAAACCCCATCACGTGCGTCACGTCGGGGCGTGGGCGTCGCCGCAGCGCGAGAGGCAGGGTCGGCGTCAGGCCCATCCACCGGTACCGCAGGGGCGTGCCGAGGTACGTCACGCGCGCGCCGTCGAGCGTCTCGACCCGCGTGTGCGCGGACGGGCGCACGCCCACGTCGGTGAGCGTCGTCGTCACCACCTCCACCTCGTGGCCGCGCGCGACCAGCCGCGAGACGAGCTCGCGGGCGACGACCACCGGGCCTCCGAAGGCGTGGGCCGGCCAGTAGGCGGGGCATCGCCAGGAGGATCCGGAGGCTGCTCGCCATCCGCGCGGACACTACGTGGGCGCGTTAGCGTGCGTGGTCGGGTGACCACCGCGCCGAGACCGAGGATCCTCGTGCTCAACCAGTACTACTGGCCGGGCGTCGAGGCGACCGCGCAGCTGCTCGCGCAGCTCTGCGAGGCGCTCGCCCGGGACTACGACGTCACCGTGGTCACCGGGCACCTGCACGGCCTCGAGCTTCCGGTCGAGGAGGTACGGAACGGCGTCCGCATCGTGCGCGTCCGCTCGACGGCGTACGAGCGCTCGCAGCTCCACCTGCGGGCCGCGAACTACGCGACGTACCTCGGCGACACCGTGCTCACGGCGCTCCGCGGCGAGCGCCCCGACCTCGTGCTCTGCATGACCGACCCGCCGATCGTCGGGGACGTCGGCCTGCTCGTCGCGCGTCGTTTCGGCGCGCCGCTCCTCGTCATCAGCCAGGACGTGTTCCCCGAGATCGCCGAGCGCCTGAAACGGCTGGAGAACCCGCTCGTCGTCGGCGCGCTACGGCGCCTCGTCGCCCTCTACCTGCGCCGTGCCGACCGGGTCGTCGCGATCGGGGAGACGATGAAGCTCCGCCTCGAGCAAAAGGGCGCCCGGTCGGCGAGGATCGAGGTGATCCCGAACTGGGTCGACACGACCGAGATCCGGCCGGAGCCGCGGCGCAACCCCTGGTCTCGAGCCCACGGGCTCGACGACGCATTCGTCGTCATGCACTCGGGCAACATCGGCCATGCGCAGGACCTCGACACGCTCGTCCGGGCGGCGACGTTCCTGCGCGACCTCGACGGGCTGCAGATCATGGTGATCGGCTTCGGGGCCCGGCACGGCGAGCTGACCCGGCTGGCGCAGCGTCTCGAGGTGACGCGAACCGTGCGCTTCCTCAGCTACCAGCCGCGCGAGCAGCTGCCCCTCTCCCTCGCGGCGGGCGACCTCCACTACGTCGGCCTCGCCCGCAACCTCTCGGGCTTCGTCGTGCCGAGCCGTCTGCATGGGATCCTCGCCGCCGGTCGGCCCGTGCTCGTCTCCGCCGACGACGACAGCGAGATCGTGCGGATCGTCGAGGAGGCGGGCTGTGGGATCGTCGTGGCGCCCGGACGCCCCGATCTCGTCGCCGGCGTGATCCGAGATGTCGTCGAAGGGCGCCGCTCGCTCGACGGGATGGGCGAGCGCGGACGGTCGTGGGCCGAGCGGGAGGCAGACCGCGAGGTCGCCTTCGACCGCTACCGGCGGGTGGTCGCCGACGTCGTCGCGAGCAGCTCGCGGTAGAGCGCGTCGACGTCGTCGACGAGCCGCTCGACGGCGTAGCGCGTGAGCACCCGCTCGCGGCCCAGCGATCCCATGGCATGGCGCCGCTCGGGGTCGCGCGGCGAGCATCTCGAGGCGCTCGGCGAGGGCGTGCGTGTCGTGCGGCCGGACGAGGAAGCCGGTCTCGCCCTCGTCCACGACGTCCGGCACGCCCCCGACCCTCGTCGCGACCACCGCCCGTCCGGCGGCGAGCGCCTCGATGATCGTGACGGGCGTCCCCTCGCTGGCCGACGTGAGCACGACGGCGTCGCAGATCGCGTACCACGGCGCCACCTCCTCCTGGTACCCGAGGAAGAGGCAGGAGCGGGCGAGCCCCAGGTCGTGCGCCCGCTGCTCGAGCCGCTCGCGGTCGTCGCCGTCGCCGACCAGGAGGAGGAGGGCGTCGACGCCTCGTTCCCTGACCCCCGCGAGCATGGTCAGGAGGTCGTCCGTCCGCTTCACCGCGGTCATCCGGCCGAACCAGCCGACGACGAACTTCCCGGCCGGGATTCCGAGCCTGCGGCGGACCTCGACCGGATCCCCGTCGAAGCGGACGCGCGGCTCGAGCTCGATCCCGAGCCGGACGACCGAGAACTTCTCCCGCGGCGCGACGTGCAGCCCGACGAGCTCGTCCCGGATCTCGGGGCTGACCGCGATCAACCGGTCGGTGAAGCGCGCGAGGATCGTCTCGATCGCGCGGAACACGAGCGTGCCCGTGGTCCCGAAGTAGCCGCGCAGCACGTGCCCGTGGAAGGTGTGCACCACGACCGGCCGGCGCAGGCCCGCGAGCAGGGTTGCCGTGCGTCCGACGGCGCCCGCCTTCGCCGTGTGCGTGTGCACCACGTCCGGGCGGAGCCTGCGGATGAGGCGCGCGAGGCGGAGAGCCGCGAGCGCGTCCCGCAGCGGCGACAGCTCGCGCGAGAGCCCGGGGAGCGTGAGGACCTCGACGCCGGCGCGCTTCGCGACGAACGCCATCGACTCCTCGCCACGGCCGACGTCACCCGCGACGAGCGTCGTCTCGTATCCCCGCTCGGCGAGGCCGCGCGCGAGATAGGTCACGTGGAGGGCCGGGCCGCCGACGTTGAGGCGGGCGATCACCCGCAGCACCCGGACGGGGCGGGTGTGGGAAACCGCGCTCATGCCGGGCGAGACTAGCGGTGCGTGCGGAACTACACTCGCGCGGATGCCCGTCCTGAAGACGCTGTTCTGGGGCACCGCGGCCGCCCTCGCGTGGACGCACGTCGGGTACCCGCTGGCGGCGGGCGCCGCTGCCCGCGTGCGGGAGCGGAAGGTCGCGAAGGACGCCTCCGCGGAGCCCTCCGTGACGGTGATCGTCGCCGCGTACAACGAGGAGGCCGTGATCGAGCGGCGGCTCGACAACCTCCTCGCGCTCGACTATCCGGCCGACCGGCTCGAGGTCGTCGTCGCCTCGGACGCGTCGAGCGACCGGACGAACGAGCTCGTCGAGGCCGTCTCCGGGCGAGAGCCCCGCGTGCGGCTGCTCGACTGCCCGCGGGGCGGCAAGGTCGCCGCGCAGGATCGCGCGGTGCGGGAGACGACGAGCGACGTCGTCGCGTTCTCCGACGCGAACGCGACCTGGGCGCCCGATGCGCTCCGTCGGCTCGTCGCGAACCTGGCGGATCCCGAGGTCGCCTACGTCTGCGGGCGGCTCCGGTTGGAGGACGCGGCGGGCTCGAACCGCGAGGGGCTCTACTGGCGCTACGAGCTCTGGCTGCGCGAGCAGGAGTCGCGCCTCGGCTCCGTCACGGGCGGCAACGGCTCGATCTACGCCCTGAACCGCGGCGACTACGTCGAGGTCGACCCGCGCTGGGGCCATGACCTCGCGTTCCCCTACCGGATGGTGCAGGCCGGCCGCCGCGCCGTCTACGAGCCCGATGCGCTCGCGTTCGAGAAGCCGACGCCGACCAACGAGGCGGAGTACGCCCGCAAGGTGCGGATGTTCGAGCACTGCTGGGAGATCACCTTGCGGGGCTCGATGCTGCGGCGGCTCCCGCCCGGCTACCTCGCCTCCGTCGTCTCGCACCGCCTGCTGCGCTACGGGAGCGGCGTGCTCCACCTCGTCCTGCTCGGGACGAGCGTCGTGCTCGCGCCCGCCGGGCGGACCTATGCGCTCGCCCTTCTCGGGCAGCTCGCAGTGCTCGCCGCGTTCGCGGCCCGCGTCCCGATCGCGCGTTACTACGTCTACGTCACCTGGGCCACCGCCCAGGCGCTCTGGAACTACCTGCGCCGCGGCGTCCCCGCCACCTGGGAGGCCGCGGAGGGCACGCGGTGAAGCCGCGAGCCCTCCCGGCCGCGAGGCGCAGGCGGTGAACCGCGTCGCCGACGTCGCGCTCGCGGGGCTCGGGCTCGTCGTCGCGAGCCCGCTGCTCGCGGCAGCCGCGCTGGCGGTGAAGCTCGAGGACGGCGGGCCGGTGCTCTTCCGTCAGACCCGTGTCGGCAAGGACGGCGAGGACTTCGAGCTCCTCAAGCTCCGCTCGATGGTCGTCGACGCCGAGCGGCAGGGCGCCGGCTTCGCCGTCGATCGCGGGGATGCCCGGATCACGCGGGTCGGCCGCGTGCTCCGTCGCTCGTCGATCGACGAGCTGCCGCAGCTCTGGAACGTCGTCCGCGGCGACATGTCCGTGATCGGCCCGCGCCCGACGCTCCGCTACCAGGTCGAGCGCTATACCGCGCGGCAGCGCCGCCGTCTCGAGGTCAGGCCCGGCCTCACGGGATGGGCGCAGATCCACGGGCGCGCGACGCTCCCCTGGGCCGACCGGATCGAGCTCGACGTCTGGTACGTCGAGCATCGCTCCCCGCGGGTCGACCTGACGATCCTCCTGCGGACGCCCCTCGCGCTGTTCGGCGGCACCTACAAGGGCGCAAGCGGCGGCTGGCGCTCCGAAGGCTGAGCGCCACGCCACCCGGCCTGGACACGGACGCCGCGACGCGAGAGATTGCGCCCGTGGCCGGTCGCACGATGACCGAGCGGCGGGCGGCGCGGCTCGGGCTCCTGGGGGCGCTGGTCGTCGTGCTCGCGCAGCTCGGCGTCGCCTCCGCCTGGTCGCTCACCCACGACGACCCGACGATCCTGGAGCTCACACGCCGATGCCTCGAGCGCGAGAAGGGCCTGACGGTCGAGCCGACCACCGACGACCCCGTCGCCGCGTCCGCGTCCGGCGGCACGCTGCGGACGGTCGTGGAGGGCGGCCTCGTCACGCTCAGCGTGGCACGGAGCGAGGCTGAGGCCGCGCGGCTCCGCGCGGCCTACGCCGCGGAGGGCGACACGGAGCCGAGGCTCGACCTGCACGGGCGCTACGTGGCCCTCTGGCTGCGTGACCCGTCCCCCACCCAGCGGCAGGCCACCTACGACTGTGCGTACTGAGCTCTCCCGCCGCTGGTATCCCCTCACCGTCGGCGCGGTCCTCGTCGGAGAGGCGGCGCTGCTTCTCTCCAACGCCTGGCGGTACGACTGGCTCCGCGGCTACGACGCGTTCGCGAACGACCAGTACGCGGCGATCGTCTCGACGGAGTACCGCCTGCCGTCTGCGTCCGAGTCCGGCGTGTGGCACACGCCGCCCCTCTGGTTCGTGCTCGCGGGCGCGCTCCGGCGGGTCGCGACGTCGCTCGGCTGGGCGCACCCGCAGCGCCCGGGCCAGCTGCTCGCCGCCGCGGCCGGGCTCGCGACCTGCGTGCTCGTGCTCCTGCTCGCCCGTGCGCTCTGGCCGGAGCGGCGCGCGCTCCACGTGGTCGCGCTCGTGCTCACCGCCTCGACGCCCGCCCTCGTCCGCGCCTCTGCGATGTACCACCCGGAGACGCTCGCCGTCGCCCTCGCGACCGGGGGCGTCCTTCTCGCCGTTCGCGGGCTGCGCACGCAGTGGACGCTGCCTGCGGCCCTCGCCGCGGGCGCCCTGCTCGGCCTCGCAGCGCTGACGCGCGCATGGGCCCTTCCCGTGCTCGTTGCGGTCGCCGTCGTCGCCTGCCTCGACGGGTGGCGCCTCCGGCGCTGGGCGCCGACGGCGGTGCTCGTCGTGACGTCGCTCGTGGTCCTCGCGCCCTGGCTCGTGAACCAGCAGGTCGCGCACGGGAGCGCGCTCGCGTTCAACCGTCCGCCTCCTGCCGAGTCGCTGCTCGCCCGGCGGCCGGCCGCCTTCTACCTCGGGCTGCACCAGCTCCACACGCTCGAGCATCCAGTGACCCCGCTCGCGCGCAACGAGCTCGTTCCGCATCTCTACGCGGACTGGTGGGGCGACTGGGCGCTGACCTGGGACAGCCCGCCGCCGCCGGCAGCGGCGGTGCTGCTGCCGCCCACGGTGGTCGCCGTCCGGGCCCGCCAGTCGATCATCGGCGTCGTCCCCTCGCTGCTCGCGCTCGCCGGGATCCTCGCACTCGGCCTGCTCGCGATCGCGCGTCGATCGGCGCTGCTCGCCCTCGTCCCGTCGACGGCCGTCGCCGTTGCCGCCGCCTACGTCCTCTTCGCGGTGCGCTTCCCGTCGACGGACGGCGACACGATCAAGGGGACCTACCTGCTCATGGCGCTCCCCGCCGCCGCGCTCGGTGCGGCATTCGTGATCGACGTGCTGCGCCCCCGCGGCACCCGGTGGGCGGCGGCGGGCGTGATCGCGCTGTGCGCGCTCGTCGTGGTTCAGCTGCCGTTCCTGATCCTCTGACCCCGCTACCCTCCGACGTCGAGATGACGGCGGTCCTCTTCACCTGCGCCGGCCAGCGGGTCGACATCGTCAGCGCGTTCGGGCGCGCCGGAGCGACGACGGTCGCCGCCGACCTCGACCCGCTCGCGCCCGCGCTGTACCACGCCGACCACCGTGCGCTCGTCCCGCGCGTCGACGACCCGGGCTACGTCCAGGCGCTCGCCGAGCTCGTCGCCGAGCACGACGTGCGGCTCGTCGTCCCGCTCACCGACCTCGACCAGGAGATCGTCTCCGCCGCCCGGGGAGCGCTGCGCCCGGCGCTCGTCCTCGCGCCCGGCGCCCGATGTGTGCCGGACGATGGGGGACAAGTACCTCGCACACGCCTTCTTCGAGGCGAACGGGATCCCGAGCCCACGCACCTGGCTCCCCGGCGAGGTGCCCGACGATGCCCGCTATCCGCTCCTGGTCAAGGTGCGCGAGGGCTTCGGCTCGCGTCACATCTACCGGGCGGACGACGCCGAGCAGCTCGCCTTCCACCTGCGGACGACTCCCGTCGACTCGATGGTGCAGGAGCTCTGCCACGGCGTGGAGTTCTCGATCGACGTGTTCTGCGACACGGAGGGCCGCTGCCTCAACGCGATTCCCGCGCTCGATGATCCAGTCGAAGGGCGGCGAGTCGATCAAGGGCGAGTCGCTCGCAGGACGACGAGCTGATCGAGCACGGCGCGCGGGTCGCGGAGACGATCGGGATCGTCGGGCCGGCCAACGTCCAGTGCTTCCGCGAGCCGGACGGGTCGCTCCCCGTGACCGACGTCAACCCACGCTTCGGCGGAGCCTTCCCGCTGCCGCTCGCCGCGGGGAGCCGGTATCCCGCGCTCGCGCTCGCGCTCGCCCGCGGCGAGCGTCCCGAGCCGCGGCTCGGCGAGTTCCGCGCCGGCGTCGTGATGACGCGGTTCTTCTCCGACCTCTGCCTCGTGCACCGACGACGACGGCGAGCTCGTCCCCTTCGCCGAGGAGCTGCCGCATCCCCTCGCCGCCGAGCCGGGGCAGGCCTGATGCGGTACCTGGTCACCGGCGCCGCCGGGTTCATCGGGTCGCACCTCGCCGAGGCTCTCGCGGCGCAGGGCCACGACGTGGTCGGGCTCGACTCCTTCAACGACTACTACGACCCGGCGCGCAAGCGTGCAAACGCCGCGGGCCTCGACGTCGTCGAGGCCGATCTGCTCGACGCCGACCTCGACGAGCTCCTGGGCGAGGTCGACGCCGTCTTCCATCTTGCCGGTCAGCCGGGCGTCCGCGCGAGCTTCGGCCCCGAGTTCGAGCGCTACGTGGAGCGGAACGTCCAGGCGAGCGGACGTCTCTTCGAGGCGGCTGCGCGGCGCGGCGCGCGCGTCGTGTACGCGTCGTCGTCTTCGGTCTACGGCGACGCCGAGACGTACCCGACGTCGCGAGGACGTCGTCCCCGCCCGATCGCGCCGTACGGCGTGACGAAGCTCTGCGTCGAGCACCTCGCCTTCGCCCACTCGCGCACGACCGGGCTCGACGCCGTCGGCCTCCGCTACTTCACCGTCTACGGCCCGCGTCAGCGGCCGGACATGGCGTTCACGCCGATGCTCGAGGCGCTTGCGGACGGGACGGCGTTCAGGCTCTTCGGCGACGGGTCGGTGTCGCGCAGCTTCACGTACGTCGCCGACGCCGTCGCGGGGACGATCGCCGCGATGCAGCGCGGGCGGGCGGGCGAGATCTACAACGTCGGCGGGGGCGAGGAGGCCTCGATGAGCCAGGCGATCGCGCTCGCGGAGAGCGTCGCCGGGCGCGAGCTCGCGATCGAGCGCCACGGTGCCGCGGTCGGCGACGTTCGCCGGACGCGCGCCGACGTCGCAAAGGCGGGCGCCGAGCTCGGCTGGCAGCCGACCACCGGCCTCGCCGACGGGCTCCGCGCCCAGTGGGAGTGGGTCGCTGCTAGGGTCGCGGCGCCGTGAGCGAGGTGCGGACGAAGGAGAGCGGCGTGGACCCGAACGCAGAGCGCGAGGTCGACCTGCGCTCGGGCTGGGAGCGGATCACCGCGCGGTGGTGGCTGCCCGTCGGGGGACTCGTGCTCGGTGCGATTCTCGGTGTGCTCGTGTCGGTCGGAAGCGGCGACGTCTACAAGGCCGTGCCGCTCGTCTACCTGGGCCAGCCGTTCACTCCGGGCGGCGGCGGCCAGCTGCAGAGCCTGCAGACGAACCCGAAGACCGTCAGCGAGATCATCCGCAGCGAGGCGGCGATCAAGGCCGCCGCCGACGCCGCCGGCATGCGGCCGGCGCAGCTCCGCGGCAATGTCACCTCGACCGCCGTGGTGCAGCAGGGGCAGATCGCGCGGAACTTCACGCCGCTCGTCCAGATCGAGGTGCGCGCGCCGACGAAGGCGAAGGCCGAGCGCGCGGCCGACTCCTTCGCGAACACCGTCGTCACGGCGGTCGTCCCGTACGTCGAGCAGAAGATGAAGCTGCTCCGCCAGCAGGTGGCGAGCGACGAGGAGCAGCTCGCCGCCGTCGACCGACGAATTGCGGCCGCGACCAATCAGCAGAACCTGGCCTTTGCCGACAAGACCCTGTCGCTCGCCGAGAAGCTGCTCGTGTCGACGAACGCGAACCTCACGCTCAACAGCGCCGATGCGCGACGCAATGGGCTGCTCCAGGACCTGAACAACGCAGAGCAGCTGCTCTCGCTCGCGGACAACGTCGAGCTGAGTCATGTCGTCCAGCCTGGAGTCGCCGTCCGGACGTCCGCGACGAGCAGGCGCAACGCGGCCGCGATCGGCGGGCTCGCGGGCCTGCTGCTCGGCGCCGTCGCGGCCCTGATCGCCGACCCGTGGCTGCGGCGCAGGAGCACCGCCGCGGCGTAGCGACACCGGCGTGGTCGAGGGCAAGCGCGTCGCGGTCGTCGTCCCCGCCTACCGGGAGGAGCTTCTCGTCGCGGACACGATCCGCGGCATCCCCGACTTCGTCGACTCGATCGTCGTCGTCGACGACCACTCGGGCGACGCGACGGCCGATCAGGCGCGTGCTTCGGGCGATCCGCGGCTCGAGGTGCTCGAGCACGAGGAGAACCGTGGCGTCGGCGGCGCGATCTCGACCGGCTACGCGCGCTGCCGCGAGCTCGGCATCGACGTCACCTGCGTGATGGCGGCCGACAACCAGATGGACCCCGACGAGCTCGGGGCGATCGTCGGCCCCGTCGCGCGCGGCGAGGTCGAGTACGCGAAGGCGAACCGGCTCGTGAGCGGCGAGGCCTGGAACCTCATCCCTCACGTCCGGTACCTCGGCAACGCCGATGCTCTCCCTCCTGACGAAGATCGCGTCGGGGTACTGGCACGTCGCCGACTCCCAGGCGGGCTACACGGCGCTCTCGCTCGACGCGCTGCGCCGGCTCGACCTCGACCGGCTCTATCGCCGCTACGGGTTCCCGAACGACATGCTCGTCCACCTGAACGTCCAGAACGCACGCGTGCGCGACGTCCCCTCCCGGCCGATCTACGGCGTCGGCGAGCGCTCGGGGATCCGCGTCCGGAGCGTCGCGCCGCGGATCGCCTGGCTCCTGTTCAAGGGCTTCTGGTGGCGGATGAAGGAGAAGTACGTCATCCGCGACTTCCACCCGCTCGTCTTCTTCTACGTGCTCGGGATCCTGATGACCGTCGTCGGCTTCCTGCTCGGCGTCGTCGTCGCCGCGTCGCGGATCTTCTGGGGGAACGAGATCACGACCGCGACGGTCGTCCTCGTCGCGCTCCTCCTCGTCTCGGGCACGCAGTTCACCCTGTTCGCCATGTGGTTCGACCAGGAGGCGAACAAGGAGCTGCGCTGACGGACGTCGCCCCGTGCGCGCTGATGCCGCTCTGTGGGTCGCCGTGTACACCGGATCGCGGAGTGCGACCCGGTTGCACGGCGCGAGGACGGCGTCGAAGGGGAAGACCTGCGGCGTCACCGCGTGGCCGTCGGGGGGTCGCCGAACGAGCTAGATTCTCCGGCCAGTGCCCGGGACCGCGCCCGATGTGGACGCGTCGCCGCACCGTGTCTGGGCGCCGGGGAGGGTCAACCTCATCGGCGAGCACACCGACTACAGCGGCGGGCTCGTCCTGCCCATCGCGATCGAGTACGGGATCCGGCTCGCGGCCGCCCCCGCCGAGCGCACGATCGTGCTCCTGTCCGAGGGCTACGCGAGCGGACAGACCGTCGCGGCCGACGGCAGCGGCCCGCGAGTGGAGGGATGGGCGCGCTACGTGCAGGCGGTGGCCGCCGAGCTCGCCAACGCTGGCCGACCTGCGATCGGAATGCGGGGCACGATCTCGTCCGACCTCCCGCCGGGAGCGGGGCTGTCGTCGTCCGCCGCCCTCGAGGTGGCGGTCGCGCTCGCGCTGTGCGCGGTCGCCGGCTTCGAGCTCGATCCGCTCGAGCTCGCCCTCCTCTGCCAGCGGGCCGAGCTGCGGGCCGTGGGCGTTCCGTGCGGGATCCTCGACCAGGCTGCGTGCCTGCTCGGATCCGGCGAGCGCGCAATCCTGCTCGACTGCGACTCGCTCGAGTACCGGCTGATCCGCGTCCCCGACGACGCCGCGCTCCTGATCGTCGACTCCGGCGTCGCGCGGAGCCTCGAGAACACCGCCTACGCCGAGCGGCGAAGCCAGCTCGAGCACGCCTTGCAGCTCGTCGGCGCGGTCCGTTCCACCGACGTCGCCACCGCTGCGCTCGTCGGATTGGACGACATCCCGCGCCGGAGGCTGCGGCACGTCGTCACCGAGAACGAGCGTGTCCGGCGGTTTGCGGCCGCCCTCGAGGCCGGCGATCTCGCCGCGGCCGGCGTGCTCCTCCGCGAGAGCCACGCGAGCCTCCGCGACGACTACGAGGTCTCGATCCCGGAGATCGACCTGCTCGTCGAGCTGGCGATCGAGGCGGGTGCTCTCGGCGCGCGCCTCCTCGGCGGCGGGTTCGGCGGCGCGGTGCTCGTCCTCGCCCACGCCTCGCGCGCGGAGGAGGTCGCCGACGCGATAGCGGCGCGGTACCGGCAGCGCACGGGAGCCGGAGGCGACGCGCTCCGCGTCTCCGCGTCGCCGGGCGCGAGCCTGCAACCGATTGGTTAGCCCGCTCGGCGGGCCCCGTGCGGCGCGAGGACGTACGAGAAGCGGTAGCGGGCGGCGTTCAGCCTGTGCCGCAGGTGCGTTCGGGACCGCACGCCGAGGTGCCGAGCCCTCGCTGTGCGTGGTCGAGGCTGAGCACGGTCTCCTTCCGGGGCTCGAGGTCGCACGTGCGCCGCGCGGCGTAGAGATCCGCTGCGGTGAAGTGGCTCGCGGTGAAGCAGATCACCGGCACTCCCTCGACGTCCAGCCCGAAACCGCCCGCGTTTGAGGGGCGTCAGGCGTCTCTCGCTCACATCAGCCGAGCCCGTCGATACACGGCACGACAGCGACCGCAGTGGCCCAGGAGGCGAACAAGGAGCTCCGCTGAGAGCGCTCGGGAAGGGGATCGCCTTCTCAAAGCTCTCTGCCGAGGGCAAGCACCGCGAACCCGGTCTGCGCGCGCGTCCGTAGTTGCCCGAAAGGCGAAAGAGCGGCCTCCCCGATGGTGGAGTGCAGGACGCGTGGGATGCTCCGGCAGGAGGGTGCAGAGCGTGCCGCGCGAGGCGATTGCCGAAGATCAGGCGAATGTGCAGCTCGAGCGAGCCGGGACGACGCCGTTGCCGCTGATCGAGCTCGAGCGCGTGGAGAAGGTGTATCGGATGGGGAAGGTCGACTATCCGCGCGTTGCGCGGCGTCGACCTTTCGATCGGCACGGGCGAGATGGTCGCGGTGGTCGGCCCGTCCGGCAGCGGGAAGACGACGATCCTGAACCTGATCACGGGGATCGACCGGCCGACCGCCGGGACGGTCACCGTCGACGGGCGCCGTCTCGACGAGATGAGCGAGGAGGAGCTCGCCGTCTGGCGCGGCGCGAACGTCGGCGATCGTGTTCCAGTTCTTCCAGCTGCTGCCGACGCTGTCGGCGCTCGAGAACGCGGTGCTGCCGCTCGACTTCGCCCGCCGGGGCTCGAAGCGCGAGCGCTTCGAACGGGCACGGCACAACCTCGCGCTCGTGGGTCTCGGAGACAAGCTCGACCACCTGCCCTCCGAGCTCTCGGGCGGCGAGCAGCAGCGGGTCGCGATCGCGCGCGCACTCGCGTCCGATCCGAAGCTCGTCGTGGGTGACGAGCCGACCGGCAACCTCGACAGCGCCACGGCGGCGGAGATGTTCGAGCTGCTCGAGCGGCTGAACGACGAGGGCAAGACGATCCTCTTCGTGACGCACGACCTCGAGCTGGCGCGCAGGGCGCACCGGGTCGTCACGATCCGCGACGGCGTCGTCGTCGCGTGAGGCGCTCGGCATGGTCTCGGCGCTCTCGCGCAAGTCGATCACCGACCTGAGCCGGCGCCGTTCGCGCACCGTCTTCGCCGTCGCGACGCTCGCGCTGGCGGTGGCGAGCATCGGCATCTTCGCGCTCCCGGCGCTGATGGACCGCTCGATGCGAGGCAGAGGTCGAGGCCGGGAAGCTGGCCGACCTGACCGTATTCACGAGCCCGCTCGCGCTCGACCGGGCGCAGCTGGCCGCGCTCGCGTCGCTGCCGAACGTGCGCGCGGTCGAGCCGCGCTCGTCCTTCGGCGGCCGCAGGTCTACATCGGCGCGCGCCGCGCGCCCGTCGAGGTCGTCGGCGTTCCGGACTTCGCCGCCCAGCGCGTCGACGTCGTGCGCGTCGCCTCCGGCGCGACGCCGCGAGCGAACGAGGTGCTCACCGAGCGCCAGAACGCGAACCAGGGGCTGCTCGACGTCGGGCGCCGGAGACACGGTGCACGTGATCGCCGCGAGCGGCGTGACCGTTCCGCTGCGCGTCAGCGGCGAGGGCCGCAACCTGCAGCGGCGGCAAGGACGCGACCGACGACAACGTCGTCGTCCTCTACGCGACCGCCGCAGACGGTCGCCCTGCTGAGCGGCGTCACGGGCTACCAGTCGCTCGCCTTCCGCCTCGCCGACACGCGCCCGGCCGCAGTCGCCACGACGACCGCTGCGATTCGCCGCGCGCTCATCGCGCGTGCCGGGGTTCGACGGCTTCACGTGGCTGCCGGAGGTGCGCGCGACCGGGCGACTGGCCTGGCAAGTCCGACTTCCAGGCGTTCACCGACTTCTTCTACGTGATCACGGTGCTCGCCCTGCTGTCGGCGTTCGTGCTGATCGCGAACACGATGACGACGCTCGTCGCCGAGCAGACGCCCGAGATCGGGACGATGAAGGCGATCGGCGGCCGACGGAGGCAGATCGCCGCCGTCTACGTCAAGACGGCTCTGCTGCTCGGAGCGCTCGGGACCGTCGTGGGGGTCGTGCTCGGGATCGCTGCTCTCGAACCTGCTCGTCCGCTACCTCGGCTCGACCTTCTTCGCGATCGACGTCGGCTTCGGGGTCGACGCGACGATCCTCGCGCGTCAGCGTGCTCGTCGGCCTGCTCGCGCCCGCGCTCGCGGCGCTGCCGGCGATCCGGCGGGCGGTGCGCGTGCCGGTGCGCGAGGCGCTCGAGGCGACCGGCTCGGCGGTCGGGAGCCAGGACGCCGGCGACGCGGCTCTGCGGCGCATCCGCTTCCTGCCGCGCACCGCTGCAGATCGGGCTCCGCAACGTCGGCCGGCGCAGGCGCCGCAGCATCGCGACGGCGGTGATGGTCGCGCTCGCCGTCGGCAACCTGCTCGCGATCCTCGGTCTCGCCGCCGGCATCTCGCACACGACGCACGTCGAGTGGCGCGACCACGGCGAGGACGTCAAGCTCGCTGGTCGGGGGCGACGCGCGCACCGAGCAGCTGATCCGGTCGACGCCCGGAGTCGCCGCGGTCGAGCCGATGTTCGACGCGCAAGTCAGGGTCGCGGGCGAGGACGGCTTCATCTGGGCCGTCCGCCAGGCGACGCATGTTCCGCTACCGGATCGCCGACGGCCGGTGGTACACGCCGAGCGAGGAGCGGACGCGCGCTCGCGTCGCGGTCGTCGAGCGCAACCTCGCCCGCGTCACCGGGACACGCGTCGGCGACCGCGTCCGGGTCGAGACCGGCAACGGCCCGATCGACGCTGCGCGTGATCGGGATCGCCGCCGAACCAGCAGGAGAACGGAACGGCGCTCTTCGTCCCGCGGACGACGATGCGGGCCGCTTCGGGTCGCTCGCCTGCCGGCGGCGACGACTACTGGATCCGCACGACCTCGCACGATCACGCGTTCGTCGACCGCACGACCACGCGGCTCGAGGACACGCATGAGCGCATACGGCTACGACGTCGCCACCGAGATCGAGTACGTCGGCGAGGCGGACAACGTCGCGAGCAACCGCACGATCACGACCTCGATCGCGCGTGCTCGGCTTCCTGATCGTCGCGATCAGCATGGTCGGCCTCGCGAACGCGATCACGATGAGCGTGATCGAGCGCACCCGCGAGATCGGCATCCTGCGCACGATCGGTGCCCGCGCGCGCGACGTCCGCCGCATCTTCGCTGCCGAGAGCGTCGGGATCGCCTTCGGCGGCTGGCTGCTCGGGATCCCGGTGGGCTACCTGCTCGACGTCTTCCTCGTCTGGATGGTGAAGGAGGTCGTCAACGTCACAGTCCCGGTCACGTTCCCGGCTCGGCAACATTGTCGCTGGCCCTCGTCGGGACCGTCGTGCTCGCGCTCCTGATCACGCTGCTGCCGATCAGGCGGGCGGTTCGCTACCGGCCGGGCGAGGCGCTCCGCTACTCCTGAGCCGCTGTTCAGGACCAGCAAGGTGCGATGCGGGCTTGTACGACGGAGTCCCTCTCATCGCGGCAACACGGTGCAAGCATGCCGGACGTCACTCGCCGGAGAGAACGGGACTCAACGGACAAGAGGCCCGGCCACGGCGCACGGTTCAGCACGACCTGCCCCTTGCACGCGCACACCGGCACGTAGGTCGCTGACCCAGGAGGCGAACAAGGAGCTGCGCTGAGGGGCCGACGGGTACCCGCCGGTGCCGCGAGGTGTCTTCCCCGGCTACACGGTCACGACGATCTTCGCGCGTGCGTGTCCGTCGCCCATCTCGCGCATCGCGGCGGCGATCTCGTCGAGCTCGTACCGTCGCTCGATCACGGGCCGTAGCTGCCCGGCTTCGATCAGGTCGCGGAGCGTGGCGAGGTCCTCTCCGTTCGGCTTCGCGACGAAGAAGACCGCCCTGCGATCGCCCGGCATCGCGGCCAGCTTGATCCGCAGGACGTGGCCGAGCGGCCCGAGCAGGCGTTTCCGACGAGGGCCACCGACGAGGACGATCGTTCCGTTCGGCGTGAGAACACGTCGCATGGAGGCCCAGGAGCGGTTGCCGGCGCTGTCGAACACGATGTCGTAGCGCTCGCCGCTCCGCGTGAAGTCGTCGCGCGAGTAGTCGAAGACGCGGTCGGCGCCGAGCTCCTTGGTCTGGTCGACGTTGCGCGTGCTGCACACCGCGTGCACCTGCGCACCGAGCACCTTCCCGATCTGTACCGCGAACGTGCCGACGCCGCCCGCCGCCCCGTTGACCAAGAGCTTCTGCCCCCGCCCGAGACCGCCGTGATCACGCAGCCCCTGCAGCGCCGTGAGTGCCGCGACCGGCACCGCTGCTGCCTCCTCGAACGACAGGTTCGCAGGCTTCCGCGCGACTGCCGTCCCCGCGACGAGGTACTCGGCGAACCGGCCCCGGCAGCCGTAGACCTCGTCGCCGGGGCCGAAGTCGGTGACACCGTCACCCAGGCTCTCGACGATGCCGGCGAAGTCGCTCCCCAGGTCACCCGACCTCGGCTGCCGCAGGCCCATCAGTGGCCGCGCGACATAGGGACGGCCCCTGAACCCGTACCAGTCGACGGCGTTCAGCGACACCGCCTGCACCCGCACGAGCAGTTCTCCCTCGGCTGGCGAAGGCGTCTCCACCTCGCGTATCACGAGCGACCCGTAGCGTTCGAGGACAGCGGCTCTCATGGCTCTCCTTACACAGTAAACTTACGGCGTAAGATAGCGTACGCCGTAAGCTTGTCAAGGGTATGGCCAGGGCGCGGACCCCGCTCAGTCGAGACCGCATCGTGAAGGCGGCGGTCGACCTCGCCGACCGCTCGGGAGTCGAGGCGGTGACGATGCGCCGTCTCGGGGACGAGCTCGGGTTCGAGGCGATGTCCCTCTACCGGTACATCGCGAACAAGGACGATCTGCTCGACGGGATGCTCGACCTCGTGCTCGCCGAGTGGCGGCTGCCGCGCGACGCGGGCGACTGGCGGAAGTCGATCAGGACGAGCGCGCGCTCGGTGCACGACGCCTTGCGCCGCCATCGTTGGGCCGCCCGCCTGCTCATGACCGGCATGCGCCCCCGCCCGGCACGCCTCGCGTACATGGAGTGGCTGCTCGGCCGGCTCCGCGGCGCGGGGTTCGACGCCGACATGACCTACTCCGTCTACCACCTGCTCGACGGGTTCGTGTTCGGCTACACGCTCTGGGAGATCGCCTACACGGGCGCTGCCGTCGACGACGAGGAGATCGTCGCGAAGGTCATGAACGCCATCCCGTGGGACGACCTACCACACCTCACCGAGCACCGCGACCAACACCTGGCCGACGGCCCGCACCGGGAGGTGAGCGCCTTCGAAGTCGGCCTCGATCTCATCCTCGACGGTTTGAGGGACACGCTCAGCCCATCGTCGGAATCCGCCTCGTGACACGAGTACGTGAGCGGCGGAGCGCCTCGTCGACCGACCACCGCCAAGCCCTGTTCCGCCAGCGCACCTCCGCGGCCGAGGATCGTGTCGGTTTCCATCAACCGCGTGCGGACGAGCCCGGCATCACCCGCCGAAGCCCCCGATCCGATCCGCTACGGTGGCGAGGCGAATGACGGAGAAGCCACCCATCTTCGACTTCTTGCGGAGTCGGGGTGCGCGCATGTCTTGCCCGTTCTGCGGCCAGGAGGAATGGCACGGCTGGGACGAAAGGGTCACGCTCGACCATGCGATCGGGAGCGGAACCGTCGACCGGCAAGGTGAGGCGTTCCCGCTCACCTGTGCGAACTGCGGCTTCGTCAGGCTCCAGTCCGCCCACGTGCTCGACGACCCACGCGATCGGTCGCGGCGCCAGGGCGACGCCTGAGTCCTCGCTCGGTGCGCGGGGGTGGGGGGTGCCGATTGGTCGGCCGTTCTCCCGCCCTGCCATGACCGGCACGGCAGGTCGTGCCACGATCCTTGCGGTGCTCGCCGTAGCGTGCACGACCGGGCTCGCTGGGCCCGCGGCCGCCGCGACGACACCGCCGAAGCGGTTCCCCGCCGCGGGGGAGCTCCTTCGCGCGGTCGACGTTCGGGCTGCACCCGCCCCGTCCGCCCGCGTCATCCGCCGGATGCGGCGCTTCCGGGCCGATCACCAGTTCCAGATCGCCCTCGCGCTGTCGGCGCGCCGTGGCGCCGACGGTGACTGGTGGTACCGGATCAGCCTTCCCGGGCGGCCGAACGGTCGGCGCGGCTGGATCCGGGCCGACGCGGTCGACGTCGCGCCCGGTCGACGAACCGGATCGTCGTCCGGCTCGGCCGCGCGGCGGGTCGAGGTCAGGCGCGTGCGCGACGGGTCGGTGCTGCTTCGCGCGATCGTTGCCGTCGGCCGGCCCGGAGCCGAGACACCCGTCGGGCGCGACTTCTACGTCGCGTCCGCGTTCGTCCCCACCGATCCGTTCTTCGGGTCGTTCGCGCTCGAGACGAGCGCCTACTCGAGGCTCACCGACTGGCCCGACGACGGCATCGTCGGGATCCACGGCACGAACCGTCCCGCACTCCTCGGCGAGGCGGTGTCGCACGGCTGCGTCCGCGTCGGCGAACGACGTCGCGCTCGCGGCTCCGACGGCTCGCGCCGCTCGGGACACCGATCGACGTCGTCCCCTGAGCGTCAGCCCGTGACGTGCGTCGGCTTCGCAGCGAGCACGCCGAGCAGCGTGCGGCACTTCGGGCCCGGGCCGCGAGCTCACGCCTGCTTCCCGCGAAGACGACCAGGCCGACGCGTGCCGGCGAGAGCGTGAAGCGCGCGATTCCCGCGCGCGTCGGTCCGCGCGCTCTGGTCGCGACGCCCGCGCCTCGGACGCGCACGGCGACGCCGGCCAGGGGCTCGCCGAACCTGTTCCGCGCCGTGAGCACGCACGACCGACGAGCGGCCGCTGCGCAGGAGCCGCGGCGTGGCCGTGAGCGTTCGGCAGACGTCCAGCGGCCACCGGAGGCGTGAGCGGTCCGATCACGCGCGCGATCGCGGCGGCGACGTTGTTGCGGTAGTTCGACTCGATCTCCTCGGAGCCGACGCGGACGATGTCGACGACGACGCCGACCCGGAGCGCCTGCGTGACGGCGACGACGGTCGCCGACGCGCCGGGAGCGAGCCGTCCCAGGTTGCACGTGTACGGCCTGCAGGTGCCCTGCGAGGAGGTCAGGGAGAGGAGCTTCGTCCTGTACGAGCGCGGATCGTCGACCTTGAGCCCGTTGACGTCCGCGGCCTCGACCGTCGAGTGGTTCGTCACCGTCATCGTCCAGGTGATGCGGCCGCCGACGCCACCGTGGCGGTGACCCGGTCTTGGTCACGACGAGGTCGAGCAGCGGGGGCGGCCCGGCGGGAGCGGCGGCGCGGAGGCGTGGGCGGCGTCGGCGGGTGTCGGTGGCGTCGGTGGTGTCGGGGTGTGGGAGGCGTCGGAGGTTCGGGCGGCTCCGGCGGCGTGCCCTTTCGGCGGTTGGTGAAGGTGCAGACGACGACGTCGCCGCCGCGCGACCGCGCCGTCCACCTTCGTCCCGGGCACGGAGACCTCGACCGTGCCGTTGCGCGTGCACTCGACGCTCGAGTCGTAGTCGGCGAGGCTCGTCCCCGCGCCGGCGGTCTCGCTCACCGTTCCTTCGCCGAGTCCCGACCGCGACCGGCCCGGTCGTCGTCCCGTTGCCGCCTGTGGCGAGCGTCGTGCCGTTGATCTGGAGCGTGAAGACGCCCGGTCGCTCGTGGGCACGACGACCTTCCGGACCTCGAGGTCGCGGTGCAGGCGCGCCGAGCCCGACGAGGCGGTCGCCGTGCGGCCGGAGAGCTTCCAGATCAGCGACCCCGCGCCGGCGCTCGAACGGCGTCTGGAAGACGCCGACCCGCCTGCCCTGCTCGAACGTCGTCGGCTGGCCCCGGTCGACGGGGGCGGGGCGAACTCGTTCGTCGGCCCGATCGGGATCGTCGACGGGGACGCCGCTGGTGTTGCGGTAGCCCCAGTACGGCGACGTCGGGCTGCCCCTCGTTGAAGACGACGCACTTCGAGCATCGGGAGTGACGGTCCGCCGGTGCGCTCCTTCGACCGTGTTCGTGATCGTGCAGACGATCGCGTCGCCCTTGCGCACGCTGGACGGCGATCGACGGGCCGCTTCCGGTCGAGACGTCGCTCGCCGCCGCCCGGTGCACGTGATCGGACCGTGTAGTCGCGGAGGTCGTGTCCCGGAGGCGCCCGACTCGCTCACCGTGCGCCTCCCTGCCGCGACGGCGATCGTCCCCGTCGTCCCCCGTCGCCCACGGCGGCGGCGCCGCCCGCCACCTCGCCGTCGATCTTCAGGCTGAAGCGGCCCGGGTCGTCGGAGGGCGCGAGCCGCTTGACGACGGTGATGCGAGCCCCCCGGGCAGCGCGGCGAGCCGCTCGAGGCGGTCACGCTGTTCCCGGTCAAGTCCACGTCAACGAGCCGTCGCCGGCCTCGACCTGGAACGCGTCGCGCGTCCGTGCCCGAGGCGAAGGCTCGTCGGCTGCCCGCGGTTCGCGGGAGAAGGCGAGAAGAAGTTCTCGCCGGCCGGGTGGCTCGACGGTCGTCGGGTTCGGATTGCGGTATCCGAAGTGGGCGAGCAGGCCGCCGTCCGTCTCCTCGACGCACTGCAGGATCGGGGTGAGCGGCTCGGGCGACGGCGGGCGGAGGGCTCGCAGCCGTTGCCGTAGATCGCCTGCCCGGCGTCCGACCAGTTGTAGCCGGGGAACGTCTGGGTCTCGCCGTTCTTGTCGACGTACGTGTACGGCGGGATGATGTCGCCCCAGCCGTCGGCGGGATACACCGGGCCCGTGTGCTCGAGGTGACCGCCGTTCAGGTCGCCGTTGTTGGCGATCGCCGCCTCGAGCGACGTGTACGGGTTCGACTCGGAGCTCGTCCTGTGGCAGATGCGCACTTTCTTGTCCGGCTGCACCTGGCCGCCCTCGGTCGATGCGGCGACGCAGCCCGCGTCGTAGATCGCCTGTCCGCGGTCGTCCCAGTGGCGGCCGTCGAACGACGACCGATCGCCGGGCCGCGGATTCTCGACCGTGAACGGCGGGACGATGTCCGATCCGTGCCCGGCGTGGCCGCCGCCGCCGTCGCCGTAGAACGAGGTCTCCGGCGCATCCGCCGCCTCGTACGCCCCGTCGGCGAAGTGGCAGATGCGGACCGTGTCCTCCGGCCTCCGTCGCCGCCCTGGGCCGTGACCGCGGGAACCGCGCCAAGGGCGACGACCAGGAAGCAAAGGACGACGAGCCGGACGCGCCGTCGAAAGCCGCTCCGGGGTGGCGGCGCTTCCACACGGCGACGCTAACAACGCCGCCGGAGCGGGCGCCATCCCCCATCGGGGTGGGCGGGCGCCGGTTTGTGTGCGCGGCGGACGGGAGACGTGAGGAGCGCGTTAGGATCGCTGAGGCTCCCCGCCGCCGCCGGTAGGATCGCGCGCGATGCCTACCTCCCTCGTCACGGGCGGCGCCGGATTCCTCGGGTCCCATCTCTGCGAGGCGCTCCTCGGAAAGGGGCATCGTGTGATCTGCCTCGACAACCTCGAGACCGGCTCGCTCGCCAACATCGAGGAGCTCCGCGACGACGCGTTCACGTTCCTGCACCACGACGTGAGCGAGCCGATCCGCGTCGACGAGCCGCTCGACTTCGTCTATCACCTCGCCGCGCTCGCGAGCCCGATCGACTACCTGCGGCTCCCGCTGCACTCGCTGAAGACCGGCTCGTACGGCACGCACCATGCGCTCGGCCTCGCGAAGTGGAAGCGCGCACGGTTCCTCCTCGCCTCCACGAGCGAGGTGTACGGCGACCCCGAGGTGCACCCGCAGCCGGAGACGTACTGGGGGAACGTCAACCCGATCGGCCCGCGCGGCGTGTACGACGAGGCGAAGCGGTACGCCGAGGCACTGACGATGGCGTACCACCGTCAGCAGGGTGTCGACACCTCGATCGTCCGGATCTTCAACACCTACGGGCCGAAGATGCGGCCGAACGACGGCCGCGCGATCCCGAACTTCATCAGCCAGGCGCTCGCCGGGAAGCCGCTCACGGTCTACGGCGAGGGCTCCCAGACGCGCAGCTTCTGCTACGTCGACGACCTGATCCGGGGCCTCGTCCTGCTCGCCGAGTCGCGGCGAGCACCTGCCGGTGAACATCGGCAACCCGGGCGAGTACACGATCCTCCAGCTCGCGGAGGCCGTCCTCGCGGCGACCGGCTCGCCGAGCGAGATCGTCTACGAGGCGCTGCCGATCGACGACCCGCAGGTGCGCCAGCCGGACATCACGCGCGCGCGCCAGATCCTCGGCTGGGAGCCGGAGATCGAGCTCGACGACGGCCTGCGCCGCACCCTGACGTCGCTCGGGAGGGACGCGACGCGTGCATAGGACGGGGGCGGTGGCCGCCGCACTCGCCGTCGCCGCTCTCGGTCGTCCTCGCTCCGAGCGCGTCCGCGTCGTCGTCGCTGCGGCTCGGCATCTTCGACGACGGGGTGGTGCTGTACGGCGAGCCCGACCTGGTGTTCCCGCAGCTCCAGAAGACCGGGACGCAGATCCTGCGCGTCAACCTCTGGTGGTCGGGGCCGGGCATCAGCGTCGCGACGCGCAAGCCGAAGCGTCCCGCCGACCCGAACGACCCCGCGTACAACTGGGACACGTACGACCGGACGGTGCGCTTCTCGATCGTGAACGGGATCGAGCCGATCTTCTCGATCATCGGCACGCCGCCCTGGGCGAACGCGGCGAAGGGCTGGAACGTCGCCCCGACGAAGGCGAGCGACCTGCAGAGCTTCGCGGCCGCGGCGCAGAAGCGCTACAGCGGCGCCTTCGTCAACGCGGACGGCGTCACGCTTCCGCGCGTCAGCCTCTGGATGGCCTGGAACGAGCCGAACAACCCGGTGTTCCTCAAGCCGCAGTACCGCAGGTCGGGCAAGACGTGGGCGATCCAGTCGGGCAGGGACTACGCGAAGATCTGCAACGCGATCGTGCAGGGGATCAAGTCGGTGCAGCGCTCGTCGAAGGTGGCCTGCGGCGCGACCGGCCCCCGTGGGAACAACAACCCCAACTCGAGCCGGCCGTCGGTGTCGCCGATCCCGTTCCTCCGGGCGATGAAGGCGGGCGGCGCGAAGGGTTTCGACGCCTACGCCCACCATCCCTACTACGGCTCTCCCGCCGAGACACCCTCCACGAAGCCCCCGCCCGGCAAGCGCGGACAGCCGCCGACCGCTGTCACGTTGGGCAACATCGACGTGCTGATCGCCGAGCTCGACCGCCTCTACGGCAAGAAGATGCGCGTCTGGGTCACGGAGTACGGCTACCAGACGAACCCGCCCGACACGATCTTCGGCGTCACGTTGTCGAAGCAGGCGAACTACCTCACCCAGGCGGTCGCGCTCGCGCGGAAGAACCCCCGGATCGACCTGTTCCTGTGGTTCCTGCTCCGTGACGAGGAGCGCCTGTCGGGCTGGCAGTCCGGCCTCACGACGTTCGACGGCAAGCGAAAGCCGAGCTTCAACGCGTTCCGGCGCGCCGCCGCGTCGCTCGCCGCGCCCTAGACTCCGAGAGGTGGGGAAGGGGTACGCCGAGGGGCCTGCGGCCGAGGAGGCCGAGCGTCGGCGCGACGAGCTCGCGGCGGGCGCGGACGCCGTCTCGGTCGGGACCCGCGTCGCGGTCGAGGGCTCGACGCCCGACGAGCCCGCGAGGCACTTCCTCGGATGGGCGGACGAGGTCGACGCGGACGCGCTCTTCGCGTCGGGCGCCGCGTGGGGCATCCGCCTCGTGCGACGCTCGTCGTGAGGCGGACGTCGGTGTCTGTGACACCGCAGTGCGCCGTACCGGGGGTCTCGCCCTCCCGCTAGGCTGACCGGGGTGAGCACGAAGAAGGTCGAGCCGCTCGAAGGCGTGATCATCCGCTTCGCGGGTGACTCGGGAGACGGCATGCAGCTCACCGGCGACCGGTTCACGAGCGAGACGGCGATGCTCGGCAACGACCTCGCGACGTTCCCGGACTTCCCGGCCGAGATCCGCGCACCGGCCGGCTCGCTGCCCGGGCGTGTCCGGCTTCCAGGTCCACTTCGCCGACCACGACATCCTCACCGCGGGCGACCGGCCGGATGTGCTCGTCGCCATGAACCCCGCCGCGCTGAAGGCGAACCTGCGGGACGTGCCGAAGGGCGGGACGATCATCGTCGACACCGACTCCTTCAGCGACCGCACCCTGCAGAAGGCGGGATACGGCGCGAACCCGCTGGACGACGGCTCGCTCGACGACTACCACCTCCACGAGGTGGCGCTGACGTCGATGACGGTCGGCGCCCTGAAGGGGATCGAGGGCGTCACGCCGCGCGAGGCGGAGCGGTCGAAGAACTTCTTCGCCCTCGGGCTGATGTCGTGGCTCTACCACCGGCCGACCGACGGGACGATCGACTTCATCTCACGGAAGTTCGCCAAGCGGCCCGAGATCGTCGAGGCCAACACGCGCGCCTTCCGTGCCGGCTGGAACTACGGCGAGACGTCGGAGGACTTCGCGGTCTCCTACGAGGTCGCCCCTGCCCCGCTCGCCCCCGGGACGTACCGTCAGATCACGGGGAACACGGCGCTCTCCTACGGCCTGATCGCCGCCGCGAAGCTCGCAGGGCTGCCGCTGTTCCTCGGCGCCTACCCGATCACGCCCGGCCTCGTCGATCCTCGAGGAGCTCGCGGGCCGGAAGGAGTTCGGCGTCGTCACGTTCCAGGCAGAGGACGAGATCGCAGCGGTCGGCGCTGCGGTCGGAGCGTCGTTCGGCGGCGCGCTCGGGGTCACCGCCTCGGCCGGCCCCGGCGTCGTCCTGAAGGCGGAGACCGTCGGCCTCGCCATCGCGCTCGAGCTGCCGCTCGTGATCCTCGACATCCAGCGCGCCGGCCCCTCGACGGGCATGCCCACCAAGCCCGAGCAGGCCGACCTGCTGATGGTGCTGTTCGGGCGGAACGGCGAGAGCCCCGTGCCCGTCGTCGCGGCGTCGACGCCCTCGCGGATGCTTCGACGCGGCGATCGAGGCGGCGCGGATCGCGCTCAAGTACCGCACCCCTGTCTACCTTCTTTCCGACGCCTACCTCGCCAACGGCTCC
Organism: uncultured Actinomycetes bacterium; assembly: GCA_963773825.1. GTDB lineage: Bacteria > Actinomycetota > Thermoleophilia > Gaiellales > Gaiellaceae > Gaiella. Next base: position 145,690 of record CAVZCH010000004.1, on the reverse strand, counting down.
GAGCCGTGGCTCGTCCCGGACGTCGACAGAGCTGCCGGACATCTCTACGACCTTCGCCGAGGCGAACGGCGGGACGTTCGAGCCGTACCGCCGGGATCCCGACGACGCTCGCGCGCCCGTGGGCGATCCCCGGCACGGCGGGCCTCGAGCACCGGATCGGCGGGCTCGAGAAGGCCGACATCACCGGCGCGATCTCGTACGACGCGGACAACCACGACCTCATGGTGCGGCTGCGCGCGCAGAAGGTCGCCGGCATCGCCTCGGACATCCCCGAGCTCGAGGTGGACGACCCCGACGGCGATGCCGAGCTGCTCGTGCTCGGGTGGGGCTCGACGTTCGGGCCCGATCGGCGCGGCGGCACGGCGGGTGCGCAAGCGCGGCGTCAAGGTCGCACGGGCCCACCTCCACCACCTGAATCCCCTGCCGCGCAACACGGGCGACGTCCTGCGGCGCTACCCCAAGGTGCTCGTGCCGGAGATGAACCTGGGGCAGCTCGCGATGCTCTTGCGGGCGGAGTACCTCGTCGACGCGGTGTCCTACGCGAAGGTGCGCGGGCGCCCTCTGAGCGCCGCCGAGCTCGAGGAGGCGATCCTGGCGATGGCGGAGGCGGGATGAGCGTGTTCCCGCACGGTGTCCGGCGTCAGTCCGACAGCGTCGCCCGCGACCGGCGTTCGGGAGATGTCCGGCTGAAGTCGGACACAGATCGGGGGAGCGAATGACCGTGGGCAACGGCCTCGTGCAGCTGACGGCGAAGGACTTCAAGTCGGACCAGGAGGTGCGCTGGTGCCCCGGGTGCGGCGACTACGCGATCCTCGCCGGCGTCCAGTCGTTCCTGCCGGAGCTCGGGATCCCGCGCGAGAACCTCGTCTTCGTGTCGGGGATCGGCTGCGCTGCGCGCTTCCCGTACTACGTCGAGACGTACGGCATGCACTCGATCCACGGGCGTGCCCCCGCGATCGCAACCGGCCTCGCAACGTCTCGTCGCGACCTCTCCGTCTGGGTCGTGACGGGCGACGGCGACGCGCTCTCGATCGGCGGCAACCATCTGATCCACGCTCTGCGTCGCAACGTCGACATCACGATCGTCCTCTTCAACAACCGGATCTACGGGCTCACCAAGGGCCAGTACTCGCCCACCTCCGAGCTCGGGAAGGTGACGAAGTCGACGCCGCTCGGGTCGGTCGACCAGCCCTTCAACCCGCTCTCGGTGGCGATCGGAGCGGAGGCGACGTTCGTGGCGCGGGCGATCGACACGGACAAGCAGGGCACCGCCGAGGTGCTGCGCGCAGCCGCCTCCCACAGCGGCGCCGCGTTCGTCGAGATCCTGCAGAACTGCAACATCTACAACGACGGCGCGTTCGACGTCGTCCGCGACCACAAGGAGAACCGCCTCTACCTGCGCTCGGGGGAGGAGATCCGGTGGGGCGAGAAGGGCGTTCGCATGCGCCCCGACGGGACGCTCGAGATCGTCGACGCCTCGGCGGGCGGCTTGCTGCGCCACGACCCGTTGCGGGACGATCCAGGCCTCGCGTTCGCGCTCGCGCGCCTGACGTGGGAGACCGCGGGCGCCGTGCCGCTCGGCGTGTTCCGGTCGGTCGCGCGGCCCGTGTACGAGGACCTCGTCCACGAGCAGCTGCTGGCGAGCGTGGAGCAGCGGGGCGAGGGCGACCTGCAGGCGCTGCTCCGCGGCGCCGACACCTGGACGATCGGCTGACCCCGGTCAGCCGCGGTCGAGGAGCACCCGCAGCTCGACCAGCGCGGCGGTCACACGGCTCGCCTCCGCGGGGCCCAGGTCGCCGAGCGCGCGCTCGGCGAGGCGGGTGAGGCGGCGCCGTCGGCGCCGGACCTCGACTCTCCCCGGCGCCGTCGGCTCGACGAGCACGCCCCGTCCGTCGCCGGTATCGGGCCGGCGCGCCGCGAAGCCGTGCAGTTCGAGGACGTCGACCGTGCGCGACGCGGTCGCGTCCGTCGTTCCGAGAGCGTCTGCGAGCGACCCCAGGCGGACGGCCCCGAGGTCGACGATCGCCGCGAGCGCAAGAGACTGGAAGGTCGAGAGCTCTCCCGGCTCCGGGTCACGCGTCGACCGTCCATGCCGGACGAGCGCCGCGAGGAGACCCTCGACCGCGTCGGCGAGGACCTGCGCATCGGACGTCGCGACGGTCACGCCGCCTCGACCGCCAGCTCCGCACGGCGCCGGCGCCGCGGCGGCGTCACGAACACGGCGATCACCGAGGCGATCGCGGCGGCGACCGCGGACAGGAGAAACGCGCTGACGTAGGCGCCCTCGGTCGGGACGCCCGTCCCGGGAAGCGTCGTCGCGGTGAGGATCGCGGCGCCGACCTGCGCGCCCACCACGGAGCCCACCGTGCGCATGACGGTGTTGATGCCCGTCGCGATCCCCGTCTCGGTCGGGATCGACCGCCTCGGTGATGAGCGCGGCCATCGCGGCGAACGCGAAGCCGACGCCGACACTGAGCCCGGCCATCGAGAGGACGATCTCCCACGGCTCGGAATGCAGTGACGCGAGCCCGAAGGTCGAGACTGCGATCAATGCCATGCCCAGAGCGAGCGGCCACTTCGACCCGAACCGCCGTCCCAGGAGCCCTGCCGAGGGACCGGCGCCGAGCATGAGGATCGACCCCGGCAGCAGGTAGAGGCCCGTCATCGTCGCGGTCGCCCCGAACCCGTAGTCGAGCTGCGAGGCGATCGGCTCCGGCAACCCGCCGGGTGCCTCGACGAACCGTGGGACGAGCACGAACGACCCGAACATCGCGAAGCCGGAGATCAGGGCCGTGATGTTCGTGAGCAGCACCGGCCGCTCGGAGAGCACGCGGATGTCGATCAGGGGCTCGTCGACGTGGAGCTCGAGCACGACCCAGAGCACCGCCCCGACCGCCGAGAGGGCGAACAGCCCGAGCACCGCGGGGGACGTCCACCCCCAGCTCTCACCCTCGGACAGCGCGAGCAGGAACGACACCAGCACGACGGACATCAACGCCGCCCCGGGCACGTCGATGCGCGAGGTCGAGCGCACGGGCGACTCGGGGACGAAGCGACGGACGAGCACGATCGCGATCGCGACGCCGAAGGCGCCGACGACGAAGAGCCAGCGCCAGCTCGTGTTGTCGACGATCACGCCCGACAGGACGAGCCCGAGACCCCCGCCGACGCCGAACACCGCCGAGAGGAGCCCGATCCCCACCTTCATCCGGTCCGGCGGGAACTCGTCCCGGATGATCCCGAAGCTGAGCGGGAACACTGCGCCGGCCGCCCCCGACACGATGCGGAAGAGGATCAGGGTCCAGATGTCCGGAGCGGCGGCGCAACCGATGCAGCCGACGAGGAAGATCACGAGCGACAGGACGAGCAGCCGCTCCTTGCCGTACCGGTCGCCGAGCTTGCCGAGGATCGGGGTCAGCACGGCCGCGGACAGGAGAAAGCCGGTCATCACCCAGGTGACCCACGTCGTCGATGCCCCGAGCTCGCGCTGGAGCTCGGGGAGCGCCGGGACGACCATCGTCTGCTGGAGGGCGTACGCGGTCGCGGCCATCGTGAGGATGGCGAGGGTCAGGCCGTAGTGCTGGCGCGGCTCGTGAAGGTCCATGATCGTTGCGCAGCGTAACGATCCCCGGGGTCGCCGCCGGTCGTGCGTGGCGCAGGGCCTGCCGCCCGTTCGATGCAAGCGCCGTGCGCGCAGGCCCGTCGCCCGGCGCCTCTGCCACCGACCGGCTCGAGATCAGTAGTTTGCGCGCGCGCTCATCGGGAATCGCCGCATGCGACGTGGGCGGCTTCGCACCACAATGAGCCTGGTACGACAACGCGGTCGCTCCCTGTGGCGCCAGCCCGGAAGCTGACCGCCGAAGGAGGGGGTCCCATGAAACGCTCACTGGCTCTGGTCGGGCTGGTGGCGCTCGTGGCGGTCGGCCTTGCCGCGGGGTTGGTGACGAGCGACGTCGCCGCGGGCGACGGGCCGCGGATCGAAGGGCCGAACGGCGAGCACCAGGTGGTCGTCTGCAAGTACGTCGGCACTCCCGGCGTGAACGAGCGACTCCAGACAGGCAACAACCCGATCACCCCGGCCGCGAGCTCGCTGCCGGGATTCACCGGCACCTTTCCGTGGGAGTTCGCGGATGCGCAGGGCCGGAGCATCGCCATCCGGTGGGCTGCGAACAGCCACGACGGTGACATCTCCGAGTGTCCCGCGCCGCAGCGACCGACCGAGGTGACGCCGACCGCACCGACGTTCCAGGATCCGACCTGTGACGCGGGCGCGGCCGTCGACCTGCCGACCGTGGCGGGCGTCACGTACTCCATCGAGGGTGCGGTCGCACCCGGTCACAAGGTGACGGTGAAGGCGACGGCCCAGGAGGGTTACGTCCTCGTGGGAACGCACGAGTGGCAGCACACCTTCGGCGACGTGCCGGACAACTGCACCGCGCTGATCGAGGCGACGCCGGCCGCGCCGACGTTCCAGGATCCGACCTGCGACCTGGGTGCTGCCGTCGGTCTGCCGACCGTCAAGGGCGTCACGTACTCCATCGAGGGTGCGGTCGCACCCGGCCGGAAGGTGGTGGTGAAGGCGACGGCCGAGGAGGGTTACGTCCTCGTGGGAACGCACGAGTGGCAGCACACGTTCGGCAACATGCCGGACAACTGCACGCCGCCGCCGGGGCCTGCGATCGAGGTGACTCCCGGCGTGACGTTCCAGGACCCGACCTGCGACGTGGGAGCGGCCGTCATCCCGACGGCCACGACCGGCCTCACCTACACCATCGAGGGCAAGGTCGGCCCCGGTGAGAAGGTGACCGTCTCGGCGTCGGCCAACGACGGGTACACGATCCGTGGCAACAACGAGTGGGAGCACACGTTCGGGCAGGTCCCGAGCAACTGCGCTGCTCCGCCGCCGTCGGTGACGACCCCGATCACGCCGACGGCTCCGCTCACGCCGCCGACGACCAAGCCGGCTGTCAAAAAGCCGGCTGTCGAGAAGCCGGCTGTCGAGAAGCCGGCTGTCGAGAAGACCACCCCGGCGAGCCCGAAGAAGGCGGTCGCCGGTGCACGTGCCCAGGAACCGCCGAAGCTGGCGTACACGCCGTGATCGCAGCTGCGCTCACCGCGACTGCGCTGGCACTGAGCGCCCCCGCCGCCCCTCCGGCGGCGGGGGCGCCGTTCGCGACGATCTCGATCCCCGCGATCGGTCTCCATGCGCTGGTGCGCGAGGGGGTGTCGACGAAGGTGCTCGACCAGGGTCCCGGCCACTACCCCGGGACGAGCTATCCCGGCCGCGGCGGCACGGTCGGGATCGCCGGTCATCGCGTCACGCACACGCGTCCGTTCCTGCGGGTCAACGAGCTCCGGCACGGACAGCGCATCGTCTTGACGCGGAGATCTCGGCGATTCGTGTACCAGGTCACCGGGATGCGCGTGGTCGCCCCGGCCGACGTGTGGCCGATCCGTCTGCGGCGTACGCACGAGACGCTCGTGCTCACCGCGTGCCACCCGCCGACCACCGACCTTCGGCGCATCGTCGTCTTCGCCGAGCTCGTCGACGGCCGCTGACAGGGTGCCGGAGCAGCGTAGGATCGCACGGTGCGTGCGGTGATCTTCTCGATGATCGCCCCCGCGATCGCGGGTCTCTGCGAGGCCGCGCGCGCCGCCGGGATCGAGCCCGTCGCGGTCCTCACGCCGCGTTCGGTTCGAGACGAGGAAGACGCGGTGCGGCGCGCGGCGATCCTCGACGAGGCTCCCGACGACGTCGACGTGTGCCTCGTCGTCGACAGGGCGAGCCTGCTCCGCCTGACCGAGGCGTACGAGCCGACGATCGGGCTCTGCGCCGGGTACCGCTGGCTGCTCCCGCCCGAGGTGCTCGCGGTCCCGGAGCACGGGGTCGTCAACAGCCACCCGGCACTGCTCCCGCGCCACCGTGGCCCGTATCCCTTCGCCTGGGCGATCCGCGAGGGCGACACGGAGCTGGGCCTCACGCTCCACCTGATGGACGAGGCGTTCGACACCGGGCCCGTGCTCGCGCAGGGGTCCCGTCCGATGCCGTCCGACCAGAGGCCCGCCGTGCTCGTTCCGGTCCTGCAGGAGCTCGCCCGCGAGCTCTACCCCGAGGCGCTCCGACGCGTGCTCGCCGGCGAGCGCGGCGACCCGCAGCCGCTCAGAGGGCGCGAGCTGGGCGGGGCCGTTCGGAGAGGACTACGCGGATCTGGACGCCGGGCGCACGCGTGCCGAGCTTCTGCGCCAGGTCCGCGCGTGGGGGATGATGTTCGACCGCTCGGTCGTCGGGCCGGTCGCCACGATCGACGGCCGGCGCGTGCGCGTCGTCGACGCCTCGCTGGACGAGCCCGGCGACACGGACGCGCTCCGCCTGGACGCCGCCGACGGTCCCCTCTGGCTCACCGAGGTCGAGGCCCTCTCCTAGCAGAGGCTCACGCGGCGCGCCGGGGGGTGCGAGGGCATCGCACGTCCGGGATGCCGCGGCGGCGGCGGGGTCACGTCCGTGCGATGCCGCGTACAACGGTAACGCAGGTCGTTCGGCCTGTCAGGCCTCGACCCGCGCGGGGCGCAGCGGCGGGGCGAAGAACGCGTGCGCGGCCCATGCGATCACGGCGAGGCCCGATGCGCCTGCCACGCCGAACGCGAGCGGTGTCCCGCCCTGCTCGGCCAGCCCACCCGCGACCAGGCCGCCGATCGGGGCGAGCCCGGCGAACGCGAACAGATAGAGGCTCATGACGCGGCCGCGGAGGTGGGCCGGCGATGCGAGCTGGACGAGCGCGTTGGCACTGGACGTGAAGAGCGAGAAGCACATGCCGAGCAGCAGGAGCAGGACGAGCGCGACATCGACGGAGTTGGCGAATGCGAGCCCGAGCATCGTGAGGCTGAACCCGACCGCGCCGCCGACGAAGACGCGCGGGCTCGCGTTCCGCAGGCTCGCCGTGGCGAGCGCCCCGACGAGGGCGCCGAGCCCGAAAGCCGCCGAGAGGACGCCGAACATCCCGGCGCCGACATGGAGCGTCTGCGAGGCGAGGAGCGGGACGAGCACGTGGAAGTTGAACCCGACGAGGCTGACGACGGTGACCACGCGAGCACGATGCGCGCCGTCGGCGTCCGAACGGCCCAGGCGAGGCCCTCACGGATACCTGCCACGACCCGGGTACCAGGGCGCTTCTCGACCGGGAAGAGCTCCTCCTCGCGCATCAGGTAGAGCGCGACGAGCACCGCGAGGAAGCTGATCGCGTTGACGACGAAGCAGAGCCCCGTCCCGACTGCGGCGATCAGCAAGCCGGCGAGCGCAGGGCCGATCACGCGCGACGCGTTGAAGAGGCCCGAGTTGAGGGCGACGGCGTTCTGCAGCTCGGATTCGCCGACCATCTGGAAGGTCAGCGTCTGACGGCCCGGCGCGTCGAACACGAGCACGAGGCCGCCGAGCGCGGCGAGCGCGTAGACGACCGGCAGCGTGGCCCATCCCGCGAGCGTCACGATCGCGAGCGCGATCGAGACGAGCATCGCCGCGCGCCTGGGTCGCGAGCAGGAGTCGGCGCGTGTCGAACCGGTCGATGACGACACCGGCGGCGAGGCCGAGGACGAGGAACGGCACGAACCGGCAGAACGCGAGCGCGCCGACCGCGAGCGGTGAGCTCGAGAGCTCGATCACGAGCCACGCCAGCGCGATGTTCTGCATCCACGTGCCGGCGACGGAGACGATCTGTCCGGTGAAGAACAGCCGGTAGTTGCGGTGCCGGCGCAGCGAGCGGAACGTCCGCCGCCGGAGCGTCAGCGAGAGAAGCCTCACGCGCGCTCCTCGAGCAGCGCATGGAGCGCGGGCAGCGCCTGCTCGACGAGCTCGCGCTCCTCGTCGGTGAGGTGGGCGAGTCGGTCGGCGAGCCAGGTCGTGCGGCGGGCGCGCACCCGGCGCAGGACGACGCGGCCCTCCTTCGTCAGCTCGAGCCCCACTCGGCGCCGGTCGCCGGTCGAGCGCACGCGGCGGATCAGGTCGGCCGCCTCGAGGCGGTCGACGTGGCCCGACAGTGACGGAGCGGAGATGCCCTCCGCGTCGGCGAGCTCCCGCAGCGACATGCCGGGCCTGGAGGAGATGACGGCGAGCAGCGTGGCCTGGTGCGACGTGACGCCGAGCGACTCCGTCTCGCGACGCAGGTTGCGCGCGAGCCGGAGGATCGCCGGCCGGAGCTCCTCGGCGACCTCGAGCGACGAACGCGTAGCCTCACTAACCATTCGTGAGGCTAACGATACCGAAAGTGGGCTCGCGGATGTCGGCCCGCGCCGGCGGTACTCACGCCGCCCCGCCGAGCGCGTCAGGCGGCGGCCGGCTACTTGGGCTCGGCCTCGAGCTTGTACCCGACGCCGTAGCGCGTCTGGAGGAACGTGTGGCGGGACGCGCGGCCGTCGATCTTCTCCCGCAGCTTGCGGACGAAGACGTCCACCGTCCGGTCGCGGTGGGACGCCCGGCGGCCCCAGACCCGCTGGAGGAGCTCGTCGCGGGTCAGCACACGGCCGGTCTCCAGGGCGAGCGCGTACGCCAGTCGGAACTCGGTGGGCGTCAGGTCGGCGCTCTCCCCGTCGACGTACGCCTGGACGTTCCTCGGATCGAGGCGGAGCTCCTCGATCACGATCTCCTCGCCGCGCCGGGGGTCCTGTGCGCGCGTGCCGCGTCGCGCCGCCGCCCCGACCCGGGCGACGAGCTCCTTCATCGAGAACGGCTTGACGAGGTAGTCGTCGGCGCCGATCTCGAGCGCGTGCACCCGGTCGTGCTCGGTGCCGCGGGCCGAGACGACGACGATCGGCGTGCCGATCCCCTCTCCGCGGGCCTGCTCGATCACCTTCCATCCGTCGACGCCCGGGAGCATCAGGTCGAGCACGCAGACGTCGGGGCGCTCGTACCGGAGCCGCGCGAGGCCCGTCTCGCCGTTCGCCACTCCCACCGCGTCGTAGCCGGCGGACTGGAGATGCCGCGCCATTCCCTGCGCGATGACCTCGTCGTCCTCGATGATCAAGACGTTCGCCATTGGTGCTGCAAATGGTTGTGAAATGGGTCGACTCAGGGGGGCGGCGGCCGGTGAACGAATGGTATCCAAGTGGTGAAGAACGAACTGGTGCTCTCCGGTCTCTCGGTGGTGCAGGAGTGGTGAACCCGGTTGTGCGCCGGTCGGCGGGCCCCGAGAATGCCCGCAATGCGCTTCGGCATCGTCGCCACCAAGGAGAACCGGACGAACTCGTGCCTCGCCAAGGCGGGCGGCGACGGCTGGATCTGCGTCACGCCCGACGAGGCGGTCCGACAGCTCGGAGCCGGGGACGTCGCCCTCGGCCGCATGGATGTCCTGCCAGGGCTCGACGGTGTCGACGGCGGGCTGCGGACGCTCGGGGAGCTCGAGGCGCGCGGCGTCCGCGTCCTCAACCCGGCGAGCGCGCTGATTGCCGCGCACGACAAGCTCGTCACCGCGCGGCTCCTCCACGGCGCCGGCCTCCCCCATCCGCGGACCTGGTGCGTGACGGAGCCGTCGCGTCGGCCGTCGCTCGTCGGGCCGTCGGTGGTCAAGCCCCGCTTCGGAAGCTGGGGGCGCGGCGTCGTCCTGTGCGCGGACGACGAGTCGCTCGCCGACGAGCTCGAGCGGGTCGAAGCCACCGGGTGGTTCAGAGCGCACGGAGCCTTGGTGCAGCAGCTCGTCCCGCCGTGCGGGTTCGACCTCCGGATCCTCGTCGCCGGGGGACGCGTCGTCGGCGCGATCCGGCGTGTCGCGGCCGTCGGAGAGTGGCGCACCAACATCGCCCTCGGCGGTCACCGCGAACGCGCCGAGCCGCCGCGGGACGCCTGCGAGCTCGCCCTCGCGTGCGCGGCCGTGGCGGGAACCGACCTCGTCGGCGTCGACCTCCTCCCGGTCGGGCGGCGTGGCTGGACGGTCATCGAGCTGAACGGCGCGGTGGACTTCACCTCCGACTACTCGCGCTCGGGGGACGTGTTCGCGGCGGTGACGCGCGAGCTCGCGCGCGTCGCGACCGCCTCCACTCCCTGCGTCGGCGGCGAGCCGGTGTTGTCGAGGCTCTAGGAGCGCGCGGCGAGCCGGTCGGCGACCGCGCGCCGGATGCTCTCCGCCACTGCCGGCTGCTCGCGCTCGAGCAGCCGGAAGTCCCCACCCCAGAGCACGAAGAACTCGAGCGGCGACGAGGCGGTGACGGTCGCCGTGCGGCGGCCGGTCTCGACGAGCGCGATCTCGCCGAAGAAGTCGCCCGGCCCGAGCGTCTGCGTCGCGCCGCCGTCGCGGGGTCGACGGGCACGGTCGGCGAAGCTAGACGGAATGGACGCCGCTGTCACGCGGCGGCTCCACGTCCTCACCGGTCGGCGTCCCGATCTTCACAAGTGGGGGCGAGGCCTGCGCCTCGCCCCCCCGGCGCTGCTCACTCCGCGTCCGCGTCGCGGTCGCCCTCCGCGGCGCTGTCGTCCGCCGTCGGCGTCGTCACGACCACGATCGTCTCGCAGCTGCGGAACGTCGTGGTCGAGCGCTCCGACGAGAGCACCCGCGCAGTGTCGCGACCCGGCCCGCAGTCGAGCGTGTCCGCGTCGCCGTCGGCCGCGAGCGCGTGGAGCGTGTCGTCGCCGGCCCCGCCGTGCACGACATCCTGCCCGGGGCCCGCCCACAACCGGTCGTCGCCCGGGCCGCCCCGCACCGTGTCGCCGCCCGAGCCGCCGTGGAGCTCGTCCCGCCCCTCGCCGCCGAAGACGATGTCGTCCCCGGATCCGGCCCACACGACGTCGCCGGCACTGCCTGCGCGGATCCGGTCGGCGCCGGCGCCGCCGAAGACGATGTCGCTGCCGTTGTCGCCCTCCACGACGTCGTTCCCGCCGCCCGCGCGAACGAGGTCGTTGCCGGCTCGCGCGTTCACGTAGTCGTCTCCGGCGAACGCGCGGATCACGTCCCCCCGCGCGGTTCCACGGAGGTGGTCGGCGCCCGCGGTCCCGTCGACGATCGCCGCGAGGGCGCTCGACGCGAGCACGAGTGCGCCGATCGCCGCCGCCACCGTCGCCTTCCCCTTCATCTCTGCCCCTTCCGTTCGTTGACGGCCCCATTCACCGCCGACGGGGTGAAGCGCCGATGAGCCCGACGCAAGCCCTACGTCAGGCGTCTGTTAGAACGGCGTGAGCATGGATGCCGATGCCGCGCGCGGAAGGGTCCTCCTCGAGGAGAGCCGCGAGGTCGTCGTCGTCCTCGACGAGGACGACCGCGTGCTCGCGACCAGTCGTCGAGCCCGTCAGTCGATCCAGGGCCTGGAGGAGGGCGGGAAGCTGCCGGACGGCCTCCTCTCGGGCGAGGCCGGGATCGTCCCGCTCGTCGTCCCGTACGACGTGGACGGGCGCAGGGAGCGGCTCGTCTACCTCTCGAGCGGTGGCGATCTAGCCGCCGTACGAGGAGCTTCGCGCCGGGTTCACGGCGGCCGTCTCGCACGAGCTGCGGACACCGCTCGCGAGGCTGATGTCGCTCCTCGAGATGACGACGCTTGCCGGGCGAGAACGTGGCGGATCTCGTAGAGCGCGCGCGGGCGGAGGTCGAGCAGATCCGCGAGCTGATCGACGAGGTGCTGTTCCTCAGCGAGCTCGAGTCGGGCACGCGGGTCGTCTCGCTCGGATCCGTCGCCGTGCGCCCGGAGCTGGACGCCGTCGCGGCCGCTCTGGAGGAGCGCGCGAGCCGGGCCGGCGTCGCGATCGTGGTCGAGGGAGACGCGGACATCGAGCTCGCGATCCGGCCGCGCATGATCCGCGTCGTCGCTCAGAACCTCGCGGAGAACGCGATCCGCTACGCAGGCCCCGACGCCACGTTCACCCTCGCGATCGAGCGCGCCGGGGAGGCGATCGTCCTCCGCGGCACGGACGACGGCGTCGGGTGTCGACGACGCGGAGCTGACGCGCCTCTTCGAGCGCTTCTTCCGCGCCGACCGGGCGCGCGCCTCGCGCGGGACGGGTCTCGGCCTTGCGATCGTGAAGCACGTCGTCACCCAGGCGGGCGGCACGGTCGAGGCGCTCGGCGGGCTCGGCGCCGGCCTCGAGATCCGCTGCATCTTCCCGGCCGCGTAGCCGCGGACGTTCACCAGTTTCTCACCAAATGTTCACCCAAGGGTGGACCCTTGCGACGCGCACACGGGAGACACTGGCTGCCGATGTTCGCCTGGGGAGCCGCGGGGGCACTGAAGGCCAGCACACGGATCCGTGCGCGCCTCCACCGACCCATGACCACCATCGAGACGAGAAGAACGGCTCGACCTGACGGGGGCCGGCGAACGGCGGGCTCGTTGGGGCGACTGGACGCTGTTCGGGCTCAGTGGCGGGGCCACCCTTCTGACGCTTGTGACGTTCGGGCTGATCGTCTGGAAGATCGTCGACCAGGCGGACCCAGTCCGTCGGGAAGTTCGGGTTCGGCTTCCTCACGGGCAGCACCTGGAACGCCGTCAACGACCAGTACGGCGCGCGGGACTTCATCTTCGGGACCGCGATCACGTCGATTCTTCGCGCTTCTGATCGCGACACCGATCGCGATCGCGATCGGGCTCTTCCTCTCCGACCTGGCGCCGAAGCCGCTTCGCTCGCCCGTCGGCGCGATGGTCGAGACGCTGGCCGGCGTCCCGAGCGTCCTGATCGGGCTCTGGGGGATCATCGTGCTCGGGCCGGTCGTGCGGGACGACATCGCGCCGGCCCTCGCCGTCGTTGCTCGGATGGACGCCGTTCTTCTCCGAGCCTGCGTTCGGCTACACGGGTGCCAGCATGTTGTCGGCCGTGATCGTGCTCGTGATCATGGTCGTCCCCATCGTCTCGAGCGTCTCCCGGGAGCTCTTCACCCGGGTTCCGCGCGACATCCAGGACGGCTCGCTCGCGCTCGGGGCGACGCGCTGGGAGACGATCCGCAAGGTCACGATCCCGTACGTCGGCCCCGGCCTGCTGGCCGCCTCCGTGCTCGGGCTCGGTCGAGCGATCGGAGAAGCGATTGCAGTGACGCAGGTCATCGGCGTCACCACCCACGGTCTCAGCCTGAACTTCTTCAACACCGGCGACACGCTCGCGAGCCGCATCGCCGGGCAGTTCCAGGGTGCGGCGTCGAACCTCCAGATCGCGTCGCTTTTCTACCTCGCGCTGATCCTCCTCGTCCTCTCGCTCGATCTTCAACCTGATCGCCCTCGTGATCATCCGTAGCGTCGAGCGGAAACGCCAATGAGCGTCGGCACGACGTCGGTCGATCTCGGCGGCTCGCCTCGAGGGAGACGACCGCCGAACGCGCCGCCGGCGGCTTCGTCAACGTGCTGATGGTCGGCGCTCTGCAGCCTCGCCGCTCTGCTCGCCGTCGCGATGCTCGCGCTGATCGTCTTCACCGTCGTCGTGCACGGGCATCAAGGCGATCAGCCTCGACTTCTTCACGCAGCCGACGCCGCAGCTCGCCGTCGGACAGAGCCAGGGCGCGGGCGTCGCCAACGCGATCGTCGGCTCGCTGATCATCGTCGCAATCGCGACGGCGATCGCAGTGCCGATCGGAGTCCTTGTGGCGCTCTTCACGAGCGAGTTCGCGAGCACCGCGTACGAGCCAGTTCGTCCGGCTCATGCTCGACGTGCTGAACGGTGTGCCCTCGGTCGTGATCGGGATCTTCATCTTCGGCCTGCTCGTCGTCGGCCACGGCCAGGCGGCCTGGATCGCGGGCGTCGCGCTGGCGATCATCGAGGTGCCGCTGATCGCCCGCTCGACGCAGGAGGTGCTCGAGCTCGTGCCCGTCTCGCTCCGGGACGCCAGCGCCGCGCTCGGCGCCCGGCAAGTGGAAGACCGTCGTCAAGGTCGTGATCCCGTCGTCGCTCGGCGGGATCGTGACGGGGACCCTGCTCGGCGTCGCCCGGGTCGCGGGCGAGACGGCGCCGATCATCTTCGCATCGTCGCTCGCTGCGAACGTTGTCAGCTGGGATCCGTCGCAGGCGCTGTTCACGCTGCCGTTCGCGATCTTCATCTACTCCGAGTCGCCGGATCCCTATGACCACGAGCTTGCGTGGGCCGCGGCGCTGCTGCTGATGATGTTCGTCCTTCTCCTCAGTTTCCTCGGGCGGGTGTTTCTCGCGCGAAACCGCCGTAAGTTCGAGGGTGGCGATGTCGGCAGCGGGAGCATCATGCTCGGCCGATATCTCGGGCGACTTGTCGAGCCGATGCGCAGCTCTCGCCCAGACGACACGGACGCCGTTTGAGAACACGACAATGACACGATTACTTCACCTGATTTTGACCAACCAAAACCCTGATCCGCAGTCTTTGAGCCATGAAACGCGCGGTCAATTTGCGACCATCGTTGCGGAGCCGGGGTTTCTCCTCCGGGTCCGGGACACGACAATCGAACGAAGGAGTGGTGGGATGAAGCAGGAAGAGATTGACGCTCGGGGTGCTCGCAGGCCTCGTAGCGATCCTGGTGGCGTCGTCGCTGGCAGTCTCCGCGGGTGCCCGGCACAACGAGGTCGACCGATACGAACATCGTCGGGGCTGGATCGTCGTTCGCGGCGCCGCTGATCACGGCCTGGTACCAGTACTACAACCCTAGCTCGGACGCGAACGTGAGCTACAACTCCGTCGGCTCCGGTGGCGGCATCGCTTCGATCACGGCCCGCACCGTCGACTTCGGTGCCAGTGACGCGCCGCTGACTCCCGACCAGTTCGCGAACTGCAAGGACTGCATCCAGATTCCGGTCCTGCTCGGGACGACGGCGGTCCTCTACAACCTCCCGGGCATCGCGCAGCAGATCAAGCTGACCGGAGCGATCATCGCCGACATCTACCTCGGCAACATCACCCAGTGGGATGCCTCGCAGGATCAAGGCGATCAACCCCGGTGTCGATCTCCCGAGCCTGAAGATCACGCCGGCGTATCGCTCGGACGGATCGGGCACGAGCTACAACTTCACCGATTACCTCTCGAAGGTGAGCCGCACATTCGCGCTCGAAGGTCGGCAAGTCGACGCAGCCGCCGTTCCCACTCGGAGTCGGAGCGCGCGGAAGTTCGGGCGTCGCCGGTGTCGTGAAGAGCACGCCTGGTGCGATCGGATATGCCGACGTCGCCTACGCGCTGAGCAACAAGCTGCGCTTCGCGAAGGTCAAGAACAAGGCGGGCGTCATACGCGACGCCGGGGATCCGCGGAGCGGTCGCTGCGGCGAAGTCCACATCAAGAGGATCCCTGCCGGACAACGCCGTCTCCATCGTCGATCCTCCCGGCGAGGCAGGCAAGCTCGCCTACCCGATCTGCACGTTCACGTGGGTCATCGTCCCGCTGCAGTCGAAGCAGGCGGCAGCTGCAAGCGGTTCCTCCTCTTCGCGATCAGCAAGCCGGGGCAGCAGCTGGGCCTGAAGCTGCTGTACGCGCCGATTCCGGACGCCGTCCGGTTGGCTTCCGCCAAGACGATCGCAAAGGTCAAGCAGGCGACCTGATCAAGGTCTCTGAGAGCGACGCCGGTCGCCGGCCACTCCTCGCCTGACTCCGCGGGAGGTGGCCGGCGACCATCACGAGCGAGTCCGGAATCCACTACAGTTTGAAGGAATCGGTGAGCACGAGATGCTGGAAGAGGCGACGATGCAAACGGAGAGACGAAGCGTGGAGGCGGCCGTGCGACTCGACGCTCGGCAGACCGCGCTCCGAGCCGCGCCCGGCACCCGTCAGCCGTGTTCGCCGTGAGCGAGGTCAATGTCGCCTACGGCGGAAAGCTGGCCCTCAAGGACGTCGACATGACGATCTTCGAGAATCAGATCACGGCGTTCATCGGCCCGTCGGGATGCGGCAAGAGTACGTACATCCGGTGCTTCAACCGCATGAACGACCTGATTCCCGGGGCGGAGGTGACGGGCGAGATCCTCTACCACGGTCAGGACCTCTACGACAGCGGAGTCGACCCGGTTCAGGTTCGCCGGCTGATCGGCATGGTCTTCCAGAAGCCGAATCCCTTCGTCAAGTCGATCTACGAGAACGTCGCGTACGGGCCGCGCGTGCTCGGGATGAAGAAGGACCTCGACGAGCGTGTCGAGCGCTCGCTGCGGCAAGCGGCGCTCTGGGACGAGGTGAAGGATCGGCTGAAGGCGAGTGGCCTGGGTCTCTCTCGGGCGGACAGCAGCAGCGCCTGTGCATCGCGCGCGCGCTCGCGGTCGAGCCCGACGTGATCCTCATGGACGAGCCGTGCTCGGCGCTCGATCCGATTGCGACGGCGCGCATCGAGGATCTGATGCACGAGCTCAAGACGGAGACTACACGATCGTGATCGTGACGCACAACATGCAGCAGGCCGCGCGCGTCGCGGACATGACGGCGTTCTTCCATGTCGAGTGCGCGACGACGGCGGCCGCCACGGGATCCTGGTCGAGTACGACGCGACGACGAAGATCTTCACCGAGCCCGCCGACAAGCGTACCGAGGACTACGTCACCGGCAGGTTCGGTTGCCCCATGGCACGCGTCGAGTACCAGCAGAGCCTCCAAGCCCTCGAGGCGAGCCTCCAGGAGCAGGGCGCAGTCGCCCTTCGCTCCGTGCGCGCGACCGTCAACGCGCTCGAGTCACAGGACGTCGAGCTGTGCGACGAGGTGGTCGCCTACGACGACGAGATCGACGAGCGCTACCACCGAATCGAGCGCTCGATCGAGCAGCTGCTCGCCCAGCAGGCGCCGGTGGCGACCGACCTGCGCCTCGTGCTCGCCGTGCTCCACAGCTCGATCCACCTCGAACGGATCGGCGACCAGGAGTGTCACGGTCGCAAAGCTGACAAAGCTCTCCGCAGCCCTCGAGCAGCGATACGATCTCGTGGAGGGCCTCCGCGAGATGGGGGCCGCGCGGCCGAGATGGTTCGATCGCGCCCTGGACGCGCTTCGCGGCCCGTGACGTCCACCGTGCACGGTCGCTCGTCGACCTGGACGAGCTGATCGACCGGACGAACCGGGCAGTCGTCGACAAGGTCCTCGCGATGTCCGCGACCCCAGGGATGCAGGAGTGGGGGATGCGGATGATCGTCGTCGCCCGCTGCCTCGAGCGGATCGGTGACAACGCGGTCGACATCGGCGAGCAGACCGAGTTCTGGTCACCGGCGAGTTCCACGAGTTCACGGACGCGTCGCACTGACGCGACCGGCCCGACGACCCGGGCGAGCCCCAGCGCAACCGGTCCGTAACCACCGTGCGCCCCACGGCGCCGGGGCGAGCCGGAACCCTTCGGGCGTCACGCCGATCCACGACTCCATGGGTCTGAGCTCGATGGTTGCGGCACATCCGTTCTGGGAGAGGAGAGGTGCACGCATGAGGAAGGGCTTGTCATCACCTCACGGCCGGGGTCACCGGGTTCGACCGGCCGGAGGACGGAGCCTGGGACACGCAGGACCCGACCGTCTTCTACTTCGTCACGACCGCGAGCTTCACCGGCAACTCGCGGCTGTGGAAGCTCGACTTCGTCGACCCGGCGGATCCCTCGAAGGGCGGCACGGTCACCGCGCTGCTCGACGGGACCGAGGGGCAGAGGATGATGGACAACCTCACCGTCGACGACCGCGGGCAGGTCCTCGTCCAGGAGGACGTGGGCAACAACCCGCGCCTCGGGAAGATCTGGCTCTACGACCCGGGTGCGGACTCGCTCACGGAGATCGCGCAGCACGACCCGGAGCGGTTCCTCTCCGGCGCACCGGGCTTCCTGACCGAGGACGAGGAGTCGTCCGCGATCATCCCCGCCCCGTTCCTGGGCGAGGGCTGGTACCTGCTCGACGTCCAGGCGCACTATCCCCTCGGTGGAGAGCTCGTGGAGGGTGGCCAGCTCGTGGCGCTCCACGTGCCCCCGGGGAAGTTCCCGAAGAACGGGGCGAGCGGCTAACGCTCCCGATCGGCTTGGGAGGTGGAGGCCCGTCGCGCCTCCACCTCCCGCGAGGCGGTGGTCGTGGCTGCGCCGCCGCGATCGGGTGGCGGCGGTGATCGCGATCGCGAGCCCGCGCACACGGTCGCCAGGCGGAATGGAGTGCCAACGCCGAGCGCCGCGGATACGCTCGGGACATGAAGGAGACGGTCGAGCGGGAGCTGAAGCTCACACCCGGCGAGGGCTTCGTGCTCCCCGAGCTCGGCGGCGAGCCGCAGCCGACGCGCATCTTCCTCTCGACCTACCACGACACGGAGGACCTCGTGCTCGCCCGGCACGGGGTGACGCTTCGCTACCGGGTCGAGGACGGCACGGGTGTATGGCAGCTGAAGCTGCCGCGCGGCACCGCGCGCTCCGAGCTCGAGCAGCCCGGCCCGCCGGCCCGCGCGCCGCTCGAGCTCGCATCGCTGCTCGTCGCGTTCCTCCGTGGTCGTGAGCTCCGCCCGGTCGCCCGGCTGCGGACGCGACGCGAGGTCGTGCTCGCCGACGGCGCGGAGATCGTCGACGACTGGGTGGCCGTGCTCGAGGGCCAGCGCGTCACGCGGCGGTTCCGCGAGCTGGAGGTGGAGCTGGTCGGTGGCGACGAGCGCACGCTGCAGCGCCTCCGGGACGAGTTGCAGCAGGCGGGCGCCGCGCCGTCCGAGCTTCGCCCAAAGCTGTATCGCGCGCTCGACCTCGAGGTCCCGCGCGACCCGGACATCCCCCGCGGGACGGCTCCCCTCGCTGCGCTCGGCCTGGCGCTCGGAGGCCAGGTGCGGAGCCTCCTCGCCCACGACCCCGGCGTCAGGCTCGGCTCCGACTCCGAGGATCTCCACCAGCTCCGCGTCGCGACCCGACGCCTGCGGGCGTTCCTGCGTGCCGGGCGCAAGCTCCTCGACCGGTCGTGGTCGGAGCCCCTGCGTGACGAGATCGGCTGGCTCGGGAAGGCGCTCGGCCCGGCGAGAGATCTCGACGTCCTGACCGAGCGTCTCGTCGCGGACATCTCGGGTCTCGGAGACGACGCGGAGGCGGTCTCCGGGCTCCTGCGCTCGCTCGAGGACGAGCGAGCCGAGGCGCGCGTCGCCGTCGTGGGAGCGCTCTCGAGCGATCGCTACCTCGCCCTCCTCGATCGGCTGGAGCATGTCTCGGAGCCCGTGCCCAGCGGTGCCGAGCCACCCCTCCGCGACGTGTGGAGCGCGGAGTGGCGCCGCACCCGCAAGGTGTTCGGGCGGCTCGACGCCGAGTCGAGCGACGCGCGGCTCCACGCCGGCCGGATCCGCGTGAAGCGTGCACGGTACGCGGCTGAGCTGGCCGCGCACGAGCTCGGCAAGCCTGGGAGGGCGTTCGTCGAAGCGGCGAAGGAGCTGCAGGACGTGCTGGGCGAGCATCAGGACGCCGTCGTGGCCGAGGCGCGAATCCGTGCATGGGCGGCCGACGGCGCGGACACCGGCGCAGCATCGAGGCTCGCCGAGCGGGAGCACGAGCGGATGCAGACGGCACGAGCGTCATGGCCAGAGGCGTGGAAGGCGCTGCGAAGCGCGGCGAAGCCTCTCGCATGAGCGCTGTCCGCGCCGCTGGCGGCGTGCCCGTCCGCGACACTCCCGGGGGCCGCCTGGTGCTGGTCGTCCATCGCCCGCAGTACGACGACTGGAGCTTCCCGAAGGGGAAGTGCGAGCCGGACGAGAGCGACGAGGCGTGCGCGCTTCGCGAGGTCGAGGAGGAGACGGGGCTCGTCTGCACCCTCGAGGGGGAGCTACCCTCGACGTCGTACACGGACTCGAGAGCCCGACCGAAACGCGTCCGCTACTGGCTGCTCCGCGTCGTCGCCGGCGAGCTCGGGTTCGCCCACGAGGTCGACGAGGCCCGGTGGGTCTCCGCGGCGGACGCCGAGGCGCTGCTCACCTACGAGCGCGACCTCGAGGTGCTGCGTGCGGTCGGCGGCACACCGGCCGGCCGCGAGGGGTAGCCACTCGCGATCTCCGCGCGCGGCGCGGCCGTCCGCGGGCAGGGAGTCCCACCGGGTACCCATCGGGATCGTCACGACGACGAGCCTTCCGCCCGAGACGCGGACCCGGGCGAGAGTAGGAGGTTCGCCGTGCAGCTCCCCGACCGCCCGACCTCGAGCACCTGCGCCGGGTGCCGAGGACTACGTCGGCCACAAGGTCGACTTCGAGGACCTCGAGGGTCTTCGTTTCTTCCTCGACCGCGGCGCCGACGTGAACGAACGCTGCTGCCTGCACCACGCGATCGCGCGCGGGAGAAGCGTGCGGTTCATCCAGCTGATCCTCGACGCCGGCGCCGACATCGACCGGCCCTGGACGTTCTAGGACGTGGGCCGCCGGCCGCTCGCGCTCGCGGCGCGTTGCGGCCATCTCGCGGCCTACGAGCTGCTCGAGTCGCTCGGCGCGACGGCCGAGCTCGACGAGGTGGATGCCGCCGTACTCGCGGTCGCGCGCGGCGAGTCGGTCGTGCTGCCGCGCGCGCGGCCGCCGGCGCTCGGCAATCCCGCGCCCACGACGGCGACTACCCGGGGACGGTCGAGGCGCTCGCCGCCGCCGGCGCGCCGACCGGCGCCGGCCGCCGACCCGGCCGTGGATGCCGTCCTGGAGCGACATGGCGTCGGGAACCGGTAGAGGCGAGACACGTCACGCCCCTACCCACGGACGACGGTGATGGGGCAGGCGATGCTCGGTGCCCCAGCGAGCCGCGCATCGGCGGTGAGGAGGGGCGCCTCGAGAGTCTCGGCGACGGCGACGTAGGTTGCGTCGTACGCGCTCAGGTTCTCGCGCAGCTCCCAGATCCGCTCGAGCATGCCGACGACGGGGACACGCAGCATGCCGAGTCGGGCCCAGGTCGCGATCGCCCGCTCGGCATCCGCCGTGTCGACGTCACCGCGGAACACCTGCCCGCGGAGCGCATGGACGATCTCGGAATCGGCGAGGTGGGGACACGCGAACGGCTCGTCTGCCAGGTACGCGCGCGCGTCCCCGTCGTTCAGCAGGCCGAGCACCGCGGCCGAGGCGTCGACGACGATCACCGGCCGCTGCGGCCGGCCT
The DNA here is from genome assembly GCA_963773825.1 of uncultured Actinomycetes bacterium. GTDB lineage: Bacteria > Actinomycetota > Thermoleophilia > Gaiellales > Gaiellaceae > Gaiella. The sequence goes on along the minus strand of CAVZCH010000004.1, from coordinate 124,753 downwards.
CGAGGTCGTCGACGACCGTTCGCGCCTCGACGCCGAGGTCGGGGAGGGCGGCGAGCAGCGCGGGATTGTCCGCCCGGAAGGCGACCCATGCAAGCTCGCGTACGGCGAACGCGGACACGGACATCCCTTCCCGCGCCGCCAGCGCCTCGAGCCGCTCGCCGACCTCGTCGGGGACGTTCCGGAGGTAGAGGACCCTCATCTCGCCCAATGCTAGCGATACGCTAGCAATCTGCAAGCAGAGCACGATCGGGATCGGCAGGGATGTGCGCCTACACTGGGCGGCCGTGAGCAGCGAGATCGTCTACACGATGCACCGGGCCGACAAGTTCTACGGCCCCGAGCGCCAGGTGCTGTCGAGCATCTCCTTGTCGTTCCTGCACGGCGCGAAGATCGGCGTGCTCGGGCCGAACGGCGCGGGCAAGTCGACGCTGCTCAGGATCATGGCCGGGATCGAGGAGCCGTCGTCGGGCGTCGCCGAGCTCGACCCGAAGGCGAGCGTCGGCTTTCTCCCGCAGGAGCCCGAGCTCGACCCCGCGAAGGACGTGCGCGCGAACGTCGAGGACGGCGTCCGCGAGCTGCGCGAGCTGCTCGACCGCTTCAACGCGATCTCGGCGGCGTTCGCCGAGCCGGACGCCGACTTCGACGCGCTGCTCGCCGAGCAGGCGGAGGTGCAGGACCGGATCGACCGCGCCGACGCGTGGAGCCTCGACCAGCAGCTCGACCGCGCGATGGACGCGCTGCGCCTGCCCGACGGCGACCGCGACGTCACGACGCTCTCGGGCGGCGAGCGTCGCCGCGTCGCGCTCTGCCGGCTGCTGCTCTCGGCGCCCGACCTGCTGCTCCTCGACGAGCCGACGAACCACCTCGACGCCGAGTCGGTCGCCTGGCTCGAGCGCCATCTCGAGAGCTACAAGGGCACCGTCATGGCCGTGACCCACGACCGCTACTTCCTCGACAACGTCGCCGGGCTGGATCCTCGAGCTCGACCGGGGCAAGGGACTCCCGTTCCAGGGGAACTACTCGTCCTGGCTCGAGCAGAAGGAGGCCCGGCTCGCGGTCGAGGAGAAGCAGAGCGCCGCCCGCCGACGCACGCTCCAGCACGAGCTCGAGTGGGTGCGCATGAGCCCGACCGCGCGCCACGCGAAGTCGAAGGCGCGCCTCACCGCGTACGAGAAGCTGTCTCGCGGAGGACCAGGCGACGCGCCTCGACACGGTCGAGATCCACATCCCCGCAGGCCCGCGCCTCGGCGATGTCGTCGTCCGAGCCGACCACGTGCAGAAAGGGTTCGGCGACCGCCTGCTCGATGGAGGACCTGACGTTCGACCTCCCGCCCGGCGGGATCGTCGGCGTCATCGGCCCGAACGGCGCCGGGAAGACGACGCTCTTCCGCATGATCGCCGGCGAGGAGCAAGGCCGGACGGCGGCGCGCTCGAGGTCGGAGAGACGGTCGAGCTCGCCTACGTCGACCAGTCGCGCGGCGCGCTCGACGGGAAGAACACGGTCTGGAAGGAGATCTCCGGCAACCAGGACGTGATCCAGCTCGGCAAGCGCGAGATCAATTCGCGCCAGTACGTCTCGTGGTTCAACTTCCGCGGGGGCGACCAGCAGAAGCTCGTCAAGGATCTCTCGGGCGGCGAGCGGAACCGCGTCCACCTGGCGAAGCTGTTGCGCTCGGGCGGCAACCTGCTGCTCCTCGACGAGCCGACGAACGACCTCGACGTCGACACGCTGCGCGCCCTCGAGGAGGCGCTCCTCGCCTTCGCAGGCTGCGCGGTGGTGATCTCGCACGACCGCTGGTTCCTCGACCGGGTCGCCACGCACATGCTCGCCTTCGAGGGCGATTCCCAGGTCACGTGGTTCGAGGGCTCGCACGCCGAGTACGCCGACTGGGTTCGCGAGACGCGTGGGCCCGAGGCGCTCGAGCCGCACCGCATCGCGTACAAGCCGCTCGTCCGCCCGGGTTAGACAGACCCTTTCACGAGACCGATACCGGCTCGACACCGGACGGAGGCACCGTCGAGGTGCGCACCACCGCACGATTGCGAGATGGGCGCCGTCCGCGTCCGCCGCTCGCCCGGGCCGTCCGATCTCACCGTCAGCATGGCCCCGATGCGCGTCGCGGTCATCGACGTGGGGTCGAACACTGCGCGCCTGCTGGTCGCTGACGTCGGCGCCGATGGGCGCGTCTCCGCCGCCGTCGAGCGCCGCGAGCGCCTCGGCCTCGGCGCCGAGATCGCGGAGACCGGCGGGCTCTCGGACGGCACGGTGCGCGTGGTCGCGAGGGTCGCGCGCCGCTACGCGCAGCTCGCGCGGTCGCACGGCGCGCAACGCGCCCGGACGATCGTGACCGCGCCGGGCAGGCAGGGGCGCTCATCGGGGGCGCTCGTGCGTGCGCTCGCCGCGTCGACGGGCCTCGCGGTGACCGTTCTCTCCGCCGAGGACGAGGGGCGGCTCGCGTACGACGGGGCGCTGGCGCGGGCCGGGCGGCTCGCCGCACGGCGCGTCGGAGTGGTGGACGTGGGCGGCGGCTCGACCGAGATCGTCGTCGGGGACGTCGCCGGAGGAGCAGGAGCGCGTTGGGTCTCGTCGATCGACCTGGGGTCGATCAGGCTGACCAGCCGCTATCTCCGCCGGGACCCTCCGCGGGCGGGCCAGCTGCGAAAGGCCCGCGACGCCGTGTGCGACGCGATGGCCGCGCTTGCGCCTCCGCGACCCGACGTCGCCTTCGCGACCGGCGGGAGCGCCAGGGCCGCGGCGAAGCTCGTGGGCGACCCCGTCTCCGCCGCCGATCTCGAACGGGTGATCGACGTCCTCTCCGCGCGGCCCTCTGCCAAGGTGGCGCGGAGCGCGGGTGTTCACCCCGTGCGCGCGGCCTCGCTCCTCGGTGGTGCGCTTCTCCTCGCGGAGGCGGCCCGGGCGCTCGACCGCCCGCTCGTGCTCGCCCGCGGCGGTGTCCGGGAAGGTGCCGCGCTCGCGCTCGCGCGCATCGAGATCACTGCGGCGGCATAGCCGCGTCGGGCGGCTCTCAGGAGCGGGCGCGGCGCGCGCGAAGCTGGGCGCGGCGCATCATCGCCTCCTGGTGCGCGTGCGTCTTCTTGCCCTTGCCCTGGAGCCGGTTCCACGCGCCGTCCGCGTCGAGCTCCCAGGTGTTCGCCGTGTCGGCGAACGCGCTGTCGAGGATCGCCGCGATCTCGGCCTTCGCGCGGGCGTTCTCGACCGGGGTCAGCACCTCGATCCGCCGGTCGAGGTTCCGCGGCATCAGATCCGCGCTGCCCATGTAGACGTTCGTCTCGTCGCCCGCCTCGAACCAGTAGATCCGGCTGTGCTCGAGGAAGCGGTCGACGATCGAGCGTGACGCGGATCGTCTCGGAGAGACCCTTGACGCCGGCGCGGAGCATGCAGATCGAGCGGGCCTGGATCTCGATTGGGACGCCGGCCGCCGACGCCGCGTACAGCTCCTCGACGATCGTCGGGTCGACGAGCGCGTTGAGCTTCAGGCGGATCCGCGTCGGCGCCCCCTCGGCGGCCGCCGCGGCGACGCGCGCGGATCTCCTCGACGAGCCGGGTCGCATCGTGAACGGCGCGACGAGCAGCTTCCGGAAGCGCTGCGGGCGTCCGAAGCCCGTCACGTAGTTGAACAGGTCGGCGACGTCGGCCGAGATCTCCTCGTCCGCGGTGAACAGCCCGACGTCCTCGTAGATCCGGGCCGTCGAGGCGTTGTAGTTCCCGGTGCCGATGTGGACGTACCGGCGGAGCCCTCCCTGCTCGCGGCGGACGACGAGCGTCATCTTCGCGTGGATCTTCAGGTCGGGGAAGCCGTGGACGACGTGGACCCCCGCCTTCTCCATTGCGCGTGACCACTCGATGTTGCGCCGCTCGTCGAACCGGGCCTTGAGCTCGACGAGGCAGACCGACTGCTTGCCCTGCTCCGCGGATTCGATCAACGAGGAGACGAGCGACGACTCGTCGCTCGTCCGGTACACCGCCGTCTTGATCGCGATCACGTCGGGGTCGCGCCCCGCCGCCTGGGCGAACGCCTCGAAGCTGGCCCGGAACGAGTCGTAGGGCTGCTGGACGAGCAGGTCGCCGCGCCGGATCTCGTCGAACACCTCCGCCCCGACTGCGGCTCTGGCCCAGCGCGGCGGGACGACCGGGGCCCACGGCCGGCGGCTTCAGGTCGGGGCGGTCGAGCGCGACGAGCTCCCAGAGCTCGGACTGGTCGAGGAGACCCTCGATCTCGTAGACCTGGCCGGGGCGGACCTCGAGCCCTTCGATGAGTCGCTCGCGCATGTCCCGCGACGCCGAGCGCGACACCTCGAGGCGCACGACGTCGCCGAAGCGGCGGCGGCGCAGCTCCGACTCGACGGCCTCGAGCAGGTCGTCGGCGTCGTCGGACAGCTCGAAGTCCGCGTCGCGCGTCACGCGGAAGAGCGCCCGCTCGGAGATCTCCATCCCCGGGAAGAGCATGGGGAGGAAGTGGGCGATGACCGACTCGAGCGGCACGAGGCGCTTGCCGGTGCTGACGAAGCGGTCGAGCACCTCGGGCACCTTGACGCGGGCGAACCGCTCCTCGCCGGTCTCCGGGTCCGAGGCGATCACCCCGAGCGAGAGCGACAGGCCCGAGACGTACGGGAAGGGCTGCCCGGGCCCGACGGCGAGCGGAGTGAGGATGGGGTAGACCTCGCGCTCGAAGAACCTGCTGAGCTGCTCGCGCTCGCGCTCGGAGCAGTCCTCGATCGTCGCCACCTCGACACCGGCCGCCGCGAGCGCCGGCGCGAGGTCCCGCTTCCAGAGCCTCCCCTGGCGCGTGGTGAGCCCCGAGACGCGCGCGCGGATCGCATCGAGCGCCTGGCCCGCGCCGAGCCCGTCGACGGAGCGAACGGGGACGTCCGCCTCGTCGAGCTCGAGCAACCCCGCGACGCGGACCATGAAGAACTCGTCCAGGTTCTGGGAGAAGATCGCGGCGAACTTGACCCGCTCGAGGAGCGGCAATTGCTCGTCCTCGGCGAGCTCGAGCACGCGTGCGTTGAACTCGACCCACGACAGCTCGCGGTTCAGCAGGCGCGACGGAGCGGGCTCGGTGACGGTCGCCATGGCCGGATTATCGGTCAGGCCGCCTCGAGGCCGGATCCCAGGTGCTCCACGACGAGAGACTGGAACCATGCGATCAGCTTCTCGGACTCCGGGAGCAGTGTCCCCGCCTCGAGCGCGCCGCTCGAAACACCGCGCTGCACGCTCTCCACGAGGCGACGGTCCTCGGCACCGACCTGGTCGTCGAGCGCGAGGTAGTCGGCGAGCCACTGCTCGTCGACGTCCGGGCCGACGAAGTAGTCGAGGAAGCGTGAGGTCCGATCCGGCCCGCGTGGCACGACCGGGCCGATCGAGAGGTTCGGCCTCCCCGGCATCACGTTCAGCACCGTCCCCGGGAAGAGGAGGTGGAACTGCCCCCGTGCGACCTCTCCATGCGCGTAACGCCCCGCCCCGTCCCGCGGCGGCCCGAACTGGCTCGCGACGAGCCCGCGCTCCTCGAGCCCGTAGGCGTCCGGCGAGACGTCGAGCGCCTTTGCGAGGCTCGGGTGCGCGACGGCGCAGTGGTAGCACTCGAGGAAGTTCTCGACGGAGATCTTCCAGTTGCACGCGTACTCGGCCGCCTCGGCGCGTGCGTGGAAGCGAAGCGCACCGACGTCGATGCCGTCCGCGGCGAGCAGGTCGGGCAGCGTCGCCCAGCGATGCTCGGCGAGCGGCGCCGCGTCGGGATCCGGGTTGACGAAGACGAACGGGCCCCACGTGTCGACCGAGACGGCCACGAGCCCGATGGCCGCCTTGTCGAACCCCGGCTCGCGGTCCGCCCGCGGCGCGTTCCGCAGCGCGCCCGTCGAGGTCGTACGTCCACGCGTGGTACGGGCACTGGATCGTCTCGCCCCGCGTGTCGCCGTCGCAGAGCACGTGGCCGCGGTGGCGGCAGACGTTGACGAAGCCCCGGAGCTCCCCGTCCCGGCGCGCGCGCGAGGACGACCGGCAGTGAGCCCGCCCAGGCCGTCGTCAGCTGCCCGGGCTCCGCGACCTGCTCGAGGCGAGCGGCGTACTGCCACGACCGCGCGAAGATCCACTCCTGCTCGAGCCGGAGCACCGCGGGGTCTGCGTACCAGTCGTACGGAAGCGTGCGCGCACCGGAAGCGATTGCCATCCGGCCAAATCTACCCCGCCTCGGCCGCGGCCTCCTCCCGCGTGAGCGCGCCGTGCCCCGTTTGGCTTCTTCCCGCCGCCGCACCCGCCTCCCGCTCCCGCGGATCCTTGCCGCGCCGGTCGTCCCGGTCGTGGCCTCGGCGGCGTCAGCGCCCGACCTCCCAGGCGAGGTGGGCGAGCTCCCGCTCGATCAGCTTCTCCCACGCCAGGGCAACGGCCTTGGGCGATCCGGGCACCGAGACGACGACCGCGCCCCGGTACGTGCCTGCGGTCGCGCGTGACAGCATCGCGGCCGACCCGACCTGCTCGTAGCTGAGCATCCGGAACAGCTCCCCGAACCCGGGGAGCGTCTTCTCGAGCATCCCCGCGAGCGTGTCGTAGGTCGTGTCCCGCCGCGAGACGCCGGTGCCGCCGTTGACGACGACGATTCGCGCGTCGGCGACGAGCTCGTCGACGGCGGCCCGCACCTCGTCCGGCTCGTCACGCACGACCCGGTAGCCCGAGACGACGGCCCCGGCCGCGGCGATCCGCTCGTGCAGCCAGTGCCCGTTGGTGTCGTCGTCCGGCGTACGGGTGTCGCTGACGGTGATCACGCCGACCGCGATAGGGCCGAGCTCGGCCGCGGCCGCCCGGTGCGCATCGGTCCCCACGCGGCGATCGTAGATGCTCGGGGTACCGCATCGGGTACTCTCCGGGGCGCCGTGGGCGATCCGGATGCCGTCGTCGAGCGCGCAGTCGAGCGGCTGCGCCCGCTGTACCACGCCGCGTCGCTCAGCTGGTGGGACGCGAACGTTCAGGCGACCGAGGAGAACGAGCGCCGCCGCGTCGAGGCAGAGCTCGCCCTCTCCGACGCGCTGGCCGACGCAGAGCTCTTCCGCGCGGTCGAGGCGGCGCGGTCGAACGGTGCGGCCGGCGCGGTACGGCGCCAGCTCGACCTCCTCCATGCGAGCCTCGTGCCGCAGCAGGTCCCGGAGGCGCTCCGTCACCGCATCGTCGAGCTCGAGGCGGCCGTCGAGTCCCGCTTCGCCCAGCACCGGGGCGAGGTGTTCGGCCGGCGCGTCGACGACAACGAGATCAAGCGGATCCTGCGCGAGAGCGACGACGTCCCGGAGCGCCGTGCGGCGTGGGAGGCGTCGAAGACGATCGGTGCCGCGGTGGCGGACGACGTGCGCGAGCTCGCGCGGCTCCGCAACGAGGCGGCCCGCTCGCTGGGCTTCCGCGACTGGTTCGCGGTCGCGGTCGCGACCTCGGAGATGGACGAGACCCGGCTCTTCGAGACGCTCGAAGAGTGCGACCGGCTGACCGCGGACGCCTTCGCGGCGTGGAAGGCCGAGACCGACACCCGGCTCGCAGAGCGCTTCGGCTGCGCGGTCGACGAGCTGCGCCCGTGGCACTACGAGGATCCGTTCTTCCAGGAGGTGCCTTCCGCGGGTGGGGTCGACCTCACGGACGTCTACGCGGGCAAGGACGTCGTCGCGCTCGCGCGCGAGACCTACGACGGCCTCGGCGTCGACACAGGGCCGATCCTCGGCCGCAGCGACCTCCTGCCGCGGGAAGGGAAGTGCCAGCATGCGTTCTGCATCGACGTCGACCGGGAGGGCGACGTCCGTGTGCTCGCCAACGTGGAGCCCAACCGCTACTGGGCGGACACCATGCTCCACGAGCTCGGGCACGGCGCATACGACATCGGCTTCGACCGCTCGCTCCCGTGGCTCTTGCGCGACTGCCACCTGACGGTCACCGAGGGCGTGGCGATCCTGATGGGGCGCCTCGCGCAGGACGCCGGCTGGCTGCGAGACGTGGCAGCGGTCGACCCGGCCGAGGTCGAGCCGCTCGAGGCCGGCCTGCGGGCCGCGCAGGCGGCGGAGCTGCTCGTCTTCACGCGCTGGGTCCTCGTGATGACGAACTTCGAGCGGGCGCTCTACGCGGACCCCGAGGCCGACCTCTCCGCCGTCTGGTGGGAGCTCGTGTCGCGCTACCAGCTCGTCACGCCCGCCGACGGCCGCCACGAGCCCGACTGGGCGGCGAAGATCCATGTGGCCTGTGCGCCGGTCTACTACCACACGTACCTCTACGGCAACCTCGTCGCGTCGCAGATCCGCGCGACCCTCGACCGTGTCGCGGGCGGCCTCGTGGGGCGCCGTGACGCCGGGGCGTTCCTCGCCGAGCAGATCTTCCGGCCCGGCCAGTCGGTTCGCTGGGACCGCCTCATCGAGCAGGCGACCGGAGAGCCGCTCACCGCCGCGCACGCCGCACGCGACATCGCGGCCGGCCTGGCGAGCTGAGAGAATGCCCGGCGTGAGCGGAGCCGTCGGGCTGAACCACGTCAGCGTCGTCGCGCACGACCTCGAGGAGTCCGTGCGCTTCTACGTCGAGTTCCTCGGCCTCGAGCCGATCCCGACCCCCGACTTCGCCTTCCCGGTGCAGTGGCTCCGCGCGGGGTCGCTCCAGGTCCACGTGTTCGAGCGGCCGGACGAGCCGCCGACCTACGCGCACTTCGCGCTCGAGGTGGACGACGTCGTCGCCGTGTACGAGCGTGCCCGAGAGCTCGGAATCCTCGACCACACGAGCTTCGGCTACGCGATCGCGGAGCTTCCCGGCGGCGAGGCGCAGCTCTACATCCGGGATCCGTCGGGCAACCTGCTCGAGCTCGACCATCCCGACGGTGCGGGCGCCCGGGAGCGGATCGAGGAGATGATCCTGCTCTCCGATCGCCTGCCGCAGCCGGCCGGCCCGCGGCCGCGCCTCTTCACGGCGAGCCTGGCCGGGTAGGCGGGACGACCTACGCGGGACGCGGCTCGCCGAGCTCGTCCAACGGGGCCGTCGCCGAATCCGCCTCGAGCAGCCGGTGGACGATCCTGATCGCGATCGAGCCGGCTCCGACTGCGGACGCGACGCGCTTGACCGACCCGTGCCGCGCGTCGCCGACGGCGAGGACGCACGGCATGCTCGTCTCGAGCGGCAGCGGGTCGCGCTCGAGCGGCCATGAGCCGTCCCCGGGGATGTCGGCCCCGGTCAGGACGAAGCCGTGGTCGTCGCGCGCGATCTCGGCGGGCAGCCAGTCCGTGTGCGGGCGGGCGCCGATGGCGAGGTACAGCCCGTCCGCGGCGACGGTCTCCTCCCGGCCGCTCTCCCGGTCGCGCAGGACGAGCTCGGCCAGCCAGCCCTCGCCGTTCCCCCCGACGATCTCCGTGCCGGTCCTGACGACGACGTTCGGCGTGGCTGCCAGCTGGCGAACGAGGTAGTGCGACATGCCCGTCTCCAGCGACGATCCCCGCACGACGAGCGTGAGGTGCCGCGCGTACCGCGCGAGGTGGAGCGCCGCCTGCCCGGCCGAGTTCGCGCCGCCGAGGACGTAGACCTCCTGGCCCGCCATCCGCTGCGCGTCGGAGCCCGCGCCCCCGTAGAAGACGCCGGCGCCGGCGAGGGCCTCGAGTGCGGGGATGCCGAGGCGCCGATACGTGACACCCGTGGCGAGGACGACGGCGCGCGCGGTGACGGTCGCGCCCTGGGAGAGCGTCGCGACGAGCCGGTCTCCCTCGCGTCGGAGCCCCGTCACCTCCTGCATGAAGGCGAACCGCGCGCCGAAGACCCACGCCTGCTCGTACGCCTGACGGGCGAGGAGGCCGCCGCTCACGCCGCGCGGGAACCCGAGGTAGTTGCGGATCAGCGAGCTCGAGCGGGCCTGTCCTCCGATTCCGTGCGTGTCGATCACGAGCGTGCGGAACCCCTCGGACGCGCCGTAGACGGCCGTCGACAGGCCCGCGGGGCCGGCGCCGACGATGAGGAGGTCGATCTCGGTGTCCTCGGGCTCGACCGCGGAGCCCGTGGCCCGCGTGAGCTCCACGTCGCTCGGGTTCACGAGGGTGGTGCCGTCGGGAAGGATCACGACCGGCAGCCCGGCGTCCGGGCTCGAGCCCTCGAGCAGCCGCCGTCCCTCGTCCGAGTCCGCGAGACAGAACGCGTGCGGGAACGCGCACCGCTCGAGGACGTCCCTGAGCTCGCCTGCCCGGCCCGACCATGCGTCGCCGATCACGTGGATCGCATACGGCGCGGTACGGCGCTCCTCGGCCCACTCGAGCAGGAACGTGGAGACGGCCTGGTGGAAGAGCTCGTCGGGCGGCGCGATCGGCCTGACGATGTAGTGGTCGATCTTCCCGTGCTCGATCGCCTCGAGGATCGCGTCTCCGGTCTCGCGGAAGCCCCAGTCGCCCCAGCCGACGAGCAGCGCACGCTTGGCGTGCGGATGCAGCTGACGCACCTCGCCGAGCAGGTCGGCGCCGGTCGTGCCTTCGAGCTCCTGGCCCGCGAGCACGAGGGTGACCGGTCGCCCCTGCGCCCCGAGCTCCACGAGCCGGGTGCGCGCCTGCTCGACCGACCCGACGCAGATGACGCGGTAGTGGCGCGCATACCGGTCGAGGAGCTCGCGCTCGATGCCCGCCAGGGCGGCGGGGTCGCCGTCGACCGCGAGGATGACAGGCACGTCCATCGTGGCTACCCCGTGATCGCGTACGTCCCCGCGACGTCGGGTGTGAGGTAGGCGGCCGACGGGCTGCCCGCCGGCGTGAAGATCCCGAGGACGGCCAGCTCGACCGCCGGGTCGGTGTTCTCGACGATATGCACCTCGCGTGGGTGCAGCCGGAAGGCGCACCCGGGCTCGAGCGGCTCGACGGCGTCCCCGACGTGCAGCCGGCCGCGGCCGCGGAGCACCCAGACGATCTCGTCGTAGAGGTGGTAGTGCCACGGCGCCTTTCCCGGTGGGATGTAGCCCACGAACATCGTCGCGCGGGTCGAGCCGTTGTGCGGCCCGTGCAGGACCTGGAACGACCGCGCGCCCGTCGCTTTGCCCGGCTCGACGTGGTCGAGCGCGACGACCGGCTCGGTCGGTCCCATCGGCGCGTGCAGGTCGGTCGCCGCCCCGAGCGTCGCGCGCACGAGGGACGCCCCGTCGGGCCCGGCGACGAGCGTGCGCGACTCGCCCGCGGGGACGAGCATCGCCCCGGGGCCGTCGAGCCGACCGTCGCCCAGCGAGCACGCGCCTTCATGGACGAAGAGGAGCACGTCGTGCGCGTCGTCGGCGAGCGTGACCGACGCGCCCGGTGGAAGCGTCCCCGCGGCGAGCGCTAGCTCGGAGCCGCGCTCGGGTGGAACGAGTGCTCGCACGGGGTCCGTGTCGCCGCTCGTCGCAGCGGGCGGTTCGAGTCGCATGACGCGGGTCATGTGCGAGAGCATATGAGCCCGACGCCAGGCCACGACAGAAGGAGCCGCCCATGCCACTGATCCGCGTCGAGCTGTTCGACTACCGCGTGAACGAGGAGACGAGCGCGAAGCTGATCGCCGGGCTCACCGACGCCTTGTGCGCCGCGACCCACGAGGGCCTCCGCGACCACACCTGGGTGATCGTCGAGGGCCACGACCCGAAGAACTGGGGCCTCGGCGGCAAGCCGTGGCCGGTCGGAGAGATGCCGCCCGGGCCGACGTAGCCGCTCCCGCCCTGCCGGACACCGTCGATCCGGGAGCCGGTCGCGCGACGCCACACGCCCGGCACCGGAAGACGCTGGGTGCCGCCGCCTGAGCACAGTCCGGTGCAACCTGGCTCGTCGGGCGCGTGAGGGGCGACCGAGAGCGGGCTCTCCCGCCGCGGCTACGCTCGGCCGATGCGCGCCCGCGAGGACATCCGCAACGTCGCGATCGTGGCGCACGTCGACCACGGCAAGACGACGCTCGTCGACGCGATGCTCTGGCAGTCGGGCTCGTTCCGCGAGAACCAGGACGTCGCCGAGCGCGTCATGGACTCGATGGACCTCGAGCGCGAGAAGGGCATCACGATCCTCGCCAAGAACACGGCGGTCCGCTACGGCGGGACGAAGATCAACATCGTCGACACGCCGGGGCACGCCGACTTCGGCGGCGAGGTCGAGCGCGCGCTGCGGATGGTCGACGGCGTGCTCCTGCTCGTCGACGCGAGCGAGGGCCCGCTGCCGCAGACCCGGTTCGTCCTGCGCAAGGCGCTCGAGGCACGGCTTCCCGTGGTGCTCGTCGTCAACAAGGTCGACCGCCCCGACGCCCGCGTCGACGAGGTCGTGAACGAGGTCTACGAGCTGTTCCTCGACCTCGACGCCGACGAGAGCCAGATCGAGTTTCCGATCGTCTACTGCAACGCGCGCGCGGGACGCGCCGGCGCGACGGTCTCCGCGCTCGAGGACACGCTGCAGCCGCTGTTCGCCACCCTGCTCGCCGCGATCCCGGCGCCGGCCTACGAGGACGGGCACCCGCTGCAGGCCCTCGTCGCGAACCTCGACGCGTCGCCCTACGTCGGGCGGCTCGCGATCTGCAGGATCGCGAACGGGACCGTGCGCAAGGGCCAGCAGGTCGCGTGGTGCCGCTCCGACGGGAGCGTCGAGCGTGCGCGGGTGACGGAGCTCTACGTGACCGAGGCGCTCGACCGGGTCGAGGCGGACGAGGCCGGGCCGGGCGAGATCGTCGCGGTCGCGGGGATCCCCGAGGTGACGATCGGGGAGACGCTCTCCGACCCCGACGACCCGCACCCGCTCCCCGTCGTCGCGGTCGACGAGCCGAGCCTGTCGATGACCATCGGCATCAACTCGTCGCCGGTCGCGGGCCAGGAGGGCTCGAAGCTGACCGCGCCCATGGTGAAGCAGCGTCTCGACCAGGAGCTCGTCGGCAACGTCTCGCTCCGCGTCGTCGCGACGGAGCGGCCGGACGCGTGGGAGGTGCAGGGCCGCGGCGAGCTCCAGCTCGCCGTGCTCGTCGAGCTGATGCGGCGCGAGGGCTTCGAGCTGACGGTCGGCAAGCCCGAGGTGGTGACGCGCGAGGTGGACGGCAAGGTGCAGGAGCCGGTCGAGCGCGTGGCGATCGACGCGCCCGAGGAGTACGTCGGCGTCCTGACGCAGCTTCTCGCCCTCCGCAAGGGACGGATGGAGCAGATGGTGAACCACGGCACGGGCTGGGTGCGCATGGAGTACCTCGTCCCCGCGCGCGGCCTGATCGGGTTCCGGACCGAGTTCCTCACGGAGACGCGCGGCACGGGGATCCTCCACCACGTCTTCGACCGCTACGAGCCGTGGCACGGCGAGCTGCGCACGCGTCCGAGCGGCAGCCTCGTCGCCGACCGGCGCGGGCCGACGACCACGTTCGCTCTGCTCAACCTGCAGGAGCGCGGCTCGCTGTTCGTCGGGCCGGGCGTCGAGGTCTACGAGGGGATGGTGGTGGGCGAGAACGCACGCGCCGAGGATCTCGACGTGAACGCGACGAAGGAGAAGAAGCTGACGAACATCCGCTCGTCGACCGCCGACGAGCTCGTCCGGCTGATCCCCCCGCGGCCGCTCTCCCTGGAGCAGGCGCTCGAGTTCATTCGCGAGGACGAGTGCGTCGAGGTGACGCCGACGTCGATCCGGCTGCGCAAGGTCGAGCTCTCGGCCTCGAGGCGCCAGCAGGCAGCGAGTCGCAAGGCGCGCGGGCTCGCGTAACCGTCGCCTCGGCCGATACCGTGCTGACGATGACCGACCTGCTCCGCCGGACACGACCACCCCGGATTCGCCGCGCGCTCGCCGTCCTCACCGCGCTCTGCCTGTTCACGGTCCCCTGAACGGTCGAACGGGCTCCCGTGCGGAGCGCCCGTGAGGCCCACCTCGTGTCGGCGCGCAGTCGACGCGATACGGCCTGACCGCGGACTCGGTGTGGACGCCGTGGCAGGATCGTTTCGGTGAGCGACATCGCCGCAACATCCCGCGACGCCGAAGAACGGGAGCGAGCCCCGCTCATCGTGCTCGACCGCCTCGAGGCGTTCCTCGACGCGAGCGGGCTCGGCGAGGGGCCCGTTCGCGCGAGCCGGATCGGCGAGGGCGGCGGGTCGAACTTCTCCTTTCTGCTCGAGCGCCGCGAGGAGCGGTACGTCCTCCGCCGCCCGCCGCGTCCCCCGCTGCCGCCCTCGGCGCACGACATGGTGCGCGAGGCGCGGCTCCAGCTCGCGCTCGCGCCACAGGGGATCCGGCTGCCGCCGATCCTCGCGGTGTGCGAGGACGAGACCGTGCTCGGCGTTCCGTTCTACGTGATGCGATTCCTCGACGGGCACGTGGTCACCGACCGGCTGCCGCCGGGTCTCGAGAAGCCCGACGCACGCCGCCGGCTCGGTGACGAGCTGGTCGACGCGCTCGTGGAGATCCACGCGGCGGACGTCTCCGAGCCCGCCCTCGCGACGTTCGCGCGGCCGGGCAGCTATCTCGAGCGTCAGGTGCGGCGGTTCGCCCAGCTCTGGGAGATCAACGCCACGCGCGAGATCCCCGCCGTGGTCGAGGTCGGACGGCGGCTCGCCGACGAGCTGCCGACGCCGTTGCCCGCCACGGTCGTCCACGGCGACTACCGGCTCGGGAACCTCATGGTCGAGCGCGACCGCCCCGACCGCGTCCAGGCAGTGCTCGACTGGGAGATGGGCGCGATCGGCGATCCGCGCGCCGACCTCGGCTACCTGCTCGCGACGTACACCGAGCCGGGCGGCGGGCCGAGCCCGCTCGGCGTCTCGCCCGTGACCGCGCTCGAGGGGTTCCCGGCCAAGGCCGAGCTCGTGGCGCGGTACGTCGAGCGGAGCGGCCGCGACATCGGCCCGCTCGGCTGGTTCGAGGCGCTGGCGCTCTGGAAGGCCGCGGTCTTCTGCGAGGCGATCTACGGGCGCTACGTGCGCGGGGAGCTCGGCGCCGAGGACGTGCGCGCCGCCGCCTTCGAGCGCGCGGTGCCCCTCATGGCCGAGACCGCGGCCCGGAGGCTCGTCGCGTAGCGTTCCCGCCATGACCGAGCATCCCCGCCCCGAGTCGTCCGTCCGTCCCGCCTTCGCCCGCGAGGACTGGAACGCGCGCTATGCCCAGAAGGAGCTGGTCTGGAGCGCCGAGCCGAACCGGCTCTTCGCCGCCGAGGTCGGCGGGCTCGTTCCCGGACGCGCGCTCGACGTCGCCTGCGGCGAGGGCCGGAACGCCGTCTGGCTCGCCGAGCAGGGGTGGCGGGTGACCGGCGTCGACTTCTCGGACGTCGCGCTCGCGAAGGCCGCAGAGCTCGCGGCGGCGCGCGGCGTCGAGGTCGAATGGGTCGTCGCGGACGTCCTCGACTACCACCCGGAGCCCCGAGGCTTCGACCTCGTTGCGCTGCTCTATCTCCAGCTGCCCCGCGACGAGCTGCTCCGTGCCGTGCGATCGGCGGTCGACGCGGTGGCTCCCGGGGGCACCCTCGTCGTCCTGGCGCACGACTCGACGAACCTCACCGAGGGCCACGGCGGGCCGAAGGACCCTGCCGTGCTGTACACCGCCGACGACGTGGTGCCCGGGCTCGGGAACCTGGTCGTCGAGCGCGCGGAAGCCGTCGAGCGGACGGTTGCGCTCCCCGAGGGCCAGGCGATCGCGATCGACGCGTTCGTGCGCGCGCACCGCTCCGCGTGACGGGCGCGGCTCAGAGCCAGGCCGCCGCCTCGTCGGCCAGCTCGCCGGCCCCCATGCAGACCCCGCCGCGCTCACGTACGGCGTCCATGAAGCGGTAGTACAGCGTGTCCCAGCCACGGGCCGTCGCCCGGTCGAAGCGGTCCGTGTGCCAGATCACCGAGAAGCCGCCACCGTGCTCGGCGGCCCAGTCGAGCAGGGCGAGCAGGCGACCCTCCGCCTCACGCGCCGAAAGTCCCAGATAGCGCTCTTCACCCAGCGTGACGTCCATCGCCGCGAGTGGGATCTCGACGAGATCGAAGGGGCGGTCGCCCGCGACGTCCCAGGGGCGGAAGGGATGCGCGATCCCCGCCCGGAACCCGGGCGCGTCCGGGAATCCCAGCGTCGTGTCGTAGCGCAGTCCCAGCGCGGTCAGCGGCGCGAGGTTCGCATGCGGGTCGACCCGAAGGTAGTGGTATCGCTGACCGTGCACCTCGCCGCCGAGCGCGTTGAGCACCTCCGCTTCGCGTGCCAGTACTGCGGGATCCCGTGCGGAGCGGTAGCTGCCGTGCAGCCCGACCTCGCCTCCGTGGGCCCGGATCGTCTCGACGAGGTGCGGCCGCAGCCGGTCGTACACCTCAGGGGCCGGTCCGTCGTGCGGGACGTTGTGGCCGGCGAGGAGAAAGAAGGTGGAGGACGCCTGCCGTTCCGCCTCCGCCGCGAGCACCGCCTCGAAGCACCAGTTCGGGTCGGTCCCACGCAATCGGTGGAGCGGCA
Organism: uncultured Actinomycetes bacterium; assembly: GCA_963773825.1. Taxonomy (GTDB): domain Bacteria; phylum Actinomycetota; class Thermoleophilia; order Gaiellales; family Gaiellaceae; genus Gaiella. Next base: position 108,367 of record CAVZCH010000004.1, on the reverse strand, counting down.
TCCCCGCGAGCGCCCGTGCCTCGCGAAGCGCCGCCGAGGGCCTGCGCGAGAGGACGTGGGACTTGAGGCGGGCGGCCGAGCCGCGTATCCCGGGCCGTGTCCACCGCCAGGGCGCGTCCACGTCGTGGGTCAGCGCGACCGCGAAGCCGGCCCCGCGCCAGCGCGGCGGCTCGAGCCCGAGCCGGCGGCGGAGCCGCTCGAGCGGCGGGTCGAGCGGGTCGAGGCACGACGTCGCGGCGGCAAAGCGCCCGTGGTTGTCCCGAGGCGCGTCGAGCTCCTCGATCCGCGCCAGGTGGAAGAACGCCTCGGCGAGGTCGTCTCCGTGCGGACGCTCGCGGCGGTCGACCTGCTCCCAGGCCCCGGCCACATAGGGCACGTCGTCGCCGAGTCGCAGCCCTCGGCCACCGATCGTGTCAAGCACCCAGCGGGCGCGACGGTCGACGCTCTCGGGGATCAGCGGACGAGGCTCCGGACGACCCGGGCGGCGTGGACGGCCGCGGGGCGGAGGTCGTCGCGCGCGAACACCGCGTCGACGTAGGGCGGCCGTTGCAGGACGGGCCGCTCGCCCCCGAGGAAGGTGATCGCCCAGCGCTTCCGTCCCCCGTTCATGGAGGCGGAAGGGCACGGGAGGCCGAGCAGGTCGCAGTACGCCAGGCGCGGAAGATCGACGCCGCACGCCGCGGCGAGGCCGTGCCACTGGAAGAGGCGGGGGTTGATCTCCATCAGCTTGTACCGCCCGTCCCTCGGGTCGCGCTTGAACTCCACCTGGGAGATCCCGCGGTAGTCGAGCGCGGCGAGGAACTTGAGCCCCGCGTCGACGACCTCCTGCACCCAGACGGCCTCGCCCACCCGGCAGGTGCCGACGAGCCGCGGGGTCTGCCGGAGCTTGCGCCCGCTGAAGATGCCGAGCGGCGTCCCCGTCGCGTCGAGGTAGCTCCCGAGCGTGTAGAGCGTGTCGTCTCCGCCGGGAATGAACTCCTGCACCATCGGCTCGTGCGGCTCGGCCTTCGCGTACGCGTCTTCGAGCTGGCTCCTCGTCTCGCAACGGAAGGCCTGCCGGCGGTATCGCCGCTTGAACTCGATCGGTTCGGCCGGCTTCACGAGCACGGGGTACCCGAGCGCGTCGGCCGCAGCCAGCGCCTCCTCGGCCGAGCGCGGATGGAAGGTGCCGGGCGCGTCGATCCCCGCCGCGGCGGCGGCGTCGAGCTGCGCGCGCTTGTTCTGGATCCGTTCGAGCGCGTCCCACGTGGGGAACGGACAGAGAAAGCGGCCGCCGAGCGCCTCCTGGGCACGGGCGACGGCGTTCAGCGCCGCGTCGTGGGTGGGAAACACGGGCGCCGGGCGGCCCAGGGCGTCCGCGAGCTCCGTGAGGGTCGCGACGAAGCCCTCGGTGTCCACGGCGGGGTCGGGAGCGAGGACGGGAAGCGCGTATCGCGAGCGAAGCCCGAGCGCCCAGGGGCGGTGGTCGACGGCGAGGACCGGCGCACCTGCCCGTCCCAGCGAGCGGATCGCCGCAAGGCCGTTCACCCAGCCCACGTCGACGACGATCGCGGGGGGCCGGCCGCGGGCGCGCGCGCTCGACGCGGCCTCGGACGCTGTTCCTGGGCTCTTCACGCGCCCGATTCTAGAATCGCTCGTCCACGGTGCACTGCGCACACCCGCACGTCCGTCCGTGGACGAAGCCGTCTGCCCGGGCGCCCGCAGGGTCTGGTCGCACCCGACGCGTTGTAATCTCGCCGCATGAAGACGCTCGTCCTCGACGACCAAGAGCTGCAGCTGCTTCTCGCAGCCGTCCACTCCTACCTCGACGACTTCGGCCACGAGGAGGCGGACGTCCTCCGGCGCGTCAAGCAGCTGCTCGCGAAGCTGCAGGCGGCCAACGACGGCTGACGCCGGGGCGGCGTGACGCTAGCGTCCGTCGGCGACCAGGTCGACGACGTCGCGTGCGGCCGACGCGTAGGGCATCAGCACGTGGTGTGCGCCCGCCGCGACGAGTCGCGCGGCGTCCGCGGGCCGATGGGCGGCCACGGCGACGCGCCCCCGGTACCCCTCGTGCGAGAGCGCGTGCAGGAGCGCGAGGTTCGCATCGGCGCGCCGCATCGTGCTCACGACCCAACCGCGGTCGGGCAGCGGCAGGACGTGAGGGAGCTCGGGGTCCTCGGCGTCGCAGTAGAGGACGTCGACCCCGCGCTCCGACCAGCGCTCGAGCGCGATGGGGTCGAAGTCGACCCCGAGGACGGAGACGCCGCGCTGCCGCAGCCCCTCGACGACGCCCTCGCCGTAGCGGCCGAGCCCGAGCACGATCACCTCCGGGCGCGGCTGGACGGCGGCGTCGACGTCGGGTCGAGGCGCGCGGCGCTCGAAGACGTCGAGGGCATCTCCGAGCCTCGCGGCAACGGCGCCCGCGTGCGGATAGACGTACACCGACACCGAGATCGTGAGGAGCGCGACCGCGGTCATGAGCGCCGTCGTGTCTTCGTCGAGGTGACCGAGCCGCATTCCGACGGCGGCGAGAATGAGCGAGAACTCGCTGATCTGTGCCAGAGCGAGTCCGGTCTCCAACGAGACGCGCTTGCGGTAGCGCATCGCGCCGAGCAGGCCCATCACGATCACCGGCTTCACGACGAGCACGAACAGCGACAACACGACGGCGATCCAGAGCTGGCCGGCGAGCTGGCCGAGGTCGATGCGTGAGCCGAGGTCGATGAAGAAGAAGAGGAGGAGGAAGTCGCGGATCGTCACGAGCCGCGAGCCGATCGCCTCGCGGTAGGGCGTCGACGCGAGCGAGACGCCTCCCAGGAAGGCGCCGACCTCGACGCCGAGGCCGAGCTGCTCGCCGACTGCGCCGAGCGCGACCGCCCAGGCGATGGCGAACAGCACGAGGAGGTCGGGTAACCGGGCGAGCCGGTGCAGCAGGGGCGTCAGTGCGAGGCGCATGAGGAGCGCGAGGACGGCGAGCAGCGCCGCGCCCTTGACGAGCACCTCGAGCAGCGCCGACCCGGCGGAGCCGTCCGACTCGCCGCTCGCGGTGACCGCGATGATCACCACGACGACGACCAGGTCCTGGACGATCAGGATGCCGAGTGCGAGCCGTCCGTGCAGGTCGTCGAGCTCGCGGCGGTCGGCCAGCAGCTTGACGACGATGATGGTGCTCGACAGCGCGAGGCCGATCCCGACATAGAGCGCTGCGGTGGAGTCCAGCCCGAGCACGAGCGCGAGGACGAAGCCGCCGGCCGCCGTCAGCGCCACCTGCGCGCCGCCGACGACGAGCGCGACGGGCCCGAGCGAGCGGACGACGTGGAGGTCGAGCTTCAGCCCGACGACGAAGAGAAGGAGCGCGATCCCGAGCTGGGCGAGCAGCTCGAGCTCGCCGCCGGGCTCGACGAGGTTCGCGACGCTCGGCCCGACGATGACGCCGACGACGACGTACGCGATCACCAGCGGGAGGCGGAGCCAGGTGGCAGCGACGCCTGCCGCGGCCGACACCAGCAGGATCGCCGCGACCTGCACGAACACGTCGTCCGAGAGGTCAACGGCAGCGACAGCAGATGCGTCCATCCTCGGTCCGAGTATCGCCGCGTGCCACCGGGGTCGCCTCCGTTGATTCCCGCGGTCGGCTGCGGCGTTCAGCGGACGCCCCTCGACGCGTGGTGGGGGGCGCGCGGGTCGCGTATACCTCCGCCCATGGCGCCCGAGCGATGCCGCGGCACGGTCGACCCCGCGTTCGCTGCGGTCGCGGAGGCCTTCGAGGCCGGCTTCGCCGAGCGCGGCGAGATCGGTGCGGCGCTCGCGGTCATCGTCGACGGCCGCATCGTCGTCGACGTCGTCGCCGGCACGGCGGACGCGTCCGGCGGACGGTGGAGCGCGGGAACCATCGTCAACGCCTACTCGGTGGTCAAGCCTCTCGCCGCCGCCTGCCTCCTGCTCCTCGTCGAGCGGGGACACGTGGGGCTCGACGAACGGGTGACGCGCTGGTGGCCGGAGCTCGGAGCAGCCGGGAAGGAGGAGATCACGGTCCGCCACGTCCTGGCGCACCAGGCGGGGTTGACGCTGTTCGACCGTCCACCTCCCCTGGCGACCCTGCTCGACTGGCAGGCGACCGTCGCCCTGCTCGAGGCGTCGCCGCCGGAGTGGCCGGCGGGAACGGCCCACGCCGAGCACGTCGTGACGTATGGCCATCTCGTCGGCGAGCTCGTCCGCCGGGTCGACGGACGATCGCTCGGCGTGTTCCTCCGCGAGGAGCTCGCACGCCCCTGGGGCCTCGACTTCCACGTCGGCCTCTCGGACGCGCTCCAGAGCCGGGCCGCCGACCTCGTCGACCCGGACGGTGCGTTCGTCGCGCCGCTGGCCCGGCCGAAGGAGATCGCGGAGCCCGCCGTCGTCAACGCGCCGGCGTGGCGGGCGGCGGAGATCCCCGCCGTCAACGGCCACGGAACCGCGCTCGCCCTCGCACGGTTCTACGCAGCGCTCGGCGCCGGCGGGACGTTCGGCGGCACGCGCCTCCTCTCGGACGCTCTCGTCGCGGAGATCGTCCGCCCGCAGCTCGTCGCACGCGACCGCGTCCTCGGCAGGGACGTCGCGTGGGGACTCGGGGTGCAGATCGATCTCGAGGAGGGCGGCTTCGGGATGGGCGGCCTCGGCGGCAACCTCGGCTGGTGGGGGGAGGAGGGCTACGGCATCGGCTATGTGACGCGCCGGCTCGGCGGCCACGATCGGGCGGAGGCCGTCGACACCGCCGTGCGCGAGATCCTGTCGCGGGCCTGACCCGGGGTGCGGCCGGGGACGGCGGGCGTCAGCGGAGCGACGTGGTGAACGCGCGCACGGCCTCGTCGAAGCGCTCGGGCGCCTCGAGGTTCGGCATGTGGCCGACGCCCGGGAGGATCAGTACCTCCGGGCCGGGCAGCGATGCGACGAGCTGCGCCGTGATCTCCGCGGTCGAGAACGAGTCCGCGTCTCCTGCGAGCACGAGCGCGGGAACGCGAAGATCGCGAAGGAGGCGATCGTACGGCGGGCGCTCGGCCCGCCCGCGAAGCGCCGCCGCCGCGCCGGCGGGCGACGTGGTCAGCATCGTCTCCAGGATCGGGAGCACCAGCGACGGCTCGCGTCGAGCGGCGGGCCCGAAGAGCCGTCCCGCCATCTCGAGCGCGTGGTCGAGCATGCCGTCCCGCTCGACCCGGGCGGCGGTCGCGCGGCGCATCTCGGCCTCCTCCGGGGTGAGCGGCGCGGCGGTCGTCGCGGTCAGCACCACCCCCGTGACGCGCTCCGGGTTTCCGAGCCCGAGCTCCATCGCGACGAGGCCGCCGAGGCTGAGCCCGACGACCGTTGCCCGGTCGACGCCGATCGCGTCCATCAGCTCGACGACGGCGTCCGCCAGATCCCTCGGCCTCGCGGTGGTGCCACGGACGGGCGATTCGCCGTAGCCGGGCAGGTCGGGCGCGATCACGCGGAACGTGTCGCTCAGCGACTCGAGCTGCCCGTGCCACATCCGGCGGCTGAACGGGTGCCCGTGGACCAGCACGATCGCAGGCCCGCTCCCGCGCTCGTCGAACGCCAGGGGGCCCGGCGGCATCGCGCTCATGGCGTCCGTCCCATCCCCGACCAGCCGCCGTCCACCGCCAGCGTGTGCCCGGTGACGATGGCCGCGTCCGGGGAGGCGAGGTAGGCGAGCGCGACACCGACGTCGCGCGGCATCCCGACGCGGCCCGCCGGTACGACGCTCGCCCAGTGCTCCGCATACTCCGAGTCGTCTGCGAGATTCCGCTCGTTGACCGTCGCCCCGATCGCCAGCGCGTTGACCGTGATCCCGTGGGGGCCGAGCTCCAGTGCGAGCACCCGCGCCATGTGCTGGAGGCCGGCCTTCGTGACGGCGTAGGCCGACGCGTTCGCGATCGCGAGCGTGCCGGTCACCGAGGACGAGAAGACGATCCGGCCGCCGAAGGGGTCGCCGGGTGCGTCGGCCCGCTGCGCGACCATCTGCCGGGCGGCCGCCTGGGCGCCGAAGTACGACCCCTTGAGGTTGAGGTCGACCACCGTGTCCCAGGTGTCCTCGTCGACCTCGAGGAAGGGCGCCCAGCGCGTCAGCCCGGCATTTGCGACGAACACGTCGACCCGACCGAGCTGCTCGACGGCGCGCTCGACGAGGCGCCGGTTGTCGGCGACGGTCGACAGGTCGCCGTCGACGGCGATCGCACGCGCGCCCGTTTGCCGGATCCGCGCGACGACGGCGTCTGCGAGCTCCGACGCTCCATGGTGGCCGACGACCACCGCGGCCCCGCGCCCCGCCAGCTCCTCCGCCATGGCCGCCCCGATCTCGTGGCTCGCGCCGGTGACGACGGCGACCCGGCCGGCGAGCGGTCTCACGTCGCTGTCGTCCACGACGCCAGCATACGGAGCGCACGCCGCGCAAAAGCCGGCGATGTCTGGTATCCCTTACATGTCGCATGAGGGTCTGCTGACAGCATGGGCGCGGGGATCATCACGCTGCGCGAGGGGTTCGAGGCGTCGCTCGTCGTCGTCCTCGTCCTCGCCTTCCTCAACCGCACCGGGCAGCGGGCCGACCTGAGGCCGGTCTGGCTCGGGGTCGCGGCGGCCGCCGGGGTGAGCGTCGCTGCGGCGGTCGGCCTCGTCCTGATCGGGGCCGAGCTCGAAGGCAGGGCCGAGGCGATCTACGAAGGCGTGACGATGATCGCGGCCGCAGCCCTCCTCACCTGGATGATCTTCTGGATGCGCCGTCGCGCGGGGTCGCTCAAGAGCGAGATCGAGCAGCAGGTCGGGCACGCCCTCGCCGACCGTTCGGGCGTCGCGCTCGCGGCGGTCGTCTTCGTCGGCGTCGTGCGGGAAGGGCTCGAGACGTCGCTGTTCCTCGCCTCGAGCGTCGGCAGCGAGGGCAACCGCACGGCCGGGATCGGAGCGGCGGTCGGGCTGGTGCTCGCGATCGCGCTCGCGGTCGTCTTCTACAAGGGCTTCGCCCGACTCGACCTCCGTCGCTTCTTCAAGGTGACGAGCGTTCTGCTCCTCGTCCTCGCCGCCTGGCTCCTCGCGCGCGGGCTCGAGGAGCTCGCCCAGGCCGGAGCCTTCCCTGCGGGTGAGGGCGTCGCGTGGCTCGCGTTCGCGGCGCTTGCGGGGCCGGCGCTGTACCTCTTCTTCCGGAGCCCCGCGCAGCGCCACGCCTAGCGAGCGGCCCGAACACCTCGCCGGTGCGAACTCACCGATGAGATCCGCGTGCTGTCCCCGTCTTCCTCGTATCGATGGTGCGGCAGTCCGTACCATCCCGAGACCTGACGACCGTACTCTGGGCGCGTACGACGTCTGGGATCCTCGGAGAACCGGATGAGAGTAGGGAGAGCCTGAGCATGAGGGAAGGGGCGGCTTCATGAGCGAGCAGGTCGGGACGTCGAGCGGCGACGGAGGCGCGCGGCTCGCCGCGCACGAACGGATGTCGACCGGGGCGCTCGCGCGCTGGGCGCGTGCGTGCGCGACCCACCCGTGGCGCGTCCTCGGGACGTGGCTCGGGATCATCGTCGTCCTGATCGCGCTCGTCGCCACGGTCGGGGGTGGGCTCCGCGACGAGTTCTCGATCCCCGGCTCGGACACCCAGCGCGCCACCGACCTGATCAAGGCGGAGTTCGCGTCCGAGCAGGGCGCCGTCCTCAACATCGTGTTCGCGGCTCCCGAGGGCGAACGGCTCGACACGCCCGAGCGCAAGGCGGCGATCGAGCAGGCGATGGCGAAGCTGCGCGCCGCGCCGTTCGCCGCCGCGAAGGGCGCCGAGCCCGTCGACGGCGAGGCGAAGCTGACCAGCGTCGGCGACCCCTTCGGCGCGCAGACGTTCTCGAAGAGCGGGCGCATCGCCTACGCCGAGGCGCAGTTCGACCAGACGATCGAGGACAAGGACCGCGACGCCGTCGTCGCCGTCGAGGACGCGGTGCGCGCCGCCGTGGAGCCCGTCGGCGTGACGGTCGAGTACAACGGCGAGGCGGAGTTCCCGCCGATCCAGCAAGGGACGTCCGAGCTGCTCGGGCTGCTCGCGGCGCTGATCGTGCTGCTCATCGTCTTCCGCACGTTCGTCGCCGCGTTCGTGCCGATCATGCTCGCGATCGTCGCTCTCGCGACGGCGTTCCTGCTGCTCTTCATCCTCGCGGGCCTGACCGACATCAACACGGTCACGCCGATCCTCGTCTCGATGATCGGGCTCGGTGTGGGCATCGACTACTCGCTGTTCATCGTCACCCGCTTCCGGCAGTTCCTCCACGAGGGGCTCACGCCGAGGGACGCGGCAGCCGAGGCCGGCGCCTCGGCGGGCCGCGCGGTGCTGTTCGCCGGGCTGACGGTCGCGATCTCGGTGACCGGGCTCGCGTTCTTCGGCCTCGACTTCGTGACCAAGCTCGGGATCGGCAGCGCGCTCGGCGTGCTCACCACCGTGCTCCTCGCGAACTCGTTCCTCCTCGCGGTGCTGGCGCTGCTCGGCCACAAGGTCGACCGGCTCAAGGTGCCGTTCCTGCCCGCGATCGACGACTCGGAAGACGCACGCGAGAAGACGCTGGTGGCGCGCTGGGGCCGGTTCGTGACGCGAAATGCGCGGATCATCTTCCCGGTGCTGCTCGTGGCGGGCATCGTCCTCGCCGGCACCTCCGCGCTCGTCCGGCTCGGTGCCGCCGACCAGGGCACGCAGCCGAAGCAACAGACGAGCCGACGCGCGTACGACCTGCTCGCCGAGGGCTTCGGGCCCGGCTTCAACGGGCCGATCCCGATCGTCGTCGACGTGCGGGGCGACCAGGGGGCGCCGCAACGCATCTACCAGGACGTGCAGGGCCTCCAGGGCGTCGCGTCCGTACGGGAGCCGCAGCTCAACAAGGACAAGACCGTCGCCATCGTCTTCGTGACGCCGACCTCGGCGCCGCAGGACCAGGCGACGGACGACCTCGTCGCCCGGCTGCGGAACGACGTGGTGCCCGCCGCGACCGAGAACAGCCAGGCTCGGGCATACGTCTCCGGCCAGACGGCGGCGTTCAAGGACATCGGCGACCGGATCATGCAGCGGCTGCCGCTCTTCCTGCTCTACATCATCGGCGTCACGTTCATCGTCCTCGCAATGGCATTCCGCTCGATCGTCGTGTCGCTCACTGCGGCGATCACCACGATCCTGTCGGCGTTCATCGGGTTCGGCGTCCTGACGCTCGTGGTCCAGGAGGGCCACCTCCTCGGTCTCACGGGCCTCGACCGAACGGGGCCGATCGAGACGTTCGTTCCGCCGATCGCGTTCGCGATCCTGTTCGGCCTCTCCATGGACTACATGGTGTTCCTGATGAGCCGCATCAGGGAGGAGCACGTCCACGGGCTCGCGACGCGTGACGCGGTCGAGCACGGTGTGGCGGCGATCGGCCGCGTGATCGTGGCGGCGGCGCTGATCATGGGCACCGTCTTCGCCGCGTTCATCCTGAGCGCCGACCGCATCCCGAAGGAGTTCGGGTTGCTTCTCGCCGTCGCGATCCTCACCGACGCACTCGTCGTCCGGATGACGCTCGTGCCCGCGTTCTTCACGCTCCTGGGCGAGAAGACGTGGTACATCCCGCGCTGGCTCGACCGGCTGCTCCCCAACGTCACGATCGAGCCGCCGCACGACGGCGACGGGCGCGAAGGCTTCGAGCCGGCGCCCGCACCGGAGCCCGTCGCGCGTGGCTGACGTCCTCGGCGGGCGGCGGAGCACTGACTCTCCGCCGCCCGCCCGGTTGCGGGAGCCGCGTCGCGTAGCCTCACCGCATGCTCGAGTCGAGCGCCCACCGTTACCTCCGGCTCGGGCTTCAGCTCGGCCGCCACGTCGACGGGATCGTCGACGCGTTCTTCGGGCCCCCGGAGCTCGCTGACGAGGTCGAGGGCGCGCCGCCTGTCGCGCCCGAGGATCTCGCCCGTGGGGCCGACGCGCTGCGCGAGGAGCTGGCGGACGGTTGGCTCCGGGACCAGGTCGGCGGGCTCCGCGCGTGCGCCGGCGTGCTCGCGGGCGAGGCGCTCTCCTACGCCGACGAGGTCGAGGCGTGCTACGGCGTGCGCGCGCGTCGCACCGACGAAGCGGTGTTCGCGGCGGCGCACGAGCGGCTCGACGAGCTGCTCCCCGGCCGGGGGTCGCTGGCCGCCCGCCACGCACGCTGGGAGGAGTCGAGCCGCGTGCCGGTGGAGCGCATCGAGCGCACCGTTGCCGCGGTGATCGAGGAAGCTCGGGTGCAGACGCGCGGGCTCGTCCAGCTCCCCGAGGGCGAGGGCGTGGTCCTCGAGATCGTCCGGGACGAGCCGTGGCTCGCATACTGCGAGTACGTCGGCGACTTCACGAGCCGGATCTCCGTCAACGTCGACCTGCCGATGTCCGCGCACGAGCTGCTCGTTCTCGCGCTCCACGAGACGTACCCCGGCCACCACACGGAGCGATGCTGCAAGGAGGAGGAGCTGGTCCGTCGCCGCGGGCTGCTCGAGGAGACGCTCGTGCTCGTGCCCACGCCCCAGTCGGTCGTCGCGGAAGGGATCGCCACCGTCGCGCCGATGCTGCTGCTCGAGGGCGGGGGTGCCGCGGCGCTCGCCGACGTCGTGCGCAGCGAGGCCGGTGTCGAGGCCGATCTCGGCCACGCGCTCGCCGTCGAGCGGGCGCTCGAGCCGTGCCGGTGGGCGTACCTCAACGCGGCGCTCATGCTCCACGAGGCACGGGCGAGCGAGTGGGAGGCGAAGGCGTACCTCGAGCGCTGGGGGCTCGTCACGCCCGAGGTCGCAAGCCACCTGATCCGCTTCGTGAACGAGCCGGCATCCCGGACGTACATCGTCACGTACCTCGCCGGGCGCGAGCTCTGCCGCGCCTACGTCGGAGGCGATCCAGCACGCTTCCGGCGCCTGCTCACCGAGCAGGTGCGCGTTGGGGAACTGCTTGCGGCCGATCGCGGAACCGTGCTTCCGTAGCTCGGCGCTCGCGAGCGTCCCGCGCGAGCCCGTTGTCTGGCCCTGCGCGGGATGCGTCCGCTCGGGAGCACGCTCCCACTCGCCGCGCTCGTGCGCGGCCGCGCGGACCGAGACGCGTGCGAGGGGTCGGGCTGGTCAGGACGAGCGGCCGCTCCGTCTACGCGCAGTGATGGGGACAGTGCGGACGTCGTCACTCATGCGAAAAGCAGCTGCACGATGCCGATCTTGTGTACCGAACGATGGCCTGCATGGCGTCCTCGTTCCATGCCCGTCTTGCCGGCAGCGTTGCCTCGTCGACTTCGGCGGATCAGCTGATCGCGGGTTCGCTGCCACGTCGCGCGTTCGCTCTGGCCGCCGACTGGGCTTGCTTCACCAGGACGAACTGAGGGCGAACTGGGAGCGGGCACGTCAGAACGAGCCGCTCCAGCCGATCGAGCCGTTGCCTTAGCATGAGGACTGTGGAGCAGCTTGTTGACGTGACCGGAGTCGAACTGATCGGTGAGTACCGTCTGCGGCTGACGTTCGCGGACGGGACCGTCGGAGATGTCGATTTCTCCGGGCGCACATGGAACGGCGTGTTCGAAGTGCTACGCGATCCCGCCTACTTTGCGCAGGTCCGGGTCGACCCTCAAGCTGGCACCATCAGCTGGCCCGACGGGCTCGACATGGCACCCGAACCACTGTACGCCGAGGCATCGAGCCACCCAGCCGGGCGCGTCAACGCGTCCTACTAGTGTCCTCAGGACACTAGAACACCGCGGCGGCCACCACCCTCCTGCCCGCGACAGTGCAGACTGACCCCATGGCCGCCGTCACGTCCGCCTCGTCCGGCCCGGCCCCCGGGCCGTCGCACGAGGGGATGACCTGGATCCCCGGCGGGACGTTCGCGATGGGGTCCGAGAACTTCTATCCCGAGGAGCGTCCCGTCCACCGGGTCACCGTCGACGGGTTCTGGATGGATGAGAAGCCCGTGACGGCCGCGGAGTTCCGTCGCTTCGTCCGCGAGACGAGGTACGTCACGGTGGCCGAGCGACCCCTCGACCCCGAGGCGTATCCGGACGCCGACCCCGACCTGCTCGTCCCGGGCTCCCTCGTCTTCCGCGGCACCGCGGGGCCGGTGAGCCTCGACGACTACCGCAGCTGGTGGGAGTACGTTCCGGGGGCGTTCTGGAAGCGTCCCGCCGGGAAGGGGACGACCGTCAACGGCCGTGACACCCATCCAGTCACCCACGTCGCCTACGAGGACGCCGAGGCGTACGCGGCCTGGGCCGGGAAGGAGCTCCCGACCGAGGCGGAATGGGAGTTCGCCGCCCGCGGCGGGCTCGACGGCGCGGTGTTCGCGTGGGGCGACGAGCACTTCCCGGACGGCAAGCCGATGGCGAACACGTGGCAGGGCGAGTTTCCGTGGCAGAACCTGAAGGTCGACGGCTACGAGCGCACGTCTCCGGTCGGCAGCTTCCCGCCGAACGGCTACGGCCTCTACGACATCACCGGAAACGTCTGGGAGTGGACCTCCGACTGGTACGTCGCCCGACACCCCGACGAGGCACCGAGCCCGTGCTGCGTTCCCGTCAATCCGCGGGTGACCTCACCCGACGAGAGCTACAACCCGGGCGAGCCGGGAGAGCACATTCCGCGGCGCGTGATCAAAGGGGGCTCGCACCTGTGCGCGCCGAACTACTGCCTCCGCTACCGCCCCGCCGCAAGACAGCCGCAGATGATCGACACCTCGATGTCGCACCTCGGCTTCCGCTGCATCGTCCGCGAACCGTCGAGAGGGAAGGAGCCGCCTCCTGATGCCTGACAAGCCGAACATCCTCGTCATCTGGGGCGACGACATCGGGATCACGAACCTCAGCTGCTACAGCGACGGCCTGATGGGCTACCGCACGCCGAACATCGACCGGATCGCGAACGAGGGGATGCGCTTCACGGACGCCTACGGCGAGCAGAGCTGCACCGCCGGCCGGTCGTCGTTCATCACCGGGCAGAGCGTGTTCCGCACAGGCCTGAGCAAGGTCGGCATGCCAGGTGCCCCGGTCGGCCTTCAGGAGGAGGACCCGACGATCGCCGAGCTGCTGAAGAACCACGGCTACGCGACCGGGCAGTTCGGCAAGAACCATCTCGGCGACCGGAACGAGTTCCTCCCCACCGTGCACGGCTTCGACGAGTTCTTCGGGAACCTCTACCACCTGAACGCCGAGGAGGACCCGGAGGACCCGGACTACCCGGCGAAGCACGGGTTCGAGGGGTTCGGGGAGCGTTTCGGCCCGCGGGGCGTGCTGCGTTGCAAGGCGACCACGAAGGACGACCCCAAGGAGCACCCGCGCTGGGGCCGTGTCGGCAAGCAGAAGATCGAGGACACCGGGCCGCTGACGCGCAAGCGTATGGAGACGTGCGACGACGAGTTCGTCGACGCGGCCTGCGACTACATCACGCGCCAGCGCAACCGCCGCAAGCCGTTCTTCTGCTGGGTGAACACGACGCACATGCATCTCCGCACCCACACGAAGCGGCGGAGCCTCGGCCAGGCGGGTCGCTGGCAGTCGCCGTACCACGACACGATGGTCGACCACGACAGGCACGTGGGAAAGCTGCTCGACCTGCTCGACAAGCTCGGCATCGCGGAGAACACGATCGTGATGTACGGCACCGACAACGGGCCGCACATGAACACGTGGCCCGACGGCGCGATGACGCCCTTCCGCAGCGAGAAGAACACGAACTGGGAGGGCGCCTTCCGTGTCCCCCTGATGGTGCGCTGGCCCGGGAAGATCCCGGCGGGCGTCGTCTCGAACGAGATCGTCCAGCACCACGACTGGCTCCCCACGTTCCTCGCGGCGGCCGGCGAGCCCGACGTCGTGGAGAAGCTCAAGGACGGCCACGAGGCGGCCGGCAAGACGTTCAAGGTCCACATCGACGGCTACAACCTGCTCCCCTACCTGACGGGCGAGGAGGAGAAGAGCCCGCGCCAGGGCTTCATCTACTTCTCGGACGACGGAGACCTCGTCGCGCTGCGCTTCGACAACTGGAAGCTCGTCTTCATGGAGCAGCGCGCGAAGGGCACGCTCGAGCTGTGGGCGGAGCCCTTCACGGCGCTCCGGGTGCCCAAGCTCTACAACCTGCGAACCGACCCGTTCGAGCGTGCGGACATCACGTCCAACACCTACTGGGACTGGTTCATGAACAAGACCTACATGATCCTCGCGGCGCAGGCGATCGTCGTCGATTTCCTCGCGACGTTCGAGGACTTTCCTCCGCGGCAGAAGGCGCCGAGCTTCACCATCGACCAGGCGCTCGAGCGGATGGCCGACGCTGCGAGCGGGGCGCGCGATTGAGAGAGCCTCGCGTCGTGGAACGACACCCCCGCGAGGGGCCCCGAGGAGCGGGTGGCGGTATTCGACAACGACGGCACGCTCTGGTGCGAGAAGCCGATGCCGGTCGAGCTCGGGCTCATCCTGCAGCGGCTGTCACCGCGCTCGCGGTCAGCGGAGTCGAATGACGCGGGTCCCGGCGTCGGCCGGGACCCGCTCGCTCAGGAGCCGTCGTCCCGGGGCTAGGCCGCGGCGGCCTTGCCGACGGAGCGGAGCTTGAAGGCGAAGATGATCTCGGTGATCCCGCGGGTCAGCGCGATCACGCCGACCCAGATGACCAGGAGCGCAGCGCTGCGTCCCCAGTAGCCGGCGGCCCAGAAGCCGATCAGGAGCTCGACGATCCCGACGATCAGCTGGAGCCACCAGACGTGGATCTCGTCCTTGGTCGCGATCGACACCACGATGTCGAAGGCGCCCTTGAAGATGAGGAAGAAGCTGAACACGGCGGCGAGCGCGGCGAACGTGTCGCCCGGATGGATGAAGGCGACGATCCCGACGCCGATGAACAGCACGCCGAGGAGCCCGTGCAGGATCTTCCACCAGCCACCCGATGCGGCGAGCATGATGAACTCGTTCACGCCTGCGAAGATCGCCACGATCCCGAAGAGGATCGAGATGGCGCTGACGGACGTGTAGTCGAAGCGCAGGATGAGAATGGCGACGATGAACCAGAGGATCCCGGTGACGAGGAAGAGCCACCAGGCTCTTCCGAACTCGGCGATCGCCTCGCGCTCCTCGAGGTCGAACGTGGTCATTTGTGCCTCCTGTGGGGGGTTCCCGGCAGGACGATCCTACGACGCGTGCCGGACGCCCGCGGTCAGTACTCCCGGGACGGCGCTCTCGTCGGGGAAGCGGTGGAGAGCGGGGCGTCGCGCCCACGGCCGACGGTGCGGAGGCCCGCGAGCGGGAAGGTCAGGACGGAGATCATCCCTGCCCCGATGAGGGACGCGCCGACGTCTGCGTCGATCGCGTCGTGATCCATGGCGACGTCGACGATCGCGACGATGAGCGGAAGGGCCGTGGCGCCGAACAGCGCGAGGCCGATCGACCTCCGCGGCCCGAGCTCGCGGAGCCACAGGAGCGCCGAGGCGCCTCGGACGGCGAGCAGGAGGGCGAGGAAGAGCGCGGCGAGTGAGAGGCCCCTCGCGGTGAGCAGGCTGTCGAGGTCGAAGTTCATGCCGGTCGTGACGAAGTAGATCGGGATCAGGAAGCCGAACCCGATGCCCTCGAGGCGCATCCGGACAGGCTCGCCGTCGGGTGAGTCGATCGCGAGCCCCACGACGAGCCCGGCCGCGAGCGCTCCGAGCACGAAGTCGAAGCCGACGTCGTGGGCGAGGAGCGCGAGCGCGACGACGACGAACACGGACAGGCGGACGGCCATCTGCCCGGTTGTGTGCACGGTCTCCTGGAGCACGCGCACGACCCGCGGCGGCCGCGCGCGAAGCGCTGCAGTCGCGGCGAGGCCCACGACGACGCCGAACCCGACCAGGAGCAGGATCTCCTCGATCGCCCCGAACGTGCCCGTGAGGAACACGGAGATGACCACGATCGGCCAGAACTCCCCGGCCACCCCCGTTCCGAGCAGGGCGACCCCGAGGGGCGTCGGCATGATCCCGGCGTCGCCCAGGATGGGAACGAGCGTCCCGAGCGAGGTCGTCGTGAGCGCGATGCCGAGCACCCACCACTCGGCTCCGAGCCCGAGGTGCTGGAGGACGACGCCGACGGCGAGCCCGAGCGCGATCGAGATCATCCACCCCTGGGTGCCCCGGGCGAGCGAGGCGCGCGGCACCTTCTGCTCGACGACCTCGAGCCCGATGAAGAAGAAGAGAAGCGCGAGGCCGAAGGTCGCGAGGTACTGGAGGTAGGGGTCGACCTTCGCGATGTCGAGGACGGCCGGCCCGATCAGGATGCCGAGCACGATCTCGACGACGACCGTGGGCAGCACGATGTGCCGCGAGACACGCGACAGCAGTGCGCCGAAGCTCGACGCGAGCAGCACGAGCGCGAGAGAGCGCAGGTCCGGGGCGACGGGGGTGGCGGCGAGCACGGTCGGCGAACTCTCCCAGAGTCGCCCGGACGTGTCCACGCGTGCGGCGGCCGCGGCCGTGCGATGTCCGTGCGCGATCCCGCGGGCCGCGCCGGCCGCCGGGGAGCGTCACTCCCTGCGGCGACCGGCGCGTCCCGGGTCAGATCCCGAGGATCTGCTTCTTCTTCGCCTCGAACTCCTCCTCGGTGATGAGCCCCTGCCCCTTGAGCGCTGCGAGCTGCTGGAGTTCGACGGCGTAGTCAGGCTGTGCCGGAGCGGCCGCGGCGGCCTGCTGGGCGGCCGCCTGCTGCGCGGCCATCTGCTGGTCGTACGCCGCCTGGTCCTGGCTTGCGTACTTCTGGTCCTGCCGGTGGCGCACCGCTCCGGCGGTGCCGGCGACGACCGCGGTGGTCGCCGCCGCGCGTACGAGCCCAGGCCCTCGTCTCCCGAACATCGTCTCGTCTCCTTCCTAGGCGTTCGCCTGTTCGAGCGCCCACTCGCGGGCGGCCTGGACGATCTCGTGCGGGATCCGCTCGAAGGCGACGAGCTCGCCGCCGGCGCCACGCAGTGTCTGCGCGACCTTGCGTGCCCAGACGTTCTCCCAGACGAGGACTGCAGCCGACGTGCCGGGCTCGAGGCCGTCGGCGATGTCGGCCAGGTCGTCCTCGTTGAAGAGGCCGCCGACCTCGACGCCGATGCTGTCGAGCGCGTCCTGGACCTGCGGATCGAGCTCCGTCAGCTCCATGGCAACGCTGGTGCCGTCGTCGTCCTTCCCGACGAATGCGATGTCGATGACGCGGATCGTGCCCGCGTCCACGAGCTCCCCGATCGCGGGCGCGATCTCGCCCTTGAACTGGTTGCCCGGGAACGCGATCACCGCGTAGTCGACGGGCCCTATCTCTTCCACGTGTGGTGTCTCCTTCCCTCCTGGCGAGGCGGTCGCGGTGCGGCCTCAGCCCAGGGCCTTCGCCTTGATTGCGTCGAACTCCGCCTGCGTGATCGCGCCGGAGTCGAGCAGGCCCTTGGCCTTCTCGATCTCCGCCGCTGCGCCTCCGCTGCTCGAGGCGACGGTGCGGACGTAGTCGTCCATCTGCGCCTGGGCGGCCTGCGCCTGCTTCATGCTCCGTTCCGTCATCCCGTCGTGGTTGACGATCAGGTAGATGAAGACGCCGAGGAAGGGCAGGATGATCACGAAGATGATCCAGAGCACCTTCGTGAAGCCGGACGTGTCGTGCCGGCGGAACAAGTCCGAGAAGATCGTGATCAGGAGCCAGAACCAGATGATCCAGGCAAAGATCACGAGCATCGTCCAGAGGACGTCGAGGAATGGGTAGTCAGCGGCTAGCAACCTGAGAACCTCCTGTTTTCCGAGTCACGCGTAACTCTCCCAGACGCCGCCTCCCGTGTCGACTCCCTGCGGGGATCTCACCCGGGTGAGCGCCGTCCGAACGATACTGTTGCGAGACCGTGGCGAGCCGAGTGGCGCCGACATCCACACGGCCCGAGGCCTCGCCTGCTCTGGTCGAGGCGAAGCTCGGACCGGCGCGCCCGCGGCGCGGGCTCGTGACGCGGGAGCGGCTTCTCGGCGAGCTCGACCGGCTCGCATCCGTGCCGCTGACGCTCGTCGACGCGCCGGTCGGGTTCGGCAAGTCGGTGCTCGTCGAGACGTGGGCGGCCCGCTCGAGCACGGCGGTGGCCTGGGTCTCGCTCGAGGCGGGCGACAGCGACCCGGCCCGGCTGTGGACGTACGTCGCGACCGCCGTCGATCGCGTGCGTCCCGGCCTCGGGCGGGCGGCGCTCGCGCTCCTCCGCTCGCCCGGCGCATCGCTGTCGACGCGTCGCGGACGAGCTGGCCGACGGCATCCGGTCGTACCGCGCGCCGATCGCGATCGTCCTCGACGACGTGCACGTGCTCTCCGGCGAGGCGTGCTGGCGCTCGCTCGAGCGGCTCGTGCGGCACCTTCCGCCAGAGGCGCGGGTCATCATGACGAGCCGCTCCGACCCGCCGCTGCAGCTCGGTCGCCTTCGCGCGCGGGGTGCGCTCGGCGAGATCCGAGCGCGCGAGCTGGCGTTCACGGTCGAGGAGGCGCGCGAGCTGCTCGTGGAGCGCGAGGGGATCGCGCTCGACGACGCAGACGTCGAGCTCCTCGTCGACCGGACCGAGGGATGGCCCGCCGGGCTCTACCTGGCCGCCCTCTGGCTGCGCGAGCTGGACGATCCCGCCGCGGGCGTCCAGGCGTTCCACGGGGATCATCGACACGTCGTCGACTACCTGACCGGCGAGGTCCTCGACGTGCTCGACGCCGAGACCCGCACGTTCCTGCTCGAGACGTCGATCCTCGGGGTCTTCGACGCCGCGATGTGCGACGCCGTGCTCGGTCGCACCGACTCGGTCGCGCGCCTGCGCGCCCTCGAGCGCGAGAACGGGTTCCTCGTCGCGCTCGACGCCAACCGTGAGTGGTATCGCTACCACCATCTCTTCGGCGAGCTGCTCCAGCTCGAGTTGACGCGCACGCGGCCGGACGCCCCTCCCCGCCTGCACCTGCGCGCGAGCACGGCCTGCCTCGAGCGCGGCCGCATCGTCGACGCGCTCGAGCACGCGGCAGCCGCGGGGGAGCCGACGCTCGTCGCGTCGATCCTCGACGGCGAGCATCGCGCCCTGCTGCGCGCCGGTCGCCTCGGCACGCTCGTCAGCTGGTGCGCGTGGCTCCCCGAGGATCTGCTCGTCGAGCTCCCCGCGATCCCGCTCGCGGCGGCGCTGGCCGTCGGGCTCGGCGGGCAAGACGCCCACCAGCGCCACCGGCTCACGCAGATCGCGGAGCGGTCGCGCACGGAGCGGCCCGAGACCTGGTCCCCGTACCACGAGGCCGCGCTCGGTCTCGCGCGTGTGGCGTGGGTCGACGCGGACATCGGGGCGGCCGTTGCGCTCGGTCGTGCGACCATCGAGACGGCGGCCACGGTCCCCGACGTGGAGGTCCCGTTGCTGGCGTGCCTGGCGTTCCTCCTCTACCTCGCGGGCGAGCACGACGAGGCGCGCGCGCTGTCGGATGCGGCGCTCGACCGTGCGGAGGCGCCGGCGCGACCGCACGGCAAGGTCATGGCGCGAAGCACGCTGTCGCTCCTGGCGTCGTCCGCGGGCGACCGCGGCACGGCGCTCGGGCATGCCGACCGGGCGCTCGCCTTCGCCGTGGCCGCCGGGGTCGACCAGTCGGCGTCAGGTGGGATCGCGCGGGTCGCGCGCGCGGTCGCCCTGGCCGACAACGGTGACCTGCACGGGGCGGAGCGCGAGGCGGTGGCGGGGGAGCTGCTCCGGCGCTGCCCCGACCCCGAGGCGGGTCACGTCCACGCGCTTCTCGTGCTCGCGGACGTGCGCGCGCGGCGCGGGCAGCTCGATGTGGCCGCCGCCGACCTCCGCGCTGCCCGGAAGCGGCTCACCGCCTTCGTCGACGCGGGGACGCTTCCCGCGCTCGCGGCAAGGATCGAGGCGCAGCTCGCCCGCGGGCGAGCTGCGGCGGCGAGCGTCGTCGCGCGCCCGAGCGACGCGGAGCTGAACGTCCTGCGCCTCCTCTCGACCGACCTCTCGCAGCGGGAGATCGGCGCCCGGCTCTACCTCTCGGTGAACACGGTCAAGACGCACATGCGCGTGCTGTACCGGAAGCTCGGCGTGACCTCGCGAGACGCTGCCGTCGAGCGCGCCACGGCCCTGGGCCTGCTCGACCAGAGCGGCTCGCCCCGCTGACGGGCTCGCCCGCGGTCAGCCCGCGCCCGCAGGCTCCGGCGCGGCTCCCGGCGGGGTCTCCGCCGCGGCCTCGAGCGCCTTGACCTTCGCGAGCTCGCGGCTGATGTGGAGCGCGGCCGAGGTGAGGGGCGCCGCGAGGATCATCCCGATCATCCCGAAGAGGCTGCCCGCGCCGATCGTCACGATCAGGACGACGAGCGGGTTCAGGTCGAGCGTCGCGCCGAAGGCGATCGGCTGGACGATGTTCTGGAGCAGGCCGTTCGCCAGGATCACGACCACGAGCATGATCAGGGCACTGGTCGTGCCCTCTGCGGCGAGGGTGAGGATCACGGCGAACGCGCCCGAGACGAAGGCGCCGATGAACGGGACGTAGGCCGTGACGAACACGACGACCGCGATCGTGCCCGCCAGAGGCACGCCGAGGGCGAGCGCGGCGAGCCCGACCACGATCGCGTTGAACGCCGCGACGTACGTGACGCCGAGGAAGTAGCGGCGCAGCGACCGGATCACGTTGCTCGTGATGATCGCCGCGACCTCGTGCGGGACACCGAGATGACGGTCGACGAAGCGACGGACCGAGGGCCCGTCCTTGAGGAGGAAGAAGGTGGAGAAGACCGTGAACGTGAGGAAGAAGACGAGCGAGGTGACCCCCTTGATCCCCTCCGAGACGCCTTGGAGGAGGGACTTTCCGGTCTCGACCGTCGAGCTCTTCGTCTGCGTGGCCGTCGAGGACGTGCCGCCTGCTCCGGCGTCGTCCATCCAGCCCTGGACCTTCTCGACCGCCTCGTTGGCGGCCGCCTCGATCTGCGACGACTGCTCGAAGAGCCCGCCGAAGACCATCAGCGCGACCACCGCTGCGATGGCGAGCAGCCCGAGGAGCGCGATCGCGGCGCCCGCCGGACGCGGGACACGCCTGCGCTCGAGGGACGACACCACGGGGCCGGCGACGGTTGCGAGGATCGCGCCGAGCGCGACCGGGACGGTGATCGTCGAGGTCAGGCCGAGCAGCCAGACGAGGCCGACGAGCAGTACTGCGACCCCGACGAGGAACCATGAGAGGAGGCCGAGGTCGCGAAGCCACATCGGCGCGGAGAACACCCGGGAGAGCGACGTCGCGTCGATCTGGATGACGGTCGGCGCTTCCGGCGCTTCGGGCGCCTCCGAGACGTCCGGCGGGACCTCGTCGACCGCGTGCCGGCTCCTCGTGAGCCGATGGAGGAAGCGTCGTGTCACGTCGGGCATTCTCTCCTGCCCTTCGGATGACACCGCTCGCCCGAAGCCGCTCTGACGCTGGGTTCACCCGGGTGAAGCTGGCCTCACCGGCCGATCGACGGACGCCACCCTGTTAGCGTCGCTGACGGTCAGGACGGCCCCGGAGGAGGTTCTCCCGTGACACTGAAGCATCCGAGCGCACCTTCGGCGGCGACGCCCGCCGTGAGCGTCGGCCCTCGGTTCGGGCTCGAGGGCAACTCCATACCGCGCCACGAGCTTCCGGCCGCGGAGATGCCGCCGGAGGTCGCCTACCAGGTGATCCACGACGAGCTCATGCTCGACGGCAACGCGCGGCTCAACGTCGCGACCTTCGTCAGCACGTGGATGGAGCCGCAGGCCGAGCGGCTCATCGCCGAGTGCCTGGACAAGAACATGATCGACAAGGACGAGTACCCGCAGACGGCCGAGA
This sequence comes from uncultured Actinomycetes bacterium, assembly GCA_963773825.1. Lineage (GTDB taxonomy): Bacteria > Actinomycetota > Thermoleophilia > Gaiellales > Gaiellaceae > Gaiella. Next base: position 86,609 of record CAVZCH010000004.1, on the reverse strand, counting down.
TCGAGTCCCGGTGCGTCGCGATCCTCGCCAACCTCTGGCACGCCCCCGACTCGCGGCAGGCGACGGGCTGCTCGACGACCGGATCGAGCGAGGCCGCGATGCTCGGCGGCCTCGCGCTCAAGCGGCGCTGGCAGAAGCGGCGCGCGGCGGAGGGAAAGCCCGCCGACCGGCCCAACCTCGTGATGGGGATCAACGTCCAGGTGTGCTGGGAGAAGTTCGCCAACTACTGGGACGTCGAGATGCGGCTCGTCCCGATGGAGGGCGACCGTTTCCACCTCTCGGCGGAGGAGGCCGTGAAGCTCTGCGACGAGAACACGATCGGCGTCGTCGCGATCCTCGGCTCGACGTTCGACGGGTCGTACGAGCCGGTGGAGGAGATCTGCAGCAGGCTCGACGACGCTCCAGCGCGAGACGGGCCTCGACGTGCCCGTGCACGTCGACGGTGCGTCCGGCGCCTTCGTGGCGCCGTTCGTCGACACCGAGCTCGTGTGGGACTTCCAGCTTCCGCGCGTCGCCTCGATCAACGCGTCGGGCCACAAGTACGGCCTCGTCTACCCCGGCGTGGGCTGGGTCGTGTGGCGCGACGCGGAGGCGCTGCCCGAGGACCTGATCTTCTGGGTCAACTACCTCGGCGACAACATGCCGACGTTCGCGCTGAACTTCTCGCGGCCGGGCGCGCAGGTCGTGGCGCAGTACTACAACTTCCTCCGCCTCGGCTTCGACGGGTACAGCGGGGTGCAGAGCTACGCCCGGGAGGTTGCGACCCGGCTGTCCGGGCAGGATCGCCGAGCTCGGCCCGTTCACGCTGCTCACCCGCGGGGACGAGCTGCCCGTGTTCGCGTTCACCCTGAAGCCGGAGATCGACAACTTCACGGTGTTCGACGTCTCGAACGCGCTCCGGGAGCGTGGCTGGCAGGTGCCCGCGTACACCTTCCCCGAGAACCGCACCGACCTCGCCGCACTGCGCGTGGTGGTCAGGCGCGGCTTCACCCACGACCTCGCCGACATGCTCGTGCAGGACCTGAAGCGGCAGCTCCCGCGGCTGCAGCGCCAGCCGGAGCCCGTGCACGACGCGTCGACCGGGACGGCCTTCGCCCACTGAACGAGGAGCGATCGACATGTGCCGCTGGCTTGCATATTCGGGAACACCGGTCGTGCTGGAGGAGCTGCTCCTCCGGCCGAAGCACTCGCTCATCGACCAGAGCCTCCACTCGCGGCTCGGCGTCGAGACGACGAACGGGGACGGCTTCGGCGTCGGCTGGTACGGGGAGAGCGTCACGCCGGCCGTCTTCAAGAGCGTCGAGCCGGCATGGAACGACCGCAACCTCCGGGAGCTCGCGACGCACATCCGCTCCCGGCTCGTCTTCGCGCACATCCGCGCCTCGACGGGGACGCCGGTGCAGCAGACGAACTGCCACCCGTTCCGGTACGGGAACTGGCTGTGGATGCACAACGGCTCGATCGCCCGGTTCCACGACGTCAAGCGCGACCTCCTGCTCGCCGTCGACCCGTCGCTCTACCCGGACGTCGAGGGCTCGACCGACTCGGAGACGTTCTTCTTCCTCGCGCTGACGATGGGGCTCGAGGACGACCCGCCGGCGGCCGTCGAGCGCGCGGTCGGGATGGTCGAGCACGTCGGCCGTACCCACGGCATCACTCACCCGATCCAGATGACCGTCGCGACGACGGACGGACGCAGCGTCTGGGGATTCCGGTACTCGAGCGAGGGACGGTCTCGGTCGCTCTTCTTCTCGACGCGGGTGGACACGCTCCGCGCCCAGTACCCCGACAATCCGGTCCTGCACGGGCTCTCCGACGAGTCGCGCATCATCGTCTCGGAGCCGCTCGGGGATCTCGCGGGCGCGTGGAACGAGGTGCCCGAGGCGAGCTACGGCGTCGTCCAGGAGGGGCAGGACGAGCTTCATCCGTTCACGCCGCGCCCGCCCGCGTAGCCTTCTGCTCCGCGTGGGCACGAGACGGCAGGCCGGAGCATGAGCTGGGGCACGCGGTTCCGCGTCCGCCAGTTCACGCGGGGGAGCATCTGGCTGATCCCGGTGCTCGGCGGCGTCGCCGGGTCGCTCTGCGGTATCGCCACGGCCGAGAGCGGCAGGTACACGACCCTCCCCGAGGGCTGGACGTACTCGGCGGGGACAGCCCAGGCCGTGCTCGCATCGGTGGTCGGAGCGAGCGTCGGGCTGACCGGATTCGTCGTCACGGTGGCCGTCCTGATCGTGCAGATGGCGACCGGCACGTTCTCGGCCCGGTACATGCGGATCTTCTACCGCGACCGGATGCTCAAGGCCGTGCTCGCCGTGCTGGTCGGGACGCTGACGTTCTCGTACTCGCTCCTGCGGCGGGTGGAGCAGAATTCGGTGCCGAGCCTCGGGGTGACGCTCGCCGGATTCCTCCTCGCCGGCGGCGTCCTCCTCTTTCTCGTCTTTCTCAACCGGTCGATTCACCGGCTGCGGCCGGTCGCGGTCGCGGCGATCGTCGCCCAGGCCGGCCGGCGGTCCTTCGAGGACATGCTCCGCGAGGCGCAGGGGCCCGCTGCTCCGCTCTACCTGCCGGACCCGTACGTCGGCTCGGCGCCGCCCGCGCTGGTCGTCCCGAGCGTGCGGGCGGGCGCCGTCCAGGCGGTGGACTTCGAGGGCCTCGCCCGCTTCGCGCGCGAGGCGGGGTGCCTCGTCGTCGTGCCCCCCGCGGTCGGCGACTTCGTGCCGGAGGGAGCGGCGCTGTTCGAGGTCCACGGCGGTTCCCGGCTCGACGACGCGGCCGCGGACCGCCTGAGGTCGATGATGGTGCTCGGCGTCGAGCGGACGATCGAGCAGGATCCCGCGTTCGCGATCCGGGTGATGGTCGACATCGCGATCAGGGCGCTGTCGCCTGCCGTCAACGACCCGACCACGGCGGTGCAGATCCTCGACCACCTGGGCGACATGCTGCGGCTCCTCGGAGCGACGCCGATCCCGGCGCACGTCGACGCGAACGACGTCTCGTCGCCGGGTGTCGTGATCCGGACGCGCCGTTGGGAGGACATCGCAGACCTCGCCTTCACCGAGATCCGGCAGTACGGCGGCTCGTCGATCCAGGTCGTCAGGCGGTTGCGGGCGCTCCTCCACGACCTGCAGGAGCGGGTGCAGCCGGAGCGCCGTCGGGCGGTCGAGGACGAGCTCGCCCGGCTCGATGCGACGATCGAGGAGTTCTGGCGGGACTCCGTCGACCTCGACCGCGCGCGGGAGCCCGACGGCCAGGGGATCGGAGGGCCGAGCGTCCGACCCGCGGTCCCGGCGCCGTGAAGGCCCGGCGCCGTCCTCGCAGGGAACCGCTGCGGGCGGCTTTCGGCGCGGGCGCGTGACATGATCGCTGCTGCGATGAGCACGCTGGCGGTGACGACGGTCGACCTGGCGAGGATCCAGTTCGCGACGACGTCGCTGTACCACTTCCTCTTCGTCCCGTTGACGCTCGGGCTCGCGCCGCTCGTCGCCGTGATGCAGACGCTCTGGTACCGGGGGGGTGACGAGCGCTGGCTCAGGCTGACCCGCTTCTTCGGGACGCTGATGCTGATCAACTTCGCGATCGGGGTCGCGACCGGGCTCGTGCAGGAGTTCCAGTTCGGGATGAACTGGTCGATCTATTCCGAGTACGTCGGCGACGTGTTCGGCGCGCCGCTCGCGATCGAGGGGCTCGCAGCGTTCATGCTCGAGTCGACCTTCCTCGGGCTCTGGATCTTCGGCTGGGACCGGCTCTCGAAGCGCGTGCACCTCGCGACCGTCTGGCTGTTCGCCCTGGGCAGCTGGCTCTCGGCCCTCTTCATCATCGTCGCCAACTCGTGGATGCAGCGCCCCGTCGGCTCGACGGTCACGAACGGCCGCGCGGAGCTGACCGACGTCTGGGCGCTCATGACGAACCGCTTCGCGATCGCGGCCTACACCCACGTGCTCCTCGTCGGGTTGACGACGGCCGCCGTGCTGATCTTCGGCGTCGCGTGCTGGCACCTCGTCCGCGGCCGGAACGTCGAGCTCTTCCGGCCGGCCGTCGAAGCTGGCGCTGATCGTCGGCGTTCCGATCTCTGCCGTCAACCTCTTGGTGGGCAGCCACCTCGGCGTCGTCGTCACCGACTACCAGCCGATGAAGATCGCCTCCACGGAGGCGCAGTGGGACACGTGCCAGCCGTGCGCGTTCTCGCTCTTCCAGATCGGCGGGTTCACGAAGGACGACCCGACGCCGTCGTTCTCGATCCAGATACCGAAGCTCCTCTCCGTCCTCGCCACGGGCTCCCCCAACGGCAAGGTCGAGGGCATCAACGAGCTCCAGGCGCAGGAGGCGGCCGCCTACGGCCCCGGCGACTACACGCCGCCGATCCGGACGGCGTACTGGAGCATGCGGATCATGGCCTACCTCGGGACGCTCGTCTTCCTCGTCTTCGCCGTCGGTGCGTTCCTGCTGCTGGCGCGGGCGGCTCGAGACGACGCGCTGGTTCCTGTGGACGGGCGTGCTGACCATCCCCTTGCCGTACCTCTCCGCGCTCGCCGGCTGGGTGCTCTCCGAGGTCGGTCGACAGCCCTGGATCGTCTGGGGGCTGCTGAAGACCGCCGATGCCAACTCGCCGAGCGTCAGCTCGACGACCGATCGGGCTGAGCCTCGCCGTGTTCGCCGGGCTCTACGGTGCGCTCGCCGTCGTCGACTTCGTCCTCATGCGCCGGTACGCACGACTCGACCCGCCCGAGCTCGGCGGCGAGGGCGACGAGTTCGCCCTGCCCGTCGGTGGGGTACTGATGGACCTCGAGACCTTCTGGTTCTGCCTGATCGCCGTCCTCTGGGCGGGGTACTTCGCTCTCGAGGGCTTCGACTTCGGCGTCGGCATGCTCCTGCCCGTCGTGTCGCGTGACGACGCGGAGCGGAGCACGTTGCTCCGGACGATCGGACCGGTCTGGGACGGCAACGAGGTCTGGCTGGTCGTCGCGGGCGGGGCGACGTTCGCAGCGTTCCCCGCGTGGTACGCGACGATGTTCTCCGGGCTTCTACGTCGCGCTGCTCCTCATCCTCGTGTTCCTCATCGTCCGCGTCGTCTCGTTCGAGTGGCGCTCGAAGAGCGAGAGCCCGCGCTGGCGGGCGACGTGGACCTGGGCCAACACGATCGGCAGCTACGGCGCCGCGCTCGTGTGGGGCGTCGGGCTCGCGAACCTCGTCGGCGGCGTCCCGATCGACGCCGACGGCCACTACGCGGGCACCTTCTGGGACCTGTTCTCCCCGTACACCGTCGTCGCGGGGGTCGCGGTGGTGCTCCTGTTCGCGTTCCACGGCGCGGTCTTCCTCACGCTGCGGACGGTCGGCGAGCTCCACGATCGCGCGGAGCGCACGGCCCGGAGGCTCGCCGTCCCGGCCGTCGCCGTCGGCGCCGTCTTCGTCGCCTGGACGGTCGCGGTCGCGATCGACCGAAACGACAAGGATCTCTTCCCGCCGCGCGCTCCCGGCGGCGCTCGCGATCGTGGCGCTCGCGCTCGCCGTGGTCTTCGTCCTGCGCGGGCGCAACCCGCAGGCGTTCGCGATGACCGCGGTCGGGCTCGTCGCCGCGGTGGCGACGCTGTTCACGAGCCTCTACCCGCGCGTGATGGTGTCGAGCCCCGACTTCGCCAACAGCCTGACCGTGAACGGCGCGGCCTCCTCGCACTACGCGCTGACGGTCATGTCCGTCGTCGCGGTGCTCTTCGTCCCGATCGTGCTGCTCTACCAGGGGTGGACGTACTACGTGTTCCGCCACCGGGTGGGCGACGACGCGGTCGGATAGACCGCCGGGCGGCTCCCTTCGTCCCGGACCGTTCCCGCGACGAAGGGAGCCGCCGGACGCGTCCGATCAGTCGGCGGCCTCGAGCTCGGCCATCTCGAGCGCGAAGCCGAGCGCGCGCGCGATGTTGCCGGTCGCCGCCGCCACTCGCGCGGTGCCCACGATCGGTGCGATCGCCGCCAGCACTCCCTGCACGTCCTCGATGCCGAAGCCGAGCTCGCTGGCTGCGCCGAGGTTGAGCAGGTAGGACGCGGGCGGCGCGTCCATCGCGACCAGCGCGGCGAGCCGAACGAGCATGAGCTCGTCGGCGTCGAGGCTCGATGCCTCGAGCGAATCGGCCGTCATGGACGCGAGCAGGTCGAGGACAGGAGTGTCGCTCGTCTCGTCCGTCATCTTCGTGTCTCCCTTCGTTCGTCGTTCGCTTCTCGGGTCGATCGGGCTGCGCGCGCCCACCCCCGTGCGCGGGCGCGTGCCGGCAGGCGCCGGCACGTCTTCGGGCCCGGGGTCGCGCGCTGGCTTCGGGTCGAGGCTGCCCTCCTCTCGTTCACTGCCCGGGAGTCGCCAGCGCCGGGTCTGCACCGACGAGCGGCGCCGCTGTCGCCGAAGCCTCGTCCCGCGCCTGATACGAGGCACGCAGCTCCGTCTCCCGCGCATGCTTGGGGTAGAAGAAGAAGACGAGCGCCATCCCGGCGAGGATCGCGATGGTGGCGCCGACATAGGCCCAGTCGCCGCCGTCGAGGAACGACTGCTTGGCCGCGGCGGTGATCTGGCTCGCGTACTGCGGGTTCTGCTTCGCGAGGTTCTCGGCACTCGCGAAGGAGAGCTGAAGCTGCGCCTGGGTCGCGTCGGTGACGTTCTTGCCGGACTGGTCGATCGCCTGTCCCATCGCCGAGGCGTAGCCGAGGGTGAGGAGCGCGCCGAGCACGGACGTCATCAGCGCTCCGCCGAGGTCGCGCTGCAGGTCGGCCGTGCCCGACGCCATGCCGACGCGCCGCACCGGCACAGAGCCGGTGAGCGAGTTCGAGGACGGCGTCCCCGCCAGGCCGACGCCCGCGCCGAGGAAGCAGAGCGGGAGGGCGACCTTCCAGTAGGCGATGTCGTCCTTCCAGAGCAGGAGCATCAGGACGAACGCGACGAGCAGGAGTGCCTGCCCCATCATCAGCGTCTGCCGAGAGCCGTTCGCCTCCACGAGCCTGGCCGAGCGCGGCGCGACGAGCACCATGAAGACGACCGCAGGAAGGATTGCGGCTCCCGCCTCGATCGTCGAGTAGCCGAGCACGTTCTGGAGGAACTGCTGGTTCACGAACATCGCGGCCATCAGCGAGCCGAAGACGATGATCCCCGCGCAGCCCGCCACCCAGAAGGTCGGGCGCGCCGCGACATCGAGGTCGTACAGCGGATTCTCCGCCCGCCGCTGGCGCAGGAAGAACAGGACGCCCGTGACGAGGGCGACGGCGAGCAGGGACAGTGCGAGCGTCTTCTCTCCGGGGACGGGCAGGAAGTTGATCGCGACGACGAGCCCGCCGACGAGCACGGCCGACAGGAGGCCTCCGAGGTTGTCGACCGGCTCGGTCGACTCGTTCACGTGCCCCGGGACGAGCACGACGGCCAGCACGAGCGCGAGGACGGCGAGCGGCAGCGTCACGAGAAAGACGGAGCCCCAGTCGAAGTGCTCGAGCAGCGCGCCGGACACGAGGGGGCCGAGCGCGGCGAACCCGCCGCCGAGTGCCGACCAGAGGGCGATCGCCTTCGTGCGGGCCTGGCCCGACCAGAGCGCCGTCACGAGCGCGAGCGTCGTCGGGTACGCCATCCCCGCGGACAGCCCGCCTGCGACGCGTGCGAAGAAGAGCACCGTGTCCGAGGGCGCGAAGCCCGCGACGATCGAGGCCGGGATGGAGAGACCCATCCCGAGCACGATCATCAGCTTGCGCCCGTACCTGTCGCCGAGGGCCCCGAACCAGAGCACGGACGCCGCGAGGCCGAGCGAGTACCCGACGGCGATGAGGTTGAGCGTGGTCTGCGACGAGTCGAAGGCCTCGCCGATGTCCGGGAGCGCGACGTTGGCGACCGACAGGTTGAGGTTGGCCACCGCCGCGACGACGATGAGGGCGAGGAGGACGAGCTTGGCCCGCTCGGGTGCCTGCCCGGCCGCGCCCTTCGCCTCGGCCGGCGTTCCGGAGGCCACGGCTAGACGCCCGTCTCCGCCACGATCCGGCCGGCTGCGACCGCGTCCCGGAGCGCCGCGTGGTCGCGTTCGTTCTGGTCGGGGCCTCTGCTCGTCACCTCGATCTCCATCGGCTCCTCCCGATTCCACCACGTGCGGCCGCGACGGACCTCGCGGGACGCGCGCGCGAACGTCTCCCGCCCCCGGCACTCTTGCGTAGCGCGGGGTGGCGCGGCAACTCGGAGACCCGCCCTTCACCCGGGTGAACCATCGCCCTATAGTGGGCGCCCGTGGACGAGGTCGCCGCTCTCCTCGCGCTGGTCGCCGCCGTCTGCTTCGCGCTCGCGGCGACCCTCTGGCAGAAAGCGGCGCTGAGCCTCAGCGGCGTCTCCTTCCGTCGTCCGCAGTCCTTCGCGGTGCTCCTGGGCCAGTGGGTCTGGCTGCTCGGCCTCGCGGCGCAGATCGTCGGGGTCCTGCTCCAGGCGGCCGCGCTCGATCGCGGCCGGGTCTCGATCATCCAGCCGCTCCTCGTCACGACCGTGATCTGGGCGCTTCCGCTCGGCTACTTCCTCACGCACCAGACGATCGGGCGGCGCGAGGTCGCAGGGGCCGTGATCATCGTCGTCGGGCTGGCCGGGTTCGCCTTGTTCGGCGATCCTGCAGCCGGGATCGACGACGCCTCGGGAGCCGACTGGGCGATCGCAGTGATCCTGATCGCCCTCGCCTGCGTCGCGCTGCTCCTCTTCGCGAACCGCGGCACCCTCTCGACCCGGGCGGCGGTGCTCGGGACGGTCGCGGGGATGCTCTACGGGCTGTCGGCGACGTTGATGAAGCCGGTGGTGGAGAACCTCCACACCGACGGGCTCGCCGACGTGGTCGCGAGCTGGGAGTTCTGGATCTGGGCGGCCGCGGGCGTGATCGGGTTCGGCTTCCAGCAGCTCTCGCTCTCGACCGGCAAGCTCGTGCCGTCGGTGGCGACCGTGTCGGTCGCGAACCCCGTCGTGAGCGTCATGCTCGGCGCGCTCGTCCTCCTGGAGCGGCTCGACCGGAACCCGCCGTGGCATGCGGTCGTCGCGTGCGCGTCGCTCGGCGTCGCGCTGCTCGGCGCGGTCGTGATCTCGTCGGCGCGGGAGCAGAGTCGCGAGCCGGCGGCGCGGGAGCCCGAGCCCCGGCTCTCCCCGGCAGTGTGAGCACCCGGCGCCGGTACTAGGCTCCCGTCCGATGTCCGAGGCTGCAGTCACGCTCGAGCTCCCGTCCCGGCGACGCCGGATCGTCAAGATCGTCTCCTGGGTCGTCGGCCTCGTGGCGCTGCTGGTCGTCCTCCATCTCCTCGGGGTCGACGTGTGGGGGTGGCTCACGCAGCTCTGGGACACCGTCACGGAGATCTCTCTCGCGTACGTCATCCTCGGCTGCATCTTCCAGGGCCTGCAGACGACGCTCACCGCGCTCGGCTGGTACGGGATCCTGCGGTACGCCTATCCGGGGGGCGTCACGTACATGCCAGTCCTCGCGTCGTACGCGGCCGGCGTCGCGCTCAACAACTTCCTCCCTGCGAACATCGGGACGTTCGTCACGCTCGTGATGTACCTCGCCGTCGTCCGAGGCTCGACCTTCCCTGGGATCCTCGCGGGCTACGTCGTCCAGAAGATCTTCTATTTCGTCATCGGGACGCTGATCTACGTCTACCTCTTCAGCCAGGTGGCGGGCTCGTTCGACTTCCAGTTCGGGGACGAGCGAGACGCGATCGTGAACCACCCGGTGCTGACGCTCGGGATCATCGGCGGGGCGATCTTCCTCGTCGTGCTGCTGGTTCGGATCTTCTGGCGCTGGGTCAAGGGCATGTGGGCGAAGGCGAAGAAGGGCGCCGCGATCCTCGGCGATCTGCGCGCCTATGTGAAGCTCGTCCTGCTGCCGCAGATCGGCGGCTACATCGCCAAGGTCATGGTGATCATCATCTTCCTGGCGGCGTACTCGATCCCGGTCACGTTCGGCTCCGTGATGAGCGTGCTCGGGTCGAACCAGCTCGCCAACCTCCTCTCGTTCACCCCCGGCGGCGTCGGCGTGAACCAGGCGTTCAACTCGTTCGCGCTCGAGAGCTACACGACCACGACGACCGCGACCGCGTACTCGATCGGGCAGCAGCTGGTCACGACGGCGTTCAACGTCGGCTTCGCCGTCGTGCTCATCTGCGTCGTCTTCGGCTGGAGCGGCGGCTCGACGCTCGTCAGGGACTCCTACTCGGACGCCAAGGAGCGGGCGGCGGAGATGAAGGCGAGCCGCGGCAAGGGGCTGGACGTCGTCGAGGGCGACGGCACCGAGGAGGACTGACCGGGGGTCAGGCGAGCGTCCTCGCCTTGATCGCGTCGAACTCGGCCTGGGTGATCGCCCCGCTGTCGAGCAGCCGCTTGGCGTGCTCGATCTCCGCCGCCGCGGTGTGCGGCGGGGCGCCGCCGCCGCGCCGGCCGCGCGCGTGGTCGGCACTCCGGGAGGCCATGCCGTCCCCGTCGGCGATCAGGTAGGCGAACACGCCGATCAGCGGGACGAGGACGACGAACAGGGTCCACGCGACCTTCCTCGCGCCGCCGACGTCGTGACGCCGGAACACGTCGGTGAGGACGGTGATCACCATCCACAGGAACAGGAGCAGGGCGACGAAGACGACCGTCGTCCAGACGACGTCGAGGAACGGGTAGTCGGTCGCGACGGTCACTGCGCCTCATCCGCGGGCGGCACGGTGCCCGCCGGGAGATCTTCGCGGTTCCGCCCCTCGCGCTGCGCCGGTCGGCACGTGAGCGCCGGGTTCACCCGGGTGATCTCGTCGTCCGGCTCACCGCTGGGCCCTTGCCCGCGGCACGATGGACCGGTGGGCCCATCCCGTTACCGGATCGTCGTCGAGGGCGGTTTCGGTCCGCGGTTCCGCCAGCAGTTCTGCGACCTCGAGATCGCCGAGGAGGGCGGCGACACGGCGCTCGAGGGCGTGATGACCGACCAGGCGCAGCTGCAGGGTCTGCTCGACCGGGTAGCAGCCCTCAACCTGACGCTTCTGAGTGTCCATAAGCTGGAGCGCTGAGCGATCGCCCCTTCACGTTGTCCGCCCTGGCCGGGTTCACCCGGGTGAACCCGAGCGAGATTGACGCGGGACGCACGCCGGGAGAACATGCTCTGCCGATGGACCGGCAGACGACAACCGATCCGTGAGCGAGCACACGTCCACCGCACCCGCGTCGGAGATCACGTGGCGGGAGGAGCGGCTCCGCCTCCGGCCCCTCCACCTCCTGCGGACGTGGCTCGTCTCGGCGGTCGCGCTGCTCGTCGCGGCGTGGATCGTCCCGGGCGCCGACGTCAACTCGTTCTGGGCCGCGGCCCTCGCGGCGGCTGTGATCGCGATCCTGAACGCGACCCTGCCACCGTTCGTCGCCGCGATCCGGCTCCCGCTGACGCTCGTCTTCGGCTTCCTGGCGATCCTCGTGCTCGACGCGCTGATGCTGCTCGCCGCCGACCGCCTCACCGACGGCCGCCTGAGCATCGACGGCTTCTGGTGGGCCCTTCTCGTGGCGTTCGTCGCGGCCGCGGTCACGCTGGTGATCGAGGTCATCGTCGGCGTCGACGACGACAGCGAGTTCTCCTACCGTGTCGTCCAGCGCATCGCGCGCCGCACCGGGACGCCGGTCCGCACCGACGCGCCGGGCATCGTCTTCCTCGAGATCGACGGCCTCGCGCTCCCCGTGCTGCGCCGTGCGATGCGGGACGGCAACGCGCCGCACATGGCCCGCTGGGTGGCGGAGGACGGATACGTCCTGAGCGGCTGGGAGACCGACCTCTCCTCGCAGACCGGCGCCAGCCAGGCGGGGATCCTCCTGGGCTCGAACGTGGACATCCCGGCGTTCCGGTGGGTCGAGAAGGAGACGGCGAAGGTCATGTCGTGCTCCGCGCCCGCCGACTGCGCCGAGCTCGAGCGCCGTCACGCGACCGACAAGGGCCTCCTGCTCGACGGCGGCGCCAGCCGCGGCAACCTCCTCTCGGGGCAGGCCGACGAGGTGATCCTCACGGTGAGCCGGATCGAGGCGGAGAAGCGCGCGAACCCGGGCTACCGCACGTTCTTCGCCAACGGCTTCAACGTCATGCGCGTGCTCGTGCTCTTCGTGTGGGAGCTGGTGCTCGAGTGGACGGCGGCGTTCCGGGCGTCGCGGCGGGACGTCCGCCCGCGGGGGCACCGCGGAGGCGTCTACCCGTTCATGCGAGCGGCGATGTGCGTGGTCGTGCGCGACCTGATCGTCCAGTCGGTGCTCACGGACATGATGGCCGGCCGGCCCGCGGTCTACGCGACCTTCTCGAGCTACGACGAGGTCGCCCACCACTCGGGGCTCGAGCGTGCTGACACGCTCGAGGCGCTGCGCAAGCTCGACCACCAGTTCGGCCGCATCGTCCGGGCGTGCCGCTACACGCCGCGTCCCTACGAGATCGTCGTCCTCTCCGACCACGGTCAGACACAGGGTGCGACGTTCAAGCAGCGGAACGGCTACGGGCTCGACGAGCTCGTCAAGCGCTCCCTGGAGGATGCGGGCGTTACGTCGCTCGTGAGCGGGGACGAGCACGACCGGGCCGTCGGGACGGCGTTCGGCGAGGCGACGGGCCGGCCCGTCCAGGAGGAGAAGCGCTCGAAGAACGACGTCTCCGGCGAAGATGTCGTCGTGCTCGCCTCGGGCAACCTCGGTCTCGTCTACCTGATGGACGAGGCGCGGCGGATGACGCGTGAGGAGATCGACGAGCGGCACCCGCGGCTCCTGCCCGCCCTCGCGGCCCACCCGCACGTCGGCTGGCTGCTCGTCCGCTCCGCCGAGCACGGCGCACTCGCGATCGGTCCGCGCGGCATCCGCCATCTCGCAGAGGGGCGCGTCGAGGGGGAGGATCCGCTCGCACGGTTCTCGCCCAATGCCGGCAGGCACCTGGCCCGCACGGACAGCTTCTCGAACGTGGCCGACATCATGGTCGGGTCGTTCTACGACCCGTTCCTCGACGAGGGGTGCGCCTTCGAGGAGCTGATCTCGTTCCACGGCGGCCTCGGCGGGCCGCAGACCGAGCCGTTCATCCTGCACCCGGCGCGACTGCAGGTCCCCGATGAGCCGATCGTGGGCGCAGAGGCGGTCAACGCGCTCCTGCGCAGCTGGCGCGCGGAGCTCAACGGGGACGGCGCCCGGCCAGCAGATACCGTCCCGACCACCGAGGTGACCTCATGACGACCACCACCGGCACGACGCCCTCCGGCCCGTCGCGGGTCCGCATCATCGCTGCGAGGACGCTCGCCGTCCTCGGCGTGGTGCTCGTCGTCGTCAGCCTGCTCTCGAACTGGGTCAAGCGCGAGGCGCTCGACAAGGACGCGTTCCGCGCGACGTCACAAGAGCTGGTCGCGCACCCGGCGATCCAGGCGCAGCTCGCCCAGACGATGGTCGACCAGCTCTACGCGAACGTCGACGTGTCGATGCAGCTCGAGCAGAAGCTGCCGCCGAACCTCCAGGCGCTCGCCGGGCCGATCGCCGGGCTCTCGCGCGAGCTGATCGACCGCGCCGCGGTCGAGCTGCTCCAGCGCCCGCGCGTCCAGACCCTCTTCGTGACGGCCGCCTCGCTCTCGCAGGCACAGGTCGTCAAGGTGCTCGAGGGCGACACGTCGCGGCTCGACACCACGGGTGGCGACGTGGTGCTCGACCTCCACCCGCTCGTCGTCCAGCTCGGCGACCGCTTCGGCGTGCTCGGGAACGTGTCGCAGCAGCTTCCGCCGGACGCGGGCCGCATCGTCGTCCTCCACTCCGACGAGCTCGACACCGCGCAGAACCTGACGCAGTTCCTGAAGAGCGTCGCCGACTGGATCTGGGTGCCGGCGCTTCTGGCATGGGCGCTCGCGCTGTGGCTCGTGCCGGGCCGGCGGCGCAAGGAGATCAGGGCGATCGCGATCGGGCTGATCGTCGGCGGCGTCGCGATCCTCGTGATCCGCCGGCTCGCCGGGTCGTACCTCGTCGACCACCTCACCCAGTCCGACTCCGTCCGGCCCGCCGTCAGCGCCTTCTGGTCGATCCTCTCCGACGGGCTGGCCGAGGCCGCCTGGGTCGTCGTGCTGCTGGGCGTGATCGGGAGCATCGGCGCGTGGCTCACGGGCGAGGGGTCACGCGCGGTCGCCGCCAGGCGATGGCTGGGGCCGTGGCTCGCGAACGCCGGCGCGGCCTGGGCCGTGTACGCGGCCCTGCTCCTGCTCCTCGTCTGGGTGCTGCCGCTGCACCGATTCGTGGTCACGGTCATCTTCGTGGTCCTCGGCGCGGTGGGGTTCGAGGTCGCCCGACGTCAGATCGTCCGCGAGTACGAGGCGGAGGGGTCCCCGGAGCATGCGCGGCCGAGGCTGCCGTGGTCGCGCGAGAGCGCTCCCGCCGCCGAGTCGCAGGGCAGCGTCGCGGAGCTCGAGCGTCTGGCGCGCCTCCGCGCCGACGACCTCCTGACCGACGAGGAGTACGCGGCGGCGAAGGGCCGGATCCTCGCGCCGACCGATACGCGCTAGAGCTCGGTCGCCTCGCCGGGGGCGAGAATGCGGACGTCCACGCCGGGCGCCTTCCGCGCGGCCGCAGCGGCGAACGCGGCCTGCGGCTCCGCAAGGTAGGCGGGCGTCGTTCTGAGACCCATGTGCACGGGGGCGTAGGTGCCCCAGTGGATCGGGACGGCGACCTTGGGCGCGAGCAGCGCGACCGCCTCCGCGGCACGCTCGGGATCGAGGTGCCCGCCGCGGCCGAGACTCGGGCCCCAGCCCCAGATCGGCACGAGGGCCAGGTCGATGTCGCTCACGAGGCCTTTCATCTCCGGGAACAGGTCGGTGTCCCCGGCGAAGTAGATCCGCCGGGAGCCGAGCACCGCGTACCCGACGGCGGGAGCGCGCGCGGGGTACGGGGCGCGCGAGCCGTCGTGCGCCGCGAAGGTTGCCTGGACTCTGACGTCTCCGATGTCGAGCCCCTCGCCGATCGCCAGCTCGTGGACGTCCCGGAAGCCCTGGCGCCGCAGGAGCGGGCCGAGCCCGCGGGGCACGACGATCGGCGTCGTGCGGCCGACCCGCTGGAGCGACCCGATGTCGAGGTGGTCGTGGTGCGCATGCGAGACGAGCACCGCGTCGACGGGCCGGAGGGCGTCCCGGTGGACCGGCACGCGGCGCCGGAGATGCATCACGAGCGTGCGGAGCAGCGGGTCCGTGAGCAGGCGGACACCGTCGAGCGAGATCAGCACCGTCGAGTGCCCGATCCAGCGAACGCTCGCAGCGGCGGGCTCGGCGTCGGGCTCCATGGAGCGATAGTAGGTGCCGTCCGGGCCCGGCTCTTCGTGTGCCTCACACGCCGTGCCCAGGGGCGTCACAGCGATCTCCAAGCTCGGCGCGGTTCGCTTCGTGTCGGGAACGCATCCCCCGAACGGCCGCGAGCGAGGAGTGACCATGGCGCAGAGAAGAGCGATCGCAATCGACAGCCCGACGAAGAAGGCGCTCGTGGCCGGGATCGCCGCACTCTGCCTCTGCGTGATCGGCGCGCTCCTCGTCGTCGGGCGTGGCAGCGGCGGGACGTCGTTCGAGGCGGCGGCGCGCGCCGCGAGCGGGACCACGCCACCCACGGCGTCAGGCGGCACGACCCAGGACGGTGGCGCGGGCAGCGGTCGGAACGGCCTCGGCGGTGGTGCCCAGGGTGGCGACGGGACACTGCGAAGCAGCTTCGAGGAGTTCAGGCAGTGCCTTCAGGATCAGGGGGTGACGCTCCCGGATCCCGGTGAGCGGAGCCAGGGACAGCGCCCCGCGCTGAGCGACACGCTGCGCCGGGCGTTCGAGGCCTGCCGGCAGTACCTGCCCGCACGGCCCTCGGGCGGGCCTGGCTTCGGCGGCCCCGGCGACCAGACCGCCCCGCCCTTCGGGACGCCGCCCTCCGGCCAGGGCCGCCAGGACGGCGGTCGAGGCTCGGGCGACCCCACCTTCTGATGGACGCGGACCGGGTCTCCGCGGCGCGGCTCGCCCACCGGCAGCGGATCAACCGCGCCACGGCCGCGATCGCGGCCATCGCGGCGGGCGCGACGGCGGTCTTCGCCGCCGCGGCGGCGCACACGACGAGAGCCGCATCCGGCGAGGCCGGGGGCGGCTCCGGCGGCGAGCCGGAGAGCACCCTGCGCGCAAACGACGACGAGGGGTCAGGATCCGTCCTGACGCCGTCCCGGACTGCACCGTCCCAGTCCTTCGGCCCGCCTGTCGCCCGTTCCGGCGGCTCCTGATGGCGGGAGCGGCAGCGACGTTCGAGGCGATCGGCGTCTCGAACCGGGTCGTCGTCGACAGCGAGGGTGCGCTCGGTGCGGCGCTCGCGATCGCGCGCGAGGAGGTCGATGCGCTCGACCGTGCGTGCAGCCGTTTCCGCGACGACTCCGAGCTCACCGCGGTCAACCGGGCCGCGGGCGACGACGTTCCCGTGGGGCCGCTCCTCGTCGCGGCGGTCGAGACGTCGCTCCGCGTCGCAGCGGCGACCGGCGGGCTCGTCGACCCCACCGTCGGCCCGGCGCTCGCCGCGCTCGGGTACGACCGTGACTTCCGCCTCGTCGCCACCTCCCCGCGTGGAGCGTTCGAGGTTCGACCCGCGGCCGGCTGGCAGCGCGTGCGCGTCGATCGTCGCGCCGGCACCGTGCGGATCCCGCGCGGGGCGGCGCTCGACCTCGGGGCCGTCGCGAAGGCATTCGCCGCTGACCGGATCGCGGCCCGCATCCACGGTGAGAGCCGCACGCGCGTGCTCGTCAGCCTGGGTGGAGACGTCGCGGTCGCCGGGGCACCGCCCGGCGGGTGGCCGGTGCTCGTGAGCGACGACCATCGCGGCGTCGACGGCATGGGCCAGACGGTCGGCGTCGCGGAAGGCGGCCTGGCGACCTCGAGCACCACCGTGCGACGCTGGCGGGCGGGCGGCCGAGACGTCCACCACATCGTCGACCCTGCGAGCGGCGCCCCGGCGGCCGAGCAGTGGCGCACGGTCAGCGTCGCCGCGGCGACATGCGTCGACGCGAACGCGGCCGCGACGGCCGCGATCGTGATGGGACCGGCTGCCGCCGGCTGGCTCGAGCACCTCGGGCTCGCGGCGCGGCTCGTCCGCTCCGACGGGGGTGTCGTCGTGACCCGCGGCTGGCCGGCGGTGGACGGATGACGGCCGACTGGTACCTGATGCGGGCGACCGGCGCCGTTTCCCTGCTCCTGCTCACCCTCGTGGTGGCGCTCGGCGTCGCGACCTCGACGCGGTACCGTCCGCGCGGCCTGCCGCTCTACGTCACGACGACGGTGCATCGCAACGCGTCCTTCCTCGCGGTCGTGTTCCTCGCGATCCACGTCGTCACGGTGCTCGTCGACCCCGACGCGCGGGTGCAGCCGACGGCGGTGCTCCTGCCGTTCACGTCGAACTGGTCGCCGTTCTGGGTCGGCCTGGGGACGGTCGCGCTCGACCTCGTGGCCGCGCTCGTCGTGACGAGCCTCGTGCGCCGCCGGCTTCCGCACCGGCTCTGGCGCGGGATCCACTGGGCCGCGTACGCGGCCTGGCCCCTCGCGCTGTTCCACGGGCTCGGCGCGGGCAGCGACAGCGCGACGGGGTGGCTGCGCGGCGTGGCGATCGTGTGCGTGATCGCGGTCGGTGCGTCGCTCGCGTGGCGCGTGCTGGCCCTCGACGAGCCGGAGCAGGCCGACGCCGAGCGACGGCCCGACCGTCTCGCCGCCTGAGCGTACGATTCTCAGCTGACTCACAGCAACCGTGCGCCGGCTCTCAGCCGGCTCACAGAAACGGCGGGCAAGGTGCGGGCGTGACCAGCCTCGTGGAGACCGCGAACGGCAACGGGAAGATCCTCGTCGTGGACGACGAGAGCTCGATCGTCGACGCGGTCGCGACCGCCCTGCGCTACGAGGGGTTCGAGGTCGAGGAGGCGTCGACGGGCCGCGACGCGCTCGCGTCCGTCGCCCGCTTCGACCCCGACCTGATCGTGCTGGACTGGATGCTTCCCGACATCGAGGGCATCGAGGTGGGGCGCCGGCTGCGCGAGCGCGGGCATCGCAACGCGATCCTGTTCCTCACTGCGAAGGACGCCGTCGAGAACAAGGTCGAGGCGCTTCGCGCCGGCGGCGACGACTACGTGACGAAGCCGTTCAGCCTCGCCGAGGTCGTGGCCCGGGTCCAGGCGATCCTCCGCCGGACGGCGGGCGACCTGCCCGGCGACGTGCTCCGCTACGCCGACCTCACGCTCGACGAGAGCCGCCACGAGGTGTTCCGCGGAGAGACCCAGCTCCAGCTGACGGCCACGGAGTTCGCCCTGCTCCGGTTCTTCCTCCTGAACCCCCGTCGCGTGCTCTCGAAGGGGCAGATCCTCCAGAACGTCTGGCGGTACGACTTCCGCGGCAACTCGAACGTCGTCGAGACGTACGTGAGCTACCTGCGGCGCAAGCTCGACGCCACGGGACCGCCGCTGATCAAGACCGTGCGGCAGGCGGGCTACATGCTCGAAGCGTCGTAGAGCATGCGCACGCTGTCGCTGCGCGCGCGGCTCCTGCTGGCGGTCGTGGCGCTCGCGGCCGTCGGGCTCGTTGCCGCGAACGTCGCCACGTACTCGTCCCTCCGCGCGTTCCTCCTCGAGCGCACCGACTCGACGCTCGACCAGACCGCCGACACGCTGCGGCGCCCCGGCCCGGGCGGTGGCATCCGCTCCGCGCCGCCCGGGACGTTCGTGCAGGTGCGGTCGCTCGACGGGGACACCGTCGTCGCGACCTTCTCGGGCGCGACGCTTCCCGGCGGGAGCATTCCGGCACCTGACCTGCCCGGCACGGTCGAGCCGCCGTCGCAGAGCGGCGGCCCCGAGGCGGTGCGGTACTTCACCGTGAAGGGCGCGGCGAGCGGCGGGCAGTACCGCGTCCGGGCGTCCATCGCGGAGGACGACCAGGCGATGCTCCTCGTCGCGACGTCCCTCCACGACGTGGACTCGACGCTCCACCGGCTCCTCCTGATCGAGCTCGTCGTCACGGTTCTCGTGCTCGGCGCGATCGCCGGCCTCGGCCTCTGGCTCGTGCGGCTGGGCCTGCGGCCGCTCGACGCGATCGGCCAGACCGCGTCGGCCATCGCGGCGGGCGACCTCTCGCGCAGGGTGGAGCGTGCCGAGGAGCGCACCGAGGTGGGTCGCCTCGGGCTGGCGCTGAACGGGATGCTGACGCGGATCGAGTCGTCGTTCAGGGCGCAGGAGGCCTCGGAGCGCAAGCTCCGGCGGTTCGTCGCGGACGCCTCGCACGAGCTGCGAACGCCGCTCTCGGCCGTCCGTGCCTACGCAGAGCTCTACGACCGCGGCGCGGCCGAGCGCCCCGACGACCTCGAGCGATCGATGCGGGGGATCAGCCGCGAGTCCGAGCGCATGAGCCTGCTCGTCGACGATCTTCTCCTGCTGGCCCGCCTCGACGACGGCCGGCCCCTCGAGCGCGAGCCGGTCCGGCTCGACGAGGTCGTCGGGGAGGCGGTCGAGACCGCGCAGACCGTCGACCCCGACCGCCCGATCGCGCTGCGCGCCGAGGAGGCGGTGGTGGTCGGCGACCGCGACCGGCTCCGGCAGATCGTCGACAACCTGCTGGCCAACGTCCGCGCGCACACGCCGCCCGGGACCTCCGCCACCGTCTCGGTGACGCGGAGGAACGGCTCGGCCGAGATCCTCGTCACCGACTCCGGGCCCGGCCTCGACGAGGAGCACCTGGAGCACGTCTTCGAGCGCTTCTACCGTGCCGACCCGTCGCGCGCGCGCACGAGCGGAGGCATCGGCCTCGGCCTCTCGATCGTCGCGGCAGTCGCTGAAGCACACGGGGGCACGGTCTCCGCCTCGTCTCGCCCCGGTGAGGGAACCACGTTCTCCATCGCGCTGCCGCTCGCTGCCCCGAGCGCCTCCTAGCCTCTCCGCAGGGCTACGGGCCTTGCTCCGACCGCAGAACGCCTCGGGGCCACGCGCTCGCGGCCGTCCTCGTGACCGTGGGCACGTTCTCCGCCAACCGCTCTGGTGGACGTCCGGGTCATCGGCACACAGCCGATTCACAGGCTGCTCACAGAGCCGGCTCAGAGGCGGGCGCTCCCATGGAGGGAGACACCCCATGAAAGGACACAGCCATGAACCGCACAGTCACGAAGATCTCCGCCGGGGCCGCCGCGCTCGCCCTCGCGGCGGGCACCGGCGCGGCGACCTACGCCGCCCTCGACGGCGGCGGCACGACCACGGTCGTCCGCTCGTCGGGCGCCGGTACGGCGCAGACGGTGAAGGACGGTGCGCTGACGATCGGCGAGGTCTACGACCGTGCGAACGCGTCCGTGGTCGAGATCACGGTCACGACGCAGGCGTCCGCCGAGGGCCCGACGGGCTCCGGCACCGCGCAGGCCCAGGGCTCCGGCTTCGTCTATGACACGAGCGGCCACGTGGTCACGAACGCCCACGTCGTCGACGGCGCGCAGTCGGTCAAGGTGCGGTTCTCGAACGGCAGCACGTACGACGCGACGGTCGTCGGCGTCGACGCCTCGACCGACCTGGCCGTCCTGAAGGTCGACGCGCCCTCGTCGGCGCTCCATCCGCTCGCGCTCGGCGACTCGTCGCAGGTCGCGGTCGGCGACGTCGTCGTCGCGATCGGCAGCCCCTTCGGGCTCGAGAACAGCGTCACGGCGGGCATCGTCAGCGCGCTCGGCCGCTCCATGCAGGCGCCGAACGGCTACACGATCAACGGCGCCATCCAGACGGATGCAGCCATCAACCACGGCAACTCGGGCGGCCCGCTGCTCGACCTGGACGGCAAGCTGATCGGCGTCAACGCGCAGATCGAGAGCGAGTCGGGCGGCAACGACGGTGTCGGCTTCGCGATCCCGTCGAGCACGGTGCAGTCGATCGTCGGGCAGCTGCTCGAGAGTGGCTCGGTGCAGCACGCCTATCTCGGGGTCGCCGTCACGGCGTCCACGGGCGGGACGGCAGGGGCCGAGCTCGCAGAGGTGCGGAGCGGCACCCCCGCCGCCGACGCGGGCCTTCAGGTCGGCGACGTGATCACCGCGGTCGACGGAGACGCGGTCTCGTCGGCGTCGGCGCTCCAGGCTGCGATCGACGCGAAGCATCCGGGCGATCGCGTGATCGTCGACTATGTCCGCAACGGCGCACATCACAGCGTCACCGTGACCCTGGGCACGAGGCCGTCGTGACCGACCGGCGAGGAGGAGCCGGCACGAGCATCGACGGCAATCGGACCGAGGAGGCGACCCTCACGCGGCGGGACTCGCTGCTCGGGCTCGGAGGCTTGGCGGCCGCCGCGCTCGGCGCAGGAGGGGTCCTTGCGGCGCTCGACGGCGACGAGGCGGAAGCGGCCGCGAGCGGCCCCGCGGCGGTCACCTCGGGTCTCGTCACCTGCGTGCTCACGCCGGAGATGACCCAGGGCCCGTACTACCTCGACGGCGACAAGGTGCGCCGGGACATCCGCGAGGGCCGGCCGGGCATCCGGCTCGATCTCGCGACCACGGTGGTGGACGTCTCGTCGTGCAAGCCGATCAAGGCCGGTGTCGTCGACATCTGGCACTGCGATGCGGGCGGGACGTACTCCGGCTTCGCCCAGGAGGGGACGGACGGGAAGACGTTCATGCGGGGCATCCAACGGACGAACGGCAAGGGGCTTGCGAGCTTCACGACCGTCTACCCGGGGTGGTACTCGGGCCGGACGGTCCACATCCACGTGCAGGTGTCTCTCGGCGGGAACGTCCTGCACACGGGTCAGCTGTTCTTCCCCGAGGCCCTCACGGACGCCGTCTACCGCCGCGCGCCCTACAACCGGCGGCCGAACCGCGACACGCGCAACGCGACCGATTCGATCTTCCGGAACGGCGGGTCGAAGTCGATGCTGCGGCTCTCGAAGAGCGGAAGCGGCTATGTCGCGCGCATCACGATGGGAGTCAGCCGCTCGTAGGCGGCCGGCGCGAACTGGCGGCGGAGCGTCGGAGCCCTCCCCGGCGCGGCCGCCGCCGGTCCACCCAGAGTCCCCCGGCCACGCGCTATACCTCGCCCGATGGCGCGGACGACGGGGACGGGCACGCCCGCCGAGGGGGAGCCCTACGTCTCGACCGGGAGCCTGCCCGCCGCCGGCGAGGTCGCGGCCCTCGTCGACGAGGCGTACCGCCGCCACCGCGGCGTCGAGGCCGGCTCCGTCTCGGGCGTCTACCCGGCGCTCGGCCGTGTGGCGCCGTCGCTCTTCGGCGTCTGCGTGGCGGCGGTCGACGGCCGGGTGCACGCGGTCGGCGACGCGGAGGTCGGGTTCACGATCATGAGCGTCGCGAAGCCATTCACCTTCGCGCTCGTCTGCGACGTGCTCGGGCCGGACGAGATCCAACGGCGGGTTGGCGTCAACGCGACCGGCCTCCCGTTCGACTCGCTCGACGCGGTCGAGCACTCCGAGGACGGCCGGACGAACCCGATGGTGAACCCCGGCGCGATCGCGACGGTGAGCCATGCCCCCGGTGCGTCGGCGGACGAGACGTGGCGGTTCGTCCGCGACGGGCTCTCGCGCTTCGCCGGGCGCGGGCTCGACCTCGACGACGAGGTCTTCGCCTCGGCGTCGGCCACCAACCGGACGAACCGCGAGCTCGCGGCCGCCCTCGCACGGCGCGGCCGGCTCGGCTGCGACCCCGCCGAGGCCGTCGACGTCTACACGCGACAGAGCTGCCTCGAGGTCACCGCCCGCGATCTCGCCGTGATGGGCGCGACCCTCGCGGACGGGGGCGTCAACCCCGTCAGCGGCGAGCGGGTCGTCTCGGCGGAGACGTGCCGGTACGCGCTGACGGTGATGACGACCGCCGGCCTCTACGAGACGTCCGGTGACTGGCTCTACGACGTCGGGCTGCCCGGCAAGAGCGGGATCGGCGGCGGCATCGTGACCGTCTCGCCCGGCAAGGGTGGGCTCGGGACCTTCTCGCCGCCGCTCGACGAGGCGGGCAACAGCGTCCGCGGGCAGCTCGCGGCGCGGTTCCTCTCACGCAGCCTGGGCCTCGACCTCTTCGCGTCGAGCGTCGCACCGTTGTAGCCCTACAGATGCGCGTTGCGCTGGAGCCAGCGCATCGCGAAGAAGCCCCAGAGCGGCGGCAAGTAGAAGGTTGCGAGGCGGTACAGGACGACGGCGGCGAGCGCGGCCTCATCGGGCATCCCCGCGGCCGTGAGCCCGACCGTGAGGCCGAACTCGGTCACGCCGATCCCGCCGGGAACAGGGACGAACGTGGCGAGGAGGGAGACCGAGATGTTGATGAGGAGCAGGTCGGTCAGCGAGATGTCGTACCCGAACGCGTTGGCGAAGACCCCGAGCGCGACCGCGAACAGCACCTCGGTCGCGAGGCTGCCGCCGAGCAGGAGCCCGAGCTTGTTGCCGGCGCGCAGGCTCTGGAGCGTCGCCTTGACGTCCGGCCACCAGCGGCGGACGCGCTCGACGATCGCGTTGCGGAGGCGCCGGACGAGCGCGACGACCGCCACCGCGGCGATCCCGATCGCGACCACGGCGAGCAGTGCCCGGAGCGGGGGGCCGGACGGCGTCTCGAGCCCGAAGTCGAGGCTCGACTCGGAGAACAGGAGCAGCGCCCCGAGCAGGAGCGCCTGCATCACGGTGGAGACGAACGAGTCGATCGCCCCGGCCGTGACCGCCGTCGCCGGCGGCACGCCGTGGCGCTGGAAGAAGCGGATGTTGATCGCCATGCGGGCGAGGTTCGAGGGCAGCGCGAGGTTCAGATAGCCGGTCGCGAGCTGCATCGCGTAGACGGGGAGGTAGGGGATCCGGGCCGGAACCGAGCCGAGCGTCGACAGCGCCTGGGTGAGGCGCGGGGTCTGCGCGATGACGAACCCCGCGACGATCCACCCCCACGACGCGCCCTGGACGGCGTCGGCGAGATCGCCGTAGTCGAGGCCGCTGAGGCCGCCGACGACCGCCGAGACGGCGAGCGCGAGCAACGCCAGCTGCAGGAGCGTCCCCCACGTGACGCGCCGGAGCTTGACGAGCTGTGGGGGCTCGACGCCCGCGGCGTCGGCCGTACGATCGCGCAGGTCGTCGACGTCGATCCCGGCTGCGTCGAGGGCGCGCGCCAGACCCGGCCCGAAGCCGGCGGGCTGGAGGTAGGGAAGCAGCGCGGGGAGCCCGTCGGGGCCGAGTGCCTCGGACGCCGTCGCCACGGCGCGCTCGATCCCCACCAGGGCCGCGAGCGAGGCGTGGAGCTGCGCCCGGTCGACGAGGACGTGCTCCGGCCGTGCCGCGATCGTCGCGCGATCGAGGTCGACGACACCGATCTCGCCGCCGAACGACGTGAGCGTGGACGGGTCGATCCGGTGGTGCGCGATGCGGGCCTCGCCCAGGGCGACCACGGTGCGCCACGCCCGCGCCAGCGTCGCGTCGTCGAGCTCGTCGGCCGGGAGCGATCCGAGCGGTCGCG
This sequence comes from uncultured Actinomycetes bacterium, assembly GCA_963773825.1. GTDB lineage: Bacteria > Actinomycetota > Thermoleophilia > Gaiellales > Gaiellaceae > Gaiella. The sequence goes on along the minus strand of CAVZCH010000004.1, from coordinate 62,182 downwards.
ATGCGTCGCGGAAGACGAGCACCGCGTCGCCGCTCGACGACTCTGCGGCGACGACGACCTCGCGCGTGGGCACCCCGGCCGCGTGGGCGAGGAGCGTCACGAGCGCCTCGTGCTCCACCGCCTCGAGCCGGCTGCGGCGCAGCCTCGGGCCGTCGTCGGCGTAGAGCGCCGTCCGCCACACCTTCTCGAGCAGCTGCGTGTCGTACGCGTCGCGCCCGTACACCTTGACGAGCAGCGGAGCACCGTCGCTCGTGCGCCCGCGCGCCACGAACACGCCGGCGGGCTGCCTGTCGGCGGGCTCCAGCCGCTGCACGTCGATGCCCAGCTCGGCAAGCGCCGCGACGACGTCGTCGGTCTCGGGATGCCCGGCCGAGGTGCCGAACGCGAGACGAACGGCCGTCGCGGCGACGAGAGCGACGAGGAGCGCGGCGACGGTGCCGCTCGGTGCGGCCGCCTCGACCAGGATGGCGCCGACCAGGCCGAGCAGCAGCAGCCAGCGGACGACCCGCTGGAGCGGCCGGACGAGGTGAGGGACGACGGCGAGGACGACGGTCGCCGCGAGGGCGACGCGCAGCACGGGGAAGGTCGACTCGTCGACGCGGAGGCGGGCCAGGTCGTCGACCTCGGGCCAGTGGCCGACCGCGAGCCGGGCCGACACGAACGTGATCGCGACGGCGAGGGCGACCGAGGCGGCGGCCCCGAGAAGGACGGCCGGACGCCGGCCGACCACCGCCACGATGCCGAGCACGACGGCGAGGAGGCCGAGGCTGTCGTAGACGAGCTGCCAGAAGGGGTCGAGCCAGCGCGGAAGGCTCGCGAGCAGCCGGACGAGCGAGCGCTCGAACGCCGAGGGCGGGTAGACGGCGATCAGCAGCGCGAGGCCCGCGAGCGACGGGACGAGCAGGAAGACGTCGGTCGCCCGGCGATAGCGGCGCTGCCCGCGAGCCGCCGCGAACACCCGGGCGGGCACGTGGCGCGGCGCTCGGCTCGGCGGCGGCATCGCGCAAGCCTACGAGGCGTGGTGGCCGAGGTCCGGCGTCGGACGCGCCTAGACTCGAGAGGGATGTCCGACACGAGCGCCTCCGAGGAGCGGTCGTGGGGCGCGCGCCTGGCAGGGTGGCCGCTTCGGATCGTCCAGACCCTCGTCCGCGCCGTTCCGGCGGCGATCGACGGCTACTTCCGCGACCGGCTCGCACAGCATGCGGCCGGCATCGCCTACCGCGTGCTCTTCTCGCTCGTGCCGCTCGCGATCGTGCTCGTCTCGATCGCCGGGATCGTCCTGCACAACGAGCAGCGCAGGCAGGAGGTGGTGAGCGAGATCGTGACCCACCTCCCCTTCACCGAGGAGGGGACGAGCTCGGTCGAGGCGGCGATCACGCGCCTCGCCAGCCCGACGAGCGCGTTCGGTCTCGTCTCGCTCCTCCTGTTCTTCTGGGCGTCGTCCGGGATGATGGGGGCGGTGCGGACGGGGCTCGAGGCGGCCCTCCGGGTCGAGCCGGACAGCCGCCGCCCGGCGGTGCGGGCCAAGCTCGTCGACCTGATCCTCGTCGCAGGCGCCGGCGCCCTGCTGCTCGCGATGGTCGCGGTCACGGTCGCCGCGCAGGTCGTGACGCGTCTCGTGGGCGGAGCGGCCGAGGCCCTCGGGCTCGAGGGCGGCGTGCTCACCGAGCTCGTCCGGATCGGGATTCCCCTGCTCGCGGCCACGGTGGTCGTGATGCTGCTCTACCGGTTCGTCCCGGCCCGGCGGCTGCGGACCGGCGACGCCGTCGTGGGCGGCCTCGTCACCGGCCTGCTCCTGCTCGCGATCTCCGCGGCATCGGCGTTCGTCTACGACAAGGTCGCCGGCCTCTCCGTCGTCTACGGCTCGATCACGGCGCTGCTCGTGTTCCTGTACTCGGTGTACCTCTACGCCTCGGCGCTCCTCTTCGGCGCGGAGCTCGCGGCTGCGTGGTCGGCACCGCCGGACACCGGCCCGTCGGTGCCGATCCGGCAACAGGTGCGCGACGCCGTCGTCGGCCTGTTCGTCCGGCGCGAGCCGCCGCCCGACGAGCCCCCACCGCCGACCGTGCGCCGATAGCTCCTTCCGTTTGACAGCGCCGCGGGCCATGCGGGAGGATCGGTCGGTCCACTGTCCGGCCGCGGAGCCGCGCGCCAGCCCCCACCCCCGCACTGGAGCCCGCTTGGCCGCACAGTTCGATACCGAGGAGCTCACCGCGCGGGTCGTGTCGTCGATGCCGCAGCTGCGGGAGGAGCTCGCGCGGCTCGTGTCGATCCCGTCGGTGTCGGCGCCCGACTACCCGCAGGAGACGAGACCTGCGCTCCTCGAGGCCCACGAGCTCATCCTCGACCTTCTCCAGGACGCGGGCGTCGCCGAGCTCGACTCGCATCGGCTCCCGAACACCGCGCCGTTCATCACCGGCGAGATCCCCGCGCCACCGGGCGTGCCGACGGTTTTGCTGTACGGCCACTACGACGTCGTGCCGGCCGGCGACGAGACGAAATGGGACTCTCCGCCGTTCGAGCCGACGGAGCGCGACGGAGCGCTGTTCGGCCGCGGGGCGGCGGACTCGAAGTCGAACGTGATGGCGCACGTGGGCGCCCTGCGCGCCTGGCGGGGTGACCCACCGGTCGGGATCAAGCTCGTGATCGAGGGCCAGGAGGAGGTCGGGAGCGCCCTCAACAGCTATCCGCAGACACATCCGGACCTCTTCCGCTCGGACGCGATGCTGATCGCCGACATGGGCAGCGTGCGGCCGGGCCTGCCCACGCTCACGGTGGCCCTCCGAGGCACGGCGATGCCCACGGTCGAGGTGGAGACGCTGGTCGGCCCGAAGCACTCGGGCCAGTACGGCGGTGCCGCCCCCGACGCGCTGATCGTGCTGCTGCACGCGCTCGCCTCGCTGCACGACGAGCACGGTGACGTCGCGGTCGAGGGGCTCCGGCGCGAGGAGTGGACCGGCGCCTCCTACAGCGAGGACGAGTTCCGCGAGCTCGCGGAGGTGCTGCCGGGGCTCCCGCTCGTCGGGAGCGGCGGCCTCGGCTCCAGGGTGTGGTCCGGCCCCGCGATCACGATCACGGGCATCGACGTCCCGTCGGTCGACAATGCGCTCAACGCCGTCTCGCCGCGTACGAGGGCCAGCATCAACCTTCGCGTCCATCCGGAGCAGGATGCGGCCGAGGCGCAGGCGGCGCTCGTCCGCCACCTCGAGGGAGTGCGCCCGTTCGGGATCGAGCTCCGCGTGAAGGCGGGAGCGCTGGGGAGCGGCTTCTCTGCCGACACGTCGGGCCCCGCGTACGCGGCCGCGCGCGCCGCGATGGAGGCCGTCTGGGGAACGGCCCCCTCGTTCGCCGCCACGGGCGGCTCGATCCCGCTCGTGAACGCCCTCCATGCGGCAGTGCCCGAGGCGGAGATCCTCCTGCTCGGCACGACCGACGGCTACGCGAACATCCATGCCCCCAACGAGCGCGTCCTGCTGGACGAGTTCGAGAAGGCCGTCGCCGTCGAGGCGGCGTTCTTCGCCCGGTTCGCCGAGCAGTGGAAGGCGGGAGCGTCGTGACCGAGCCGACCGCGCCGGAGGCGGCCGAACCCGCAGGGAGGACCTTCCTGGAGCGGATGCTCGACGCGATCGAGCGCGGCGGCAACAAGATGCCGCACCCCGCCATCCTGTTCCTCGTCCTCTGCGGCGTGGTGATCGTGCTCTCGCAGGTCCTCTACTGGTTCGACGTCAAGGCGACGTACGAGGTCGTGAAGCCCCCTGCCGTCCCGACGGAGGAGACCTACTACGGCGGCTCCAGCGAGCCGGTCGACGTCGGCCCGGCCGTGCCCGTCCCGTCGGAGGGCTACCGGCTCGTGACGGAGACGGCCACCGTCAAGGGACTGCTGACGGGAGAGGGCGTCCGCTATCTCTTCACGTCGTTCGTCTCGAACTTCAGGAACTTCGCGGCCGTCGCGATCATCCTCGTGGTGATGATCGGGGTCGGGCTGGCGGAGGCGGCCGGGCTCATCGCCTCGCTGATCCGCAAGCTCGTCGGCGTGTCGTCGCGGGGCACGCTCACGTTGATCATCGTCCTGCTCGGGATCCTCTCCAGCGTCGCCTCGGACGCGGGCTACCTCGTGCTGATCCCGCTGGGAGCCGCTGCCTTCAAGAGCGTCGGACGGAATCCGCTGGCGGGGATGGCGGCGGCGTTCGCGGGCGTCGCCGCGGGGTTCGGCGTGAACGTCCTCATCACCCCGCTCGACGGCGTGCTCACCGAGATCACCAACGACTCGATCCCGGCGGGGAACACGGATGCGCACATCGATCTCGCCTCGAACCTCTACTTCGGGATCGGGTCGACGATCTTCGTCGCGGCGCTGCTCACGTTCCTCACGACCAGGGTGGTCGAGAAGCAGCTCGGCGAGTGGGACCCGGCGGACCACGGCGAGGGGTGGGCGATGGACGAGGAGGCGCCCGAGGTCTCGCCGGAGGCCGACTCCCGCGGGCTCCGTCTGGCCGGGCTCGGCGCGCTGGCGGTGATCGTCGCCGTCACGTTGCTGACGGTGTTCCCCGGCGCGCCGCTGCGCAACCCGGAGACCGGGGACATCATCGGCGACTCGCCGTTCATGGACAGCCTGATCGTGATCATCATGCTCGTGTTCTTCGCCGCGGGATACGGCTACGGCCGCGGCGCGGGGACGATCAAGGGCAGAGACGACGTGATCGAGACGATCACGAAGTCGTGGGCGGGTCTTGCGAGCCTGCTCTTCCTCTTCCTGCTGATCGCCCAGTTCATCGCGTACTTCAACTTCTCGAACATCGCCGAGGTGCTCGCGGTCAAGCTCGGCGACGTGCTCGAGTCGATGGACATCGGCACTGTCTGGCTGCTGATCGGCGTGATCATCCTCACGATCGTCGTCAACCTGATCATCCCGCAGGCGATCGGCAAGTGGGCCTTGCTTGCGCCGATCTTCATCCCGCTCTTCATCCGCCTCGACGTGGCGCCGCAGACCGTGCTCGCCGCGTACCGGGTGGGCGACTCACCGACGAACGTGATCACGCCGTTGATGGCGTACTTCCCGCTGATCGTCGTCTTCGCCCAGCGCTACCGGAAGGACGCCGGGATCGGCACCGTCGTCTCGATGATGCTGCCCTACGTCGTCGTTCTCTCGATCGGGTGGACGCTGTTCTTCGTCGCCTGGTACCTGATCGGGATCCCCCTCGGGCCCGGTGCGCCGGTCCACACCGATTGACGGCCCGACGCGGCGACGCGCGCCATGCCGCTGCTCGCGCTCTTCGGCCTCGTCGCCGTCCTGCTCGTTCCGGTGATCTGGTCGTTCTGACGCACCCGGTCGACCGCCCGTGTCGCGCAGGGGTAACGTACGGTTCGATCGATCCGCGACCAGGGAGGACGCCGTGAGCACGCTCCGCGACGACGAGATCCAGACCATCGAAGCCGGAAAGCGGTTCGACCCCCACGCCGACGCGGACGGGGACGACACCGACACCACCGACGGCGATGCCGACGACTCCGACGGCGGCGACGCCGACGCGGACGACAGCGACGCCGCGTAGGGCCTCGCAGGCGGCGCTCGCGCGCTGCCTCGACCCTGTCGACGCCGAGAGCTTCGTCGAGCACCACTGGGAGCGGGCTCCGCTCGTCGTGCCGCGCGACGAGCCGGGCCGCTTCGACGACCTCCTCTCCGAGGCGGACGTCGAGCGTCTCGTCTGCGCGACCGCGATCCGCTACCCGGCGTTCCGGCTCGTTCGCGAGGGAAGCCAGATCGCCGTCGGCGCCTACACGAGCGACGTCTCGTGGCGCCCGCCGTTCACCGGCACCGCCGACGTCCTGCGCGTGCTCGCCGAATGGGAGGCGGGCGCCACGATCGTCCTCCAGGCGCTCCACGTCAACTGGCACCCCCTCGCCGTCTTCTGCCGCCTGCTCGAGGACGCTCTCGGTCGCGGCGTGCAGGCGAACGCCTACTTCACCCCCAGCGGCTCGCAGGGCTTCGGAGTGCATCACGACACGCACGACGTGCTCGTCCTCCAGGTGGCGGGCGAGAAGCGCTGGAAGCTCTACGACCCCCTGCTCGAGCTGCCGCTCAAGCACCAGCGCTACTCGAGCGCGCTCGGCGACCGCGGGCCGCCGACCGACGACCTCGTCCTGCGGGCGGGTGACACCCTGTACCTCCCGCGTGGCTGGCTGCACGAGGCGGAGACGTCCCACACCGACTCGCTCCACCTGACGATCGGCATCGCGGCCCACACCTGGCTCGACGCTGCGAGGGACGCGCTCGCGGCCTGCGAGGACGAGCCCGGCTTCAGGGCCGACGTCGCGCGCGGCGAGCCGGACGGGCTCGCTCCGGCGCTCGCGGACCGGCTCGACCCCGAGCTCGTCGAGCGCCGCCGGCGCCGCAGGTTCGTCGATACGCGCCGCCCGATCCGCGAGGACGGTCTCTCGCAGCTTCGCGCCGTCGCGCAGCTCGATGCCGACGCCGTGCTCGAGCGCCGCGAGACGGTGATCGCCGACCTCGAGGAATCGGCCGACGCGGTCGCGCTCGTCTTCGAAGGCAAGGAGATCACCCTCCCCGTGCATGCCGCCCCCGAGCTGCGTGGGTGCTTCGCGCGCGAAGAGCCCTTCCGTGTGGGCGACCTCGAGGGCGACCTCGACGAGGCCGGTCGCGTCGTTCTCGCGCGCCGCCTCGTCCGCGAGGGCTTCCTCCGCGTGGTCGCTCCCCGGTAGGTGGTGCGGCCGGTCGGGCCGGCCTCCGGCTCGGGACGGAGCACTAGCGCGTGCGGTGCGCGGTCACGCGGTACCGGCGGGGACGGCGCTGCTCGGCCGCCTCGCAGGTGAGGAGCTCGGGCTCGCCGAGCTCGGCGACGACGTCGAGCCGGTGCGCTGAGCCGTCCGGCGTCCGAAAGCGGACGCGCCAGGCGCCGTCTGCCCGTCGCTCGGAGCCGATCAGGGTGAGGTCGTCGATCCCGAGCAGGCCCGCCGACTCTCGCAGCGCCCGCTCGGCCGCCTGGACCGGGAAGGGATAGGCGCTCCGGCCGCGGTAGCGGTCGAGGTCGACCCGGCCCGCCGCGAGCGCCGCGAGAAGGCGCGGGACGTCCTCCGGCTCGACGCGCCCGTGATACGTCCCGTGCGGGAGCGCCACGACGTTGCCCGCGAAGCGGTCGCCGCCGACGTGGGTGGACTGCCAGACGTCGCTCTGCCTCGCGGCGGCTCGGAGGGCGTCGTAGAGCGGGCGGCCGTGCCGGGCGCAGCAACGGTCGCGCTTGCCGTGGGTGCACACGACGAGCAGCGGCTCCGGAACGGGCCGGAACGGCGACCCGCCGCCCGCGAGCGCGCCCGCCAGGTCGACGCCGTGCAGGTCGTCCTGATGCTCGACGTCGAGCCCGAGGAGCCGCTCGCCGCCCGGGCGGGACGAGGCGAGGAGCACCCGTCCGGCGACTCTCGGCGCGGCGCTCGGGCCGCTTGACGAAGAGGAGTCGCGCCGGGCGGAGCACCTCGAGCTGCTCGCGCAGGTGCGTCTTGAGCCGCGACGAGAGGAGGCTCCCGCCGAGGACGTCTCGCTGCCAGGCCCCGCGGTACTCGACGAGGATCCAGTGGTCGATCCGGCTGGCCGTCGCGGCGAGCGGCTCGTCGCGCGCCCGCGACAGCGCGGCGCAGAACGGACGCCGGCGTGCCGTCCCGGGGGGATGCGTGCCCTGAGCCACCGGCCCAGGGTAGCCTGCTGTAAGGCAGGCCTTACGCGCCGTGCCTCCGGCACGATGGGGATCCGCCCGCCACAGAGGAGCAGTCCGTGAACCTGCACACCGACATCCCGAGTCGTGCCCAGATCGACCGGCTGCTGACGAGCCGCGACCCGGCGAGCGTGTCGATCTACGTGCCGACCGACCCCGCCTCGAGCGGCGACGCCGAGCGCATCGAATTGAAGAACCTCGCCGCCGAGGCGGCGCGCCAGCTCGACGAGGCCGGGACGCCGAAGTCCGCGATCGCCGCGATCGACGAGGAGCTCGCCGGCCTCGACACCGACGGGACGTTCTGGCGCTACCAGGCGCGCAGCCTCGCGCTCTTCGCCGTGCCCGGGTCGATCGTCACCTTCAGGCTCCCGAACCGGCTCGTCGCCCAGGCGCAGGTGTCGGACCGCTTCCATCTGAAGCCCCTCCTCCGGGCCGTGACCTTTCCCCAGGTCGCGTTCGTGCTCGCGCTGGCGCAGGGCTCGGTCCGCGTGCTCGAGGTCGGGCCGGAGATCGGCTCGTGGGACGTCCAGGTGCCCGACCTGCCGTCCGACGTCGCGAGCGCCGCCGGAACGGCGTCGATCGCGGACCGCGCACCGCGGGGGGCGCTGCAGGGCGCCGAGGGGCAGAAGGTGCGCATGCGACAGTACTGTCGTCAGGTCGACCAGGCCCTGCGGCCGATCCTCGCCGGGCTGGACGTCCCGCTGATCCTCGCCTCCACCGAGCCGCTCGACGCCATCTACCGCTCGGTCAACACGTATCCGCACCTTGCGCGGCAAACCGTCGCGGGGAGCCCGGAGGCGGCCTCGGACACGGACCTCGTCGCAGGTGCCCGCGGCGTGCTCGACGAGGTGCACGCCGCGCGGCTCGCGTCGGTTCGCGCGCTCTACGAGCAACGTTCGTCGCAGGGCCGCGCGATGCAGGACATCGGCGACATCGCGCGTGCCGCCACGTTCGGCGCCGTCGACACGGTGCTGGTCGACATCGACGACGTGGTGCCGGGCTCGATCGACGAGGAGTCCGGGGCAGTCACGCTCGCCGACGAGGACGACGCCGTCGCGTACGGCGTCGTCGACGAGATCGCGCGCCGGACCTGGCTGAACGGGGGAACGGTGCTCGCCGTCCGCCGCGAGGACGTCCCGGGGGGCGGTTCCGCCGCGGCGATCCTCCGCTACGCCGTGTAGCCGCCGGGCGGTGTGAGAGGATCGCGGCGATGAGGCGCCGCACCGGCACCGCAATGCTCGGCGCCGTCATCGCGGCGATCGCGCTCCTCGCGCCGGCCACGGCGTCCGCCGGCCTGCCCGACGAGCAGGCGCTCGCCGCGCGGTACGCGCCGGTCGTCCGCCTGGTGGAGCAGACCGAGGAATGCGGCCCCGGCGAGCCGTACGAGCCGATGGACGTCGACCGCCTCTTCGGGCAGTCGACCGTCGCGCTCCGCGGCCCGTGGAACGCGACGGATCTCGTGAAGATCGGCCCGACCGCGAAGGATCTCGCCGGCCTCTACGAGTACCACCTCGACTTTCCGGGGAACCCGCTCGACCCGGGCTGCGACTACGAGCGGTGGGCGCGACGCCTGACGACCGGCCACGAGCCGGTCGTGTACGCGCACGTCGCAACCGACCCGGGCTTCCCCGGCAGGCTCGCGCTGCAGTACTGGTTCTTCTACCCGTTCAACGACTTCAACAACACGCACGAGGGCGACTGGGAGATGATCCAGCTCGTCTTCGACGCACCCGATGCTGCGGCGGCGCTCGCCGAGGATCACCCCGTCGACGTCGGCTACAGCTCGCACGAGGGCGCCGAGCGGGCCGACTGGGGCGACGACAAGCTGGAGGTGGTGGACGGCACGCACCCCGTCGTCTACCCGGCCGCGGGCTCGCATGCGAACAAGTTCACGTCCGCGCTCTACCTCGGGAGCTCCGCCGACGCCGGCGTCGGCTGTGACGACACGCAGGGGCCGCACCGCGAGCTCCGGCCCGCCGTGCGGACGATCCCGAGCGACGCGGCCGCCGCCGGCGCCGCGTTCCCGTGGATCACGTACGAGGGACGCTGGGGCGAGCTCCAGAGGGCCTTCTTCAACGGCCCGACCGGGCCGAACCTGAAGGAGCAGTGGACTGCGCCGATCGAGTGGGAACAGGGATGGCGCGACCGCAGCTACGCGGTACCGACAGGGGGCGTGCTCGGGACGGGCGCGACCGACGTCTTCTGCTCGGGCGTCGAGCGCGGCTCGGCCGCGCTCGCCAAGCTGCTCCTGAGCCCGGGCGCGACCCTGCTCGTCCTCGGCGTGGTGCTCGGGCTGGTCGTCCTCGCGATCGTGCTCGCGACGTGGACCCCCGTCGCCCCGCTGCGGATCGGCCGGCGCCGCGCGTGGGGGCAGATCCTCTCGGTGTCGGCCCGGATGTACGTGAAGCGCTTCCGCCTCTTCGTCGGGCTCGGGCTGCTTCTGATCCCGATCACGCTCGTCGTCACCCTCGTGCAGTGGGCCCTCGTCTCGGGCATCGACGCGCTCTCGAGCGTCACGGGCAGCCTCGCAGGGTCGCTCGCGTACCTCGCCGTCGTCGTCGGGACGACGCTGACGCTGCTCGGCTTCGGGCTCGTTCAGGCGGCGACGGCGTGCGCGCTCGTCGAGCTCGACGCGGGCCGCGGCGTGCAGGCGCTCGGTGCCTACCGTCTCGCGCTCCGCCGGATCCGGCCGCTGCTCGGCGCGATCGCGATCTTCGTCGCGGTGCTCGTCGTCCTTACGACGACCGTGTTCGGCATCCCGCTGGCGATCTGGCTCGCCGTCCGCTGGTCGCTGCTCGCGCCGGTCGTCGAGCTCGAGGATGGGCGTCCCTTCGAGGCGTTGCGCCGGAGCGGCGCGCTCGTCCGGGGGCGCTGGCTGCGGGTCGGGTCGCTCGTCGGCCTCGGCGGCCTGATCGCCCTCAGCGCCGGGCCGCTGCTGGGCGCGCTCCTCATCTTCGTCTCGAACTCGTCGCTCGCCTTCCTCAATCTGTTCGCGGGCATCGTGTACGCGGTCGCCCTGCCGTTCGTGGCCCTCGTGACGGCGTACGTCTACTTCGACGCGCGGGCGCGCCAGGAGCTCGAGCCGCGCGATGTTCGCACCGAGCTGCCGGCAGAGATCTCGGTCGAGCCCGTCTGACGCGCGGGCCAGCCGTTTCCCCAGGCTCCGGCGACCCCTGTGGACGGCTGTGGAAAGCCGATCGGCGTTCCCCGCATTTTGCGGAGAGTTCGGGCGCCCCCCTGTGGACGACGCGGCGAATCGTGCCCCGGGTATGAGATATCCCGTGCCTCCCCCAAACGGCTCGGAGTTCACACACGAGTCGCGCCCGTCTCAGGCGGTAGGGCGTGGCTCCGGGCGGCGGGCGGTCTGTGCGCTCCGTCGCCCTCTCCGAGTCGGCCGGCGCCGATTCCGTAGAAACCCGACGCGGCGCCGTCGGTTCCCCCGATGCGCGTTCCCGCCCGGATGCCGCACGATCGAGACGTGACGGACGACGGCTTCTCGGTAGTGATCGCCGGCGGCGGGGTCGCCGCGCTCGAGGCGGCGCTGACGCTCCGCGAGCTCGGCGAGGGCCGGATCGCCGTCGAGCTGCTCGCGCCGGAGCCGACCTTCTGGTACCGCCCCGTCGCAGTCGCCGAGCCGTTCGATCTCGGGAGGGTGCGCCACTTCGACCTGGGCGAGCTCGCGCGGGACGTCGGCGCCGGCCTCGTCCTGGGCTCGCTCGCTGCGGTGGACGTCGACCGGCGCGAGGCGCGCACCCAGACCGGCGGCGTGCTCCGCTTCGACGCGCTGCTGATCGCATGCGGAGCGGTGCCGGTGCCTGCCGTCCCGGGCGCGCTCACGTTCCGCGGTCCCGCCGACAGCGACCGGATGCGCGGCGTGCTCGACGAGGTCGAACGCGGCGATGTCACCCGGCTTGCGTTCGTCGTCCCGTGGGGCGCCACGTGGTCGTTGCCGGCGTACGAGCTGGCGCTGATGACCGCGGCGTTCCTCCAGGCGTCGGGGAAGCACGGTGTCGGGGTCGCACTCGTCAGCCCGGAGCTCGAGCCACTCCAGCTCTTCGGCGCGACCGCGAGCAGCGCGGTCCGCACGTTGCTCGACGAGACCGGTGTCGAGTTCATCGGCGGGTCGTACGCCGTCGAGCATGCGCGCGGCGCTCTCGTGCGCCTCTCCGACGACCCGCTCCCGTTCGATCGGGTCGTCGCCCTCCCGCGGCTGCGCGGCCAACGGATCGACGGCATCTCGCAGACGCTCGAGGGGTTCGTCGAGGTGGACGAGCACTGCGGCGTCTTCGGCACCGACGTGGTGTTCGCGGCCGGCGACGTCACGAGCTTCCCGATCAAGCAGGGTGGGATCGCGGCCCAGCAGGCGGTTGCCGCCGCCGAGGCGATCGCCGTCCTCGCGGGGGCGTCGCTCGTGCCGCACCCGTTCCGGCCCGTGCTCCGAGGCCTTCTCCTGACCGGCGCCGAGCCGCAGTACCTCCGTCGCGACCTGTCCGGCGGGGAGGAGCCCGACTGGGCGAGCTCGTCGCCGATCTGGTGGCCCCCGACGAAGATCGTCGGGCGCCGGCTCGCTCCGTTCCTCGCGTCGCTGACCGGCGAGGCTCCCGTCGCCGACGTCGCGCCGCCGTCCGGCGGCCTGTCGGTAGAGGTGGCGCTGGATGTCGACGGGCTCGAGCAGTTGGTGCTCGTCGGCCCCGACACGCGGCCCGCAGACAAGCCGGGCGAGGCGGAGACCGTCGCAGCGGTGATGAGCGGCAGCCCGCTGCTCGTCCAGTGCGGCACCTCGCTCGACGAGGCGGTGCGCGCGATGCGCCGGCACGACGGTGGCTCGGTGCTCGTCGTCGACCGCGAGCGGCTCGTGGGGATCCTCACCGCCCGCGACGTGCTCCGCGCGGTTGCGGGCGACGTCGCCCCGTCCGACGCCGCGGTCGAGCAGTGGATGACCGCGAGCCCCGTCACAGCCTCGCCGTCGACATCGCTCGACGTCGCGGAGGCGCTGATGACCGAGTGCGCGATCCACCATCTGCCGGTCGTCGAGGGCGGCAGGCCGGTCGGCATGGTCGGGCTCCGGGACGTGACCCGGTCGCGCCGCCGTCCCGAGCGGCTCGCCATAGGACTCGGGTTCTGATCATGGCCGTCGTGCCCGTGGGAAGGAGGGACGCATGAGAAGGAGCGTTGTTCAGGTGGGCGACGTGATGACGCGCGATGTCGTCTCCGTGCGCCCGGACACCCCGATCAAGGACGTCGCCGCACTGCTCGTCGAGCGGGGGATCTCCGGTCTTCCGGTCTGCGAGAACGGTGGGACGGTCGTCGGTGTGCTGAGCGAGGCAGACCTGCTCGTGAAGCAGGGCGGCCCCCCGCAACGATCGGGCGGGATCTTCGCCTGGCTCGTCGACACCGCCGATGCCCCCGATCTCGCGAAGCTGCGGGCGCACACCGCAGGCGAGGCGATGACCTCTCCGGCGATCACCGTCGGGACCGACGAGTCGGTCGCCGAGGCCGCGCGCACCATGGTGTCGCTCGGTGTCAACCGGCTACCGGTGGTGGAGGGCGGCACCCTCGTCGGCATCGTCACGCGCGCCGACCTCGTGCGGCTGTTCACGCGGAGCGACGAGGAGATCGCGCGCGAGATTCGCGAGGACGTCGCGGGCCGGATGCTCTGGATCGCGTCGGATCGGCTCGACGTCGACGTGACGCAGGGGGAGGTGGTGCTGCGCGGCCAGGTCGACACGGAGCTCGAGGCGGAGCTGCTCGAGAAGCGCGTCCTGTTCGTGCCCGGCGTCGTCGGCGTCCGCTCCGAGCTGACGTGGGCCGTCGACCGCTCCGGCCGGGCGGCGGCAGGGTAACCTCCGCCACGTCCCGACGGGGCGCCGACGCGAAGGGAACGACATGACCCGCACACGCTTGCTCGCAGCCACGCTCGTCGGGGGCGCCGCCTTCGCGGCCGCCGGGTGCGGCGGGAACGGCGACTCGCAGGTCTCGGCGTCCACGCAGTGGGCCGGGGATCTGTGTACCGCGATCACGACGTGGAAGAGCGACGTCACGTCCGCAGTCGACTCGCTCAAGAGCAATCCGTCGCGCGACGGCTTCGAGCAGGCGGCCGACGACGCGAAGCAGGCGACGCAAACGCTCGTCGACACGGCGAAGGGCCTCGGCGCGCCGGACACGGAGGCAGGTGATCAGGCACGCACGGCTGTCGACACGCTCACGACGGAGCTGCAGACCGGCGTCGACACGATCCAGAAGGCGGTCCAGGACGCCTCGGGGGTCCAGGGGCTCCTGAGCTCCGTGTCGACGGTCACCGCGTCGCTCTCGACGATGTCGAGCCAGCTGTCGTCGTCACTCGACCAGCTGGCGTCGCTGCGTGACGCCGACGACCAGCTCCGCCAGTCGTTCGCCGACGCGGCGTCGTGTGACGGCGTGATCCCGCCCGGGTCGTAAGGCGCGAGAGCGGCGTTGACGGAGTCGATCGTCGTCGGCGTCGACGGCTCCCCCCACGGCCGGGAGGCGCTTCGCTTCGCGCTCGCCGAGGCGCGTCTGCGCGACGCGCGCGTCGCGGTCGTCCACGCGTGGAGCATCCCACCGCTCACCGCCACCGGTCTCGGGATGATCCCCGCATTCGACCTCCTTCGCTCCGAGCTCGCAGACGCCGCGCGGGACGCGCTCGAGACGGAGATCGCGCAGGCGTCGGAGATCGAGCCGACGGTCGCCATCGAGCCGGAGGTCGTCCAGGGCGACGCCGCGGGCCGCGCTCATCGGGCGAGCCGAGGAGGCCGACCTCCTCGTCGTCGGCTCCCGCGGTCACGGCGGGGTCACCGGAGCGGTCCTCGGATCGGTGTCGCGTGCGTGTCTCCACCACGCGCCGTGCCCCGTTGCCGTGGTGCACGACGCCGGCCCCACCGAGCGCTCGCGGATCGTCGTCGGCGTCGACGGATCTCCGGCGGCCCGGGCCGCCCTGGAGTGGGCGTTCGGCGAGGCGCGCCTCCGTCACGTCCCCGTCCACGCGGTCTGCGCGTACGAGGAGCCCTTGGGGCTCGGGGCCGCGGCGGTGGCGAGCGCGGGGGCCGTGGACACGCTTCGGACGGCGCTCGAACGCGACGCAGAGGCCGTCCTCGAGGAGGCGGCCGCCGGTGCGCCCGACGGCGTCGCGGTGACGGTGGACGCGGTCCGAGGCGGGCCTGGCCACGCGCTCGTCGCCGCGGCCGAGGGGTCCTCGTTGCTCGTCGTCGGCTCACGCGGGCGCGGCGGCTTCAAGAGCCTGTTGCTCGGCTCGGTGAGCGAGCACTGCGCCTCGCGGGCCGGCGGCGTCGTGGTCGTGATCCGCGCCCGCCCCGACTGACGGCCCCGGCTCCCATCTAGGTGCTGTCCGCACCGGGCCGGTCGCCCGCGTGCCTCCCCTTCGGCAGCGCCACGACGACGAGCCCCGCGGCGACCAAGGCAAGCAGGAGCCCCGCGCCGAGCAATGCACCGCCCACCCAGGGAAGCGCGTCGAGCTCCGCCCCGATGCGCAGCGATGCGTCGACGTAGCGCGCGCCGTCCGGGTTCATCACGACGAGCGCCCAGTGGCCGCTCGCGACGTCCCAGTCGACGTTGACCTGCCCCGTGCCCTCGGCGGAGGCAGCCCAGAACGACTGGTCTCCCGGCGGCGAGGACGGGCTCCCGCCCGGCCGGCTGTCGTACTCGCCCGGGTCGTCGCCGATGTCCCGCACGACCTCGTGCCCGACGCCGGCGAGGTATCGCTGCACGTCGCCCTCACGCCCGATGCCGAGGAAGACGGGGTGATCGGCCCTGCCCGTGACGCGCACCGTCCCGACGAGGTCGCGCCACGCCCAGCGCGGGCCCTGGAGCTCCGCGGTCTCGGACACGAGCGCGTACGTCGGGGTGGAGTAGGCGTGGTACGGGCTCGTCACGAAGCCGTCCTTGCGCTGGGTGCGGTCGATCGCAAGCGCGCCGACGCCTCCCGCGAGCACAGCGAGGGCCACGAGGCCGGTGACGGCTCCGACCGCGAGGAGCGCGATCCGGCCCCCGCTCCAGCCCCCGCCGGTGGTCGACGGGGGCGCGGCCGCCGGCAACTCCTCCTCCACCGGCGTGCCTGGCTCGGAGCCGCCCTGGTCGAGCCGGAACGGGGGATAGACGTCCGTCATCAGGGCCACGTAGCCCGCGACGCGGAGCGCCCAGCGGTCGAGGCCGAGCACCAGGTCGAAGATCCCGCGCGGGTAGCGTCCGGTGAAGAGCAGCGCGATCCCGGCGATCAGCACGAGCAGCCCGACCAGTCCGCCGCCCCACGTCCAGCCCCAGTGCTCGCCGTTCCACACGAGCCAGCTGCCGCCGCCCGCGAACACCCCGACGATCAGGTACTGCGGGATCGCGAGCAGCCACCACTTGACGAGCACGAGGCCGCGCGACAACCGCTCGGGGTACTCGACATCGAAGGACGCCGGATAGTCCGGCGCATCGCTCAGCGAGAACGGCGGGTAGCGGTCGGTCCCGAGCGCGCCGTAGCTGTAGAAGCCGACGCGCCACGTCCAGCGGAGCACGCCGACGTTGAAATCGAAGATCGACCGCGGGTACCGGCCGGTGAACAGGATCGCGAAGAACGCGACGACGCCGAGGAGGAAGAACACGATCCACAGGAAGAAGAGGACGATGTAGTGCGGGATCGCGAGCAGCCACTTGACGAGCCAGAGCCAACGGCTCGGCTCGCTCTCCAGCGTGCCTTCGACACGGACGGGATACTGCTGGACGGGGGACATCCGGCCTCCTCTCCGGGGCTTCGGGCGTCAGCGTACGACGAAAGCGGGCGGCGTGTAGCGGGCGGCGCAGCGTGTGTCGAGCCCCGCCGCGGTCCCGCGCTCGACGAACCGCTGCGCGAGCTTCGGCAGGCAACCGAGCTGGAGCGAGCCGTGCCCGGCGTACGGGACGACGACCGTGCGGCTCGCCGGCAGCTCGCGCCGGGCGTTCCGCACGTTCGCGATCGGGTCCTGCGGGTCGTCGCCGCCGACGACGAGGAGCACCGGCACGTTCGAGTGGACGCGGGCCTTCGACCACGCGGGCTGCGCTGCCTTCGGCATCGCGGAGCACACCACCGCCGCGAGCGCGGAGTCGAGCTCCGTCCGCTCGGCGAGGTACGTCCCGCGGCTCGCTGCCCGCGTCCGCGCTCGGTTCCAGCGCGCCCAGGGCTCGTTGCAGACGATCGACCAGAACATCAGCTGTCGTGTCGCGGCGCCGCCCGTCCCCTGCGCGTCGATGGCGAAGGCGAGCGGGTCCCAGTCACCGGTCCGGGCGCGGTGGGCGATCCACGGAATCTGCGAGGCCCCGTCGGGCGTGCGCGAGAGCGCCTGGAGAGCTCCGGCCGCCTCCGCAGGGCCGATGAGGATGCCGTTCGCGTGCACCGGGTCGCGGCGCAGCGCCGCCATCATCTCGAACGCCTCGCTCCGAGCCCGCGGGTACGCGCGCGCACAGCGGGGCGCCGCCGCACAGCGCGCGACGATCGAGCGGAGCGCCCGCTGGCCGTTCGGGCCCCAGCGCTCGAACACGGGGACGTCGAGCAGCGTCGCGCCGTCCAGGATTGCCGTCCGCACCAGCTCCGGATGCTGGGCGAGCAGGTACTGCGCCGCGGTCGCGCCGTAGGAGAGCCCGTAGACGTCGACCTGGTCGTAGCCGAGCGCACGGATGACGTCGGCGAGGTCCTCCATCGCCGGCGCGGTCGTGTACTGCCGGACGTCGGCGTCGAAGCGTGCGAGGCAGGACCGGACGTAGGCGCGGATCGCGGCCGCCGAGGTGCCGAGCGGTGTACGGGGAAGCGGGCACTCGAGTCGGTTCGACGAGCCCGTCCCGCGCTGGTCGACGAGGACGATGTCGCGGCTCTCGTCGAGGCCCGCGAAGATCTGCTGCACGCCCGCCGCGTCGGCGATCGCCGAGCCGCCTGGCCCACCGGCCAGGTAGACGAGCGGGTCCGGGCTCGAGCCGCCGTCGCGCGCGGGCACGACCGCGACCCGAAGCGGGATCGTCCGGCCGCCCGCGAGGGCGCGGTTCTCCGGCACGCGGAAGGTCCCGCACCTCGCCTCGACGACCCCGCCGCCGAGCGTGCACGGCCGGAGCGCGATCTCGCTCGTCCGGGCCGTGCCCAGAGGCACGAGCGCAAGCGCGGCCGCAAGTACGAGCCCGGCGCCGTGAACCGGGCGTGCCCTTCCGGCCGCGCCGCGCCTCATTGCCGGTAGTGCTCGGAGAGCACCCGCGCGACGTCGAGCGTCGAGAGGACGCCGACGGGCGTCCCTGAGGCGTCGTCGACGACGAGCAGGTGGGCCGCCGCGTGCTCGGTCATCATCTGCGTCGCCCGCTGGAGCGTGTCGCCGGGCGCGATGGCGAGCGCCGGAGTGGCCGCCGATGCCGCCCGCCAACTGCGCGTCCAGGTCGCGGACGCCCGCGGCGGCGACGAGGTCGAGGTCGGAGATGACGCCCCAGACCGCGACGATCGTCGGCCGCAGTGACGACGACGCAGTGGACGCCGTGCGCCGCCATGAGCTCCGCGACGGTCGAGAGCGGCGTGTCCTCCGGGCAGGAGAGGACGCCCTCGTGCATCGCATCGCGCACGGCCGTCCCGTCGAGCCCGATCCCACCTTGGGTGAGCCCTGTGACGTTCATCGCAACCCCTTTCCCTTTCCGTCGCTTTCTCGCAAGAAGCCTGGCCGCCATAGAGGCCTCACCGCATCCGAGGCCGACCGGATAGGTGCGGTGGAGAACTACCAATGCGCGTCTGCGCTCGGCCCGGATGCACCGCAGGGCGCGGGCAGCGATCCTCGAACCGTGACGCCGGCGGCTCCCACGGGGAAGAATGCGCACGTGGCCGACGTCGTCGACGTGATCCTCCGTGACGGAAGCACGCTCCGGCTCCGCCCGCCTGCCCGCGCGGACGCCGACGCGATCCTCGACTTCTTCCGTGCGCTCTCCGAGCAGAGCCTCTACATGCGCTTCCACGGGTTCCCGTCCCTCGGGCCGGAGGTCGTGGAGCAGGTGCTCGACTCGGACTGGGCCGAGCGCGGCGCGCTCCTCGGCTCGCTCGTCGAGGACGGGAGCGGAGCGCGTCGTCGCGCTCGCGAACTACACGCGCCTGCGCGATCCCTCGGCCGCCGAGAGCGCGTTCGCCGTGGCGGACGCGTACCAGCGCCGCGGAGTCGGAACGCGCCTCGTCGAGCAGCTGGCCGAGCGCGCCGCGCACCACGGGATCGAGCGGTTCGTCGCGCTCGTGCTGCCGGACAACCGCAAGATGCTCGGCGTCTTCGAGGCGCTCGGCTTCGAGCTCACGCGGGAGCTCGCGGGCGGCGAGGTCGAGATCACGTTCCCGATCGGGCGCACCGAGCGATTCGAGGAGCGTCTCGCGGAACGCGACCACGTCGCGGTGACGGCCTCGCTCCGCCCGTTCTTCGAGCCGCGGAGCGTCGCGGTGATCGGCGCCTCGCGGCGGCGTGGGACGATCGGCGGCGAGCTGTTCCGGAACGTCATCGAAGCCGACTTCGCGGGTGCGGCATACCCGGTCAACCGCGACGGCGTCTCCGTCGCGGGCGTCCGCGGCTATCGCTCGGTGGACGAGATCCCCGACCCGGTCGACGTGGCGGTGATCTGCGTGCCGGCGGGGAGCGTGATCGAGGCGGCCGAGCAGGCGCTCGCCCGCGGCGTCCGCGCACTGGTCGTGATCTCCGCGGGCTTCGCGGAGACGGGCAGCGACGGCATCGACCGCCAGGAGCGGCTGCTCGCCCTCGTCCGCGCCCACGGTGCGCGCCTGATCGGGCCGAACTGCCTCGGCATCTCCGTCGCGGGCCCGAGCCTCAACGCCACGTTCGCATCGCGCTCGACGCCGCCCGGGAACATCGGCTTCTCCTCGCAGAGCGGCGCGCTGGGGCTCGCGCTCCTCGAGGCAGCCGTGACGCGGGGCCTCGGGCTGTCCGCGTTCGTCTCGATCGGGAACAAGGCCGACGTCTCGACCAACGACCTGCTCGAATGGTGGGAGGACGACACCGCGACCGAGGCGATCCTCCTCTACGTCGAGTCGTTCGGAAACCCGCGCCGGTTTGCGCGGATCGCCCGCAGGGTCGCCCGGCGCAAGCCGATCCTGGCGCTCAAGAGTGGCCGGTCGAAGAGCGGCCAGCGCGCCGCGAGCTCCCACACGGCGGCGCTCGCCGGCTCGGACGCCGCCGCCGATGCGCTCTTCCGCCAGGCGGGGGTGATCCGCGCCGAGACGCTGGAGGAGCTCGTCGACGTCGCCTCGCTGTTCGCCGCCGGCGGGCGGCTGGACGGTCGCTCGGTCGGGATCGTGACGAACGCAGGCGGGCTCGGGATCCTCTGCGCCGACGCCTGCGAGGCGGCCGGCCTCGAGCTCCCCCCGCTCGGCGACGACACGGTGACCGCCCTGCGGGCGGTGCTTCCGGCCGAGGCGAGCGTCGCGAATCCCGTCGACATGCTCGGCAGCGCGACGGCCGCCACCTATGCCGCCGCCGTGCCGCACGTGCTCGCCGACCCGCACGTCTCCGCATGCATCGTGCTGTTCGTGCCCGCCGTCAGCGCCACGGCCGAGGAGATCGCCGAGGCGGTCGTCGCAGACCGTCGACCGGCTCGAGTCCGACAAGCCGGTGCTCGCGGTGATCATGAGCTCGGAGGGGACTCCCGCCGCGCTGCGCGGCGCGCACCGGGTCGCGTCGTTCGCCTATCCGGAGTCCGCGGCGCGAGCGCTCGGACGCGTCGCCGACCGCGCGGCCTGGCTGCGCCGTCCCCAGGGAGCCGTGCCGACGCTCGACCGGATCGACCGCGCCCGTGCGGAGGCCGTGGTGGATGCGGCGCTCGCGAGCGCGGACGACACGTGGCTCGACCCCGGGGCGACCCGGGAGCTGCTCGAGGCCTACGGGCTCCCGCTCGTGCCGGAGCGCGTGGCGACGTCGGTCGACGAGGCGATCGCGGCCGCCCGCGAGGTGGGGTTTCCCACGGTCGTCAAGACCGCCGCTCCGGGTGCCCACAAGACGGAGACGGGCGGGATCGCCCTCGACCTCGCCGACGAGGAGGCCGTCGCCGCCGCCGCCACCCGGATCGGCGCGCCTGTGATCGTCCAGCCGATGCTCGCGGGCGGCGCGGAGCTCCTGGCCGGCGTCGTCCAGGACCCCGTCTTCGGGCCGCTCGTGGCGTTCGGGCCGGGAGGCGTGTTCGCGGAGCTGATCGGCGAGGCGGCGTTCCGCATCGCGCCCCTCACGGACGTCGACGCCGAGGAGCTCGTCGACGGCGGCAAGGCCGGCCGTCTCGTGGCCGGCTTCCGTGGCGCGCCTGCGGCCGACCGGGCCGCGCTCGTCGACCTCGTCCTGCGGCTCGCGCGGCTCGGCGAAGACCTGCCCGCGGTGGCCGAGCTCGACCTGAACCCCGTGCTCGCACTGCCCGACCGCTGCGTCGCGGTCGATGCCCGCATCCGTGTCGGCAAGCCGGACACGGTCGCGCGCGCGAAGTCCTGGTAGCGCGGGCCGGTTCCCGGCCCTGCGTAGTTCTCCACAGGACGAGAGCGGGGTTTCGTCGCAGGTGCGCGGCGACGAAACCCCGATGGCGCCGCGGCCCCGGGCGACGAACCTCCGGGCAACAACAACATGATCCATCGGGAGGAGGAGCGATGAACACACGGAGGATTCTCGAATGGGGTGGGCTCGCAGCGAGCGTCGTCCTCATCATCTTCGGCGCCGCGGCGCTCTACATGGGCTTCGACGGCCGCAGCACCGTGCAGGACAGCCTCAAGCAGGAGCAGATCTTCTTCGGCGACGCGACCGACCCGGCAGTTGCGAAGTACGCCGATCAGTGGGCCGGTCAGCAGGTGACGAACGGTGACCAGGCGCGCGCGTTCGCACAGATCATGCGGACGCACACGCTCGAGTCGTCGGGCGGCCTCACGTACGCACAGATGGGCCGGTACCAGTCGGCAGCGAACCCGAGCGAGCCGAAGGGCACGAACGACGAGGCGGCAGCCGCGAAGGACTCGAGCGGCCAGCCGATCGCGAACGGCGCCCGCAACCTCTGGGTGACCGAGACGGCTCTCACCACGGCGCTCAACACGAGCTACATGGCGGCGCAGCTGTCGGTCTTCGGGATCGTGGTCGGGGTGGCGCTGCTCCTGACCGGCTTCGGCCTGATGATCCTGGCGCTCGCAGTGCTCGGCGGACGGTTCCGCGAGGAGGCCGCCGCGCAGCCAGGGGTCACGACGAAGGTGGCCGTCGGCCACTGATCGCTCCGACCTCCCGGAGTGAGAGAGAGGGCGGCCTCCGGGCCGCCCTCTCCGTGCGTCTTGCACGCCGGCGCGGCTCAGTACTTCCCCGCAGACGAATGCGGCTGCGCGCGGACGACGCAGGGCAGGCCCAACGGCCACCATCGAGGACATGGCAGCGCAACCGCGGAAGATCATGGTCGCCTACGACGACTCGGACGCGGCCCGCCGCGCGCTCGACCGGGCGGCCGACCTGGCGGGGTACGGCTCCACGCTCACCGTCGTCAGCGTCACGTCCGACGGAGGCCGCTACCGACCCGGCCCGCTCGACGAGGCCCGCGAGCAGCTGATCCGCCGGCAGGTGACGGCGACGTACCTCCAGCCCGTCGGCGAGCCGGCCGCCGAGCTGGTCGAGGCGGCGCGCGAGCTCGACGCCGACCTCGTCGTCCTCGGCCGCCGCAGCCGGTCGCTGCGGCGCCTCGTGCTCGGCTCGGTCAGCGCGAAGGTCGTCCGGCACGCACCGTGCGACGTCCTCGTCGTCCGCTGACGCGCCCTCAGCCCTCGATGAGGCCGTTCTCGAGCGCGTAGCGGACGAGCTCCGCGCGGCTCGAGAGGCGGAGCTTCTGCATGATGTGGGCGCGGTGGGTCTCGGCCGTGCGGACCGAGATGTAGAGCATCTTCGCGATCTCCTGGTTCGTGTGGCCCGAGAGCGAGCAGCCGCAGCACCTCGCGCTCGCGCTCCGACAACGGGTCGGCCTCCGCGCGCCTGCGCTCCTCGGCACTCCGCGGCGACGAGGCGCGCGCCGAGCGCCGGGTGGACGTAACGCTCGCCCGCGGCGACCGCCCGGATCGCGCCGACGACCTCGGTGTCGGCCGCCTCCTTGAGCACGTAGCCGGAGGCGCCGATCTCGAACGCCTCGCGGACGTAGCGAGGGTCGTCCTGCATCGAGAGGACGAGCACCTTCACGTCGGGCGCCGCCTGGAGCACGGCCGGCATCCCTTCGATCCCCGACTTCCCCGGCATCACGAGATCCATCACCACCACGTCGGGCTTGCTCGAGAGCGTCTCGAAGACGGCCCGGTCGGCGGACTCGGCCTCGCCGACGACCTCGATGTCGGCCTCCGCGTCGAGCACCCGCCGCAGGCCGGCGCGGAGGATCGCGTGATCGTCCACGAGGACGACGCGGATGCTCACTGCCCGTCCTCGGCCGGCGGCCCGGCCAGGCGCACCTCGGCGACGAGCGTCGTCCCGGAATCGGGAGGACTCCACGGTCAGACGCCCCCCGACGAGCTCGACGCGCTCGCGCATGCCGACGAACCCGAGCGCGCCCTGGCGCACCGCTCCGGGCTCGAACCCCCGACCGTCGTCCTCGATCACCACCACCGCAGACGCCTCCTTGCGCACGAGGGTGATGCTGACACGGTGGGCCTTGGCGTGCTTCACGACGTTCGTCAGCGCCTCCTGCACGATGCGGTAGAGCGCGGTCTCCGCCTCGGGCGGCAGACGCCGGTCTCCGAGGCGGGCCTCGAGGTCGACGACGAGCTCGGATTGCTCTGAGAGGTTCGAGGCGAGGCGCTCCACCGCGGGCACGAGGCCGAAGTCGTCGAGTGCGCTCGGCCGGAGCTCCACCGCGAGCCGGCGGACGTCCTGCAGCGTCGAGGCGACGAGCTCGCGGATCGCGGCCGTCGCCTGCCGCGCCTCGTCGGTCTCGACGACGTCGTCGAGGTGCTTGAGCCCGAGCAGGATCGACGTCAGCGCCTGGCCCGTCTGGTCGTGCAGCTCGCGTGCGAGCCGTGCCCGCTCGAGCTCCTGCGCGTCGACCACGCGCCGCAGGGCGTCGCGGCTCACGCGCTCCGAGAGGTCGACGGCGATCGCCGCGCGGGCCACGAGCGACTCGGCGAGGCGGACGTCGCCCTCGTCGAAGCGTGGATCCGCCCCGAGCTTGTCGTGCACGGCGACGACACCGATCGGCTCGCCGCGTACCGTGAGCGGCAGGTAGATCGCGGTGGTGATCCCGAGCTCGCGCGCGACGCGCTGGTCGACCTCCGGGTCGTCGACGACGGCGTCGACGCGCTCGATGTGCCCGCGGTCGAGGACGCGGCCGAGCTTCGTCGAGCCGATCTCGAGCAGCATTCCGACGAGATCGGCGTCGCCCGCGGTGGCCGCGACTGTGAGCGAGCCCTGTCCGTCGGGCAGGGCGATCAACACGATCCTCGCCTCGACCAGGCTCCTGCATCCGTCGCGCGACGAGCGTGAGCAGCGGTTCCAGCTCCACTTCCGAGGCGAGCGCGTTCCCGATCTCGTTGAGCGTCTCGAGCTGGCGGAGCCAGCGCGTGGACGACTCGTACAGGCGTGCGTTCTCGATCGCGACGGCGGCCTGTGCCGCGAGCAGCTGGGTGAGCTCCTCGTCCTCCGCGGTGAAGTCGATGCCGCCCGCCTTCTCGGTCAGGTAGAGGTTCCCGTACGCGATGCCACGGAGCACGATCGGGACGCCGAGAAACGTCTTCATCGGCGGGTGGTTGCGCGGGAATCCGACCGAGCGCGGGTCCTCCGCGATCTCGTGCAGCCGAAGCGGCCGCGCCTCGCGGATGAGGACGCCGAGCAGGCCGCGTCCTCGCGGCAGGTCACCGATCGCTCTGTGCGTCTCCTCGTCGATACCTGTGGTGAGGAACCGCTCGAGCCCTCGCCCGGCCGTGTCGATCACCCCGAGCGCGGCATATCGTGCCTCGGTCAGCTCGGCCGAGGCCTCGACGATCCTCTGGAGGAGCGAGTCGAGCGACAGTTCGGCGTTGAGGGCGATCCCGGCGTCGATCAGCCCGCGCAGCTTGTCCGGCTGCGCCGTCTTCGTCGACTCGTCCGAGACGCCGGGCTTCTGCATGGGCTGGTTCTAGCAGTGTGCGCGGCACTCTGGAGCCCGCGCCCGTGCGCGCCCGGCACCGAGCGGCCTCGGGCACCGGAGCCTGACGGTTGACACGGGACCGCCGATGCCCGAGACTCGCGAGCGTGTGCTGCGTCCTTCTCCTCGCCGGCGGCATCGGGCCGCGGATCGCCCTCTTCTTCTGGTGGATCTTCGGGGACAAGCCCGACGCTGCCATCGACAGCTGGGTGTGGGGGCTCCTCGGATTCCTGTTCCTGCCCTGGACGACGCTGATGTACATCATCGCCTGGTCGCCTGTCGTGGGCATCAGCGGCTTCTGGGACGGCGTGCTCATCGCGCTCGGCGTCGCGCTCGACATCGCCACGTATGCCGCGAAGCCCGCGCAGCGGATGCGGACCGCGTACTAGTCGCCCTCGCAGGGTCACCGCTCGGGGCGTTCGGCGGCGGTGGGACGTGGCTGATCTCCGCTCGCGTTCCGGTTCCCCGGGTGAGCGCTCCGGAACGCTCCCCTTCGGTGCCGGCGTCCCGGTGCGTTCGAGGGCATGGGTGCAACCGCAGTGATCCGTGAGCACGCCGAGCGCGTGCTCACCGCCCCCGTCGCACTGCGCGATCTCGCGATGCGGTTCGAGGAGAGCGGGGCGTCCTCGGTCGAGGTTCTCGTCGAAGGCGACGCGTTCTACCCGCCGATGCTCGAGGACGTGCGATCCGCCTCGTCGTCGATCCACATCAACCAGTTCGGGTTCCGGCCCGGCGAGGTGGGGGATGCGTTCGCCGACGCCCTCGTCGCCAAGGCACGGGACGGCGTGCCCGTGCGGCTCGTCGTCGACCGTCAGGGCTCGGACCCGGAAGGAGGCTCACGCGCGTTCTACGAGCGGCTGACCGCCGCCGGCGTCGAGGTCTGCGTCGTGCGCGCGACGAAGCCGCGCGCTGCATTCGGGCCGCTCGGAGGCGGCGGGGCCACGAGGTGGAACGTGCGCGCGCTCGGGCACATCGATCATCGCAAGGTCGTGATCGTCGACGGACGCATCGGGTGGGTCGGCGGGGCCGGCATCGAGGACCACTTCGCCGACGGCCGGTTCCACGACCTGTTCCTCCGGGTCACCGGGCCGGTCGTCGCGCAGCTGCAGCTCGTCTTCCTCGGCGGGTTCCGCTGGCTCGGCGGCGCGATCCCCGTCGCCACGCTCGACGCGCTCCTCCCCCGGGCGGACGACGAACCGGCGCCGATCCCCGCGACGGTGCTCCACAACGCACCCGGCAGGTTCCGGCCGATCACGGACGCGATCGGCCGGATGCTCGACGGCGCCGTCGAGACGCTGGACGTCGTCAATCCGTACGTCACCGACCGCGGGATGATCCGGCGGATCGAACGGGCCGCGCGTCGTGGGGTGCGTGTGCGGTTGTTCGTCCCGGCGAACGCGAACAACTGGGCGTGCGCGGCGGCGCAGCAGTTCCACCACGCGGCCCTGCTCGACGCCGGCGTGCGGATTCTCGAGTACCCGACCATGCTGCACGCCAAGGCCTTCGTCCGCGACGGCGAGGACGTGCTCGCCGGCACGTGCAACCTCGAGGCGTGGAGCCTCAAGCGGTTCTTCGAGATCGACCTCCTCGTCCGCTCACCCGCGGTCGCGGCGCAGTTCGGCGAGCGCTTCAGCGAGCCCGCCGAGGCGGTCTCGTCGCCGGGCCGCCGCCTGAGCGGCGCGAAGGAGCGGGCGCGCGGCGCTGCCTTCGCCGTTCTCTCCCCGTTGCTCTGACCACGGCGGTCGCCGGCGCGTCAGTGTGCGAGAACCAGCTTGAGCGCGACGACGAGCCCGCCGAACGCGAGGTTCGCGGCGACGGCCGCGCACGTCCTGAGCGTGCCGAGCCCCCTGATCCGCGCGAACCGGACGCCCAGCACACCCAGCACGACGAGGCCGACGGCGATTGCCGCCCAGAGGGCGACCCGGGTCGAGATCACACCGGCGGAGGCCAGGAGCAGCGGGACGACGGGCGGGAGGGCGGCCTGCACGATCGAGCCCTCGCGCCGAGCGAGATGACGAAGCTCGACGAGCGAGACGCGCTTCTCGTCCGAGACGCTCAGCGCCACGCCGTGGGCGTAGACGTGCGCGAGCCAGAGCACCGCCGCCGTGAGGACGACGAGGGCGGCGACGATCCCCGGGTCGTCCGGGTAGGCCTTGGCGCCGACCACGATCATCGTCAGCACCACCAGCGTGCCGTAGATGAAGCCCGGCAGGCGCTCGTGCGCGCCGGCGGCCGGGGGCGGCGTCGCGTGACTGCCCGCGTCGCCGCTAGTATCCGAAACCCCCGAAGCAGCACACGATGTCCTGGCGCTGACGTTCCGGCGATATCCTCTGGCGGTCGGCTGCATCATGCCGCGATATTCGTCGACCCTGGCGTGACTTCTCGGCCGAAACCTCCGCAGCCGGGGTCGTGTTCAGCGTCGCGACGCTGCTCGTCTACGTGCTGTGGGTGCGGCGGAAGGACTACTCGAGGCGCTGACCGCGCGCCCCCGGGCGCTTCCGGGGCATGGGCCGAGCCCGTGCCGAGCTGGCTGTGTGCCCTGCGAGCGTCGGGCCTGGGCTTTCCAACCTGCCTCGTGCGGCGTAGGGTGGCGCTGCTGTCGACACCAGAGGAGAGCTTGTGCTCGCGACCGACTACCCGTTCCTCGACCTGATGTGGACGATGGCCATCTTCTTCGTGTGGATCCTGTGGTTCTGGCTGCTGTTCACGGTCTTCGCCGACATCTTCCGCCGGCACGACATCTCGGGGTGGGGGAAGACGGGATGGATCATCTTCGCGATCCTGCTGCCCTTCCTCGGCGTGTTCATCTACCTGATCACGCAGAACGTCGGGATGACCGAGCGGAACCTCCAGCGCTCCCGCGCCCAGCAAGACCGGTTCGACGACTACGTGCGGCAGACCGCGGGCAGCGGCGGCGGCGGGGCGGCCGAGATCGACAAGGCCAAGCAGCTCCTCGACTCCGGGGCGATCACGCAGGCGGAGTTCGAGGCCCTCAAGCAGAAGGCGCTCGCGTAGCGGGTCCGGGCGACTCGAGGGCCAGACGGAGGGGTGTGACGAGATGGCGGTCGAGACACCGGCCCTGGCGGGCGTCGAGCCGCAATCTTTCTGGGCGCATTTCGAGGCTCTGACGAGGATCCCGCGCCCCTCGCGGCGCGAGGAGCCGGTGATCGAGCACGTCCGCGCGTGGGCGGGCGACCGGGGCTTCGAGCTCCGGCAGGACGCGGGCCGCAACCTCGTCATCCGCGTGCCCGCGACGCCCGGCCGCGAATCGGCGCCCACCCTCGTCCTCCAAGGCCACCTGGACATGGTGTGCGAGCGCGACCCGGCCAGCCCGAACGACCCCACGGAGGGACGGATCGCGCTCCTCCGCGACGGTGACTGGCTCACGGCGGACGGCACGACCCTGGGCGCCGACGACGGCGTCGCGATCGCCGCGATGATGACGCTGGTCGAGGACGAGTCGATCCCACACGGCCCGCTCGAGCTGCTGATGACGGTCGCCGAGGAGGTCGGGCTCGAGGGCGCGAACGCCCTCGACGGGACGTTGCTCACCGGCTCGACCCTGATCAACCTCGACAGCGAGGAGGACGGCGTCCTCACCGTCGGGTGCGCCGGCAGCACCGATACATGGGTCCGGGTCGACGCGCCACGGGACGCCTGCGCCCCGGACGCGGTCACGCTCTCACTGGTTGCCGGCGGAGGGCTCGGCGGCCACTCGGGTGTCCAGATTGCCCTCGGGCATGCGAACGCCATCAAGGTGCTCGGCCGTGTGCTGCGCGAGACGTACGCGGCCGCGCCCTTCCGGCTCGTCTCGCTCGACGGCGGCAAGAGCCGGAACGCGATCCCCCGCGACGCCGTCGCGGTCTGCTCGGTGCCGCGCGACCAGGAGACCGCATTCCGGGCTGCGGTGGATGCGGCGACCGCCGTCGTCCGAGATGCCTACGCGAAGACCGACCCGGGAGCGACGGTGACCGTCGAAGCCGCCGATGCCGCCGCCGACGCCTGGACGGAGGCGGGCACGGCCACCCTGCTGGACGTCGTCGCGCTCGTGCCGACGGGGCCGCTCGCGATGAGCCCCGACTTCGACGGGCTCGTCGAGACGAGCACGTCGCTCGGCGAGGCGGCGACCGAGGGCGGGCGCCTCACGCTGCACAGCCTCTCGCGCTCGTCCAACGACTCGGCGCTGCCCGAGGTGGTCGCGGCGCTCGATGCGGCCGCACGACTCGCCGGTGGCACGCTCGAGGTGAAGCACAACTACCACGGCTGGCGACCCGACCTCGACTCGCAACTGCTCGCCGTCGCGGGGACGGTCTACGAGCGGCTCTTCCACGAGCCCCCGACGGTCAACGCGATCCATGCCGGGTTGGAGACGGCGGTGATCGGCACGAAGGTGAGCGGCCACCTCGACATGCTGGCGATCGGCCCGCAGATCGAGGGGCCCCATTCGCCCGACGAGAGGGTGAGCATCCCCACGGTCGAGCGCTTCTGGAAGCTGCTCGTCGGCATCGTCGGTGAGTACTCGGCGGAAAGGAGCTAGGAGATGCGCCGAGGACTCCTCTGGATCGTCGCGATCGTCGCCGGTGTCCTGGTCGTGCTCGTGGCTACGGCGATGATCGGCAACCGCGACAAGAGCGGAGAGACCGTCCCGGCGGGCGAGTGGGCGGACAGCGTCTGCGGCTCGGTCGCCGTCTGGCGCGGCGAGATCGAGTCGATCGTCGACGAGATCCGCCAACCGAGCGCAACCGGCTCGACGGGCACCGCGGAACCGCAGTCGGAGACGCCACAGAGCCGAACGGGCTTCGTCCGGACCGGGCTCGAGCGCACCGTGCGGGCGACGCAGACGATGATCACCGGCATCGACAACGCCGGCGTGCCCGACACGCCTCAGGGCGAGCAGGCAGCGAACGCGATCTCGGGATGGGCCGACGCGACGCGCAACGACCTCGAGGACGCGCAGGATTCGCTCGACCAGGAGGCCGACACCCTCGCCGATGCGATCGCCCAGCTGACCGACGCGGCGCGTGCGATCACCGGCGCGGTCACGAGTGGTGTCAAGACGGTCGCGGACCTCGCCCGCACCGACCCCGAGCTCGCGGCTGCGCTGCGCGACTCGAGCACCTGCCAGCAGCTGCGCGAGGAGACGACCTCATGACCACGATGGACTGGATCCTCGTCGCGATTCAGGGCCTCGTCGTCATCGGCTTCATCGCTCTCGGCGTCCGCTCGGGTGGGATCGGGCTCGGTCTCTGGGGCGGGGTCGGCACGCTCGTCCTCGTCTTCGTGTTCGGGCTCGACCCCGGCGAGCCGCCGATCAGCGCGATCCTGATCATCATCGCCGTCGTCTCGGCGGCGGCGGCGATGCAGGCCGCGGGCGGCGTCGACTACATGGTCCAGGTCGCGAGCAAGGCGCTGCGTGCCAGACCGAAGGCGCTCAACTTCGTCGCGCCGTACGTCTCGTACCTCCTCACGATCCTCACCGGCACGAGCAACACCTTCTTCTCGATCATCCCCGTCATCAACGAGGTCGCGTACGCGAACAAGATCCGGCCCGAGCGCGCGCTCGCCGGCTCGACGGTGGCGAACGCGCTCGGCATCACCTCGAGCCCCGTCGCAGCAGCCATGGCCACCCTTCTGCCGCTGGTCGAGATCTACGACTACGACCTCGTCGACGTCCTGCTCATCACGATTCCGGCGAGCCTGATCGGAATCTTCGCGATGTCGGTCGTCATGAGCCGCTACGGCGTGGAGCTCGACGACGACGTCGAGTATCAGCGCCGCCTGGCCGCGGGGGAAGTGCAGCCGCCGGCGCCCGCGGCCGACATCGTCCTCCTGCCCTTCGCGAAGCGCAGCGTCGCGATCTTCCTCGCGGGTGTCTTCACGATCTGCCTGTTCGGCTTCTTCGAGGGCATCCGCCCGACGGTGGCCGCCGAGGGCGGCGGCGTCGAGCCGATGTCGGTCACCCCGCTGATCCAGATGATCATGCTCACCGCCGCGGCGCTCATCCTCGTCTTCGCCCACGTGAAGACCACCGACATCCCGGCCACGCCGATCTTCCGCTCGGGCATGATCGCGATGATCGCGCTCTTCGGGATCGCTTGGATGGCGGACACCTTCATCGCCAACAACGAGGACGCGATCGTCCTGGCCCTCGGAAGCCTCGCGGACAAGTGGCCGTTCATGATCGCGGTGGCCATCTTCCTCGTCGCCGGGCTCACGACGAGCCAGTCCGCCGCGACGCGCACGATGGTGCCGCTCGGCCTCGCGCTCGGCATCGGGGCGGGCTACATGATCGCGATGTGGACCGCAGTCGTGGGCGTGCTCCTCCTGCCCGCCAACGGCACGCAGATCGCAGCGGCCGAGGCCGACACGACGGGGACGACCAACCTCGGCAAGCGCGTCGTCGACCACTCCTTCCAGGTGCCGCTCCAGATCTGCTGGATCGTGACCGCCCTCACCGGGCTCGTCATCGTCTGGCTCTTCTTCGGCGGCCACACCCCAGCCGCGCCGGTGCCGACGGCGACGGCACCATGACATGAGCGTCCGCGGGGCCGCCTTTCTCGGCATCGGCGCGATGGTCGGTGCCGGGATCTTCGCGCTGCTCGGAGAGGCGGCCGTGGTGGCCGGCTCGGCGGTGTGGCTGTCGTTCCTCCTGGCCGGCATCGTTGCCTCGCTCCTCGGCTATACGGTCGTCAAGCTCGGCGTGCGCTACCCGTCGTCCGGCGGGCTGTTCGCGTACCTGATCCAGGGCTTCGGCAACGGCCGCCTCGTGGGCATCGCGGCGTGGCTCGGCTACTTCGCCGCGATCGTGATCGTCTGCTCGATGGTCGCGGTCTCGTTCGGCACCTACGCCACGTCGCTGTTCGTCGGGGACAACGCATGGAGCGGCTGGGACAACGTGTTCACCACGCTCGTCGTGATCGCGATGGCGGGGGTCTCTATCGTCGGCTCGACGCTGGTCGACCGGGCGCAGTCGGTGATCGTGATCGCGCTCCTCGCGGTCTTCGCGGTCTTCATCGCGGTGACGATCGCCGACATCGACTTCGACCTGCTCTCGTTCAGCAGCTATCCGCCGTTCACGGACATCGTCGCCAGCGTGGCGCTCACCTTCTTCGCCTATCTGGGCTTCAGCGTGATCACCTTCGCGGCGGGAGACCTCCGCGATCCGGGGCGTGAGCTGCCGCTCGCAATGTACGCCGCGCTCGGCGTGACGACGGTCCTCTACCTGCTCATCTCGCTCGGGGTCTTCGGCACGCTCACCGTCGACCAGGCGATCGGGTACGGCGAGACCGCGATCGCCGAGGCGGCGCGGCCTGCGCTCGGCGACGCCGGGTTCACGATGATGGCGATCGCCGCTCTGCTCGCCACCGCGTCCTCGGTCAACGCCACGCTCTACGCGTCGGGCGGGTTGACCTCGATGCTCGCCGCCCAGGGGCAGTTCCCGACCTTCTTCGGCCGGGGCTCGCGGCTCGGCCCGCACGCAGGTCTGCTGATCACCGCCGGGCTCGTCCTCGTGGTCTCCAATGTCGTCGACCTCTCTGCGATCGCCTCGGTCGGCAGCGCCTGCTCCCTGATGATCTTCCTCCTGATCGGGCTCGCGGCGCTGCGGCTGCGAGCCGAGATCGGCGCGAGCGCGCCGATCGTCCTGTTGGCCCTTGCGGCGACCGCCATCGTGCTTGGATTCTTCGCGGTCGACACGTTGCGCAACGCCCCGGAGACGTTTGCCGCCATCGTTGCGATGGCCGTGCTCGCGGTTGTCCTCGACCTCGTCTGGAAGCGCGTGCGGGGGCCGATCGATACGCCGCAGGAGCATTCGGTCGCGCCGACCTCGATCGGCTAGATCCAGGGTCTCCTCACCGGGCGCCTCGATAGGGTCGTGATCACGGCGACAGGCATGGGAACCCAGATGGGGCAGATCGCGACGATGCAGACCTCCGTCACGCGCACGCGATCGCCGCGGCAGACGGAGCTGCACTCCCCCACGAAGGTGCTCGACGGCACGACGCACCCGGCGAGCTCGTGATGCCAGCCTCCACGCCGGCCGTCATCCCGCGGTGGGAGTGGCGAACGTTCGCGGACGACCTTGCGCTCGTCGACTCGTCGAACGAGCTCACGCCGAGTGGAATGCGGGAGAGCGACGAGGTGTACGCCCTCTCGCCGACGCCCGCGTCCGTCAAGTTCAGGGACGACATGGTCGACGTCAAGGTGCTCGAGCAGGTCGACGACGTTGGGCTCGAGCAGTGGAGACCCGTGTTGAAGGCTGCGCTGCCCCTCTCCGCCGACGATGTCGGCGTCATGCTGGACGCGCTGGACGTCACCTCGCGGCCGCAGCTCGATCGTCCGTCGTACGGCCTGGAGGAGATCCGCGGCCTGCTCCGGGGGCGCGTGGACCTCCACGTCGTCGACGTGCACAAGACGCGACGGCTCTTCCGGGGCGGCGGCTGTCGCGCGGAGCTGACGACGGTGCGTGTGGGGGATGAGCAGACCGAGACGATCGCGGTCGAGTCCGAGGACCCCGAGAGCGTGGCCGCCCTCGTGCAGCGCCTCGGCTTCCCGCTGCGGCCGAACGTGAGCATGCCCCGCGGGCTCGAGCAACTCGCGCAGCGCAGCGCCCCGCGTTATGCCGTGATCGACGTCGGCACGAACTCCGTCAAGCTCCACCTCGCCGAGCGTGCCCGCGACGCCGGGTGGCAGACCCTCGTCGACCGCTCCGAGATCACGCGACTCGGCGAGGGTCTCGACGAGACCGGCGAGCTCCAGCCGGAGCCGATGCGACGGACACTCGAAGCGATCGCCGCCATGGTGAGCGAGGCCCGCCACCACGGCGTGCGGTCGATCGCGGCCGTCGGGACGGCGGGGATGCGAATCGCCTCGAACGCCGACGAGTTCGTCGCGCGCGTCCGAAGCCGAACGGGCGTCGAGATCGAGGTGATCTCCGGCGAGGAGGAGAGCCGGCTTGCATACCTCGCCGTGAAGGCGGGCGTCGGCCTTGCGGCCGGGAGGATGGTCGTCTTCGACACGGGTGGTGGTAGCTCCCAGTTCACCTTCGGCAGGGGTGAGCGCGTCGAGGAGCGGTTCAGCGTGAATGTGGGCGCCGTCAGGCTGACGGAGCGCTTCGGTCTCGACGGGCCGGTGAGTGCGGGAACGCTCGCGGAGGTCATGGACGCCATCGGCAGCGACCTCGCCCGCCTCGACGGTCGTCCGCGCCCCGACGAGCTCGTCGCGCTCGGTGGAGTCGTCACGAACCTGGCCGCCGTGATGCACGCACTCGCGACGTACGACCCGGACGTCGTCCAGGGCACGACCCTCGATCGAACCGAGATCGACCGCCAGATCGAGCTCTACCGCACGCGCACCGCCGACGAGCGCCGGCGGATCATCGGCCTCCAGCCGGGACGAGCCGAGGTCGTGCTCGCAGGCGCCTGCATCGTGCGGACGACGATGGAGAAGCTCGGCTGCGAGTCGCTCGTCGTCAGCGACCGAGGGCTCCGGCACGGCGTGCTGCTCGAACGCTTCGACGGGGCCCCGGTCGGTCCGGCTCACCCGGAGACGGCATGAGGCCACGCGGCACGGCGCGGGCTTCCCCGCCCGAAGCCGGGCATCCACGAGCCGACCGATCCGCATCGACCGGCCTCCACGTGCGATGAGACGTCTGCTCCCGATCGCCGAGTGGCTGCCTCGCTACGAGCGCCGCTGGCTGCGAGGCGACGTTGCGGCGGGAATTGCCGTGACGGCGCTGATCGTGCCGAAGAACCTCGGATACGCAGGGATCGCGGGCGTGCCGCTCCAGAACGGGCTCTATGCCGCGGCAGCGGGCGCTCTCATCTATGCGGTGTTCTGCACGTCGAGGCAGATCTCGACGGGACCGAGCTCGTCTCTCGCCGCGGTGGCCGGCGGCGCCGTTCTCGTGACCGGCCTGGCCGGTGACGAGGCTGCCCAGCTCGTGGCGGCGACCACCCTGCTGGCAGGTCTGCTGTACCTGTTGCTGGCTGCGTTCCGGCTCGGCTGGATCGCGCAGTTCCTCTCGAAGGCGGTGGTCACGGGGTTTCTCGCCGGAGCCGCCGTCGACGTCGTGATCGGCGAGCTACCGAAGCTGACGGGAACGTCCTCCGACGGTGTCAACGCCTGGCGCGAGCTCGGCTCGTGGATCCGCGGGCTCGACGAGCTCGACTGGGCGACGCTCGCCGTTGGGCTGACGGCGCTCGTCGTCATTCTCGGGCTTCGGTTCGCAGCGCCGGCCGTCCCCGGCGCACTCGTCCTCGTCGTCGGCGGGCTCCTCGCATCGTCGCTGCTCGACCTCGGCGACCACGGTGTGGCGCTGGTCGGCGAGGTACCCCGCGGGTTGCCGACGCCGCAGCTTCCGGACATCGATGTCGTCCGGGCGCATTTCGGCGTGATCGGCATCGCCGCCGCCGCGCTGCTGCTGATCGGCTTCTCCCAGAACGCCGGAGACGCACGGGCATTCGCCGCCCGGCACCGGTACCGGATCGACCTCGACCAGGAATCGGTTGCCCAGGGAATGGCGAACGTCGGTGCCGGGGTGCTCCAGGGGATGCCCGTGTCGACCAGCCTCTCCGCCAGCTCGCTCAACGAGGCGGCAGGAGCACGCACGCCTGTCGCCTCGCTGATCACCGGGGCGCTCGTGGTCGGGACGCTGATCGTGCTCGCACCGCTCTTCTCGGGGCTGCCGACGGCCGTGCTCGCCGCGATCATCATCGACGCCGTCGTCTTCGGGATGATCGACGTCGCCGAGCTGCGCCGACTCCACCGCGTGACCCCGTTCGACTTCTGGGTCGCCGCCGTCTCGATCGTCGGTGTCCTCTCTGTCGGCATCCTGGCCGGCGTCGCCGTGGGAGTCGTGCTGTCGATCGGCTGGCTCGTCTACGTCGCCACGCGGCCGCCGATGCCGCTCCTTGGGCGGCAGCCCGGCACCCTGGTGTTCCGCGCCCTCGACGAGCATCCGGATGACGAGACACTCGCCGGCATCGCTGTCCTCCGACTGGAGGGCGGCCTCTTCTTCGCGACCGCGGAGGCGCTGGAGGACCGTGTTCGCGATCTCGTCGACGAGATCGTCGGTCTCGAGGGGCTCGTGCTCGATCTGGACGCCGTCACCTTCGTCGACTCCCAGGGCTCCGCGAAGCTCGCCGAGATCCACGAGCTCCTATCCGTCGGCGGCGTGCGTCTCCATCTCAGCGGGGTGAAGCCACAGGTCCGCGCGATCCTCGACGCCGACGGGGTCCTCGACGAGCTCGGCATCGATCGGGTCCACCCCGACGTCCGGGGGGCGGTAGAGGCCGAGCTCTCGTTGTCCCGGGTCGCTCGCGCCGGCCGAGCGACCCGCTGAGCCTCGTGGCCGAGAGATCGTGGGCGGGACGTGCACCGCCGGCTGTCCGGCACCGACTGCACCGGACCGGCGGCCGTCGGATCGGCTACGTCGGCGGTGAGCTGGGCTTGGACTGGGAGCCGGGCTGCACCGTCGGAATGCCCCGGGTGAACGGCAGGGCGGCGAGCGAGATGAGCGCCAGGAGCGCAACGGCTGCGCGGAGCCCGTCGATCCGGCCCTCCTCGTTTGCCTTCACGATCTCGTCGGTCGTCCGCCGCGGCACGTGCGCGTCCTCGAGCGCGGCCTCGAGATCCTTGTCGGACATGAACGGGATGCCGCCGGCGAGCTCCGTCTGCGCCTGCGAGACGACGCGGTCCGGGACGCGCGGGTTGTTCTCGATGCCGGTGAGGAACGACGCCGTCAGGCCCGAGATGAGGACAGCACCGGCCAGGGCCGTGCCGATCGAGGCGCCGAGCTGCGTGCCGGTGTTCTGGAGTCCGCCGACCTCGCCCGCCTGCTCGTCGGGCACGGCGGAGACGGTGACGCTGCCGAGCTGGGAGGCGATCGCGCCGATGCCGGCGCCGGCGAGCAGCAGCGGCCAGGTCACGATCTCGGGGCCCGCGCCGTAGTCGAGCAGGGCGACGAGGAGCACGAGCCCCGCGAACATGACGACGAAGCCGATGCGGATCACCCGCTGCGGGTTGGCGTTCGGCAGGAGCTTCGGGACGCCGACCGCGAACAGCAGCAGCGTCAGCGAGAGCGGCAGCAGCCGCACACCGGTCGCGACCGCCGACAACCCGAGTGCGACCGACAGGAACAGCGGCACGACGAAGAAGATCCCGGCCTGGACGAGGAACAGGAACAGGAACGACGTGACCCCGTTGCGCAGCTGCAGGTTGCGCAGCATCGCCGGGTCGATCAGCGCGCCCTGGCCTCGCTCGATCCGCCGGTTCTCCCAGGCAAGGAACAGGCCGAGCAGCACGGCGCCTGCGAGGATCATCCAGATCACCGGTGAGAGCCCGAGCAACTCGGGCGCGTCGGGCTTGGGCTGGACGAAGCCCCACGTGCCCGACTTCAGGATCCCGAGCACGATCAGGCCGAGCCCGGCCGCCGACAGCGCCGTCCCGACCAGGTCGAGCTTGACGCCCTCCTCGGCCGGGGTGTCGTTGAACCGCCTCGCCAGGACAAGGATCACGAGCACGATCAGCACCTCGCCGGCAAACACCCACCGCCAGGAGGCGTACGTGGTGAACGCCCCGCCGATCACCGGCCCGACTGCGCATGCGATCGCGCCGGCCGCGGCAACGAGGCCGTACGCGCGCGGCCGCTCCGACCGGCCGAAGTTCGTCGCGACGAGCGCGACGATCGCCGGCATGATCAGCACCGCACCGATCCCCTCGAGGAACGACCAGCCGATGATCAGCACCGTCAAGTTCGGCGCCAGCGAGGTCGTGAGCGACCCGCACCCGTAGATCACGCAGCCGATCGAAAACGCCCGCTTCCGACCGAGGATCTGGCCGATCTTCCCGCCCGTGATCATCAGCGACGCCATCACGAGCGTGTAGAGCGTGATCGCCGTCTGGATCCCCGTGACGGTCGTCCCGACGTCCGCGGCGACGGTCGCGATGGCCGTGTTCATCACGGTCGTGTCGAGCGCCATCACGAACTGCCCCACCGCCAACGTCATCAGCACGGTCTCCGAGCCCCGGACGGCGGCGGCGGAGGCGGTCGTCGCGCTCGTCACGGCGACGATCCTAATGGCTGGCCGGGGCGCGGACTCACTGTTCAGTCGCGGCGGGCAGCCCAGTCCGACGGCACGTCCGAGCCGCCCTCGACCGTCCAGCGGGGCCCGAAGCGCCCGAGGGTCGGGCTCGGCACCAGCTTGCCCGCCACGACGGCCTCGCCCTGCCGGAACTCCGCCGCCTGCGCGAGAAGCGGCGACGGCACGAAGGAGAAGGTCTCCGAAAGCACCGCGAGGTCCGATCTGGAGTTCATCCGCATGAGGACGAGGTTGTCGCACTGCGAGACGACGTTCTCGTGCACCTTCTGTGGACGCTGCGTCGCGACGAGCAGGACGAGCCCGAACTTCCGCCCTTCGCCCGCGATGCGAACCGCGTGCTCGGTGGCCATCGCGGTGAGGGGGTCGTCGGCGGTGCCGGGGCACACGTTGTGCGCCTCGTCGATCACGATCAGCACCGGCTCGCGGGCAGCCCGCCTGCGCCAGAGGGCCGCGAGGAGCGCCTCCGCAGCGACCGCCTGCTCGTCCCGGGTTCCGAGCGAGCCGAGGTCGGCGACGACGCATCGGGGACCTCCCGGCTGCACGAGGGCCTCGAGCGACCCGGGGTCGTCCCCCGACCAGATCTGCCAGCGGTCGACGCCGAGGTTGCGAGCCCGCACCCCGAGCGAGCGCAACGGGGCCGGCGCGGCGCACATCTGGTCGACCACGTCGCGCACCGTGCCCGCGCCGGATGTCTCGGTGCTCTCGAGCGCCTCGGCGAGCGCCGCGTACTCCTCGCGGTCGTCGATCGGGTCGAGGCGGAGCACAGCGGCCTGCTCGGCTGCGTCGAAGTCCCGGAAGCGGACGTGGAGCCGGTCCGGGCCTGCATCGCCGGCCGTCCTGACCTCGATGCCCCCGGCGGCTGCTGCGTACCGCTCCCGCGTGCCGTCTTCGGCCCCGTCGCGCAACTCTCCCAGCCGGACGAAGTCCGAGTTGGGATCGAGGATCACGATCCGGAGCGATGTCTCGGCAAGCAGCCGCTCGAGGATGGTGCCGAGCGCGTACGTCTTCCCCGAGCCGGACTGGCCGCAGAGGAACGTGTGCCGGTCGAAGGCTCCGGCGTCGAGAGCGAGCGGCACCCCGTCGGCGTATGTGAGCGAGCCGACGTCGAGCGTCGCCCGCGGCGGTCTGACGACGTCGAGCCAGCCGGCGACCTCCGACGGCGTCGCCGCACGCGTGGCGGCCCGTGCGAATGTCCCTCCGTCGCCCGAGAGGACTCTGCCCTCGATCGCCGCGAGACGGCCGTCGGCGGGGTCGAGCGCAACGCTGGTGGCGTACCCGAGCCGTCCCGCGCCGTCGCCGTCGATCACCACGTAGCTTCCGACGCGCACGTCGAGCGACTCCACCGGCACCGCGAGCACGAAATGGCGACCGTCGATCGACGTGGCGTGATGGTCGGCGGTCGCTTCCGGCACCGCCGCAGCCTACCGCTCGCATGTCCTCGCGACTCCCCCGGCGGGCGCCGGCTACGTGCTCACCCAGGCCCTCGCGGTCTCCTGCTCGGCGGTCGGGAAGACCTGCACCTCACCCGGGAACATCCACCCGAACGCCTTCACCCCGTCGCGGAGCCAGCCGCGGTCGGTCACGACGGCGATCTTCTCCCAGGCGCCCCAGTGTCCGATCCCGAGCTTCGCGTCCTCCCACGACGCGGCGGCCGAGTAGCCGTCGAACCCCTCGCCGAGGACGTAGAGGAGCCGGATCTTCTCCGACTGCTCGAGTGCCGCCTTGACCGCCGGCTCGACGACGACCCTGTAGTCGTCGGCCTCGACGTGCCCCAGCGCCTCGATCCCGACGACGCCCGCAGGGAGGTCGGTCAGCAGCTTGATCAACCCTCGCTCCTTTCGCTGGACGGTCCGAGTCTACGGGCCCTTCGTCGAGCCGGCGCCACGCGCTCTCGCCGATCCTGCGCCCGGCGGCGTGTCGCCCGGCGCCGGGGCGGACGTCGCCTTCCCGCAGCGGACGCCCGCCCGATCGGCGCGGGCAAGATGCTGCGATGCATCTGGAGCCCTACGACGGGCTCGTCGCGCTCGGCCTGATCGTCGCCGTCGCGACGATGCTCGTGATCGCGCCCGCGCTCCGGGTGCCGTACCCGATCCTGCTCGTCGTCGGCGGGCTCGCGCTGGGCCTCGTGCCGGGGATGCCCGAGCTCGAGCTGCGGCCCGAGCTCGTGTTCTTCGGCGTGCTGCCGCCGCTCCTCTACAGCGCCGCGTTCTTCACGTCGCTCCGCGACCTGCGGGCCACCGCACGGCCGCTCAGCGCGCTCGCGGTCGGCCTCGTCGTGGCGACGACGGCCGGCGTCGCCGTCGTCGCACATGCGTTCGTCGACGGGCTCTCGTGGGGCAGCGCGTTCGTCCTCGGTGCGATCGTCTCGCCGACCGACCCGCTTGCGGCGACGTCGATCGCGCGCCGGCTCGGCGTGCCGCGCAAGCTCGTGACGATCGTCGAGGGGGAGAGCCTCGTCAACGACGGGACGGGGCTCGTCGCCTACCGGGTCGCGGTCGTCGCCGTCGTCTCGGGCTCGTTCTCGGCGGCCCACGCCGGCGGCCTGTTCGTCCTCAGTGTTGCCGGCGGCATCGGTGTCGGGCTCGCGGTGGGGTGGCTCGTCCGGCAGCTTCGTCGTCGGCTCGACAACCCGCCCGCGGAGATCACGATCTCGCTGATGACGGGGTACCTCGCATTCATCCCCGCCGAGCTCCTGGGCGCGTCGGCCGTGCTCGCGGCGGTGTCGGCGGGCATCTATCTCGGCTGGCACACGCCCGAGCTGACGACGGCCCAGGTGCGCCTCCAGACGTTCGCCGTGTGGGAGATCGTGCAGTACCTCCTGAACGCCCTCCTCTTCGTGCTCGTCGGCCTCCAGCTGCCCGTGGTCGTGGATGCGCTCGAGGGAATCTCCGCGGGAGCGCTGCTCGCGTACTCGATCCTCGTCAGCCTGACGGTCGTCGCGGTGCGCTTCGCCTGGGTGTTCGCTGTCCTGCAGGCGCCGAAGTGGCTTGCAGGCCGTATGTCGAGCTGGCGCGGCGGCGTCTTCCTCTCGTGGGCGGGAATGCGCGGCGCGGTCTCGCTCGCCGCTGCGCTCGCGCTTCCGCTCGAGACCGACGCGGGCGCCCCCTTCCCGGGACGGGATCTCGTCCTCTTCCTCACGTTCGCGGTGATCCTCTTCACCCTCGTCGTGATGGGCCTGACGCTGCCGGTCGTCATCCGCTGGCTCGGCCTCGAGGACGACGGCATCGAGGAGCGCGAGGACGCGAAGGCGCGGATCCGCGGCGCCGAGGCGGCCCTCGCCCGGCTCGAGGAGCTCGTCGGCGAGGACTGGGTGCGGGAGGACACCGCCGACCGGCTGCGCGGCACCTACCGTTTCCGCACGAACCGCTTCCGTGCACGCCTCGACGACGGCGACGACGGCTCGATCGAGAACCGGTCGCTGGACTACCAGCGTCTCCGTCGCGAGCTCCTCGACGCCGAGCGCAACGCCCTGCTCGAGCTGCGCCGAGCCGGGGTCATCTCGAACGACGTCTGGTTCCGCGTCGGCCGCGACCTCGACCTCGAGGACGAGCGGCTCGACCTCTGAGCCGAGCGGCGCTCGACCTCGTCACGTGGCCGAAGGCCCGCGCTCGTCCGCACCCGGGACGGGGGCGGAGGCGTCGACGATCCCGGTCCGGTAGGCGAGCACGACCGCCTGGACGCGGTCGCGCAGGCCGAGCTTGGAGAGGATGTGCGTGACGTGCGTCTTCACGGTGGTCTCGCCGATGAAGAGCTCCTCGCCGATCTGCGCGTTCGAGAGGCCGAGGGCGATGAGGCGGAACACCTCGCGCTCGCGCGCGCTCAGGTCGTCGAGCTCCCGCGGAGGCGCGGCGCGCCGCATCTTGGAGAACTCGCGGATCACGCGCTTCGTGATCGCCGGGGAGAGGAGCGCGTCGCCGGCCGCGACCGTGCGGATCGCCGCGATGAGCTGCTCGGGCGGCTCGTCCTTGAGCACGAAGCCGCTCGCGCCCGCCCGAAGCGCCTCGTACACGTACTCGTCGAGGTCGAACGTCGTGAGCACGAGGACGCGCGCCTCCGGGTCGGCCGCGAGGATGCGCCGCGTCGCCTCGAGCCCGTCGAGCTCCGGCATCCGGATGTCCATCAGCACGACCGTCGGATCGAAGCGCGCCGCCTTGTCGACCGCCTCGCGGCCGTTGCTCGCCTCGGCCACGACCTCGATGTCGCTCTCGCCCGTGAGCAGCATGCGGAAGCCGGCCCTGACCATCGACTGGTCGTCGGCCACGAGGACGCGGATCGTCATCGCTCATCACCGCCCAGGGGAAGCCGGGCCTCGAGGAGGAAGCCGCCCGCGGGCGCGGCGCCGGCCGTCATCTCCCCACCGTAGATCTTCACACGCTCGCGGATGCCGACCAGGCCGTGGCCGTAGCCGTCGGTCGGGGTCACGCCCGTTCCGTCGTCCTCCACCTCGATCTGCACCGCGTCCCCGGCGTAGCGCACGGTGACGTCCGCGTGGCTCGCGCCCGCGTGCTTGAGGGCGTTCGTGAGCCCTTCCTGGATGATCCGGTAGGCCGAGAGGTCGACGGCGCGCGGGAGCGGGTGCGCCTCGCCCTCCCGGTGCAGCCGGACCGGAAGCCCGGCGCGGCCGACCTCGTCGGCGAGTGCCGGGAGGCCGTCGAGCCCGGGCTGCGGGCTCAGCTCGGCCTCCTGCCCCTCGTGCCGCATCGCCCCGAGCAGCCGCCGCATCTCGGCGAGCGCCGCGCGGCCGGTGCGCTCCACGCCTTCGAGCGCCTCCCGGTCCTCCTCGAGAGCGTCCGGCAGCCTGTGCCGGACGGCGCCGACCTGGAGCACCATCACGCTGACCGAGTGGGCGACGATGTCGTGGAGCTCGCGCGCGATGCGGGCGCGCTCCTCGGCGACGGCGATGCGCGCGGCAGTCTCGCGCTCCTGCTCGGCCCGGGCGGCCCGCTCCTCGGCGGCCTGGGCCTGCTCGGCGCGCTCGCGCAGCGCGTAGCCGGCGAGCCAGGCGATCGCGAACAACGCCGGGCTGAAGACGAGGCTCCCCGGAGAGTGGCTCGGGTCGTTGTAGACGATCAGGACCGCGCCGCCGACGGCGACGGCGAGGCCGATCCGGGCCTGGGTCGC
This sequence comes from uncultured Actinomycetes bacterium, assembly GCA_963773825.1. Classification (GTDB taxonomy): domain Bacteria; phylum Actinomycetota; class Thermoleophilia; order Gaiellales; family Gaiellaceae; genus Gaiella. Next base: position 19,116 of record CAVZCH010000004.1, on the reverse strand, counting down.
GTCCGACAGGTTGCCGAGGAGGAACGCCGCCGCCATCCCGGCCGCGAAGATCCCTGCCGCGAACCCGATCAGCTCGCCGTCGACGAACGACAGTGCTGCGGCGAAGAGCCAGACCCCGGCCGGGGCCGCGAAGGGGAAGCGCCGCCGCGCCAGGAGCGCCAGCGGGACCAGCGCGACGGCCGGGACCGTCAGCCACTTCGTCGTCGTGGGGGCCTGCGGCCCGTCCCTGAACGCGACCTCGAGGGCGCTCTCGGCCGCCGCCAGCACGATCAGCGCGTCGAACGCGTGCCTGCGCACGAGCTGTCGGATTCGTGCCACGCGCTGAACGTACTCGAGGGCCCGCCCCGTCGCCTCCTACCTGGGTAGGAGCCGGGATCGTCGGCCGGTGGGAGACCGAATCGGGCCTCCCGACGATGGCACGCGAGTGCCCGGCTCCTAGCGTCGAGCCATGCACTTCGACGCACACGACGGAGGAGCCGTGAGTCCCCGGCAGACCCACGCGCGGGCTCGTGGCACGAGACCAGACAGCGAAGGAGGAACCTCGAATGTTCGGTACGCGTCATGAATCCGACACCACCGGCCGGTCGAATCTCGCGGGCCGGATGGGCCGCTGGAGCGCAGCACACTGGAAGACCGCGACGTTCGGCTGGCTTGCGATGGTCGTCGTCGCCTTCGGGCTCGGCGGCGCCTTCGGCACCAAGACGATCGATCCCAACACCTCCGGGCCGGGTGAGTCCGGCCGGATGGACAGGATCCTCGACGCCGGGTTCGCGCAGCCCGCCGGCGAGAGCGTTCTCGTGCAGAGCGACGCACTGCGGTGCAGCGATCCCGCCTTCCGGGCAGCCGTGACCGACGTCGTGTCCCGGCTCTCCGAGCTGGGCGTCGTGAAGAACGTCCGGTCACCGCTCGACCGTGCCAACGCGGGCCAGATCGCACCCGACCGGCGCGCGGCGCTCGTCGAGTTCGAGATCACGGGCGACAAGGACACCGCCGCGAGCCGGATCGGCCCCGTCCTGGCCGCCGTCGAGGACGTCCGACAGGCCCACCCGGCGCTCACCGTCGGTGAGTTCGGCGACGCCAGCTCGGTCGACGCGATCGAGAAGGCGTTCGCCTCCGACCTGGCCAAGGCCGGGCTCTTCTCGCTGCCGATCACGCTCGTGATCCTCGTGATCGCCTTCGGGGCGCTCGTGGCGGCCGGCATCCCGCTCCTGCTCGCGTTGACGGCCGTCTTCGCGACGTTCGGGCTCGTGGCTCTTCCGAGCCACGTGCTGCCGGTCGCGCAGGAGGCATCGGCGGTCGTGCTCCTGATCGGGCTCGCCGTGGGCGTCGACTACTCGATGTTCTACTTGAAGCGAGAGCGCGAAGAGCGGGCCGCGGGCAAGAGCGAGCGGGCGGCGCTCGAGGCAGCCGCGGCAACCTCGGGGCGCTCCGTGCTCATCTCCGGGCTGACCGTGATGGTCGCCATGGCCGGCATGTTCCTGACCGGCGACGCCACCTTCGCGTCGTTCGCGATGGCGACGATCGTCGTCGTCGCGGTCGCGATGCTCGGGTCGCTCACCGTCCTGCCCGCCCTGCTCTCGAAGCTCGGCGACAGGGTCGACCGGGTCCGCGTCCCGTTCGCGGGGCGGCTCCGCCGCGCCGACGGCGACGGCCGGATCTGGGGCGCGATCGTCGACCGCGTCCTTCGGCGGCCGGTCCTCGCGACCGTCCTCGCCGGCGGGCTGCTCGTCGGGCTCGCGGTGCCGGCGCTCCAGCTGCGCATGGTGTCGCCCGGCCCCGACACCTTCCCGCAGTCCCTTCCGGTCGTGCAGTCCTACAACCGGATGCAGGCGGCGTTCCCGGGCGCGGCACTGCCCGCCAACGTCGTCGTCAAGGCCAGGGACGTCGAGGCCCCCGCGGTGCAGGAGGCGATCGGCCGGCTCGAGCGGCAGGCGCTCGCCAGCGGCCGGATGCACGAGCCGATCACCGTGGCCGTCAACGCCGACGCGACGGTCGCGAACATCACCGTCCCGACCGACGGCACGGAGACCGACGCAGCCTCGGTCGCGGCGCTCTCCGTCCTGCGCGAGCAGGTCATCCCGGAGACGCTCGGCCGGGTCCCGGGCGTCGAGGCGGGCGTCACCGGGCGCGGCCGCGCAGTGGAAGGACAACACCGACCACATGAAGTCGACGTTCCCGCTCGTCGTCGGGTTCGTGCTGGTGTTCGCGTTCGGGCTGATGCTCGTCGCCTTCCGCTCGCTCGTCGTCGCGGCCAAGGCGATCGTGCTCAACCTGCTCTCGGTCGCGGCCGCCTACGGCGTGCTCGTGCTCGTCTTCCAGCACGGCTTCGCGAAGGGCCTGCTCGGGTTCAGCTCGACCGCGGGTATCGACCCGGTCGTGCCGCTCCTGCTCTTCGTGATCCTGTTCGGCCTCTCGATGGACTACCACGTCCTCGTGCTCGGCCGGATCCGGGAGACGTTCGACCGGGGCGCCGAGCATGGACGACGCGATCGCGCACGGGATCAAGCGCACCGCCGGCGTCGTCACGAGCGCGGCGATCGTGATGGTCGGTCGTGTTCTCGATCTTCGCCGTCCTCTCGATGCTGATGTTCAAGCAGTTCGGCGTCGGGCTCGCGACGGCGATCCTGATCGACGCCACCATCGTCCGGGCCGTGCTGCTGCCCGCGACGATGAAGCTGCTCGGGGAGTGGAACTGGTATCTCCCCGCGTGGCTGCAGTGGCTGCCGCGCCGCGACGGCGGCGAGCCGGAGCCCGCGTCCGACGCCTCTCTGGCGACGACGTCGGCGTAGATCGAGCCACCAGAGGACCCCGGTTCCGACCGAGTCGGGGCCGGGGTCCTTGGCATGTCTGTGTCTGCCCGTGCCTTGGGGCCGAGCCGCACCCGCTCGCCGGGCGCGGTGCGTCGCCACCGTCGCCTCGCCGAGCGCTCAACGAGCGCGTGACGGGGCGGTCGTGCCGTCGTCGCAGGCCACGTTGACGTAGCCGGAGCGGAAGGGCGCCGGCTCCCCCGACTCGAGGTCGTAGGCGTGCCGCCAGACGCAGCCCGTGTCGTTCGTGAGCAGGTGGATCGACACGGAGGTCTCCGCCGACGTGGTCCGCACCCGGTGGATGTCGTCGTGCGGCGGGATCAGGACGTAGAAGTCTCCCGGACCGAGCGAGCGGCGCTCGACGAGCTCGAGCGCGCCGCCTCCTTCCGCGTAGATCTCCTCGTCCTGCGTGCCGCGGTAGAGGCCGACGAGCCCCCAGGCGAGGTGGTCGTGGATCGGCGTCTGCGAGCCCGCGGGCACGACGAGCGAGAAGAGCGAGAGCGATCCGTCCTCCGCCCGGTAGAGGAGCCACTGGCCGATACCGCCGCCCATCCCGCTGTTCGGCGCGGCCGCCTGGTACTCCGGCGGGAGCCAGACCGGGTCCGCGAGCAGCTCGGCGAAGCGGGGCCTGATCGCCTCGCAGGCCGCCTCCGGCGACGATGCGCCCGCGATCGTCGCCTCGACGTCGGCGACGAACGCCCGGACGACCCGTGTGTCGAGAACGAACTCTCCCGCCATGGCCTTGCCGATCGCCGTGCACGTACGTGCACGGGGGCGTCAACGTACGACGCGTCGCCTTGGGCCGTCAAGCCGGCTACGACTCGAAGGCCGTGTGGCCGGCGGCCAGCCTCCAGCGCTTGCGCGCCATCCTGACGGCGGCCGGGTAGCGCGACCGGCCGAAGGACACGCCGCTTCCCGGTCGAAGGACGTCGATTCATGGGCTGGCGCGTGGACGAGGTATGGCTGGACAGCGACCTCCTCTGGTTTCGCGAGGAGCCCCGCCGGGGGTTCGGCCCGGTCGCGCTGGCCGCGGAGGCGTTCCCCGCCGACGCGCTCGAGCCGACGCTGTTCGCCCCGGTCGCGTCGGGGCTCGAGGCGTCGCAGCAGCGGCGGCTCGCCGCCCGCGCGGTTCGCCGCCGGCGGCTCGCCACGCGGACGGTCCCTGCGGTCGCGCTCGTCGTCGGCTCGGCCACGATGCTGCCGATCGCCGCGTTGCGTCACGGCGCGGCCGGACAGGCAGCGGGTCCCGCTCCAGGAGGACCCTCCGAGCCTGAGCTATCCCTACGAGGCCTTCCACTTCCAGCTCCCCGCCCGACCCGTGCGCCCGAGCTCGCCCCGGAAGGAGCTGACGCCGGCCGAGGTGAGGACGCGGGAGCTCGCGACGATCCGGTGGCGTCGGGCGACGTCGGCCGGCCTGCCGTATGCCGGGCACCTGGTCGACGGCACGCAGCTGCCCGTCGAGGGCGTCGACTGGGTGACGTGGAACCCCGTCACCGACAGCACGCCGAACCTGCCCAACCGCCTCTACGGCAACGAGCGCACGATCCGCACGATCGTCTCCGTGATCGCCGCGTACCGCACGGCCCATCCCCATGCGCCCCGCGTCGTCGTGGGGGACATCAGCCGACTCGGCGGTGGACGGATGGACGAGCACGTCTCGCACCAGAACGGGCTCGACGTCGACGTCTACTACCCCCGGCGCGACGGCCATCTGAGCGCACCGATCGCGACGAGCCAGATCGACCACCGCCTCGCGCAGGACCTCCTGGATCGCTTCGTCGCAGCCGGCGCGCAGATGATCTTCGTCGGCTACTCGACCGGGCTCAGGGGTCCGAGCGGCGTCGTCGTCCCGTACCCGAACCACGAGAACCACATGCACGTCCGCTTCCCGCACCCCGGCTGACGTCGCGCCCGCCTGAGCGGTGCACGCACTTGACGCCTGCAGAATGCGGCCATGGATCGTGCGCGGCTCGTACGGGAGTGGCTCGAGCCCCGCGCGGAGGAGATGGCCGAGCTCGTGGAGGAGCTCGTCGCCGTCGACACGGAGAACCCGCCGGGGCGGGGGCTCGGGCGCTGCGCCGCCGTCCTGCGCGACGCGATGGAGCGACTGGGGCTTGCGCCCGAGGTGATCGGCGTCGAGCCCGTCGCACACCTCGAGGATCCGTGCCTCGTGCTCGGTGCCACGGGCGTCGGGTCTCGCACGGTCTACTTCCACGGCCACTTCGACGTGGTCCCGGCGCAGAATCCTGCGCAGTTCCGGCCGCGCAGGAGCGACGGGCGGATCGTCGGCCGCGGCGCGGCCGACATGAAGGGCGGGCTCGTGAGCATGCTCTACGGGGCCGCTGCCGCGCGCGAGATCGGGCTGCTCGGCGATGCCCGGATCGTGTTCCATCTCGTCTGCGACGAGGAGACGGGGAGCGCCGCCGGGTCGCAGCACCTCCGCGACGCCGGGCTGATCGACGCCGGAGCGGTCGCCATGCTCACGGCGGAGCCGACCGGGGGCGCCGTCTGGCACGCAAGCCGCGGAGGTATCACCCTGCGCGTGGACGTCCGCGGAGCGGAGGCGCACGTCGGCCAGGCGCACCTCGGTGTCAACGCCTTCGAGAAGATGATCCACGTCGCCGAGCCGCTGACGAGCCTCGCGCGCGAGCTGCTCGACCGGCGGACGGCGTTCCCGCTGGAGTCGGACGCGGCGCGGGGGTCGATGCTCGTCGTGGGCGGGTCCGCCGGCGGCGGCGCGGGGTTCAACGTCGTGCCGGGCTCGGCGTGGTTCTCGGTCGACCGGCGATTCAACCCCGAGGAGGAGCTCGAGCAGGAGCTCGCGCGGCTTCTCGACGTGATCGAGGTGTCGGCGGCACGGATCGACGCCGACGTGTCCGTGGACGTCCTCCAGCGGGCGCCGTCGGCGAGCACGTCCGAGGCGCACCCGGCCGCGCTCGCACTCGGGCGGTGCGTCGAGGCGGTCCATGGTGCACCGCCGCGCTTCGAGATGTGCCCGGGGGTGCTCGAGACGCGCTGGTACGCCCAGCTCGGGATCCCGGCGTTCGCCTTCGGCCCCGGTCGCCTCGACGTCTCGCACGGCCCCGACGAGGTCCTCGACGAGGACGCGATGCAGCGCTGCGCCGCGGTCTACGCGCTCTTCCCTGGCGCCGTCACGGCGTGACCTGACGCCCCGGTCGGCCCACTGGCCGATCCCCACGACGTGACGCGGCGCGGGCTCGCCGTCGCCCGGCCGCACCCGGCGTCGTCGCCGCGTAGCCTCCGCCCCGTGCACCGGCTCACGAAGGCGCAAGCGCGGAGCATCGCGGTGCGTGCGCAGCTGCTCGACGCGCCGGCGCCCACCGACCTGCTCGCGTTGGTGCGGAGGCTGACCCTGCTGCAGATCGACCCCACCGCCGCCGTCGCGCCGAGCGCCGACCTCGTCGCCTGGAGCCGCCTCGGCGCGGCGTACGAGCCCGCCCACCTCACCCGGTCCCTCGAGCGGGACCGCACGCTGTTCGAGCACAACGCGCTGGTGCGGCCGATGGAGGACCTCGGCCTCGTCCTCGCCGCCGTGGCCGACTGGCCCGTCCACGAGCGCCCCCGCGCCTGGCTGCGCGACAACGACGCGTTCCGGCGCGACATCCTCGCGCTGCTCGCGAGCTCCGGCCCGCTCACCTCACGGGACATCCCCGACACCGCCGTCGTGCCGTGGGCCTCGACCGGCTGGACGCACAACCGCAACGTGACGCAGATGCTGGAGTTCCTCATGCTGCGCGGCGAGATCGCGATCGCCGGCCGGGTCGGACGGGAGCGGTTGTGGGACCTCGCCGAGCGGGTGTACCCGGCCGGGGTCGTCGTCCCGTCGGCGGACGAGGCGCGGCGGATCGCGGACGAGCGGCGGCTTGCCGCGCTCGGCATCGCACGGCGGAAGAGCACGAAGATGCCGATCGAGCCGGTCGACGTCGGCGAGGCGGGCGAGCCGGCCGTGGTCGAGGAGGTGAGGGGCGAGTGGCGGGTCGACCCGCGCTTGCTCGACGGCGAGCTCGACGGGCGGACGGCGCTGCTCTCGCCGTTCGACCGGCTCGTCTACGACCGCGTCCGCGCCAAGGAGCTCTTCGACTTCGAGTACACCCTCGAGATGTACAAGCCGGCGGCGAAGCGCCGGTGGGGGTACTACGCGCTCCCGATCCTCCACCACGCCCGGTTGATCGGGAAGGTCGACGCCACTGCCGATCGCGACGCCTCGGTGCTGCGCGTGAACGCGGTGCACGAGGACGTTCGGTTCACGCGGGCTATGAGGGCGGCGGTCGACGCGGAGCTCGAGGATCTCGCCGCCTGGCTCGGGCTGGACTCGGTCGAGGGCTCCGCTGCCCCGCGCCGAGCACCGTAGACTCGCGACGGTTGCGGCGACGGCGACGGAACGGAGATCACCCATGAGCTATCGGGTTGCGCACGTCGACGAGATCGAGGAGCTGGACGACGGTCGGGAACCGTACCGCCCGGTGCGGCACCACTTCGGCATCACGTCCTTCGGCATCAATTCGTGGACGGGCCGGGAGACGGGCGACAGGATCCTGAACGAGCACGACGAGGCGGACGAGAACGACCGCAGCGAGGAGCTCTACCTCGTCCAGAGCGGGCGCGCGACGTTCGAGCTGGACGGTGAGCGGGTCGACGCCCCGGCCGGCACCTTCGTGTACGCGCCGCCCGACGTGAAGCGCACGGCGTTCGCCGAGGAGGCGGGTACGACGATCGTCGCGATCGGCGGAGTCCCCGGGAAGGCATACGAGCCGGTCGGCTGGGAGCTCTGGGCGCCGATCAGGTCGCAGTACGAGGCAGGCGAGTACGAGGCGGTCGTCGAGCGCCTGCGCCCGCTCGTCGACGCCAATCCCCAGTACCCGCTTCTCGCCTACAACCTCGCGTGCCTCGAGAGCCTCACCGGGCACCCCGCCGAGGCGCTCGATCACCTCCGCAGGGCGATCGAGGGATCCGACATGTTCCGGGACTACGCGAAGTCGGACACGGACCTCGACGCGATCCGCGACGAGCCTGCGTTCCGCGAGATCGTCGGCACCTGAGGGCGTCTCGGGGCGCCCTCCAGGCCCAGCTGCCCGCAGTGACAGGCTGCCTCGCGCGCATCCACCGCCGTGAACCCTAGTGCTCCGCGCCGTCGCGGGACGGCGGCCCGGCGGCGACGAGGAGCCGACTGGGAGCGGCGAGGTGCGCCCCGGATCGCCCCGCTTGGCCGGTGCGGGTGCGAAGCCGTAGCCTTCCGAGCGTGCGGGAAGTCGAGACCGACTACGTCGTCGTCGGCGCCGGTGCCTCGGGGATGGCGTTCGCCGACACGCTGGTCGCTCACACGGACGCCGAGGTCGTGCTGGTCGACCGGCGCCACCGCCCGGGTGGCCACTGGCTGGACGCCTATCCGTTCGTGCGCCTCCACCAGCCCTCCGCGTACTACGGCGTCGAGTCACGGCCGCTCGGGAACGACCGCATCGACGAGCACGGGCCGAACGCCGGCTGCTACGAGCGCGCGAGTGCGGCCGAGATCTGCGACTACTACGCACGGGTGCTCGACGAGACCCTCTTGCCGACGGGCAGGGTGCGGTTCTTCGGCATGAGCGACCACCGCGGCGGGAACGGCGACGGGCACCTCTTGGTCTCGCTGCTCGACGGCTCCGAGACCGTTCTGAGGCCGCGGCGCAAGGTCGTCGACGCGACCTACGTCCAGTCGGAGATCCCGTCGCGTCACGTTCCGGGATTCACGGTCGAGCCGGGCGTCACGCTCGTCCCGCCCAACGACCTCGTCCACCTCGACGAGCCCGCCGAGCGCTTCACGGTGATCGGAGCGGGGAAGACGGCGATCGACACCTGTGTGTGGCTCCTCGAGGCCGGAGTCGACCCCGATCGCATCCGCTGGATCCGGGGCCGCGACCCGTGGCAGTTCGACCGGCGCTTCACGCAGCCGCTCGATCTGGTCGGGTCGTTCATGCGGCTCCAGGCGCACTGGGTCGAGAGCGCGGCCGCGGCCGAGGACGGTCACGACTTCGCCAGGCGGCTCGAGGACGCCGGGGTGTTCGTGCGGCTCGATCCTTCGGTCGAGCCGCTCGTGTTTCGCGGCGCCACCGTCAGCCGGCGCGAGGTCGATGCTGTCCGCACGATCGAGCACGTCGTGCGGGCAAGGCGGGTGCGGAGGATCGGCCGGACGACGGTCGCCACGGACGCCGGCGACCTCCCCGGCGGCACGCGCGAGGTCTACGTCGACTGCACGGCCGTAGGCGTTCGTCCCACGATTCCACGGCCGGTGTTCGAGCCGGGCCGCATCACGATCCAGTACGTTGCCGTCGGCCTCGTGCCCTGGTCCGCCGCCACGATCGGCTTCGTCGAGTCGACCGACGTCGACGACGACGAGAAGAATCGGCTCTGCCGGCCCGTCGTCTTCTCCGGGGACGCGGCGGATCTGACGCGGCTTGCATACGCCGCCATGCAGGGCCAGGTCGCGCGGGCACGCGACGAGGCAGTGGCGCCGTGGGACGCCGCGTTGAGGCTCAACCCCGCGCGGGCCGCGCTCGAGCACATCGACGACCCGGATGTCATGGACTCGCTGACGTCGATGATCGACCACACTCCCGCAGCGCTCGGGAACCTCGAGCGCGCGGCGGCTGCGCGCGTCGGCGCTCGCTGACGCCCGCCGCCGACGCCTGGGCGACGAGGATCGCCGCGTCAGCTTGGACAACCCGGCGGCAGCGCTGACCACCTGCGGACGGACGTCCGCACCAGGTGCAACATGATCAGCGCCTGCGGCCAGGTGGCGGGGATCGAGCGGGCCGATGATCGACTGGCTATGTCCGGTCTCGTGCAAAGCGTGCGCGGGCGATGTCCTCCATGTCGCGCTCGGCGAGCTCGAGCTCGAGCCGCCGCAACGCCTGCTCGTGCTCCGGGATCCAGCGACGCTCGATCGCCCGGAGGCGGCGCGTCGTCGCCGCGAACGCTCGCTCGATCGCCTCGTGGGCGGCCCGGGCCGCTGCGTGGGCGGCGGCCGCTGCGAGAGCGCGCCGGTGCGCCTCGGCCGCCAGGGCGACGGTGGCGCCGCCGCCGAGCGCGACGAAGTCCGGCGACTCCGCGATGTCGACGCGCACCTCGGTCGGGATCACCGTCCCGATCATGTTCCGCCAGGTGACCTCTGCCGCCGCGGGGCGTCTGCAGTGGACGGCGCCGAGGCGCAGCCGGCGCTCTCCCGCCAGGGCCAGAGCGCGGTCGTTGGACTGCGTGGCGAGGCGCGCTTCGCGCTCCCAGGCCGCCGCCGCGTTCGCGAGCGCGGTCGCCGTGCGCTGCCGCTCGCGCAGGAGCGTTCGCCGCTTCTGGTCGAGCACGTCGGTGCCGCGCGCGGCCACTTCCAGCCGGCGCATGAGCCAGAGGCGGCCCGCCCTACCCGGCGGCACCCTGATCGCCATCTCCACCTTCCACGTAGTGGGCTGCGAGCGCCTCCTCGGAGAGCATCGTCAGCTCGCGCCGCGGCAGCAGCGAAGCAACCTTCCACGCGCGGTCGAGCGTCTCCTCGAGCGCACGTAGCTCTTCCACTCCCTGGTCGACGAACTCCGTCTCGAACGACTCGACGAAGCGGAGGTAGGCGAGCTCGGCGTCGCTCAGCGCGTCGGCGCCCACGACCTCGGCGAGGTCGGCGATGCGCCGGGCCTCGGCGACCAGCGCGTACAGCTGTGACGCGATCTCGAGATGGTCGGCGCGCGTCTTGCCCGCGCCGGCTCCGAGGCGCATGAGGCGGGAGAGCGAGCGCAGGGGGTCGAACGGCGGATAGACGCCGCGGACGTGCAGCTCGTGCGAGAGCACCACCTGCCCCTCGGTGATGTAGCCGGTGAGGTCGGGCACGGGATGCGTGATGTCCCCGCCCGGCATGGTCAGGACGGGTACCTGCGTCAGCGACCCGCGTCCGCCCCGGATACGCCCGGCGCGCTCGTAGATGCTCGCCAGGTCGCTGTAGAGGTAGCCGGGGTAGCCGCGCCGGCTGGGAATCTCGCCCCGGGACGAGGAGATCTCGCGCACGGCCTCGCAGTAGCTCGTCATGTCCGCCATCACCACGAGCACGTGCCGCTCGAGGTCGAATGCGAGGTGCTCGGCCACCGTGAGCGCCACCCGGGGGGCCGTGATCCGCTCGACCAGCGGGTCGTCCGCGGTGTTGAGGACGAGCACCAGGTCGGCCGCCGACTCCCGCCTCTCGAGTCGCTCCCGCATGGCCGACGCGTCCGCATTCGTCACGCCCATGGCCGCGACGACGACCGCGAACGGCTCGTCTCGCACGGTGGACTGCGCGGCGATCTGGGCGGCCAGCTCGAGGTGCGGGAGGCCGCCGGAGGAAAAGATCGGAAGCTTCTGCCCGCGCACGAGCGTCGCCAGCCCGTCGACGACCGAGACACCGGTCATGATCGGGTCGCCGGGGGTCGCGCGCTCGGCCGGATTGATCACCAGCCCCCCGATCGGACGGAGCTCCGAGCCGAAGACGGGCGGTCCGCCGTCGAGCGGCTGGCCGCGGCCGTCGCACACCCTGCCGAGCCACGCCTCGCCCACCGGGACGCGCATCGGGCCGCCCCCGAACGAGACGCGAACACTGTCGAGTGCGAGCCCGGTCGTCCCCTCGAAGACCTGCACCACGGCGACCTCTCCGCTGGCCTCGAGGACGACGCCATGGCGTGTCTCGCCCGAGTCGAGGTGGACGGCCACGACCTCGTCCCACCCGACGTCCCGTACGCCCTCGACGCAGAGCAGCGGACCGTCGATCGAGATCACCGACGAGTACTCGACGGGCGCACGCGGGCTCACGTGAGCTCCCCGAGGGCGGACAGGACACCCGCCGCGATCACACCGATCGCGGCCGCGTCGTCGGGCGGCACCGCGTCTCGCGCCCGCGTCACAGGCGAGAGGTCGACCTCCTCGATCCTGGCGAACGGGACACCTCGCTCCACGAGCGCCGCGCAACGGTCGTGCACCTCGAGCACGAGGTCGAGGAGGGCCTCCTGCTTCTCCGGCGGGCAGTACGCGTCGTTGACGCTCAGGCTGCTCTGCTGCAACACGCTGTCGCGGAGCAGTCGGCCCGCCAGCATCGTCACGCGCTCGACGTCCGGCAGCGAGCCGGCGCCCACGAGCTGCGCGATCGACTCCAGATGGTCGGCATCGGCGAGCAGGCGCAGGGCGCGCGCGCGCCGAGCAGCCCATTGTGGCTCCTGGCCGGCGGTGTGCCACTCGGCGACGCGATCGACGTCCCGCGACGAGGAGTCGCGCCAGCTCACGGCCGGGTAGTGGCGTGCGTAGGCGAGATCGGCGTCGAGCGACCACACGGAACGCACGAACCTGCGCGTGTGGGCGCCGACGGGCTCGGTCATGTCGCCACCGGGGGGCGAGACGGCACCGATGATCGTGACCGACGCGTCCGCGCCCCCGGAGGTTCGCACCCGCCCCGACCGCTCGTAGAAGGCGGCGAGCGCGGAGGCGAGGCCCGCCGGGTACCCCTCCTCTGCGGGAAGCTCGCCCGTGCGCGACGACACCTCCCGCAGCGCCTCCGCCCACCTGGACGTCGAGTCGGCGATCAGCACCGCGTCGTAGCCCATGTCGCGGTAGAACTCCGCCACGGTGACGCCGGTGTAGATGCTCGCCTCCCGCGCGAGCACCGGCATGTTCGAGGTGTTGGCGACGAGCACCGTGCGGTCGAGGAGCGGACGGGCCGTGCGCGGGTCGTCGAGGGCGGCCATCTCCTCGAGGACGTCGGCCATCTCGTTGCCCCGCTCGCCGCAGCCGACGTAGACGATCACGTCGGCGTCGCACCACTTCGCGATCTGCTGGAGCAGGACGGTCTTGCCCGTCCCGAACCCGCCCGGCACGGCGGCGCTGCCGCCGCGCGTCACCGGGAAGAAGAGGTCGAGCGCGCGCTGGCCCGTGCGCAACGGCACGTCGGCGCGCAGGCGCTCGGCAACGGGACGCGGGCGCCGGACGGGCCACTGCGTCGCAAGGCACACGTCCTCGCCCGACACGCGGGCAACGGTGTCGACGACGGTGTAGGCGCCCGCCGGCGCGATCCATTCGAGCGTCCCCGCGAGCCCGGGCGGGACGAGAGCGCGGAGCACGATCGCGTCGGTCTCCTGCACGTCGCCGAGGACGGCGCCCGCCGCGACGTCCTCGCCCACGGTGCCGACGGGCGTGAAGGGCCAACGACGTGCCTCGTCGAGCGTCCCCGGGCGGGCGCCGTCCGCGAGCAGGGTCGACGCCCCCGAGAGACGCCGCAGCATCCCGTCGAAGATGCCGCCGAGCAGGCCGGGGCCGAGCCTGGCGCGCAGTGGATGGCCGGTGGCGGCGACGGGATCGCCGGGGCGCACGCCGCCGGTGTACGCGTAGACCTGAACCGTCGCCCGCCCGTTCCGGAGGGAGATGACCTCGCCGGGCAGCCGCGCCTCGCCCACCTCGACGAGCTCGAGCATCTCGGGGGTGAGCCCCTCGACCTCGAGCACGGGCCCGCTGACCCGGTAGACGCTGCCGGTGGTCACGCCCAGAGCCGCTCCAGGGCTGGGCCGAGCTCGTCGATCGTCCGGTCGGCCATCGCCGGCAGGCTGTAGTCCACCGACGCCTCGCCGCGGCGGCCGATCACCCCGCCGCGGCCCGGAGGATCGACCTCGAGCTCCGCGTCGTCGCCGAGCTGCGACCGCGCCGCATCCGACAGGCGCTCGAGCAGCTCCGGATAGTCAGGCTGCTCGCGGAGCTCGAGCGCGGCCTCGCGCGCGCGCCGGCGCAACTCGTCCACGAGGCTGCGTTGTGCCGCGAGCCTCGTCTCGCGCGCACGGCGGGCGGCGGCGGCGTGACGGCGCCCGGCCTCGCGCGCGGCTGCGCGCTCGCCCTCCACCCGAGCCGCATGGGAGAGCTCACGCGCGCGTGCCTCGGCCTCGGCGACGATGCCCTCGCACTGCGCCGCAATCTCGGACCGGCGGCGGTCGGCTGCGGCCACCGTCTCCGCGCGGAGTGCGCGCCGGAGCGGCTCGAGGTTCATGCCGGGACGACCGTCCACAGGAGGCCGCCCGCCTCGAGACGGTCGGGGAGCGCTGCCCGAGCCTCCGTCGTCAGGAGCACGAGCGAGGCCGTGTCGGCGGCGTCGGCCCACGCCCGTCGCACGAGCTCGGGCTCCGGCGCGTCCACGACCTCGACGCCGACGAGCGCGTAGCCCGCGAGCTCGACCGCCTTTCCGATCGCGACGACTCGGCTCATGCCTTGCCGATCAGGATGATCGCGATGACGAGCCCGTAGATGGCGATTCCCTCGGCAAGACCGACGATGACGAGTGTGCGACCGAAGATCTCCGGCTTCTCGCTGATCGCCGCCAGAGCGGCGGCTCCTGTGTAGGCGACGGCGAAGCCGGCCCCGATCGCCGCGCCGGCGACCGCGATTCCCGCGCCCAGCAGCGCCGCCCAGGAGTCGGACGTCGCCGGTGCGCTCGCTGCCTGAGCGGGCTCCACGACGCCGAGCAGGAGCAGGGCGGCAAGGCCAAGCGTGGCGACGAGCACGAGCCCGTTGAGGGCGAGCAGCCGCCTGAAGCCCCGTGCCGGAGCGCGGCGCAGGGCGACTGTGGTCACCGCGAAGACGAGCGCGAGCGCGGGCAGGGCCGAGACCAGCGTGACGATCATGATTCCTCCTCCTGCAGGACGGTCATCCGCCAGGGCGAGAACGTATGTCCTTCGCCGGTGAAGATGCGCGAGTAGAGCTCGTAGTACTCGAGACGCAGGGCCTGCACGCCGGTCACGAGGGCCTCGAGCGCGAACGCGAGGAGATTCCCTCCCACGAACACGAGCGCGGCGGCGATGGAGCCGGCAACACCGCCCCAGAGCGCCGTGGCCCCTGCAAAGACGATCGCGCCGATGGCTGCGTGCATCAGCCCGAACGCAGCCAGGCGGGTGAACGAGACGAGGTTCGAGGCGAGCCGTATCACCGCGTCGACGAACTCCACGGTCGCCTGGGTCACGGCCGCCGCTCCACGGCCCGCGTCGAGCACGAGCCCCAGTGCGAGAAGGACGAGGCCGACGGCTGCGACGATCCCGCCGACGACCGTCACGGCCGGGAGGCTCTCGTACACGCCTGCGACGAGGACGAGCCCGCCGACGAACACCAGCAGCCCCGCCACGCCGAACTGCGCGAAGAGGGCGTCGCGCAGCCCGCCGCGACGCCAACGGTTGACGATGCCGAGCACGTAGCTCACCACGAGGAGCACCGCTCCCACGCCGAGCGCGGCGACGAGGAGCTTGACCGGCTCGTCGAGCGGGTCGAGCCACAGCGTGGGAAGGAGGCCGGTCGGCCCGAACGCCTCGCCGTAGAGGAAGCCGAAGACCACGGCGGACAGGCCGGCGGCCAGGACGATCGGCCAGAGGTGGCGGATGCCCGCGAGTCGCCGCCCGCTCCAGCGGCGGAGCACGAGCGCTATCAGCACGAGCATCAGCCCGTGGCCGACGTCGCCGAACATCATCCCGAACATGAGGACGAACGAGACAAACGTGAACAGCGTGGGGTCCACGTCCCGGTACGGGCTGGTTCCGTAGCTGCGCACGAGAGGCCTGAACGGCTCCTGCACCGCCACCGGGCTCAAGAGCGTCGGCGGCTCGACCCAGGCGGGTGCCGGCAGCTCCACCGCCGCCGCGTCGAGCGCCGCGAGCCCGTGGTTCAGCTCGTCGATCCCGCTCGCTCGGCGTCCACCCGAGCCAGGCGGTGAACGAGCCGTGGTCGACGGCCAGGCGTGCATGTCGTTGCAGCTCGACCTCGCCTTCCAGCAGGCGCCGCCCACCGGCCTGCTCGAGCACGGTGACGTCCGGCCGGTGGGGGAGGAGGGCCGGTCCCTCGCCGTCCTCCTGCCCGCGCCGCGAGAGGCGGCGAAGCGCCTCCGCCTCCTCCCCCTCGGGCGGCGGCAGATTGCCCACGAGCTCCACGGTGCCCCTGCGCGCGAGCTCGACGAGTGCGTCGCGCCCACGGGATCGCGGCGCGACGACGGCGATGCGGCTCATCTTCGCCGGCAGCACGACATCAGCAGAGGGCATCGAGCACCTCCGCCGCCGGTGAGGCGCCCGTCCGCGCGGCCACGGCCAGAGCAGCGTTCACCCGTGTCGCGTCGAGCGCGAGAAGCGCGACGGCGCCGAGGACCACCCCGGGATCGTCCAGGCGTCGGCGGGTCATCGACTCGGCGTCGCGTCCCACCCGCAGCCACCACGTCGGCTCCGCGCGCCAGAGGTCGGACGGGTCGTCGACGCCCGCGAGGGCCCAGGCCGCCCGGCCCGGCAGGCGCTCGCGCAGGGCCTCGATCGTGGTCGCGTTGCGCCAGGCCTCGCCGAGCCTCAGCCGGCGCGCGACCGCCGGGTCGAAGAACCGACCCTCGACGAACATCTCCGCAGCGAGCAGGATCGCGAGCGCCCCGTCCGCCCAGATGCCGGCCGCGGGCGCCTGCCTCGCGACCCGTCCCGCCCACGAGAACCGCAGCCACAGCTGGATCTCCTGCGGCTCGGCGCTGCCCGGGTCGCCCCAGACCGACCGGCCCAGCAGCCGGCGCAGCTCGTCCAGGCTCCCGGCCGCAGCAGCCGCCTCCCAGGCCGACGAGAGGACGCCCAGCTCGAACGGGGGTCGCAGCTCACCACCCTCGAGGTACGCGATGCGGTCCTCGATGTTCGCGAGCTCGAACCACGAGGCCATGGCCCTGATGCCGACCGCCGCGTCGCGTGGCAGCCAGGCGGCCAGCACGCGGCACGAGAACGCGACCGAGGCGGCGACGGCGCGCTGCGCGTCCTCGAGCCGCTGTCCCGCGACCGCGGCGGGCGCGTACGGCGTCCCGGCAAGCACCTCGAGCGCACGCCCGAGCGACGGCGACCGCCCGAGCTCCCGCGCGGTCTCGGCTCCGGCGCGATGCTCGAGCAGCAGCCGGGCGCGAACGCTCCCCGCGATCCACCCGGGGTTCACGAGGCGCCCGCGCGCACGCCTTCGACGACCTCCGCCACGAGCTGCGGCAGGCGCTCGTCGCCGCGGCGTCGGATAGCGCGCGCCTCGGCTTCTCCCCGGGCCAGGATCTCGGCTGTCTCGACATCCGCGGCGCGCAGGCCGGCCTTCAGAGCGTCTCCGCGCTCGAGGTCCGCGCGCGCGTGCCCTTCGGCCGCGAGCGCCGCTGCCTCCTCGCGGGCCTCGTGCAGCCGCTGGGCCGCCATGCGCTCGGAGCCTTCGCGGAGCGCCTGTGCCTCGCGCTCCAACGTGTCCAGCGCGGCGAAGACGGGAGCGAGCTCGACGGCCGCCTCGTCGCCGACGCCGGCAGGCATTCCCGACGTGCGCCGAAAGCGCTCGAGGAAGCCGCTGATCGGCCCGACCGGGCCTTGCCCGGCAACCGTCGATCCCGGGGCCTGCGCCACCCCTCCACGATATGCAGACCGTGCGCCGCGCGCCTCGGAACCACCCGAGGGTGTCGCGAAGGACACTGCGCGTGGTCTGGCCCGTTCGGCAGGCTGATCCCGCCGCCCGTCGCGCTGGTCGGTGGTGGCGAGCCGGCATGTTCCTCATGTGGTCGTGGTATGCAGGGCGAGTGACAATCGAACCGGTCAGGCGCAAGCGACGCAGACGGTCGACTGCTCGGACGACTCTGTGGGTCTCCGGACTGATCTTGGCTGCCTGCGCTGCCGCGGCCGGGGGCGCTCTGCTCCTGTGGCCGCACCCGCGCGTCGAGCCGGACGGGGAGGCGCTGGCGCACGTGGTGCAGCCCGGCTACGCGGGACGTGTTTCGAGCGTGGTCGTTCGTCGGCCCGATGGGAGCACGATCCCGGTGGGCGTTCGGCACGGCCGAGTGTGGCCCGAGACGCCGCTCGCGGTTGGTCAGCATCTGAGCGTGGAGCTGACGGTTCGTCGTCCGGGGTGGGCGGGCTGGCTGGTCGGCCGCACCGCACGGGCGACCCTTGTCGTGCGTACACCGAGCGCGCGCCTCCGTGGCCGCTGGCTCGAGATCCGCACGGGCCGTCCGGTCGTCGCGACGTTCGAGACGCCGGTGCGGTGGGTTGTGCTGCGCGGGCATGGTCACGCACGGACGCTGCGCTTCGCCCGAGCACGCAGGACGGTCGACGTCGGCGTGGTCGCAGCAGGGCGGCAGCGGGTGGGGAGCGTCTCGGTCAGCGCCGTGCCTCGTGCCTGGGAGCGGCTTCCGAAGCCGACCCGGTTGAGCTGGTTCCCGGCCCGCCCCCTGGCGCAGGCGCTCGTCGAGCCCTCCCCCGGCGTGGCTCTGGCGCCCGACCGCCCGATCACGCTCACCTTCTCCCGTCCGGTGCGAACGATCTTCGGAACGAGCCGGCCGACGGTCACCCCGCCCGTGCCCGGCCGCTGGCACCTGCTCGACACCCATACGCTCTCCTTCCGGCCCGCCGGCCTCGGCTACCCGTTGGGTGGTCACGTGGCCGTCCGTCTCCCGGAACCGGTGGGCTTGGCCCAGGCGACCGGCGGTGGCACCACCCGAACGCTCGCGTGGGAGGTGCGCCACGGGACGATCCTGCGTCTCCAGCAGCTGCTGGCGCAGGCCGGCTATCTCCCGGTTCGCTGGAGCCCGGCTGCGGATCCGGTGGCACCCACCGCGCACACCGAGCTTGCCGCCACGGCCGAACCACCGGCGGGACGGTTCCGCTGGCGCTACGACAACACGCCACACGAGCTGCAGGCGCTCTGGCAGACCGGGAAATGGAACGAGATCGTCCGCGGCGCGGTGATGATGTTCGAGGACGCGCACGGCCTGGACGTCGACGGCTTCGTGGGACCGAAGGTGTGGGGCGCCCTGCTTGCCGACACGATCGCGGGGCGCCGGCGAACCGACGGCTACAGCTACGTCTACGTCCACCGCAACGTGCCGCAGTCCCTCACTCTCTGGCACAACGGGCAGACGATTCTCCGGTCGCCGGGCAACACGGGCGTGCCCGCCGCACCCACCCAGCTCGGCACCTTTCCGGTCTTCGAGCACATCCCGATCGGGACGATGAGCGGCACGAACCCCGACGGCTCCCACTACCACGATCCCGGCATCCGCTACATCAGCTACTTCAACCACGGCGACGCCATCCACGCCTTCACCCGCTCGAGCTTCGGCACCCCTCAGAGCCTCGGCTGCGTCGAGCTCCCGCTCGCCGCCGCCGCCAGGGTGTGGCCGTACACACCGATCGGCACGCTGGTCACGGTCGAGAACTGAAAGCGTCCGTCACGAGGCGAGTCCGCTGCTTCGTGCCTGGGTGGTCGTCCCCGGCTCGGGCTCGTCTCGCCCGCCGGGCCGCAGCCTGAACGC
>CAVZCH010000003.1:0-4908 GCA_963773825.1 uncultured Actinomycetes bacterium | reverse complement strand
TCCGTCACGCGTGCACCTCTCCCGCTCCGTCGAGCCGACGCCGCGTCAACTCGGACTTGACGACCTTGCCCATCGAGTTCCGCGGCAGAGCATCCACCACGTGGAAGCTCTTCGGCACCTTGAAGCGCGCGAGCTGCTCGAGGCAGTGCGCGCGCAGCTCCTCTTCGGCGAGCGGAGCGGACAGCACGACGAACGCGGCGCAGACCTCGCCCCATCGCTCGTCGGGTACGCCGACGACGGCGGCGTCGGCGACCGCCGGATGCTCGTGCAGCACGGACTCGATCTCGGCGGGATAGATGTTCTCCCCGCCCGACACGACCATGTCCTTGACCCGCCCGCGGATGCGGTAGTTGCCCTCGTCGTCACGCTCGGCGACGTCGCCGGTGCGGAGCCAGCCGTCGCAGAACGCCGCTCGGTCGCCTCGACGTTGCGCCAGTAGCCGGGGAAGACGTTCGGCCCGCGAACGAGGAGTTCCCCTTCCTCCGAGAGGTCGCACTCGACGTACGGATATGGCTTCCCCGCCCAGCCCGCCTTGCGCCGCGCGTCCTCCGGCGGCAGGCACAGCACGTTCGGGGCCGCCTCGGTGAGGCCGTACCCCTGCACGATCTCGACGCCGCGCCCCGCCCAGATGTCGAGCAACGCCTCCGGCATCGGCGCGCCGCCGACGACCGCGAGGCGAAGCGAGGAGAGGTCGGCGTCCGCAAACCGCGGCTCCTGCGACATGAACAGATAGGTCGCCGGGACGCCCATCGCCGTCGTGACCCGTCGCGCTCGATCAGCTCGAGCGCACGCCGCGCGTCGAAGCCGCGCTCGAGGACGATCTTCGCGCCCTTCCACCACGCGAGGATCGACTGCACGTTCCAGCCGCCGCAGTGGAACTGCGGCAGCACCTGCAAGACGACGTCGTCGGGACGGATGCCGGTCGCGAGGTCGAACGACAGGTTCGTCCAGAAGCAGTTCGCGTGCGTGAGCAGCGCGCCCTTCGGCTTCCCCGTCGTGCCCGAGGTGTAGATCAGGAAGAGCGGATCGTGGCCGGCGGGCCCGTGCCCGCTTCCGCGTCCGGCTCGATGGACACCGCGGCGAGACCTGCGCGAGCGCGAGCGCAGCCTCTCCGAGCTCGTGGTACTCGTCCTCGACGAGGAACACGTTCGAGTCGGCGTCGTCGAGCTGATACGCGATCTCGGCAGGCGCGAGCCGCCAGGAGATCGGATGGAGGATCGCGCCGGCCTTCGCGCACGCGAACATCGTCGCGACATGCTCGCCCGAGTTCCCGGTGAGCGTCGAGACCCGCTCGCCGTGCACCATGCCCGCGGCGAGCTCGTCGGAGCGGAGGTCGAGCTCCCGGTACGTCCAGGTGCGGCCGCCCTCCTCGATCGCGACCGCGCCGGCGTGATCCGAGCCCGATCGCGCAGGATCCGATCGATCGTGAGCGAGCTCATCGCGAGGAACTCCGCGACCAGGCGGACCGATTCGTCGGGCTGCTCCCAGAAGAACATGTGCCCGGCACCCGGGAGGAGGTGCACGCGCGCGTCGGGGATCCGTTCGGCGAGCACGTCCGCATTCCGGTGGTCGACGACGTTGTCCTCGGTCCCGTGCAGGACGAGTGTCCGCGCGGCGATCCGCTCGAGCTCGACGCCACCGAAGGTCAGCCCGCCGCGGCCTGGCCTGCCAGCCCGCGGGTCGGGCGGGCTCGCGACCCGGCGGTCGACGAGCTCGTCGACCAGGCCTTCCGGCGGGTCCGCCCCGAGCGCGTTCTCGACGAACAGGCGCAGAGCGACCGCGGGCGTCGAGGTCCGCCGCCTCGCGCGAACAGACGCGTTGTCACCTCGGGCATCGGTACCGCATCCGCGCCGCCGGGTGTCGTGCAGCAGAGCACGAGCCGCTCGACGCGCTCAGGCGCGCGACGGCGAGGCCCTGGGCGATCATTCCGCCGAGGCTCGCCCCCACCACGTGAGCCCGCTCGATTCCCGCCTCGTCGAGCACCTGCAGCGCGTCGAGCGCCATCTCGTCGGCGGTGTACGGCCCCGGCGGCTTGTCCGACTCGCCGATCCCTCGGTTGTCGAAGCGAACTACCCGGTACCGCTCGGCGAGCCCCGCCACGATCGGGTCCCAGCCCCAGCGCCCGTACCCGAGCCCCTGGACGAGCAACACCGGCTTCCCGCGCCCGGTCGCTTCCCATGCGATCTTCACGCGACTCCTCCTGGAGTGGCGGCCGGCGGTGGATCCGGTCGCAGCCCGTCGCCGACCTGCCGGCCTGCGCGAGCCCGCCGGGCACGAAGAACACGACGAGGATGAAGAGGATGCCGAGGACGAACAGCGGCTGTTGCAGCGGCGTGCGCACGACACCCGGCAGCGTCGAGACGGCATGCGACGACGAGCGTTCGGGAGCCGCTGGTTCGCCCACGTGTAGAGGATGCCGCCGAGCATCGCGCCCCAGCGCGTGCCGCTGCCCCCGAGCACGACCATGATCAGGAGCGTGAGGGTGAAGTTCGCCGTCGTCACCTCGGTGGTCGCGCCGCCGAGCAGCAGCAGTAGACGACGCCGCCGGCGGTGGCGAGGAACGAGGCGAGCACGAACGCCTGCAGCTTGTAGAGGTACGGTCGAGCCCGAGCACCTGCACGCGCAGCTCGTTCTCGCGGATCGCCTGCCACACGTGACCGGGCGACGAGTCGACCGCCCATGCACGACGAGAACACGGCGCGGCGTACGCGAGCGCGATCCAGTAGAGGTGCTTCGTGTTGAGGATGCCGACCGTCCAGCGCCGGCAGCTTGTGTAGTCGGCGCCGAGGCCCTCCTCCCGCCGGTCCAGCTTGTACGGGTTCTTGAACGCGAGCACCGATCCCGCCTGCGCGAAGGCGAGCGTAACCATTGCAAACGCGATGCCGCCGACGCGCAACGACACGGCGCCGAGATGATCGCGAGCACAGCCCCACGAGCGCGGTGAAGGCGACAGCGGCCGGAAGCCCCAATGCCACCGCGTCACCGCGATCGCGACGATGTAGACGCCGACCGCGAAGTACAGCGCGTGGCCGAAAGAGCAGCCCGGTGAACCCAAGAACAGGTCGTACCTGAGCGCCACCCCGCCGAAGACGAGGCACAGCGCGAGCAGCTGGAGCGTCCCCGGCGTGTTCAGCCACTGCTGGAACAGGTACGGCACCCGGGCGCGAGCCTCGGCACGAACCCGAGCGCGACGAAGACCCCGAGCGGGGTCGGCGATGGACCTGACGCGAAGCTCCCCGAAAGACCCGCCGGCCGCACGAACAGGACGACGCCGAGCAGCAGCACGACGCCGAGGTCGCCCAGCCCGGACGAGGCGTAGTAGTTGGCGAACCGCCGCATGGACCCGACCACGACCGCCGCCACCGCTGTTCCCCGAGCGAGCCCAGTCCGCCAATGACGACGACGATGAACGCGAAAATACGACTCAGCCACGCGCCCAGCCCCGGGCCTACGCTCGCCGAAGTACAAGCCGGGAGAGCACGCCCGCGAGGGCCGCCGCGACGTCGCCCAGCGCGAAGACGAGAGTGAACGCCCGGCGCACGTCGATGCCGAGGGCGCGACCATCGCGCGGTTCTCGACGCCCGCCCGACGATCAGCCCGTAGCGTGTCCGGCGCAGGAACGCCTCGAGCCCGAACAGGACGAGCACGGCTGTCGCGATCTCGAGCCAGCGGTCGTTCGGGATGTGCGCGCCGAAGACACTCGTGGTTCTCGCCGACCCACGCCGGAGCTGCGACGACGCGCGCGTCGTTTCCCCAGATCGCGGTCACGAGCGCGCTCGACCGCGAGGGAGAGGCCGACGTGACGAGCACCTGCTCGATGTGGCGGCCGTAGAGCGGCCGGATGAACAAGAGCTCGACCAGCGCCGCGAACGCCGTGCCGAGGACGAGCCCGGCGAGCGCGGCGAGCAGGAAGCGCGGCAGGACCGGGACGCCGCCGAGCTTCGACTCGGCGAACCAGAGCGTGTAGGCAGCCCACCGTCAGGAAGGCGCCGTGTGCGAAGTTCAGCACGCCCATCGCCCGTAGATCAGGGACAGCCCGGAGGCGATCAAGAAGTACACCGCGCCCAGCCCGAGCCCGGTGATCGTGAGCAGCAGGAACGTGGTCACCGGGGAGCCCCGCGTTCGTCATCCGACCCCGAACATCCGATGGATCATCGGCTTGTCGTCCAGCAGCTCCGCGGCCGGGCCGATGTGAACGACCCGGCCCGTGTCCAGCACGACGGCGTCACGGGCAACGCGTTGCACGACCCCGAGGTTCTGCTCGACGAGCAGGATCGTCGTCAGCTCGGCGGCTCGTCCCAGAGCACGTTGGCGACCTCGGTCACGAGCAGCGGCGCAAGCCCCTTGGTCGGCTCGTCGATCAGGAGGACGCGGTTGCCCGTTCAGGAGCGCGCGGAGCGATCGCGACCATCTGCTGCTGTCCACCCGACAGCGTCCCGGCCGGCTGGTCGCGCACGCTCCTTCAGCTCCGGGAAGAGGTCATAGACGAGGTCGTACCGTGGCTCGGTGTCGCGCTCGGCGATCCGCAGGTTCTCGAGGACACTGAGAGTCCCGAGGTCTCGCGGTCATCCGGTACGTACCCGACGCCGCGCCGCACGATCTTGTGCGTCGGCATCTGGCGGATGTCGTCGCCCCGCGAGCTCGATCGTGCCCGCGGCGGTCGACGAGCCCCAGCAGCGCACGCAGCGTCGTCGTCTTGCCGACGCCGTTCCGGCCGAGCAGCGCGGTCACGCCGCCCTCGGCGACGTCGAACGAGATCCCCTGCAGCACGTGCGACTCGCCGAGGTAGACGTGCAGGTCGCGCGACCGACAGGAGCGCCATTCGCAGAGCGGCTCTCCCGAGGTACGCCCTGCGGACCGTCTCGTTGCTCATGATCGCGTCGGGCGTATCGACCGCGAGCAGCCTCC
>CAVZCH010000002.1:0-985611 GCA_963773825.1 uncultured Actinomycetes bacterium | reverse complement strand
TGGTACCGGGAGAACGTAGGCACGCCCTACGAAAACGCTCCCCTGCCGTGGCTTATCAGAAATATGCCGGGCACGACAACAATCGCGACTGGTTCATGCTGAACCTGGCGGAGACGCGCAACGTGACGCCGGCTGCTGTTCCACGAGTGGTTTCCGCAGATCGTCTACAACCAGCACCAGGCGCCGCCGTTTCCCGGCGCGCATCTTCGTTCCGCCCTACGCCGAGCCGCTGAATCCGAATATTCCCGCGCCGGTGATGGAAGGCATCAACCTGATCGGCGCGGCGATGCAAGGAGCGTTTCGCCCGGGAAGACAAGCCGGGCGTGCTCTCGTACCTCGGTTCGACGGGTGGTGGAACGGCGGCCTGCGCTCGCGTGCCCGCGTTTCACAACATGCACGGCATTCTGACGGAAACGGCGCTGTATTCCTACGCCACGCCGCACGAATACACAGCCCAGCGACTTGCCCGCCCGCTTCGCGCAATGGCATTCCCACGCGCGAACCGTCCATCTTCTATCGAACGCCCCTGGATGGGCGGCAGGTGGGGCGTGCGCGACGCCATCGACTACATGCTGACGGCGATTTCGCCATTCTGAACCTGGCGGCCAGCCGCCGCGCGCGGATTTTCTGCTGAAGAGCTACCAGCTGGCCCGCCAGTCGATCGAGGCCGGCAAGCAAGGCGGACCCTACGCCTATATGTTCCGCCCGACAGTGGGACCGGCCGACCGCGCTCGAGATGCTCCGGAGCGTCTGCAAGATGGCGGGCATCCAAATCGAGCCGCGCGCGCGATCCTTTCTGGCGGGTGGCAGGTCTACCCGAGCTGGTACTTTGGTGATCCCGGCGGCGCAGCCGTTCCGGGGATACCTGGTCGACCTGATGGAGCCGCAGAAATTTCCGGAGCTCGGAGCAGCTCCAACGGACCGCCGAAGAAGCCCTACGATATCGCCGGCTGGACGCTCCCATGCAAATGGGCGTGCAAGTGGAACGCGTTGCGGAGCCATTCGAGGCCAAACTGGAGCCAGTACCGAATTCCGGCCGCCGGCCGGTCGCCGGCAAAGGTCCGGTAGCTGATCTGGATCACCGCGAGAATGACGCTTTCCTCGCCACGGCTTTCTTTATGGACCGCAACGAGGCCGTACGCTGGCGCGAGGCGACGGCCGATCCAAGTGGACAGCCCGTACATCGAAAACGGCGAGAATAGCGCCCGCGCAGACAATTTTGCGCGGCAGTTCGGGCTTACCGTTGCGTTGGCCGATGCGCCTCCCGCCAAGGCCATTTACGAATTGCAGCAGTCCGCGCGTGCCTCTATCAACCGTGGTCGCCAATCCGGACGAGGGCTGGACCGAATGGCTTTTGGACCACTACCCGTCCCCTACACGGCTGTGCACAATGCGGATTTCGGCGAAGGGACTGCGGCGCGTTTCGACGCGCTGATCCTGGCCGCGCAGACCGCCGACTTCGATCCTGAACGGACGCAACGGCGAACTGACTCGCGGCGGTAGCCCGGGAAACCGCCTCTTGTCAGCGCCCGCAGTACGCAGGCGGGATCAGTCGGCCGCGGGGCCTGGCGCAACTGCAAGCCTTCGTGCGCGAGGGGGCACATTGATTGCGCTGGACACGGCCACCGAGCTGCCGGTCAATTTTTCCGCTGCCGGTGCGTGAACGTGGGCGGCCGGCGCCGGGAGTTTCTACTGCCCCGGGTCGCTGTGCGGCTCAACGTAGAGACCACGCACCGCTGGCGTTCGGAATGCCCAAGGAGAGCATCGCGTTCTCACCGGCGGCGAGGCGTTCGATTCACCTGGCAGCCGGAGTATAACGGGGCGATCGCGAAGTGCGGTAGCCCGTTTCGCCGCCAGGGACCTGCTGGCCAGCGGCTGGCTTTCGGGCGGCGAGAAGGGGTGCAAGGCAAAGCCGCGCTGGTGGATGCGCGCCACGGGCGCGGCCGCGTGGTGCTTTTCGGCTTCCGTCCCCAGTTTCGGGGGCAGCCCTTCGGCACCTTCAAGTTCCTGCTGAACGCGGTCTACCTGGCTTCGGCGCGGCGCATGTGAGCCGAGTCATTAGAAGGTCAAAAGCAGGAGTCCGGCGCTATCGGCGGTCCTGGATGCGCCGCAGAAACCACGCCCGCGGCGAGCTTTCACCCCGAGATCCTCCTCGGCGGCGAATCCACCCGTGTCATGTGCGAGATGGTCGGTGCCGTCGACGCCCGTGCGCTCGGCGCGCACGTCGGTCACCTCACGCTCGACGAGCAACGGCGAGTCGACGACGCGCTCGAGCTCGTCCTCGCGCTCGGCTGAACTCGTGCCCGGCGACGACACACGGCGCCTTCGGGCGCAGCTGGTCGCGTCGCTCGAGCGCCGCGGCCTGATTCGGACCGAGCGCGTTCGTCGAGCGTGAGCTATCAGGCGGAGGGGATGCGCCTCACGTTCGCGTGGTCCCCGACTGCCTGAGACGTCCCTCGGCGCGGCCTCGCGAGGCGATACCGTGCCCGCCACGCCGACAAGTCCGCAGCTAGACTTCGGCGCAGACCGCGATCGCGGCCGCCCGTGTCCTTCCTTCACGGCGAGCGGGGATCGCGGAGACGTAATCCACGAGAGGAGACACATGGCTCTCACCAAGGAAGCCAAGCAGGAGCTGATCGACAAGCACGGGGCGAACGGCCAGGACACCGGCTCGACCGAGGTCCAGGTCGCGATGCTCACGCAGAGGATCAACGAGCTCACCGAGCACCTCCGGACGCATCCGAAGGACCACTACTCGAGGCGCGGCCTCCTGAAGCTGGTCGGCCGGCGGCGCCGGTTCCTCGACTACCTGCAGCGCAAGGACCTCGAGGGCTATCGCGCCCTCATCAAGGAGCTCGGTCTCCGCCGCTAGGGCGGGCACGGGCGAAGACGGGACGGAAGGTGGGCGTTTGATCGAGCTTCGCGCGACGGGCGCGGAGCTGGCTCAAACCTCCACCTTCCGCCGAAGCGGAAGAGTGGAAGGACACGACACGGTATGAGCACCATCAACACCGGGCAACAGGCCACGGTGTCCGTCGACGTCGGCGCGAACGAGTTGCGCTTCGAGACGGGCAAGCTCGCGAAGCAGGCGGACGGCGCGGTCGTCGTCTCGCAGCGGGGACACGATGATCCTCGCGACGGCGGTCGGACGCCAGGACGACGCGCCCGGATGCGGACTTCTTCCCGCTCACGGTCGACGTCGAGGAGCGGATGTACGCCGCCGGGAAGATCCCGGGCGGCTTCTTCAAGCGCGAGGGCCGCGCCACCGAGCGCGCGACCCTCACCGCGCGCATGATCGACCGCCCGATCCGGCCGCTCTGGCCGAAGGGCTTCAAGAACGAGGTGCAGGTGATCTGCACCGTCCTGTCGGCCGACATGGTCGTGCCGCACGACATCCTCGCGATCAACGGCGCCTCCGCCGCGCTCGCGATCTCCCCGCTCCCGTTCCTCGGCCCGGTCGGCGCGGTGCGCATCGGCCGCATCGACGGCGGGCTCGTCGTCAACCCGACGTACCAGGAGATGGACGAGTCGTCGCTCGACCTGATCGTCGTCGGCACGCGCGACGCGCTGACGATGATCGAGGCCGGCGGCGACCAGGTGCCGGAGGACACGATGCTCGACGCGTTCGCGCTCGCGCACACCGAGATCATCCGCATCTGCGACGCGATCGACGAGCTCGCCCGCGAGGTCGGCAAGGAGAAGTGGATCGATATCGAGCTGAACGGAGAGCTCGACGCGCGTCACGGCGAGGACGTCTCGCGGCGCATCGCCGAGGTCGGCCTCCGGGAGGCGGGCGCGATCGTCGACGAGCTTCTCGCGGCCGACGCGCCCTCGATCTCGATGGACTCGACCGAGAGCGACATCGTCCGCGAGATGCAGGTCCGGAACGGCCTGCGGATGCTGCTCGAGACGAAGCGGCTCGACGCGGTCGAGAGCGCGATCCGGGCGCAGTTCGAGAGCGACCTCAAGGCTCTGACCGACGCCGAGCAGGACTCGAAGGAGCTCAAGTCGCGCAAGCGCGACATCCTCCTCGGCCGGATCCACGAGGAGCTGCAGCTCCCGTTCCCGACCGCCGACGGCGACGAGCCCGTCAAGGACTCGGTCACGAAGGGCTACATCAAGAAGGCCGCCGACGCGATCTACAAGGACCTCGTCCGGAAGAAGATCGCGATCGACAAGCGCCGTCCCGACGGCCGCGGCACGGAGGAGATCCGCCCGATCACGACCGAGGTCGGGATCACCCCTCGGACGCACGGATCGGCGCTCTTCACCCGGGGTCAGACCCAGATCCTGACGCTCTGCACGCTCGGCACCGCGAAGGAGCAGCAGCGGATCGACGACCTCTCCACCGAGCAGGAGCGCCGCTACATCCACCACTACAACTTCCCGCCGTACTCGGTCGGCGAGACCGGCTTCATGCGGGGGCCGAAGCGGCGCGACATCGGCCACGGGGCGCTCGCGCAGCGCGCTCTCGAGGCCGTGATCCCGCCGGTCGACGCCTTTCCGTACACGATCCGCCTCGTCTCCGAGACGCTCGAGTCGAACGGCTCGTCGTCGATGGGGTCGGTGTGCGGCTCGACGATGTCGCTGATGCACGCGGGCGTGCCGATCGCCGCCCCCGTCTCGGGCATCGCGATGGGCCTCGTCAAGGAGGGCGACGACTACGTCGTCCTCACCGACATCCAGGGCGCAGAGGACCACCTGGGCGACATGGACTTCAAGGTCGCCGGGACGGTCGAGGGCATCACCGCCCTGCAGATGGACATCAAGATCACCGGCGTCACGCAGGAGATCATGCGGTCGGCGCTCGAGCAGGCGAAGCGCGCGCGGGCGTTCATCCTCGACAAGATGCTCGAGACGATCTCGGAGCCGCGGGCCGAGCTCGCGGGGCATGCGCCGCGGATCTCGTCGATCCAGATCAACCCCGACTTCATCGGGATGGTGATCGGCAAGGGCGGCGAGACGATCCGCTCGCTCGAGGCCGACTACGACGTCCAGATCGACATCGAGGAGGACGGGACGATCCTCGTGTACGCGACGGAGGGCACGAATGCCGACGCGGCGATCTCGGCGATCGCGGCGATGACGAAGGAGCCCGAGGTCGGCGACACCTACACGGGCCGCGTCGTCAAGACGACCGACTTCGGCGCGTTCGTCGAGCTGAAGAAGGGCACCGACGGCCTGCTCCACGTCTCGAACGTCGGACCGGGACGGGTCGCGCACATCGAGGACGTGATCGCCCGCGGCGACACGCTCGACGTCGTCGTCCAGGAGGTCGACAAGGAGCGCGGCCGGATCGGCCTCAAGCTCGTCGCAAAGCACGAGGACGGCGAGCTCGTCTCGCCGGAGACGCTCGTCGAGCGGGCGAAGGACGCCCCGCCGCGCGAGCCGCGGCCCCCGCGCGACGACCGCAGCCGCGGCCGCGACCGGGGCCGCCGGCGCGACTGATCTCTCCGCAAGGCGGGAATCCGCAAAGAGCGGATTCCCGCCGCGGGGATCCCCGCCTGTGCTGTCCGCGGGTGGGGCAGACCCCTGAAGGCGTCGCCTTCGGCGCCGCAACTGCGCCGGACGACCCTCGTCTCCGGGCACGGCGCGGATACGATCGCCCCGTGCCCGAGCCGCAGATCACGACGCTCCCCGGCGGCGAGCGCGTCGCGACGGAGCCCCTCCGCGGCGTTCGGTCGGTGGCGCTCGGCCTGTGGATCGGCACGGGCTCGCGGGACGAGCCGCGGTCGCGCGCCGGCGTGTCGCACTTCATCGAGCATCTCCTCTTCAAGGGCTCGTCGCGCTACACCGCGCAGGACATCGCCGAGCTGTTCGATGCGATGGGTGGAGAGCTGAACGCCGCGACGTCACGGGAGACGACGGTCGTCTACACGCGCGTGCCCGACGGCCGCGTGGAGGAGGCTCTCGACGCGATGACCGACATGGTGTTCGCGCCCGCCTTCGACGACGTCGACTCGGAGCGCGACGTCGTGCTCGAGGAGATCGCCATGGTGGACGACAACCCGCAGGACCTCGTCCACGACCTGGCCGCCGAGGCCGTCTTCGGGAGCCACCCGCTCGGGCGCCCCGTGATCGGGCGCGCCGAGGTGATCGCCGGCGTCTCGCCGCGCGCGCTCCGGAGCTACCACGCGGGCGCCTACGTCGGGCCGAACGTCGTGCTCGCGGCCGCCGGGCACCTTGCCCACGACAAGCTCGTCGATCTCTTCGCGGCCCGGCGCGCCCGGTCGAACGGCGCCCCGAGCGTCCGCCGGCCGCTCCTGCGCCGGGCACCGCGGCCGGGCTACCGCTTCCTGCGGCGGAAGACCGAGCAGTACCACGTGGTCCTCGCCGGGCCGGGGATTGCGCGGGACGACGAGCGCCGCTACGCCGTCTCGCTCCTGGACGCGATCCTCGGCGGCTCCGCGTCGTCCCGCCTCTTCCAGGAGATCCGCGAGAAGCGGGGGATGGCCTATAGCGTCTACACGTACGGGTCGCAGTACGCGGAGACGGGCCAGGTCGGCATCTACGTCGGCACGCGGGAGGACAACCTCGACGAGTGCCTGGCCGTGATCGGCGCCGAGATGCGGGACGTCGCCGAGGGCAACCTGCGCCCCGGCGAGTTGGCCCGGGCGAAGGAGAACCTCGAGGGACGGCTTCTGCTGTCGCTCGAGAGCACGTCGAACCGGATGACGCGCCTCGGCAAGGCCCTGATCACCGACGCCGAGCTCGTCTCGACGGAGGAGACGATCCGGCGCGTCCGGGCGGTGACGGAGGAGGACGTCGCGAGCGCCGCCCGGGAGCTGTTCGCTCCGGAGCGCCTCTCCGCCGCGGGGATCGGGCCGCGTGAGACCCGCTTCCGCACGGCGGTCGCGCGGCTGAACCCGGTGCTTGCCGAGCGGTCGTGAAGGTCTGTCTCTTCGGCGTGTCCGGCAAGGTCGGCTCGGTGCTGGTCACCGCGCTCGAGCGCGGCGGCCACGAGGTCGTCGACGGCCGCATCCGAGGTCCGGCGGGCTGCGACGTGGCGGTCGACTTCACGCGGCCGGATGCCGTGCTCGGGAACGCGGCCGCCTGCCTCGACGCCCGCGTCCCCGTCGTGGTCGGGACGACGGGCTTCGACGCGGACGAGCTCGACCGCCTCGCGCGGGAGGCGGGCGTCCCCTGCTTCCATGCGCCGAACTTCGCGCTCGGCGCGGTGCTGATGATGCGCTTCGCCGAGGAGGCTGCCCGGGTGTTTCCGCGCGCGGAGATCGTCGAGCTCCACGCCGAGACGAAGCGCGACGCGCCGTCCGGGACCGCCAGGGCGACCGCCGCGCGGATGGGCGAGGACGTGGCGATCCACTCCGTCCGGCTCCCGGGTCTCGTGGCGCATCAGGAGGTCCTGCTCGGCGGCGACGGCGAGATGCTGACGATCCGCCACGACACGACCTCGCGCGAGGCGTTCGCTCCCGGGGTGCTCCGGGCGATCGAGGCCGTGCGGGATCTCCCGCCCGGCCTCACCGTGGGCCTCGACCGGCTCGTCTAGCGCGCCCTGAGCGCCGCGAGCAGCTCCTGGTGGCGGCGCTCCTCGTCGCTCGACCTCCGCCTCGCCGGGCTTTGCGAGCCGCGACGTCAGCGCGTCGTACGGCTTCACCACGAAGAAGAAGATCGCCGCGGCGGTCGCCACGAAGGTGATCGCGGCGGTGATGAACGCGCCGTAGCGGAACACCGCGTCGTTGATCGTGAACGTGAGGTCGCTGAAGTCGGGCTTGCCGAAGATCATCGCGACGATCGGCATCACGAGGTCGTTCACCAGGGAGCTGACGAGCGCACCGAACGCGACGCCCATCACGAACGCGACCGCGAGGTCGACGATGTTGCCCTTCATGAGGAAGTCACGGAACTCCTTCAGCATCGCGCCTCCTTGCGAGTCGGGGTCTGGACGAATCCTTACTCGACGGAATGCCGAGTACAATCCGCGACGTGCTCGGCCAGGTACTGACCGCGATCGTGACGCCGTTCCGGCCGGACGGCGCCGTCGACCTCGACGCGTTCCGCCGGCTCGCCGCGTTCCTGCTCGACAACGGCTCGGACGGAGTCGTCGTCGCCGGCACGACCGGCGAGGCGCCGACGCTCACCGACGACGAGCGTCAGATGCTCTTCGAGGCTGCCGTCGACGAGGTCGGCGGCCGGGGCACCGTCGTCGCGGGCACCGGGACGTACTCGACGGCCCATTCGATCCACCTCACCGAGCGCGCGCACGCGCTCGGCGTAGACGGGTTCCTCGTCGTGACGCCCTACTACAACAAGCCGCCGCAGCGCGGGATCGTGGCGCACGTCGAGGCGATCGCGGCGGCCACGGACCGGCCGGTCGTCTTCTACGACATCCCGTCGCGGGTCGTCGTCGACGTGGAGCAGGAGACGATCGCGCGCCTCGCGCAGATCGAGAACGTCCGCGGCGTGAAGCAGGCGAAGCCGAGCATCGACGCCGCGCGCAACGTCGTCGCATGCGGGCTCGACCTGTACGCCGGCGACGACGACCTCATCCTGCCGTTCCTCGAGGTGGGGGGCGTCGGCGGCATCTGCGTCCACACCCACGTGGTCGGCCCGCAGGTCAAGGAGCTGATCGCGAGCTACAACGCGGGCGACGTCGAGCGGGCGCACGCGCTCGACGAGGAGCTTCGCCCGGCGATCGACCTGCTGCGCGTGCAGACGAACCCCATCGCCATCAAGAAGGCGCTCCACCTCCTCGGGCACGACGTCGGCGGCCTGCGGCTCCCCCTCGTCGAGGCGAACGAGGACGAGACGACCGAGATTCGCGAGTGCCTCGAGCGGCTCGGGCTTCTCGCCGCGGTCGCCTGAGCGTCGTGCGCGACTCGACCCGGACCCTGTTCGACGGCCTCATGGGCGCCGCCGCCGGTGTCCCGACGTCTCCCGGCTTCGGGCTCCCGGGCGTCACGGGGTCGGAGCAGGCCCGCGGGCCATGGGATGTCGTCACGGCCGCCCACGCGCCCGGGCTCCCCGGCGAGACCCTGAGCTTCGTCGCGCTCGACGACGGCACGCTCGTCGTCGACGACGACATCCCCGACGGGAGCGCGACGCCGCTCGCCGAGGCGGTGGAGAGGGAGCTTCGGCCTCCGTACGAGGCGGCGGCGGTGCGCCGGGAGGACGAGGACGGGCTCTGGCGGGTCGCCGCGATCACCGTGCTCGTCGCCCCGGCGGACCCCGGCGCGGCCCAGCGCGTCGATCTCGCGCGCGTGGGTGACGAGGTGACCGCGACGATCGACGGGGACGAAGCGTCCGCGGAGTCGGCGCCGCACGGGCTGCTCGACCTGCTCGGGCACCTCGACGGCGACGCGGCGCTGACCGCAGAGCGGCTGGACGAGACGACATGGGTCGCTCGGCGTTGGGCGCTGTGAACGCGGCTGCGGGCGCCGTCGAGCGCCGTCCGTAGACTCAGAGCGTGGGAGAGACGCTACGGATCGTGCCGCTCGGCGGCCTCGGTGAGGTCGGGAAGAACATGACCGTGTTCGAGTTCGGCGACGACCGGATCGTCGTCGATGCCGGTCTCGCGTTCCCCCGCGACGAGCACTTCGGGGTCGACCTGGTGCTGCCGGACTTCTCGTACCTCGTCGGACGGCCCGTACGCGCGATCGTCCTCACGCACGCCCACGAGGACCACGTCGGCGGTCTGCCCTACGTCCTGCGCGAGGTCGACGTCGGCGAGGTGATCGGGACCCGCCTCACGCTCGCGCTCGTCAAGTCGAAGCTCGACGAGCACGGCCTCTCGGCCGCGACGGGGCTCACCGAGGCTGCGCCCGGCGGCGCGCCGATCGAGCTCGGCCCGTTCCGCATCGAGCTGATCCGGATGGCGCACTCGATCCCGGACGCGGTCGCCGTCGTGATCGAGACCCCGGCCGGGCGCGTGCTGCACACGGGCGACTGGAAGCTCGACCACACGCCGGTCGACGGGCTGAAGACGGACGTCGGCGCCCTGGCCGCGCTCGGAAATCGGGGGGTGGATCTGCTGCTCGGTGACTCGACGAACGCCGAGCGCCCCGGCATGACCGGCTCCGAGCGGCTCGTCGGGGAGGCATTCCGGCAGCTCATCCCCCTGCGGACGGGAAGGATCGTCGTCGCGTCGTTCGCCTCGAACATCCACCGCGTGCAACAGGCTGCGGAGGTCGCGATCGCGCACGGCCGCAAGGTCGCCGTGGTCGGGCGGTCGATGCGCAAGAACATGAACATCGCACGCAGCCTGGGGTACGTCGACCTGCCCGACGACCTCATCGTCTCCCCGAAGGAGGCGATGGATCTTCCGCGCGACCAGGTCCTGATCCTCTGCACGGGGAGCCAGGGGGAGCCGATGTCCGCCCTGACGCGCATCGCCTACGGTGACCACCAGAACGTGGAGGTCGAGCGCGGCGACACCGTGATCATCTCCGCCAAGCCCGTCCCGGGAAACGAGCTGCGCGTCCACGACTCGATCAACCGCCTCGCGCGCCTCGGCGCGGAGGTCCTGCACCAGGAGATCGCACCCGTCCACGTGTCCGGCCATGCCTGCTCCGAGGAGCTGCGGACGCTGCTGTCGCTCGTGCGGCCAAAGGCCGTGATGCCCATCCACGGCGAGTACCGCATGCTCGCCGCCCACGCGCGTCTCGCGGAGGAGGCCGGCGTCCCCGAAGACGCGATCCTCCTCGCCGAGAACGGCACGGTCGTGGAGCTGACCCGGGAGCACGCCCGGATCGTCGACCACGTCGACGCCGGCGTCACCTTCGTCGACGGGCTGGGTGTCGGAGACGTGGAGGACGTCGCGCTCCGCGACCGGCGCCGCCTGTCCGAGGACGGCGTCCTGATCGTCGTCACCACGGTCGCGCTCGACGGCGACGGCACCGACATCGCGCCCCCGGAGCTGATCGCACGCGGCGTGGGCGACGAGGAACTGATCGACGAGCTGCGGGACGAGGCCGACCGCATCGTGCGGGAGCTCACCCGGAACGGCGTCACCGAGATCAAGCTCCTCCAGGAGCACATCCACGACGGGATCGGCCAGGTCGTCTACCAGCGGACGCGGCGCCGCCCGATGATCCTCCCCGTCGTGATCGAGGTCTAGCGGATGCGGGACTGGGCCGAGGTTCTCGAGGCGAACGGCGCCACGCCGGCGACGGTGCGCCGCCTCGTCGTGCAGCTCCGTGCCTGCGAGGTCGCCGCGATCGCCTTCTGCCGGTTGCTCGAGCGGTGGGCGAGGGGCGACGCCGTCCCCGCCACGCCCGGTGCGCGCCGCGCGGCGTTCCGGCATGCGGCGGACCGGGTCGAGACCGCGCTCGCCGGCCTCGAGGGGCCGCTCTCCGCCTACCTGATCGAGCTGGAGCCGGATCGCGCCGAGGGACGCTCGTGGTACGGCGGGCCGGGTGCGGGGGAGCTCGTCGAGTGGCGCCCGGTGCTCGAGCGGGCCGGCATCACCGCCTGCCCGAACCGCACTGCGGCCGTCTACCTCGAGCTCGCCGTCCTCGTCCGGGCGCTCCAGGGGCTCGACGACGCCGCCCGCCTCGACGCGGTGCCGGACCGCTCGTCGCTCTGGGCCGGGCTCTTCGACCTGCGCGACACGCTGCTCGGCGCCACGGTCGACGACCTGAGGGCCCTTGCGGCGTGAAGCAGTCTCGCCCGTCGGTGTCCGACGTCGGTCGGACACCTCCGTCTCCGGCAGCGCTCACGTGACTCGGTGGTGTCGGACTGACGTCCGACACCGGGGGACATGCCGCCCAGGATCACGGTCGTCGGCTCCGTCAACCTCGACCTCGTCGTCGAGGTCGAGCGTCTCCCGGCGCCTGGCGAGACCGTGGGGGGCGGCACCTTCAGCCGCGTGCCGGGCGGGAAGGGCGCGAACCAGGCCGTGGCCTGTGCGCGCCTCGGGGCCGAGGTCACGATGATCGCCGCGGTCGGGCGCGACGCGCAGGCCGACGAGGCGCTCACGGGCCTTCGGGCCGCGGGCGTCGAGCTCGTGCTCCAGCCGAGCGACGCCGCGACCGGTGTCGCGCTGATCCAGGTCGACGCCCAGGGGGAGACCACGATCTCCGTGGCGCCCGGTGCGAACGCGACGCTCGGCGCCGTCGAGCTGCCGCCGCACGACGCGGTGCTCTGTCAGCTCGAGGTGCCGGACGAGGCGGTGCTCTCTGCGTGGGAGGAGTGCGCGGGGCTCTTCTGCCTCAACGCGGCGCCCGCGCGCCCGATCGCCGTCGATGCCGACGTGACCGTCGTGAATCGCCTCGAGCTCGAGGCGCTGGCGCGGCGCGACGGGCTCGTCGCGCTGACCCTCGGCGCCGAGGGCGCGCGTCCTCCTCGACGACGGTGAGGAGATCGCTCGAGCGGCTCCGCCGCACGTCGACGCGGTCGACGGCACGGCCGCCGGGGACGCCTTCACCGCCTGCCTGCTCGTCTCGCTGCTCGAGGAGCGTCCACAGGAGGAGGCGCTGCGCCGGGCCTGCGCCGCAGGCGCCCTCGCCGCGTCCCGCTTCGGCGCCCAGCCGTCACTTCCGACGGCGGCCGAGGTCGACGCCATCCTCGCGTTCTGACCTCCGGACCGACCTGTCTGGTGATAATCCCGCGATGCCGACCCCCATCGTCCTCGACTGCGATCCCGGCCACGACGACGCGATTGCGCTGCTCCTCGCGCTGGGTAGCCCCGAGCTCGAGCTGCTCGGCGTCACGACGACGTACGGCAACCAGACGCTCGAGAAGACGACCGCGAACGCGCTCCGCGTGCTCGAGCTCGCCGGGCGCGGCGACGTCCCGGTCGCGTCCGGCGCGTCGGCCCCGCTCGAGCGGGAGCTCGTGGTCGCCGCGCACGTCCACGGCGAGAGCGGCCTCGACGGCCCGACGCTCCCTCCGCCGAGCCTGTCGCCCGTCACCGACGACGCCGTCGAATGGACGGCCGGGGTGGTCGCGGACGCGCCCGGCCCCGTGACCCTCGTGCCCACCGGGCCGCTGACCAACATCGCTCGCTACCTCGAGCGCCACGGCACGGACGGCCTCGAGCGGATCGTCCTGATGGGCGGCGCGATCGCCGAGGGCAACATGACGCCCGCCGCGGAGTTCAACGTCTGGGCCGACCCGGAGGCGGCGCAGATCGTCTTCGACGCCCCGATCGACGTGACGATGATCGGGCTCGACGTCACGCACAAGGCGGTCACCGGGCCGGAGGTGCAGCGGCGGCTCCGTGAGGCCGGGGCCGACCGGCGTCTTCGTCGCCGAACTCGTCGACTTCTTCACCGTCTACCACCGCCAGACCTACGGCTGGGACGGCGCGCCGATCCACGACGCCGTCGCCGTCGCCCACGTGATCCGTCCCGGCCTCGTCGAGACGAGGCGCCGCAACGTCGAGGTCGAGCGCGAGTCGGAGCTCTGCCGCGGCCGGACCGTGGTCGACCTCTGGTTGCGCACCGATCGCCCGGCGAACGCCCACATCGGCGTCGACCTCGATGCCCACGCGTTCTTCGACCTCCTGGTCGAGCGGATCGCGAGGCTCTAGCCCGTCGCCAAGCAGGATTCGGCAGGAGCCGAATCCCGCGGCTTGATCCCCGCCTTCGGCGGGGCACTCCCCTGAAGGCGCCCGCTTCGCGGTCGCAACTGCCGCGTGGAGACTCGGCGGCCGGGGTAGCTTTCGGGACGTGGCGGACGTGATGGTCTTCGTCGAGGTTCCCTCGGGCTCCCGGAACAAGTACGAGGTGGACGCCGAGACGGGCCACATCGTGCTCGACCGGCGGCTGTTCACGTCGATGAGCTACCCGGCGGACTACGGCTTCGTCGAGGGGACGCTCGGGGAGGACGGCGACCCGCTCGACGCGCTCTGCCTCGTCGGCGAGCCCACGTTCCCGGGGTGCCGGATCCGGGCCCGGGTCGTCGGCGTCTTCCACATGACCGACGCGAAGGGGCCGGACGAGAAGATCCTCTGCGTGCCGCTGAAGGACCCCGCCTGGATGCGCGTCCACGACGTCCACGACATCCCGCCCGAGCTCCGCAACGAGATCGAGCACTTCTTCCAGGTCTACAAGGACCTCGAGGAGGAAAAGGTCGAGACCCGCGGCTTCGGCAACCGCGCCGAGGCGGAGGTGATCGTCGAGGAGGCGCGCTCGCGGGCCGGCTAACCGTCGCCAGCGGGGGCGCGGTATGCGATGACGTCGACCCGCTCGAGCGTGACCATCCCCTCGGTCACCATCTCGTCGAGGATCGGCAGCACGCGCTCGATGTTCTCGGCCGTGTCGACCAGCTCGATCACGACGGGCAGGTCCTCGCTCAACCGGAGGATCCGGGACGAGTGGACGCGCGAGTGCGCGCCGAAGCCCTCGATCCCACGCAGCACGGTCGCTCCGGCGAGGCCCTCCTTGCGGACACGCGCGACGATCGCCTCGTAGAGCGGCCGGCCGTGCCAGGTGTCCGACTCGCCGATGAATACACGGAGGAGCTTGCCCTCGCCCTGCATCCGCATCAGACGGCCCTCCCGGCGACGACACCGAGGTACACGGCGGCGAGGCCCGCTGCGACGCTCCCGAGCATGTTCGCGAGGGCGAGGCCGACGGCGCCGTCCTCGAGCAGGCGGTAGCTCTCGAACGAGAGCGTCGAGAACGTCGTGTAGGCGCCGAGGAACCCGATCGTCAGCGCCGAGCGGGCCCACGGGTCGATACTCACGCGGTCGGTGAGGAGCACGAACACGAAGCCGAGCGCGAACGCGCCGCTGACGTTCACGACGAAGGTTCCCCACGGGAACGCGCCCGGCCAGCGGCGGCTCACGGCGCCCTCGAGCCCGTAGCGGGCGAGCGCGCCGAACGCACCCGCCACGGCGATCCCGATCACGGTCACGACACGAGACCATACGACCTGCGGGTGCGCGGCTGCGCAGGAGACGCACGCGGCGCGCCGAAGCAGCAAGCCCATGGCCACGAGGAAGAAGCGGTCTGCGCCGGCGCGGACGCGCAAGCCGCGGAGCCCTGCACGCGTCCGCAAGAAGGCGAAGAAGACGCGCGGCCATCATCACCCCGAGCTCTGGGGGCTCGGTTTCGTCGCGGTCGG
This sequence comes from uncultured Actinomycetes bacterium, assembly GCA_963773825.1. GTDB lineage: Bacteria > Actinomycetota > Thermoleophilia > Gaiellales > Gaiellaceae > Gaiella. The sequence continues at coordinate 970,584 of CAVZCH010000002.1, read as the reverse complement.
CCTCGTCCTCGCGACGGTGCTCTGGCTCGGCTTCGACGGCGGCCCCGTGGGGGCACACGTCGCCGGGTGGCTCCGCGACGGCCTCGGCACCGCCGCGCCGCTCGTCCCGCTTGCGCTGGTGGGCGTCGGCGGCCTGATGCTCGTCCGCAGTGAGCTGATCGACCTGCGCCCGTTCCGCACCGGGCTTGCGATCGGCCTCGTCGGGCTGATGATCGCCCTCGGTGTGAGTCACGGAGGAGCCGTGGGCGAGGCGCTCGGCGGCGGGCTCGCGCGCGTGATCGGGGAGGCCGGCTCGCTGATCGTCGGCGTCGCCCTCGTCCTCGCCGGCCTGCTCCTCGTCACGGGCGCATCGGCGGGTGCGCTCGTCCGCCGCTCCGGTCACGCGGTCCGCCAGGCGGGCAGCGCCGCGCGCCGCTCGATCGAGAGCATCGAATGGGCCGACTGGGGCGACTCGGAGCCTTCCGCCGAGCACGCCGAGACGGGCGCCCGCGTGCTGCCACGGACCCCGGCCGTTCCGGTCGACGGGATGGAGGCCTATCCCGACGTCGTCGCGCCCGGGCCGCACGCCGCCGAGCCGCCGCGGCTGCTGCCGCCCGAGCCGGAGCCGGAGGACGAGCCTACGGCAGGCGACTCCACGCTCGACTTCGAGTCCTCCGCGGCGGGCGGCGAGTACCGGCTGCCCGACCGCGCGCTCCTCAAGGCGAGCCCGCCGACACGGGCGGACTCGGCGGACGTCAGCGCGCGCACCGCGCAGGTGCTCGTCCAGACGCTCGCGCACTTCGGGGTGGAGGCGACGGTGGTCGGCACGATCGCGGGGCCGCGGGTCGTGCGCTACGAGCTCCAGCTCGCGCCGGGGACGAAGGTCTCGAAGGTCGCCGGGCTCAAGGACGACCTCTCGTACGCGCTCGCAACGACCGAGATCCGGATCCTCGCCCCGATCCCGGGCAAGCAGGCGGTGGGGGTCGAGGTCCCGAACCTCGCGCCGCGGATGGTCACGCTGGGAGACATCTTCGACGACCTCCCCGGAACCGCCAGCCCGCTCTCGGTGTGGCTCGGCAAGGACATCTCCGGGAACGCCGTCTGGACCGACCTCGCGCGCATGCCGCACCTCCTGATCGCCGGCACGACGGGCTCGGGCAAGTCGGGCTGCATCAACACGCTCCTCACGTCCGTCCTGCTGCGGGCGACGCCGGACGACGTGCGGATGATCCTGATCGACCCGAAGCGGATCGAGCTCAACTTCTACGAGTCGATCCCGCACCTTCTGACCCCCGTCGTCTCGAGCCCGAAGGAGGCCTCGGCGGTGCTCCAGAACGTCGTCGCCGAGATGGAGCGCCGCTACGAGCGCCTCTCGCTGATCCGCGCGCGCAACCTGCCCGAGGCGAACCGGACCTTCCGGGCGCGCGGCGAGGACCCGCTGCCGTACCTGCTCGTGGTGATCGACGAGCTCGCCGACCTGATGATGGTCTCGCCCCAGGCGGTCGAGGACGCGATCATCCGGCTCGCGCAGAAGTCGCGCGCGGTCGGGATCCACCTCGTGCTCGCCACCCAGCGCCCGTCGGTGGACGTCATCACCGGGATGATCAAGGCGAACGTCCCGAGCCGGATCGCGTTCGCCGTCTCGAGCCAGACCGACTCCCGCGTGATCCTCGACGGCTCGGGGGCGGAGAGCCTCCTCGGCCAGGGCGACATGCTGTTCAAGCCGCTCGGCACGTCGCGCCTGCAGCGCGTGCAGGGCGCGTTCGTGACGGAGGACGAGATCGCCCTCGTCGTCGAGCAGTGCCGTGCCCAGCGCGGCCAGCAGCTCGACGAGACGCTGCTCGAGGCGCCCGAGGCCGCGCCGCCCGAGAGTCGGCGACGACGACCTCGACTTCGATCCCGACGAGGACCCGCTGCTCGACCGGGCGATCGAGGTCGTCGTTCAGACGCAGACCGCCTCGGTGTCGCTGCTCCAGCGGCGGCTGCGCGTCGGCTACACACGCGCGGGACGGCTGATCGACATGCTCGAGCGGCGCGGCATCATCTCGGGCTACGAGGGCTCGAAGCCGCGGCGGGTGCTGCTCGAGGAGCACCAGCTCGGATCCGTGATCGGCGCCCCGTAGCTCGTCCGGGCGACGGCCCTTCTTCTACAACCCGGCGTCGCGCGGCCGACTAGGCTGACACGTTGCGGTACCGATCAAACTTCGTGTTGAATCCCGCGTCACAGAAGCGGGAGGCTTCGTCAACAAGCACCATCAAGGAGGGTACGTGGCGATTCGCAAATGGATGGTCCTCGCCTCGGTCGCGCTCGTCGCGGTCTCGGCGCTGACCGTCGCCTCGATCGGCTCGGCCAAGCCGGCGACGCCGAAGGCAACATCAGACCTGAAGGTCGCGCTGGTCACCGACATCGGCGGCCTCAACGACCAGGAGCTTCAACGCGCTCGCGTACAAGGGCCTCAAGGACGCCGAGAAGAAGCTCGGCATCACGGGGCGCGTCTTCCTCTCGAAGAGCGCCGCCGACTACATCCCGAACCTCTCGACCGGGGCACGTGGCTATGACCTCGTGATCGGTGTCGGGTTCCTGATGGCCGACCAGCTGGCGGCCGTGGCGAAGCGGTTCCCGGATACGAAGTTCGCGATCGTCGACTACCCGGCGGCCGCGCTGAAGGGGAAGCCGAAGAACGCGCGCGGCATTCTCTTCGCCGAGCAGGAGGCCGGCTGCCTCGCCGGCGTCGCCGGCGGCGACGGAGTCGAAGTCGAAGGTGCTCGGCTCGGTCGGCGGCCAGAAGATCCCGCCCGTCGACGCGTACATCGCCGGGTACCAGTACTGCGCGAAGAAGCTGAACAAGGCGATCAAGACCCTCAACGGCTACTCCCAGGATTTCAGCGACCAGGCCAAGTGCAAGGAGATCGCGCTGAACCAGATCCAGCAGAACGCCGACGTGATCTTCCAGGTCGCCGGTGGCTGCGGGCTCGGCGCCCTCCAGGCGGCGAAGGAGAACGGCGACTGGGGCATCGGCGTCGACGCCGACCAGTTCTATCTCGGCAAGCACATCCTGACGAGCGCCCAGAAGAAGGTCGACGTGGGCGTGTACGACACGATCCGCCTCGCAGCCGGCAACGGCTGGAAGGGCGGCGCGGACGGTCTCTACAACGCGAAGAACAACGGCATCGGCTACGGCAAGGTCAGCACCAAGGCGCCGCAGCGCGCCAAGCTGATAAAGCTCCTCAACGCGTGGACGAAGCAGCTCGCCTCAGGCAAGGTGAAGCCGCCGCGCACCGTCAAGTAGACCTACGAGGCGCTGATGGACTCGGTGGGCGGGCCTGCGGGTCCGCCCACCGCACGTTTCCGGACATCGACTTCGCGATCGTCGACGTGCCCTGGACCGCGCTGAAGAGGGCCCACCGAACGTGCGCGGCCTCGTCCTTGCCGATCAAAGAGGCCTGCATTCGCGTCAAGACGGCCGGATTGCGGCATAGAATCCCGCGACCATGACCGAGCGCCCCCAGGTCCTCGAGATGCGGCACATCACGAAGCGCTTCCCCGGCATCGTCGCGAACGACGACGTCAGCTTCGACCTCCGCGAGGGCGAGGTCCACGCGCTGCTCGGTGAGAACGGCGCGGGCAAGTCGACGCTGATGAACATCCTCTACGGCCTCTACCACGCCGACGAGGGCGAGATCCTGATCAAAGGGAACGCTGTGCGCCTCGGCTCGCCGAGCGCGTCCATCGGGGCCGGCGTGGGGATGGTGCACCAGCACTTCATGCTCATCCCGGTGATGACCGTGGCCGAGAACATCGTTCTCGCCATGGAGCCCAAGAAGGACGGGATCGTGCTCGACATGCGCGAGGCGGAGCGCCGCGTCCGGGAGATCTCGGACCGGTACGGGCTCGCGGTCGACCCCGGCGCCACGATCGCCGACATCACGGTCGGCCAGCAGCAGCGCGTCGAGATCCTCAAGGCGCTGTACCGCCAAGCGGACATCCTGGTACTCGACGAGCCGACGGCCGTACTCACACCCCAGGAGGCGCAGGAGCTGTTCGAGGTGATCCGGAGCCTCACGGCGCGCGGCAAGTCGGTGATCTTCATCTCGCACAAGCTCAACGAGTCGCTGGAGATCGCCGACCGGATCACGGTGCTCCGGCGCGGCAAGCTGATCGAGACGCTGCCCGCCGAAGGCGCGACCGAGGCGAGCCTTGCCCGGCTGATGGTCGGCCGTGAGGTGCTCCTCCGCGTCGCGAAGACCCCTGGGAAGCCCCGCGGCCCGCTGCTCGAGGTCGAGGGGTTGCGCGTCCGGGACGACCGAGACCTCGAGAAGGTCCGCGGCGTGACGTTCGACGTCCGGGCGGGCGAGATCGTCGCCATCGCCGGCATCGACGGCAATGGCCAGACGGAGATGATCGACGCCCTTGCAGGCCTGCGCACGGTGGTCTCGGGCGTGGTGCGGGTTGCGGGGGACGATGTCACGCACGGGACGGCCCACAAGCATCTGGAAAGCGGCATCGGGCACATCCCGGAGGACCGCCAGCGTCGCGGGCTCGTGCTCGAGTATTCGATCGCCGAGAACATCGCACTGCACGACTACCGCTCGGCGCCCGCCTCGCGGTTCGGCTGGCTCTTCCCGCGGCGCCTGATCGACCGCGCGCGCAAGCTCATCCGCAGCTTCGACGTCCGCGGCGGAGGCCCGACGACCCCCGCCGGTGCGCTCTCGGGCGGGAACCAGCAGAAGGTCGTCCTCGCCCGGGAGATCGAGCGCGACCCGAAGGTCCTGATCGCGGCGCAGCCGACGCGCGGACTCGACGTGGGGGCGATCGAGTTCGTGCACCGCCGGCTGATCGAGGAGCGCGACGAGGGCCGGGCGATCCTGCTCGTCTCGCTCGAGCTCGAGGAGGTGCTCTCCCTCGCAGACAGGATTCTCGTGATGTACGAGGGCGAGATCGTCGGCGAGTTCCCCCCGACCGCGAGCGAGGAAGAGCTCGGCATCGCGATGACGGGCGGCGGGCGGGGCGAGGTCGCGGCGTGAGCGGTAGGCTCGACGGAGGCTCCAGTGAGCGAAGGCGCCGGCTTTGCCGGTGCCGGGAGCGGGTATGAGCGACGCGGGCGGCGCGACGCCGACCCAGCCGTACGGTCAGCCGGCGGCGCCCCCGCCGGAGGAGGGAGGCGAGAGCTTTGCGCAGCGCCTCGCGCTCGCGCAGCGCGCCGGCGGCGCGGTCGCGCCGCTCCTCACCGTGCTCCTCGCGTTCGTGATGGGCGGGCTGGTGGTACTCGTCACCACAGGGAAGAACCCGATCAACACGTACCGCGCGATCTTCGACGGCTCCGGCCTCAACTGGTTCTTCCAGATCCCGTGGGACACCGGCTCGAACGCCGCCTTCAACCTCCAGCAGACGCTCATCTACACGACGACGCTGATCCTCGTCGGGCTCGCCGTCGCGTTCGCGTTCCGCTGCGGCCTGTTCAACATCGGCGGCCTCGGCCAGTACCTCGCGGGGTCGATCCTCGCCGTCTGGGTCGGGTCGTCGTTTCAGGGCATGAGCCCGATCCCGCACGTCCTCCTCGTGCTCGTGATCGGCACGCTCGCGGGAGCGTTCCTCGCCGGGATCGCGGGGTTTCTCAAGGCGACCGTCGGCGCCCACGAGGTGATCACGACGATCATGCTCAACTGGACGGTGGTCTGGGTGGGCCTGTACCTGTTCGGGCACAGGCGGGCCGCTCCAGAACGACACGGACAAGTCCGTCCCGATCTCGAACGACGTCGTCGAGGGGGCGAAGCTCCACGTCTTCTGGGGCGACCCGCTGCTCCAGGGGCTCCACATCGGCTTCTTCATCGCGCTCGGCGCGCTGGTCGTCTACTGGGCGGTCCTGAACCGCACGACGCTCGGGTATGGCGTCAAGGCGGTCGGGTTCAACCCGGAGGCCGCGCGGTACGGCGGGATCAGCGTCGCCCGCAACTACTTCCTCGCCATGGCGATCTCGGGCGCGTTCGCGGGCATCGCGGGCGCGATCGACATCCTCGGCTAGCAGTTCCGGGTCTCGACCGGCGACGTGAAGCTGGCGTCGTCATCGGGCATCGCGTTCACGGGCATCGCCGTCGCGCTGCTCGGCCGCAACACGGCCTTGGGAACTTTCTTCGCGGCACTGCTCTTCGGCTGCGCTCCTCACCGGGACGTCGACCCGCAACCTCGATCCCTCGATCTTCCAGCCGGAGCTCGCGTCGAACCTCACGCTGCTGATCCAGGGCCTCGTCATCCTCTTCATCGGGCTCGACTTCGTCGTCCTCTGGCTGCTCGCGCGCATGCGCGGGAGACGGGTGGCGACATGACGAGCGTCGCGCTGCCCGCCGCCGCCAGCCGGAATCCGCTCCGCACGCTCGCGTGGAGCGGAATCGTGCTCGGCCTGGTGGCGGTGTTCGTCGCGCTCCCGCCGATCTCGTCCCGCTCGTGGGTGCCGAGCCTGCTGCTCGCGCTCCTCGCGGTGCTCGCGGGCATCTTCGCCTTCACGCGGGGCGAGCGGCGGTTCGGGATGTACGCGGTCGCGACGGGGCTGCTCGGCCTTCGTCCTCGCGTACCTCGCCACGCGCTCGTCGATCGGGAAGCTCGACGCGGTCGTCGTCTGGTCAGCGCTCTTCGCCGCGATGCTCCGCTACGCGACGCCGCTCATCTTCGCCGCGCTCGGCGGGATGTTCTCGGAGCGCTCCGGCGTGGTGAACATCGGCCTCGAGGGGATGATGCTGACCGGCGCGTTCTTCGGGATCATGGCGGCCGACAAGCTCGACTCTTGGGTGCTCGGGCTCCTCGTCGCGATCCTCTCGGGCGGGGCGATGGCACTCCTGCATGCGGTCTGGTCGATCCACTTCCGCGCCGACCAGATCATCTCCGGCTTCGCGGTCAACTTCCTCGCGGTCGGCCTGACGGGGTACCTGTTCATCGACGTCTACGGGCAGGAGGGGACGCCTGGCGACGTGCCGAGCATCCCCAACGTCCACCTCGCGTTCCTCGACGGCGTGCCGTTCTTCGGGGACATCTTCGGGAACCTCAACCTGATGATCTGGATCGCGCTGATCCTGGTTCCGCTCTCGTGGTTCGTGCTCTTCCGGACGCCGCTCGGCCTCCGGATCCGCGCCGTCGGCGAGCACCCGCGCGCCGCCGACACGGTCGGCATCGACGTCTACAAGATCCGCTACGGCGCGGTGGTCGCCTCGGGCATGCTCGCCGCCGCCGGAGGCGCATTCCTCTCGATCGGGTTCCTCGGCACGTTCACCGAGGGCATGACCTCCGGCAGGGGCTACATCGCGCTCGCGGCGATGATCTTCGGCAACTGGCGCCCGTTCGGGGCGATGGCCGCCTGCCTCCTCTTCGGGTTCTCGAGCGCCCTCGCGGATCGCCTGCCCGAGTACTCGGAGTCCGCGGCCGTGCTGTTCTCGGCGCTCCCGTACGTCCTCACGCTCATCGCCGTCGCCGGCGTCATCGGGCGCTCGGTCCCGCCGGCGGCCGACGGGAAGCCGTACCAGAAACAGTAGGGGCATGGCCACGAAAGCCGTCACGCCCACCGAGGAACGAACGGCCGGGAACGGCCGGGCGGTGGCGAGCCTTCTCGTCGGGCTCGCCGCCACGGCGACCATGCCCGCCGCCATCCTCGCAACGCGCTACTCGGGGGCGTACGAGCTCCTCCACGCCGGGTTCGCGATCCCGGTCGCCGTGATCCTCGGGGCGGTCGCGATCGGGCTTGCGCGGGGCGCCCTCCGCCTCGACGACGTGCGCCTCGGCCGTGCGGGAGGGCGCGGCGCGGCGCGCCTCGGACGGGCGCTCGGCGTGCTCGGCATCGCCCTGGGGGCCACTTGCGCCGTCGCACTCGCCGTCTACGGGATCCTGACCTACCTGGGCGAGCGCTGACGTCCCGCCGACGCCGGATGACGACTAGACTGCCGGATTCGTGTTCGAGATCGGCTCGAGCCTGCGCGAGGCGCGCGTCCGACAGCACCTCGACTTCGAGGAGCTCGAGGCGCGGACCAAGGTGCGCGCGAAGTACCTGCGCTTCCTCGAGGAGGAGCGGTTCGAGCAGCTGCCGGGTCACGCGTACACGAAGGGCTTCCTCCAGGTCTACGCGGACGCGCTCGGGCTCGACGGGCGTCTCTACGTCGAGGAGTACAACCTCCGCTTCGTCGGCGGCGAGGAGATCGGCCCCCAGAAGCTGCCGCGCGCACAGGTCGGTCGGCAGCGCCGGACGCGGAACCGGCGGGAGTCCGGCACGGTGGGCATCGCGCTCGCCGCGATTCTCGCCGTCACGGCGCTCGTGATCGCGGCCTGGCGGTTCGGCGGCCACGACGAGCCGCAGGTGGACGGCGTGAACGCGCCGGCCACGCGTACCGCTGCGTCCGCGAAGCACTCCGCGACCCAGCAGCAGGTGACCCTCACGATCCGTGCCGTCAACGGGCCGTCATTCATGGAGGTGCGGGCGGGAAACGGCACGCCGCTCTACACGGGCACGCTCGAGAAGGGGCAGACCCAACGGTTCACGAAGAAGTCGCTCTCCCTGTCGGTCGACCGGCCGCGCAACGTCGTCGTCAAGGTGAACGGCGCGCGCTACGTGTTCCCGCCCGGCGGCGGTGCCCTGACGGTCTCCGGGGCGACGGCCGTCAGCGGGTGAGCGACCGCCCGCGCGCGGTCGTCGTCGTCACGGGCAGCGAGCTCGTGCGCGGCGAGCGCACCGACCGGAACGGCCCGTTCTATGCACGCGAGGCGCTCTCGCTCGGGCTCCAGCCCGAGCGCATCGTGATCGTGGGGGACGACCCGGTCGATCTCGAGGCGGCCCTCCGCGCGGTCGACGGCGCCGACATCTGCCTCGTCTCCGGCGGGCTCGGTCCGACGCACGACGACCGCACGGTGGAGCTGGTCGCTCGTGTGGCTGAGGCGCCGCTCCGGGTCGACCCGGAGCTCGAGGCGCAGATCGAGCGCGTCTCGCGCAGGGTTGCCGAGCGGCTCGGCCGCCCGTACGCCGACTTCGCGCCAGGCGTCACGAAGCAGGCGACGGTCCCCGAGGGGGCCGTGGTCGTCGGGATCGCCGGGACGGCGCCGGGTCTCGTCGTCCGGGGCCCGCGTTGCGTCTTCGTCGTCATGCCGGGGCCACCGGGAGAGCTCCGGCGCCTCTGGCCGGCCGCGGTCGCGAGCGCGCCCGTCCAGGAGGTGCTGGCACGGACCACCCCGCCGGGACGCCGCGTGCTTCGCTTCTTCGGCGTGAGCGAGTCGGCGGTGGCGCGGGCGCTCGCGGAGGCGGGCGGGGACGGCGACGGAGTGGAGGCGACGATCTGCGCGCGGGACTTCGAGATCCACGTCGACCTCGTGGTCGAGCCGGGCTCGGAGGAGCGCGCGGACACGCTCGAGAGCGCGTTTCTCGAGCCGCTCGGACGCTACCTCTTCACCCACGACGAGCGGCCGGTCGCGGAGATCGTGCTCGAGGAGTGCCGCGCGAGAGGGCTGCGGCTCGCGACCGCCGAGTCGTGCACCGGCGGCCTCGTCGCCGCCCGGCTCACGGATGTGCCCGGGTCGAGCGACGTCGTCGCCGGGGCCGTCGTCGCCTATGCGAACGACGTCAAGATCGCCCAGCTCGGCGTCCCGGAGCTGCTGATCGCCGAGCACGGCGCGGTCTCGGCCGAGGTCGCCGAGGCGATGGCGGACGGCGTCCGCGAGCGGCTCGGCGTCGACGTCGGCATCGCGGTGACGGGCGTTGCCGGGCCGGACGGCGGCACCGAGGCGAAGCCCGTCGGGCTCGTGTACTTCCACGTCTCCACGCCGGACGGCGGTCGGGGAGGCGAGTTCTCGCTGCCCGCCGACCGGGAGACGGTCCGCTCGCGCGCGACGGTCTCGGCGCTGCACCTCGCACGGCGTGTCTTGACACAGAGTCGGCACGAAGTGGTATGAGCCCGCGGGGTAGCGTCGGAGGCGATGCGCGCCTGCGACTCTTCCTCGCCCTCGAGCTTCCGCCGGCGACCCTCGACGTCCTCGAGCGGTGGAGCATGGAGCACCTCAGCGGAGGCCGCATCGTTGCGCGGGAGCACCTGCACGTCACGCTCGCGTTCCTCGGCAGCCGCCCTGCAGTGGAGGTCGACGCGGTCGTCGCGGCACTGCGTGCCGCGACCGTGGGCATCTCCGGGCGCATCGAGCTGGCGTCCGCGCGGTGGCGTGAGACGCGGAGCGTGGGGATGGTCGTCCTCGACGATGCCGCAGGGGAGGCGGCGAGCCTCGCCGGACGGCTGCACACCGGTCTGGAGTCCCTCGGCGTCTATCGCCCCGAGGGGCGACCGTGGCTGCCGCACGTCACGGTGCTCCGGTTCCGCAAGCGGCCGGGGCTCCGGCCGCCGCTTCCCGAGACGGGAACATTCGTTCCGTCCGACGCGGCTGCTTACCTGTCTCGGCTGCATCCGTCCGGAGCCCGGTACGAGGTGCTGGAACGTGTCTCGCTGAACGCAGGAGGATGATTCGATGAATCGGGAGGAAGCGCTCGATGTCGCGCTCGGCCAGATCGAGCGACAGTTCGGCAAGGGGTCGGTGATGCGCATGAGCGATGCCGCCCAGGTCTCGGTCGGGGCGGTCTCGACGGGCTCCCTCTCGCTCGATCTCGCGCTCGGGATCGGCGGCCTGCCGCGCGGACGCGTCGTCGAGGTCTTCGGTCCCGAGTCGTCCGGGAAGACGACGCTCGTCTACCACGCGATCGCGGAGGCGCAGCGGCGAGGGGGCATCTGCGCCTTCATCGACGCCGAGCACGCGATGGACCCGACGTATGCGCGCCGCATCGGAGTCGACATCGACCAGCTGCTCGTCTCGCAGCCCGACACGGGAGAACAGGCGCTCGAGATCGCCGAGCTCCTCATCCGCTCCGGGGCGGTCGACATCGTCGCCGTCGACTCGGTCGCGGCGCTCACCCCGAAGGCAGAGATCGAGGGCGAGATGGGGGACAGCCACGTCGGTCTGCAGGCGCGGCTCATGAGCCAGGCGCTCCGCAAGCTCGCCGGCACCCTGAACCGCACCGACACGATCTGCATCTTCACCAACCAGCTCCGCGAGAAGATCGGCGTCATGTTCGGCTCGCCGGAGACGACGTCGGGTGGCCGTGCGCTCAAGTTCTACGCATCGGTGCGACTCGACATCCGCCGCATCGAGACGCTCAAAGAGGGCACCGAGGCGATCGGCAACCGCGTGCGCGTGAAGGTCGTGAAGAACAAGGTGGCGCCGCCGTTCAAGCAGGCGGAGTTCGACATCATCTACGGGTCGGGCATCTCGTGGGAGGGTTCGGTGCTCGACGTCGGGCTCGAGCGGAAGATCGTGACCAAGTCCGGGTCGTACTTCTCGTTCGGCGACGAGCGGCTCGGCCAGGGACGTCAGAACGCGACGGCGTTCCTCACGGAGAACCCCGATCTCGTCCAGTCGATCCTTGCCCGGATCCAGGCCGACGCGGGTCCCGAGCAGATCGTGTCGGCACGGTTGCTGCCGACGGCCGAGGAGCCTGCGAAGGATGTGACGCCGGTCGTCGACGAGGTGACCGCCGAGGTCTAGATGGTGCCGACGGTCACCGCGCTCCGGGCCACCGGCGACCGCGTGGCCGTCGCGCTCGACGGCGCCGCCTGGCGGACGCTTCCTCTCTCTGCGGTCGTGGAGGCCGGGCTCGGGGTCGGCCTCCAGCTCGATCGTGCTAGCGCCCGGTCGCTTGCACTGGCGTTGCGCCGCCTCCGAGCGGAGGAGGTCGCGGTGCGTGCGCTCGCACGACGGGAGCACTCGCGCGCGGCGCTCGACGCGAAGCTGGCCCGGGTCGGGGTCGGCGGCAGGGTGCGCGACGAGGTTCTCGCGCGGGCGGAGCGCCGGGGCCTCGTCGACGATGCGCGATTCGCGCGGCGCCGGGCGCTGCTGCTCGCGGAGCGCGGGACGGGCGACCTGCTCGTCCTCGACGATCTCGTGCGCCAGGGCGTCGACGAGGCGGTCGCACGCGTCGCAGTCGAGGATCTGCCGTCGGAGGCCGAGCGTGCCGCGCACATCGTGGAGCGCCGCGGCTCGAGTGCCCGCACCGTTCGCTACCTCGCGTCCCGCGGGTTCTCCGACGAGGCTCTCGAGCCCCTCATTGCGGATCTCGAGAGCCGAACGCTACGATGAACGAGCTTCATCCGACTTCCCTGCACATGCGTAGTTCCGAGCTCGTTGAATCCGTGACCCACACGTCGACCACCCACCTCTCCACACACCGGGCGCGCGAGGCGTGCCCGCGGGAGGGCGCGCCGGCCTAGAGCCACGCAGCAGCGGACCGGGATCCCGCACGACGCGGGGATGCCGGATGTGAGCAGCCGCGGCGACGCCGCGGACAACCCAGGCTCCTGGAGGAGTTGAGATGCTCACGGTGGTCGCGGTGGTGGTCGGGGTCGTGGCGGGGGCGGTCCTCGCCGCGGTGTGGCTGCGCGCGTCGAGCGCCTCGTCGGTCCGGCGAAGCGAGGACGAGCGCCGCAGACTCGTCGCCGATGCCGAGCGCGAGGCGGAGACGATCCGCCGCGAGGCCCTGGTCGAGGCGCGCGAGGGCGCCGTCAAGCTGCGGAGCGAGGTCGAGAGCGAAGTCCGCGACCGCAGGCTCGAGATCGCCAAGGTCGAGGAGCGGATCGCACAGCGCGAGGCAGAGCTCGATCAGAAGCTGGTCGAGGTGACGCGCCGCGAGCAGGGAGTGGGCGACCGTGAGGTGCACCTGAGGCAGCTGCAGGAGGAGGAAAAGGCGAGCCGGGACCGCGCCGTCGACGAGCTGGAGCGCGTCTCGGGCATGACGCTGGGAGAGGCGAAGGCGGCGATGCTCGAGCGCTCGCAGGATCTCGTGCGCCACGAGCTCGCGCGGGCCGTCCGGCAGATGGAGGAGGAGGCCCGCGGCGAGGCGAGGCGGCGGGCGCGCGCCCTGGTCGCCGACGCCCTGCAGCGGGTCGCCGCGAGCCACACGGCCGAGACGACGGTGACCGTCGTCGAGCTGGCGAGCGACGACATGAAGGGCCGGATCATCGGACGCGAGGGCAGGAACATCCGCGCGCTCGAGCACCTCACGGGCGTCGATGTGATCGTCGACGACACGCCGCACGCCGTGGTGCTGTCCTCGTTCGACGGCATCCGGCGCGAGATCGCAAAGCTGACGCTCGAGAAGCTGATCGAGGACGGGCGGATCCACCCCGCGCGCATCGAGGAGATGTACTACCAGTCGAAGGCCGAGCTCGACGAGCAGATCCACCAGGCCGGGACGCAGGCGGTGTTCGAAGCCAACTGCGGCGAATTCAACGAGGAGCTCGTCACCGTCCTCGGACGGCTGCGGTATCGGACGAGCTACGGCCAGAACGTCCTCAAGCACACGCTCGAGGTCGTCCACCTCGCCGGGATCATGGCCGCCGAGCTGGGCGCCGGCGTGAAGACCGCGAAGCGGGCGGCGCTCCTGCACGACATCGGCAAGGCGATGACGCACGAGGTCGACGGCTCGCACGCGCTCGTCTCCGCGCAGCTGGCGCGACGCTACGGCGAATCCGACGGGGTCGTCCATGCGATCGAGGCGCATCACTACGAGGTCCAGCCCCAGACGGTCGAGGCGGTGCTCGTGATCACCGCCGACGCGATCTCCGCGTCCCGTCCCGGTGCCCGTGGCGAGAGCCTCGAGCACTACATCAAGCGGCTCTCGGCGCTCGAGGAGATTGCGACCTCGAAGGCCGGCGTGTCGAAGGCGTATGCGCTCCAGGCCGGGCGCGAGATCCGCGTGATCGTCGAGCCGTCGGAGGTAGACGATGACGGCACGGCGCTGCTCTCGTACGAGATCGCCCGACAGATCGAGGACCAGCTGGAGTACCCGGGACAGGTCAAGGTGATCGTGATCCGGGAGTCGCGCGCGATCGAAGTCGCAAAGTAGGCCGAGCCCGCCGAGTCGGTGTGGGACGGCCCGATCTCACCCCCCTCGGCGAGACCGCGGCAGAGGTCGCGGCCGAGTGGGGCGTGGCGCTGGGAGCGCCCTTCGCGCTCGCGCGCTTCTCCTACGTCGCGCCCGCCGGTGAGAGCGCCGTGCTCAAGGTGACCCCGCGGTGGGACGATGAGGCGGACGAGGAGGCGGACGCGCTGACGCTGTGGGACGGGGACGGCGCGGTGCGGCTGCTCCGACACGACCGCCGTCGACGCGCGCTCCTGCTCGGCCGTGCCCGACCGGGGACCGATCTCTCGTCGGTGGAGGAGGACGAGGCGACCGCGGTCGCCGTCGCGCTCGGGCTTCGTCTGTGGCGGCCGGCGGGAGTGCCGTTTCGCCGGATCGCCGACCATGTACCCAGGTGGCTCGCACGGGCGTCCGAAGGGCCTGGCCGGCGACTGACCACGCTCGCGCACCGGCTCTTCGCCGAGCTCGACGTGGGCTCGGCGACCCTCGTGCACGGCGACTTCCATCATCACAACATGCTCGCGTCCGGCCACGGGCACGTCGCCATCGATCCGAAGCCGATGCTCGGTGAGCCCGAGTACGACGTCGCGTCCTTCCTCTGGAACCCGCTCTCCTACCGCATGCGCCTCGATGTCACCGAGCGCCGCCTGGCCGCGTTCGCGGCCGCCGGTCTCGACGAGTGGCGCATGCGCGCGTGGGCCGTGATCCGCGGCTCGTACCTCGGGGCGGACGAGAACGAGGTGGGGGTGCTCGAGGCGCTGCTCTGACCCCGTCCGCATGGCGGCAGGCCGACCGTGGCGACCCACGCGCGGACGTGGTCCGGCGCGCGGGATCCACGCTCGGTCGTCGCTGTCGTCCGTGCCGGCGGCGGTGCTGTCCGCCAGGTCAGCTGCCCGCGTCGGCCTCCATCCTCGCGAGCCGCGTGTAGTAGTCGGGCAGTTCCTTGAGATGCGCCCACGCGATCTTGCCGGTGAGGACCTCGTCGTCGTTCGTGACGTTGGTCTCGGGGTCGTGGGAGCCGTGCTCCAGCTCGACCTCGAGCCCCATGCGGTACTGCTCCGACGTGAACGGTGCGGTGTCCCAGTCGATTCCGACGAGGCCCCCGACGCGTTCGGCGTCGGCGATCGTGAACCGTGATGCGGTCGTCGTCATGTCGCCTCCTCCTGGTGGCTACGGGTCACGGTGGCAGACACCGGCGGGACGCGCATCGGGGTCGTCACGGATCCGCGGGAGCCGCTCGCGCGGACTTCGATCGCGTCGTGCCGCGAGCGATTCGGCCGAGCGACCGGGGCTACACTGGCGCGACGATGCGCCGGTACAGCGTGACGACGTTCGGCTGTCAGATGAACGCTCACGATTCCGAGCGGATCAAGGGCATGCTCGAGTCGCTCGGCATCGGCGAGGCGCCCGGGCCCGAGGACGCGGACGTGCTGGTCTTCAACACCTGCACGATCCGCGAGAAGCCCGACACGAAGCTCGCCGCCTACCTCGGTGACGCCGCCGCGCGGAAGCGACGGCGGCCGGACATCGTCGTCGCGGTCGGGGGGTGCTACGCGGAGGCGCAGCGTGATCTGATCTTCGAGCGCTACCCGTTCGTGGACGTCGCGTTCGGACCGGGGTCCATCCCGCACCTCGGCGAGTGGATCGCGGCCGGCGGCCACGCCGTGCCGAGGGGCCGCTTCGGCGCCCACGACACGTTCGCTGCGACCCTCCCGATGCACCGAGCCCGACGGTTCAGTGCCTGGGTCCAGGTCTCGATGGGCTGCAACTCGAAGTGCGCCTACTGCATTGTCCCGGCCGTTCGCGGTCGGGAGCAGAGCCGCCGGCCTGGCGAGATCGTGGCCGAGGTGGAGGCGCTCGCCCGCGACGGCGTGCGCGAGATCACCCTCCTCGGCCAGAACGTCAACTCGTGGGGCCGGGATCTCGCCCCCGGCATCCGGACGGAGTTCGGCGAGCTGCTGCGCGCATGCGACGGGGTGGACGGGATCGAGCGGATCCGCTTCACGAGCCCGCACCCGAAGGACTTCCGCGAGCCGGTGGTCAGGGCGATCGCAGAGTGCAAGGCAGTCTGCGAGCACGTCCATCTTCCGCTGCAGTCAGGGTCGACCCGCATCCTGAAAGCGATGCGGCGGACGTACTCGCGCGAGCGGTACCTCATGCTGGTCGACCGCCTGCGGGCGGCGATCCCAGACCTCGCACTCGGCACGGACATCATCGTCGGCTTTCCCGGTGAGACGGAAAGTGACTTCCTCGAGACCCTCGAGGTGGTCGAGACGGTCGGGTTCGACAGCGCGTTCACGTTCGTCTACTCGCCTCGGGCAGGCACGGAGGCCGCGGCGATGACCGCCCAGATCCCGGAGGACGAGAAGCGGGAGCGCATGGCGAGGCTCGTCGACGTCGTCCAGCAGGGCGCCGCGCGCCGCAATGCCGAACGCGTCGGTCGTGTCGAGGAGGTTCTGGTCGAAGGACCGAGCCGCACCGATCCGGCGCTGCTGCGCGGGCGCACGCGACGGAACACCACCGTGAACTTCACCGGAGCCGCCGCAGGCGGCGACTTCGTGCGCGTCGAGATCGAGGGTGCCACCTCGACGACCCTCAAGGGCCGCGAGGCCTCGCTCGCCGCTGCCTGACCGCGTCGCCTCCGCCTGTGGATCGATCGGCACGTGCTCGTCACGAAGGCGTGACAGACACGTGGGCGGTTCCGCGTTACGCTCGAGGCGTGGGGAGGAGGTCGGTGGCCCAGGCGGAGGCCGCGACGGACATGTCCGGAATGGACAGGCGTGCGAGTCGCAACCGGTGTGCACGCCGGGCGCGCGCGGGGACGGAGACGGGACGGAGACGGTCTCCGGGGACGTGCTCTGCACGTGACGCGGTCGACGGTCGAGGTCGTGGCGATCTTCGGGCCGACCGCATCGGGGAAGAGCGCCGTCGCCGAGGCGGTGGCCGACCGGCTCGGGACGGAGGTCGTCTCGGCGGACGCCATGCAGGTCTACCGCGGGCTCCCGATCCTCACGAATCAGCCGTCGCGCCCCACACGGCTCACAGCGATCCGTGCGCTCGACGAGGAGATGAGCGTCGGCGCGTTCGCGACGCTCGCCCACCGCGAGATCGACGCGCTCGTCGACGTGCGTGGCGCCGCGGTCGTATCGGGCGGTACCGGCCTCTACCTCCGCGCGGCGCTCGCGGACATGGACGTGCCGCCGCCCGCCGCCAAGGACGTGCGCGAGCGGATCGCCCGGGAGGTCGACGACGACCGCGATGCCGCTCATCGACGCCTCGCCCAGCTCGACCCGGCTGCGGCGGAGGCCGTCCACCCGCACGATCGCAAGCGCCTCGTGCGCGCGCTCGAGCTCGCGGAGACGGGGCGGTCGCTCGTGGCGGGTCGGGATCGGCTCTGGGACGGCCCGACCCGCCGGCCGACGCTCGTCGCCGGCCTCGACCTCCCGCCCGACGTCCTCGAGCAGAGGATCCGGGAGCGCGCCGAGGAGATGTTCGCCCGTGGCGTGGTCGAGGAGGTGCGCGCCGCGCTCGCCGGTCGCGTGTCGCGGACCGCCGGGAAGACGCTCGGTCTCGCGGAGATCGGAGCGCTGGGGAACGCCGCGCGCGAGCCGCTCGTGGTGCGCACCCGCCGGTACGCCGCCTACCAGCGGAAGTGGATGCGGCGGATCCCCGATCTCGTTCTCGTCGACGCCGCGCGACCGCCCGAGGAGATCGCCGCCGACATCGTCGCGCGCGTCCACCGATAGCCTCTTCCTCGATGCGATTCGAGAAGTGGCATGCTCTCGGGAACTCGTACGTGCTCGTGGAGCAGCCCGAGGCCGGCGAGCTGGAGCCGGAGCGCGTCCGACGGATCTGTGACGTGGACACCGGGATCGGAAGCGACGGCCTGCTCGAGGTCACCGCCCGTGACGCCGGCCGTGCAGCCGTCCGAATCTGGAATCCCGACGGCTCGACCGCCGAGCTGTCCGGCAACGGCACGCGCATCGCCGCGGCGTGGCTGCTTCGCGAGAGCGGCCTGCCCGAGGTGGAGATCGAGACCGTGAGCAAGGTCGTGCACGCCGCGCCCGGGACGCGGGCCGGCATGGTCCGCCAGGACCTCGGCGTCGTGTCGGTCGGCGACGACGAGGTGCTCGACGTCGCCGGGGAGCGACTGACGATCGTCCCGGTCGACGTCGGCAACCCGCACGCCGTCCTTCTCCGCTACACGCTCTCGCGCGACGACCTGCTCCGCCTCGGGCCGGCGATCGAGACCCATCCGCGGTTCCCGCGGGGGACGAACGTCCAGCTGGCGACGCCGGAGCCGAGAGACGTCGTGTCGGTCCTCGTGTGGGAGCGAGGCGCAGGTGAGACGGCGGCATCGGGATCGTCGGCCGTCGCCGTGGCTGCCGCCGCCACCGCTCGCGGCTGGTGCGCAAGCCCTGTTCGTGTGACGATGCCGGGCGGCGAGCTCGTCGTGGCGATCACGGCCGGGCAGGCGACCCTGGACGGGCCCGCAGAGCAGATCTGCGAGGGCACCACCGGCCTCTGACGGAGCCCGTGATACCCCGACGCGTGGTCGCGGTCGGCCACGCGCGACGACCATGCGCCTCGTCTGCGCCGCCGGGCCCGCCGGCAGCCGTCGGCCCTGTCCGGCTGTGAGCTCGGCTTGCTGGAGGCTCAGACGGCGAGCTCGAACTCGCGCAGCACGTCGTTCAGGCTGAGCCGGAGGTCGTGCGACTCCTCGCGCCAGCCGACGATCAGCGCACAGGAGAGCTGGTACGTGCCGGCCGGGAACGTCTTCGGGCGCGTGCCCGGCACGACGACCGCACGTGGGGGCACCTCGCCCCGGTACTCGACCGGCTCCGCGCCGGTGACGTCGATGACGGGAACGGACGCCGTCAGCGAGACGTTCGCGGAGAGCACCGCGCCTGCGCCGATCCGGACGCCCTCGGTGACGATGCAGCGCGATCCCAGGAACGCACCGTCCTCGACGATCACGGGGGCCGCCTGAGGGGGCTCGAGCACGCCGCCGATCCCGACCCCGCCTGCGAGATGCACGTCGGCCCCGATCTGCGCGCACGACCCCACCGTCGCCCAGGTGTCGACCATCGTCCGCGGCCCGACCCATGCGCCGATGTTGACGTAGCCCGGCATCAGCACGACCCCCTCAGAGAGAAATGCCCCGTAGCGCGCGACGCCCGGGGGAACGACGCGAACCCCGAGCGACGGATCGACGCGCTTGACCGGGATCTTGTCCAGGTACTCGATGCCGCCGACGTCCATCGGCTCGACCTTGCGCAGCCGGAAGTAGAGAAGGATCGCCTTCTTCGCCCACTCGTTGACGACCCAGCCGTCGGGCCCTTGCTCGGCGACGCGGATCTCGCCACGGTCGAGCTGTGCGATCGCCTCCTCGATCGGCTCGGGATCCAGCTCGCCGCTCTCCCACAGGCGGTCGATCGTCTCTTGCAGCTCGCTCACAGGACCTCCTCCAGGATCGCGGCGGCTCGGGCGCACTCCTCCTCCGTCGGAACGAGCGCGTAGCGAACATAGCCCTCGCCGGACGGCCCGAGGTACGAGCCCGGCGTCACGAGCACGCCGCAGCTCGAGCAGGCGTGACGCGTGGCTCTCCGAGGTCTCCCCGGCGGGGACCGCGATCCAGAGGTACATCGTCGCCGGGCCGCCGGCGTCGCGCAGCCCCTCGGCCGACGGAGTACCGGGAGAAGCAGCTCCCGCTTGCGCCGATACGCGTCTCGTGCGCGCACGACGTGGCGCTCGTCGCCCCATGCGACGACCGAGGCGCGCTGGACGAACTCCTGCGGCGCCGTCCCGACGTTCGGCCGGAACCGGCGCAGCGCTGCGACGAGCTCCGCGATCGCCCGCGACGAAGCCGCTCCGGAAGCCGGTCATCGAGGAGCGCTTCGAGAGCGTGTTGAACGCGACGACGTTCGTCAGATCGTCGAGCTGCAGCGCCGACGGCGGCGGCTCCTCGAACCAGAGCTCGCGTGTACGCCTCGTCCGAGGCGAAGACGAAGCCGTGCTCGCGGGCGAGCGCCGCGAGTCGCTCCAGGAACGCGAGCGGCGCGACGGCTCCGGTCGGGTTGTTCGGCGAGTTGAGCCAGACGAGCGCGGCGCGGCTCCAGACCTCGTCGGAGACGTCGTCGAGGGCGGGCAGGAAGCCGTGCTCCTCGAGGAGCGGCAGCTCGACGACGCGTGCACCGGCGAACGCTGCGCCACGCCCCGGGACGGGGTAGCCGGGCTCGGTCACGACGACCGTGTCGCGGCCGCCGGCCACGTCGAGCACGACCTGGGCGAACGAGTAGATCGCCTCCTTCGAGCCGAGCGTCGGGATGACTGTCGGTGTCCGGGATCGAGCGAGACGCCGAAGCGGCGGCTCGACCCAGGCCGCCACCGCCTCGCGCAGCTCCGGCAGCCCGACGGCCGCGGGGTAGCCCATCCGTTCGCGCACCCCGTCGCGCAGCGCCTGCGAGGATCGCGGGGTCGGTCGGCTCGCGAGGATCGCCCATGCCGAGGTCGATCACCTCGAGGCCCTCGCGCTCGGCGCGCCGCCGCTGCCTCGTTCAGACGCACGAACGGGTAGGTCGCGGTGGCGCGGAAGACGGGCGAGAGCGGCACGACCGGACGCTAGCCGAGCACCAGCCGGTGGAGCGCCTCGTAGGCGCGCGACGAGCGACGCGATCTCGACGCGCTCGTCGACCGCGTGCGCGTATCGGGTCGCGCCCGGGCCCGAAGTTGACCGCAGGGATCCCGCGGGACGTGAAGTCGGCGACGTTCGTCCACGCCTGCTTCGGCGCGATGGGCAGGTCGCCGGCCGCGCGCAGCGCCCGCACGAGCGGCGCGTCCACCGAGACGCGTCCGCGGGCGGCGAGTTGCCGACGATCTCGACCGTCGGCGTCCGTCGGGCAGCGAGCGCGCGCAAGACGTCCTCCGCCTCCTCCGGCGTGCGGTCGGGCGGATAGCGCAGGTTGAGCGTCGCGACGGCCGATGCGGGGCACGACGTTGTCCGCCACGCCGCCCTCGAGCCGCGTGACCGAGACGACCTCGAAGAACGGCAGGCCCGTCGACGACGGCTTCCCGGCGCTCGTGCGCGGCCACGCGCGCCAGGCCCTCGATCGCGTGGTGGATCGCGTTGTCGGCGAGCCAGGGGCGGGCGGAATGCCCGCTCCGCCCGTGGAAGGTGACACGTCGCGGTGACGTTCCCGACGCAGCCCGCCTGGATCTCGAGGTCGGTCGGCTCGAGCAGCACGGCCAGGTCGGCCTCGTGGACGAGCGGACAGCCGTCGAACAGCGCGGGCAGCGGGTTGAAGCTCGGCGGGCAGCTCCTCCCGGCCGAAGAGGAGCAGCGCGACGTCGACGCGGGCCGGGCTCCGGCGCCGCCAGCTCGCGGACGAGCTCGACCGCGACGGCGACGCCGCCCTTCATGTCGCTCGCGCCGCAGCCGTGCACGGCGCCGTCCGCGATGCGACCGGGGACGTTCCCCTGGGCGGGGACGGTGTCGTAGTGGCCGGCGAGCACGAGCAGCGGGACGCCGATCCGTCGCGGCGCGCGCCCAGAGAAACACCTCGTCGCCGGCGAACACCTCGGCGAACGCCGCGCGGAACGGCCGCGCGGAGCGTGTCGCGGACCTCCGCCTCGTGCAGGCTCTCCGACGGGATGTCGACGAGCTCGAGCGTCCGCTCCGCAAGTCGGTCGGCCAGCGTGCCCACCGCGGCGAGCCTACCGCCGCCGCGGCGCTTTGCTCCGGCGACGGTGGTTGCGGCGCCACAGGCGACGCCTTCAGGGATTTGCCGCCGCCGCAGGCGGGGGATCCGAGCGGCGGGAAATCCGCTCCTGCGGATTCCCGCCTTGCGGACGAAGAGAGGGGCATACTTCGGCCGATGACGGCAGGCGAGCCCGAGCTCCGGAACGGCCCGGAGCCAGAGCGCGGGTTGCTGCTCGCTGTGCTGCCCAAGGGAGCCGACGCGGAAAGCGAGCTCGGCGAGCTGCGCGAGCTCGCGCGCACCGCCGGGGTCGAGCCGGTCGCGGAGTCGGTCCAGCGCCGCACGCACCCCGACCCCCGCCGCTACGTCGGCAAGGGGAAGCTCGAGGAGCTGAAGGCCTCGTACGCGGATCATCGCGCGGAGGTGCTGCTCGTCGACGACGAGCTCGATCCCGTCCAGCAGCGAGCGCTCGAGGATGCACTTTCCGCTCGCGTCGTCGACCGCACCCAGCTGATCCTCGACATCTTCGCCCAGCACGCCGTCTCGGCCGAGGGGAAGCTCCAGGTCGAGCTCGCTCAGCTCGAGTACAACCTGCCGCGCATGCGCGGGCATGTGGAAGCACCTCGAGCGGCTCGGGGGCGGCGTCGGCACGCGGGGCCCCGGCGAGTCGCAGCTCGAGAGCGACCGGCGGATGGCGAACCGGCGGATCACGCTCCTCAAGCGCCGGCTGCGCGAGCTCCGCGGCCATCGCGCGACCCGCCGGAAGGCGCGCGCCCGGTCGGAGACGCCGACGGTCGCCCTCGCCGGCTACACGAACGTCGGCAAGTCGACGCTCCTGAACGCCCTCACCGGAGCGCAGGCCTCGGTCGAGAACCGCCTCTTCGAGACGCTCGACCCGACGACGCGAACGTTCTCGCACCTCGGCAAGCGCTACCTGGTCACCGACACGGTCGGTTTCATCCGGCGCCTGCCGACGCAGCTCGTGGAGGGCTTCGCGTCGACGCTCGAGGAGACGCTCGTCGCCGACCTCGTCCTCCACGTCGTCGACGGCTCGCTGCCGGAAGACGTGCTCGTCGAGCAGATCGACTCGGTCGAGATCGTGCTCGCGGAGATCGGGGCGGGGGAGATCCCGGTCGAGCTCGTCGTCAACAAGGTCGACCGGCTCGACCTGCGCGCGCGGCGCCGGGTCGCGAACCGCTTCCCCGGCGCGATCGAGATCTCGGCCGCGACCGGGGAGGGAATCGAGGAGCTGAAGGCGCGCATCGCCGAGCGCTTCGCCGACCGCTTCGACGAGGTGCGGCTGCTCGTCCCGTACGACGAGGGGCGTGTGCTCTCCGACCTGTACGCGCTCGGGGCCCCGATCGACGAGCGCACCGATACCGACGAGGGCGTCGTCGTGCGCGCCCGGCTGCCGCACCGCGAGGTGCGCAGGTTCGCGCGCGTACCTCGTGGCGGGGCTCGAGGCCGAGCAGGCGTCGTGACGCGCCCGGTCACCGTGACCGGCTCTCGCGGTCAAGCGGCTACGGCCCGACGCGGTCGTCCCTGCGCAGGCGTACCCCGGCGACGCAGGATTCGACCTGGCCTCCTGCGAGCGCGTCGAGCTCGCGCCGGGCGCCCGCGCCGTCGTCGGCACCGGGATCGCGGTCGCGCTCCCGCCGGGCCATGCGGGCTTCGTCGTCCCGCGCTCCGGCCTCGCCGCGCGCCACGGGCTCGGCAAGGTGAACGCGCCCGGCCTGATCGACGAGGGCTACCGCGGCGAGATCAAGGTGATCCTCCACAACACCGACCGCGACATCCCGTTCGTCGTCGAGCCGGGCATGCGGATCGCGCAGCTCGTCGTCGTCGAGCTGCCGCAGATCGAGCTGGTCGAGGTCGACGAGCTCCCCGCCAGCGAGCGCGGGGCAGAGGGTCTCGGCTCCTCGGGACGGTAGGCGCGTGCGACCCGAGCCACGGATCCGCGTCTCCGCCCTCCTGCGCTGGAACGGGTCGATTCTCCTGATCCGGCACGAGAAGCGGGGACGCGAGCACTGGTTGCTCCCCGGGGGAGGCGTCCGCAGCGGGGAGACGCTGGTCGACGCGCTCCAGCGCGAGCTCGCCGAGGAGACGGGTCTCGTCGGCGAGCGGGACGAGCTGCCGGTGGAGGGGCCGATCGCGATCGTCGAGTCGATCTCGCCCGAGCGGAGCCTGTGGTCGAAGCACGTCGTGCACGTCGTCTTCGCCGGCGAGCTCGACGGGTCGCTGGAGGGCGCGGTGTCGAGCGACGAGGCGGTCCGGGGCCATCGGCTGTTCACACCGGACGAGCTCGACGGCATCGCGCTGCATCCCCCGATCGCGCGGTTCGTCGCGCGGTGGCAGCCCGGCGACCCGTGCGTCTATCTCGGCGCGCGCTGGGCCGAGTAGCGCTCAGGCGGGGCGCCCGCCGCGCGCGCGCGCCCGCTCGGCGGCGACGGCGTGCGCCTCGGCCTCGAGCTCGTCCCCGAGCGGCGCGAGCGGCTCCGGGTCGTCGCCGGTCGCGTGGGCGATCGCCCAGGAGAGGAGCAGGTCGGCGAGCCACGGGTTGCGGGGGAGCAGGGGGCCGTGGAGGTACGTGCCGAGCGCACGCGCGACGCGACATCCCTCGAAGCCTGAGACGCCGTCGTTGCCGTAGCCCGCGACGACGCGTCCGAGCGGCTCGGCTGTCGCGTCGAGCACGGTCCGGCCCGCATGGTTCTCGAAGCCGGCGATCGTGCGTCCCACGGCCTCGGGAAGCGCGCTCTCGAGGAGGACGTCGCCGATCATGCGCGTCTCGCCGGCGTGCGTCTCGTGGGGAAACAGGCCCA
This sequence comes from uncultured Actinomycetes bacterium, assembly GCA_963773825.1. GTDB lineage: Bacteria > Actinomycetota > Thermoleophilia > Gaiellales > Gaiellaceae > Gaiella. Next base: position 946,167 of record CAVZCH010000002.1, on the reverse strand, counting down.
CGCCCTGGAGCCAGGAGCCGTCGCGGCTCCGGTAGCCGCGCCCGAGCAGCTGGTAGCCGCCGCACACGGCGAGAAGCGCAGCGCCGCCGTCGACCGCGGCGCGGATCTCGTCGCTGCGAGCGGCGAGGTCCGGGCCGATCATCGCCTGCTCGTGATCCTGGCCGCCGCCGACGTAGAGCAGGTCGTGCGCTCCGGGCTGGAGCGGCGGCGCCCCGAGCGTCACGCGGCTCGACCCGGAGCTCGTGGCCGCGTGCGGCCGCGCGGCGCGTGAAGACCGCGATGTTGCCGCGGTCGGCGTAGATGTTGAGGTACTCGGGGTAGAGGTGCCCGACGCGGATGATCATCGGCCGTCGCGCTCCCAGTACGGACGTGTGAGGCCGCGTGCCGTGGCGATCGCGCGCAGCTCGAGCATCGCCGTGTAGGTAGGCAGGACGGCGAGCTCGCCGCCGGGAGGCGTCAACTCGAGACCACGGTCGAGTGCCGCTTCGAGCCCGGGCACGACGTCGAGCCGCTCGCGGGGAAAGCCCCCGTAGGTGAACCGGAGCGCGAGCTCGGCCGCCCGCTCGCCGCTGACGACGATCCGCTCGGCCCGGTCGAGCACGGCCTCGAAGTCGACGTCCCAGATCCACGAGATGTCGCGCCCGTCGGCGATCCGGTCGTTGAGTGCCACGACGAGGGCGGGGGGGACGCCGCCTTCCTCGAGCGTCCGCAGCGCCTCGTTCGCGCCGGCGGGGTTCTTGACGAGCAGCAGCAGAAATCCGCGGTCTCCGACCGCGAAGCGCTCGAAGCGTCCGAATGCCGCCTGGAACCGCTCGAGCCCGGCGGCGACGTCCTCGAGCGCGATCCCGACGGCGAGGGCCGACGACGCGGCCGCGAGGGCGTTGTAGACGTTGTAGAGCCCCGGGACGCCGAGCCGGACGCGGATGCTCCCGGCGGGCGCGTGGAGGGCGAAGGAGACGCCGTCGAGCCCGTGTGGCTCGATGTCGCGCGCGACGATGTCGAGCGCAGGGCGCGCGTGCCCGCACGACTCACAGCGGTACGCGCCGAGGTGGCCGACGTAGGCGGCGTCGTAGCGATAGGGATGGCCGCAGCGGATGCAGTACTTCGAGTCCGACGCGTGCTGCAGGCCCGACCGCGCCCGGCGCGGGTCGTCGACGCCGAAGAGCACGGCCTGCTCGCGACCGTCCGCGAGCGCGGCGACGAGCGGATCGTCGGCGTTCGCGACGAGCGTCGCGGCCGGATCGAGGCCGATGACGGCGTCGCGCCAGCGCTCGGCGATGTGCTCGAGCTCGCCGTAGCGGTCGAGCTGGTCGCGAAACAGGTTGCCGAGGCAGACGACCCGCGGATGTGTCCTCCGCATCATCTCGGGGAGCACGAACTCGTCGACCTCGAGCAGCCCGAGCTCGGCCGCGTCCGCGGCCAGGAGGGTCGAGGTGACGCCCGACGCGAGATTCGCCCCGGAGTTGTTCCACGCGAGCGTGCGCGTGGGGGCGAGGATCGCGCTCGCCATCGCGGTCGTGGTCGTCTTCCCGTTGGTGGCGGAGACGAGGACGACCCCCTGCGGCAGCCGCGCGGCGAGAGCGTCGAGCGCTCCGGGGTCGAGCTTCCAGACGAGCTTGCCGGGGAGGGTCGTGCCGCCGCCGCGTCCCGCTGCACGCGAGAGCCGCCCGACGAGCCGGGCGGCCGACGCCTCGAGTGCGAGCCGTGCACCCATGCGCGCGAGGGTAGTCGAAGCCCGTCGCTCTGCTTGACTTGCAGAAGATTGAAAATGCTCTAGATTGATTGCATGGGCCGCCAGCGGCGACGACACCCTGCGCTCGAGGGCATCGACACGGAGGCGCTCGCCGAGTTCCGGGCCGGGCTCCGACGCCGGTACACGGACGACGAGATCCTCGCCGAGCTCCGCGCGTCCGCCGTCCGCCTGGGGCGGTCGCCGACGATGCGCGAGTTCGCCGCCGACCCCGAGGCGGGTGTCCACCCGCAGACGGTGATCGAGCATTTCGGGACCTGGAACGCCGCGAAGCGGTCAGCCGGCCTGCAGCCGCGCCGGTTCATCAGCCGCGAGGAGCTCGTCGCCCAGCTTCGCGAGCTGGGGGAGGAGCTCGGTCGCACGCCGACGGTGCGCGACATCGAGGCGCGCCGCGGCAGGATGGCGTCGAAGTCCCTCATCTGGCACACCTTCGGATCGCTCGCAGCCGCGCTGAAGGAGGCGGGATTCGACGTCCCGGTGGGCGAGGAGCGGCTCGAGCGCGCGATCGCGGACGGGGCGGTGCTCGCCCGCGAGCTCGGGCACCTGCCCAAGATGGCCGAGTGGAAGGAGGCCCGGGCGCGGGACAAGACGCTGCTCTCCGAGTGGCAGGTCTACCGCCTGGTCGACGTCAACCCGGGCGCCTGGTCGGCGTTCCAGTTCCTCGTCAGCCAGCGCCTGCACGAGGAGGGCGTCCACGTGGGCACGGACGGCTCTGTCGAGGCTCGCTGACACCGGAGCCCTGCCCGACGGTGACGTTGGGCACGTGCGAGGCCGGCCGCCCTCCGCGCGGTTCCGCGGCGCGTGCGCCCCGTTCGATGCGAGGCTCAGGCCGGCGCGATCAACGCTGCGAGGCGCTCGAGGCAGAAGCTCCCCTCGTGCGGCGACCTGACGGCGGGAAGCGCCTCGTCCTCGCGATAGCTTCGGTCGGGGCTCCAGCGCCGCTCCTCGACGAGTGACCCGTCGACGAGCGTCAGGAGTCGCCCTTCGTCGACCTCCGTCTTGCGGAAGGTCGTCCCGACCGCCCGTTCGACGACCTCGAGCGCTGCGCGCGTCGAGGCGAAGAGCACCTCGTGGCGACCGCGGGCGAGCCACAGCGGCCGCCCGATGCCGCGTGCCAGGTGGACGACGTCCGGGCCTCGCTCGTCGATCCAGGCGGCGGCCATCACGCCGACGAGCTGCTCGAGCACCTCGGGAGAGGTGCCACCGGCGTCGACGAGGGCGAAGATCGCCTCGGAGTCGACGGTCATGTCGGGCTCCTCGCGCTCGATGCCGTGCCGGGCGAAGAGCTCCTCGTCGTTCGAGATGATCCCGTTGTGGATCCCCGTGACGCGACCGTGCCGGATGGGGTGGTTGTTCGCGGCGATGGTCGGGTGCCCCTTCGTGAAGTCGCGGACGTGGAGCAGCGCCTGGCCCGTGGCCGGGGGCAGGACGACGGCGTCGAGGAGTGCGCTCGCGCCCGTCTGCTGCTTGTGGACGACGAGTGGGCCGTCCGCCCGGTGCGCATAGCCGACCGCGTCGGCGCCGCGCTCCGCGATTCCGGCGAGCAAGGCCTGCGCCGCGAGCGTTCTGTTCACCCGCGACGCGTTGCCGAAGCTGTAGCCAGCGATGCCGCACATGTCGATGTGGTACCCGAAGGGCCGGACGGCCCGCCTCTCACCGTACTCGGATGTCCGTGAGCAAGATGTTCGGATTTCGCTGCTCGAATCCTCGTCGGATCGTTGCCTGTTCGAGAAATGCCTCAAGTGGGGGAGGCGAAACGCCGATACGTCTCACGTGGAGAATGCGGCAGAGCCACTGTTCGACGCTGCGCACGAAGCGCACGACGACGCCGAGATCGGCGAGCCGATCCAGGACCCGCTCAAGCTCTACGTCCGGGCGATCGGCGACGGCCGGCTGCTGACGCCCGCCGAGGAACGCGAGCTCGCCCGGCGCAAGGACGAAGGCGACGAGGTCGCGCGCCGGAGGCTCGTCGAATCGAACCTGCGCCTCGTGATGTCGATCACGCGCAACTACACGCGCGCGGACGTGCCGCTCCTCGACCTGATCCAGGAGGGCAACCTCGGGCTGATGCGCGCGGTCGACAAGTTCGACTGGACGATGGGCTTCAAGCTCTCGACGTACGCGACATGGTGGATCCGCCAGGCGGTGCAGCGTGCACTGGCCGAGCAGAGCCGGACAATCCGCCTCCCGGTGCACATCGCGGATCAGGTGCGCCGCGTCCAGCGGGCGCGCCGGACTCTCGGACAGCAGCTGAGCCGCGACCCGACGTTCGACGAGATCGCGGCCGAGACGGATCTCACGCCGCTGCGGGTGTCCGAGCTGCTCGACCTCGTGCAGGACCACGTGAGCCTCGAGCAACCGGTGGGCGACGGCGAGAGCGTGATGAGCGATCTGATCGAGGACACGAACGCGGCCGGGCCCGAGGCCGAGACCGCTCTCCGGCTTCGCTCGACCGAGCTGGCGCGGGCCCTCTCGCAGCTGAAGCCACGGCTCCAGCGCGTCCTCGTGCTGCGGTTCGGGCTGGACGGGTCGGGCGGCAGGACGCTCGAGCAGGTCGGTGTCGAGCTCGGGATCACCCGCGAGCGCGTCCGGCAGCTCGAGACGCGGGCGCTCAGAGAGCTGCGCCACGCGGCGCCGGGGCTCGAGCTCTACCTCCGCGCGTAGCGATCGCCGAACCGGCCCCGGCCAGGCACGAACCCGACGGGGGACACCACGTCACGCCGACCCGGCGCTCCCCAGGGGAACTGGGTTCGCCTTGCCGACACGTTCTAGTGCTGGCCGTGGACGGCCTGCATCTCGCGGAGCAGCGAGAGGCGGCGCAGCGAGTCCAGCTCGATCTGCCGCACACGCTCGCGCGTCAGGCCAAGCCGCCGGCCGATCTCCTCGAGGGTGCGCGGCTCGTTGCCGTCGATGCCGTAGCGGAGCGTGACGACCTCGCGCTCGCGGGCAGGGAGGGAGAGGAGCGCATCGAGCAGCACCTGGCGCCGGAGCTGCACGTGAACCTCGTCCTCGGGTAGCGGCTCGTCGCCGGCCACGAAGTCGCCCAGGGTGGCGTCCTCGTCGTCGCCGACGGGCGCGTCGAGGCTCGTGGACGCGCGCGCCGCAGCACGCACCTCGAGCACCTGGTCGACCGTCAGCGACGCTTCGTCTGCGATCTCCTCGAGCGTCGGCTCGCGCCCGAGCTGCGTCCAGAGCGATCGCTCCGCGCGGTTGATCTTCTGCAGGCGCTCGACGATGTGGACGGGCATCCGGATCGTCCGAGCCTTGTCGGCGAGCGCGCGCGCGACCGCCTGCCGGATCCACCACGTCGCATAGGTCGAGAACTTGAAGCCGCGCCGCCAGTCGAACTTCTCGACCGCACGGATCAAGCCCAGCGTGCCCTCCTGGATCAGGTCGAGGAACGGGAGGCCCTGGTTTCGGTAGTTCTTCGCGATCGAGACGACGAGCCGGAGATTCGACTGGATCATCTCCTCCTTGGCGCCTGCGTCACCGCGCTCGATGCGCTTTGCGAGCGAGACCTCCTGCGCCGCGCTCAGGAGGCGATGACGACCGGCCTCCCGCAGGAACAGCTGGAGCGCATCCGTCGTCGACTCGACCGGAGCCGGGGCGACGGCCGGCCGATCGGCAGGAGGGGCAGGCGCCTCGACGATCTCGATCCCGCGCTTGTCGAGCTCCCGGAGGAGCGCTTCCTGCTCGAGTCCCGTCAGGTCGTTCGCCTCGACGATCTCGTGGACGTCGGGCGCTCGGATGGAGCCGCGCTGCTCGCAGGTCTCGAGCAGCGTCCGAAGCTCCTCCTGGGAGAGCAGGGTCTCGATGTCGACGGTGGTCACGGGGAGATCGGGGGACGAACCGTGCGCCGCGCTCCCCACGAGGTTCCCACAGTTGGCGGGTGGTGCGCAACCCCTCTTTCTGCGCGATGCGACTGGCGCCGGCGCCAATTGTCCATAGGGTGCGGCTCAGGGGAGGATGAGCGAGGGACGCCACGGAGAGCGACGGCGTGCTCCGGCACGCTGCGACGGCTGCGGCCGGAGCGCCGACGATGCGGGCATGACCGATCACGGGTGGACGATCAGCCCGCCGGCGGCCGCCGTTCCCGGCACGTACTGCCTCAGCTGCGCGTCCGCGCTCCGGATGCTCGACTGGTTCGTCCGCTGCATCGACTGCGGCGCGATCGTCGAGAACGAGGTCGAGGCGGAGCGCTACGGCTGGCGCTTCTTCCCGGACGAGCTGGGTCAGCTCCAGCCGCACTGCGGGATCTGCAGCGCCGAGCACCGCTGAGCCGCATCCGTCGGACGCACGGTAATCGACGTTATGTCAAGTAGCGCAGCGTGCACACACCGGTCGCCCCCTCGCCGTGCCGGGACGGCGCTCAGAAGGTCGCCGCGCGCGCGCCCGACAGGATCAGCAGCGCGATGATCCCGGCGGCGACCAGGCGATAGACGACGAACAGCCCGTAGGTGTGCCGGCGGACGTAGCCGAGCAGCCACTCGATCGCGAGCAGCCCGGTGCCCCAGGCCGAGAGCACGCCGACCAGGAACGGCCCCTTCCACCCCGGGGGCAGATCGCCGAGCACTACGTCCTGGAGGCCCTTGAGGAGCACCGCGCCGAGAACGGTCGGCACGAGCAGGAGGAACGAGAGCCGGGCCGCGGCATCGCGGTCGAGGCAGAAGAGGCGACCGGCCGTGATCGTGATCCCCGACCGGGACACGCCGGGCGCGAGCGCGAGCGCCTGCGCCACGCCGACAGCGAACCCCTCCCGGAGCGAGAGCTCGTGTGCTTCCCTCACGGCGGGGCGCCGGTCGACGAGCCAGAGGACGCCGGCGAACACCGCGAGCAGGATGGCGATCTGCCACGGCTCGCCGAGATGCGTGGTGATCGAGTCCTCGAACGCGAGCCCCACGACCCCGGCCGGGATCGTGGCGATCAGCACGATCCAGGCGAGTCGCTCGTCGGGTGTCTCCAGCCGGCGCGTGCGCAGCGTCCGGAAGAACGCGCGCACCATCGCGGCGAGCTCGTGGAGGAAGTAGCCCACCACCGCGAGCATCGTCCCCAGGTGCAGCGCGACGTCGAACGTCTGGTTGAAGTCGTCGTGCTGCTCGAGATAGGTCCAGTCACCGAGCCACGGGACGAGCACGAGATGCCCGGAGGACGAGATCGGCAGCAGCTCGGTGGCGCCCTGGACGACCCCGAGTACGAACGCCTGCCAGTCCGGGAACCCGGACATGTCCCCCACCCCCAGGACCGTGAGCAGCGCCGCGACGCCGAGGAGCCCGGCGGCGAGCCCGTACGTTCGTCTGCCGCGCACCGCGGCATCCTAGTGCTGTGCGGCAGCCGCGCGTGGACTGACGCTCCGCACGGAAAGGGCGCAATTTGCGGACTTCTCCTTTCCGACCTGCTTGACCTGGCCCGCTCGCCGCCATAGGTTGGCGGTGCACCGAGCACGGAGCGCGACTAGGTCGAAGCCCGTCACGCAGGCACTACGCGCAAGCGGAAGGTCGATGTGGCGGGGGGACGAAAGCGCCACCGGCTCGGTGAATTCTTTGTGGAAGACCCGTGGAGCCTGGCACCGAGGTGCCCGGCTCCACGTTCCACCGATCAACCATCTAGGATCTGGCCCGTGCACCTGCGCACGCCGAGCATCGATCGCGGCGTCCAGAGCTTCATCTGGGCCGTCGTCTTCTTCCTGTTCCTCTACCTCGGGATGGTCGCGATCCAGGTGGCGAAGGGAACCGCCCTCGTCCTCTCCCTCGTGGCCGGGTTCGTCTCGTTCCTGATCGTGCGCACGCGCGGCGAGGACGACCCGCGCGACCGCGCGTAGCCGTCCCCGGCGCGCGCTCTTCCTAGCGGCGCTGTCCGCTCAGTCGGGTCAGGAGCTTGTGCGTCAGCTCGGGGCCGAGAGCCTCCTCGAGGCGCACCTTGGCCGGCGGTCGCCGCCGGCTCGGCTTGCCGAGCGCGAGGCAGTCGCGCAGGAGGTGGAGATCGCGAGCGCTGGTCTCCGCGGGGGTGGATTCGACGGCTGATTCCATGCCTTCGAAGATCGGCCGGCGGGAGGCACCGAGGCGATCCCTCCGGGGAGGGAACGGTGTCTCACCCATCAGATCACCAGCCGCCGCTCGTCGAACGACGCACCGTCGAGCTCGGATCGCAGGGCGTCGATCGTGCGCAGCGCATCGTCCTCGAACGCGTGCGCGACGACCCCCACCGTGGCATCCGAGTGGAACGGGAGGTCGACGTGCAGCGTGGTCACGAGGTTGATCGACGTCGAGCTGCATGCGGGGCAGCGGACGGCCACCGCGACGGCCCGCGCACTGGGTGCGAGCAGGCGGAACGCCGAGGGTGTGACCGGACGCGGGGCGTCCTCGCGTTGACAGAAGAAGCACCACGGCCACTCTCCCCTCCCGATGCGCGCTGTGGCGAGACCGGTGAGCTCCGACGCCAGATCGTCCCGACGGGACGTCATGAGGTTGACGTATGTGACGCCCTCGTCGAGGCCGAGCGGCGCCCAGTCGAGCGCGTCGTGGCCGACGAGCGCGACGTGCTCTCCACCGCATGGGCACGCGAACACGACACGGTAGACGGCCGGGTGCGCCGTGCCCGCGATCCGCTCGATCTCGCGGAACGACGACAGGCGCACACGAGTCGATCCCGCCGTCGGGCACGGAAGCCGATAGGTACCGGTGAGGGGATCGACCCCACCCATGACCATGGTGTACCGGCTCGACCGGACGGCGTCCACCCCGCCGCACGCGTGCCCGTCGAGGCTAGTACGCGATGAGAGCGTGGACGTCGGTGCCGCCGAGCTTCTCGCGGCCGCCGAGGAACGTCAGCTCGATCACGAAGAGCGCGCCGACCACCTCCCCGCCGAGCTGCTCGACGAGCTCGATCTTCGCGCGCGCTGTCCCTCCCGTCGCCAGCACGTCGTCGAGCACGATCACGCGCGCACCCGGCCGGATCGCGTCCGCGTGGACCTCGAGCGAGTCGCTGCCGTACTCGAGGTCGTAGGTCGCACGGAGCTTCTCCCAGGGCAGCTTGCCGGGCTTGCGCGCCGGGACGAACCCGCACCCGAGCTCGTAGGCGAGCGCGCCGCCGAAGATGAACCCGCGCGCCTCGGCACCGAGGATCACGTCGGGCCGCCGCGGACGCGCCCAGTCGGCAAGGTGCTCGATGGTCGACCGAAACGCCTCGGCGTTGCCGATGAGCGGCATCAGGTCCTTGAAGACGATGCCCTCGGTCGGGAAGTCGGGGACGTCTCTGACCAGCGCTCTGAGGTCGTCGGTCGTCATCGCTCGGAGGCCTCCCGGAGGTCGCGGACGAGCAGATGCTGGGCGAGCTCCGTGGCGACCGCGGCGAGCGACTCGAGGTCCTCGAGCGCTGCGCGACGCCGTTCGAGGTCGCGGGAGCGGAGACCGGTCGCGACGAGCTGCTCGAGCAGCGCGGACTGCCGACCCGCCGCCGTGCGGAACGCGCGGAGGTGACGGGCGTCCAGCCCGTGACGCGCGAGCCTCCCGCAGGCGGAGGCGATCTCGACCTCGCTCTCGCGGTACATGCGCTCGCCCGCCTCGATCCGGGGCGTGACGAGATCGTATTCCTCGAGGCGCCGCGCGAAGTCCGCGGTGATCCCCGCACGGTCGCACAGCTCGGCGAGCTCGATCTCGCCTCCGGCGTCGCGCAACGCCGGCGGGCGGCGCTTGGTCGTCGTGGTGCCGTGTGCGTCGAGCTCGGTGCGGATCACGCGGAGCGGGAGGAACTCGTCGCGCTGCATGCGCAGGATCGTCTCCAACCGCTCGATGTCGCCCTCCGAGAACAGCCGGTAGCCTCCGCGCGTTCGGCGCGGCTGCAGGAGGCCCTGGTCCTCGAGGTAGCGGATCTTCGAGATCGTGATGTCGTTGAACTCGCCGCGCAGTCGGTCGCAGACGGCGCCGATCGTGTGGAGCCGTTGCGGGGTCGCCTGTGGCTCTGTCGCGGTGCTCATGGGAGGAGGAAGGTCATCCGGTACTTGCCGATCTGGACCTCGTCGTCGTCGGCGAGGGTCGTGCTCTCGATCCGGTGCCGGTTGACGAATGTCCCGTTGAGGCTGCCGAGGTCGCGGATGACGTAGGCACCGCCGTCCTGGACGATCTCGGCGTGGCGGCGCGAGACGGTGACGTCGTCGAGGAAGACGTCACAGTCGGGCGAGCGGCCGATGAGCGTCCGCGGGCGGTCGGTCGCGAAGCTCTCCCCCGCACGTCCGCCGCCGGCGCGCACCACGAGCGCCGGGCCGCGGTGCTCGCCGTGGGAGAGCGCCTCGGCGCTCAGCTCCTCGGGCGCGAGGCTCAGGGTCGTCTCGCCGTGGTCGTCGCGGCGGAGGTAGGCGCCGCACCGGGCGCAGTAGTTCGACGACTCGGGGTTCTGGAAGCCGCACTCGGGGCAGTAGACATGGCTCATCGAGGGCCGCCGAGGATCGTGCCGAGATCCCCCGGGTCGACGTGGTGGCCTCTGCGCCGGCGCTCGCGCTCCGCGCGCAGGATGTCGATCCGGCCGTGGAGCATGCGCCGGTGCAGGGAGATGTCGTCCTCCTCGTGCTCGAGCTCGAAGATCGTCGCGCGGAGCTCGTCGTCCGACAGCGAGGGCGGATCGGCCGCCGGAGCTTCGTCGCGGTCGTCCGGCGGGTCCCCCGTCCCCTCGAAGATCGAGCGCTCGAGCGCGGCCGGGGCGGGCAGCGACGAGCGTGCCGGTGGCGACCTGCCCTCGAAGTCGCGCGACGCGCTCGCCGCGGAGCTCGTCGATGCGCTCGTGGAGGCGCCTGCGCCGTCGCGAGATCGCGTCCTCCTCGTCCTCCGTCTCACGGATCAGGCGGTCGACGTCGTCGTCGGTCAGGCTGGCGAGATCCGGAAGCACGTCCACGGTCAGCGGGCACCTTTCGTCGGGAGCAACGGATTGAAGCAGTACGACCGCCGAGGGGTCAACCTCAGCTTGAGGCTTGCTCGAAGGTTCGCTGCTCGCTCGCGTCTCCCTGCACGACGCTCTCCACGAATCCCGCCACCTCGTCCGCGAGCTCGGTCGTCAGCTCGTCGGTCTCGCCCTCCGCGAAGAGCTGGACGAGCGGCTCGTCCTCGTCCGGCACGATCTGCACCCAGCCACGCTCGTCGTAGGCCTTGACGCCGTCCGAGAGGTCGAGCGTCCGCGTCGCGAGGTGCTCGTTGAGGAGTCGCATGACGAGCCCCTTGCGGCTCCAGGGGCATGCCAGGGCGCGATGGACGAGCGTCGGGCGCGGCAGCTCCGCGACGAGCGCGGAGAGCGGCCGCTCCTGACCGGCGAGCAGCTCGAGGATCTTGCAGAGCGCGGTGACGGCGTCGTAGCCGGAAACCACGTCCGGGAAGACGAAGCCGCCCGTCGGGGCGGCCGCGAGCACCACCCCGTCTTCGGTCGCCGCGCGCGTGAGGTCGCCGACGGAGTGCCGTGTGCGCAGCACCGCAAGGCCCGAGCCCTCGACCAGCTCGTCGACGTGCCCCGTCGTCGTGATCGGGACGGCGATGCGGCCGGTGCGGCCCGCGAGAGCGAGGAGGCGAATGACGAGTAGGAGGCCGAGCTCGGCCGGGACCGACTCGCCACGCTCGTCGACGAGCTGCAGTCGCTCGGCCGCACGGTCGAGCACGACACCGAGGTCAGCGCGCACGCCGGTGACGATGCGCCGCGCGTCGATCGACTCGATGTCCTCCACGTCGTCGACGTAGAACCCGCGCGCCCCGATCGCCTCGATGCCGAGCGGCCCCAGGACGAGCGGCAGCGTGAATGCCGCCGGGGAGTAGCCGTAGTCGACCGCGACGCGGAAGCGCCGCGCTCGTACCGCGTCTGCGTCCAGCGAGTCGAGGATGTCCTGCGCGTAGCTCTCGCGGACACGCGCCGGATACGTCGTCTTGCCCACCTCCGCGAAGGTCGCGCGCCTCAGCTCGTGGCGGCTGAAGTGCTTCTCGACCTCCTTCTGCAGGTTGGCCGTCATCTGGTTCCCCGGCCATTCGAAGACGCGGACGTTGATCATCTCGGGGTCGGCGCTCGAGCGGCCGACGTGGATGCCGGCCTGGAGGCCCTGCGTCTTCAGCACGTGACGGGTCACGGCGGCGGGCGAGATGCGCAGGTCGGCGACGTGGACGCCCGTCGACGTGAGGCCGGAGATGATCGCGCGCTGGATCATCCGGCACGCGTCCGCAGCGGCGCGGCTCGCGACGACGCGGTCGCCGCGCCGGAGGGACGTCCCGAGCGCCGCGGCGAGCCTGACCGCCGTCTCGGGGGTCAGGTCGACGTTGACGAGGCCCGTTGCTCCGTCGGGCCCGAAGGGCGAGGTCGTCGCCCGCGTCTCCCAGACGACGTGCTCGTGGATCTGCGCGCCGGTCTCGATCTCCTTGAAGGGGTACACGCGGACACCCGGGAAGATGCTCGCCTCGGGTCCGACGGTGACCTGGTCGCCGATCGCGACGCCCTCGTGCACCCGGACGTGATCGCGGACGTCGCAGCCACGGCCGATGATCGCCCCTTCGACCACGCAGTTGCGGCCGAGGTACGTGCCCGCGTCGACGACGCTGCGGGCGATGCGCGCCCCCTCCCGCACGATCACGCCGCGCGAGAGCACGGAGTAGGCACCGATCGAGGCCCCGTCGGCGATCCGGCAGTTCGCCCCGATGAACGCGGGGCCGTCGACGCCCTCGATCTCCTCGATGTCGACCTCCTCGCTCACCCAGAGGTTGCCGCGCAGCTGGAGCCCCGGGATGTCGAGCTGGACGCGGCCGTCGAGCGCGTCGAAGTTTGCCTGGCGAAACTGCTCGAGGTTCCCGATGTCCTGCCAGTAGCCGTCGAGGACGTGCCCGTAGATGGGCCGCCCCATCTCGAGCAGGAGCGGGAACAGCTCTTTCGAGAAGTCGTACGGACGGTCGTCCGGGACATGGCGGAGCACCTCGGGCTCGAGCACGTAGATGCCGGTGTTGATCGTGTCGGAGAACACCTGCCCCCACGACGGCTTCTCGAGGAAGCGCTCGACGCGGCCCTCGTCGTCGGTGACGACGATCCCGAACTCGAGCGGGTTGTCGACCGACTTGAGCCCGATCGTGACGGCAGCCCCCTTCGCGCGGTGCGCGTCGACGAGCGAGCTCAGGTCGACGTCGCACAGGGCATCGCCCGAGATGACGAGGAAGGTCTCGCGCAGCCGCGCCTGCGCGAGCTTCACCGAGCCCGCGGTGCCGAGCGGCTGTTCCTCGACCGAGTAGTCGACGTCCATGTCGAGCGACTCCCCGCCGCCGAAGTACGTGCGGATCGCCTGCGGCATGAACGCGAGCGTCACGACGACCTCGTCCATGCCGTGGCGGCGGAGCAGATCGAGGATGTGCTCCATGCACGGCTTGCCGACGATCGGGACCATCGGCTTCGGCTGGTTCGAGGTCAGGGGCCGCAGACGCGTCCCCTCCCCGCCGGCCATCACGACCGCCTTCATGAGCGAACCTCTCGCATCGCCTTCCCAACGTACTGCCCCGCGGCCACCACGGCCAAGCCGAGGCTGACCCAGAAGAGAGCGAGCGGCCACCACGTGCCGCGCTCGGTCACGAGGACGAGGGCCAGCGACGCGTAGAGCCCCCAGGTCGCGATCTTGCCGAGGCGCGACACCTCGAACTCGTACCCGCGCGGTACGACGAGCTTGTACCCGCCCACCAGCAGGAGGTCGCGGAGCAGGATGACGAGCGCGACCCACGGCAGGCGGTCGTAGACGACGAGCAGCACGACGCAGACGTCGATCATGAGACGGTCTGCGAGCGGGTCGGCGACCTTGCCGAACGCCGACTCCACGTGCCAGCGCCGCGCCAGCCAGCCGTCGAGCTGGTCGGTGATCGCGGCGAGCCCGAAGACGATGCCGGCGGGCCAGCTCGGACCGTCCTGGTCGTGCACGAGGAGCACGACGAAGAGCGGGATCGCGGCGAAGCGCAGGATCGTCAGCGCGTTCGGGAGCTGGCGGAGCGGCGCGGGAACCGACCTCGAAGCCTGCATCGCAGCGTAGGTTAGTGTCGTCGGCCGTGGCACGACCGGTCACGCTCCCCGGCTTCGTCAACGTCCACAGCCATGCGTTTCAGCGCGCGCTCCGCGGACGCGCCGCAGGCGGCGACTTCTGGGCGTGGCGCGAGCGCATGCTCGCAGAGGCAGATCTGCAGACGCCGGACACCGTGCGGGCGCAGTACGAGCGGGTGTACCGCGAGATGCGCGCAGCCGGGTTCACCGCGGTCGGGGAGTTCCACTACCTCGGGCTCGACACGGCGATCGCCGCCGCGGAGGCGGCCGAGGCGGCCGAGCTCGCGTTCGTGTGCCTTCACGTCGCCTACGCCCGCGGTGGTCTCGAGCGGATGCGGCAAGCCACGGTGGCGGAGTACCTCGAGCGGACGGAGCGCCTGCGAGAGCGCGGGATCGCGGTCGGCATCGCCCCCCACTCCGTTCGCGCGTGCCCGCGCGAGTGGCTCGTCGAGCTCGGACGCTACGCCGCGGCACGAGGAGCTCGTGCTCCACGTCCACGCGGGCGAGCAGCCCCGTGAGGTCGAGGAGTGCCTCGCCGAGCACGGGGTGCGTCCGATCGAGCTGCTCGCGGACACCGGCTGCCTCGGCGAGCGGACGACGGTGATCCACGCGACCCACGCGAACGGGGCCGAGCTCGACCTGCTGCGCGACAGCGGCTCGACGATCTGCGCCTGCCCGACGACGGAGGCAGACCTGGGTGACGGGTTCCTTCCTGCGATCCGCGTCCGCCACCGCGGGATCGCGCTGTGCATCGGCTCGGACTCGAACGTCCGCATCGATCCTCTCGAGGAGCTTCGAGAGTTGGAGGGGATCGCGCGGCGTCAGGACGGCCGGCGCGGCGTCTTCGACACCGACGCGCTGTGGGCGATCGGGGAGCGAACGGCGCGCGGGCCCTCGGGATCGAGACATGGGCGACATCGAGGTCGACGTCGACCACCCCTCGCTCGACGGCGTGGCGCCGGAGCAACTCCGAGCGGCCCTCGTCGCCGGCTGTGGCGCGGACGTGGTCGTCGCGTCCGCCTGAGCCGCGCCGCCGCCGCTACGCTGGCGCGGATGGACGTCACGGAGCAGACCTTCGACGACGCGGTGCTCGAGCGGTCGCGCGAGATCCCCGTGGTGGTCGACTTCTGGGCCGACTGGTGCGGCCCGTGCCACGCGCTCGGACCCGTGCTCGAGGGCGAGGTCGCAGAGCGGGCCGGCCGGGTGGAGCTCGTCAAGGTCGACGTCGACGCGAACCAGGGCCTCGCGGGCCAGTTCGGTGTGAGCGGGATCCCCGCGGTCAAGGCGTTCCGCGACGGCAAGGTCGTGAAGGAGTTCGTCGGTGCTCAGTCGCGCACGTCGGTGTCGGCGTTCCTCGACGACCTGCTCGCGCCGCCACGGGCCGCGACCCTGGTCGAGGAGCTCCGTGCGAACGGCGAGCTGCCGGAGGTCGTGGCGGCGCTCGACGCGGGTGATGTCGAGGGCGCGCTCTCGCTGATCGTCGACGCCGTTCCTGCCGCCGAGGCGACCGAGCGCGAACGGCTGCGCGAGGTCGCGGTTGCCATCTTCGAGCAGCTCGGACAGGACGACCCGATCGTGTCCGGCTATCGACGCCGGCTCGCGACGGCGCTCTACTGAGCGTTTCGCCGCGGCTTCGAGCCGACACGGAGCGGCGTGTCGACGAGGCCGTGCAGCCGATCGACCCAGTACCTCGTCCGGTCGAGGTACGACCGCTCCGCCTGCGGGCCGCGAGCCCCCCAGGCGCCGTCGTACGAGAGATACTGACCCTGCATCGGCCGCGCGGGCTCGATCTGCGTTCCTTCGTGCCACTCGTTGTAGCTCGTGATCGTGACGACGTCGGGTGACGCGGCGGCCGCTGCCTGCCACATGTGGTCGTACCAGTGCCCGTCGTTGCGCTCGCGGACGCGAGGGTCGCCGGTTGCGCGGCGTGCGTCGAACCCCGGGCCGACCGACGGGGCGCACAGGAGGCCGAGCTGCCTCGCGCTCTGGCACATCCGCGAGAACGACGTGCCGTCGTAGACGAGCACGTCGTAGGTGTACAGACCCTGGAAGCCACCCTTGAGCGCCTTCCCGGGCAGTGACGTGTGCGCGAAGACCCTGAACCCGGTCAGGCCCTGAAGCGCCGCCTTCCAGTCCTCGTCGGGGGAGTCCGCCGAGTCGTAGACGTACACGTCGCGGATACCGAGCCCCGTCAGGCCACGGAGACCCTCCACGACGGACGCGGGCGTGCGGCCCGTCCAGGGCTCGACGTGGAGCGCGACGTGGAGCCCGGCGGCGTGCGCCGCCTCTGCGACCGGCGGCAACCGCGCAGTCCTCGAGCGAGCCGGGCCCCCACCAGGACACGATCACCGTGTCGACACCCGTCGCGGCGATCTCGCGCATCTGCGCGCGCACGACGGACGCCTGGCCGGACGAGTACGGCCCCCGGGCCGGGTAGAAGTTCGACCCGATCGCGTCTGGCGGTGTGTTCCCGCCCTGGCCCCAGTGGAGCCACGCGCCATCCGTCGCCGGCGACCCGTACCACGCGTAGTAGAAGATCGCGACCTGCGGCGTGGCCGGCTCCGCGGGCGTCGGCGCACCGCCTGCAACACCAGCCGAGGCGAGGGCCGCCACCGCCGCAATGAACGCCGCTCGCCGCATGGAAACCGCGCGGATCCTACTGTGGATCGACGCGCATGAGAAGCCCTGACCGCCCTGCGTTGCCGGTCATGCGGCGACGATGAAATCGTCGGGCACCGCGGTCGTGGCCCCCTTCGCCTCCGTCACCCTGATCGGCGTGTCCGAGGTCGGCTCGACCCGCGTGACGTACGCGAGAAGCATCGCCGGCTCCTCCTCGTCCGTGGCCGCCGCTCCGGTGATCGTGATGAGGTCACCGACCGTGGGAAGCCATGCCGCCGTGTACCGGTAGGCGCCGATCTCGAAGTAAGGCAGGCGCGGCCCTGTCCGCATCAGGGTCACCGCAAATGTCCGTTCCTCGGTCATGCATCCGACGCTAGGCCCGACGCACCGCCACCGCCCACGCCGTTCGTCCAGGATCCGCCCGCCGGACCGGCGGCCCGGGACAGGCCGTTCGGCGGCCTGTCCCTACGCCGGCTCGGGGCCTCGCGCGACCGCCGTCGATCGGTGCTCACGCGGCATGCTCGTTGAGCATCGGGGCTTTGGCCGCCGGCTCCGCGTTCGGGGCGGGGGCTTCGGCCCCCGCCTCGTGGTCCTTGGCGCTACGCGAAGCGTCCGGCGGCAGCTCCCGAGGCAGTCGAGGCGAAGAGGGTCGTCCGCGACGAATCGCCCGGTGGTGAGGCGACGCTGCGAGAAATCGCTCGCGGATCGCGCGGGCCGACAGCCGGATACCTCCACACGGCCGCGTGCGGGCCCCTGCGCGTCGGCGGACCGCGTCCCGATGCTCCCCGATGTCACTGAGCTTGGAGCGGCTCTGGTGACCCCGGGAGACCAACCCTGGCCGCTGTTGCACCGGTCCCTGCGACGAGGCGACGGGAGGGTCATGACCTTGCCCGGGAAAACGCGGTGGGTTCGCGGATGAGGACGTATCAGCTCTCGTGGCCCGGCACCACGCAGAGGAGCAGCTCCCGTAGCCATCCGTCGATGGCCCGTTGACGCTGCTGGGAGTCGTCGGCGGTGATGGCGCGGGGAGCACCGTGCCGAAGATTCGACCCCGCCCTCCCCCTCTCGGCTCTAGGTGAACCTTCGGGCCGAGGAGAGAGGGCAAGGCTCCGGCGTGTCCGGACTCTGGTCTTGTCAAGCAGCCCGCGGGACGGGCGTGCGAGCAGGTCTCTCAACGGTGCGGGCGACGTGGTCTGTCGGGCAGGTCATGACCTCGGCGTCGGAGCCGTCAAGGTGGAGGACGATGACGGCTCCGTGGTCGGCGAGCACGCGTGCGCGCGTGCCGATCTCATGGATCCGGCGACCCGTGCGTACCTCTCGCAACAGGTAGACCGTCTCGCCCGGTGCGTACGGCTCGCCGCTTCTCTCCATGTTCTAGGAGACGTCGAGCGCACGGCGTTGGTTTTGCATCCGAACGATTCCCTTACCCAATCCACAAGAGCCCTCCTTCGTTCGCGACTCTTCGACCAGCCGCACCCCGGGAGGGCTCCGTGACGGTTCAGGTCGTCGACAACGTGTCTGGGAACCACAGCTGGGCGTGGGTGTCAGCTCAACGGCCGTCGCTGACTACCAGGCTGACGGCCGCCCCGTCTTGGAGTTGCTCTTTTGTCGCTTTCGGGTCGTTGGCGCAGAACGGTGCCCGCCGGCCGTTTGGAGTGCACACGCTTGACCGAGCCGAGCGAGCAGCCGGCGGCTTTGATCCGCGCCTTCGCGGCTTTGAGTTGAAGCCCGACCATGCGCGGGACGACACAGGGCGGTTCGGTCACAGACGGGACACTGACGCGCATCGAGCTGCGCGAGCTCCGGTAACACACGTAGTGCCCGCCGGACACCGCGCACCCCGACCCGGCGGGCGAGTATGTCTCGAAGTACTCGCGTGCCTCGATCGTGATCGTGTGCCATCCACGCGAAAGGGGCGCCGTCCTAAACCCTGTAGCGCGGTCCGACCCGCTCCTCACGATGGTCGCGTCGACGGCGAGCCAAGAGTTGAAGACGTTCGCGTATTCCAGGGACCAGGTGATCGTGACCGAACGGTCGGGGTTGACGATCGCAGTACGAATCGCCACCCCATAAGCAGCGCTTCCGCCGCTGGCCGCGGAAGGCGCGATGAATGCGACCAGCACCGTCAGAACGACAATTCGTCTCTTCAACGGACGTCCTTCGCGTCGGACATACCGGGCCGTGGCGTACGGCTCGGGCCGCGCCTGAAGCACCGTTCACGACATCCGTCAGACGGCTAGTCGAACAACTGGTCGGGGAGTGCGCCAACCGATGGCTGCCGCACTCCCCGGTGCACCGGATTGCCGGCGTGGACCGCCCGCCGACAAGCGATCGGGGCCTAGTCGTCCCCCGTGGTAACCGGCGGAGCAACCCCACGATCGTGGTGGTCAAAGCCCGGCCACCACCGTAGGCTTGCAGGCCGATCCTCCATATCGCCTCCCCCGAGACTCCTCCCCCGACTCTTTCTCGAGACAGGTATAGAGCGTATTGTCACAAAAAGCAAGGAAAGCCCCAGACATACGAGGCATTTCATCGTCGAGCTTTCCGTTAGTCGGGGCGCCGAGATTCGAACTCGGGACCTCTAGTCCGTTCGGACTAGATACCGCGTGATGCAGCTAAATGCGTTTGGCCTGGAAAACCGGCGTTTCGGAGTGGAGCGAGATGCACCGAAATGCCACGTGCGGAGCCAACGCCGTACGCGCACGGTACGCGCACGTTCAGTGATTCCCCGGATGTCGTCGCGGGCCCTCCAAACGCACAATCGGGAGTCCCCAACGAAAGGGATCCCCATGTCCACCTGGGTCTGGATCATCATCATCATCGTGATCGTCCTGGCCATCGCCGGCTACTTCGGCAGGGGTCGCCTGTCTCGCTGAGCCGCCGCGCCTCGACGTCACGGGCGAGCGTGACGACGCTCGCGCGGGACCGCCCCATGACCCTCCCGCTCCCTCGTGTGCGGAGCAAAGCCGTATGCGCACCGTACGCGCCGTTAGTCCTTCTCCGCGCGGTCAGTCCTTCTCGGTTCGCTTGAGCACGCGCTCTTTCGCTAGGCGAAACTCCTCATCCGTCAGGGAGCCTGAGCCGTGAAGTGCTGCCAATTCCGTGATCTGGCTGCGGTCGACGCCGGTGTCGTCGAGGCACTCTCGGGCTCGACGGGGGGGACTGGTTCCGGGGTATCTGACGAGCTGCTCATGCGCGGCGCCGACTGATAACCGAGGAGCGCGACGAGCCCCACGATGCCGAGCACGACCGAAGCGCCGATCGCGAGGTTGAGACCCCAACCCACCTGCAAGTCCACCAGGGTGCTCGTGTTCTCGTTTGCTGCATTCGTGACGTCGCCGCGATCCGAAATAGTCAACGCCGCAGCGCCGCCGCCGGCCAACACCGTCAAGAGCGCCCAGAACCTTGCCCCGAGCAATCGGCCTAGAACCAAGACCGTCCGGCCCTGCCAATAGAGCAGGAGCGCACCGGCGCCTACGACAGCCGCCACGACCACACCCCAACCGTCGTTCGACGCGTCGGTTCCACCAATGCTTACGTTTAGGAGGCCCACAGCTTTCGCCCACGGCCCGAACGAACCGATCACCATGGCAGCCGCCGCGCCGAGTCCGACCCAGATCAGCCCAGAGAAGCGAGGAAGGCCGGACACAGGCGGAGCGTAGTGCGGTCCCACATGCACCTTCAACGGGGTGGGCAAGGTAGGTGGCGCCACACCTCGGCCCGGGGGGAGTCTGCGACTCCCCCCGGGAGGCCCCAAGCCTCAGTGCTGAGGCTGGTGGCTCAGCCGTAGCCATCGGGCGACGCTGCCGTAGCTCGCCTTCGGACCGTCACCGTCCTCGTCCCACGTATCGCCGTACTCCTCACGGAGTTGGGACCACGTCTCGCCGGGGAGAACGTCCGAGCAGCGCTCCATGCGTCGCATGAACTGGTCCCAGTCCATCGACGTGGGCTCGTAGTTGACCTCGACGGTCGCGATGGCCGGCAGTCCCTCGTCGACCCAGTCGCAGAACGCTTGCCGCAGATGCGTTCCGTAATGCATGGCACACCCCTTCCGGGTTGGAAGAACAAGGAGGGGCCGGCATCGCGCACTCGCCGCAGCGGACCGACCCATGTGCCATGCCAAGACGCGACAGGTGGGCGAGTGCGTGGAGATCGTAGCGGATGGGCTCCGATCGACGCGGGCTCAGACACCGAACACTCCCGCCATCGCCTCCGCCTCCCTCTTGCGGGTCGCCTTCTCGAAATGCCCGTACACGTTGCTCGTCACGTCGAGCGACGAGTGCCCCAGATGCTTGGACAGCCAGAAGATCGGCCGGTTGTGTTCGATCGCGATCCGGGCGAACGTGTGCCGCAGGGAGTGGAACGTGCGCTTCTCGCCGGTCGGCCCGACCCGCGGGATCCCGGCCGTCGTCATCGCTGGGTACAGCTCCCTGCGGAGAATCACCTGCGGGTTGAGGTAACCGCTCTTCGTCTCGCCGGGCAGCACGAGCTTCTCGTCCGCCGGCTTGCCGCAGGTGCCCCACCACGCGCCGAGCAGGCCCACGGTTCCTCCGTGATGAAGACCTCGCGCTTCTCGTGGTTCTTCGGCATCCCGATGTTCCCGTCCGTGTAGGTGCGACGGACGTGGATCACGGAGTGGACGAGATCGACGTCGCCCCAGGTGAGCGCCAGCAGTTCGCCTTGCCGCATCCCCGTTTTGAGCGCCAACTCGAACAGCACGCGGTAGGTGGGGCCCCGCGTCGCGAACGCGGCGAACAGTCTCGGTAGCTCGTCGTTCGTGAAGTACGCGGCCTCCTGCCTGCGCTTCCGGGGACGCTCCCCCTTCGGTACGTCACGCACCGGGTTGCGGGCCGCGTATCCGGCCCTCACGGCGCTCTCCAAGCAAACGCCCAACACGCGCAGGTGCTTCGCGCGCGTCGAGTCGCTCATCGCGATGTCCTTTCTCTTCCCGCGCCGCGCGTCCGCGCATAGCCGTAGGAACGTCTTGATGTGCTCGACGGTCAGCCGCCGAACAACCGTGTCGCCGAACGCGCGGCTTGCATAGCTCATCGTCTGCCGATAACTGTCCACCGTGTTCGGTTTCCGTTCGAGCCCGGCCAGCCAGCGGGCGGCCCACTCATCGAAACGGATGGTCTTCTGCGGCACGAAGGCACCGTCGTCCTCCTCCGCCTGTCGCTTCGTCAGCGCCCGCTCGGCCACCTTGCGGTTACGGCCGACGCGCTCACGGTGGAGCTTGCCGCCCTCGCGCACGACGACGTAGTACGACGGCGAACAGGTGCAGCCCTCGGTAGCCTCGACGAACGTCGTCCACGGCTTGCCGGTCGCGCAGACCCGCGTGTGCCGTGCCTGGAGAGATGCCATCTCTGCCTCCTAGCTTGGGATCCTCAACGTCGGGAACCGTATCGCGGCCGGCCGACGGTGGCTAGGGAAATGCGAGGGCCGGGGAGGCGAGATTTGTTGAGGATCCCACCACCGGCCCTCGCGAGCCGAGCATACGAGGCGTAGCCTGTGCATGTGTCTCGCTCTGCGGCCAGTGGCGAGGATTCCCAGCTTGCACGCGTTCGCTGCAGCGAGTGTGGCCTCGAGGCTGATGAGAGGTTCACGGTCGCCGAAAAATGGACGTGGTGGAGCGACGGCCTCGGCGAGCTCCTGCCGTTCTGCCCTGCTTGCGCCGAGCGTGAATTCGGTCATCGCACCCAACTTCTCAAGGACCGATCCATCGATTAGGCGACCGGGCCGCCGTTGAGCTTCCGTGCCCGCTCGCCGGGACGGATGCGAAGCTCGGCGACCGTCTGCTCGACCTCGAACCACCCCTGGTGCTGGAGCACACTGAGCGCCGGCTTGACGCGAACGTATCCGCTGCCGGCCTCAAGCGGCGACCCTGCGACCTTCCCCCACAGCCTCAGGTCGCTGCCGACACCGGCGGGGCAACCAACGTCAGCAGTCCAGCGTCGTCTTCCTCGAAGCGGCCACCAACCACGAGCCGTGCGTCCCGGTTCGCGAACGCTCCGAGCAGACCGACGAGCAGACCCACGTCTGGCAACGTCCAATCGCCCTCGCGCGCGCCGTCGTCAACCAGCCACGAGTGGCACGCGTACTCGGGCAACGACACCGAACCCGGCTCCGCGTACAGCGGCCGCTTCGGGAGGCTCGCGAGACGCCGCTCCTCCTTCAACGCACCGAGCTTCGCGCTGGTCTGCGCCTCCCGGCGCTTGCGCTCAAACAGGTCTGGGTCACCGGCGGCCTTCCCGAGGATCCGCTCCCACGACGCCGTCTCGTCGTCCGTCAGCGGCTCGGCGTGCTCGACGTCGGACGCAATCTTCCGCTTCTTCTTGATGATCCTCTCCAATTCGGCGGTGTCGTCATCACCCAGCCGGGAGGCGACGAGAGTCTCGCCCTGAAGTTCCGGCGCGCTGTACCGGCGGGCCTCGTCAAGCCACCGTTGGGCGGGAGAGGCTCGCGCTTGCTGTCCCGCAGCGCCCGGCCGAGCCGCAACCTCTCAGGCAACGCACGGTGACGTCGTCGCCGTAGTTCTTCATCAGCGTCTTCCGCGGTCTGGATCGCGGCGGCGTACTCGTCGAGCCTCGCAGCGGCCTGGCCGCTCACGGACAGCCTCCGCGGGGTCCATCCGGTCGATCCGGTCGATCGTCTGGCTGGCCCTCTTGACTGCGCTTCGCAGTTGACGGTCGCTCGACCGTAACTCCTCGACCGGCGCCGTCGTGTGGTCTCGTGCCATGACGTTCTACTCCTCTCGTCTCGTTGTCCGTGTTGTGCGGGCGACGACGTCGGTGACCGTCCACGCGCGCGGACTTGGTCGCAACACGCCTGGCGTGCGCCGCGCGGTCGCTTGCCACGAGTCGCCGGGATGTCAGCGTCCCCGGCGTCGAAGCGAATCCGGCCCGCGGTGATCGCGGCGGCGACCTCGTTCTCGACGCAGCCGGGGATGAGCTGGCGTGCCCTGACCTGCGCGGAAGGAGCGACGTACACCAATGGCTGGCGCGGCTCACAGTCGTCCCCGGACGCGTGCGTACGGGTTGAATGGTCCCCTGGCCGCTGCAACAACGCCGACGACCAGCGGGCCGGCCGATGTCTTCGGCCAGCCGCGAAGGCCATGATGACCGCGTCGGCCCGGTCAGGCGAGCGTCGCAGACGTCGTTTGGTTTCGCCCTTCGCCTCGACCACCCGGCGGCCGGCGCTGTCAAGGCTGTAACGGGGAGCGAGGAGGTCGGCCGCGAGTTCCTCGTCCGCGGGCAGATCGAGGTTCGGGAGCTTGTCAGCGAACTCGAACCACGCCTGGTCGCGCTTCCGCGGATACTCCTGCGACCTGGACGCGCTGGCGCCAAGGAACGCCTCCACCCGGAACTCGCGCTGCTCGCGAAGACGGTCGGTGACGCCGCCGCCGAGCCCGGCGTCATCGACGACAAGCACAGGTTTGTGGTCGTAGTCGCGCTGGACGTCGCGGGCAACACGGACGATCTCCCCCACCGTCTTCATTGTGTCCTTGCCCGAGTACGCCTTTGCGATCCGCACGACGTTGCCGGCACGCACAACGATCACGGTTTCGTCGCTGCCGAATCTCGCGACGTCGGCCGCGACAACGAGCGGCAGCCGGCTCGAGCTCCGTTGCTGCGCGGCCTCGAGGTCACCGAGCGAGACGACGCTGTCGTCGGCCAGGCTGGGAAACTCGGCCGCGATCCGGGCCTGCCACAGCGGCGAGCCCTCGCCCCATTTGCGCGTGTGCTGCTCAACCCACTTGGCGCGACACGAGCTTGCGGGCAACCGACCGCGGCACCTTCTCGCCGTCGCCCACGGGCAGTCAAACGCCGAGATCTCGATCCCGTGGTAGAGGCGCGCTGCGAATGGAACGCGTCGAAGAACTCTCCGCTCGTCTCGGTCGGATTCCCGATCATCAGCACACGAGACTCCGGGCTCGTCAAGAAACCCGATGACGCCTCGTAGATCTCCTGGGAGACACCTGCGGCCTCGTCCACGACGAGCAACAGATGCTCGGCGTGGAACCCCTGGAAACGGTCAGGCCGGTCGGTCGCCAACCCGACGCAGAACCAATCGCTCGCGATCTCCAGCCGCGTCCCGAACAAGTCCCGCCGATAAAGCCGCGGGAATCACGGTGCGCCTGCGCGATCTCCCGCCACAGCACGTCTCGAAGCTGGCCTCGTCGGCGCGGTCGTCACCACCCGCGAGTGCGGGAACACGCTCAGGAACCAGAGCGCCGCCCGTGCCGCCGTCGCCGTCTTCCCCGGCCCGTGCGCGCTCCGACCGCCGTCCGAGAGTTGTCCCGGACCGACTCGAGAATCTCCCGCTGGCGGCTCCACGGCTCGAACCGGAGCACCTCGCTGGCAGAACGCGACCGGATCCGGCGGTAGCGCTCGATCTCGGCGCGCAGGCTCACTCGTCGCCCTCCTCGAGCGCCGCCTGCTCATGCCACTCCGACGACGCTCAGGCGCCTCGCCCGCGCGATATCGAGCCCCAGACGGGCGCGGCTGCCCGGGCTCATCCCCAACTGCGCGAAGTACCTTTCCGCGACGGAGAGCCAGGAGCGCAGGTCCTTGCGGAGATTGTCGATCCACTGCACGTCGCTCCCGATAGGTGGCGGCAGGTCCCTCCCCCGCGCGTCAGCCTCCGCCTCCACGCTCGTCAACGCCGCCTCGGCCCGCTCGATCCTCACGAGCAGGACGCCGAGCGCCTGGATCACGAACTCGTCCGCCGGGTCGTACACCGGCACCACCGAACGGAGCTCCTCCGACCAGCTCGAGCGTCCGCTCCGCCCTTGCGATCACGTGCGGGCCGAGCTCGCCCCATGCACCGCCGGACGCCCATGCCCGTCCGCGTAGCGATGCCCCCGCTGGAATCCCACGCAACGCACGCACTCACACTCGCCAGGCACATGCCTCGACGCACCCTTTGCAGGAAGCCCAGACGCCGGACTACGACTCATCGGACGATTCCAATTACAGAAGCCAATTCAAAATCTCCGACGCAATTCTCATACGAAAGGAAAGGGGCACCTGTTGTTGAGGTAACCCCCCTGTGCGGTGGGCAGTGGATTGCTAGGACGGCCGCTGTGGCGCTGTTAGCGTTCCGGCGGCTTTTTTCTGGGAATACCGGAAACTAGTCTTGACGCGGCCGTAATTACCGTATACGCTCGTTATCGGTAAATAGAGATGAGCCCGGCGACGCTTGGAACGTCCCGGGTCTGGACAGAGGAGGTTAGCCCCCATGTCGGTTCAACCGTATCCCAGCCCTGAGCGGCTGATGGCTCAGCTCGACAGAGCCCGGCTGGTCCGCTACGACTCGGCGGGCCTCGTGCTGGCGTGGTTCGGCGGACATGGCGTCCACGTCTACGACGGCACAGGTGAGGAGCTCGATTACTACTCCTCGGCGCTTCGCCGAGAACGACGCGACGTCTCGAGGAGGTCGCCGACGAGCATGGCTCGTCAGGATCCTCGGGCTCGACGAGATCCTCGAGCGAGCCGAGGAGGCTGGATACGAGCCGGGTCGCCGCGGGCTCGTGGCTCCTCGACGGGAACAGCCGCCGGACGCCGCTCGTCGGCTCCTCGACGGGATCGCCGATGGTGATCCCCTCGTGCTCGACGAACTCCCATGCTCGCCGCTCTCGGGCGAATGGGCAGACGGGCTCCTGCCTCGCGACGTGCTCGCGGAGTACGGGCTCGACGAGGAGCACGACGCCGCAGACGACGTGCTTTCCGCCTTCGAGGCCGGCTACGACCGTGGAGTCCACGACGAGGCGACCCGATCGGCTCGAGCGCTCCTGGCGTAGCCAGAGGTTCAGCCCGTCGCGAGGCGGGCTGTTCCTGTGTCTACGAGGACGGAGGAGACCATGCGCGTATGCGGGTACACCGGGTCTCGACGCTCGAGCAGGCAGGTAGCGGGCTGGGGCTCGAGGCGCAGCGAGCGACGATCGAGGCGGAGGCTGCTAGGCGGGGCTGGGAGCTCGTTCGCGTCTACGAGGATGCAGGAGCCTCGGGACGCTCCGTCAGCGCGCGTCGTGGGCTCCAGGAGGCGCTGGAGGCGATCGAGCGAGGCGAGGCTCAGGCGCTCGTCGTCGCAAAGCTCGACCGGCTGAGTCGGAGCGTGATCGACTTCGCGTCGCTCATGCAGCGCTCGCAGCGGAAAGGCTGGGCGCTGATCGCGATCGACGTCGCGATCGACACGACGACTCCGGCGGGTGGTCTCGTCGCGAACGTGATGGCGTCCGTCGCCGATGGGAGCGCCGCACGATCGGCGAGCGGACCGCTGCCGCTCTCGCCGCGAAACGCGCGCAGGGCGTCAGGCTCGGCCGTCCCCGCGAGATCAGCTCCGTCGCGCTCGCGCGGATCGAGGAGCTGTATCGCGCTGGCTACCGGGTGAAGCAGATCGCCGACGCGCTGAACGACGAAGACGTCCCCACGCCTCGAGGTGGGCGCCTGCACAGCCCGGGGTGAACGCGCGATCGGCTGGCTCGAGCTCGAGGCCGCGTAGACCCCGACGCTGCCGATCTCGCTCGTACCGCGGGCGGGTGTCTGGAGCGCCGTCGCGGGCTCCGCGAACCTTGACAATCGAACCTGTGATCCCCGCCATGGCGGGATCGCTGCATTCGGTGGGGGGATCACGGGCTGGCCTCCACCGGCTCGACGAGCCTTCCTCCGCTCGCGAGCTCGCGGACGCGCAGGGACGCGCCGTTCTCCCAGCCTCCAGCTCCGCCAAGCGAAGAGGCAGCGGCGGAGCCGGGGAGTCGACTGATGCGGGATCAGCTCGAGCCGGGTTCGCTCCAGACCCAGCGACGAGACGTCGCGTACCGCACAGCCACGTCCTCGACCAGCATGAACGGCGACGCGCTCATACCGGCGTCCCCCCGGCGCGTTCCGCCCACGTCGCGAGTTCCGCACGCGCTGCCTCTAGCGCCGCAGATGCGGCTAGCCCGTCAACCACGAGCGCCTCGGCGCGAAGGACGACCGCGGCATCGTCAAAGTCCCAGACATCGAGCGGACTCCCCGACAGTTCCGCCGCCGCCAGCACAACGCATGCCTCGGTGAACTTCCCCCGACCGCCGCCAGCCGCGCGTGATGCCGGCGAGCCACAGCGGCAAGCTCGTCACGGGCCTCACGCCCGCTCCTCACGACCAGCGATCACCGCATACGGGTCGCGCGCGGCACTTGCCTGCGCCTGCTGTGAGTCACGCGCAGGAGAGGGCTCGGTTGCCTTCGGGGGGCTCTTTTCGGTCTTGTTGGGGGCTGGTCTGGACCTTGTCCCGTGCAACCTCGTCCCCCTACGGGGGTGGGACGAGCGGGACGAGGTTGCCCTTCCGGTGACCCCCGCTCCGTCGTTGTCCATCGTCCCAGGCAGCGGGGACGAGGTGAATCCCGCATGAACGCTTGCGTTCCAGTATCTCGGGGGGCTACTTCGTCCCGACCACGTCCCGCCTGCTTGGACGTGTCACGAACT
The DNA here is from genome assembly GCA_963773825.1 of uncultured Actinomycetes bacterium. GTDB lineage: Bacteria > Actinomycetota > Thermoleophilia > Gaiellales > Gaiellaceae > Gaiella. The sequence goes on along the minus strand of CAVZCH010000002.1, from coordinate 918,308 downwards.
TTGTCCCGTGCTCTTAGCCGTTAGGGCTGATCAACCCGGATCGAACGCCCTTGATGGCCTCCCGCACGGCCGTCGTGGAGTGCCTTCCAGGGTGTTCACGAGCCATTCGAGGATGCGCGCGTCGATTTCTTCGTTGGCCTCCTCCTCGCGCGTCCGGTGTCAACGAGGCGCAGCATGAGCCTGTCGGCGTCCCAGTAGGCGGGGGTGCGCTTGAAGCCGACGACGTTGTTGCCGCGCGCCTCGATGTAGAGCTTCGAGGCGTCGACGTCGATGTAGATGCCGGCGCGGACGGCCGCGTTTTTGAACACGTCGCCGTAGCCGCGCAGGCGCTTGCGGTTCGTGTCGGTCGCCCACGGCATGTGGTCGACGACCAGACCGTGCAGCCGGTCGGGTCGCACACGTCGGCCTTCAGCGCGGCGAAAATCGTCCGGCCTCGCGGTCCTTGAGGTCGAGGCTCGACGGCGAAGTTGTAGAACGAGTCGAGCACGACGAGCACGACTTGTGCTGCTCGATCGTGGCGCGCAGGCGGGCGAGGTCGCGCGGCAGCAGCAGCCCCTCGTTCAGGAACCAGCGCAGAGGAAGATCGCGCGATGTCTCGTGGACGCGCGCGTAGGTCTGGACGCGCTCGGCCTCGTTGCGGGTCGAGTCGTCCTGCCAGCAGTAGCCGACCGGGCCCCCGGCGATCACGGGGCGGTCGAGCACGCTGCCGGTGCCTTCGGCGACGCGGGCACTGATCTGCTGGCAGAGCCAGCCCTTGCATGGCCTCGGGCAAGCCCGCAACGGTCACGAGCACCCCGCGCGGCACCAGCCCCTCGACCAGGTCCGCCGGTTCGTCATCGAAGCGCAGCGCGAGCACCTCCGCGTGCGAGAGCCGCGAAAGACGTCGCTTCCCGCATCGTCACGGTCGGGCTCGGAAGGGGTCACCGGTTCTTGAGGCTCGGGCGGTCCCGGCTCGTATCGGGAGCCGATATCGGCGGCGAGCTTGAGGACTTCGTCCTCCTCGAGCGGCGGGTCACAGCGACGGCTATTGACGGCTTGCAGCGCGACCGCGATCTCGTCCCCGGTCAGTCCGCGACGGCGCATCGAGCCCGCGACCGACAACAGGGTGTTGTGCCGCTGGCCGCGGGGATCCGCTCGCCAACCGCCGACGCCGACCCGTTGGCCTTCGACCCCGCAAACGCTCGAGCGCGTCCACGTGCTCGTCGCTCAGCAGGGTCGGCGAAACGATGCCGGAGAGGTCGCCGCGCACGAACGCGTAGACCGCGCCGTCCGGGTGAACGCTCGGCGGCAGCAACGTGTAGCCGCTGCCGCTCGACTTGAGGTCGCCTACACCCGGCAGCGGCCCCTGCTGCAACTCGCGTCCGTCGGGAACCCGGTAGTAGCCCTGGTGCCCGCGTGCGGTGCGGACAACCGTCGCGGCGGACGGGAGCCCAAGTTCGCGTACGCGCTCCGCCCCGTCCTCCGCGTCGATATCGACGACGACCGTGCGCGGGGGTAGATCAAGCCCGACGTTTGCGTCGGTCCAACGGCTCCACAGGCCGGCGACGAAAGCTGGGTCGCTGCTTGCGGACTTGAAGCCACCCCCACCCTTAACGCGAGGCTTCTTGCCCCGGGCCTTGAGCGGGAACACGCGCAGCCCCGCCTCCGCGGCAGCGACGGCAGCATCGCCGACCGCTCACCGGCCCCGACCTTGCTCCGCGTAGACCTCAGCCGTCCATGACCACGAATCGGAGTGGCAGCGAGCACACATGCAGGAGATCGTCCCGAGAGCCTCTCCGCAGGCGCACACCCGTCGGCCACGGAGCGGTAACGTTCCGGGCCAGCGACGAGCCCGCTCGAGCGCGATCCGCGGCTGTCGGCGAACGACCTCCAACGGCGCGCACCGCGCGTCATCGTCTCCGCGGGTTGTGCGGCGCCCTTCAGCGCGCCCGCCTCGCGTCAGAGAGTCATCCGCCGCATGAGTCGCGTCGCCGGCCTCGGTCAGCGCGCGAGTTCCTTCGAGCGCCCACGCGTACGCGTCTCTCCGCTCGCCGCGCGGCCGATGCGCGTTCGCCTCCCACGCCCAGATCCGATGTCCGGCTGACACCGAGGGCGTTAGCGAGTTCCGCCGCGGTAACGCCGGGACGCTTCGCGGATCGCTTTCGCCTGCGAGGGGTCTGGCAACCGCACGCGGCGCGCATGGACGACTTCACGGAGCCGCCGGGTTGTCGAAATGGTCCACAACCCAAAGAAGTAAACACGACAACTATGTCAGAGCTCCGAACGGATTTCTTGCACGCGTCAAACACCGCCCGAACCCAGCTCAAACCGGATACGCGAACCGCGCATTCGCGGCTGCGCGGGCAAGCTTGAAGTCGTGAACGTGATCGACCCTGACGTACCGGGCACCTGGACGCCCGAGATCATGGCGTGGGTCGAACGGTTCGGCAGCAACGGGTCGAAGAGGTGACCCACGGTGGACCGAGAGTCGACGAGACGACGTTTCGGCAGTTGCTCGTCGGACACCGCTTGCTCGTCCGACACAGCACGCGCCTCATGAACCATGAAGAGGCGACGATCCGCAGCGACGGTCTGCGCCCATTGTCGGCCGGGTTGATCGAGGGCGGATCGACGAGGACGTGGAGGTCGAGGGCTCGTGTCGGAGGAGGAGCGCAGCGAGTTGAAGCGCGCGCATATCTTCGCAACGCACGATCGGGACGATGCCTTTCAGAGAGGGACGCTGGAGGCGCGGGAACGCGGCGTCTACCTGCTCTTCGGTCGTCGGCCCGTTGACGAAGGTCACGCCAACGAATGGCTGGTCTGTGGGGCGGTCCCGCGTTGTACGAGGGCCTTCCCCGCCCACCTGCGCCCTCCTCGCTCCGGGAGAAGCTCCGGCGGGTCAGTCGTCCGGCGATCGTCGAGGCGACCCTGGAGTTCAGCGAGGAAAGGTTCCCGCGCTCTGCGCCGAGCTGTTCGGCTCGTGTTCAGCGGTATTCTGCTCGGCGAGATGGACCTGGACGGCGGCATGGAGGTCTGCCACGCCGGTCCGGTGTCACCGGCCAGCATCTCCCGCATCCTGCACCCGGGCGACGCCGACTACGACCGGCACGTCGTACTGCCGCGCGCCTGACCACGGAGCCGACGCAAGACGCGGTCCCTCCAGCCGCCTGGGCAAGCGTCCCGCTCATTTTCGTACTACTACCGTACGCCCGGCTCTCTCGTGACGCTTTCAAAGAACAGAAACCGCCTGTAAAGAGGCGGTTTCCAGTCGGGGCGCCGAGATTCGAACTCGGGACCTCTCAGTCCCCCAGACTAGCGCGCTAACCAGGCTGCGCCACGCCCCGCGACCCGGCCATCCTAGCGGGCATCACGAAACCGGCCACTGCTCCCCGGCCGGGACCGAGCGCGGGCGGAGCCGAACACCGCCCAGCTCGTGCCGCGCCCCGCTCGCCGCGACGATCCAGATCGTGGTGCAGGAACTGGCCAAGGCACGCCGCGACCGGGTCGCCGCCGTCGAGGCCGCCACCATCCCGCCGCCGAGCGTGTGAGCCGCGCCGAGCACGCCGACGCGCGGCATCCGCGAGACACGCGGAGGAGCTACGGCAGGGTCGCGATGTAGTCGGCGCAGTCCGACTCGCTCTCGAACTGCGGGAAGTCCTTCCATCCCTCGCCCTCGCACTGCGACAGCTTCGTGGGATAGACGAGTGCCGGTGGGCTCGGTGGCGTGAACGGGCTCGAGCCCGGGGTGAGTGGCTTGGAGGACGAGTCGAAACTGCCGTTCAGAACGGCGCCCAGGAACAGCGCGGCGGCTATGCATGCGAGAGCGATCCCGGCGACGACGAGGACGTACTCCGCCTGCGTCTGCCCGGCATCGGCTCTCAGTCGCTCCCTCCCCATACCGGCGAAGGTAGCCGACGCGGTTGATGTCTGCATGCATCCAAGCTCCCACCCGGGATCCCGGGCCGTACCGAGCGCGCCCGGCACGACACGGCCGCGGCTCCCGTGAGGCCGTGTGCGCGGTCAGGCCGCGGCGGGCGCGAGCCGGCGCACGCGCATCACGCCGAGGCATGCGGCGAACAGCGCGAGCACCGACAGGACGGTGCACACGAGAAAGCCTGAGTGCACGTGCCCGTGAAGCGACTCGCTCTCCGACGCCCCGGCGTCGACCCCGCCCGACACGGCCGCCACGAGCGCGAGCCCGAGTGCGCCGCCGATCCACTGGGACGCCCGCACCACACCCGACGCGATGCCAGCCTGGTCCGGGTCGACCTCGCCGAGGGCCGCGGCCGACACCGAGACGAAGACGGACGGGATTCCCGCACCGACGCCCACACCCTACGACTCGTCATCGGCCCGTCCGCGAGCCCCACAGAGACGAGCCCGTCGCCATGAGCGCCGACCGCGACGAGCACGCTGGGCCCGAGCGCGTCACGAGCGCCCCGAGGCGCGCCCAGCCGATGCCGGCGCGCGGAGGAGCAGCGACGCGCCCGTCTCCAACGACGACAGCCCCGCGCCCCTGCAGGTAGAGCGGCAGGAGGAGCATGCCGAGCATCACGCGCCGTGCAGGAGGCCGACCGCGCCGCGACGAGGAGCCGCGGTCAGCGACTGCGTCGGGAGCAGGGGCTCGGAGCTCGGCGCTCACACCGAACCATGCGAGGCGACCCCGCGACTGCGAGGGCGACGAGGTCGTGCGTGACCCCAGCCGGCGACCGGGCCGTTCGACAGCACGAAGACGAGCGCGCCGATCCCGGTCGTTCACCAGCAGCGCCCCGCCCACGTCGACGCGGCGCGTCCGCGAGGCGCGCGCTCGGGACGGACGCGGCTCGCGGCGAGCGCGACGACACCGAACGGGACGTTGAGCAGGAACACCGACCGCCACCGAGCTCGCGTCAGCACGCCGCCGACGCGAGGCCTGCGACTGCCCGAGGGAGCCGATCGACCCCCAGGCCGCGATCGCGCGGTTTCGCTCGCGCCCGGCCGGGAACGCGGCGACGAGGATCGCGAATGCGGCCGGAGAGACGACGGCGGCGCCCACGCCCTGGCCGACGCGTGCGACAGCACGACGCGCCGAGGGCGCGAGACCACAGCGAGCGACGCGGCCGTGAACACGGCGAGGCCGCGGTGAAGGCCCGGCGGCGGCCCACGACGTCGCTCAGTCGGCCGCCCATCAACAGCGCACCGCCGAAGGTGACCGCGTAGCGGTCACGACCCAGTGGAGGCCCGTCGGTGACAGGCGAAGGTCGCGCTGGAGGTGGGCAGCGCCATGTTGACGATCGTCACGTCGAGGACGACGAGGAACTGCGCCGCGCCGACCAGCAGGAGCAGCGCACGGGAACCGAGGCCCCCGCACCCGGCCCCACGTCATGCCAGTCGCGTGCCGGCGCGCGTCGACGACGGCTCGATCTGCCGCCAGGCTCCCACGAGGGGGGTCGGCAACGCTGCAGGATCGAGATTCACGAACTGCCTCCTCCGTCGTATGTGGCTCGCCGCCGAAGCAGAGCGCGCGCCGGCTAGCGCTCGCAAAGGGGCGGTAAACCGTCAGCGAGCGCACGGAGACGGCGGTTTAGGCTCCGCCGCATGGAATTCCGTCTCCTCGGCCCGCTCGAGGTGACCGACGACGATCGGCGTCGTCCCGATTGCGGCGGGCAAGCAGCGCGCCGCTCCTCGCCGACCTGCTCGTGAACGCGAACCGGTCGGTTCCGACATCGCAGCTGATCGACGACCTGTGGGGCGAGGATGTCCCCGAGACCGCCGTCAAGGCGCTCCAGGTCTACATCTCGAAGCTCCGGAAGGCGCTTCCCGACGGCAGGCTCGACGCGCGGGGCGCGGGCTACCACCTGACGGTGGCAGACGCGGAGCTCGATCTCGCGCAGCTTGCCCGCCTTGCCGCGGACGGCCGGTCGGCGCGCGCGGCGGGCGCGACGGAGCGGGCCGCGGACCTGCTTCGCATCCGCGCTCGCGCTCTGGCGAGGGCCCGGCGCTCGCGGAGCTCGACGCGCCGTTCGCGCTGGCCGAGGCGGGGCGGCTCGAGGAGGTGCGGCTCGGCCTGCTCGAGGAGCGGATCGAGACGGATCTCGCGCTCGGCCGGCAAGCCGTCCTCGTCCCGGAGCTCGACAGGCTCACGGCCGCGCACCCGCTCCGGGAGCGGCTCCGTGGTCAGCTGATGCTCGCGCTCTATCGCTCCGGCCGGCAGGCGGAGGCGCTCGAGGCGTACCAGACGTTTCGCCAGATGCTCGACGACGAGCTCGGCATCGGCCCGTCGGAGGAGCTGCGCGAGCTCGAGCGGCGCATCCTCCGCCAGGACCGCGCCCTCGACGTCCCGCGGATGAGGCCGTCCGCGCCGGAGCGCGGCGTCAGGACGGCGACGAGGACGCCCGGGCGCCGGTCGGCGTCGTGGGCCGCGAGGCGGAGCTCGACGCACTCGGCCGGGTCTTCTCGCGGGTGACGGAGGGCGAGCGGCGGCTCGTGTTCGTGAGCGGCGAGCCGGGCGTCGGCAAGACCACGCTCGTCGGGGCGTTCCTCGCGGGCCTCGACGCGGCCGTGCCGGTCGGGCGGGGCCAATGCGTCGAGCACCGCGGCCCCGGCGAGGCGTACATGCCCGTGCTCGAGGCTCTCGGGCGGCTCTGCCGAGGACCCCACGGCGCACGGCTCGTCGACGCGCTTCGCGCCGGGGCGCCGACCTGGCTCGCCCAGATGCCCTGGCTCGTCGACCCCGCCGAGCTCGAGGTGCTCGAGACACGGGTGCTCGGCGTCACGCGAGACCGCATGCTGCGCGAGATCGTCGAGGTGCTCGAGGCCTTCGCCGCCGACGACCCGTCGGCGATCCTCCTCGAGGACATCCACTGGGCCGACCTCTCCACTCTCGACTCTCTCGACGTCCTCGCACGCGCGAGTTCGAGCCCGCCCGGCTCCTCGTGCTCGGCGACGTTCCGTCCGGCCGAGGCGCGCGCCGGCCGGGCACCCGCTCCACGCCCTCGCGGTCCCGCTCACCTCGCGGGGCGTCGCCGACGAGATCGCGCTCGACGTCGCTCCCGGACGACGCGAGCACGCGCGTTCCTCGCCTCCGTCTCGACGGGACCGATCCCGGTGACGCCGTCGCGGCGCTGCTGCACGCGCGCGCACGCGCGGCAACCCGTTCTTCATGGAGAAGCTCGCTCGAATCGTGGGTCGACCAGGGCGCCCTGGCCAGGACAGCGGGACTGGGTCGTCGCACGCGATCTCGACGAGCTCGTCGCGGAGCGTGCCGGCGACGCTCCGCAGCCTCATCGAGCAGCAGCGTCGCGGCGCTCGACGCCCGCTACCACATAGGTGCTCGAGGCGGCAAGCACCGCCGGCGCCGAGTTCGCGAGCGCGCCGCCGCGGCCGCCGCCGGTGTCGACGAGGAGCGACGCCGAGCACGCGCTGCGCGACGTCGCGCTCGACGCCACGTTCATCCGCGCGATCGGTGACGACCAATGGCCCGACGGCACGATCTCGACCCGGTACGCCTTCATGCACGATCTCTTCCACGAGACGCTCCGCGAGCGGATCCCGGTCGGGCCAGCGCGGCGCGCGTTCCACCGGCGCGTCGCCGAGCGGCTCGAGAGCGCCTACGCCGATCGCGTCCACGAGGTGGCCACGGAGCTCGCCTGGCACTTCCTCGCAGGGTCGCGAGCCGGCCCGCGCCGTCCGCCATCTGCACGCCGCCGCCGCCCGAGCGCTCGAGGTGAGCGCCCCGCGGGAGGCGCTCGAGCATCTCACCACGGCCCGCGACGCGCTCCCGTCGATCGCCGACGAGCCGAGCGCGCCGACCTCGAGCTCAGGATCCAGCAGCTGCTCGGCCGCGCGACGTTCGTTGACGGACGGCTGGTCGTCGCCGACGGCAGAGTCGGCCCTCGTGCGCGCGAGGGAGCTCGCGGGCGAGCTCGCGGACGACGCGGAGCTCGCGAGCACCCTGCACGGGCTTGGCGACCGTCTACGAGGTCCGCGGCGAGTACGAGCGCTCCGAGGACCTGCTCCTCGAGTCGCTCGAGCTTCCCGTCCATCGAGAGCACCCCGGCGCGATCGTCGACTCGCAACGAGCTGATGGCGTGCTCGCTCTACCACCAGGGAGGCTTCGACCGGTCGCTCGAGCACGCGGAGCGGCCCTCTCGCACTACGACGGCGCCTACGCCAACCGCGTGACGGCCAGCCTTCGGCGAGCATCCCGACATCTCGTGCCAGCTGTGGGCTGCGCTTCGATGCCTGGTTCCTCGGCTACCCCGATCGCGCGATCGAGCGCGCCGAGCGGGCGATCGCGGCGTCGACCGTCGGATCGCGCTCCCGTGCCCGCGCGGTCGCGCAGGCGCAGGCGTCGGTCGTCGCGCAGCTGCGAGGCGACGTGGGTGCTGACGCGCCGAGTGGTCGGCCGCCGCGATCGAGGCGGCCTCCACGCTCGGGTTCACCTACTGGGGGGCGATGGCCAGCGTGGTCCACGGCTGGGCCAGGGCGGCGGACGGCGATCCCGCACGGCGTCGCCGAGATCCGCGCCAGCATCGACGGCCTCACGCCGCCTCGGGGCACGCATGGACGACGCGTTCTACCTCTCCCTCCTCGCCGACGGTGCCGCCCGCTGCGACATGCGCGACGAGGCGCTCGCCGCCGTCGACGAGGCACTCGAGGCCATGGCGGCCCCAGCGCATCCTTCTTCTTCGCCTCCGAGCTGCGACGGCTGCGTGGGGAGATGCTCGAGGACGCCGAGGCCGAGGAGTGCCTGCGTGCGGCGCTCGAGCTCGCAGACGAGCTGGAGTCGCCGTCGCTCCGGCTGAGGGCTGCGACCAGCCTCGCACGCAACGACACGCCGAGACGCCGACGGAGACCTCGTCGCCGAGCTCCTCGCGGGGTTCGACGAGGGACACGACACCGCCGACCTCGTTGCGGCCGAGCGCCTGCTCCAAGAGCTCGAGATTGCGCCGCGTCGAAGCGCTGCCCCGGTCGCCGACGACGGCGCGGCCCGGCACCGCGGGCGAATCTCGTACGCAGCGAGCGGCGATCTCAGTATCGCGTACCAGGTGACGGGAAGCGGGCCGGCGGACATCCTGCTCGTGCCCGGGATTCGTCTCGCACCTCGAGAAGGACTGGGACGAGCCGCGCCACGCCGCGTTCCTCGACCGCCTCGGATCGTTCTCGCGGCTGATCCGCTTCGACAAGCGGGGAACGGGTCTGTCCGACCGTCCTTCGGGGGTCCCGGACATCGAGGCGCGCATGGACGACCTCCGTGCCGTGCAGGACGCCGCCGACAGCAGCAGCGCCGTGCTCTTCGGCTACTCCGAGGGCGGGCCGCTCTCGATGCTCTATGCCGCGACGTTCCCCGAGCGGGTTCGGGCGCTCGTCCTGTTCGGGACGTACGCCAAGCGGTCGGTCCCCGACGACGACTATCCGTGGGCGCCGACGGCCGAGGAGCGCACTGCTCACATCGCGTCGCTCACCGGGGACTGGGGCTTCGAGACGCACATGCGGCTCATGTGCCCGTCCGCCGACGATGCGATGGCCCGCTGGTGGGGCGAGCGCGGCCGTGCCGCGGCGAGCCCCGGTGCCGTGCGAGCGCTCCTCGAGATGAACTCCTCGATCGACGTGCGCCACGTCCTCGAGACGATCCACGTGCCCACGCTCGTGCTGCACCGCGACGGCGACCTCACCGCTCGAGTCGAGGAGGGGCGCTACGTCGCCGATCGCATCCGCGGCGCCCGCGTCGTCGAGCTCCCGGGCCGGGACCACTTCGTCGCGATCGACCCCCACCAGATCCTCGACCCCGTCGAGCGCTTCGTCCGCGAGGTGTGGGGCGAGCCCGCACCGCACCCGGACGTCGACGACCGGCTCCTCGCGACGGTCATGGTCACCGATATCGTCGACTCCACACCCACCGCCCTGCGGCTCGGCGATCGCGCGTGGGGAGCCCTGCTCGAGCGCCACCACGAGCTCGTGCGGGGGGAGATCGACCGCCACCGCGGTGAGGTGATCGACGCCGTGGGTGACAGCGTCATCGCTGTTCGACGGGCCGGCGCGCGCCGTCCGCTGCGCACGTGCGATCGGCACGAGGCTCGCACCGCTCGGGCTGAGGGTCCGCGCGGGCCTCCATACCGGAGAGGTCGTGCGCGACCGGCGCAGCGGTGCGGGGCATTGCCGTGCACCTCACGGCCCGCATCGCCGCGGTCGCCGGCCCCGACGAGGTCGTCGTGAGCGCAACGACCCGAGAGCTCGTCGCCGGTTCCGGGCTCGAGTTCGCCGATCGCGGGGAGCACGAGCTCAAGGGGATCCCCGAGGCGCGCCGGCTCTACGCACTGAGCCACTGAGAGCGCCACCGCCCGGACGGCGCTTACCGCGCGTTTGCCGACGGACAACCGGTCCCGCGGAGCATGCGCAGACCGAGCCGCACCCCGCGGCACAGACGAAAGCACGCACCATGCAGCACGCAGTCGGTGGATACGCCCTCCAACGCGACCGTCTCCGCGAAAGCGCATGGCAGACCCCCGCCGGCGGAGCCTGGGTCGCCCTTGCGATCGCCAGTGCCGTGCTCCTGACCGCGGTCGGCGCTGTCGCACTGACGAGCGACGGCGCGCCCGTCGGGCACAACGTGCGACACGCCCGTGTCGTCGGCGGTCAGGTGGTCGCGCCGCCGGCACCCGCGGAACGCACGATCGCCGGGCCGGCGCTCGTCGACGGGACCCGGTCGCCCACGTCGGCCGACAGGTGACGCACGTCGACAGCGGCGGCGGTCGATCCCCCGGCCACCGCCCCGACGGTCAGGAGAGGCGCTTGTACAGCCGATCGACGAGCGCGGGGGTCTCCTCGAGCTTGCCGATGATGATGCGCACACGAACCTCGCGGAAGTAGTCCGCCTTCACGCCGAGCGCCTTTGCGATCCGCGTGATCACCTCCGTCGAGGGCACCCTCCGGTTGCCGTGCACGATGTGGTTCAGGTACCCGGCCGAGAGACCGGACTTCTCCGCCAACGCGCGATACGTCACGCCCGTCTCGGCCATCAGCTTCTCGATCGCGGGCCCGAGAGGCTCGCTCGCGTACGTCCGTTTCCTCGCCGCCATCAGTCCTCCGCTGTCCAGTCTTTCACAGACGCGCGCGAGACGCGCGCGTCCTCGGTCTCCGGCCGGCGACGGACGTCGACCGAGCCGTCCTCGAGCGACTTCTTGCCCACGGTGACGCGGAGCGGGCAGCCGAGCAGGTCTGCGTCCGCGAACTTCTCGCCCGGCCGCGCGTCCCGGTCGTCCAGCAGCACCTCGCGACCCGCCTCCGCGAGCTCCTCAGCCACCGATCGCGCCAGCGCCTCGACGTCCGGCGAGCGACCGGAGAGCGAGAGGACATGGACGTCATACGGGGCGACCGAGCGAGGCCAGACGATGCCGCGATCGTCGTGGCGCTGCTCGACGATCGCGGCGAGCACGCGCCCCGGGCCGATCCCGTAGCTGCCCATCACGATCGGGTGCTCGACGGACTGCTCGTCGAGGTACGTCGCGTCGAACGGAACGGAGTAGAACGTTCCAAGCTTGAAGATGTGCCCCACCTCGATCGCGGTGCGAAACGCGAGCGCCCCGCCGCAGGTCGGGCACCGGTCTCCCTCGCGCGCCAGACGGATGTCTGCCACGCTGCCGTCGAAGTCCCTCCCGCGCTCGACGCCGCGCAGGTGGTATCCGGTCCGGTTCGCTCCCGCGACGAACTGCCCCTCGCGAAGCGTCTCGTCGACGACGACGTCGCCGGCGAAGCCGACCGGACCGAGCGAGCCGGGCTCCGCGCCGAACGCGTCACGGATCTCGTCGAGCTGTGCCGGCCGGACGTTGCTCCCGAGCACGGCGGCGAGCTTCGCATCGTCGAGCCGGTCGTCGCCGCGGACGAGCGCGAGCACGACCTTGCCGTCGGCGACGACCGGCATCGCCTTCGACGTCGCGGCGACGTCGATGCCGAGAAAGCCCGCAAGGTCCTCGCACGTCTCGATCCCGGGGGTCTCCACGTCGGCAGGCACCGCGAGCGGGTCGGGGAGCTCCGGCGCCCGCGGCACGCCGCGCGCGATCTCGAGGTCGGCCGCATAGTCACCGCGCTCGCAGGTGACGAGCGTGTTCTCGCCCGAGCCGGAAGGAGCCAGGAAATCGAGCGACTCGCTGCCGCCCATCATCCCCGACTCGGCCTGGACGACGACCGTCTCGAGCCCGCAGCGCTCGAAGATCCGCTCGTAGGCGCCCTTGTGCGCGAGGAACGAGCGGTCGAGTCCCGCCTCGTCACGGTCGAACGAGTATGCGTCCTTCATCACGAACTCGCGCACGCGGATGAGACCGCCGCGCGGTCTGGCTTCCTCCCGCTCCTTCGTCTGGAAGTGGTAGAGGATCTTCGGCAGGTCGCGGTAGGACCGAAGCTCGCGTGCGTGGAACGTGACCGTCTCCTCGTGCGTCGCGGCGAGCACGAACTCCCGCTCAGACCCGTCGCGGATCTTCATCAACGAGTCGAACTTGTCGTAGCGGCCGCTCAGCTGCCAGAGCTCTGCCGGCGTGAGGACGGGCATCGACATCTCCTGGCCGCCGATCGCGTTCATCTCCTCGCGCACGATCTGCACGACCTTCTCGTGCACGCGCCAGCCTGCCGGGAGGAACGTCCAGAGGCCAGCGCCGACCTGGCGGATCAGCCCCGCACGCACGAGGAGCCTGTGGGAGACGGCCTCGGCGTCCGCTGGGTCCTCGCGAAGGGTCGGGAGGAAGAGCGTCGACTGCCGCTGCACCATCGCGACAATCTAGACGACAGGTGGCGCGGCTCAGCCGTTCAGCCGGACGAAGCCGCTGACCTTCGTCACGTCGCCCGCGCTCGTTGCCTCGAGGATGAACGAGTCGACCGACGAGATCGCATCCTTTGCGTCGGGCGGCACCGGCCCGCCCGATTGCTCGGCCAGCGAGAGCAGGCCGTCCACGTCGACGTACAGGAAGCCGCGCGTCTTCTCGCCCATGTCGACCGCGTCCGCGGCCCGCGTGTACGCGTTGCTGTCGACCAGCTTCGGGCCGTCCGCGAGGAACGTCCGGATCCCGTCGGCACCCGTGGTCGCGATGATCGTGTCGTCGGGGAGGCGTGCGTACGAGACCGTCACCTCATGGGACGAGACGCGGCGGACCTCGATCCCGTTCTCCGTCCGCACGGTGACCGTCGTCCCCTCCTGCTCGGCAAGCTTTCGCGCGAGCCCGTCCACGGTCTCCCACGTCTTCGACGGGTCGGGTGGTCGCAGCACGAGCGTCACCTCCGGCACCTTCCCATCGCCCTTGCCGACGTAGAGCGCGCCCTCGCCGCTCAGCGCGTCCACGAGACCCTTCAGAGGGATGCCGGTGAGCTTCTCGACCGTGCCCGAGACCTTGTCCAGGTCGACGTTCCCCTGGACGCGGTCGAGCAGGCCTCTGCGTGCCGCCGAACGAGAGCGCCGCCACGGCGTCGGCGGGCACGCGGCGGAAGAGCTTCGGCTCGTAGCGCGTGTCTGCGCCGCCCGGCGTCCGCATCCCGAGCGTGAATAGCGCGCCGTCGTCCTCGGCGGAGACCGCGGCCGCGACCCAGTCGAGCCCGAGATCGACCTCGGAGGAGGCCTGCTGGACGATCTGGCCGAGGTCCTTCGAGAGTCGAGCGGTGTCGACCCAGGCGCGCGCGAGCGCCTCGGACGGCAGCACCGCGAAGCCCCGCGTGAACGCATCGACGCCTTCGAGCGTCCCCTTCGCGAGCGCCGAACGGTATGCGTCGAGCGCAGCCTGGCTCTGCGCCAGCGCCTGCCACCCGTCGACCGTTCCCCGAACGACCTTCGTGTCGCTCTTCGCGACGAGCTGGTCGAGCTTCTGCTCGTCGTCCGGCTTCACGAGGACGATCGGCTCCTTTGCCGCAGTCGCGACGACCACGAGCTCCGGGCCGAGCGCCGGCCGGACATCGTTCGCCCAGTCGACGCCCTGCTGGTCGAGCGCCGACCCGACCGAGCCCGACAGCCCGTCCCGCGCACCCGGGATTCGCTCGAGGAGGCTCGCCGCCTTCTTCCACTGGTCGGAGCCCTCGTCGGTCGTGATGGTCGCGTAGGCGAGCGCATCGGCCGGGGCGAGCGACGCCGACTCAGGGATCGACGAGGAGGCCGACCTCGCGCCTGCGCAGCCCGTGACGAGCGCCACGGCGGCGAGAAGGCAGGCAGTCGGGAAGGCGCGCCGCAGCATGCCCAGACGGTATCGGCCCGCACGGCCGGAACCTGAACCGCCTCAGTCGGACGCGGCGGGGGCGGCGATCGGGATCAGGCTCGCCTCGGCCATCGCGAGCGCAGCGGGCTTCGCCAGCTTGAGCCGCTGCGGGCGCGGCATGCCCGCCTCGATCCACCGGTCGACCTCGTGGAACAGCTCGTCGACGAGAACGTCGGACTCGACCTTCTTCAGCACCCGGCCGTGCGCGTACACGAAGCCGACGTCGCGTCCGCCCGCGATCCCGAAGTCGGCGTCGCCTGCCTCACCGGGCCCGTTGACGGCACAGCCCATCACGGCGATCTCGAAGGCCTGCGGGTAGGCCCGCAGACGCTCCTCGACGACGACCGCAAGGCTCTCGACGCCGACGTTGTCGCGCCCGCAGGATGGGCACGCGATCATCACCGGCCCGCGCTCCCGCAGGCCGAGCGCCTTCAGGATCTCCCACGCGACCTCGACCTCCTTCACCGGGTCGGCCGTGAGCGAGACGCGCATCGTGTCGCCGATCCCGTCCATCAGGAGCGACCCCATGCCGACGGCGCTCTTGATCGAGCCCGCGAACGGTGTCCCCGCCTCCGTGACGCCGAGATGGAGCGGATAGGGCACCTTCGCGGCCAGCATCCGGTACGCGCGGATCATCGTCGGGACGTGGGAGGCCTTGACCGAGATCTTGAAGTCGCGGAAGTCGAGCCGCTCGAGGATCTCGACCTGCTCCAGGGCCTCGACGACGAGCGCCTCGGCGGTGTCCTCGCGGGCGAGCTCCTCGAGGTGCCGTGGCAGCGACCCGGCGTTGGCGCCGATCCGCATCGGGATCCCCGCGCGCTTCGCGGCCTTCACGACCTGCTCCGTCTTGTCGGGCCCGCCGATGTTCCCGGGGTTGATCCGGACGGCATGCACCCCGGCGTCGATCGCGTCCAGCGCGAGGGACGCGTTGAAGTGGATGTCCGCGATCACGGGGATGGGCGACAGGCGGATGATCAGCGGCAGCGCGCGCGCGTCCTCCTTCTTCGGCACCGCGACGCGGACGATCTCGCAGCCCGCAGACGCGAGAGCGGCAATCTGGGCGGTCGTCGCCTCGACGTCGTGCGTCTTCGTGAGGGTCATCGACTGGACGACGACCGGGGCGCCGCCGCCGATCGCGACGCCGCCCACGCGGATCTGATGCGCGCTCGCCATCTCGCGTGTCAGGGTACCGCCCGACTAGGGCCGGTACTGCTGGTTCATGGAGAGCACCGTGTCGCCGCGAACCTGGATCCAGTACGCCCGCGTCGCGCTTCCGAACAGCTTCCGCTTCGCCGGATTCCGCCCCTTGACGAGCGCGGCGAGCTCGGCGACGGAGACGCGCGTTGCGCGGATCCCGGCCGTGACCACCGTGACGTTCGCGTTCGGGGCGACGATGTACGTGAGCAGGCGCTTGCTCTCGTTCCGGACGTAATGGTCGTTCGGCACGGCCTCGCCCGGGCCGATCGCCCCGTCCTCGACCGCGGCCCGTTGCGCGGTGATCCCCGAGAGGAAGGCGGCCGGGTCGACGCGGAGGACCCAGCGTCCTGCCGTGCGACCGAGCGTCGCGATGTTCCCGAAGAACACGAGCCGGCGTGGCGGGACGAGCGGCGGCGCCGGAAGAAAGGGCGACCCGGACGCCGTCGTGCCCGCAGACGTCGAGGCGGCCGCGGTCCGGGCGGGGAGGCAGAGCGCGACGAGGGCCGCAGCACATGCGACGAGCAGGGAGATCGGTCTCATGGCGCCTCCGTTCCTTGGGTGTCCGTTCATCGTGCACGACCGTCACGATGGCCCGTATGCCCCTCGAGCCACTGCCGACGACGTGGCAGCTGCGGAGCGCGCCGGACGATCACGACGGCGACCTGTGGGCGCTCGGGGCCGACCTCGAGCCGGGGACCGTCCTCGCCGCATACCGGCTCGGCCTCTTCCCCATGCCCGTCGGCCCGCGGATCGGGTGGTTCTCGCCCGCGCGTCGCGCCATCGTGCCCCTCGAGCCGTTCGCACCGTCGCGCACACTGCGGCGCGCCACGCGGCGGTACGAGATCCGTCTCGACACGTCGTTCGGTGACGTCGTGACGGGCTGCGCCCGTCCCGGCGACCCGGCGAGCTGGATCGACGACGACATCGCGGCGGCGTACGGGCGCCTCCACGCGCTCGGCTGGGCACACTCCGTCGAGGCATGGGACGACGGCGGGCTCGCCGGGGGTCTCTACGGGATCGCGGTCGGCGGCCTGTTCGCCGCCGAGTCGATGTTCCATGCGCGCGCGGACGCGTCGAAGGCCGCCTTCGTCGGTCTGGTGGAGCTCCTACGCGCAGCCGGCGACGCGGAGCTGCGCCTCCTGGACGTCCAGTGGCTCACCGCGCACCTCGCGACACTCGGCGCCGTGGAGGTCTCGCGCGCCGAGTACCATCGCCGCCTCGCGCAGGCGCTCACCGTCGGGCAGGCCTTCTAGCGACTAGGAGAGGCGGCCGATGTCGTTCGAGAGTCCGATCACGAACAGGAGCAGGACGAGCCCGATGCCGACCACCGACACGCGCTCGTAGATCTCCCTGCGAACCGCGCGGCCGCGGATCCCCTCTGCGATCGCGAAGACGATGTGCCCCCCGTCGAGGGGGAGCAGCGGGAGGAGGTTGAGCAGCGCGATCGAGAGCGAGATGAGGCCGAGGACGAACAGGAAGCTCTCCGTCCCCTGCTTGGCCGCATCGGACGAGCCCTGCACGATGCCGACGGGGCTCGAGATCTGGTCGCGCCCCGACCCTGTCACGAGGCGGCCGAGCGACGTGCCGATGTCGCGGGTCACCTCGCCGGTCAGGTCGAGGGCCTCGTGGGCGGCACTGAGCGGCGGCAGCCCCTCCCCCGCCAGCATGAACCCGAGCCGGTAGGTGCCGTCGAGCCGCTCCGCTGACGTGGGCGGCAGCGTCACGCGCTCCCCGTCGCGCACGACGACAACGGTGAGCTTGCGTCCATGCGAGCCGGAGATCACGGGCGAGATGTCCTCCGCCTGGACGACGACGCCGTCGATCGACACGATCCTGTCGTTCGCCCGCAGGCCGGCGGCGGCGGCCGGTGTGCCGCTCGAGACGGCCTGGACGGTCGTCGTGGCCTTCCCGACCGACGTCATGAACAGCCCCGTGAAGAGCACGAGGGCGAGCACGATGTTCGCGGCCGGGCCGGCGCCGATCGCCGCCACGCGCTTCCACGTCGGTGCGCGCCAGTACGCCGTCGGCCCGAGCGCGTCGGCGAGGTCGTCGAGCCCTTTCTCGAGCGACGCCGCGGAGTGCGGCGACAGCGTCTGCTCGGCGGCGAGCTCGCGAAGCACGCGAAGCGAGTCGCGCGCCGCGTCGTGGTCGTCCGCCTGCGAGCGCCCCTCGCAGCCGACCGGCGGCGCCCTGGAGCGCCGGGGCATCGAGGAGGACGCGCCCGAGCGTGAGGTCGACGTCCGCGGGCGACGGACGATGCATCCCCGGGATCTTCACGAACCCGCCGAGCGGAATCGCGCCGACGCCGTACTCGATCCCGTTGCGGGTCCGCTTCCAGATCGCAGGCGGGAAGCCGATGTAGAACCGGCGCGGACGCATCCCGAGCGCGAGCGAGACGACGAAATGGCCGAGCTCGTGGACCAGGATCAGCAGGCCCAGGCCGACGATCGCGACGAGGACGGTCATGCCGGCTGCAATCCTCTCGCGGCGAGACGCCGGGCCTCGTCGTCGGCCGCCACCAGGTCGTCCAGGTCACGCGCGGGCGCGCCGTCGACCCGGGCCAGCGTCTCCTCGACCACGGCGGCGACGTCGAGGAATCCGATCCGGCCCTCGAGGAACGCGGCCACCGCCACCTCGTTGGCCGCGTTGTACGCGCAGGGCGCGGTGCCGCCGCGCTCCCCGGCCGCGCGGGCCAGCGCGAGCAGCGGGAACGCGTGGTCGTCGACCGCCTCGAACGTCAGCTCGAGCCCCTCGAGCGGAAGCTGCGCGACCGGCGTGGCCGCGCGGGACGGATAGGTGAGCGCGTACGAGATCGGGACGCGCATGTCCGGCAGCCCCAGGTGCGCGAGCAGCGCGCCGTCGCGGAACCGGACGAGCGAGTGGACGATCGACGCCGGGTGCACGACGACCTCGATCGCGTCGAACGGCACGCCGAACAGCCAGTGGGCCTCGATCAGCTCGAGCCCCTTGTTCGCGAGCGTCGCCGAGTCGATCGTGATCTTCGGGCCCATCCGCCACGTGGGGTGCGCAAGCGCCTGCTCCGCGGTCACGTCGAGAAGCTCGTCGCGCGTGCGGCCGCGGAACGGCCCACCGGACGCCGTCAGGACGAGGCCGGCGACCGTCGCGCGGTCGCGCCCCTCGAGGCACTGGTGGATCGCGGAGTGCTCGCTGTCGACGGGGAGCAGACGTCCTCCCCCCGCTCGTGCGCCCGGGTCGCGAGCTCACCGGCGGCGACGAGGCTCTCCTTGTTGGCGAGCGCCAGCGTGACCCCCTGCTCGAGCGCCCACAGCGTCGCGCGCACGCCGGCGAAGCCGACCACGGCGTTGAGCACGATGTCGGGCTCGCTCCGCTCGAGGAGCGCAACGGGGTCGCCGCCCACCTGGACGTGCCGGACGCCGTGCTCGGCGGCGAGCGCGTCCAGCGGCGTCGAGCCGGACTGGAGGGCGCAGAGCTCGAGGTCGGCGTGCGCGGCGACGACCTCGATCGCCTGCCGACCGATCGATCCCGTCGCGCCGAGGATTGCAACGCGTTGCACGCCGCAAGGATGCCTGAGCGTCCGTGAAGGAGCGGTTCAGCGCAGCGCGGCCTCAGGTCAGCGCCAGCAGCACGACGTACGCGGCGGGGCCCGCCCAGAGCAGGGAGTCGACCCGATCGAGGACGCCTCCGTGCCCCGCCAGGAGCCGGCCGGAGTCCTTGACGCCGAGATCGCGCTTCACCGCCGACTCGAACAGGTCGCCGAGCGTCGCAGCGAGCGCGATCGCGAGCCCGAGGAGGAGCGACTCGCCCGTGGTGACGACGCCCTGGTCGTAGAGCGCGAAGAACGCGACCGCGACGGCGGCGACCGTGCCCCCGACGAAGCCTTCCCAGGACTTCCCCGGCGAGATCACCGGTGCCATGCGGTGCCTGCCGATCGCGCGACCCACGAAGTACGCCGCAGTGTCGTCGGCGAAGACCGTGAGCAGGACGACGAAGATGAGCAGCCGGCCGTCACTCGGGATGTCGCGGAGCAGCATCAGGTACGCGAGGCCGCCGCCGACCCAGACGACGCCGAGCACGGTCACCGCGAACCCGGCCACCGCGTGCTGCCGGCCGCTCGACACGAAGAAGACGAGCAGCGCGGCCGGAACGGTCGAGAGGATGCCGGGCAGGACCCAGGCCGGCCCGCCGAGCTGCGCGCCGAGCAGGGTCAGGAGCACGCCAACGTAGCCGCCCAGGACGATCGGACGGAGGCTCCGCGCGATCGTGTAGAGCTCGTGCAGCGCGAGCAGGCCGCCGAGGCCGGCCAGGCCGAAGAGCCACCAGCCACCGAGCCAGACGATGCCGAGCACGAGCGGTAGGAGCACCGCCGACACGACGAGCCGCGAGACGAACGGGCTCACCTGGCCGCGCGCGCCCCGAACCGGCGTTGGCGCGCGGCATACGCCTCGACGGCCGCGCGAAGGTCGTCCGCGTCGAAGTCGGGCCAGAGCGTGTCGGTGAACACGAGCTCTGCGTAGGCGAGCTCCCAGAGCAGGAAGTTCGAGATTCGCAGCTCGCCCGACGCGCGAACCAGGAGATCGATCTCCGCGAGCTCCGGTGCGTAGAGCCGCTCCGCGAGCGCGGCCTCGTCGACGTGGTCGGCCGACACGCCGTCCTCGACCAGCCTTCTGGCGGCCTCGACGATCTCGGCGCGGCCGCCGTAGTCGAACGCGATCCAGAGCCCGAGGGTGTCGAGGCCCGCGGTCTCGTCCTCGAGGTCCTGCATCTTGTCGCGGATGGCCGGCTCGATGCGGTCGCGGCGCCCGAGGAACCGGGTGCGGACGCCCTGCTTCGCGAGATCGGGGAGCTCCTCCTCGATCGTCTCCGAGAGCAGGACCATGAGGTCGGCGACCTCGTCCGAGGGGCGCGTCCAGTTCTCGGTCGAGAACGCGTAGACGACGAGCGTCTCGATCCCGAGGTCGATGGCCGCCTCGACCGTCCTGCGGAGCGCGCGGGCTCCCGCCCGGTGGCCCTCGGCGACGGTGCGGCCGTGCGCCTCGGCCCAGCGGCCGTTGCCGTCCATGATGATGGCCACGACGCGCGCCTGACGCGACTCGTGGCCCGGGGTGCCGTGGGGACTGGGCACGGTGTCGGAGGCTCGATCGCCGGGCGATCAGACCTCCATGATCTCGGCTTCCTTGTGCTTGAGGAGCTCGTCGATCCGCTTGACGTGGTCGTCGGTGAGCTTCTGCACCTGCGTCTCGGCGCGGCGCTCCTCGTCGTCGCCGACGTCGCCGTTCCGGACGAGCTCCTCGAGATGGCGCATGACGTCGCGCCGCACGTTTCGGATCGCGACCTTCCCGTCCTCGGCGTAGCGCCGCACGAGCTTGACGAGCTCCTTGCGCCGCTCCTCGGTCAGCGACGGGATCGGCAGGCGGATCAGCTTGCCGTCGTTCGACGGCGTGAGCCCGAGGTCGGACTCCATGATCGCCTTCTCGATCGCCTTGATCTGGGTGGGGTCGTACGGCTGCACGGAGAGGAGCCGCGCCTCCGGCGCGCTGATCGTCGCCATGTTCGAGAGCGGCGTCGGCGTGCCGTAGTAGTCGATCGTGATGCGGTCGAGAAGCGCGGTGGATGCACGTCCGGTGCGGACCGAGTTGAACTCGGTGCGCGTGTGCTCGATCGACCCGTCCATCCGTCGCGTGCAGTCCGCCAGGAACTCCTCGATCGCTGCCACCTAGGCCTCCCTCTGCCGGGTTCTCATGCGGCGTCGCCTGCCGGCGTCGACACGATCGTGCCGATCCGCTCGCCGGACGCGACGCGAACGATATTCCCCTCGACGAGCTCGAACACGTAGATCGGGAGGTGGTTGTCCATGCACAGCGAGAGCGCAGTCGTGTCCATCACCTTGAGACCGCGCTCGATCGCCTCGAGGTGCGTCAGCTCGGGGAGGAACCGGGCGTCGGGGTCGAGGCGCGGGTCGCCGTCGTAGACGCCGGCGACGCCGTTCTTGCCCATGAGGATCGCCTCGGCACCGGTCTCGAGCGCACGCAGCGCGGCGGCAGTGTCGGTCGTGAAGAACGGGTTGCCGGTGCCGGCGGCGAAGATCACGACGCGCCCTTTCTCGAGGTGGCGAATCGCGCGCCTGCGGATGTACGGCTCGGCCACCTCGGAGACGGTGACGGCGGATTGCACGCGTGTCTGCGCGCCGAGCCGCTCGAGCGCGTCCTGCAGCGCGAGGGCGTTCAGGAGCGTCGCGAGCATGCCCGCGTAGTCCGCGGTCGCACGGTCCATCCCCTCTGCCGCCGCGCTCATGCCGCGGTAGAAGTTCCCACCACCGACGACCACCGCGATCTCGGTCCCGGCGGACTGCACGGCGAGCACCTCCCGTGCGATCGACGCCACGGTGCGGGGATCGACGCCGTAGTCCCGCGCGCCCATCAGGCTCTCGCCCGACAGCTTGAGCAGTGCCCGACGGAACGCGGGGGTGGCCCCGGGAGGCCGCTCCACGAGCTCCTCTGGTCGTGCGCTCACGAGCCGGCAACCGAGACGCGGGCGAAGGCGACGACGGTCGCGCCGGCCTCTTCGAGCGCCTTGCCGACGGTCATCGACGCGTCGTGGATCCACGCCTGCTCGAGCAGGACGCCGCCGGGCGCGGCCGCGAAGAAGCGCTTGCCGAGCATGCCGTCGACGATCTTCTCACGCGCCTGGTCCGGCTTGGAGGCGACCTCGTCGGAGTTGAGGTAGATCTGACGCTCGGCGTCGACCACCTCGGCCGGGACGTCGTCCCGCGTGGTGTAGGAGGGCGCGGCGAAGGAGACGTGCATCGCGACCTGGCGCGCGAGCTCCTCGCTGCCGCCCTCGAGCTGCACGACGACCCCGATCTTGTTCGCGGGCGGGTGGACGTACGCAGCGAGGGTGCCTCCCTCGAAGCGCGCCGCGCCGGCGATCACGATGTTCTCGCCGAGCTGGGCGATCAGCTCCGTCCGCGCGCCCTCGAAGCCTTCGGCCGCCACGGGACCCTCGGCGTGGACGGCGCGGAGCACCTCCTCGCCGAAGGCCCGGAAGGCGTCGTTTCTGGAGACCGGCTCCGTCTCGCAGCCGATGCCGACGATCGATGCCTTGCCCGGATCGACGATCACTCCGACGAGCCCCTCGGTCGTTGCGCGGTCCGCCCGCTTGCCCGCGGCGGCCATGCCCTTCTCGCGCAGGAGGGTTCGGGCGGCCTCGATGTCGCCGCCCGTCTCGACGAGCGCGCGCTTGCAATCCATCATCCCCGCGCCGGTCTGCTCACGGAGCTCCTTGACGAGCGCCGCACCGACCTCGGTGACGCCGCTCACGCCGCCGCCCCGTTCTCGACCGGCTCGGGCTCGGTGACGCCCGCGCTCGCCTCGGCGGGCTCGTCGGCGGCAGCCTCGTCGGCGGGCGCCTCGGCCGGCGGCGCCACCTTGGGCGCCGCGAGCTCGGCCTCCGTGACCTTCGTCTTCCCGGCCTCGATCCCGTCGGCGATGGCGCGCGTCACGAGCGAGCACGAGCGGATCGCGTCGTCATTGCCCGGGACGACGTAGGTGACCTCGTCCGGGTCGCAGTTCGTGTCGACGAGCGCGATCACGGGCAGGCCGAGGCGGTGCGCCTCGCGAAGGGCGAGCTGCTCCTTGCGGAGGTCGACGATGAACACGGCGTCCGGCTGGCGCTTCATCGTGGAGACGCCCCCGAGGTTGGCCTCGAGCTTCTCGAGCTCCGAGCCCATCGCGATTCGCTCCTTCGCGGGCAGCAGGTCGAGCTGCCCCTCCTCCTTGAGCCGACGGAGCTCCTGCAGGTAGGCGATCCGGTCGGCGATCGTCCTCCAGTTCGTGAGCAGGCCGCCGAGCCAGCGGTGCGCGACGTACGGCTGGCCCACGCGGGTCGCCTCGCGCACGATCGCCTCCTGCGCCTGCTTCTTCGTGCCGACGAAGAGGATCGTGCCGCCGCGCTCGGAGATGTTCCGGGCGAAGTCGTGCGCCTCCTGCAGCAGCGCCTGCGTCTGCTGGAGGTCGATGATGTAGATGCCGCCGCGCTCGTCGAAGATGAAGCGCTTCATCTTCGGGTTCCAGCGGCGCGTCTGATGGCCGAAGTGCACCCCGGCCTCCAGCAGCTCCTTCATGGAGACGACTGCCACGTTGTGTCCTTTCGGTTGGGTTGCGGTGCGCCGGCGGGCGCGGACGGAACCGGGCTCGAATGCGTCGGCACCCCCGTCCGGAGGCTCGCCGGGTTGGCGGGGCTGAACTCGGGAATCGTACCGACTACGCGGCGCGGGCCCGTTCGAGCGCCGCCTCGAGGTCGGCGGGGAGCGGCGAGGCGAGATCGAGCTCCGTCCCGGTGAACGGATGCGCGAACCGGAGCCGGTGCGCGTGGAGGAACTGGCGTCCGAGTCCGAGGTCGCCGGCCACCCCGTACACGGGGTCGCCGCACACGCGCAGCCCGATCGCCTCGAGATGGACGCGTATCTGGTGCGTGCGCCCGGTCTCGAGGCGCACCTCGAGCAGCGCCCGCGGGCCAAGGATCTCCACGACGTCGAACCAGGTGACCGCATCGCGTGGCGTCTCGGTGTCGAGCGAGTGCCGCGTGCGGTCGCGGCGGTCGCGCCCGACGGGCGCCTCGATCCTGCCCGTCCTCGACCGCGGCGAGCCGAGGACGAGCGTCAGGTAACGGCGCTCGACGCGCCGCTCGCGGATCGCCGCCTGGAGCCGCGCGTGCGCCTCCTCGGAACGCGCAACGACCAGGAGGCCCGACGTGTCGCGGTCGAGACGATGGACCAGCCCGGGCCGCTCGGGGTCTCCGCCCGCCGCGCCGAGCGCGAGCAGCCCGTGTGCCAGCGTCGCCCGGTCGTCCGGGCCGGCCGGGTGCGCGACGAGCCCCGCCGGCTTGTCGACGACGAGCAGGTGCTCGTCCTCGTACACGACGTCGAGAGAGAGCTCGATCGGCTCGATCCCTCGCTCGACAGGCAGCTCGACGTCGAGCTCCTCCCCACCGACGAGCCGGTGGCTCTTGGGGCGGCGGCGACCGTCCACGAGCACGTCCCCGGCGGCGACGAGACGCTCGGCGAGCGCGCGCGTGCCGACCTCGGGGAGCTCCGCGACGACCGCGTCGAGCCGGCGCCCCGCGGCGGCCTCAGGAACGCGAAAGCGGCGAGGTGCCAACGGCGGCGCTCGTCCGGTCGGCCGCGACGAACGAGACGAACAGGAGGCCGACTCCGACGACGATGAACGTGTCCGCCAGGTTGAACGCCGGCCAGTAGTCGAGGTCGAGGAAGTCCGTGACGTAGCCGAGCCGCAGACGGTCGACGAGATTCGACACGCTCCCGCCGAGCACGAGGCCCACGGCGACGGGCAGCAGCGGATGCCGTCGGCCCGAGCGGGCGAAGAAGACGACGAGGGCACCGATCGCGATCGCCGTGAGGCCGATCACGACCGACGTCGAGTCTGCGAACAGGCCGAACGCGATCCCGGTGTTGCGGACGTGGTGGATGGTGAACGGCCCCGCGACGTCGACCGCGCCGCCGAGGGAGAGCCGGTTCGAGACGATCGACTTCGTCAGCTGGTCCGCGCATGCGGCGGCCACCGCGACGAGCGCCAGCCCCGCCCACTGCGCCGGGCCGGCGGCCAGAGATCGGAACGCGCCCGGGACGGGCTGCAGCGCGTTCGTCGCCGAGCCGACGCGGACCTCGAGCGGCGCCCGCGGGGTCTCCGCGCGTGCCGGCTCGCTCACCCGCGCTCCTCCTCGCGCTTGCACGGGACACACAGCACGGCGTACGGGACGGCGTCCAGGCGATCCTCGGGGATCGGCTGCCCGCAGTTGACGCAGATGCCGTACGTGCCCGCGGCGATGCGCCCGAGCGCGTCGTCGATCTCGTGGACGATCACCTCGGCGTTCTCCTCCAGCGACTCGTCCACTTCGCGGTCGAGCATGTCGCTCGCGTGGTCGGCGAGGTGCTGGTCGCCGGCAGCACTCGAGAGCTCGCCCTCCTCTGTGTCGTCCTCGACGATGTCCTGCGCGGCGCGGAGGACGCGCTCCCGCAGCGCGAGGAGCTCGGTGCGCCGGCTCTCGAGCTCGATCGTCACGCCTGCTCCGTTGCGGATGAGAGCCTGCGCTCGGCCTCGTCGATGGTGAGCCCGTCGAGCTCGACGACCTTGTCCCTGGAGGTGCGGCCGGAGACGACCCGGACGTCCTGCGACGTCAGGCGAAGCGCGTCGGCGAGAAGCCCGACGACCTCCTCGTTCGCACGGCCGCGCTCGGGCGCCGAGCGAACACGGAGCTTCCAGACCTCGCCGAGGCGACCGACGATCTCGGATCGGCGCGCGCCGGGCGACACGCGCACACGGAGCCTGAGGCTCGCGGGAGAGGACTGACCTCGTGCCGGCCGCGTCGACTGCACGCCCGAAGGATAGTGGCGCGTGCAGCTGGCGCCGACAGCACTGGTGCTCCTGGGACGGATCGCTAGCCGGCCAGGCCCTGGATCCCCGGCGGGATCTCCTCCTCGACGGCGCGCCCCGGCCTCGGGCGCGCCTTCCGAGACGATGTCGAACGCCGCCCGCAACATCGTCCTGATCCGGTGCGTCTCGGCCAGGAGGGCCTCCTTCTCGGCGATGGCGTCGCGGAGCAGCCGGCGGCCCTCGGCGCTGGCCTCCTGGACGATGACGTCGGCCTCGCGGCGCGCCTGCTCCTTCATGTCCTGCGCGGCCCGCTCGGCGGAGACGAGGGTCGAGCGCAGGAGCGTCTCCAGCTCGACGTGACGCGCCACCTCGGTCTCGAGCGAGTGGACGCGCTCGCCGAGCTCGGCGCGCTCGCGCCAGACGGCCTCGAAGCTGTCGGCAACCTCGTCGATCGCCTTCTCGACACTCGAGCGCCGGTAGCCGAGGAGGCCGCGGCGCAGCTCGAGGTGACGGACTTCCACCGGTGTCAGGGACATCTCGTTCCCTCCTTGCTCGCAAGAGCGCTCACAGGACTCGACCGATCAGGGTGTTGACGAGCCGCTCCAGCACGTACAGCGCGATCACGGCGACGATCGGGGACACGTCGAGCGGCCCGATCGGCGGGATGAAACGCCGGAAGATGCGGAGATACGGCTCGCAGACGTCGTAGAGGAACTGCCGCGCTCGCTCGAGGGTCGGCGACGCGCCGCCCGGGATCCACGACGCGATGATGTACGCGAAGATCAGCAGGACGTACACCCCGACGAAGACGGACACGAAGCGCTGCACCGACGTCGCCGTGTCGGCCAGCAGCATCGAGCCGACGCCCGTGTCGCCCATGGAGACGCATTCTCGCCGATGGGCGAGGTTCCTCTCCCCGGCCGGTCCCCGGCCGGCTACGCCTGGTTGAAGAAGCCGCCGGCGGGATCGAGCGCGCGGGCGCGCTCCTCGGCGGAGACCTCGACGTTCCGCGGCGTGAGCAGGAACACCTTGTCGGCGACGCGCTGCATGCTCCCGTCGAGGGCATACGTCAGCCCGCTCGCGAAGTCGATCAGCCGCTTGGAGAGCTCCGTGTCGGCAGACTGGAGGTTCAGGATCACGGGGACGGAGTCCTTGAAGCGGTCCGCGATCTGCTGGGCGTCGTTGAAGCTCCGCGGCAGGACCAGGTGGACGCGCACCTGCGACGAGTTGTCGACGCCGCGCAGGCGGCCGCGACGCGACGAGGACGCCTTCGGGGAAGCCGCGGACTCCGTCTCGGACACGCTGTCGGGCTCTGCCCAGGGCTCCGCCTCGCGCCGCATGGGGAGACGGCGGACGTTCGCGCGCTCGCGCCTGCGGTAGTCGCGCTCGAGCTGCTCGCTCGTCGTCGTCAGCTCCTCGTCGTCCCACTCCTCGTCCTCGGCGATGCCGAAGTAGACGAGCGTGCGGTTCCAGACGTCCCCGAGCCCCATGTCAGGCGGGATCGTAGCCCGTCGTGCCGACGAACACGTGCGCCGGCGGGTCGAGGATCGACGTGGAATTCGTGCGCCGTCGTGCATCCGCCTCAGGCACGGCGCCATGCTCTGGCCCGATCCGGCCCCGTGGAGCGCCCGTCCCGCTCGGCGCATCTAGCGGAACAGCGTCGAGCCGATGCGGATCAGGGTGGCGCCCTCCTCGACCGCGACGCGCCAGTCCTGCGAGGTTCCCATCGAGAGCTCCGCCAGGCCGTGCGCTTCCGCGAGCTCCACGAGCCGCCGGAAGTACGGGCGCGACGCCTCCGGGTCGGCCGCGAGCGGCGGCATCGTCATGAGCCCGCCGATCCCCGGGAACCGTTCGAGCCAGTCGGCGATCTCGCCCGGGCGGACACCCGACTTCGTGTCCTCGCCGGAGAGGTTGACCTCGAGCAGCGCCGGCACCGTGAGACGGCGTGCGGTCGACTCCGAGTCGAGCGAGTGGACGAGCTCGCAGATCGGGTTGACGAGCTTGACCTTGTTCGACTGGAGCTTGCCGATGAAGTGCCAGCGGAAGGCGTCGCCGTACGCGGCATGCTTGGCGACGAGATCCTGCGCGCGGTTCTCCCCGACCACCTCCACCCCGGCCTCGACGAGCGCGGCCATGTCCTCGAGCGGGACGTACTTGGTGGCGGCGACCACCGTGACCCGAGGCCCCGCCTCCTCGCGCACGCGCTCGTACCGCTCCCGGACGACGGCCGGCGCTCAGGGAAGCCATTGCCGTGCCTCGTCGAGGAGGGTCTCCCGCACGTTCACGCGAGGGTCGTCGATCACGAGGTCGAGCAGCCGCGCGAGCGCGGCCCCGAGGGCCGGCCCCTCCCGGTAGCCGAGCGCGATCAGGTCGCTCCCGCCGACCGCGAGGTGCGCGAGCCGGTGCGGGCTGTCGCGCTCGTCCTCGAGAAGCAGTGCGAGCTGCGCGAGGTGCTCGAGCTCCCATTCCTCGACGCGCTTCGCATGCAGGTCGGCTCGCTTGTGGAGCACGAGGCGGCGCGCCCGGTCGATCCCGTGGGAGGCGAGGAAGCGTCGCGCGAAGAGGGCGTCGATCGGCCCGTCGAGCCAGAAGGCGTGCCCGACGACGAGGCGGCAGACCTCGTCGCGGAGCGCGTTCGGATAGCGGAGACGCCGCATGATCCTCCCGGCGATGCGGGCGCTGACCTGCGCATGCTCCGAGCCTGACCGATCCGCCTCGGGCTTGCCGACGTCGTGGAGCAGCGCGCAGAGCCGGACGCTCAGCTCTGCTCCGAGATCGGCCGTCTCCTGGACGACGGCGAACAGGTGCTCCTCGAGCGGCCCCGGTTGCCGCGCGGAGCCGAGATCGTGCCCGATCACCGGCCCGAACTCCGGGAGGACCTCGACGAGCGCACCGGTGTCGCGCGCGATGCGAAGCGCCTCGGACGGCCGCACGCCGAGCAGGAGCTTCGACAGCTCGCCCATGCCGTCCGCCGCGAGCCCGCCCCCGATCCGCTCGCCCGTCACGTGGCGGAGGCCCGAGGCCTCGGCGCGCATCTGCGCGAGCGTGTCGTCGGTGAGCGTGAAGCCGAGCTGCGACAGCAGCCGCAGCCCGCGCAGGATCCGGAGCGGGTCCTCGCGGAAGCTGTCGGGCGCGACCGTGTGCAGCTCGCGCCGCTGGAGGTGCGCGAGCCCGCCGAACGGGTCGACCAGCTCACCCGTCGCGAGCCTGCGCGCCATCGCGTTGACGGTGAAGTCACGTCGCGCCATGTCGTCGGCGATCGTTGCGCCGGGGTCGGCGACGATCTCGAAGTCCCGGTGTCCCGGCCCGACGCTCCGTTCCCTGCGGGGAGGAGTCAGCTCGAGCCCGGCCGGCGCGAGCTCCCGGATCGTCGGATCGCTCGGATAGAACCGGACACCGACGAGCTGCCCGTGCACCTCCATGTCCTCGACCCGGCCGTGCGGCGCCAGCGCCGCACGCAGGCCGCCGTGGTCGACGCCGGGCACGAGGAAGTCCTCGTCCGCGTGCTCGATCCCGAGCAGCTCGTCGCGGACCGCGCCCCCGACGACGTACGCGTCGAGACCGAGCGAGCGGACGTAGCGGCGGATCTCGGTCGGCACGGGGCGAGAGGGCGGGCCGCGCCCTACAGGTGCGCGACGGCCTCGATCTCGACGCGGGCGCCGGACGGGAGCCCCGCGACCTGGAAGGTCGAGCGGGCGGGCGGCCGGTCGCCGACCCGCGACGCGTAGACCTCGTTCATCGCCTGGAAGTCGCCGAGATCGAGGAGGAAGACGGTCGTCTTGACGAGCTTCTCCATCGAGCTCCCGGCCGCCTCGAGGATCGCGGCGACGTTCGCGAGCGCCTGCCCCGTCTGCGTCGCGACGTCACCCTCGATCGCCGTGTCCCCCGGCCCGAGGCCGAGCTGCCCCGCGACGAAGACGAGGTCGCCGACGACGATCGCCTGGTTGTACGGGGCGCCCTGGAACGGTGCCGGGGCAGCCTCCGTGCGGATCACGCGCTTCTCCATCGTCGTGCTCCTTCCCGTCAGTGACCCGCCCGGGTCGCGCGCGCGAGCGCGACGCCGAGCGCCTTGAAGATGGCCGCGAGTGCATGGCCGGTGTCCTCGCCTTCGATCAGCCGGACGTGCACGGTCAGTCCGGCCTCGTCGGCGAGACGGCCGAGGAAGCGGGCCGCGAGGTCCGTGCCGAGCCCTCCCGCGCCGGTCAGGTCCGCGTTCGAGGCGACCAGCGGGCGGTCGGACCGCTCGACGACGAC
Organism: uncultured Actinomycetes bacterium; assembly: GCA_963773825.1. GTDB lineage: Bacteria > Actinomycetota > Thermoleophilia > Gaiellales > Gaiellaceae > Gaiella. The sequence goes on along the minus strand of CAVZCH010000002.1, from coordinate 888,298 downwards.
CGTCGCCAGAGCCTCGTCGGCGGGCATCGTCGCCTCGCCGTACGCGCCCGGGCTCGAGGCGAGGTGCGAGCGCGCGCCCGAATGCGGTCCCCGCGGCGTCGACCTCGGCCTCCGGGTCGTCCGGGTCGATCTCGAGGGCGAGGTCGAAACGCGCGGCACGGGCCAGCTCGGCGAGCAGGTGGTCGAGCAGCGGGACGCCGGTCGCGACGTTCGCCGCCCCCGTCCCGTCGCTGACCCGGGCGCCGCTCACGGCTCGGTTCGCCGGATCGAGGCGCCGAGCGCCACCAGGCGCTCGTCGATCCGCTCGTAGCCGCGGTCGATCTGGCCGATGTTGCCGATGCTCGACTCGCCCTCGGCACAGAGAGCGGCGATCACCATCGCCATCCCGGCGCGGATGTCCGGGCTCTCGAGCCTCTGGCCGTACAGCCGCGCCGGGCCGGTGACGACCACGCGATGCGGGTCGCAGAGGATGATCCGCGCGCCCATCGAGACGAGCTTGTCGACGAAGAACAGCCGACTCTCGAACATCTTCTCGAAGACGAGCACGGTGCCGCGCGCCTGGGTCGCCGCGACCACCGCGATCGACGTGAGGTCGGCGGGAAACGCGGGCCAGATCCCGCTCTCGATCTTCGGGATCTGATCGCCGAGGTCGTCGACGACGTGCAGCTCCTGCCCGGGCGGGACGCGCACGGATGTCTCCCCCACCTCGAGCGTGATGCCGAGCTTGCGGAACGCCGGGACGATCGAGATCAGGTCGTCGGGCTCGACGTCCTCGATCGTCACGTCTCCGCCCGTCGTCGCCGCGAGCGCTGCGAAGCTCGCGACCTCGACGTGCTCGGAGCGGATGCGGTGCGCTCCCCCGCGCAGCTCGCCGACACCGGTGATCCGGAGGATGTTCGACCCGATCCCCTCGATCTGCGCGCCGAGCGAGACGAGGAAGTGGCAGAGGTCCTGGATGTGCGGCTCGCACGCTGCGTGACCGACGATCGTCTCGCCCTCCGCGAGCACGGACGCCATGACGGCGTTCTCCGTCGCCATCACGGACGCCTCGTCGAGGAACATCCGCGTGCCCCTGAGGCGCTCGGCGCGAAGGTCGTAGGCGCCGTTGAGCTCCACCTCGACACCCAGCTCCATGAACGCGTGGAGGTGTGTGTCGAGGCGGCGGCGGCCGATCACGTCCCCCCCGGGAGGCGGCACCGTCGCCCGTCCGAAGCGGGCGAGGAGCGGGCCCGCGAGGAGGAACGACGCGCGGATCTCGCGACCGAGGACGGGATCGAGCTCGGTCTTGGCCACGCCGGTCGCGTCGACCCTGCAGCTCGTTCGGCCCGGTCCACGCGACCGTCTGCGCCGAGGTCGGCGAGGATCTCGACCATCGTCTCGACGTCCCGGATGCGCGGGACGTTCGACAGCGACGACCGGCCCGGAGACCAGGATCGTCGCCGCGAGGATCGGGAGCGCCCCGTTCTTGTTGCCTGCTGCGCGAACGGTCCCCGACAGCGGACGTCCGCCTTCGATCACGAACGACTGCATAGCGGGGCGGTATCGTACCCGGCTCCGTGGAGGTCACCCGCGACAGGGCCTGGGCGACGCTGACCCGCTACACGCAGAGCGAGTCGCTCCTGCGGCACGCGCTCGCGGTCGAGGCGTCGGTGCGCGGGTACGCACGCCGGCTCGGCGAGGACGAGGAGCTCTGGGGGTGCGTGGCACTGCTCCACGACTTCGACTACGAGATCCACCCCACGCTCGACAAGCACCCGCAGGACGGCGCGCCGATCCTCCGCGAGGAGGGCTACCCGGAGATCGTGATCAGGGCGGTGCTCTCGCACGCCGAGCACCTCGCGCTGCCGCGCGAGACGCAGCTCGAGAAGACGCTCTTCGCCTGCGACGAGCTCTCGGGCTTCGTCCATGCCTGCGGGCTCGTCCGACCGACCGGGCTGGACGGTCTCGAGCCGAAGTCGGTGCGCAAGAAGCTCAAGCAGCCGTCCTTCGCCGCCGGCGTCCACCGCGACGAGGTCTACGCAGGTGCGGAGCTGCTCGGTCTCGAGCTGGACGAGCACATCGCGAACGTGATCGCCGCGCTCCAGCCGATCGCGCCCGAGCTCGGTCTGCGCACCGCCGCCGACGCCGCCTGAGGGCCGTCAGCCGTCGAGCGCGTCGACGAGGCGGTCGAGGTCCTCCTCGCTCGTCCACCAGCCGCACGAGACCCGCACGAGCCCGCGCCCCGGCAGCTCGCGGACATGGACGCCGGCCTCGTACAGCCGCGAGACGGTCTCGGCGGGCTCCCCGTCGGGGCGGAAGCTCACGAGGGTCGAGCCGACGGGAGGCGTGACGAGGTCGACCCGCGGCGCGAGCAGCCGGCGGCAGTGCTCCGCGACGGCAGCGGAGCGCTCGAAGCACCACTCCGGCCGGAGCCGGATCGCCACGAGCGTCGCCCGCAGCACCCCCTGCGACCACCAGCCCGGCTCGAACCTGCGCGCACCGGGCTGCGGCTCGTACGAGCCGTCGGGGGCGTGAGCGGTCTGCGCGAAGTAGCCCGGCGAGGTGACGGTGAGCCGCTCGGGGTCGCGGACGACGAGCGCGCCCGTCGTGTCGGGACCGCAGAGCCACTTCTGGCCGGAGATCGTGAGGAAGTCGACGCCGGCGGCCGTCGTCGGGATCGCGCCGACCGACTGCGCCCCGTCGGCGAGCACGGGAACACCGCTTCGCTCGCGCAGCTCGGCGAGGGGCAGCACGGCGCCCGTCGTCCAGAGGACGGACGACGTCGCGATCAGCCTCGTGCGGCGCGTGACGGCGGCGAGGATCGCGTCCGGGTCGGGCGGCACGACGACCACCCTCGCGGCTGCCGCTCCGAGCGGGCCGAGCAGGCCGAAATGCTCGTCCGTCGTCGTCACGACCTCGTCGCCGGGCTCGAGGCCGAGACCGCGGAGCACGATCGCGCACCCCTCCGTCGTCGACCCGGTAAGGGCCACCTGCAGCGGGTCGGCGGCGACGAGCGCCGCGAACGCCTCGCGCGCCTCGTCGCGTAGCGCCAGGGTCGCCTCGAAGTACGCCGAGCCGCTGCGTCCGTGCGCGGTGTCGGTCTCGACCGACTGAACGAGCGCGTCTGCCACGGGTCGGGCGAGGGGACCGAAGGTGCCGGCGTTCAGGTACGCGACCGTCTCGAGAACCGGGAAGAGCGCCCGCGCCTCCTCGAACGTCACGCTGCCACCGTCTCGATCCGCGCCTCGACAACGGGGTGATCGGACAGCACGAGGCCATTCTGCATGCGCCGCTCGGGCGGCCACGCGAAGGTCTCCACGATCCGGCCACCCCGCACCAGCACGTGGTCGATGCCTCCCAGAGGAGCGGTGTACGCGTCAAGCCCGGGGTCCTCCACGTTGAAGTCGCCGGCGAGCAGCAGCACGTCCCCCCACGTCGCGACGCGCTCGGCGAACGCCGCCGCCCGCGCCGCCTCGGCACGGGGAACGTCCGGGTGCACGTGGTCGTTGGACGCGTGCAGGTTGGCGATCGTGACACCGGCGCCCGCGGCGATCCGCACCGCGTGGACGAGCCGGCGCTCGCGGCCGTGCTCGGAGATGCGCGCGTGCCCGAGGCCGGTCGCGGCATGACGCGGCGCGACCAGGATGGCGTTCGCCTGGCCCGCGAGGCCCGAGCGGAAGACTCCCTGGTGGGCGCGCGTCACCCATTTCGAGATCGGGCCGGGCCAGAGCGGCGGGCGGGTGACGGCGTCGAAGCGCCGCATGCCGGACCAGTCGTCGATGCGGGGGAGCGCCCAGACGGGAACCTCCTGGAGGCAGATCACGTCGGGGCCGTCCGCGGCGACGAGCTCGATCATCGTGCGCAGGTGGCCGGCGCGCCGCGGCGGATCGGCGTTCCCGTGGAAGACGTTCCAGGTGCGGACGAGGAGCTCCATCGTGGTCGGGCCGCCGAGGCTACGGGTACCGTCGTCGCTCTGCGCCGATGCACGTCCTGCTCGCCGACCCCCCTGCGTTCACGCCGCCGTACGACCACGAGCTGGCGTCGGCGCTCGCACGCGGCGGCGCCCGCGTCGAGCTCGTCACGGCCCCGTTCCGCTTCGGCGCGCGACCCGAGCCGGACGGCTACGCGCTCGTCGAGGCCTTCTATCCGCGCTCGAGCACGATCGGGAGCGACACGCTCCGCCGCGCCGCGCGGGCGCTCGAGCATCCCGTCGGCATGCGACGGCTGCTCGCACGGCCCGCCGACGTCCTCCACCTGCAGTGGCTCGCCGCGCCGGAGCTCGACGTCGTCCTGCTCCGCTCGAAGAGACCGCTCGTCTTCACGGCGCACGACCTGGTCCCCCGGCGCACGGCGCGACGCCGACGGCTCTGGGAGCGGCTGTTCGCACGGTTCGACCGGATCGTCGTCCACTCCCAGCGGGGTCGCGGCGTGCTCGCAGGACTGGGCGTCGAGGAGACGAAGCTCCGGGTCGTCCCCCATCCCGTCTTCCGGAGCGACCCTCCGCGGATGGACGACGGCCGCACCGTGCTCGCCCCGGGGGTGATCCGGCCCTACAAGGGGCTCGACGATGCGGTGCGCGCGACGCTCGCCGTGCCCGGCGCCCGGCTGCTCGTGGCGGGCGACCCGCGCATCCCGCTCGACGAGCTCCGGCGCGCGGCCGGCGACCGGGCCGAGTGGCGGCTCGGCTACCTGGGGCCGGCCGAGCTCGAGCGTGCGTTCTCGGAGGCGACCGTCGCCGCGTTTCCCTACCGGGCGGAGCTCGACCAGTCCGGGGCCCTCCTGCAGACCCTCGGCGCCGGTGTGCCGGCGGTCGTCTACGACGTCGGCGGTCTTGGGGAGGTCGTCGCGCGCTTCGGCGCGGGCCGCGTCGTCCCGCCGGGAGACGTCGTCGGCCTGACCGCCTCGCTGCGGGAGCTGCTCGACGATCCGGACGCGCTGGACGAGGCCAGGGCGGGCGCGCGCCGTGCCCGTGACGAGCTCACCTGGGATGCGGCCGCGACGGAACATCTCTCGCTGTACGAGGAGCTCGTGTGAGGCTCCGGCGAGGCGGACCGTTCGACGAGCTCGTGGAGGCTCAGCTCAGGCTGTTCGCCGAGGACGACGCAGACCTGCTCGAGGAGGCAGATCAGGCGGAGGCGGCCTGGAATGCCGCCGGCCGCGATACCGCGGAGGAGGCGTACGGGGACTACCAGCTCGTCGTCGACGCCGTCGCAGACCGCCTGCTCGAGCTCCGCGAGACGTACGCGGCGACGCTCGACGCCTCCACGGCCGACGTCTACCGCAGCGCCTTCGCCGCGGGTGCGAGACGGCGATTCCGACGGTACGCCTCGCTCGTCGCGGACCTCGAGCCGTAGACGGTCAACCGTCTCCGAGCTCGGTGCGCCGGGAGGGCCTGAGCGAGCGGGCGAGCTTCAGATGCCTCCGGGCCTCGTCGTAGCGGCCCTGATTGCGCAGCGCCCGACCGAGCGCGTAGTGGGCGTAGTCGTCGGCCGGCGAGAGCTCGAGCACCTTGCGGAACTCCGCCTCCGCCTCCTCCCAGCGCTTGATGCGGAAGTACGCGATCCCGAGTGCCTCGCGGATCGACGCCTTCTCGGGCTCGAGCCGCTTCGCCTTCTCCAGAGCCACGGTCGCCTGGGCGGGCATGCCGCTCCGCAGATGGTGCCGGCCCTGCTGGAAGAGATCGTACGCCTCGGTCACCGCGCGCCCCCCTCGGGCCGCAACGAGCGCAGCGAGAGCGCCGCCCGCAGGCGTACGCGTGGCGCCTCCTGGGCGGCTGCGGCCGCCAGGATCCGGCGGAGGTCGCCGCGGGCCCGCTCGGCGGCGGTTCGCGCCCGGCCGGTCGGGCCGTACCGTGCCTCGGCGATGGCCTCCGTCAGCGAGGCCACCGGGACGCGGAGGACGCGCTCGGCCGCGCGGCGGAGCTCGGACGGGGTCGCGTCCGGCTCGACGTTCGCGCCACGGTCGCGAAGCGCGTCGACGAGCTCTGCCCGCACACCCGCTGCGAGCCGGCGCGGATCCGCCCGCCCGAGCCTGCGCCGGCGGCGTGCATGCTTCACGAGGACCAGCGCGAGAGCGAGGGCGAACGGCGCGAGGAGCATCCCGACGGGCCACCACCGGACGCTCGACGAGACGGGCGACGCCGTGGCAGCCGGCGCCGAGCCTCCACCGTTCCCGGATGGCTCAGGGGTGAAATCGAGAAACCGGCCGGTGCCGAGCGCGCGGACGGCGTCCGCCGAGTCCGAGGCCAGGGTGTAGACGGCCGAGAGCGTCCCGCGCCCGGGTGTCGGGTCGAACGCGAGCCACCCGTATCGGGCGAACCAGACCTCGACCCACGCGTGGGCCTGCTGGTCGGTGACCGTCCAGATCCCGCCCTTCCACGTGCCCGCGGTGAAGCCGACCGCGACGCGGGCCGGGATGCCGAGCGTGCGCAGCATCAACGCCATGGCGCCGGCGTAGTGCTGGCAGTAGCCGGCCCGGGTCACCTCCACGAAATCGACGAGCGGCGCCCTCGTCCCGCTCGGCGGCGGATGCTCCTCGTAGCGGAAGCCGCCACGGTCGCGAAACCACCGCTCGAGGACGAGCGTCGCCTCGTACGGCGACCGGGCGCCGGCCGTGAGCCTGCGCGCGTCCTCCCAGAGGGGCCGGTAGGCCCGGATCGCGAGATACCGGTCGTCGCGGAAGAGCCTGTCGACGCGCGCGACCCGGCCCGACGTGCCGAAGCCGGGGAAATCCGCCGTCTCGAGTTGGAGGTAGCGGCCGATGGCCGCGGGATACCGCGGCGGCGACGCCGCGAGGGCGCGCGGGGTCGGTCGCGGTGTGTGGCTCCAGACCGTGTACGTGTCGCCGCGACGCAACGGATGGCGGGCGACCATCACGCCACCCTGCATGTACTCGATCCGCCCGAGCGACGGCCCGTCGACACGGGCCGGCTCCGTCGCGGCCGGGACACGGCTGTCGTCGAGACCCTCGATGGTGACCTTCTGCTCCAGCCAGCTCCCCGGCTGCGCGTCCCGTCGCGGAGCGAGCGGGTCGGCCGGGAGCCGCCCGGCGCCGGCGAGGGCCGCGGGATAGAGATGCTCGATCCAGCGGTCGTCCGTGAACGTCTCGAGCGTCGAGATGCGCCAGTACTCCGCCCGGGCGGGGGCCCGGATCCTGAGCATCACCGTCGGCCGGATGGGGAAGTCGATCCCGTCGTAGCTCGCGTCCCAGAGGAACCGCACGTCGCTCGTCCCGCCGCTCGCGAACGGGTCCCAGCCGCGCCAGTCGACCTTGCCGGACCCCGGCGCCAACCCGGCGAGCGCCGCGCTGCCGGACACGGCGACCAGAACGGCCGCGAGGACGACTCCGACGAGCGCGCGGCGGACGTCCGCCGCACCGAGCACGAGCGAGGCCCACAGCACCGAGCCGAGCGCGAGCACGCCGAGCAGGACGGCGTGCGCGTCCTCGAGCAGGACCGCCGGAAAGCCGACGCCCACCGCGACGGCTGCCGCCACCGCCCACGGCCGCCGCCATGCGGCGCCGACCGAGACGACGAGCGCGAGGCCGAACGCGACGACGACCACGAGCCCGTGGAGGGCCGACACGTCCGCCGGGTCGAAGGGCGCCTGGACCGCCGGGGCGTCTCGGAGCCCGCTCCACGCCTCGCGCAGGGCCCTGTGCGGCCACGCGTCGAACGTCACCGCGAGCGCCGCCAGGCTCGCTGCAACCGCGGTTGCGACGCTCCACCGACCATCTCGCAGAAGCGCGGGCAGAAGTGCCAGGGCGCACGCAGCGACGAACGCACCGGGCGACACGGGCGATTCGAGCAGGGTCCACGCGTAGAGAACGACCGCGACGCCGGGTGCGGCCGCGAGCAGCGCACGGGCGGAGACGAGCTCAGCCAACTGCCCTCACCCGCAACCCTCCGAGCGCCTCGGGGAGCGGCGTGCCGTGACGGACGACGGCGACCGCCACGCCGGCGCCTGCGAGCCGCAGCAACGCCGGCGACGGGCGTGCCGGCGGCCGTCCGGCGTAGGTCGGCGCGTCGACTGCCACGAGCGGCGGTCGACCGCGCGAGGGACGCCCGCGCCGCCAGCGCATCTGCGACGACCTCGGGCCGCGCCGTCACGACCACGAGCTCGGGGACGGCCGCGACAGCGCCGCGTGGCGCGACGAGCGCCCGGAGCGGGGCCGCGCGGCAGGGCTCTGCCGCCGCCAGCGCGTCGAGAGCGAGTTCCCAGTCGGGGCCGACGCCTCGCACGCGCTGGACGACCGGGTCCGGCGCGGCGACGACGAGCAGCACGCGGCGCGACCGGAGCGCGTGGGCGTGAACGAGCCCCGCGGCCGCGCGGACGGCGTCGTCGAGGCTCGACGCACCGGACGGCCCGGCGACGGAATCGGCATCGACGTCGAGCACGACGGCGACGCTCTCGCGCGGCGCATCCTCGAGCTCGCGCACCATCAGCTCGCCCCGTCTGGCGGAGGTCGGCCAGTGGACGGCGCGGAGCGGCTCGCCTTCCACGTACTCCCGCACGCCGTGCGGCTCGAGGCCGCTCGGCCGGCGAAGGAGCATCCGCCGGCCCCCCTCGGCCCACGTGCCCGTGTCCGTGAACAGCGTGTGGAGGTCGGGCACCCGGGGACGCACCGTCACCCGCACCTCCCGGTCGAGCGTCACCTCGGCCCGACCGAGACCGAGGAGGTCCGTCGCGAGAAGCGACCCGGGGCCGACGCGGTAACGGCCGCGCGGCGGCGCTTCGACGACGATCACCGCGGATCCGTCCGCTCCGACGCCGACGGAGCGCTCACCGAGCGTGCCGAGCCGGTCACGCCAGACGAGCCGCGACGCGAGCCACCTCGGCCCGCAGACGTCGACCCCCAGCCTGAGCGGCTGCCCCTCGACGGGCGGGCCGTCGAGCGGGCGTCGCTCGACGGCCAGCCTGCGGACGACGGCGACCGTCCAGCCACGCGCCGCGAGCGCCGCGAGCGCGAGCCCGACGCCCAGCACGACAAGCGCCGTCGAGCCCAGGATCCATGCGCCGGCAAGCACGCAGGCGGCGGTCAGGCCCGTCCCGCCCAGACGACTCATACCGGCGCCGGAGTGGCGTCGAGCGCCTCGGCGACGACCTCCTCCACCGTGACGCCCGTCGCTCTGGCCTCGGGGGCGAGGATCAGGCGGTGTGCGAGCACCGGGACGGCGAGCGAGATGACGTCCTCCGGCACCACGAAGTCGCGCCGCTCGACGAGCGCACGTGCCTTCGCCAGCCGTAGCAGGGCGATCCCGGAGCGCGGGCTCCCGCCGAGCGCGACCCGGTCGCTCGCGCGCGTGTGCCGCAGGAGCGCGACCACGTAGCCGTTGACGGATTCCTCCACGTGGACCCGGCGGGCGGCCTCGATCGCCGACACGAGCTCGGCGTGGGCGGCGACCGGCTCGAGCCGCTCGAGCGGCGGCTCGGTGGTCTGCTCGGCGAGCATCCGCGCCTCGTCCGCCTGGGGCGGGTACCCGATCGTCATGCGCACCGCGAACCGGTCGAGCTGCGCCTCCGGCAACGGATACGTGCCCTCGTACTCGACGGGGTTCTGCGTGGCGAGCACGAGGAACGGGCGCACGAGCATGTGCGTGGCGCCGTCGACCGTCACCTGCCCTTCCTGCATCGCCTCGAGCAACGCCGACTGCGTCTTCGGCGACGCGCGGTTGATCTCGTCGACGAGCACCACGTTGGCGAACACGGGGCCCGGGCGGAAGCGGAAGCGTCCCGCTCTGGCGGTCGAACACGTTGACGCCCGTGACGTCGGCGGGAAGCAGGTCCGGCGTGAACTGCACGCGGTGGAAGGTCAGAGTCGAGCGACCGGGCGAGCGCCTTCGCGAGCACCGTCTTGCCCACGCCGGGGACGTCCTCGACGAGCACGTGGCCCTCGGCGAGCAGGCACAGGAGCGGAAGGCGCAGCGTCTCGCGCGAGGCGTGCACCGCCGAGCCGAGGTTCTCGACGACCCGTGCGGCCATGGCGGCGGCCTCGTCGGCGGCGCCGACGACCGGCTCGAGCTCGGCGCTCTCGGTCACATCCGCCCGTCGAGCAGGCGCTCGACCTCGTCGAGGATCGCGTGGGCGATCACGGCCTTCGACGCCTTCGAGACCACACGCTCCTCCCCGTCCCGTGCCACGAGCACGACCTCGTTGTCGAGGCTGTCGAACCCGATGTCGCTCCGTCCCACGTCGTTGTAGACGACGAGGTCGACGTTCTTCTCCGTCAGCATCGCGCGCTTGCGCCCGAGCCCGTCCTCCCCGCTCTCGGCCCCGAACGCGACGAGCACCTGGCCGTCGCGGCGTGCGGCGCCGAGCGCCCGCGCGACGTCGGCGGTGGGGACGAGGTCGACCGTCCACGGCTCCGCGCTCTTCGGACGCTTCGCCTCGATCGTCTCCGCCGGCCGGTAGTCCGACACGGCCGCGGCCATCAGGATCACGTCCGAGCCACCGCGCGCCAGCGCCTCGCGACGGAGGTCGGCCGCGGTCGGGGCCTCGACGACCTCGACGCCGCTGGGCGGCGGCACCACGAGGTTCGCGGCCAGGAGCGTGACGTGCGCACCGCGCTCCCGGGCGGCGTCGGCGAGCGCGACGCCCATCCGCCCCGACGAGCGGTTCCCGACGAAGCGAACGCTGTCGAGCGGCTCGCGCGTCCCTCCCGCGGTCACGAGCACGCTGCGTCCCGCGAGCGGGCCGTCCTGGGCGGGCGTGTCGAGCAGCTCCGCGATCCGGCCGGCGATCTCCTCGGGCTCCGCCATGCGCCCGGCACCGACGAGCCCTTCCGCCAGCTCGCCCTCGCGGGGGCCGATCACCTCGGCGCCGCGCTCGACGAGAAGCGCGAGGTTCGCCTGGGTCGCCGGATGCTCCCACATGGCGGTGTTCATCGCAGGGGCGAGCAGGAGGTGCCCGCGATGAGCGAGCGCGGTCTCGGTGAGAGGGTCGTCCGCGAGCCCATGGGCGAGCCGCGCCATCGTGTTGGCGGTGAGGGGGGCGACGACGAGCAGCTCGGCGTCGACGAGGTGCGGGTACGGGTCGGCGGGCGCGCTCTTGCGCGCGAGCGCCCAGAAGGTGTCCGCCGCGACGAAGCGCTCGGCGCCGCGCGTCGTGATCGGCGTGACGTCGTGGCCCGCACGTACGAGGAGGCGCACGAGCTCGCAGGCCTTGTAGGCCGCGATGCCTCCGGTCACTCCCACCAGGATCCGCGCCACGGGCACATTGTGCCGGTGGCGTGGTCACCTGTCCGCGAAGCGGCCCAGGGAAAGGGGCCAGGGGAAACCGGGAGGGTTTCCCCGGCTATTGCCCCACGCTCTACGACGCCGGGGCGCCGTACTCGAACTTGAGCTTGCCCCGGGAGATCTCCTCCATCGCCATCGTCAGGTAGTTCTTCGAGCGGGACTCGACGAGCGGCGGGGGCGCATCCTCCAGCCCGAGGCCCTCCCCGAGCTGGTGGTGGTAGTTGTTGATCTGACGAGCGCGCTTCGCGGCCATGATCACGAGGGCGTACCGCGACGGCGGATCGGTGTCCGTGGCGGTGTGCGAGAGCAGCTGGTCGATGCGGGGTTCGATCATCGGGCGCCATGGTACCTGCGAGCGGACGCTCGCGTCCGCGGCCACGGTCGGGCGCCGTGGCGCCCGGCTAGGACTGCTCGAGCCGGAGACCGCCGGCCACGGGCGATCCGGCGGAGGCGAGCGCCAGCTCCCGCTCGACGATCGCGGCCAGCACCTCGCCGGCGCGAGTCACGTCGTCGTTTCGCACCATGTAGCGGAAGCGGTGCGCCTGCTCGAGCTGGTAGCGGGCGAGCGTGATGCGATCCTCGATCTCGCCGGTCGACTCGGTCGCGCGCTCGCGCAGACGCCGCTCGAGCTCGTCGACGTCGGCGGAGATGAAGATCGTGCAGGCGCCCGGCACCTCCTCCTGCACGTGGAGGGCGCCGTCGAGCTCGAGCTCGAGCACGCAGACCCGGCCGCGATCCGCGATCCGTTCGATCTCCGACCTGAGCGTCCCGTAGCGCTTGTGGGACACGTACTCGACCCACTCGAGGAACGCGCCGTCCTCGACGCGCGCGCTGAACTCCTCGTCGCTCAGGAACCAGTACTCGCGGCCGTTCTCCTCCCCGGCGCGCAGCGGGCGCGTCGTGGCGGAGATCGCCACCTCGAGCACCGGGAGGCGCTCGAGCAGCCCTCGGATCAGCGTGCCCTTGCCGGCACCGGATGGCCCCGTCACGACGACGACGGGCTTCACGGCTCCCACCGAGCGGGCATCGGATCGCCGCCGGCGGAGCCGGAGGTCACCGATTGTTGAACAGATTGACGAGCTCGGCCCGCTGCCGCTCGGAGAGGCCGCCGACCGTCTTCGACTGGCTGATCCGGCACTGGTTCAGCAGCCGCGCCGCCTTGACGCGGCCGAACTTCGGGACCGCCATCAGCATGTCGAAGACCTTCGCCGTCGACACGTACTCGGGTGGGTCGAGCAGGATCGACTCGATGTGAACGCGTCCGTCCTTGAGGTCCTTCTTCAGCTGTGCGCGCCGGACGCGGATGTCGTTCGCACGCTGGAGGGCTTCCATCCGCTGGTCGAGCGACCGGGCGGGTGCCTGGGCGTGCGTCTTCGACGTGACCATTGAGGCGCCGAGTCTAGCAAGGTCTGACCGCGAATCAAGCAGTACCGTTTTCGACGATTTGCAGGCTTTTTTCTAATGAGGCAACAGAGGGGCTCGCATCGCGCGAAGATCATCCGAGCCGTGGGCGGCGGCCGCGGCGTCGAGCTCGCTCCGGATGCGAGCGGATGCGAACGGGTCCGCGAACAGCACCGTTCCGAGTGCGACCGCGCTCGCACCGACGGCCACGAGCTCGAGCGCATCGCGGCCGGAGAACACGCCCCCCATGCCCACGATGGGGACGTCGACCGCCTCAGCGCAGGCGTGGACGCAGGCGAGTGCGATCGGGCGCAGACCGGGGCCCGAATAGCCGCCGGCACCGCGGGCGAGCCGCGGGCGGAGGCTGCCCGGGTCGAGGGCCAGCCCGCGGATCGTGTTGACGAGCGACAGGCCGTCCGCCCCGGCGGCGACGACCGCCCGGGCTGACTCGGCGACGTCCCATTGCGCCGGCGAGAGCTTCGCGTAGAGCGTCTTGGAGGTCGTGCCACGCGCGGCCGCGACGAGCTCGGCGGCAGTCTCCGGGGCCTCCTCCACGTTCGGGCAGGAGAGGTTCAGCTCGATCGCGGCGACGCGAGGGTCGCCGTCGAGCTGCTCGCAGCAGCGCGCGTAGTCGCCCGCCGAGAAGCCCCCGACGGAGACCCAGAGCGTGACGCCGAGCTGCGCGAGCCGCGGCAGCGTGTGATCGACGAATGCGTCGATGCCCGGGCCCTGCAGGCCGATCGAGTTGAGCATGCCGTGCTCGGTCTCCGCGATCCGCACGGGCGGGTTGCCGGTGCGCGGGAGCGGCGTGATCGTCTTCGTGACGACGACGTCGAGCGAGCGCGCGACGTCGGCCGCGGTGAGCGGGTCGAGGCACCCCGAGGCGTTGAGGAGCGGAACGCGCACGGCGTCTATCGCGCCTCCCCGGCAGCGACGAGCACGGGGCCGTCGATGCACAGGCGGGCGTACCCGCCGTCGCGCTCGACGACGCAGCCGTAGCAGGCGCCGTACCCGCACGCCATGGGAGCCTCGCACGCGAGCTGCGCCCCCGGGACCCGTCTGCCGACCGCCTCGAGCATCGGCTCGGGACCGCATGCGAGGACGTCGCCCGGGTCGGCCGGGAGCGCGTCGGTGACGAGCGTCGGGTCGAGTACGACCTCGGCGTTCGGGACGAGCGCGGCCGCCTCCGCGTGATACGCGGTGCGGAACCCGAGCACCGCACGTGGGCGTCCGAGGCGCGCGGAGAGGTACGGAAAGGGCGCGACGCCGATCCCGCCGCCGACGAGGAGCGGGCGCGCCACCGAGAGGTCGAAGCCGTTGCCGAGCGGCCCCGTCACCCGGATCGCGTCCCCCTGCGTGAGCGCGGCGATGGCGCGCGTTCCCGGCCCGATCGGGTCGACGAGGAAGCCGAGCTCGTCCTCGGGCGCGAGGCACAGGCTGAACGGGCGCGGCAGCACCCGTCCCGGTGCCTCGAGCATGAAGAACTGTCCGGGTGTGCCGGGCTCGAGCCCGCCGCGCCGGAGCCGCACGAGGGCGTACGGGCCGACGGGCTCGTTGCCGACGACCGTCAGCCGCTCGCTCCGCACTGCCTCAGCCGTCGCCGCCGGTGGCCGGAACCGGGATCCGCTCCTGGAGCGAGAGCGTTGCCTCCGCCCGGGCGTTTGCGATCGCGTGCACGGCCGCGGCGGCGCCGGAGATGGTCGTGATGCACGGCACCCGGGCAACGAGCGCCGCCTCGCGGATCAGGTAGCCGTCTGCACGCGCGCCCGAGCCCTGCGGCGTGTTGACGACCAGGTTGCAGCGCCGCTGACGGATCAGGTCGACGACGGTCGGCTCCCCCGGCTCGGCGTCGGCGACCTTGCCCACCTCCTCGACCTCGAGCCCCGCCGCGCGCAACGTCCGTGCGGTGCCGCTCGTCGCCACGAGCTCGAATCCGAGCCCGGCGAGCGCCGCGGCGATGGGGGCGATGCTCGCCTTGTCGCCGTCCCGCACCGAGAGGAACGCTGCCCCGGAGGTCGGGAGCGGCCGCCCTGCCGCCCGCTCTGCCTTCGCGAACGCCGTCGGCAGGTCGGACGCGGTCGCCATCACCTCCCCGGTCGAGCGCATCTCCGGCCCGAGCACCGGGTCGGCGCCGGGGAAGCGTGCGAACGGGAGCACCGCCGCCTTGACGCTCACCTCCGACGGGCGGGGCGGCGTGAGGGCCAGGTCGGCGAGCCGGTCGCCGTGCGCGAGGCGGCAGGCCGCGGCGACGAGGTTGATCCCGGTGGCCTTGCTCGCGAAGGGGACGGTGCGCGACGCACGCGGGTTCGCCTCGAGGACGTAGACGGTCTGGTCGGCGATCGCAAGCTGGACGTTGAGCAGGCCGACGACCCCGAGCGCCGGGCCGAGCCTCCGGACGACGTGCTCCACCTCGAGCGCGTTCGCGAGCGTGAGCGACTGTGCGGGAAGGACGCACGACGAGTCGCCGGAGTGGACGCCGGCCTCCTCCACGTGCTGCATGACGGCGCCGACGAACACGTCCGTGCCGTCGCAGAGCGCGTCCACGTCGATCTCGATCGCGTTCTCGACGAAGCGGTCGATCAGCACCGAGCCGCTCACCGCGCCCATCGCGCCGCGCAGATCGTCTTCTCCGTCGCAGATTCGCATCGCGCGGCCGCCCAGCACGTACGACGGACGCACGAGCACGGGGTAGCCGATCTCCCGCGCGGCCGCGAGCGCCTCGTCGACGCCTTCGACCGTCGCCCACGGAGGGCAGCGCACGCCGAGCTCCCGGGCGAGCGCGCCGAAGTGCTCGCGATCCTCCGCGAGGTCGATCGCGGCATGCGGTGTTCCGAGGATCCGGTAGCCCCCGGCCTCGATGTGCCTCGCGAGCCGGAGCGGAGTCTGGCCGCCGAACTGCGTCACGACGCCGACGGGCTGCTCCCGGTCGAGGACCGCCAGCACCTCCTCCGGCGAGAGCGGCTCGAAGTAGAGGCGGTCCGACGTGTCGTAGTCGGTGGAGACGGTCTCGGGATTGCAGTTGACCATCACGGCCTCGTACCCGAGCGCGCGGAAGGTCTGGACGGCGTGGACGCAGCAGTAGTCGAACTCGATCCCCTGCCCGATCCGGTTCGGGCCCGAGCCGAGGATGACGACACGCGGCTTCGACGACGCGGGCGGCCCCTCGTCCTCCTCGCCCCAGGTGGAGTAGAGGTAGTTCGATCCGGCCTCGACCTCCCCGCCGCAGGAGTCGACGCGTCGATACGCGGGCTTGATCCCGCGGGCGTAGCGGGTGCGCCGCACGTCGTCGCCGGACGTCCCCCACGCCGCGCCGATCGAGTCGTCGCCCCATCCCGCGCGCTTCGCGCGACGGATGTCGCCCGTCCGCAGCTCGCGCTTGGCGCTCTCGAGCTGCTCGACGAACCACGGGTGCAGGCCCTCGGGCAGGTCGTCGATCGTCGCCCAGGGCGTCGGCGAGCCCGGATCGAGCTCGCGCGAGCCGAACGCCTTGAGGAACGCCTCGGTGAACGTCCGCCCGATGCCCATCGCCTCGCCGACCGACTTCATCTGCGTCCCGAGCGTCGGGTCGGCGCCCGGGAACTTCTCGAACGCGAAGCGGGGGAACTTGACGACGACGTAGTCGAGCGTCGGCTCGAAGCTCGCGGGCGTCGTCTTCGTGAGGTCGTTCGGGATCTCGTCGAGCGTGTAGCCGACCGCGAGCTTCGCGGCGACCTTCGCGATCGGGTAGCCGGTCGCCTTCGACGCGAGGGCCGACGAGCGGGAGACACGCGGGTTCATCTCGATCACGCGCAGCTCCCCGGTCGACCGGTGGCGTGCGAACTGGATGTTCGACCCGCCGGTCTCGACGCCGACGGCCCTGATCACGGCGGCCGCCGCGTCGCGAAGCTCCTGGTAGGCCTCGTCGGGGAGCGTCATCTGCGGCGCGACCGTGACGGAGTCGCCCGTGTGCACCCCCATCGGGTCGAGGTTCTCGATCGAGCACACGATCACGACGTTGTCGGCCTGGTCACGGATCACCTCGAGCTCGAACTCGTCCCAGCCTCGGATCGACTCCTCGACGAGCACCTGGCCGATCGGGCTCTCGGCGAGGCCGCGCTCGACCTGGCGGTGCAGCGCCGCCACGTCGTCGGCGAAGCCGCCGCCGTGGCCGCCCAACGTGAAGGCGGGCCGGACGACCGCGGGCACCGGCGCGTCTGCGAGGTCGTCGACCGACTCCACGATCACCGAGCGCGGCACGCGCAGCCCGCAGCGCTGGACCGCCTCGCGAAAGAGCTCGCGGTCCTCCGCGCGGTGGATCACGTCGATCCGTGCGCCGAGCAGCTCGACGCCGAGCTCCTCGAGGACGCCCGCCGCGTCGAGCTCGACCGCGAGGTTGAGCGCCGTCTGGCCGCCGAGGGTCGGCAGCAGCGCGTCCGGGCGCTCGCGGCGCAGCACGTCGGCGACTCCCTCGAGGTCGAGCGGCTCGATGTACGTCCGGTCGGCGAACCCCGGGTCGGTCATGATGGTCGCCGGGTTCGAGTTGACGACGATCGTGCGGTAGCCGTCCTCGCGGAGCACCTTGAGGGCCTGGCAGCCCGCATAGTCGAACTCGCACGCCTGGCCGATCACGATCGGCCCCGAGCCGATCACGCAGATCGAGCGGAGGTCGCGGCGGGCCGGCACTAGCCTCTCAGCCCCTCGACCCACCGCTCGAGGATCGGCCAGGCGTCGTGCGGCCCCGGCCCGGCCTCCGGGTGGAACTGGACCGACCGGGCGTCGAGATCGGGAAAGTCGAACCCCTCGACCGTGTCGTCGTACAGCGACACGTGCGTCGCCTCGGCCCGACTCGGACGGCACGACCGCGAAGCCGTGGTTCTGGCTCGTGACGAGGACCCGACCCGTGGCGCGGTCGAGCACCGGGTGGTTCGCGCCGCGGTGGCCGAACGGGAGCTTCGTCGTCTCGTGACCGGTCGCGAGCCCCATCAGCTGGTGGCCGAGGCAGATGCCCAGCATCGGGACGCGGCCGAGCGTCTCGCGGACGACCTGCGTCTCCTCGACGAGCGGCGCGGGGTCGCCCGGGCCGTTGGAGAGCAGCACGCCGTCGTGTGAGGCGAGGTCGTCGGGATCGCAGACGTGCGGGTAGACGGTGACGGCGGCCCCCGCAGCCTGGAGGCGCTGGAGGATCGAGCGCTTGAGGCCGTAGTCGACCACCGCGACGCTCGCCTCCCCGCCCTCGCCGAACCGGTACGGGGCCGGTGTCGACACCTGGGCGACGAGCGCCTGGCCCTCCATCGACGGCTGTGCGCGCACGCGCTCGAGCGCGTCCGCCGTGGCGAGCGCCTTCTCGTCCGACACCACGACGCCCCGCATCGCGCCCGAGTCGCGCAGCCGGAGCGTCAGCGCGCGCGTGTCGATCTCGTCGAGTGCGACGATCCCACGCTCGGCGAGCCAGAGCGCCCAGTCCTCCCCGCCGAGCCGGCGCATGAGCACCGCGCGCGCGTGCGGCATCTCCGATTCGAGCCGGCGTGTCGGCGACGCCGTAGTTGCCGATCATCGGCGCCGTGAAGGTGACGAGCTGCCCCGCGTAGCTCGGGTCGGTGACCGTCTCCTGGTAGCCGGTCATCCCGGTCGTGAACACGACCTCGCCGAAGGTCGTGCCCTCGGCGGCGACCGATCGCCCCGGGAACCCCGTGCCGTCCTCGAGCAGGAGGTAGCCGTGCGTCGGCGTCCTCACGCCGCGAACACCACCCGTCCGTCGGCGACCGTCTTCACGACCGCCCCGACGAGCGTGCGCCCGAGCAGCCACGAGTTCGCGGAGCGCGAGCGGAACCCGCTCCTCGCGGACCGTCCACTCCGCGTCGAGGTCGAGCAGCACGAGGTTCGCCGGCTCGCCGACCGCGACCGTGGGGATCGGGAGCCCGAGCGCGCGCGCCGGCCCCGCGGAGAGACGCTCGAGCAGCGTCGCCAGCGGAACCTCGCCCCGTCCGCACGAGGATACGTGTTCAGCGCGCCGAAGGCCGTCTCGAGCCCGGTCACGCCGAACGGCGCCTCCTCGAACGGGCACGTCCTTCTCGTGGCGCGCGTGCGGCGCATGATCGGTCGCGATGCAGTCGATGGTGCCGTCGAGGAGGCCGTCGACGAGCGCACGGCGATCGTCCTCGGTGCGGAGCGGCGGATTCATCTTCACGTTGGCGTCGAGGGTACGCACGAGCTCGTCGGTCGCGCAGAGGTGATGCGGGCTCGCCTCGGCGCTGACCCGGACCCCGGCCGCGCGCGCGCGCCTGACGGCGTCGACCGATGCCCGCGCAGACAGGTGCTGGAGGTGCACCGGCCGGCCCTCGTAGCCGGCCAGCGAGAGGTCGCGCTCGACCATCAGGCTCTCGGCGACGGAGGGCCAGCCGCGCAAGCCCGAGCTCGGCCGAGACGGCGCCCTCGTGCATCTGACCGCCGGCCGAGAGCGTCGGCTCCTCGCAGTGGAGTGCGAGCGGCCGGTCGGCGACGGCGCTGTAGGCGAGCGCACGACGCATCAACCCCGCCGATGCGACCGGTCTCCCGTCGTCCGTGAATGCGATCGCGCCGGACGCCGCGAGCTCGGCCATCTCCGTCAGCTCCTCCCCGCGCTGGCCCTTCGAGATCGCGGCCGTGAAGCCGGTGGGGACGACCGCCTCCTCGCGCGCCCGCTCCACGAGCGCCTGCAGCACCGCCGCGGTGTCGACGATCGGGTCGGTGTTCGGCATCGCGACGATCGCGCAGTACCCTCCGGCGGCCGCCGCCTCCGTCCCCGACGCGATCGTCTCCTCGTCCTCGCGACCGGGCGTGCGCAGGTGGACGTGCGGGTCGACGAACGCCGGAGCGAGCACGAGCCCGTCGGGGGCGGCCGCGACGCGGTCGATCGCGGTCACGACGCCGTCCTCGACGGTCACCGTGGCGGCTTCGTCGAGCCCGCTCGTCGGGTCGATCAGCCGGGCGCGGAGCGTGAGCGAGTCGCGCCGCCCGTCCCTGCATGCGAGCACTAGGCGACCTCCATGGCAGGCGCCACGACTGCCTGCAGGCCGGGAGCCGTGAGCAGGTCGTAGAGCACCGCCATCCGCACCACGAGGCCGGAGCGCACCTGGGTCGTGACGAGCGACGCGCCCGAGTCGGCAACGCGCGGGTCGATCTCGACGCCCCGGTTCATCGGGCCGGGGTGCATGACGACCTGACCGGCACGCACCCGTTCCGGCGTGACGCCGTAGAGCGCGGTGTACTCCCGCAGCGAGGGGACGTAGGCGGCCTCCATCCGCTCCGCCTGCATGCGCAGGACGTAGACCACGTCGACGTCGCGCGATCGCGTCGATCGTGTGGCTGACGGTCGGCCCCGAGCGCCTCGATCCCGCGCGGCAGGAGCGTGGGCGGCGCGACGAGCACGCGGCTCGGCGCCGACGAGCAGGAGCGCCTCGACGAGCGACCGCGCGACGCGCGAGTGGAGGACGTCCCCGACGATCGCGACGCGTGACCCCGTCGAGCCGGCCGAGCGCGTCCCGGATCGTGTGGAGGTCGAGCAGCGCCTGCGTCGGATGCTGGTGCTTCCCGTCGCCCGCGTTGACCACGTGCGCCTCGGTCGTGCGCGCGACGAGGTGCGGCGCGCCGATGTGGGGGTGCCGGACGACGATCACGTCCGGGTCGTAGGCGGCGAGCGTCAGCGCCGTGTCACGCAGCGACTCGCCCTTGTCCACCGACGATCCGCTCGCGCGCAGCACCATCGTGTCGGCGGAGAGCCGCTTCGCGGCGAGCTCGAAGCTCGACAAGCGTCCGGGTCGAGGACTCGTAGAACAGGTTGACGACGAGCCGGCCGCGAAGCGTCGGAAGCTTCTTCACCTCGCGATCCAGCGAGCGCTCGAGCGCGCGCGCGGTGTCGAGGATCCGCTCCGCGTCGTCGCGGGTCAGGTCGGCGACGCCGAGCAGGTGACGCCGTGCCCGCTCAGCCATCGCCCGTGCCTTCGCCTCGCTCGAGCACGACCCGATCGCGACCGTCGACCTCCTCGAGCTCGACCCGCACCCGCTCGTCGAGCGCCGTCGGGAGATTCTTGCCGACGTAGTCGGGCCGGATCGGCAGCTCGCGGTGCCCCCGGTCGACGAGCACGGCCAGCTGGACCCGGTCGGGCCGCCCGTACTCGAGCAGGGCGTCGATCGCGGCGCGGATCGTCCGGCCGGTGAAGAGGACGTCGTCGACGAGGACGCACGTCCGGCCCTCGAGCGGGAAGTCGAGCTCGGTGCCGCGGACGACGGGGTGCGCGTTGAGCGGCGCCGACCGCCCGCGGACGAGGGCGTCGTCGCGATGGAAGGAGATGTCGACCGAGCCCAGCTGGGGCTCGACGCCGCTCCGCTCGGCCACGAGGGCGCGGAGCCGCTGCGCCAGCGGGACGCCGCGCGTGTGGATACCGACGAGGGCGAGCGTCGGAAGTCGTCGTTCCGCTCGATCAGCTCGTGCGCGAGCCGCGCGAGCGTTCGTGCGACGGCGTCCGCGTCGAGGATCTCGCGCGCCGGGGCGCGCGGGGAGGTGTCGGTGTGCACGGCGTGCTCCTTCCCGGCCTCGCTGGACCGGCTTAAAGGGGACTCGCGCGAGTCTAGCCGCCGCGTGTGACGGCCTTCACACGTTGCACACGGAGAACCGCGAGGATGCGCCCCGTGACCGGCTCGGAGACGGCCACGGTGCACCCGCCGCGTGGGGGCCGCGTCTCGCGCGCGGCGCTCGCCGTCGGCGCGCTGATCGTGGCGTCGACCGCCGTCCGCTTTGCAGCCGCGCAGGCGTTCACGACGCCGTGGATCGCACCGGACGAGATGGTCTACGGGATGCTCGGCGAGGGGCTCTGGACGCACGGGACGCTCGCGCTGCGCACCCTTCCGTCCCCGTACTACAGCCTCCTCACGCCCGCCCTGATCGGAGCGCCGCTCGCGGCCTTCGACCTCGGCGACGGCATCCAGTGGGCCCGGCTCCTCCAGGCACTCGCCATGTCGCTCGTCGCGCTGCCGACGTACCTCTGGGCGCGCCGCGTCGCATCACGCTGGTGGGCGGTCGCCGCGGCCGCGCTCGTGCTCGCGGCACCCGCGCTCCACTACTCGGGGTTCCTCATGACCGAGCCGTTGACGCTGACCGTCGTCACCGTCGCGCTGCTCATGCTGGCGCGGGCGCTCGAGGAGCCGTCCATGTGGCGCTACGGCGTGTTCGTCGCCTGGGCGACGGCAGCCGCGGCGGTGCGCCTCCAGGCGCTCATCCTGCTCCCGGCGTTCCTGCTCGCAGCCGTCGTCGACTCTCTCGCCGCCGGGGACCGCACGCGCCTGCGGCCCCTGCTTCGGTTCGGCGCGCTGGCGCGTGGCCGCGGCCGTGATCGTCGTCGCCGGAATGCTCGCGGCCGGCGAGGACATCTCGACGCGGCGACTGCTCGGCGCCTACACGCCCGTCGGCGAGGCGACCGGGGTGTCGGCGGACAGGCTGGCCGAGCTCGCCTGGCACGCGTTCGACGTCTCGGTGCTCGGGCTCGGGGTGGCGGTCCTGGCGGTCGCAGCCCTCGCGTGGGTCGTCCTCTCCCGACGGGAGCACGACCCGGCGCTACGCGCATTCGTCTCGACGACGCTCGCGTACGGCGTGCTCCTGGTCGTCCAGGTCGCGCTCTTCGCTGCGACCTTCCTCGGCACCGTCGGGGAGCGGTACCTGATCACGCTCGTCCCGCTGCTCGCGATCGGCCTGTGCACTTGGATCTCGCGTGGCGCGCCGCGCGCGCTCGCCGTCGTGCTTCCCGTCTGGGCGCTGATCGTGGCCGGCGCAGCTGCCGTGCCGGTCGCCCAGCTCGCGACGCCGGAGACGCTGCCGAACGCACCGACGTCCTCCACGCTCACCGGGCTCGCCTCGGAAGGGTGGGCGCGCACCGTTCTCGTCGTCGGCGCGCTCGCCGCGGGCGCGCTGGTCCTCGCCCTGCCCCGTCGGTTCGTGTGGGTCGCCGCAGCGGTCGTCGGTGTGGGTCTCGGGCTGCTCTCGGTCGACTCCGGCAGGCGGATCGCCGATGCGTCGGCGCACGAGCAGCGCGTCGCGATCGGGTCGAGCCCGCCGGGCTGGATCGACGAGGCCGCGCTCGACGACGCCACGCTGCTCGTGATCGGCGATCGGCTCTGGACCGCGACGGCACGGACGATCTTCTGGAATCGCGGGATCGTCGACGTCGCACTGCTCGCGCCCGCCACGACCCCGTTCCCGCCGGTCGTCACCCATCTCGGGATCGGGTCCGACGGCGTGCTGCGGACTGCATCGGGGGCCTTCGAGCGTCCGATCGTCGTCACCCCGTCGACGATCACGCTGGCGGGCGACAAGCTCGCGGAGCGCCCCGCCGGAGACAGCGAGGCGAACGGGCTCACGGCATGGCGTCCGGAGCAGCCGGTGCGCGTCACCCTGCGGACCGACGGGTTCCTCCCGAACGGCGACTTCAGCGGCACCGCACGCGTCACGGTGTACGCGTGCACGCAGGGCACGCTCGACGTGACGGTCCTCGGCAAGTCGGGAGACCCGATCGAGGCAGTGGTCGACGGGATCGACGTGGCGCAGCTCGAGACGCCGAGCGGTGGGGCCGTGACGCATCGCATCCCCGCCCCGCCGGACGCCGACGGCTCACGCACCTGCGTCTTCGAGCTGCAGAACCCGGGCTACGCCGGGACGACCACGATCGTCTTCACCCCGAGCTCGTGACGGGGATCAGCCCGGCAGCTCGTCGTCGGGCTCGGTGAGCGCCTCGATCGCGTCGCGCGCAGCGTCGAGCTCCGGCGCGGAGACGAGCAGGCGCACCGGGACGTCGCCGTGCGACTCCGGGTGCTCGTCGACCGCGCTCTCGAGCGTCGCCTCGATACCCGCCTTGGTGAGGAGCGCCTGCAACTCCGCCGCCTCGTCGACGCTGCCGGCGACCGCGACCTGAACGAGCTCGCTCACACGGCGGAGCCTACATCCTCCGTGGTCCGCCCGCGCCGCGCGCCCCGCGGCAACGATGTCCGGCGCGCCGCGCTCCGGGCAGCGGCACTGTCAGGAGGTCGAAATCGCGGGGGACCACGGTGCGGGGGAAGAGCTGCCGCGCCTCGTCGAGGACGTCCGACGGCGGATAGCGCGCGGACAGATGGGTCAGCACGAGGAGCCCGACGTCCGCCTCGCGCGCGACGAGGGCGGCCTCCGCCGCGGTCGAGTGGCCCGTTTCGCGGGCCCGCGCTCGCTCGTCCGCGAGAAACGTCGCCTCGTGGATGAGCACGTCGGCGCCGGCGGCCGCATCGACCACCGAGCCCGCGGGCGCCGTGTCGCCCGTCAGCACGATCGTCCGCCCTCGCCGGGCGGGCCCCACCACCTCGTCGGGGAGGACCGTGCGGCCGTCCGGCAGCGAGACCGGCTCGCCTCGCTGCAGGGCGCCGCGCGCGGGCCCGTCCGGAACGCCGAGCGCGTCGGCGGCGTCCGCGTCGAACCGTCCGGGCCGCTCGTCCTCGCGCACCGCGTAGCCGACGGCGGTCGTCCCGTGCGCGACGGCGAACGTCTCCACGCGGTAGCCGTCGCGCTCGACCACCTCGCCGGGCCCGAGCTCGACGACCTCGAGCGGGTAGGTCACGCGACCGACGACGACCCCGAGCGCCGCGAGCAAGGCCCGCGTCCCCCGCGGGCCGTACACCGCGAGCGGCATCTCGCGACCGCGCAACCCGAACGTCTTCAGCATCCCCGGCAGGCCGAGCACGTGGTCGGCGTGGAGATGGGTGAGGAAGATGTGCTCGAGATCGACGAGGCCGACGTCCGAGCGGAGGAGCTGCCGCTGCGTGCCCTCGCCGCAGTCGACGAGCAGCCGATCGCCCCCGCGGCGAACGAGCGTCGCCGTCGTTCCACGTGCCGCTGTGGGCGCCGACGCGGCGGTGCCGAGGAAGACGACGTCGAGGTCCACGGGTGTCGATCGTAGCCCGCTCCGGCCGCCCCGGACCCCGGCCGGTGGGCCGCCGGCCGCCGCCTACCTCGGCACCACGAGCACCTGTCCCGGCACGATCGTCGTCGAGTCGAGGCCGTTCCGCTCGCGCAGCTTCCACACGCCCTCGCGCGGGTCGCCGGCGAACGTCCGCTCGGCGATCGACCAGAGCGTGTCGCCCGGCCGCACGCGGTAGTCGTGCTCCGGGCCGCTCGCCCCGGACTCGCCTGCGAAGAACGCCCAGAGCACGAGCACGGCCAGGGCGACGAGGAGGATGCGACCGATCACGGCGATTGCGAACATGTGTTCGCAGAATGACAGAACATGTGTTCGATGTCAAGCAGGCGAGCGTCCCGCCCGGTGCCCGCGCCGAGGAGCGATGACGCACGGCGACGAGCCTGCGCGCACGTCCTTCCCCCCGCCTCGAGATCACCTGCCGCAGACCCCCGTCGTGATGTCGTCGCCGCGCGCTCCGGACCGAGCGGGGGGGATGCTCCACGATCACGAAACGGCTACGAGCACCGCGTCGAGCAGTGCATCGGCGCCGTCGCGCACGGGGTCTGCAGCGGGCAGCCCCGTCTCGGCGGACGCCGCGGCGATCGCCTCGCGGGCGGCGGTCTCGTCGAGCCCGCCGGTGTTCAGCGCGAGCGCGACGACACGCGACGGGCGCCGCGGCAGCGCGATCCGCTCGTGCAGCTCGACGAGGTCGGGAAGCGGCGGGATGCGATGCCCCGGAGAGCCCTCGATCTCGGTCGCGCCGGCCCGGTGGCAGAGGACGAGCGCGTGCGGCACCGAGCCGTGGTACAGCCCGAGGGTCACGCCCGAGTACGCCGGGTGGAGGAGCGCGCCCTGCCCTTCGACGAAGAGCAGCTCTCCCCCGCGCCGTCCGCCCTCGACCACGAGCGTCTCTGCCGCGCCGGAGATGAAGTCGGCCACGACTGCGTCCACGGCGATCCCCCACCCGGCGATCGCGATCCCCGTCTGGCCGGTCGGCACGAACACCGAGGCGATCCCACGCTCCCGCGCCGCCCTGTCGAGCTCGAGCGAGACGGTCATCTTGCCGATCGCGCAGTCCGAGCCGACCGTCAGGACGACGTGTGCGTCGACCTCGAGGTTCGCGCCGGTCGCGCAGTCGAGGCCGGCCGGCGGGCGGCGGAGGTCGCGAAGCTCGACGCCGGCCTCGTCAGCGAGTGGGCGGAGCTCGGGGTCGTCCGTGAGCGTCTCGTGCAGGCCGTTCTCGATCGACAAGCCCCCGGCGATGCAGGCATGCAGAATCGCGCGCCACGCGGGTGGAAAGCGTCCGCCTTGCGTCGCGACTCCGACGATCGCGACCTGAGGGCCGAGCTCCAACCCGGCCGCCACGTCGCCGACGATCGGGACTCCGGCCTCGCTCTCCCCGGCCCGCGTCGAGTCGACGATCCCGACGACGTCGTCGCGCCGGTAGCGCAGCACGCCACGCATCGTCTTTCCGTAGTGGGGATCGGCCGAGAAGCCCTCGGCGAGGATCAGCGTGCGCTCACCCGCAGCCAAGGCCCGGCTCCTCGGAGGCAACCTGGATGCCGTCCTCGAACGACGGTCCCGGGGCGGGATCGTGCGCGAGCAGCAGGTTCCCGTCGAGGTCGACGTGGTCGCAGAGCGGAGCGACGGCACACCCGGCGGCGATCCCGAGACCGGACTCGACCATGCAACCGAGCATCACGCCGAGGCCGAGCGCGCGGGCGGCGTGCACCATCCGCACCGCCTCGCGGATCCCACCCGATTTCGCGAGCTTGATGTTGATCCCGTGGGCGACCTCGCGGCACGCAGCGACATCGGCCAGCGTGTGGCAGTCCTCGTCGACATAGACCGGCACGGGCGCCCGCCGCCGGAGCTCGGCGCCTCCGGGATCTCCTTCGCGGAGGGGCTGCTCGACGTACTCGACGCCGAGCTCGGCAAGCTCGCCCAGCGCATCCAGCGCCTCGTCCGCCGTCCACCACTCGTTCACGTCGACCATGAGCGGGAGGGCGGTGACGCCCCGAACCGCTCGGACGCGCTCCACGTCGAGCCCGTCGCCACCGCCGAGCTTGAGCTTGAGACGACGGAAGCGCGGCGCGGCAGCCTCGGCGCGGCGCGCCATGTCGTCCGGGTCGCCGAGCCAGACGGTCCAGGAGGTCGGCGGGCCTGTCCGCGGGAGCCCCAGCAACCGGTTGACCGTGACACCGAGCAGCTTGCCCTGCAGATCGTGCAACGCCGCGTCGAGCGCGGCCTTCGCAGCCTGCTCGCCGTCTACCGACGCGAGTGCGGCACCGATGTTCTCGAGCGCGAACGGGTCGTCGCCGAGGAGGTGGCCGTGGCGCTCCACGAACGCGAGGGCGGACTCCGCCGTCTCGCCGTAGCGCTCGATCGGCGCCGCCTCGCCCCGGCCTTCCACGTCACCGTGGCGGAGCGTGACGTGCACCACGTCCGCCCAGTCCTGCGATTCGCGGCTGATGACGAACGTCTGCGCCAGGAACAGGCGGACGATCTCGGCGCGGACTTCCATCGGCCGCGAGCCTAGCTCGCGAGCCGCGGCCGCGATCTCGGTCACCCGCACGGTCGATCCCGACGAGCCCTCCGGCACGCGGTCCTCCCGGCGCACGATGTCCCAACGCCCGGCCGGGGCGGCCGTCCGACGCCGACAGCGCTCGTCTACACTGAGCCGTCCCCGCGCCCGTAGCTCAGGGGATAGAGCGCGCGCCTCCGGAGCGCGAGGTCGCAGGTTCGATTCCTGCCGGGCGCATCGCACAGGTAGGCGTATCGCGCGAACCCGCAGGTCGGCGAGTCAGCTGTGACAGCGACGCCCCGAACCACGCTCGTGCTGTCCTCGGTGCTGTCCTCGAGAATTCGCCAACCTCGGCAACGAGCCGCAGTACGCCGCGATCGAGCGGCATCTCGGCCTTCCGAGCGCTGGAGGCACTCATCGCGAGTAATCGGGTCATGGATGAACGACACGTACAACCACGTGCTCGACGATGAGGCCGAGCTCAACAACGCCGGGCTTCTCGGCCTTCGGGATGCGTCACTCAGCGTAAGACACATAGTGGTGTATAGTGACACCATGGGAAGGACGCAGATCTACCTGGGAAACGACGAACTCGAGCTTCTTGAGCGCGTTGCCCGCGCGACTGGCGCGTCCCGCTCCGAATTGATCCGGCGCGCCGTCCGGAGCACGTTCGGAAAGCCGACGAAGGCCGACAAGCTCCAGGCACTCGAGGCGAGCGCCGGCTCGTGGCGCGGTCGCAGCATCACCGGAAGCGAGTACGTCGACTCGGTCCGCGGCGATCTCGCCGAGCGCCTGAGCCGCCTCGGGCTCGAGTGAAGCTCCTCGACACGACGGTTGCCGTTGATCATCTGCGCGGCGACCAGGCTGCCGTCGACCTCCTGAGAGAGCTCGTCGAGAACGACGAGACCCTCGCGGCGAGCGAGGTCGTTCGGTTCGAGCTCGTCGCGGGAGTTCGAGAGGCCGAGCTCGACGCGCTCGAGCAGTTCTTCTCGGCGGTCTCCTGGGTTCCGGTCGGTGAGGACGTCGCTCGGGCGGCCGGGGAGCTCGCTCGCTCGTACCGCCGAGCCAACAGCGGCATCGACGACGCCGACTACCTCATCGCCGCCACGGCGCTCCTCCTCGATGCCGAGCTGCTGACGACGAACGTGCGCCATTTCCCGATGCTTCGAGGCCTCCAACGAGCGTACTGACGACTCACCGATCGAGTGCGTCAGGCGCGCCCAGACCGCGGCCTCGTCGTCGTCGTCGTCGTCCAACTCGTGCGTGACCGTGATCCATCCGCGCGGACAGGCGTGATCACTCTGGGGCGGACGCGGACAGATCGCTCTGGCGATTTCGTCAGGAACGGATTGGGCATCCGCCTTCGTAGCGAGCCCTTTCGGGTCACGTCGGACGAGACGATCTCGGAACGGCCCGGAGCCCCGGCGCGAGAGGTCGCGGCGCTCGAGTGGACGCCGCGACGTCTCGTCCAGCGCACTACGACACGGTGAGGAAGCCTTGGACGCGTGTGCTCCAGTGGTCGTTGGGCTCGAACCACACGCTCGTGCCCCGGCCGCCCCCGGTGACTCCCGCGTACTGGCCCGTTCCGCGGACGACCTTCCAGGTGTCGGCACTGGCGTTGTATCCGTTCCCCGCTTCGGCCCATTCTTGTCGAGTTCGGACCACGAGGCTCCCGAGCTTTCCCTTCAGGGTCGAGGTCTGCACGTAGATGGAGACGTCCTGCCCGCCTCGCACCACTCGGTGGGTCGTTTCCGGGCCGGCGATCCACGAACCCGAGTCCGCCTTGACGGCCCCGGTCTGCATCGGGGTGAGCACGAACGACGACACGTACGTCGTTTTCGGTGCCTGCGTCGTGATCGTCACCCGCTGCTTCACGGCGTCAGGGCCGGCGCCCGCAGCGGATGCCAGCGTCACCGCCGCAGCAAGGGCGACGAGCACGGTGAGGTGGCCTCTCATGTGTACCTCCTGTGGGGAATCGACGCCGCCGACGGTCGACGAACGGCCTCGCAGCCGGCTCGGAGAACGCTCGGATCGACCCGCTTCTCACGAGAGAAACGGCGTGGTTAGCTACCCGTGTCACGATCGAGTCATCGCCACTCATGCTCCGCGTTCTCGGCCCGCTCGAGGCCGAGGCGGGGAAAGCCGCGGTAGAGCTCGGCGGTCGCAAACAGCAGGCCGTTCTCGCTGCTCTCCTGCTTCGCGCCGGCGAGCTGGTGCCGGACGACCGCCTGATCGACGATGTCTGGGGCGAGCGTCCGCCGGCGGCGGCTGCGCACAGCCTCGAGGCATACGTCTCGAAGCTCCGACGGATCCTCGCACCGCACGGGGTCGCGCTCGAGCGTCGCGGAGGCGGTTATCGGCTCGATCTCGGCCCGGCGTCTCTCGACGCGCGGGCCTTCGAGACGCTCGTCGAACAGGCGACGCGCGCGCTTGCCGCCGGCGATCGCGGTGAGGCCGCAAGCGCTGCGGGCGAGGCGCTGAGCCTGTGGCACGGCCCGGTGCTCGCCGGTACTCCACTGCACGGGGACGGCCGGGCGGAGGCGGAGCGCCTGGAGGAGCGTCGCGCGAGAGCGTTCGAGATCCGGATCGACGCCGACCTCGCGCTCGGGCGACATGCGGATGTCGTGGCCGAGCTCGGCAGCGCCGTCGAGGCCGACCCGTACCGGCAGCGGCTCGTCGCTCAGCTGATGATCGCGCTCTATCGCACGGGCCGTCACGCGGACGCGCTCGACGTCTACGAGCGCACGCGGCGTGCTCTCGACTCCGACCTCGGGCTCAAGCCGAGTGAGGACCTCCAGCGTCTCGCGGGCCAGATCGTTCGCCAGGAGCCCGACCTGCGCGCGCCGGCCCCGACGATCGACGCAGCCGGGGCGCCGCGTTCCACGAGAAGGACGAGAGCCTTGGCGCTTGTAGCGGCGCTGCTACTCGCGGCGGCGGCGATATCGCTCGGTCTCGTCGTGGCGTCCGGTGCGGTCGTCTCGAGCGAGGGCCCAGCACGCGTGGCGCTGATTCGCATGTGGAATCCCGGCGGCCCCGGGGGGGACGACGAAGCCGGCTGGAAGCCCTTCGTCGACGGGCTTCTCGCGGCCGAGCGGACGCACGGCATCGAGACCGAGATCGTCGACCTGTTCCCACGACGCCCACCCCGAGGTGGCTTCGAGCCGGGCTCGCCCGAGGACGTCCATCGGCTGTCCGAGCGCCTGAAGTCCGGGGACTTCGATCTCGTGCTCTGGCCGCTCGGCCTCACGGGGCCGAACTTCTACGCCGTGGTGCCGGAGAATCCCGACACGCGGTTCGCATTCCTCGACTACTGCTGCGTTCGAGACCTCGCCGCCGGCTCGCACAACGCGACCACGATCACGTTGCGGGCAGATCAGGCCGCCCACCTCGCCGGCTACCTGAGTGGTCTGATGGAGAAACAGCGATCGCCGGCCGGGCATCGTCGACATACAGTCTCGATGATCCTCGGTGAGCCAGGCTTCCCCCAGGAGCAGGTGTGGGGGCAAGGGTTCCTGGCTGGAGTGCGTCGTGCCCTCCCTGGCGCAACCGTTCTCACCGATTACTCGTACGAGTACGACGACCGATCGACCTGCGAGTCGATAGCGAACCAGCAGATCGACGCCGGCTCCGGCATCGTCTTCGCTTCCGCTGGAGAGTGCGGCCTCGGGGCACTCGCGGCAGCCGGCATCCGCGGGGTCTGGGGGGTCGGTGCCAACGAGGACCGCGCGGAGCTCGGTTCCCATATCCTCGCGTCCGCGACGAAGCGCTTCGATCGCCTGACCGAGCTGAGCGTGAGCTGGTACCTCGAAGGGCGGCTTCCTGCTGGTGAGGACATCGAACTCGGTCTCGCCGACGATGCTGTCGCACTCGTCGGTATCAGCCCGCAAGTGCCGCTGACGATTCGTCGCAAGGTGGCGCAGGAGGCGACGCTGCTCCGGGCGAGGGAGAAGGCGTCTGGCTCATCGTGAGGGCAGCCTGAATGCTCCGGACTCCCGCCCATCTGCGACCGGTGCTCGCTCCGAGGATCGTCCTCCGCAAGAATCGGTCGCGGCGGTGACCTACGCATCGAAGCCCCGCGACCACGGAGGAGAACCGGGCATGGAAGAGAGCGGATCGCAGCAGGACGCGTCTCCGTCCAAGCTGATAGACGCGAGAATCGAGGAGTTGGGCGACTGGCGCGGCGAGATGCTCGGGCGGCTCCGCGCCCTGGTCAAGGACGCCGATCCCGACGTCGTCGAGGAGTGGAAGTGGCGAGGGGTTCCGGTGTGGTCGCACGACGGGATCATCTGCACGGGCGAGACGTACAAGAACGTCGTGAAGATGACCTTCGCCAAAGGGGCGGCCCTGGACGATCCTTCGCGCATCTTCAACTCCAGTCTCGACGGGAACACGAGGCGCGCAGTCGACTTCCACGAGGGCGAAGCGATCGACGAGGAGGGGCTGAAGGCTCTCGTACGGGCCGCCGTGGCCCTGAATACGTCCAGGGCCCGAGCCTGATCGACGACCGGGGAGCGCGGGACTGCTGCGTCTCTGCCCCGGCCCCCGTGCCGCACGGGACGGCTCGTCGCCGTGAGGGGGACCGGCTCGCGAGACGCGGCACTGCCGGGAAGGGGCGCGCGCCTCGTCGATCGTCTCAGCGGCCTGAGGACGACGACGCCGGACTCTGCTCGGCGCCCCCGGCCGCGACGGCTCTCTAGGGAGGCGGCCCGCGCAGTTCGTCGCGGCGCTCCTGGTCGCGCCCGTCCTCCCGCGCGGCCCAGAGCAGCAGCACGATCCACGCGACGGCCCCGACGAGGCCGAGTACGGCCGAGATGATCAGCACCTCGCGCACGACCCGAGTATTCCACTCGCCGGACGGCGAAAGACTGATTGCGCGAGGGGATCGAGGTGCGGTACGAGCGGCCCGCCCGGGGTCCGAGCAGTAGTGGAGCACCCCTAAAGGTCTCGTACGGGCGCGCAGACGCCCACCGCCCGCACACGACGCGTCTCCGTGGTATGAGGGGTGCGTGACGCACGAACAGGCGCTGGCGGCGATCCGCGCCGTCCTCGGCACGACGTCGGGACCGGTGTCGATCGCGGTGGTGGACGACCACGGAGAGGTCGTTGCGTGCCTCGCGATGGACGGCGCCGCACGCGACACCCTCGAGAACGCCCGCCGCAAGGCGTACACGGCGGCCCGGAGCGATCAGACGTCGACGCGCGCCCTGGCCGAGAAGGTCGCGGCAGCGCCGACCGAGCTCGCGAGCTTCGACCCGCAGTTCTCGTTCTTCCACGGCGGCGTGGCGGCGTTCGCGGACGGCCGCCGCGTCGGTGCAGTCGGCGTGAGCGGGCTTCCGGGGGCCGACGACGAGAGGCTTGCCGCCGCGGCGATCGCTGCGGCGGGCCTCGCGACGCGTTGATGCTCCGCCTCACAGCTTGACGCGGAACACACGGGTCAGCGCACGCCTCCCCGGTTCGAGGGCGAGGCGCGCGCGCACGGTCACCCAGCCGTGCAACCTGCCCCGGTAGCGGAACTGCACGAGACCGGTCGTCCTCGGTCGAAGCTCGCGCGCCTCGGACCGGACGGGTGTCTCGACACCGCGCCGGCGGAGCGCGAGCCTGACGCGACCGGCACCGAGCGTCTCCGTCACGTTGCCTCTGTTGGCGACCGTGAGCTCCAGGATGCGGGCTCCGCGCACACGACGCACGCTCAGCCTGCCCAGCGCGAGCCGCCTGACGACGCGACCCGGCGCGCGGACCACGACGACGATGCCGATCCTCATCCGGACCGCGACCCCGGCAGCGCGCCACGGGCGGGTCGTGAGGAGCACCACCGCGTCGTGGTCGCCCGGCTCGGTGCGGGCCGGAAGCCGGGACGACACGGTGAGCCACCGGCTCGAACCGGCGGGAAGGACGAAGCGCCCGGGCCGCACGGTCAGCCAGGACACGGCCGCGCGCGGCCCGCCGCGACGGGTGACCAGCGGCCGCCCGCGGAGGTCGAGCGAGAAGCCTGCGCGAGAGGCGTCGACGACCACCGGGCCGGCCCCGGGATTCGTGACACGGATGCCCGCCCTGCCGGTGCCGGCCAGCGCCACGCGGGCGGGGGTCGCGGTGAGGGCGAGCGGCGGACGAGTCGTGCCCGCGCCCGCCGAAGCGGGCACGAGCACGAGCGCGAGCGCGACGAGCGCGATGCCTGTCGCGGCGCTCATCGACCGATCGCCGTGAACGTCACGGTCGCCGTGTACCGCCCGGCCGGGACTGCCGGCAAGGGCGATGTGAATCCGAGCCGCGTGTCCCACACGTCGCCTGCGGCGGCGCTGCGGGCCGCGGTCGTCCCGACGAGGAGGTCCGCCGCCGGGGCGACCGGGATCGCAGCCATTGCTCCGCCCGCGAGCGCGGGGCCGATCTGCCCGCCGCTCGGCGCAGTCCCCGCGACGCCCAGCGGCAGGTCGGCGGGTTGGAACGCCGACCTGTGCACGGTGACGGAGTACCCGGCGCCGTTGTTGCTCACCACGGTCACCCGCTCGGACACCGGGGACGGCGTGCTCCCGGTCGTCGCGTTGCCGAAGCTCACGGCCGGACGCTCGAGCGCGATCGAGATCACCGACTGGATGTCGACGTCGACCGTCGCACCCTGTGAGGCCGAGCCGGCCGGCGGAGGCTCCGTGCCGCACGTCGTGCCGGCGCTCGACGTGTTCCGCGGTATGGGTTGCGCCGGTGCGAAATCCGTGCCGTTGGCGTCGGTGTCGGCGCAGCCGTCGGAGCCGCGCGTCGCGGCCGTCGTGTTGTCGATCGCGGGGGCGGCGGCACCCTCGTAGTCGGACGCGCTCCCGTAGCCGACGAGGTCGGCGACCGACGGGACGGCCGAGCAGCTTCCGGCGGCCGCGCCGCACGTGAGCGCGGTCGCGTCCCGCACGACGGCGACCTTCCCACCGGAGACCGCGAGGTTCGACGTGCCGGTTGCGTCGGGGACGGGAAGCGCTGCGCCGACGGTCCCACCGGATGCGAGCTGCACGAGGTAGTGGCGTCCAGGGGCGATCGAGCCCGCCAGCGCGGTCACCTGCCACGACGTGCCTGTGGCGGACGCGTACTGGATCGTCCAGCCGCTGACGTCGATCGTGGTCGATCCGCGGTTGAACAGCTCGACGAAGTCGTTCGTGTACGGCGCACCGGCGTTGCCGCCGCCGGCGAAGACCTGGCTCACGACCACGTCGGGCGACGCGCCACGTGCGGAGGGCACCGCGAACGCCCCCGCCGCTGCAAGGACGGCGAAGAGAAGGAGGGCTACGGCTCGGTGCATGTGGGGCTCCAATCGGAGAGGAGGACGATGACTCCTTCCCTGATAGCGTGTTGCCAACTCGGGCGAAAGGGAAAGAGCCGCGATTGGCACAGAGTTGGCACAGGTGCTGTGCTCGGCGTCGAGCCTCGCGCCACGGTCGGCACGCGCCTCGTGGGCCGCGCTCACCGTGCTCGGCTCCGCGCCCGCCGCGCCGGCCGGCACGCGAACCGACGACGATCGGGCGAGCCCGATCGTCGGCCCGCCCGACCGGGGCAGGCTCCGAGACTACAATGGCGAACATGGTGCCAGCGACCGACGACCCGCTCAGTCCCCGTGCCGAGCCTGCCCCGCATCCGCAGGAGCACCCGCCCGCGCATCGGCGCGGACGTCGTCGCGCGCACGCCGCAGATCGCTGAGCTTCACGCCGCCGGCCTCACCTGGGTCAACGTCGTCGCGCCCGACCTCGACACGGCGCAGATGCTCGCCGATCGGTTCGGGTGGCACCCGCTCGACGTCGAGGACATCGTCTCCAAGCGTCAGCGTCCGAAGGTCGACGACTACGAGGACGATCAGTACCTCTTCGCCGTGCTCCACTTCCCGGTGTTCGACAAGGCGGTGCAGCGGCTGAACGGTGCCGAGCTCGACGTCTTCATCGGCCACGACTACCTCGTCACCCTCCCCGCGCGCGAGCTCCTGCCCGTCACCCGGCTGTTTGCGCGGTGCGAGTCGGACGACGTCTTTCGCGAGCAGCTCTTCGCGAAGGGCTCCGGGCGCCTCCTGTACGAGGTGCTCGACGACCTGTTCGACTACTGCTTCCCGATCCTCGACAAGATCGGGCACAAGCTCGACCGGGTCGAGGACGACATGTTCGCCGGGGCGGCCGAGGACGTCGTCCGCGACATCTCGAACGTCAAGCAGGAGATCATCTCCTACCGCAAGGTGATCAAGCCCGAGCGCGCGACGCTGCGCGTGCTCGAGCGGCGCATCAACCGCTTCCTGCCCGAGGAGCTCGAGCTCTACTTCGACGACATCAACGACGCCGTCGAGCGCATCTGGGACCAGCTCGACAACTACAAGGAGGTCGTCGAGGCGCTCGAGCAGACGAACGAGTCGGTGATCTCGCACCGCCAGAACGACGTGCTGCGCCTGCTCACGATCATCAGCGTCACGATGCTCCCGCTCACGCTGCTGACCGGCATCTTCGGGATGAACGTCGTGTACCCGGGCGAGGCGACGGAGGTCGCCTTCTGGGTGATCCTCGGGGCGCTCGTCGCGACGCTCGGGGCGATGGTCGGCTTCTTCCGCTGGAAGGGCTGGATCTGAAGATTCATAGGGCCTCGCGGCCTCTCCGAGCGGGCGGGGACCGCACCGGGACGACACGAGGACAGCGCTTCACGCTCGATCTAGGCCAGAAGCCGATCGGTTTGCGTCTCCTCGCGCGCCATGACGTGCGTGTACACGTCGAGCGACTTGACGCTTTCGAGGCCGG
Organism: uncultured Actinomycetes bacterium; assembly: GCA_963773825.1. Taxonomy (GTDB): domain Bacteria; phylum Actinomycetota; class Thermoleophilia; order Gaiellales; family Gaiellaceae; genus Gaiella. The sequence goes on along the minus strand of CAVZCH010000002.1, from coordinate 852,484 downwards.
TCGGCGCGACCGTCGGCGCCGCCTCCGGGCCGCCTTCGTTGTCGGGTTGCCTTTGTCCCCAGCGGGGTAGGGTGCCCTCGCAACGAGTCCGCTTCCCCGGGCAGAGAGGAGCTACGTCATGGCGAACGGCGGCGGCAATATCGGCGGCATCGGCCTCGGCGGCGTGCTGGTCATCGTCGGCATCCTGCTAGCACTGTTCTGGAGCGTCTGGGTCGGCGTGATCGTCGCCCTCGTTGGCCTCATCGCCTTCGGCGGGTTCGCCAAAGGACGCTGGTACTAAGGCGCGATCTCAGCCGACCCGGCGCTGCACGGGCACTTCCGGCGCCCAAACGTGCGCCTGAGTGGGTCGGTCGGTGACGCTTGTCGAACGCGACGAAGGACGCTTGGGCGACGGATGTGTCAGGCGTATCGCTCCAGCGCGACCTCGTCGCAGTCGGGGCAGGACCAGCCCCGCAAGCCGTGGTCGTCGATGTGGCGTCAGCGGCGACGGCCGAGGACGCGGCAGCGAACAAACGTCCGGACGCTGATCGTGCGACCAGCATCCGCCCGCGAGAGCGAGACTGTCAAGTGCAGGCTGCTGGAGCCTCGCCTCTTTGGGCGCATGCCTCCCGCGCCCGGCGAGGGTACGTCTCCCGAGCTCGCCCGGCCTGTGCCGACGTTGTGATCCCGTTATCGGCGTATCGCGAGGTCGAGCCTGGAGGCCGACGGCGATAGGCTCGCCGCGCCGCATCACTACGAGGAAGGAGCATGCCGTGGCCTTCGCCTTCATGCAGGAGTTCACGATCGTGGACGGCGACACGAGCACGACGAACTACGACGCCGTCGCCGACAAGCTCGGTCTCCGGGGCGCGGCCCCGCAGGGCCTCATCACCCACACGGCCGGGTTCGACCACGACGCCGGCGTCTTTCGCATCTTCGACGTGTGGGAGACCCGGGAGGACGGCGAGCGCTTCATGAAGGAGAGGCTCGAGCCGATCGTCGGGTCGATCGCCGCGGCGGCAGCCGCGAGCGGCGAGGACTTCGCACCGCCGACGCGCGAGAGCTGGTACGAGCTTCACGACGCGATGGCGGGCTGAGCGCGCGGGGACGCCGACCTGCCGCCGGCGCGCACCGTGGATCATGCGGGCGAGCCGACGACCCACTCGTCCGCCAGGTCCCTGCCCGGTTCGCGACGGCGACCGCGTGAAGGCGCTCGGGAGCGCCGACGCGCGCGCCGTCAGACGGACTCGTCGAAGACCGCTTCGTAGGTGTCGACACCGATCCGCCGGCCCCTCACGGACTCGGGGATCTCGTCGCCCATCGCCTCGAAACGCGCCTCGGCAGCCTCCATCGCCTCCCGGCTCGAGAAGAACGTGACGAACAGGCGGCGCTCGCCCTCGAGCACCATCACCCGGGTCACGCCGTCGGGGATGCCGGCCGTGCCGTCGGCCATCCGTTGCTCGTTGAGACGGCGGAGCTCGTCGACGTCGCCGCCCTCGAACGTGGCTACGCGTGCGTACATCCTCACCCTCCTTGCTCGACAGCCCAGGATGCGCCGCAGCCGTGCTCGCGTCAACCCCGGCGACCACCCGAACGGCTAGGCACGTCTCGCCCCGTGGGGGAAGAGCGCCCAGGCACGATCACCGACGGTACTTGCATGGTGAACGAGGGTCTCGAGCGGCGGACGACCCTCACGAGAGGGGGATTGGCATGACGGCGGCACAGTTCGAGGGTCTCCGGGTCGACGAGGCGGCAGAGGTTCTCGCCTGGCGGTTCGACGCGCTCTGCAGGACTGGGTACGACCTCGACGCAGCCGCGGTGCTCGCGGCCAACGTCGAGGTCGACCTGCACGACGCCGTGGAGCTGGTGCGGCGCGGCTGTCCGCCCGAGCTCGCGGCGCGGATCCTCCTCTAGGCTCTCCCCCAAAAGACCGCGGCGTCGGGATCCACGGCGGCGATCCCGACGCCGCGGCGCCCCCACTACTCGACCACGAGGCCCTCGATGCCCTCCTCGGGCGCCGGAAGCTGCGGGTCGAGCCGCTCGAGCGTGCCGGCGACGAGCTCGGCGACTGCGAGCGCCTTGACCCAGTTCCGGTCGGCCGGGACGACGTACCAGGGCGCCCAGTCGGTCGACGTCTCGGTGACGGCGTCCTCCCATGCGGCGAGCCAGTCGTCGAAGCGCTCGCGGACCTTCAGGTCGTCGCGGCGGAACTTCCAGCGCTTCCCGGGGTCGTCGATGCGCTCCTGGAGCCGGATGCGCTGCTCGTGGCGCGAGACGTTGAGGAACACCTTGAGCACCGTCGTGCCCTCGTCGACGAGCGTGCGCTCGAATGCGCGGATGTGCTCGTACCGCGGTCGCCACACGTCCTCCGGTGCGATGCCGAGCATCCGCACCGAGACGACGTCTTCGTAGTGCGAGCGGTTGAACACCCCGATCGTCCCGCGCCGCGGCAGGGCGGCATGGATCCGCCACAGGTAGTCGTGCTGGAGCTCGGCACCGACGGGTGCCTTGAACGACGTGACGCCGACACCCATCGGATTGACGCCCTCGAACACCCTCCGCACCACGCCGTCCTTGCCGGAGGCGTCGAGGCCCTGGAGCACGAGCAGGACGCTCCTGCGATCCTCGGCGTAGAGGCGGTACTGCAGCTCGTCGATCCGCTCGACCAGCTTCGCGAGCCGCGTCTCGCCGTCGTGCTTGTCGATCCCGAGCCGATCGTCCGTGGCGCGCTCCGCGATCCGCGCGTGGGCGCCCGGGTCGACTCTCAGCTCAGCGAGCATCGGCGTGACTCTAGTCGTCTCTAGACTGCGGCCCGATGGCCGACCGCGGCTCGTTCCACATCGGCTACACGATCGATCCGGCCACCGGCAAGGCAGGAAGCGACGAGGTCGTCGTCGGGTCGAGCGACCTGACGACGCACGGGGTCGTGACCGGCATGACCGGGTCGGGCAAGACGGGCCTGGCGGTCGTCCTGCTCGAGGAGGCGCGCCTGGCCGGCATCCCGACGCTCGTGCTCGACCCGAAGGGCGACATGACGAACCTCGCGCTCGTCTTCCCCGACCTCCAGCCCGCAAGCTTCCGCCCGTGGGTCAGCGAGGCAGAGGCGCAGGCGGCCGGTGTCTCGGTCGACGAGTACGCCGAGAAGCAGGCGACGGCCTGGCGGGAGGGGCTCGCGGCGAACGGCATCGGCCCTGAGCGGCTGCAGGCGCTCCGGGACGCGGGCGACGTGACGGTCTACACGCCGGGCTCCACCGCGGGCGTCCCACTCAACGTCGTCGGCTCGCTCGAGGCACCCTCGCTGTCGTGGGACACCGACGCGGAGGCGTTGCGCGACGAGATCGAGGGCACGGTGACCAGCCTCCTCGCGCTCGTCGGGATCGCCGCCGACCCGCTCTCGAGTCGCGAGCACGTCCTCCTCTCGAACCTGATCGAGAACGCCTGGCGTACGGGCCGGAACCTCGACCTCGGCTCGCTGATCGGCGAGATCCAGGCGCCGCCGATCCGCAAGCTGGGCGTCTTCGAGATCGACCAGTTCTTCCCGCCGGCCGATCGGACGAAGCTCGCCTTCACGCTGAACGCGCTCATCGCCTCGCCGACGTTCGCAGCCTGGGGCGAGGGCGAGCCGCTCGACCCGCAGCGACTGCTCTTCACCGCCGACGGCAAGCCGCGCTGCGCCGTGATCTACCTCGCGCACCTCTCGGACGACGAGCGACAGTTCGTCGTCACGCTCGTGTTCTCGAAGCTCGTGACATGGATGCGTGGCCAGGAGGGGACGCCCGACCTGCGTGCGCTCGCGTACATGGACGAGGTGTTCGGCTACGTCCCGCCGAGCGCGTCGCCGCCCCCGAAGAAGCCGATCCTCACGATCTTCAAGCAGGGCCGCGCCTTCGGGCTCGGGCTCGTCCTCTCGACGCAGAACCCGGTCGACCTCGACTACAAGGCGATGTCGAACGCGGGGACCTGGCTCGTCGGGCGGCTGCAGACCGAGAACGACAAGGCGCGGGTGCTCGAGGGCCTCCGTTCCGCTGCCGGGACGACCGACGTCGCCGAGCTCGACAGGGCGATCGGCGGCCTCGGCAAGCGGCAGTTTCTCCTGGTCTCCGCGAAGGCGTCGGCGCCGCGGCTCGTCGCGACCCGCTGGGCGATGTCGTACCTCTGCGGACCGCTGACGAAGGAGCAGATCGAACGGCTGAGGCCGACGCCGGCACCCTCCCCGCAGCCCGGAGGCAGCCGACACCGCGGAGACGGCCCCCTCTGCTCCCGCGGACACCGCTCCGGAGGCAGCCGTGACGGTGCCCGAGCTCGGGGCGGACGAGACCCCGATCCCGCCGCCCGTCGCTCCGGGGGTCGCGGTGTCGTATCTCGACCCGGCCGCGGCGTGGAGCTCGGAGGTCGGCGCCGTCGCCGGCTCGACGCGGCTGCGGGCGTTTCTCGCCGCGCGCGTGTCGCTTCGCTACGACGACCGCGCCGCGGGAGTCGACGAGCAGGAGGAGTTCGAGGCGGTGTACGGCCCGCTCGACGGCGGGCTCGACGTCGCGAGCGAGACCCAGGTCGACTACGACGACCGCGACTTCGCGACGACGGCCCCGTCCGGCTCCGCGTTCGTCCTGCCGCAGGCTCCGGTCTCCGAGGCGTCGTTCTTCACCCAGACGGCCAGGGACATCCAGCGCCACCTCGTCGATCGCCGCCCGCTCGAGCTGCAGCGCAACCGCGCGCTGAAGCTCGTCTCCCGGCCCGGTGAGTCGACGGAGGAGTTCGCACGGCGCTGCGACGCGGCCGCGCAGGAGCGGGCGGACGCGGAAGCCGCGAAGATCCGCGACCGGCTCGAGTCGAAGCGCGACCGGCTCGACCGGGCGCTGGCACAGGCCCAGCGGCGCGTCGAGGAGCTCGACACCGACACGCGCACCCGTCAGGCGAACGAGCTCGTCTCCGGCGCGGGCGCGGTGCTCGGGGCGCTCTTCGGAGGGCGGCGCAGCGCCCGCTCGATGGCGAGCGCGATCGGCGGCGCGGCGTCGCGGCGCGGCGTCACCGCGCGGACGTCGGAGCGCAAGCAGACGGCCGAGGAGAAGGTCGACGCCACGAAGGACGACCTCGCTGAGCTCGAGCAGGAGATCCTCGACGAGGTGGCCGAGATCGACGAGCGGTGGAAGGCGACCGCCGGCGAGGTCGACACGCTGACGATCCGGCTCGAGGCGACCGACGTCCGCGTGCTCGAGACACGGCTCGTGTGGGTGCCGAGCGACTGATCCCGCTCGCGCTCGTCGCGGTGCTCGCGGCGGGCTGCACCGGAACCGAGAGCGGTACCGCCACCTCGACGTCACCCGGCACCGCGGCGGTCGTCGAGCGGGTCGCGGACGGCGACACCCTCACGCTGACGAGCGGTGCAAAGGTTCGCCTCGTCCAGATCGACGCGCCCGAGCTCGAGACCGACTGCTACGGGCGCGCGGCGCTCCAGGCACTCGTCGGCCTCGCGCCGGTTGGGACGCGCGTGACCCTCGTCGCCGACCGGAAGCTCGACGATCGAGATGCCTACGGTCGCCTACTCCGGTACGTCCTCGTCCGGGGCGAGAACGTCAACGTCGAGCTGGTCCGCAACGGCGCTGCGTCACCGTACTTCTTCCGCAAGGTGCGCGGCCGCTACGCGCAGGAGCTGCTCGACGCCGCCGACGAGGCGCGGCGCGCCCGCCGTGGCCTCTGGGGTGCCTGCCCCGGCGCCGAGCTGAGCCCGAACGTCGGGTCGGTCACCGGCCGGCGTTGAGCGGCCCGCCCGCCGGCGCGGGAGGATGGCGCGCAGGAACAGTTGGCTACGTGCGGCCGGTCGCTCGTTCCGCGCGGGGCCACGGGACGCCGGCGCCGTGGTGGTACCCGACACCCAGTTGGTCGAGGCGCGCCCCGTGCGCGGCGAGGCGCGTGCGGTACTCGCGCCAGGAGCGCCCCTCGGCGGGCGACCAGCCGATCTCGGCCACGCCGAGGAGTCGCGGGAAGGCGAGGTGGTCGAGGCCCGCGCGCGTCGAGATCGTCTCCGACCAGAGCGGCGCCTCGACCCCCATGACGTCCCGCTCGGAGATGCCCTCGATCAGGGTCGCGGGGTCCCAGTCGTAGGCGTCGCGGACGCTGGTCGTCCCGGCCCAGGAGAGCCCGAGGGGCGATGCGCGCGCGTACTTCATGTCGAGGTAGGTCTTCGTCGCGGGCGAGAGCACGAGCTTCGCGCCCCGTGCGACCGCGCGACGCGCGAGCTCCGGGTCGCGCCAGTGCTGGACGAGCGTCGAGCGGTGGATCTGCGCGCGGGCGATCTCCTCCCAGCCGAGCATCCGCTTGCCGTGCGCGCGCACGATGCGCTGCACGCGCTCGAGGAAGACGCGGTAGTCGTCGGCGTCGGTCGAGAGCGCCTCGTCGCCGCCCACGTGGAGGTACGGGCCGGGCGTCAGTGCCGCGACCTCGCCGAGCACGTCGTCCACGAAGGCGTACGTCTGCTCCTTGCGGATGCACAGCGAGCTGAAGCCGACCTCGATGCCGGTGTAGGGTGCGGGCGCGACGCCGTCGCACGAGAGCTCGCCGTAGGCGGCGAGCGCCGCGTTCACGTGGCCCGGCATGTCGATCTCCGGCACGACCTCGACGAACCGCTCGGCGGCGTAGGCGACGATCCGTCGGTAGTCGCGCTGCGTGAGGTGCCCGCCCGGCCCGCCCCCCACGGCCGTGCGCGCGCCGACGCGCGTGAGCCTCGGTCGCGAGCGGATCGCGAGCCGCCACCCCTGGTCGTCCGTGAGGTGGAGATGGAGCCGGTTCAGCTTGTAGAGGGCGAGAAGGTCGACGAGCCGCTCGATCTCCGCGACGCCGAAGAAGTGGCGCGCGACGTCGAGCATCATCCCGCGCCAGGCGAACCGCGGCCGGTCGTGGATCGTGACGACCGGGACGTGCCAAGGCCCCGGCTGCCGCGTCGTCCTCTCGATGCCATCGGGAAGGAGCTGCCGGAGGGTCTGCGTCCCCCGGAACAGGCCGGTCGCCGTGCGAGCTGCGAGCGTGACCCGTTCCGGCTCGACCGTCAGGCGGTAGCCCTCGTCGCCGAGCGTCCGGTCTCCCGGCCGCAGGACGAGCGCGACGTCGCCGCCGGCGGCTGCGCCGCGCGCGGCCGCGACGGGCAACCGGTAGCCGGTCGCCGGGCGAAGGCGCTCTGCGAGGAGGCGCCCAACGCCACGCGCGTCGTCGTCGAGGGCGACGATCCGCGACGAGCGGGTCAGCCGGAACGCGCCCCTTCCCGGAGCGACGGCGAGCGGCTGCGGGACGATCGCCGGGAAGGCCGGCGTCCGGTCAGCCACGCACCGCGCCGGACGTGAGGTTGAACATGATCTTCCGCTGGACGAGCAGGAAGAACACGATCACGGGGATCGCCGTGAGCGTCGACGCGGCCATGAGCGCTCCCCAGTCCGTGTTGCGGCTCGTCCCGTAGAAGTACGAGAGCCAGACGGTGACGGTCTGCTGCGACTGGTCCGAGAGCAGCACGCTCGCGAAGATGTACTCGTTCCACGACGTGATGAAGGCGAACACGGACGTCGCGACGAGCCCGGGCGCGACGAGCGGGAGCAGGATCCGCAGGAACGCCCCGAGCCGGCTCGACCCGTCCACCATCGCCGCTTCCTCGAGCTCCTTCGGGATCCCGAGCACGAAGCCGCGGAGCGTCCAGACGGCGAACGGCAGCACGAACGTCAGGTAGGTCAGGATCACCCCCGTCAACGTGTTCGTCAGGTGGTAGCGCGCGAGCACGACGTACAGCGGGATCACGAGCCCCACCGACGGGAGCATGAGGATCCCGATCATCGCGACGATGAAGAGCTTCCGGCCGGTGAAGCGGTACTTCGCGAGCGCGACCGCCGCGAGGAACGCGACCACCATCGCCGCGAGCACGGCGACGACCACGACGATCAGGCTGTTCTTCACGGTGTCCCAGAAGTACGGGCGGGCCATGGCCTCGCGGAAGTGGTCGAGCGTCGGAGACGCCGGGAACCACGTCGGCGTCACGCCGTTGATCTCGTCGTCCGGCTTGAACGCCGTCGTGACCATCCAGTAGACGGGGAACACGAGCACCACGAAGAGGACGACGCCGAACACGTCCCAGGCCCGGCGCCGCACGAACTGCGCGCGGGCGCCCCGCCGGGGGCGGGCGGGGACGGGCACGGAGCTCATGTCACGTCTCCCATCCGCACCATCCGCCGGACGTAGCCGACGGAGAGCGCGGCCACGATCAGGAGCATCAGGATCGAGATCGCGGCGCCGCGCCCGAAGTCGGAGTGCGCGTAGCCCTCGATGTAGACGTAGACGCCCATCAGGTAGTTCGACGTGTCGACGTGCGAGGCGCCGATCAGCAGGTACGGCTGCGTGAAGACGCCGAAGTCCCAGATGATCGAGAGGCTCGTGAGGATCAGCAGGATCGGCTTCAGGACCGGGAACGTGACGTCGCGGAAGACGCGCAACGGGCTCGCTCCGTCGATCTGCGCCGCCTCGACGAGCTCGCGCGGGACCTGGGCGAGGCCGGCGTAGATCGACACCGTGACGAACGGGATCGCGCCCCAGACGATCAGCATCGTCACCATCGCCAGCTGCGAGAACGGCGAGCCGTACCAGTCGTGCTGGAAGTAGTCGCCGAGGCCGAGCTCGGTCAGGACGTAGTTGAGGATGCCGTTCTGGAAGTTCGTCATCCAGTACCAGACCTGGACGGCGACGACCGCCGGCATCGACCAGACGAGCACGAGCCCCGACGTGAGGAGGATGCGGACGGGCGTCGACAGCCGCAGAAGGAGCAGCGCGATCAGCGTCCCGAGGACGACCGTCAGGACGACGTTCGCCGCGGTGAACACGATCGTGCGCACGAGCGTGTCCCAGAAGACGGGGTCGGAGAGGACGGAGCGGTAGTTCTCGAGCCCGATCCACTCGCCGTGGCGCTGGATCAGCTCGGGCAGCCCGTACTGCTGGAAGGACAGCGTGACGAGCTTGTAGAGCGGATACCCGAGGATCGCGACGATCGCGACGACGACCGGCGCGACGAGGAGATAGGGAACGGATCCGCGGGCGAGCGTCTGCAGGCCGAGCGGACGGCGCCGCACGGTGGGCAGCGGCGGCGCGTCGACGACGGCGGCCGTGCCGGCGGGGTGCGGGGCGGGATCAGGAGTCACCGCTGATCCACGCCCCGCACGACCGCCACTAGGCGTTCAGCACCGAGGTGATGTTGTCGCTCGCCGACTCGGCCGCCTGCTTGACGGTCAGCCGACCCGTGAGGATCTGCGCGAGCATGTTGCGGAGAATGTTGCCGTTCTCGACGTTGACCCAGTTCTTCGCCGTGGGGACGAACCAGCTCCGCTTGGCCGCCCGCTCGTTGACGCTGTTGCCGAGGAGGGACGTCGTGTTGGGGATGTTGCCGATCGCCCGCAGCGCGGTCATCGACGCCGTCGACGTGTAGGCCTTGATCCAGTCGACGGCGAGCGCCTTGTTCCCGCCGACGGGAACCGCCAGGTCGGAGCCGCCGAGGAAGCCCGGCATCGGCTGGCCCTTGGTGTGGCTCGGCATCACGAACTGCGCCGTGACGTTCTTGTACTCGTCACCGACGCAGCAGCTGAACCAGGCCGGCCCGAGCATCGCCCCGACGAGCCCCTGGGCGTACACGGTGTACGGGTTCGGGTGCGACTCGTCGGTCGTCTTGGACGCCTTGGAGACGGCGTTGAAGAAGTTCTTGTACGCCGTCAGCCCGGCGATCGCCCGCGGCGACGCGAGCGTTCCCTTCCACTTGCCGCTCACCTGCGTCGCGATCCTGCCGCCGAAGTCGTAGACGAACCCCATCGCGACGTACCAGTCGGTGCCCGCGATGTAGACCGGCGAGAAGCCCTTCTGCTTGTTGGTCGCGGCGAGCTTCTTCCCCGCTGCGGTGAACTGCGCGAGGCTCGTCGGAACCTTGATCTTCGCCTTCTTGAACAGGTCGGTGCGGTAGGTGACGACGCGCGACCCCGCGTAGTAGGGGACGCCGTAGAGCTTCCCGCCGTAGCGGCCGGACGCGGCGAGGCCGTCGAGCCACGTGCTCGAGTTCGGAAGCGACGCCTTCTCCGACGTCAGGTCCTGGAAGGCCCCCGCGGCCATGTACTTCGTCATCTCGGTGTTCCCCATCTCGATGACGTCGGGCGAGTTGCCGCCCGCGAGGGTGGCGTCGAACTTCTGGAGGTGGTTCCCCCAGGTCTGGTACTGCACGTTGACCGCGACGCCGGGATGGTCCTTCTGGAACGCGGCGTTGGCCGCCTTCACGATCGGCTCCCAGTTCGTCGCCTGTGCATCCGTCTGCAGCCAGACGGTGATGCTGTTTGCCGCCTGCGTGCCGCCCGAAGCGGTCGACGCGACCACGGCGAGGGCGGCGCCGACGAGAACGGCGGCCCCGATGATGCGTGCTCTCATGGGCGATACCCCCAAGCGCATCGTGAGGCGGAACACGTCGCCCGGAGCTCCCGGTGGCCGAACGGGACAGGGGGCGCCGCGCCGCTCACTGGCTTATACCACTTGGCCACAGTTCGGAACACTGGCACAGCATGGCCTAGTTGTCAAGACCACTTTTCGCGCGATGCGCGGAGCCATGCCAACACACGGCCAACCTTCCTGACCACGCGCTGCCATCTGGTACTGACCAACCCTGGTTGCGGCTCAGGTCCCCTGGCCGTTCCCGGGTCTCCGCGACGCGCCGCGGTTGAGCTCCGTGACCAGCTTGTACCGGTCGCCGCGGTAGATCGAGCGAACGTACTCCACGATCTCTCCGGTCGACGACCGCGTCGTGCGCTCGAACAGGAAGGCCGGCGAGTGCAGCGGCACGCCGAGCGCCTCGGACTCGGTCTCGTTGGTGACCGTCGGCTCGATCGTCTGGAGCCCTCCGACGACGTCGATGCCGTACCGGTCGAGCAGGAGCTCGTAGAACGACTGGCGCTCGAGATCCCGTGCCGACAGCCCGGGCACGAGCGACTCGCGGACGTGCAGGGTCTCGATCGCCATCGTCTCCCGGTCGGCCAGGCGCAGGCGGCTGATGATCACCACCGGCTCCGACGGCGACACGTGCAGGAGACGTCCGAGGTGGGCGCCGGCCGGCACCACGCGCAGATCGAGCGTCCGCGAGGCCGGCGTCATCCCGCGCCGCTGCATGTCCTCGGTGAACGAGGTCATCGTCAGCTCCTGCGCGATCTTCGGCTCGCTCACGAACGTGCCGCTTCCGTGGCGGCGGACGAGAAGGCCCTCGCGGACGAGCTCGTCGAGCGCCGCCCGCACCGTGAGCCGCGAGACCCCGAAGGTCGTCGAGAGCTGGCGCTCGGACGGGATCGCCTCCCCCACGCCGAGCTGCTCGATCAGATCGAGCACCTGGCTGCGCGCCTCGCTCTGCTTCGTGCCCGTGCGTCTCATCGCTCTCGTTCCGACCGCTTGGTCAGGACCAGTTCTCCCTCGACCCGATCGGCACCTGCTCGACCTCGGCCGCGGGCGCGGGCTCACCGGTGAGCGCAGCCCCCGTGTCGGCGTCGAAGAAGTGGAACGCCTTCGGGTCGACGGCGAGCTGCGCCGCCGCTCCCTGCCGCGCGGTCGAGCGCGGGTCGACGCGCGCCGTGAAGAGCGTCGTCTGCTCGGGGAGCAGCGCCGTGTCGTCTCCGTCCGTGCCGAGGTCGACATCCGGTCGCCGCGCGTCGACCCGGAAGCACGCGTGGGTGTCCGCGCCGAGCCGCTCGAGCACGTCGACGTCGACATCGATCCGCGGGAGCGTCGGGTCGGCGAATGTCGCGTCCTCGAACACCTCGGGGCGCATGCCCAGGATGAGATGGCCGTCCCGTCCCGGTCTCCGGTCGGGATCGAGCGGAACCACGTAGCCGCCGAACCGCACCACGTCTCCGTCGACGGTCGCCTCGACGAGGTTCATGGACGGCGACCCGATGAACGCCGCGACGAACACGTCGCGCGGCCGCGCGTACAGCGCCTGCGGCTCGTCGACCTGGACGATCCGCCCGTCGCGCATCACCGCCACCCGCTGACCGAGGGTCATCGCCTCGGTCTGATCGTGGGTCACGTAGATCGTCGTCACGCCGAGACGCGCATGCAGCTCCGCAAGGGAGGCGCGCATCCCGACCCGGAGCTTCGCGTCGAGATTCGAGAGCGGCTCGTCCATGAGGAACGCACGCGGCTCGCGGACGATCGCGCGCCCCATCGCGACGCGCTGCCGCTGGCCGCCGGACAGCTGCGCAGGCTTGCGGTCGAGGAGCTCGGTGAGGCCCAGCATCCCTGCGACCTCCTCCACGCGCCGCCGGGACTCCGCCTTCGGGGCACGCCGCACCTTGAGCCCGTAGCGCATGTTCTCGCGCACGGTCATGTGCGGATAGAGGGCGTAGCTCTGGAACACCATCGCGATGTCGCGATGGCGCGGCGCGAGGTCGGTGACGTCCACGCCGTCGATGCGAACGTCGCCCGCCGTGACCTCCTCGAGCCCCGCGACCATCCGCAGAAGCGTCGACTTGCCGCATCCGGACGGGCCGACGAGGACGATGAACTCGCCGTCGCCGATCGCGAGGCTGACGTCGTGGACGGCGACGAAGCCGTTGCCGTACACCTTCGTGACCCGGTCGAGCTCGATGGTCGCCACGTCGCGCTAGCTCCTCGTCGCAGGACCACTCTGCTGCAACTGATCGCACATTGGTCTTGACCACTCTACCACTGCGTGCATAGACTGGCACACATGGAGGCGATCCGCAACGACCCGGTGCTCGACGCGCTCGAGACGGAGGGCTGGGACCCGGCGGGCGCCGATCTCGACCTTCGCACGACGCGCGAGCTCGTCGCGCTGATGAACGAAGCCGACGCGACGGTGGCGCGCGCCGTCGAGGCCGCGGGCGACGCGCTCGCGCGGGCGATCGACGACGTCGCGGCGCGCGTGGCAGGCGGCGGGCGGCTCGTCTACGCCGGCGCAGGCACCTCCGGCCGCCTCGCGCTCGTCGACGCCGTCGAGTGCCAGTCGACGTTCGGGCTCGACGCGGGCCGCGTCGTCGCGCTCGTGGCGGGCGGCGGCAGTGCCACGGCGACCGCGCAGGAGCACGCGGAGGACGACCGCGACGCCGGCGCCGGAGAGCTCCGTGCGATCGACGTCTCGGAACGCGACGCCGTCGTCGGCATCAGCGCCAGCGGACGCACCCCGTACGTGCTCGGCGCACTCGAGGAGGCGCGACGTGCCGGCGCGCTGAGGGTGGCCGTCGTCTGCGTCGAGCGCTCGCCGATCGGCGCCCTCGCAGACCACGACGTCTCGGTCGTGGTCGGCGCCGAGGTGCTCGCGGGCTCGACGCGGCTGAAGGCGGGCACGGCGCAGAAGCTCGTCCTCAACACCATCTCCACCGTCTCGATGATCCGCGTCGGCAAGACCTTCGGGAACCTGATGGTCGACGTCGTCGCGACCAACGAGAAGCTCCACGCCCGCGTCCGGCGAATCGTCCAGCTCGCGACCGGCGCCGACCCGGATCAGGTCGCCGCGGCGCTCGACGCCTCGGACGGCGAGGCGAAGGTGGCGATCGTGATGCTGCTGGCCGACGTGGACGCCGCGAACGCCCGGGCGCGGCTCGCGCACGCCGGCGGCGTGGTGCGGAAGGCGCTCGAGCCATGAGGCTCGGCGTCGAGGCCGCGCTCGTCGACGGGCGTCTCGTTCCCGGCGACGTCGCGATCGACGGAGGCCGGGTCGAGGCCGTCGGCCTCGACGGCGCCGGCAGCGGGATCGCGGTGCCGGGCTTCGTCGACCTGCAGGTGAACGGCTTCGCGGGTGTCGACTTCCTCGGCACGGACGCCGAGGGCTTCGCGGTCGCCGGCGAGGCACTCCTCGAGACCGGAGTCACGGCGTACCTCCCCACGCTGATCACGTCGGAGGAGCGCGACCTCCTCACGGCGATCAGATCCGTCCCGGAGCGGACGACCGGGCCGCGCGTCCTCGGCATTCACCTGGAAGGGCCGTTCCTCTCCGCCGCCCGGCTCGGCACGCACCGCCAGGCGGCGCGGCGCGACCCCGATCCCGCACTGCTCGAGCGGTTGCTCGCCGCGGGGCGAGTGCGCCTGGTCACGCTGGCGCCGGAGCTCCCCGGGCGCGCTCGAGCTCGTCGACCTGCTCAAAGCACGGGGCATCGTCGTCTCACTCGGGCACACCGATGCCACGGCAGCCGAGGCGCACGCCGCGTTCGACCGCGGCGTCCGCGCGGTCACCCACGTGTTCAACGCGATGCGACCCCTCGCGCATCGCGATCCCGGGATCGTCGGCGCCGCGCTCGTCCGTCCCGACGTCGTCCTCCAGGCGATCGTCGACAACGTGCATCTCGACCCCGACATCGTGCGGCTGCTCTGGCGCGTCGCCGCGGGGCGGCTCTCGCTCGTCACCGACGCGATCGCCGGCGCGGGGCTCGGCGACGGGACGTATGCGCTCGGCGAGATCGAGATCGTGGTCGCGGACGACGTCGTGCGGAGCGAGGACGGGATGCTCGCCGGCAGCGCGTTGACGATGATCGAAGCGGTGCGGAACCTCGTCGCGGTCGACGTGCCCCTCGAGCGTGCTCTCGAAGCGGCGACGAGCGTGCCCGCCCGCGTCCTCGGCGACCCGACCCTGGGACGCCTCATCCCCGGGGGACGTGCGGACGTCGTCGTCCTGGACGACGGCCTGGAGGTCGTTCGCACCCTCGTCGGCGGTGAGACCCGTGTCGCCGGCTGAGAACGGCCCCGAGCCCGGCACGCGCTTCCTCGCGGAGATCCGCGAGCAGCCTTCGGCGCTCAGGCGCCTGCTCGAGCACGACGGCGAGATCGGACGCGTTGCCACGGCCATCCGCGGGCGCGGGACCCGGCTCGTCCGCATCGTGGGGCACGGCTCGTCCGACAACGCCGCCTCGTTCGGCGTGTACGCGTTCGGGCTGCTCCCCCGCTGGACGGCGATGCGCGACTCGATCACCCTGACCGTTCACTACGGGACGCCGCTGGACATGTCCGGATCGACGGTCATCGGCCTCTCGCAGTCGGGCCGCACGCCCGACGTCGTCGAGTACGTGCGGGGCGCGCGCTCGACCGGCGCGTTCACCATCGCGGTGACGAACGACCCGGACTCGGACCTCGGGCGCGCGGCCGACGCCGTCATCCCGCTCGCCGCGGAGCCGGAGCTCGCGGTCGCCGCGACGAAGACGTACACGAACACGCTCGCGACCCTCGCGCTCCTCGCAGGTCATGTCGCGGGGCGCGGCGTCGAGATCGCCGAGGGCATCCGCGAGGTCGCGGAGCTCGCGGATTCGGCACTCCCCGGCCTCGAGCGCGCCACCGCGCCGCTCGCGCTCCCGTTCGCCTACACGGGCCGGATGTTCGTGATCGGGCGCGGGGTCGAGTTCGCGACCGCGCGCGAGATCGCGCTCAAGCTCCTCGAGACGTGCCGCGTGGCGGCCGAGCCGCTGACGGCGACCGACCTCGCGCACGGGCCGGTCGCCGCGCTCGACCCGCTCTTCCCGGTCTGGGCGATCGCCTCGGACGACGGCACGCTCGCGCCCGTCCAGGAGGCTGCTGCGCGGGTGCGGGAGATGGGCGCGACCCTCGTCGCGAGCGGGACCGCGGCCTCGCGGATCGAAGGCGCCGCGTACACCGTCCCCGTCCCGACGCCGTCCGTTCGGCTCCTCTCCCCCCTCCTCTCGGTGATCCCCGGGCAGCTCTTCGCCTCGGCGCTCGCGCGCGCCCGTGGGCTCGACGCCGACGCGCCGCACGGTCTCGCCAAGGTGACGCTCGCGCGCTGAGGGCGACTACGCTGGCGCGGTGACGCGCTTCTGGCATCCCGTCGCCGACATGCATGCCGTGTCCCGCTCCGGCGAGCTCGTGCTCGACCGGGCCGAGGGCGTCCACGTCTGGGACGAGAGCGGGCGACGCTACCTCGACGCCACCGCGGGGCTCTGGTACTGCAACGTCGGCTACGGCCGCGTCGAGATCGCCGACGCGGCCTCCGCACAGCTCCGCCGGATGCCCGCCTACTCGCACTACGGCGACCTCTCGTCGCGCCCGACGACGGACCTCGCCGAGCGCATCGCCGCGATCGCGCCGATGGACGACGCAGCCGTCTTCTTCACGAGCGGAGGCGGGGAGGCGATCGAGACCGCGGTCAAGCTCGTCCGCCGGTTCTGGAGCCTGCGCGGCCGGCCGCGGCGCACGGTCGTCGTCTCGCGCGAGCGCGCCTACCACGGTCTTGCGGGCTACGGCACGTCGATCGTCGGCACCGACGCGTTCACCGTGGGCGTCGGCCCGCTCGCCGGGGACACCCTGCGGGTCCCGTGGGACGACGCCGATGCCCTCGCTGCGGCGATCGACGACGCCGGGCCGGAGCGGGTCGCCGCCTTCTTCTGCGAGCCGATCATCGGTGCCGGCGGGGTGCTCCCGCCGCCGGCCGGCTACCTCGAGGCCGTGCGGCAGGTCTGTCGCGAGCGAGAGGTGCTGTTCGTCGCCGACGAGGTGATCTGCGGGTTCGGGCGCGTCGGCGACTGGTTCGCGAGCACACGCTTCGGGCTCGACCCGGACCTCGTCACCTTCGCCAAGGGCGTCACCTCGGGCTACGTCCCGCTCGGCGGGGTGATCGTCGGCGCGCACGTGCGCGAGCCGTTCTGGGCGGAGGGCGCAGGCGTGTGGCGCCACGGCTACACGTATTCGGGCCACGCGACGGCGACCGCCGCGGCCCACGCGAACCTCGACCTGATGGAGCGCGAGTCGCTGCCCGCGCGAGCGCGCGCCCTCGAGGTCGAGCTCGCGGACGCGCTCGCCCCGCTGGCCGGACACGCCCTCGTCTCGGAGGTCCGCGCCGGGCTGGGTGTGCTCGCCGGCGTGCAGCTCTCCCCCGACGCGCTCGCCGACGACGCGGCGCTGACGGACAGGGTCGTCCTCGCCGCCCGCGAGCGCGGCGTCCTCACGCGCGGCCTCGTCGGCGGTGGGCTCCAGATCTCCCCCGCGCTCGTGTTCGACGGCGCGGGGCTGGACGAGCTCGTCGCCGGGCTCGGCGGTGCGCTCGACGACGTCGCCCGGGCGTAGACCGGCTCACGCGCGGGCCCGTGCCTGCTGCGCCCGCCGCACGCGGTCGAGGAACGACTCGACGGGGAAGCCGGGGCCGGGATCCCAGTGGTCGCTCTTGCGGTACGCCTGGCTCACATCGGCGTGGCCGGCAAGCCCACGCCGTCCTGCGAGCAGGTCGTCCGGTGCGAGCCACCGCACGGGGATGTGCCGGCGTCGGCAGACGTCCGCCGCGAGCTGCGCCGCGCGGTCGAGGACACGGGTCGAGTACGCGTCCGCCCAGTCGGCCGCGGTCTGGCGCGCGAACCCGGCGAGCTCGATGCCGACCGAGTGGGAATTCCCGCCGCGCGCGTGCCACGCGACGTCCTTCTCCCGCACGCACTGGATCACCGTCCCCGCATCGACGCAGTAGTGCGCCGACACCTTCGCGACGGCGCTGGCGAACCAGCGGGCGCAGATCGCGGCCGCGTCGCGGCGCTCCGCGATCTCCATCGTGTGGATCACGACGACGTCGATCGTGCGCCCCGATGCCACGGTCTTGTTGGGGCTCTCGACGAACGGGTATCCCACGGCTGTCTCCTCGAGAAACGGCGCCGCAGCGGGCCGAGCATAGTGCGGCGGCGACCGCCTGTGCGAGGATCGTGACCGTGGAGGCTGCCCAGGCCCGGACCCGGAGGCTGACCGCCGTCAGGCGCGAGGAGGAGCGCGTCACCGCGCTCGAGCTCTTCTTCGACCTCGTGTTCGTGCTCGCGTTGACGCAGTGCACCGCCCTGATCGCGGCCGCGCCGACCTGGGAAGGGCTCGTCCAGGCCCTGTTCGTGCTCGCGGTGCTGTGGTGGTCGTGGGGCGGTTACGCGTGGCTGACGAGCGTCGTCGATCCGGAGGAGGGCGCGGTGCGGATCGCGATCTTCGCGGCGATGGCCGCCTTCCTCGTGGCGGCGCTCGCGGTGCCCGACGCCTTCGGCGACGACGCCCTCGTGTTCGCGTGCGCGTACGGGATCGTCCGCGTGGCCCACATCTGGCTGTTCACGATCGCGAGTCGTGACGACCCGGGCCTCCGGCGGTCCGTCACGGGTCTGGCGGGCAGCACCGCGATCGGCGTCTCGCTCCTCGTCGCGGCCTCGCTGACGGACGGCCTCCTGCAGGGCGCTCTCTGGGCGATCGCGATCACCTTCGACGTCGGCGTCCCGTTTCTGTTCTTCGCCGAGGGCTGGAGGTTGATGCCCTCGCACTTCGCGGAGCGCTACGGGCTGATCGTGATCATCGCGCTCGGGGAGTCGATCGTCGCCATCGGGGTCGGCGCGAACGAGATCGTGGACGGCGGCGTGATCGCCGCCGCGGTACTGGGCGTCGCCCTCGCCGCAGCGCTGTGGTGGCTCTACTTCGACGTGATCGTCTGGCTCGGCGAGAAGCGGCTCTCGCAGGCGACCCCGGGCAAGGAACAGAACGAGCTCGCCCGCGACTCGTACTCGATCATCCACTTCCCGCTCGTCGCGGGGATCGTGCTCGCCGCCTTCGGCCTCAAGAAGACGCTCGAGCATGTCGGCGACCCTCTCGCCTCGGTGCCGGCGGCGGCGCTCGTCGGCGGCGTCGCGATGTACCTCTTCGGCCATGTCGCCTTCCGCTGGCGCCAGGTGCACTCGCTGAGCCGGGCGCGCACGCTCGCCGCGCTCGCGGCCATCCTCCTGTACCCCGTCGCCCTGGCCGTCCCGGCGCTCGTGACGCTCGCGCTCGTCCTGCTGCTCGTCTGCCTCCTGATCACCTACGAGGTCACGCGGTTCGCCGAGAACCGCGCGCGTGTCCGCCACGAGCTCGCGCGCGGCCACGTCCCCGCGGCGCTGGCCGAGGTCGAGAGGATGAGCGAGTGACGAGGCCGATCTGGGCACCGTGGCGGCTCGAGTACATCGCCGAAGCGGGGAGCCAGAGCGGCTGCATCTTCTGCGTGGAAGCGGGGGGCGAGCTCGGTGCCGACAGCCTCGTCGTCGCCCGTGGGCAGCACGCGTTCGCGCTGCTCAACAAGTTCCCGTACTCCTCCGGGCACGTGATGGTCGCGACGCTGCGCCACATCGGGGAGCTCGCCGACCTCGAGCCCGACGAAGCCGCCGAGATCCACGTCCTCACGACGCGCGCGATCGAGGCGTTGCGGCGCGTGTACGCGCCGGACGCGTTCAACGTCGGCTGGAACCTGGGGCAGGTCGCCGGCGGATCGATCGCGGCGCACCTGCACGAGCACGTCGTTCCTCGCTGGGC
Organism: uncultured Actinomycetes bacterium; assembly: GCA_963773825.1. Taxonomy (GTDB): domain Bacteria; phylum Actinomycetota; class Thermoleophilia; order Gaiellales; family Gaiellaceae; genus Gaiella. The sequence goes on along the minus strand of CAVZCH010000002.1, from coordinate 833,209 downwards.
GGGCGACACGAACTTCATGCCCGTGCTCGCCGACATCAAGGTCGTCCCCGAGCACCTCCTGGCCACGCGCGACCGCCTCCGCGAGGCCTGGCCGGGCGCGGACCTTTCCTAGCCGAGCGAGGACGACAGCCGCGCCATCGCCGCCCAGCCGACGGGGGTCGTCGTCTGGAGGTCGTAGAGGCTCCATCCGGTCGCCGTCCCGTCGTCGAGCACCGCGTCGTCGAACGCGCGGAGCTCGTCGGCCGTCATCCGGTTGGCGACGCCGCCTGCCGCGTGGACGACCACGTCTGCGCCGACCGCCGCGCGCAGCAGCCGGAGCGAGCGCGCCACGTAGCCGTAGGTCGCGTCGTAGCCCTTGAAGCCCCCGCCGGTGTAGAGCATCGGCACGAACGCATCCACCTGCGCGGCGATCTGGGACCACGGGAAGCCGGGCCACCAGGTGAGATGCCGCTCGAACGCGCGCGGCGGGTACGTGATCGCGGCAACCGGCGTCGAGCCGGCCTCGGCACGAAGCCGTGTCAGGAGATCGAGGAGCCGCGCCGTCCGTTGCCTCACGTTCTTGTTGCGGAGCGACTCGACGTCGAACGCGATCCCGTCGAACGCACCGCCCTGCGGCGTGCGGAACGCGAGCAGCGCACGTGCACGGCGGAGGTCCCTGGCGTGGTTGTCGTGACCCGGCAGGTACCAGCCCACGGCACGGATCCCGCGCGCATGGAGCGCGTCGACGAGCCGGCCGAGGCCCGTGGGATCGACGACGTCCGTCTTCGAGCGGTCGTTGGCCGTCTCGACCCACGCCGTCCGCACACCACGCACGGAGAGCCGCGACGCGACCGCGCCCGGCGTTGCGTACAGGGCCGTGTCGTAGACGTCGATCCACGTCCCGAGCCCCTGGAAGACATCGGCTGCGGCCACGGTGCGACCCGGTGCGGCACGCCCCTGCGGCGCATCCCCGGATGCGATGCCGACCCCGAGCGCCGCGACGAGAACCGAGAGGGCCACGAGGCGGCGCATGGGCGGAGAGAGTACGGCGCCGATGTGATGGTTCCGTGAGCGGCGAGGCGCCGCTCGATGCCCGGGCCGGCTCCCGCGCCGGGTCGCGCGCGCGTCTCGGTGGTGGCACGGAGGCGATTTCCGTGACGGCCCCGCTGACAGCCGCGGACCGGCCCTCGATACTCGAGAGGCGCCCGATCGAGCCCCCCGAGCGGGCGACGATCGTCCGGCGCATCCACGTCGAACACCCAAGCGGAGGGGGTCGTACATGCGTCGTCTTCTTGCAATCCTCGGAGTCGCGGTCGTCGCGCTCGCCACGGCGGCAGTCGGCACGGCAGCGCGAACGCCCGACACACTGATCTGCGGTGACATGCAGTTCCCCATCACCGTCACCTCGACCCCGAGCGAGAACTCGGTCGCATGGGGCGTCGGCACCGTGGCCGGCGGGGATCACTTCATCCCCACGAGCTTCGCGGGCGAGGGCCTGGATCTCACGACCGGCGAGACCCTGTTCTCCTTCTCCCAGGTCAAGGGGGGCGGCAACGGGCTGAGAAACCAGGAGCAGATCGTCTGCACCACGCCGACTGAGACGGCCACCGCAGGTGACCTCGGGATCCCGGGGGTCGACCCGGGCGATCTGATCCAGATCAGCTTCACCGCGACGGTCGTCCACAAGGGCTAGCGACCGCGCGGGCTCATAGGGCCGCGGGTGGTGAGTGCCCGCGGCCCGTTCACCCGGGGTCGGCCGGCGCGAGGAGGACGCGCGACAGGCCGCTCGGTCGCGGACTACGCGCTCTCTCGCCGTCCCGCCGCGGTCGCCGCGGGAACCTCGACGAGCCTGCCGGTCTTGACGTCGTACACGAGCCCGTGCACGACGACGTCGTCCGGCACGAGCGGGTGGTTGCGGATGCGCGCAACGTCGTCGACCACGCTCTGCTCCCGATCGGAGATCGTGAGCCAGTCGATCTCCTTTCCGACCGGCGACCCGGGGCCCGGCCCGACGTCCCGGAACCCGTCGGGACCCAGCTCCGCCGTGTCGAGGCTCTGCTCGAGCAGCTCGCCCATCTGCCGGTTGGTGAAGAACTCCATCCCGCAGTCGGAGTGGTGGATCACGAACCACTCGTTCGTCCCGAGGAGCTTGTGCGAGATGACGAGCGACCGAATGGCGTCGTCGCTCGCCCGGCCGCCCGCGTTGCGAATCACGTGGGCGTCTCCCTCGCTCAGCCCGGCGTACCTCGCGGGGTCGAGCCTCGCGTCCATGCACGTCAGGATGGCGAACCCACGCGCAGGCGGAAGCGCCAGCTCCCCGTTGTCGCCGAATCCACCGGCGTACTCCTCGTTCGCTGCGAGCACTTCGTCGAGAACGGCCAAACGAACCACCTCCCACGGTCGACTGACGGACAGGCCGTGATCCAACCAGTTTCACTATCGAAAGTAAAGCGACTATCGAATGGGAAGTATTCGGCAGTGAGAGGACCGCTGGCACCCGACGATACGGGCGCGACCGGGGCCGCGCATGACGTCAATTCGGCGCTCGCCGGTGAGCACCCCTGCTTCGCCATCCCTCCTACGCGCAGCGGCTCGAGCGCGCTCGCAACCGGCGGGCGAGCGCCACGACAAGCGCGCACGCGAGGTAGGCGAGCAGCTCGAGGAGCATCACTCCGGGATCGGATTCGTTCCGATCGGTCCAGCAGAGCGCCGGCACATCGCCACCCTACGCGGCGCTGCAATCACTCGATCGGAGCCTGGACGGGACCCTGCCGGAGCGATAGAACCGTTGAGCCACGTCAGAGGAGGTCACGTATGGACGGGCAGTTGACGTACCAGGTGCAGGCATGGAACCAGACGCGGAGCTTCCACTTCACGTTCCCGCCCCACTCGGCCATCGCCGAGGTCGGTCTCGCCGCACGGTATGACTGGAACGAGTGGGCTGTCCCCGTCGCCAACGCGATCGCCGCGTTCACGCGGTATACGGCGGGCGACCGCAAGATCGAGGCGGACGGGATCACGCACGCCTTCGTCGCGAACGCTCTCAGCGAGGTCGAGGGCCTGCTGATCGCGGACAACTGCTACGCGGGAGCGGTGCTGAACATCTTCTTCTGGCCCGCGGTCCGCTGACGGATCGCCCATCCCTACCCGCCCGGAGGTTCGAAGTGGTCACAGTCGGAGGCATCGATCTGGAGCCCACCAGCGTGCTCGTGGTCGCGCTCTACGACCCCGAGACAGGCACGATTCACCACGTCCATACCGCCGCCACGCTCACGGGTGGCAGGCGACTGTCCGAAACCGACGCAACCAGCGCAGCGCAGGAGCACGCCCGTCGGCTCGGCCATCCCGTCGAGGGCCTCGCCGTGAAGATCTCGACCGACCTCGCTCACGCGACGGCGCCGCACCGCATCGATCCCGCGACGGGCGAGTTCCAGGCGATCGACGTTCCCGACCTCACCGACCGCGAGGCCCGCAACCGCGACGGTCGCTAGGCGCGCGAGAGACGCTGCGGCCTTCGCGACGAGGCACGCCGACGCACGTGGCCCATTCACGGCGAGATCGCGCGCATCGCACGCTGCTCCGCGCGCGCCGATGCGGATGCGATCCGGAAGGACCGACCCGCTGCTCGATGTGAGAGAGTCCGGGCTGTCTCGCGCACGCCCGTGCGCGAGACGGTGACGACTGGAATGAACGAGGCGATCGGTCAGGTTCTCCCGCTCGCGGTCGTCGCTGCTCTCAGCCCGATCCCGATCATCGGTGTCGTGCTCATGCTCGGAACGCGACATGCCCGCGCGAACGGCCTCGCATTCATCGTCGGCTGGCTGCTCGATCTATCGTCATCGGTGTGAAGCTCGTCGGTGACGCGATCGGCGGCTTCTGATCCTCGGCCCGAGGAGCGCCACCCCGGCAACGGCTAGGATGCGGGCCTCGCGGGCGTAGCTCAGTTGGTAGAGCATCAGCTTCCCAAGCTGAGGGTCGTGGGTTCGAGCCCCATCGCCCGCTTCAGGATCCATGCGGGATCGCGGCCTGTCAGTCGCTGCCGTCCTCGTCGACCGTGGCCCGTTCTTGGCCCAAACGCTTTGCATAACGCGGCATCCAGCTTCGCCCTGGCGGTGGCCTCGGCTCCCTGCGCGAGGTGCCCATAGGTGCGGTCGATCATCTCGACGCTCGTGCCCATGTAGCGGGAGAGTTCGAAGATCGAGAGAGGCCGGCGTCGCGCCGACCCCGGCTACGGGCAACTACGGGCGAGCCCTGATGGCAACCGGTCGCCTGTCAGCACCAACCGGGTCGGTGGGGGCGCGCAGCGACCCTCGGGCTACGCCGCCCGAAGGGCGGGCGGTAGCTCGAGCGCAGCGGCGAGGTCGGCGAAGACGTCCCGGTCGCGGAGGCTGTAGTGCTCGTCGAACTCCGCGGCGCCGTTGAGCTCGACCACTGCGTAGCCGTCGTCGAGTGGCAGCAGGTCGATGCCGACGAAGTCGGTGCCGGCGGCGGCAGCGGCGGCGAGCGAGAGCGACGCTGCCTCGTCGGGCAGCTCGAAGAGGCGCTCGAGCGATCCGCCGAGCGCGACGTTCGTGCGCCACTCCCCGGGTGCTGCCACTCGCCGCGCCGCGCCCACCACGCGAGCGCCGGCGACGAGAACGCGAAGGTCGTGACCGGGTGTGGGGAGCAGCTCCTGGACGAGTGCCCCTTGTGCTCCGAACCATGGGCGCTCGGCGACGGTGCGCAGAGTCTCCTCGAGCTCGGTGCGCGTCCGGCAACGGAAGACGTCGAGCCCCCAGCTGCCGAAGCGGGGCTTGATAACGCATGGCACCGCGACAGCCGCGAGGGCGGCGAGGTCGGCGCGCGTGGAACGATCGTGGCTGGCGCACGCCGGCGGCGGTCAACCCCTCGCAGGTGACGAGCTTGTCGTGCACGCCGAGCAGCGCCTCGGCCGGGTTGAGGACGCGAACGCCGCGACCGGCGAGGGTGATCACGTTGTCGAGACCCGGCTCGACACCGTCGAGCGTGCGGAGCACGTCCAGGCGGACGAGCGCGACGTCGCCGGGCCCGAGGGACTGCAGCGCCTCGCTCGGTGATTGCAACGCGGCGCGATACCCGAGCGCGCGCCATTCGGCTTCCAGCCTGCAGTTCGACTTCGTCGGCCCGCCGAGGATCGCTACACACGCCGTGGGTGCGGGCTGCGCGCGTCTGACTCCGGGTTTCGCGGCAGTCGGCACCGGTTTCGCCTTTCTCGCTCGACTCCAGCGTCGCGGGTCGGGTGGTGAGGCGCATCCGTAGCTGCGCCTGTTCCCGCTGCCGCCTTCTACGGATGGCCGATGGCGCCTCGACGCGGCCCGCCGGCGAGATCGGGGTTTCGCCGCATCACGATCCGCGACCAGCCCGATGAAACCGCCGCGCGAAAAGTGGACGCTATAGGGGTGGGCGTGCTTCGTCGTGCATCGAATGTCCGGTCGAAGGGGGTGCCTTTTGCCGATCGGGCAGAGGCGGGCAGGCTGCTCGGCGAGGCCGTGCTCGAATCGGACGCCTACCTGGACTCGCCGGGTGCGCTCGTCGTGGTCGGGCTCGCCCGCGGCGGCGTGGCCGTGGCCGCCGAGGTGGCGGCCCTGCTTCACGCGCCGCTCGACGCGCTTGCGGTGCGCAAGATCGGGCATCCCTACCAACCCGAGTACGGGATCGGAGCGGTCGCGCCGCGATGCGACCCATACGTCCGCTCCCTCGACGGCCTCACCGAGCGCGAGCTCGCAGCCGTCGTCGAGGCAGCCCGGAGCAAGGCGGCGCTCCTCGACCAGCGGCTGCACGAGGCGTACGCGCCGGTCCCGGTCGCGGGAGCGACGAGCGTCCTCGTCGACGACGGGCTTGCGACCGGCGCCACGATGACCGCATCCGTCCGCTGGGCGCGTGCCGCAGGCGCGCGTCGCGTCGTGGTTGCCGTGCCGGTCGGAGCCGCAGCCACGGTGGCCGCGATGGAGCAGGCTGCCGACGAGATCGTCTGCCTCGAGACCTCGTCGGAGTTCGGCGCCGTCGGGCTGTGGTACCGCGACTTCCCGCAGCTCTCGGATGCGGACGTGAGCTCGCTCTTGCGTCACCGGCGGCAGCAGGATGCACGCCGCTGGGAAGAGGAGATCCCGCTCGCAGGGACGCTCCACGCGACCGACCTGGTGATGCCGCCTGCTCCGCTCGGGTGGGTGCTCTTCGCCCACGGCAGCGGCTCGAGCCGCCGCAGCCCGCGGAACGTGCATGTCGCGGGGGCGCTCAACGAGGCGGGCATCGCGACCGTGCTCTTCGACCTGCTCACCCCCGCCGAGGAACCCTCGCGGAGCAACGTGTTCGACGTCGAGCTGCTCGGCCGGCGGCTCGCCGAGGCGACGCACTGGCTCGTCGGCCGTCCCGAGGCGGCCGGCCTGCCGGTTGGTCTCTTCGGTGCCAGCACCGGCGCAGCCGCCGCCCTTCTCGCGGCCGCAGACCACCCCGACGTGATCGACGCCGTCGTCTCGCGTGGAGGACGCCCCGATCTCGCCGAGGCGCGGCTCGGGGACGTGCTCGCGCCAACGCTGCTCGTGGTCGGTGGCGCCGACGAGCTCGTGCTCGAGCTGAATCGCCGTGCAGCGAGGCGTCTGCGGTGCCGACACGAGCTCCAGGTCGTTCCCGGGGCCACGCACCTGTTCGAGGAGCCCGGCACGCTCGAATCGGTGTGCTCGCTGGCGACACGCTGGTTCGTCAGATATCTGGCGGCCGCACGCGAGCGTCTTCCTCGCGGCCAGGTCCCCGACCACCTGTCCATCTGAGCTCGTGCCGCCACGCCCGGCCGATCGTCGGCTTCCCCGCAACGACGTTGGGTGTCGTCACTGATGCCGTGGGCGTCGCCACCTGCAATCGTGACGGTGCACCCCGACAAGGAGGGGCGATGAAGGCTGGATATGCACCGCTGCTGGGCCTGAGCGAGCAGGAGCTTCGCGAGGCGCTCGCCAGGGAGCTTGGCGTCGCAATGCGCTCCGAGGGCGACGCTCCGACCGTCCACGCAATCGCACACTCGATCGCACGGGTGATGGAGTTCGATCACCTGAGGATGGAGGAGCAGCTCGAACGTGCCGGCGTCCGCCTGACCGAAGCGGACACGTGACGGTGGAGGTCCATCGCTGCACCGTTGACGGCTGTCCGAATCGTGCGGCGTACGAGGTAGTTCACTACGATTTCGACCCTACCGAGGGAGCGGTTGTCTTCCACGAGGATGTGTCCCGTCCGTACCTCTGTGTCGAGCACGCGATCGAAAACGAGCGCTCGTGCGCAATCTCGTACGATCAGGGCCGCGTCATCGGCAACTATCCGTACACGAACGCCGAGCACGCCGTCGGCCGCTCGATCTACAGGCCGGTCGAGACGTTGTAGCCACCCGCCGACCGACGTCGACGCGCGCGCCCCCCCGGTGCGTACGGGTTCAAGCGGCGCAGATGTCTGCGACGAGCGCGTCTGTCACGGAGATCAGATCGGCCGGCTCGATGCGCACCGAATGCTCATGGGTGCCTGCCTCGAACACCATCGACGGCGCATTCTCGACGCGCACGTCCACGATCACGCGGTCATCGGTGGCACCTCCGAGCGGAGGCACTGCGCCGAGCTCGAACTCCGGGTAGGCGCCGGCCAGAACCCGCTCCGGTGCGAGCTGGACGTCCTGACGGTCCAGCGCCCGTCTCACCTTCCCGAGGTCGATCCGTTCGCTCGCCGGCAGGACGGCTCTGACGAACCCGTCCTCCGTGACGAGGATCAGCGTCTTCGCGACCTGAGCCGGATCGACGCCGATCGCCTGTGCTTCTGCAGCGGCGGTCTCCGTGTGCCGATGCGGGATCACGTCGTACGAGACGTGCTTCGCGTCGAGCAGCGCGGTCAGTGAGTTGGATGATGCCAGCGTCTTCATCGCGATCCTCCTCGAGGGTGGCTGTGACGAGCAGGACGGATGGTCGCGTCGCTGCCGGGGTAGTAGATGCTCTCGCCGCCGTCGTCCCAGCGGACGCGGTAGCGCACGTGTCCGGGCGTTCCGAGCACATCGAGGATCTCACCGATCCGCTCTGCGGCTCCGACATGATGACCGGCGATGACGATCACGTCCCCGTTGCGGCCAGACTGGATGCTCGCCGTCGCGAGACTCATGAAATACCCCCTTCTCGTGCGCCTCCAGCGTCGCGCCGTCGTGCGCCCGGGGCATCGGGGAGCGCGCGGATCGGCAGGCTCGGTTTCGCCGTAGACCGCCACACTCGACGGCGCGGGTTGACGCACCATCCCGAGCACGGGCCGCCGCGGGGAGGGCAGGATGACGTATGAGCTCGTCGAGCACACCGGTGAGGTCGAGCTCGCGATCAGATCGGCGAGTGAGGAGGGCGTCTTCGTGGAAGCGCTCCTCGCGCTAACCGAGCTGGTCGGAGGGCCGGGAGGCGGGAAGCACGTGCGCCACACGGTCAGTGTCGTCGCCGGCGACCGCGGGATGCTGCTCGTCGAGTTCCTGACGGACATTCTGTTCCTGGTCGAGGTCGAGCGCTTCGTCCCGGAGAGGGTCGTGAGCATCGAGCTTCGCGGCGATCGGCTGCTCGCCACGGTGGCGGGGCGACGCGGCCGGCCCTCGCATCTGGTGAAGGCGGTCACGCTCAGCGACCTCGAGGTACGCCGCGACGACTCCGGGTGGATCGGTCGCGTGGTGCTCGACGTCTGAAGTGGCCGGCGCGACCCCGCAGGCTCACCAGCGAAGCAGCGCTGCGATCCCCTCGCAGTCTGCAAGAGCCGCTGCGGCGTCGCCGCCGACGACGCTGACGGCCGCGCCCGACTCGAGCGCGCGGATCGCGACCCGGTCGCCGAAGAGCGGTTCCGGCCCTTCGCCCGGCAGGAGCTCACCGCCCGGCCCTGTGTGGCCGGGCAAGTCGCCTCCACCGTCCAGGAGCAGCCGTTCCACCCGTCCGTCGGCGAGAGCTGCGAGCACGGTCGCCGCGCCCAGCGCGCCGCGCCCGCCCGAGAGAGCCGCGTCGCGGGCGCGCCGGACGAGCCCGAGATCCCTGCGGCACCGAGCCAGCTCCAGATCCGGGAGGAGCTTGACGAACGCCTGGGTGGCCGAGAGCTCGATCAGGTCGCGGTGGATGCACTCGACCTCGATGCCGGCGGCGTCGAGCACGTCGGCGACCGGGCCGCCGCTCCGCGGGTTGGCTGCGACGACGGCGGTCTGCCAGCCTCGCTCAACGCCGATGCGCGCTACGGCCTCGGCGGCCTTCCGCAGCAGTCGGCCGTGCTCCGCTTCGAGGTGCCGCTCGTAGCGGTCTCGCTGCGCGATGACGTGCGTCGCGCGCATCGGGTTCGCCCGCGCCGGGCCCTTCCGCTCGGGGCCGTCGAAGACGACGGGCTCCACGTCGAAGCTCGCGACCTCGGCGACCTCGCCGAGACGCCATTCGAGGACACGGACGGTATCGCGGCCGATGACGACGAGCCCTTCCGCGGCGCCCTCGTCCAGTGCGAGCAACGGTACGAGGTGCGGGACTTCGCCCAGCGTGACGCTCGTCGGAAGAGCCGCCTGGACGGTGATGCTGTGCACTTCGCCTGAGTCGACAGCCGCAAAGAGGCTGCGACCGCGTCCATGCGTTGTCGTGTCGACAAGATGCGAGAGCTCCGGCGCGAGCCGTTCCAGGCAGCGGTCGAACGTCGCCCAGCGCTCGCGCGGCCCTTCCTCGCGCAACCGCCTGCGGAGGGATGCCAGCTCCTCGTCGATCGTGATCTGCCACGACGGCCGTGCCGTCGTCTCGGCGCGCGGATCGATCCCGACGTGTATCGACAGCACCCCGATTGGATCCCGCAGATCCGCAAGCACCGCCATCAGAGAGTCGAGCGCAGTCGCTGTCGCCACACCCAGAGCGTCGCCCATGACGTGTGTCGGAGCATCGGGATGTGCCCCTAACCCCGTCGCGGTGGACTACTGGTTCGGGCGACCGCCTGCACGCGATCCGCGATCACCCGGATGCGCCGGTCAACCGGGCGGGCGACACTGGAGTGGGTCGGGGTGGAGGTGGTCGTGACCGCAGTCGAACCGGCGAGGCACGAGCTGAGGCAGCTCGACGAGACGTTGTGGGAGATCCCAGCCGGGGCGCGCCCGGACATGCGCGTGCCGGCACGCGTGTTCGCCGATCGTGAGCTGCTCGAGGCGATCGTCGGCGATCGGTCGCTCGAGCAGCTGCAGAACGTCGCGACGATGCCAGGGATCGTCGAGGCGGCGCTTGCGATGCCGGACATCCACCAGGGCTACGGGTTCCCGGTCGGCGGCGTCGCCGCGATGGAGCTCCCAGACGGCGTCGTCTCGCCCGGCGGAGTCGGCTACGACATCAACTGCGGCGTGCGCCTGCTCGCCCTGCCGCTGTCGGCTGCGGAGCTGGGCGAGCGGTGTGAGCCCCTCGTGCACGAGATCTCGCGGGCGATTCCGGCCGGTACCGGGAAGCGCGGGCCGCTACGGCTGTCCCGGCCCGAGTTGGACGTGGTGCTGCGCGAGGGGCCGCGCGCGCTGGTCGAGCGCGGGATCGGACGCGAAGACGACCTCGAGTGCACCGAGTCGCTGGGCTGCCTGCCGAACGCCGACCCGGCCGCGGTCTCGGACCGCGCCCACGAACGCGGTGCAGGGCAGCTCGGGACCATGGGCGCCGGCAACCACTTCATCGAGCTCCAGCGCATCGAACATGTTTTCGACCAGACCGCCGCGGCGGCCTTCGGCCTCGCCGAGGGACGTCTGACGGTGCTCATCCACTCCGGCTCGCGCGGGCTCGGCCACCAGGTCTGCACCGACTACGTGCGCACCATGGATGCCGCCCACACCCGCTACGGGATCGAGCTCCCCGACCGCCAGCTCGCCTGCGCACCAGCATCGTCGCCGGAAGGACGCGCCTACCTCGCCGCGATGGCGGCGGCCGCCAACTTCGCCTTCGCCAACCGTCATGCGATGGCCGATGCCGTGCGCACGGCGATCGCCCGCGTGCTCGGGCCGATGGCCGCCGAGGCGACCTGCCAGGTCTACGACGTTGCCCACAACGTCGCCAAGATCGAGCGCCACGGAGCACGCGACCTGCTCGTCCACCGCAAGGGCGCAACCCGCGCCTTCCCGGCTCGATCGCCCGAGATCCCCGCCCGATACCAAGCCGTCGGCCAGCCCGTGTTCATCCCCGGCAGCATGGGCACCGCCAGCTTCGTCCTCGCCGGCGAGCCCGGGTCGATGGAACGCTCCTTCGGCACCACGTGCCACGGCGCCGGACGGGCGATGTCGCGAACCCGAGCACGCAAACAGATCGGCGGCGGCGAGCTCCGCCGCCGACTCGAGGCGCAGGGGATCACCGTTCGCTGCCCCTCGAACAAGGGTCTCGCGGAGGAGGCCCCCTTCGCCTACAAGGACATCGAGCGAGTCGTCGAGGTTGTCGAGCGCGCCAGGCTGGCGCGGCGTGTCGTACGGCTCGTGCCGATCGGCGTCGTCAAGGGTTAGCCCTCTCCATTCAGACGCGGTCGCGAACGTCTCGCGGTCTTCTCCCAGCTCGACCCGGCAACAGGCCGGCTGTGCAACGATCGAGCGTCCGCGCCGGACAAACGGACGACGTGTGCGGCGTCGCGCGTTCGAGCGTGCTCGTGGCGCCGAACCCGTTGGCGGCTTTCCTCGAGGCGTTCGCACGAAGGCGAGAATCTCCGACAGGTGGCCGTGAGCGAGGCAGACGACCGTGTCCGCCGCTCCGTAGTGGACCGAGAGGCGGTCGCGCTCGCGGTCGACGAGGGCTGCTGTCGGGAACACGACATTCGGACATCGCCGACGCGCTCGTACGTCTCGTGCGGCGCGAGGAGGTAGTCGTCCGGGCGCCCGACGACGCGCCAGGGCTGCCATTGGGGGACGAGCGGCGAGCTGAACGCCGTTCCGGAGCGACTCGCACCAGTGGCACCCGGCCCCGCCCGCAACCTTGCCACGGCGAAGGCGCCACGACCAGATGGCCGCAGGGGACATGTCTGACCGCTTCGCTCGCGATGTGAGAACGTGTGTTCGTGACCTCGCAGGGCCATCCCGGCGCACGACTCCGGCGCGCGCTCGCCGCCGGCAACCTGATCGCGGCCGAGCAGGCCGCGTTCGAGGTCCCGTTCGTCCCGCTCGCCGAGGCCCGCGCGTTCGTCGAACTGTACGCCGAGAAGGGGGATCGGAAGTTCGAGCGGGCGGCGCTCAAGTACCTCGCCCGCTACATGGCCGAGGCGGCCCCGTCACTGGCCGACGTCGCCCAGGTCGCTGCGTTGCTTGCGGAGCGCAGCCTCCTAATGAGGGGTCTGTAGTTCGTCTATCTCGTGACACAGCCGAGCCTCTCGCGCTCTGACCACAAGGATGCAGCAGCCTCTCGACGAAATCCCGTCTCAACCGGATGCGACCACCGCGTCCACGAACGGGAGGCAGCCATGAATTCACGGAGCATGGCCGGATGGATCGGGTTCGCCGGCATCTTGATGGTGCTCCTCGGTGGGCTCACCGTCTTCCAGGGGCTGATCGCGCTGTTGGAGGACAACTACTACGTCGTCACATCGTCGGGCTACCTGCTCTTCGACGTCACCGGCTGGGGCTGGATCATGCTGATCTGGGGCATCATCCTGGCGCTCGTCGGTCTGGGCCTGCTCAATGGCGCAAGCTGGGCGCGGTGGACGTCGATCGTGCTCGTGAGCATCAACGTGTTCGGCCAACTCGGCTTTCTCGGCAACACCAACGACACGGTGTGGCTGCTGATCACGCTGACGTTCAACATCATCATTCTCTACGCCTTGATCGTCCGATGGCACGACAGCGAGCGGGAGCTACAGACGCGCTGAGCACACCACATGCCCTTCCTGTGCGGGGGCGGACCACCAGAAGCGCCCTCGCACAGGAACCATGGGACCACCTACCGGTACTCCGGGTTCGGGAAGTCGAAGCGGCAACCGGCCTCCCAGAGCGAGCGCTGATTGCCGTGCGCAGGAACGCCGCCCGCGTCCTTCAGCAGGCGCGCGAGGTGGAGGAGGTTCCACGTCATGAAGGTCGTGTTGCGGTTCGTGAAGTCGTTCTCCGGGCCGCCCGAGCCGGGATCGAGGTACGACGGCCCGGGGCCGGCCTCCCCGATCCACCCCGCGTCCGCCTGCGGCGGGATCGTGTAGCCCAGGTGCTGGAGGGAGTAGAGGACGTTCATCGAGCAGTGCTTGATCCCGTCCTCGTTCCCGGTGACGAGGCAGCCGCCGACCTTCCCGTAGTAGGCGTACTGCCCGTGCTCGTTGAGCTGTGCCGAGTTGCCGTAGAGGCGCTCGATCATCCGCGTGCACACCGACGACTTCTCCCCGAGCCAGATCGGCGTGCCGAGGACGAGGATGTCGGCTGCCTGCACGCGCTCGTACAGGGCCGGCCACTCGTCGCTCGCGGCTCCGTGCTCACGCATGTCCGGGTAGACGCCCGGCGCGAGGTCGTGGTCGACCGCGCGGAACCGGTCGACCTCGACCCCGTTCGCCTCCATGATCGCGACGGAGACGTCGATCAGCCCTTGGGTGTTGGAGATCTCCGGCGAGGGCTTCAGCGTGCAGTTGACGTACAGCGCGCGTAGGTCGGAGAAGTCGTACGGGCTCGATTCGCAGAGCTCGCGCTGGAATGCCGTGAGAGTCATCGCCGCCTCCTTGGGCTCGGGATGGCGGGACGCTACGCGATTCGCACCGAGAACACCCGCGCGCGCGTCGTGCCCGACCGGTCTGCGACCTGTGCACGCAGGGTGAACGTGCCCGAGCGCGCGGGAACGCCCGAGAGGCGGCCGGTGACCGCGAGCCGGACCCCCGGCGGCAGGACGCCGCCCACCCGCACCCAGCGATACGGCGCCGCGCCTCCCGTCGCCCGCAGCCGGGCGGTGTACGAGCGGCCGCGATGGCCGACGGGGAGCGCTCGCGACGCGATCGCGAGCTGCCGCGTCACGACGGGCCTCGGGGCGACTCCGAGCTGGACGAGGGCGTCGTTCACCATGGCGGCCATGCCCTCGGCTCCCGTCGCGGTCAGGTGGATCTCGTCCGGCTGGAACCAACTTGGGTTGTCCCGCGACGCGGCGTTCCAGTCGAGCACGGTCATCTCCGGATGGCGTCGAGCGGCCTCGCGGATCATGTCGTTCATCGACGCGTAGCTCTGGCGAGACTCGCGCAGCGTGGCCCACAGCACCCGCTGGACGCCCGCCTTGCGGAAGGTCGCGAGCGCCTGCTCGATGTTGTCCGCGTAGTTCGCCTCGTAGTCGTTGTAGCCGACGATCACGACGACGACCGGCCCGAGCTCGGGACCGAGCTCCGTCGCGCGGTCGATCACGTTCGGCGGCCGGACGCCGTCGTAGGGGCAGCTGGCGTCGCCGACCCGCCGGCACGCTGCAACCTCGAGCCGGAGGTCGATGCCGCGTCCGAGCGTGCGCTTCGCCGCCGGGGTCGTACGCCATCGATGTCGCCGCCGAGTCGCCGAACACGGTCACGCGCGAGGCGGCGGCCGGACGCGCCGCGGCGGCTCCGACGAGCACGAGCAGCGCCGCGAGGACGGCGGCGATGCAGGCTCCCCGGAGCGCGGCCATCGTGCGAGGGTAGCGAGCCGGAACGCGTGGAGGGCCGCCGACGCGGCCCTCCACGAGTGCCGGGTGCGATGCCGGGGTCAGGCGGGGACGGCCTGCTCCATCTCGGCGCTCCAGTCGCCCGCGGCCGCCAGCGCGTTCATCCGGGCGCGGTGCAGGAACACCTCCTGCGCCGCCTCCACGTTCGCGGGATCCCCACCCCACGCCTGGAGCGCCGATGCCTGCAGCGCGCGCCCGTACGAGAACGAGAGCGGCCACGGGCCGCCGACCTGGTTGATGGCATTCAGGTGCTCGGTCGCCTCGACCTCCGTCTGGCCGCCGGAGAGGAACACGATCCCGGGGACCATCGCCGGCACGTGCCGGAGGAAGCAGTCGATCGTGAGCTCCGCGACCTGGGTCGCTCCGGCCTGCGTCGGGCAGCCCTTCCCCGAGATGACCATGTTCGGCTTGAGCAGCATCCCCTCGAGCGCAACGCCCAGGCGGTCGAGCTCCTCGAAGACGAGGCGGAGGGTGCGGGAGGTCACCTCGTGACAGCGCTCGATCGTGTTGTCCGCGTCCATCAGGACCTCCGGCTCGACGATCGGCACGATCCCGGCCTCCTGCGAGAGCGCGGCGTACCGGGCGAGGGCATGGGCGTTCGCGTGGAGGCATGCGTCCGTCGGGATGCCGTCGCCGATCGTGATCACGGCGCGCCACTTGCTGAAGCGCGCGCCGAGCCCGTGGTACTCCTCGAAGCGGGCCCGGAGCCCGTCGAGCCCTTCGGTGACCTTCTCGCCGGGACGTCCTGCCATGTCGTGGGCGCCCGTGTCCACCTTGATCCCCGGCACGACGCCCTTGCCGGTGAGCAGCTCGCCGAACGGGGTGCCGTCGTCGGACGCCTGACGGATCGTCTCGTCGTAGAGGATCACGCCGCCGACGTACTCCTCGAAGCCCGGCGTCGTGAAGAGCAGGTTCCGGTACCCGCGGCGGTTCTCCTCGGTCGACTCGACCCCGATCGAGTCGAAGCGCTTCTTGATCGTGCCCGTCGACTCGTCTGCCGCGAGCACCCCCTTGTGGTCAGCGACGATCGACCGGGCGATCGCATTCAGCTCCTGCGCCGCCATCAACGGCCTCCTTCCGTTCGCAGTCTTCTCAGCTTGCCCGACGGATGGTGCGCGGCGATCCGCCGCACCGTGCCGGATCGCGAGCGCATCACGATCGACTCCGTCTCGATGCCGTCCGCGCCGACCCGCACGCCGCGCAGCAGCGGGCCGCCGGTGACCCCCGTCGCGGCGACGAACACGTCGTCGCCCGCGCACGAGATCGTCGTGGGTGAGCACCTTCTCGACGTCGAAGCCGGCGTCGCCGAGCGCCGACCGCTCGTCGTCCGAGCGCGGCCAGAGCCGGCCCTGGAGCGCGCCGCCGTGGCACTTGATGGCGGCCGCCGAGATGACGCCCTCGGGCGTCCCGCCGATGCCCATCAGCATGTCGACGCCCGTATCCGGCTGCGCGGCGGCGATGGCGGGGGCCACGTCGCCGTCCCGGATCAGGTTCACGCGCGCACCGGCCTCGCGCAGCTCGGCGATGAGGCGGTCGTGCCGGTCGCGCTCGAGCACGACGACCGTGACCTCGTTCGGCTCGACACCCTTCGCCTCCGCGACCCGGGCGACGTTCTCCCCCGGCGATGCGTCGATGTCGATCGCGTCCGCCGCCTCGGGCCCCACGGCGATCTTGTCCATGTAGACCGCCGCTCCGGGAAAGAACATGGAGCCGCGCTCCGCCACGGCGATCACCGAGATCGCGCCGGAGATGCCGAGGGCGGTGAGCCGCGTTCCCTCCAGCGGGTCGACCGCGACGTCGACCTCGGGTCCCGTCCCGTCGCCGACCTCCTCGCCGTTGAAGAGCATCGGCGCCTCGTCCTTCTCCCCCTCGCCGATCACGACGACGCCGCGCATCGAGACCGAGTTCACCATGAAGCGCATGAGGTCGACGGCGGCCTGGTCGGCGGCGTTCTTGTCGCCGCGCCCGATCCACCGCGACGCACCCATCGCCGCCGCCTCCGTCACGCGAACGAGCTCGAGCGCCAGGTTTCGGTCGGGCGGCGTCCGTGAGGCCCCGTCGCTCATCCTGTGCCCGATCCTACCCCTCCCGGAGCCTCGGCGACACGCGGCTCGGCCGGCCCGAGCAGGACGACGACGAGCCCGGCGGCGAGCACGAGCGCACCGCCCGCGAGCGTCGCGGCACCCGGGCTCTGCTCGAGCAGGGCCCACGCGAGGAGCACGCCGGCGACCGGCTCGAGGAAGGTCAGCACGCCCGCCGCCTGGGCCGTGACGCGGCGGAGGAGCATCGCGTAGACGAGGGTCGAGACGCCCGTGAACACCACGCCGAGCGTCACGGCGACGGCCCACTCGTCCGCGCCCGACGGGACGATGCGCCCCGCGACGAGCAGGACCGGCGACAGCGCGACGGTGCCCACCAGGCAATCCCAGAACGCGACGGTGAGGGGCGGCGTCGCCTGCAGCAGGAGCCGCTTCGAGAGGATCACCAGCGCCGCATACGAGACCGCGGAGCCGAGGCCGGCGGCGATCGCGGCAGACGACGCCCGTCCGCCGGTCCCGCTCGCGTCGAGCGCGATCGCGACGATCCCGACCGCGCCGATCGTGCACGCGACGAGCACGACCGCGCTCAGCGGCTCGGGAAGGACGAGCGGCGCCACCAGTGCGATCACGAGCGGCGCCGCGTAGAACGTCAGCACCGCGAGCGCGACCGAGCCGTGCTCGACCGCCTCGAAGAAGAGCAGCCAGTGCACCGCCTGGACGACGCCCAGGAGCGCGAGCGCCGCGAGCCGCCCACGCGGCGCGAGGAGGCTCGAGTGGCCGCTCGCGAGCGCGACGACTGCCAGCGTCACGGCCGCGAGCGCGAGCCGCCAGAACGCGAGCGCCTCGGCGCCGAGGTCGACCGACGCCGCGAGCACGGCGATGAAGCCCCACGACGCCGCGAGAGCGCCCAGCGCGGCGTTCCAGCGCATCGCGCGATCCTACGCGGGCACCGCCGCGCGACCGGCGGCCGCGGGAACGCGCGTCACATCCGCTCGGGCGCCTCGATGCCGAGGAGGTCGAGGCAGATCGCGACGACGGCCTGGGTTCCGGCACAGAGCGCGAGCCGGAAGCCTTCCGCGTCCGAGTCGAGCACGCGGTGATGGTGGTAGAAGCGGTGGAAGTCGTCCGCGACCCTGATCGCGTACGCGGGCAGCGCGTGCGGGCCTCTGCGGGCGGTGGCCTCGCGGACGACCTCGGGCAGCTCGAGCAGCCGCTTCACGAGCTCGCGCTCCTCGGGTGCGAGCGGCGCCGTCGGCCGGGGATCCGGCTGCCGCCCTTCCGCGTTCCGCAGAACCCCTGCGATCCGCGCGTGCGCGTACTGCACGTAGTAGACGGGGTTCTTCTGGCTCCGCTCGGCGGCGAGGTCCACGTCGATCTCGATCGTCTGGTCGTGGCCCCGCGAGAGGAGGTACCAGCGCGCGGCGTCGATCCCGATCTCGTCCATGAAGTCCGCGAGGAAGACGACGTCGCCCCGCCGCTTCGACATCGTCGCCGCCGCCCCGCCGCGCGTCAGGCTGACGAGCTGGTAGACGAGCACCTCGACCGCCTCGCGCGGGTGGCCGAGCATCTCCGCGAGCGCCGCGAGGCGCGCCATGTACCCGTGATGATCCGCGCCGAGGACGTACACGAGCCGGTCGAAGCCCCGCGCGAACTTGCGGCGGATGTACGCGGCGTCCGCGGCGAAGTAGGTCGGCGTCCCGTCGGAGCGTATGACCACCCGGTCGCGGTCGTCCCCGTGTTGGCTCGTCTTCGCCCAGACGGCACCGTCCGCCTCGTACGTCTCGATCACGGCGAGCGCGGCCGGGATCTCCGCCTCCACCACGCTCTGTCGCTCGAAGCTGTCGAAGTGGATCCGGAACCGCTCGAGGTCCGCCTCGATCCGCTCGAGCATGCGCGGCACGGGATCGCCGGGCTCGCGGGCGAGGTCGGCCATGTAGTCCCCCTGATACCCGTCCTCCGGGGGCTCCTGCCCCTGCCGCAGCGCCTCGACCGATGCGCGGAAGAGGTCCATCTGCGTCCCGGCGTCGTTGTAGTAGTACTCGCGCTCGACCTCGTTGCCGGCAAACTCGAGCAGGCGCGCGACAGCGTCGCCGTACGCCCCGTTTCGCGCGGCAGCGACGGTGATCGGGCCGGTCGGGTTGGCGGAGACGAGCTCGACCTGGATCCGCTCCGGGGGATCCGCCGAGCCGGCCCCGAACCGGCGCCCGACGTCGAGGACGGCCGCGAGGCCGGTACCGAGCCAGGAGTCGTCGACGGCGAGATTCAGGAAGCCGGGGCCGGCGACCTCGACCGCGGCGATCCCGGCGAGGCTCGCGATCCGCTCGCGGAGCTCCTCCGCGACCTCGCGCGGGGGCTGCCGGCGCTGGCCGGCGAGCCGCAGCGCGACGTTCGTCGCGTAGTCGCCGTGACGAGGGTCGGCGGGGCGCTCGAGCTCCACCGGCGCCCCGGCGAGCTCCGCGAGCGCGGTTGCGAGCGTCCTCGTCGGATCGATGCCCTCCACGCCGCCATCGTACGGCCGGCCATCGCGTCGCATCCGGAGATCCGACCGAGAGGGACGATGTCCGACGCGTTTCGCGCCGTGGTCGTCGCTCGGGACGGTCGAGCTTACTCGGCCGTGGCCGCGGCGACGGCCGGGGCGCGCGTGGTCGTCGCGGTGCGGGCGGTGATCCCCTCGCGTGCGAGCGCGATCGCGACCTCCTCGCGGGCCTTGTAGATCCGCCACTTGACCGTCGCGAGCGTGATCTCCAGCGAATCGGCGATCTCGGTGTACGAGAGCCCGACGACGTCCCGCAGGAGGAGCGCCATCTTGAGGTCGACGGTGAGCGACTCGACGGCGCGCCAGACGGCGTCGATCGTCTCCGTCCGCTCGAACGGCTGGTCGACGACCTCGAGCGGGGGAATGTCGTCGAGCGCGACGACCGCACGCGGTCGGCGCTCGAGCGCCCGCAGCTCGTCCAGCACGCGGTTCTTCGTGACCTGGAACAGCCACGTCGTGAAGCGCGACCGGTCGGAGAACCCGGGCAGGCCCTGGTAGACGCGGATGAAGACCTCCTGCGTCAGATCCTCGGCGAGGCTGCGGTCCCCGACGAGCCGCAGCACGTAGTTGAAGACGGGCTGCTCGTACGCCCTGACGATGATGTCGAACGCCCGCTCGTCTCCACGCTGGGCCTTTCGGAGCACACCATGATCGGGCTGCGTCAGGGCCAATGCGCCGCGAGCATACAGCTCACTCGCGACGATTCACACACAATTTACGACTCGATGACGTGTCAGCGATCATCGGTGCCGACCAGCGTCGCGCCTGTCATGGGCGCGGGACGCTCGAGACCGAGGAGCGCGAGCACCGTCGGGGCGAGGTCGGACAGCTCTCCACCCGCCACGAGCTGCGCACCGGCGAGTGTCACGACGAGCGGCACGGGGTTCGTCGTGTGGGCCGTGTGGGGGCTGACGCCGTCGTCCTCGAGGAGCTTCTCGGCGTTCCCGTGGTCGGCCGTCACGAGGCAGACGCCGCCCGCGCGATGGGTCGCCTCGACCACCCGGCCGAGACACGCGTCGACCGTCTCGACGGCCTCGACGACCGCCGGGATGACGCCCGTGTGGCCGACCATGTCCGGGTTCGCGAAGTTGACCACGCAGAACGCGTATCCGTCGCCGAGCGCCTCGACGACCCGCGTCGCGAGCTCCGGTGCAGACATCTGCGGCGCGAGGTCGTAGCTCGCCACGTCGCGAGGCGACGGGACGAGGATCCGCTCCTCGCCGTCCCACGGCTCCTCGACTCCCCCGTTGAAGAAGTACGTGACGTGCGCGTACTTCTCCGTCTCGGCCGCATGGAGCTGTCGCCGGCCGGCGCTGCTCAGCGTCTCCGCAAGCGTCTCGGGAACGACCTGCTCGCCGAACGCCACCGGGCAGTCGAAGTCGTCCCGGTAGCGGGTCATCGTGACGACGTCGGTCCCGGCCTCGAGCAGCCTCTCCGTCAGCTGGCGGGCCCGGTCGGGTCGGAAGTTGAAGACGATCGCGACGTCCGTGGCCGGATCGAGGCGAGGCCGACCGCGGAGGACGACCGGCTCGACGAACTCGTCGGTGACTCCGCGCTCGTAGCTCGCGCGCACTGCCGCGACCGGGTCGTCGGCCTCGGACCCGACCCCGCCGACGATCGCATCGAGCGCACGGTCCGTCCGCTCCCAGCGCTTGTCGCGGTCCATCGCGTAGTAGCGCCCGACGACGGTCGCGATCCGCTCCGGCGGGAGCGTCGCGAGGTCGTCGACCGCCGCGTGCGGCGACACGTCGCGCCCGTCGGTGAACGCGTGGACCCACGTGCGTTCGTCGATCCCGACACGGCGGGCGAGCTCGAGCAGCGCCCGGAGGTGGTCGATATGGGAGTGGACGCCGCCGGTCGAGACGAGCCCGAGCAGGTGGACGTCGCCGCCGCGCTCCTTCGCCCGCCGGAAGGCGCCGAGCAGCGCGCTGTTCTCGAACAGCGAGCCGTCCTCGACGGCGCGCGTGACGCGCACGAGGTCCTGGAACAGGATCCGCCCCGAGCCGATCGTCAGGTGGCCGACTTCCGAGTTCCCCATCTGGCCGTCGGGAAGGCCCACCGCCGGCCCGGACGCACGAAGCTGGGTGCTCGGGTACCGGTCGACGAGATCGTCGAAGACGGGAGTCCGCGCGAGCTCGACCGCGTTGCCGGGGCCTGGCGGAGCGATGCCCCACCCGTCGAGGATCACGAGCGTGACGAGCGGGACCGCGGCGCCGCTCATCGCACCGCGGCGCGGCAGACGGCGGCAAAGGAGCCCGGCTCGAGCGAGGCCCCACCGACCAGCGCGCCGTCGACCGCCTGCTGCGCCATGAGCTCGGCCGCGTTCTCCGGCTTCACCGAACCGCCGTACAGCACCCGGGTGTCGTGCAGCGCCTTGATCGTCTCGTGCGCCGTCTCCGCGAGCTCGGGCGTCGCGGTCTTCCCGGTGCCGATCGCCCAGACCGGCTCGTAGGCGATCACGAGCGCGTCGTGCCGGGGGATCGCGGCGACCTGCCGGCGCAGAACGGCGTCGGTCTCGCCCGCCTCACGCTCGGCCTCGGTCTCCCCGACGCAGGCGATCACGCGCAGCCCGGCCTCGAGCGCGGCCTCGCACCGCTGCCGGACGGTCTCGTCCGTCTCGCCGAAGTGCTGACGGCGCTCGGAGTGCCCGACGATCGCGCCCTCGACGCCGAGCTCGAGCAGCATCGCCGCCGAGACCTCGCCCGTGAACGCCCCTTCGCGGGCCCAGTGGACGTTCTGGGCGTAGACGGGAATGCCGCGGCCGACCGCGGCGGCGAGCGACGTAAACGACGGGCAGACGACGATCTCGACCCCCGCGGGCGGCGCGAAGGCGTCGAGGAAAGCGACCGTCTCGGCCAGGCCCCTTGAACATCTTCCAGTTGCCCGCGACGAGCTTCACTCGCGCTCCGCGGGGATCGCCGCGACGCCCGGCAGCTCCCTGCCCTCGAGCAGCTCGAGCGACGCGCCGCCGCCCGTCGAGACCCACGACACGTCGTCGTCGAGCGAGAGCTCCGCGATCGCGCGCACCGAGTCGCCGCCCCCGACCACCGTGTAGCCGTCGACCGCGGCGACGGCCTCGGCGACGGCCTTCGTCCCCTCGGCGAAGCGCTCCCACTCGAAGACGCCCATCGGCCCGTTCCAGAACACCGTTCTGGCCCCGCGGATCAGCTCGCCGAACCGAGCGCGGCTGCTCGGCCCGATGTCCAGCCCGAGCCAGCCGTCGGGCAGGTCGTCGTAGGGAGCAACACGGCTCTCGGCGTCGGCGGCGAACGCGGCCGCTGCCAGCACGTCGCTCGGAAGCTCGACGGGAAACGGCAGCGCGGCGCCGTCGCGAAGCTCCTCCGCCATCTTCCCCCCGATGATCACGGTGTCGGCGCGCCCGCCGAGGTTGCGCAGGACGCCGAGCTTGTCCTCGACCTTGGCGCCGCCGGCGACGAGCACGAACGGCCGCTCGACGTCGCCGAGCAGCCGGCCGAGATGGTCGAGCTCGGCCAGGAGCAGGAGCCCGGCGTATGCGGGCAGCAGGTGGGCGACCGCCTCGGTCGACGCGTGCGCGCGGTGCGCGGAGCCGAACGCGTCGTCGACGTAGAGGTCCATCCCCTCCGCCAGCCTGCGCGCGGTTTCGGGGTCGTTCTTGGTCTCGCCGGGATCGAAGCGCGTGTTCTCGAGGACACGCAGCCGCCCGTCCGGGACGAGCTCGGCGAGACGGTCCGCGACCGGGCCGATCGCGAGCGCGGGATCGGGTCCCTTCGGCCGGCCGAGATGGGAGCAGACCGTGACCTCGGCTGCGCCGCGGTCGAGCAACAGGCGGATCGTGGGCACGGCGGCACGGATGCGCGTGTCGTCGGCGACCGTGCCGTCCTCGAGCGGGACGTTGAGGTCCGCACGGACGAGCACCCGCTTCCCGGCGACGTCGGCGGTCTCGACGGAGCGGGGGCGGGTCAATCCCACACCATCGGGATCGCGCAGTTCACCTCGATCAGGTTCCCGGCGGGGTCGCGGAGGTGCGCGAAGCGGATGCCCCAGTCCGGTCTGTCGACGATCTCGCCGGGCTCGGCGCCGCGCTCCCGCAAACGTTCGAGGGTCGCCCCGAGGTCGTTCACGCCGAAGACGAGGATCGCCCCGTCGCCGGCATCACGGAGCCCGACGACCTCCTCCTGACCGGTGCGGCTCATGATCGCGAGGGTCGAGCCGCCTCCGGTGTCGAAGTCGGCATAGCCCTCCGCCTCCGTGCCCCAGGTCGGGGTCAGCTCCATCACGTCCCGGTAGAAGCGAAAGCAGGCGGGTGCGTCGTCGACGAGCAGCCGGATGTGGGTCAGGTTCACGCGTCACCTCACCCGAGCGCTCACAGGAGCTTGCCGACGAGGTCGACGAGCCGGCACGAGTAGCCCCACTCGTTGTCGTACCACCCGAACACCTTCACCGTCCGCCCGTGGGTCATCGTCATGAGGCTGTCGAAGATGCACGAGTGCGGGTTGCGGACGATGTCGGTCGACACGAGCGGGTCCTCGGAGTACTGGAGCACGCCGGCCAGTGGGCCGTCGGTCGCCGCCGCCGCGTATGCCGCATTGAGCTCGTCCTTCGTCACCTCGCGGCCGAGCGTCACGACGAGGTCGGTGAGCGAGCCGGTCGGGACCGGAGCCCGGACCGAGACGCCGTCCACCTTTCCCTGGAGGTGCGGCATGACGAGGCCGATCGCCTTGGCCGCGCCGGTCGTCGTCGGAATCAGGTTGATCGCGGCCGCGCGCGCGCGCCGGAGGTCCTTGTGCGGCAGGTCGAGGATGTTCTGGTCGTTCGTGTACGCGTGGATCGTCGTCATGAAGCCCGACTCGATCCCGGCGAGGTCGTCGACGACCTTCGCGAGCGGAGCGACGCAGTTCGTCGTGCACGACGCGTTCGAGACGATGTGGTGGCTTCCAGGGTCGTAGTCCCCGTCGTTCACGCCGAGCACGACCGTGACGTCCGGGTCCTTCGCCGGGGCCGAGATCGAGGACCTTCTTCGCGCCCGCGTCGATGTGCTTCTGCGCCCCCGCGCGGTCGGTGAAGATGCCGGTCGACTCGAGCACGACGTCCACACCGAGGTCGCCCCAGGGAAGGCTCGCCGGGTCGCGCTCCGAGAGCATCTTCATCTCCTCGCCGCCGGCCGTGATCACGCCGTCACCGAGCTCGACCTCGCCTGCGAACGGCCCCAGCACCGAGTCGTACTTCAGGAGCTGCGCCATCGTCTTCGCGTCGCCGAGGTCGTTGACCGCGACGATCTCGATGTCGGCGCCCAGCTGATGCTGCGCGCGGAAGAAGTTACGGCCGATCCGGCCGAAGCCGTTGATGCCGACCCGGGTCGCCATGGTGCTCTCGCCTCCGTCTCCTGGGGATGAGTTCACCGCGAGTGTAGTGAGGTCGCCGCGCCCCGAGCGCCGCACGTCCGACCGTCCGCCGGCAGGCGGTGGGCTGAGGGAGGAGCTCCGAGGATGTCCCCTCCCCCACGTGCGCGCTCCGGCACCGGACGGCGGATGGGGTCTTGATCCCCGCCCGGGAGCGCGAGCCCACCGGGGTGGAGTATGGGGCCCGCGCGCCCGGTCCTCAACCCTCCTCGGGGGCGGCTCCGACCTCGGCGCGCGCGACCTCGACGAGCCGTGCCAGCCTGCCCGCCATCGTCGCCTTCGTCACGGGGGGATCCGTCCTGGCGGCAAGCTCCCGCAGCGACAGCGACGGGTGCCGGAGCCGGAGCTCCGCCGCGGCCTGGAGCGCGGGCGTCAGCCGCTCGAGCGCGCCCGTGTCCGTCAGCTCCCGCGCCGCGTCGAGCTGCTCGCGCGCGGAGCGGCTCTGGCGGACGAGGTTGGCGTGGTCTGCGTTGGCGAGCCGGTTGGCGTCGGCGCGCAGCCCGGCGACGAGCGCGCGCTCCTCGAGCGCGAGCACGGTCTCCGGCGCGCCGGCGACGGAGAGGAACGCTTCGATCGCCTCCCAGCTCTTCGCGTACGCCGCCGAATGGGAGTCGCGGTCGATGACGCGCATGCGGATTCCCGTTGCCGAGGCCACGCTGCGCACGAAGGCCGCTCCCGCATGCAACGGCGTTCGCACCTCGAGATGCGGCGAGCGCGGCCCGCTCAGCGAGCCGGCACCGAGGAATGCGCCGCGCAGGTATGCGGAGCGGCAGCAGGCCCGCGCGACGACTCGGCCCGGCGGGCCGGTCGAGCGGCAGACGCTCGCGGGACACGACGCCGGCCTCCCCGAGGACGTCGATCGCATGGTCCGTCCCCGCGACGAGCAGCTGCGTCCGCGCGCCCCGGTCGAAGGCATGCCGGCGGTAGGTGCGGATCTCCGACTCGACGCGCAACGCCCGGAGAACGGCGAATGCCCGCCGCGCGACGGACGACTCCGCGAGATCGAGGTGAAAGGACAGCTCGCCGCGGCCGAGCAGGTGAACCGTGCCGGCGGTGTGGAACAGCGCGGAGATCTCCGCGAGCCGGTCGCAACGACGGTCGGGCATGACCGCTGCGAGCTCCGCGCGCGCATCCGCGGCGAGCGAGTCGGTGCTCACAGGAGCGTTCCCTCGACGGCGAGCAGCCGCCGCTTGAGGGCGACGCCCGCGCTTCCGTATCCGCCGAGCGCGAACGGCTCGTCCTTGCCCGCTGCCACGACCCGATGGCACGGGACGACGAGCGACCAGCGGTTCGCTGCGCAGAAGCTCCCCGCTGCGCGGGCTGCTCGCGGCCTCCCCGCGAGAGCGGCGAGACCGCCGTAGGTGACGACCTCGCCCCACGCGAGGGAACGGGCGGCGGCGAGGAGCTCGCGCTGGAACGCGGTGAGGCCGGTGACGTCGAGGTCGACGTCGTCGTACGCGACGACGCGCCCGGCGAGGTGGGCGCCGAAGCGTTGGCACAAACTCGCCACGAAGTCGTCTCTCTCTCGTGACGACTCTCCGGCTAGCGTGTCGTCAGGGGCGCTCGCTCCCCCTGGGGGCCCCCCGGCGCGGGAGGAGATGCGCCGCTGCCGCGACGGGAGCGCGTGCGTCACGAGGACGCCGTCCCGCGCCACGAGCTCGCCCACGCCCCAACCCTCGACGGCGTAGCGGTGGACGGTGTCCCGGGTGTCGCCGGTACCTCTGCTGCCGGCCCCGCCGTGAGCGCTCGGCGGGGCGCCGCCCGCCGCGGCGTGGCGCCCGACATCCCGCCGTGGGTCGTCCCACGACGCGCCGCGCGTCGCGCGCTGCCGCGTCACGCCCATGCGGTCGACTCTACAATCGCGCCGATGAGCGCCCCCGGGATCTTCCACCCCCCCACGGCGGTGAACGAGCCGATCCGGACCTACGCGCCGGGCTCGCTCGAACGCGCGGAGCTCCAGCGGCGGCTCGATGAGATGTCGGCCGAGCGTCTCGCGATCCCGCTCGTGATCGGCGGTGAGCGCGTCGAGACGGGCACGACGTTCGAGGCGGTGATGCCGCACCACCGCGACCACGTTCTCGCCGACGTCGCGAAGGGTGACGCGTCGCACGTGGAGAGCGCGATCGCGGCCGCGCGGGACGCGCACGCCGCCTGGTCGTCGACCCCCTGGCACGAGCGCGTCGCCGTCTTCCTGCGCGCGGCGGAGCTGCTCTCCGGCCCGTGGCGCTCGACCCTCAACGCCGCCACCATGTTGAACCAGTCCAAGACGGCGCACCAGGCGGAGATCGACGCCGCCTGCGAGACGATCGACTTCCTCCGCTTCAACGCCGAGTACCTCGTGCGCATCTACGAGGAGCAGCCGGTCTCGTCATCCGGCGTGTGGAACCGCATGGAGTACCGCCCGCTCGAGGGCTTCGTCTTCGCGATCAGCCCGTTCAACTTCACCGCGATCGGGGCAAACCTGACGACATCGCCCGCGCTGATGGGCAATACCGTCGTGTGGAAGCCCGCATCGACGCAGGCGCTCTCCGCCTGGTACACGCTCCGCCTCTTGGAGGAGGCGGGGCTCCCGCCGGGCGTGATCAACCTCGTCTTCGGCCCCGGCGCCGAGCTCGGCGAGGCGGCGCTCCGGAGCCCCGAGCTGGCCGGCGTGCACTTCACGGGGTCGACGGGAGTGTTCCAGTCGATCTGGCGCACGATCGGCGGCGGCATCGGCGGCTACCGGAACTATCCGCGGATCGTCGGCGAGACCGGGGGCAAGGACTTCATCCTCGCGCACCCCTCCGCCGACCCGGCGGCGGTCGCGACCGCGATCGTCCGTGGCTCGTTCGAGTATCAGGGCCAGAAGTGCTCGGCGTCGTCGCGCCTCTACCTGCCGTCGAACCTCTGGGGCGAGATTCGTGAGAGCCTCGCGCGGGACGTCCCGTCGATCGCCATGGGCGACGTGCGTGACTTCACGAACTTCATGGGCGCCGTGATCGACCGCTCGTCGTTCGAGACCCAGGCGCGGGCGATCGAGGAGGCCCGCACGGCAGGGGCCGAGATCGTGGCCGGTGGCAACGTCGACGACTCCGAGGGCTGGTTCGTCGAGCCGACCGTGATCAAGACCGACGACCCGAGCTTCCGCCTGATGCAGGACGAGCTCTTCGGCCCGGTCGTCACGGCCTACGTGTACGACGAGACGAGGTGGGGCGACACGCTCGACCTCGTCGACGAGACGGGGTCGTACGCGCTCACGGGTGCGGTGTTCGCGAACGACCGCGCCGCGATCGGTCAGGCGCACGACGTCCTGCGCTATGCGGCCGGGAACTTCTATGTCAACGACAAGCCGACGGGCGCGGTCGTCGGGCAGCAGCCGTTCGGCGGAGCCCGTGCGTCCGGCACGAACGACAAGGCAGGCTCGATGTGGAACCTCATCCGCTGGGTCAGCCCGCGGACAGTGAAGGAGACGCTCGTGCCGCCCACGGACTACCGCTACCCCTTCCTCCAGCCCGACGCCTGAGCCCCGGGCACGACCCTGGACCGGCATCCGAGGGTGAGGGAGGCTCGAGCCGGGCTACGGTGACCGCGTGATCGACGAGATCCGCACCGCGACCGAGAGCTTCTGGCACTTTCTCTCGCACATCGCGATCCTGCCGCTGCTCGCAGGGATCGCATGCCAGCTGCTGAAGCTCGGCTGCACGAGCCGCGCGTGGCGCAACGTCCTCGCCGCGGCCTACCCCGACCGGCAGGTGCCCTGGCCGCCGATCCTGGCCGCGTACGTCGCCGGAGTCGGCGTCAACGCGATCGTCCCGGCGCGCGCGGGCGACGCCGTGCGGATCTTCCTCGCCCACCGCGCGATCCCCGGCAGCTCCTACACGACCGTCGTGTCCTCGAACGTCGTCCTGACGTTCGTCGACCTCGCGCTCGGCCTGACCGTCTTCGTCTTCGCGCTCACCCAGGGCCTGCTGCCGTCGCTCGACGTCCTCTCCTCCCTCCCCGCATTCGAGTACGGCTGGGCCGTCGAGGACGGGGTCGTTCGCCCCCCGGCCGTCATCCTGTTCGTGGTGGTGGTCGCGGGTGGGACGTGGCTCCTGCACCACTTCTGGAACCGCCTCCGAGACAAGGTCGCCCAGGGGTTCGCGGTCTTCGACCCGCCGACCCGGTACGTCCGCACGGTCGTGCTGTGGCAGCTCGCCGACTGGGCGCTGCGCTTCGCAACGATCTGGTTCTTCCTCGGGGCGTTCGGGATCCCGCAGAGCGTCGAGCACGCGGTTCTCGTCCAGGCGACGATGAGCCTCGCCACGCTGGTCCCCGCCACACCGGGCGGGATCGGCACCGAGCAGGCGCTCCTCGTCTACGCGTTCCGGGACGTCGGCGTCGCACGCTCGACGCTGCTCGCCTTCAGCGTCGGGATGAAGCTGACGATCACCGTCGTGAACGTCGTCGTCGGCTTCCTCGCGATCTTCCTCACGCTCGGCACCCTGCGCTACCGGTCGATGGTCGCACCGCCGCCGCCGGGACCCGTGGACGAGCCGAGGTGACGCGCGAGCGGCCGAGGGGCGGGCGTCAGGCCCGCCCGGCCTTGTGGAGCTGTGCGTAGACCGCGCGCGCGGTCCGGGCGGGCAGCCCGGGGACGCCCTCGAGCTCCTCCTGCGAGGCCGCGAGGAACGACTCGGCGGAGCCGAAGTGCCGCAGGATCGCGCGTCGGCGCGCGGGGCCGATTCCCTCGAGGTCGTCGAAGATCGACTCGAACGCCCGCGTGTCGCGCCGCCGCCGGTGGAAGCCGAGCGCGAACCGGTGCGCCTCGTCCCTAGCACGCTGCAGAAGTTGCAAACCCGGGTCATGGCGCTCGAGCCGCACCGGGTTCGGCCGGCCCGGCACGAACACCTCCTCCTCGCGCTTGGCGAGGGCGACCACGGCCACACGCGGCAGGTCGTACGTCGCGTGAATCGCCTCGAGCGCGGCCGCGAGCTGCCCCTTGCCGCCGTCGATCAAGACGAGGTTCGGGACCGCCGCGAAGCTCTCGTCGTGGCGCTCCGGGGACTCGGCGTCGCGCAGCCGCGCGAACCTCCGCGACACCACCTGGCCCATCGCAGCGAAGTCGTCCTGCCCGTCGAGCCCGCGCACGGCGAACGTCCGGTAGTGGGCGCGCTTCGGCTCGGCGTCCACGAAGACGGACATCGAGGCGACGACCTCCCGGCCCTGGAGGTTGGAGACGTCGAAGCACTCGATCCGCGCGGGCAGGCTCTCGAGGTTGAGCGACTCCCGCAGCTGCTCGAGCGCCTCGACACGCCGGCGGCGGCGCTGCTCGCTCGCAGAGAGGTCGTGCTCGAGCGCGAGCCGGGCGTTCTCCTCCGCGAGCTCGGCAAGACGCCGCTTCTCCCCCCGTTGCGGTGCCCGCACCTCGACGCGCGCACCGCGCAGGTCGCCGAGGAATGCCGCAAGCGCGTCGGTGTCGTCGACGTCCGGGGGGACGACGACCTGCGGTGGCACGGCGGGCGCGCTCCCGTAGTGCTCCACGCAGAACGACTCGAGGATCGTGGCCCGATCCTGCCCTGCGACGTTCTCGAGGTGGAAGGCGAAGCGGTCGACCAGCTTGCCGTCGCGAAGCGGGAAGAGCTGAACCGCCGCGCGGTCGCCCTCGACGGCGAGCCCGATCACGTCGATCGTCCCCACCGCCTGCTTGTCCGCCGCCTGCCGCTGCGCGAGGCTCTCGATCGCCCGCAGCCGGTTCCGGTAGCGCGCCGCCTCCTCGAAGCGCTCCTCGGCCGCGGCCTCGCGCATCCGCTGCTCGAGGGCCCGGCGGATCGGCCGGGTCTCGCCGGAGAGGAACTCGATCACGCCCTCGACGATCGCGCCGTAGTCCTCCTCCGAGATGGCGCCGATGCACGGGGCCGTGCACCTCTCGATGTGGTAGTCGAGGCACGGGATCCCCGAGTGACGCCCGGGCCTCGGGCCCTCGCAGGGACGGAACTGGAACACGCGGTTCAGGACGTCGAGCGTCTCCCGCACCTTCTTCGCGTTCGCGTACGGCCCGAAGTAGACGGTGTCGCGCCGGTGCCGCTCGCGCGTGAACATCACGCGCGGATACGCGTCGGACACCGTCACGGCGATGTACGGGAACGACTTGTCGTCCCGCAGGCGGACGTTGAACGGGGGCCGGTGCCGCTTGACGAGGTTCTGCTCGAGGTGGAGCGCTTCGGCCTCGCTCTGCGTGACGATCACCTCCACCCGCTGGACGCGCTCGACGAGCTGATCGATCCCGGCGCGCGTGTCGCCGCCGCGGTTCCAGTAGCTGCGCACGCGGGCCCGGAGCGACTTCGCCTTGCCGACGTAGAGGATCTCGTCGCGCTCGTCGCGAAACAGGTAGACGCCCGGTCCCGTCGGCAGCCGTCTCAGCTGCTCCCGAACGGAATCTTCACGCACGCGAGCTAGCGTACCCCCACCTTGCGGCGGATCATCACCACGCTCCTCGGCTCCGCCGCCGCGATGCTCGCGCTGGCCACGCCGGCCCTTGCGGGCGGCCCGACGATGGCGCTCGGCGCCGCGGAGGACGCAGTCCGCGCCCCCGACCTCGTCACCGCGAAGGAGAAGATGACGGCGCTCCGGCTCGCCGGCTTCACGTCCGTCCGAGTGACGTCGAACTGGCGGCCGGGGCTGACGGCGCCGACCGACGGCGAGCTCGCGATCCTCCACAACATCGAGGCCGCCGCCCGTCTCACGGGCGTCCGGGTGTACGTCTCGGTGTACTCGCCCGGC
This sequence comes from uncultured Actinomycetes bacterium, assembly GCA_963773825.1. Lineage (GTDB taxonomy): Bacteria > Actinomycetota > Thermoleophilia > Gaiellales > Gaiellaceae > Gaiella. Next base: position 801,909 of record CAVZCH010000002.1, on the reverse strand, counting down.
TCGGCCACGACGCCCCTCGACGACGTTGCGCAGGCGCAGTTCGCGCAGTACGCGGCAGCGCTGGCCACCGCGCTGCCGAGCTTCGACGACATCATCGTCGGCAACGAGCCGAACCTGAACCGCTTCTGGCTGCCGCAGTTCGCACCGGACGGGTCGATCGCGTCCGCGCCGGCGTACCTCTCGCTCCTCGCGAAGACCTACGACGCGCTCAAGGCGGCCGACCCGGGACTCCGTGTCTGGGGCGGCGCCGTGTCACCCCGCGGCTCCGACCGGCCCGGGGGCATCCGTCCGACCACGTCGCCGACCGCCTTCATCCAGTCGCTCGGGGCCGCATACCGCGCGAGCGGCCGGACCCTTCCCGTGATGGACGGCATCGCATTCCATCCCTATCCGGACAACTCGTCGGTGAGCCCCGACTTCCCCCACCCCCGCTCGACGTCCATCGGCCTCGCCGACTACGGCAAGCTCGTCGGCCTGCTCGGTGCGGCCTTCGACGGGACGGCCCAGCAAGGCTCCTCCCTCCCGATCCTCTACGACGAGTTCGGGATCGAGTCGAGCATCCCGTCCGGAAAGGCGAGCCTCTACACCGGCACGGAGCCGACCACGACGAAGCCCGTCGACGAGTCGCGGCAGGCGGCGGCGTACGACCTCGGGCTGCGGCTCGCGTTCTGCCAGCCGACCGTGGCAGGCGTGCTCCTGTTCCACTCCCAGGACGAGTCGGCGCTCCTCAGCTGGCAGTCCGGCGTCTACTACGCGGACGGCACGCCGAAGTCGAGCCTCCCGGCCGTGCGCGACTCGCTCGACCGGACGCGCGGCGGCTCGATCGCCCGCTGCGATGGGCTCGCGCTCGACGTCGCCCTGACGAACGTCCGCTTTCCGGGGCCGCGAGAGTTCGCGAGCGGCACGCGGAACACCCGCTTCCGCTGCACGCTGGACTGCAGGTGGGAGCTCCGTGCGACGCGCACGACGACCGGGGCGGTCGCGGCGACCGTCCGCGGCTACGCCCGCTACGGGCGCACGACCGTGGCCTCGCTCGCGGGCCGCAAGCTCGGCAGTGCGCCTGTCCGGCTCCGGCTCACCGTCACGCAGGCCGTGAACCCGGGCGCGTCGGCGACCCGCGAGAGCGGCGAGCTGCGCCCCAAGTGACTCACGGCGCAGAGACCGAGTCGCGGCAGGAGCGGCGCCCCCGCCCGAGGAACACCGGCTGCACGCCGAGCACGCATCGCGCGCGGACGCCCGCGCGTACCATTCGGGTCGCATGACCGAGCGTCGCTACGAGCGGATCGAGGGATCCGGTTCCGGCCAGTACGTCGGCTACCGGTTCTACCGGGTCGACCCCGCGTGGCGAAGGCTCCCCATCGAGGAGCGCGTGGCGGGGAAGGACGCGTTCGCGGAGGTCGTCGACGAGTTCGCCGGCCGCATGGAGGGCCTGCGGGCCTACACGACGACCGGTGTGCGGCCGGAGGCCGACCTCTTCCTCTGGTCGATCACCGAGCGCTACGACGACCTGCTCGAGCTCGGCGCGGCGCTCAACGGCACGCCGCTCGCCGGGTGGCTGACGACCCCGTACTCGTACCTCGGCACGACCAAGCCGTCCGTGTACACGGACAAGAAGCGGGTGCGCCAGGGGCGCGTGGCGCCGCGCAACGCGCCCTACCTCGTCGTCTACCCGTTCGTGAAGCGCCGTCCGTGGTACTTCCTGAGCTTCGAGGAGCGGGCCGCCGCGATGCGGGAGCACGCCGAGGTCGGCGGGAAGTTCGTCACGGTCACGAACCACACGACCTACTCGTTCGGGATCGACGACCAGGAGTTCATCCCGGCCTTCGAGACCGAGGAGCCGGCCGACTTCATGCACCTGATGATGACGCTGCGCGAGACCGAGGCGTCGCGCTGGACCGAGCGGGACACGCCGATCTTCGTGGGGAAGCTCGTGGACGTCCGGACGGCGCTCGACGCGCTCGACGGAGCCGTCACCGAGATCCCGAGCGCCGAGGCGCTCTACACCGCTCCGGACGGCACGCGGTACCCGTCGCCCACCCGGTAGCCGTCCCGGCCCCGCCCAGCCGTGCGCCGGGCCACGGCGCTGCGTCAGCTGTAGGTGTGCTCGCGGCGCCAGACCCGCCAGATCACCCAGACGCAGCAGGCGATCACAGCGAAGAACGCGATCGCGTCGGCGCCCGTCGGGCGGAGCCCGATGAGCGCCCCGATGCGACACCACCGCGAGCACGATCGCGCCGTAGAACGTCCGGCGGGAAAGGTCGCTCCATGCCTCGATGTCCCCGCGGCGCTCGCGCCAGAGCAGGAAGAGGAAGAACGCGACGGCGAGGAAGAACGCGACCGACATCAGCGCGCCCGCAGTCAGCAGCGCGTTCTCGAGCGAGAGCGCGACGATCGCGGCCGACACGATCGCGATCACCGCCATCCCGCGGACGAAGCGGCTCTGCCAGATCTGTCTCACGACGCCCCCGTCATGTACGCGCGGATCGCAAGGGCGCACGCGACCCCGGTCGTCGCCGCGAACCAGAGAAGCCGGCGTGGGCCCTCGGCCGGTGCGTAGAACCACGGGACGAGCGCGGCACCGAGGGCCATCGTGCCGTACGCGTAGTGGAGGCGCTCGGGTGCGCGGCGGTCGTCGGCGAGCAGGAGCAGCCCGACGCCGACCTGGGCGACGAGAAGCGTCTGCGCGAGCGAGAGGAGGTGCGTCGTGACGCGCCCCGCCCCTCTGCCGCGCCAGTACAGGTAGCCGCCTGCGAACGCCGCGACGGCGCACACGGCGATCGCCGCTCCGCCCAGCCATGGATGGATCCCCGCCACGCGCCGAGGGTATCGACGCAGTCGCTCCGGTGAGGTGCCACCGTGAGGGCGCTCACCGACGTCGGACACCCGCGACACCATCTCGCCCGCCGACAGGTCAGGAATCTCGGGCTCCAGGACGAAGTAGCGGTCATGCGTATCGCCGTTATCGGACTCGCGATCGCCGCCTTGCTGGTGACGGGACTCGGTCGCGACCTGGTTCCGGCGTCCCCTGCAGCCGGCGACGCGGGGCCTGCAACCAATCTCTACTGGACGACCGGCTATGGCCCCCCGTCGCAGCGGGTCGAGTTCGGCCACATCGTGAAGCTGCGAAGGGAAGGCGCCCACTGGGTGATGCGCTTCGACCCGGCGCTCATCCTCTCCGGGAGAACCGCGAACGTCGCAGCGGTGGCGGATGGCGCCATCGCGCGCGGAGAGGTCGTGCCAAACGACAACTACGTTCGCGACCATGACCACGCACTTCTTACCTACGTCGTCGCGGACACGGCACGCGTTCGAGTCTTCACCCGACCGGGCGACAAATTCGGGCAGTCCACCATCGGAGTTGCCGAGCTCGCGAAGGTGCTGAACGGAACAAGCAAGATCCACATGTTCGAGCCGCTCAGCACCGGCGTGTGGATCAACTACCACGTCGACACGGTCAACCGCATCCAGCAGGAGTACCACCCGTGAGCCCCGGACATGATGGCGTCGCGCAGACGCGTGGAGGGTGGAGAGGGCGGAGCGACCCGTGCTGCCGGCCGCTCCGACCCTTCGTCGTGCCCCATTACGACCCAGTGATCACGCCCGATCCGGTGACGCTCCTCGTCACGTCCTGTGGATTGCCCGTGTAGAGGATTGCGCCAGATCCCGAAACGGAGGCATCGAGGCTGTTGGTGGCCGTGATGAAGATGCTTCCCGAGCCGCCCACAACCGCCCGCACGTCGTGCGCGACGAGCCGTGTGAACTGCACGGTTCCGGACCCGCCGACCGAGACGTCGAGCCGCCTTGCGGTTCCACTTCCGGTGAACGTGCCGCTGCCCGGCAAGGTCACCGTGAGGCTCTCGGCCTCGATGCCGTCGACGACGACGTTGCCGCTGCCGCTGAGCGTCAGCGCATCGAGCGTCGGGACCCGGACCTCGACGCTCATCGGGCTCGTCGTCGTGAGGCTGCCGGGCGTGTTCGCGATGACGAGCTTGCCCGACTGCACCTCGGTCGTGACGCGGTCGAGGAGGTTGTCATCGGCCCTGACGACGACGGATTGCTTCTCGCCGACGTGGATCACGACATTGTTGCCCCCTGCGAGCTCGACGCTCTTGAACGCGGCCAGGTCACGAGCCTGCGTCGTGGATACGCCGGATCCGACGGTGGTCGAGGTCGCCGAGGTGGACGAGCCTCCGAACACGTCGACGTGGTACAGCAGCGCAACTGACACTCCGCCGAGGAGAAACGCCAGGACTGCGACGAGCAGCCACCGGGAGCGGTGCTGTTCTCGCTCAGGGTGAACAGGTGTGGGGGCGACGGTCATTGCCCCTCCCTTCTCACGCGGGCGCCGACGCGACTCGCCTCCGAGTCGCCGGACGACGCGACGCGCGTCGTTGTGCCTTCATGAAGCCACGACAAGCATCACTTGCCGGTCGGGTGGGGCGCATCGGGTTCGCGACCGAGTCGCATGTGGGAAAGCCGCAGGTGTCTGAGCGGCCAATCGGTCGTCGACAAGCGGAGCGCACATCCTCGGGCGACGTCGCGATTCGTATGTCGCAGCCCAAGGGCTCGGCTGGCTAGGATCATCCGGCAGTGGTGACCGAAGGACAGCCGGCTCCAGGATTCACACTCGCGTCGGACACGGGTGACGAGGTCACGCTGGAATCGCTTCGCGGGCGTCCGGTCGTCCTCTACTTCTACCCCAAGGACGACTCGCTCGCTCGAAAATGAAGTAAGCGCCTCGGCTGTCAATGACCTCCGACCCGTCTGGAACACTCCCCGACATGGTGGACTTCGACAATCTCACGGTGAAGAGCCGCCGCGGGCCGTACACGCAGGAGCGGATCGACGCGCTCCTCGGGACCGACTGCGGGATCGTCATGGACGTGCGGGCCGGACCACCAGTACGACTATCGACCGTACGTGATCGTCTCGGCCGAGCCGACTGATGATCCGTGCGTCGTGGCGATCCAGGTCGAGCCGAAGCGCGTCTTCGCGTTCTAGGCGCACGGGACGCGTCCGGCCGAGCGATCTGGACAGGCAGGGCCGTCCTTGGGTCAGGCTGCTCGCGCGTGCGCCCCGAGCTCGGCCTCGAGGTCCTCGTGCGCGACGTCGACGAGCTCTTGGCGCGTCGACGTCGTGATCGTCACGACGCACGAGGCCCGCTGCGTGCCGGTACTCGCTCGTCGAGGCGGGCACATTGTTCCCACCCGTTCGGCGGGTGGAACCTGAGCCCCACGTCGCCGATGACCGCAGGCACCATGCGCGACGTGTTCGGGGGGATGAGAACCGTCTTGCTCGCTGCCGCGACTCTCGCGGCGCTGGCCCTGCCGGTCGCCGCCGTCGGCGCGACGCCGAAGTGGTTGTGGACTGCAGCGCAGGCGCAGCAGCAGGCTCAGGCAGCATCCGACCAGTTTCAGCTTCCGGCTGGCGACGGTGTCTGGTTCGTGCGCGATCCGGCTGATATCTCGGGCTGCCGTGGGATTGGCAAGGGATCGCAGGGCAAGTTCGGTTCATTCCGCTGCAAGGTCAGGGTGCAGACGATGAACAAGAACCCCTTCGTGACCGCGACGAAGACGCTCTGGTTCAAGGTGCGAAGGCAGGGCTCGGGTCAGGTCTGCGCAAGCCTCGCAGGGCTGAATGCGATCCCCGCTGGCTGCCTTAACCCGTCAGGGACGCGAGTGGCCTCGGTGAGGCGGTTCGATGCGTGGAGCGCCGCCTCACACTGGGCGGGTGGGGTTTGGAAGGAGAGCCATCCCCTTGCCCAGGGGCAGCAACTGCTCATCGGACAGGGCGGACTTCGAGCGTATGGGGCCGGTTACTTCGACTTCTCGTGGTCGATCAGGGACAACCCCGGCGAGGTAGTCGAAACACACAGCATCAGGATGATCCTGACGAGCGCTTGGACGGGTCCCGGTAACTGTCTCGGAAGCGGGTGCCCGCCCATCCCAGGTGTCGTCATCACACAAACGAGCTAGTCGCTCGATAATCGTCCGCGGGCGGCCTAGCCTCACACGGTGAGCCGCACACGCCCGCGCAAGCAGCGATGGTTCGACCTGGGCCGGGAAGCGTTCGAACGCGTGACCGGCGACACCCTCGACGGCTACGTCTGCCCGCTATGCGTGCGCGAGTGCACCTTCGGCGAGGTCACGCTCGAAGACGTGCCGCCCAAGAGCATCAGCGGTCACCGCATCTGTCTTACCTGCGACGAGTGCAACCACACGTCCGGGCACACGCTCGACGACGAGCTCGCTCTCGCCTACACATACCGGGACTGGTCGCGCGGGACGCTCGGACGACCACTCCGGGCGCGATCCGAAATCGAGGGTGTGTCGCTCTGGGTGGACGTCGAACGGACGCCTGAGCGCGTCTCAGTAGTCGGGAGCGAGCAAAACAACCCGGCGAACCGAGCAGCGCAGACGGCGATCTTCGAACGGCTCGCCGCGACGCGCGAGCCTGATTGGGGACCGTTCCATCTGCATCTGCCCGCCGTCGACCGTCGTCGCGCGCAGATCGCCCTTCTGCGCGCCGCCTTCCTAGCTGCGTTCACGGCGTTCGGCTACCGCTACGCGCTCCGGAGCTCACTCGACGTCGTGCGTCACCAGATCGCGAGCCCCGACGACGAGCTCATCGAACGATTTGCACTGCACTTCACCGAGCCGACGAAGGTGCGCGGGCTCGCCTGGATGGAGCGACCGCGATCGCTCGAAAGCGTCGTCGTCCAGATCGACGAGCACGTCGTCTTCCTGCCGGGGTTGAAGCCCGTTCGTGCACCCGGCATCTACGAACGCCTCGCTGCTCGTACCCGCTGGCCCTTTAGTCGTCAGACGGCGCGGCACATGCGCTGGCACAACGTCGAGTGGCCGGCGAGCCCGCGTCACGAACTCGACAACACCTGAACTTCCTCGAGTGGACGCCGCCGGGTCGGCGTCGCTACCCTCGAGGTACCTGAGCGCTGATCGGGTCCGCCCGCGGGAAACCGCCTCGGACGACGTGCCGGCCAGACAGCGAGGGCAGCGTGGCCCGCGGCGAGTCCGCCTCCACGGTGACACGAAGCACCCGCACCCATCTCGTCACCGAGGAGATACCCCTATGTACATTCACGAACTACGCGAGGCGCTCGCCGAGGCCGAAGGCCAGCGCGACCAGCACCTCACCGAGCTCGACAACCTCCGCTCCCGCGACGACGCCGAGAGCGATGGTGTCGTCGAGCGCGTCGGCCGCGTAAACGGCATGGTCCGCGCCGCGTGTGTCTGGCGCCAGACATGCTCCTGGAGAAGCGTGGCGCGGAGCTCGGCGAGGCCCTCGGGGCAATCCTCAAGCGTTCGGAGAACGCGCTCACGGTCATCGATTTCGAGGCCGAGGATTCGCGTCTCGTTTTCGATTGCGCGGGCGAGCTTCGTAGCGGTCGGCTCGTCGACTCGTCGGGCAAGCTGCTCGACGAGCTCACGCTTCACGGGGACACCGGCGATGGTGACGGTCGCGGGCGGCACGTTGCGCCAGGGCTTCGGTCGGGACATGCGCTCCTCCATGCGTTGCGGGTTGTGGCGGGGAGCGCCGCCGGACGTCCCGAGCCTACACGGGAGGCGTCCGAGTGAGCGAGCGGCCGCCGAGGGACGACGCGTAAGTGAGCCCGTCGGCTCTCGCCGAGGCGCAACGCATCCTCGACCGCGCGGCGGCACGGATCCTACGCGCGCGGCTCGACGGTCACCCGGCCGTCACCCCGTCCGGGAGCGACGTCAGCGCGACCGACGACGGCGCGGATCAGGTCGCGCTGCTCGGCGAGGGTGAGGAGGTCCCAGTCGTCGGCAGTAACGGTCACCGCGGGCAGGGTGGAAGCCTGTAGGTCGTCGAGGCGGTCGCGTGCGGCGTCTCTCGCGTCCCTGAGCGCGGCGAGCCGCTCCCGTGTGGCGTCCACGTCGTCGAGGCCGGAGAACGCGCGCACAGCGGCGTCAAGCTCGCTCTCCGTCTGTTCTACGTCAACGCGTGCCGCGGTGATCCCGGTGTCGCTGCTCGCGGTTCCCTGGATGCCCCGCAGGATCTCCTTCACCGCGTCGACCACCGCCTTCTCGGCAACGTCGGCGCTGATCGTCACACGGCGCGGACAGTCGGACGTCGGGTTGCAGCGGTAGAACACGTATTCGGTCCGTCGTCGTCCCTGCTTCGTGGTGCCGGTCACCATCCGGGCGCCGCACGTCCCGCACCTCAGGACTCCGAGGCGGGCGAGGAGGCGGTCAGACTTCGGGCGACGACCGCGAGACACGACCTGCTTCTGCACCCTGCGCCAGACGTCCGCGTCGACGATCGCCTCGTGCGCGTGCTCGTTCACGATCGCGCCGAAGCGGAGCTCGCCGAGCACGATGCGCGACCGGAGGAGCGCCTGCGTCCCATGGAACGAGCGGTCAACACCCTGCTCACGGAGATGCTCGCGAACCTGCATGACCGTCGACCCGTTCGCTCGCAGCCGGAACGCCTTGGCGACTGCGTCCGCGTGCCGGTTGGGCTCGAGGGTGCCGTCCTTCCGCCTGCGGTATCCGGGCGGCACGTTCGGGAACGGCGGCACACCGCGCATCACGGCGCGACGTTTCGCGTCCGCCGTCCGTTCAGACGTCGATCGGCGGTGGTACTCCGCGACCAGGCCAAGCATTGTCGACGACAACCAGCGCGAGGCGGTGTCGGCACGGACCTCCCCCACGTCAACCGCGAGGATCGCGCCGCCGGCCTTCTCTATGCGTTCCACGACCTCTGCCCGCACCGCGAGCGACCGCACGAGTCGGTCGAAGTACGCCACCACCACCACGTTGGCATCGCCGGCCTCGACGAGCTCCACGGCGCGGCGCAGCCCTGGACGCTTCGCGAGCGGGGCGCCGCCCGAGACGTCGAGCTCCTCGATCGTGTCGACGAGCTTCAGGCCGTCGCGCTCCGCGACCGACTGGATACGCTCAACCTGTTCTCGTGGCGACACGAACCGATCGCCGTCGCGATCACCCACACGCGACACCCGGACGACGCCGACGGCCCGACGAACGGAGGCACGCTTGCCAGTCGAAGAAGGACTCCCGGCCCCGGACTTCACGCTCGCGTCGGACAGTGGGCGACGACATCACGCTCTCCTCGCTGAAGGGTTCACCTGTCGTACTGTATTTTTACCCCAAGGACGACACGCCCGGGTGCACGGCGCAGGCCTGCGGGATCCGCGATGCGTGGGGCGAGTTCGAGCGGGCCGGCGCCCTCGTCCTGGGGATCAGCCCGGACGGAGAGGCGTCACATGCGAAGTTCAAGGAGAAGTACGACCTGCCGTTCACGCTTCTCGCCGACTCCGACCACCGGGTCGCCGAGGACTACGGCGTCTGGGGCGAGAAGACGTACGCGGGCAAGACGTACATGGGCGTCGACCGCTCGACGTTCGTCATCGACGCGGACGGCAACGTCGCGAAGGTCTTCCGCAAGGTGAAGCCGGACGAGCACGCCGACCAGGTCCTCGGGGCGCTCGCGGCGAGCTAGCCGCCTGTGACCGCCGCTGCCTCGCTCGGAGGCGCGGCTACACTGACCATCCGCGCGGATGTGGCGGAATTGGTAGACGCGCACGGTTCAGGTCCGTGTGCCCGTAAGGGCGTGGAGGTTCAAGTCCTCTCATCCGCATCGCCACGCCGTTCCGGACAGGTCGTGCCAGACGACGACAGGAACGGGCACCGGCCCACGTGGATACAGGGATCGCGGGGAGTTCGGCGGCTCGAACCGTAGGCGTTCCGGCAGGCCCGCCCGCACCGGTGCCGCTCGTCGCCGCCCGTTGAGCCATTGCCTGCAAGCATGCCCTGATGGCAGTCGGGCGCGCCCAACGATTCCTGGAGCGGAAGCCTCGGCTGACGGCCACCTTCGGCGACGACTACAAGACGTTGGGGCTGGTGTACGAGGTCTTCGAACTCATGGAGATGGCTTGGCACGATTGCCATGCGGAGGTCACGCCCTCGGAGGAGGTCGTCGACAACGTCCTACTCTGCTCGGGCGGAACACTCGACGGCCTGATTCACGCCGCTCACTTGGCCGTGATCGATTCACGCGATCTCGCGGTGTGGGCCTCGGAGATCCGGAGTACGAGTGGCCGCTCGTCGCAGTCGGAAGCTAACCCGCCGTGAACACGTGCTCTGGCATGGTTACAACCCCGGCGTGCCACGCGCCGTGCCACGACTCCACGAATTGCAGGGATAGCTTCCTTTCATCCGCATAGCGCGGGCCGGGCGCCGACTCCAGGCGACGGTCGGCGTCTCAATCATCGGTGACGCGCGCGCTCCCCCTTCTCGCCGTACTTGCCGCCGCAGCCGCGCTGGGGACGATGGCGAGCGGTGGCGCACACGCCCCACGCTCGAGCGGCGGCCCGCCGACGGAGGTCGTCGTCCAGCTGGCGGCACCGCCGCTTGCGCGCGCGACCGGACCGGGGGCGGCCCACCGGATCGACGCGGAGCAGCGGCGGTTCACGGCCGCGCTCCACCGCTCTCTCTCCCGGGCCTCCGTCGGCTGGCGCTACCGCATCGTCGCGAACGGGCTCGCCGTCGTGCTTCCGAAACGCGACATCACGAGGCTCTCCGCCCTCCCCGGCGTCAGGCGCGTGTTCGCGGACGTCACGTACCACGCGCTCGCGGGCCCGGACGCCGCCACGATCCACGCGCGCGACCTGCCGGGCGCGCAGCTCGGCACCGCAGGCGCCGGGATCAAGATCGGCATCATCGACGACGGCGTCGACCAGAAGCACGCGTTCTTCGACCCGACCGGCTACACGATGCCCGAGGGATTCCCCAAGGGACAGGTGGCGTACACGACCGCGAAGGTGATCGTCGCGCGGGCCTTCGCACCGCCCGGGGAAACATGGAAGTACGCGACGCTGCCGTTCGACCCCGAGGACTCCGGCCATGCGACGCACGTCGCGGGGATCGCGGCCGGGAACGCGAACACGCTCGCGAACGGAACGCGGATCAGCGGGATCGCGCCACGCGCCTACATCGGCAACTACAAGGCGCTCACGGTGCCGACCGCTTCGGGATTGGGCCTGAACGGCAACGCCCCGGAGATCGTCGCGGCGATCGAGGCCGCCGTGGCCGACGGGATGGACGTGATCAACCTCTCACTGGGCGAGCCCGAGGTCGAGCCGTCGCGCGATCTCGTCGCGCTCGCGCTCGACGGAGCGGCGGATGCGGGGGTCGTCCCGGTCGTCGCGGCGGGGAACGACTTCGAGGACTTCGGCCGTGGCTCCCTCGGGTCGCCCGGGAGCGCGGCACAGGCGATCACGGTCGGCGCGACGACATCGGGCACGACCCCCGCGATGGCGGGCTTCTCCTCCGCCGGCCCGACCCCCATCTCACTGCGCCTCAAGCCGGACGTGGTCGCTCCCGGGACCTCCATCCTGTCGTCGCAGCCGGGCGGGTGGGGCCTCTCGTCCGGGACGAGCATGGCGTCGCCGCACGTGGCAGGGGCGGTCGCGCTCCTTCTCCAGCGGCATCCCGACTGGACACCGCAGGAGGTCAAGGCGGCCCTCACCGTCACCGCACGGCCCGTGGGCGCGGGAGACGGCCAGGTCGGCCCGACCCGCGCCGGGGCCGGGCTCGTGGACGTCGCCGCCGCCGACGCTCCCGCGATCCGGCCCACACCGACGTCGGTCTCCTTCGGGCTCGTCCACGCGGAGACGATCGTGAGCCGGAGCGTCGCCGTCGAGGACGCCGGGGGCGGAGCGGGGACATGGACCGTCGCGGTCGAGCTCGCCGGCGCGCCGCCGGGAACGCAGATCGACGCTCCGCCCACGCTCACCGTTCCGGGGCCGCTGTCGCTCGACCTGCTCACGGGGACGACCGAGGGCGAGGTCGCGGGCGTGGTCGTCCTCCGGCGCGGGACCCTCACCCGTCGCATCCCCGTGTGGGGGCGCGTCGAGGCACCGGCGCTCCGCGTGTCCGCAGCGCGCACCCTCGTCCGTCCCGGCGTGTACGTCGGCGACACGCGTGGACGTGCCTCGCTCGTCGACAGGTACCGGTATCCGGAAGTCCCGGCCGGAGGCCCCGTGTCGGCACGGCTCGCCGGCCCGGAGCAGGTGTTCCGTGTGCGCGTGACGCAACAGGTCGCGAACTTCGGCGTCGCAGTCGTCGCGCGGGGGCCGGGGTCGCGTGTGGAGCCGCGCGTCGTGCAGGGCGCCGACGAGAACCGGCTCACGGGCTACGCGGCGCTTCCCCTCGACCAGAACCCGTACGTCCCGGAGTTCGGCAGCCCCGTACCCGTCGCCGGTGCGCTGCGCCCCGCGCGGGGGACGTACTACGTCGTCTTCGACAGCCCGACCCCCGCAGGGGCGGGCACGTACCGCTTCCGCTTCTGGATGAACGACGTCCAGCCGCCGACCGCGACGCCCGTGGCGCGCACGGTCCGCCGCGGCGAGCCGATCAGGCTTCGGGTCGCGGACGGCGGCTCAGGGATCGACGTGCGCTCGATCGAGGCGACGCTCGACGGGAAGCCCGCGCGTGCGCCGCTCGTCGGGCGCGAGATCCGCGTTCCGACGACGTCGCTCGCGGCCGGGCGCCACCGCCTCCAGGTGACCCTCGCCGACTTCCAGGAGACGCGCAACAACGAGAACGTGGCGCGGATCCTGCCGAACACCCGCACGCTCGCCGTGACGGTGACCGTGCGCGCCCGGTAGCCGTCGCGACGGGCCGGGTGCGCGAGGTCAGCGCTTCGTCCGCGGCTCTTCGGTCGTCGGCAGCGCGTCGAGGTCGCGCCGGACGCTCTCCGCGAAGTCCTCGTCGTCCGTGCGCACCACGCGGAGCTTCGCCTTCCGCCGCTCGCGCTCACGACGACGCCGGGCGTCGGCACCAACCACGCCCGAGACCCTCGGCCACTCCGCGGCGACGACGAGGAGGACGCCGAGGGCGAGCAGGACGATCCACGGCCAGCTCACGGTTGGATTCTACGTGACGGGGCGCGCCAAGGCATCCCGGGCTTCCTCGACCCTCGCTCGCGCGACGCAGCCCTCGAGATGGTCGTCGACGAGGCCCATCGCCTGCATGAACGCGTAGACCGTGGTCGGGCCGACGAACGTCCAGCCGCGCCGCTTCAGCTCGCGCGCGAGCGCACGCGACGCATCGGTCTGCGACAGCTCGAGGAGCGCCTTCCGGTTCACGCGGCGCGGCCTGACCGCGGGGGGCGGCTCGAAGCGCCAGACGAAGGCCGCCAGCGATCCCTCCGCCTCGACGAGGTCGACCGCGCGCCGGGCGTTGTTGATCGTGGACTCGATCTTTCCTCGATGACGCACGATCGAGGCGTCGCCCAGCAGCCGCTCGACGTCCCGCTCGCCGAAGCGGGCGACCCGGCGGAAGTCGAAGCCGGCGAACGCCCGCCGGAACGCCTCGCGCTTGCGCAGGATCGTGATCCACGCGAGCCCCGCCTGGAAGCCCTCGAGCACCAGCTTCTCGAACAGCCGGACGTCGTCGGTGACCGGCAGCCCCCACTCGTCGTCGTGGTACGCGCGGTAGTCCGGGTTGTCGCCGCCGCCCCACCAGCAACGCACGACGCCGTCCTCGTTCCGGACGAGGCCGTCGGCGAGGGTCATCGCACGACGATCCCCATCTCGAGCCCGGCGAGCGGCACGCCGCCGTCGGCGGTGACGAGCCACGTGTCCTGCATGTAGAGGCAGTCCTCGCCGTTCGCGGCGATCGCGTGCGGATGCATCGAGAGCACCATGTTCGCGCGCAGCTCGGTCTCGACGCCCTCCCCCACCTTCGGGAACTCGATCATCGTCATCCCGATCGAGTGACCGGTGACGTGGCCGAGGTGGTAGCCGCGGTCGGTGAAGCCCCGCGACACGGCCATGTGGACGTCGTGGCAGGTCGCCCCGGCCCGCATGCGCGGTCTTCGCGGCCTCGAAGTACTCGTCGTACGCCTCGGCCATCGCCCGCGTGTCGTCGGACAGCTCCGCGCCCTCTCCCGCGACGGCCCGCGAGACCTCGACCCAGTGCATCCCCGGGCCGGCGATCTCGAGCGACGGCAGGACGAAGTCGCCGAGCACCTCGTCGCTGCGCGCGATCTTGAACTCCGGGAAGGCGATCCCCGAGCGCCCGGGGGCGGTCAGCACCATGTTCATCGTCAGCCTGCCCGCAGCCCTCGGCGACGAAGTACCCCTCCGCCGCCGCCATGACCTCGGCCGCCGTGCTGCCCGGCGCGTACGCGTCCGCCCAGAGCTCGAAGCCGCGGTGGTTGATCCGCACCGAGTCGCGCACGCTCGCGAGCTCGGCCTCGCTCTTGACCGCGCGGGCGAGGTCGAACTCGACGTCGAAGGGGACGATCTCGAAGCCTTCGAGGGGCCGGTAGTCGCGGACCGTCATCACGTAGTCGAGGCCGTAGACGCCGATGCGCTTCCACCCGGCGTCCTTCGCGAAGGCGGCGATCGCCGCACCGGGCTGCGGATCGAAGCGCTGCTCGATCAGGGCCGTGCCGTGCTCGCCGACGTAGCGCGCCTCCGACGGGAAGACGACGAACGGGTCGCCGTCGGCGGGGACGACGACGTATGCGTAGCGGTGGACGATCTGGAAGCCGGACAGGTAGGTGACGGCTCCCTCGAAGCCCGAGTACTCGCTGCCGGCGACGACGAGGCCGTCGAGCGCATGCTCGGCCATCGCCGCACGGACGTTCGCGTAGCGCCGCTCGAGCTCCCCCGCGACGTGGTGCGGGAAACGGAGTCGGAAACAGGCCGAAGCCGTCACCGACGGAACAGTCGGAACGGCTGAAGCCCGTCACCGACGGAAACGGAGTCGGAAACGGGCTCAAGCCCGTCACCGACGGAAACGGAGTCGGAAACGGGCTGAAGCCTGTCACCGACGCTCTCTTCTATTGCCACGAGGCTTCGACCCCCTTGATGAGCGCGGTGATGGTGTCGTGGAGCGGCGTCGGCACGCCGAGCTCGCGCCCGAAGCGCGCGATGCCGCCGTTCAGGTAGTCGATCTCGGTCGCACGGCGCGCCTCGACGTCCTGGAGCATGCGCGCCTTGTGGTCGTAGGCGACCTCCGGGCTGCGCCGCGTGGTCGATCAGCTCCTCCGGGTCGGCGTCGAGCGCGATCCCCTGCGCGGCGCCGACGGCCTTGCCCTCGTCGACGAGCCCGGAGACGACGCGCGCGCAGGTCGGGCCGCTCGCAGAGCCGCCCGTGCGTGAGGCCGGTGAGCGCGCCGATCGGGTTCGTCGCCGCGTTGAAGATCACCTTCCGCCACTGCGGCCCGGTCGCGCGTCGGCGACCGCCGTGCGTCGGCATGCCGGCGCGCGTGCACGCGTCGGCGAGCGCGCTCGATCGTCCGCGACCGGGGCCGGTCTCGGCTCGAACGGCCCGAACGTCGTGTCGCCCTTCACGTCCCACTGGACGACGCCCGGCTCGAGCAGCTTGCCCGCCGGGAAGGTCGTGCCGCGGATCACGCGCTCGACGTGCCGCGCGATCGCCTCCTCGTTGCCGATCCCGTTCATGCACGCGACGCGACGGCGCCGCCCGCGAACGCGTGGGCGGTCGCGGCGATCGCCGCACTCGGCGTGCATCGCCTTCGTCGCGACGATGCCGAAGCTCGCAGGCCGGGAGCGCAGCCGCGATCGCTCGTCGCGTGCGGGTGGCCGACGACCTCGCCTGCGCCGGTCAGTGCGAAGCCCGTTCAGCGTTGATCGCGTCGACGTGCGCCTGCGCCAGGTCGAACGCCCACACCTCGACGTCGTCGAGGGTGGCGAGGTTCGCCGCGAACAGCGAGCCGACGGCCCCGCAGCCGACGACGCAGATCCTCATGCTGCTCCTTCCGACGGCATGTCCGTGGAGACGCTCCCGCTCCGACGCGGGCGCGGGAGGCGGAACTCGCGGCCCCCGGTCAGCCCCGACGGCCGCAGGATCGAGCACGAGCGCCATCAGCGCCGCCGAGGAAGACGAGGCGCGCGCCCTGCGGCAGGTCGAGCTTGAAGCCGCGACGCCGACGCCCTGCTCGGCCTGGCTCAGGAACGAGTCGAGCCCGCTGACGGCGAGCGCGCCGATCGACCGCGCCCCAGAGGCTCGTCATCCCGCCGATGACGAGCATCGCGAGCGTCAGGAACGTCAGCTCGAGGTAGACCTGGTCGGCCGTGATCGAGCCGAGCATGTGCACGTAGCAGCCCGCCCGCGAAGCCCGGCGAGCGCGCCGGAGAGCGTGAACGCCCAGAGCCGCTGGCGCATGGACGTCGACGCCCGCCGCCGCGCGCGGCGGCCGGGTCCTCGCGCGTCGGCGCGGAGCTGCGCGGCCGAGCCGGCTGCGCTGGTAGGCGAACGCGACCGCGATCACGATCAGCGCGCCGATCGTCCGCCTGCGCGTCAGGCCGGTCGTCTCGGGGACGAGCGAGAGCGTCGTCGCGCCGGGGCCGATCTTCGTCCACTCGCGCAGGAGGTTGTGCGTGATCTCGAGCACGGCGAACGTGGCGATGCCCGCCGCGAGCCCGGACAGGCGCATCAGCGGCAGGCCGACCGAGGAACGCGAACAGGCCGCCGACGACCGCCGCGAGCACGAGCGACGGCACGTCGCCGATCGGTGTGGTCGCGCAGCAGCGGAAAGAGCGTCCGGGCAGCACGCCCTTCTTCGAGTCGAGCGGCACGGTCATCACGCCCGCGGCGAACGCGCCGACCGCGACGAAGCTGATCTGGCCGAACGAGATCACGCCCGAGTTGCCGACGAAGACGTAGATCGCGACGACGACCGCGACCGAGACGAGCGCGTTCAGGAAGTAGATCTCGGTTCGCGGCGACGGACGGTAGTCGACGACCAGCCGCGACGACGACGAGCAGCAGCGGGCGCGGCGAGCTGACGAGCGCATCGGCCCGCATGCGCTTCATACGCGCTCCACGCGCGCGCGCCGCCGCGCAGACGAAGAGCCCCGCCGGCCGCAGCAGCAGGACGAGGATCACGAGCGCGAACACGACCGACGGCAGGTAGACCGTCTTGTCGGTCGGCAGCGCGCCGTTGATCACCCCGGACGCGAAGCCGATCGAGAAGCCGCCGAGCGTCGCCGTCCAGAGCCGGTCGATCCCGCCGACGACGACCCCGACGAGCACGATGATCGTGTCGCTGCAGCGCGAAGTCGGGGGTCGACGAGCGGGTTCTGGACGGTCAGCATCACGGCGACCGCCGCGGCGATGACGGCCGGAGAGCAGGACCGCGAATCGCGATCACGCGGTTCGCGCGCACGCCGAGCAGCCGCGCGGTGCCGAAGTCGCGTCGCCGCCGCGCGCATGTGCAGGCCGATCTGTCGTGCGCGTGAGCAGCAGCGCGAGCAGCGAGCAGCGCGCCCGCCGCGACGACGATCGCGACGAGCGTCACCTTCCGCACCTCGACCCCGGAGACCGTGATCGCCTGGTTGAGCGAGGCGACGCGACGCCGCCGGCTCGCCGATCTGGTCGTCGCGCACGTCGATGAGCAGCGCGACGCCTGGAGGAGGAACGCGATCGCGAACGTCGTCACGAGCATCACCGCGGGCGACTGCGTCGCGCAGCGGCCGGAAGACGAGCCGGTCCATCGCGCAGCGAGAGGCGCGACCACGACCGCGAAGCACATGACGATGCTCCGCCCAGGTCGGCCAGTCGGCCTCGACGTGAACGCGAGCGTGTACGCGCCCGCCATGATCGAGCTGCCCGTAGGCGAAGTTGACGAGCCGCAGGACGCCGAAGACGAGCCCGATGCCGACCGCCATCAGCGCGTAGATCGCGCCGAGCCCGACCGCGTCGACGAGCGTCTGGGCGTCGAGCGCCGCGACGAGCGCCGGCGCGCTCACGAGAGGTAGGCGTGCGACCATCGCCTCCGTGTCGTCCGCGTCCGCCGGGGTCAGCGTGAGGCGCAGCTCGCCGTTGGCGAGCAGGTACGTCCGGTCGGCGAACGCGACCGTTCGCTGGGCGCGCTGCTCGACCAGCAGCATCGTGATGCCGCGCGCCGGATCTCGGCGCAGCGCCTCGAAGACGACGTCGACGATCTTCGGCGCGAGCCCGAGCGACGGCTCGTCGAGCAGCAGGACGTCCGGCGCGGCGACGAGCGCCCGGCCGATCGCGAGCTGCTGCTGCTGGCCGCCCGAGAGCGCGCCCGCATGGCGCCGGCGGAACTCCTTCGAGCGACCGGGAACAGCTCGTGGACGCGTGCGATCGCGGCGTCGCCGCTCCGGCCCGCTCGCGGCGGCCGCTCAGCCCGAGCCGGAGGTTCTCCTCGACGGTGAGCTCGGCGAAGATGCGCCGCCCCTCCGGCACGAGCGCGACGCCGGAGCGCGCGATCGCCTCGGGCGCGCGGCCACGGAGCGAGCTGCCGGCGAGCCGGATGTCGCCCGCGTGCGCCGGGACCGCGCCCATGATCGCGTGCAGCGTCGTCGACTTGCCCGCGCCGTTCGGGCCGATCAGGCCCGACGATCTCCCCCTTGCCGAGCTCGAGGTCGAGGCCGCGGACGGCGGCGACCGCCGCCGTAGCGGACGTCGAGGCCGTCGACTCGAGCATCGCGGGAGCGTGGTCTCCGGCTGGTGGTCACCCGTCGTCCTCGCACCGCGCTCTCGCCCGAGGTAGGCGGCCGCGACGTCGAGGTTCGCCGCGGATCTCGTCGGGCGTTCCCGCGGCGAGCGTCCGGCCCTGGTCGAGGACCTGGATGCGATCGCACACGTCCATGATCAGCGCCATGTTGTGGTCGATCAGCAGCACGCCGGCCTCGTGGTCGTCCCGGACGGCGCGAACGACCGCCGCGAAGTCCGGCACCTCGGCCTCGGGGAGACCCGCGGCCGGCTCGTCCATGAGGACGAAGTGGGGCTCGGTGGCGAGCGCGCGCGCGACGCCGAGCCGCCGCTCGTCCCCGTGCGGCGAGCGACGACGCGGGCGACGTCGGCCCGCGCCTCGAGCCGGAGCAGGCCGAGGAGCTCGGATCGCGCGACGGCGCGCCTCGCGCGGGCTCGCTCCCACACCGATGGCGGCGACCTCGACGTTCTCCCGGACGCGTCAGGCTCCGGAACGACCGGCTGTGCTGGAACGTCCGCGCGAGCCCGTTCCGGCCCGACGGTGCGCGGCCCAGCGCGGTGATGTCCCGCCCGTCGAGCTCGATCGTCCCGGACGTCGGGGCGTCGAAGCCGCTCATCAGGTTCACGAGCGTCGACTTGCCGGCGCCGTTCGGGCCGATCAGCCCGACGACCTCGTGACGGCGGAGCGTCGACCGTCACGTCGCGGAGCGCCTCGACCCCCTCGAACGACCGTGACACGGCGGTGGCCCGGAGGGACTCTCCGGGCCACCGCTCGTCGTCAGGCGTGACGCCCAGCACGCGCGCCCTAGATCTTCGGGACGACCTTGGCGGTGACCGATGCCGACCACCTTCGCCTTGCCGTTCTGGATCCGGATCACGCGGTACTGCCGACCGAACACCGTGTGGAGCTGCGGCGAGAAGCTCACGAGCCCCGAGATCGTCGGCACCTTCTTGAACCTCACCATCTGCGCCGCGAGCGCCGTGCCCTTCGTCGAGCCCTTCGCCCGCTTGATCGCGGACACGACGCCGTCGATGGCAGCGGCGCCGGTCACGAACCCGCCGGTGCCGGCCTTGACCGACTTGGCGAGCGCGTTGACGGCCTTGCTCGGATCGTCGCCGAACGCCGAGGCGAACGTGACGAAGTAGTAGTTCGAGACGACCGGGTCCTTCGGCAGCCAGTACGTGCCGTCGCCCGCCCACGAGTTGAGGATGGGCGTGTTGTTCCCGAGCGAGCGCAGACCGGCCACGAGCGCCGGCAGCTCGCCGAACGCCGTCGACGTGACGATCGACGTCCGCGCTCGCGCCGTTCAGCCGGCTGACCGCGTTGTTCACGTTGTTGGCGCCCGTCGCGTACGTCTCCTTCGCGACGACCTTGCCGCCGAGCTGCGTGTAGCGCTTCTCGAACGCCTGCACGACGTTCTTGAAGTAGACGAGCAGCGTGTTCGTGGCGAGCGCTGCGCTCTTCCAGCCCCGCCTCCACGCGTAGTCGGCCATCGCCGAGCCCTCGTCCTGGGCGACGTTGCCGAAGCTGAAGGCGAGCTGCCCCTTCGCCCCGAAGCGCTTCGGCCCCATCTGGTCGGTGCCGATGCACGGCGCCACCGCGAGCATCCCGCGGTTCAATCGCCTCCTGGACGACCGGGGTGGCGTAGTCGACGTCGCAGGTGACGAACATGATGTCCGCGCCCTTGCCGATCAGGCTCGCGGCGCAGGACTTCGCCTTCGCGGGATTGTTGTTCTGCGTGTCGCAGGTGATGATCCGCAGCTTCCTGCCGTTGACCCCTCCGCGTGCGTTGATCTGGTTCACGCGGATGTTCGCCGCAGCGAGCGCCGGGCCGTCGAACGGGGCCATGTTGCCCTTCCCGTCGTACGCCCACCCGATGATGATCGGGTCCGACTTCGCCGCAGACGCGGCCACGGCGGTGACCGCCGCGACCACGGTGAGCGTCGCGAGCAGCGCCGCGACCACTCCTGTCTTCCTTCGTGTCATCACGCCTCCTGGTGCGCTTGACGGTTGGACTCCGGTTCTCGCCACGACGCTTCCTTCGCCTTGACGAGGCGGTACAGCGCCGTGTGCAGCGGCACCGGCACTCCGTGCCTGCCGGCCTCGCGGACGAGCGAGCCGGTGATGAGGTCGATCTCGGTCGGCCTACGTGCTTCGACGTCCTCCAGCATCGACGGATAGTGGGCCGACCCTCGCTGCGTGGCATGGACGTTCATCTCCCACGGGTCCTCGTACAGCTCGATGCCCGCGGCAGCGGCCACCGCCTTGCCTTCGTCGACGAGACCGTGGACGAGGTGGCCGAGGTCGGTCGGCTCGTCCTCGTCGCGAAAGTGATGGTCGTGGCGGCAGGCCGGTGAGCGCCGCGACGGAGTTGACGGTGGCGTTGAAGATGAGCTTCGACCACTGCGCGGGCCGCAGGTCTCCGAACACCTCGCGCCTTCAGGCCCGACCGCCGTAGGAGGTCGCCGACCTCCTCGACCCGCTCGAGCGGCGTGTCCTCGTACGGGCCCATCCAGGTCGCGGTGTCGAGGACGTACTCGACCTCGCGTGTCCGAGTGCTTCGTGCCGGACATGAACGTCACCGCGGAGACGATCGGCCAGTCGCCGTGCGCGCGGACGACGTCCTCCGCCCCGAGGCCGTTGAGCGTCGTCATGAGCAGCGCGTCCGGGAACCGGCCCTCGAGCGCCGTGGCCGCCGCCTCGAGCCCGTCCGCCTTGGTCGCGACGATGCCCAGGTCGAAGGGCTCCAGCGCCTCCGGGTCGGTGGTCGCGGTGACCGTCGCCGCGATGTCGCTGCGGCCCGTGATGCGCAGCCCGTCGCGGTTCAGGGCCTCGGCGTGCTCGGCCCGGCGCGTGAGGACGCTGACGTCGGCCAGCTCCGCCAGATGGCCGGCGAACAGGCTCCCGATCGATCCCGCCCCGATCACGCAGACCCGCTCGATCACGAGACCGCGGCGGTCTCCGTGGCACGGGCTCCCGGAACGTGCGGGATGACCTCCGAGGCGAAGAGCTCCTGGTTCTTGATCGCCATCCAGTGCGGCGCGCCGCCCGCGTTGACGGTGATCCCGATCTCGGTGATGCCCGGGCAGATCTCGCGCGTCTCCTCGATCCGCGTGAGGATCTCGTCCGGGGTGCCGACCCAGACGTAGTCCTCGTCGACGAGCTGCTCGAACGGCACCTCCGCGAGCTGCTCCATGATCCCGGACGCGTAGAACCCGTAGCCCGCCGCGTTGAGCGCCTCGGGCTCGGGCTTCTCGTACTCGAGGAGCGGGGAGCTGTTTCCGTAGATGAACTTCGACACCCAGTCGCGCGCCTCGCGCATCGCCGTGTCGCGGTCCGCGTCGAGGTGGCATGCGTGGATCCAGACGATGTCCGGGTCGTTCCCGTGCTCGGCGCACTTCGCGCGATAGAGGTCGAGCTGCTGCTCGAGCGCCTTGTACGGGAGGAGCGGCGGGACGGCCACCCCCCACCCGTGCTCGGCCGCGAGCTCGTACGTCCGGTCGGACGTCCCGCCGAGGAAGATCCGGAACTGGCGGCGGGGGAACGGGACGATGTGCGAGTCGGCGACCTGGAAGTGCTCGCCGGAATGCGAGAACCGCTCGTTGCCGAGGGCCGTGAAGAGGAGGTCGACCGCCTCCTCGTACCGCGGTCGCGCGTCGGCGTCGAGCGGGACGCCGGCCCGCTCCGGGATCCAGCCGTGGCCGCGCCCCACTCCCCACTCGTAGCGCCCGCCCGTGAGGATGTCCGTGACGGCGATCGCCGAGGCGAGCACCATCGGGTTGTGGTACGGCAGCGCATGGAGCATCGTCCGGAAGTGGATCTGCTTCGTCCGCTGCGCGGCCGCGGCGAAGAGGGCCGTCGGATGCGCCGAGACGGAGAACTTCGGGAAGAAGAAGTGCTCCACCGAGGCGTAGCAGTCGTACCCCAGCCGGTCGGCGTTCTCGATCTGCTCGAGCACCTCCCCGTACAGCTGCTCCGCCGTCTTGCCCTCGTGGAGCTGCATCTCGGTGTACAGGCTGAACCGCATCGACCGCCCTCCCTTGGTGACATGTCAAGCCGAGTATCCCATCCGGCTGACATGACAGTCAAACGCCGCCGGCGCGCGGGCAGATCGCTCCCGACCTGCGTCGTCGACGACCGGTCGAGCGGATCCCCGCTTCGCGCGACAAGAGCAGTTGCGGCCCCGAAGGGGACGCCTTCAGGGATCTGCCCCGCCGCAGGCGGGGATCAGCGGCGGGGATCCGCTCCTGCGGATCCCCGCTTCGCGCGACAAGAGCAGTTGCGGCCCCGACAGGGGACGCCTTCAGGGAACTGCCCCGCCGCAGGCGGGGATCAAGCGGCGGGAATCCGCTCGGCGGATTCCCGCTTCGCGAGACAGGACTCAGTACTCCGCTCCCTGCCAGCGGAGGTCGCGGGCACTGATCTCGATCGCCGTGATCTCGACCGCGTCGGGCTCGTCCGGCTCGTGCACCGGCGACCACACCCCCCACGAGCGGCGGTAGTACATGCAGCGGCGGCCCGAGCTCCGGTCGGACGCCGCCGTCCTCCACCCGGGCGACGAGCACCACGTGGTCGCCGGCCTCGATCTCGTCCACGGTCGCACAGGCCGCCCAGGCGAGCGCGTCCTCGTGGAGGAGCGGCAGCCCGGACGACGTCTCCGTCCACGCCACCCGACGGAACTTGTCCTCCTCCTTCGACGCGAACAAAAGGCAGAGCTCGCTGCGGCCCTCACCGATGAAGTTGACGACGAAGCCTCGCCGCTCCCGGAGCGCGGCGAGCGTCCGCGAGCCCTGGTCGAGGCAGACGAGGATCGTGGGCGGCGCGGCGGAGACGCTGCAGACCGCCGTCGTCGTGAGCCCGCGGGGCACGCCCAGGCCGTCGACCGTCGTGACGATCGCGACGCCCGACGGGAACGACGCCATCACGTCGAAGAACGACTGCCGGTCGATCGTCATCCGGTCGGCGTCAGGGAAGGCGTGCGGTGCACCCGAGGTCGACGAGGCAGGCCGGGGGGAGCGCCCGTGCGTCCCCGCGCTCACGTGCCATTCGAATCTCCCCTCCCGGCGACGAGCGAGCGCAGCTCGTCGTCGGTGACGAGACCCTGCTTGTCGGTGCCGAGCCGCTTGACGGCGGCCAGGAGCGCCGCGTGCCCGTCTGCCGGAATGTCGAGGCCGAGCCGGTCGAGGGCGATCCGGATCGAGTCGATGCCGCTCTTCTTGCCGAGCACGATCCCACGCTGGGCGCCGACGAGCTCCGAGGCGTACGGCTCGATCGCGGGCGGGTCGTGGAACTGGGCGGCGACCGCGCCCGACTCGCGCGTGAAGAGCGCCTCGCCGGTGACCGCCTTCCACGGCGGGAGCGACGTCCCGGCACGCTCGGCGACGAGCGCGGAGAGGTGCCTCGCCTGGGTCAGATCGAGCCGTGTGGGGATCCCGTAGAGCGCCTCGAGGGCGAGCGCGACCTCCACGAGGTCGGCGTTCCCGGCCCGCTCGCCCATGCCGTTGACGGTTCCCTGCACCCACGTCGCGCCGGCCTGCACGGCCGCGATCGCCGCGGCGGTGCCGAGCCCGAAGTCGTCGTGGCCGTGCCAGTGCACCGGGACGTCGAGCCGGTCGAGCGCGCGCGAGACGAGCAGCGCCGCCGCCTCGGGCGTCGCGATGCCGAGCGTGTCGACGACGACGATCTCCGCGGCCCCGGCCTCGACGGCCGCGGCGTAGGCTCGATCGAAGAAGTCGAGGTCGGCCCGCGAGGAGTCGACACCGAAGAACGCCACGCGAATCCCGTGCCCCGCGGCGAACGAGACCGCGCTGCGGATGCGTTCGAGCATCGTCTCGCGCGAGACGCCGAGCGCGTCGAGCTTCCCGTCGGAGATCGGGCTCTCGATCACCGAGGCCGGACGCCGAGCTCGACGAGCGCGTCCACGTCGGCCTGCACCGCGCGGGAGAAGCCCCAGACCTCGGCACGGAGCCCGGCGCCGGCGATCATCCGCACCGCCTCGAAGTCGTCGGCGGAGACGCGCGGGAAGCCCGCCTCGATCCGGTCGATCCCGGCCGCGTCGAGCGCGCGGGCGATCTCGAGCTTCTCGTCCGGCGTGAAGACGACACCGATCGTCTGCTCGCCGTCGCGCAGCGTCGTGTCGTACAGCCCGACCGTCGTGCGTGGCTGCGGGTCGAGCGCCTGCTCGTTGACCGACCCGGTCCACACCTTCGCGCGATCGAGTTGGCCGCTCACGCCTGCACGATCCCGTCGGGGAACGGGGAGAGCTTCTCGGCGCCGTCCGCCGTGATCAGGAAGTTGTCCTCGAGCCGCAGGCCGCCGCCGCCGTCCCAATAGCATCCTGGCTCGATTGCAAGCACCATGCCCTCGGCGACCTCGCCCCCGGCGGCCTGGTGCGGATACGGAGGCTCGTGCGCGCGCGCGCCGATCCCGTGGCAGACGGGATGCGACGGCTGGCCCGGGTGGCCGATCCGGTCGATCCCCTCGCGGATCCGCCGGTCGAGCTCGGCAAGGCTCGCCCCGGGCGTACAGAACGCGACCGCGTCGTCGTAGACGCCACGGAGCCCGGACTCAGCTCGCGGTAGCGGTCGGTCGAGCTCTCCGACGACGAGATTCTTGGTGTGGTCGGCCCAGTAGCCGTCGGCGCAGACCCAGATCTCGAACAGCGTCGGCTCCCCCTCGACGACGGGCAGGTTCGACGTCGCGGTGAACGTCTTGATCCCGCGGCCGGCCCAGACGAGCGAGAAGCCGAGCGCGAGCTCCACCTTCGCGGCCCAGCCCGTCCCCTCGCCGTGGACGAAGCCGAGCCACTCGGCCGCGATCTGCGCCTCGGTCATCCCGGCCGGATCACGCCGCGGGCATGGTCCATCGCCGCGGCCGCGATCTCGTTCGCGAGCCGCATCCGCTCGATCTCCTGCGCGGTCTTGCGCGCGCGCGCCTCGACGAGGACCGGCGTCGCGTCGGCGGCGCCCGGGAAACGCGTCGAACCATGCCTTCGTGTAGGTCGTCGGCTCGCCGACCATCCGGTCGGAGGCCTGCGTCCCGAGCGACAGCTCGAGCCCGACGGTCCCGTGCTCGCGGGCGAGCGCCGCCGCGCGCTCGAGCGTCCGCACGACGGGCGGGCGCGGGTCGCCGGCCAGGTAGCCGTCGACGACGCGCACGTCGCCCGTCCAGGCGGTGCGCGCGGCGTCGTCGGCGGATGCCTCGACGCAGAACAGCGTCGGCTCGCCCTCGCGTGGAAACACGACCGCGTCCCACCCCTTCATCCCCCAGAAGTTCGTCAGGTAGAGGACGTTGTCGGGCGCCCGGGCGACGATCGCGTCGAGCCCTGGCTCCGCCATGAGCGAGCGGACCCGGTCGAGCTTCGCGTCGTCCGGGGCCAGGTCACCTGATCCTAGTGACGTGTCAGGGGTAGCCGCGTGGGGCGGGGACGGCGCCCGCCCCACCACGAACGGCTCCCGGAGCGTCAGGCCGCGCCGGTAGCGGATCTCACGCCACCCGCGCCGATGAGCACGCCGACGGCCAGGGTTGCGACGGCGCTCAGCGCCGCGTCGTCCCACGCGAACCCGTCGTCCGCCGGCGCGATCGTGGGCGCCGGCGGGACCGCCAGCACGACGCGGTCCGAGCCGCGAAGCCCACTCCGGTCGTCGGCATGGATGACCGGAACGGCCTTGGCCACCGCCCGCTCGAACCGGTCCGGGCCGGGTGTCGAGGCCGCGGCGATCGCGCCGGGGCCACGCGCCTCGGCGCGGTCGTCCGGGGCCGCCGCCTGGGCGGTGCCGACTGCTGCGCACGCGACGTAGGCGGCTCCGAGGACGCCGATCCACCGCAGGTTGTTGATCATCGGGCTCCCCTTTCACGAGGATTCGCAGGTGCCCGACGACCGTAGGACGGTGGTTTACGCGGCACATCGGCGCGAGCGCCGGGATCGCATCGGCGCCGGCTCCGGGATCGATCCCCGTGCCAGCACGTATTGCCTTGGCGGCCCCGGAGGCGAAAGATGACGCCATGCAGAGGCTTCGCCTTGCCGCATGTGGTGTCGCGACCGCCACCACCGTGTTCCTGGTGCTCCCCGTGCTCGACGTCGGCGGGCTGCGGGGATGGATCCCGCTGTGGCTCGTTCCGTTCGTCGCGGCCGCCTTCCTCGCGCCGACGACCGTCGGCCTCCTGATCGCGCTCCGGCAGCCCGGCAACCGGATTGCGTGGATCATGTTGACCGGCGCGTTCGTCGTGACGGTCCAGTTCCCGCTCGTTCTCGCGCTCGGCGAGGGCTGGGGGCTCCAGATCGATCGCGCGACCTGGCCGCTGCTCTACGCATGGCCGATCGCGGTCGCCTTCGTCTTCCCGAACGGCCGGCTGCTCTCGCCCCGGTGGCGCTGGGTCGTCGGCGCCGCGATCGTGAGCTTCGTCGGCGTGATCGGTCTCATGCTGCTCAACCCCGGCCCGTTCTACGGCGACGACGCCGACGTGCCGAACCCCATGGCGGGCAGCGCGGTCGGCACCTGGGCCGACGAGCATTTCCAGTGGCTGTTCTGGGTGCTGTGGGTCGGCATGCTCGCCAGCCTCGTCGCCGGCGCTGTGGCGATCCGGCTCCGGCTCCGGCGCTCGAGCGGGACCGAGCGGCTGCAGGTGCTCTGGCTCGCCTGGGCGGCGTTGCTCGTCCCGGTCGTGCTCGCCCTCTGCTTCGCCTCGGGGTTCCTCGGGTGGGTCCTCGGCGTCACGTTCTTCGACTGGGTCGTGTTCCCGCTGCTGCTCGGGGTCGAGATCGCCATGGCGGTCTCGGTCGGAGTCGCCGTGGCCCGGTACCGGCTCTACGCGATCGAGCGGCTCGTCAACCGCACGCTCGTCTACGTGACGCTGACCACCCTGCTCGTGGGCGCGTTCGCAGGCCTGACGATCGGGCTGGAGTCCTCGCCGGCAGCGGCTCCGAATGGGTCACGGCGGTGGCGACGCTCGTCGTCGCCGTCGGGTTCCTTCCCCTCCGGCGCCGCGTCCAGGATCTCGTCGACCGACGCTTCAGCCGGGCGCGCTACGACGGGGTGCGGCGGGTGCGCACGTTCGAGGACGAGGTCCGCAACGGGCGCCGGGCCCCGGAGGAGATCGGCACGGTCCTCGCGGAGGCGCTCCGCGACCCGCTCGCCGAGCTGCGCTTCTGGCTGCCCGCGACGGAGGCGTTCGCGGACGCGACGGGCGAGCTCGTCGAGCTCACCGACGACGGCCGCGCACGGACCGAGATCGACCGCGACGGAGCGCGGACGGCCGTCCTGCTCCACGACTCCGCGCTTCTCGCGCGGCTGGACCTGCTGGACGGCGTCCTCGCTGCCGCGGCGCTCTCGATCGAGATGGCCCGCCTCCGCGTCGAGCTCCGCCTCCAGCTTGCCGAGGTCGAGGCGTCGCGCGCGCGGATCGTCGAGGCCGGCTACGAGGAGCGGCGCCGGCTCGAGCGCGACCTCCACGACGGCGCGCAGCAGCGGCTCGTCTCGCTCGGCGTCCAGGTGCGGCGGCTGCAGCGAGGGCTGCCGCGCGGCGCCGCCGTGCTCTCCCCCGCGCTCGACCGAGTCGTCGACGAGATCGGCGGCGCGATCGGAGACCTGCGCCAGATCGCCGCGGGCGTGCGGCCCGCACGCCTCGACGACGGCCTCTCGGCCGCGCTTGCCGACCTCGCGCGGACGGCGCCGATCCCGGTCGACGTCGACGTCCCGCCGGAGCGCGTCCAGGCGAGCGTCGAGGCGGCGGCGTACTTCGTCGCGTGCGAGGCGCTCACGAACGCTGTCCGGTACGCGTCCGCGTCGCGCGTCTCCATGCGCGCAGTCCGGCAGAACGGCACGCTCCTGGTCTCGATCACCGACGACGGCATCGGCGGGGCGGTCGTCCGTCGTGGCTCGGGCCTCGCGGGCCTGCAGGACCGCGTTGCGGCCCACGGCGGGACACTCGCCGTCTCGAGCCCTCGGGGCCGGGGCACACGAGTCGAGGTGGCGATCCCGTGCGAATCGTGATCGCCGACGACACCGTGCTCCTCCGCGAGGGGGTCGCGGGGCTGCTCGAGGACGCGGGCCACACGGTCGTCGCCCGTGTCGGCGACGCCGAGGCGCTCCTGTCGGTGGTGGCCGAGCACGAGCCCGATCTCGCGATCGTCGACGTGCGCATGCCGCCGACGTACGAGGACGAGGGCATGCGCGCGGCCGCCGAGATACGGCAGCGACGCCCGGAGACCGCGGTCCTCGTGCTCTCGCAGCACGTCGAGTCGAACCATGCCGTCGAGCTCGTCGGTTCCGGCGGCGGCTTCGGCTACCTGCTGAAGGACCGGGTCCTCGACGTGGATGAGTTCCTCGAAGCTGCGGAGCGCGTGAGCAGCGGCGGCAGCGCACTCGATCCGGAGGTCGTCAAGCAGCTTCTCGTCCCACCGGCGGGAGACGACACGCTCGACCAGCTGACGCCGCGCGAGCGCGAGGTGCTCGGCTTGATGGCGGAGGGACGCACGAACGCGGGCATCGCCAAGCAGCTCTGGCTCACCGAACGGACCGTCGAGACCCATGTCAGCTCGATCCTCGGCAAGCTCGACCTGCACGGCGGCGAGGGGCATCGCCGCGTCCTCGCGGTGCTCGCGTACCTCCGGGCCGCCGCGTAGCTCAGGCGTGCTCGACGCCGACGTAGTTCTCGGCGAGCATCGTCGCCGCCGCCGGCGAGGTGCGGAGGTAGCGCAGCTGGGACAGCTGGAGCCGCAGGGTCGAACTCGTCGCCGCTCGGAGCGCGGTGGAGCATCGAGGTCATCCACCACGAGAAGTGCTCGGCCCGCCACACCCGCCGCAGGCAGGTCGTCCGAGTAGCCGTCGAGCACCGCGGCGATCGCCGCTCGCGATACCAGGCGGCGAGCGCCTCCGCCGAGGAGCCGACGTCGGCGATCGCGAGGTTGAGGCCCTTCGCGCCGGTCGGCGGCACGATGTGCGCGGCGTCGCCGGCGAGGAAGAGCCGCCCGTGCTGCATCGGCTCGGCGACGAAGCTGCGCATCGGCGTGACGCCCTTCTCGAGGATCGGCCCCTCGGCAGCGTCCAGCCGTCGACGCCCGAGCCGCGTCTGCAGCTCCGCCCAGATGCGCTCGTCGGGCCACTCGGCGATGTCCTCGTCGGGCGCGCACTGGAGTAGAGGCGTGAGAGCTCGGGCGAGCGCAGGCTGAGCAGCGCGAACCCGCGCTCGTGGTGCGCGTAGACGAGCTCGTCGCTCGAGACGGCGCGACGGCGGCGAGGATGCCGAGCCAGCCGAACGGGTACTCGCGCTCGAACGCGCGCAGGACGCCCGCCGGGATCGCTCGGCCGGCAGACGCCGTGGAAGCCGTCGCAGCCGGCGATCACGTCGCACTCGAGCTCGTGCTCGCGCGCCCTCGTGCGCGATAGCGGATCCGCGGCCGCTCGCTCGTCGAGGTCGTGCAGCGCCGACGTCGTCGACCTCGAACAGGAGCGGCGCGCCGCTCTCGAGCCGCGCCGCGATCAGATCCTTGACGACCTCGGTCTGGCCGTAGATCGACGATCGCCGCGCCGCCGGTCAGGTCGAAGAGCGGGATCCGGTGGCGCTCGCCGTCGAACTGCAGCTCGACGCCGTGGTGGACGATGCCCCTCGCGCCGCAGCCGCTCGCCGACGCCCGCTGGCCGTCGAGCAGGTCGACGATGCCCTGCTCGAGCACGCCCGCGCGGATGCGCGTCTCGACGTAGTCGCGGCTGCGGTTCTCGAGCACGACCGACTCGATCCCGGCGCGCTGCGAGCAGCTGGGCGAGCGTCAGCCCGGCCGGGCCGGCGCCGACGATCGCCGACCTGCGTGCGCATCAGCGCCGCGGCCCGCTCGAACAGCGCCGCCTGGCCCTGGCCGACGCCGACGCACAGCGTCGCGAGCCCGTAGCGGCCGCCGCGGCGGCGGAGCTCGTGCAGCAGCGACACGACGAGCCGCGCGCCGCTCATCCCGAGCGGGTGGCCGAGCGCGATCGCGCCGCCGTTCACGTTCACCCGCTCCGGGTCGAGCCCGAGCTCGCGCACCACCGCGACGCTCTGCGAGGCGAACGCCTCGTTCAGCTCGACGAGGTCGATGTCGGCGACCGCGACGCCGGTGCGGTCGAGCAGCCTGCGCACGGCCGGGATCGGCCCGATGCCCATCACGCGCGGATCGACGCCCGCGACGGCGCTGCCGCGCGAACGCGCCGAGCGGCTCGGCGCCGAGCGCGCGCGCCCGCTCCTCGCTCGCGATCACGAGCGCGGCGGCGCCGTCGTTGATGCCGCTCGAGTTGCCGGCCGTGACCGTGCCGCCCTTGCGGAACGCGGGCCGCAGCGCGGCGAGCTTCTCGGCGCTCGTCTCCGGCCGCGGATGCTCGTCGCGCTCGAGCTCGCCGACCGGCGACGAGCTCGTCGGCGAAGCGGCCCGCCGCCTGCGCCGCCGCCCAGCGCTCGCTGCGAGCGCAGCGCGAACGCGTCCTGGTCCTCGCGCGAGACGCCGCCAGCGCTCGGCGACGTTCTCGCCCGTCTCGCCCATGACTCGAGCGGGAACATCGCCTCGAGCCGCGGGTTCGGGAACCGCCAGCCGAGCGTCGTGTCGTAGAGCGTGCGGTCGCCGCGCGCGAACGCGCGCTCGGGCTTGCGGCATCGACGAGCGGCGCGCGGGTCATCGACTCGACCCCGCCCGCGACGAAGAGGTCGCCGTCGCCGGCGATCGACCGCGTGGCAGGCGCGCGACGACCGCCGAGAGCCCGGAGGCGCAGAGCCGGTTCAGCGTCACCCCGGCCACCGACTCGGGCAGGCCCGCGAGCAGCGCCGCCATGCGGGCGACGTTGCGGTTGTCCTCGCCCGCCTGGTTCGCGCAGCCGAGACAGACGTCCTCGATCTCCCCCGCGTCGACGCCCGGCGCGCTCGACGGCCGCGCGCGACCGCCACGCGCCGCGAGGTCGTCGGGCCGCACGCCCGCGAGCGCCGCCGCCGTACCGCCCGACCGGCGTGCGCACCGCCGAGAGCACCACCGCGCGGGTCATCCGCCCGCCTCCTCCTCGTCGAGACCCGCTGGGCGATCGCGAAGGCCGCGTTCGCGGCCGGCACGCCGCAGTAGATCGCGCTCTGCAGGAGCACCTCCTTGATCTCGTCCGTCGGTGAGGCCGTTGCGGCGCGCGCGCGCGGAGGTGCAGCTCGAGCTCCTGCGTGGCGGCCGAGGCGACGAGCGCCGTCAGCGTGATCGCGCTGCGCATGCGGCGGTCGAGGCCCGGCCGCGACCAGATCTCGCCCCAGGCGTAGCGCGTGATCAGATCCTGGAAGTCGGCCGTGAACGTCGTCGTCGCGCGCGACCGCCGCATCGACGTGGGCGTCGCCGAGCACCTCGCGCCGGACCTCCATGCCGCGCTCGTGCCGATCGTCGCTCATTGCGCTCCTCCGGTGATAGCGACGCGGTCGACGAGCGCCGCCGGCGGATGCCAGGTACGTCGTCGGGATCGAGCGCCGCGTCGATCTCCTCGGCCGAAGCCCCCGGCGCGCGCTGTCGGCAGGAGCCTGCCGGAAGGCCGCGCCTCGGCCCCGGCCCGGCGACGGCGGCCTGCGCCGCCTGCGTACCCGAGCCGGCCCGCGAGCGGCCGGAACACGACGCGCTCGGCTCATCACCGCACCGCCCGTGCAGCTCGAGGTTCGCGCGCATCCGCGCCGCGTCGATCTCGAGCCCCGCGAGGGCCTCCCGCGACCGCCGCGGCGGCTCCGCCCGCGAAGGCCAGCGCATCCGGTGAGCGCCTCCCACTCCGCCTGCCAGGCGCCGGCGCGCGCTCGTGCTCCTGCGGCGCGGCCGCGACGAGCACGCCCGCGTGCCGCGCGCGCGCCCGCCGGCGCAGGCGAGCGCCGCTCACCGACGCCGACCGGATTGCGCTTGTGCGGCATCGTCGAGGAGCCGCCGCCCGGCCGCCTCGCGCACCTCGCCGACCTCGGTCTGCGCGAGCAGGACGACGTCGAGCCCGATCTTCGCGCACGCCGCGGCGGCCGCCGCGAGCGCCGCGCCGAGCTCGACAGCGCGTCCTGCGGTCGTGTGCCACGGCAGCGACCGGCTCGCGGCAGCTCGAGCTCGCGCGCGAACAGCCGCACCACCTCGCGCGCCGTCGCCGCCGAGCGCCGCAGCGTGCCGGCCGCCCCGCCGAGCTGCGCGCACAGGCGCGGTCGCGGACATGGGCGAGCCGCGCGCGGGCCGTCGAGCACGCCACGAGCCAGCCCGCCGCCTTCAGGCCGAAGGTCGTCGGCACCGCCTGCTGCAGCAGCGTGCGCCCGGCCATCGGCGTCGCGCGGTGCGCCTCGGCGAGCGCCGCGCACGCACGGCCGCGCCGCCGAGCTCAGCCGACGATCAGCCCGAGAGCGCCGCCGGGCGACGAGCATCGCCGCGGTGTCGACGATGTCCTGGCTCGTCGCCCCGAGGTGGACGAAGCCGGCCGCCTCGCCGCCGACGGCCTGCCGCAGCGCGCGCACCAGCGGCTCGGCCGGGTTCCCCGACGGCGCGCCCCTCCGCGAGCAGACGCCTCGATGTCGAACAGCTCGGCGCCGGCAGCGCTCGGCGATCGGCGCCGGCCAGATGGGCCGGGACGACCCCGGCGAGCGCCTCGCGCGTTCACGAGCGCGCGCTCCGCCTCGAGCATCGCCGCGAGCCACGCGCGGTCCGACACCGCCGCGCGGAGCTCGGCAGGGACGAAGAGCGGGTCGAAGGCGTCACAGCGCGAAGAACATCGTCTCGCCGGTCGCCCTGGAGGTGGATGTCGAACCGGAGCGCGCCGTCCTCGGCGGCGCCGCGACGAGCGTCGCGCGCCGCGCCTCGTCGAGCGCGCGACGAGCACCGGATCGGCCGCGTTCGCGTCGACCTCGTCCGGGAAGTACATCCGCGTCACCGCGCGCTTCAGCAGCCCGCGCGCGAACACGCCCACCTCGAGGTGCGGCGCCTGCAGCCCGCCGCCGGCCACGGCGCCGCCCGGCTTGACCGTGACGAACGCGAAGCGCCGGCCGTCGCGCGTCGGTGCCGAAGCCCGCGAAGCCGCCGAGAGCCGCCCGTCCGCCCGCCCGGCCCGTCGCGCCTGCCAGATCTCGACCAGCGCGTCCGGCACCGGCGTCGCCGGCGCCGTCGAGCACGCGCCCGCGGAGCGGATCGCGCCGGGTCGCCCGGGTCGACGAGTCGGCTCGACGCGTCGCGCAGCAGGCCGATGTGCAGGTACGGCCCCACGGTCTGCGACGGCGTGACCCGGTCACTCGTCCTCCTCGAACGGCGTCGCGTCGCGGCCGCCGAGCACGATGTCGAACCGGAAGCCGAGCGCCCACTCGGGCATCGTCGTCGTCCAGGTCGAACGCGCGAGATCAGCCGCTCGCGCGCCTTCGGGTCGCGGATCGAGCCGAAGATCGGGTCGTACGGGAAGCAGCGGATCGTCGGGGAAGTACATCTGCGTGACGAGCCGCTGCGTGAACGCCCGCCCGAACAGCGAGAAGTGGATGTGGGCCGGCCGCCAGGCGTTGTGGATGGTTCTGCCACGGGTAGGCGCCGGGCTTGACCGTCACGAACCGGTACCCGCCCTCGGAGTCGGTGAGGCAGCGGCCGGCGCCGTCGAAGTTCGGGTCGAGCGGCGCGTCGTGGCGGTCGACGCTCGTGGCGGTAGCGGCCGGCGGCGTTCGCCTGCCAGATCTCGATCAGCGAGCCCGCGCACCGGCCGGCCGTCCTCCTCGAGCACCCGGCCGCTGACGACGATCCGCTGCCCCAGCGGCGCGCCGGCGTGCCGGCAGGTCAGATCGTGGTCGGTCCCGCGTCGACGCGCGTCGCCGTAGACGGGCCCGGTCAGCTCGGAGTCAGCGTCGGGCGGGATGAGCAGCAGCGGCTCGCTTCGGCGCCCGCAGGCGCGTGCCGACGTAGTCGGGGTGTCGGTAGGGCGGATCGACCCGTGCCGGCGCCGTCGGCGATCGCTCGATCCGCGGCGATCCGTGGCTCCCGCTCCTCGACGGTGCGCAGCGACGCCTCCTCCAGCTCGCGCCGTCGGCGGGGCGCTCGTGACGAGCCGCGACCCGCCGTCCAGCCGCGCGTCGCTCGAGCACCGCTCGCCGTCAGGCGCAGCTGGCGCCGTGACGTGAGCTCGCAGACCGGACGAGCTCGGTGACGACGATGTCGACGGCGCCGCCGCGGCCGTCGAGCGGATACGTGCACTCGGCGCACGACCTTCGGCTCGCCGCGCGACGACGTCGCCGTCATCGTCACGATCACGCGGCGCGCGCCGACCACGAGGTCCATCGCGCCGCCGACGCCGAGCACGTCCTTGCCCGGCACCGCCCAGTTCGCGATGTCGCCGGCGCGCGCTCACCTGCGAGCGCGCCGAGCACGGCGACGTCGACGTGCCCGCCGCGGATCATCGCGAAGCTCGCCGCGCTGTCGAAGTACGCCGCGCCCGGCAGCGCGGTGACCGGCTGCTTCGCGGCGTCGATCAGGTCGGGGTCGAGCTCGTCCGCGTCGGGCCGCGGGCCGACCCCGAGCAGGCCGTTCTCCGTGTGCAGGACGACGCCCGCGTCGTCGGCGAGGAACGCCGGGATCAGGTTCGGGATGCCGATCCCGAGGTTGACGACCTCGCCCGGCTTCGAGCTCGAGCGCCGCCCGCGCCGCGATCGCGCGCTTCGGCGTCGCCGGTCACGCGCGGCGCCCACGAGCTCGTCGACGTACAGGTGCGGCGTCACGACCGACTCCGGCTCGATGCCGCCCGACCGGCACGATCTCGCCCGCCTCCGCGATCGTGACGTCGTCCGCGGCCGTCGCCATCACCGGGTTGAAGTTGCGCGCGGTGCGGCGGTACCAGAGGTTCCCGAGCGTGTCCGCCCGCGCGGCGAAGACGAGCGCGACGTCGGCCCGGATCGGCGCCTCGAGCACATGGCGCACGCCGTCGATCGACGCGCTCCTCCTTCCCCTCGGCGAGCAGCGTCCCGGCCCCGACGGGCGTGTAGAAGCCGCCGATGCCCGGCGCCGCCCGCGCGGATCGCCTCCGCGAACGTGCCCTGCGGGACGAGCGTCGCCTCGATCCCGCCCTCGTTCACCGCCGCGACCGCCTCGGGGTTCGAGGTGAAGTACGACGAGATCCCGCGCCGGATCCGGCCCTGGCGCAGCAGCTTGCCGAGCCCGCGGCCCGGCTCGCCGATGTTGTTCGAGACGATCGTCAGGTCGGTCGCGTCGGAGTGCTCGACGAGCGCGTCGATCAGCGTCAGCGGCGCGCCGACCAGCCCGAACCCGCCGACCATGACCGTGTCGCCCGAGCGCACGTGGCGGACGGCCTCCTCGGCGAGGCGAGTCGGCTGCACCGTCATCGCGCTACCCGATGCCCTCCTCGCTCGGCTCAGAACGGGAACGGGTGGGAGCCGCGCTGCACGGTGATCCAGCGCAGCTCGGTGAACTCGTCGACGACCGCCGTGCCGCCGAAGCGGCCCGAAGCCCGCAGTCCTTGACCCCGCCGAACGGCATCTGCGGCTCGTCGCCGACCGGCTGGTCGTTGACGTGCACGATCCCCGCGTCGATCTGCTGCGCGAGCGCGAGCCCGCGGTCGGTGTCCGACGTGATGATCCCGGACGAGAGCCCGTAGCTCGTCGCGTTGGCGCGCGCGACCGCCTCCTCGGCGCTGTCGACGACCTCGATCGCCGCCACCGGGCCGAACGTCTCGTCGTTCGCGAACTCGGAGTCGGCCGGGCACGTCGGTGAGGAGCGTCGCCTGGAAGCACGGCCCGACCGCCTCGCCGCCCGCGAGCACCTTCGCGCCGGCGGCGACCGCCCCGTCGACCCGCTCCTGCACCATCTGCGAGCGCGTCCGCGTTGATCAGCGGGCCGATGATCGTGTCGTGCTCGTTCGGGTCGCCGGCCTTGAGGCCGCTGCGTCTTCTCCGCGAGCCGCGCGGTGAACTCGTCCGCGATCGGCCGCTCGACGATGATCCTGCGCGCCGACATGCAGATCTGGCCCTGGTGGAGGAACGCGCCGAACGCCGTCGCGTTGACCGCGTAGTCGAGGTCGGCGTCGGCGAGGACGATCAGCGGGTTGTAGCCGCCGAGCTCGAGCACGACGCGCTTGAGCTGCCGCCCGGCGGCCTCGGCGAGCTTGCGGCCGGTCGCCGTCGAGCCGGTGAAGTTGATCCGGCGCACGGCCGGGTTCTCGACCAGCTCGTCGCCGATCGGCGCGGCCTCGCCGGGCGCGTGCGTGACGATGTTCAGCACGCCGGCGGGCAGCCCCGCCTCGGCGAAGATCTCGCCCCAGAGCAGGCCGCCGACCACGGCGACCACTCCGACGGCTTCAGCACCACCGTGTTGCCGAGCGCGAGCGGCGCGGCGATCGAGCGCGCCGACAGGATCAGCGCCGCGTTCCACGGCGCGATCGCGCCGACGACGCCGACCGGCCGCCGGATGCCCATCGCGAACGCGCCGGTGTCCGAGGGGATCATCTCGCCGAGCGGCGCGTACGCGAGCGCCGCCGCCTGGCGCAGCAGCCCCGGCACGAAGCTCATCTGGAACATGCCGAAGCCGAACGTGGAGCCGGTCTCCCGCGCCAGCATCGCGACGACCTCGTCGCTGGCGCGACTCGAGGACGTCGGCGGCCTTGAGGAAGATGCCCTGCCGCATGGCCGGCGGCGTCTGCGACCACTCCGGGAACGCCGCGGCGGCCGCCTCGACCGCCCGCGGCGCGTCCTCCCGCCGCGCCCGCGGCGCACGGGCGCGACGACGTCGCCGCGTGAAGGGGTCGCGGTCCTCGAACGTGCGGCCGCCCTCGGCGTCGACCCACTCGCCCCCGACGAAGAGCCTGGTCTCGATGCCTGTCCCGGTCTGGGTGCTCATCCCTGGTCTCCTTTCGTCGCGGCTCGTCAGCGCGTTGCGATGACCGCTGTCGACCGTCGAAATGGGACAATCGTGGCCGGTCGGCGTAGGCCGACATCGATCGCAGAGTGTTCCATTCGTCAAGACATAGTCTAGTATCCGGGACGTGATGGAGCGGAACGGCGGCGGTCGCCGGAACGGCGGTCGCCTGCGGATGGTCTCGATGCGGACGCTGGACTGCCCGTGCCGTCGAGGTCCGACCGGTCGCGTGTTCGCCGGGCTCGCACCGCTGTTCGCCTCCCGAGCTCGGAGCCGCGACCGCAGCGGAGGCACCCGACGCGAGGAGGACGCACTTGACGAGATCCTGATCGGAGCGGCGCGCGCGGCAGTCGCGCCGCGCGACATCTCGGGTTCAACGACGACGCCGAGAGAATCAGATGGAGAGACCTGATGCGATCGACGAAGACCAATGATCGGCGTTGCGGCCGCGGGCGTCGGCGTTCTGCGCGCTCATGCTCGCCGCGGCGTGGCGCGACGGGCGCAGTCGAGGCGCCGGCCGGTCGGCTCGGGCACCGCATCGGCGACGAAGTCCGTCTGCGGCCTCGGCACCGGCAAGAAGGCGACGGGCACGCCGATCAAGCTCGGCGGGATCGACATGCTGATCCCCGGCGTCGACTTCACGACGATCGGCAAGGCCGCCGACGGCGTACTTCGACTGCGTCAACGACAACGGCGGCATCAACGGCCGCCCGATCAACTACACGCTCTACAACGAGCAGCTCAACCCGGCGCAGGAGGCCTCGCTCGCACGGAAGCTGATCGAGAGCGACAAGGTCGTCGGCATCGTCGGCAACACGAGCTTCGCCGAGTGCGGGACGAACTGGAAGTACTACAAGAGCAAGGGCTTCGTCGTCATCGGCGCGGGCGTGCAGGCCGAGTGCTATCAGCACGCCGTCCTTCGCCGAGGTCGAACTCGGGCCCGCGCTACAGCAACGTCGGCGCCGCGCAGGCGCTCGTCAAGGCGGGCATGAAGAAGCTCGCGATCGCCTCGCCGGACACGATCTCGGCGTACGCGGACGGCGGCGCCGCTCGGTCGCGCAAGGCGGCCGGCATCCCGGTCAAGATCTTCCCGACCCACCTGCCGGTCACCGACGCGACCTCGCAGCTGCTCCAGATGTACCAGTTCGCCGGTGACGGCGGCGGCATCCTGCTCGACTTCACCCCCGACACCGCGCCGGCGTTCATGAAGGCCGCCGAGGCGCAGGGCATCGTCGACAAGGTGAAGTGGGGCTCGTCGACGCCGATCGCGAACACGTTCATGTCGGGCCAGTTCTCGCCGGTTCGACGGCCACCTCTGGATCGACAACGAGTTCAGCAACGTCGACCCGAAGGTCGGCCCGGACTCGGCTCTGATGTTCCAGATCCTGAAGAAGTACGCACCGAAGATCGCCCCGCAGGCGTTCGCGCAGATGGGCTTCATGGACGGGAAGTTCGCGACGCAGCGCGCTGCTGAGCATCAAGGGCCCGATCACCGCGAAGTCGTACAACGCGGCCGTCGCGGCACTGAAGAACCAGAAGACGGACATCCTCTGCAAGCCGTGCTACGTCGGGAACGCTCGCCGTACCACATCCCGAACAACACGAACATCATCGTCGACTACAAGAACGGCAAGGTCGTCGTCAAGGAGAGGCTGCACGCCATTCGCGCCGGTCGACAAGGCGATCGCGCAGACGCGCGTCTGGGAGAAGAAGTTCAACCTGAACACCGGCTAGAGAGGTAGACGAGACGACGAGATGACGATCAGGGTGCCCGGAGGCTTCCGATGACTAGCGTGCTCGCCTTCACCGTGTTCGGCGTCGACTGGCAGTTCCTCAAGCCGTTCATCGTGATCGGCCTGGCGTTCGGGGGCGTGTACGCGCTCTCCGGGCGTCGGGCTGGTCGTGCTGTACCGGGCCACCGGCGTGCTGAACCTCGCGTTCGGCGCCATCGGAGCCGCGGGCGCCCTGATCGCCTACTACCTGTCAACCACACGAGCTGGCCGCACTGGCTCGCGTTCACGTCTGCGTCGCGTTCGGCGGGGTCGTCAACCTCGCCTACGGCATGGTGTTCGGCCCCGCCTTCGCGCGGCGCGACCCGCTCGTGAAGATGATGGGGACGCTCGGGCTCGCCCTGATCCTGCTCGGCCTGATGGCCTGGCGGGCCCCGGCCGGCGGCGCCTTCGCGCGCTTCCTGCCGCTGCCGAGCTCGAGCCACCACTACGACGTCTTCGGCACGATCGTCAGCCTGACGCAGATCATCGCGCTCGCGCTCGCGTTCGCGATCACCGCCGCGCGACGCGTCTTCCTGCGCGTGACGAAGCTCGGCACGGCGATGCGGGCGCTCGCGAACGACCGCGAGGTCACCGCCACGCTCGGCGTGCCGGTGCGGCGGGTCGAGGCGGCGGCCTGGTTCGGCTCGGGGCTCGCCTGCGGCGCGGCCGGGCTGCTGCTCCCCGACCTGCTCACCTCGCTCGACTACTCCGCGCTGACCTTCCTCGTGATCGCCTCGCTCGCCGCGGCGCTGATCGGGCGGCTGCGGTCGCTCTGGGCGACGCTCTTCGGCGGCCTCGCCGTCGGGCTCGCCCAGGCGGTCCTCGCCCCGTACGGCGTCGGTCTCGCGCGTACCGCGTCGGCGGCGCCGTTCGTGCTCGCGATCGTCGCGCTGCTCTACCTCTCGCGCCGCCGCGTCGTCACGATCTCGCGGGCGGCGCACTAGCGGTGAGCGCGACTCCGGCACCGGCGAGCGGACGGCCGCCGCGACCGCTCGGCCGCGCGACGCTCGAGCGCGGCGCGATCGTCCGCGGCGTCGTGATCGCGGCTGCTCCTCCTCGTCGCCCTGTTCGTCCTCCCGACGATCGTCGGCGCCGACTGGATCACGACGTTCACGAGCGTCGCGATCTACTCGGTCGTCGCCCTCGGCTTCG
Organism: uncultured Actinomycetes bacterium; assembly: GCA_963773825.1. GTDB lineage: Bacteria > Actinomycetota > Thermoleophilia > Gaiellales > Gaiellaceae > Gaiella. Next base: position 761,643 of record CAVZCH010000002.1, on the reverse strand, counting down.
GCATCCTCTACGGCCGCGTCGGGATGATCTCGCTCGGCCAGGTCGCGCTGCTCTCGATCGGCTGCTGGATCGGCGCCGCGCCTCGCGTACGCGACGGCGCTCCCGTTCCCGCTGCTCCTGCTCGTCGCCGGCGCGATCACCGTGCGTGATCGGCGTGCTCGTCGGGCTGCCGGCGCTCCGGCTCTCGGGCCTCTACCTCGCGCTGATCACGCTGATGTTCGCCGGCGCGACGAACGATCGTGCTGTCGGCGACCGACTTCCCGAACGGCGGCGGCGGCTTCACCGGCCGGTCGGCGACGCCGACCTCTCGGACCACGCCGCCCGGTGCGCAGGCCGGCGATCGCGCGAGGGCGACGCCGCGTACTACCGCTACACCGTCGTCGTCGCCGCGATCATGTTCCTGCTCGCGCTGCTGCACGTCGCGGGCAAGCCCGGCCGCGCCTGGGCGTCGATCCGCGAGAGCGAGCCGGCCGCGCTCGCCGCCGGCGTGAACATCACGCTCTACAAGCTCTGGGCGTTCGCCCTCGCGTCGTTCATCACCGGCGTCGCCGGCTGCCTGCTCGCGGCGCAGGTCGGCGTCGCCGCGCGCGATCACGTTCCAGACGCAGGACTCGCTGACGCTGGCCGCGACCGCGCTGATCGGCGGCATCTTCAGCCTCTGGGGCGCGATCGTCGCCGGCGTCTTCAACCAGCTCGCTGCCGTTCCTCTTCCAGGCGCAGTGGGGCGTCAACCCGAACTTCCTGCTGATCCTCTTCGGCGCCGGCCTGCTCCAGGTGCTGCTGACCGCGCCGGGCGGTCTCGCCGAGCAGTTCCCGAAGGACATGGCGAACCTCGGCCGGCTGGTCGCACGCGGCGTCCGCAAGCTGCCGGCGGAGGCGGAGGCCGGCGTGATCGAGGTCGAGGGCCTCACCGTCCGCTTCGCGGGCGTCACCCCGATCGACGACATGAGCGTCGTCTTCCCCGGCGGCACCTGCGGCCTGATCGGCCCGAACGGCGCCGGCAAGACGACGTTCTTCAACGTCCTCAGCGGCTTCGTCAAGCCCGCGGCCGGGCTCGATCACGGCCTTCGGCGAGAACCTGCTGAAGATGGCCGACTACCGGCGCGCCCGCTGGGGCCTGCGCCGGACGTTCCAGACCGAGATGGCGATCGAGCAGCTCTCGGTGTTCGACAACGTGGCGATGATCCACGAGCACTCGGGCGCCAAGCGCGCGTCACGCCGGGCCGACGTGCTGGCCGCGATCGAGTTCGTCGGCCTCGAGGCGCCGCCGAAGGCGAAGGTCGGCGGGCTCGGCGCGCGCGAGCGGCGCCTCGTCGAGGTCGCCCGCGCCGTCGTCGGCCAGCCCGCGCGTCGTCCTGCTCGACGAGCCTGCGGCCGGGCCTCCCCGACGAGGAGACCGAGCACCTCGGCGCGGTGATCCAGAAGATCCCCGGAGCAGTTCGGCGCGCTCGTCATCCTCGTCGACCACGACATGAGCCTCGTCTCGGCCTGCTGCGAGACGACCGCGGTGCTCGACTTCGGCAAGCTGATCGCGTCCGGCCCGACCGCCGAGGTCCTGCGCAACGAGCACGTGATGCGCGCCTACCTCGGCACGGAGGACGGAGCGTGACCGCAGCGACACGCCGCAGGCCAGCGAACCTCCGGCTCGAGGGCTCTCGCGTCGCCCGCGGCGGGCGCCCGGTCGCTGCACGACGTCTCGCTCGAGATCCCGCCCGGCGAGGTGACGACGCTGCTCGGCGCCGAACGGCGCCGGGCAAGTCGACGCTCGTGCTCGCCGGTCGGCGGCTTGCTGCGCCCGAGCGGCGGCAAGGTCGCTGCTCGGCGACCGCGACCTGACGCGGCATGCGGCCCGAGCAGATCCGCACGGCGGGCGTCGCGATCGTCCCCGAGGGGCGGCGTCTCCTGCCGGACCTCACGGTCGAGGACAACCTGCGCGTCGCGACGTACGCGCTCGGCCGCGCAGGACGCGAAGCAGCGGGATCGCGCACGCGCTCGAGCTCTTCCCCGAGCTCGAGAAGCGCTGGCGACGTCACCGCCCGCTCGCTCTCGGGCGGCGAGCAGCAGATGGTCGTGCTCGCGCAGGCGCTCGTCTCGCGGCCCAAGTTCGTCCTCGTCGACGAGCTCTCGCTCGGCCTCGCGCCGGTCGTCGTCAAGCGGCTCGTGCCGACGCTCGAGGCCGTCGCCGCGAGCGGCGTCGGCGTGCTCCTGATCGAGCAGTTCGCGCACGTCGCGCTCGGGCTCGCCCAGACGGCGTACGTGATCGAGGGCGGCCGGATCCACTACCAGGGCACGGCGCAGCGAGCTGAAGGACGAGCCCGAGCTGCTCCACTCCGCCTACCTGCTGCGCGACGTCGACCCGGGCGGCGAGGCGCTCGAGTCGCTCTCGTAGGCGCTGGCGGACGTTCCTCCGGAGACAGCGGTCGACCGCGGTGCAGACCGTCCGCGGGCCGGTCGCCGCCGCCGAGCTCGGGCCGCACGCTCCTGCACGAGCACATCGTCGTCCTCCAGCCCGAGGCGCTCGCTGAACTACGGCCACGTCTGGGGCGAGAGCTACTGGGACGAGGAGGTGCGTGTCGCCGACGCGATCGCAGAAGCTCCGCGCCGTTCGCGACGCGCGGCATCCGGACGCTCGTCGACCCGACCGCGCCCGGCCTCGGCCGCTACATCCCGCGCATCCAGCGGATCAATGCCGAGGTCGACCTGAACATCGTCGTCGCCACCGGGCGTCTACGCCTTCCTCGAGCTGCCGAACTTCCTCCACTACCGACCGCCGAGGCGATCGCGGAGCTGTTCGTGCGCGAGATCCGCGAGGGGATCGACGACACCGGCGTCAAGGCGGCGTTCCTCAAGTGCGCGGTCGAGGAGCACGGGCTCGTCGGCGACATCCCGCGGATCCTGACGCGATCGCGCCGGCGCGTCGAGACCGGCGTGCCGGTGATGGTGCACACGAACGCGCGCGGCGCGGACGGGGCTGCTCGCGCTCGAGGCGCTGACGAGCGCCGGCGTCGACCCGGCGCGGATCGTGATCGCGCACGCGGGCGACAGCAACGACCTCGACTACCTGCGGGCGATCGCCGACACCGGGCGCGGCCTCGGCTTCGACCGCTTCAACATCGCGCACTTCAACCCGGACGCGGACCGGATCGAGACGCTCCTCGCGCTCCTCGCGGAGGGCTACGGCGACCGGATCCACCTCTCGCACGACGCGGCGTGCTTCTACGACTTCATGGTCGGCGACCCGAACTTCGCCGACGAGCGAGCCCGACTACCTCCACATCTCGCACGACGATCCTGCCCGCGCTGCTCGCGAGCGCGGCGTGACGCAGGCGCAGATCGACGAGATGACGATCGACAACCCGCGGCGCTTCCTCGGGTCCGCTCGTGACGGGACCTACGCCCGAGCTCGGCGTCGTGGAGCTCTCGGGCTCGCCTCCAGCGACGGGCGCTCTCGGCCGGCGAGGTGACGGCGGCCCTGCTCGCGCGCATCCGGGAGCGCGACGGCGACCACAGCCACGAGGGCGACCCGCGTCGATCAACGCCTGGGTGCGGGTCTACGAGGAGGGCGCGCTCGCCGCCGCGGCGCGTGCCGACGAGCGCCTGAGCCGGCCGTGCGCAGCCGCGGACGCGCCCGCCGCTGCTGCGGCATCCCGATCGGCCTCAAGGATCTCTACGCGCGTCGCAGGCAAGCCGCTGACCGCCTCGAGCTCGCTGCTTCGACGAGGTTCCGGCGGCCGACTGCGACGTCTGGGCGCGGCTGCGCGCCGAGGGCATGGTGCTGCTCGGCCACCTGCACACGCACGAGTTCGCCGGGGGCGGGACGACCGACCAGACCGGCAACCCGTGGGCGCTCGGGCGCTCGGCCGGCGGGTCGAGCGGCGGCTCCGCCGCGGCGCTCGCCGCGCGCATGGTGCCGGCCGCCACCGGCACGGACACCGCGGGCTCGCTGCGCATCCCCTCCGCGCTCTGCGGCACCTCGACGATCAAGCCCACGCGCGGCTCGTCTCGCTGCGCGGCATCGTCCCGCTCGCGCCGAGCCTCGACCACGCCGGGCCGATGGCGCGGACGCTCGACGACTGCGCGCCTGCTGCTCGCCGCGATGGCCGGCGCCCGACCGCGGGCGTGCCGGGACCGCGCCGCACGCACCCTGCGGATCCGGCCGGCCTCGCGGCGCGCGTGTCGCCGTCTCGCCGCGGATCGGCGAGGTGAGCTCGACCCGGACGTCGCCGACGGCTTCGACGCCGCGCTCGAGGCTTGCCGCCGCCTCGGCGCGGCGCTCGTCGAGCCGCCGGCGCCCGGGCGCCGGCCCGACTCGGGGACGACTTCTCGACGTCCTGACGACCGACTCCTGTCTACCACCGCCGCTTCGACGCCAGCGCGACCGCTACCGCGCCTCGATCCGGGAGTGGCTCGAGGAGGGCGAGCGTCGCGCGGTCACCGGCGAGGCTACGTCGCGGCCCAGGCGCGGCGGCGAGCTGACCGACCGGCGGCGTGGTCGGGCGTGGCTCGCGGAGCACCGGATCGACGCCGTGATCGAGCCGACGATCCCCGTCGTCGCGCCGCTGCGCGGCGACGGCTACGACCACTGCGGGCACGGACTACGCGCTGATCTCGCTGACGCACCTCTGGGACTGGACGGGCTTTCCCGTGGCGGCGCTCCCGGCGGGTGTCGGGCGCAGCGGCCTCCCCGTCGGCGTCTCGCTGATCGGGCCCGCGGGCGCCGACCTGCGCGTCGCGTCGTTCGCAGTGGCCCTGCAGAGCGAGCTCGGCGTGCCCGAGCCGCCTGCGCGCAGCGCCTAGCCCGGGACGAGCACCGCCCGGCCGGTGACCTCGCCGTCGCGGAGCTTGGCCAGCACGTCGTTGACGGCTCCAGGGGTGCATCTCGGTCTTGAGCGACGACCCGCCCGGCGGCGTGGAGCTGCAGCAGCTCCCAGAGGTCGATCCAGGTGCCGACGAGGTTGCCGACCACCGCGTGCTCGTTCCCGACGAGCGCCCCCGACGGGATCGAGACCGTGCCGCCGTAGCCGATCACCGAGTACGTGCCGCCGCGGGCGAGCATCGCGGCCGAGTCGGCATGGGTCTGGTCGGTGCCGACGAAGTCGAAGACGAGGTCGGCGCCGCGGCCGCCCGTCAGCTCGCGCACGGCGTCGACCGAGCCCGCGCCGTCGATCGACGTCGTCGGCGCCGAGCTCCGCCGCGAGCCGCCGGCGGCGCTCGTCGGTGTCGATCGCGATCACGCGCTCGACCCCAGCTCGCGCACGAGCTGGAGCGCGATGTGACCGACGCCGCCGACCCCGATCACGACGGCCGTCGAGCCGGGCACGGCGAGGTGCGCCAGCCGCCGCACCGCGTGGTAGGCGGTCAGGCCGGCATCGGCGTGCGGCGCGACGGCGACCGGCTCGACGCCGGCCGGCAGGGCATGAGCGACCGCTCCGACACGAGCACGTAGTCGGCGAAGCCGCCGTCGACGGACAGGCCGGTGAACTCGTGCCGCACGCAGTGCATGTCGTTGCCGCGGCGGCAAGGAACGCAGAGGCCGCAGCTCTACGGCGGGTAGACGAGCACCGCCTCGCCCTTCGCGACGGTCGTGACGCCGTGCCGACCTCCTCGACCCAGCCTGCGTTCTCGTGGCCGAGGACGCGCGGCAGCGTGACGCCGGCGGGCTCCATCAGCCCTTCGATCGCGTGCAGGTCGGTCGCGCAGACCCCGGCTCCGCCGATGCGAACGAGCACGTCCGTGGGCCGCGAGGGCTCGGGCACCGGCCGCTCGACGAGCTCGAGCGGCCGGTGGTACTCGCGCATCAGCGCCGCCTTCACGGGCACGCTGTCATCGGGGGTCACGGCGCACCACCTCGAGGAGGAGCGGCTCGTCGCGGCCCGCAAGGCCGGGCACCACCTCGTCGAGGGCCCCGACCAGCTCGCCGTGCTCGGCGACGTTGCGCGCCGGGCAGCCGAAGGCCCGGGCGAGCCCGGCGATGTCGACTCCGAGCCCGGCCACGGCGCCGTGCCGCCGTGCTGCTCGACGAGCCTGTCCATGATCGCGTAGCCCCCGTTCGAGAGGATCACGAACAGAGCGCCCGCGCCGGTAGTGCGCTGCGCTCCACAGCGCCTGGATCGCCGTAGAGCGACGATCCGTCGCCGACGATCGCGACGACCGGGCGGTCGGGCAGCGCCATCCGCAGTCCGGTCGCGGCGGGGAGGGCGAACCCGAGCCCGCCCATCGCGGGGCTCAGCGAGCCGAGCGGCTCGCGCGCCGGGAGGCGGCCGAGAGCTCGGGCCGGTTCGACGGACACTCTTCGATGACGATCGCGTTGCGCGGGAGTCGCTCGGCGAGCGCCGCGAAGACGTGCCCCGCCAGGAGCGGCTCACCGGCAGCCGGAGGCGCCAGCGGGGGCAGGGCGCCCGACGCGGCGGGGCGTGCCGTCTCGCGGGGCCACGACTGCTGCGAGCTCGGCGCACACCGCCGCCGGATGCGCGAGCACGCGCGAGCTCGGCGTCGCTTCGATGCACCTCGGCTGCATCCTGGCTGATCATCGCCACCCGCGTTCCTGCCTCGACGAACGGGCCGGCAACGTAGGGGTACTGACGGAACACCGGCGCGCCGACGGCGAGCACGACGTCGTGCGGAGCCAGTGTCTTGCGCAGGCGCGTCCGGTCGGCCGGGAGGTGGCCGGCGAAGAGCGGTGGTCCTGGGGAAACCCGGCCCGGGCGCTGAAGGACTCCTGCCAGACCGGACAGCCGAGCCGCTCGGCGAGAGCGACGAGCGCTCCCAGGTCTCCGAGTCGTCTGCGCCGGCCCCGACGACGAGCGCCGGGCTCGACGCCCCGTCGATGAGCTCGGCGAGCTGCGCGACAGCCTCGCCGTCGGTGGTGCGGCTCGCACGACACGGCCGCGGCGCGGCCCGTCCCCGTGGTTCGTCCGCTTTGGCGGCCCAGTCGTCCATCGGCACGATCACGAGGGCCGGCCCGCTCGCGGTCGCGCTTCGTGGTAGGCGCGTGCGATGGCCCCGGGTACGTCCTGCGCGTCGGACCGGCTGGTCGACCCAGACGGGGTAGTCGCCCGCGAGCCCGTGCAGCTTGCCGGCGAGGAACGGCTCGGAAGCGAGATGGCGGCGATCCTGCTGGCCGACGATGACGACGAGCGGCGCGCGGTTGACGCGGGCGGTGGCCAGGCGCCGACCGCGTTCCCGAGGCCGGCAGTCGTGTGCAGGATCGCCAGCGCCGGCTCACCGCGCCCGATCGCCCAACCGGTCGCCATGCCGACCACCGAGCCCTCGTGCAGCCCGAGAACGAAGCGAAGGTCGTCCGGGAGGTCGGCGAGGAGAGAGATCTCGGTCGACCCCGGATTGGCGAAGAGCGAGGTCAGCCCGTACTCGCGGAAGACGTCGAACGTGGCTTCGCGCACGGTCCGAGGCACGAACGCCACCCACCTGAACTGCTTTAAGGAGGGGGAAGGGGGGGGGGGGGGGGGGGGGGGGGGATGGTGCGGGGGCCGTCAGGGAGGGGAGGGGGATCATTAGGGGCTAGGGAGGAGGAGGGGGGGGGGGGGGGGGGGAGGGGGGGGGGGGGGGGGAGGGGGGGAGGAGGAGGGGGAGGGGGGGGAGGCGGCACGGGGGGGGGGGGGAGGGGGGGGGGGGGGGGGGAGACTGGCTGAGGAGAGAGGGGGGGGGGGAAGGGGGGGGGTTGCGAGGAGGCGGGGGGCGCACATAGGGAGCTGGACTGAGGTGACGCCATTAGGAAGCCTAGGGAGAGGTTGAGGGTCGATTCGATCCCCTCTCCACGACCGCCCGACGGTGTCGACGGCTCGTGGTTCCGGCGTCAGCGGTCGAGCGGCTCGCCCTGCAACCACGCGGCGCCGCTCGCGTACAGGGCCTCGACCTCGGGCCCGCGCAGGCCCGGCATGTCGGGCTTGACCTCGTAGCCGATCCGCGTCTGGAGGTAGGCCAGGTGCCGGTAGCCCTCCGGAAACCGCCCGAGCAGGCCCGGGTCGAGCTCGAGACGGCCGGCGGGGTCGACGGGGTCCATCCGGTCGACCTCGTAGATGGGCTGGCGCAGCACGAGGCCCCAGCGCCCGGCACGCCGTTCGAGGAAGTCGTAGAACCGGCCGCTGCACGTGACGTCGACCTCGACCCCGTCGACGGCCGCACGCTGGTGGATCTCCATCTTCACCTGCGAGACGGCGCGATCGCCGGCGACGTCGATCGACTGCCCGCCGAGGACGTGGTGGATCCGCACGCCCTTCTCCCATCCGGCCCTGCTCATCGCGATGAACTCGTCGGCCGTCCCCTGCGTCCAGGTCGCCATCATGCGGCCGTCGTCGAACCAGACCGTGCGGAACCGCTCCCAGTCCCCGGCGTCGCGCCAGACGACCCAGCGCTCCACGAGCTCGCGGATCGCCAGCCGGTCGCGCAGGTCGTCCGGCAGAGGATCGGGCCGCTGCCGCGTCACACCTGCGCCGTCCGCCAGCTGTCTGGCCGATACGTGCTGCGCACGGTCTCGACGTACGGCACCGGGCTGACGACCGCACGGATCTCCACCTGCACGTGCGGCTCGACGGTCGGCTTGCGGGTGCCGCCGCCCTCCTCGCCCCACAGGAACGTGACCTCGGTCCCCGGTTGCGCATGCTCCTCGTCGAGCACCGCGAGGGTCAGCAGCTTGCCCTCGTTGGCGCTGTAGCCGACCCAGGTCGAGACGCCCACCGTCTCGCCGTCGACCGTCACCCGGTCGTACGGGTGCATCGAGTAGACGGCGGACGGCCAGTCGACGAACTTCGCGCGGTCGCTCTTGCGGAGCATCGTCCCGATCGTGCTGGTGACGTCCTCGTCGTCGAGCGCGAGGGTGACCTTGTGGCGGTGCTCGCCCTCGGCCATCCGCTCGAGCGCCTCCCGCCCGATGAAGTCGTGGTCGAACTTGACGTAGCTCCCGTAGCCGAGGTCCCAGGGCGTGAAGTAGTAGTCCTCGATGTCGTCGGAGACGAAGCTGCCTCCGATCGACGCGGCGCCCTCGTACCCGGTCGCGGGCAGCCATTCGCGATAGGCGGTGAGCGCGTCGCCCGAGTAGACGGCGGGCAGCGGCGAGGGGATCCAGCCCGACTCGAGCGTGTTCGACGAGTACGCGCGCCCGCCGACCTGGCGCAGTCCGAACTCCTGCCCGGCCTCGACGATCGCCTCCCGCACCGGCGCCTCCTCGTCCCAGGGCCCGAACAGCTCCCAGCCGGGCTGGCCGGCCATGCCGTGGCGCAGCGCGCGCACGGTCTTGCCCGCGATCGTCACGTCCGTCATGCGGAAGAACGTGAGCTCGGGAGGCGGCCCGCCGAGCACCTTCTCGATCACCTGCATCGCGTTCGGCCCCTGCACCTGGAAGCGGTACGACCTGCCGCCGTCCGTCGGTGCGCAGCGCCGACCGCTGGTCGAGCTCGACCCGGACGTCGTAGCCGCCCGTCTCGGCGTGGTAGGTGATCCAGTTGAGCGCCGGCGCGCGGCCGACGAGGTTGAACGTGTTCTCCGCGAGGTGGAAGAGGATCACGTCGCCGATCACGTAGCCGTCCGGTGTGCACGGCACGAAGTGCTTCGCGCGGTCGACGCCGAAGCCGTCGAAGCTGTTGATCGCGAGATGCGAGAGCAGCTCGAGCGCGTCCGGGCCCTCCACCGCGAGGTCGGCCATGTGGTACGACTGGTTGAAGAGCACGCAGGTCCGCTGCCAGGCCTGCTGCTCGTCGCGCCAGTTGGTGAACTCCGACGGCACGCCGGGGTAGACGTTCGGCCCGGCCTGCGAGTTGCGGAGCATGTCGACCGTGCTCCCGGTCGATCGCAACAGGTCTTCGAGGCTTCTCTGGCTCACGTTGATCCCTCCCCGCGCCGTGACGCGTTCTCCGTTGTGACGCGCGGGCCGTGCGCTCGCGCCTCCCCTTTCCTACACACCGCCGGCCTCGAGCACGCCGCGGCTCACCCTGTCGATCCCGGTCAGCGATCCGCGCTGGAGGGCGTCGGCGACGTTGAAGAGGTGGCGTCGCATCGCGTCCTCGGCCCTCTCCGGCTCGCGCGCGATCACCGCCTCCACGATCGCGGCGTGCTCCGCCTGCGACGCCGTCGACCGTCCCGGGATCAGGATCGTGCGGAACTGGTACCGGACCGTCTGCGAGTTGAGCCCGTGGATCAGCCGCTGGGCCGTGCTGTGCCCGGACAGCTCGAGGAGCGCCGCGTGCAGGTCCGCGTTCGCGTCGGAGGCACCGAGCAGGTCGCCGGACTCGAGCAGCTCACGGTGCCGGGCCAGGGCGGCGCGCAGCCGCTCGGCGCCGGCGTCGTCGATCCGCTCGGCGGTCACGCGGACGGCGAGACCCTCGAGCACGGCACGCGCCTGCAGGATCTCGACCGCCTCGGTGTCGGTGACCTGCCGGACCCGGGCGCCTCGATGCGGCTCGCGCACGACGAGGCCCTCCTGCTCGAGCCGGATCAGCGCGTTGCGCACGGCCGCCCGGGTCATGTGGAAGCTCGTGACCACGTCCGACTCGACGAGGCGGGAGTTCGGCGCGATCTCGCCCCGGACGATCGCGGCGCGCAGCCTGGCGTAGTCGCTCCCGGAGTTGTCGGTAGGTCGTGTCATCGCGGCTTTCCAGCGTAGAGGTCCGTGTGCTCGCCGAAGTAGCTGGAGATCAGGAGCTCGTGGTTCGCCCGCAGCTCCTCCGCCCCGCCCTTCAGGACGACCTCCCCGTGGGAGAGGACGTAGCCCCGGTCCGCGATCGTGAGGGCGAGCTCGATGTGCTGCTCGACGAGCACGACACCGCAACCGCTCTCCTCGGCGTAGCTCCGCACGACGGGGAGCAGCCCTTCGACGATCACCGGAGCCAGGCCGAGGCTGAGCTCGTCCAGCAGCAGGAGCGTCGGGTGCCTGGCGAGCGCCCTCCCGACCGCGAGCATCTGCTGCTCGCCGCCCGAGAGGAGGCCGCAGCGCCGGTCGCGAAGCTCTGCGAGCGCAGGGAAGTAGCGGTAGGCGACGTCGGCGTCGATCCGCTCCCGCCGATAGCCGAGGCGCAGGTGCTCGGCCACCGTGAGGCCGAAGAAGAGGCCACGGCTTTCGGGGACGTGCGCGATGCCGAGCCGTGCGCGGGCGCTCGCCTTGACGCGCGCGAGGTCGCGGCCCTCGAACCGGATCGCGCCCTGCATCGGATGGACGAGGCCGGAGACGGCGCGCAGCGTGGTGGTCTTCCCCGCCCCGTTCGCCCCGAGGAGAGCGACGACCTCCCCGGGCTGGACGACGAGGTCGAGGCCGCGGAGGACGGCCGCGGAGTCGTAGCCGGCGGTCAGGCCGTCGATCTCCAGCACGGGTGTGCTCATGGGGTCCCCGCCCGCGTAGCGCTCTCGCCGGCCACGGGCTCGGCCGGCTGCGCGGCCGTCGCGCCGCCGAGGTACGCCTTGACGACCTGGGGATCCCGGCGCACCTCGTCCGGCGAGCCTGCCGCGATCACCTTGCCGAACTCGAGCACGACGATGCGGTCGCAGATGTTCATGACGAGCCCCATGTCGTGGTCGATCAAGAGCGTCGTGGTGCCCGCGTCGGCGATGCCCCGGAGGCGTCGACCGAGATCCTCGCTCTCGCGGGTGTCGAGGCCGGCCGCCGGCTCGTCGAGGCAGAGGAGCCGTGGCCGCATCGCGATCGCGCGCGCCACACCGACCAGCTTGCGCTGGCCCTGCGTGAGCTCCGAGGGCATCGCGTCGGCCAGCGCGTGGAGGTCGATCAGCTCGAGCGCCTCGAGCGAGGCGTCCGTCACCGACGCGCGCCGTCCGACGAGCTCGCCCGCCAGCGCCAGGAACGAGGGCCGGTCCGCCGCGACGGTGAGGTTCTCTCGCACGGTGAGGTCGTCGAACAGCTCGGTGCTCTGCCAGGTCCGTGCCAGGCCGCGCCGGGCCCGGACGTGCGGTGGCATCCCCGTGAGGTCGCGCCCGTCCAGTTCGACCCTGCCGGTGTACCGGACGAAGCCGGTGATCGCGTCGACGAACGTCGTCTTGCCCGCGCCGTTCGGGCCGATGAGGCCGACCAGCTCGCGCTCGGGGACCTCGAGATCGACGTCCTCGACGGCGTGGACTCCTCCGAACCGCACCGACAGGCCCGCCGTGCGCAGGACGGCGCTCACGGCGGGGTCGCCTCGGCGCTCCGTCCGGCTCGCGCCTGCGCCGTCCGGTAGAAGGAGCCTGCCACGCCCTCGGGATTCTGGATCAGCGTGAAGATGAGCACGATGCCGCCGAAGAGCAGGAACCAGTTCCCGGAGAGGCCGAACCACTTGTCGAGCGCGTACGGCATGATCCCCTGCGCGGCGATCAACCCGGCGAAGACCGCGCCGGAGACCAGCGTGATGCCCCCTGCGTAGGCGAACGCGATCAGGCTCAGCGCCAGCGGGACACTGAAGCGATCGGCGCTCACCGAGCCGAAGTTGTAGGCGTAGAGCGTGCCCGCCACTCCTGCGATCAGCGCGCTGATGCCGAACGCGATCAGCTTGACGTTACGGACGTCGATCGCGGCCGCGGCCGCGGCGCGCTCGTTCGACCGGACCGCCAGCATGCGCTGACCGAGGATGCCACGGCGCACCGACACGACGAGCAGGCCGAGGAGCACGGTGGCGCCGAGGGCCACCCACCCGAACACCGGACTTGGCAGGTTCCCGTCGAGTCCGCGGTAGGACGCAGCCGGCCCGAGGTTGATGCCGAAGAGCTTCGGATCGGGCACCGGTGAGCCAGTCGTGCCGCCGCCCCAGGTGCCGTTCTGGAAGCCGAAGTTGAAGACGGCGACGGCGGCGGCGATCGTCACGACCGCGAGTGCCACCCCGCGCACCCGCAGCGCCGACACCGCCGTCACGAGGCCGAGCACCACGGCGGCAGCGATGCCCGCGAGCGGCGCCAGTGGAAAGCCGACTCCTGCGTCGACGGCGAGGTGCGAGACGGTGAAGCCCGCCACGCCCGCGAGCGCGAGCTGGACGACCGAGATCTGACCCACGAAGCCGGTGATCACGACAAGCGACAGCGCCATCACGATGCCGATCAGCGAGTTCGTCAGGGCCTGGCGGAAGTCGAACGGCAGCACGACGAGGGCGACCGCACACAGGACCGTCGAGGGGATCGCGAGGGCGAACGGATGCTTCGGGCGCGGTACGTCGGGGAGGCGCTGCTCGATCAGCTCACCCCGCGTCGGCAGCGACGCGCCGCGCAGGAACATCGCGGCCACGATGAGCGCGAAGACGAGCAGATCCTTGACGCCGGGCCACGAAGCCCCCTCGCTCGTCGGGAACCACGATTTCGTCTGTTCGAACTCGATCAGCGACTCGAGCATCCCGATGCCGAGGCCGCACGCGCAGGCAACGGCGAAGGAGGTGAGCCTGGCGAAGAGGGCCGCGGCGAGTGCCGGCACGACGAGGAACGGCAGCGTGGTCGTGTCGAGCGCCGCCACCGAGCCGGCGAAGATGCCGAGTGTGCCGAGCAGGAGGCTCGCGATCAGCGCGTTCGCGAGCGACAGCTCGTTCGGCGACAGACCTGCGAGGCGTGCCGCGATGTCGTTCTCGGACGCCGCCCGCGTCGCGAGCCCGAAGCGCGTCCAGCGGTAGAGCGCCCAGAGCAGGACTGTGATCGCGACGACGGCGCCGCTGAGCACGAGGCTGGACAGCGGCACCGCCCCGTCGAGCATCCGAACGACGCGGATCGGGATGATGGTCGGCTGGGGATGCTGCGAGGTTCCGAACGCGAGCAGCATCGTCGCCTGCGCCGTGAGGAGGACGCCGAGCGAGGCGACGAGCTTCGCGAGCGGCGGGGCGGTGCGCAGCGGCCGGTAGACGACGACCTCGATCGACGAAGGTGACGAGGATCGACGAACACGTAGGACAGCGCGACCGCGAGCGGCGTCGAGACCGTGAAGCCGAGCTCACCGGTCCGGCAGCGCCCAGAACGAGAAGCCCGCGAGCATGGCGATCGCGCCCGCCGCCAGGTTGATGAAGCCCGAGCCACGGTAGGTCACGACGATGCCGACCGCGATGGCCGCGATCGTCGCCCCGGTTCCGAGGCCCGAGCAACAGGAAGAGGAGGATCTCGTTCACGTGCGTCCGCGGCGTTCGAGGAAGAAGGGGCCGGCCGAGCGGCCGGCCCCGTCGGCTGAGGGCGTCGTCGTCACTAGCGTTGAGCGGCCCGATCCAGCCGGACGCCCTCGTGAACAGCGAACTTTCCCTTGTACGTGAACGCCTGGAACATGTCGTTGCAGATGCCCGGTGCGTCCTTGTACTTGCCGCACTGGATCTTGGGCGGGCCGAGCGCGAGCGGCCCCTTGAACGCCTTCGCACGTGCGAGGACCCGCGCCGGCGTGATGCTGTTCACGTTCTTCGCGCCGACCTCGTTGAGGAACCGGACGGTCGTCAACATCTCGCCGAACGCGACGATGTGCCACGGATCCGGCGCGTTCTTCTCCGCCTTGTACCGCTTGATCACCGCGTTGTAGGCGGGCAGGCCCTTGTCGGACGGATCGCCGTAGAGCGACGAGACGATCGCGTATGTCCAGAGCGGCCAGTCGCCGAGCGCGTCGATCACCTGCGAGTTGAGGCAGAGCGGCGCCGTCATGATCTTGCGCGAGTCGGTGATGCCGAGCTGCTGGAGCGCCTTCGCCTGGTTCGCACAGTCGGACGCCGTGCCGTAGGGGCCGATGAAGTCCGCCGTTGTCGCCCCGGCTGCGGTCAAGGGCGCGGTCAGGTCGGTCTGGCCCTGCGTATAGCCGACGGCCTTCGTCGCGATTCCGGCCGTCTTCAGGCCCGCTGCGATGGTCAGCCCGGCCTCCGTGGTGCCCGTCGCCTGCGGGTAGATCACTGCTGCGGTCTTGGCCTTGAGGACGTTCTTCGCGTACGTTGCCGAACGGCAGGAGGATGTGCGACACGTCGCCGAAGAGGACGACGGCGTTCCGCTGCGCTCCGTCGACCGGAGTGGCTGCGACACCGGTGACGACCGGCTTCTTGCCGCGGATCGTCGCGAAGAGCGACTGGGCTCCCGTCGCGACAGCGCCGGTAGCGATGACGTCGATGCGCTTGTCGTTCACGAGCTTCTGGCCGCAGGTCGTGCCTTCCTCCTCGTTCGACTTGATGAAGCACTGGACGAGCGCGACCGGATGGCCGCCGACGCCGCCGAGCTGGTCGTTCACGTACCTGACCGCCAGCTGCGCCCCGGCGGTCGCGAGCCCGCCGATGACCACCTGGCCACCCTGCTGGTTGACCCAGCCGACGTAGACCTTCGAGAGCTTGGGATTGGCCTTCCCTCGCTTCCCGTGGACGTACGTGAGATAGTTCGTCACGGCGGCCCCGGCCGAGGGGGCGACGCTGCGATCCGACCCGGCGTTCGTCGCCGAAGCGGCGAGCGCGAGCACCAGCGCGGTGAGTGCGCACCAGCGAGCGCCGCGCTACGGGCAAAGCGACTCATGGCTCTCCTTCCACCTAAGACGTGACCTCGTCGTCAACGACACGGCTGCGTGACCGAACGGTCGACCCCGCATTCGAGCACCGAACTTTGCGTATGATCGAGTCAACCAGATCAGCGGCAATATTGTCAACAAATTCTCCGACGGTCATGAGCCAGCCACCGACCGCCCGACACCTGCCACCAGCCCCGACCCGGCATGGACACACCGAGCGAGCGGGCCCGCGCGCTCGTCGTCGGTGCCTTCGACCTCCACGTCCACATCGAGCCCGACGTCCCGCCGCGACGGATCGACGACGTCACGCTCGCGCGCCGCTGCGTCGAGCTCGGCCTCGCGCGGCTTCGGCGCTCAAGTCGCACTACACGTCGACCGCCGAGCGGGCGCAGGTCGTCTCCGGGCGTCGTGCCGGGCGTGCGCGTGCACGGCGCGATCACGCTCAACCAGGCCGTCGGAGGGATGAACGCGCTCGCGGTCGAGATCGCGGCACGCGAGGGCGCCCGGATCGTCTGGATGCCGACGGTCGACTCACCGGCCGAGACCGCCGGCCGCTCGACCCGAAGCCGGGCGACAAGTCCCTCAGTGGGCCCAGCTTCAGCACGAGCTGCGCGGCGCTCGGCCTCGGCGTCGAGCCGGTGCACGTCACCGACGACGCCGGGCGGTGCTTCCCGAGACACGGCGACGTCCTGCGGGCCGTCGCCCGCCACGGCCTCGTGCTCGCGACGGCGCACCTCGCGCGGGACGACACCTTCGCGGTCGTCGAGGCCGCGTTCGAGGAGGGCGTCGAGCACGTGGTCGTCACGCATCCCGAGTTCACGGCCCAGCGCTTCGCGATCGACGACCAGGTCGCCCTCGCGGACCGCGGCTGCCTGATCGAGCGCTGCCTGAGCACGCCCTTCTCCGGCAAGACCAGCTTCGAGCACGTGTTCGAGGGCGTGCGCGCCGTCGGCCTCGAGCGCAACTTCTTCTCGAGCGATTTCGGCAACCCGGACTACCCCGCCGTCGAGGACGGGCTCGCACTGTGGGCCGACCGCCTGCTCGGCGCGGGCTTCGGCGAGGACGAGACCCGTGAGATGATCGTCGCCGGGTCACGCCGGGTCGCCGGAGAATGACGCGCGGCATGACCGAGCAGCTCCACGACGTCGCGCACATCGCCCACGCAGAGCTCCTGACGCCGAAGCCGGAGGAGAGCCTCCGGCTTCTTCGTCGACGTCCTCGGGATGGAGGAGGAGGCGCGCGAGGGCAGCTCGGTGTACCTGCGCGGCTGGGGCGACTACCTGCGCTACAGCCTGAAGCTGACCGAGGCCCCGCAGGCCGGCTCGGGCACGTCGCACTGCGCACCTGGAGCCCCGAGGCGCTCGAGCCGGCGTGTGGCGGCAGTCGAGGCGACAGGGCTCGGGTCGGGATGGATCGAGGGAGACGTGGGCCACGGCCCCGCCTACCGCTTCACCGATCCCGGACGGCCACGTCTTCGAGCTGTTCTACGAGGCCGAGCGCTACGTGCCCCAGCCCACCTCGCGCCGTCGTGGCGCAACCAGCCGCAGCGCTACGTGGGCGCGGCGCGGCGGTCAAGCGGCTCGACCATGTCAACCTGCTCGCCGCGGACGTGCGACCCACGCGCGACTTCTGCCAGGACGTCCTCGGCTACCGCCTCTACGAGCGAATCGAGCTCGACGACGGCACCGAGACCGGAGCCTGGATGAGCCTCTCGATCGCCGCGCACGAGCTGATCTACGTCGCGGACGCCTACCGCGCGCGCGGGCGACTGCACCATCTGGCGTTCTGGGTCGACACGCGCGAGGAGTGCCTGCGCGCCGCCGACATCTTCGTCGACGCCGGCGTCCCGATCGAGGCCGCACCGTCGAAGCACGGCGTCGCGCAGGGCTTCTTCCTCTACGGCCTCGAGCCCGGCGGCAACCGCATCGAGGTCACCACCGGCGGCTACTTCGTCTACGACCCCGACCGGGAGCCGGTCACCTGGAGCGCTGCGGAGCGTGCGCGCGGCCAGTTCTGGGGCGTGAAGACCGTCGAGAGCTTCCATACCTACGGCACCCCCGACGTCGCGAACGAGAAGGAGGCGATCACGACATGACCCAGCGGAGCCTGGAGGACGCCACTGCAGGCGGCCGGCAGCGCAGTCGAGCTGACGCGGAACTCGCAGATCGGCCCGTACGTCTACCCCGCAGTCCCCTCGGAGTTCACGAACTGGCGCGAGGAGCAGGTCGCCTGGCGCGAGACGTGCGCGCTGTTCGACCAGTCGCACCACATGACCGACCTCTACCTCGAGGGCCCGGACGTGATCCGGCTCCTCTCCGACCTCGGCGTCAACACCTTCGCGAACGCCGCCGTCGACAAGGCGAAGCAGTTCGTCTGCTGCAACCCCGACGGCTACGTGATCGGCGACGCGATCCTCTTCTTCCTCGACGAGAACCGCGTGTCGCTCGTCGGCCGGCCGTCGGCGCACAACTGGGTGCAGTACCACGCCGAGACCGGCGACTACGACGTCGCCGTCGAGCGCGACGAGCGCACCGCCGTCAACCCGACGGGCGGGCGCAAGATCTTCCGCTACCAGGTGCAGGGGCCGACGGCGCTCGAGGTGCTCGAGAAGGCGACCGGCGGCCCGCTGCCGGAGATCGCGTTCTTCAACATGGGCCGGCTCACGATCGCCGGGCACGAGGTGCGTGCGCTGCATCACGGCATGTCGGGCGCCCCGGGGCTCGAGCTCTTCGGGCCCTGGGAGGAGCGCGACGAGGTGAAGGCGGCGATCGTCGCGGCCGGCGCGGAGTTCGGCCTCCGCCAGGTCGGATCGCGCGCCTACGCGACGAACACGCTCGAGTC
Source organism: uncultured Actinomycetes bacterium (assembly GCA_963773825.1). Classification (GTDB taxonomy): domain Bacteria; phylum Actinomycetota; class Thermoleophilia; order Gaiellales; family Gaiellaceae; genus Gaiella. The sequence goes on along the minus strand of CAVZCH010000002.1, from coordinate 743,378 downwards.
CGGCTGGATCCCCTGCCCGCTCCCTGCGGTGTTCACCGGCGACTCGATGAAGGCCTACCGTGAGTGGCTGCCCGGCCGACTGGTACGAGGCCACCGGCTCGCTCGGCGGCAGCCTCACCTCGGACGACATCGAGGACTACTACCTCACCCCGCACGAGCTGGGCTACGGCGGCTTCGTCAAGTTCGACCACGACTTCGTCGGCCGCGAGGCGCTCGAGCAGATGGACGCAGCCCACGCGCCGCAAGGTCACGCTCGCCTGGAACGGCGAGGACGTCGCGCGGGCGATGGGGACGCTGTTCGAGAAGGGCGACCCGGCCAAGTACATCGACCTGCCGCTCTCGAACTACTCGACGTGGCCGAACGACCGCGTCATGGCCGGCGACCACGCCGTCGGCGTGTCGACCTTCTCCGGGTACAGCTACAACGAGCGCTCGATGCTCTCGCTCGCGATCGTCGACGACGACGTCGAGATCGGGAACGAGGTCACGATCGTCTGGGGCGAGGAGGGCGGCGGCTCGGCCAAGCCGGTCGTCGAGCGGCACGTGCAGGCGGAGATCCGCGCGATCGTCAGCCCGTGCCCGTACGGCGAGGTGGCGCGCACGTCGTACGCGGAGGGCTGGCGGACGCAGGCGGCCGTGTAGCCCGGCGCGGACGGAGGAGCCCGAGCCATGGCCACGCTGAGAGAGCAGCTCGCCCGGCCGGGCTCCTTCGTCATCGCGACGGAGATCGTCACGAGCCGCGGCCTCGTGACGGCGAACGGGAGCGGCGGCGTCCTCGACGTCGCCCGCGAGCTCGCCGACGACCCCCGCATCGACGTCCTGTCGATCACGGACAACCCCGGCGGGCAACGCGATGTTCTCGCCCGACGCGCTCGGCACGGACATGATCTCGCGCGGGCAGGAGGTGATCATCCACCTCGCCTGCAAGGACTGGAACCGGAACGCGCTCGAGAGCCGGGGCTGGCAGCTCGGGCTCGGCGGGCTTCGACAACGTGCTCGCGCTCTCGGGCGACTACCCGATCACGGGCCACAAGGGCCTCGCCGCACCGGTCTTCGACGTCGACTCGGTCGGGCTGCTCAGCCTGCTCTCCGAGATGAACGAGGGCCTTCCCGATGCGCGGAAGCCCGACGTCCGGCTCGACCGCACCGACTTCTTCCTCGGCTGCGTCGTCACGAACCACAAGCGGCACGAGCGCGAGGTGATGCCGCAGTACTTCAAGCTCCGCAAGAAGGCGCGGGCGGGCGCGCGGTTCGTGATCAACCAGATCGGCTGGGACGTCCGCAAGGACGACGAGCTCCTCCGCTGGATCCGACGGGACGGCCTCGGCCTCCGCGCCCTCGCGAACGTCTACCTGCTCTCCCGTCCCGCCGCGCGCGCGTTCCACCGAGGACGGATCCCCGGGGTGATCGTCACCGACCGCCTGCTCGAGCTCGCCGAGCGCCACGGTGCGAGCCCCGACCAGGGCCGGGCGTTCTTCGTCGACCTTGCCGCGAAGCACCTCGCGGTCGCCCGCGGCCTCGGCTTCGACGGCGTCTACCTCGGCGGCCACACGCCCGCCGCGACGTTCGGCGAGATCGTCGAGCGCGCCGGCTCCTTCGCCCCCGACGACTGGCGCTCGTTCGTGGCGGAGCTCCGCTACCCGCTTCGACGACGAGTTCTACCTCTTCGAGCCCGACGCCGAGACCGGCCTCTCGACCGACACGGTGAGCGCCGCGTACCTCGAGTCGAAGCGACGCCGCCGCACCGACCTGCGTGTGCCGTTCACGTACCGCCTCAGCCGACGCATGCACGACGGCGTCTTCGCGCCCGACGCACCGCTCCACCCGACCGGCCGGGCCGTCTACCGCGGGCTCGAGAGGGGCCGAGGGCCGGGCGGCGGGCGGCGCACGCCGTGGAGCAGGCCGCCAAGGTGACGCTCTTCGGCTGCCGCGACTGCGGCGACTGCTCGCTCCCCGAGATCGCCTACGTCTGCCCCGAGTCGCAGTGCGCGAAGAACCAGCGCAACGGCCCGTGCGGCGGGACGCGCGAAGGGCTCTGCGAGGTCTACGACACCGAGTGCATCTGGTCGCAGGCGTACGAGCGGCTCAAGGCCTACGGCGAGGAGGAGACGATGCTCGACGGCCCCGTGGTGGTCAAGGACAACGCGCTCGCCGGGACGAGCGCCTGGGCGAACTCGTTCCTCGGCCGCGACCACCAGGCACGGGAGGACGCGTCGTGAGCGAGGGCACGCAGGCACCCGGGCAGGGGCAGGTGCTCTGGACACCGCCACCGGACGCCCGCGCGCACTGCGAGGTGGGCCGCTACCTGGACTGGCTCGAGCGGGAGCGCGGGCTCGCGTTCGCGGACTACCACGAGCTGCATCGGTGGTCGATCACGGACCTCGAGGGGTTCTGGGGCTCGCTGTGGGACTTCTTCGAGGTCAAGGCGGAGACGCCCTACGAGCGCGTCCTCGCCTCCGACGCGATGCCCGGGGCGGAGTGGTTCCCGGGCGCGCGGCTGAACTACGCCGAGCACGCGCTGAGGCGGGACGAGGACGTGGACACGGTCGCCGTCTTGGCCCGCTCACAGACGCGCGACCCCTTCGAGCTGACGTTCGGCGAGCTGCGCGAGCAGGTCGCGAGAGCGCGTGCGGGGCTGCAGCGGCTCGGCGTCGGCCGGGGAGACCGGGTCGTCGCATACCTCCCGAACATCCCCGAGACGCTCGTCGCGTTCCTCGCGACCGCCAGCCTCGGCGCGATCTGGGCGACGTGCGCCTCCGAGTTCGGGCCTCGGAGCGTCCTCGACCGGCTGGGCCAGCTCGAGCCGAAGGTTCTCCTCGCGATCTCCGGCTATCGCTTCGGCGACAGGTACGTCGACCGCCGGGAGCAGGTGGCCGCCGTCCGGGTCGGGCTGCCCTCGCTCGAGCACGTCGTCCACGTGCCCTACGCGGGCGGTGCCGACGACGCGCTGCCGGACACGCTCGCCTGGGACGAGCTCCTCGCCGAGCCGGGGCCGCTCGAGTTCGACCCCGTCCCGTTCGCGCATCCGCTCTACGTGCTGTTCTCCTCGGGCACGACCGGGCTGCCCAAGGCGATCGTCCACGGGCACGGCGGCATCCTCCTCGAGCACTGCAAGAACCTCGGCCTCTGCTTCGACATCCGACAGGGCGACCGGCTGCTGTGGTTCACGACGACCGCGTGGATGATGTGGAACGCCCTCGTCTCGAACCTCCTCCTCCGCGCGTCGATCGTGATGATCGACGGAAACCCCGGCTACCCCGACCTGTCGTACCAGTGGCAGCTGGCCGAGGAGACCCGGGCCACGTTCATGGGGCTCAGCCCCGCGTTCACGATGGCGTGCCGCAAGGACGGGCTCGAGCCCGGACGCCGCTTCGACCTCTCGTCGATCCGCATCGTGGCCGAGGCGGGGTCGCCGCTCCCGCCCGAGGGCTACGTGTGGCTCTACGACCAACTCGGCCGCGACCTCTTCCTGAACGTCGGGAGCGGCGGGACGGACGTCTGCTCCGGTCTCGTCTCGGCGTACCCGGTGCTGCCCGTCTACGCCGGCGAGATCACCGCCCCGTGCCTCGGCGTCGACGCCGTCGCGTTCGACGTCGACGGCCGGCCGGTGGTCGGGGAGCTCGGGGAGCTCGTCATCCGGCGCCCCATGCCGTCGATGCCGGTCTGCTTCTGGAACGACCCGGACGGCGCCCGCTACCGCGCCGCCTACTTCGAGCACTACCCGGGCGTCTGGCGACACGGCGACTGGATCCTGTTCACCGAGCGTGGCAGCTGCATCATCACCGGCCGCTCCGACGCAACGCTGAACCGCGGCGGCGTTCGGCTCGGCACGAGCGAGCTGTACGGCGTCGTCGAGGAGTTCGACGAGGTGCTCGACAGCCTCGTCGTGCACCTCGAGCAGACCGACGACCTGCTCCTGTTCGTCGTCCTCCGCGACGGCGTCGTCCTGGACGACGCGCTGCGGAGCCGTATCGCGGACGCGCTCCGCACGAGCCTCTCTCCCCGTCACCGGCCCGACGAGATCCACGCGGTGCCGGCGATCCCGCGCACGATGACGGGCAAGAAGCTCGAGCTGCCCGTCAAGCGGATCATCAACGGCGCGCCCGTCGCCGAGGTCGCAAGCCGGGACGCGCTGGTGGATCCCGCCGCGATCGAGCCGTTCGTCGCGTACGCACGCGAGCGCGCCGCACGCGACTGACGCGCACGCGCGTCCGCGTCACGCCACCGGGGGGTCCTTCCCGAGGATCAGGTCGGCCGCCTTCTCGGCGATCATGATCGTCGCTGCATTGGTGTTCGCCCGGGTGATCGTCGGCATCACCGAGGCGTCGACGACGCGGAGCCCCTCGACGCCGTAGACGCGCAGCTCGGGATCCACCACCGCACCCATGGCACACGTCGACGTCGGGTGATAGACGGTCTGGCTCGCGCGGGTGACCCAGTCGAAGATGTCCTCCTCCGAGTCGGAGGCGGGCGCGCTCAGCGCCTCGCGCTCGATCGCCTTGAGGGCGGGCTGCGACGGCGATCTCGAGGGCGATGCGCACGCCCGCCAGCATGCTCGCGCGATCCTCCTCGGTCGTGAGGAAGTTGCAGAGCACCCTCGGCTTCGAGTCCGCCATCGGCGTGCGCAGCATGACCTTCCCACGTGACGTCGGCTTGACGATCACCGGCCCGAAGGCGTAGCCGTTGTCGGGCGGCGGCGTGAGGCCCTCGTCGAAGAACGGCGCGGCGGCGAAGTGGAACTCGACGTCGTGCGCCTCGAGGCCGGGCCGGGTGCGGAAGAACCCGCCCGCCTCCGGGTAGTTCGACGTGAGCGGCCCGCGGCCCTCGCTCTCGAGCAGCGCGAAGTTCTCGGGCGTGAAGATGCCGAAGAGGCCCGGCTCGTCGGTCAGGAAGTTGACGTTGACCATGCAGTGGTCCTGGAGGTTCCGCCCGACCGGGAGCTCCTCGCGCACCGGCGATCCCGAACGGCTCGAGCTCCTCCGCGAGCCCGATCCCGGAGAGCATCAGGAGCACCGGCGACTGGTACGTGCCACCGGAGACGATCACCTCGCGCTCCGCGCGGACCGTCTCGCGCACGCCGTTCCGGACGAGCTCCACGCCGACCGCCCGGTCGCCCTCGAAGACGAGGCGCTCGACGAAGACCCCGGACGACGACCTCGAGGTTCGGCCTGCCCTCGGCCGGGTGGAGGAACGCGTCCGCGGTGCTCCAGCGCAGGCCGTTGCGCTGCGTGAGCTGGAAGCGCGCGACGCCCTCGGGCCGGTCGACGTTCAGGTCATCGGATGCGCTCGTAGCCCGCCTGCACCGCCGCCTCGAGCATCAGGTCGGTGAACCTGCTCATCGAGCGGCTGTCGGACACCGTCAGCGGGCCACCCACGCCGTGGAAGGCGTCCTCCCCGCGCTCGTTGTCCTCGGAGCGCCTGAAGTAGGGCAGCACCTCGTCGTACGACCACCCGGCGCACCCCTCCGCGGCCCACCCGTCGAAGTCGGCGCGGTGGCCCCGCAGGTAGATCATCGCGTTGATCGAGCCCGAGCCGCCGATCACGCGGCCGCGGGGAAGGTAGAGCCGGCGGCCGCCGAGCCCCGGCTCGGGCTCTCCGAGAAGGTCCCAGTCGAGGCTCGACTTGAAGACGACCGGGAACATCGCGGGAACGTGCAGCTCGGGCGCGGTGTCCGGCCCGCCCGCCTCGAGCACGAGCACCGTGACGTCCGGATCCTCGCTGAGGCGCGCGGCGAGCACGCAGCCCGCCGTCCCGGCGCCGACGATCACGTAATCAGCCATGGGAGCGCTCCTTCGGTGTCGCGACAGGTTGCACGGAGACGATCGACCTCCGGCGGATCATCTCAACCCGCGCACGGCCGCGACGATCTCATCGGCGCCCGGGAGGTAGGCGTCCTCGAGCGGCGCGCTGAACGGGACCGGGGAGAACGGCGCGCCGACCCGCGCGACCGGCGCGTCCAGGTAGTCGAACGCGGCCTCCTGGACGAGCGCCGCGACCTCCGCGCCGAAGCCCCCGTGCGCCACGGCCTCGTGTGCGACGACGAGCCGTCCTGTCCGCCGAACCGATTCGACGATCGTTCGCAGGTCGAGCGGCACCAGCGTGCGCGGGTCGATCACCTCCGCCTCGATCCCGTCCTCGGCCGCGAGGCGCTCCGCCGCCGTGAGCGCGTCGTGCACGAGCCGCGAGAGCGCGACGACCGTCACGTCCCCGCCTTCGCGCAGCACCACAGCCTCCCCGATCGGGACCGCGTCGGGCTCGTCCGGGACGTCCTCCCTGCGGAAGTAGAGGGTCTTGCACTCGACGAAGACCACAGGGTTCGGGTCGGCGATCGCGCTCGCGAGAAGACCGGCCGTGTCGGCGGCGCGGCTCGGCATGACGACCTTGAGCCCCGGAACGTGCGTGAGCCAGCTCTCGAGGCTCTGGGAGTGCTGCGCGGCGCCACGGTGGCCCGCGCCGCCCTGGGTGCGCACCACGAGCGGCACCGTCGAGCTGGCCCCCCGACATGAAGTGCGCCTTCGCCGCCGCGTTGACGAGCTGGTCGAGCGCGAGCGTCAGGAAGTCGACGAACATGATCTCGAGCACCGGCCGGAGCCCGGCCTGCGCGGCCCCGATCGCGACGCCGGTGATGGCCGCCTCGCTGATCGGCGTGTTGATCACGCGCCCGGTCCCGAACTCCTCGGCGAGCCCCGCCGTCGCGGTGTAGGGGCCGCCCTCGGCCACGTCCTCGCCGAGGACGATCACCCGCTCGTCCGCGCGCATCGCGTCGCCGAGCGTGCGGTTGACGGCGGCGATCATCGTCGTCTCAGCCATCCGCGTACACCATCTCCTCGACCAGCTCGGGCGGCGGGAACGGGCTCTCGTGCGCGAACCGCACCGCGTGCTCGACCTCCTCCGCGGCGGCCGCGGCGATCTCGCGAAGCGCTTCGTCGGAGAGCCAGCCCTCGGCGAGCACGTGCCGCTCGAGCCGCAGGATCGGGTCCTTCTCCTTCCACTCGGCCTCGGCGAGCGTCTCGCGGTAGCGGCCGGGGTCACCCTCGTAGTGACCGCGCACGCGGTGCGTCAGGCACTCGAGGAGAAACGGCCCTCCGCCGGACCTCGCCGAGTCGAGGAAGCGCCCGAACGCGTCCCACACGGCCGGGACGTCGTTGCCGTCGACGGTTTCCCGCTCGAGGCCGTACGGTGCGACGACGTCCGACACCCGCTCGACGACCGTGTGCGCCGACCGCGGCGTGAACTCGGCGAAGCCGTTGTTCTCGCACACGAGCACGAGCGGCAGCCGCCAGAGCGCAGCGAGGTTGACGGTCTCGTTGAAGTGGCCCGCCTGGACCGCGCCGTCGCCGAAGAAGACGACGGCGACCGCGTCGGCACCCCGCAGGCGGGCTGCCAGCGCGCTCCCGAGCGCGATCGGGATGTTCCCGCCGACGACACCCGTCGCGCCCATGAAGCCGTGCCCGGCGTCGACGAGGTGCATCGACCCTCCGAGCCCGCGGCAGAGGCCCGTGTCGCGCCCCATGAGCTCGGCCATCACGCGGTCGAGGCTCGCCCCCTTGGCGATCGCGTGCCCGTGCGCGCGGTGGCCCGAGTAGACGTGGTCGTCGTCTCGCAGCTGCGCGCAGGTCGCCGCGGCGACGCCCTCCTGCCCGGTGCTCAGGTGGATCAGCCCGTCGACCTCGCCGGCCCGCGTGAGCTGCCCGACGCGCTCCTCGAAGAGCCGGACGCGCCACATGGTGGCGAGCAGGCGCGTCGCCTGCTCGCCACCGAGCTCTTCCATCAATGCCTCACGCCGTCACGGGCGCCGTGCCGAGCACCTGCCGCACCGCTGCGACGATCTTGTCCTCGTCGGGCAGGACGTACGCCTCGAGAGGCTCCGAGTACGGGATCGTCGCGTCGAGGCCGGTGACCTGCACGATCGGCGCCTTGAGCGAGCCGAAGCCGTGCTCGGCCACCTCGCCGGCGATCACGGTCGCCACCGAGGCGTGCCGTGTCGCCTGGTCGACGAGCACGAGGCGCCCCGTTCGCTCGACCGACTCGAGGATCGTGTGCGTGTCGAGCGGTGCGATCGTGCGCGGGTCGATCACCTCGGCCTGGATGCCCTCGCCCGCGAGCCGCTCGGCGGCGCCGAGCGCGCGGTCGACCGTCCAGCCGGTGCCGACGATCGTGACGTCGCCGCCCTCGCGCCGGACCGACGCCTCGCCGAACGGGACGAGATACTCGCCGTCCGGGACCTCGCCGTGGTCGAGGGTGAGCAGGTAGTGGTGCAGGTAGACAACCGGGTTGTCGTCGCGGATCGCGGTTGCCATCAGCCCCTTCGCGTCGGCGGCGGTCGACGGGACGGCGACCTTGAGGCCGGGCACGCCCATGAACAGCGCGTTCAGCGTGCCCGTGTGCTGACCCGCCCAGCCGGCGGTGAAGCCGTACCCCGCCTTGAGCACGATCGGCACCTGCACCTGGCCGCCGCTCATGCCGCGGAAGCGCGGTGCCTCGTTGACGACCTGATCCATCGCGACGAGCATGAACTCGGCCATGTACAGCTCGACCACCGGCCGGTAGCCGGCGAGGGCCGCACCGACGGCGATCCCGATCTCGGCGGTCTCGGAGATCGGCGTGACGCGCACGCGGTCCTTGCCGAACGCGTCCACGAACGGCTCGTTCTCCGTCGTGGCCATGTTCTGCCCGAAGTAGAGGACGCTCTCGTCGCGCTCCATCTCGAGCTGGATCGCCTCGAGGATCGCGGCGATGTACGGGAGCTCGTGTGCCATTCGTCATCGCCTCCTCATGCGTAGACGTAGTCGAGGGCGGTCTCGACCTCCGGGAACGGGCTCGCGAGGCCGAAGTCGACCGCCGCCTGCATCTCGTCGCGCGCCTCGGCGGCGATCGCGTCCGCCTCCTCGCCGGTGAGGACGCCCTCGGTGACGAGACGCCCGCGGAAGGCGGGCACCGGATCGCCTTGCTTCGCCGCTTCGTACTCCTCGGGCGCGCCGAACTTCTCGATCGCCTCGTGCTCGGGGAAGTGCAGGGGCACGCCGGGCGGCGCGATGATGTTGCCGTGCGCCGATAGCCGGTACATCTGCGACTCGACGAGCGTCGGGCCGTCACCCGCCCTGGCGCGCGTCACCGCCGTGCGGACCGTCTCGTACACCTCGAGCGGGTCGCGTCCGTCGATCGTCACCCCCGGGATGCTGAACGCCCTCGCCTTCACCGACAGGTCCTCGCCCGCCGCCCGGTTCGCGTCCTCCTGCTCGGTGCGCGTGTGGACGTTGTAGCCGTTGTTCTCCATCACGTAGACGATCGGGAGCTTCCACAGCGAGGCGATGTTGAGCGACTCGAAGAACGCGCCCTGCTTCGAGGCTCCGTCGCCGAAGAAGCAGAGCACCACCTGCCCCTGCCCGCGGATCTGGGCCGCCCACGCAGCGCCGGTCGCGTGCGGGATGCCGGCGCCGACGATCCCCGAGGTGCCGAGGAACCCGTTCGAGACGTCGGTCAGGTGCATGGAGCCGCCGAGGCCCTTGCAGATCCCGTCCTTGCGTCCGTAGATCTCGGCCATCAACGCCTTCGGGTCGGTTCCCCGCGCGATCGGGTAGCCGTGACAACGGTAGGTCGTGAAGAACTGGTCGTCCGGGCCGAGGTTCGCGATCGAGCCGACGATCGACGCCTCGGCGCCGTCCGCGAGGTGGGTGTGACCGCGGATCACGCCGGGATGCTCCTCGAACGTGCGCTTGACCCGCTCCTCGAACTCGCGGATCCGCAGCATCTGCCGGAAGATCCAGACGAGGTGCTCGCGGTCGAGCTTCTCGACCCCTTGCGGTGCCGTCATGCGGCGCTCCTCTCCTGCTCGAACTGACCGATCGTCGTCTCGTACGCCCGCCGGAAGATGACGTCGATGGGATTGTTGCGCAGCTCCTCGGAGAGCACCTCCACCCCCCACGGGCCCGCGTAGCCGTGGTCGCGGCACGCGCCGATGTAGCCGCGGATGTCGAACTCGCCCTCCCCGGGCAACGCGCGGTGGTTGACGACCTCGTCGACCGGGTCGTCCATGTCCTCGATCTGGCCGTCGGAGAGCTCGACCCACGCCAGGTACTCGACCGGTATCCGGCGGAGCTCGTCGGGCGGGATTCCGAGCTTCGACATGTGCCAGGTGTCGATCGCGACGCCCCCGTTCGCTGCACCGGCCCCGACCACCACCTCGAGCACGGCATCGACGGAGTGGACGTTGACGTCGGGGGGCATCGGCTCGTAGACGACCTTCGCGTCGGTGTGCCGCGCGGCGTCCTCGCAGAGCTCCCCGAACCGCTCCGTGAGCTTCGGCAGAGGCACCTCCCTCCCGAAGATGTTGGCGACCTTGATGTGATGGGCGCCGAGGACGCCTGCGGCCTCGAACAGCAGCGCGCGGGTCTCGTCCGAGACACGCCGGCGCTCGTCGCCGGGGTCGAGGAACCAGTCGAGCAGGCACTCGAGCTCGAGGTGGCGAAGCCCGTTGTCGTCGAAGGCCTTCTTCATCTCCTGCAGGCTCCGCGTCTCGAGCACGTGCTCGAGGTCGGCGTGCCAGATACCGAGGCCGCTGAAGCCGACCGCCCGGGCCTCGGCACAGCGGTCGGCCCAGTCGAAGAGGCTCCACTCGCGCCCCACGTGCACCTCGACCGGGCCGGAGACCGTCCAGTAGAGCGCGACCAGCTCGACCTGCTCGCGTTGCTCGCCGCTCGTCACAGCCCGTTGTTCCTCCCGTTGCTAGAACCCACGTGGAGACTGCCGGCACCCCGCATGATGACGCGGGGCAGCGGCGCCCCGGCGCGAGCCTCGTGGACCCTCTCAACAGCCTGCCCGTTTGTCAAGACGGTGTTCCGGTTGTTGAGACAACGCGCTAGGATCGCTGCGTGCAGGACACCGGCACCGGCACCTCGCAGTCCCTCGAGCGCGGGCTTGCGATCCTGTCGGCGTTCGACTCCGAGCGCCCGCTGATCGGCGTCAGCGAGCTCTCGCGCGAGCTGTCCCTGAGCCGGAGCACCGCGCACCGCTACATCGCGACGCTCGCACAGCTCGGCTACCTGCAACAGGATCCCGACTCCAAGCGCTACCGGCTCGGGCCCAAGGTGCTCGACCTCGGGTTCTCGGCGATCAACTCGATGGACGTGCGCGAGATCTCCGCGCCCCATCTGCAACGGCTCTCGGACGAGACGGGCCACACCGTCAACCTCGCGATCCTCGACGGCGTCGACGTCGTCTACATCGAGCGCTGCCGCACCGCGCAGCCGGGCCAGCGCGACATCGACCTCAACCTCCACATCGGTGCACGGCTGCCCGCGTACTGCACCGCAATGGGCAAGGCGATCCTGGCCTTCGTCCCCGAGGACCACCTCGAAGAGCTCATCGCGCGGATCGACTTCGTCTCCGCGCGGGCCGAACACGATCACCGACCCGCAGGCGTTCCGGGATGAGCTCCACCGGATCCGCGCGTCGGGCATCGCCGTCAACGACGAGGAGCTCGCGTACGGGCTCCGGTCGATCGCCGCCCCGATCCAGGCGCACTCCGGCGAGGTGCTGGCGGCGCTCAACCTCGCGATCCACCGCACGATGGGGTCGATGGACGAGCTGGTCGCGCGATTCGCCCCGGCGGTCAAGAAGACCGCGGCCGACATCTCGCTCGGCATGGGGCACCGGCTGGTTCCCGCCTGAGCGCCGTCCGGGCGCCGAGGCTCACCGGGTACGCGGCGGCAGCGGGCGATCGTCGGGCACGCGCACTGCGATCCGCTCCGAGATGCCGAGGACCTCGACGAGGAACCGGACCCGTCCCTCGAGGTCGAGCTCCTCGACCGCGACCGCGCCGTCGGGGTCGACCCGGTAGCGTCGGCCGTGCGCGACGACGACGGTCGTCCCGCCGTCGAGCAGCCGCGCGCTCAGCTGGTAGTTGAACGGGCTCCAGCTCGCCGTCCGCTGGTGCCGTGCGTCCCATTCGGCCGCACCGGCGCCGATCCGCTCGATCCGGCAGTGGAACCCGTGCGGTGCGCTCGGCGTTCGCCAGAGCACGGCGGGCAGGCCGTCGAGCCACTCGAAGCGGGGCAGCGGGCCGTCGTCCGAGGGCTCGCCGGGCTCCGGCAGGCGGATCGGCCTGCCGGCGAGGATCGACGCGTCGACGAGCCACCGCTCGCCGTCGACCGTTGCGACCACCGAGCCGTGGTTCGGCCCCGTCACGTGCGGCGAGGACAGCATGGTCGCGATCGCACGCTCGACGTCGAAGCCGAGCGCCTCGAGCAGGTCGTGGAGCGCCCCGTTTCCCGACCAGCACGTGCCGCCGGTGCCGTGCTCGAGCCACGCTCCGAAGAAGCTCTCGGGCGTCGAGCCCGGGAGCGGCCCGGGCTCCCCGTCCGCGAGGTGGATGAGCTTCAGCACGTTGTCGAACGAGACCGACCCGCACCATGCCGCGTAGACGGCGCGCAGGCCGTCCAGGTCGGCGTCGGGCCGTTCGAGCCCGAGCTTCTCGAGGACGGCCTCGACCGTGGCCGCGCGCATCAGGCTCGAGGGGGCTCGTCGCGGAGCTGCCCGAGCCACTCGCAGGCCGCCACGGCAACGCGCGGGGCGACCCCGAGCTCCTCCAGGTAGGCGGCCGCAGCCCGCATCTCGTCGACGCGCCGCGCGGCGTGCGCGCGCGAGCCCGAGAGCAGTCGCTCGAGGAGGGGCTCGCCGATCACCGAGGCGATGTCGGCTCGCACACGATCCTCGGCGCCGGCGGCCCGCGCGGCCTCGACGCTCTCGATCGCGGCGGCCGCGAGGCCCTTCATGAAGACGCTGCGCAGGAGCTTCAGCCCGGCCGCGTCACCCGGATGCGCGCCGACGACGTCGACGGGCATGCCGAGAGGCCGCATGAGCTCCGCGAACCGCTCGGCCCCCGCCCCGGAGGCGAGCGCGGGCGTCGCGAGGCCGAGGCTCGGCACCGTGCCGACGAGCGCGACGTCCGCGAACGGCACCGGAACGCTGTCCGCGAGCGCGCGCTTGAGCCCGGGCGCCGACGTGTTGAGGTCGGCGTACACCGCGTCGCCGGCGAGCGCCCCCGCCACGCTCCCCGCGACCTCGAGCGCAACCGCTGCGGCGTTGACGCTGAGGACGGCGTCCGCGCCCCGCACGGCCGACGGGCCGTCCGCGGCGACCGGCACCCCGGCCGGACGCGCGACCGGATCCCAGCCGCGGACGACGCACCCGGCTGCCACCAGGTCGGCGGCGATCCGGCCGCCGGCCTCCCCCAGGCCGAGCACCGCGACCTCCACGCCCTCAGCCCTCGACGAGCGCGCGCAGGCCCTGCAGGTCGTACGAGAGCTCGCCCTCGCGGTAGCGCTGCCGCATCGCGGCTTCGCGCTCCGCGCGCTCCCGCGCAGCCGGCAGCACCTGCTCGACGCGATCGGCGGGCACCGCCACCGCGCCGTCGCAGTCCAGCACGACGAGGTCGCCCGGGCGGATCTCGACGCCGCCGACGACCACCGGCACGTCCAGCCCGCCGACCTCGCCCTTCGTCGCGCCCTGCGCGCGCACGAACCGCGTCCAGATCGGCAGCCCGAGCTCGGCGAGCTCGTCGAGATCGCGGACGGCGCCGTCGACGAGCATCGCCGCCACCCCCTGCGCCTGTGCCTGCGTCGCGAGCAGCTCCCCGACGAGCCCGACCGGCGCCGGCTCGGCGCTCGTCAGGACGAGGACGTCGCCGGGTCGTGCGTGCGCGACGAGCGCGTGCACCATCGTGTTGTCGCCGGGCGCGCAGAGCGCCGTGCGCGCGGGCCCGGCCGCGCGCGACCCCGGCACCACCCGGGTCAGCGGGAGGTCGACGACCCCCACGCGCCCGGCGGCCTCGTGGACGGTGGCCACGCCGAGCGCCGCGAGGGCGGGGTAGTCGGTCACAGGAGGCTCACCACGACCGGGAGCTCGCGCTGGAACGCCTCCGCGTAGCGGATCTCGCTCCTGCCCGTGATGCGTCGCGCGTGGTTCGCCCGGTGCTCGGCCCGCTCCGAGTAGTACTGCCGGAGGTAGGACTGCGCCCCCATCGCCTCCATCGCGGACACCTTCTTCTCCCAGACCGGCGTGATGTCGAGGAACGTCGTCGGGACGAAGCCGCACAGCTCGGGCTGGTGCGGCTCGAAGGAGAGAAGCTCCGGCGGCGCGATCGTGACGAAGCCGCTCGCGACCCCCGCGCCGCTCGCGAGCTGCCGGGCCCGGACCGTCGCGTCGTGCGCGACGCCGTGGTCGGGGTTGAACGGATCGAGCGCGGCGTGGGTCAGGACGAGGCGCGGCGCCAGCTCGCGGAGCAGGTCGGTCAGCCTCTCGACGGCGGCGGCATCCGCCACGAGCGGGTAGTCGCCCAGGTCGAGGGTGCGAAAGGTCGCTCCGAGCGCGGCCGCCGCTGCAAGCGCCTCGCCGTGGCGGATCTCCTTGACCCGCTCCTCCGTCTGCCCCGGCTCCTTCCACAGCTCGCCCGACTCACCACGCTCGCCGTACGAGAGAGCGACCACGTGGACGTCCACCCCCGTCTCGGCAGCGAGGGCGATCGCGCCCGCGGCACGCCAGACGAAGTCGGCCGAGTGGGCGCTGACGACGACGACGGAGTCGCTAGCCACCGGCCCCCGCCCTCGTGCGGCGGCCCGGGCTCACGCGAGGTACCCGCGGGGATCGGCGTGCAGGTGCTCGGCGAGACGGCTCGCCAGCGCCATGATCGTGAGCGACGGGTTGACGGAGAGCGTGCGCGGCACGACGGAGCCGTCGCCGACGTAGAGCCGGTCGACGCCCCACACCCGGCCGTCGCCGTCGACGACGGACCGCTCGGGGTCGCTCCCCATGCGGCAGGTGCCCTGCACGTGGGTCGACGCGAGACCCGTCCAGCGAACCTGGGTGGCGCCGGCCGCCTCCAGCACGCCGCGCGAGAACGCCAGCGCAGCGTCCATTCGCCCGCGCTCGCGGTCGTTGAAGGAGGCCGCGAACGCCTCGCCGCCGCTCTCGTCGAGCGAGACGGTGCCGTTGTTCTCGTCGTTCACCATCGCCAGCAGCCCGACCCAGCGGCGGAACTTCCGCAGGGCATCGACGAGCGGCTGACCCCAGAGCGGGCCGTTCTCGTCCTCCAGGGTGGTCGCGAAGCTGATCGGGTCCTGGATCGTCGTCGCCTCGATCACGAAGCCGCCGTCGTCGTCGCGCTGGTGGTCCATCGCGTGCGCGGAGATCGGATAGACCATGTGCGCATCCTGCGGCTCGTCGAAGAGCCCGTAGACGAGGCGGACGGGGTGGAAGCCGAGGTTGCGCCCGATCAGTCGACTGCTCGGGGTGTCCGGGAGGCCCGACCGCATCAGGAGCTGCGGCGTGTTGAGCGTGCCCGCGGCGACGACCACGGCGCCGGCCTCGACGCGCCGGAGCGTCCCGTCGCCGTTCGACGTACTCGACGCCCTTCGCCTCCCCGCCGTCCACGACGATCCGCTGCACGGGTGACTCGGGGCGCAACTCGAGCCTTCCGGTCGCCCACGCATCGTGGATGTAGGTGTTCATCGTCGACTTGCCGGCGTTCGTCGGGCAGCCCTGCAGGCAGGATCCGCAGCTCATGCAGTTCGCGTCCGTGTAGGCGTGGACGGGCTCGAGGTGCGACCCGAGCGCGCGGAACCCCGGCTCGACCGTGTACACGCTCTTGCGCCAGTCGGAGCGCACGCGCACACCGAGCCGCGTCTCGACGCGCGCGTAGTGCGGGGCGAGGTCCGACGCGCCGAAGGGCGCTCCTCCGGCGCCCTCGAGCCCACTCGCGTCGTGCCACTTGGCGAAGTCGTGGTCGGACGCCCGCAGCGCGACCTTCGTGTTGATCGTGGTCGTCCCCCCGACGCACCGGGCGGCGAGGAGCGCCACGACCCCGCCGGCACCGCCGTCGATCGGAGCGAAGCGCAGGGGCCACCAGATGTCGTGGTTCGCCTTCGCCTCCCAGCGCGTGAAGTCGGCGGCGGTGCGATGCGGGCCGGCCTCCAGGAGGAGCACGCTCCGCCCCCGGTCGGCGAGCTCGCCTGCGACCACCCCGCCGCCGGCCCCCGACCCGACCACGACCACGTCGAAGCGCTCGGCCGCGCTCGTCACCGCACGGGCTCCGTCGACCCTGTGCCGCCGATCCCCAGGTACGACCAGTCCTTGCGCAGGCGCGTCGCGAGCGGTGTCG
This sequence comes from uncultured Actinomycetes bacterium, assembly GCA_963773825.1. Taxonomy (GTDB): domain Bacteria; phylum Actinomycetota; class Thermoleophilia; order Gaiellales; family Gaiellaceae; genus Gaiella. Next base: position 727,222 of record CAVZCH010000002.1, on the reverse strand, counting down.
AGAAGTCGATCTCCTCCCAGGCGCCCGTCGCGTCGGCGCCTGGCGCGACGAAGTCGCTGTAGAACGCCTCGATCGCGAGCGCGCGCACCCAGGCGAACTCCGGCGTGGCGACGTGCGCCGCGATGTCTCCCTGCGCGACCTGCGCGAACGCCGCGACGGCGGCACCGCGCGTCCCCTCGTCCATCCGTGCGAGCAGGGCGTCGACGTAGACCTCCGGCCGGACGCGCGCCGCACCGGGCACGATCGCGTCGCACACGCGCTGCACCGTCCGCGCGGTGTCCGCGTCGAGCACCTGGAGGTCGGAACCGCCCACGGGGACGACTATACGACGCGCCGCACCCGGGGACGCGCCCGTTCAGTCGGCGATCCCGAGCCCCCAGCCGCCGTCGATCACGATCTCCTGCCCGGTGATGTACTCGGACGCGGGCGCAGCGAGGAACAGCGCGAGCGCCTTGACGTCGTCCGGCCGGCCGACCCGGTGCATGGGGATGTCCTTCGCGACCATCGCCTGGAGGTCCGGGTCGTGGGCGTGCCCGCCGCCGATGTTCGTCACGAAGAAGCCGGGGGCGATCGCGTTGGCGGTGATCCCGTATGCGGCGAGCTCGAGCGCGAGACAGTGCACGAAGTGCCGCGCGCCGGCCTTCGCCGCCATGTACGCCGAGCCGATCACGGGCTCCACCTTCGTCGCCGCGAGCGAGGTCGTCACGACGATCCTGCCGTACCCTCGCGGGCGCATGTGCCGGACCGCCCCGCGCGCCGTGGCGAAGATGCCGTTGAGGTTGATCTCGATGACGCGGTTCCACCGCTCGTCGGCGTATCGCTCGAGCGCGCCCTCCTCGACCCGCGGCCGCTCGCTCCCCGCCCACCCGGCGACGAAGCCCGCGCCGGAGTCGACACCGGCGTTCGCGAACGCGACGTCGAGCCGGCCGTACGCGCCCGCCGCGCCGTCGATCGCCCGGTCCAGCGCTTCGTGGTCCGTCACGTCCGCGACCGCGCCCCGCACGTCGAGCCCGTCGCCCTCGAGCCGTGCGACCTGCTCGGCCAGCGCCCCCTCGTCGACGTCGATCAGCGTGACCCGCGCGCCGTGGGCGGCGAGCACCTCACCGTAGGCGAGCCCGAGGCCGCTCGCCCCTCCGGTCACGATCACGCCGAATCCGGACACGTCGAACTGCGACGACACGTTCACGGCCGCCTCCCTTCCTCGCTCGGGACCGTCATGCGGCGTCGAGCCGCACGACCGCTTTCATCACCTCGGCCGGATGCGCGATCGCATACGCGATCGCCTCCGGCGCCTGCTCCAGCGTGAACTCGTGGGTGACGAGCCCGGCTGCCGCGTCCCGCCGGCGGCCGACGAGGTCGACGGCGGCCGCGAACTCGTCCGCGCCGCAGCAGCTGACGCCGAGCACGTCGATCTCCTTGAGCGGAAGGTCGCCGACCCGCACGGGAGCGTGGTCGGCGGAGAGGCCGACCACGACGACCCGGCCCGCGTGGGCGACCAGCTCGACCGCGCGCTGCACGAGGGCCGGCACGCCGGTTGCCTCGATCACGACCTCGGGACCCTCGGCGCCCGCCCACTCGAGGACCGCGGAGCGCAGGTCGTCGTCGGCGCCGACCTCGAGCACGTCCGCGCCCATCGCGGCGCCGTGGGCCAGGCGGCTCGCCAGCGTGTCGACGAGCAGCACCGATGCCCTCCGGTCGGCGGCCGCGAGCGCGAGCGCGTGTCCGATCGGCCCGGCTCCGAGGACGACCACCCGCTCGCCGGCCGCGACCCGCCCGCGGACGACGGCACGGACGGCGATGGAGACGGGCTCGATCAGCGCGGCGAGCGCCGGATCCTGGTCACCGACGGGAAACACCTGGGCGGCGGGGACGAGCAGCTGCTGCTGCAGCGCACCGTCCTCGTGGACGCCGATCAGGCTGATGTTCACGCAGGCGTTGCCGCGACCGACCCGGCACGCGTAGCAGCGGCCGCAGGAGCCGACCGGCCAGAGGGCGACGCGCATCCCGGCGGCGAGCTCCGCCGGGCAGTCGGGGCCGACCGCGAGGACGGTCGCGGCCGCTTCGTGACCCTGGATCCGCGGGTAGAGCGTCGACGGGTCGTCGATCGTCCCGATGTCGCCCAGGAAGTAGTGGAAGTCGGAGCCGCACAAGCCCACGGCCTCGGGCCCGACCAGCACCTGTCCCGGGCCCGGCGCGCCGGGCTCCTCCACGACGACGACCTCCATCGCCCCGCTGCCACGGGTCACGGCTGCGCGCATCGTCGCCATCGCGTGATCGAATCACTCGCCCGCCCGCGACGCAAACGCGGTCGGCCGGTGCCCGCATACGATGGCGGCCCGTCCCGCACGAGAGGAGCCCGATCATGCGCGAGCCCTTGTTCACGGAGACCCTCCAGATCGCCATCGTCGTGCGTGATCTCGAGGCGACGATGCGGACCTACGTGGACGAGTACGGCATCGGGCCGTGGGAGGTGTACGAGTTCGATCCGGCCAAGGTGCGCCCCCTCGGCGAGGGCGAGCCGGCGATCGACGGCGCCTGGCGCCTCGCCGTCACGATGGTCGGGACCGTCCAGTGGGAGCTCGTCCAGCCGCTCGACGAGCGGAGCATCTACGCGGAGTTCCTTGCGTCGAAGGGCGAGGGGCTGCACCACGTGGCCGTCGGAGGGACCGCCTACCGGGACGCGCTCGACGGCATGCGCGCCAAGGGGCGGCGCGTGCTCCTCGGCGGGGTCTACGAGGGCGCGACGTTCGCGTACCTCTCGACGGACGACGACCTCAAGGTGCTGACCGAGATCTTCGACTGGCCGGAGGGGCTCGTGCAGCAGCCGGACGCGGTCTACCCGGCCTGATCGGACGCGGGCGAGGCCGCCGAAACGGCCCCGCCTGCGTCGAGGATCACTCAGGCGACCCGGAACGACTTCTTCCCGCCCGGCTTCGCGGGCGAGTTGTACGTGTACTTCCCCTTCTTCAGGTCGAGGTTCCAGGTCGTCTTGCCCGTCCCCTTGATCGCAGTGACCTTGGAGACGCCGGGCCCGACGAGCCGGAAGCCCTGGGTCGCGGACGTGTCCGTGACGATGATCGAGTACTTCCCGGCCTTGAGCCGCGACACGATCTTGCCGTCCTGGCGCAGCGTGATGAACTGGTTCCCGACCGTCCCCTGGAGGATCTTTCCGCCGTCGATCGCGCTCGGGACGAGCACGGCGAGGTTCGGGAGCGAGGTGATCACGCCGTACTTCTTCGAGTAGGCCGCGAGCTGGGCGAGCTGCACCCGGTTGACGACGGTCGTCCAGATCGGCAGGCGGATGTTCCGCGACGCCGCCGGGAGCAGGTCGCGGATCTCGTCCGGATGGTTCTGCGAGTACTCGAGCGCCTGGTTCATCGCCGTGCGGAACTTCGCGGCGAGACCCGGGTTCTTCGCCGCCCAGTCGGTGCGGACGAAGTAGCCGCCGATCGGCCAGTAGTCGCCGAGCACCGGCCCCGGAGCCATCAGGTCGCGGGCGCCGTCGATCTGGATCGCCTGCGAGAGGAAGGGCTCCGGTGTCCAGATCGCGTCGACCTGGCCGCTGTTGAGCGCCGCCCGCATCGCCGGGAACGGCAGTGCGAGGAGCTTGATCGAGTTCGGGTCGACGCCGCTCTTCTCGAGCGCCGCCTTGATCATCACCTCACCGACGCCCTTCAGCGCGTTGACGGCGATCGTCTTGCCCGAGAGGTCGGCCGGCGTCCTGATCGAGCTCGACCCCTTGACCAGGATGTTCTGCCAGTTGGTCGCCTGGTTCGTGCCCTCGACCTCGCTGAGCGCGACCGCCGAGATGGGGATGCCGCTCGTTCTGGCGATCATCGCCGGAACCCACCCGGCGAACCCGACGTCCATGTTCGAGTTCGCGAGCCCGAGCATGATGTCGTTCCCGCTCTGGGCGGTGATCTTCTTGATCTCGATCCCCTGCTGCTGGAAGAAGCCCTTCTTGATGCCGAGATCGAGGGGCAGCGTGTTGGCGATCGGCAACACGCCGACCGTCAGGGTCGCGTCCGCCCGGGCCGCGCCCGTGGCTCCGGTCGCCCCACCGGCGAACAGGGCGGCTCCGACGAGGAGCGCGCAGCCGACGAGAAGCGATCGACGACGGGGTCTCGCTGCGACTGTCTTCATTCCGTTCTCCTTGCTAGTCGTGGAGCCCGTCGCCGACGAGCGTCGACGGGGCCTCGGCGACCGGCGGCGCCGCTATGTCGCGCTTGACGAGCCGGTAGACGTATGCGCGCAGGTGCGCGAACTCGGGGAGCTCCTTCGTCGCGAGCTGGTCCCGCGGTGAGGGCAGGTCGACTCCGACGACGTCCTTCACGACCGTCGGAGCGTTCGTGAGCACGACGATCCGGTCCGAGAGGTAGACCGACTCGTCGATGTCGTGCGTGACGAAGAGGATCGTGATGCCGAACTCCTCGCGAACCTGGAGCACCAGGTCCTCGAGGTCGCCGCGCGTCTGGGCGTCGACCGAGGCGAAGGGCTCGTCCATCAGGAGGATCGAGGGCTGGTAGGCGAGCGCCCGGGCGATCGCGACCCGCTGCTGCATGCCGCCGGAGAGCTGCCACGGATAGTGGTCGATGAAGCGGTCGAGGCCCACCGCGCCGAGGGACTCCTCGACGAGGCGCTTGCGCTCCGCCTTGCCGAGCGGCTTGTGGCGCAGCGGCAGCAGGACGTTGTTGCGCACCGTCGACCACGGCATCAGCGAGCGGTTGTACTCCTGGAAGACGACCGCCATCTCCTCGGGCGGCGCCGTGACGGAGTGTCCCCTTCAGGACGACCTCCCCGTGGCTCGGTCGCAGGAGCCCGGCGATGCACTTGAGGAGCGTCGTCTTCCCGCAGCCGGACGGCCCCACGACGCAGACGAGCTCCCCCTCGCCGATCGAGAACGAGATGCTGCGGAGCGCGTGCGTGATCTTGTCGCCGCTGCCGTAGGTCTTGGCGAGCTCCCTGATCTCGAGCATCCGTATGCTCCGCTACCGCGTCGCCGCCCGCCAGCCCCGATGCCAGGCGAGCAGCCGCCGCTCGACGAGGAGGTAGGCGAGGTTGAGGAGGTACCCGATCACGCCGATCAGCAGGATCGCCGCCCACATCGGGCCGAGCTGGAAGGTGTTCTTCGAGATGAGGAGGACGTAGCCGACGCCGCTCGTCGAGGAGAAGTACTCGGCCACGACCATGATGATCACCGCCAGCGAGAGGCTCGTCCGCATCCCGGCCGAGATCTGCGGGAATGCCGCCGGGAGCACGATGCGCCGGATGCGCGCCTGAACCGGCACGCCGTACGCCCGGGCGGTGTCCACGAGCGTCGGGTCGAGACCGCGGACGCCGTCGATCGTGTTCAGCAGCACGGGGAAGATGCAGAAGAACGCGATGAACGAGACCTTCTGGAGGTTCCCGATCGAGTGCAGCAGGATGACCGAGATCGGGAGCAGGGCGGGAGGCGGCATCGCGCGCCAGTACTCGACGTGGGGCATCGCGAACTTCCGCGCCCACAGCGAGAGCCCGAGCGGGATACCGAGGGCGATCCCGATCGCCGACCCGATGGCGAACCCGAGCAGGATCCGCATCAGGCTCGGCACGACGTCGGAGCGGAACTGCGCGAACAGCCAGAGGTCCCGGAACTGGCTCAGGATCGTCGAGGGCGGGGGCCAGAACTGGCTGTCGGCCGACCGCGCCCACTGCTCCCAGACGAGGACGATCGCGACGGGGACGGCGATCTCTGCCGCGATCTTGAGCGCCTCCGAGCTGCGGCTGCTCACGCGGCCTCGACACGTTGCGAGGGATGCCAGCGAAGTGCGCGCCGCTCGAGCGCCGTGAACAGCAGGTGCGTGCAGAGGCCGAGCACGCCCGTCGCGAGCGCGAGCGCGTAGAGCTGTGTCGTCAGCCCGTACGACTGCGCGTAGTTGAGCGTCTTCCCGAGCCCCGGCGTGCCCATGAAGAGCTCGGCCGTGAACGCGAGGATGAGCGCGACCGCCGAGGCGATGCGGATCCCTGTGGCGATGTAGGGGACCGCGCCCGGGAGCGTGATGCGCCAGAGCTGCTCGCGACGGGGCACCCCGAACGAGCGCGCCGTGTCGATCGTCACGGGGTCGACGTCCCGGACGCCGTACATCGTCTGCACGAGGATCGGCCAGAACGCGCCGAACGACGCGAGGAACACCTCGCTGCGCAGGGTCGTCCCGAGCGTCAGGAAGAGCAGGGGGATCAACGCAGCCGACGGGATCGGGCGGAGGAACTCGACAGGCACGCGGAACGCGCGGCCCGCGAAGTCGCTCAGGCCGAGCACGATCCCGAGCGGGACGGCGAGGACGGTCGCGAGTGCGAGCCCGAGCGCCCAGCCGCGCACCGTGTATCCGAACGCGCTCCAGAAGTCCCAGGTCCGGGCCATCGACCCGAGCTCGTCGACCGTCGCGGTCATCGACGGCAGGTCCTGCTCGCGGATCACGCCGGACCGCGAGACGAGCTCCCAGACGACGAACGCGAACGCGATCGACAGGACGAACACGAGCGCGTTGGCGACGCTCGACGACCTCGCCGGCTCGCCGCTCGCGATCGGTCGGAAGGCTCTCGGCTGCCGCCTCCTGGGACGTCATCCGCGGTACGTGCCTCGCGTCGAACGGGGACGCGCACGCCGCCGAACCGACCGTGCGCGGCCGCCCCTGACCGTGCTCGCGTTTCCTCCGCCGGGTTCAGCCACGCAGGGTCAACGGTACGGTCGTCGGCGTCTAGTTGTCAAGACACCGTTCCATCATCTGGGATGCGCCTGGGTGGATGGCGACGCCGGCCCGACAGCACCCGGCCCCGACCGACGAACCGCCCGAGCAGCGCGTGGACGCCGGTCAGCCCGAGGCGCGCGCGGCCTGCAGCGCACGCCAGACGCGCTCGCCGTTCGCGGGCATCTCCACGTGACGGACGCCGAAGGGCGCGAGCGCGTCCACGACCGCGCTCTGCACGGCCGGAGTCGACCCGATCGTGCCGGACTCGCCGATGCCCTTCGCGCCGAGCGCGTTGAGCGGCGTCGGGGTCTCCATCTCGACGACGTCCCAGGACGGCAGCTCTGCAGCCGACGGGAACGCGTAGCCGAGGAAGGACGCCGTGAGCGGGTTGCCCTCCTCGTCGTAGACGAACTCCTCGAAGAGCGCCTGCGCGACACCGGTCGCGACACCGCCGTGCACCTGTCCCTCGGCGATCAGCGGGTTGACGAGGTTCCCGGCATCGTCGACGGCGACGAGGCGCCGGAGCTCGACCTCGCCGGTCTCGGTGTCGACCTCGACGACGGCGACGTGTGCGCCGAACGGGAACGTCGGCGCGTCCGCCTTGAAGATCTCCGCGGCACGCAGCTCCTCGAGCCTGCCCTGCGCGTCGACGGCCGCCGCGAGCTCCTTCCACGAGAGCGCCGGCGTCGGCGAGCCGACGACGTGGAAGCTGCCCGGAGGCGACGTCGAGCACGACGTCGTCGACGCTCGCCTCGAGGTGCTCCGCGGCGAGCACGCGCGCGCGCTCGACCACCACGTCCGCCGCCACGCGCGCCGCCGACGCCGCCGATCTGCGTCGACTTCGAGCCGTACGTGCCGGTGCCCTGCGCCACCTCGTCGGTGTCGCCCTTGATCACGCGCACCGACTCGACCGGAAGGCCGAGCCTGTCCGCGACGATCATCGCGAACGTCGTCTCGTGGCCCTGGCCGTGCGAGAACGAGCCCGTGCGCAGGATTGCCTCGCCGTCCGCGCGTGATCTCCACGTCGCCGAGCTCGGGCTCGACGAGGCCGTTCGTGATCTCCACGTAGACGCTGACGCCGATGCCGAGCGCCCGAGGGTCGCCCGACTCGCGCCGTCGCTTGCTGCTCCTCGCGCAGCGCCTCGTAGCCCGCGTGGCTCGAGCGCGAGGTCGAGCGCTCGCGCGTAGTCGCCGCAGTCGTAGCCGGGCGCCCGATGCCGTCGTCAGTCGGGAACGCGTCGGCGGCGAACAGGTTCCTGCGGCGCACGCTCGGCGGGGTCGAGCCCGAGCTCGGCCGCGAAGAGATCCATCGCCCGCTCGATCGCCTGCGTCGCCTCCGGTCGCCCGGCCCCCCGGAACGGACCGGTGGGCGTCGTGTTCGTGACGACGCTGACCGTGTCTGCCTCGATCTTCGGGATCGCGTACACGCCGCTCGACATCAGCGCGGTGAAGCCCGGAAGGATGGCCCCGAGGCCCGGGTAGGCGCCGGCGTCCTGGACGACCCGCAGGCGGTACGCCTTGACATCGCCGTCGCGGCTCCCGCCGATCGTGAACTCGAGCACGGCCGCCGCGACCGTGCTGCATCGCGACCATGTTCTCGGCTACGGCCCTCCGTCCAGCGGACAGGGCGCCCGGTCTTGCGGGCGAGCCACGGGACGATGACCGTCTCGACGCTCAGCCCCTTCGCGCCGAAGCCGCCCGCCCACGTCCGGAGCGACGACGCGCACCCCTTCGTCGCCCGAGCCCGAGGAACAGCCCGAGGACGTGGCGGTCGAGGTGCGGCGTCTGCGTCGACAGCCACAGCGTCATCCGGCCGTCGTCGCCGATGGCGGCGACGCACCCGCGCGCCTCGAGCGGGCAGGCCGCGAGCCGCTGGCTCACGAGCCGGCCCGAGACGACGACGTCGCAGCCGTCGAACAGGGCCTCGTCGGGGGCCTCGACCGGATGGCTCGCGCAGACGTTCGTCCCGAGCTCCGGGAAGAGGAGCACGTCGCCGGTCAGCGCCTGCCTCGGGGTCGACGACGGCGGGCAGCGGGCTCGTAGTCGACCAGCACGAGCTCGGCGGCGTCGACGCCGGCGGCACGTGTCCTCGGTGAGGACGACGGCGACGATGTCGCCCGACGAAGCGAACGACGTCGCTCGCCAGGAACGGCCGCACCATCCGTGCGTCGATCGCCCGGGATCGGAGGCGGCGGGAACGGCCCCGAGCTCGACGTCCGCCGCGGTGAAGACCTGCGCGCCCGGCACGCTCGAGACGGCCGACGTGTCGATCCCGACGATCCGGGCGTGCGCGACGGGCGAGCGGACGAACGTCGCGTGGAGCGCGCCGGGAACCTCCTGGTTCTCGACGTAGAGGCCCCGGCCGCGCAGGAACCGGTCGTCCTCCACCCGGAGGATGCGCTGTCCCATCATGCCGCTCATGCGACGGACTCTCGCACACGGGGACACAGCGCGCGCGGAGAGCGTCATCGCCCCCACACCTCGTCGGCGACCTCGACGACGAGCGCGAGCTTTGCGACCTGCTCGTCGTAGGTAGAGCGCGTTCCCGTCCACCGTCGAGGAGAACCCGCACTGCGGCGAGAGGCAGAGCTGGTCGAGCGGCGCGTAGCGGCTCGCCTCCTCGATGCGGCGCTTCAGATCGTCCTTCGACTCGAGCGCGCCGCGCTTCGTCGTCACGAGCCCGAGCACGACCTGCTTGTCGCCCGCCGGGAGGAACCGCAGCGGCTCGAAGCCGCCGGAGCGCTCGTCGTCCCACTCCATGAAGTAGCCGTCGACCTCGAGCTCGTCGAAGAGCGCCTCGGCGACGTGGTCGTAGCCGCCCTCGGCGACCCATGACGAGCGGAAGTTCCCGCGGCACATGTGCGTGGTGACGCTCATCCCGTCGGGCCGGCCCTGGAGTGCCTCGTTGATGTGGCGGATGTACTCGACGTGCTGGGCGTCCGGGTCGCCGCCGATCGAGGCCACGTACCGGCGCTGCTCGGGGTCGTTCAGGTACGCGAGGCTCGTGTCGTCGAGCTGGAGGTAGGTGCAGCCGAGCGCCGCCGAGCCGCCGAACCTCCTCGCGGTAGGCGGCGGTCAGGTCGCTCCAGAAGCCCGTCGATCTCCGGGTACACGCTCTCGTCGATCGCGGCCCGGCCGCCCCGGTAGTGGACCATGCTCGGCGACGGGATCGTCAGCTTCGGCACGCCGTCCTTCACACGCTCCGACAGGAACGAGAACGCGTCGCCGAAGATCGTCTGCGAGACGCCGACCTTGCCGTCGACGTGGAGCGCCGCGGCCATGAACTCGATGTCGCCCTGCTCGTTGTGGAACGAGACCTTGACCTTGTCGTCGGCGGTCGAGATCCCGTCGAGCGCGTAGATGAAGTCCATGTGCCACGAGCTGCGCCGGAACTCGCCGTCCGTGACGCCGCGCAGCCCGACCTCCTCCTGCATGCGGACGGCGTCGGCGATCGCGTCGTCCTCGACCGCCCGGAGCGCGTCGGCGGTGATGCGACCGGCCGCCGCGTCCTGCCTGGCCTGCAAGCAGCTCCGGCGGGCGGAGCAGGCTCCCGACATGATCGGCGCGGAACGGCGGCTTCGTGCGGACTGTCATGGATCTCTCCTCGGCTCGGCTTCTGGTCGACGTCGTCTGAGCGCCCGATACCGGTTCTCTATCATCGGGCCCGTCGTGCCGCTCCCGGACATGCACGGACATGGATGTTCCGCCCCCTCCAGTGTCGGCAGGACGCGACGCGTCGGACGGGGGTCCGCCCGCGTGGTCGCTGCGTGAGCCTCTCACCGGTGCGGCGCGTCGTGACCGGGCACGACGCCTCGGGACGCGCGGTTGTCTCCGCCGACGGCCCACCGCCGACTGTGGTGGAGATCGAGGCGGTGCCCGGCACGGTCTTCCACGAGATCTGGTCGACGGACGCCGTGCCGGCGCCGATCGACGACGGCGCCGACCCGACGCTCGGCCCCCTCCAGCTCGCGCCGCCCGCCGGGGGGACGCGAATCCGGATCGTCGACATCCCTCCCGACACCGTCCAGAACGCGCTCACGCCCGAGGAGGCGGCCGCGGCGTTCGCCACGATCGGCGCAGAGCACGCGCACGGGCGCGACGGGCCCCACGCGCTCATGCACCGCACCGAGACCGTCGACTACGGGATCGTGCTCTCGGGAGAGGTCTGGCTCGTCGTCGATGCGGGCGAGACACGGCTCGGCTCCGGCGACGTCGTGATCCAGCGCGGGACGAACCACGCGTGGTCGAACCGCACGGAAGAGACGGCCCGGATGGCGTTCGTCCTCGTCGACGGGCGCTTCTCCGACGAGCTCCGCATCCCCACGGAAGGAGGACGCTGACATGGCGATCGTGCTGCACGCGACCTGGACGGTGAAGCCCGGCACCGAGGCGGCTGTCCTCGACGTCCTGGAGAGGCTCGCGCCGCGCTCGCGCGCGGAGCCGGGGTGCCGTCTCTACCAGCCCTACCACGACCCGGACGACGCCGCGGGGTGTTCCACATCTTCGAGATCTACGACGACGAGGAGGCCGTCGCCGCCCACGGGTCGTCCGAGCATTTCCAGCGCTACGTCGTCGGCGAGGCGATCCCGCTGCTCGAGAACCGCGAGCGGAGGTACTTCGAGACGATCGACGCGTAGCGCCGACCGCGTTGGGGTTACGGGACCGGCCAGCGGTCGGCGACGTAGGCGTCGAGCTCGTCCCCGGCCAGGACGCGCGTCGAGTTGTTCATCCGCACGAAGAAGACGTCGCGCATGCCGCTCGTGGTCGCCCGGACGGGCCTCGACGACGCCGGGACGTCCACCCGGCAGACGTCGACACCGCCCCAGGGCTCGACCCGCGCGCGCGTCCGCATCGCAGCGGGCGCACCGAGAGCGTTCGTGCGGGCGTCCTCGGGGACGTCGGGGTTGAGACGTGCAAGCGCCGCCCTCAGGCGATGCGTGAGGACGACGTCCGTCCGGCTGTCCCGGCCGAGCGTCCCTCCATGCCTAAAGCGCTCCTCGCGCGCGTCGACCGTCGTCCAGCCGAGCTCGGCGAGCAGCTCGACGGCAGGCCGCTCGACGAGCCTGAGGCTCTCGCTGTTCCGCCACGACGTCGGCCCCGCGACGGAGCGTTCGGCCATCACACGAGCGGTTCCGCAGTCCGAGGCTCGCGTCCTCGGCCGACAGAGGCTAGACTTACCGCATCATGTCGAGCATCAAATCCGATGCGCAGGTGATGCGCAGAATCACCGTCTCGCTCGACGACGCACTGGAGCACGCGCTGGATGAGGCGCCCGAGCGGCTCGGGCTCGACGACGCCGCCGCCGCCGCCGTGCGGCTGCTCGCCTATGCCCGCCTCGGCTACGAGCACACGCTCGAGGAGGAGCGCGACCGCGCCCGCCTCGCCACCTATCGAGCCTGGGCCGCGGCCCCGGAGATGGGTGAGGTCGCCCGCGCGGCGAGCCGCCGTGCCGCGCAGCGCGGCGTGTACGAGGACTGAGCGGGCGTGCCCGGCCGGGCTCGCTGGGGCCAGGTGTGGTGGGTCGACGTCGGCCTCGGCGAGAACAAGCGCTTCGCCGTGGTCAGCGAGAACGGCTGGAACGAGACGTTCGCGACGGTGATCGCCGTGCGGCTGACGACGAGCCCGAACCGCGACCCGGGGCCGGGCTTTCCGCTTCTGCGCGCGAAACCGCCGACGATCGCGATCTGCGGCGAGGTGACGACGATCCACGAGGACGATCTGGTCGACGTCGCCGATCAGCTGACGCCGCACGAGATGCGGCTGATCGCGATCGGTCTGCTCGAGGTCACGCAGGCGCACCGCGTCCTCGGCATCACGCACCCGGACATCGCCGAGCGGGTCGGCGAGCGCCGCCGGCGCCGCTGACGCTCGTCGGGCTGCCGCCCTGCGACGGTGAGCACGCTCATCGCGTCGTCCTCGGTGTTCGCTCCGGCGAGCCGAGCTCGCGCTCGAAGCGGTCGAGGAGGTCGAAGAGGCCGGGCGATCCCGGCTCGACGGATCGGGACTACGCCCCCCGCATCGCGCTTCGGCCAAATCCCCTGCTTGCCCGGCATGAGGATGCCGTTCGGGTCGAGCGCGTCCTTGATCGTCTCGGCGAGCCGGCGGCCCGCGTAGTCGTTGAAGTCGTAGGCCTGCGCGCACAGGTCCATGAAGTCGATGTGCGCGCGGTACTCGCCGTACCGAGCGCCGCCGCCTTCGGGACGAGCGTCCTTCGAGACAGCGAACGCCGAGCGGGTCTGCTCCTCGTCCGAGGTGTCGAACACGACGAGGACGACGTTGATGAAGCTCCGGGGGCCGGTGGGGATCAGCGCCGCGCTGTAGTCGAGCCCGTGCTCGGCGAGCGCGCCGCGCAGCAGGTCGCGCAGCCGGATCGCGTCGCCCGCGGTGAGCGGCGCCGCCGGCGAGAACCCGATGTGCCCGCCCGCCTCGCCGCCGTACCACTTCCCCATCTGCACGAGCTCGAGGTTCGGCACGCCTGCCTGCACGCGCTCGGCCGGGTTCTCGATCGTGTGCACCTCGCCCCCGGCGACCTTCGCGCCGATGACGGTCGCGCCCTCGATCCGCCCGAACGCCTCCTGCACCTTGGTAAACCTATGGTCGACGATCGCCTCGTCGCCGTGGATCGCGAAGCGCATCGTCCAGCGCCCGAAGCCGAGCTCCGAGCAGATGCGCTCGATCGCCTCCTCGGGGAGGACGCCCTTCGCCCTGGTACCAGTGCGCCCGGTCGGTGAACACCGACGCGGCGGCCACGGGGCTCAGGATCATCGGGTAGCCGGTGATCGAGCCGCCGAGCATCAGCTCGCGCAGGGTGTCCACCATCGGCCCGAGGTCGTCGTCGCGCGACGCCATCACCCAGCCCGGCAGGTAGCACTCCGGCTCCGGCATCAGCCACACGCCCATCCGCGTGACGATGCCGAGGTTCGACTGGAAGAAGAGGCCGTCGAACGAGGGCCCGAAGCTCGCGCTTGTAGACGTGCCAGGCGCGGCCGTTCGAGATCGCGCCCGGACCCGTTCGCACCAGCTCGCCGTTCGGGAGCACCACCTCCAGCCCGCACGCGTTCGCCGCGTGCTCCCCGTACGGCGTGTAGCCGACGCCGTACTCGAGCGCGTTGCCGACCACGCTCCCCCAGCCGAGGTCCGGCACCGAGATCCACAGCTTGTGGCCCGACCCTCGCACCGCCTCGTACAGCTCGAAGAAGCTGACCCCGGGCTCGACGACCGCGTACGCGGCGTCGCCGTCGATCTCGAGCACGCGGTTCATCCGCCGCAGGTTGACGACGACCGCCCCGCGGACGCGTGGCGACGAGCCCCCGTACCCGTTGTTCCTGCCCTGCGAGCTCACCCAGAGCGGGACCCCGTGGTCGTTCGCGATCCGCACGATCGCCTGGAGCTCCTCGACCGACGGGGCTGCACGACGGCGGAGGCCTCGTAGTCGTCCCAGCCGGCGAACCAGTACGGATCGCGGAACTCCCGCAGCTGCTCGTCGTCGGTGAGCACGTGCTCCGCTCCGACAGACGCCCGGAAGCCGTCGAGCGCGGCGTCGAGAGCCTGAGCGGTGAGGTCGGTGGGGAGCACGCTCGTCATCGGTGACCTCCCAGGGTCGGTGTGCCGATCCACGTCGCCACCGAGTGCGTCGGTGGCCGCTCGACCATAACGCCTCGACGCCAACGGCTCACCATTTCCCGGGCATCGGCGGGTCGCCGGGCGCGGCGGCGGGCCGCCCAGGTCCGGGGCTCGGCGGGGCGGAAGTCGTCCGTCTCCCAGATGCGGGGCCGGATCTCGTCGAGCGTCTCGCCGGCGGCATGCGCTGTCGCGATCTTGTCGGGGTCGACGAACGCGCCGATCGGGTTCTCCGCGAACGTCGGCGCGTCGTCGACCAGGTCGGCGGCCACGACGTGCGCGCCTTCCCGGACGAGCCAGGCGACCTCGGCCGCCCCCTGCCCACCGGCCGCACCGGTGACGATCACGACCTTGCCTGCGACCCGACCGGCGCCCACGGTCAGATCGGTGCCGCCGTCAGCTGCACGGACTCGATCGTCAGCCCGACGAAGTCGGCGTCGTGCGCCTCCTCGATCTCCCACGTCCCGAGCTGGCGCGAGATCTCCCAGATCCGCTTGCAGCGGTCGAATCGCCGCGTCATGAAGCGGTCGAGCGCGTCGGACGAGATCGTCCGACGACACGACCTCCTCGGCGAGCACCACGGCGTCCTCGATGGCCATCGCGGCGCCCTGGCCGACGTGGGGCGAGGTGGCGTGCGCCGAGTCGCCGACGAGCACGACGCGCCCGCGGTACCAGGGCGACGGCACGAGGAGCGAGTAGACCGGCCGGTAGACGATCTCCGACTCCTCGGTGATCTGCGTGTCGCGGAGCTCGCCGATGACGCCGCCGTACCCGGCGAGGCGCTCCCGGAGGGTCTCGGCGAGCCGGTCGTCCGGGACGTCGAGGTCGTCGCCGGGCCAGCGCTCGATGACGAACATGTACATCAGGTCGGGCGCGAGCGGGACGAGGCCCGCCTTGCCGCGCACGCCCACGAACGTGTCCAGCGTGTCCTGCTCCGGGGGCTTCGGGAAGTTGTGGCGCCAGACGACCTGGCCCGTGTACTCGGGCTCCGGCGCGTCTCCGAAGACGCGCCCGCGGACGAGCGAGTTGATCCCGTCGGCACCGATCACGAGGTCGTAGCGGCCGCTGCTGCCGTCCGTGAGCGTGACGTCCACCCCGTCGTCGTCCTGCTCGAGGGCGTCGACGGTCACACCGAGCCTCACCTCGGCGCCGGACTCCCGCACCGCGTCCTGGAAGATGCGGTGGAGCCGCGGCCGCGTGATGCCGTTCATGCCGGGGAACCGGTCGCCGAGCAGCGGCGGCGCGGGCACCGCACCGAGCACGTTCCCCTCGCTGTCTCGGAAGCGGGACCCCTGGATCGCGAACCCCTCCGCGATCGCCCGCTCGCCGAGACCGAGCTGGTCGAGCGCGCGGATCGCGTTTCCGGGCTGGATGATCCCGACCCCGTAGACGTCCCATTTCGGGTTGAGCTCGACGACGTCGACGTCGACGCCCGCGTTGCGCAGGGCGATGGTGCTCGACAGCCCGCCGATCCCGCCGCCGACCACGAGAACGCGATCGACGCCCATCAGGTGAACAGCCCGGTCGCGGCCTTCGTCTCCTCCGCCGTCTCCGCCGCCATCTCCACCGGCGGGAACGACTCGAACATCGAATGCGGGAGCCCCAGGTTCTTGTAGAAGACGTTCGAGCCCTGCTGCGGCTCGTACCGCACCGTCTCCCAGTCGGGCTCGTAGTTGCGGTAGCCGCCCGCGTTGATCTCGACGCGCATACCGCCCGGCTCGCGGATGTAGAGGTAGTCCTGCTCGCCCATCCCGTGCTTGCCGGGGCCGAACTCGATCGCGACGTCGGCGTTGAGCAGGACGTCCGCCACGCGGAGCAGCTCCTCGCGGGAGTCGACGAAGTACGCGAGGTGGTTGATGCGAGCGGGGACGCCCGAGGGATCCCACACGAGACCCAGGTCGTGGCTGCGCTCGCAGACGGTCGTCATCGCAAACACGACGAAGTCGGGTCGCTCCGGGATCACCGTGTACTCCATGAAGCGGTGGCCGAGGGTCTCGCGGAGCCAGCGCGCATCGGTCTCCGGATCGGCGGTCGCGACCGTCACGTGGTCGATGCACCGGAGCGCGGCGCCGCGCGGCACGTACCGCTGTGGCCGGTTCGGGAACGGCGAGACCAGCTCGGGCGGCGCCTCGAAGCGCTCGACCTCCCAGAAGAGCTCGTGGAGATGGCCGCCCGGGCTGCGGTAGCGATACGCCCGCCCGTGACCGACCGCGTCCTCGAGCCACCCCTCGCCTGCCCCCGTCGCCTCGATCCGCGCCACTGCCGCCTCGAGCTGCTCGGGGCCTTCGGCGCGCCACCCGATGTGCCCGAGCCCGGGCGCGTCGCCCTCGGTCACCTGCAAGGTGTGGTGGAAGAAGTCCCCCCAGCCGCGGAGAAAGGCGGAGGCCCCCTCCGTGCCCGAGTGCTCGAGCCCGAGCACGTCGACGCAGAATCGGAGCGTCTCCTCGGGCGTCGGGGTCAGGACCTCGACGTGAGCCAGTTGGGAGAGCAGGCGTTCGGGCATGTCGGCCTCCGTCCTCGGAGCGTCCGATCCGACATCGGATCGGAATTGGTATTCGAATTCGGTTTTATAGCCTTCCGCATCCCGAGAAGTCAAGAATCGGAGCCGGCCGCCCGGCCGGTCCGCGTGCGCCCCGGCCGGCCCGGCCCGAGCAGGTACGCAGCGCATGCGCGTCCGAGCTCGTGCACGAGCGTGTCCCAGGCGATGGTGCGCTTCGACTCGAACGTCGGCCAGTACATGATCTGGCGGGCGAGCGTTCCCCACGCCATCCGGAACGCCACGTCGATCGCAAGCTCGGGGTCCTCGTGCGCGATCGCGTCGCGCTTCGTGAGGAGGATCGCGACGACCTCGTCGTGGAACTGCGACACGCTCGCCGACGAGCGCGTCGCGACGACGGTGTCGACGATTCCCCGGTGCATGAACACGCGGAGCAGCCGCTCGTTCAGCTTGAACAGCTCGCCGATCTCCTCGACGAGCCCGAGGACGGCTGCGTGGGCGTCGAGGCCGCTCCAGGCCTCGGGATCCTGGAGCCTCGGGCGGTTCTCCGACACCGTCATGTACCGGTCCTGGATGACGTAGAACAGGTCGTCCTTGCTCTTCACGCGCGCGTAGATGGAGCCGATCGAGACGTTCGCCCGCTTGCTCACCTCCGCAAGGGTGAAGCCGTCGTACCCTTCCTCCTCGAGGAGCGACGTCGCCGCCTGGATCACCCGCTCGAACGAGGCCCGGCTGCGCTCCTGCTGCGGCGGTTGGACGGCGACGGTCAGGTCGTCTGCGGCGGACCGGCTCGTCGGATCGGTGTCGCGCCTCGCCATCACGAAATAGAATACTGATTCGATTCCTGATCTGCCAGCGGCGCCACGACACGAGGAGGACACATGGGCCGGCTCGACGGGAAGGTCGTCTTGATCACGGGCACCGCGCGCGGGATGGGCCGCGCGTCGGCACTCCTGTTCGCGCGCGAGGGCGCGGTCGTGGCAGGGTGCGACCTCGACGCCGCCGGTGCGGACGAGACGTGCAGCCTCGTGCGTGCCGAGGGCGGGAGGATGACCTCCACCGCTCCGGTCGACCTCGGAGACCTCGCTACGAGCCGCAGCTGGGTCGACGCCGTGGCGGCCGAGCACGGCGGCGTCGACGTCCTCTTCAACAACGCCTCCTCCCCGCGCGTCGGCCCGTTCGCCGAGCTGACGCCTGACGACTGGTGCCACACCATCCGCAACGAGCTCGACCTCGTCTACTTCGCGACCAAGGCCGCATGGCCGCACCTGGTCGCCCGGCGCGGCGGCTCCGTGATCAACACGGCCTCGATCGCCGCCGTCCGTGGAGCGGTCTTCACCGAGCAAGCTGCCCACGGCGCGGCGAAGGGCGGCGTGCTGGCGTTCACCTACCACCTCGCTGCGTCCGGTGGCCCCCACCGCATCCGCGCGAACGCGATCCTGCCCGGGATGATCCGCACCCCGTCGACCGAGTTTCTCTTCACCGAGCCCGACGGGGCCGGGTGGGCACTTGCGCGGGCGAACCCGCTCGGCCGCGTGGGCGAACCGGAGGACGTTGCCAAGGTGGCGCTGTTCCTGGCGTCCGACGACGCCTGGTTCGTGAACGGGGCGGCGATCCCGGTCGACGGCGGAGCGTCGGTCGTGCCGATCTGAGGCCGCCCCTATCCGGACATGAGCTCGACGAGGTTCCCGTCCGGGTCGGCGACGAACGCGATCCGCTGCCCGGGCTTGGGCGAGGGCCGCGACTCCCAGACGGCGCGACCGCCGGCCGCGAGCGCCCGCGCGAACGTGCCGTCGAGGTCGTCGACGGAGAACGCGACGTGGCCGGTCCGGCGTCGCAGCGCCGTGATCGGCCCGTCCCACGCCTCCGCCGGCGGTACGTCGAGCGCGAAGAGCTCGAGGCCCGCGCCGGATGCGTCGACGACGAACGCGATCTCGACACCCTCCGGGACACGCGCGGTGGTCGTGTGCTCGAGGCCGAGGACGTCCCGGTACCAGCCGACCGCCCGCTCGAGGTCGGTCACCGGCAGGCCGGCGTGATGGAGCGTCGTCGTCCCGGTCGCGTCGTCCGCCACGCCTACCTCCCTCTCGTTCGCGACTTGAAATAGAACCCTAATTCGTGTTCTACTGTGGATCGTGACAGCCTATCCCGCGAGAGACGAGGAGACGGCCTGATGCCCGCGCTCGTCACGCTCGGCGCCAGGAACCTCGGCGGAGCCATCCTCGATCGTGCCCTTGCCGAGGGCTGGGCCTGCGCCGCGATCGCCCGGAGCGACGACACGCTCGACGCCGTCCGCAGCCGCGGGGCTCACGCTGTTCGCGGCGACGTCCTCGCCCCCGACGAGCTCGAGCGCGCGCTCGCGGATGCGGCCGATTCCCTGGGCGGGCTGGACGCGATCGTCGACGCCGTCTCGATCGCGCGCATGGGACCCGGCGACGTCTGGGGCGGCGGCCCGATCGCCGACGCGACCGTGGAGGGCTTCGAGCGCTGGAGCGCGGACGTGGCGCGACAGGCGTTCCTCTTCCTCTCGATCGGCGCGCGAGCGCTGCGGGCCCACGGCGGAGGCACGCTCGTGCAGGTCACGAACGCGACCTCCCTCCATCCCGCTCCGGGCTCTGGCCTCTGGTCGGCGGCGCACCACGCGATGCGCGCGATGACGCTGTCGGCGGCGCAGGAGCTGCGCGGCGAGGGAATCCACGCGTGCGTGCTCGCCGTCGACGCTCCGATCGACTCGCCCAAGTCCGCCCCGCGGCTCGCCGCCGACGGCATTCCGCCCGAGGCGGCTGTCGACATGGGCGAGATCGCGAAGGCGGCGCTCTTCCTCGCCGCGCAGGGAGCGCGCGGGGTCTCGTACGAGCTCCGGCTCACCTCGCTCGGGGCACGCTGGACGTGAGCACCACGTCGCTCGAGGCCCGCATCCTCCGCCGCGGCGACGAGGGCTACGAGGAACTCCGCAGGCGCGGCCACAACGCGCTGAAGCCGGAGCGATACCCCGCGCTCATCGTGCGACCCGAGACGGAGGCAGAGGTCGTGGACGCCGTCCGGTTCGCACGCGCCGAGGGACTCAAGGTCAAGGCGCGCTCGGGCGGCCACAGCTGGACGGCCTCGAGCGTCCGCGACGGAATGCTGATCGATCTCGTAGCCCTCGACGAGATCACCGTCGACGCGGCAGGACGGACGGCGACCGTGCAGGCGGGCGTCAAGGGCCAGGATCTCGGCGCGGCGCTCCGCGCGCACGGGCTCTTCTTCCCGGGCGGACACTGCCCGACCGTCTGCGTCGGCGGGTACCTCCTCCAGGGAGGATTCGGCTGGAACGGTCGCCTCCACGGGCCGGCGTGCGCCAGCGTGCGCGCGGTGGACGTCGTCACCGCCGCGGGCGAGCTCGTCCACGCCGACGAGCACTCGAATCCCGACCTCCTCTGGGCAGCGCGCGGGTCGGGAAGCGGCTTCTTCGGGATCGTCACGCGCTACACCCTCGAGGTCTACGAGGTGCCGAAGGCGATCTTCCGCAGCGCGTACGTCTATCCGCTCGACGAGCTCGACGCGGTGCTCCGCTTCGCGATGGATGTCGAGGATCGCCTCCCCGCGAACGTCGAGTTCGCCCTGCTCGGGACGACGCCACGGCTCCCCGAGGGCGGCTTTGCGGAGGGCGGCACGGCGCTCGTCGTGGCCGCGGCCGCGCTCTGCGCGAGCGAGGACGAGGCACGCGCCGGGCTCGCGCCCCTCGAGGAGTGCCCCGTGCTCGACCGCGCCGTCGTCCGCGAGGTCGCAGTCCCGACGACGATGGACGAGCTGTACGCGGGCGCCGACGCGCTCGAGCCCGCCGGATGGCGCTACGCGCCCGACAACATGTGGACGAACGCCGGTCCCGACGAGCTGATCCCGGCCGTGCGCGAGCTGTTCACGACGGTGCCGAACCACGAGTCGCACGTGTTCTGGTGGCCGTGGCGCGCGCAGGAGCTGCCCGACATGGCCTTCTCCGTGCAGGCGAAGCTCTACATCGCCGCCTTCTCCGCCTGGACGGACGACGACGAGGACGCCTCGCTCCGCACTCTGGGGCATCGACCAGATGCGGAGGCTCGAGCCGTTCTCCGAGGGGATCCAGCTCGCCGACGAGAACCTGCTCGCCCGTCCGCACGCCCGTTACCTGTCCGAGGAGAACGGCGCGCGGCTCGAGGCGCTCCGCGCCGAGTGGGACCCCGACGGGCGCTTCCACGGCTACCTGAAGGGCGAGGCATGACCGAGACGCGGACGCTCGCGGACGGCAGGGAGTGGCTGCTGCAGCGGTTGGACAAGGGGATCCACCCGGTCGACGAGGTTGATCCGGACGTGGCGCGCGAGGTGATCGAGGGTCTCGCGGGGCTCGATCCCGAGTCGTGGACCGCGGGCTGGGGGTCGGCGGCCGAACGTTTCGCCGCCCGAGCAGAGGCGGCGGCGGATCCCTCCGTCGAGCGCGACGCATGGCTCGACGCCTACCGGCTCGCCTTCGTCGCGCGATATCCGACGCTCAACCACCCCCTGAAGCACGAGTGGTACGACCGCACCCGCGACTACTTCGTACGCGCGCGCAGCCTCGACGACCCGCCGCTGCAGGTCGTCACCGTGCCGTTCGAGGGCCGCGAGGGCGAAGGCGACCAGGTCGTCTTCTACATCGCACGGCCGGCCGGAGTCGAGCGGCCGCCTGTGGTGATGACGTGGGGCGGGATCGACACCTGGAAGGAGGAGATGCGCAGCCGCGCCGAGTACTTCCTCGAGCTCGGCTTCGCGATGCTGCTCGTCGACATGCCCGGGATCGGCCAGTCGCCGGTCCTCGCGAGCCGCGACGCCGAGCGCCAGTGGACGCCGGTCTTCGACTGGCTCGAGCAGCAGGATGACCTCGACGCCTCGCGGGTCGCGGCGCTCGGCGCCTCGTTCGGCGGCTACTGGGCGATGAAGCTCGCGTACACCCATCGCGAGCGGCTCCGGGCCGCGGTCAACTGGGGCGGCGGCGTCCACATCACGTTCACCCCCGAATGGCAGGAGAAGTCCAGGAACGCCGCCAGCTACCTGATGGACCTGATGGCCGCTCGCGCCGCGCTCTTCGGTGGGACGACCTTCGAGGAGTACGTCGCTCGGTGCCCGGAGCTGTCGCTCCTCGACCAGGGCGTGCTCGACCAGCCGTCCGCGCCGCTCCTGCTCGTCAACGGCCGCAACGACCTTCAGAACGCGACCGACGACATCTACCTCAGCCTCGAGCACGGCGACCCGAAGGCCGTGCGGATCTTCCCGGGCGGGCACATGGGCGAGGGCCCGACCGTGCCGACCATCGGCGCCTGGCTCGCCGAGCGGCTCGCCTGAGGCCGCGGCCGGGCGCTCAGGCGCCGACCATGCTGTGGCCGCCGTCGCAGAGCAGGAACGCGCCCGTGATGTGCCGCGAGTCGTCGCAGGCGAGGAAGACGACCGGCGGGACGACGTCCTCCGGCGCGGGGATCCGAGCAAGAGGCGTCCGGGCGAGCACCGCCTCCCGGCGCCCCGTGCGCCAGTCCTCCCGGGCGAGGAGCGCCTCCGTCTCGACGAACCCCGGGCCGAGCGTGTTCACGCGGACGTGCGGCGCGAGCGCGTGCGCGTACGACTTCGTGATGCCGATGATCGCGTACTTCGCCGCCGCGTACTGCGGAGCCCGCGGGCTGCCCTCGACCACCACGCGCGAGCCGATGTTGACGATCGCCCCGGACCGCTGGTCGTCGAGCATGCGGCGTCCGATCTCGTGGGTCATGAACAGGGTTCCCTTGATGTCGAGATCGAGCGTGTGGTCCACGCTCTCGGGCGTCAGCTCGCGCCACGACATCTGGGACGCGGCCATGTCGCCGACGTTGTTCACGAGCACGTCGATCCGGCCGAAGTGCGCGACGACCTCGTCCGCAACGCGCCTGACGTCCTCCCACACGGCGATGTCACCCTGGACGGTGATCGCGTCGCCGCCGAGCTCCCGCACCAGCGCCGCCGTCTCGTCCGCGCCCGCCTTCGAGCCCCGGTAGTGCACGGCCACACTCGCCCCCTCGCGCGCGAGCCCTTCGGCGATCGCGACCCCGAGCCCGCGGCCCGCCCCGGTGACCAGCGCAACCTTGCCCTCCAGCCGACCGCTCACGCCTCCTCCTCGTAGATCGCGACGACGCGCGTCCACCCGGCGCTCGCTCCCTCGATGAGGTAGGGGAACGCGTACACGGTGAAGCCCGTCGGGCGCGGCAGCAGCTCGAGGTTGGCCAGGCGCTCGATCTGGCAGTACTCCTTCGAGCGACCGAGCACGTGCGACTCCCAGAGCTGCGCGGTGTCTCCCGCCTTCGCCTCCTCCGCCATCACGTCGAAGGGCCTGTCGAGACCCCACGCGTCGATGCCGATGAGGCGGACGCCCCGGTCGACGAGGTACTCGGTCGCATCGCGCCGAAGCCCGGCATGCCGGAGGTCGTAGCCGGGCTGCTTGAGGTTCGTCCCCGTCCACACGAGCACGACGTCACCCGGCCGGAGCTCGTGGCCGATCCGCTCGAGCTCCGCCTCGACGTCCGGAGCGCGGACCCCGTCGACCCGCGAGGCGCCGCGCACGTCGAGGACGACGCCGGGCCCGAAGAGCCACGACAGCGGCACGTGCTCGATCGTCCGGGCCACTCCGGTGTCGGCGGGCCCGTAGTGCGCGGGCGCGTCGACGTGCGTCCCGGCGTGCGTCGCGAGTGTCGCGACCTCGCCCGCCATCGCAGCGCGCCCCGGCCAGTGCTCGGGCCGGAGTCCGTGGAAGGGGCGCTCGGCCCCCTCCTCGGCGGTCATGTAGTCGATCGAATGGCGAAGCGGCTCGAAGTCCGCAGTCGCGTTCGAGAGCACGTCGCTCAGGTCGACGATCGTCCGGCGACGACCGCCGCGCTCGACGACCTCGACGGCCGACCGCGGCGCCTGCGCGCTCATCGGCGCGTCGCTCCGCCGTCGGCGACGATGAACTGGCCCGTCATGAACGAGGCCTCCTTTCCCGTCAGGAACAGCACCAGCCCGACGAGGTCGTCGGGCGTCCCGGGCCGCGGGATCGCCTGCGTCGCGACGGCGGCCCGGAGGGCGTCCTCGTCGACGACTCCCGCTTCGATGTCGGCCTCGACGCCGGGGGTCCGCGTGAGCCCCGGCGAGACGGCGTTGACCGTGACCCCGTGCGGCCCGAGGTCGTTGGCGAGAGCACTCGTCAGGCCGAGCACTCCCCCCTTGCTCGTCATGTAGGCGACGAGCCCGGGCGTCGCGGTCAGAACGGACGAGGACGCGACGTTGACGATCCTCCCCCAGGCGCGCTCGACCATGCCGGGTGCGAATGCCTTCGCGAGGAGGAACTGCGACTCGAGGTTGACGCGGAGCGTCTCACGGAACGCCGCATGGTCGAGCTCGAGGAACGGCGTCGTCCCGAGCAGTGCCGCGTTGTTCACGAGCACGTCGCAGCGGCCGACCTCGGCCGCGACCCGCTCGACCTCGTCGGGCGCGCCGACGTCGGCCACGACGGGGCTGCAGCGGCCGCCGGCGGCGGCGATCGCGGCTGCGGTCTCGTCCGGGTCGAGGACGTCGACCGCAACCACCTCCGCTCCGCGCGAGGCGAGCCCCTCGGCGAGCGCCCGCCCGATGCCCCGCGCCGCGCCGCTGACGACGGCGACCCTTCCCTCGTGCGTGCGCGTCACGCGAGCGGCCTTCCACCGTCGAGCGCGACGACGCTGCCGGTGGTGAACGTCAGGTCACGGACGGCCGCGAGGACGGCCGCCGCGACCTCGTCGGGTGTCGCGAGGCGCCCGAGCGGCGTGCGTGCGAGCTGCTCGTCGCGCCAGTCGGGGTCGAGCGAGCGGATGAAGCTCGTGTCGACGACTCCCGGGGAGACAGAGACGACGCGGATCCGGGGGGCGAGCGCCCGGGCGAGCGAGCGCGTGACGTTGTCGAGCGCGGCCTTCGAGGCGCAGTAGGCGACGTTGCTGCCGTTCGCCGTCACCGCCGCGATCGAGGAGATGTTGACGACGACCCCGCCGCCGGCGCGTGCGCTCCGCTCGAGAAGTCGCCGGAGCGCCCGGATCGCGGCGATCGGGCCACGCACGTTCGTCCGGAAGATGGCGTCGATCAGCTCGTCGTCGAGCGCGTCGAGGTCGGTCGTGCGGCACGAACCGCGTGATCCCGGCGCTGTTGACCAGAACGTCGCAGCGGCCGAGCTCTCGCTCGACCTCGCCCGCGGCGCGACCGAGCGCGCCGCTGTCCGTCACGTCGGCGGCGAGGGCGCGGTGCGGCCCGCCCGGGAGCTCCGCCGCAAGCGTCTCGGCTCGTTCACGCGAGCGCCCGTAGCCGACGACGACATGGAAGCCGGCCCCGGCGAGCGCATGGCAGACCGCGGCGCCGATCCCGCCCGCGCCACCCGTCACGACCGCAACGGGCGAGAGAGGAGCGTCGCTCAGGACGCGCCCCCGTAGCGCCGCACCCGCAGGTCGGCCTGCTCCTTGTGCCCGGCGAAGCCCTCGAGCTCGCACAGCCGGGAGCAGACCTCGCCGATCGCCGCGGACGCCTCGTCCGTCTCGACCCGTTGATACGTGCACGTCTTGAGGAACTTCCCGACCCAGAGACCGCCCGTGTACCGGGCGGCGCGCATCGTGGGAAGCGTGTGGTTCGTGCCGATCACCTTGTCGCCGAAGGCGACGTTCGTCCTCGGCCCGAGGAACAGCGCGCCGTAATTGCGCATGCGCTCGAGGAAGACCTCGGGATCGCGTGTCATCACCTGGACGTGCTCGCTCGCGATCCGGTCGGCCTCGGCGATCAGCTCGTCGACCGTGTCGCAGAGGATGATCTCCCCGCACTCCTCCCAGGCGGCCCGTGCGACGTCCGCGGTGGGGAGCCACGACGAGCTCGGCTTTCGATCGCGCCGGGCAGGGCCTCGGCGAGATCCCGCGAGGTGGTGAGGAGCACGGCGGGGCTCGTCGGTCCGTGCTCCGCCTGACCGAGGAGGTCGACGGCGACGAGCTCGGCGTCGCACGTGTCGTCGGCGACGACGAGCGTCTCGGTGGGGCCCGCGAGCAGGTCGATCCCGACACGCCCGAAGAGCTGACGCTTGGCTTCCGCCACGTAGGCGTTGCCGGGGCCGACGAGCATGTCGACGGGCTCGACGCTCGTCGTGCCGAGCGCCATCGCCGCGACCGCCTGGACGCCGCCGAGCACGAGGATCTCGTCGGCGCCGCCGAGATGCATCGCCGCGACGATCGCCGGATGGGGCGCGCCGGCAGACGGCGGCGCGCAGGCGACCACGCGCGGCACACCGGCCGCCTTGGCGGTGACGACGCTCATGTGCGCGGACGCGACCATCGGGTAGCGCCCACCTGGGACGTAGCAGCCGACGCTCGAGACGGGGATGTTGCGGTGACCGAGCACGACCCCGGGCAACGTCTCGACCTCGACGTCCCGGAGCGCATCACGCTGCACGAGGGCGAACCCCCGGATCTGCTCCTGCGCGAAGCGGATGTCCTCGAGCGTCTGCTCCGGGACCGCCGCGACGCATGCGGCGACTTCGTCGTCCGATCAGGCGGAAGCTTGCGGGCGACCAGCCGTCGAACGACTCGGAGTAGTGGCGAACGGCCGCGTCGCCGCGTTCTGCGACGTCGGCGAGGATCGCCTCCACGGTTGCCCGGACGTCCGCGCTCGTCTCGGCCTTTGCCTCCTGGCTGCGACCGGCCTTGACCGTTCGGATCACGCCGCGCCCGCGAGCGACTGGTCCAGCGACACGATCCGCTGGTCGATCGCCCCGAAGATCGACGCCCCGTCGGCGTCGAGCATCTCGAGGCGCACACGGTCGCCGAACCGCATGAACGCCGTCCGGGGCGCACCCTCCTCGATCAGCTCGATCGCACGCCGCTCGGCGATGCACGCCGACCCGGCGGCCCGATCCTCGTTCGAGACGGTTCCCGACCCGACGATCGTCCCGGCACGCAGCCGGCGCGACCGGGTCACGTGCTCGATCAGCTGGTGGAAGGTGAACGTCATCTCCCGCGCGTTGGGGCTGCCGAACCACTCGCCGTTCCACCGGATGTGGAGCGGCAGCTCGAAGCGCCCCTCCCGCCACGCGTCGCCGAGCTCGTCGGGCGTCACCGCCACGGGGGAGAACGCCGACGACGGCTTCGCGTTGAAGAACCCGAACCCCGTGGCGAGCTCGCGCCCGACGTAGCTGCGCAGGCTCACGTCGTTGCAGAGCAGCAGCAGCTTGATGTGGCCCTCCGCCGCGTCGGCAGGGGTGCGCATCGGCACCTCGTCCACGATCACCGCGACCTCGCCCTCGAAGTCGATCCCCTCGGCCTCGTCCGCGACGACGATGTCGTCGCACGGGCCGATGAAGTCGTCGGAGGCGCCCTGGTAGACGAGCGGGTACTCCTCGTACGAATTCTCGCGGCCGGGGTGCAGCGCCTGGGCCATCAGCCGGCCGTGGTTTTGGAAGACCGACCCGTCGATCCACTGTGACGCACGCGGAAGCGGCGAATGGGCCGCACACGGGTCGAACGGGTCACCCTCGACCGCCCCCGACTCGAGGGCCTCGAACCGTGCACGGAGCTGCGCCTCGACGGCGTCCCAGCGCTCGATCGCGTCGATGAGCGTCGGGGCGACGTCCGTCGCGTCCGCCGCGCGCCCGAGGTCGCGCGACACGACGACGAGCCTCCCGTCGCGGGTGCCGTCCTTCAGCGTGGCCACCTTCATGTCGACTCCCGTCGTCGAGAATCAGAATCAGCGTTCTGATTCTACTCTAGGCGCCCGGCGGCGACAAACCTCACGCGTCTCCCCACGGCCGGATCCTCGGCGGCGGCGGCGCGCCGTGCCCCTCCTGCCAGGAGATCACGGGGTTCCGCAGCACGCCGATGCGCTCGATCTCGGCCTCGATCACGTCGCCGGGCTTCAGGTAGAGGCGTGCGCGCTCCTCGGGCGACTTGAAGCCCGCGACGCCGGACACGGTGCCCGGTCGAGAGGACGTCGCCCGCCGAGTACGTGAGGCCGGAGAAGTTCGAGAGGATCTCGGGGATCGTCACGGACATGCGGCCGGAGTGCGACTCCTGGCGCACCTCGCCGTTGACGCGCAGCTGCATCGCGAGGTCGTGCGGGTCGGTCGATCTCGTCGGGCGTCACGATCCACGGGCCGAGCGGGCAGAACGTGTCGATCGCCTTGCAGAAGCTGAAGACGCCCGACTGCATCTCGCCGCGCTGGATGTCGCGCGCGGTGATGTCGTTGAAGATCACGTAGCCGCCGACGTAGTCCATCGCCTCCTCGGGCGAGAACCACTTGCCGGGCTTCGCGATGACGACCGCGAGCTCGAGCTCGTAGTCGAGCTCCTCCGTGAGGTGCTCGGGATAGATCACCGGCTCGTCGGGGCCGACGATCGCGTCGACGTTCTGGAAGAAGTTGATCCACGGGGCGATCACGTGCGACCAGCCGACGTTCTTCGACTCCTCGTCGTGCTCCCGGAAGTTCCCGGCGGTGTGGAAGAACTTCTTCGGCACGATCGGCGCACGGAGCCGCGTATCGGCGAGCGCGACCCGCTCGCCCGTCTCGTCCGCCCCACCGCGCTCGAACCACGCGCGCATCGTCGGCACGTCGAGCACGGCGATCTCCTCGCCCTCGAGCACCCCGACGCGCCCTTGCCCGTCCCCGAACGTCACCAGCTTCGCCACACCAGCTCCTCGCGTCGAAGAAGCGCTTGTAACAGACTGTTGCAAAGCAGAGTCACGCCACGCCGCAGACGCGCATCGCAACTTTGGCGTAGACCTCGGCCGTCTTCACGAGCCCGTCGATCTCGAGGTTCTCGCCGAGCTCCACGTCCATCAAGCCCGTCGAGGTGCCGTAGTTGACCGTCGGCACGCCGTACCGGGTCAGCGCCGAGGCGTCCGAGAACCAGCGCGTGACGTCGCGGCCCGGCGGCGCGCCGAAGACCTCCTCGTGCGCGGCGTCGATCGCCGCGACGAGCTCGTGGCCCTCCTCGATCTCCGCCCCCGGCGCCGTCACGTAGACCTCGCCCTCGACGCCGTGGCCGGGGAATCGCTCGGCGAGGCCGCGCACCATGTCGAGCACCTCGCGCCGCGCGAGTGCCATCGGCTTCGTCGGCGGCACGCGGACGTCCAGGAAGAGATCGGCATGGTGTGGCGTCCGCGAGACGCGCCAGCCGAAGCCGCCTTCGATCGCGCCGACGTTGACGATCGCCTTCGCTCCGCGGTAGCCGTTCGCGGGGTCGTCCTCCCAGGTCGGAACCCACTCCATCACGGCCGCCAGCACCTGCTGCTGGCGCAGGATCGCATTCTCGTCGCGCCGCCCCTCGCTGAACGCCGTGTGGATGAAGTTCCCGTGCACGCGGATCCTGAGCCAGAGCGCGCCGAAGTGACCGAGGACGACCTTGCCCTCGGTGGGCTCGCCGAGCAGGCACATGTCGGCGACGCCTCCGTGCGAGACGAGATAGCGCGTGCCGGCCGCGTAGCCGCGGTACTCCGCGCCGAGGGCGTCGCCCTGCTGGGTCTTCTCGATCTCGCCGCAGACGGCGGCGATCAAGACGTCGCCGCGGAGGCGGATCCCGGCGTCCTGCAGCGCGCGCACCGCCTCGACGTAGCACGCGAGCGCGCCCTTCATGTTCGAGATCCCGAGCCCGTAGAGCCTCCCGTCGCGCGTGAACGCCTCCGGCTGGAAGCCGGGCACACCGCGCAGCCACGGCTCACGTCCGGAGTACGACGTGTCCATGTGGCCGTTGAACATCAGGCTCTTGCCGCCCCCCGCGCCCTCCCAGATCCCGAGCGCATTGGCGCGGCCGTCCTCGACCTGCTGCCACTGGCAGCGCAGACCGATCTCGTCGTAGAGCTCGCGCATGAGCTCGGCCATCGCCTGCTCGCTGCCCGTGAAGCTCCAGGTCCCGACCATGCGGCTCGCCGTGTCGACGAGCCGGTCGCGGTCGACCGCAAGGACGCTCGCCATCAGCCGCGGACGTGCGGGAGGACCTTCTCGCCGAAGAGGCGGATCTGCTCGTGGCGATCCGCGCCCCAGAGCTCGAGCATCACGTGCGTGCAGCCGGCGTCGCGGTACTCCTCGATCGCGGCGATGCAGTCGGCGGGCGTCCCGGCGATCGGCCTGCACTTGTCGAGCAGCGCATCCGTGACCTTCGCCTTCGCGGCGAGCCGGCCTCCCTGCTCCATCGCCTCGGCGACCGGGCGGATCTCGTCCATCTCGATGCCGGCCAGCTCGAGCAGCGTGTCAGCGGCGCCGGCGATGTTCTGCACCTTGTTGGCGAGGTACATGCCGGCGATCTCGCGCGCGCCGTCCCGACCCGTGTCGCGATCGTCCGCGTGGATGGACGCGACGACGGTGCAGCCGATGTCGATGTCCGCCCCGACGTTGTCGCACGTGTACCGGACGAACGCCGGGGTCGTGATCGACGGCGTCAGGCAGCCGTCCGCGATCTCGCCGGCGAGCGCCTGCATCTTCGGCGCGGTGGCGGCGACGTACACGGGCGGGACGCCGCGGGGCGTGTGCGCCTCGTCGGAGAGCGCAGGCACGTCGGCGCTCCACGTGTCGCCGTCGTACGAGAACGCCTCGCCGCCGAGGACACCGCGCACGATCTCGACCGCGTCGCGCATCGGTCCCAGCGTCTTGCGCGTCTGGCCCTTGATGTTGTTGAGGAAGATCTTCGAGGTGCCGAACCCGAGGAGGAAGCGGCCCGGGCCCGCCGCCTCCTGCACGACGCGCGCGTCCATCGCGACCTGCACCGGATGGCGCGTCCAGGGGGAGATGATCCCCCAGCCAATCGTGAGCCGGCTCGTCTCGCGGGCCATCAGCGCTGAGACGACGGTCGAGGACCGCGCCTCCATCTGATGCTTGCGCCACCACGGATAGGCCTCGGCGAGCCACACCGTGTCCATCCCCGCCTCGTCCATCACGCGCGCCGAGGCGAGCATCTCGTCGAGCGGCTCCATCGTGAGCTGCATCACGCCGATGCGGAACGGGACGTCTGACATGTCACAGGACACTAACACCCTGTCGCGCGTCCCGTCACGCGATCGGAGGGTCTCGCTTCCGGAATGGACGCCCCTCGGGAGCCCGGATGGTCGGCCCGGCGGCAGACCGTTCCTTCGGCGGCAGGACGCCTATCCGTGTCACCCGCGTGACCGCGCCGTTCCAGACGAGGAGCTCGCTCGGGCCGACCCTTTCGTCGACCCGACTCCCATCGAGGCGCACGTCCTTCACGAGGCGACCTGCTCTCGGACCCGGCGAGCCCCCGGTGCCCCCGCCGAGGAGGGTTGCCGCCGTGACGCGATGTGCTTCGCCACCCGCGCGGCATCACGACCGGTGCCGTAGATCAACATGGACGTGAACGAGTGCAGGAACAGGAGCCCGACGAAGTAGAGCCCCGGCGCGGACTCGACGACGCCGCGGTACTGCACGGGGTATCCGTCGTCGCCCATCTCGAACGCCACGTCGATCCACGAGTAATCCGGCCGGAACCCGGTGCACCAGACGACGTTCCGGACGTCGACGACGCGCCCGTCGTCGAGCACGGGCCGGCCGGCCTCGACGCCGACCGTCCGCGCGAGCGTCCGGTCCACACCGGCCGCGCGAAGATCCTTCCTGCGGTAACGGAGAAGCGGAGCGCCGCCGTGGCGCACGTGCGGGCGCATCTTGCGGCCCATCGGCGTGTCCATCGTGAAGATGTGCTTGCCTGCGAAGGCGAGCACGCGAAAGCCCATGCGACCGCGACGCGTGTCGACCCTC
Organism: uncultured Actinomycetes bacterium; assembly: GCA_963773825.1. GTDB lineage: Bacteria > Actinomycetota > Thermoleophilia > Gaiellales > Gaiellaceae > Gaiella. The sequence continues at coordinate 695,622 of CAVZCH010000002.1, read as the reverse complement.
ACCGGGATCTGCCCGTTGTCGACGCCGGACAGGATCGTGTCGTGCTCCGCCGCGAGCTCGTACGCGATGTCCGCGCCCGAGTGGCTCGCCCCGACGACGAGCACCGCCCCCTCCTGCAGCTGCGAGGGGCTCCGGTAGTCGTTCGAGTGGAGCTGTGTGATCCGCGGGTCGAGCTCGGGCGCGAAGCTCGGGACGTAGGGAACCTGCATCACGCCCGTCGCGACGACGACGTTGTCGGCCTCGAATTCGTCGTTGCCGGCCGTCACGACGAAGGCGTCGCCGCGCTTCGCGAGCGCGTCGACCCGTGTCCCGGACCGGACCGGGAGCTCGAAGTGCGCCGCGTAGGCCTCGAGGTACTCGGCCATCTCGTGCGTCGTCGGGTACGACGTGCGCTTTGCCGGGAAGCGCAACCCGGGAAGCCCGTCGTGGCTCGCCGGCGAGTAGAGCCGGAGCGAGTTCCAGCGGTTCCGCCAGGGATCGCCGACGCGCTCGCTCGCGTCGAGGATCACGAACGACCGGCCCTGCTGTTGCAGGTGGTATCCCGTCGCGAGACCCGCCTGGCCGCCGCCGACGATCACGGTGTCGAACACTTCGGTTGCCATCTCCGCCTCCTCGTCGTTTCGCCCGACGGTAGGACGGCCGCGATCGCCTGCCATCGCCCGGATCCACCAACCTCGCAATGCCACGGACATGGTCATTTCCGACCACGTGCCCGGACGCGTCAGACGAGCTCGTGCTCGAAAGCGAAGGCCGTCGCCGCGGCGCGGGAGGAGAGGCCGAGCTTGGCGAAGATGTTCTGGACGTGTCGCGCCACCGTGTGCTCGCTGATGACGAGCGATGCCGCGATCTCCCGATTCGTCTTCCCGGCGGCGACGAGCCGCAGGACCTCGAGCTCACGACGCGAGAGCCCGTGACCGGCGGTCGTCGGCGCCCCGAGCCTGGCGAGATCCGGCTTCGCGCCGAGGCGCTCGAAGAGGAGGCGGGCTGCGTCGAGCTCGAGGCTTCCGGACTCCTCGTCGCCGAGGGCGCGACACGCGCCCCCGACGAGCACGCGGGTACGTGCGATCTCGTACGGGACGTCGAGGGCGTTCCAGATCTCGCTCGCCCGCCGTAACGCGACGAGGGCTTCGCGCGGCTCGCCCGCTGCGACGTGAACGGCGCCCAGCGCGTGGGCGACCATCGCGTCCAGCATCGCGCTCTCGAACCCGGACACGACCTCCTCGAGCTCGAGGCAGGCGCGACGAGCCGACTCCACCTCCCCCGCGGCCAGCATGATCTCCACGAACGCGGGCAGCAGTCGCGCCCGCTCCACGGGGTTCGTCGTCGCGGACTCCGCCCGGCGGATCACCGAGACGGCGGCATCGGTGCGGCCCTGCGCGAGTCGCAGCTGGGCAAGGCCCGGCTGAGGCTCCCAGCCGAACGTACTGGCGTCCCGGTACGCACGCTCGGCCCCGGCGAAGTCGCCCTGCAGCCGCAGGAGCTCCCCCTGGCGGTAGCAGGCGAGCCCGGCGGCGGGATTCCCGGTCTCGGCGAACCGCTCTCCGGCACGACGAGCCTCCTCGAGCGCGTCCCCCCAGGAGCCGTCGAGCTGGAGGATCTCGGCCCGGTGCACGAGGCAGCGGCCCGTGAACGCGACCATCTCCGGCTGGAGCGCCCACCAGTCGGCGAGCGCCCGAGTCCACTCGCGCGCCCGCCGCACCTCGTAGACCTCCTGGCACGCGAGGATCACGCCGCAGTAGACGAGTCCCGTCACGATCGGCGAGAGCTCCTCCGCGGTCACCGCGACCATTCCCTCGTCCAGGAGCGCGAGCCCGTCGCGCACCCGACCGCTCCTGATCAGCATGTGACCCTGACCGTGGATCGCGAGGGCGAAGAGGTCGCGGTCGCCGAAGTGCTCGCCGATGCGGACAGCCTCCTCGGCGACGGCGGCTGCGGCGGCGAAGTCTCCCTCGGCGTCGTGTCGGAACATGGCGGGCAGAAGCAGGTACCCGCGCTCGGCGCACTCACCCTCGGGCTCGACGAGCCTCTGGGCGCGCCCGAGCCAGCCGCTCGCAGGGCCGATCATCCCGCGTGCAGCGAGATTCAGGCCGATCCAGGCCGCGCAGCGAACGGCGCGGAGCGTCCGACCGCCCTCGAGATGCGCGAGATGCGCCCGCTCGAGCCACGAGACGCAGTCGTCGTCGCGACCGAGCATGAAGGCGACCGTCGAGAGGAGCTCGAGATCGTGCGGGTCGAGCGGCTCCTCGGCGTCAGCGCGCTCGAGGCACTCGTACGCCTGGAGCCAGGCTCGGGTCGCGTAGGCCTCCCGGCCCCGCTCGAGCTCGTCCGCCCGATCCCGCGTGCGGCGCCTCACGATCGCCTGACCTTAGCGCCGGTCGATCGGCGGGACGACTCGCCGCGTTCCGGTCGCGCGCACGACGCGCGTCACGTGATCGGCGCCCCCTTCGCCCTAGACTGGGCCGGTGACGACGGAGGGTGAGCACCGCAAGACGGTGACGATCATCTTCTGCGACCTCGCGGGCTCGACCGCGCTCGGAGAGTCCGTCGACCCGGAGCGCCTCCGCGCGCTTCTCGCCGCCTACTTCGACCGCATGAAGCGCATCCTCGAAGGCCACGGCGGCAGTGTCGAGAAGTTCATCGGCGACGCCGTGATGGCCGTCTTCGGTGTTCCGGTGGTTCACGAGGACGACGCACTGCGCGCGGTGCGGGCGGCGGCCGAGATGCGCGACGCGCTCCCAGAGCTGGGGCTGGAGGGTCGGATCGGCGTGATGACGGGCGAGGTAGTGACGGGGACGGAGGAGCGGCTTGCGACCGGCGACGCGGTCAACGTCGCCGCTCGGCTGGAGCAGGCTGCGGAGCCGGGCGAGGTGCTGCTCGGGCAGCCGACGCTCGCGCTCGTGCAGGACGCGGTCGAGGTCGAGGCGGTCGCGCCGCTCGAGCTGAAGGGCAAGGCCGAGCCGGTTCCGGCGTACCGGCTCGTACGGGTACACGACGCGCCGGAGCGGCGGCACGACGCGCCGTTCGTCGGACGGGGGCGCGAGCTCACGCTTCTGCAGGAGGGGTGGCACCGCGCTCGGACCGCTCGGTGCTGCGAGCTGGTGACCGTCGTAGGCGACGCCGGGATCGGCAAGTCACGGCTGGTTGCGGAGGCCGTCGCGTCCGTGGACGCGACGGTCGTGCGCGGTCGCTGCCTCCCGTACGGCGAGGGGATCACCTACTGGCCCGTCGTCGAAGTGCTGAAGCAGCTCGACCTCGTGCCTGCCGACGAGGCTGCGGCGACGGCGATCCGCTCGCTGCTCGGCCAGAGCGATGCGGCGACGTCGGCGGAGGAGATCGCCTGGGCCTTCCGCAAGACGCTGGAAGAGGCCGCGTCGGAGCGGCCGCTGGTGGTCGTGTTCGACGACATCCAGTGGGGCGAGGAGACCTTCCACGACCTGATCGAGCACGTCGCGCTGCTCTCCTCGGGGGCGTCGATCCTGCTGCTCTGCATGGCACGGCCCGCGCTCACCGAGCAGCGGGCCACCTGGCCGGTGACGCTCAGGCTCGAGCCGCTTCCCGACGACGACGTTCGCGAGCTCATCCCCGAGGACACCCCCGACGACTTGCGGAAGAGGATCTCTCGCGCTGCAGGCGGCAACCCGCTCTTCGTCGAGGAGATGGTCGCGATGGCCGGCGAGACGGAGGGCGAGATCGTCGTCCCTCCAACGCTGCACGCGCTGCTCGCCGCCCGGCTCGACCAGCTCGAGCCGGGCGAGCGACGCATCCTCGAGTGCGGCGCGATCGAGGGCGAGATCTTTCACCGCGGCCCCTTACAGGCACTCGCGCCCGAAGAGACCCAGGTCACCCCGCGCCTGGCCGCGCTCGCACGCAAGGAGCTGATCCGGCCGGACAGACCGCAGATCGCGGGAGAGGACGGCTTTCGCTTCCGCCACCTGCTTGATCCGCGACGCGGCGTACGAGGCGCTCCCCAAGTCGTCCCGCGCAGACCTCCATCAGCGCCTGGCCGCCTGGCTGGAGGAGCACGGGACCGAGCTCGTCGAGCTCGACGAGATCCTCGGCTACCACCTCGAGCAGGCAACTGGCGTATCGCGTCGAGCTCGGTTTGCCCGGCGACCCCGCGCTGATGGCTGCGGCAAGGAGACGCCTGACGGCAGCCGGCTCGCGCGCGCTCGCGCGTCAGGACTTCGGTGCAGCCGCGCGCCTCCTCGGCCGCGCTGTCGCGCTTCTACCGCCGACGGAGATCGACGTTCCGCTCGAGCTCCACCTGGCGGAAGCTCTCGTGGACGGCGGGCCGAGGCCAGGAGGCACTTCGGCAGATGGAGTCGCTCGCCGAGCGCGCCGCGGCAAGAGGAGACCGGGCCGGCGAGCTCTGCGGGCGGCTGCAGCACGGGATCATCCTCACCTACATCGCGCCGGAAGGCGCCACGGGGCAACTGGATACCCTCGCCGTCCAGGCGCTGCCCGAGCTGCTCGCGTTGGGCGACGACGTCGCGCTGCACACCGTGTACCAGGCGCGTGGATGGGCCGCATTCCTCCGTGGCCGGACGGACTCCGCGCGCGACGCGTACGACCTGGCAGCCCTTCACGCGCGGCGCGCCGGCCTCGTCGACGAGCACGAGGGCTGGCGTTCGATCTGCCGCCTCTACGGGACGACCCCCGTCGCCGAGCTCCTCATGTGGCTCGACGCCAACGAGTCACGAGCCGGCAATGACCACTGGCATCGCACCTCGCGGGCGATGGCCGTTGCGTGGCAAGGCGGATTCGACGAAGCACGCGAGCTGCTGGCCGCCTCGCGCGCGGAGCTCGCGGAGCGTGGCGGCAGCATTCTCCTCGGCGGGGTCACGGCGATCGAGTCGAACATGGTGGAGCAGCTCGCAGGCGATGCTGCCGCCGCCGCGGAGTTCGGAGCACACGGCTGCAGCGTGCTCGAGCAGCTGGGCGACGAGGCGTTCCTCTCGAGCGCGGCTTCGTGTCTCGCCCAGGCGCTCTACCGACTCGACCGGCTCGACGAGGCACATACGTGGGCGTCGCGCGCGGCCGAGCTCGGCGCGAGCGACGACGCCTTCAACCAGATGAATTGGCGTCCTGTGATGGCGAAGGTTCACGCACGGCGCGGCGACCACCAGGAGGCGGAGCGGCTCGCGCGCGAGGCAGTCGCCATCGCCGAGACGACGGACGACCTCTCGGGCCAGGGCGACGTGTACGCGGACCTCGCCGAGGTGCTGGAGCTCGGAGGGAGGCCCGACGAGGCGATCGCAGCGCTCGAGCAGGCGCTCGCCCGCTACGAGCGGAAAGGCAACCTCGTCTCGGGCGCGAGCGCGAGGGATCGCCTCGCTGCACTCACGCCGAAACGCTGAGCTTCGGGCCCCGGATCAGCCGGCCGCCTTCGCAGCCTTCGCCTCCTGCACCTGCGCGTCGAGCGCCGAGAGCACGTTCCCGACCTGCTGGTTGATGATCGGCTGGAGCACGCGCTGCCCCATCGAGCCCACCGGGCCGGCGATCTTGACGTCCGCCTCCCACGCCATGTGCGTCTGCTCGCCCTCGCCCGAGAGCGTGAACGAGGTCGTCATGTTCATCAGCGCGCCGACGCCGGTGCCCTTGGCGTTGAGTGACGCGAACTCGAGCGGGCGCTCCTCGAGCTTCGTGAACTGCATCGACATCTTGAGGCCGCCGAGGCCGAGCGGCACCTTGACTTTCGCGCTCCAGTGCGTGTCGTCGGCGATCTCGAAGCTCTCGACCCCGGGCATCGTCTTCGCCATCTTCGACGGGTCGTTGATCACGCTCCAGACGACCTCGCGCGGCGCATCGAACTCCTTCGTCCCCTCGATCTTCACCATGACCTCCTCGCAGGCCAATAGGCCATGTCGTGATCCGGCGCTGGACGCAGCGCCGCTGCGTCCTCGGTCGCGTCCATATCAGCTTGATACGGACGCTCCCTGCGTCCTTGCCGCGCGGCGTCCATCATCCGGCTCCCGACGGGCGATCGGCCTGCGAGGAGGTCGCGCTCACCTCCACCTTCTCGCGTGACCGCTCGGGGTGACGGAGCATCTCCCAGACGCGGTGATAGGGGTTGTGGCTCGACGTCACGATCGCCCGACCCGATGCGGCGAGCGCGTCCTGGATCGCCGCCCCGATGCAGTGGATGCCGCCGCCGCCGCCCTCGCCCATCCCCTTGGTGCCGAGCGGCGTGAACGGGGACGGCGACTCGATCGCCCCGGTCCTGAGCGGCGGCATGTCGAGCGTGTGCGGGACGTGGTAGTCGTAGAAGTTCGGGGTCAGGAGGTTGCCCTCGTCGTCGTAGGCGAAGACCTCGAACATCGCCGCGCCGATCGCGTGGGCGGTCGCGCCCATCACCTGGCCCTCGACGATCTTCGGGTTGACGCGCGTGCCGCAGTCGTCCACCGCGGCGTAGTCGACGAGCTCGTAGACGCCCGTCTCGGGGTCGACCTCGACCACGCACGCGTGGATCTGCATCGCGTACGTCAGCGTCAGGTTCCCGAACTTCCGCTCCTTGTCGGGCACGTCGAACGGCGGCCGGTAGACGAAGCGCGCGTTCATCTGCGGCGGGTCGACCGGGAAGCCGGCGTTGTTCGCGTTCGGGATCGCGCCGAGCGCCATGAACGGCAGCGCCGCCTCGGGGTTGTCCGCGATCCGGGCGAAGCCGTCCGCCAGCTCGATCGCCTCGATCGGGCACTGGAACACCATCGAGGCGAGCGTCTTCATCTGGTGCGCGAGCTCCTCCGTGGCGCCCTTGACCGCGCCCAGCCCCGTGACTGCGAACTGGCTGGCGTACGTTCCCGAGAAGCCCGCGTGCGAGTTCCAGTAGCTGTCGTGGCCGGCCCGCACGTGGACCATGTCGACGTCACAGCCGAGGATGTCGGCGACGACCTGCGCGGCCGTCGTCTCGTGGCTCTGCCCCTGCGGGGTGGTGCCGAGGGTGACGACCACCTCGCCGAAGATGTCGAGCTTGACGGTCGCGACCTCGTTGTTCCCGGAGAACTGCAGGTCGGGGTTCAGCAGCTGGGACTGTCCGAAGTTGTTCGTGCCGGAGTCGAGCGTCGAGCCGATCCCGAAGCCGAGCAGCTTCCCGCGGGACGCGGCCTCCTGCCTGCGCTCCTCGATCGTGTCGTAGCCGATCAGATCGAGCACGGCGTCGAGCGCCCGCGGGTAGTCGCCCGAGTCGTAGACGCAGCCGTTCGGCGTCTCGTAGGGCATCTGCTCCGGCTGCACGTAGTTCCGCTTGCGCAGCTCGACGCGGTCGAAGCCGAGCTCGTGGGCGACGATGTCGATGATCCGCTCGGTGAACCAGAGGTGCTGCATCCGCGAGTAGCCGCGGTTGGGCGAGACGGGCGCCTTGTTCGTCATCACCTGCGTGAACTCGAGCCGGAGGTTGCGCCACCCGTACATGCCGGGCGCGACCTGCGACCAGATCACGCCGCCGAGCGGCTCGTAGCGCAGGTACGCGCCGGCGTCGTCGATCGCCCGGGTGCGGAACGCGGTCATCGTGCCGTCGGCCTTCACGGCCACCTCGGTGTCGAGGAACCAGCGCTCGTTCCCGTGCGACATCGACTGGTGGAAGTCGGTGCGCCACTCGGTCCACTGCACGGGGCGGTTGAGCTTCCGCGCCAGCAGGCACAGGGCGACGAGCTGGGGGTGCGACGTGATCTTGTTGCCGAACCCCCCGCCGATGTCCTGCGTGACCAGGCGCAGCTTGTCGGTGCCGACGCGCATGGCCGGCGCCATCATGATCACGGCGAACCCGGGGAACTGGTTGTTCGTCGTGATCGTCCACTGGCCCGTGCCGCGGTTGAACTCGACGAGCGCGCCGTCGAGCTCGAGCGGCGTCGAGTTGAAGCGGTCGAAGTGGAGCTCGGAGATCCGGACGACGTGGTCGGCCTCGGCGAACGCGGCGTCCACGTCCCCCCACTCCCAGACCCCCGTGTAGGACATGTTCCCGCCGGCCTCCTCGTGGAGCACGGGCGCGCCTTCGTCGAGCGCCGTCCGCGCATCGACGACGACGTCGAGCGGGTCGTAGTCGACCATCACCAGCTCGGACGCGTCCCGAGCCAGCTCGCGCGTCTCGGCCACGACCGCCACCACCGGCTCGCCGATGTACCGCACCTTGCCGACCGCGAGGGCGTAGTCCTTCACCTGACCACCCGGATCGGCGGCGATCTGGAAGAACGGGTCCGTGAGGATCGCGACCTCGTCGCCCGTCAGCGTCCCGTAGACGCCGGGCAGCTCGAGCGCGGCGCTGACGTCGATCGACTGGATCCGCGCGTGCGCGTACGGCGAGCGCACGAAGTGGACGTAGCCCATCCCGTGCCGCTTCACGTCGTCGAAGAAGACCCCCTGGCCCTGCACGAGCCGCCGGTCCTCCCGGCGCGGGACGCTCTGCCCGACGAACCCCTTCTGGAGCGTGGTCGTCCCCTCGGTCTCGACGGCGGTCATGCCGATCCCTTCCCGGCCGCGACGACGGCTTCGACGATGTTCCAGTAGCCCAGACGTGGGGGAACCCGTGGTTCCCCCACGAGCCCCCTCCTTCCCCGCAGCACCGATGCGGTGCGATCGGGTGCCTGCGCGGGAATGGATTCCGCTCCGGCGTCGCGGCCGAACTGACCGGTCATGCAGACCCCCTCCCCACCGCGACGACGGCTTCGACGATGTTCCAGTAGCCGGTGCACCTGCAGATGTTGCCCTGGAGGCCGATCTTGACTTCCTCCTCGGAGGGGCTCGGGTTGTCGGCGAGGAGCGCGCTCGCGCTCATCAGCATCCCGGGCGTGCAGTACCCGCACTGGAGCGCGTGGTGGTCGGAGAACGACTGCTGGAGCGGCGTGAGCTCGTCGTCGGCGAGCCCCTCGACGGTCGTCACGGTCGCGCCGTCGGCCTGGACGGCGAGCACGGAACAGCTCTTCACCGCGACACCGTCCAGGTGGACGGTGCACGCGCCGCAGCTTCCCGTGTCGCAGCCGATGTGCGTCCCCGTGAGATCCAGGTCGTCCCGGAGAAGGTGCACGAGCAGGCGTCGCGCAGGCACCTCGCGCTCGTACGTCGTGCCGTTCACGGTCAGGGTCACGACCTTGTCGGAGACGCGGGGTCACGGCCACGTTCATCCCCTCGCTTTCTCTGCTGCCTGCAGGACGGCGCGCACGGTGGACGTCTCGGCCAGGCTGCGCCGGTACTCGGCCGACGCGTGGACGTCGGCCGGAGGATCGAGTGTCGCGCCGAGCCCCTCGACTGCGTCCCGCGCGGAGGCGTCGTCGACGTCGGCGCCCGACAGGCGCTGCTCGACCTCGGTCGCGCGGTACGGCACTGCGCCGACGCACCCGAGCGCGATCCGCCAGGCGCCGTCGACGACCGACGCGGCGGCATTCGAGACGTACGTCCCGTGCGCGCCGAGCGTGACGCCGGCCATGCCGTCGCCGGTCCCCTTGCCCGCGGCGGGAACGCTGATCCGGGTCAGCAGGTCCCCCTCGCCGACAGCAGTCTCGAAGACGCCGACGAAGAACTCCTCCGCCGGGACGGTGCGCTCCCCGTCCGCGCTCCGAATCGTCATCGATGCGCCCAGCGCGACGAGCAGCGGGGGGAAGTGGTTGGTGGGGTCGTTGACGCAGATGTTCCCGCCGAGCGTGCCGCGGTTTCGCACCTGGACGTCGGCAACCGTCGCCGCGACCGTGGCCAGGATCGGCCGGCTGACCTCCACCTCGGACGAGCGCATGATCGACGTCAGCGTCGCCATCGCGCCGATCTCGAGCGTCGCCCCGGAGACCGCGATGGTGCGCAGCTCGTCGAGGTCGGCCAGGTCGACGAGCACATCGGGCGAGGCGGCCCGTTGCTTCATGACGTTGACGAGCGTCTGCCCGCCTGCGAGAGCACGCGCCCCGTCGTGCTCGCTGAGGAGGGAGACCGCCTCCTCGACGGTGGACGGACGCGCGTACGAGACCTCTCGCAGCAGCATGCGGTCGATTCTGTCACAACCGCCGCCGTGACATGTCAACAAACCGCCGCGCGCGCCTCCCGCCGGGGGAGCGCGCGCGGCGGTCTCCGCACCGCGCGTCTCAGCCTGCGCGGACGACGTGCCAGCCGTCGACGCCGTCGCACTTGACGACGCCCGCCGTGTCACCCTCGTACGTGTACGCGGGCAGCCCGTTGACGGTGAGCTGCCGCTTCGCGCCGCGCTTGATCGTGCCGAAGGTGGCCATGACGCCCTTCACGTGCTTGTCGACCGTGCCCTTCACGTAGACCGGCGGCCACATCTTCGCGCACGTCCCCGTGCACTTGATCTTGCCCTTGGCCTTCTTCTCGACGTCCCAGTAGTAGATCCCGATCCGGCCCGGCGTCGCGATCACCTTCTTGCCGGGCAGATTCGACTTCATCTCGATCGCGGGTCGCGCCATGCCGGCGCTGCTCCCGAGCGCGGTCGCGGGCACCACCACCGCGAGCGCCGCGAGCACCACACCGATCGATCCGAGCGCCGCCTTCGTCATTCCTGCTCCCTTCCAATCGGATGTCGAGCCACGCGGCTCTCGCCGAGGATGCCCGCCGCAGGGCCACGGAACAGCACCGTTTCGACTCTCGTAAGCGATCTTTCAGCGGGACGACAGACACCCGACGCTCGGAGGCCTCCGAACGCGGGCGGATGCGTAGAGTTGCCGCATGGCGACGTTCGACGCCGTGCTCGTCGGGTCGGGCATCAACACGCTCACGGCTGCGGCGCTACTCGCGCGCGAGGGATGGAGCGTCTGCGTGCTCGAGCGGTCGGACCGCCTCGGCGGCGCCATCCGGACGGAGGCCGACTACACGCTGCCCGGCTTCACCCACGAGGTGCTGAGCTCCTGGCATCCGCTCTTCACCGGCTCGGCCGCGTACGCCGAGCTCGGGGACGAGCTGCACCGCCGCGGGCTCGAATATGTGAACACGGAGCTTCCGACGGCGACCGCGTTCCCCGACGGCCGCGCGATGTTCCTCTCCACGACGATGGAGGCGAACGTCGCCGAGTTCGAGCGCTTCGCGCCGGGCGACGGCGCCGCCTGGCAGCGCCAGTTCGACGAGTTCATGGCGAACGCCGACCTCTCGTTCGGCGTTCTCGGCACGGAGCTCTGGTCGCCCGGAGGGCTGGGCCTCGGCCAGAAGATGCTGCGCCGGTTCGGGCGTCACGGGCTTCTCCGGTTCGCGGGCAACGCGCTCTCGACCTGCCGCGACTGGACGGCGGCGACGTTCCGAGCGCCGGAGGCGCACGGGCTGCTCGCCCCGTGGGTGCTCCACACCGGGCTCGGCCCGGAGAACGCCGTCTCCGGGTTCATGACCCAGGTGATCGCCTGCGCGGTGCAGCTCGGCGGGATGCCCGTTCCCGTCGGGGGAGGTGTCGGGCTCGTCGAAGCGCTTGCGGGGATCGTCCGCGATGCGGGCGGCGAGCTCAGGACCGACGCCGACGTCCAGCGGGTCGTCGTCTCGGGCGGACGCGCCGTGGCCGTGACCCTCGCAGGCGGCGAGACCGTGGGCGCCCTGCGCGCCGTGATCGCCGGCGTCACGCCGACGCAGCTCTACGGCTCGCTCCTCCGCCAGGGCGACGTGCCGGCCGACGTCCATTCCGCTGCGGCCCGGTACCGCTACGGCCGCGCGGGGATGCAGATCCATCTCGCGCTCGACGAGCCGCCGCGCTGGAAAGGCCCCGAAGCGGAGCGGCTCGGCCGCACGGCGATCGTGCACGTGACCCCGGGGATCGACGGCGTCTCACGCGCCGTGAACGAGGCCGAGCGGGGGCTTCTGCCCGCAGAGGCGACGATCGTCACGGGCCAGCCGTGTGCCGTCGACCCGTCACGCGCGCCGGACGGGAAGTGGATCGTCTGGATCCAGCTCCAGGAGCTCCCGGCCGGCGCGGTCAAGGGCGACGCCGCCGGAGAGCTCGACGTCGGCGACGGGTCGTGGACGGAGGAGCTCCGCGAGGCGTACGCCGACCGTATCGTCGCGCGGCTCGGGGAGTCGATCGAGAACCTGGCCGCTGCGACGCTCGCGCGCAGGGTGCTCTCGCCCGCCGATCTCGAGGCGCTCGACTGCAACCTCGTGGCCGGCGACATCTACGCCGGGAGCTGCGCCCTCGACCAGAACCTGCTGTGGCGGCCGTTCGCCTCCGCGCCGGGCCATCGGACGACGGTCGAGGGCCTGTGGCACGTCGGTGCGAGCACGCACCCCGGCCCGGGGCTCGGCGCCGGCTCGGGGTACCTCGTCGCGAAGGAGCTGACAAAGCCGCCGCTCCCGCGACGTCTGCTTGCGCGGCTTCCAGGACGCTAGTGAAGCTGTCGCTCTCGACGATCTCCACCCTGAACGCGTCCTTCGCGGAGGACGTCGACTCCTACGCCGCCGCGGGGTTCGACGCGATCGGCCTCTGGGAGCTCAAGCTGCCCGAGGACGACGTGGCCAACGTCGCGCTGCTGCGCGCCGCAAGGCTCTCGGTGTCGAACTGCATTCCCACCGTCCCCTCGTTCCTCCAGCTCGCCATCCCGGGGATGGAAGGCCCCGCCGACCCCGAGGAGCGCATCGAGTCGATCTGCGCGTCCATCCGGCGTCTCGCGGCGTACGAGCCGCAGTGCGTCCTGTGTTTGACCGGCCCCCTCGGCGGCCGCACGGAGAGCGAGGGCCGCTCGGTCGTCGTCGCCGGCCTGCGGCGGGCGGCCGACGTCGCCCGGGACGCGGGCGTCCGGCTCGGCTTCGAGCCGATCCATCCTGCGCAGCGCGAGACGGCCGGTTTCGTGACGTCGCTCGCCGATGCGCTGGCGCTCCTCGAGGAGGCTGGGACGGCCGACGTCGGGATCATGGCGGACACGTTCAACCTCGGCCACGAGACGGACGAGGCGCTTGCCGGCGCCGTCGGCCGGATCACGGGCCTCCACGTCGCCGACGAGCTTCCCGAGCCCGTGCCTGGCATGCGTGCGCTGCCGGCGGCCGGAGGTCGCTCGGCCGGGATCGTCCGGGCGTTGCGCGCAAGTGGATGGGACGGGACGCTGGACGTCGAGATCTTCTCGACACCCGACGGATTCTGGGCGCTCGCGCCCGACGAGGCTGCGCGGCTCGCGTACGCCGCGGCGTCGGCGATCGCCTGAGCCGTGGACGCGTCGCCTACGACGGTCCCGCTCGGGGAGCTCGACCGCCTCTGGGACTTCGAGGACCCGGAGGGGAGCGAACACCGCTTCTCCGTGCTCGTCGACCGCGCGCGCGACGAAGAAGACGGCCGCTACCTCACCGAGGCGCTGACGCAGCGCGCACGGGCCCTCGGCCTCCAACGCCGGTTCGAGGAGGCGGACGCGGTCCTCGACGACGCAGAGGCGGTCCTCCGCCGCGACGACGCCCGCGGCCGCACGCGGCTCCTCCTCGAGCGCGGGCGGGTCGCCAACACGGCCCGCCGCGGGGATCGCGGCCGCGAGTCGTTCGCGTCGGCGTGGGAGCTCGCCCGGTCAGCCGGTGAGGACGCACTCGCGGTCGACGCCGCACACATGCTCGGCATCGTCGAGCCCGGTGGCCAGGGCCGGGAGTGGAACGAGCGCGCGATGGAGCTCGCCCGAGGCTCGCCCGACCCGGCGGCGCGGCGGTGGGTCGGCTCGCTCGCGAACAACATGGGCTGGGCGTGTCACGACGCCGGCGACCACGCCGGCGCGATCGCCCTGTTCGAGACCTCCCGCGACGCGTTCCTCGCCGAGGGTCGCGACGATCGTGCCCGGATCGCGCGCTGGTCGATCGCCCGCTGCCTGCGCTCCCGCGGCGACCTGGAGGCCGCGCTCGCCCTGCAGCGGACCCTGCTCGACGAGCTCGACGCCCTGGGTGAGAGCGACGGCTACGTCCTCGAGGAGCTCGGGGAGTGCCTCCTCGCGCTCGGCCGCGAGGCCGATGCACGACTGTTCTTCGCTCGCGCGTTCGCCGAGCTCTCCGCCGATCCGGCGTTCCGCGCCGACGAGCCCGAGCGGCTCCAGCGAATCGAGTCACTGGGCCACGGGTAGCCGCGCGCGCGCCGGCGGGCCGCGTCACGGCGCCGTGCTGCATCATCACGAGCCCATGCACTCCGAGCTGCCAACCGGCACGGTCACGTTCCTCTTCACCGACATCGAGGGCTCGACGCGCCTCCTGCACGCCCTCGGGCCGGAGGCGTACGCGGAGGCGCTCGCCGAGCACAGGCGCCTCCTTCGCGAGACATTCGCCGCTCACGGCGGCGTCGAGGTCGACACGCAGGGCGACGCATTCTTCGTCGCCTTCCCGACCGCGCCGGGCGCCGTCGCCGCGGCCCTCGCCGGCCAGGCCGCGCTCTCGCCCGGCCCGATCCGCGTTCGAATGGGGCTCCACACGGGAACTCCCACACTGACCGCAGAGGGCTACGTCGGTATCGACGTGCACCGGGGCGCGCGTGTGGCCGCGCTCGCGCACGGTGGCCAGGTGCTGCTGACGGAGGCGACCCGAGCGCTCCTCGAAGCCGAAGCCGTGGTCTCCGACCTCGGCAGGCACCGGCTGAAGGACTTCGACGGCCCGGCGCACGTCCTGCAGGTCGGAGACGAGGCGTTTCCGCCCCTTCGGACGCCCGGCGCGGTCGACCTGCCGGTCCCGGCCACCGGCTTCGTCGGCCGCGAGACGGAGCTCTTCGACGCGGTCACGATCTGGGTCGAGCGACGCCCGCGCATCCTCACCGTCGTCGGCCCGGGTGGGGCAGGGAAGACGCGGTTCGCGATCGAGCTCGCACGGCTGCTCGCCGAGGATGCGGACGGTGGGACGGTCTTCGTCGCGCTGGCTCCGGTTCGGGATGCGTCGCTCGTGGTCCCGGCGCTCGCCGAGCGGCTGGGTGCGCCGGCGGGCACACCGGATGCGGTCGCCACGCGCGTCGGCGAGAGACAGACGCACGTCGTCCTCGACAACCTGGAGCAACTCCTCCCGCACGTCGCCGGCGCACTGTCGGAGCTGGTGACCGCCGTCCCCTCGCTCCGCCTGATCGCGACGAGCCGCGAGCCCATCAGGATCTCGGGCGAGACGGAGCTCGACCTGCCGCCGCTGGGCGACGTCGACGCCCTCTCGTTGTTCCTCGAGCGTGCGCGCGCCGTGCGCCCCGGTTTCGAGCCCACGCCGGCGGTCGTCGACCTCGTCGGCCGACTCGACCGCCTGCCGCTCGCGCTCGAGCTGGCCGCGGCGAGGACGAAGCTCTCGTCCCCGGAGGCGCTCGTCGAGCGGCTGGGTGGGCGGCTCGACCTCTTTCGCGGGACCCGCGACGCCGACCCGCGTCATGCAACGCTCCGGGCGACCATCGCATGGTCGTACGACCTCCTCGAGCCGGGCGAGCAGCATGCCTTCGCCCGTCTCGCCGTCTTCCGCGGCGGCTGCACGCTCGAGGCTGCCGAGGTCGTGTGCGAGGCGGACATCGACACGATCGCCTCGCTGCTCGACAAGAGTCTGCTCCGTCGGCGCGTCGACGCGGGCCGTGATCGCTACTGGATGCTCGAGACGATCCGGGAGTTCGCGGCCGAACGCCTCGGCGAGACCCCTGACGACGACGCGGTCCGCCTCCGCCACGCCGAGCTGATGCTCGAGCTCGCGCGCTCCGCGCACCTTTCGGCGGAGACCGGCGTCGGTGTGGCGGAGCAACGGCACGACCTCGTGCTCGCAGAGCGCGAGAACGTGCGTGCCGCGCTCGACTGGGCCGCCGACCACGACCCCTCGATGGGTCTCGAGCTCCTACTCGCGCTCGAGAACTTCTGGGCAGCGCATGCTCCCGCAGAGGGAATCGCCAGACTCGATCGGCTGGTCACGGCGAGCGGCGGCGTCCCCGTCGGTCTCCGCGGGCGCATCCTGCGCATGCAGGGAAACAATGCGGCGTTATCGGGAGACGCGGCGCGCGCAGCCGACCTCTACGCGCAGAGCGTCGCGGCCTTCCGCGATGCCGGAGACGACGTCGGGGCGACCGCCGTGCTGGTCCGGCACGGAATGCAGCTCCTCCACTCCGGTGACGTAGCTCGCGGCCGGGAGCTCCTCGACGAGTCGCTCGCCCGGGCACGGAGCCACGATCTCCCGTGGGTGGAGGCACAGGCGATCGGCGGCCTCGGCGGCATCGACCGCATGGACGGCGACGTGCGGTCCGCTTTGGACAAGGCGCGGCAGAGCGCTGACCTCTCCGAGCGGTGCGGGTTCCGCTGGTGGCAGGCCCACGAGCTATGCGAGGTCCTGGAGCTCTCACGCGAACTCGGTCGCGTCGAGGAGGCCGAGCGAGCCGGGCACGAGGCACTTCGGCTGGCGGCGCGGATGGAGGATCGAGGCTGATGCTGTGGACCGTCGCCGGGTTGGCGCTCGTCGCGCTCGACACCGGAGACACCGCGCGCGCCGGGCGGCTCTGGGGGGCAGTCGCCGGCGAGTACGGATCGGAGTCGCGCCGATCCGAGGGCCTCGAGACCTTCACGGCGCCGTTGGCCGCCGTCGACGAGCCGGCCTTTCTGCTCGAGGTCGACGCGGGGCGAGAGCTGGGCCTCGACGCGGCGATCGAGGCGATCCTCGACGACGGCGCCGAGCCCGGACCTCACGCCGAGCCGCTGTGTTGAATCTCCGCGAGCCCATGCGCCCTGAGCTCCCGACCGGCACGGTCACCTTCCTCTTCACGGACATCGAGGGATCGACGCGGCTGCTGCACGCGCTCGGGCCCGAGGCGCTATGCCGAGGCGCTCGCGGAGCACCGTCGCCTGCTCAGGGAGGCATTCGCGGCCCACGGCGGCGTCGAGGTCGACACGCAAGGCGACGCATTCTTCGTCGCGTTCCCCACCGCCGGAGACGCGGTGGATGCGGCCCTGGACGGGCAGAAGGCGCTCGCAGGCGGTCCGATCAGCGTTCGCATGGGGCTCCACACGGGGGCACCGACGCTCACGGCCGAGGGTTACGTGGGGGTGGACGTCCATCGGGGAGCCCGCGTGGCCGGGCTCGCCCATGGAGGGCAGGTTCTCGTCACCGAGCCGACCCGAACGCTCCTCTCCACTCACGTGGCGGTGACGGACCTCGGGCAGCATCGCGTGAAGGACTTCGAGGGCTTCGTACGGATCCTCCAGCTCGGCGACGCGTCGTTCCCGCCGCTGCGGACGCCCGGCGCGGTCGACCTTCCGATCCCGGCCACCACCTTCCTCGGCCGTGAGCGCGAGCTTCTCGAGGCGGTTGCCGTCTGGTACGAGCGCGAGCCGCGCGTCCTTTCGCGTCGTGGGGCCGGGAGGCACCGGCAAGACGCGATTCACGCTGGAGCTCGCGCGCCTGCTCGCGGAGGAAGCGGACGGCGGCACGGTCTTCGTCCCGCTCGCGCCGCTCCGGGACCCGGCACTTCTGCTGCCCTCCGTCGCCGAGCTGCTCGGCGCGACCGGGCGCCGACGCAACGGCCCTGGCAGCCCGTATCGGCGTACGACGCACGCACGTCGTACTCGACAACTTCGAGCAGCTCCTTCCGGCGGCCGCAGCACCACTGGCCGCTCTCGTCTCGGAGGCGCCGGCCCTACGGCTGCTCGTCACGAGTCGCGAGCCGCGTGCGCATCGCCGGTGAGACCGAGCTCGACCTGCCGCCGATGAACGAGACGGACGGTGTCGACGCTGTTCCTCGACCGGGCACGTGCGGTAGTGCCCGACCTCGCGGAATCCGCGACGTCCACGAGCTCGTTCGTCGGCTCGACGGGCTCCCCCTCGCTGTCGAGCTCGCGGCCGCCCGTGCGAAGCTGCTCGCCCCCGGCCAGCTCCTCGGTCGTCTCGGTCAACGGCTGGACATGCTGAAGGGCTCGCGTGACGCCGATGACCGCCACGCGACGCTCCGCGCGACGATCACGTGGAGCTACGACCTCCTCGATCACATTGAGCAGGAGCTCTTCGCACGGCTTGCAGTCTTTCGCGGCTCGTTCACACTCGAGACCGCCGAAGAGGTCTGCGACGCCGACCTCGACACGCTCGCGTCCCTCCTCGACAAGAGCCTCCTCCGACGCCGCGCGGACTCGGCCGGGCGCTCCCGTTTCTGGATGCTCGAGACGATCCGGGAGTTCGCCGGCGAGCGGCTCGAAGCTTCCGACGATGCCCAGCGCGTTCATGAGCGACATGCAGAAGTGATGCTCCGGATCGCACGCTCCGCCACGCTCACCGAGGACGACGACACGCCGTTCGATCTTCCCGTCGCACTCGCCGAGCTCGACGATCTCCGAGCGGCGCTCGACTGGGCGAGCGTCTCGCGGCGAACGCTCGCCCTGGAGCTCGCGATCGCACTCGAGAATCTCTGGACGGCGCACGCTCCGAAGGAGGGCGCAGAACGTCTCGAAGCGCTGCTCGGAGAAGCGGATGTCGACCCCCCTGAGCTCCGCGCCCGAGCGCTACGGACCTACGGCGGCGCTCTCGCCATGTCCGGGCGTCGCGGGGACGCCGAGCGGATGCACGAGGAGAGTCTCGCCTTGTACCGTGGGCTCGGCGACCCGCGGGGAATCGCAAGCCTCACCCATCGCCTGGCGATGGGCGCATTCGGCCGCGGGGACTACGGACGGGCACGCCGCCTGGCCGAAGAGTCTCTCGGTTTGTCCCGTGACAGGTTCCCGCTCACCGAGATCACGAACTACGCCGTGCTCGGACAGGTCCTCGTCGCCGATGGCGATATCGACGAAGGAACGGCGCTCGTTCGGCGCAGTGCGGAGCTGGCCCGTGACCTGGGCTGGGACTGGTGGCTCTCGGGACAACTCGGGAACCTCGCCTTTCTCGCACTCGGTCGAGGCGACCTCGTCGAGGCGCAGCGGACGGCCGCGGAGGCGCTGCGGCTGGAGCGCGAGCACGGGAATCGGCACTGGGCCCTCTACAGCCTCACGGCGCTCGCACGCGTCGCCCTCGCCCGCGGCGACACGGAGCGCGCGGGTCTCTACTGGGGAGCCGTTGAACTGGAGGGAGCGCGCTCCCGCTACGGGGCATGGGAGTCGAGCCGGATCGATCTGGCGGACGGCCTGGCGACCGAGTCGAGCCCGCAATTCGTTGCCGGCCGGGAGCGCGGGCGCGAGATCGACTTCTGGGACGTGGCGGCGCTGGCTCTCGAGTCGACTCAGACCGAGCCGTAGAGCTGCGTGATCACGGAGACGTACTGCTTCGTGTCGTCGAAGAGGCCGCGCTCGCGCACGGCACGTGCGCCGTCCACCGAGGACGGGCAGGCCGCTACAGCCGTGCGGCGGCGCGCAGGAGGTGCGCGTACGTCGTCGCCGTAGCCGGCCTCTCGGCGGGATCCTTCTCCAGCGCCCGCAGCAAGGCCCAGCCGACCTCAGCTGACGTCGGCGGGTCGGGCGGATCGTCCTCGAGGTGCGCCGTCCCCACGCCGAACAGGCTCCGATCGGCGAACGGGGGCCTCCCGGCGAGGCATTCGAACGCGACGCAGCCGAGCGCGTAGACGTCGCTCGCCGGTGTCGCCTCCCCGCCGCGGATGAGCTCGGGCGCCAGGTAGTCGAGCGTCCCGAGCACCTCGACCCGGGCGGGTCAGCACCGTGTACGCGGCCCCCTTCGCGAGCGCCGAAGTCGGTCAGCGCCGCCGAGCCGTCCTCGCGAAACATGACGTTCGACGGCTTGACGTCACGGTGGACGATGCCGCCCCGGTGAAGCGCGTCGAGGCCGGCTGCCACCTCGGCCACGACCCGAAGCATCTCCTCGAGACCAGCGGCTCCTCTGCGAGCCTCTCCGCAAGAGAGCCGCCCGACAGGTATTCGAGCACGAGATACGGGCGCCCGTCGTCCTCGCCGGCCTCGAGGATCCGGACGAGGTGCGGGTCCACGATCTCTCGAGCCACGCGAGCCTCGTGGGCCAGGCGGGCCCGGAACATGTCGTCTCCGGCGAGTGCCGGGTCGAACGTCTTGATCGCCACGACGCGGCCATCCGCCGAGCGACCGCGGTGGACGACACCGACCGCACCCCGTCCGAGCTCGAGCTCGAGCGAGTAGTCGCCGAGTCGCAATGCCTCCGTCACGGTCGTATTCTCCTTGGGAAGCGCAGGGAAGGAGCGCGTTTGCCGGTCGGGCAGGATCCACTCCCCGGGAGCGAGATCGCCGGCTTCCGTCTGGAGGAGCTGCTCGGGAGAGGCGGCATGGGAGCGGTCTACCGCGCGGAAGACGTCCGCCTCGGCCGCAAGGTGGCGCTGAAGCTCCTGGTGCCGGAGCTCGCGGAGAGCGAGCGCTTCCGCGAGCGGTTCTTCCGCGAGTCGAAGGTCGCGGCGTCGCTCGATCATCCGCACATCGTCCCGATCTACGCGGCAGGAGACGCGGACGGGCGGCTGTACCTGGCGATGCGGTACGTCGAGGGCTACGACCTCAGGCAGCTGATCGCCCGGGAGGCACCGCTCGACCCGGATCGCGCGATGCGGCTGATCGAGCAGGTCGGCGACGCACTCGACGCTGCCCACGAGCGCGGGCTCGTCCATCGCGACGTCAAGCCCGCCAACGTCCTGATCGCCGGGCGCTCCGGCCGTGAGCACTGCTACCTGACGGACTTCGGCCTGACGAAGCAGACGTCCTCGATCTCCGGCCTGACGGGGACGGGCGAGCTGGTCGGAACGATCGAGTACGTCTCGCCCGAGCAGATCCGAGGCGAAACGGTCGACGCACGCGCCGACGTGTACTCGCTCGGCTGCGTGCTGTACGAGTGCCTGGCCGGCGAGCGGCCGTTCGCACGGGACTCCGAGGTCGCGACGCTGTGGGCACACGTGAACGAGCCGCCGCCCTCGCTCGCCACGACGCACCCGGAGCTCGGCAGTGAGATCGATTCGGTCATGGCGCGCGCCCTGGCCAAGGCGCCGGGAGACCGCTACGAGGACTTGCGGCGAGCTCGTCGCGTCCGCCCGCGCCGCGCTCGGGCTACCCGATGCGTCGTCACTGTCGACACGTCGGCGTCCCAGGCGCGCGCGCCGCCTCACGCCCACCCGCTGGCCCGTGCGCGTGCGCGCGCTGGTCGGCGCTGCGGCGGCCGTCGTAGTCCTCGCCGTGATCGTCGGCGGATGCTCCTCCGAGGCTCGGACGGGCTCACGGGGATCCGGCCGCTGTCGGTCGGCGTCATCGACCCTTCGAGCAGCGACCTCGTCGCGGACATCCCCGTCGGGTTCGAGTCGTCGCTGATCGCCGCGGGCGAAGGCTTCGTCTGGGTGCTCGATCCGAAGGCGAGCACGCTTGACGAGGATCGATCCCGAGACGATGGAGGTCGTCGCGCCGACCCGAGGGGTTCCCGCAGACGGGATCCCGATCGCGCTCGCCGTCGGCGAGGGGTCGGTCTGGGTCGCCGTCAACGAGGGACGCGCTCTCGCGCTGCTCGAGATCGGACCGGAGCTCGGCGAGGTGCGCCGCCGCATCGTTCTCCAGACGACCCAGACGGGGACGTTCTCGGTCTTGCGCGAGGCAGTCGCCCTCGCCGTGGGGGAAACGCCGTCTGGGCCCTCGAGCGAGGCCAGGGCGAAGTCACGCGCATCGATCCGCAGACGGGCACGCCGAAGCGCCTCGCGGAAGGCCACGGGGCGTCGTCGTCGATCGCCGCCGGAGGCGGGGCGGTCTGGCTCGGCGGCATCAACGGCGTGATCGAAGCTCGATCCGGCGACCGGCGCCGAGCTCGGCAGCACCTTCGTGGACGGAGGTCCTCGACTCGCAGACGACCGCGATCGCGGTCCGCGGCGGCCGCCGTCTGGTTCACCGGGAGCTCGAGCGCGAGGCTCTGGCACATCGATCGCGGAGGCGAGACGGTCCTCGACTCGTTCCCGGTCGGAGCCGGCCCGAGCGCGGTCGCGGTCGGCGACGAGGGCATCGTCTGGGTGGCGAGCAGCGTGGACGAGTCGGTCTGGCGCGTCGACTCCGACGCCGAGCTCGGCCGAGAGGATCGGGCTCGGTGCATCGCCCGGCGGCATCGTCACGCCTTCCGACGCGTGTGGACCAGCCCCGGCACGCCGCTCCGCTGAGGCCGAGCGCCCCTTCAGTTTCCGCTCGGCCAGGTCTAGCATCGGCTGGTGAGGAGATGACCCGGGGGCCTCCACTCCCGCTCGCAGCTGCTTGCTTGCAGGGGGCGACGCTGCTGCTTGCAGCGGGTCTCGCGCGTCCCGCCGGTACCGGGAGCGCGGACGCAGCCGGGGAGGCGCGGAAGGGCGGCACGCTTCGGCATGAGCGCCGCCGCGGACGTCGACTTCGTCGACCCGGCGCTCGCGTACCGGCCGTTTCGTGGCCCTCGGGTTCGCGACCTGCGCGAAGCTGTTCAACTACCCGGACGCGCCGGGTGCGGCGGGGACGCGGCTCATGCCGGAGGTCGTCGACCGGTTCACGGTCTCGAGGGACGGGCGGACGTACACCTTCGAGTTGAAGCAGACGTTCCGCTTCCACACCGGCGCGCGGGTGACCGCGCAGAGCTTCGCCGACGCGTTCAACCGCGACGCCCAACCGAAGCTCGGCTCACCGGCCACCGCCTACATGCGCGAGATCGTCGGCGCCACACGCGGTGATCGACGGCAAAGCGAAGTCGATCTCCGGGGTCCGCGTGCTCGGCCGCTACCGGCTCCAGATCCGGCTGACCAGGCCGGTCGGGGACTTCACCGCCCGACTGACGATGCCGTTCTTCTGCCCGATCCTGCCGAACACGCCGATCGACCGAGATCGACGACCCGGCCGGCTCGGGCCCCTACTACGTCGCCGAGCGGATCGTCAACCAGCGGATCGTGCTCAAGACGAAACCCGTTCTACCGCGGCGACCGGCCCGCCAACGTCGACCAGGTCGTCTAGACGATCGAGCACAGCCGGAGGCCTGCCCGCTCGCCGTCGAGCAGGACCGGATCGACCACTGCAAGTTCAGCCTCCCCGCGACGGCGTACCGGGCCCTGGCCGAGAAGTACGGCATCAACCGGCCCGGCGGCCAGTTCTTCGTCAGCCCCATGCTCACACCTGGTTCGTCGCGTTCAACCACGACCGGCCGGCGTTCAAGGGCCCCGGCCAGATCCCGCTCGAGAAGGCGATCAACTACGCACATCGACCGGCCCGCGCTCGCCCGCACGTTCGGCTACCTCGGCAGGGAAGCGCACCGACCAGCTGCTGCCCCCCGCGCTCGCCCGCGCCGCGAGCATCTATCCGCTCGGCGGAGCCGACCCGCCACCGCGAGGAAGTGGCTCGCGCGGGCGAAGCTCCAGCCGGACACGCTCGTCCTCTACGCGGGCAACAGCTCATACGATCGTCGCCGATGGCCCAGGTGCTCGTCTTCAACCTCAAGCAGATCGGCATCGACCTCGAGGTGAAGTACTTCGACAACGAGCGCTCGGCAAGACGGCGACCCGCGGGGAGCCCTTCGACCTCGCCCTGGACGGCTGGATTGCCGACTACGCCGATGCGGCCGGCTTCTTCGTCCCTGATTCTCGACCGTGGGATCGGCAGCGGCGTCAACCTCGACGACCCAGTCGTCAATCGGCGCATCGCGGCGGCGAACCGCCTGAGCGGCGAGGCGCGGCGCAAGGCCTGGGCCGACCTCGACGTCGACCTGATGCGCAACAACCCACCCTGGGCGCCCTTCGCGCACCTCCAGATCCCCACCTTCGTCTCGCGGAGCCTCGGCTGCTTCGTCGACCACCCCGTCTACGGCGTTCGACATCGCCGCCGCTTGCAAGAAGCAATGAGCCGGCAGGCTCTCACTCTCGCTCGCGATGCTCGCCGCGGGGCTCGCGTTGCTCGTGGCGTCGGGCCTCGCGCGCCCGACGCGGCAGCGCGAGCGCGGCCGGGGAGGCGCGGAAGGGCGGCACGCTGCGCGTGAGTTACGCCGCGGAAGTCGACTTCGTCGACCCGGCGCTCGCGTATTCGGGGCGGTCGTGGCTGCTCGAGTACGCGACCTGCGCGAAGCTGTTCAACTACCCGGACGCAGCGGGTACGGCCGGGACACGGCTCATGCCGGAGGTCGTCGACCGGTACGTGGTCTCGAAGGACGGGCGGACGTACACCTTCACGTTGAAGCAGACGTTCCGCTTCCACACGGGGCCCGGGTGACGGCGCAGAGCTTTGCGGATGCCTTCAACCGGGACGCTCAGCCGAGCCTCACGTCCCCGGCGACGGCCTACATGCATGAGATCGTCGGCGCCTCCGCGGTGATAGACGGCAAGGCGCACGTGCGCTCGCGTACTCCGGGCCCTCGTGGGAGCTCCTGCACCCGACCTGCGCGAGGCTGTTCAACAACCCGGACCGGCCAGGTGAGCCGGGGACACGCGTGGTCCCGGAAGTGGTGCGTCGATTCGCAGTCTCGAAGGACGGCCGCACCTACACGCTCGATCTGAAGCGAACCTTCCGCTTCCACACGGGCGCGGCGGTGACCGCACGCAGCTTTGCCGATGCCTTCGATCGAGACGCCGATCCGCGCATGCGCTCTGGGGCGAAGAACTACATGCACGAGATCGTCGGCGCCGATGCCGTCGCGGATGGGGAGGCGCACCTATCTCCGGCGTCCGCGTGCTCGGCCGCTACCGGCTCCAGATCCGGCTGACCAGGCCGGTCGGGGACTTCACCGCCCGACTCTCGATGCCGTTCTTCTGCCCGATCCTGCCGACCACGCCGAGCACCGGCTCGACAACCCGGCCGGCTCGGGCCCCTACTACGTCCACGAGCGAATCCTCAACCAGCGGATCGTGCTGAAACGCAACCCGTTCTACCGCGGCGACCGGCCCGCCGACGTCGACCAGGTGGTCTTGACCGTCTCGACCCGGAGGCCTGCGTGGTCGCCGTCGAGCAGGACCGGATCGACTCTGCTTCCGGCCGGTCTCGAGAACGTGCCGCAACGCCTGGCCGAAACGTATGGCATCAACCGGCCCGGCGGGCAGTTCTTCGTCAGGCCGTGCTCTGGACCACCTTCGTCATTCAACCACGACCGGCCCGCGTTCGGGGGTCCGGGCCAGATCCCGCTCGAGAAGGCGATCAACTACGCAATCGACCGACCGGAAATAGCCCGCGTGTTCGGCTACCTCGGCGCCAAGCGCACCGACCAGCTCCTCCCGCCCGCGCTCGCCCGCCCCGCGAGCATCTACCCCCTCAAGGGCGCCGACCCCGCCACAGCGCGAAAATGGCTCGCACGGGCAACGACGAGCCAAGCACGCTCGTCCTTTATGCGGACAACACTTCACGGGGCGTCGGCCTCGCCCAGACACTCGTCTACAACCTCAACCAGATCGGGATCGACGTGCAGGTCAAGTACTTCGACCTCGCCGCCTGGCGGAGAGGGTGGGCACCCGCGGGGAGCCGTTCGACGTCGTGTTTCAACCCTGGACGGTCGACTACGCAGTCCCGCCGCTTTCTTCGTGCCGCTGCTCCACGGCGAGAGCCTGGGGCCGACTGGAAACAGCAACTGGGCGTACCTCGACGATCCGAAGGTCAACGCGCGCATCGATGCCGCGAACCGGCTCACCGGCGAAGCACGTCGCCAGGCATGGGCAGAACTCGACGCCGAACTCGTGCGAAACGACCCACCCTGGGCGCCGTTCCTCCACCGGAACCACCGCACCCTCGTCTCCAGCAGTGTCGGCTGCTTCTTCGTCCACCCCGTCTATCGCGACGACCTCGCAGCGATCTGCAAGAAGTAGATGACCCGCCGGCTCACGATCCCGCTCGCGATGCTCACCGTCGGGCTCGGCTTGCTCGTGGCATCGGGCCTTGCGCGCCCGGCCGGCAGCGCGAGCGCGGCCGGTTCTCCGATGCGCTCGCGGCCAAGGTCGCCACGCCCGGGGAGCCCTTTGACCTCGCGCTGGGCGGCTGGATCGCCGACTACGCCGATGCGGCCGGCTTCTTCGTCCCGCTGCTCTACCGCGGCGGCGCTTGGGGTGTCAACCTCGACGACCGACGCGTCAACGCGCGAATCGAGGCGGCGAACCGCCTGAGCGGCGAGGCACGGCGCAAGGCCTGGGCCGACCTCGACGTCGACCTGATGCGCGACAACCCACCCTGGGCGCCGCTTCGGGCACAACCAGATCCGCACGTTCGTCTCGCAGAGCCTCGGCTGCTTCCTCGACCACCCCCTCTACGGCTTCGACATCGCAGCCGCCTGCAAGAAGTGATGACCGGCAGGCTCTCACTCTCGCTCGCGATGCTGGCCGTGGGGCTCGGCTTGCTCGTGGCGTCGGGCCTCGCGCGCCCGGCCGGCAGCGCGAGCGCGGCCGGGGAGGCGCGGAAGGGCGGCACGCTGCGCATGAGTTTCCCCGTCGAACTCGACCACGTCGACCCGGCGCTCGCGTATACGGACCTGTCGTGGCCGCTCGAGTACGCGACCTGCGCGAAGCTGTTCACCTACCCGGACGCGCCGGGAGCTGCCGGGACGCGGCTCGTGCCGGAGGTCGTCGACCGGTACACAGTCTCCAAGGACGGGCGGACGTACACCTTCGATCTGAAGAAGACCTTCCGCTTCCACACCGGCGACCGGGTGACCGCGCAGAGCTTTGCCGACGCGTTCAATCGGGATGCGCAACCCAGGCTCGCGTCACCGGCGACCGCCTACATGCGCGAGATCGTCGGTGCCGCCGCGGTGATCGACGGCAAGGCGCAATCGATCTCCGGTGTCCGCGTGCTCGGCCGCTACCGGCTCCAGATCCGGCTGACCAGGCCGGTCGGCGGACTTCACCGCCCGACTCTCGATGCCGTTCTTCTGCCCGGTCCTGCCGCACACGCCGATCACCGAGCTCGACACCCCGGCCGGGTCGGGCCCCTACTACGTCCACGAGCGAATCCTCAACCAGCGGATCGTGCTGAAACGCAACCCGTACTACCGCGGCGACCGTCCCGCCAACGTCGACGAAGTGGTCTTGACCCTCAGGAGCTACGAGGCCTGCGTGGTCGCCGTCGAGCAGGACCGGATCGACTACTGCTTCCCCGGTGCCGAGAGCGTGCCGCAGCGCCTGTCCGAGAGGTACGGCATCAACCGGCCCGGCGGGCAGTTCTTCGTCAGCCCCATCGCTCGGGACCTCCTTCGTCGCGTTCAACCACGACCGGCCCGCGTTCCGGGGGCCGGGCCAGATCCCGCTCGAGAAGGCGATCAACTTCGCGATCGACCGTCCGGAGATGGCCCGCACGTTCGGCTACCTCGGTGGCAAGCGCACCGACCAGATGCTGCCGCCCGCGCTCGCCCGCCCCGCGAGCATCTACCCGCTCGAAGGCGCCGACCCCGCCACCGCGAGAAAATGGCTCGCACGGGCAACCATCAAGCCGACCACGCTCGTCCTCTACGCGAACAACACTCCACAGGGCGTCGCCCTCGCCCAGACACTCGTCCACAACCTCAAGCAGATCGGGATCGACGTGCAGGTGAAGTACTTCTACTTCAATGTCGTCGCCGCCAAGATCGCCACGCCCGGGGAGCCGTTCGACCTCGCCCTGAGCGGCTGGATCGCCGACTACGGCGACGCGGCCGGCTTCTTCGTCCCACTGCTCTACCGTGGTAGCGGCGTCTCGGGCGTCAACCTCGACGACCCACGCGTCAACGCGCGAATCGAGGCGGCGAACCGCCTGACCGGTGAGGCACGGCGCAAGGCCTGGGCCGACCTCGACGTCGACCTGATGCGCGACAACCCACCCTGGGCGCCGCTCGTGCACAACCAGATCCGCACGTTCGTCTCCCGGAGCACGGGCTGCGTGCTCGACCATCCCGTCTACAGCTTCGACATCGCCGCCGCCTGCAAGAAGTAGCGGTCCCGGTCACGGGCGCGCGACGCCGGTGTCGACCGCGCAGCTCGCGCGAGCGCTCCCGCAGCTCGGCGGCGCGCGAGCCGGCACCGAGCTCGTCCGCCCGCGCGGCCGCGCGGTCGAGGTAGGCGATCGCCTGCGTGATGTCCCCACTCTGCGCGTGGTAGTGCGCGAGCCGCTCGAGATCGTCGCCGAGCGATCCCGCGTGGAGCTCCTCGAAGGCGGTCGCCACCGCACCGTAGAGCTCTCGACGCCGCCCGGGCGTGAGCGTCGACAGCGTCGCCTCCTGGAGGAGACCGTGCCGGAATGCGCACACGAGCTCGGGGTAGCGACGCACCTCGCGCACGATCTCGGCACGCAGGAGCGCCGCGAGATCGTCGCGCGTCCCGTCTCCGGCGACATGCGCGAGGACCGGCACCGAGAACTCTCGTCCAAGCACCGCCGCGATCTGTGCCAGCAGTCGCGGTCCCCTCGGCCAGCCGATCGATCCGCGCGACCAGGAGGCTCTCGAGCGCGGGTGGTAGCGAGAGCGACGGCCTCAGGGTCATCGTCCAGGTGCGATGCGTTCGCTCGAGCCCTCCCGCCTCGAGGAGTCCTCGTAGCAGCTCCTCGAGATAGAGGGGGTTGCCCTCGGCGCGCACAACGAGCTCGTGAGCCGTCTCTTCGTCGACTACACCCGGCAGCAGCGCGGCGAGTATCTCTCGGGCCGCTCCCGGACCGAGTGGGTCGAGAGCGATTTCGGTCGAACGGTGCGAGAAGTCGGTGAGAACGCGTGTGCGGAACCGCCAGCCTTCCGAGGCCGGTTCGCGTCGGAGCGTTGCGACGACCATGAGCGGCAGGCGATCGGTGAGCTCGAGAAGGTCCTCCGCCAGCTCGCGCGTCGAGGCATGCGCCCAATGCAGGTCCTCCACCGCAAGGACGATCGGGCCCCGCTCGGCAAGGGCCTCGACCCACGCGACGTAGCCCGCGCCGTATCTCGGAGGCATCGGCGTGCGCATCGAGATCCGGTGTGAGCCGGATCCGAAGGCAGTGCACCGAGCCCCTGCAGCGCGTGCATCGCGCCTGCCGCGAAGAGCGGCACGAGCCGCGCCCGCGCACGCGTCCGCACGATCACCTCCGCGTCCCCGAGCTCGACGCCGAGCCAGCGCCGGAGCACCTCGATGAACGGCCAGGACGGCAGCCCGCCGTGCGAGAGGCACTGGCCCTCGAGCCAGGTCACCTGCTCCGGGACGATCGAGCGCAACTCCGTAAGCATGCGGGTCTTGCCGATACCCGGCTCTCCGAGAGCAGAAGGACCTGACCTCTGCCGGCCTCGAGATCGGCCACGACGGCTCGGATTCGGTCGAGCTCCCACTCCCGACCGACCAGAGCCCGTCAGACGCGAGGCACGGGCCGGATGGGCTCGGCCCGACGAGCCTCGACGCCCGCACCGGGCTCGCCCGGCCCTGCACGGTGACCTCCCCGAGCGGATCGAGCTCGAACCTCGGTCGCGAGGCGCCGAGCCGTCTCCTCGCTGACGGCGGCCGTTCCCGGGGCCGCTGCCGCGCTGGACGTGGGCCGCAAGGTTCACCACGTCATCGGGGACGGCGGTGGCAGCGCTCCCGGCTGCGACCGACCCGACCCCGACCCGGCCCGCGGCGATCCCGATGCGAACCGCGAAGTCGGGGATCCCCCATGCGTCGGCGATGTCGTGGGCGTACGCACCGACCACCTCCAGGATTCGCAGCGCCGTCCGTGCGGCGCGCTCGGGATCGTCCTCATGCGAATGCGGGACGCCGAACACGGCGGCGATCCCGTCGCCCTTGGTGGCCTGGACCGTGCCGCCGAACTCCTCGACCGCCTGGCTCACCAGCGCCAGGCACTCCCCGACGAGCGCCTCCGCATCCTCGGACGAGAGTCGCGTGCTCCGAGGGCCTTCGAGCCGACGACGTCCACGAACAGCGCGGTGACGGGCCGAAGCTCGTCCCCGGTCGGCGCGGCGCGAAGAGGCGCGGGCGGCGTCGCCGGGCCTGGAACGTCGCGGGCGCCTCCGCTGGTCAGGGCCTCGTCCTGCCGGAGAATGGCCGCCTCGAGATCACGGAGCGGCTGGCCGGGCTCTAGGCCGAGCTC
Organism: uncultured Actinomycetes bacterium; assembly: GCA_963773825.1. Lineage (GTDB taxonomy): Bacteria > Actinomycetota > Thermoleophilia > Gaiellales > Gaiellaceae > Gaiella. Next base: position 665,854 of record CAVZCH010000002.1, on the reverse strand, counting down.
CTCGCTCAGCGCCCTGCGAGCGTCCTGGTAGGCATGCAGCGCGTCCGCCTGGCGCCCCGAGCGGTAGAGGGCAAGCATCAGCAGACCGCGTAGGCGCTCCTGATACGGGTGAGCGGCGACGAGCAGCTCGAGCTCGCCGACGAGCTGGGAGTGGCGGCCGAGCTCGAGGTCGGTCTCGAGCAGCTCGATCTGCGTGGCCAGATGCAGCTCGGCGAGGCGCCCGACCTCGTGGCGGGCCGGGCCTTCGAAGACGACGTCCGCAAGCGGCGGACCGCGCCACAGTTCGAGCGCGCTGCGGCGTAGCTCCGCCGCGCGCTCGGCTGGAGCGGAGCGTGCCTCCTCGGTCAGGCGCTGGAACTCGAGCAGGTCGAGCGCGTCGCGATCGACGCGCAGCCGATACCCCGGTGTCTGCGTGACGAGGGTGTCCGCATCGAGCTGCTTGCGGAGCGCGTGGACATAGCCCTGCACGAGCTTGGCTGCCGTGGCAGGCGGGCGCTCTCCCCAGAGCTCGTCGACGAGACGATCGATCGACACGACCTCGTTCGGATGGAGGAGGAGGACCCCGAGCAGCGCGCGCGGCTTCGAGGCGCCGAGCAGCACGGGACGCACCCCGCTGCGCACCTCGAGTGGACCGAGGATCCGGAACCTCATCCGTGCCTTTCTCCAGGAGGACGGCGCGACCGTACCACCGACGTCGAACGGTTCTCCACCAGGCCTCAACCGGCGCTCCATCGACCTCGTCGACCCTCCTTTCACCTACCACTGAAAGGGGGCGGAGATGCCGACCATCCATCAGGCGCCGCGCCGGCTTGCATTGCTCACGGCACTCGGCTCGATGTTGGCCCTCTTCGCGGCAGCGAACGTCGCCGCGTATCCGATAACGCCCGACAGCGAGCCGCTGTACCTCGACACCGGGCGCGCGCGGTCGGCGCCCGAAGTCCACCCGGTGCACGCGGCGCCCTTGGGCTCCGGAGCGGCGTCTCGGAGCGGAACCAACGCCGTGCCGATCGCCGAGGTCTCGTCCAATGACACCGATCGGAGCTCTGCGATCGCGGTCGTTGCCGTCGCGAGTCTCGCAGCACTGGCGGTCCTCGCGGCCGCATTCGTCCTGACCGGCCACCGCCGGAAGTCGGCGAGGGCCCACTGAGAGGAGGAGAACGTCATGCTGTCTCCGGATGCCGATACGCGGCGGATGCTCGTTCGGGAGCATCGGGCCGAGCTCGCCCACGACGCCCTGCGGACAGACGAGCCGAGGCCCGAGGTGATGGAGAGCCGGCGGGGCCGCAGGCGCCGCCTGCACCTAATGCGCTTCCGGTTCCAGTTTCGTCCTGCCCGTGGCGGCTCGTGACGCGAACCGGGCAGGGAGCGCGATCGGGCTGCCGTCGGGAGCCGTGCGCCGCCTCCGGCGACCGGGTCTCCCGCGGCAGCTCGACGTTCTGACTCAGACCGAGCCGTAGAGCTGCGTGATCACGGAGACGTACTGCTTCGTGTCGTCGAACAGACCGCGCTCGCGGACAGCGCGCGCCCCCTGGTAGTAGCCGGCGAGCGCGAGGCGGACGTTGCCGCCGAACTGGTCGAGTTGCCAGCGGAGGTAGCGGACGCCGGCGCGCACGTTCCCGTCGTACGTCCGCGGTGTCGTCGCTCGGAGGAGCACCGTGTCGACCCATTCCCACGTCTCGGGGAGCAGCTGCATCACGCCGATCGCGCCCGCGCTCGAGACGACGTCCTCCTGGAAGCCGGACTCCATCCACGCGAGCGCGCGGACGAGCTTCGGGTCGACGCCGTACACCGCGGCCCAGCGATCGATCGACGCGCGCACGGTGTCGAGGCCGACCTGCGCTCCCTCGGAGGCGAGGCGCGCGCCCTGCGGAAGCACGAGCCGCTGACCGGGCACGATCGTCGAGATCAGCGACAGGCCGTTGATCCGCGCGAGCCGCCACGGGCTCACGTGGTAGCGCTGCGAGATCGAGAAGAAGCTCTCGCCCGCGTCGACCGTGTGGCGGAGGACGGCGGCAGCGGGGCGCGTCGCCGGCCGCGTCGCCACGACGCGGCCCGGAACGCGCAGGCGCTGGCCCGGAGAGATCACGCTCGCCAGGGAGAGGCCGTTCGCGCTCGCGAGCACGGCCGGCCGCACGCCGTACCGCCGGGCGATCGAGATGAAGCCCTCGCCCGGCTGAACCGTGTGGACGAGCGTCGGCGCCGGTCCGGTTCGCGCTGCAGGCGCGCTCGGCGCGGGTGCGCTCCTGCCGGGGACGCGCAGGCGCTGCCCCGGAACCAGCACGCTCGTCAGAGTGAGGCCGTTCGCCTTCGCGAGTGTCACCGGCGAGATGCGGTAGCGGCGCGCGATCACGACGAAGCCCTCGCCCGCTCGAACGCGATGGACGATCGAGGCTCGCTTCGCCACGGCGGCGGGGCCGCGCACGATCGCCCGGAACGTCTTCGTCCCGGCGACGCCGTCGGGCGTGAGCCCCCGCGCGCGCTGGAAGCGGCGCAGCGCGGCTGCGGTCGCGCCGTCGAAGCGGCCGTCGACGCGCTTCGCCGGAAGACCGAACGCGCGCAGGCGGAACTCGAGCGACGCGACGTCCCAGCCCACGCGCCCGGAGGAGAGCTGTCGCTGGCCGAGCAGCGGCGCCCCGAGCTTGCCGAGCTTGCACCGGGTCGCCATCCCGACCTTCCCCGTGGGACGGATGCCGTGCGACCGCTGGAAGCGAAGCACCGCCGCCCGGGTCATCGGACCGGAGATCCCGTCCACGGGGCCGTCGTACAGCCCGTGCGCGCGCAGGGCGACCTGCAGCGCGGCGACGCTCGCGCTCTGCGCGGCCACGGCAGGCGCGGCCCACACCAGCGCGAGTGCCGCGGCGGCGACGATGACCATGTTCCGACGCACGGAACTCCCCCTCTTCGCTCGCTCGGGCCGGTCTCCTCCCCGTTTCGGGGCGGCTACACTTCGCGCTCGCTGCCGTCCCCGGTAGCTCAATTGGCAGAGCATCCGGCTGTTAACCGGAGGGTTGTTGGTTCGAGTCCAACCCGGGGAGCTGCCAACCCCCTTTGGGCAAGCCAGAAACTCGAAGGGCGCCCCGGCCCGACCAGGGCGCTCGCCGAACTCCGTGGGATCCTGCTCGCCGAGCATTCGGCCACAGACGTGCCGCGCCGTCTAGCGCGAGGAAAGTCCAGACCCCTTCTCGACCAACGGGTGGCGCCGCATCCGGCTGCGTCTCCGATGCTGACTCCATGAGCCTGTTGCTGAGACGTTGGCGTCACAAGTACTCCCCGGCCGCCCGTCGCGGACGCGAAGCCGCCCGCAAACACACGGCCCGCCTCGAATACAACGCCTGGGTGGCAGAGCAACGGGCACGGACGCGGCACGACGACGGGGCTGCTGCCGCAGAGAAGCACTAGCGCGTCGCCCCGGCTCGCTCACGCCTGGCCCTCCGCCCGCATGCGAGTTCGGCTGCCGGCCAGATGCTCCGACCTACGTGGGCGCCGGGGAACCGCTCGCGATGATCGTCCGCATGCCGTGACAAGATGCTCGAGGTGGTCGCACGAGCAGTTGTGGTGTTCGCTCTCACGTTCGTCGTCGCCCTAGCGGTCTTCTGGGGCGCCAAGAAACTGGGCTTCGACTTCGACCGCTCGTGGCACGACGGGCGTCTCGGCGCAGCGGCGGTCGCTGCGGTCGTCGCTGTTGCGGACGCCATCCGGGTCAGCACCCGGCGACTGCCGACGTCGCGGTAACTCACGGGGGTCTGGCCTCAAACCGTTTCTGTCCGGCTGCCGAAGAAACGGATGCGCCCCGAGGCGTGCCGCCCTCGGGGGAGGGATAGGCAAGCATCGCTCCGGGGCGCTCCTCTACCTTGACTCCCTTCGCGGATGCTCCTCTACCGGGTGAGAACGACCGCATCACCAAACCCGCGACACCCCGCGGCCGCCACCCTCGTTCGTCGCCCGATTACACCGAGCATGCTCCGGCGCCGACTCCCCGCGCCCCCGCACCATCCACATGCCCAAATCCGACGCCTCGCGAGGGCCGATCGGGTTACCGCAATGCGCGAGGTCAACGAGCTAGTCCGTCGTCGCCGAAGAGATCGGCTGAAGGCTACGGCCAGGACTCCAGCGCGATGATTTTCGGAGGCCGCCCGAGTCTCCTCTGCTGAAATCGACACGGGAGGCATCATGAGGTTTCTTCTCACTTCCGCGGGCATCAAGAACACGAGCATCCACGACGCGCTGGTCGACCTCCTGGGCAAACCGATCGCCGACTCCAACGCCCTCTGCATCCCCACCGCGGGGTACGGGCACCCCCAGGGCAGTCCTGGTGGGGCATGGCGTTTCATCAGCGGGCAGGCCTCCACACCCATGTGCGAGCTGGGTTGGAAGTCCTTGGGCGTGCTGGAGCTCACCGCGCTGCCCAGCATCGGTGAAGAGCGCTGGGTCCCCTGGGTCCGGGAGGCAGACGTCCTGCTGGTGAATGGCGGCGACGCCCTGTACCTGTGCCACTGGATGCGGCAGTCCGGGCTGGCGGATCTCTTGCCGTCGCTGCGCGAGACGGTCTGGGTGGGGCTGAGCGCCGGGAGCATGGTGATGACCCCCCGTATCGGGGAGGACTTCGTCGGCTGGAAGCCGCCCACCGGTGGCGACAGCACGCTGGGAATCGTCGACTTCTCGATCTTCCCGCACCTGGATCACGAGATGCTGCCGGAGAACACCATGGCCGACGCAGAAAGATGGGCGGCCGGGATCCCGGGTCCGGCGTACGCGATCGACGACGAGACCGCCATCAAGGTGGTCGACGGCACCGTCGAAGTCGTCTCCGAGGGGCACTGGAAGCTGTTTACCCCCCAACCCCACCGGGCGCGTAGCTGACGCTCCCGAGGCTGACGGTAGGACGCGATAGCCGCAGTAACGGCACGCGTTGGCTGCCGCCTTCACCGTCTCGGCGCGGTCGGTAGGCGTATCGCCTCGGGGAAGCCCTTGTCTCTGGATCGTTGCGGCATAGCGGGAAGTTACGAGGAGGTAGAGCGGGTTCTCCTGCACCCACGCCCGAACGAGCATTCGGACCCCCGCCGCGATCTCCGGTTCCGCGCCGACGCCACGCCGCAGACCAGGCTCCCTCGAAGGAGGGACTATTGCCGGCCCGCGCTGCGTCCGAAGCACCGAGCACGTCCCGATAACACCACTGCGGAGGGAAACCATGGGCATGCGCGCAGCCCGCTCGACTCCAACCGACGACCTGTCTATGGATTGCCCGAGGACGTCCTCGCCCATGTGCACTCCGACGACTCGCGTCGCACGGCCGGCGGCGCGGTCGCGCTCCTGATCCTGTTCGTCGCCCTCGCCGCCGCGACCGTCTGGTTCGTCGCGCTGCCCGTCATCGACCAGAAGCCGCGGGCGGAACGGACGTGCGAGGTGTTCGTTCTCAAGACCGGCTCCATCCGGTGCGTTCCCGAGAAGACTCGCGCCTCGGGCGCGGCGCCCCACGCGAAGGGGCGCGCCACGCGCTGATCCGGCCGGGCCGCGCCGATCATCCCGCCGGCGCGAGCACGAACATCCGAATCTCCCGGCCGGCGCGGAGCCGATAGTCGTCGTAGCCCGGCCAGAACGCAACCGCCGCGCGCCAGTAGCGCAGCTGCTCGTCGGGGGTCGCGCGACGCGCCCGATACCGCCGCTCCACGCCGTCCACCGAGACGCACGCGTCGCCGTTGGCGTCGAGGTTGAGCGCCCAGGCGGGGTGGTTCCGCCGCCCCCAGTTCGAGGCGATGAGGACGACGCGCTCGCCGTCGGCGACGTAGAGCAAGGGAACGGTGCGGCGCTCCCCGGTCCGGCGGCCCGTCGTCGTCAGGTAGCAGAGAGGGAAGCCCGTCCCGATGGTCGTGAGCGAGCGGCGACGCCCCGAGAACCGCCTGTCGATCGGCGGTAGCACCCGGGAGAAGATCCACGCGAAGGCACGGGTGCGCCCGAGCGCCCGGAGGCTCGCCGTGTACGGGCTCACCCGCTCACACGAGCTCGGCGAGCGCCGAGTGCACCTTCGCAAGCCGCGCCTGGAGCTCTGTCGCCCGGACGAGGTCCGCGCCCTGGAGCTCGCGCCGCAGCCTCCGTTCGTGCAACCGCAACAGGAGCTCCCTCCCGGTGCGCTCGTCGAGCTCGTCGCGATCCGCGCGCGCGCCGAGCTCGGCGCGCAGCGCGACGAGCTCCTCGTCCTCGGGGGCACCGGCGACCAGCATCTCGCGGAACCGCCGGTGGAGCGGGTCGTCGAAGTGCTCGGGTGTGAGCGCGGCGAGCTCGGGAACGAGAGCCGGATGACGCGCGACCGCGGCGAGCAGGTCGCGCTCGCGCTGGATCCCGGCCTCGAGCAGCCTCGGGGTCGTCGCCGCCGCCGACTGCGGAGCGGGCCCTCCCCGCGCGGGGGCGAGCCCCGCAAGGGTCTCGCGTGGAAGGTCGAGCCGGTCGGCGAGCAGCCGCAGGGCCTCCTGCCGCTCCGGCGAGTCCTCCACGGGCGCGAGGATCTCGCGCGCCCGCACGAACGCCTCCTGCCGATCCGGCGTCCGTTCGAGCGTGATCCGCACGCGGTAGTGGAGGTAGCTCTCGGCCGACCCGAGCCGTGCGGCGAACGAGTCCGGGGCGTCGGCGGGGTCCTCGCCCTTCGGGAGCGGAACGACGCGGACGTCGAACCCTTGCCTGACCGCGAGCTCCATCCCCCGCAGCGTCGCCTCCTGGCCGGCGGCATCGGCGTCGAAGCAGAGGAAGAGCCGCTTCGTCAGCCTGCCGAGCTCGCGGAGCTGAGCCTCGGTCAGGGCCGTGCCCATCGACGCGACGACCGCCTCCACCGCGGCCTGGCGGAGCGCGATCACGTCGGTGTTCCCCTCCACGACGATCGCGCGATCCTGCTTCGCAATCGCGGGCCGGGCCAGGTGGAGCCCGTAGAGGACATTTCCCTTCTTGAAGAGCTCGCTCTCGGGCGTGTTGACGTACTTGCCCTTGAGCGGGTCGTCGTCGCGGAGCCGGCGTGCCTGGAAGCCGATCACCCGCCCACGGGCGTCCGCCAGGGGAAACATCAGGCGGAACGGGAAGTAGTCGTTCCCGCGCTGGTTCGCGAGCCCGGCGGCGCGGATCTCCTCGGGGGAGAAGCCGCTCTCGCGTGCCTTCGCGACGAGACCGTGTCCCCGGGAGAGGCCGAGCCGGAACTCCTTCGCGATCTCCTCGCCGAGGCCACGGCCGGCGAGGTACTCGCGCACCGGCCGGCCCGTCTCCGCCTCCCAGAGCACCCGCTCGAAGTACGCGGTGGCCTGATCGAGCAGCGCCGTCAGCCGCTCCCGCCGCCGACGTGCGGCGTCCGCCTGGGGTGAGCTCTCCTCGTACTCGAGCGTCACCCGGAACCGGTCTGCGAGCCACTCGACCGCCCCGGCGAAGTCGACGTTCTCGGTCTCCTGGACGAAGCGGACGACGTCGCCCCCCTTCCCGCAGCCGAAGCAGTAGTAGAGCTTGTCGACGGGATCGACAGAGAAGCTCGGCGTCCGCTCCTCGTGGAACGGGCAGCGCCCGGTGAAGCGCGAGCTCGACGCGCGCCGCAGCGAGGTGCGCGCGGAGACGACGTCCACGATGTCGGCGGCGGCCTTGACCTCCGCGACGCTCGTGTCCTTGATCCGCGCCACCGCGCGACCCTACTCCGCGCCGAGCGCCGCGGCGTACGCGAGCGCGAACCGGTCGGTCATCCCGGCGAGGTAGTCCGTCACCCGTGTCGCGAGCGCGTCGTCGCCCGGTGGAAGCCGCTCGGGCTCGTTCACGAGCCTGTCGAAGATCGCGCGGACGACGCGCCTCGCGCGCTCGTGCTCCGGCATCACCTGGGGGCCCAGATAGACCCGCTCGAACATGAACGCGCGGAGCGAGAGCATCGCCTCGCCCACCTCGTCGCCCTGGACGACCTCCCCGGCGGTCTCGGATGCCTCGACCAGGTCGTGGACGAGTGTGTCGATGCGCTCGGAACCCGTCGCGCCGAGCAGCGCGATCTCGTGCCCGGGAAGGTCTCCTTCGGTCAGGAGCCCGTAGCGCACCGCGTCGTCGATGTCGTGGTTCACGTACGCGATCCGGTCGACGATGCGGACGATCCGCCCCTCCTGCGTCGCGGGCTCCCGCTCCCCGGTGTGGGTGAGGATCCCGTCGCAGACCTCGTGGGTGAGGTTCAGCTGCCGCGCGATGCGGTGCGACTGCTCGTTGTGCAGGAAATGCCCGCCGAACCGCTCGCGCAGCGCCTCGTCGAGCGCCTCCTCGCCCGCGTGACCGAACGGTGTGTGCCCGGTGTCGTGGCCGAGACCGATCGCCTCGACCAGGTCCTCGTTCAACCTGAGCGCGCGCGCGGCGACGCGCGAGATGGCGGTCGTCTCGAGCGTGTGCGTCATGCGTGTCCGGTAGTGGTCGCCCTCGGGGTCGATGAACACCTGCGTCTTCCCCTTGAGCCGGCGGAACGGCTTCGAGTGGACGAGGCGGTCGCGATCCCGCTGGAACGGTGTCCGCACGGAGCAGGGCTCCTCCTGTCGCTCGCGCCCCCGGGTCTCGTACGAGCGCACCGCGAGCGGCGACAACGCCGTGTCCTCGAGGGCGCGCACGCGCTCGGCGAACGTCTGCATGACCCGGCCGGCAACCTCCATCCGTCCAGCGTAGTCGCCGCCTCGGCCCGAGCCTCGTACGGGCTCGACCGACGCGACTCAGAAGCTGCGTGACTGGCCGCCGTCGACCACGACGCACGTCCCGACGACCCACGAGGCGCGTGGCGACACCAGGAACGTGACCACGTCGGCGACCTCGTCGACGGTGCCTAACCGGCCCCACGGAAGCTCGCGATCGATGAACGCGGCCATGCCCTCGGGATCGTCGCGCACGCGCCGCTCCCAGCTGCCGCCCGGAAAGAGCGTCGAGCCGGGCGCGACGCTGAGCACGCGGATCTTGTCCGCGGCGAGGTCGCGGGCCATCGCCTTCGCCAGGCTGATCTCGGCCGCCTTCGCAACGTTGTAGCTCGGGCTTCCACCGCCCTCGCGACCCCAGATCGACGCGATCATCGCGATCGTGCCGGCGCCTCGCTCACGCAGCACAGGCAGGGCCGCCCGAGAGACCGCAAGGGCCGGGACGACGTTTCTGCCGAGAACGTCCGCGAGGTCGCCGACATCGAGCTCGTCGAACGTCCGCGCGCCCGAGCCGCCGACGTTGTTCACCACGATGTCGAGGCCGCCGAACGCCTCGACTGCGGCGGCCACCGCAGTCGCAGCTCCGTCCGCGCTCGTGACGTCGGCCACGACCCCGTGCGCCTGGCCGGGACCTGTCGCGCCGCGCACCGCGGCGTCCAGCGCCTCGGCGCCCCGTGCACAGAAGACGACGTTCGCCCCCTCTTCGACCAGGCGGGTCGCGATGCCGCGACCGATCCCGCGGCTCGAGCCTGTGACGAGCGCGATCTTACCGTCGAGGCCGAGATCCACGGGGCTAGCCTAGTCCGCGTGACACGCCTCCTCCTCGCACGCCACGGTGAGACCGAGTGGAACCGCGTCGGCCGCTGGCAGGGCCATGCCGACCCTCCGCTCAACCGGACGGGCAGGCAGCAGGCTGCCGAGCTGGCCGAGCGGCTCTCGGGTGACGGGATCACGGCCGTCTACGCGAGCGACCTCGCCCGCGCCAGCGAGACCGCCCGCGCCGTCGCCGCCCGGCTCGGGCTCGACGTGGTGGAGGACCCGGCGCTCCGGGAGATCGACGTCGGCTCGTGGTCGGGGCTGACACGCGCCGAGGTCTCCGAGCGGTTCCCGGAGGGCTTCGCCCGCTGGCTCGAGGGAGAGATCGGCCACGACGGCGAGACGCGAGAGCAGCTCGCAGAGCGGGTTGTCGCGGCGACGGCGGAGATCGCCGGACGTCACCGCGGCGAGACCGTGCTCCTCGTGACGCACGGCGGCGTGATCCGCGCCCTCCGGCGGCATGCCGCAGGGGACGCCGGGCCCGGAGTCGCGAACTGCGGGACGGTCGTCTTCTCCTGTGCCGACGGCGTGCTCGTCCTGGACGACTGAGACGACGAGTGACGGAGCCCCTCTCGCCTTCCCGTCTTCGGCGGACCGCCGTAGACGGGTAGGGAGAGCCCCGGCTCGACCTCCGGGCGGTCGCCCCCCGGGGCGTCGTCCGTGTGCTCGTTCGTTCGGTGGATGGTGGCCGGCGTGGCTTCGACGGAGAGTGGACGTCTCTGTGTTGCTCTCTGAAAGGGGGATTGCATGAAGAAGCTCGCGATTCTGGCGAGCCTCGTTGTGTTCGTGACGACAGCGGCTACGGGCGCTGCGCTGGCAGGCGGACCAGCCAAGGGACAGGGCCCGTGCCAAACCGGAACGCTTGCGCCGGGCACCTACGGCGGGCTGACGTTCACCCACGACTGCATCATCGATGGCGCCGTCACGATCAACGGCAACGTCACGGTCGGCGACGGCGTCTACCTGAACGCCGGCTGGCCGGACACGAAGCTGACCGTCAACGGCAACATCAGCGTCGGCAAGGGCGCGACTCTTGGACTCGGCTGCGCGTTCTTCTACAACACCTGCGGCTTCACGCCCGGGCCCCCTCCTCCTCCATGGGGAGGGATCAACATCACCGTGAACGGGAACATCGACGCAAACCAGGCGTTGACGATCTATCTGGACTGGACCGCTGTGCACGGCAACGTCGTTGTGAACGGCGGCGGCGATGCCACCATGGTCGATACCGGCGGACAGGAGAACGGCCTCGTCCTGCCGATCAAGGACAACATCATCGACGGCAACGTGATCGTCCACGGCTGGGCCGGCGCGTGGTTCGGCGTCATCCGCAGCCACGTCGGCGGCAACGTGGCACTGTCCCACAACGTCGGTGCGAGAGTCGGCACGGATCCGCCGTTCCTCGGCGTCCCCGATTCCACCGAGGTGGCGACGAACACGATCGCCGGCAATCTGATCTGTCACGACAACTCACCCGCCGCCCAGGTCGGCGACGCGATCCTCGAAGGAGGATCTCCGAACACTGTCGGCGGCAACAAGATCGGCGAGTGCGCCGGCATCTGAACCGAAACGTGCGAGAGGCAAGGCCCACCGAGACGGTGGGCCTTGCACACCGGCACCGCACCGGGCGACGTCTACGACATTGACAACCGCCCGAACACGAGGGGTTGGCTACGCTGCGGGCCGTGGAGGACTACACGAACAAGTACAAGGGAGAGCAGGTCGAGCTCGCCCTTTTCGGAGGCGAGTACCAGGAGGGCACGCTCACCGCGTACTGCTCGATCGAGGACGTCCCGCACGTCGAGCTGAACGGGCACATCCTCGTCCCGCTCCAGAACGTTGCGAGCCTCCACTGCTCCAGCCGCTGCGACGCGCCGCAGCCGGACTGGCCTCCGCGCGGGCTCGAGGAGCTCGACCGCGAGGACGAGCGTCCGGACGACGAGGACGACGAAGGCTGACCGCGGCGGCGTGCGCGGAGCGGTCGCACGCAACGTCCTCAAGGCCTGGCTCCTCGTCGGGCTGCTCGCGGCGACCTTCGCCGGCATCGGGTGGCTGCTCGCCGGCGCACGCGGCGCGGTGTTGTTCGCCTTCTGCTCGCTGCTTGCCGCGAGCGCCGCGTACGCGGTGGGCGACCGCACACTGCTCGGGATGCTCGGCGCGCGCCCGTTCGCGCTCGCCGAGGATCCGATGCTGCGCTCGACCGCCGACCGGCTCGCGGCGCAGCTCGCGATCGCCCCGCCCAAGCTCCAGCTCATCGACGACACCTTCCCACGGGCGTTCGCGGTCGGTCGCGGGCCCCGCGGTGCGACGCTCACGGTCAGCGCCGGCCTCCTCACAGCGCTTCCCCCGTCGGAGGTCGCGGCAGTGATCGCGCACGAGCTCGCGCATGTCCGCACGCGCGACGTGCTCACGCAGACGTACGCCGTGCTCCTCTCCACGACACTCCTCGAGCTGACACGCGTCGGCGGCTTTCTGTCGCGGTTCCTGCTCGCCGTGCTCGCCCCGATCGGGGCGGCATTCACGCACCTGCTGCTGTCACCGAAACGCGAGCTCCGGGCCGACGCGATCGCGGCCGGGCTGGTCGACCCGCACGACCTCGCCGACGCGCTGATCCGCCTCGATCGCGCCGCAGAGCTCGTGGAGTTCCACGCGTCGCCGGCGACCGAGCCGCTCTACACGGTCAGCCCGTTCGACCACACCGAGCGCGTGACCCGGATGTTCGCGACACATCCGCCCGTGGCCGAACGGGTGGCGCGCCTGCGGGCGGCCGGTGCGGAACTAGGCCGCCAGTTCGCCGCCGTGCGTCGGCGCCCCGAAACGACGAAGGCCGCCCTGCGGCGGCCCGTGTCGTTCGAAGAAAACCGGCGGCATCCTACTCTCCCAGGAGCTTGCGCCCCAAGTACCATCGGCGCGAGCGGGCTTGACTTCTCTGTTCGGAATGGGAAGAGGTATTTCCCCGTCGCTATGACCGCCGAAGTGTCAAGGTGCGCGCCGTCGCTCGGCCGCGCGAACCCTCAAAACTCCATAGCAACCCAACGTGTTCAAAATCAAGACCTCGGGCAATTAGTACGGGTCAGCTGAACGCATTGCTGCGCTTGCACCGCCCGCCTATCGACGTGGTGGTCTTCCACGGCCCTTACTCACTCGAAGTGATGGGGAACCTCATCTCGAGGTGGGCTTCCCGCTTAGATGCTTTCAGCGGTTATCCCATCCAGACGTGGCTAATCAGCAGTGCCCTTGGCAGGACAACTGATACACCAGAGGTCTGTTCATCTCGGTCCTCTCGTACTAGAGACGACTCCTCTCAAGTTCCCAACGCCCATGGCGGATAGGGACCGACAGTGTTGTTACTCCGCATTCATCGGCACGGGCAGCGCCGACGCGGAGGCCAGGTCATTTCTGCCTGGCTCTGCATGTCGCCATGCAGCTCGGACTGTATCTTCCAGGCCCTCACGGGCCCTGTCTGGCGTGCAGTCTCTGAGGATTCTGGTTTGCCACGAGCTCTCGCCATCGCACCTTCCGCGACCTCCCGTTCCCATTCATCGAGAGCGCGAGATCCAGGAGCCGGCGAAAGCCGGCTTCGGTGAGGTGCTCGTTGCGAGCCATTGCCCTGACGACGCATGCGAACGTCTCGACGTCCACCTGCTTCGACGAGAGCAGCGCGTGTAGCGCTCGAAGAAGGGAACCAACGCTGCTGACCGACCGATCTTCACTGCACCCGAAGCTCCCTTCACCGTCGACGTAACCGGCGATGTAGCAATCCAGTCTTTCCTGCTGATTGTCCGCACCCGTCACGTTGTCACTATCGTAAATCGTCCACCGGACGTCACGATGAGTAGTGCGGGATACTCGGAGTTTCCAGCATATAGCCAGATTTATAGACAGCGATATCCACTGTCTCACGACGTTCTGAACCCAGCTCGCGTGCCGCTTTAATGGGCGAACAGCCCAACCCTTGGGACCTGCTTCAGCCCCAGGATGCGACGAGCCGACATCGAGGTGCCAAACCCTCCCGTCGATGTGGACTCTTGGGGAGGATAAGCCTGTTATCCCCGGAGTACCTTTTATCCGTTGAGCGACGGCAATTCCACTCTTAACCGCCGGATCACTAAGGCCGACTTTCGTCCCTGCTCGACTTGTCAGTCTCGCAGTCAGGCTCCCTTATGCCTTTGCGCTCTACGCACGATTTCCAACCGTGCTGAGGGAACCATTGCGCGCCTCCGTTACATTTTAGGAGGCGACCGCCCCAGTCAAACTGCCCACCTCACGCTGTTCCCGACCCGGATCACGGCATCGGGTTAGAAGCCCAGAATCCGAAGGGTGGTATCCCAAGGTTGGCTCCACGAGAGCTGACGCCCCCGCTTCAAAGCCTCCCACCTATCCTGGACAGCGAACACCAGACTTCAACGCAAAGCTGCAGTAAAGGTTCACGGGGTCTTTCCGTCCAGCCACGGGTACTCGGCATCTTCACCGAGACTACAATTTCACCGGATCCCTCGTTGAGACAGCGCCCAAGTCGTTACGCCATTCGTGCAGGTCGGAACTTACCCGACAAGGAATTTCGCTACCTTAGGACGGTTATAGTTACCGCCGCCGTTTACCGGGGCTTGGATTCAAAGCTTCGCCCGAAGGCTAACCTCTCCTCGTGACCTTCCGGCACCGGGCAGGCGTCAGCCCCTATACGTCGTCTTGCGACTTAGCAGAGGCCTGTGTTTTTGGTAAACAGTCGCTTGGGCCGTTTCTCTGCGGCCTCCTCGAGCTCCGATCCGCAAGGGATCTTCACCCTACCGAGGCGTCCCTTCTCCCGAAGTTACGGGACCATTTTGCCGAGTTCCTTAACGAGGGTTCTTCCGATCGCCTTGGTATTCTCTACCTGCCCACCTGTGTCGGTTTTGGTACGGGCACGCCCGTTCTCCCTAGACGCTTTTCTTGGAGGCATGGCATCAGGAACTTCGCCCATTCGGGCTCGGCATCCCGTCTCAGCCTTGATGGGTGACGGATTTTCCTATCACCCGGCCTACGCGGTTACCCCAGGTCGACCATCGCCTGGGTTTCCCTAGCCTACCCCGTCCCGCCTTCGGTCAAGCGAACGGTACGTGGTACAGGAATATCAACCTGTTGTCCATCGCCTACGCCTTTCGGCCTCGGCTTAGGTCCCGACTAACCCTGAGCAGATTAGCTTTACTCAGGAACCCTTGGGCATTCGGCGGAGGAGTTTCTCACTCCTCTTTCGTTACTCATGCCAGCATTCTCACTTCCCATCGCTCCACGGCTGGCTTCCGCCGCCGCTTAACCGCAATGGGAACGCTCCCCTACCACTCCAGCTTGCGCTGAAGTCCGTAGCTTCGGCTCCATGCTTGAGCCCCGTTACATTATCCGCGCCCGATCACTTGACCAGTGAGCTGTTACGCACTCTTTGAATGGTGGCTGCTTCTAAGCCAACATCCTGGTTGTCTGTGCAATCAGACATCGTTTGCCACTTAGCATGGAATTAGGGGCCTTAGCCGACGGTCTGGGCTGTTTCCCTTTCGACCACGGAGCTTATCCCCCGCAGTCTGACTGCCGCGCTCTAGATTCCCGGCCTTCGGAGTTTGCCTGATTTCGGTAAGCTGGTAGGCCCCCTAGACCAAACAGTGCTCTACAACCGTGAATGAACACGCGACGCTATACCTAAATATATTTCGGGGAGAACCAGATATCTCTGAGTTTGATTAGCCTTTCACTCCGACCCACAGGTCATCACCGCCGTTTTCAACCGACGTGTGTTCGGTCCTTCACGGGGTCTTACCCCCGCTTCAACCTGCCCATGGGTAGATCACTCAGTTTCGGGTCTGCCTCCAACGACTGAACGCCCTGTTCAGACTCGCTTTCGCTACGGCTCCGTTTCCTTAACCTTGCCGTTGAAGAGCAACTCGCTGGCTCATTATGCAAAAGGCACGCCGTCACGGCACAAGGCCGCTCCGACCGCTTGTAAGCACACGGTTTCAGGTGCTATTTCACTCCCCTCGCGGGGTACTTTTCACCTTTCCCTCACGGTACTAGTTCACTATCGGTCGCCAAGGAGTACTTAGCCTTACGGGGTGGTCCCCGCGGGTTCCGACCGGGTTTCCCGTGCCCGGCCGTACTCAGGTACCTGTCCAGCGAGGCCACGCCGTTTCGCGTACGGGACTCTTACCCGCTGCGGTGCGGCTTTCCATCCGCTTCCGCTACGACGCGACTTTGTAACTCGCCGACCCGCCGGCAGACGGATCGAGACAGGCCCTACAACCCCCGGACGACAACGACTGCCGTCTATCACGTCGGCCGGGTTTGGGCTCTTCCCCTTTCGCTCGCCACTACTCAGGGAGTCGAGGTTTCTTTCCTTTCCTCTGGGTACTTAGATGTTTCAGTTCCCCAGCTTGCCTCTACCTGCCCTATGGATTCAGGCAGGAGTACGCGCGCATTACCACGCGTGAGTTTCCTCATTCGGAGATCCCGGGATCAAAGGTCGGTCAGCACCTCCCCCGGGCTTATCGCAGCCGCCCACGTCCTTCATCGGCTCTTGGCGCCAAGGCATCCACCGTGTGCCCTTGTTCTCTTGATTCGGAAAGAACACGTTGATGTCGCTATGGAGTTTTCAAGGTGCGCGCGAGCCGTCCCGCACGAGCCGCAACGGCGTCGTGCGCGTGGACATCGAGCCCGCCCTTCAGAAGGCCGCTCGCCATGGACGAGGCGAGAACGCCCGCGGTCCACGACGACACGGTCCCTCAAAGCTCAACAGCGTGCGCCGAACCCTCGGGCATCGGACGAGCCGATGCGTCGAGACCCGGATGTCGACGAGGTCGACGTTGTTCTAGGCGAATCCGATCATCGGACGCGCCTGGGCACGAGCCCAGGGCATCAACGAGTCGGACAGCCTCCGGAGTAAGAGCTCCGGATTCCCTAGAAAGGAGGTGATCCAGCCGCACCTTCCGGTACGGCTACCTTGTTACGACTTCACCCCAATCATCGACCCCACCTTCGACGGCTGCCTCCCACAAGGGGTTAGCCCACCGGCTTCGGGTGTTGCCGACTTTCGTGGTGTGACGGGCGGTGTGTACAAGGCCCGGGAACGTATTCACCGCGGCGTTGCTGATCCGCGATTACTAGCAACTCCGCCTTCATGGAGGCGAGTTGCAGCCTCCAATCCGAACCGGGACCGGCTTTTTGGGATTCGCTCAACCTCGCGGTTTTGCAGCCCTTTGTACCGGCCAATGTAGCACGTGTGTAGCCCAAGACATAAGGGGCATGATGACTTGACGTCATCCCCACCTTCCTCCGATTTGTCACCGGCAGTCTCCCATGAGTCCCCGACATAACTCGCTGGCAACATGGGACAGGGGTTGCGCTCGTTGCGGGACTTAACCCAACATCTCACGACACGAGCTGACGACAGCCATGCACCACCTGTGATCGAGTCCCGAAGGAGGGCCGAATTTCTCCGGCTTTCTCGAACATGTCAAGCCTTGGTAAGGTTCTTGGCGTTGCATCCAATTAAACCACATGCTCCGCTGCTTGTGCGGGCCCCCGTCAATTCCTTTGAGTTTTAGCCTTGCGGCCGTACTCCCCAGGCGGGGCGCTTAATGCGTTAGCTGCGGCACGGAAGGAGTCGACACCTCCCACACCTAGCGCCCATCGTTTACGGCGTGGACTACCAGGGTATCTAATCCTGTTCGCTCCCCACGCTTTCGCGTCTCAGCGTCAGTACCGTTCCAGAGAGCCGCTTTCGCCACGGGTGTTCTTCCTGATATCTGCGCATTTCACCGCTACACCAGGAATTCCACTCTCCTCTCCCGGACTCTAGCCAGATGGTTTCGGTCGACGTCTGAAGGTTGAGCCTCCAGTTTTCACAACCGACCTACCTGGCCGCCTACACGCTCTTTACGCCCAATGAATCCGGACAACGCTTGCCCCCTACGTATTACCGCGGCTGCTGGCACGTAGTTAGCCGGGGCTTCTTCTGGAGGTACCGTCACCCTCTGGGCTGTTCACCCGAGTGGCTTCGTCCCTCCTGAAAGCGGTTTACAACCCGAAGGCCTTCTTCCCGCACGCGGCGTCGCTGCGTCAGGCTTTCGCCCATTGCGCAAGATTCCCCACTGCTGCCTCCCGTAGGAGTCTGGGCCGTGTCTCAGTCCCAGTGTGGCTGATCGTCCTCTCAGACCAGCTATGGATCGTCGCCTTGGTGGGCCGTTACCCCGCCAACAAGCTAATCCACCGCGGACCCATCCTCGGCCGGAGGCCGAAGCTACCTTTTCCCACGTTCCCCGAGGGGATGTGGGGCCATCCGGCATTAATCCGGGTTTCCCCGGGCTATTCCGGTGCCGAGGGCAGGTTATCCACGTGATACTCACCCGTTCGCCGCTGTCCCCAGGGCCGAAGCCCTGGTTCTCGCTCGACTTGCATGTGTTAGGCGCGCCGCCAGCGTTCGTCCTGAGCCAGGATCAAACTCTCCGTGAAGAAACAGATTGCCCCGCCGTCCCCGAGCCGCGAAGCGGATCGGCATGACATAAGCGGGACGAACTGGTGTCTCTTCCTTCGAGCTCATTACTAGACGGCCCGCATACGCGGAACGTCTAGCTCAAAGGCGTCAGTTCCCGTCCCACCGGGATGGCGGGACGATTCATGACGGGATAGACGACGTCGCTCGACGTGGCCGGCGGACCGGACACGATCGGACGACGACGCTTCTCGTCGCACACGCACGCTGTTGAGTTTTCAAGGACCGGTGGCCGGGGAGGGGCCGGGCAACGAAAAGGCCTCCGCTCACGCGCGAGGCCTCCGATATCGACGGGCTACGAAAAAGGTCGTATCCGAATCGAACGAAGGCGCTCCTGTGGGTCGCAGGGCTTTCCTTTGCCTCCCTCTCGGGCGGCCGAAAGAGTGTACCAGAGGCCCGAATGCTGTCAAGGCGAGGAAACAAGCCGCACGAAGCGCCGCTTGCCGGCCTGGAGCACCTTCCCCGCAACCTCGCCGCGAGGGGCGTCGAGCCCCGCGACCGGGACGCCGTCGAGCTTGACACCGCCCTGGACGATCATCCTGCGCGCCGTCGCTCGTCGAGAGCCCGAAGGCGTCGGCGATCACCGCCGGAAGGTGCACGGGATCACCGTCGGGCAGGGCGTGCTCGGGGACGTCGTCGGGCACCGCGTGCTCCCGGACGACACGGGTGAAATGGGCCTCGGCCTCCCGCGCTGCGTCCGCACCGTGCGACCGGCGCACGACGAACCGCGCGAGCTCGAGCTTTGCGTCCATCGGCTCCGTCGCGGGTGCCGGCTGCTCGGCGATCAGCCTCCACCACTCCTCGAGCATCTCGTCCGGGATCCGCATCGTCCGGCCGAACTGCTCCTCCGGAGCGGCAGTGAGCGGGACGTTGTTCCCGATGGACGAGCTCATCTTCGCGCCGTCCCAGGAGAGCAACAGCGGTGTGGTGAGCACGACCTGGGGCTCGAGGCCGTACGCCTCCATGACGGTGCGCCCCGCAAGCAGGTTGTAGAGCTGATCGGTGCCCCCGAGCTCGACGTCCGCCTCGACCGCGACCGAGTCGTAGGCCTGCATGAGCGGATAGAGCAGCTCCGAGACGGAGATCGGCTCGGTGGCCCTCATCCGCTGCGCGAAGTCGTCGCGCTCGAGGATCTGCGCGACCGTGGTCGTACGCGTGAGGCGCAGGACGTCGGCGAAATCGAGCTTTGCGAGCCACTCGCCGTTGAAGCGCACCTCGGTGCGGTCGCGATCGAGGATGAGGAGCGCCTGGTCGAGGTAGGTCTGCGCGTTGCGGTCGATCTCTGCGGGGTCGAGGATCGGCCGCTCGGCCGAGCGCCCGGACGGGTCGCCGATGCGCGTCGTGTAGTCGCCGATGATGAGGACGCCGACGTGCCCGGCGTCCTGGAACGCGCGCATCCGCTGGAGCGGGATTGCACGGCCGATGTGGATGTCCGGCGAGGTGACGTCGATGCCGAGCTTCACGCGCAGCGGGCGACCCAGCCGGAGCTTCTCGGCGAGACCGTCCTCGGGCAGGAGGTGCACCGCGTTCCGGGCGAGTGTCGAGACGTCTGCGGTGGCGCTCATGGGGAGCCGATCGTACCCACGCCCGGGTCGGCCTCGGCCATGCGGCCCAGCCGGGCGGACAGCACCCGCCAGCCCCGCGAGCCCGGCGAGGGCCGACAGCCCGCCGGCGAGCCACGGCGTCGGCCGCGCGCCGATCAGCGCGGCGACCAAGTCACAGGTGAGCGCCGATCCGGCCCGTACACTCGTTCGGGTGACCGATCTCCGTCCCGCGCTGCGCGAGCTCTTCGGATTCGACGACTTCCGGCCCGGACAGGAGGCCGTCGTCCGGGCCGCGCTCGGCGGCATCGACACGCTGGCGGTGATGCCGACCGGGTCGGGGAAGTCCCTGACCTACCAGCTCGCGGCGATGCTGCGCCCCTCCCCCACGCTCGTCCTCTCGCCGCTGATCGCGCTGATGAAGGATCAGGTCGACAAGCTGCCGCCGCAGATCGGAGCCACCGCGACCTTCGTGAACTCGTCGCTCGACTCGGAGGAGGCCGGAGCGCGACTCGCGTCGGTCGCGGCGGGCGACACGCGCATGCTGTATGCGGCGCCCGAGCGCCTGCGCCAGGAGTCCTTCGTGCGGACCCTGCGCTCGATCGGCGTCGGGCTCGTCGTGATCGACGAGGTGCACTGCGTCTCGATGTGGGGCCACGATTTCCGCCCCGACTACCTCTTCATCCGGAGGGCGCTCGACGCGCTCGACGGGCCGGCGGTGCTCGGCATGACGGCGACCGCGACGCCGGCGAACGCGGACGCGATCGCCGAGGCACTCGGCCGTCGCCTCGAGACGGTGCGCACGAGCGTCCGCCGGCCGAACCTCCGCTACGACGTCGAGCGCGCGGAGAACGCCGAGGAGCGGCTCCGTGCCCTGCTCGGGCGGCTGCGCGACCTCGACGACGGCGTCGCGATCGTCTACGCGCGGTCGCGCCGCTCCTGCGAGGAGATCGCGCGCACCCTGCGCGGCCACGGGATCGCCGCCGACCCCTATCACGCCGGGCTCGAGCCGGAAGAGCGGACGCGCGTCCAGGAGTCGTTCGTCGCCGGTCGGACGCCGGTGGTCGTCGCGACGACGGCCTTCGGCATGGGCATCGACAAGGCGAACGTCCGCCTCGTCGCGCTCGTCAACCTCCCCGACTCCCTCGAGAGCTACGTGCAGATGGTGGGCCGCGCAGGGCGGGACGGGCGCGCGAGCGACACCGTCCTCTTCGCGGGCGACGCCGACGCCGCCGCGCTCCGCCGCTTCGCGCTCGGCGACGTGCCGACGCCCGAGCTCCTCCGGCACGTCTTCCGCGTGGTGCGCGACGCAGGCGGCACGGTCCTGCCCGGTGCACTGGACGAGGCACTCGACGGTCGGCACGACCCGCGGGTGCTCGTCGGGATGCTCGAGCAGGCCGGGATCGTGCGCCGGGGCTACGACGCCGGGCGGGCGATGCAGATCGAGCTTCTTCCGATCGAGGCGGGGGCGGGCGCCGCGGTGGACACACTGCTCGACCGCTACGCGCGGGCTGCCGCCGCTCGGGTCGAGCGCATCATCGCGTTCGCCGACGTCGAGCGCTGCCGCCACCTCCAGGTCGCCGAGCACTTCGGGGAGACGCTCGACGGCCCGTGCGGCGCGTGCGACGTCTGCGCGCCGTCCGGCCGGCGTCCCGCCGCGGCACCCGTGGCGCGGCCGCTGCCGGACGATCCCGCGCGTGCGATCGTCGATGCGGTCGCCTCGCTGGCGTGGCCGCTCGGGCGACGGAGCCTCGTGGCGATGCTGCGCGGCTCCGTGAAGGCACCACCGTCGGCACGGCGCTCCCCGTCGTTCGGCTCGCTCGCGGTAGCCTCGGAGGCCGAGGTGACGCGCTGGATCCGCGCGCTCGAGACGGCAGGAGCGCTCCTCGAGGTCGAGAGCGACGGCTTCCGCGTCCTCCGCGCCCAGCCCGGCGTGGGGCTTCCCGCGCTCCGGACGCCCGTCGCGACCGCCGCCGACGGACCGATCGTCGCCGAGCTGAAGGCCTGGCGGTCGCGGCGCGCGCGCGAGGACGGCGTCCCTGCCTACGTCGTCCTCCACGACGCGACGCTGCACGAGCTGGCGGCACGCCGCCCCGGCTCGTCGGCGGAGCTTGCCGGGGTGAAAGGGCTCGGCCCGACCAAGCTCGAGCGCTACGGCGAAGAGCTGCTGGCCGTGCTCACCGGGTAGACGCCGGGCGCCCGATCGTCGCCTGCGGCCCCCGGCCGGGGCTACAATCCACGACGCAGTGCGGCTCGGACGACGTAGTGAGGCGGCGCGCAAGCGCGGCCGGATCCGGAAGCCGCGGCTCCTGGCGCTCGCGCTCGTCCTGTTCGCGCTGTCGGCCGCGGCGTTCAGCTATGGCGTCGTCACCGCGATCCGCAGCGAGCTGGTCGCCCTCGACCCCGCGAGCTGGCACGGCGACGTGGACACCGTGATCTACGCGGCGCCGAACGCGAAGACCGACCAGCCGCGCGTGCTCGCCATCCTGCGCGGCGACGAGAGCCGGGTGCTCGTCCGGTCGGACCAGATCGCGCCGATCATGAAGCAGGCGATCGTCGCGGTCGAGGACAAGCGGTTCTTCGAGCACAACGGCGTCGACGTTCGCGGGATCGTCCGCGCCGCCTGGGAGGACATCCGCAACAAGGCGGTGGTCGAGGGCGGCTCGACGATCACGCAGCAGTACGTCAAGAACGCCTACAGCCGCAACGACAAGACGATCGCGCGCAAGGTGCGTGAAGCCGCCCTTGCGTGGCAGCTGACGCAGCAATGGTCGAAGGACCGGATCCTCACCGCGTACCTCAACACGATCTACTTCGGGAACGGCGCCTACGGGATCCTCCAGGCGTCGCGCACCTACTTCCACGGCAAGCGGGCCGCCGACCTCACGCTCCCCGAGGCGGCCCTGCTCGCCGGGATCCCGGCGAGCCCGTCGCTCTACGACCCGGTGCAGCATCCGGCCGCCGCGAGGCAACGGCGCGCGTACGTCCTGCAGCAGCTCTACGACCAGGGGCGCATCAGCGCCGGCGAGATGCGGCGCGCGAACGCGTCGCCGCTGCCGAAGCCGGAGGACGTCCGGCTCCCGGGCACGCGCGGGCCTGCGCCGTACTTCGTCAACTACGTGACCGACCAGCTCGTCGCACGGTACGGCGCCGAGAAGGTGTTCGGCGGCGGGCTCGAGGTGACGACCACGATCGACCTCGACCTCCAGGAGCGGGCGCGACGAGGCGATCGAGAAGATCCTCCCCGACCCGAACGGGCCCGCGGCCGCGCTCGTGGCGATCGACTCGCACACGGGTGCGGTCAAGGCGATGTTCGGCGGCACGAACTTCCGCCGCAGCCAGTTCAACCTGGCGACGCAGGCGGAGCGGCAGCCGGGATCGTCGTTCAAGCCGATCGTCCTCGCCGCGGCGCTGCGCAAGGGGATCGCGCCCGAGACGCACATCACGTCCAAGCCGGTCGAGATCGACGCTGGCGACCGGGTGTGGCCCGTCAAGAACTACGAGGGCAGCTACCTCGGCAGCGTCGACCTCACGACGGCGATGGTGCACTCGGACAACTCCGTCTACGCCCAGCTGACGAACATCGTCGGCCCCCGCTCGATCGTGGACACCGCACACCGGCTCGGGATCCGCTCCAAGCTGCCTGCGTACTTCTCGATCGGGCTCGGGTTCGTGGCCGTCAACCCGCTCGACATGGCCCGCGCCTACGCCACCATCGCAAACGACGGGAAGCGCGTGGACGGCTCGATCATGAAGGATCGCCCGCGGGTGGTACAGAGCGTCGGCTCCCGTCGCAGCGGCAGCGTCGTCGAGAACGCGCCCGTCCCACATGCGGCGCTGTCGCCCGCCGAGGCGGAGACCCTGACCGCGGTGCTCGAGAAGGTCGTCCAGGAGGGCACGGGCACGCGCGCCCAGATCCCGGGACGCGAGGTCGCAGGCAAGACGGGGACGAACGACAACTACGCCGATGCCTGGTTCGTGGGCTACACGCCCGACCTCGTCACGGCGGTGTGGGTCGGCTACCCGAACGAGCTGAAGCCGATGGAGTCGGAGTTCCACGGCGAGCCGGTCGCGGGCGGCACGCTCCCGGCGCTGATCTGGAAGGCGTTCATGACCCGCGCGCTCGCGGGGACGCCCGCGAAGACGTTCACGTCCCCGCCGTACCTGCCGAGCTATGACGCCCGGGTCGTCTACCGCGGCGGCACCTGGCGGCGCGACAACGGCTTCTGTCCCGCAACCCGCGTGATCACCTACTTTGCGGGTCGGCTCCCCGGCTCGACGGCGACCTGCTACGCCAACGAGGTGTCCGTCCCGGTGCTCGTGGGCCGATCCGTCGACTCCGCCCGTACTGCGCTCCAGTCCGTTCCGCTCACGCCCGATGTGGTCTACGTCCCGGCGAAGCCGCGGGCCCGGCCCGGCGAGGTCGTCAAGCAGACACCGCGCGGCGGGTTCCTCTCGGCGAACGGGACGGTACGCCTCTGGGTCTCCGCGGCGCAGGACGGTCTCGTGCCGAACCTCGTCGGGTCGAGCCTTCCGGATGCCCGCGAGCGCAGCCGCAAGCTGAAGCTTCGGCTGAAGATCCAGTACGGGGACGGCCCCGAGGGCACCGTCGTCAAGCAGAGCCTCGAGGCCGGGGTGGCCGCCCGGCCCGGGCTGCCGCTCACGCTGCTCGTCGGCCGGGGCGGCTCGACCAGCTAGATCCCGTCTCGACGTAGCGCCACTCGACGTCGGTCGCGCGGGTGATGCCGATGCGCGCCGTCCGCGTGACGGCGGGCGGGCGGTCGGGCCGGCGGACCTCGAACCGCGGCACGGTCAGCTCGGCGCCGTCGTCGGCACCGGTGAGGCCGAGCGCCTGAGCGAGCCGGCCCGGACCGGAGCACAAGAGCCTCTCACGGGAGGTGCCGCGGCGGAGACGCATCTCCTCGAGCCCGTGCGTCGGCTCGAGCGCACGGAGCAGCACCGCGGCGCCGTGGCCGGGAGGCCCGCAGACGACGTTCGCGCACCAGTGGATCCCGTACGAGCGGTAGACGTAGAGGCGCCCGGGCTCGCCGAACATCACGACGTTGCGCCCTCGCGGCCCGCCGAACGAGTGGCTCGCCGGATCGGCCTCGTCGTACGCCTCGACCTCGACGATCCGCCCGCCGATCCCGTCGACGAGGAAGGTCCAGCCGATCAGTCCGGGCGCCGCGTCGTGGACGCTCCCGGCGACGAGCTCCTCGAACGTCACGCGCCCGACTCGAACAGCTGCGGTTGCTGGCTCAGCGTCGTCCGCCGCGTCCTGCGGCCCCGTCCGGTGCCCGGCTCGACGGCGTGCTCGATCTCCTCGAGGATCGTCTCCTGCGTCCTCGACGCGACGACGGGCTCGGGGATCCCCTCGACCCACACGAGCGTCCGTCGTCCGCTCCCGCGCTCGCTGCCGACGATGGGCTCCAGCGCGTAGATGCGATCCGCGCGGACGTACTTCCCGAACCCGAGGAACACCATCCCGTGACCGGCCATGCCCCAAGTATCGCGACCCGGCGCCCGGCTGCCTACGCATCGCCGGTCGACCATCTAGGCTCGGGCTGGATGGCCCGCGTGTACCTCTCCCCTCCCCACGTGGCCGGGCGCGAAGCGGAGCTCGTCTCCGAGGCGATCGCATCGAACTGGATCGCGCCGCTCGGGCCGCACGTCGACGCGTTCGAGACAGAGATCGCCGCGGTCGCCGGCGTCGAGCACGCCGTCGCCCTGTCGAGCGGCACCGCGGCGCTGCACCTGGCTCTGGTCGTGCTCGGGATCGGCGTCGGCGACGAGGTCGCGTGCTCGGACTTCACCTTCGCCGCGAGCGCGAACCCGATCGCGTACGCGGGCGCGACGCCGTTCTTCGTCGACGCCGACGAGGCGACGTGGACGATCGACCCGGGCCTCCTGGACCGGGCGATCGCCGACCGCCGTGCGGCCGGGGCGCGGGTCCGCGCGGTGATCGCCGTCGACCTCTACGGCCAGTGCTGCGACTACGACGCGCTGCGCGAGGTGTGCCGGCGCCACGACGTCGTGCTCGTCCAGGACGCGACCGAGTCGCTCGGGGCGACATACCGCGGCGCGCCGGCGGGCAGCCAGGGCGCGCTCGCGGCCCTCTCGTTCAACGGCAACAAGATCATCACGACGAGCGGCGGCGGGATGCTCGTCTCCCACGACCGGGAGTGGATCGAGCACGCGCGCAAGCTCTCGACGCAGGCGCGGGAGCCAGTCGCTCACTACGAGCACCTCGAAATCGGCTTCAACTACCGGTTGAGCAACGTGCTTGCGGCGCTCGGACGGGCGCAGCTCGAGACGCTGGCGATGCGCGTCGCCGCACGCCGGCGGATCCGCGACCGGTACCGGGAGCTGCTCGACGGCGTCCCCGGGATCTCGTTCATGCCCGAGGCGGCGTACGGGACCTCGAACGCGTGGCTCACGTGCGTCGTCGTCGACCCGGAGACGTTCGGCACGGACCGGGAAGCCATCCGTCTCGCGCTCGAGGTGGAGGACATCGAGGCACGGCCGCTCTGGAAGCCGATGCACCTGCAGCCCATCTTTGCGTCGCACGTGTCGTTCGGCGGGGACGTCGGCGCGCGCTTGTTCGAGCGGGGGCTCTGCCTGCCGAGCGGGTCCGCGCTCACCGACGACGAGCAGGACCGCGTCGTCGCGACGATCGTCCGGGCGCAGCGGTAGCCCGGTGCCCGACCCTGTGTCGGGCACCGGCTGTGTGCCACGAGCCTAGGCGGGCGCTGCCGCGGTCTCGACCACGTCGAGCCAGTGGCTCCACTGCTCGCTGCGGCCGTTGACGACGTCGAGGTAATTCCGCTGGAGCTCCAGCGTGACGTCACCGACGCCGAGCTCCACGTCGTCGACGGCGCGGACGGGCGTCACCTCGGCCGCGGTGCCCGTCATGAAGACCTCGTCGGCGAGGAACAGGTCGGCGCGGATCACGTCGGTCTCCTCGACGACGTAGCCGAGGTCGCGCGCGATCTCGATCACGGTCGCACGCGTCACGCCGGGAAGGATCGACGTCGAAAGGGGCGGCGTCACGATGCGGCCGTCCTTGACGACGAAGACGTTCTCGCCGGGGCCGTCGGCGACGAAGCCCTGGTCGGTCAGCAGGATCCCCTCGTCGTACCCGGCGCGCTGCGCCTCGGTCGTCGCGAGCATCGAGTTGAGGTAGATCCCCGTTGCCTTCGAGACGTGCGGGATGACGTTCGGGCCGACGCGCGTCCAGGAGGAGATCTTCGCGGTGATGCCCTTCGCCAGCGAGTCCTCGCCGAGATACGCCCCCCACGGCCAGCTCATGATCACCGTCTCGACGGGGTTCCCGCGGGTGTGCACGCCGAGCGAGCCGTAGCCGAAGAACGCGATCGGGCGGATGTACGCGGCGGGAAGGCCGTTGGCCCGGACGAGGTCGTGGGTCGCGGTGCGGAGCTCCTCGACCGAGTACGGGAGGTCCATGTAGAGCAGCCGTGCGCTGTCGTGGAGCCGCTGCATGTGCTCGGCGAGCCGGAACACCGCCGGGCCCTTGGGCGTCTCGTATGCGCGGATGCCCTCGAAGACCCCGGTGCCGTAGTGGAGACCGTGGACGCCGACGTGAACGGTGGCATCCGCCCAGTCGACGAGCTCGCCGTTCATCCAGATCTTCGCGGTCTCCTGCATGACGCTCCTCCGTTCGGTCTTCGCTGTCTACGTGGATTCCAGCACAACATCCTCGACACGCCCGCGGGTCAGTCGCACGAGCTCGGCCGGGGCGAGCGAGACGAGGTGGTTCTCCGAGCCTGCCCCGGCCCAGAGCGCCCTGTGCCGCAGCAGCGTCCGCTCGACGAGGACGACGGGCACGCGCTCGAGGGGGAACGGCGACACGGCGCCCGGGCGGAACCCCGTCGCGGCCACCACCTCGTCGGGCGTGGCGATCGAGACACGCCGTGAGCCCACGAGGCGGGCCACCTTGCCCGTGTCGGCGCGACGGTCTCCCGGGACGAGAGCGACCACCGGCGACGCGTCGCACACGAGCACGAGGGACTTCACGACCTGACCGAGCGTGCAGCCGACCACGTCGGCCGCCGCCTGCGCCGTCGGCGTCCCCGACGGCAGCTCCTCGATCCGCGCCTCCGCCCCGGTCTGGCGCAGGAACACGGCGACGCGCTCGACCTCTGCGGGCCAGTCCTTCACCAGACCCCGGGCACGAGCCGGAAGCGCACGCGCTCGGCGTACGCGGCGTAGGACGGATGCACTGCACGGAGGTGGCGCTCCTCGACAGTGGACTTCGCGGCCCAGAGGACGGCGAGCGCCGCGGTCACGACGAGCGCCACCGGCCCGGCGAAGAGCGACCAGCCGACGAAGAACAGGAGCCCACCGCTGTAGATGGGATGGCGGACGACGCGGTAGGGCCCCGACGCCGAGAGCGGCGCGCCTTGGACGGGCCGGGGGAA
Organism: uncultured Actinomycetes bacterium; assembly: GCA_963773825.1. Taxonomy (GTDB): domain Bacteria; phylum Actinomycetota; class Thermoleophilia; order Gaiellales; family Gaiellaceae; genus Gaiella. Next base: position 637,872 of record CAVZCH010000002.1, on the reverse strand, counting down.
GGGGCTCAGTCCGCGACCGAGCGCGCGCGCAGCCGCGATCGCGACGATCAGCCCTGCGAGCGCCAGGATCGCGCCGAGCACGGCGAGCAGCCCGCGCACGCTTGCCGGCCAGTCGGGAGGAACGAGGACTGCGAGGAGACAGACACCGATCAACAGGAACTGGGCGAGCACCCAGCCGGCGCCGCGGTCGCTCACCCGAGCTCGACGAACCGGACGTCGTCGAAGCCCGCGTCGCGGAGCTGGTCGACGAGCTCGGTCGTCGCCGGTGAGTCGATCGAGAACACCATCAGCGCCTCGCCGCCCTCCTTCGTCCGCGAGACCGCCATGTTGGCGATGTTAACGCCGGCGTCGCCGAACATCGACCCGACACGCCCGATCACCCCCGGCTGGTCGGAGTACCGGACGAAGACCATGTGCGGGGCGATCTCGAGATCGATTCCGAACCCGAGGGCGCCGCCGAGGAACAGGCGCGGCTCGGGACCGATCGTCGTCCCGGAGACCGTCACCTCCTCGCCGTCGGAGAGCAGCCGCACCTCGACCGTGTTCGTGTAGTCGCGGGACGTGCGGTTGCGCTCCTCGACGACCCCGATCCCCCGTTCCGCGGCGATCAGCGTCGCGTTGACGACGTTCACGACCTGGTCGACGCGGTCCTGGAAGGCTCCGTTGAGCGCGGCCGCGGTGAGAAGACGCGTGTCGTACTCCGAGAGCGGGCCGTGCGCCGCGACCGTGACACGGTGGGGCGCGCCCGCCGCCAGCTCGACCGCGATCCGTCCGAGTTGCGCCGCGAGCGGGATGAACGGGCCGAGCACCTCGAGGTCGGACTGGTCGACGACCGGGATGTTGACGGCGTTCGTCACGATACCGCCGTCGAGCGCTGCGACGATCTGCTCGGCGCAGATCACGCCCGCGCGGTCCTGCGCCTCGCCCGTGGAGGCCGCGAGATGCGGCGTGACGACGACCTGATCGAGCTCGAGCAGTGGGCCCGAGTACGGCTCGGACGAGAACACGTCCAGGGCGGCGCCCGCGAGCTTCCCCGAGCGGATCGCGTCGACGAGCGCCTCCTCGTCGACGAGCGCGCCGCGGGCAGCGTTGACGAGGCGCGCGCCGTCCCGCATCCGGGCGATCGCGTCCGCGTCGATCAGGCGGCGGGTCTCGTCGGTCAGCGGCGAGTGGAGCGTGACGACGTCCGACGCGCCGAGCAGCTCGTCGAGCGTCTCCACCTGCTCGACGCCGAGGTCGCGGAAGCGGTCGCGGCCCACGAACGGGTCGTAGGCGACGACGTTCATCGACAGGCCGAGCGCGCGGCGAGCGACCTGCTGCCCGATCCTGCCGAACCCGATCACGCCGAGGGTCTTCCCGGCCAGCTCGATCCCGGCGAACCTCGAGCGCTCCCAGCGGCCCTGCTTCAGCGCGGCGTGGGCCTGCGGGATGTTCCGGGCGAGGGCGACGATCAGCCCGATCGTCTGCTCGGCCGCCGAGACGATCGTCGAGTCGGGCGCGTTCGCGACCACGATGCCATGGCGTGTCGCGGCGTCGACGTCGACGTTGTCGACGCCGACACCCGCCCTGCCGACGACCTTCAGGCGCGTCGCCCGCTCGATGAGGTCGCGCGTCAGCTTCGTCGCGGAGCGGATGATGATGCCGTCGTACCGGTCGAGGATCTCCTCGAGCGGCGAGTCGGGGTCGACGTCGACGTCGAAGCGGGACCGGAGAAGCTCGATCCCCGCGTCGGCGATCGGCTCGCGGACGAGGACCCGCATCAGCTCGCCGACGTGACCGAGCCGAATGCCTCGAACGCCGCCGGCGCCGCCCTGCCCGGCTCGACGTCTGCGCCGGCCTCGCGCAGCTCGACCTCGACGGCGGTCAGCGCCTCCGCGAGATCGTCGATCGTGACGTTGCCGATGTGGCCGATGCGGAAGAGGCGGGAGACGAGGTCTCCGTGACCGCCGGCGATGGTGATCGCGTGGCGGTCGCGCAGCGCCAACCGCAGCTCGACCGCGTCGATCCCCTCCGGGGTCAGGGCGCCCGTCAGCACCGCGGCGCTGTCGTCGTCCGGCGAGTAGAGCTCGAGGCCGATCGCCTTGATGCCCGCGCGGCATCCGCGTCCGAGCGCTCGATGCCGGGCGAACGCGGCCTCGAGACCGTCCTCGAGCACGAGCCCCAGCGCCCGGACGAGCGCGACGACGGTCGACGTGGGTGGCGTGAACGGCGTCGAGCGCTTCGCCTGCGCGCGCCGCTGGCGCGCCCAGTCGAAGTAAAAGCGTGGCAGCGTCGCGGATTCCGACCGCTCCCAGGCTCGCCCGGAGACCGCTGCGAACGCGAGACCGGGCGGGGTCATCAGCGCCTTCTGCGACCCGGTCACCACGACGTCGGCACCCCACGCATCCGTCTCGAGCGGGACCGCGCCGAGGCTCGAGACGGCGTCGACAACGGAGAGGACGCCGGCATCGCGGCATACGCCGAGGAGCGGCTCGAGGTCGCACACCACTCCGGTCGACGTCTCGGAGTGGACGACGATCGCCGTTCGTGCGGCGCTCTCCTCGAGCGCGGCGCGCAGGTCGTCGGGTCGCGGAGCCTCCCCCCAGGGATAGGCGAGTGGGACGACGTCGCACCCGAACGCGCGGGTCATCGCCTGCCAGCGCTCTCCGAACTCCCCCTGCGAGACGGCGAGGACGCGCTCTCCCGGAGAGAAGAGGTTGACGACCGCCGACTCGAATGCGCCGGTGCCCGACGACGTGAAGACGAGCACGTCGTTTCGGGTGCGGAAGACCTCGTGCAGCCGTTCCTGGGCGAGCTCGAAGACCTCCGCGAAGTCCGGTGAGCGATGATGGAGGACGGGTTCCGAGAGCGCCTCCAGCACCTCTGGTGGGACCGACGTCGGGCCCGGGGTGAGAAGCTTCTGGGTGCGGCGCGCCATGGTTCTGAGACTACCCCGGTCCCCGCGCGACCGGCGGCAGACGCGGCGGCGCTACCGGTGCGAGCGGAAGCTGATCGCCTGCTCGAAGGTCGGCTTGTTCGAGCCGCGCATCGTCCGCGTGAGGATGCCCGGCGCGAACCGGATCCGCTCCTCCGTCGCGTCGGCACGCCACGCGCTCGGGTCCGGGCCTTGCTCGGCGGAGAGCTGTGCCGCTGCGGTGTCGAGCGCCGCCCAGAGCGAGGCCGCGCACGCCGCCACGTCGCCGCGGCCGCAGAACCGCGTCTGGTACGCGCCGGCAACCGGTCGCCCGAGGAGTGAGCGCAGGTCCTTCTGCACGTACGACCACCAGCCGCTGTAGGCGCTCGAGCCGTCCGGCGAGAGCGGCGGGTCGTTGGGCACGAGCTTTGCGAGCTCGGCGCGCGCCTGGTCGTCGAGCACCGGCGCGAGCACCGCGTTCGCGATCGGGCTCCAGGCGGCGTCCATCACCGCCGCGCCCGGTGCGTCGACCTTGCCGTCGAGGTCGGAGTCGAGCCGGCTGCCTCCAGCGGCGAGCCATGCGTCGAGCTGCGCGGCCGCCGCGGCCGCGCGCGGGGTTCCGCTGCCGCGCGCCAGGACGTCCCGGAGGATCGGCCAGACGCGCACGAGCCGGAGATCCTGCGTGGCCGCGCCGTTCATCGCGCCGACGACGCTCGCGAGCGTGTGCTTTTGGCGTCGCTGGATACCGGCCCACAGCAGGTCGACCCGCTGCACCGGCCCCCACGTCCATTCGTTGTCCGAGGCGGCGTAGCCGCGCGCCGGCTTGTTGTTCCAGTTGAGGATCACGCCGCTCGCCGGATCGATCGCCTGGGCATGGGCCGACGCCGGTAGGAAGCCCTCCCACTCGTTCTCGCCGGTGCCCTTCGTCGGCAGGCCGGGGTCGACGGTGGCCGGGCGAACCGGGATGCGCCCGCTCGTGAACTGGGCAATGCTCCGATGGTCCGCGTAGACCCAGTTGAAGGTCAGCTCCATCGTCGAGGCGGCCCGTAGGAAGTCGCGTGCCGAGCGGACACGATTCATCGACATGTCGAGGAAGAAGCCGAGCGAGGCGAGCTCCCGGCCGCGGGTCGAGCGCTTCACGGAGATCGCGACGCGCTTGCCGTCGACGCTCGCGTACCCCTGTACCGGCCCGTGCACCGTCTCGGGGTACACGAGCCGCTGGTCGGGCTCGCCCGGGCGCCCGACGATCGTCCCGGCATCGAACGACGTCATCGGACGGCATTCGCCGCGGTACAGGTACATCGTGTCGCTGCCACCGCACAGCGTCTCCACGTACTGGTCGACGAGGTCGGAGCCGGCGGAGGTCGCGCTCCACGCGTCGTCGATCCCGCGCCCGAGGAGGATTCCGAACGAGATGCCCGGGAACGCTGCGCCGCGTGCGCGGTAGCCGCCACCGTCGAGGTCGAGCTCGAGCATGATCTGCGGGTAGAACTGCCCGACCTGCGGGCCGGCGACGAGGAGCGGCTTACCGGTCGCCGAGCGCTTCGCGCCGACGAGCAGAGCGTTCGACATCGGGAGCCGGGTCGTCGTCGTGGTCGAAAGGGTCTTGGTGGTGGACGCGACCGGGAAGTCGACGACGACGTTCCCGATCTCGCTGGAGAACCGGGAGGCGTGGGGGAACACCCCGCCGACGGCGACGTTCGCCTCGGGGTCGTCCCGTTGCCGCAGGTCCTCCCAGACCCGCCGGCCGGCTTCCTGCCCGAGCTTTCGCTGGAGAAGGTCGAGGTACTGCGAGCGGCGAACCTCGTCGCCGCCGCCTGCGCCGAAGACTGCGCCGATGAGGCCCCCGACCGCGACGACGTCGTTCCGCGTCCACGGTGCGATCGCGAGGCCCGCGTGACGGTACTGCGCGTTGATGCCCGCGACGTACGCGTCGATGATCCTGATCGCCAGCCGGCCCTTCGCGCCCTGCGCACGGAGCAGGTCGTACTGCTTCGCGAGCCGCGCCTCGGCCTCCGCGCTCGGCCGGAACTGACGGCCCGAGAGAGCGAGGGCGAACGCGTCGACGCCGGGTGCGTCGAGCGCGGCAATCCGGCCCGGCCCGCGGAGGAGCTCCATGATCAGCTGGCGGTCGGCGGCCGTCGCCCACCCGGCCCCGAAGGCGACGTTCTCCGCCGTCGTGCCCTTCACGTGCGGCACGCCCCACCGGTCGCGCGTGATCGTGACTCCCTTCCGGGGACGCTCGACCTTGACGGCCTTGTCGCCGGGTGCGAGCCCGAGGGTCTCGGGCTTGAAGTACCGGCGCAGGTCGGCGTCGGTCACCTTGTCGCGGAGGCGGGTGAGGCCCTCGTACAGCGCGATCTGGTCGGTCGAGTTCTTGGTGAACGCGACGCCGCCGGCCTGACCGGGGGGCAGCACGTTCCAGGCCTGCGCGGCGTGGTCGGGCGGCGCCTTCGCGGCGACCGCTCCCGCGGCCACGGCGGCGCAGCCGACTGCTGCGGCGAGGAGGACTCGAGCGAGGCGGCGACGGAGCACGTGCTGTCCCTTTCGCTGGGCGGCCGTGGGATGCGGCGGAAGCGTAGTTGCGACGCCGTAGATTTGTCGCTCCATGACCGTGCTCATCCCGTTCGCCGCCGCGCTGCTGTCGCTGCGGCTCGCCGCGCTCGTCGTTCGCCGCTACCGCTCGCGTGCGGCTCCCGAGCTGCTCGCGTGGGGCGCGTCGCTCGGATGCTTCGCGATCGCGTCCGCGGCGCTCGCGTGGAGCGCCGCCGCCGGGTGGGACGACCGCTCGTTCCGCGTGTACTACCTCTTCGGCGGGTTGCTCACCGCAGCGCTGCTCGGCGCGGGGTCGTTGCTCCGCGTGGGAGTGCGCTGGGCTGCGCCTGTCATCCTGTTCTACTCGGGTCTCGCCGTGGGGGTCGCGCTCGCGGTGCCGATCGACCCGGCGATCGTCGGCGACGGGATTCCCGATGCCTCCGCCCATCTGGCCCTCTTCCCGGCGCGCGTGCTCGCGCTCGTCGGCAACGTCGGCGGAACGGCGGCCGCGGTCGGGATCGCGCTCGCCGGGATCCGGAGGCGCCCGATCGGCAACGGCCTGATCGTCGCCGGCGTGGTCGTGGCCGCCGCCGGGAGCGCCCTGGCAGGGCTCGGACAGGGCGGCGGCGCGGTGTTCACGGCCGCCGCCGCCGCGCTCCTCTACGGCGGCTTCGTCAGCCCCCGGTAGCGGCGGCCGTCACTCGCGCATCGGAGGAATCCTCCGCGACGCATCGACGCGGCGTCGCCGCTCGCGAAGCCAGACCCACCCGAAGAACGCGAGGACGGCGACGAGGATCAGGCCCTCGACGGCGAGCGACAGCGGGCTCGTGTGATGGGCGATCAGCCGCGGGACAGGACCCATAGGCCTCCGACCGTGTAGAGCACCATCAGCGCCAGCAATGCGTACTGCGAGCGGAGCGCATCGCGCCGGTCCGGGAAGATCGCGATCGCGCGGTCGTGGGCGACGGCGAGACCGGCGACATGCCCGGCGACGAGCGCCCCGACCTGCACGTACCACGTCGTGTTGGGCGCCACCACCGTGAGATCGGGCGCGACGTGTGCCGTCCCGAACAGGTCCCACCCCTTGCCGAGCGGGTCCGAGAGCAGCGGGATCGCGAACTGGCCCTGCAGGACGAACAACGTGAAGTAGTGCGCGACCATGTAGACGAAGGCGATCGGCACGAGCGACCGGAGAAAGTCGCCCGTGAGCGAGCGTGGCGCGTTCACCGTCCACCGCGCGGCGGCGCAGGCCGCCTCGAAGGCGAGGGCCACGAGGAGGATGGCGACGAGGAGGCCGCCGAGGTTGAGCAGCGTCACGAGCAGCTCGCCGAAGCCGGGACGGTCGACGATGTACGGGCTCTCGACGTTGGAGGCGAGCTCCTGCCACGTCGTCGTGCGGCTGTATCCGTCGAAGAGCACCGAGCCGAGCATCACCGCGACGAACGCCACCGAGCCCGGGACGCGCTCGGCTCCCGCGAGACCCGTGAGCGGCCAGCGCAGGCGGACCCGCCCCTCGACCGCGTGGAGCGGCGCGATGCGTGCGAGGAAGCGGTACATGACGGCGAACCCCTCCCCGCTCGCCTCCCACGTGTCGCGGCCGAAGGCCGCCATCCCGAACAGGGCGACGTAGGTGTAGAGCGCGATCGCGAACGCGAGCGCCCGAGGGCTCGCGGGGTCGGAGTACGCGAGCTCCATCGCGACGAAGGCGAGCAGCGCGACCGCGGCGGGCCAGCGCCCGAAGCCGGGCCGGGTACTCGGCGAGCGGCCGCGCTTCGCCGCCGCCGGCCTCGCGGGCCCAGACGAAGGCGTCCGCGATCGCCCGCCAGGGCGAGAGCCCACGCCAGACGTAGCCGAAGACGACGGTCAGCGCAGGAAGACCGAGCCAGAAGATCACGTAGATCCAGGTCGGCGCGAGATTGTGGAACGGGTCGGTGTCCCCGAAGACCGCCGAGATCCACACGAGGACGAACAGTGCGACCGAGACCACCTGCGCCACGATCCGCAGCGGGCCGAGGACGGCGCGGGAGAGCGCTGCGGGGAGCGCCCTGTCCGAGCTCCCTCGCAGCGAGGAGGGGGCTCCGCCAGAGGACGCCGAGCAGGACGAACGAGATGACCAGGACGACCGCTGCACCCCAGTAGAACATCCACGCCGGCACGGGGAGGTCCTGGACCCCCCCGATGCCGTGCGCGACAGCCCCGGCGAGATCAGGGCCGCACCTCGATCACCGCGAGCAGCGCGTCCGGGTGATGGAGCTCGAGCTCGAAGCGCCCCGGCAGGCTCGCCGTGAAGGGGATCCGCACGGGCGTGCCCGGGGTCACGGGCTTCTCGATGTCGTAGCCGTGGAGGTGGACCTCCTCGCCCGCGTCGGTGCGGACCACGAGCACGACCTTGTCGCCCTTCTTCACCGTCGGCCGCGCGATCCCGCCGCGCGGCTTTCCCTGCTCGACGACGATCGCGATCGTGGTCGGCTTCGGGGCGGTGGCCGTCTGCGCGGTCGTCGCGGGGCTCGTCATCGTCTCGGTCAGGCGCCGTCGCCTGATGCGGCCGTCGGTGCCGGTGTCGGTCGCGGTCGTGCTCCGCTCTGCGACGAGCTGCCGCCGCCGCATCCCGCGACCGCGAGCGCGCTCGCGACGACCGCGACCAGCATGACTACAGGTTTCATGGCTCTCCTCTGTCGGCCGCACGACCGCGTCGCGCGGCAATGGGCTCAGGACGCGAGGAGGGCCGGAGGCGCGCGTCCGCCCCGCCGGGGCGGGTCGACGTCGGCGGGACGCGCGTCGGGCGCGACGGAAGGGGAAGCCAGGCCGCCGTCGACCCCCGGCGGCGCGGCGCGGCGCCTGCGGACGTCGAGCGTGCCCATCACGCGCCGCACGACCAGGACATGCACGCGCGGCGACGGGGAGCTGGAGCGCGAGCCCGACGAGGAACGTCGGCGTCGTCAGGATCCAGGGCAGCTGACCGGTGTGGGCGAGGCGCTCGACGTGCTCCTGGCAGGCGAAGCCGAGCGGGGCCATTGGCGCGACCCACCAGCCGACCACGGGCGCAGGCTCCGTGTCCTGCGACCGCGAGGCCGAGGAGCCCGAGCGACGCCAGGAGCGCGACCACCTGCGGCGCGTGCCCGAGGTACCCGTGCTCGGGGCCGAGGTCGGTCCGGGTGACCGCGTACGCGGCCGCGTGCGCCGCGAGCACGCCCGCCGCAGCGATGGGTGTGACGAGCAGCCATGCGAGCGTCCGCCGCGCCATCGCGCGAATCATGCCACCGGTGTCGCCCGCCGGATCAGCGCACCAGGACGGGCAGGCGCTGGATCGCGTTGTTCTCGTACCCGCCGAGGTTCCACGGCGGCTCGTCCGGCTGCGTCTCGCCCGCCTCGTCGGTGGCACGGCAGCAGAGCGTGACGGAGCCCGTCTCGGAAGGCGCCCAGACGAACGACCAGCCCGTCCAGGCCCAGCGATGGTCGGGGTCGGGGTCGAGCGTCGCCTCGGCCCAGGTCTGTCCCCCGTCGGTGCTCACCTCGACCCGGGCGATCGGCGCCCGTCCCGACCATGCGCGTCCCTGCAGCTCCACCGTCCCGCGCTCGACGATGCGCTCGCGCGTGAGGAAGTCGGGAATGCCGGGCGGCACCATCAACGACCGCGGCCGCATCCGCGTCACCGGCCGCCCGTCCTCGTCCTCGCGTCTGCCTGAACCGGTACCCGCTGGCGACCTGGTAGCCGTCGAACGGCGTCTCGCTGATGGTGATCTCCGTCAGCCACTTGACGTTCGTCATCCCGTACCAGCCCGGAACGACGAGCCGGAGCGGAAAGCCGTGCTGCGGCGGGAGCGGCGCCCCGTTCAGCTCGTAGGCGAGGACGCACCCGGCCTCGATCGCCTCGGCGAGCGGGAGGCTTCGCTCGTAGCGCTGCTCGACCTCGCCCTCGATGCCGTGGTCGAGGCCGGAGAAGACGACGTCGACGGCGGCGGCTCCCGGTGCAGCCTCGTCGAGCAGCGGCGCGAGCTCGACCCCGCGCCACAACCCGGTGCCGACGGCCTCGGTCAGCCACGGCTGGCTGATCGGACGGGGGTCGAGGAGCGCCCTGCCGTTCCCCGCGCACTCCATCGTCACCGCGAGCTCGACCGCGGGACGCGCGCGCAGCTCGTCGAGGGTGAAGGCGAGCGGGCGCTCCACGGCGCCGCCGAGCTCGAGCCGCCAGCTCGCCGGGTCGACGAGCGGGACGTCGTAGTGGATCAGGAGGTAGTGGAGCCCGACCGGCGTGATCGGCCAGCGGAGCGCTTCGAGCGGCATCGCGTGGTTCCGTGCCGCAAGGCGCAGCTCGTCGAGGCTGATCCCGGGGTCGGGCGAGACGGACACGCCGCCGACCGTAGCGCGCGCGACGACCCGCTGTCTACGACGCGAGCTTCGCGCGGACGAGCTCGTTGACCGTCGCGGGCGTCCGCCTGGCCCTTCGTCTCCTTCATCACCTGCCCGACGAAGAACCCGAGCAGCCCGTCCTTTCCGGCGCGGTACTGCTCCACCTGCGCCGGCGTTCGCGGCGAGGATCGCGTCGACGATCGGGCTCGAGCGCGGCCGTGTCCGACACCGCCTCCTGCGCGAGGTACGGCTCCGCCGAGAATCCGGCGTCGGCGACATGCGCGATCGCCTCGTCGAACGCCTGCCGCGGGATCCGCTCGCGTGCCTCGACGAGCTTCGCGAGCTCTCGCCGCGTCGACCGCCGCGGGCTCGACCCGCCTGCCGAGCCGGTTTGCGATCACGTTGCTCGCCGCGACCGCGTCGGCGCCGGCCGCGACCGTCGCCTCCCACAGCGCGTCGAGGCCACCCGTGACGAGCACGAGCGCCCGTTCGTGGTCGAGGGTCTCGCCGACGCGGCGGATCCGCGTCGGCCGGCAGCTCGGGCAGCTCTGCGCGAAGCCGCTCGACCAGCTCGGCCGAGGGCTCGACCGGCACGAGGTCGGGCTCGGGGAAGTAGCGGTAGTCGTCCGCCTCCTCCTTCGCCCGGCGCGGCGTCAGCGTCCCCGTCGCGACGTCGAAGTCGTAGGTGTGCTGCTCGACCTCGCCGCCCGACTCCCACACCGCGATCTGCCGCGCGACCTCCGCGTCGATGCCGCGGGCGATGTGGCTGAACGAGTTCATGTTCTTGATCTCGCAGCGCGTCCGCAGCTCGTCCGAGCCGGTCGGCCGCACGGACACGTTGGCGTCGACGCGGAGCGTCCCCTTCTCCATCTCCGCATCCGAGATCCCGAGCTCGACGATCGTCTGGCGCAGGAGCTGGAGGAACCGCTTGGCCTCCTCCGCCGAATGGATGTCGGGCGCGGTGACGATCTCGACGAGCGGCGTCCCGCCGCGGTTGTAGTCGACGAGCGTGTAGTCCGCCCCTCCGATCCGCCCGGTGCGCCCGCCCACGTGGACGTTCTTCGCCGCGTCCTCCTCGAGATGCGCGCGCACGATCCCCACTGCATGATCTCCATCCGGCAGTGGTACTAGCACATTGCCGTTTACGCAAGAAGGTAGATCGTACTGGGATATCTGATAGCCCTTCGGCAGGTCGGGGTAGAAGTAGTTCTTCCGCGCGAAGACCGCCCGCGGCGCGATCTCGCACCCGAGCGCGAGGCCGAGCTTGACGACCCATTCGATCGCCGTCCGGTTCGGGACGGGCGAGCGCCCCGGGGAAGCCGAGGCAGACGGGGCACGTCTGGGTGTTCTCGCCCGCCCCGAAGCCCGTCCGGCAGCGGCAGAACATCTTCGTCCGCGTCTTCAGCTGGACGTGGATCTCGAGCCCGATGACGGCCTCCCAGCTCACGGGCGCAGCCTCCCCGGGACGAGGTCGAGCCCGAGCGCGCGCTCGAGCGCGTGGCCCGCGCGGAACAGCGTGCTCTCGCCGAACTGCGGGCCCACCAGCTGCAGGCCGACGGGAAGGCCTTCCGAGAGCCCGCACGGCACGTTGAGGCCGGGCAGCCCGGCGAGGCACGACGGGATCGTGAGGAGGTCGCACGCGTACATCGCGAGTGGGTCGGCGGCGCGGTCGCCGATCGGGAAGGCAACGGTGGGCGACGTCGGCGTCGCCAGCACGTCGAACGCCTCGAAGGCGGCCGCGTGCTCCCGCACGATGAGGGTTCGGACCCTCTGCGCCTGCCCGTAGTAGGCGTCGTAGTACCCCGCGGAGAGCGCGTACGTCCCGAGCATGATCCGCCGCTTGGGCTCGTCGCCGAAACCCTCGTCGCGCGTCCGCTCGACCATCTCGCGGTACGTCTCCCCCTCGCTGCGCCTCCCGTAGCGGACGCCGTCGTAGCGGGCGAGGTTGGACGACGCCTCGGCGGGGGCGATCAGGTAGTAGCAGGGCATCCCGTAGTCGAACGAGAGCGGAAGATCGCACTCGCCGACCTCGCGCGCCGAGCTCCTCGGCGAGGCCGAGCGCCGCCTCGAAGGACGCTCGCACGCCCGGCTCGATCGCCTCGAGCGCAAGTGCCTGGCGCGGAACGCCGATGCGCAGGCCGTCGAGCCGACTCGGCAGCGGGCAGCTCGACGGGCACGGGCAGGTCGACCGTCGTCGAGTCGGCCGGGTCTCGGCCCGAGATGATCCGGTAGAGCAGCGCGACGTCGCGAACCGTCCTCGCGACCGGCCCGACCTGGTCGAGGCTCGACGCGAAGGCGACGACGCCGTACCGCGAGACCGTGCCGTAGGTCGGGCGCAGCCCGACGTTCCCGCAGAGCGCCGACGGCTGCTTGATCGACCCACCCGTGTCGGATCCGAGGCCCCACGGCGCGAGGCCCGCCGACACGGCGGCCGCGGTGCCGCCGCCGGACCCCCCGGGGACGCGGCTCGGGTCCCACGGATTGCGCGACGGGCCGTACGCCGAGTTCTCCGTCGACGAGCCCATCGCGAACTCGTCCGTGTTCGTCTTGCCGAGCAGCGTGAGGCCCGCCGCCTTGCAGCGCGCCGCGACGGTCGCGTCGAAGACCGGGACGTACCCCTCGAGGATCCGCGACCCGGCGGTCGTCTCCACGCCGCGTGTCGAGATGACGTCCTTGAGCGCGATCGGGATGCTCTGCCCCTCGGCCTCGTCGACCGTCCGCAGGTAGCAGTGGAGCTCGTCGTCGCGCTCGCCGATCGCATCGAGGTAGGCGGCGTGCAGCTCCGCAGGCGAGACGTCGCCCCGCTCGACGAGCGCGAGGGCGTCCTCCGCGCTCAGCGTGAGCGTGTCGACGACCGCGCTCATGCCGTCGGCGGCACGCGGAACAGGTTGCGCTCGGAGGCCGGGGCATTTCGGAAGACGTCTTCGAGCGGCAGCGACTCCTGCGGCTCGTCCTCGGCCCACGCGTTGACGAGGTCGAGGGGATGCGAGGTCGGCGGCACGTCGGCGAGGTCGAGCTCCGCAACCTTCGAGACGGCGTCGAGGATGTCTCCGAGCTCGCCGGTCAGGCGCTCGAGCTCGTCATCGGACAGCTCGAGCCGCGCGAGACGCGCGACGTGCAGCACCTGCTCCCGTGTGATCGCCATCCTGCGCCCATCCTTCCAGAGAACCCGAAAACGGCGGCGGGCCCTCGTGGGGCCCGCCGCGAGAACCGTTCACCGCCGCTGCTATCCGACGGCGGTCACGTTCGCGGCCTGGGCACCTTTCGGCCCCTGCACGACCTCGAACTCCACCTTCTGACCCTCGGCGAGCGACTTGTAGCCGTCGCCGCTGATAGCCGAGAAGTGGACGAAGACGTCCTCGGCGCCCTCGCGCTCGATGAACCCGAAGCCCTTCTCGTTCGAGAACCACTTGACGGTGCCCGTCTCTACCGACAACGAACGTCCTCCTGAGAACAGCGCCGGCGACGGGGCCGACGCGAGTACGCGAACGGCGGACAACGTATCGTCAGAGCGTCGGGTACGCAAGGATCCCGCGCCGGTAGCGGGCCGCCTTGACGGCGCTCTCCAGCAGCAATGCGATCGTCATCGGGCCGGTACCCCCCGGCATCGGCGTGAGGAGCCCTGCGACCTCGGCCACGGCGGGATCGACGTCGCCCCGGATCTTCCCGTCGTCGCCGCGGGTCAGGCCGACGTCGATCACGGTGGCGCCGGGCTTCACCATCTCCGGAGTGACGATCCCGGGGACGCCGACCGCGGCGACGACGATGTCGGCCCGACGGACCTCCGCGCCGAGGTCGACCGTCCTCGAGTGGCAGATCGTGACCGTCGCGTGCGCCTGGAGGAGCAGCATCGCCGCCGGCCGGCCCGACGATCTCGCTCCGCCCGATCACGACCGCGTTCTTCCCCTTCGGATCGACGCCGTACTCCGCGAGGAGCGCCATGCAGCCGGCCGGCGTGGCCGGCACGTGCAACGGGGTGCCGAGGTACAGGTTGCCGGCGTTGACGGGGTGGAACCCGTCGACGTCCTTGTGCGGCGCGACGGCGTACGTGACCTTCGTCTCGTCGATCTGCTACGGGAGCGGAAGCTGCACGAGGATCCCGTCGACCTCCTCGTCGGCGTTCAGCTCGTGGACGAGCGCGAGCACCTCCGCCTCGGACGTCGAGGCGTCGAGCCGGATGTCGCGCGCGTCGATGCCCGCATCCTTCGCGGCGCCGTGCTTGAGGCGGATGTAGACCTCCGAGGCGGGATCGTCCCCGACGAGGACCGTGGCGAGCCCCACGTGCCCGAGCTCCGCGATCTCGCGTGCGACGTCCGCTCGGATCCGCTCCGCGAGCCCTTTCCCGTCCATCAGGGTCGCCGCCACGCGCGCGACTCTACCCTGCTCGCATGTGGGAGAAGGCCGACCGCGCGACCCTCCAGTCCGGCCTGCGCGCCGCAGCGCTCGTCGTGGTCGTGGCGTGGCTCTTCAGCGTGGACGTCCGCGCGTGGGTGCCCATCTGGGTGCCGATCGTCCTCCTCCTCGCCGCCGAGGTCGAGTTCGTCGTCCGCGGTCGACGCGAGGCCCCGCGCGGGCTGCCTCGCAACGCGTCCCGCCCGGACCGGAGGACGCCGACCTCGGCTTCGGCGAGATCGTCGAGGACGAGGAAGGGATCAGCTTCCGGCCGCCGCCCGCGCGGCCCGAGCGAGGAAGCCGGCGGACTCGGCTGGCTCGTCGGCGGCGCGCTCGCCGTCGCCGTCGTCTTCGTCGCGGTCCGCAGCGACCGGGCGGCGACGTGGGGCGCGCTCCCCCCGGAGACACGCGTGCGAGCGGAGGCGCGATTCACGGCGGAGGCGTCCCGGATCGCCGGTCGGCCCGTGCGCGTGCGCTGCGACGAGGGGTACGCCTTCACCGGCGCGGGCAGCGACACGCTCGGCATCGCGTTCCCGGGCGCGCGGCTCGCCTACCTCGACCCGACCGTGTGCCGGTCGCTCTACGACCTCGCGTTCCGCGGCGACCGTCGCGGGGGCGAGCAGACGACCGACGCGCTGATCGTCCTCGCGCACGAGGCGGTCCACCTCGGAGGCGAGCGCCGGGAGGGCGTGACGGAGTGCCTTGCGCTCCAGGAGGCAGGACCGCTCGCCGAACGCCTCGGGCTCGACGCCGGGACGGCGCGCCGGGCGCTGCGTACCGCCCTCGACCGCCGGCTCGCGGAGCGGAACGTGATCCGCGCCGCCTACGCGCTGCCCGCGGGCTGCCACGACGGCGGCTCGCTCGACCGCCGTCCGGACGACCCACGGTTCCCGTTCTAGGTGCCGAAGTGCGCCTCGAGGCGGCGTCGCACCAGGCCGACGCCGGACGCGCCGAGCTGCTCGCCGAGAACGGACGAACCGAGGACGTTCGCCTCGACGACGACCCGCTCGCGCTCGGCCTCGAGCGTGCCGCGCGCGACGAAGAGCGCCGACCGCACCTGTCCGCCCCAGTCGTCGAGCTCGGCAAGCGTCCGGCCCGGATCGCGATGGGCGACCTCCGCGATCCGCCCGATGCGGCGCACGTCCGCGGCGAGAGCCGTCGCGGCCTCTGCGAGCTCCTCCGCCTCGTCGCGGAGCGCCTGTTCGTCCGCACGGAGGGCCGTGGCGAGCTCCTCGACCCGCGCGCTCCGGGACCGTGCGTCGTCGAGCGCCTCCTGCGCGGTCGCCGACTCCTTGCGCGCTCGCTCGAGCTCCTCGACGCCTCGCCGCCGGCTCGACTCGAGCGTGGCGAGCTCGTGCGCCGGCACGATCGAGCTCCGCTTCGGCCCTCACCGCGTCGGCGTCGGCGTCACGGCGCCGCCGGTCCAGCTGCTCGAGCTCGAGCGGGACGCGCTCCAGCCCCGTGCGCACGTCCTCCGCCCGGGCGCGTAGCGCGGCGACGCGATTCTCGAGCTCGCGCATCGTCTCGAGCTCCTGCGCGATCGCCTCGTCGCGGCGCTCGAGCTCGGCGGCATGGGCGAGCAGCACGTTCGGCGAGGCGGCTGCCATGGCGGCCATTCTCGCAGGCACGCAATGCCTGCGAGAATGCTTCGTAGACTCGCTGCATGAAGCTCTGTGCGGCCTGCGGCGTCGAGAACCCCGATATCGCGCGGTTCTGCCTGGCGTGCGGCACACAGCTCGCCGAGGCACGGCCGCCGCAGGAGACGCGCAAGGTCGTGACGATCGTCTTCTCCGACCTCAAGGGCTCCACGAGCCTCGGCGAGACGCTCGACTCCGAGGCGCTCCGCGAGGTGATGACCCGGTACTTCGACGCGATGCGCGCCGAGCTCGAGCGCCACGGCGGCGTGATCGAGAAGTTCATCGGCGACGCCGTGATGGCCGTCTTCGGCCTGCCGCGGCTCCACGAGGACGACGCGCTCCGCGCCGTCCGCGCCGCGGCCGGGATGCAGGCGGCGCTCGAGCGCATCAACGGCGACCTCCAGCGGCACTACGGCGTGCAGCTGGCGAACCGGACGGGCGTCAACACGGGTGAGGTCGTCGCGGGAGACCCGACGACCGGCCAGCGCCTCGTGACGGGCGACGCGGTCAACGTCGCCGCGCGACTCGAGCAGGCGGCGGGCGAGCGCGAGGTCCTGCTCGGCGCGCTCACGTACCGGCTCGTGAGGGACAGCGTCGACGTCGAGGAGGTCGAGCCGCTCACGCTGAAGGGAAAGGCGGAGCCGGTGCCCGCGTACCGGCTCGTCGGTGTCAGGGAGACGGAGGCCGACGTGCGCCGCGGGACGGAGCTCGTCGGCAGGCACGCCGAGTTGGAGACGCTCGAGAGGATCCTCGACGAGGCCGTGACGACGAGAAGCGCTCGTCTCGTGACCCTCGTCGCCGACGCGGGGGTCGGCAAGTCGCGGCTGACGGCCGAGTTCCTCGATCGCATCGCCGACCGGTCGACCGCCTTCACGGGTCGCTGCCTCCCCTACGGGGACGGGATCACCTTCTGGCCCATCGCCGAGGCGCTCAAGAGCGCCGCGGGGATCGTCAACGACGATCGCGGCGAGGAGGCGCTCGAAAAGCTCCGCCGCCTCACCGACTCTGCCGGGGACGGCGTGACCGACCGGCTGGCGGCGATGATCGGCCTGCGGACGGAGCCGTTCCCGATGGAGGAGCTCGACGTGGGCGACCCGCCGTTTTCTCGAGCACGCCGCGGCCGAGCGCCCGGTCACGCTCGTCGTCGAGGACGTCCACTGGGCCGAGCCGTCGCTCCTCGAGCTTCTCGAGTCGCTCCTCCAGGCGATCGACTCGGCACCCGTGCTCCTCCTCTGCCCGGCGCGGCCCACGCTCGTCGACGAGAGCCCGGCCTGGGGAACCGGCGAACGCGCGACGCGGATCGAGCTCCAGCCGCTCGACGGGGATGCGAGCCGCGCGATGGTGGAGAGCCTCCTCGGCGGTGGCACCGTCGAGCCCGATGTCCTCGACCGTGTGGTCGGCGCCGCCGAGGGGAACCCCCTGTTCGCGGAGCAGCTCCTCCGCATGCTCGTCGACGAGGGCATGGTCGAGCGACGGAACGGCGGGTGGCACGCGACCGGCCCGCTCTCCGATCTCCACGTTCCGCCGACGATCCAGGCGCTCCTCGCCGCACGTCTCGACACGCTCGCGACCGGGGAACGCTCGGTCATCGAGCCTGCCTCGGTCGTCGGCTACATGTTCCCCGATGCGGCAGTGACCGCGCTCGCGCCTCCCGACGTGTCGCCCCACGTCATGACGGAGCTGACGACCCTCGCGCAGAAGCACCTCGTGCTGCCCGTGGAGGAGGGAGACGAGCTCCAGCACCGCTTCCAGCACATCATGATCCGCGACACCGCGTACGACGGCATTCTCAAGCGCGCTCGGGCCGATCTCCACGAGCGGTTCGTCGCCTGGGCGGACGGGGTGAACCGGGACCGCGGCGCCGAGTTCGAGGAGATCCTGGGCTACCACCTCGAGCAGGCCTGGAGGTACCTCTCGGAGCTCGGGCCGCTCGACGATCGGGGCCGCGCGATCGGCGAGGACGGGTCGCGGCGCCTCGCCGTCGGCCGGTCGGCGCGCGTTCGCACGTGGAGACGTCCCAGCGGCCGCGAACCTCCTTGGACGGGCAGCTGCGTTGCTACCCGAGCAGCACCCCGACCGGCTCCGCGCTGCTGCCCGAGCACGGCGAGGCGCTCCTGATGATGGGACGGTTCGATGCAGCGACGACGGTGCTCGAAGAGTCGATCGCCCACTCCGGCGTTGCGCCGGCCGATGCTGCTCGCGCGAGGCTTGCGCTCCTCCTCGTCAGGCTCCGGACGGGGGCCGAGGGCTGGGGCCCGGAGACCGTCGAGGAGGAGATCCAGGCGACCGTCACCGTCTTCGAAGCCGCGGGGGACGAGGCCGGGCTCGCCATGGCCTGGCGCCTCCTCGCCTGGGCCGCGGGTACGGCATGCCGCTTCGGCGACGCCGCGGAGGCATCGAGACGCGCGATAGAGCATGCGCCGGCGTGCAGGCGATGTGCGCCAGGAACGGCGCGCTGCGACGGCGTACGCAGCCGCAGCGTCCCTCGGCCCGACGCTCATCGACGAGGCGATCGGCCGCTGCGAGGCGGCGATGGAGCAGACGGCGGGTGACCGGACAGTCCGAAGCGCAGCTTCTGGCGGTGCTCGCGGGCCTGTACGCGATGCAGGGCGAGTTCGACCACGCGCGCAGCCTCGCCGGGCAGAGCCGCACCATCTTCGAGGAGCTCGGGCTGCAGATGGAGACGGCACGTCTAGGGATGGACACGTCGGCGATCGAGCGGCTTGCCGGCAACCTCGACGGGGCTGCGAGCGACCTGCGCCGGGCATACGACGCGCTCGACGCGGTCGGCGAGAAGTTCGCGCTGTCCACCGTCGCCGGGTTTCTTGCGGAGACGCTCCTCGAGCAAGGAAAGCTCGACGAGGCGATTGCGTATTGCGAGCGGAGTCGGGAGCTGACGACCCAGGCGGACATCGCCTCGCAGGCCCTGTGGCGCTACGTCCGCGGCAGGATCATGGCACGGCAGGACTCGGTGGCCGACGCCGAGGCCCTGATCCGCGAGGCGATCGCCTTGCTGGACACGACGGACGCGATCACGTACCAGATCGAGGCGTACGTCGCTCTCGGGGAGACGCTCGTGGCCGTCGGCCGGCGAGACGACGCGCGTGCGGCCTTCGGCTCGGCGCGAGCCCTCGCAGAGAAGAAGGGCGGCGTCGTGATCCTCAGCGGCGTCCTCCGCCGTCTCGAGGATCTCGACGCCGCCCCGGCGACGAGAGAGACGGTCTAGCTCACCAGTTCCACGGGCCGTTCGTCGGCGCCTCGGCGACGACGGTCCAGATCTTGGGAGCAGATGGTGGCGAGTGGGTCTTCCGCGACGACTCCGTTCGGCTGGACGAGCCCGACGGGGCGGTGATCGAGACCGACGCAGCCCTGCGCGAAGCTCGGGTTGACCGAGCACTTCGGCAGCACGACGCCGTTGTGGAACACCTTCGTGATCGTCTTCGGGCTGTTGAGCGCCGACTCGAGGATCTTGAAGACATGCCGCGCCTTGTTGGTCGTGCCCTGAATCAGACCGGGGTATGCCCGCGGCGGTACATCCCGCAGCTCTGCCCGAGCGCCGCGACGCAGATGTCCGACTGGCCGAGCTCCTTGTGGGCCGACCGGCCGGCGGGGCGGCGACCTCGTCGATCGTCGCGGCGTAGCCGAAGAACACGCCTCCGGGGGCGATGGTGAACGCCGGGCAGGCAGACCGTCGACGTGACCGGGTTGTTCACGCCGATCGTCGCGTTCGTGTGCAGGTTGCCCGCGCCAGCCGTGCAGCCCGCCGCAGATCCCTCCGTCTCGTAGCCGCCCGCCTTCCTCGTCTCGGACGAGCCGTCACCGCCGAGGAGATTCACCGAGAAGGCGCCGTCGGGGAACCCGAAGGCCTCGTTGTCGTTGGTCGGCTTCCCTTCCTTGATCAGCCACGTGCCGTCGGTCGTCAGACATGCGGTGCAGCCGGCGCCCGACGCCGGGGCCGCCCAGAGCAAGGTCGCCGTGATCGTTGCGCCCGAGCTCAGCTTGCCGAACGTGCAGACGGCCTCGTTCCCCTCGATCACGGCGTTGCACGACGACGTGACGAGCGACGCGGATACGCGACGCCTCCGGAGGTCGACGACCGGCCCTTCTGCCGGAGCTCGACGTGGGTGAACATGCTGTTGCCGGTGTTCGTCATCGACGTCGTCGTAGGCGATGCTCTCGCCGTGCGTGACGGCTGGCCCCGGCAAGACCTCGAGGGTCACGTCGCGCCGTGCGGTTGCCCGCGCTCCCGCCGGCGGCGCCGAACGCAGTCCCTGACGACCGCGAGAAACACAAGCGCCAGACGCAAGCGCGTGCTCCGCATTCTCTTCTCCCTCCCTGTAGTTCCGCAGTGACGCACGAGGCGCTCGAGCCGTATCGTGTCAGAACGGCGCTCGCTGGTGCAAGGGCAGCGTCCGCCGTTCAGCCGCCGACGCTGAGGCGGGGCTACGATGCACCTCCGGGCGACGTGGCCGAGTGGTTAGGCAGAGGCCTGCAAAGCCTCGTACAGCGGTTCGAATCCGCTCGTCGCCTTCAGCCCTGTCGCTCATGCGGGATCGAGGGCTCTTCGGTTTGACGGTTTCCGCGGCGGTACTCGGTCGGGGCTCTGACGGCGCTCTCGGTCGCGTCCTCGACGAGTGGAGATAGACCTCGGTGACGCGGGTGGACGAGTGCCGAGGAGCTCCTTGACCGCGTACAGGTCGCCCTCGGTGGCGTCGAGCACGTCGGTCGCGAACGTGTGGCGCGTCATGTGCGGCTTTCGGTGCCGGACGCCGGCGGTCGCCTCGACGCGACGCCACCACTCGTAGAACCCGCGGTAGGAGAGGTAGCGCTCGGGCTTGAGTCCGATCACGCGTTGGCCGACGCGGTAGACCGCGTACCAGAGGTAGTCCGTCGCGGCGGGCGGCGCTCGAGCAGCGGGTACTCGGTCAGCATGTACTCGTCGACGGTCGCGGCGAGTTCGGCGGAGACCGGGATCAGGCGCCGCTTGGAGCCCTTGCCGGTGACGACGATCGTCTTCCGGTACAGGTCGAAGTCGCCGAGCTGGAGGCCGCGGAGCTCGCCCGCGCGGGCACCGGACTCGATCATCGTCAACACGCGCAGCCGCTCGCGGAGCGGGTTCTCCATCTTCCGGGTCTCGGCGATGAGTAGATCCAGCTCCTCCTGTTTCCAGAGGTCGTAGACCGGCTCGGGGGTCGGCCGGAGCTTCGGGAGCCGCTCAACGGGATTGTCCGGCCGACGCCCTTCCCGGACCGCCCACTTGAGAAGAATCGCCCACGCCGCACGTACGCGTTTCCAGCTCTTCTCCGGCACGATCTCGAGGACAAGCATCAGGTCGCCGTGTGTGACGCCCTCCACGCCTGTGCAGGCGCGAAGCAGACGAGCCGGAGGTCGCGCTCGTACTGGTCGAGGGTACGCTGCGGCGCCGAGAGCCTCTTCCAGGCGAGGTACTCGACGACATCGGGGCCGAGCGGGGTCGCCTGGTAGCCACTTGTCCCGCATCTCGCGGAGCAGCTCCTGCCATTCACGGAACGTCAGCCGGAGCTCGTCGCGCGACTCTACAGCGCGCTCGGTCACGCGCGGCCCTCCCGGGCGGGCATCTCGAGCCGCTCGAGCAGCTCCCGGCGAGCGGCCGGCGTCACTCCGGCGCACCTCCGGCGCACGAGGTGCACCGGTGCCGGTTGCGTCCCGGACAGGACTGCGAGAACGAGCCGCCGCACAAACGGCACACGAGCTCGCGCGGCTCGGCCGGCGGTTTCGGGTGGCGACGCCGGAAGAGCGCGACCCTGCAGGCCTCCGAGCAGCACGCCGGCGTCGACCGGCGACAGACCGCGGCGACGAACGGCCCGCCGCATCGCGCGCAGGTCGCCGGCTCGTACCGGAATGGCATCAGGGATGCCTCCAGACTCGTACGAAGCAAACTCGACTGGGCCGGGGGGTGAGTGGAGATCTTCGGGCTCGGCGGACCCCCTCCCCCCTACCTTTGTCGCGCGCGGTCACGCGGCGGCCTCGAGGTCGCGGGGCACGAGGTCGGTGCCGCGCGCAAGGTCGCGCACGAGGAAGAGCCCGAGCGGCGCGAGAGCGCGTACCGGTCGGGGTCGAGCTCGATGACGATGCCGCGCCGCTCCATCACGCATCCATCCGCGGACGGTGCCGGGCGAGAGCGTGACGCCGGGACGCTGCAGGCGCGCGCACAGCTCGGCCGGCGTGATCGTCGCGAGCTCGGTCACGGCGTCGGCTCCGGTCGTGGGGGTCGGCGGTAGTAGCGGTGACGCGCGCCGGCCTTGAGCTCGAGCACGCCGTCCGCTGCGAGCCGCTCGAGGATGAGCGCGACGCGCCACTCGGCGCATTGGCCGCCGATCCGGTTGCGTTGCCGGATCGCGTTGGCGGTCACCGATTCGTCGCGGGCGATGTCGGCGAGGATGAGCTCGCGGAGCTCGTCGAGGGACCGATAGCGGCGTGTCATGTCATGCCCCATTCGTCGGCGCGCTGCTCGAGCCGTTCGAGCTCTTCGACGTCGTCGGAGGTGCCGGCGGGTGAGGTTCGCCTCTTAGCTCGCCCCTTAGACGGGGCGAGCGGCGAGCCTCCCCCTTGCGCGCCGCCTGCGGGCCGGCGAGCAGGTTGGCTTGAGGTTCGCCTGAGTCGGGGCGAACCTCGTCGAACAGGTGCGCGATCGTCGGATCGTCGGCGAGATACAGGCTCATTCCGTTGCCTCCCTTCCCTGTCAGTTGGCGTCGGAGTGCGTTGGCGTCGACGATGTCGCCGCGCTCGAGAGCGCTGTCGACGGCGTCGCGCTTGCGGTCGGTGCTGACGCCCTTGCCGGCGTCGGCCTTCTCGAACTTGTTGCCGCGGGACGCGCCGGGGTTCTCGGCGAGGAACGCGAGCAGCGCCTCGAGCACGGCGTCGTCCGTTATCTCGGGTTTGTCCTCGAGCTCGAACGTTTCGCCGTCGCGCCACAGGGAGTGCAGGCGACCGTGCAGGCCGGGCGCCCGCCGCGCTTTGCTCCAGTGCACGCGGGTGCGGCCGTTCCCCTGCGCCTGGACGTGCGCGAGCGTGTCGGTGGCGCCTTTCCACGCTCCGGACACCTGGCCGGCCTTGTTCTCGTGCGCGATCAGCAGGAACGCGACGGGCCGGCCGACGCGGGCGCGGATGTCCTCGAGGTGCGCGACGAACGCGCGGACCTCGGCCGGGGTGCCTCCGCCCTCGAGGCCGAGCGCGGCGACCGGGCCGGCGTACAGCACCTCGGCGGAGGTGTCGACGATCGCGCGGGCGAGCATGTCGCGGTGCTCGAGCTCGGCGAGCGACAGGGTCGCCCATCGGGGTCTCGATCACCTGGAGCCATCCGTCGAGCTCCGGGCCGGTCCACGCGGCGAGCTTCGCGGCGAGCTTCGTCCGCATCTTTCCGCGCGGTAACTCGGCCTCGAGCACGAGCCCGCGGGTGCGTCGTGGCACCTCGAGGCCGTGCCAGTCGACGCCGGCGGCGACGTGGAACGCGAGGTCGAGCTCCGCTGTTGTCTTGCCGGCTCCGCCCTTGCCGTACAGCATCGCGGTGCCTCCGGCGGCGAGCACGGTCTCGTCTTCGGTGCCGATGAGCGGATCACCGGAGGCCTCGCGGACGCCGGCGAACGTCTCGACGGTCTCGACGACGATGCCGGCGGGCCGGTTCTCCTCGGTGCCGTGCCGCACGAGCTCGGCGTGCCGGCCGACCGAGGTGATGTACGCGCCGGGCTCGTGCGCGAGCTCGTCGACGAGGCCGAGCAGGTGCGACCGTTCGAGCCCGGCGAGCTGGAGCGCGTCGTCGTCGAGCGCCTCGAGCTCGGCCGCGACGGAGAACGGCGACAGGTCGGCGCCGCGCTCGTCGAGCTCGAGCATCGCGCGATAGACGGCGACGTTCTTCGGCGCCAGAAGTGCGCCGGCTCGAGGCCGGTCTCGCGCGCGCGGGCGAGCGCGTCGGATCCTGCACCGGTCGCGCCGGCCGCGAGGATCCCGCCTAGCAGGCTCGCAGCGGCGCGCTCCGGGATCGTTAGTAAGCCACGATCACGACGACCCCGCGGCGCCGCTCATCGGCGTTGAAGCGCGCAGGGACCGGGGATCCATTGTTAGCCCGGTTTAGCGCACGAGTGCTGTTGTCCATCCGGTGATACGTCCTCGTCTAGTCAACATCGGCGTTACCTAACGTAGACGACGCGGCGGACGTTGCGACTGGAAATGGAAACGGGCGCCCGTCGACGCCCGTTTCGCAGCCGATGTTCATCGAGAAGGAGAATCGATGGACAACCTTGAGGGTACCGGTGGCGCCGGAGGTCGTCGACGCGGCGCGTCAGACGGCGTCACACTCCTCGTCTTGGGCGGGCCAGTCGAAACCGATCGGCCGGCGCGGCTCATCGGGCTGCAGCGAGCGGACTGAGATTGCGACGCTTTCAGGTGCGACGAAGACTTGGTCCCCTGTCTCGGCGTCGCTTTCCCAGCCGGCTATCCGGACGAGCGAGCCTTCGGCCGAGATGTAGCGGATTTGGATGACGATCCCGCTCGGAAGGTGAAGGAACCATCCGGGGAGCTGGTCGATGTCGCCGCGGACGTGGGCCATGTTCCGCTCGTGCTGTTTCCTCAGCGTGTTGACTTGTCGCTCGGCGGCGTTCGGCATGCGTAGGTCGGCGGATCGGGGTCTCACGGCGTCCTTTCAGTAGACAAAGCTGCTCGACAAGTCTCGCCGACGGGGACGACGGAGGAAACCCGTCTATTCATGCGGCGGCTCGCGCTTGCGCGTGCCAGAAGTAGAAAAGCAGTGCGGCGGCCTCGAGCAGTTGCCGGCGTAGCTTCGGGTCGTCAAACGGCGGACTCTCGACGGCGAGTCGTGTCGGCCGGTGCGCGCGAGCCTCCCAGAGCCCGTCGGGTCGACGTCGCGGCTCGTCCTCGACGATGTACTCGTCTCCGGGCGGTATCACGACTTCCTCGGTGAGCTCGCCGAGCGGCGCCGTCTGGACGCCGAGGTGAAGGCCGTCGGCCGCCGTGAGCGTGAGCACGACGCGGGCGGCCGTGCTGCCGGCCTGCCAGAACTTGGGCGAACGCTTCGGCGTGCCCGCGCGTGACGCTCGTCGAGGTGAGCTGCTCGATGGGGAACGGTTGCCCGGGCACAAGCGCGGCGCGCATCTCGTCGACCGTCTCGAACACGATCCCGCGGTGTAGGTCGACGTCGACGGCGTGCATCTTCGCCGCGCGGGCGATCCTGTCGCCGACGTCGCGGACGTCAGCCGGCCTTTCGACGGCGAGCCGGCCGGTCGGCTCGAGGAACCCGTCGGGAAGCTCAATGCCGGCGAGCGCGACGACGACGTGCTCGTGCGCGATCGTCCACCATTGCCACTCGGCGGCCGTGACGCCGGCCCACTCGAAGCCGTCGGGGACGGTGGGTAGCGCGAAGCCGAGCGGGTCGGTCGGGATGCCTTCCCGGGCCGCCCACCGGATGATCCTCTGATCCTCACACGGGACGGCGAGCATCGGGTCGAGCCCGAGCGTCGTGGCGTAGTCGATCACGAGCCGCAGGATGCGTACGGACGCGCGCGGCGGGTGCTTCCGGTCGGGCCGGAGCGTGCCGCAGATCACGGCGCGGGTGTCGTTGCGGAAGAACCAGACGAGGCCGGCGCGCTTCGGTGTGCGGACGGCCCAGACGCCGCCGGCGCCTTCCGGCCAGATCGCGAGCCATTGGTCCTGCTCAGTGGCGGCAGCTCGATCGGCGCTGTCGCGAGCTTCGCGAGGTCGCGCTCGATGACCGGGCGGAGCTCGATCTCCGCGTCTCGGAGCGTCACAGGCGCCGCGGTTGTGCTCACAGCATCGCAGCCAGCTCGGCCCATGTCGGCGGCGCCTCCCTGATCGCGGCCGCGAGCTCGAGCGCGCCAGGTTCGCGGCCAGCGCGGGTGGACAGAAGCTCCGGCGACGGCACGATCCCGACGCGCGGCAGATGCAGCCGGTCGGCGTCCCAGCACACGCCGATCGTCTTGTTGCCGCTCGTGTGCCCGTCGGCGTGCAGCGCGAGCGCGTTGCAGAGCCGCTCGAGCCTCGGGCGGCCGATCTTCAGCTTCCCGACGGAGCGGAGCTCGATGGCGAGCGCGGCGGCGCGGCGGCCGTGCTCCGGGTCGGGCCCGTCGTCGACACGACGCGTGTCGTGCAGGAGCCCGAACAGGAAGACGAGGCGCCGGTCGGCCTTCGGGTGCCGGTCAGCGAGCTCGAGACCGGTCGCGGCGACGGATCTCCAGTGCGTGTCGCCGTGCAGCGGCGAGTCGCGTCGCCAGGACGCTTCGAGCACGTCGTCGATCGTTGCGCGCGCGTGCCCGGCACCTCCGAGGGGGGCGGGGTGCCGGGCGCGCACGGTTGCGCCTACGGGCTCGAGGAAGGAGCAGCCCTCGAGGCGGTGGCGCGTGTCCGGCCGGGAGCAGCCAGCCCGGCATTACTCCCAACCGGAACTTTCAACATCAGGCGGCGAGCTCCGCGGTCGCGCCCCGGTAGACGGGGCGAATGCCGACGCTGATCTCGATCAGCTTCGCCTCGATCACGGTGCGCTGCGGGAGCCCTCGAGGGTTCAGGTCGCTCCGGCGTGGCCTCCGGTCGAGGTGCTCGCGCACGAGCTCAAAGCGGACCGATGCGCCGTACAGGCCGGCGCCGATCGCGGGCTCGAGCTGCCGAACGTAGTCGACGTCGAGCATCTCGGCGGAGTATTCAGAGCCCGACCCCGGTCTCCTCGATCCGCTGGAACCGGCCGAGCGGCCGGTTGCCTACCCCCACCTGGTCGAGGCCGTGCTCAAGCATCAGCCGCACGTGCGGCAGGTCGTCGGCGAGCGACCTGAGGAACGAGCCGCGGGCGAACCTCTCGAGGAGCCCCTCGCCGCGGACGTGCGTCCCACTGGTTCCACGGCACAGCGATGCCGCGGAGCTCGCGGCCTGCCGCGGTCGGCGGCGGAATCGATCGGATGTGCTCCCCCGCGGCGCCGACCGCGGAGCGTCTGGAGAACGCGTGAGCGTCATCGCGGATCAGGTTCCCGCGATCCGCAGCAGCCGGCCGGCGTTCGCGACCGCGACGCCTCCGCCGGTGCGTGCCCAGCCGAACAAACCGCGCTTGCCGCTCGGCCTGTTGTTCGCTGTCGCGAACGTGTGCTGGATCGGCTCGACGGTCAGGCCGAGCCGGTCGACGATGACGTAGAGCGCCTTCCAGTCGGCGTAGAGCGCGACGAATTCGCCGGGCGCGATCGTCGAGCTCATCTGGCTGACCTCGTTCCAGGTCTTGCCGAGCAGCGGGCTGCCGACGCCGTTCGCGAACAACGGCGGCTCGGACCCGGTGAGGTTCAGAGCCGGTGCAGCTTGTTCGGACCGCGAGCGACGTGCCCCACTGCGCGCGAGGCTGGAACCTCGAGCCGAGGTCCTCCTGCACGATGTAGGGGTCATTGGCGCCGAGCGCGCTCGCGCCGTCGGACGCGATCTCGCTGGAGGTGCCGGCGAGCGCCGTGACGACGCCCTCGGGCTCGTCCGTGCCGCTGCCGGTGAGGAACGCGTCGGCCTCGAGCTGGTCGCGTGCGTCGGCGAACAGCTTCGCGACCTCCGCCGCGAGGTTCGAATAATCCATCGCGACCTCGAGCGTGACCTCGGTGAAGATCGACATGCGCTCGGCCTTCACGGACGGGCCGGCGAGCGTCGGCGTGTCATCCCCGACACCTCGGAGCCCTCCGAGTACCACGCGGCCGAGACGCCGTCCGACGTGACGAGCTGATGCTCGCTCGTCGAGATCGGGAGGACGGTCGCGAGCCGGCGGATCGGGTTCAAAGAACCGTCCGACGACAGGCGAATCGACGGATCCAAGCTCAACGGGATTGAGTATCCGCCCGCGGACGGCGTGCCGATCGACATCGCCCGCGCGTGCTCGGCCTGAGCCGCGGCCCGGACCGCTGCGACCTCACGATCGGTCGCGATGTAGCGCCAGTCCGGCCGGCTGATCGCCAGACCGAAACCGCGAACGTACTCGGGGTTCGAGACCGCCCGGATGTACTCGGCGTCCAACCCGTTGCGGTCACGCTGGAGCACGTGGTCGACACGGTCGAGCGCCTCGGCGGACAGGTCGGAGCCGTGCCGCTCGAGCGCCTCCAGCGCCGCGGTGCGCGCCATGCCGGCCGGTGTCGTGTCGAGCCTGCGGGTGCCGGCCGTCGAGAAGTCGCCGACCATCTCGGACCGGGTCGCGGTGACCCGCGACGTCGCCGTCGGCGGGCTGCTCGCCGCGCGCGTGCGCCTGCAGCGCGTCGCGGCGGGAGGTCTGGTCGGAGAGCGCGCGGCCGAGCTCGGCCTCGAGCGTCTGCACGTCGCTATCGGCTCGGGTCGCGGCGGTGTTCATCCGCTCGAGCCGCTCGAGCACGCCGGGATCCTCCGGTGTCTGCTCGAGCCGAAGGTGAAGGTTCGCGATCTCCGCGAGCCGCTCGTCGCGGACGCGCTGCGCCTCGGTGAGATCGTCGCGGATGAAATCGGGGTTACGCATGGGGTTCCTCCCGTGGAGTCGAGTTCGGATCTGCTCGGCCCTTAGAGGGGAGGCGCCTCCCTGGCGCGGCCCGTCGTCGGCCCGCTCGATCTCCTCGTGTGCCGGAGGCACGCCCTGGCGCGGCCGGCGAGGTCTCGAGCGTCTCAAGAACACGGTAGCCGCGGCCTTCGGCCGGTGTCTACTCGGCTACGACAGCGCGTCGCTCGACGCGGTCGCCGACCTCGGCGATCACGCCGGCGAGCTCCTCGACGGTCAGATCGAGGACGAGCACCTCGCTGCCGTCGACGTCGGCGAGCACGCGCACGAGGCCGGCCGCGAGGTCCGTGTCGATCCGGGTGGGGAGCCGGCCGCCTCCCGCGTCGCGCAGCTCGAGCAGTCGGTCGCGCTGAGGATGGATGGCGATCGCGGCATCGGTGAGGCCGGCCATCACCGCGACCGTCGTGGCCTCGAGGCGGGTCTCGGGTTCAGCGCCGGTCACCTCGAGGGTGCTGCCGTCGTCGGGCCTGTCAACGTGGATGGTCTGGTCTGAGCGCATGGGTCCTGCCGTCGTATGTGGTCTGTTTTGACGGTAGAGGGGTCTCGGCCGATGCGCGACGCAGATGTCTGCGCAATTCCTGCGGGTTTCCTGCGCGGTGCGTGAGCTCTTGACGGTGCGCAGTGGACTACTAGGATTCTGTCGGCGTCGTGGAGTTGATCCCGAAAGCCCTGGTCGTCGGCGTCTTCGCGCCCCCTCCGCCTTCGCCGACCCCGATCGTCACTCAAGAGAAGATCAACCAGGTCTGGGCGGAGCTCGCCCCGCGGCACGGGTACCGGCAACTTCAGTTTGGGCCAGATGGGTCCGCTGCTCAATTCCTTGGTGCGACCGGTGATGACGGCGCGACAATTCAACTGCCCCTGCTTCAGGTCCGAAGCCGGATTGCGACAACCGCCATGAACGCTGCGGACGAAGCGCAGCACGCTCAAAGTTATGGCGAGTCGACTTGGGCTGAGCCAGTTCTTCAACCTCGGTATCAAGCACATCTTCCACTTGCCAACTGCCGACAACGATGGGCGCGGGTTCGTCCTGCGCCGCGTGATGGGCAAGGACCCCGAGGATCTCGCCGTCATCAACCGCGGAGGAGAGCATTCTGGGTGGTGTCAAATTCGGTGCGGGTGCGTCAGACGGATCCAACTACACGATCGTCTGCGAACCCTGGCTCGCAGACGCAAGATTTGTGCTGCTGGAGATCGACGCGCAGTTCCCCGGACCGTTCAGTCTGGATTCCGTCAAAGACAAGGCACGCGAAGCAGAGCAGTACAGCACTGGACCCGTTAAGAGCTACCTTGAGAGTGCGTCGGGAGCCTCTTGACCAGGCCACTCCGACGCCGGCAGAAGGGAAAGTGACCAAAATGAACACGGCGACTGACGATCAGCCCGTCGGATTCGATCAGTTCTCCGACTATGGCCGGTCGACGACTCGGGTGCTTGCTGGCGCCTTCGTGTCCCGCCGGTTCGGGCTCGCGACGGCGGCGCCTCCGTCCGAGTCCGAGGCCGAAACGGTCGCGATTGAGGCGAACGGTGTGCTTTACGCCACGCTGGTCCGGCGTCTGGCTGAGCCGGGAGACGTGGTGGACGCCACAACGATCTATCCGGACCTGTTCGTCCTCGTCGCACCCCGCGCCGGGCATGGCGACCGTCGTCATACGGCAGGAGATGATCGAGGAGGGCGAGCTAGCTCTGGTTGCCGAGGCTTACCTCAAGGTCGCATCTGAAAGCAAGACGACCCACTTGCCGGCAAGCCGCTTCTACGGAAACTCCAAGGCTTGCGATCACTCGAGTCGAGGGAAGTGGGGACCGGCTGGTGCCCGATATCACGAAGATCTGGATCGGGTGGATCCTGCTAGCGTTCGGATCGCCGGCGTGACAGTGAGGTCTACGATTTCGTCGTCGGTCGACTCTAACGGCTCTGATTGATCGAGCACGAACCGAATACGCGCGCTAAAAGTCCCTGCAAACCGGCGAAATGACAGAGTACAGCGGTTCTAATCCGCTCGTCGCCTTCCGTGCCGTGAAACCGGGCCTGACGAAGGGGCCGATGCCGTTCGCGTGCCTCGCAATTTCCCGGCCGAGAGCTCGCCGACACGCCGCGGCGCGCGGGTCGTTGTAGCGAGCTCTCGAGCCGACCGCGCGACTACCGCCGCGCGTATCCCTCGGCGGAGTGCTGCTCGAACTCGAACCCGACGAACCGTTCGTCGCCGAGCACCTCGGCGTCGTGACCCGGCTCGATTACGTACGCATCGCCCGGCCCGATCTCGAGGACGGTGCCGTCCTCGTGGACGACACGCATCCTGCCCGACTGGACGACGCCGATGTGCCGGTGCTGACAGCTGTCCGTCCCTGCGACGGGCTTCAAGCATTCCGACCATTTCCATCCCGGCTCCATCGCAAGACGCGCAGCAGTGGTGCCGCCCATGCTCACGACGTCGACGCGCGTCTTGTCCGGGGTGCGAGTCTCGTCGGGAGAGTCGAAGTCTCGCCTCTCGACGCCGGCCATCTCGACCTCCTCAATCTCGGTGCGGTGATGCTGGGCCGCTCCGTGCCGCGTGGCTCCAGCGTGAACGAGTGATGTGGCCGGCGGAGTATGTCCTGCCCGACCTCGCGGGTCAACGGGCAGTTGCCCAAGGAGACCAGGCTCCGGGAACGCGTCGGCGCCGGCTCGGCCGCATCCACCCGTTGTAAGAAAGTCGTGAGGCCGCGGAGTCGAGGGATTCGCCCGCCTCGGCAACGGGTACACCCCGCCGACTCAGAAAGCCAAGGATGAAGAGGTGAGCTCGAATGAGACGACACATGCGCAGGCTGGCTCCGGCCGGAGTGCTGGCGCTGATGGCGGCGATCGCGGGGGCGATGCTCGGCGGGACGGGCCTCGGCTCGGCCGCGACCCAGGCGAGGCCGACGAATCAGGACCCTCCGACGATCCAGGGGACGCCGCAGGTCGGGTCGACCCTGACGGCCAAGGAGGGTCGGTGGACTGGGAACCCGACCGACTACGACTACGCGTGGCGGCGCTGCGATTCGGACGGCGGCAGCTGCTCGCTGATCAGCGGCGCGGACCAGAAGACGTACGTCCTCAAGCAGGTCGATAAAGACAACACGATCCGCGTGCGCGTGACGGCGCAGAACGCCGACGGCCGGACGACCGCCACGTCGGTCCCGACGGCCGTGATCCGGGAGGCTCCGACGCCTCCGCCCGCCGCGACCCCCTGCGACAAGAACCCCGTCGTCGCGAGCGAGCTGAAGGCGCCCGAGCGGCTGCTGGTCGCCGGCCAGCAGGTCTCACCGAGCGTGATCGTCAGCTCGACCGACTCGATCGTGGCGAGGTATCGCATTACCGCCTGTGACGGCAAGCCGGTCCAGGGCGCGTTGGTGTACGTCACCGCGGTGCCGTACAACATGTTCTCCGTGCCCCCCGAGGCGACGACCGGCGCCGACGGCTGGGCGGAGCTGCACATGAACCGGCAGCGCGGGTTCCCCGCGACGCCGCGACAGCAGCTGCTCGTGATGTTCGTCCGCGCGCGCGGCCCCGGAGGCAACCTGCTCGGCGGCATCTCCACGCGCCGCCTCGTCTCGTTCCCTGTGGACCTCAGCCGGTAGCGGACAGAACGAAAGGGCCGGGCGGCCCGAGTGCCGCGTCGCCCGTGCAACGGGTGGGCGTCCCAGCGGGGGTTGCGGGACGCCCACCACCTGCACGTCGTCTTTGCGTCCGGTGGGCGCCGTATCGTCCGGCCATGACGATGCCGCGCGCGGCCGACCCGAAGCCGACGCCGACGCCGACGACAACGACAACCGAGCCGTGCATGCGCTGCGGGGCGGGGATGGAGTGGCGCCACGGCACCCTCCAGTGTCCACGCTGCCAGTTCAAGGTCGGCTGCTGCGAGGGGCTCACCGGCGAATGCGTGGCCTGATCCCGTAGCCTCGCGAGATCGAGATCCGCCGCATCCGGGCCGACGAGTGGCGTCTCTGGCGCGAGGCACGGCTCCGCATGCTTCGGGAGGAGGCTGCGTACTTCTCGACCCGCTACGAGGATGTCGTCCGCGAGCCCGACACCGTCTGGCGCGCGTGGACGCAGGAGGCAGCCGAGGGCGCCGACAGGGTGCTCTTCGTCGCCGAGGACGAGGGCGCGCTTCTCGGCGTTATCGGCGGTTTCCCACGGCTCGACCCGAGCGAGGTGCAGCTCGTCTCCCTCTGGGTCGATCCCGACGCGCGCGGTGGCGGCGTGGCACGCGCGTTGATCCGTGCGGTCGCGGGCTGGGCCCGTGACCGGGGTGCTCGGACGGTCGTCCTCTTCGTCCAGGAGGCGAACGCGCGGGGACGCGCGCTCTACATCCGGGCGGGCTTCGCTCCCACCGGCGCCCGCGAGCCCGTCGGGCCCGGCCGCCCCGGCTTCAAGCTCGTCGTCTCCGCGCCGGTCGAAGCGCTCCTCGGCGACGACACTGCCTAGTGCTCCGTCCCGGGTCCTCGACGCGAGGGAACCGGACGGGGCTCTCGTCATCCGGAGTACGGTACGCCCCGTGACGGCAGGCTCACTCCGTTCGCTCCGCGCGGGCGTCGTCGGCACCGGGTTCGTCGGCGTGGTCCACGTGCACGCGCTCCGACTGCTCGACGTCGAGGTCGCAGGCGTCGTCGGCTCGTCGCCCGAGCGGGCCGCCGCGAAGGGGATCGCGCCCGTGTACGACTCGCTCGACGCGCTCCTTGCCGATCCGTCGGTCGACGTCGTCCACCTGACGACTCCGAATCACCTGCACCATCCGCAGGCCAAGCAGGTGCTCGAGGCCGGCAAGCACGTGGTGTGCGAGAAGCCGCTCGCAATGACGTCCGAGGAATCGGCGGAGCTTGTCGCGCTCGCCGACTCGAGCGGCCTCGTGCATTGCACGAACTTCAACCTGCGCTTCTTCCCGCTCGTCCAGGAGGCCCGCGCACGGGTGGCGGCCGGCGAGGTCGGCGACGTCTGGAACGTGCACGGCGGCTACCTGCAGGACTGGCTCCTGTACCCGACCGACTGGAACTGGCGCCTGGAGCCGGAGAAGGGCGGCGCGCTCCGCGCGATCGGGGACATCGGGTCGCACTGGATGGACATGGCGCAGTTCGTCAGCGGGCAGCGCATCGTCGAGGTCTGCGCCGACCTCGCAACCACGATCCCGGTGCGGCGTCGTCCCGTCGGCGAGGTCGAGACGTTCGCGAGCGCGGACGACGTCGAGCGCGAGGACGCGCCCATGGCGACGGAGGACCTCGGCCACGTCCTCGTCCGCTTCGACGGCGGGGCACGGGGCGCGTTCAAGGTGTCGCAGGGGGCCGCGGGACGGAAGAACTTCCTCCACTTCGAGGTGGACGGATCCGAGGCCGCGCTCGCGTGGAATGCGGAGCGGCACGAGGAGCTCTGGCTCGGCCGCCGGGACGAGCCCAACGGCGTTCTGCAGCGGAATGCCGCGCTGATGCGTCCCTCCGCCGCCGCCCACACCTTCCTCCCCGCCGGGCATGCCGAGGGCTGGGTGGAGACGTTCCGGGAGCTGTACCGCAGCGTGTACGCGGCCGTCTCGTCCGGCGGGCCGCCCAGCCAGCCGGACTACCCGAGCTTCGCGGACGGGCACCGGGCCAACGTGCTGGGCGACGCGATCGCCCTCTCCAACGCCGAGCGACGATGGGTGGAGGTATCGACGTGAGACTCGGTCTGCTGACCGCTGCGTTCCCGCGCCAGCGTCTCGACCGCGTGGCGGCGTGGGCGTCGAACAACGGGTTCGAGATGCTCGAGGTCGCCTGCTGGCCGGCCGCGGGCGGCGAGCGCCGGCGCTACGCGGGCGTCTCCCACATCGACGTGACGAGGCTCGACGTCGGCAAGGTGCGCGATGTTCTCGACCGCAACGGGCTCGAGATCTCCTCGCTCGCGTACTACCCGAACAATCTCCATGCCGATCCCGGCGAGCGGCGCGCGGCCAACACGCATCTCCGCAAGGTGATCGACGCCGCCGCCGCGCTGGGCGTGCCGACCGTCGGGACCTTCGTCGGGCGCGACAAGACGAAGAACGTGCCCGACAACTTCCGGGAGTTCCGGAAGGTCTGGCCGCGCCTCGTCGCCTACGCGGAGTCGAAGGGCGTCAACGTTGCGATCGAGAACTGCCCGATGATCTTCAGCTGGGACGAGTGGCCGGGCGGCACGAACCTCGCCTCGACCCCCGCCGTGTGGGACGAGATGTTCACCATCGTCCCCTCCGCCCGCTTCGGGCTGAACCTCGACCCGTCGCATCTCGTGTGGCTCGGGATCGACCACGAGCGGGTGGTGCGCGACTACGCGTCGCGCATCGTCCACGTGCACGCGAAGGACATGGAGATCGACCGCGACGGGCTCTATCGCAACGGCGTCGTCTCGCTCGGGATGGGCTGGCAGGTGCCGCGCCTCCCCGGCCTGGGCGAGGTGCGCTGGGACCGCTTCCTCTCCCAGCTCTACCGGGTCGGCTACGACGGGGTCGTCTCCGTGGAGCACGAGGACCGCGCCTTCGAGCAGACCGAGGAGCTCGTGAAGCGCGGCTTTCTCATCGCCCGGGACGCGCTCCGCCCGTACCTCCACTGACGGACGGAACGCAGAGCTCGTGTTCATTCGACACAGCCTTTTCGACCCACGCCGTGGCGTGGATCCCGACGCAACACGCTTGCGCGGCGCCGCGCGGTGGTAGGACAATCTGGACAACCCCCGACAGAGGAGGCCGCGATGAGCGTCGCAAAGGTGATCGAGATCACCGCGTCGTCCCCGGTCAGCTTCGCCGAGGCGGCGAAGGCCGGGATCGCGAAGGCAGCGGAGTCGATCCACGGGATCAAGGGTGCATGGGTCTCGGAGGAGAGCGTCGTCGTCGAGAACGATCAGGTGACCGAGTTCCGGGTGACGATGCGCGTGAGCTTCGTGCTCGACTAGTCTGTTCGCAAGGCGGGAATCCGCGGAAGCGGATTCCGCCGCTCGGATCCCCCGCCTACGGCGGGGGCACACCCCTGAAGGCGTCGCCTTCGGCGCCGCAAGCCAATCCTGTTCGCCGCTGAAGGCGTCGCCTCCGGCCCCGTGTTCGCCGCTCGCGTGTCCCCCGCCTGCTACAAGAGACGGGTGAGCGCCCCGCCGAGGGATGAGAGGCTGGACCGACCCGCGACGAACGACTCGACGGCGCGCGCGCTCGTCGCCGCGATCCCCGACCCGATCTTCCGGATCGGCACCGACGGCGTCTACCGCGGCTTCAAGGTCGACTCCGAGGAAGACCTCATGACGGCACCGGACGAGGTGATCGGCCGGAGCGTCCTCGAGCGGCTCCCGGCCCACGTCGCGGAGGCGATCCTCGCGGCCGGCCGGCGCGCCGTCGCCGAGCAGGAGGTCCAGCGGATCGAGTACTCGATGGAGCTCCGGGGCGAAGAGCGCGACTACGAGGGCCGGGTCGTCGCATGCGGGCCGGACGAGTTCGTCCTCATCGTGCGGGATTTCACCGAGCGGACGCACCAGGAGCGCGTTCTCCAGCGCGAGCGCGACTTCAGCCGCGCGGTGGTGCGCTCGACACCGAGCTTCCTCGCGCTCGTGGACGGCGAGGGGACGTTGCTCGGCGTGAATCGTGCGCTCGAGCGGGCGGCGGGGATCCCCGAGGAGTCGTGGATCGGCCGCCCGTTCTGGGATCTCTTCATCTCCGAGGAGGATGTGCCCCGCGCACGGGAGGACTTCCGCCGGATGCGCGGCGGACGACCCGCCGGGAGTCGTCGAGTACGAGCACGTGGGGCCGGACGGCGAGCGGCTCGTCGTCGACTGGACGGCGACGCTCGTCCACGACGCCGAGGGCACGGTCCGGTACCTCCTGTGCGGTCTCGACGTCACGGCGCGCAAGCAGGTCGAGGAGGAGATCCGCCGTTCCCGTGCACGCATCGTCTCGGCGGGCGACGCCGAGCGGAAGCGGCTCGAGCGAAACCTGCACGACGGCGCACAGCAGAACCTCGTCACCGTCACGCACTCGATCCATCTCGCGGCGCGGTCGCTCCGCACCGACCCCGACAGGGCGGAGGAGCACCTCGAGCGGGCGCTCGTCGAGCTGACGACCGCCCACGAGGAGCTGCGCGAGCTCGCGCGCGGGTTGCATCCGCAGATCCTCAGTCTCCAGGGGCTCGGCCCGGCGGTCCGCGCGCTCGCCGGCCGCGCACCGATCTCGGTGACGGTGATCACGGTCGACGACGCGGAGCGCTGGCACCCGCTCGTCGAGAGCGCCGCCTACTTCGTCGTGGCCGAGTCGCTCACGAACACGCTCAAGTACGCCCGGGCGACGTCGGCGACGATCCGCGTGGCGCCACGCCACGACGTGCTCGTGATCGAGGTCACGGACGACGGCTGCGGCGGCGCCTTCCCTGCGGAAGGCTCCGGTCTCGGGGGCCTCCGCGACCGGGTCGAGGCTCTCGACGGGATCTTCGACCTGCACAGCCCGCAGGGCGGAGGAACGCGGATCCGCGCAGAGTTCCCGCTCGCCGTGGGCGCCTGACGGGACCCGGCGCGGGTGGCGTCGTCCGTCCCGACGGTTCACGCTTGACACAGGGCGAGGGGCGTGAGAGGATCCTCCCCGTCGAACCCCGTAGCTCTTCGGAGTCGCGGGGTTCGGCGCTTTTTGTAGCGTGACCCGGTCATGGCGGACGCTCCCCTGATCGAAGCACAGGGCCTCACGAAGCGCTACGGCGAGTTCGTCGCGGTCGACGGCATCGACTTCGCCGTCGAGCGCGGCGAGACGTTCGGCTTCCTCGGCCCGAACGGCGCGGGCAAGAGCTCGACGATGCGCATGATCGGCGCCGTCTCACCCGCGAGCGGCGGCACGCTGCGCGTCCTCGGCCGCGATCCCGAGCGCGACGGCCCCGCGATCCGCGCGCGGCTCGGGCGTCGTGCCGCAGGACGACAACCTCGACCTCGAGCTCGACGTCGGCGAGAACCTCCACGTCTACGGCCGCTTCTTCGGGCTCCCGCGCGACGAGATCCGCCGACGCACCGACGAGCTGCTCGAGTTCGTCCAGCTGGCCGACCGGCGGGAGTCGCGCGTCGACTCGCTCTCGGGCGGGATGAAGCGCCGCCTGACGATCGCGCGCGCTCTCGTCAACGAACCGGAGCTGATGCTGCTCGACGAGCCGACGACCGGGCTCGACCCCCAGGCGCGGCACGCGCTCTGGGACCGTCTGTACCGGTTGAAGCAGCGCGGCGTGACGCTCGTCCTCACGACCCACTACATGGACGAGGCCGAGCAGCTCTGCGACCGGCTGGTGGTGATGGACCGCGCGAAGATCGTGGCCGAGGGCTCGCCGCGCGAGCTGATCGAGCGCTTCGTCGAGCGCGAGGTCGTCGAGCTCCGATTCGGCGAGCGGGACGGCGGCCCCGTCGCTCGACGGCCTCGCCGACCACGTCGAGGTGCTCCAGGATCGAGTCGTGATCGGTACCGACGACGGGCGACGCGGTCGTCGACCGCGTCCATGCGCGCGGGCTCGCACCCGAGACCGTGCTCGTCCGCCGCTCGACGCTCGAGGACGTCTTCCTGCGGCTCACGGGCCGGAGCCTGATCGACTGATGGACGCGGCACGCCGCACCCTCGCGGTCGTCGGCTGGCACGCCCACTCCTTCCGCCGGCTCTGGCGCGGCTCGATCACCGTGTCGTTTCTCAACCCGATCTTCTTCCTCGTCTCGATCGGCGTCCTGCTCGGGAGCCTGATCGACAAGTCGAGCCCGAACCTCGACGGCCTCAGCTACCTGCAGTTCGTCGCGCCCGCCCTGCTCGCGACGACCGCGATGCAGACGGCTGCGAGCGTGACGACGTTCCCGGTGCGCGCCGGCTTCAAGTGGCTGCGGACGTACCATGCCGTCGTCTCCACGCCGGTGCGCGTCGGCGAGCTCGTCGCGGGCATCCTCGCGTGGTGCGGCCTGCGGGTGATCCTCGCGGTCACGATCTTCGCGGTGGTCGCCGCGATCGGCGGCGCCTTCGTCTCGCCCCTCGCCGTCCTCGCGCCGCTCGCTGCGCTTCTCTGCGGGCTCGCGTTCGGCTCCGTCCTCGCGGCAATCACCATCGAGCGTCGAGGGCGACGAGTGGCTGGCGGCGATCTTCCGCTTCGGGCTGGTCCCGCTCTTCCTCTTCTCGGGCACGTTCTTCCCCATCCAGCAGCTGCCCGCGCTCCTGCAGGCGCTCGCCTGGGCGACGCCGCTCTGGCACGGCGTCGCCCTCTGCCGCAGCCTGGCCACCGGCGACGTCGACCCGCTTCTGACCGCGGTCCACGTCGCCTACCTCGTCACGCTGACCGCCGTCGGGACCGTGCTCACCGTGAGGGCGCAACGGGAGAAGCTCCGCCGATGAGCACGTTCGACACGACGCTGCGCATCCTCCCGAGGCTCCACACGCCCCGGTCGTGGAGGCTCGTGGAACGCAACATCGCGAGCTCGCGCGGCGCATGGGTGGTGTTCGTCTCCGGCTTCTTCGAGCCGCTCTTCTACCTCTTCGCCATGGGGGTCGGCGTCGGCGCTCTCGTGGGAACGGTCGACGTCGGCGGCCAGCCCGTCGGCTACCGCGAGTTCGTCGGCGCCCGCCCTCCTCGCAGCGTCCGCGATGAACGGCGCCGTCTACGAGTCAGGCAACGTCTTCTTCAAGCTGAAGTATGCGCGCACCTACGAGGGGGTGCTCGCAACCCCCATGACCGTTCGCGACGTCGCCCTCGGCGAGCTGACCTACACCCTCATCCGCGGCACCGTCTACTCGATCGGGTTCGTCACCGTCATGCTCGCCATGGGCCTCCTCGACTCCCCCTGGGCGGTGCTCGCGATCCCCGGCGCGCTGCTCGTCTCCGCTGCGTTCGCCGCCCCCTCCGTGTTCGGCACGACCCTGATGCGCTCGTGGGCGGACTTCGCCTTCGTCGAGCTCTGCACCCTCCCGATGTTCCTGTTCTCCGCGACGTTCGTGCCCGCCGACACGTATCCGGACGTGGTGCGGTGGATCCTGCCGCTCACACCGCTGTACCACGGTGTCGTCCTGCTACGGGCGTTCACGCTGGGCGACGTGGGCTGGCAGGTGCTCGTGAGCATCGCGTATCTCGTCGCGATCACCGCAGTGTTCCTGGTGCTCGCCGACCGCCGGCTCGCGAAGCTGCTCTTGAAGTAGGGCCGGCGCCCGCGTCCCGAGCGATCAGATCGCCTTTCCGATCTCGTGGTGCCAGGGACGCCACCAGCGCGTGAGGCCCGAATGGTCGCTCCCGCCCTCCCGCGCGATGACGAGGATGTCCCGGTGCGTGGGCTGGCCGAGCCGCTCGTGTGTCCAGACGATGACCGCGTCGTTGCCGTCGAAGTAGCAGAAGACGCGGCCGCCGGGCTTGTCGGGCCCGTGCAGCCAGGCGTGCTCGCCGCCCCAGGAGAAGGCGTTGCACTTTCCCTTGTTGCGGGGCACGTCCTCGCGGCGGCGCAGCTCCGACTGGTATGCCGCCGCGAGCGTCGCCGCGCTCGGGTACACCGAGATCTCCCACCGGTCCGGCATCCCTCCGGCGGGCAGGCACACGGCGGTCTGAACCGCGGTCTGCTCGGGGACGCTCTGAACCAGGCAGTCCTTCCAGAGCGCCGGTGGCACGATCAGCTCGAGGCCGGCGTTCGCCGGAAGCGGCTTGTCGCCGCCCGACGCGGCCGCCACGGGGAAGGCGTTGCCCCCCTCCGTGTGGTCGCCGGAGGTCAGATACACGACGCCTGCCGCCGTGAGCGCGGCGAGGCCGACGACCCCGGCGGCCATCTTCCAGCCGAACTGGCGGCCCGGCTTGCCGAAGAACATCAGCACCCAGCGGCCCGTGGACGGTGCGTCTTGCTCCGAGTACGCCTGCAGGATGTGGATCGGATCGCTGATGTTCTTGAGATGCACCCGACCGCGATCGCTGAAGGTGAGCCCCTCCATCCGTCCGGCGAGCCGGTACGTCGCCTCGGTGACGATCACGTCACCACCGTGGGCGCGTCCGCAGAGGCGGGCCGCGACGTTGAGCGCGGCACCGCGGAAGCTGCCGTCCTCGAGCTCGACCGCCTCGCCGGAGTCGATGCCGATCCCGACCCGGAGCGGAAGATCGTGGTCGAGCGCCGCCTCCTCGTCGAACCGCCCCTGGAGCGCGATGGCGCAGCGGATCGCCTGGCGCGCCGACGGGAACACCGCAAGCGCCTCGTCTCCCCGGATCTCCACGACCTTTCCGCCATGTGCCTCGACGTCCTCCGTGACGAGGTCGACGAACTGCGCGGTCAGCCCGGCAGCCGCCTCGGGGCCGAACTCATCCGTGTAGCGCGAGTAGCCGCGGATGTCGGCGATCAGGAACGTCTGAATGCCCGGCTGGCCGGCCATGGCCCTTCAGTATGGACCCCTCGCCGCCGAGTGTCGTACGGGATACCGAACCCGCGGAGGGCGGGCTACCAGGGGACCTCGGTGCCGTCCGCGTGGAAGAACCGCCCGCTCCGGGAGGCGTCGAGCTCGTCGATCCGCGCGAGAAGCCCGGCCGCCGCCTCGCGAGGGTCGACGCTGCCGCCTCCCCGCGTCATCTCGGTTCGGACGAAGCCGGGGTGCAGCAGGGCTACGTGGATGCCCCGCGGCGCGAGATCGTGTGCGAGGTTGGCACCGGCCATGTTGAGCCCCGCCTTCGAGATGCGGTAGCCGTAGTTGCCTCCCGACGGCCGGTCGCCGATCGAGCCCGCCCGGCTCGAGACGAAGACCACCTTGGATCCCTCCCCGAGCCGCGGCAGAGCTGCCAGCGTGATCCGTAGCGGCCCGAGCGTGTTCACCTCGAGCTCCTCCCGCACCACGTCCATGTCGAGCGTGTCGAGGCTCGCCCACCTTGCGATGCCTGCGTTGTTGACGAGCACGTCGATCGCCTGGCGCTCCCCGAGCGCGGCGTCGAGCGCGCCGCCGACGTCGTCACTGCCGACGTCGATTCCCTCGACGACCCGGCACCCGACCGCTGCGAGCTCGTCCGAGACCGCGCGGCATGTCGCTATCACCTCGTCGCCGCGCGTGTGTACCTGCCGTACGAGCTCGAGCCCGATCCCCCGGTTCGCACCGGTCACCAACCATGTCGCCACGCGCCCGGCCTCCTTCGCGTCGGTCGTCGACACCGTACGTCGTCGAGCTGCGGTCGCGCCGCACACACGGCTGCCGGCCACGATTCGAGAAGCCGCAGAAGCCGCAAACGGGCCGCGGGTCTCTCGCCGAGACCCGCGGCCCGACACCCACCGCCTACCGCGCCGTGCGGACCTGCACGAGCCTCCGGGTCGAGACGCCCGCGAGGAGGTTGTCGGTCGCCTTCCGCGCACGGACGAAGAACTGCACGCTGTAGCCGTTCCGGAGCGGGAAGTCGGCGCGGGGCACGAGCGCGAGCGTGACCCACCCGTCCTGGCCCGTCGGCTGGTCGGCCGGCCCCTTGGTCACGAGCGGCGTGGAGCGCCCGTACACGAGTGCGTCACGGACGACGTAGCCGCGCGTGTCGACGACGTGGACGCGGAGCTGGATCGCCGTCGAGCGCGAGCGCACCGGGTTCGGGTTGAACTTGACGTCGTCGATGACGAGCCGCTGCGGAAGCGACACGCTCGTGATCGGGATCGAGTACTTCCCGTTCGGCAGCTTGATCGCTCCAGCCGGGAGCGCCGGCGGCGCGGGGGTGCTCGGCTGGACGGCCGAGGTCGGGTTGCTCGTCGCCTGCGTCGAGCCGCCGGAGTTGCTCGCGGTGATGCGGACGCGGATGCGCGTGTTCACCTCGGATGCCCCGGGCACGAAGGTCGGCTTCGTCTGACCGCCCAGGACGGCGCAGTTGTTCCCGTTCCCGTCGCAGCGCAGCCACTGGTAGCCGTACCCGATCGGCGCGGTGCCGCTCCACCCGCCGACGTTCGCCGTGAGCGTCTGGCCCTGCTTCGGCGTGCCGGACACGCTCGGCTCCTTCGTCAACTTCGGCGCGGTGGTCGACGTCGCGGCGATCGTGCCCGTGGCGTTCGACGCGACCGTTTGCTGACCCGCGCTGTTCGACGCGGAGACCCGGAGGCGCAT
This sequence comes from uncultured Actinomycetes bacterium, assembly GCA_963773825.1. Taxonomy (GTDB): domain Bacteria; phylum Actinomycetota; class Thermoleophilia; order Gaiellales; family Gaiellaceae; genus Gaiella. The sequence goes on along the minus strand of CAVZCH010000002.1, from coordinate 595,496 downwards.
CCGATGCCCGACGTCGTCCTTCGTGAGCACGTACGTCGCACCGGTCGCACCCGAGATGAACGCACAGTTCGAGCCGTCCGCCGCGCCGCCGTCGGTTCCGCAGCGGACCCACTGGTACGCATAGCCGATGGGGGTCGTCCCCGACCAGCTCCCGCTCGTGCCTGTCAGCGTCTGACCCTGGACGAGCGACCCCGACACCGTCGGCTCGTTCGTGTTGACAGGACCGGACGAGGACGTGACCTTCCCCGTCGGGTCCGACTGCACGACACTCGAGCCGGCCGAGTTCATCGCGGTGACCTGGATGCGGAGCGTGAACCCGACGTCGTCTGCCGAGACGACCCGCGTGGTACCCGTCGCGCCCGAGATGTCCGAGCAGCTCGCGCCGGCCTCGTTGCAGCGCCGCCATTGGTACGTGAACGTGATCGGCGCGTCGCCCGACCACGATCCGGAGCTCGCCGTGAGCGTCGCCCCGAGGAGCGGTGTCCCACCGATCGTCGGCAGCGCGCTGTTCGCCGGTGGTGTCGCGGTCGCGCTCGCCTGTGCCGAGGCGCTCGTCAGGGCGGCCACGACCGCCAGCGTCCCGGCGGCGAGCACCACCCCCCAGAGGAGGTACGAGGCTCGGAACGCGGCCTCCCGTCGTTGCTGATCGTCTCGACGCATCGGTGACTCCTTCGCTCGCTGTTCGGGTCTCGCGCTCCTTCGAGGACGGGCGCACGCCGGTTCTATCGCGCTTCGGTTTGCCGCCCTGCGAACGCTTACAACCCGCTTGCCATGCCTTACGCGGTCATCACCACTCGCTCACGCAGGCGCGCGAATGTGAAGATCTGCTCAAACTCCAGCGCCTCCTCGAGCGCGCTCCACATACTGGTCTCCACATGAGGTCGTCCCGCCTTCTCAGCATCCGTTGGTGGTTGCCGCTCGCGTTCGCGGCGATCGCGGCCGTCACGGCGCTCGCCGTCGCACAGGTGTTCCGGTCCCAGAGCGAGTCCGCGCTCCGCGGGCGCGCGCAGGACCTCGCTGCCGGGAGCGCCGTCGGCGCGGCCGCGAAGATCGGGGATGCCACGACGCTGGCCGACGCCCGTGACGTCACGGCCGAGCAGGCGCGACGACGACGGGTCGCCCTCTTTCTCTTCGACGACAAGGGCCGCCTTCTCAGCGCCCCCACCTCGCAGGGCGTCGCGTGGTCGTCGGTGGCGAACACCGGCGAGCTGCTCGATCACGCCCTGACCGGACGGAGGTTCGTGCGGAGCCCCGACGAGGAGTCGCGGATCGCCGTCGCCCTGCCGCTGCGCTCCGGGACCGCGTCCGCGCTCGTCGAGGTGGCGTCGCGACCCGATCTCGTCGCCGCGGCGTCGATCGTCCGCGACCGCATCTGGGTCGCAGCCGCCTGGGCGATCCTGATCGGGGCGCTCGCGGGGCTGCTCCTCTCGCCCCTCATCACCCGTCGTGTCCGCCGGATCGGTGTCGCCGCGGCCGCGATCGCGGAAGGAGAGTTCGCGGGCGAGCTCCATCCGCGGTTCCCCGACGAGCTCGGCGGCCTCGCACAGGCTGTGGACACGATGCGACGCAGGCTCCGGGCGTCGTTCGGCCAGCTGGCCGGCGAGCGCGACCAGCTGCGCTCGCTGATCGAGCAGCTGCACGAGGGCGTGATCGGCATCCGCGAGGACCTCACGGTCGTCGTCGCCAACGAGCGAGCCTCGGCGTTGCTCGGCCAGGAGGTGCGAGAGGGCGCGCCGCTCTCCGACCCGTGGCCGGCCGCGGACATCCGCGGTCTCGTGCGCGGCCTGTTCTCGCCCGACGCCGAGCCGAGCACGATCCGGGTGGCGCCGGCACCGGACCACACGTACGCGGTCACCGGAGTGCCCGCCACCGCTGCCGGCACCGCCGTGCTGGTCGTCGCGGACATCACCGAGCAGGAGCGCCGCGAGCGGGCCGAGCGCGAGTTCGTCGCGAACGCGGCCCACGAGCTGCGAACACCGCTGACCGCGATCGCGAGCGCCGTGGAGGTGCTCCAGCAGGGAGCCAAGGACGAGCCCGTCGAGCGCGACCGCTTCCTGGCGCTGATCGAGCGGCAGACGACGCGCCTCGACCGGCTCGGCAGAGCGCTCCTGACCCTCGCGCGCGCCCAGACGCGGGCCGAGCCCGTCGATCTCGTACCGGTCGACGTCGCGGCCGTGCTGCGCGAAGTCGCGGACGACCTGAGCCTCGAGGGGTCGGAGCTCGAGGTCGACGAGCACGTGGTCGCGCTCGCGCACGCCGACCTGCTCCGGCACGCGATCGAGAACCTCGTCGGCAACGCCCGGAGGTATGCGGGCGGGGAAGGGCTCGTCGTCTCCGCGCGGGCGCGCGACGCGTCCATCGTGGTCGAGGTGCGCGACAAGGGGCCCGGCATGTCGCCCGCCGACGCCGAGCGGGTCGTGGAGCGCTTCTTCCGGAGCGGCGATCGCAACGCCGACGGGTTCGGCCTCGGGCTGTCGATCGCGCGAGAGGTCGCCCGTGCCGTCGGCGGGCATCTCGAGATCGAGACGCGCGTCGGCGGTGGGACGACGGCGCGGATCCTGCTCCACCGCGCACCCGCGGAGGTCGTGGAGATGCCGACCGACCGCTCCCCTCGCCGGGCGGGGTCGAGGCTGCGATGACGAGAGATCCGGTCGACCGCGGGTGGGGCCCGTGACCGCCCGCGTCCTGCTCGTCGACGACGAGCCCGACATCCTCGCCCCGATCAGGTACGCGCTCGAGCGGGACGGCTTCGCCGTCGAGGTCGCCCCCGACGGCGAGCGCGGGCTCGAGCTCGCGCGCCACGAGCGCTTCGACGTCGTCGTGCTCGACGTGATGCTCCCGCGGATGAGCGGCCTCGACGTCTGCCGCACGCTGCGGAACGAGAGCGACGTGCCGATCATCATGCTGACCGCGCGAGAGGACGAGGTCGACCGCGTCCTGGGGCTCGAGCTCGGCGCCGACGACTACGTCACGAAGCCGTTCTCGACCGCCGAGCTGCTGAGCCGGATCCGCGCGATCCTGCGCCGCCGGCAGCTCGACCGCGCCCTGGGCGGCGCGACACGCGAGGCGGCGGGCATCAGGATCGACCTCAACCAGCACCGCGTCACGATCGACGACGACGAGGTCGACCTGACGCCGTCGGAGTTCCGCGTGCTCCTGCTCCTGGTCGACAGCCCCGGCCAGGTCTTCACGCGCGGGCAGATCATGGAGCACCTGTGGCAGAGCCCGTACGTCGGCGACGGCCGTGCCTGCGACGCTCACATCGCCAACCTTCGCCGAAAGGTCGAGCGGTCGAGCGATCGGCCGGAGCGGATCGTCACGGTGCGCGGCATCGGCTACAAGCTGGCGACGGACTGAGCCGCGATACGAGCGATTCTTCACAGAACCTCCGCTCCGTCCTCATTCGGGGCGTTCGATTCCTCACCGCGCCCGCGTACCTTGGATCGACCGCCCGCGGAGGGAGATCGATGGCACCCGAGATGCAAACGGCACGTCCCGAGGACCAGTTCACGACCGTCGACGTCGGTCACCGCTCCCAGGTGATCGCGCTCCGCGGGACGATCCGCGGTGACGCGGTCGACGATCTCCGCGAGATGCTGCTCGCCGCGATCGACGCGGGCGTCCGCGAGATCGTCCTCGACCTCACCGACGTCGAGAGCCTCGGCTCGCCCGTCCACGACCTCGTCTCGGCGGCCAGCATCACACTCGCAGACCGCGGCGGCGTGCTCCTCGTCTGGAGCCGCAAGTACGCCGTCGACGAGCCGACCTACGTCATCACCGACGTCCGCGACCGCGCGCTCGCCGAGCTGATGCCGAACGCGGAGGGCGCGAGGCGCCGTCGGAGGGGCAGGTCGTGAAGCCGACGTCGTGCTGGCTGCCGGCCGACTGCGCGCCGGAGGCACTCAGGTCGACGTTCGACCGGGCGATGCTGTCGCTCACGGTGGGCGTCGAGGAGGAGCTCATGCTCGTCCACTCGTCGAGCGGGGCGCTCGTCCCGCGGATCGACGACGTCCTGCGGCGCGTGGAGGGCGACGAGCGGTTCCGCGCGGAGCTTCGGGCCTCGCAGGTCGAGCTCGTCACGCGGCCGTACTTGAGCGCCGTCGACGTGGGACGCGAGCTCGCCGGGTCGCGCATCGAGCTCGCGGCGATGCTCGGCGACGAGATCTCGCCGCTCGCATCGGGCTCGCATCCGACCGAGGCCGCCCCGGGGCCGATCACGAACGGCGACCGCTACGAGGCGATCGCACTCGACAACCCGTGGGCCGCCCTGCACATGCTGACCTGCGGTCTGCACATCCACGTCGCTCTCGCAGGCGGCGACCGTGCCCTCGCCGTCTACAACGCGCTGCGGAGCTACCTCCCGGAGTTCGCCGCGCTGTCGGCGAACAGCCCGTACCGCGAGGGCCGGCACACGGGGATCGCATCGACGCGCCTGCAGCTGAACCGGTCGCTCGTCCGCCACGGAGTCCCGCCGGTGTTCGAGACCTGGGACGCCTACGCCTCCTTCGTCGAGTGGGGCTTCGCGGGCGGCACCATCCCGGAGCCCAGCTACCACTGGTGGGACATGCGCCTCCACCCCGGGTTCGGGACGGTCGAGATCCGCGTGTGCGACACGCAGACGGAGATCGCCGACACCGTTGCGCTCGTCGCCCTGGCCCAGACGCTCGTGGCGTGGCTCGAAGCCCGGCACGATGCGGGCGAGCCTTTGCCGGTGCACGACGGCTACCGGATCACGGAGAGCCTCTGGCTCGGGATGCGCACCGGCGACCGCGCCGAGCTGCTCGATCTCGATACCGGAGCCCGGGAGGCCGTACCCGACCGGATCGCCGGTCTGGTCGAGACACTCGACGCGACGGCCCGCGAGCTCGGCACGCACGAGGAGCTCGCGCGGCTACCGTCGCTCGCCGCGTGCCGGGGAGCGGAGCTGCAGGCTTGCCTCGTCACCGAGGACGGCCCCGGCGAGCTCGTCGGCTCGCTCGCACGACGGACGCTCGTCTCGTCCTACGCGTACCGCGTGGAGAGCGAGGCGTCGCTCGAGCCGCTGGCGACGCCGGAGAGCGACGGGGACACGGGTCCGGCCGGGTTCCCCGTGCCCGCGCCGGTCGTCTGACCACGACCCCGCCTCGATGAGCAAGCCTTCACCGTGCTCTGGCCGAGCACTCGCATCGGCCCACTAGCCTGGGCTCATGCCGGCCCGGCGCATGCACTCCGGCGGCCGTCGGCCGCGTGACCTCCGGGCGAGGCGGAGGCTGCGGCTCGACCCGTTCGGGCCCGCGTAGGGACGGTACGACGATGGGATGATGCCGGGGGGCCCGCCGAGGACGGCCCCCCGGCCCCATCGCATCCCTGCATGCGCCCGGGCGTCTCCCCGGGCTCTGTGAGGAAATCCGAACGCAACGGGTACCCGCCCCTCACACCGTGTCGGCACCATCGGTGGGAGAAGAGGGCGCCACAGGACGGAGAGTGGGGATTCGGTCTCTTCGTCCTGACGGGAAGAGGGGGGACTCTTTCCGTCCCGAGCGCCGGACGGGCAGGTGAATGCCTCCCCGTCCGGCGCTCTCGCGCTGTCTGGCGAGCCTGTGACTGTTGACCATCGAGGCAACGGCCATCGCCCCTCCAGCGGACGGCCAGCGTTCCTCCAGGCCGATCGAGCACGGTCGGACGAGCGACGAACGCGGCCGGTGGCCGCAGGGAATGGAGGGATCGACATGTCACGGATCGGGAGCGGGGCGATGCTGATCGCGGCTCTCGCGCTCGCAGTGTCCGCGTCCAGCGCGGCCGCGGCCGGCGCGAAGGCCCATCGGCGTGAAGGGCACGCAGACGATCGTCAACGAGAGCAAGGGCATGTACGCGATGCACGGCGACCTACTCGGAAGCTGGCGCACGACGGCCTTTGCGGTCAACTACCAGGGGGCCGACGGCAAGTTCGTCGGGAGCGGCAAGGAGCTGTTCACGGGCTGTCGCGACGCAGACCGGAGCGGCGCGTGCGACACCGGCGAGCCGAAGGGCACGATCCGCTTCAGCTTCGTCTACTGGGCGTCGTTCGACCCGAAGACGAAGGCGCTCGTCCGCGGGCAGTGCGTGCACCCGATTCTCGGGGGGACGGGTGCGTTCACCGGGATCAAGGGCGTGATCCACATGACCGACACGCCGGTCGCCGGCGGGATCCGGACGACGTACGTCGGGTCGCTGACCTACGGGGCCCCGACCCCGGCCGGAGTCGACAGCGGGCCGACGCGCGCCCTTGCCGGCCATGCGGCCGGCACCACCTGCGGCGGCTGACGCCGCACCGGCGCAGAGCGCGGAGCGAGCGGGCCTCTCCTGCCGAGGCCCGCTCGCTCCGCGGCGTCGCGGCCGGCTCGCGCAGGCGCGCGGCTCGTGCGGGTCGTCGCGGTGCCTCAGCGGCTCATGTCGACCGCGTAGACCTTCTCCGCCTCGATCGTCACGACGACGCGGGTCTCCCCCGGTCCGTCGATCCCGCTCAGGTCCATCCCGTACTTCGCGCCGAGCTTCGCGGCGAACGCGTACTCCGGATCGGGCACGAGACGGGCACGGCCGCGGACCTCGAGATACCGGCGCGGGTTCTCCAGATCGAGGATCAAGAGGCTGCACACCGGACGCTCGCGGAGGTTGCGCGTCTTCGCGCGCCGGCCGTTGAGCCAGAGCCTCAGCTCCCCGTCCTCGTGGAGGAACCAGACCTCGGTGAGCTGCGGGCGGCCGTCCGAGTCGATCGTGCCGAGGGTCGCGAACCGCGCTTCGAGCAGGTCGGCATGCGTCTCGGGAAACCCGGCCACGACCTCGATGCTAGCCACCGGCCGGGTCCCTCCCGCCGTTCAGGCCGCTCAGAGCCGGTCGAGCAGGTCCGAGACGCCGTCGACGACCAGGTCCGGGCGGCGGCGCCCGGCCCGCTCGACGTCCGTCGACCCGCTGATCCCGCTCCGCACGAGGATCGTGCGCGACCCGCCGAGGCGGCCGAGCGCGATGTCGAGGTCGAGGTCGTCCCCGATCACAGCGAGGTCGGCCGACGGCACGCCGAGATGCTCGACGACCGTCCGCACGGCGGCTCTCGACGGCTTGCCGACGACCACGGGTCGCCGACCCGTGACCTTTGCGAGCGCGGCGGTGAGCATTGCCCCGCGGCTGAAGATCGGACCGTTCGCACCGGCGTACGCAGGCACGTAGCTGCCCGTGAGGAGCCGGGCGCCACCGAGGATCGCGCGTGCGGCGCGCTCCAGCCGGTCGAACTCCACGACATCCGTGTGTGCCACGAGCACGGCGTCGACGTCCACGTGCCCCTCCCCGTCCAGGACGTGGATCCCGTGCTCCGCGAGATACGCCCCTGCCGCCTCCGTGCCGAACAGCAGCACCGTGGTGCCGTGGTGCGAGCGGAGGTACGTCCGAACGCTCGAGAGCGGCGTCAGCAGCTCGTCGTCGGAGACGTCGAGGCCCGCGTCGCGCAGGCCCGCGGCGAACCCGGCGGGCGGAATGTGGCTCCCGTTCGTGAAGAGCGCGAGCGGACGGCCCGATGCTCGGATCCGCCCGAGCACCTCCCGGGCGCCCTGCAGCAGGTGCACGGTCTCGCCGTCCCGGTGCACCAGCGTCCCGTCGACGTCGAGGACGAACCCCCTGACGTCGTCAAGTTGCACGGCGCCACTCCACGAGCTCGTCGCCCTTGCGCACGCGGAGCTCGGTCACCGCCGGCCGCCTCGCAACCTCGCGCAGCAGCGTCACGACCGGGTGCCGTCCTGCCGAGGCGACGCTCGCGCTCCGCTCGCCGGATCCCGAGGCGAGCATCGCGTCGACCTGCTCCCCGGGCATCGTCAGCCGGAGGAGCAGCTCCTCGTCGGAGATGCCGCGGCCGAAGCGGGCGCGGGCGCCGTCGAGCTTGAGCGGCTCGAGGTCGCGCAGCTCCTCGACACGCGGCAGCGACAGGACCCGGTCGGCGATCTCCGGCGCAACGGGCGCCGCTGGCTCGCCGTAGTGCCCGAGGAAGTAGCGGATCGTCTCGTCCGAGACGTTCGACCACCGCTCGGCGTCGATCACATTCCGTACCGCCTGCGTGGCCACGAGCTGCGAGACGGGGGTGACGATGATCGGGTAGCCCATCTCGGCGCGCACGCGGCCGACCTCCTCGAGCGCCGCGTCGAAGAGCTCGGGCCGTCGGAGCTCGTCGAGCATCCGGCGTGTCGTCGAGACCATGCCCCCAGCCAGCTGGTGGTGGTAGTACGTCGCGTCGAACTCCTGCGGCGTCCCGACGGGAAGCCCCCGCTCGCTGCCGATCGCACGGAAGTGCTCCGACACGGCGGCGAGGGCATCGAGGTCGAGCCGGTGCGAGTACCCCTCCGCGACGAGGTCGCGCAGCGTCGTCTCGACGGCAGGGTTGGACGTCCCGCGCGCGAGCGGCGCCACCGCCGTGTGCAGCACCTGGAACCCCGCGCGCAAGTCCCTCCATGTACACGAGCGGGGCGAGACCGATGGTGCAGTGGCTGTGCAGCTCCACCGGCCGGTCGCCGGCCGCAGCGAGGAAGTGCGGCGCCAGCTCGCGCACCGCGTCGGGGGTGAGGAGGCCGCCGGGATCCTTGAGGTAGAAGGCGTCCATCTCGGCGCAGTCGGCCAGCGCGGCGGCCCGCTCCGCGTAGTACGCGTGCGTGTGCACGTCGCTGATCGAGTACGTCAGCCCGAGGACGATCTCCTCGACGCCCTCCTGGCGCGCCAGCAGCGCGACGCGGCGGAGGCGGGCGGGGTCGTTCGACGGGTCGACGACCTGGAAGCGCCGGATCCCGTTGCGCGCCACGCAGCGAAAGGCGAGCCGCATCACGTCCTCGTCGGCCGGGACCCAGGTGATGAAGCGCATGCCCGACGTGATGAAGCTCAGCTTCGTCGCCGGCATCGCCTCTCGGACGAGCCGGAGCCGCTCCCAGGGGTCCTCGCGGTGGAAGCGGACCGCGACCGCCATGTGCGTGCTCGAGGTGAAGTCCACCGCCCGAAAGCCCACCCGCTCGATCGTGGGGGCGATCGCGAGGATGTCGGCCGTCGTGAGGCCGGTGGCGCTCCAGAGGCTCTGGTTGCCGTCGCGCGTCGAGGTGTCGACGATGTCGACGACCCGGCTCACCGATCGGGCTCCACCCGGAAGAGCGGCGCGCCGTACTCGACGACCTCCGCGTTCTCCGCGCACACCTCCACGATCGTCCCGGAGACACCCGCGGGCACGGCGTTCATCATCTTCATCACCTCGATCAGGCAGACGACAGTGCTCTCGTCCACCCGCGCGCCCAGGTCGACGAAGGGCGTCGCCCCCGGGGCCGGCGCGCGATAGAAGACACCGAGCATCGGGGCGACGATCGGATGCCGTCCGTCGGACGACTGCGCCTCGGCCGGCGGCGGGGAGGCCGGGACGTCGGTTGCCTCGGCGGGATCGCCGGACGCCTCCCCGCGCCGGACGTAGAGCGACAGCCCCTCGGTCTCGACGCGCAGCTCGGCGACGTCGGACTCGTCGATCAGGCGGAGGATCTCGCGGACGTCGTCGTCGTTCAGCGGCATGGGTCAGGGTCAGCCTGGCTCGTTCTTCGCCGGGGGCGCGCCGAAGGTGCTCAGCACGAGCTGAAGCGCCGAGCCCGACAGGCGCGGGGCGCGCTCGGGCACGGTCGTCACCGGCCGGGCCTGCAGCACCACGAGAGCGTCCGGAAGCGACCGACCGCGCGCGAGCGCCCACTCGACGTCCTGGTGCGAGCCGTAGTGGCGCTCGACCCGGCGGGCGAGGTCGACGAGCGCTGCGAGGTGCTCCTCGTCGAGGCACGGCTCGCCTCGTCGGTCCGCGGGCACGTCGACCCGCACCGTCCCGCGGCCCGCAGCGTCCGGCACGTACTCGATGTCCTTCGTGTTCACCGTGCGCCGCACCACCTCCCCCGTCACCTTGCTGACGAGGAAGTCGTCCGGCGTGGTCTCTCCGCCGACCACGGCGATCCCGAGCCCCCAGCTCGCCTCGATCGCGACCATGCTCGGGTCACCGCTCACCGGGTTGCACGTGAACAGCACGCCCGAGACTTCGGCATCGGCCATCGCCTGCACCGTGACACCCATCGCCGGCTCGTCTCCTCCCGCGGCGCGCGCCGCGCGGTAGCCGATCGCTCTCGACGTGTAGAGGCTCGCCCAGCAGTCGCGCACCGCGTCGCAGACGTGCTCGAAGCCGCGGACCCACAGGAAGCTTTCCTGCTGGCCCGCGAAGCTCGCCTCCTCGCCGTCCTCGCCGAGCGCGCTCGACCGCACCGCGACCGGTGGCTCCTCGGCGCCTCCGCGCGCGAGTGACTCGTAGTGCACGGCGAGCTCGCCGCGAACCTCCTCCGGGAGCGGCGCGAAGCGCATCGCCTCGCCGATCGACTTCGAGGCGGCGGCTCCGTCCTCGACGGACCCGCTCGCTGCCCGCGCCATCGCGCTCGCGATCGTGCCCTCGAGGCCCGTCTCGGTGACGAACGCGCGGAACGCGCTCGCGCCCACGGCGAACCCGGGAGGGACGGGAATCCCGGCCGAGAGGAGCTCCCCCAGGTTCGCGCTCTTGCCGCCGAACTCCGCGGCGTCCGACCGCCGGAGCTCGGAAAGCGCACGGACGTGGCCGGCCGACACCGCGGCTACGCGTCGAGGACGGTGACGACGCCGGACGAGCCGTCGACCCGGACCATCTGCCCCGTCCGGATCTGCGAGGTCGCACGGCCCGTTCCGACGACCGCCGGCAGCCCGTACTCGCGGCAGACGATCGCGGCGTGCGACATCACACCGCCGATGTCCGTGACCACGGCCTTGACGTTCGAGAAGATCGGCGCCCACGCGGGCGACGTGATCGGGCAGACGAGGATGTCGCCCTCCCGCACGCGCGCGATCTCCTCGACGTCGATCACGACCCGCGCGACGCCTTCCACGACCCCGGGCGACGCTGCCGCACCGGTGAGCCGCCCGCCGCCCTGGTCCGCGCTCGCCCACTCCTGGACGCGCTGCGTGGTGACGCCCCACAGCATGATCACGGCGGGGTCCGTGATCGCCTCCGGCGTTGCTCCGATCGCCGGCGGCGGCGTCCAGTCACCGAGCCGCTCGAGGAGCTCCTTCCGGCGGGCGACGATCGGGGGCCAGTGCGCCGGGCCGAGCGCCTTCCCGCCCGTCGCCCACGTCAGGACGAGCTCGTCGAGCGCCTGCGCGACCTCGTGCCGGCCGAGCTGGAAGATGTCCTCGGCGTCCTCCAGGAAGCCGTGCTTCGCGAGGAGCGCACCGAACTCGCGCACCTTGTTCCACCACCGCGTGAGGAACCAGTAGTCGCAGAAGAACTTGTGCTCCTCGACGTAGGGAAAGACGGTGCGGGAGAGGGCGAGCAGCTCCCCGAACGTCGCGCGCGTCTCCTCGTCGAGCAGGGCCCCGTACTCGTCCGCGAGCCGGTCTCGCTCCCGTGCGAGGTGCTCGGTCGGCCGCTCGACCTCCTCCCCGTCCCGGAGTGCCCGCACGTGGCCGACGACCGAGGCGTAGGCGATGCTCGGATCGTCGTACCAGCTGCGGTAGAAGTGGTAGAGGCCGTCGCCCGTCGCCATGTTGAACCAGGGGTCCTTGACCTGCTCGAGCGCCTCGAGCCAGGCGCGGCCGGCCTCGCTCTCCGCGAGCTCGGCGTCGATCTCGGCAGGCGTGCGTCCCTCGGTGAACGCCCCGTCGACCCCCGAGTCGATCGCGAGCTTCGCCAGCTTGCGAAGCTCAGTGCTCGGCTTGAAGAGCAGCACGTCGATTCCGGCGATCATCTGCGCCACGTGCTGGTCGGGGATGTCGGGGAGCTGGCTCTTGCAGAGCTCGGAGAACGTCATGTACGCGCCGTAGCCGAGGAGCAGGAACTCGAAGTGGTGCTGCCACATCAGGTCGAGGCAGCGCAGGGTCCGGTCGTACGCGGCGAGCACCTCGTAGAACGACGTGTTGCGGTCGTCCTCGAACGCCACCTCGTCCGCCTCGTACTCGGGGAGGTCGGGGACGCGAAGGTCCGTGATCTCCGCGATCAGGGCCTGCATCTTCGTCTTGAACTTCCCGTAGAGCTCGTCCCAGTGCTCGTAGTAGTAGCCCGCGCGCTGCTGGAAGAAGCCCGCCCGCTCGGCGATCTTCTCCGGGTCGGTGACCGGGTTGCCGGTGATGTAGACGTAGCCGTTCACGATCCGGTAGTCGATGCCCATCGCAGGCGGGACTGCGAAGACCCGGTTCTGCCACACGCCGAGCGCCTGGTACGGGCTGTCGACGCAGGCCACGTCGAAGGCCGGCATCGGCACCGGGAAGTGCATCGAGTTCCAGAACCAGAAGCGGTTCTCGTCGACGTCGCGGCGTGCCTCGTGGAAGAGCGCGTGGTACGGGTACATCTCCTCCCATCCCTCGCAGCCGGGCGGGGTCTCGATCGCGTACGGGCTCGGGAACGCGGAGGTCGTCTCGGTGGAGGCAGCCATGTCCTCTCCTACGTCGGCGGTGACCCTGGCCTGTATACAGCACGTGTGGCCCCGACGACGATGCGAGCGATCCGCCAGGCCTCCCTCGGCGGGCCGGAGGTGCTCGAGCTCGCCGATGTCGCTCGTCCCGAGCCCGGCCCCACCGAGGTGCTCGTGCGCGTCGCTGCGGCCGGGGTCAATCCGGTCGACTGGAAGACGCGGGCCCGCGGCGGGTTCCTCGGACAGCCGCCGTTCACCGTCGGCTGGGACGTGGCCGGGGTGGTCGAGGAGCTGGGTCGCGGCGTCACGCGGTTCACGCCCGGCGACCGCGTCTTCGGCATGCCGTGGTTCCCGCGCGAGGCCGCCGCCTACGCGGAGTACGTCACCGCGCCCTCCCGCCAGCTCGCCCGGACGCCCGACGGGCTCGACCGACGAGGAAGCCGCGGCGCTCCCGCTCGCGGGTCTGACCGCCTGGCAGGCGCTGGTGGAAACGGCTGGCGTCGCCGCGGGCACGCGCGTCCTCGTCCTCGCCGCGGCAGGAGGAGTTGGGCATCTCGCGGTGCAGATCGCGAAGGCCCGGGGGGCGTACGTGATCGGCACGGCACGCGAGGGGAAGCACGCGTTCCTCGCCTCGATCGGAGCGGACGAGGCGGTCGACTACACCTCAGGGACGGTGGCTGCGCGTGTCGGCGACGTGGACGTGGTACTCGACCTCGTCGGCGGCGACCCGGCCGCAGACGCGCTCGCGACGCTGCGCGACGGCGGCATGCTCGTGACGGTGACGGGCAGCGCAGAGGCGCTGCGGGAGCTCGCGGCGGGGCGCGTACGGGTCGCGGGACTTCTCGTCGAGCCCGATCGTCTGGGGATGGAAGCCCTCGCGACGCTGGTCGCCGACGGCGCTCTGCGGCCGCATGTGGCGGCGACGTTCCCGCTCGCGGATGCGGCGCGCGCGCATGAGGCAGGCGAGACCGGCCGCACGCTAGGGAAGCTCGTGCTCACCGTCGGCTGAGTTCGTCGCCGTCTAGCGTCCCCCGTACTCGAACGCGCCGATGTCGGGACGTCCCACGCGACGGTGGCCCGTCGCGTCGGCACGCGGAGCGTAGTGGGCGAGCGCGGCGTCGACGACCGTCGAGTCCCGTCGCGGACGTCCCCGACCGTCCAGGTCCGCCGGCCCGACGAGGTCGGACTCGGAGCACCCGGTGCCGTCGAGGACGACGTTGTACGCGAACAGGCGGGACGCACTGCAGATGTGCGCCCGCTTCTCCATCACCGCGATGACGTTGTTCGCGACGATCGGGCGCTTCCTGCGCAGCACGCCCCCGTACTTCGAGCTCATCCGGATCGAGCCCTCGTAGCCGTCGCGGCGGCGGGCTCCCGTAAGGATCGTGTTGTTGACGACCTTTGCGTAGTGCGGCAGGCGCTTCGAGCGGGCGCTGCCGACGATGATCGCCATGCGGGCGTGGTAGCCGGGCACGCGCCGATCCGTGCCGACGAACACGTTGTTCACGACCGTCGCGTTGTCGACCGAGTTCGTCAGGTAGAGCTGGGCGCCCCCCTCCCGGTACACGCCGAACCGGTTTCGCTCGACCGTGAGACGCTTGCCGGCGAAGAGCTGGACGAGATCCTGGTGCCCGCACCGGTACTTGCTCATGCCGCGGCATGGAAGCGTTCGCTCGAAGCGGTTGCGGCGGATCGTGAGGTCGGAGCCGAAGCGTCCGTGCACGAAGTCGCAGCCACGACAGTCGTGGAAGTGGCTGTCCTCGATCACGAGGTCGCGCGCCCAGCGCCAGAGGAGCACGCAGTTCACGAACTTCGGCGACCGGTCGCCGCAGTGGGAGAAGTCGCCGTGGCGGATCGTCACACCGCGCGAGTCGGGGATCCGGACGAACGACCGGAACCGCGTGCCTCGCGCGGTGACGACGAGCCCGTCGAGCACGATGTTCCGCGAGCCGCGCACGTCGACGATCGCCTCACCCCCGACCGGGGCGACCTTGACGTTTGCCAGCGTGACGCGGGACGCACCGTCGAACACGACCCGCCCGACTCGCGTCCCGCGCGTCCCGACGATCCGGAGCGGCCGGCCGGTCCACCACCGGATCACGAGCTCCCGGTAGAGCCGCGGTCGGAGGACGACCGTTCCTCCGGTGGAGCGGAGCGCGCGGACGGCGGCGTCGAGCTCGGCCGCGCTCCCGACGGCGATCCTCACCGTGCCGGCGTTCGCGGTTGTTCCCGCGCCGGCCGCCGAGACGAGTGCCGTCCCGACGGCGAGCGCGGCGACGAGCGCCGACAGTGCCGCTGGCGACGACCGGGACACCTCGACGACCCTAACGGCGAGCGGTCTGCTCCGGCTCGCCTTGGCGCGCGATCGACCGGCGAGCTCGCCGACACGTCGAGATTCGTAACCCCGTCGTAATGTCCGGTGGTTCAGAGTGTGAGGCCGCTGAGCGCGCCCCAGCAGGCGGCCGGGACGTGGGGGATGGCTACCCGGCGCCAAAGGGGCGCGCTCGACGAGCCCGCCGTGGTCGAGCACGACCTTCGGGAGCACCGGACGGGCTTGTCCAGCGCGCTTCCCCTCCCCGCTGCGATGAGCATCGCACATCTGCGGGCGGACTGCTTCCGGCCGGGCGGCGAGACGCGGAGCCGGAGCACACGTGCGCGGTGACGCCCCTGTCCCCGTCGCCGCGAGGCTCGGAGGCGGCCGGCGAAGAAAGTGGCGGGCCGCCTCTCGGGCCTCGTGGCGCACACCGGGCCGACAGACGACCCGATGCTCCCCCGACGGCGCTCGGTGCGCCGGGAGAAACGTACGCAGCCCGCTGTGTGTCTGGGTGTCGCGCCGGTGACCAGAGGGTTTCGATCGCGTGAAGCCCGCCCGAGATGTGCCGCTGACCTGCCGTCGGAGCGCCGCTCGACGAGACCCCTGGCCGAGCTCCGGGGCGTCCTGCGCGCCCACCACACGATCGAGTCCGCGATGGACTCGTCCGACGCAGTCTCACGATCCTCTAGCGGCGGCGGCCAGCCTCGCGAATCGCGATCCAGGCGATCATGCCCACCACGATCGCGAGGATCACCCATTCGGCTGTGCTCATGGAACGCGGTTACCCGCTGCCACCGAGCGAAAACCCCATGGCGCCCGAGCCGAACGACTCCGACGATCCCGTAGGATCTCTGCCATGCCGATCGTCGCCGGCATCCGCACTTCTCGCGAACTGACACTCGAACTCGCGGCGAAGCTCGCCCGAGACGGTTCCGATCGCACGGCTCGCGTCCTGCTGGACGCCGTCACACACGGCCACGAGTTCGTTGCCCTCACGGTCGATGACCGCGAGGCCATCCTCGCGGTGCTGGATCACCCGAGGGAGGAGCTCGTCGACCTGCGGACCGCGCTCTTCGCCGAGCTCAACTGGCGTCGAGGCATGGCTCGGGGCCTGAGGCGCGACGGCGGCTCGCCATTCGTGCGACGAGCCTCGCGTCAAGCCGAAGGCGCGTAGGCGTTCGCTCACGCATTTCCGCCACCTCTCACGGCTGGCCCTCACGGATACTCGGCAGCTCTGTCGACGGACCTGAAGCCGGGCCAGTCACCGTCTGGATCGGGTAGGAGAGAGTGCTCGGGCGGCCCCGCACGCACCGGTTCAACGTCGCACTCGCCCGGCAAGCAAGCCGGGACCGCGACGATGCACATATGCGGGGGTCGTCTGCGTACCCCGCGGCTGCCGCTCGGTCGTCGCGCACTCGTCTCCAGAAGCGGTCTCCCACACGCAGACGTACGTCTCGGCGACATCGGTTTGTAGACCGAACCGGGCGGCGGCGCACGGCGGACAGTAGCTTCCTGACCATGACTCGTCGTGCCGACTGCGCCGAGCTCGAGTCCGGGCACCGAGTGGGTGGGTCGCTGTCAACGGCCAAGCCCACCGGGCTGGCGCCGCCGCCGTAGCTGCTCCTGTCGGCGCAGCGATCGTCTATCTACCCGTGGAACCGAAGCTCGCGCGAGGCTGCCGCGCGCCAGCATCGGGGAGAGGGGATGCGGTCACGGCCCGACCTGGTGTCGGGAACCACTTCCACACGCCCGTCCCGCCGCATCGACGGAAACTGCTCCCCCGTTTACCCTCTCCCCGTTGCTAGACAGGAGTGTCCCACTCGATCGTCACATCGTCAACGAATCGACGGTGACATCCCAGCGTGCCCGCACACGTGCCCCGTAGACGCCGCGACCGCGCATCTCGGCCCTGGTCGAGCCACCGACGAGAAAGCCGCCATGGGCACGGAAGATCACCGCGGCCCGCCCGACTACCTCGCCGTCCACGAGCGCGACACGGAGGATGCAGCGGCGAGCGCAGCGCGGGTCTTGCGGACTCAGGCGGCTCGCGGCAAGGTGCAGCGACGTCTCGTGTCAGGTCAGGAGACCGGCGCGGTCGCCCGGGACAGCCCTCAGGTTGTGTGCTCGCGGGCGATGAACTCGCACGCACGAGCGTGTCAACGCCACGGGTCCTGAGTCGACGCTGCCAGCCGTCTTGCCGGGAAGCCGCTTCATCGACGACGCCGCTCCTCTCTGCACACGCCCTGGCCGGGCTTTGCGGGCGCCGGCCCCTACGGGCGGACGACCCTCAGGGCGACGGTCGCGCCGTTCCGGATGCCCGCAGCGTCCACGACGTCCACCTCGAGCGAGTATCTCCCCGCCACCTTCGGCTTCCCGACGATCGTCCCGTCCCCGCGAACCCGGAGGGAGGCCGGCAGACCCTTGACCGTCAGGCGGTACGGCGGGGTGCCACCACTGATCCGGACCCGGTCGACGTATCGCATGCCGGTGCTGGCCCATCGGAGCGGCCCACCGACGGTGAGCATCGAGCCACCCTCTGCGCAGGCCGCCCCACACGCGTCGAGGACGAGCGGCCTCAGGAACCGTGTGAACGCCTCGCCTCCATCCCAGTCCATGTGGATACCGTCCGCGAACCAGTCGTCGTGATCGCGGCTCTCGAGCTCCCAGTCGCCGACCGCAAGCTGCGGCCAGCGCTTTCGCGCCTCACGAATCTGGTCGTTGATGTCCGCCCAGCTCGGGCGACGCTCGCGGAGCGTGATCCAGACCACCTGATCGACACCGGCGTCGACGAGCGCGCGCATGACGCGATCGATGCCGGCCGCGAACCCGCTCGGCGCATCGTTGTAGCCGACGTCGATCACGGCGACCTGCCCGAGCGCCGGGCCGAGGTCTCGGATCGCATCGAGCGCGCTCGGCGGCCGCTCGCCGTCGTACACGCACCCCTCGGTGACGAGTCGTCGGCACGTCCTGATGTCGATTCGGAGGTCGATGCCCCGGCCGAGCTCGTCGCGCGCCTGGCGCTGCCAGAAGAGGACGCCGCCAACCGAGTCGGCGACGAGCGTCACCCGCGGCGCAGCCGTCACGGCCGCGCCGGCCGTCCCCCACCCGACGAGCACGGCGAGGGCGGTCGCGGCAAGCAAGGCTCTGAACGGCGTCAGCATCCGCGTTCGTCCGATCCGCATTGTGCAGGACCGCACGCGCGGCCGCCGGCGAAAAAGCCCCGAGCGCGGACTCTTGCCTCGAAACGGATGAAGGGACTCGAACCCCCGACCTTCGTCGGCTGCCTCTGCCTCCGGCTTCTTCCGCGCCGGCCGACTGCATGTGCCCAGGGCCTTGGGATGAAGTTGTCCGAGCTGAGGATGAGCCTTCCGATCCCAACGAGGCGCCGCGGCCAGCGACGAGCAGGTGCCGATTGAAGCCGCCCACGGCAACCGACCTGCCGCGCGCGACGACCTCGATCCGGCGAGGCCGAGCAACCTGCTTTCGCGCTTCCGCTCGGGGCTGAGCGGGGACCCGAACCGCCGCCTCGTTCAGGTCGTGAGAATCGCGCTCGGAACGCACCGGTTCGGGCTCTTCGCCCCCGAGCTTGCTCATCTCCCCGTCGATCACCTCGACCGCCGGCCCCTCCACGCTCGCGATCACCGCGGTGGACTCCGGCGGAATCGCCCTGCCGAGAACCACCAGCGCCTCCTCGGAGGTCTCGGCCCGATCGTCGTCGAACGCCGCGCCCATCATGGCGCCGGCGGCCCCAGCCGAGAAGAAGACCGAGCGGCCCGCCCAGGACGCCGGCGAGCAAGCCGATCGGCGAGCCGCTCGCCCTGTCGACACCGAAACTGTCGGTGCTCTCCCCGATACGCAGCTCGCCCTTCGACGTGCGTTCGACGACCGCCGCGGACTCCTCTTCCCCTCGCTCGAGTACTCCTGTCGACGGCACTCTCACTCAGTCGCTTCCGAACCGATGCAACGCCCTGGCTCCCCGCTGCCGTCAGGGCATGCACGCCGTGGCAGCGCGAGTCGAAGGAACGGCATCTGCGAGGCAGCGGGGTCGGCATCGTTGTGCTGCATCCACAGATTCGACGCGTCGGGCACAGTTCCGACACCAACGGACGGAGTTGGCGACGATGAAGCAGACGGCCCCCGAGCAAGAACACATGATCGATCACCGGGCTCGCACCCACCGCGCGCTCCATCCGGAAGACGATCTCGGCGTCAGCGAGACTGGCGGCCATCGGGAGCGATGGACGAGCGATGAGCATGAGCGGTCCCCTGTTGGCGGTCTCGTGCTGGTCCTCTGGTTGCTCGCGTCGCTGATTGCCGAGGTCGAGGTCTTGTGGTGGGTCTTTGCGCGCATGTACGGGCACTGATCACCCGTCATGCGTTCGCTATCCCGGGCCAGGAAACAGCCTCGACGGACGCCGCGTACGCGAAATGAATCGTTCCTCGCGCATCCGACTCACGCTCTCTGGGCAGCCGGTGGAATGCTCGCGCTCGTCGTGCTGATGGCCATACTCGCGCCCGCGGAACCCCTGGCCCTCGAGCGCAGCTGGTCGCAGGTGATGTACGACCTCCAGACGCCGTTGCTCACCGACCTCGCGCTCGTGTTCAACTGGCTCGGGCGCGGGTTCGGCCGCATACTCACGATCACGGTCATCGGACTACTCCTGCTTCGCGCGCACCGCTGGCTCGCGCTTGCCGCGCTCCTGGCCGTCGAAACGCTGGCGCCGCTCCTCTCGTCGCTCCTCAAGGTTGCGGTCGATCGAACCCGCCCACCCGACGGGCTCGTCCACCCGATGGGCGCCTCCTTCCCGTCTGGCCACGCCACTTACGCCGGCGCGACCTGCGTCGCGCTGGTCTTGCTGTTCACGACACCGGGAGCACGGCGCAGATGGTGGTGGGCACTCGCCATTCTCGGCGTCGTCGGCATGGCCTGGAGCCGTACCTACCTGCAGGTTCACTGGCTGACAGACGTCCTCGCCGGTGCGCTCCTCGGCAGCAGCATTTCCCTCCTCGTCTTCGCCATCGCACAGCGCCGCGTGCATGCGTTGCAAGCTCGCGAGCACCTGACCTACCCGTCGCGCGACCAGGAGCGAGGTGGGTGATGGAAGAGACGCCAGAGACGGTTGAGAGGGCGGCTCGCGGCTTCCCCGCGGCGGATCCGACCCCCCATCCCACCGTCGTGGAGCGGGTAGCCCACGGCCGCGATGCACGGGCACAGTGCCCCCGCACGGCTCACGCGGCGGTCGAATTCCCCGCGGAACGCGATCCGGTCGCGATCCTGGAGGCGCAGGCGCAGTCGCGCATCCCGGAGCTCGTTCCGATCCGCTACGGTCGGATGCTCGTCTCGCCGTTGACCTTCTACCGCGGGGCCGCGGCTGTGATGGCGCACGATCTCGCGTCCATGCCACGGTCCGGGCTCCAGGCGCAGCTGTGCGGCGACGCCCATCTCGGCAACTTTGGTGGCTATGCGTCGCCTGAGCGCACGCTCGTCTTCGACGTGAACGACTTCGACGAGACGCTGCCTGGTCCGTTCGAGTGGGACGTCAAGCGGCTCGCCGCCAGCTTCGAGGTCGCCGGGCGCGATCGGAGCTTCACCTCCGCGCAGCGTCGCAAGGCCGTCCTCGGCGTCGTCGCAGCCTACCGCGAAGCCATGCGGCAGTTTGCCGCGCTGGGTGAGCTTGAGGTCTGGTACTCGCGGCTCGACGCGCAGGCGCTCGAGGAGGAGTTGCGCGCACAACGGGGGACGAAGGAGCTGAGGAAGTTCAAGCAGGCGACGGCGCGCGCGTACACAAAGGACAGCTTGAAGGCGTTCGCCCAGCTGACGGAGGTGGTGGACGGCGAGCGCCGGATCGTCTCCGACCCGCCGCTGATCGTGCCGCTGCGCGAACTCACCGCGTCGAGCGGCATGCCCGCAGAGGAGCTCGAGCGCGAGCTGCACGCGGCCTTCCGCATCTACAGGCATACGCTGGAGCACGATCGGCGGCATCTGCTCGAGCAGTTCCGGTGGATCGAGCTCGCCCGGAAGGTCGTGGGCGTCGGCAGCATCGGCACCCGCTGCTTCATCCTGCTCATGCTGGGCCGCGACAGCGACAGCCCGCTGTTTCTGCAGATCAAGGAAGCGCAGGCGTCCGTGCTCGAGCCGCATCTCGGAGCGAGCGCCTACGCCAACAACGGCCAGCGCGTCGTCGAGGGACAGCGGTTGATGCAGGCGTCGAGCGACATCCTCCTCGGCTGGTCGCGGCTCGAGGAGTCGGGCGGCGGCATGCCGCGCGACTTCTATATCCGGCAACTCTGGGACTGGAAGGTGTCCGCCGACTTCGACGTTGCCGCACCGAAGGAGCTCGAGTTGTACGCAGGCGTCTGCGGCTGGACGCTGGCGCGCGCGCATGCGTGCTCGGGTGACCGCCTCGCGATCGCCGCATATCTGGGCAAGAGCGACGTGTTCGACCGTGCAATCGCGGAGTTCGCGGTCGCCTACGCGGACCAGAACGAGCGCGATCACGCCGCGCTGGTGCAGGCGGCGCGCGAGGCACGGATCACCGTTCAGGACCGCGTCTAGCGGGGATGCCTCCCCCGCGGTGACGAGAGGAAAGCGGGCGGGCAACGCCCGCAGATGCGTAAGGAACGGTTCCGAGGACTCGCTCGCACACGCGGCGCGTTCTTGAAGCGCGCGCATCCTCCCAGCGGGAGACGACCGAGCGCATGCTACTTCTTCGATTGTCTCGCCGCCACGGCGATCAGGCGTAGAGCCAACACTCTCCCAATGCAGCTTCATGTGCTCAACCACCTCGCACACGGCTTCGAAGGAGGCTCCCTCCATGGTAACGAGGGGTCGACGGTTCGAGTCCGTCAGAGGGCCTACAACAGCGCCGGAGTATCGGGAGTTCGTCTGGGTCTCGTCTCCGGACGCGAGGCACGCGCGTAACCTCGCGCTCCGGCCGCAGCTCGCGATCGTGATCTTCGATTCCACAGGGCCGGCGACTGGACGGCGCACTACATGTTCGCCGTCGCCGAGGAGCTCGTCGACGTCTGCGACGGGATCGGGGTTTTCTCGCGGCGGTCGGAGGCGCAGGGAATGCGTGCGTGGACGCGCGAGGACGTGCTGGCACCGGCGCGCCACCGCCTGTACCGCGCCACCACCTCCGAGCACTTCGTGCTCGACCCGCACGACCGGCGGCTGCCCGTGAGCGCCACGTGAACGTCCCCGACCCGGATGGGAACGCGATCGCGTTCGCCGAGCCGCCCGACCCCGCGAGCGCGTTACCTCGATCGGGCGCAACCGGGACTTCGCATCGCTGACTGGATCCCCGCCCGCGCACCTGCCCGCGCACCGTCTCGTACTCGAGGACGGCTCGAACGAGCCAGGACCGTCGCGACCGACGACACCGGTTGCCGCCGGTGTCGGCATCGTAAGGAGGGGTCAACGGTCGAGTCCGTAAGAGGCTTGCGGGAACGAGGCTCCGGTCATCGACCGGCACCTCCCTGCCTCCGCTAGTCACCGATGAGAAACCGGCGCACCAAGAAGCGCCAGCAGAGTAGGGCTACCGCGACGGGGCCGATGAACCCGAGCAGCCAGAAGGCGATCGGGGTGTCGATCTGATCGACCATCCACCCGAAGTTCATGCCGAAGAATCCGGTGATGAATGTGAGCGGCACGAAGATCGTCGCCACGACGCTCACCACATACGCACGCTCGTTCAGCTGCAGATCCAGCAGCATCGCCATCGCGTTCAGGGCGGCGTCGATCGAGGCCAGCAAGCGATTGACTTGCTCGTACAGACGGTCGAAGTACGGCTCGTCGTGCGTGTCGAAGCCGCGGAGCGCTCCGATCTCCACGCCGATTCGCGCGAGGACGGCCGGCTCGGCACCGACCCGGCGCCGCATTGTCGCGAGCCTCGGGCCGGTCTCGCGCAGCGTCGTCCTCGTCGGTACGCGCCCGCCGCCCTCCTCGGCCCACGCGACGCCGATGGCGTCCAGCCTTCGCTCGATCTCCGCCAGCGCGTCAGAGGTAGTCGCAAGCATCGCCTCGAGCACCGCGTAGACGACGTATGGTTTGCTCCGTTCCTCCGGCAGCTCGGGAGCGAGGACTGCAGGGAGCGAGATTCGCTCCTCGTGAAGCGTCAACAGGTAGTCGCCGGTGACCAGGACATGGACCTCAACGGGTTGTAGTCGGTACGCGGCCTCTTCGGCAGGCGCCTCAGACTCGAGATAGCAGCGGAGCGCGAAGACCACGGACTCTCGGTCGGCGTGGAACGTCCGTGAGGCGGAGGCGTCGCCGGAAGAGGCCAGAGCCCGCAGGGCGCGCTCGGGAATCCCCAGCGCAGCGACGAGATCATCACGGCTCGTCTCGCTGAGCGAGACGTCGAGCCAGAAGAAGTGCCCCTCCCCGCGCAGCGCAGCGACACGCTCTCGCTCGGCGGCGTCGAGTCCGGAGAGCATCTCCGTCACGCCACTCAGACTACGGTTGCCGCAGGACGCTCAACGTCGGAGGGCTTCAGAAAATGCCTGGAAGAGGCCGGTTTCGTTGCTCGATGAATTCGATCGCGTCGCTTACCGGATCGATCCGAGTCCCACTACCGGCTGGGGCCGCCGCTGGGATCCGCGAGGGAGCGTGTGACGAAGTGGACCTCCTTGGTCAGCGCCAGGATCTGCCGCGAGAGGTCGAGCAGTTCGATGTTCTGCTTGTCCTCTCCCTGAACCATCTTCCAGTGCTGATCGGCGATCACCTGGCGCCTGGCGTCAGCGCGATTCTGAGAGATCAGTACGAAGGTCGAGAGGAAGATTGCTTCGAGTGAGACGATCATCGTCAGGAGGCCGTAGGGATAGTCCTCCACGCCAAAGGCGATCCAACAGCCGAACCAGATGACGTGGACGTAGACGAAGAGCATCGACCCGGAGAAGACAGTGATCTTGTCCGCGAGCCGGTTCTGCCTCGCCTCCGCGCGCTCCCGTTCGCGCTTTAGAAGAGCCGGATTGATCGGTGGCCCCAGCTTGGGGGCGGGAATGAGGAAGCGGTGCAGCCTTTGGCCCAGCGTCTTGCCGTTGGACCCGCCGTTGGACGCCGGACCGGCCGCGGTCTGCGATCTGTCTTGGATTGACATCGAGTCTCCTGTCAGCGTCGGCTCGGGACCCTTTGTCGAGTCTCCCAGGTTTGTCGAGTCTCTCAGGCGGAACGAGCCTGCCGGCCGATCCCAAAGAGGCTCACTGCGGACTCCCGACCTTTCCGGCTTCCCACGACGAGCCACCGTGTCATTCGACCGGACCGTCGACCCGAAGGGGCCGGCAACACTCGGCGCGACCTCGACTTCTGGACGGCATCGGCTCACAGACTCGTAGTCGAATCAGGCAAGTGTCGTGCAGCGTGGCAACGCGCGGCTTCTGAACGGTGGACGGTTCGACCGGCGTCTTGGTGCGCGCAGGAGATCTCGCTCATGAACGACGGACCCGTGACCATCGTCCTCGCTGTGTGAAGCGTTGCCCACGGCGCTATGCTCCTTGACGACGAACGCGAAGCAGAGCGTCGCGCTCGCCGCTCCCTTAGAGGCCTGATTCGGAACGTGGGACGTGGAAGTCGGAGACGTAGAACGAATCGACGAGCCAAAGGAGGCCGCGAGAATGTCTCTTCCAGACGATTTCACCAAGCTCAGGGAGAAGGTCGACAAGGCCGACCAGAGCATTAGGGCAGCTGCCGCAAAGGATGAGGCGGAGCTGAAGGCCATGGTCGACGACGCGCGCAGGAAGGCCGACGAGCGCGCTGCGGTGTCGCGTGCGAAGTCGGAAGAGGTTGCCGACAGCGCCGAGCGTCAGTGGCACGAGGTCCAAAGCGATTGGGACGAGCACGTCAAGCGGATTCGCGAGCGAATGGACGCCCAGAAGGACGCGTTCGACGCCAAGGTCGCCGAGGATGACGCAGAGTGGGCGGAGGCAGACGCCATCGACGCCGTCGACTTCGCGTCGGCTGCGATCGAGGAGGCTCAGTACGCGGTGCTCGATGCCGTGTTGGCGCGAAGGAAGGCGGACGTCATGGCTGCCACCGTCTGACTCGGGCCGCGCGCTGAACTGACGAGCACACACGATCGCATCTGCTGTGCGCGGCTCGCTGCGCGACGACAAGGGCGAGCCCGCACGGTTTCCGCAGCCAGCGCCGGGCAAGGCGCAGAATCAGTCCGACTGTCGTCTCCGGCCCCGGCCATAGTTCTCGAATGACCGGCTCGCCCCCGGCGCGAGGAAGGCTGCGAAGCTCGTGGCCGATGCGAAGGCGACCGTCAGCAGCCTCGAGGCCGTGAAGGGCCTATTCGAGAAGGCCATCAAGGACTCCGACACCTGCCAGGCGCTCATGCCGGATCAGAATCAGAGCGTCTCGTGCCCGTCGCACGCGAAGCGCGAATCTCAACAGTGAGGCCGTCCGCGGCACGAAGGTCGCGGATGGACCCGCTCACGCGCGCTGGAGTTCGCGCACGCGAAACGCAAGCACGATGTCCCTGACGCCGCGGATGATGGCGATCGCCGCCACCCATGCGACGAGGAGGACGGCGCTGCGCCCGTAGTAGCCGGCCGCCCAGAAGCCGAGCACGAGCTCGACGATGCCTCCGATCAGCTGCAGCCACCACACCCCGAACTCGTGCCGGATGGAAATCGAGATGATGATGTCGAACGTCCCGGCGAAGATCAGAAAGAAGCTGAAGACCGCAGCCAGCGCCACAAAGGTGTCGCCGGGATGGATAAACGCGACGATTCCGGCGACGATGAAGACGAGCGCCAGGAGGCCGTGGAGCAGCTTCCACCAGCCGTTGGCGAGGATCAGCACGCCGATCTCGAGCACGCCGGCTGCGATAGCGACGATGCCGAACAGGATCGAGATCGCGGACACCGACGTGTAGTCGAAGCGGAGCACGATCAGCGCAACGAGCATCCAGCCGAGGCTCGTGAGCAGGAACAACCACCAGGGTGGCAGCGTGCGCCCGAGGGTACGCTGTGCAACGGCCAGCGAAGACATGAGATCTCCTGAGGGTTGGCGTCACGTCCCGGTATATCGCGCCTGCTCGAATGCGTCAATCGGCACATCTTCACCTCGAGACGAAGCCCTACCGACCGCGCACCGACGGCAAGGTCGAACGCGTTCGCGCACTTCCCCACCGCTCGGAGGGTTCTCGACTGTGCAAACCGGGACTATCTGGGACACACGTCGCCAATTGGCCAAACGGCATCCGGCCGACGGCGATCGCCGCGAGCGCCCGGAGCCCGTCCCATGTGCCGTCGGGCTCCATCGCCGACGGCGAGGCGCCGGGGTGTGCCCGGGCTACGCGGACCTTCAATGCGCGCGGTCGGGTGCGGAAGGTCAGCGGCGGCTCCAGCTGGGCGGCCTCGCCGTCGATGCCCGCCGGGATACGCTCGCCCGCCTCCACGGTGAACGACCGGGCTGTCCACTCACGCCATTGCCGGCGCGGCAGCGCGCGGTGGGCTGGTGCAGTGGTGCGCTCGCCGACAACGACGATGCCGAGCAGCCCCTCCTCCATGTGCGGCCGCATTCGCGACTCCGCAGGGTTGCCCAGCCGGTAGCGGTTGTTCGAGACCAAGATTTGCACGCGACCCCTCTGACCCTCGACCTGCTTGCCCTCCGGGTCGGTCCAGCGCAGCGGTTCTCCCTGTCTGTCGGGAGCGACCGCGTCGGGGACCGTTGCGAGCAGCGTCCGCAGCTTCGCGTTGCGGTACTCGGGTCGCTGCACAGCCTCCCCGTACACCCCGAGCGACACGTTGTTGACGAACACCCGGCCGTTCACTTCGGCAAGGTCGACGATGCGCTCGGCACCCTCGACCAGCGCATCGAGGGCGCCGACGACGTCGTCACGGTCGACGCCGAGATCGAGCGCGAAATGGTTGCGAGTCCCCGCTGGCACGCACGCGTATGGCAGCGAGTGCTCGGCGGCGACCGCCGCCACGATCGCCTGAGACCCGTCGCCGCCCGCCATGGCAAGCGCGTCGGCGCCGTGCGACACCGCGTCGCGCACGAGTTCCTGCAGGTCCTTGCCGGGCGCAAGCTCGCGCGGCTCGATCCCTCGCGCCCTCGCCTCGGCGGCAAGCGCGAAGCGCTGGGCCTTTCCGCCGCCCGAACGCGGGTTGTAGAAGAGCACCGGTCGCTCGGGGCGCGGCGCGAGCGGAAGGGCAACATGCACGCGAAACGCGCCGTTCGCCGCGGTGAGCGTGAGCAGCCAGCCGACGGCGAGGAGTATCGCGAGAACGTCGTCACGGCCGGCCAAGAGCCACACGGATGCGCCCGCGAGCGCCACTGCCACGACGAGTCCCAGAACCCCGACCACCCCACGATGCGAAAGGCCGAAGAGCATGGCGAACTGAGCCACGGCCACGCAGGCGAGGATGGTCAGGCCTTGCGGGAACTCGGTCAACGCCGCCAGCATCCCGAGCGCCAAGACGGCGGCAACCAGAGCAAGGACCGCGACCGCCTGCACGCGTGCGGCCCGTCCCCCGTCCCAGGAGTGTCCGTGGCGCGTCATGATCGTCGCACCAAGGATCGCCGGTGATGCCCCCCTTCGCCACCCAGGTCGCTCCCGCCTTGCCGAGGCGGCCACTCCCCGCCTGGTTACGCGACGCCGAACGCGTGGACGTCGGCGTCTACGCAGCGATCACCCAGACCCCGACGCCCAGCCTCGACCGGGCGATGCGCGGGCTGACGCAGGCGGCAGACTACTGGCGGCTGTGGCTGGGCTCCGCCGCGATTCTTGCCCTGAGCCGCGGCGCTCGCGGCCGGCGCGCCGCCGTCACTGGGATCGCGTCGGCCGCGGTCTCGTCCGCCGTCGCCAATCTCGTGCTCAAGCCGCTTGTTGGTCGCCGGCGGCCGGACACGAGCGACGTCCCCGCCGCCCGTCACGCCGTCATGCCCCCGAGCACCTCGTTTCCGTCCGGCCACTCGGCGACCGCTTTCGCTTTCGCCACTGGAGTCGGCAGCGTGCTGCCTTGCGAGGCAATCCCGATCCGTGCGCTCGCGGCCGCCGTCGCCTACTCGCGCGTCCACACCGGGGTCCACTATCCGGCCGACGTCATCGCTGGAGCGTTACTGGGCACGGCGCTCGCGCAGGCCACTGCCCGCGCCGTCGGCCATCGGTTCTAGCGCGCGCCGACGACCGAGGTCAGGATCAGCTCGATGGGCTGCGTCGACTACCTCGAGATCGGGCGCCGCGCTCGGGGTTCCCGAGTCGCTGGTGGAGATAGCGCCGTCCTTCGAGGTCGGCCCGACCGCGTGCGAAGGCGTCGACGCGGCCCCAGCGACCGGGGATGTCGAGCAGCGCCAGCAGTCCTATGCCGGCCGGGAGCGTCGGGTCGACCAAGAGTCGATCGCCGATCGGCTCGAGGCCGAGCATCGTTCGCAAGAAGAGCAGCGGCGCTCCAGTCGACCAGGCTTGAGGGCTGCAGGCGGTCGGGTACTGCACCGGGTTCTTGGTCGCGCTGCGGTCGTAGCCGGCAAACGCTTCGGGCAGTCGCCCCTCGAAGAACACGGCGGCGTCGAGAATGCCAGCCGCGATCTGCGCCGCCTCCTCCTTGAACCCGTACCGGCGCAGACCCCACGCGATGAACGAGTTGTCGAACGGCCACACCGTGCCCACGTGGTAGCCGACCGGGTTGTAGCGGCCTTCGCCCTCGCCCATCGTGCGGATTCCCCAGCCGGAGTTGAGTCGTGGGCCGAGCAGGTGACGGGCGATTGCCTTCGCCTTCGACTTGTGGACGATGCCGCTCCAGAGCAGGTGGCCGATGTTCGAGGTGAGCGCATCGACCTGGTTGCCGTCCTCGTCCAGCGCCAGCGCGAAGTACTGACCGTCCTCGATCCAGAAGTCGCGGTTGAAGCGACGCTTCAGATCGGCCGCCTGCCGTTCGAGCTCGTCGGCGAAGGCCCCGTCCCTCCAGATCTCCCGAGCGAGACGTGCGCCTCTGACCTTCGCGTCGTAGGCGTAGCCCTGCAGCTCACACGTGGCGCGAGGGAAGCCCGGGAGTCGGCCGTCGCGGTAGGAGATCGAGTCCCAAGAGTCCTTCCAGCACTGGTTCTCCAGCCCGCTCTTCTCGTTGCGGCGCCGGTACGAGACGTAGCCGTTACCCATCAGATCTGCGTACTCGTCGATCCAGCGAAGCGCGGCCCGGGCCTCTTGCTCGTACTCTCTGACGAGCTTCCGGTCACCCGTCCAAAGCTCGTACTCGTCGAGCAAGACGACGTAGAGAGCCGTCGCGTCTGCGCACCCGTAGTAGGGCGAGTGAGGCCGCTCTTCGAAGGCGGTCATCTCGCCGTATCGCATCTCGTGGAGGATCCGGCCAGGGTCCTCGTCGCGGAAGTCGTCGACGCGCGTTCCCTGCCAGAGACCAAGAACTCGAAGCGTCGTTGCAGCGAGCTCCGCCGCGAACGGCAAGGCTTGCAGGCTGGTGAAGATGCTGTCGCGGCCGAAGATGGTCATGAACCACGGCAGGCCGGCCGCGGGCAGGCTCTTCCCGCGCATGATCGGCGGCGAGAACCGCAGCGCCGCTAGGTCGACGAGGCTCCGCTGGTAGGTGCGTCTCAACGGCTCCCAGTCGCACTCCAAGCGGGGCGCTTCGGCCATCCAGCGTTCGAGGCTCTCAGCGGCTCCTGGGCGCCGCCCTGAGGCGACGCTCGGTCGTGTCGACTCCGTGTCGACGGCGACCGCCAACTCCGTCGTCCATGACCCGTGAGGCTCGAGTCGCACGTCGAAGGTCATGCCATGCTCGTCCACCGTGGCCGGAGCTGTGGTGGAGATGGCCGTCGAACGACGGAACGTGTTCCGCGTGTATTCGAGCAGGAGCTTGGCGCCCTGGACGTGCTGACCATACGAGCCGCGCTTCTCAATCGCGTCCTTGACCTCGAAGAGGTCGGCGAAGTCGGCTCCGGCGTCGAGGCGCAGCCGCACGTTGACCGGCGAGCCGTCGTGGTTCAGGACGGTCAGCTCTTCACGGAAGCCGTCCCCCACCTCCCGGCGACGGATCACAGAGAGCTTGGTGTCAACGTATACGGTCCCCGTCCCCTGGACGAGGAAGAAGCGCGTCTCGAAGTAATCGAGGTCGTCGACGGAGAGCGGTTGCAGCCGCTCTTCATTGATGCTGAGCACCCACCTCGAGAGGTAGCGCGTGTCGAATGAGAAGAGACCCGTTGGGTCGGTCAGCGACGCTTCGATGTCTCCGCGTCGATCGCTGACCACGAAGGTGTTGCCCTCGAGGATCGTCACGAGCTCGGCGCTCATTCTTGAACCTTCGCGGGCGGCGCCGGAAGGACTCGCTGGAACAGCACGAGGAGTTCGGGATCGCCTTCCAGAGTCAGTTCGGCGCGGAGAACCGCGGCTAGGGCGTTGACCTTCCCGGTGACCAGCCCGTCGAAGACCGCAGCGTCTGTGCGAACCACGCAGTCTGCGGAGCCCCTTCGGCGTGAGACGGAGACGTCGCCCCGGTCGAGCTCGACCAACCAGTGACGGGTCCGCTCACCATCCCTGACGTCGAAGCGCAGGGTTCCGCGCGCCTTGGCCAACAGCGGATTCTTCCCGCCGCAGCTCAGCGCGTTCAAGAACGAGGCGCCCGGGTCGCTCACCACGATTCCTCACCATGACGTTACCTGTGACAGAGGCCACCGTCCGCTGCCGACCGTTGTAAGCCGGCGCGCGGCAGCCAGGAACGCAGTCACGGTGAGCCCAGGAGCCGGTATCGAGCAGCACCCACGGGGTCGAAAAGCCTCGCCCTCTACGGGTGATTCCTGGAGTCACGGCTTGTAGCCGAGCTGACGCAGAAGCGCTGCGCGAGCGGCGACATCGTCTTCGGTCTCCACCCCCTTTGGGGCGCTGCCGTCGATCACGCCCAGGATGCCCCTCCCCTGCGACGTCTCGGCGAGGACGACCTCGACCGGGTTGGCCGTCGCGCAGTACACGCGGCAGATCTCCGGAACCTGCTTCAGCGCGTTCAGGACGTTGACGGGAAAGCCTTCGCGGAGGAATACGACGAGGGAGTGGCCCGCCCCCACGGCAAGTGCGTTCCGGACCGCGAGGGCCACGAGCTCCTCATCGTTTCCCGCGCGCCGCACGAGACACGGGCCGGACGACTCGCAGAACGCCAGACCGAAACGGAGTTGCGGCGAGCTCCCGGCGAGCGCCTCGAAGACATCGTCGACGGTCTTGATGAAGTGCGATTGCGCCAGGATCAGGTTGACGTCCGCGGGCTTCTCGATCGGAACCGTGAGCAGCTCCATGGGAACCCCCTTCTCGCAGCTTCTAGGCCCTCTTCGCGACCGGCTCTATCACATCCGCGATGGTTGGGCAGCCAATCTCCTCGAGCTCGTAATGGACGTGGAGGATCGGATGACGCATTCGAGCGAGTCGTGCCAGGTGTGGCGCAAGGACTACGGATCCGTCGTCGTCAAGCGACCTCGCCGCTCGCGACGACGAAGGCCGCCCCGAGCGGGCCCAGCGGATGGCGGCAGGTAGAGGCCGTGGATAGTGCTGACGGCGGTCGCACCGGCGTCCCGGAAGAGGCGTCTCAGCTCGCCCGCGGTCGTGCGGGCTTCGCCAGGTTGCCGATCCGAGCCAGCCCTCGATCCATCGCTGTGCGGCCAGCCGCATTGCTCACAACACAGGAGCCTGATCGTCCACACGCCGATCGGGACTCAACGCGGCCGCCTTACTCGCCGCAAACCACGCCGGGCTGGTGCCCGTCAGAGAACGGCCGCCCGACGCGCCTCGGCAAGAGGGGCTCGGCGTCACTCCGGCAGGGCGGTCACCACGACGTTGTACGGGTAGTGGCCCGTCGATCGGTCGAACGGCCCTCCGCACGTCACGAGCACCAGGCGAGCCGGCCCCTTTCTCGAGAAGACGTTCACGGGGAGATGTCGCTTGGGGTAGGTGCGCACGGTTGCGACGCGGTACGCGTACCTCCGCCCCGCAGCGCCCACAAGCTCGACGAGGTCGCCCGCTCGGGCACGGCTCAACGCGAAGAACGCGCCGGTGCCGCGCTTGGCACTGTCCACGTGCCCAGCGATCAAGACCGCGCCCTGCGGTTCTCCCGGTGTGCTCCCGTCCCGCCACCAGCCCGTCCGTTGCAGCTCCGAAGGCAGGCCGAGAGCACCGCTCTTCAGGTCGATGACCACGGACGAGACGTGCGCGTCGATCGCGAGCCGGGCGAGGCGAACGCGCACGGGTCGGCGTGCTCGAGCGTCGCGGACACGACGGCCGCGAGCCTCGTCGCCGCGACCCGCGAGAACAGCGGGGGCGACAACCGCCGTCTCCTGCTCCACCACGCAGGGTGTGGTCAGGTCCGCGACTGCGTCCGAGCCGATCAGGTGCTCCCGGAACGCGTAGATCCCCGCCCGCGTCACGAGCAAGGAGGGCGACCGATAGTCGCCGTTGCCGTGCACAGTCATCCGAACGGCATGCAACGGGCGCGTGGTGCAGTCGATTGCCGTACGCGAGGGGAAGGGGCCGAACAGTTCTACTTCGACGGACGCCGACGTCTGTCCGAGTCCGCGCACTCGAACCAGGTCGGAGACACGTGACCCCGGTCGGACGACGTCGGCGGACACGACCGTCGTGATCGCGGGTCGTGCGTATACGAGTGTGGTCTCGGCGGCTTCGCCGCACGGTGCGGTGTACGGAAGGAGCCCCGACCGGGGCGCGATCGACTCCCTGAACGTGTAGTAGCCCGCATGCTCGATCCGCACCGGCGCGGTCTCGTAGCTTCCGTCTCCGCTCGCAACGAACGAGCTCCGCCACGCAGGGGTGCCGACACACGAGATCGCCGTCCGCGAGGAATACGGTCCCCACAGCTCGACGTCGACCTTCACCCGCATGTCGCCGATACCCGTCACGACTGCGTGATCGGTGAGCGTCGCGCCCGGCGCCGTCCGCTGCGTGCTCACGCGCGTCGCCACGTGCGGTGCGGCTGTCACGTGACGGACGGGGAGCACCTCGCTCAGCACCTGCGAGCTGGGTGCCGCGAGGCGCTGCGCGTTCACTCTTCCCTGTGCGGTCGTTCCGGCGTAGATGCGCGGGCGTGACGACGCCAGCGGTCCGGTTCGGACGCGCAGCGACACGCGCGTGGTACGGGAGGGAACGAGGCGGATGCGCGCGATTCCTGCTTTGTTCGTCGTCACCTGTGACGGGAACCCTCCGCCGCCCTCGGCCGAGAGCGACAGCCTGGTGGAGGGCAGGGCCGCGCCACCGGCGGCAAGGACGCCGATGACGACCTCCGCAGGTCTGCCGACCGTCAGCCGAGCGGGGAAGCGCGCATCGATCCTGTAGGGACCGTGGAAGCGCTTCGAGTCCGCCTCGATCCTGTCGTACAGGGACGCGACCCCCGACCCGGCGCTGGCAGGAGCCGTCGTCGCGGACTCGTCTCCCATCAGCATGTGGGTGAACAGCATCACCGCGGCCTGCCGCTTGGCGTTCGCACTGCGCCCGAAGTTCCACAGTGCGTACGCCATGCGCTCCTGGTTCTCGAGGCTGACT
The DNA here is from genome assembly GCA_963773825.1 of uncultured Actinomycetes bacterium. Lineage (GTDB taxonomy): Bacteria > Actinomycetota > Thermoleophilia > Gaiellales > Gaiellaceae > Gaiella. The sequence continues at coordinate 562,254 of CAVZCH010000002.1, read as the reverse complement.
GTTCGACCGTCCCGATTCAGGAGGCCGACGGCCGAGATGTCGCGATAGCGGTACTTAGGCGATGAGAACCAGAAGTGTGCGTCGATGCAGAACGTATGCGCCTCGCCCGGTACTGCGCCCTGGAAGTCTCCCAACCACCGGATTCCCGCAGAAGTCGTCTTGTAGAACCCGACTCCCAGCGTGTCGCACACGTTGCGTCCGCCGTCGGAGCACGGGTCGTTGGGATCGGGCGGCGTCGCGCCCCAAGCCGGTGCCGGCGCGCCCGCCTGCACCGACCGCGAGCAGCAGCAGGAGGGCGAACGCAGCCAACCGGCGCATGCCGTCGACTACTCGGCGGGCCGTGGGGAACCTCCCACCGGCTCGACTCTCTTACACGACCTTTACAGCCCCTGACCGCCCGTCGCGTCTGCCGCTGTCGGAGATCACCCCGCAGGAGGTCGACCACTACATGAAGTGCGGGAATGCGATGCACTCGAAGCCTCGAAGCTGTCGCGTGAGGCGGCGGCGGTGACGCTCGCTGCGGAACGCCGGAAGACCTGCAACCGGGGCGACAAGGCCCGGGCGTACGAGCTCACCGAAAGGTTGCGCGAGCTCCGCGCGAAAGGCCTGTCCAACAGCTCGATCAACCACACGATCTCGGACCTCGCCCAGGTGCTCGAGACGGCCGTTGAATACGGCCTGCTCGGCTCGAACCCGGCGGACGGCGCGTAGGCCGAGCTCGAAGGAGCGCTCGAGTGGCTCGAGGCGCACGACGACGAGGCAAGAGCGATCGCGCTCGCCGGACCAGGGACGGAGCAGCCGACGGGCTGCGTAACGAGGTGGCCGTCCCCATCTGGGGTCCCCGCCTCACACGTTTCGAGACGCTCGTGACCTCAATTCAAGCGTGCTCTCGCCTGACCCTCATCGGAGTGGCACCCGCTCCGACCGCGCCGACCGCCGTTGCGCTCGCTCAGGCAGGCGGAATGGAGTGATTGCCGCGGATCACGTCGTCCGGGTCGTAGTCGGCCTTGACTCTCCGGAGCCGCTCGAAGGTGATGGCGTCGAAGAGCTCGCTCGGATCGACGTGCCGCTCGGTGAAGTTCATGAACGAGCGGCCGGCGCCCCAGGCCGCGAGCGCGTCCTGCACCTTGGCCGCGTGTGCCTGCACGGCGGCTTTCATGTCCGCATCCATGGCCATGCCCACCGCGTAGAGCGCGAACCCGGCGTCGATCGAGGGCAGCGCCCCGTTCGAGGCCGAGGTATCCGCGAGCGCGCCGCCGAGGTGACGCACCTCGACCGAGAGGAGCGGCGATCCAGAGCCCTCCCCGGCGATCCCGACGAGCGCGTCGACGGCCTCGGCCGGAAGCTCTGACAGCAGCATGCCGTCCCCGGCGAACGGGACCGGCTGCGGCGGATCCATGTGCAGCTCGCCCAGACCCTCTGCTCGGATAGTGGCGAGCGTGTCCATCTCCGGGCCGAGCCCACGGAGGGACTGCAGCAGCGCCGCGCCCTCGGCCTCCTGCCCGCAGTAGGCAGCCTCGACGAGCACGAACGCGCGACCGCGGAAGGGCTCGGGAACCTCGGGAATCGGCGGGAACTGCATGAGGCGACCGAGGGAGGTGAGCTCGACCGGCGCAGCGGCGACCAGCTCGCGCCAGGTGTGGAGGACCTCTCCCGCCCGCTCCAGAGGCCAGAAGAGCGCGCCCGCGTAGACCTCTGCAACCGGGTAGAGCGCGAACTCCAGCGCTGTGACGATCGCGAAGCTGCCGCCGCCACCGCGCAAGGCCCAGAACAGGTCGGACTCGCTGTCAGCGTCGGCGCGGACGATCCGGCCGTCCGCGGTCACCGCCTCGACGGCGAGGACGCTGTTGCAGGCGAGGCCGTGCCGGCGCGCAAGCCAGCCAATCCCACCGCCGAGCGTGTAGCCGACCACGCCGACGTCCTTGGCCGAGCCCGACAGGGCGGCCAGCCCGTGCGCGGCCGCGGCGGACACGACCTCGCCCCAGATCACACCCGCCTGGACGCGGGCCCGGTTGGCCTCAGCGTCGACGTCGACGGCGCGCATGCGCGTGGTCTTGACCAGGATCGTCCTCTCGAGCGGCCCCAGCGGCCCGGCACTATGGCCCGTTCCCTGCGCTGCGAGCCGGAGCCCGTCCGCGCGGGCGAGCCCGACCACGGCGGCGACGTCCTCCGCCGACTCGGGGATGGCGACCGCGACGGGACGCTGGTCGACCGAGAGGTTCCACGCCTGCCGTGCGGCGTCCCAGCCGCCGTCGCCGGGCAGCACGATCTCCCCTGCCAGCCGATCGCGGAGGCCCGCGATATCTGCGGTGACACCGGTGCTAGATCGCTCGCTGCTCACTCGTCCTGTCTCGTCGGATGTCGTCTCGAAACCTAACAGCAGAGGGGTTCGACGCTCGTCAGCGGCGGATGTGGCATGGGTGACCACGACGTCGCCCGATGTCCACCTCTCTACTGCTGGCGCAGCGGGCGGTCCTGTAGCCCGGCAGCAGCTTCGGTCACCGCGGCAGCGGGTTCGGGCCGGTGGCGGTGACCAACCGCTGCGGCACCCAGTCGTCGACGTGGCTGAAGCCGTCGAAGCGCCCTCCCTCGTCCTCGACGACGTCGAAGAAGGAGCGCCGGTAGAACTTCACGTGGGTGAAGTCCTCGAACAGCACGTAGACCGGCTCCACGTCGGGACTCTGGAACTGCTGGCCGGTCAGCACGGCTCGATGCACTCGCGAGAACTCGTCGATCTCCTCACCGACGACGACGCCGAGGTGCTCGAGGCCCATCCGGTAGACGCGCTGGTGAACGGGCGGGATGAGCTCGATGCGCGAGACCGGAGTCCCGTCGAGCACCACGAGCGGCTCGGCGAGCACGATCAGGGAGATCGGACGCCCGTTCCAAAGGTTCTCGAGGTTCGCCCTCGCATGGCGCTCGAGCAGCGTGCGCTGGTGGACGTACAGGTCCCAATCGGCGACGCGGACGGCGAGGTGGCTGAGCGGGTAGGGCGCGATGTCGATGCCGCGGGCAAAAAGACGGTCGCGCTGCATCGCCGCGAAGGCTCGATAGTCCCCGATGATCTCGGCGATCGGATCAGACGCCGCCACGTGACCTCCTCTCTTCCGCCATCGTACGAGATGCAGGAGGCGGTCGACCTCGCCAAGCCGGTCCGGCTTATCAGCACCCTCCTTCGCCTGCACGCTGAGCCGCACCACGCAAAGCGCATCGGGGCAGCCGCTGCCCCCGCTACCCGCAACTACTGAGGGGCAGGCGGGTTCTGTTGTTACCGGCGGCGACCGCATAGGCTGTGGACGAGCCCGCGGAGGAGTGCCCATGCAGACGCGCCCGCTTCCCGAGACCCCCGATGCGCGTTCCCCCGCCGGGGCGGAGATTCGCTACTTGATGGGGTGCACAACCGGCGACATGATCCATTCCACGGTCCCGCCAGGGCAGGTGAACCGGGCGACCGTCCATGCCACGGTGAGCGAGTTCTGGCATGTCCTGTCCGGCCGGGGGGAAATTTGGCGCCGGGACGAGAGCGGGGAAGACGTGACCGCTTTGACGCCGGGTGTCTCCATCGACATCCCGGTCGGTACTGCCTTCCAGTACCGGTGCACCGGGGCGGAAACGCTGCGGTTTCTGTGCATCACGATGCCGCCTTGGCCGGGCGACGCGGAGGCAACCGTTATCGGAGGTCCGTGGGTGCCGACAGCGCCAGTCGGCCCGGTGTCTTCCGCCACCGCACTCTGACCGCGCATCCGTCGGGTCACGAACTCACTGGCCCACGGGACGCTCTCGTGCCCTTGTTGCGTTCTCGAGCGCGGTGGACGGATGTTGATGTCTGGCTCGCGCCCCGCCGCGTTGCCTCGTAAGCCTGAGACCTAGGCTCGACCGCGGGCTGCCCAGGCTCGAGCAGCCAGGACCAGGCCCCCCGCTGGGAACGCATCTCGGCAGTGCTCGCGCAGACGGGTCTGTTGCTCTTGGTCGAGCTGCGACAGGTACGCGCCGACAGTGCCCACACCAAAGGTGAAGGGCTCCCACCATTGGTCGAAGGTTGCGTGCTCGACGCTCACTGAGAGCACTGTCTCTTCCACCTCCTTCAGCCCCGCTTCCCGGAGGAGTTCGGCGAGGTGGCCTCTTCGAGAGCCGGCCAGATGGGACTCGTCTTCGACCTCCGGATCGAGCTCCCGGGCAGCCTCCCAGAATCGGCTCAGCGCCCCCTCACCGCCGGCGTCGTGGTCCCACACACACGCTGCGACAACACCGCCAGGTCGGGTCACCCGGGCCATCTCGCTGATCCCTTTGATCGGTGAAGCCATGAAGTGAACGACGAGTTGCGCCAGCGAGGCGTCGAAGTCGCCGTCCGGAAACGGGAGCTGCTCGGCAGCCGCCTGTCGTACATCGACTTCTGGATGGCGTTCGCGAGCAGCCTCGACGAACGGCTCCGAGGGCTCGACTGCGGACACTCCAGCCGGCCCCAACCGTTTGACGAGCTCGGCGGTCAGCGCACCTGGGCCACAGCCGACATCGAGGACGCGCTGCCCGGCGGCGATCCGCGAGAACTCACAGAACCCCGGGGCAAGCGGAATCGAGTACCTGCCCATAAAGCGGTCGTACGCCTCGGCGGCGACCGTGAACATCGCCCCAATATACGCCTCGCCTGCGATCAGCTCGTTGGTGTCTCGTCTTCCTGGATCGAGGGACATTTCGTTCACTCGGGCAGGCGGGATTCCCTGCCTGGAGGCGGCGTCAGTGCGCTTCCCCAAATCAACCCGCACACTCGCGTGCGAAGCTCGTGGCCGGGGGATCATCGACTTCTGGGAGTCCCGCGCAGACTTCGACGCCTTTGCGGGGAAGATCGCCAGCCGCTTCGCGCCAGCCTCGCGCTCGCGCTCCGCCTGCTCTTCCCGCTGGCGCTCTAGCCGGGCGCGAAGCTCGGGCACCGCACGACGAAGGCCTTCGACGTGCTCCCGCGCCTGGTCTAGCGCTTCCTCGGACGGGCGCGTCTTCGTCGCGGCGTCACCGGGCGAGACGGCGCCGAGCGCAACGTCGGCGGCGACCTCGGAGCGCAGCGCCTCGTGCCGGCGCTCGCGCTCGGCGAACGCGACCTCGACCTCGGCAAGCTCGTGCTCGACCCGCTCGACGGCCGCCTGGTCGACCTCACCCCGCGTCACCGCGTCACCTCCGGCTTCCCGTACCGCTCGTCGTACTCCATCGCGAGGATGATCTCGTGGGCGCCGTGCAGCCCCGAGTAGTCACGCGTGCCGCGCGGGCGCCGCGGCTCGTGCTCCACGCCGAGGTAGCGGTCGAACGCCTCCGCCAGCTGGCGCAATCGGGTGGGCGGGCAACGAGCTTGCCGCGCAGGTCAGGTTGCGTGCCGGGCGGCGACTGTCCAGCCCGGCTCTCGTCGCTGATGGCAACCACGCCCGAACCGATGCCTTCGTCTCGCTCGGCGTGGTCATCAGCGCTGCCCTCGTCGCAATGGGACTGCCTCGCGCAGATCCCGTCGTCGGGCTGGTCATCACGCTCGTGATCGTCAAGATCACGCGGGACTCGTGGCGCCTCGTGTCGACCACCGACCCCGGCGAGATGGGCGAGCACGATCACTGAGCGGCGGAAGAACCCGGCGGTTACCGGCGACGCGCGATGGAGGTCGAGTTGATCCAGCGCCGACGCCGCGTCACAGCTACGGCCGCGTAGGGCACGTCCATCGCGAGCGCCGCAGGAGTTCCGTATTAGACCCGGCCGCGATCCATTCGGGATGCCCTCTGGCGTCGCCAGAAGACCGGGCCGCCATCCATTCGGGATGCCCCTCTGGCGTCGCCAGAGGGGCATCCCATTCAGTGAAAGTTGCCTCAGCGCAGTCCGCGCTCTAGCGGATGGGCCGCTTCAGGAGAACCACGGGCCAGGCCATCAGGTCGCCGTACTTGAGCGAAAGGCCCACGGCTTCCCAGCCCTCCTCGCCAAGCTCGTTCAGGTGCTCCGGGACGAAGGCGTCCTCTTCCTTCTTGAGGTTCTTCGCCTCCTTGAGCGGCACGACGAGGTACTCGTACCGAGTGACCGGAAACGGCGGGGCGTCAATCGTCGGCGTGGTCGCCATCATGTGACACCTCCTTCCTGCACCAGGTTCGCACGACGGGGTTCTCTCTGCGTCGGGGAATCCGCGGACGCGGGCCGTGGACAACCCCGAGGCGTCTGCCCGATCCGGGTCGTCGTCCTCCCGCTTCCAAACGGTTTCCAAAACCGCTCCGACGGGGTCGGCGGCACGCCCTAGCCAAGAGAAAAGGCCCCGTTTCCAGGGCCTTCTTGAAGCGGATGAAGGGACTCGAACCCTCGACCTTCTGCATGGCAAGTACGCCGGAGCCGTTCCGAAGACTTCCGAAACGGCTGGGTTGAGCCAAACCTGCTTCCCAGTCGTACCCGCCGGTTCCCGTGAGTTCGCCGCCGGCGAGACAAAGACCTGCACCGTCATCAACAACGACATCGCGCCGCCTCCCGTCGGTGACGAGGGCTGTTCACACGGGTACTGAAAAGAACCACGAGTCGGCGTGGGCCTCGACCGGCTACGTGCCGAGCCAGACGGTGGGCTCGGTCTTCGGCGGGGCCGGCAAGCTTGCGTCGAGCACTCTGCTGGAGGCGCTCAAGTTCAAGGGCGGGTCCACGATCACGGAGGCCAAGCAGATCCTCCTCAGGCAGGCGGTCGCGGCGCTGCTGAACGCCGCCCATCCCGACGTGGACTATCCACGAACGTCGACGCAGCTGATCTCCGCCGTCAACGCGGCACTGGCGAGCGACGATCGGAGTACGATCCTCGAACTCGCCTCCGCGCTGGACGCGGACAACAACCTCGGCTGCCCGCTGAGCTGAGCTCGAAGGCCGTGCGCCGGGAGAATGCCCGGCGCCCGGCCTCTGATGCTCCGCAAGAACCCGTGCTCCGTCGGAGGTTAAGCTCATTGCTCGTGCCCGCTCCTCCAGAGGTCCTCCGCAAGGTCGGTCTCTTCGAGAGCCTGTCCGACCACGACATCAAGCGCCTGGCGGAATCGTTGACGGAGAAGACCTTCTCCGAGGGGGACGTGATCCTGAACCAGGGCGAGCGTGGCGTCGACTTCTACGTGATTGGTGAGGGGGCGGTCACCTACAGCGTCGACGGGCAGGACGTCGCGTCGGGTGGCCCCGGCGACTACTTCGGCGAACTGGCGCTCGTCAACAACAGGCCGCGGGCAGCCACCGTCACTGCGGCGACCGACGTCACCGTCTATGGGATGATCGGGATGGACTTGCGTGCGCTGATGGAGGGAAACGCCGACATCGCCCGAGGACTTCAGCAGGTCATGGCGAAGCGGCAAAGCATCGAGGGCTAGGCTGCCAATCCCGCCGAGCCGCACGCGCGACAACATCCTGAACGACTGCTCGGTCCGTTCCGGCCAGCGGCCCGTTTCGCGTCGTCGAGAGCACGCGCGCAGGCCGGCGGCAAGGCATGTCGCCTCTCGATCTAGAGCACCTTGGACAGGAACGCTCGGGTGCGCTCGTGCCGCGGATTTGCCAAGACCTCGCGTGGGTTGCCCGATTCGACGATGACGCCACCGTCCATGAAGACGAGAGTGTCTCCCACCTCCCTGGCGAACCCGATCTCGTGCGTCACGACGGCCATCGTCATGCCGTCTCTCACGAGCAGCCGCATGACGTCGAGCACCTCGCCCACGAGCTCCGGATCCAGTGCGGATGTGGGCTCGTCGAACAGCATCAGCTTTGGTCGCATAGCCAGCGCCCGCGCGATCGCGACACGTTGCTGCTGCCCGCCCGAGAGCTGGGACGGGTAGGTGTCCAACTTGTCCGCGAGCCCGACCCGGTCGAGGAGCTCCTTTCCCCGCTCTACGGCTTCCGGCTTCGGTACCCGATTGACGCGGATCGGCGCCTCGATCACGTTCTCGAGCGCGGTCATGTGCCCAAAAAGGTTGAACGACTGGAAGACCATCCCGATCTGGGCGCGCTTGCGGCAGACTTCGGCATCGCGGAGCTCGTAGAGCTTGTCGCCCGACTGGCGGTAGCCGACGAGCTCGCCGTCTACCGAGAGGCGACCCGCGTCGATCTTCTCGAGGTGGTTGATGCAGCGCAGGAATGTCGACTTCCCGGAACCGGACGGGCCGAGCATGCACATGACCTCGCCGGGCTGCACCTCCAGCGATACCCCCTTCAGCACCTCGAGACGGCCGAAGCGCTTGTGCACCTGCTCGGCCTTGATCATGGGACCGCTCATCGTCGTTCCGCCGAGGACTCGGGCAGCTTCTCGGTCGCAGTCCGAAACGAGAACAGGTGTCGCCGAAGCCGCGCAAGAGGCGTCTCGGGCAGCTCGCGCGTTGCACCGCGGCCGAAGTGGCGCTCGAGGTAGAACTGGCCGATCGTCAGCGCCGTCGTCACGATCAGGTACCAGATGCAAGCGACGATCAGGAGCGGGATCGTCCTGTAGTTCACCGAGTAGATGAGCTGTACCGAGTAGGTCAGATCCGTCACCGCGATGACGCTGACGAGAGAGGTCGTCTTCAGCATCGAGATGGTCTCGTTTCCGGTCGGCGGGACGATCACCCGCATCGCCTGCGGCAAGACGATTCGTCGCATCGTCTGCAGGCGGGTCATTCCGAGACTCTTCGCTGCCTCGGTCTGGCCTTCGTCGACCGAGATGATCCCCGCCCGCACGATCTCGGCCATGTAGGCGCCCTCGTTCAGACCGAGGGCGAGCATCCCGGCCACGAACGGAGTGATCACAGACGCCGCGGTGAAGTGCGCGAACTGTGGCCCGCCGAATGGGAGCCCGATCGAAAAGCTCGGGTAGAGGGCGGCGACGTTGTACCAGAGCAGGATCTGAACCAGGACCGGGGTGCCGCGAAAGAACCAGATGTAGAGCCAACTCGCGCCGGAGACGAGCGGGTTGGGCGAGAGGCGCATGACCGCGAGCACGATTCCCAGCGCAATCCCGATGGCCATCGAGATGACCGTCAGCTCGAGCGTCACGACGAGACCATCCAGAACACGGCTGGAGGTGAAGTAGTGACGGATGATCCCCCACTGGAAGCGGTCGTTGGTCGCCACCGAGTTGACGACGGTGATGGCCAGCAGAACGATGATCGCGGCGACGACCCAGCGTCCCCGGTGGCGAGCCGGGACCGCCTTGATCTCGTCGGGCCCATCCCGCAGCCCCTCAGCGCCGGTGTTGCCGGTATTCACCGACCGGGAGGCCACAACGCCAACGAGGCTAACTGACCCGCGCGACGTGCACTAGTGGCTGGTCTGCACCTGCACCTACACCTAGCTAACCGCGGCGTTGATCTGCGGGTCCGTGATCGCGCCTGACTCGAGGCCCCACTTGGCCAGGATCGCGTCGTACGTGCCGTCGGCCATGAGCTCCTTCAGCGCGTCGAGGATCGGCTGCTTCATCCCGCTCCCCTTCGGAACTGCAATCCCGTAAGGCGCGGTGTCGTACGGCGTTCCAGTCAGCTTGAACTGTCCATTCGACTGCTCGACGATGTACGCCGCAACGGGCGAGTCGGCCATGCCGACCTCTTGGCGCCCGCTCGAGATGGCCAGGTTGGCCGCGTTCTGGTCAGGGTAGACGTGAACGCTCACGCCGGACTTCCCGTCCGCCTTGCACTTGGTGTCCTGGGCGGTGGCGTCGTCCGCCTGGATCGTCCCCCGCTCGACCGCGACCGAGTGACTGCACAGGTCGCCGAGTGAGTTGATGGTCGGCCCACCCTGCTCCTGGACGTAGAAGGAGGTGCCGGCCGTGAAGTAGGTGACGAAGTCCACGACCTTCTCCCTTTCCTTCGTGTCGGTGAACGACGAGAGGCCGAGGTCGTACTTGCCGGACTGGAGGCCGGGAATGATGGTGTCGAAGCTCGCGTTCACGAACTTGAACGTGAGTCCCAGTACGGCGCCGAGCGCGTGGCCGAGGTCAGGGCTCATTCCTTCGACCGTCGTTCCATCAGCGCCAATGAACTCGTTCGGCGCGTAGGTCGCGTCCGTGGCGACGGTCAGCGTGCCCTTCGACTTGATGTCGGCCGGAACCTCCGCTGCGATGTCGCTGTTGACGGTCGGCGTCGGGATCGTGGTGGTCGTACCGGCGGATGTCGATGTTTCTTCGGCGCTCTTGCTGCCACCGCAAGAGGACGCAAGAACCACCACGCCACACAGCCCGGCAAGACCGACAAGGAAACGGATCTTCGTGGGCATGCTCATTCCCTTCTGGGCGCTGGAGCAACCGAGCATAGCTCGGATCATTCAGCATCGAGGCAGTCCTCGCGCGCGTCTTCGCTTGCGCCTGTGGCACTTGAGCTTGCTAGGTCTTCGTCAGAGCGAGCGAACGCCGAACCTTGCCATTCTTGCCACGCCTCGTTCGGAGACGAGACGCCTCGGTCGCAACTTGAATGCGAGGGCCATCCGAGCCCGCCAGCGACGACTTGGCGACCGTGTAGCACGACCGTCCGCGACAGGACCTGGCCCGGCGATCAACCTTCAGGCGTGCGCGCGGTACGAACTCGCCCTCAGCGACGCGAGCCGCTCACAGCGAACGTAGGCGGACCCGCAGTACCTTGGCGAGCGCAGCGCCTGTCATCAGATCCGGTGATCCGATATCATCGGCTCGGTGGTACGCACCATCATCCAACTCCCCGAGGATCAGGCGGCCGCTCTCGAGCGGGCGGCGCGCCGCCGTGGCGTCTCGAAGGCTGCGATCGTCCGTGAGGCGCTCGGCATGCTGCTGGCGCGAGAGAGCACCGACCCGGCGGGCGAACGGGCGATGCGCGCCGCAGGCGCTGGAGCGTCCGGCCTGCGCGATCTGGGCGAGCGTCACGACGACTACCTCGCCGAGTCCTCGCGCGCGTGACCTTCGTCGACAGCTCGGCGCTGCTCGCGTTCCTCGACCGCGACGCAACCCGGCACGAGGAGGTCGTCGCGAGCCTCGCCGGGGTCTTCCGGGAGCGAAGCGGTGTCACGCACAACTACGTCCTGGTCGAAACGGAGGCGCTCGCCCATCGGCGTCTCGGCGCCGGAGTCGCCCGGCGTCTGCTCGAGGACGTGGTACCGGTGCTGGAGATCGTCTGGGTCGACGCGGGACTGCATGCCGCCGCCGTGACGGCTCACCTGCGCGCACTCCGCCGGCGCTCCTCCCTCGTCGACCAGGTCAGCTTCGAGCTGATGCGACGACGGGACATCTCCCTCGCGGTCGCGCTCGACCGCGACTTCGCTCGCGAAGGCTTCCAGCTCCTGCCGCCTTGAAAGGCGCCAACGTTGATCTCGCGTCTTTCACGCGGCTCGGTCATCTCCAGTAGCCATTCCAAACCGGGACAGCAGCAGCGAGCGTCAACCTCCCACGGTGCCGAATCGGAACCTTGCTCGCCGGCTCGACTCTCTCGGGCCCGGCCTCGATGAACGGCGAGAGCTTTTCCCAGGTGCGCTGGATCAGCCTGCCCAGGATGGAGTAGATCGACGCTCCATCGACGAGCTTGTTCCGGACGATCAGGCCGAGATGGTCGAGGAAGAAGCACACTTGTGTGGCATCGGAGCGCATGGCGCCGATCGTGGCGACGGGGTCGGTCGCATGCGCCCGATGCGGGCTCCTGATCCTGCGAGGCCAGCCATGGGCTCTCGGGCATGACGACGTCGACCGCTCGAGGTACAGCGGCGGCGGCGGACGTCGGTGGATCTCGGTTCGGGTAGAAGCTCGAGGATCTGGTGAGCGCGACCGGCTTCCCGAGTGGGAAGCAATGATCCCGGTCAAATTGGCCCCGATCGTTTCGGGAGGTCTCGGCACCTCATGTTGCCCCAGCCCCTACGATCGAGTTATGGCCCGAGGCGAGTCGATCGTCTGCAGGAACTGCGGCGCAAATCTCTACGCCGTCTATCCCCACACCGGGGGTGTCAAGCGTCCAGAGGATCGGGCCACCGTGGTCGAGCCGCTCGGGAACGCGCCCAACGAACGCCTCGTCCAGGTCGACGGGCGCGGTAACGCGCACTGCCCCGAGTGTGGGACGGACACCCGCGTGCTCAACTGATTCGAGAACGTCAGGCTCTGACGAGCGTTGCGCTCCCGGTTGCAGCCCCGGTTGCAGAGCGTCCTTTCGTGTCCGCCTCCAGCAACAAAAAGGCCCCGTTTCCGGGGCCTTTCCGAAGCGGATGAAGGGACTCGAACCCTCGACCTTCTGCATGGCAAGCAGACGCTCTAGCCAACTGAGCTACATCCGCGGAGAGGGAACTATAGCGGCGCCCGGCGCGGCTGAACGCCGGGCGCCGCCACGGTTCCGGCTCACGCTCGCGCGGAGAGCTCGGGCTCGGGCATTGCCTCGACCAGCTGCTCGAACACCGCGCGGAAGTCGACCATCGCCTTGCGCAGGTTCTCGGTCCGCTCCTCACCCTTCGCGCCGTTGCCGTGCACCATCTCGTGGCCGTGCCGGTAGCGCGCGACCACGTTCGGGTGGTCGACGGACATCGCGGCCGACCGGGTGTCGAAGTCGTCGTCCGGGTAGCCCTTCTCGTCGAGCACGCTTCGCACGATGCTGTCGGCCTCGCGGGCGGCGAGCTCGGGGTCGTCGACAAAACGCCGCTCGGCCCGCTGCCAGTCGTCCGCGTAGCGCGCGCGGGCAGCCTCCGAGAGGGGCTGGATGTCGAGCTCCTCGTGGCGTCGTTCCCGCTCGGCGAGCTCGCGCTCGGCTTTCCGGCGGGAGTCGTTCGAGCTGACCGCCCGGTCGTACTCCGGCCCGAACTGCTCGCGAAGGCCCCTTCTCCGCCGCGAGCGCGCGTAGTCCCACGCGACGAGCGCGAGCACCACGAGGGCCGCTGCGGCAGCGACGACGATCCACCATGTCGTGTCCATGCGTTACCTCCTCGGTGTCGCATGGGCGGTACCCGGGCCCACGCGGCGGCAAACGAGCCCGTTCAGTCGAAGGCGGCGACCGCCCCCTCCCGTGCCGCCCGCAGCACGTGGGCGCGGTTGACGGCGTTGACCACCGCGCGGAGCGAGGCGGTGACGATCGACGGATGGATGCCGACGCCCCAGAAGGCCTCGTCGTCGACGTCTGCCTCGACGTAGGCGGCCGCCGTGGCGTCCTCGCCCTTCGACATCGCGTGCTCGTGGTACTCGCGCACGTCGATCTCGATGCCGAGCCGCTGCTCGAGCGCGTGGACGAGCGCGGCGATCGGCCCGTTGCCCTCGCCGGTCACGACGACGCCCTCGCCGTTGTCGCGCATCCGCGCTGCGAGCCGGTCGCCCTCCTCCCCGCTCTCGTGCGTGTACGAGACGAGCGCGAACGGCTCGGTCACGCCCAGGTAGTGCTCGGTGAACGCATCCATCAGCTCCGCGGAGGTGAGCTCGCCGCCGCGTGCGTCGGTGATCGCCTGCACCTTCTGGGCGAAGTCGATCTGCAGCCCGCGCGGGAGGTCGAGGTGGTGCTCGGTGCTCATCAGGTACGCGACGCCGCCCTTCCCCGACTGCGAGTTGACGCGGATGATCGCCTCGTAGTCGCGGCCGACGTCCTTCGGGTCGAGCGGCAGGTACGGCACGTCCCAGACCTCGGAGCCGGAGCGCTCCTGCGCGTCCATCCCCTTCTTGATCGCGTCCTGGTGCGAGCCGGAGAACGCGGTGTAGACGAGCTCGCCGACGTACGGGTGGCGGGGGTGGACCGGCAGCTCGTTGCACTCCTCGACGATCCGACGCGCCTCGTCGAGCTCGCTCAGGTCGAGGCCCGGGTCGACGCCCTGGGTCAGCAGGTTCAGGGCAAGCGTGATCAGGTCGACGTTGCCGGTGCGCTCGCCGTTCCCGAACAGCCAGCCCTCGACCCGCTCGGCGCCGGCCATCAGCCCGAGCTCGGCGGTGGCGACGGCGGTGCCGCGGTCGTTGTGGGGATGGATCGAGAGGATCGCGCTATCCCGGTGCGAGAAGTTGCGAATGAACCACTCCATCCGATCGGCGTAGACGTTCGGCGGGAACGCCTCGACGGTCGTCGGCAGGTTGACGATCATCTTCTCCGCGGGCGTCGGGCCCCACTCGTCCGCGACCGCCTCGCAGATCTCGAGCGCGTAGTCGAGCTCGGTGTGGTGGAAGCTCTCCGGCGAGTACTGGAACACGATGGCCGTGGCCGTCTGCGCCGCCAGCTCCTTGCAGAGCTCGGTGCCGCGGACGGCGAGCTCGGTGATCCCGTCCCGGTCGAGGCGGAAGACGACGCGCCGCTGCGTGATCGACGTCGAGTTGTAGAGGTGCACGATCGCGCGCTCGGCGCCCTCCACGGCCTCGAACGTGCGCTCGATCAGCTCGGGGCGTGCCTGGGTGAGGACGGCGATGGTCGTGTCCGCAGGGATCAGCCCCTCCTCGACGAGGGTGCGGCAGAAGTCGAAGTCCGCCTTCGAGGCGGCGGGAAAGCCGACCTCGATCTCCTTCACCCCGAGACGGACGAGCAGGTCGAAGAACCGGCGCTTGCGGGTGATGTCCATCGGGTTGACGAGCGCCTGGTTTCCGTCGCGCAGGTCGGTCGAGCACCAGATCGGCGCGCGCTCGACGACCGCGTTCGGCCAGGTGCGGTCGGGCAGGTCGACGGTGTCGTACGGGCGGTAGCGGTGGAAGGGCATCGGCATGGCGTCTCTCCTGGGCGAGGGCGTACTTCTCCCGGCGATGTGCGGGAGCACGGCGTCTGTATGTGCGTCGCTCGCTTCCCCTACCGGGGAAGGAGAAGCAGGCCGAGCGAAAGGATCGCGGTGTGCTCGGGCCGCCTGGGCATGACGCCACCGTAGCCGAGCTGAGGCGCCGCCGCAACGGAGTAGGGTCGGCGGATGCAGGTGTCGAGTACCGGCATCCTCGGCCCTGCTCGAGGCGTAGGTCGACGGGCGCCGGCGCAGCTCGGAGCCCCGAAGCAGCGCGCGGCACTCGCCTCCTGCTCTGCCATGCGAACACCCTCGTCCCCGTCCTCGCGGCTCGTCGACGGGCTCTGGGGCGAAGATCCCCCGGGGTCGGCTGCAAACCTCGTCCAGGGGTACATCTCCGGTCTGCGCAAGGTGCTGGGGAAGGAGGCGATCGAGACCCGCGGCGCCGGCTACCTCGTCCGCGTCGAGCCCCGCGGGCTCGACCTCACACGCTTCGAGGAACTCGCGTCCGAGGGAAGCCGCGCGCTGGAGCGGAGCGACCCGCTCGGGGCCTCCGCATGCGCTCCGATCGGGCACTCGCGTTGTGGCGCGGCCCCGCGCTCGCCGATCTCGCCGACGAGCCGCTGCTCGACCCGGTCGCCGGCCGCCTCGAGGAGCTCCGCGTGCTGGCTCTCGAACGGCGTATCGAGGCTGATCTCGGCGTCGGCCGGAACGCCGATGTCGTCGGTGAGCTCGAGATCCTGATCGCCGAGCATCCCCTGCGCGAGCGCCCCCGCGGCCTGCTGATGACGGCGCTCTACCGCGCGGGCCGCCAGGCTGACGCGCTCCGCGCCTACCGCGACGCTCGCATGTTGCTCGTCGAGGACCTCGGGATCGAGCCGGGCAGCTGGTTGACCGACCTGCACGCAGCGATCCTGCGACAGGCGCCGGAGCTGTCGGGTCGCCGAGCCGACGGAGCCCAGAGCACGCCGGTCGGTGCTCGTTGCAGCCCTCCGACCCCGCGCGGTCTGGACATCCTCGTGGCACTCGCGGCTCCGCTCGCCGCCGATCCGCCGCGGGAGCTCATCGTGCTCACGACCGTCCCCTCGGCCGACGAGCTCGAGTCGGCGAGCATCACGGTCAACGAGGTCCGCGCCCGTCTGGTCGCGGACGGGCTCGAGGCCCGTGCGGCGGTCTTCACGTCGGTCGTCCCCGGCGCCGACGTGGCGCGTCTGGCGCGGGAGCACGAGGTCGACCTCCTGCTCGTCGATGCGCCGGACGGGCTGCTCGAGGACGCCCGGGTGGTCGCCCTCCTCGATCAGGCGCCGTGTGACGTCGGCGTCGTGGTCGGCGGGCCGCTGGGGCGGGGCCCGGTCGTCGTGCCCTTCGCGGGTGCGGCGCACGACTGGGCCGCCGTCGAGCTCGGGGCGTGGCTCGCGCGCAGCCACGGATGTGGGCTGAAGCTCGCGGGTGCGACGACGAATCGTGAGGGGCGGGACGCGAGCAGGCTGCTGGCCAACGCGTCGATCGCCGTCCAGCGTGCGCTGGGCGTGCCCGCTGAGCCGGTGCTGGTCGATCCCGACCCGGCCGCGCTGGTGAAGGTCGCAGCACAGGCAGGGGTCGTCGTGGTCGGCCTCACCGACCGCTGGCGACGCGACGGGCTCGGTCGAGCGAGGACGGCCCTCGCAACCCGGGCCGACGCCCCGACGGTGCTGGTGCGTCGCGGTGTGCGACCCGGCGGCCTCGCGCCGCGGGGCACCGAGACGCGCTTCACCTGGACGGTCGTCGGATGACCTACCCCTCCTCCCTCTAACCGACCCACGGCGGCGCCTTTGCGCTCGGGTCGCACGACGAGCTCGCTGCGGTCGGAGCCGACCTCGGCGGCCCGAAGATCCCGCCGAAGGTCTGCTCGACCCCGGGAACGACGGACACCTCCCGGGCATCTGCCTGACCCGACGTCCCGAGCCGCGAGAGAAACACGGAGGTCACCACCTGACGGCGCGGGTCGAACGCTGACGCGACCGGCACGGTCGGCACGGTTTCGGCAGCGAGCCGTTGCTGCAGGCGTGTCACGTCTCCGTCGGCGGCCTCCAGCCCGGTGGCGATCGCCTCGACCCCGTTCCGGTAGCCCACCGAGCCCACGGACGCCGGTCGCGGCAACCCCGGGTATGCCCGCTCGAATGCGGCGATGTAGCGACGCCACGCAGGAGGTCCCGCGTCGAGCGGCTGCCTGCTGGCCACGACGACGCCCCGAAGGTCCACGCCGCGCACCGCGAAGCCGTTGGCTTCGGCCCCCCAACCGCCGAGCACGACCCGTTTCGACAGGTCGCCGCGCTTTGCGGTCTCGCGCAGGAACGGCTCGGGGAGTCCCCAGGCGACGAGAACGGCCACGCCGTCGACCGACTCGGAATAGCGCGCTGCTGCGCCCCTGGGGTCGGTCCAGGCACGGCCGTCGTCGCGTCTAGCGGTCCCACCGAGCGCGCAGAACTCGGCCATGAAGCCGGCGGCGAGCTCCCAGTCGTCCGAGGTCGCGGCGGGGAACCCCCAGCCGACGACCGCGGCTCGGCGCCAGCCGAGCGTCTGGTAGGCGTAGGCACCGAGGCCTGCGACGCTCTGCGCGTTGTCCATCACGACGCGAAACACGTTCGGCGCGGGGTCGTACAGCGTCGCCTCCTGGGCGGGCGGCTCGGTGAGAACGAACGTGACGTCCGGGTATCGCTTCGCGAGGTCTCTCGTGACGAACGCGTCCTGTGCGAACTGCCCCGAGCCGACCACTGCGTCGGGATGCCACGTCTCGAGCAGCTCGCGTGTCTGCACGACGGCATAGGGCGGGTC
The DNA here is from genome assembly GCA_963773825.1 of uncultured Actinomycetes bacterium. Classification (GTDB taxonomy): domain Bacteria; phylum Actinomycetota; class Thermoleophilia; order Gaiellales; family Gaiellaceae; genus Gaiella. The sequence goes on along the minus strand of CAVZCH010000002.1, from coordinate 544,833 downwards.
GAGGCTCTCCGTGCACGCGGGCTTCACGTCGACTGGACGCCCCGCGATGGACGCGCCCTCGATGCCGTCGGAAGGCGACGAGCCGGTCAGTCGGGCCCCGCGCTCGAGCAGCGGCAGAAAGGCTCCCGCGAGCTCGTCGTCGGCGAATCCCTCGAACGCCCCTTGGCATTCCACCTGGATCGCGAGCCGGAAAGGGTCGTCCCGGCCGCCGCACGAGACCGAGCCGAGCGCCAGCACGATGGCCAGGGCCCCGCCGCAGACGCCCAGCCGGCTCACGTGCCGTCCTCCTCGACGGCGACCCAGACGCGACTCCCGTCCACCGCGACGTCCGTCGGCGGGCGGTCGACGCCGACGGTGTCCGTCACGGCGAGCGTCCTCGGATCGAGCCTCGCCACAGTTCTGTCGAGTCGGTTCGCCACCCAGACGGCGTCCGCACCCACCGCGATGCTCACGGGGCCCCGGCCGACGCGGACGGCGGCTCGTGCTCCCGTGTGCGGGTCGAGACGGACGACACTGTCGCCGACGAAGTCCGCCACCCAGACGGCGCCGGCTCCGACCGCGATCGCCTGGGGCCGGAAGCCGAGGTCGGTCGTCGCCGCGATCTCGGCCGTACGAGGATCGATGCGCCACAGACGGGGGTCTGTCCAGTCCCCGATCACCCAGACGTTGCCGAGGCCCGACGCCATGGCGCAGAGGCAGACGCGCGTCGTCGCAGCAGTTGCGTTCAGCGGCTCGGGGATCGGTACCGTCCGGCCGACGCTCAGCTCGTCGCTCCCCGGCCGGAGCTCGACGACATCGGGGCAGCCGGCGGCCCAGACACCCGACGCGCCCGCCGTGAGACTGCATGCCAGCACTGGGACCGAGCCGTGCGGAAAGCCCGACGCGAGCTCGTACTGCGAGACGGTGCCGGTCCCGAGCGTCTGCCCGTCGCTCGCCACGAAAACGCGGTCGCCCCGGACGGCAAGATCGCGCGGCGTGCCGTTCGGGGCGAGCCGCTGGACGGCTCGCGTCCCCTCGTTCACCTTCCAGAGGGCGCCTTCCCGTGTCGAGGCAACCCACACGATTCCGCGGCTCGCGACGAGCGCGATGGGATGCGCGCCGAGCTCGATCGGCTCGGCCGCGACACGCGTTGCGGCGTCGATGCGGATCACGCCGCCCGTCTCAGGCGCAGACGTGGTGTTGCCTGCGATGAGGATTGCCGCGGCGGCCGCCGAGGCAGCGAGAAGGATCACCGCTGTCGCGAGGGCAAGGGCGACGTTGCGCCGTCGAGCCTTCCGCGGGACGAGGCCGAGCGCCTCGCGCGCCTCGTCGACCAGCTGACGACACGTCGGCTGCCGATCCTCGGGGTCCTTGGCCATCGCCCGCGCAAGCACGGCGTCGAGCGCCGCGGGAAGGGCTCGGCGAGCCGCTCGCTGGCCGGCGGCGGGTCGTCCTCCAGGTGGGCGTAGATCACCGCCATGTCCGATGTCGCCCGTGAACGGGAGCGTTCCGGTCAGCGTCTCGAAGAGCAGGCAGCCCAGCGCATAGACGTCGGCCCGACGCGTCGATCTGGTCGCCGCGGATCTGCTCGGGCGCGACGTAGTCGACCGTCCCCATGAGCCGGTCCGTCGGTCGGCCCTCGGTCGGAGCGCTCTGCGTCAGCCCGAAGTCCGCGAGATAGGCGTGGTCGCGGCCCCCCTGCTGGTCGAGGAGGATGTTTGACGGCTTCACGTCGCGGTGCACGAGCCCCTTCGCGTGCGCGGCGTCGAGCGCGTCGGCGACCTGGGCGGCAATCGCTACCGCGCGCTCCGGGCCAGCGCACCTTCACGCCGCAAGAGCAGTCCCCGAGGTCGCGCCGTCCACGTACCGCATGGCGATGAACAGACGCCCGTCGGCCTCGCCCGCCTCGTAGATCGGGACGACGTTCGGGTGGTCGAGGCTCGCGGCGATCCGCGACTCCCGGAGCAGCCGCTCGCGGAACGCCCTCGTCGTCGGAGAGGCGCTCGGTCAGCACCTTGAGCGCGACGGGGCGCTCGAGGCGCAGGTCGAGCGCGCGGTAGACCTCGCCCATCCCGCCACGGCCGACGAGGGCACCGACCTCGTAGCCGGCGACGAGGTCACCCGCCGCGATTCGTCTTCCTACCGCCACCGGCCCTCCCGCATGTTCGTTGCAGGTTGAACGATCGTGTCGTCCGGGCGCAATGCACGGCGGCCGGGTGCCTCCCCGGCCGCCGCCGCACCGCCCTCATCCCCCCAGCGTGAGGTGACCGGAGTAGTAGGAGCATCCGATCGCCGGGTCGTCCTTGAAGCGGAGCACGCCGCTTGCGCGGGCGAAGTCGCCCGTCCCGCCCGTGATCGGGTGATGGCAGCGCCCGTGCTGCTGCGCGAACGTGATCGGGTCGTACTTGCCCGAGAACTTGTAGTTGAAGCTCAGCGTGCCGGCCGGCTCCCCGGCCCCACAGCTCCCGTCGCCGTTCGCGTCGAGGCACCCGTCGAACTCCTCGGTGCCCGTGGCAGTGGTCGACCCCGGACGGCGTGAAGATTCCGGGGACGAGCGTCCTCGTGTACCACGTGCCGACGAGTGCCGGGCGGCCGTCACCGTAGCCTCCATCCGATAGACGTCGTCGGCCGGATCGAACGGGTTGCCGAACGAGATCAGCGTCTGGATCCCGTCGACCTGCGTCGTGTCGTCTCCGGCGACCGCGCTGCCCGTTCCGGCGAGCGCGGCCGCGACGGCGACCGCCACGATCGCGAGCCATGTGATGGTGCGTCTCATGTCTCCCCTCCTGTCCTGTGCGGCCGTTCGCCGCGTCCGGGCCAGGATCGGACAGCATGCTGGAGGTTCGCTGGAGGCCGGCTGTGTACGGTCGCGACATGCTCGACGAGACGTCGTTCGCCGCCGCGGCAGCGGAGCTCTGCGCGGCCGACCCCGATCTGGCCGCGATCGTCGAGCGGCACGGCCTGCCGGAGTTCTGGGCGCGCGAGCCCGGGCTCCCCACGCTCGTGCTCCTCATCCTCGAGCAGCAGGTGTCGCTGGCCTCGGCGCGAGCCGCGTACGACCGGTTGGAGACGCGGCTGGGCGGGCTCACGACCGCGGGGATCCTCGCGTCGACCGACGCCGAGCTCCGCGCCGACGGGTTCAGCCGGCAGAAGGCGCGGTACGTGCGCGTCCTCTCGGCGGCGGTCGAGGACGGGTCGCTCGACCTCGACAGTGTCGCGGTGCTCGACGACGGCGCTGCACGTGCGGCGCTCGTCGCGCTGCCGGGGATCGGGCCGTGGACCGCGGAGGTGTATCTCCTCTCCGCGCTGCGCCGGCCGGATACGTGGCCGGTCGGCGACATCGCGCTCCAGGAGGGTGCGCGGCGCGCGCGCCGTCTCGAGGCTCGGCCCTCACCGGACGAGCTGGGTGCGATCGGCGAGGCATGGCGGCCGCACCGCGCAACTGCGGCGCGCCTCCTCTGGCACCTGTACCTCAGCGAGCGCTAGACGGACGACGCCGTCGCCGTCGCCGGCACCACGAAGGTCGCGTGGATCACCAGCGCGACCGCGAGCCACGCGACGCCGAGGACGGCGGCACCCCCGAGACCCGGTGCGAGAAGCGTGGCGGCCACGCCGACGCCGACGGCGGCGCAGGTCCATGCAGGGACGTCACCCGCCCGCCCGGCGCCGCGCGCCACGAGCCGCAGGCCTCCGAGCACGAGGAGCGACGCCGCGACGCGCAGGGCGGCCGTCGGCCCGCCGTCGGGGACGACGAGCGCAACGGCCCCCACCGCGATGCCCGCACGCGCGGTCCAGAGCCCGACCGCGGCGCCCCGGCCGTAGAGCGGCGCGAGGGCACCGAGCACCAGTCCGGTCGCGACGAGCACCGCCGGCGCCATCGCGAGCGCGAGCGCGTGCGCGCCGAGCGCGAGCGCCCCCGAGAGGAGGGCGGCGGCGCCGGCGAGCGCCACGAGGCCGGCGACGCGGACGGGGCGAGTCAGGAGCTGGAGCGCGAGCGGCATCGGGCGAGCCTACGGCGTCCGCGTACCGACGGGCGATCGGGCCCCCACACTCCGCTGGTACGGGAAACCCTACGGCGCGGCGTCGAGCGCCTCGTTCACCAGCCGGTCGGCGAGCTCGTTGTGCTCGCGGCGGACGTGCGTGTAGGTGACGTGCCCGACGTCGCGCGCGGCGCGCGAGGCCTCGAGGAACAGCGCTTGGAGGTCGCGGTTCTTGACCCGGTACTCCCCGCGCATCTGCTTCACCATCAGCTCCGAGTCGGACAGCACCTCGAGGTCGACGACGCCGGCCTCCACGGCCCGCTCGAGCCCCGCGACGAGCGCCGAGTACTCAGCGACGTTGTTCGTGGCGACGCCGATCGCCTCGCCGCGCGCGTCGAGCACCGTCCCGTCCTCGCTCTCGAGGACGTAGGCGAACGCCGCCGGGCCGGGATTCCCGCGCGCGCCCCCGTCCGTCCAGAGCCGCGCCTTCATCGACCTGACCACGCCGAGTGCAAGTGACACTGTGTCACTTGCACGGTCACGCGTCGACGCGCTCGTAGAGGTCGAAGGCCGGTTCCTCGTACGGGTGCGCGCGGCGGAGCGCCTCGACGACCGCGGCCAGCTTCGCCCGCGGGACGACGGTCTCGACGCGGTACTCGGCAACCGTCTCGTCGCGACCCGCCGTGCCGACGCTCGGCCGCGTGCCCTCGCCGCCGAGGAACGTCCCTTCGCCGAGGGTCGCCCACGAGCACCGCGAGTAGTCGCCGATCCACCCCGCCCCGGCCCCGAACACGGCGTCGCGCGTCACCCGGAGATGCGATGCGGGCACGAACCAGACGAGCTTGTACGAGGCGGCCACGGCGGTGGACTGTAGCGCTCTCCCGGCGGCTCGCCCGGCGTGGTTGGATAGCCCTGTGACCGTCGGTTCCGGAGCCCGCGACGCGCTTCGTCCGCCCCGACGGAAGCGAGAAGGTCACGGGCACGGGCCGCTACACGGCCGACCTCACGCTGACGGGCCAGCTGCACGCCGCGTTCCGCTACGCCGACCACCCGCACGCGCGGATCGCACGCATCGACACCGCGAAGGCGCGGGCCCTCCCCGGCGTGATCGCCGTCGTCACGCACGAGGACGTGCCCGACGTGCTCTACGGCGGCATGGTCAAGGACCGGCGGCTCTTCGCGAAGGACACCGTCCGCTTCGAGGGCGACATCGTCGCCGGCGTCGCGGCCACGACGGCGGAGATCGCCGCGCGGCGGCCGCGCTCGATCGAGGTCGAGCTACGAGCCGCTCGCCGTCGTCACCGACTTCGAGGCGGCGCCTCGCCGAGGGCGCGCACGCTCGTGCACCCCGACTGGGCGTCGTACGAGGGCGACGAGGCGCTGGGACGGCACGACAACGTCCTCGGCTACTCCACGATCGTGAAGGGCGACGTCGACGCCGCGCTGGCGGACGCCGACGTCGTCGTCAAGGGGCCGCTACGTCACCGACTCCGATGCAGGGCGTCCCGATCGAGCCGCGCGCGGTCGTCGCGCAGTGGCAGGGCGACCGGGTCACGATCTGGTCGTCGACGCAGGTGCCCTACGTCGCGCGCGCCGGCGTCGCGCACACGCTCGCAGATCCCCGAGTCCAACGTGCGCGTGATCGTGCCGCTGCTCGGCGGCGGCTTCGGCGCCAAGTGCGACTTCCACTTCGAGGCGCACGTCGCAGCGCTCGCGCGCGCGGCGCGGCGGCCCGTGAAGCTCGTCTTCTCGCGCCACGAGGAGTTCGTCGCGGTCGGCCATCGCCGCGAGGGCATGGTGATCGAGCTCGAGACCGGCGCGCGCAGCGACGGCACGCTCGCTCGCGCGGCGCGCGCGGCTCGTGCTCGACAAGCGGCGCCTACTGCGGCGAGGGCGGCTTCTTCGCGCAGATGGCGGCGATGCACGCGCTGCGGCCCGTACGAGCTCGAGACACGTCGACGTCGAGTCGTCGCTCGTCTACTCGAACAACCAGCCGTCCTCCTCGATCCGCGCGCCGACCGCGCCGCAGGTCTGCTGGGCGCTCGAGCAGCACATGGACGAGCTCGCGGAGGCGCTCGAGCTCGATCCGGTCGAGCTGCGCCGCCGCACGCTGATCGAGGAGGGCGCCGTCACGGCCGACGGGGCAGGTGTTCGAGCAGATCGCGATGAAGGAGACGCTCGAGCGGGCGGTCGAGCTGATCGGCTACGGCCGACGGAGCTGCCCGACGACGAGGCGATCGGCGTCGCGTGCGGCTGGTGGCCGTGCTTCCCGGCGAACGGCGGGCGCCTACGTGCAAGCTCAACGCCGACGGCACCGGCACCATCGTCACCGGCGCGCAGGAGAACGGCACCGGCGCCGTGATGGCCATGCCGAAGCTACGTCGCCGAGGAGCTCGGCATGCGGCCCGAGGACTTCTCGCTCCTCTACCAGGACACGGACGCCGCGCCGTGGGACATGGGCTCGTGCGGCTCGCAGACGACGTTCAACAGCGGTCGCGCGGTGCTCGCCGCCGCCGCCGAGGTGCGCGAGCAGCTGCTCGACGCGGCGCGCCGAGCAGCTCGAGGCCGCCCGCGACGATCTCGAGCTCGCCGGCGGCTCGGTGCGCGTCAAGGGCTCGCCCGGAGCAAGTCGGTGACGATCGCCGAGCTCGCGGCCGGCGGCACGTTCCACGGCAAGGGCGCCGGCGAGGTGCCCGACGTCGCCCGCCGGCGCCCGGCCGAGGGCTGCGTCGGGCGGCTCGGTCTCGAGTCGTTCCACGCGCCGCAGCTGATCGCGCACGCGGCGCACGTCAAGGTCGACCGCGACACCGGCGTCGTGCGGGTGCTGCGCGTCGCCGCCGCGCACGACTGCGGCACGGATCCTCAACCGCGATCGGCGCCGACGGCCAGGTCTACGGCGGCGTCGTGATGGGCATCGGCCAGGCGCTCACCGAGGGCACGCAGCTCGACGAGCTCGGGCGCCAGCGCAACCCGCACCTGCTCGACTACAAGCTCGTCACCGCCTCGGACGCGCCCGAGATCGACGATCGACTGGATCGAGACCGACACGCCGAACGCCGGGCCGAAGGGCTCGAAGGGCGTCGGCGAGCCGCCGTGCGTCCCGACGGCGGGCGCGGTCGCGAACGCGATCGCGAAGGTGATCGGCACGCGGGTCACGGCAGCTGCCCATGACGCCCGAGCGCGTCTGGGAGGCGACGGCGGCACACGGAGTCGGACGCACCGATGAGCGCGCGACCTTCGCGGCCGCCACGACCGTCGACGAGGCGCTCGCGGCGCTCGCGACGGGCGCGCGCCCGGTCGCCGGCGGCACGGACCTCGTCGTCGGCGCGCGGCAGGGCAAGGCGCCGCTGCCGGACGCGCTCGTCGCGATCCACCGGATCGACGAGCTCCGCGGGATCGACGACGGCGGCCGGCGGCCTGCGCCTCGGCGCGCTCGCGACGCACGCGGAGATCGCGGCGCACCCGGCGGTCCGCGAGCGGTTCACCGCGCTCGCCGACGCCGCGCGCGATCGTCGGCTCGCACGCCACGCGCGCGCAGGGGACGATCGGCGGCAACGTGATGAACGCCTCGCCCGCGATGGAGACCGGCGGCCCGCTGCTCTGCTTCGGCGCCACGGCGACGCTGCGCTCGGCCGCGGGCGACGCGCGCAGGTCCCGCGTCGACGGAGCTCTGGACCGGCCCGGGCGCGACGACCGCGACCGGCCGACGAGCTGCTCGTCGCGGTCGACGCTCCCGCCGCCGGCCGCCGGGCACCGGGTCGCGCTACGTCCGGCTCGAGTACCGGCGGCAGATGGAGATCGCCGTCGTCGGCGCCACCGCGGTCGTCACGCTCGACGGACGGGACGCGTGCACGGACGCCCGCGTGGCGATCACCGCGCTCGCGCCCACGATCCGCCGCGTCCCCGCAGGCCGAGGCGGCGCTCGTCGGCACCGACGGCGGACGAGGCGGCGGTCGACGGCGGCCGCGGCAGCGGTCGCCGCGGCGTCCGCGCCCGATCTCGCGACGTCCGCGGCTCCGCCGCTACCGCCGGGCGATGGCCGCGGTGATCGCGCGCCGCGCCGATCGAGATCGCGCTCGCCCGCGCGCGCGGCACGCACCGTGCCCGATCCCCGCGAGCGGAGCCGCGCCGATGAAGGTCGACGGCCACGCTGACCGTGAACGGCACCGCCTATCCCGGTCGAGCTCGAGCCCGGCACGAGCCTCCTCGCGCGCGGTCCGCGACGTCGTCGGCCTGACCGGCTCGAAGGAGGGCTGCGACGACTCCGAGTGCGGCGCCTGCATGATGCTGCTCGACGGCGAGCCCGTGAACTGCGTGCTCGTACCTCGCGCTCCAGGCCGAGGGCAGCGAGGTCGACGACGGTGGAGGGCCTCGCCGACGGCGACCAGCTGGCCCCGCTCCAGGCGGCGTTCCTCGAGCACGGCGGCGTCCAGTGCGGCTTCTGCACGCCGGGGATGCTGATCTCGGCCACGGCGCTCCTGCGCCGGAATCCCGGCGCCGTCCGCGGACGAGGTCCGGATCGCCCTCTCGGGGAACCTCTGCCGCTGCACGGGCTACGACGGCATCGTCAAGGCCGTCCTCGCCGTCGCCGACGCGGGCTAGAGGACCCGCTCGACCCGGCGCACCGCGTCCGCGTCGGCAAGGCCGCGAAGCGCGACCGTCGTGCGCCGGCGGAGAATGTCCTCCGCCGTCGTGGCCCACTCGTCCGTCGCGGCGAACCGCGCCTGCGCGACGATGTCCGGCCCGTCGGGGTGGACGCGCTCGAGGAGCGACGGATCGTCGACCGCGGGCGCGACGACACGGGATGCGCGGCTGCCGTAGAGGTGGCGCAGGTGCGCCTCGACGTCGGGATCCAGCGCGACCGGGAACACGGTGTCCCGCCCGCGCGCGCCCGGAAGCGGGAAGGGCCGGCGGTCGACACGACGCAGCCCGAGGGGCCCGCGAACGCGCTCGAGGGCGTCGAGAGCGATCCTTCGGTACGTCGTCAGCTTCCCGCCGGCGACGCTGACCATGCCACCCGGCCCGATCGAGAAGACCGTCTCGCGCCGGGCGTTCGCGGTGGCGCCGTCGCCGAGTGGCAGGACGCGGAGACCGGCGAACGATGCCCGTACCTCGCCGCGACCGAGCATCGCAGCGGGGAGCGCAGTCGCTGCCTCCTCCAGGATCAGGGCGATGTCCGTCTCCTCGACGGCGACCTCCGCCGGATCGCCCTCGTAGTCGGAGTCGGTCGTGCCGAGCAGCAGGAGCCCGTACCACGGCACCGCGAACGTCACGCGAACGTCGTCCTGCGGGACGGTGAGCGCGGCAGTCCAGCCTTCCCCACCCGGGACGAGCACGTGTGCGCCCTTGCTCAGGCGGACGGACGTGCCCGCCCGGGCGTCCTCGAGCCGGCGTACGGCGTCGACCCACGGCCCCGCGGCGTTGACAACGGCGCGCGCCCGCACCGCCACGACCTCGCCGTCGACGGCCACCTCCGCTCCCGCGACCCCTCCCGCGGCGAGACGCAGCGAGACGACCTCGGCGCGGTTGAGCACGATCGCCCCGTGGGCGGCCGCCTCGATCACGTTCTCCAGGCAGAGCCGAGCATCGTTCGTCCACGCGTCGGCGTAGAGCGCACACGAGCGGAGACCGTCGCGCCGGAGGGCGGGAACGAGCTCGCCCGCACGATCGGGCTGCACGAGCCAGTTGAGGCGCGACAGCGCGAGCGTCGAGTAGAGGATGATCCCGCTCTGCACGAACGCGGGCCGGAACGGGCCGCCACGGTAGAGCGGCAGCAGGAACGGTAGGCGGTGCACGAGGTGCGGCGCGACCGGCCGTGTCAGGGTGCGCCGCTCATGGTGTGCCTCGCGAACGAGGCGCACGTCGCCGAGCCGCAGGTAGCGCAGGCCGCCGTGCATCGAGCTTGGACGACGCGCTCGACGTGCCCGAGCCGAAGTCGCCCGCGTCGACCAGCGCGACGGCGAGCCCCTCACGCGCCGCGTGTGCCGCGGTCGCTGCGCCGATCACCCCGCCGCCGATCACGAGCAGGTCGAACGGCTCGCGCCCGAGCGCCTCCCGGGCCGCAGCCCGCGTCAGAGCGGGTTCGTCCACGCTGTCCGGCCGGACGAGTCCACGACCTCCACGCGCGCGTACGGCGCCGTCTCCGCCCGATCGAGTCGGGCCGAGACGATCAGCCCGTCCGGGGTCGTCTCCAGGACGTCTGCGCCGTAGCGGTAGCCGAGCCTCCCGGCGTTCACGGCGGTTCCGCTCGTCCTGCCCGAGAGGAGCCTCACCGCACGGGCGGGCGTGCAACGGACGACGACGTCGCCCCGGCGCGTCTCGACGTCGTGGATCACAGGCCCGGTGCTGCCGTAGAAGCGACCGGTGCGCAGCGCGTCGAGGATGCTCTCCGCAGTCCGCTCGGCGCGCAGCCACGTCCACGCGTGGCCGGAGTCGAAGCCCGGATGGTGGCTGTCGTCGGTGACGAGGGCAGGGCACGAGCGGCCGTCCTCGAGCAGCTCGTCCCAGTGCACCGAGGAGAGGCCGCGCCCCACCTCGAGCTCGCACCCGGCGTTGAAGACCTCGATCCCCGTCGACGGACGGCGGCAGCTCGAAGCCCGCCGGCCGCGCGCCCGTCCAGTACGGATGCGCGAGGTACGCGACCCCGCCCGCGCCGACGATCCAATCCGCCGTCGCGGCGAGGTCGCGCCGCTCGCCCTCGAGCTCGGCCGGGTCGCGCTCGATCCCGATGCCGAGCACGTGCCCGTCGTGGTCCTCCGGGAGCACGCAGTTGAGCTCGACGCCTGGGAGGACGACCAGCTCGGGCGTCGAGGGCGCGACGCTCCGGTGCCAGTGATCGGTGAGGGCGACGACGTCGTATCCGGCGCGGGCGTAGTGCCGCGCGACCGTGCGCGGGGCCAGCTCTCCGTCCGAGTTCGTCGAATGCACGTGGAGCGCCGCCCGCAGCCACTCTCCCTCGGCTCGCCACGGCGATTCCACGGCCGAGACCCTATTGCACGACCGTCGTGCGCGGCGTACGATCGCCCGGCACGGCACCACGACCCGAGGGAGATGCCCGTGGACGATTTTCAGGAACAGGAGTACGAGTTCCTCCGGCGGCTCGAGGAGGAGCGCATCGGGCGGAGCACGCTGCTCAAACGCGGCCTCGCTGCGGCGGCGGGCCTCACCGTCATCGCGCTGCCCGAGGCTGCGCTTGCCGCGAGGCAGAAGGCGCTCGCGAACCCGCCGATCCGGGGGACGAAGAAGAACCTGGCCCAGCTCGTCGCGGCGGCCAAGAAGGAAGGGCACCTGAACGTGATCGCGCTGCCGCCCGACTGGGCGAACTATGGCGAGATCATCTCGACGTTCACGAAGAAGTACGGCATCCCGATCACGAGCGACAACCCCAACGGAAGCTCGTCGGAGGAGAACCAGGCGGTCGTCTCGCTCAAGGGCGACCCGCGCGCTCCGGACGTCGTCGACGTGAACCCCACGTTCGCGGTCGCCGGCACCGTCGCCGGCCTCTACTCGCGGTACTTCGTCAGGAACTACGCCAGCGTCCCGCGCTCGATGAAGGACACGCGCGGCTTCTGGACGGGCGACTACTACGGCTCGGTCACGATCGGCTACAACGCGAACCTCGTGAAGACGCCGCCGAAGTCGTTCGCCGACCTGCTGAAGCCGATCTACAAGAACCAGGTGGCGCTGAACGGAAGCCCGCTCACCTCCGGCTCGGCGATCGCGGGCGTGTTCGCCGCGGCGCTCGTCCAACGGCGGCTCGCTCTCGAACGTCAGCCCGGGGATCGACTGGTTCGCGAAGGCGCGATCGGCCGGCAACTTCATCCCGGTGCAGACGACGCCGCAGACGGTGGCGTCGGGCCAGACGCCGATCTCGATCGACTGGGACTACAACAACTTCGCGTACGCGAAGGAGTTCCCGTCGGCCTGGAAGGTCGTCATCCCGTCCGACGGGCAGTACGGCGGCTACTACTGCCAGGCGGTCAACGCCACCGCGCCACACCCGTGGGCGGCACGCCTGTGGCAGGAGTTCATCTTCTCCGACCAGGGACAGATCCTGTACCTGAAGGGGTACGCGCATCCCGCGCGTTTCGCCGACCTCGTCGCGCGCAAGGCGATCCCGAAGTCGGTGACGAGCGCATTGCCCGCCGGCTGGCTCAATGCAAAGGGGGCGAAGTTCGCGAGCCTCGGCCAGCAGAACAAGGCGAAGGTGGTCATCAACACGGAGTGGCCGGCCAAGCTCGGCTCGAGCTAGTTCACTGGCAACGCAAGCGGCAACCCAAGACGTTCTCCGGCCGGGCCCCGAGCCCGGCCGGAGATTCTCGTTCGCCTGGCTCGGCGTCGTGCCGTTCTTCGCCTACGCCGCGATGTTCCTGATCCTGCCGGCCGCCACCGTGATGATCGGGGCGTTCAAGAGCGAGGGCGGCGGCTACACGCTCGACAACGTGAGCTCGATCATCCACACGCCGAACATCCGCCAGGCCTTCGTGGAGAGCATCCGGATCAGCCTCACGACGGCGCTCCTCGGCGGGCTCTTCGGGCTCCTGATCGCCTATGCGGCGATCCGCAAGGGGACGCCGAACTGGATCCGCTCGGCGTTCGGGACCTTCTCCGGCGTGGCGGCGAACTTCGGCGGGATCCCGCTCGCCTTCGCCTTCATCGCGACGCTGGGGACGATCGGGATCGTGACGCAGCTCATCAACGACGTCTTCGGGGTCAACATCTACCAGCACGGCTTTGCGATCTGGTCGCGGCGAGGGGTCGAGCTCGTCTACCTCTACTTCCAGATCCCGCTGATGTTCCTCGTCATCGCACCGGCGATCGACGGCCTACGCGCGGAGTGGAGCGAGGCGTCCTCGAACCTCGGCGCGAGCCGGTGGCAGTACTGGCGCCACATCGGGATGCCCGGTGCTGATGCCGTCGATCCTCGGCGCGGTGATCCTCCTGTTCGGGAACTCGTTCGCCGCGTACGCGACCGCGTACTCGCTCACGAGCGGCACGGGGCTCCCGCTCGTGCCGATCCTGATCGGCAACGACCTCTCGGGCAACGTCCTCGCGAACCCGCACGAGGGCCAGGCGCTCGCGCTCGGGATGTTCGTCGTCCTGGCCGCGATGATGCTCTTCTACATCCCGCTCCAGCGGCGCGCGTCGCGGTGGGCGAAATGAAGCCGAAGAAGCCGAGGGTCGCTGCGTCCGCGGTCGTCTGGCTCGTGCTCGGCGCGATCTACTTCCTCGTCCCGCTGATCGCCACGCTGCTCTTCAGCCTCAAGGACGCGCAGACGGGAAAGTGCTGCAGCCTGTCCGCGTACGGGGTGATCCTGCACGACCCGCAGTTCTGGTCGACGATCAAGGTCTCGTTCAGGCTCGCGCTCGAGACGATCGTGGTCGGCCTCCTCCTCTTCGTGCCGACGATCTACTGGGTGCACCTGAAGCTGCCGCGCCTCCGCCCTGTCGTCGGCTTCCTCGCGCTCGTGCCGTTCGTGGTCCCGCCGATCATCCTCGTCGTCGGGCTCCTGAAGTTCTACAAGGACACGCTCCACGCCCCGTTCTGGTTCCTCGGCAAGCCCGACCTGTTCCTCGTCGGCGCCTACGTGATCCTCGCCTTCCCGTACATCTACTTCTCGCTCGACGCGGGCTTCCGCTCGATCGACGTGCACACGCTGACCGAGGCGTCGCGCAACCTCGGAGCGTCCTGGCGGACGACCCTCGCGCGCGTGATCCTGCCCGAACATCCGGATCGCGGCGCTCAGCGGCGCCTTCCTCACGCTCGCGATCGTGATGGGCGAGTTCACGATCGCGAGCCTCTCCGCTTTCCACACCTTCCCGACGTACCTCCAGTACGTCAACGAGTCGCAGGCCTACCCTGCGGCCGCCGCGACGCTGATGAGCTTCGGGATCACGTGGGCGGCGATGCTCTCGATCCTCCTCGTCGGGCGGCGCGGCGGCCAGCGCACGGTGCGCGTGGGGATCGGCAGGTAATGGCCCACGTCGAGCTCCAGGAGCTGTGGCGCTCCTTCGGGCCGGTGACGGCGCTCCAGGGGATCGACCTCGCCCTCGAGACCGGCGAGTTCGTGTCGCTGCTCGGCCCGAGCGGCTGCGGCAAGACGACGGCGCTGCGCCTCGTTGCCGGATTCGACCAGCCGGATGCGGGCCGGATCGTCGTCGACGGCAAGGACATCACGAGAACGCCGCCCAACAAGCGCGACATGGGGATGGTGTTCCAGGCCTACAGCCTGTTCCCGAACATGACCGCCGAGCAGAACGTCGAGTACGGCCTCAGGATCCGGCGCAAGCCCAAGTCCGATCGCAGGTCCCGGGTCGGCGAGCTGCTCGAGCTCGTCGGGCTCGCCCAGGCCGCGAAGCGCTATCCGCACCAGCTCTCGGGCGGCATGCAGCAGCGCGTCGCGCTCGCGCGCGTCGCTCGCCATCGAGCCGAAGGTGCTCCTGCTCGACGAGCCGCTTTCCGCGCTCGACGCGAAGGTGCGGGTACAGCTCCGCGAGGAGATCCGGCGCATCCAGCTGGAGCTCGGGATCACGACGCTGTACGTGACGCACGACCAGGAGGAGGCGCTCTCGATCTCCGATCGCGTCGCGGTGATGTGGAACGGCAAGATCGAGCAGATCGGCTCGCCCGCCGAGATGTACGGCAATCCGGCCACACCGTTCGTCGCCGAGTTCATCGGCACCATGAACCGGCTCACCGCCACCGTCGCGGACGACGGGGCGATCGACTACGAGGGGCTGCGGCTCGCGGTCGACGCGGCCCGGGGGCTGCCGCGGGGTGAGCGGGTGCTCTGCCTTCTGCGTCCGGAGGACGTCAGCGTCGTCGTCGCCGACGGGGGGACGCACGACGGCGCGCTCACCGGGGACGTCGTCTCGCGGATCTTCCTCGGCGCGGTCACGCGCGTCCGGGTGGAGGACGGGGAACGGAGCCTCGTCGCCGATCTCTCGACCGCCCGCGCGGCCCCGCTCGCGGTCGGCGCGCAGGGTCGTCGCGAGCTTCGCGCCGAACAGCCCCCGCCTGCTGGCGCTCAGCCGAGGACGCACTGCCGCCCGTGCTCGACCCGGACAATCCGTGAAGATCCCGTCCACGCCGAGCGTGGAGAGCGCTCGCATCCGGTCGGGGTCGTTCACCGTGTAGACGGTCGTCGCAAGGCCGAGCCTCCGGGCCTTCGCAAGCCCGCGGCCGGTGACCCGCGGGTCCCAGAACCCGACGCCCCACGCATACGACGACGCGGCGCGGACGGACACGCCGAGCCCCACGTGCTGGAGCACACGGAGGTCGGGCCTGCGACCCTTCACCTCGAGCAGCGCCCGGCGCGAGAAGGACAGCACGACGTCGTCTGAACCCAGCCGTGCGGCCGTGCGTGCGGCGACGTCGTGGCGGCGGTAGAGGTGCGGAGCCTTGAGCTCCGCCATCACGCCGATCCGGCCCCGGGTCAGCTCCACGACCTCCTCGAGCGTCGGGATCCCGTGCTCGCGAAGCTCGGCGAGCGTCCGCTTCCGGAGCGGGCCGCGAAGCGGAGTGAGCCGGTCGAGGTCGAGGTCGTGGAAGACGACGAGCGCTCCGTCCGCCGAGGCCTGGACGTCGAGCTCGACGAAATCGGCCCCCACGGCGATCGCCCGCTCGAACGCGGGCAGCGTGTTCTCGCGCTCCTCCGCCGACGCACCGCGGTGGGCGATGACCCACGTCATCGCAGGAGCGAGCGCACGAGCTCGACGTCGATCCGGTCGACGATGCCGTCGGCGGCCGCAAGACGCGCGTCGGGGAGCGTCCCCCGGACGGCGAGGCAGCGGAGGCCGGCACCGCGCGCGGCGGCGATGCCCGCCTCGGTGTCCTCGAACGCGACGACGTCGATCGGCGCGAGACGGTTGCCGAGCGCGTCGAGCGCGCGGACGTAGCCCTCGGGGTGGGGCTTGCCGCGGGCCACGTCGTCCGCCGCCACGACCGCGGTGATCACATCGGCGAGGCGGGCTCCGTCGAGCACGGGCTCGATCTCCCGCCGGTACGCCCCGGACACGACCGCGACGGGAACACGCGCCGCCGCGTAGCGCACCGCCTCGCGCAGGGCCGTGGGGATCGTCGCGCCGTCGGCGCGGCGGACGTACCGGTCGATGCGCTCGTCCACCAGCGCATCGAGCTCGTCCCCCGCGACGTCGAGCCACCCGCCGATGATCGCCTCCTCCGTGTTTCCCGCGAGCGTGCGGAAGTAGTCGTCCTCGGTCAGCGGTCGCCCGTGCTCGGCGAACAGCTCCGCGTAGATCGCGAAGAGCACGGGCTCGTCGTGCGACAGCGTCCCGTTGAAGTCGAACACGAGCGCCCGCGCCGGTTGCATCGCGGGGAGCCTAGTAGGGTCGCCGCGATGCCGCTCGCCGCCTTCGTTCTCGCGCTCGGCTCGGCATTCCTCCACGCGCTCTGGAACCTCATCCTGGGTCGGGAGCACGACCCCGAGGCGGCCACCGCGGTCGCGCTCGTCGCGGCGGTCGTGCTCTTCGCGCCCGTCGCGATCTGGCACTACGACGCGGATTCGGGTGTGTGGCCGTACGTCGCGGTGACGTCGATGCTCCAGCTCCTGTACTTCGCGACGCTCGCGACCGCGTACCGCCGCGCGGACGTGTCGGTCGTCTACCCGATCGCCCGCGGCCTCGCCCCCGTGCTGGTCCTGCTCGTTGCCGTGGTGGTGCTCGGGGTGCATGCGAGCGCCGCACAGGCGGCGGGCGTGTGCCTCGTCGGGCTCGGCGTGGTGCTCGTCCGGGGTGTCGGGAGCGCCGACGCAGACGGACGGAGCACAGGCGCTGCGTTCGGCGTGGCGGTCGCCGCGTGCATCGCCGCGTACACGCTCGTCGACAAGCACGGCATCGAGCATGCGTCACCCGTCGTCTACCTCGAGCTCGGGATGATCCCCGCGACCGTCGGGTACGTCGCGTTCCTGCTGGTCGCGGAGCACGGGACCGTGCGGCTGCGCCGAGCCGCACGCCCGCTCCCTGCGCTTGCCGGGGTGCTGTCGTTCGTCGCCTACGCGCTGGTGCTCGCGGCTCTGGCGCGCGCGGCGGCCGCAGCGGTTGCCGCTGTCCGCGAGACGAGCGTCGTCATCGCGGCGCTCCTCGCCGCGCCCCTCGCGGGCGAGCGGGTCGGGCCGGGGCGACTCGCCGGAGCGGCACTCGTCGTCGCAGGGGTCGCGTTCATCGCGCTGGGGTGACGCCCGGGGCTCTGTACCACCGTGCGGTCGACGGCTCCAGGGGCGCGACGCCGAGGATCATGTCGGCCGCCTTCTCCGCGAGCATCATCGTCGGGGCGTAGAGGTTGGCGTTCGTGATCGAGGGCATCACCGACGCGTCGACGACACGGAGCCCGTCGAGACCGTGGACGCGCATGGTGGACGGGTCGACGACCGCGAGCTCGTCGATCCCCATGCGGCAGGAGCAGGACGGGTGGAGCGCCGTCTCGGCGTCGCGGGCGACCCAGTCGAGGATCTCCGCGTCGGTCTCGACCGCCGGACCGGGCGAGAGCTCGCCGCCGTCGAAGGGCGCGAACGCCGGCTGCTCGAGGATCGAGCGCGCGCAGCGGATCGCCTCGGGCCACTCGCGCCGGTCCTGCTCCGTGGAGAGGTAGTTGAAGCGGAGCGCCGGCTTCGTGCGCGGATCCGCCGAGGTGATCTTCACCGAGCCGACCGCGTCGGAGAACATCGGCCCCACGTGCACCTGGTAGCCGTGCCCGCCCGCAGGCTGCGTGCCGTCGTAGCGGATCGCGAGCGGAAGGAAGTGGAACATGAGGTTCGGGTGCGTGACCTCGTCGTTCGAGCGGACGAAGCCGCCGCCCTCGAAGTGGTTCGTCGCCCCGGGGCCGGAGCGGAAGACGAGCCAGCGGAAGCCGACCCAGGGTCGATTGCGCCACTTCATCGCGGGCGCGACCGAGACCGGCTGCGTCGAGGCGTGCTGGACGTACACCTCGAGATGATCCTGCAGGTTCTCGCCCACCCCGGGGAGGTCGTGCACGACGTCGACCCCGACCGCTCCCAGCTCGTCCGCGTTCCCGACCCCCGAGAGCTGAAGGATCTGCGGTGTCGCGATCGCGCCGCCGCAGAGGATCACCTCGCCGGCGCGGACGAGCTCCGTCCTGCCGCGGTGGACGACCTCGACCCCGACCGCCCGGGTCCCCTCGAACACGACCCGTGTCACGAACGCGCGACAGCGGACGTCGAGATTCGGCCGCCGCATGACCGGGTGGAGGTAGGCGCGCGCAGCGCTGAGGCGCCGCCCGCGACGGATGTTCCGGTCGAACGGGGCGAACCCCTCCTGCCGCTCCCCGTTGACGTCCGTCGTCAGCGAGTAGCCCGCCTGCTGCGCAGCCTCGAAGAACGCACGGAAGAGCGGGTTCGCCGCCGGGCCGCGCTCGACGACGAGCGGCCCGTCTCCCCCGCGCCACTCGTCCGCACCGGCGACGCACGTCTCCATGCGCCTGAAGTACGGGAGACAGTGCGCATAGTCCCACTGCTCGAGGCCGGGTCGCGCCGCCCAGCGCTCGAAGTCCAACGGGTTGCCCCGCTGGAAGATCATCCCGTTGATCGAGGACGAGCCGCCGAGCAGCTTCCCACGGGCGTGGTAGATGCGCCGGCCGTTCATGAACGGCTCGGGCTCGGACTCGTACCCCCAGTCGTAGCGGCGGTTCCCGATCGGGAAGGAGAGGGCGGCCGGCATGTGCACGTAGACGTCCCACCACGCGTCCGAGCGGCCGGCCTCCAGGACGAGCACCCGCGTCCCCGGATCGGCGCTCAGCCGGTTCGCGAGCACGCAGCCCGCCGACCCGCCGCCGACGATCACGACGTCGTAGGCGCGCTCGTGTCGATTCACCACACGCCCCTCGCGTCGCGCGTCTCAGGCGGCCGAGGCAACGCGCCGCCGCCGCCACGCCTCGGTGTCCTGGAGGTCGTTGAACGTGAAGACGTGGAAGCCTGCGACCTTCTCGCTCGGCGAGGACGTCCCCGAGCCCGTCGACCAGCCGGTCGGGGTCGAAGCCGCGGAGGAAGCGGCCCGCGAAGCTGCCGTTCTTGCGCAGGAAGCGGAGCGAGTCGCCGATCCCGATGCGCGTCGAGACGCGGAGGAGCTTCGCGCGCGGGACGGCGCCCGGGATGCCGACGTAGACCGGCAGCCGGGTGCCGCGCGCCCACACGTCCTCGATCCACTGCGCCGTCACGGTGGGATCGAAGCAGACCTGGCTCACGATGTACGTCGCGTGCCGCGCCTTGTCGGACATGGCGGCGACCGCCGTCGCGTCGTCGATCAGCGGGTGGCTCTCCGGGTAGCCGGTGATCCCGATCTCCTCGAAGGGGCGGCCCAGCTCGTCGAGCGCCTCGAGCAGGTCGATCGCGCCGTGGAGGCCTCCCGCGCGGCACCTCGGCGTCGCCCGCGACGACGAAGACGTCCCGGACGCCGTCCTCCCGCAGCCGCTCTGCCACCTCCGCGACCTCCGCAGCGTCGGACACGAGACGGGCCGAGAGATGCGGCACCACGGCATACCCGTGCCGCGCGAGCGATCCGGCCAGCGCGAGCGTCGGCTCGAGCCCCTTCGTCGGCGACGCGGTGACGGTGACCGTGACCTCGCGGGGCACGTGGGCCAGCACCTGCTCCTCGACCCCGTCGAGGGGCAGCACCTCGTACCGCGGGCTGCGCAGGAGCTCGCTCGCCCGCGTCGCGGGATCCGCGCGGGTCGCCGCCATCACTCGCTCGCGTCGGGGAAGGACGCCTTGCGCCGCTCGATCCACTCGCGGAGCTCGGCGTCGACCGACTCGTCGATCGGCGGAGGCTCGTACTCGGCGAGCGTCCGCTTCCAGATCGTCGTTCGCGCGCGCCGCGGCGTCCTTCGCGCCCTCGCTCTCCCACTGCTCGAAGCTCGAGTTGTCCGCGACGGGTGAGCGGTAGAACGCAGACTCGAAGTTCGCGAGCGTGTGCGGGTGGCCGAGGAAGTGCGTGCCGGGCTCGTTCGTCGTGAACGCGTCCATCGCCTGGCCGTTCTCGGACGAGGTCGACACCGCGCGCGAACGCGTGCCACATGCCGAGCTGGTCGGCGTCGAGCACGAACTTCTCGTACCCCATCGAGAGCCCGCCCTCGAGCCAGCCTGCCGCGTGGAGCACGAAGTTGACGCCCGCGAGCATCGTCGGCTGCATCGTGTTCGCCGACTCGTACGCGGCCTGCGCGTCGGCGACCTTCGACGCGGTGAGCGCGCCGCCCGAGCGGAACGGCACGCCGAGCCGCCGCGCCAGCGCCGCCATCACGTAGAGGACGAGCGCCGGCTCCGGCGTGCCGAACGTCGGCGCGCCCGACTGCATCGACATCGACGAGGCGAACGAGCCGAGCACGACGGGGGCTCCCGCCCGGACGAGCTGGACGTAGGCCATTCCGGCGAGCGCCTCGGCAAGCGTCTGCGCGCACGTCGCCGCGACGGTCGACGGGCTCATCGCGCCGGCGAGGATGAAGGGCGTCATCATCACCGCCTGGTTCGCCTCGGCGTAGGCGCGGGCGGCGCCCAGCATCGTCGCGTCCCACACGAGCGGCGAGTTGGCGTTGATCAGGCTGAAGACGACCGTGTGCTCCTCGACGAAGTCGCGGCCGAACACGATCCGCGCCATGTCGACCGTGTCCCGGGCGCGCTCCGGCCGGGTCACGGAGCCCATGAACGGCTTGTCCGAGTAGCGCAGGTGCGCGTAGATCATGTCGAAGTGCCGCTTGTTGACGGGCACGTCGACCGGCTCGCAGACGGTGCCGCCCGAGTGGTGGATCCACGGCGACGCGTAGGCGAGCTTCACGAAGTTGCGGAAGTCCTCGATCGTGCCGTAGCGGCGCCCGCCGTCGAGGTCCCGGACGAACGGCGAGCCGTACGCCGGGGCGAAGATCGTGCCCTGCCCACCGAAGACGACGTCGTTCGCGCGGTTCCGCGCCACCTGCGTGAACTGCGCGGGCGCGGTCACCTGGATCAGCGAGCGGCAGAGCCCGTGCGGGAACCGCACGCGCTCTCCCTGGACGTCGGCGCCGGCGCCGGCGAAGAGCTCGAGCGCGTCGGGCGCGTCGTGGAACTCGATCCCGACCTCGGCGAGGATCCGCTCGGCGTTCTCCTCGAGCGTCGCGAGCCCCTCCTCGGAGAGCACCTCGAACGGCGCGAGCGTGCGGGTGAGGAAGGGGACGTGCTCGACATGCGCGTGCAAGCGCGCCGCCTGCCGCGCGGCGCGTCCCCCGCTCCTCCTTCGTGTCTCGGTCATGCGGTCTTCCTCCCTGCCTCGGCGGGACGACGTCTCGGGCGGCGCCCTGTCGGTGCCGCCCGTCGCGCGGGAAGCGGGACGCTCCGCGCCAGTCGCCCGTAGGGGTCCGTCTCGTGCGGGATCGCCATCGCGTGGACGAAGTGCTCCTGGAAGCGGGGCTCGACGGCGGTCTCGATCTTCTCGACCTGGCGCACGACGCGCTCGATCTCCTCGCGCGAGGCGCGGTTCACAAGGGCGATGCGCGCGCCGGTGCCGGCCGCGTTCCCCGCCGACGTGACCCCGCTCGGCTCGCAGTCGGGGACCAGCCCGAGGACGAGCGCGTGAACAGGGTCGATCTGCGCTCCGAACGCGCCGGCCAGCCGGATGCGGTCGACCCGCTCGATCCCGTACCGCTCCATCAGCAGGCGGCACCCCGCGTTGAGCGCAGCCTTGGCGAGCTGGATCTGCCGCACGTCGTTCTGCGTGATCACGAGCTCCGGCTCGCCCGACCAGAGGACGTACGAGAACGTGCGGCCGTCCGGGACGACCCGCGGCGACCGGGCGGTGAGCGACCCGTCGATCGTCCCGTCGGTCGTGAGGATCCCCGCGAGCAGGAGCTCGGCGACGACCTCGACGATCCCGGAGCCGCACACGCCGGTGACCTGCACGCCGGCGAAGCCCGGCTCGTCCGACCACGCGTCGCAGCCGACGACCTTGACGCGCGGCTCGAGGGTCTCCGGGTCGATCCGCACGCGTTCGACCGCCCCCGGCGCGGCGCGCTGGCCACAGCTGATCTGCGCGCCCTCGAATGCGGGCCCTGTCGGGCTCGACGCGGCGAGCAGCCGCTCGCGGTTCCCGAGCACGATCTCGGCGTTCGTGCCGACATCGACGAGGAGCGTCACCACGTCGGCCAGATGCGGCGCCTCTGCGAGGATCACGCCCGCCGTGTCCGCCCCGACGTGCCCGGCGATGCACGGCAGCACGTACGCGCGCGCCCCCGGGTTGACGGGCAGCCCGAGCTCGGACGCCCGGATCCGCAGCGCATCGTCGACGGCGAGCGCGAACGGCGCGCCGCCGAGCTCGGTCGGGTCGATGCCGAGCAGGAGGTGGTGCATGACCGGGTTGCCGACGACGGTCACCTCGAGCACGTCGGTGCGCTCGACGCCTGCGTCGCGGCAGAGCTCTGCGGTGAGCTTCGCGAGGCAGCCGCGGACGGCGCGCGTCAGCTCCTTCGCGGAGCCGGGGTCGAGCATCACGTACGAGATCCGGCTCATCAGGTCCTCCCCGAAGCGGATCTGCGGGTTCATCTCGCCCGCCGAGGCCACGACCTCGCCGGTGTGGAGATCGCAGAGATGCCCTGCGACCGTCGTGGAGCCGACGTCGAACGCGATCCCGAACGCCGTGCCGTGGAACCCGGGCCAGACCGCCGTCACCGCCGAGTCGTCGTGCACCGCGACCGTCGCATGCCACGGGGCGAGCGAGGCACCCGATCCCTGCCTTAGAGCACGTTGGAGATCACGCAGGACATGTATATCGATCTGAAGATCGTGCAATTGCCACTCGCGCCCGAGCGCATCCATGAGCCGTGCTGCGTCGCTCCGCGTCGAGCCGAGCTGCGGCTCCTCGACCTCGACCGTGTAGAGACGCACGACGGGGTCGACGACGACGACGCGCGCGTCGGCCTCCTTGCGCACGACCTGGCGGTAGACCTGGCTCTCCGGGGGCACGTCGATCACGACGTCGTCGGCGACGAGCGCGATGCAGCCCAGCCGGCGACCCGCGGCGAGGCCTCGGTCGGCGTCATAGCGCCGCTCCGTCTCGGTCTCCGGCGTCAGCGCCGCTCCGGTGCACGTGATCCCGTGCTTCGCGTGCTCGCCCTCGGCGACCGCCACCTGGCACCGTCCGCAGACCCCACGGCCGCCGCAGGTCGAGTCGAGGTCGACGCCGAGCCGCCGGGCCGCGTCGAGCACGGTCGTCCCGCGCGGGACCGTTCCACGGCGGCCCGAGGGCAGGAACACGACACGCGCGTCCGAGCCTCACGTGCCCGCTCGTCGACCTTCGCGCCGCCCGCCGCCCCGCGCCGGCCCGTGGTCGCGGAGGCGCCGACCGTCGCCGTTCCGCGCGATCCAGGCCGCGCAATGCTCGTCGTTCCCCATCAGCACGTCGGCGGCCTTGACCGCCTGGAGCATCTCGGCGTGGAGCGGGCTGGTGATCGCCGACGTCAGCCCGGAGGCGATCGCCATCGGCAGGAACGCCGCATTGAGGCCCGTCCGGTTCGGGAGACCGAAGCTGACGTTGGAGGCGCCGCAGGTGGTGTTGACGCGAAGCTCGTCGCGCAGGCGGCGGAGCAGGCGGAACACCTGGCGGCCGGCCGTGCCCATCGCCCCGATCGGCATCACGAGCGGGTCGACGACGACGTCCTCCCGCGGAATCCCGTGATCCTCGGCGCGCGAGACGATCTTCCGTGCCACCTCGAAGCGGACGTCGGGATCCTCGCTGATCCCGGTCTCGTCGTTCGTGATCGCGACGACCGCCGCGCCGTGCCTCGCCACCAGCGGCAGCACGCGTTCCATCTGCTCGTCCTCGCCGGTGACCGAGTTGACGAGCGCCTTGCCCTGGTAGACGGTGAGCCCGGCCTCGAGCGCCTCGACGATCGAGGAGTCGATCGAGAGCGGGACGTCGGTGATCGACTGGACGAGCTCGACGGTGTGAGCGAGGATCGCGGGCTCGTCGGCGAGCGGGATGCCTGCGTTGACGTCGAGCATCTGCGCGCCGGCATCGACCTGGGCCAGCGCGTCGGCGACCACCGTGTCGAAGTTCCCGGCCGCCATCTCGGCCGCGAGCGCCTTGCGTCCCGTGGGATTGATGCGCTCGCCGATGACGACGAACGGCCGGTCGAAGCCGATCACGACCTCCCGCGTCGGCGTCGACAAGACCGTCTCAGTCATGACGCGCCGCGGGCCGCGAAGCGGCCCCTTCAGGGATTCTCGCGATCGGGAATCCGCGCCTGCGGATTCCCGATCTGCGGACAAGCAGAGCATTGATGCGCTCGCCGATCACGACGAACGGCCGGTCGAAGCCGATCACGACCTCCTGCGAGGCGGACGAGAGCACGGTCTCGGTCACCCGGTCTCCCTTCCGCTCGCGCCGACGAGGCGCTCGAGCACGTCGTCGGTGTAGGCCGCGTCCAGCCATTCCGCTTCCTGCTCGACCTCGGCATCGAGGTCGTCCCCGCAGGCGCGGGCCTCGCGCCGCCACTCCTCGAGGTAGCCGTCGGTCCCGATCAGGCCCGCCCGCATCGCGGCGGCGTCGATCGCCTCCTGGAACCGCGCGGGCAGCTCGCGCGCGGCGCGTGTGCGGCCCTCCTTCGCCGTGACCTGTGCGGGGATGTCGCGCCACCAGATGACGGTCAGCTCAGGCACGGGCGGGTGCCCCCACGAAGCGCTCGAGCGAGGGCCGGAGATCGCCGTAGCCGGTTCGGCGGCGCTCGTAGGCGAGCCCGAGATACGCGGCGGCACGCTCGGCGCGTCCGTCGAGGCCGGCGTCGTCGGTCTGCGCGAGGTAGACGAGCCGACGGTAGTTGCCGAACATCATCGCGCGGAGCTGCGGGTGCCGGTCGAGCCCGAGGCCCCGCACGACGAGGGCGTCGAAGTGCCGGGCGAGGAAGTCCGTGAGGTAGAAGGTCGCGGGCTCGTCCTCGTGCATCGCGTCCCAGGCGTCGTTGCCGGCGAGAAAGCCGTAGCAGTGGGCGCCGGGCAGCCGTTCGACCTGGTGGTGATCCAACACGCGATCCAGCGCGCCGCCGGTGCCGCAGTCGGCGTATGCGACGAACGCCCGCTCGTAGCGGTCTGCGAGCTCGGTCAGCTTCGCGTCCACCGCGGCCGGTATCCGCTCGGGACGCGAGTGGAGCTGTGCGGGGAGGCAGCGGACGTCGACGTGCGTCCAGCCGTTGAGATCGATCACGGCCAGCACCTCGCGCGCGATCGCGCCGCAGGCGAGGACGAGGACCCGCGCCTCCGGAGCCGTCGCCGGGAACGCGACCTCGTCGTCGAGCAGTCGCGCGGCGGGGGTCACGATGCGGCGACCGCCGACCGACGGGCGAGCACGAGCGCCTGCGCCGTCTCGGCGGCGACGGCCGCGTCGCGGCAGTACGCGTCCGCGCCGACCGCCTTGCCGAACTCCTCGTTCAGCGGAGCGCCCCCGACGAGGACGATGTACTCGTCGCGGATCCCCTTCTCGACCATCGTGTCGACCACGACCTTCATGTAGGGCATCGTCGTCGTGAGGAGCGCGGACATGCCGAGGATCTCCGGCTTGTGCTCCTCGAGCGCGGCGAGGTAGCTCTCCACGGGGTTGTTGATCCCGAGATCGATCACCTCGAACCCGGCGCCCTCGAGCATCATCGCGACCAGGTTCTTCCCGATGTCGTGGATGTCGCCCTTGACCGTGCCGATCACGACCTTGCCCATCCGCTCGGCGCCCGACTCCGAGAGCAGCGGCCGGAGGATTTCCATGCCCGCCTTCATCGCGTTCGCGGCGAGGAGCACCTCGGGGACGAAGAGGATGCCGTCGCGGAAGTCGATGCCGACGATCCGCATGCCGTCGACGAGGGCGTCGTTGAGCGTCTTCTCGGCCGACCAGCCGCGCTCGAGCAGGATCTCCGTGCCGCGCGCGATCTCGTCGGCGAGGCCGTCGTAGAGGTCGTCGTGCATCTGCTTGACGAGCTCGTCGTCGGGCAGCGACTCGAGGACGATCTCGTCGTCGCTCATCGGCCAACCTTCGGTTGGACGCTCATGCGGCACCTCGCTTTCGATCGTCGTACCCAAGGAGCAGGGAGAGCGCCAGTCCCTCCTCGACGAGGAGCCTCCCGAGCCGGCCGAGCAGCCCCCCACGGAGCCGAACGGTCGGGCCCGAGACGCTCAGGGCCGCGACGACGGCGCCGGACGCGTCGCGTACGGGGGCGGCGACCGCCCAGAGCCCGGGCTCGAGCTCCTCGACGGCGACCGCGTAGCCCTGCGCGCGAACATCGTCGAGGCCGAGCTCGCCGGCGGAGGGGACGGTGTGCGGTGCGAGCGGCTCGAGCGGCCCGACGGGCACCGCGAGCGCGCCGTACGCGTAGAAGACCTTTCCGAGGGCCGAGCCGTGCGCCGGGACCCGGCGGCCGACCCAGTTCGGCGAGCCGAGGAAATGGCGGCTGTCACGCTGGTCGAGCAGCTCGACGGCGCCGAGCGACGGCACGCCGATGTTGATCGTCTCGCCGCTCGCCGAGGCGAGCCGATCGAGCGCCTCCGAGGCGCGCTCGACGAGCTCGGCATCCCCGGTCTCCCGACGGGCGTACCGCTGCAGCACGGCCCCCGGGAGAAGCTGCCCCCCGCCGCCGTCGCGGCGGATCAGACCCTGCCGCTCGAGCGCACCGACGACCCGCGAGGCGGTGCTCTTCGGGAGCCCGAGACGGGTCGAGAGGCCCCCGACGGTGGGCGGGTCCTCGGTTTGCAGGACGTGCACGAGCACCTGTGCGGCCCGATCGATGGATTGCGTGCCATGGCTCATGATGTGGAACCGACGTCCCACATTATGAGCCTAGGAGCTGTCGCGACGCAAGGCCGGAACGCTCTCGAGCGCCTCGGCGAGCAGGACGGCGACATCGGCCACGCGGAGCTCGGCGCCGGTCTGCTTGACGCCGTCGTCGAGCATCATCGTGCAGAACGGGCATGCGACAGCGAGCGTCTCGGCGCCGGTCGCGGCGGCCTCGCGCGCCCGTTCCTCGTTGATCGCCGACCCGCGCTCCTCCATCCACATGTGCGCGCCGCCCGCGCCGCAGCAGAACGTTCGCTTGCCGCTCCGCGCCATCTCGAGCGGCCTGCCGATCCGGGACACGATCTCGCGGGGCGCGTCGAGCACGTCGTTGTGCCGGGCGAGGTAGCAGGAGTCGTGGTAGGTGATCGCGGCGGTTCCCGCCGGCACCTCGAGGCGGCCGTCCGCGAGGAGCTCGCCGAGGAGCTCCGAGTGGTGGACGACCTCGTAGTCGCCGCCGAAGTCGCCGTACTCGTTGCCGATGGTGTTGAAGCAGTGCGGGCAGCTCGTCACGATCCGCGTCACGCCCGCCTCGCCGAGCGTCGCGACGTTCTGCCTGGCCTGCTCCTGGAAGGTGAACTCGTCCCCCATCCGCCGCGCGGGGTCGCCGGTGCACGACTCGCGCGGGCCCAGGATCGCGACCTCGAGCCCCGCCTGCCGCAGCAGCGTCGCCGTCGCGCGCGCGGTCGCACGGGCGCGCTCGTCGAACGACGCCGCGCAACCGACCCAGTACAGGATCTCGGGCGCGGGGTCGCCGGGCTCGAGCACGCGGACGTCCAGGCCGTCCGCCCAGGCCGCGCGCTCGGACTGCGCCTTGCCCCACGGGTTCGAGGAGCGCCCGACATCCCGGAGCATCGTCCCGGCCTCCGCCGGGAAGCGCGACTCGGCCATCACGAGATGGCGACGAAGGTCGACGATGTGGTCGACGTGCTCGATCGAGACCGGGCACTCGCGGACGCAGGCGCCGCACGTGACGCAGTCCCATACGACCTCGTCCGTCACCGCGCCGGGGACGAGGGCACTCGGCTCGCCACCCGCGAGCACCGCCGGCCCCTCCTCGAGAAGCCGGTCGCGGAGCCCCATGATCAGGAGCTTCGGCGAGAGCTCCTTCCCGGTCGCCCACGCGGGGCAGACGTCCTGGCAACGGCCGCACTCCGTGCAGGACAGCGTGTCGACCATCTGCTTCCAGGTCATGTCGACGAGCGTCCCCGAGCCGAGCCGGAGCGCGGCCTCGTCCTCGACCTCGAAGTCGAGCGGCTCGAGCCGTCCCCGCGCCCGCGTGCGTCCGAACCAGACGTTGATGCCCGCCGTCGCGATGTGGAGGTGCTTCGAGTACGGCAGGTACACCAGGAAGGCGAGGATCGTGGCGACGTGGAGCCACACGAAGACGCGTTCGCCCGGTGTCGAGCCAGCCACCGTCGCCGAGCGCGCTCGCGATCGCGTTCGAGACGGGCGACCAGTCGGCGGGCCACGCGTTGATCCCGAGGGCGATCTCCGCCGCGTGCCAGAGGAGCAGCGTCGTCACGATCAACGCGATCAGCCCGAGGATCAGGTCGGCCTCGCCGAGGTGGCTGCCCTCGAACCGTGCCGGGCGCTGGACCTTGCGGATCCAGAGGGCCGAGGCGACGCCGACGAGAACGAGGACGCAGAAGACGTCGACGAGCAGGAAGTACCACCCCTGGTGGCCGAGCCAGGGAAGCGTCCAGTCCTCGTCGACCGCGCCGAGAAACGCCATCAGGATCGTCGGCAACAGGACGACGAAGCCCCAGAAGACGAGGGCGTGGACGAGGCCGGGGACGACGCGCTGCAGGAGCTTCCGCTGTCCCAGCACGATCGTCGCCTCGGCCCGTGCCCGCCGTCCGGTGTCCCCCGAGCGGTCGGTCGGCTTCCCGAGCCGGACGATGCGGTAGAGGAGGTGCGCGCGCCGCGCGAACAGGCCTCCGGCGACCGCGAGCGCCGCGAGCAGCACGAGGCCGGAGGCGAGCGTGCTCACCGCGACCGTCCCCGACGCCCGCTGTGTCCGACGCCGGCCGGACACCCTGGGCAGCAGGACGTGGCCAGGACGTCGTGTGTCCGACTCGGGTCGGACACCTCTACGCCCGCGCCGCGCGGATGGCCGCCGAGATCGCCGGGACGACCTCGTGCATGTCCCCGATCACGGCGTAGTCGGCGCTCTGCAGGATCGGCGCCTCGCGGTCGGCGTTGATCGCGAGGATCCGCTTTGCGCCCTTGCATCCCGCCATGTGCTGGGTCGCGCCCGAGATCCCGCACGCGATGTAGATCTCGGGGGCGATCTTCGTCCCCGTCTGGCCGACCTGATCCGTGTGCGGGCGCCAGCCGGCCATCGTCACCGCGCGCGAGCAGCCGACCGCGCCACCGAGCAGCTGCGCGAGCTCCTCGACCGGTGCGAAGCCCTCGGCCGATCCTGCGCCGCGACCGCCGGAGACGACCACCTTGGCGTCGGCGAGCGAGACGCCGCCGCCCGTCTCGCCGACCCGCTCGACCACGCGAAGCGCGAGCGCGGCGTCGGAGAGAGCCGGCGCGAACGTCTCGACCTCCGGCGCACGGTCGGCGCCCGACCCGGCTTCCACCGCGTGCGGCTGCACGGTGAGGAGCAGGACGGGTGCGTGGACCCGCGCCTCTTCGAGCAGGCTGCCGCCCCAGCGGACACGGCTCACGTCGCCTCCGGCCACGGACACGCAGTTCGCGGCGAGCGGGAGGTCGAGCAGCGCCGCGACGTGCGCGAGCACCTCGTTCCCGCGCTCCGTCCCGGGGCCGACGACGGCGGTTGCGCCGAGGCGGGTGGCCAGCTCCACGATCGCCTCGGCGACCGCGCGCGGCGCGTGGGACGCGAACACCTCGTGCTCCGCGACGTGCACGGTGCCCACGGGCGGCGGTGGGTCGAGCGCCTGCAACAGGCTGTTACTCGCGGCGAGGGCGTGCACCGGCTCACCGGCGGCGAGGGAAGTGGCCAGGGTCGCGGCCTGCAGCGACGGCTCGTCGACGGCGCCGCCGGTGTGCTCGAGATAGGCGACGACGGTCATGCGAGCACCCCGATCTCGCGCAGCACGTCCACGACGCGCGATGCCGCCGCGGCGCCCTCGCCGAGCACCTCGGCCTGCTTGCCCTCGCCCTCCGGCACCACGAGCCGCACCATCTCGAGCCGCGGCGCCGGGCGGGCGGGCGTCCGCGCCTCGACAGGCTTCCGCTGCGCGCGGAGGCGCCCGGGAACGGACGGATACCGCGGCAGGTTCAGTCCCTCCTTCACCGTCACGACCGCCGGCAGCTGCAGCACGTAGACGTCGCGCCCACCCGCGGCCTCCTGCTCGCAGCGGGCGGTGCCGCCGTCGACGGTCAGCGCCTTGAGCCCCGTGGCCACCGGTCGCCCGAGCGCGTGCGCGACGCGGATCCCCACCTGGAAGTTCCCCGCGTCGGCCGACTCGTTGCCGAAGACGACGAGGTCGAACGGGCCGTGCGCCGCCTCGTCGTCGCGGATCGCGTCGAGGATCGCGGCCGCTGCCCCCTGCGGGTCCCACTCCGTCCCGTCCGTCACCAGGTGGATCGCGCGGTCGGCGCCGATCGCCATCGCGTCGCGGAGCTGCTCCTCGGCCTCTGTCGGCCCGAGCGTGAGGACGACCGACTCTCCGCCGTGGCTCTCGACGAGCCGCACGGCCTCCTCGACCCCGCACTCCTCGTGCGGGCTGATGGTGAAGCCGAGGTGGCGGGTCTCGATCGCCCGCGCGTCCTCGGTCAGGACGATCGTCCCGCCCGTCATAGGCACACGCTTGACACAGACGAGAACCCTCACGTCCCTGGCCGCCTTCCGTCGGCAGTCGGCGAAGCCGGCCTTCGCCGAACGGCTGCCGCCGCTCGCGACACGAAGCCTTTCGGGGCCGTGTTGCGCACACTGTCCCCTCCGGCTTCCTGCCGCGAACGACGACCCAGGAACGTGAGCGAGCTCACGACCGGATCCTCGTGTTCTCGGGGTCGAAGATCGGGCGTGCGCCGACCACGTCGACCGTGACGGGGAAGCGCTCGTTCATGTACTCGACGGCGAGGTCGGTCGAGCCCTCGACCGCCTGCTCGGGCGGGAGGTACGCCATCAGCACGTACTTCCCGAGCGACGGGGCCGCGCCCGCGCTCGTGACGTAGGAGCGCCGGCCCTTGCCGTCGGTGAGCGGCGTCCCCGCTGGCCCTCGGCCACCGCGCAGGGTGATCGGCTCGCGCCCGAGCGGGTAGCGCTCGACGCCGCTCGCGGACGTGTGGTCGTCGACCGTGAGCGTGCAGAGGATCGCCGCGGGCTCCTCGTCGCGGTGGCGCAGGTGCGCCTCCTTGCCGACGAAGTCCTGTTCCTTGACGGTCGGTCGCGCCATTCCCGCCTCGACGACGGTGTACTCGCTCTCGAGCTCCGCCGCGAAGGCGCGGTAGCACTTCTCGAGCCGTCCGGTCGTCCCGTAGACGCCGATCCCGCACGCGGTGAGGTCGTGCGGGCGCCCGGCCTCCCAGAGCACGTCCCACAGGCGCGCGCCCTGCTCGATCGGGACGTAGAGCTCCCAGCCCAGGTCACCGACGTACGAGATCCGCGACGCGAGCACGAGCTGCGACCCGATCTCGATCGTCCGGCACGTCCCGAAGGGGAAGCCCTCGTGCGAGACGTCGTCGGAGGTCACCGACGAGAGGATGTCCCGCGCGCGTGGCCCCCAGACGCCGATCGTCGTCCAGGCCGTGGTGACGTCGACGAGGGTCGCCGTGCCGTCCGCCGGGAGCTGGTCCGAGAACAGCTTGCGGTCGGCCATCCCGTGCGCGCCGCCCGTGACGATCCGGAACTCCTCGTCGCCGAGCCGCATGATCGTGAGGTCGGAGCGGAAGCCGCCGCCCGGCGAGAGCACCGGCGTGTAGACGACGCGCCCGACCGCGACGTCCATCTGCGCGAGCACGCTCCGCTGCAGCGCGTCGAGCGCGCCGGGGCCGCACACGTCGAAGATCGCGAACGCGGAGAGGTCGAAGATCCCGGCGTGCTCGCGCATCGCGAGGTGCTCGGCATTGATGATCGGCGACCACCAGCGTGCGTCCCACTCGGCCTTCCGCGGCTCGACGCCGTACCGCTCCACGAGCGGCGCGTTGGCCTCGTACCAGTGCGGGCGCTCCCAGCCCGCCGCCTCGTAGAACACGGCGCCGAGCTCCCGCTCCTGCGCATGCATCGGCGACAGACGCAGGTTGCGGTCGGACGCCCACTGCTCCGCGGGATGGATGATCCCGTACGTCTTCGGGAACGCCTCCGTCGTCCGTGCCTTGACGTGCGCGCGCGTCTTCTGGTGGTCGTGGAAGCGGGCGACGTCCGACGAGTGGAGGTCGATGTGCGACTCGCCGTGCACCATCCACTCCGCGACCGACGTGCCCACGGCGGGCCCTTCCTTGACCCACACCGCGGCCGCGGACCACAGCCCCTTCACCTCGGGTGTCTCGCCGAGGATCGGCATGCCGTCGGGCGTGAGCGAGATGAGCCCGTTGATCGCGTACTTCACGCCGACCGACTCGTCGCCGACGATCTCGGGCATCAGGTCGAGCGCGTCGGCGAGCTGCGGGTCGAAGTCCGGCTGCGTGAACGGGAACTCGGTCGGAGAGAGCGCAGCGGCCTCGATCGACGGGATCTCCTCCGGGTCGTGGACGATCGAGCGGTGCGCGTACGAGCCGATCTCGAGGCCCGTCCCGTCCTGCCGCTCGTACATGAAGACGTCCATGTCGCGGACGATCGGGAACTCGATCGCGCTCGCGCTCTTCTCGAAGCGCGGCACCGGCCCGATGTCGATCATCTGGTGCACCATCGGCGTGAGCGGGATGTGCGCACCTGCCATGCGGGCGAGGAGCGGGCTCCAGACGCCGCATGCGATCACCACCGTCTCCGCCTCGATCGCGCCTCGCGACGTGTGCACCCGCCGGATCCGCCCGCCTTCCACGTCCATCGCCGACACCTCGGTGTTCGCGAGCACGGTCAGCGCGCCGGCAGCGACCGCGCGCTCGCGCATCAGCGTGCCCGCGCGGAGCGAGTCGACGACCGAGACCGTCGGGCAGTGGAAGCCGCCGAGCAGGATCGTCTCGTCGATGTACGGCACGAGCTCCTTGATCTCGGTGGGGCTCACGAGCCGAGCCGAGTCGACGCCCCACGCCTTCGCGGACGCCATCCGCCGGCGGAGCTCCTCCATCCGCTCCTCGGTGCGCGCGACCTCGATCCCGCCGCACTCCGTGTTGACGCCGAGCTCGACGTACTGGCGCTGCGACTCGAGCGTGAGCTGGGTCATCTCCTTCGAGTGGTCGACCGGGAAGATGAAGTTCGACGCGTGCCCCGTGGAACCGCCCGGGTTGGGCAGCGGGCCCTTGTCGAGCAGGACCACGTCCGTCCAGCCGAGCCGGGTCAGGTGGTACGCGAGGCTGTTGCCGACGATGCCGCAGCCGATCACGACGGCGCGGGCGGCGGAGGGTGCGTCAGTCATGCGGGAGGCTCTCCGTTTGGTGATATATCAGTTGGCGGCGGACGATACAGCACGGCCGTACGGCGCGCCGCGCCATGGCCCCTGCGCCACACAGACGGCACGGAATCGGCACGAAGCCGGCACATCTCGGCGGATACCGTCGGTGTCCCCGCGGGTGGGTGGGGGTTTGGGATGGGACCAACAACTGCCTCTCCGCGACGCACCGGCGGCGAGCCTCAGAGCACGGCCCGGATCGCCCGCTCGAAGCTCGCGACGTGCGCCCGCATGACCTCCTCTGCGCGCCCGGGGTCCCGGTCACGGATCGCCTCGAGGATCGCATGGTGCTCGGCGATCGCCTCGTCGAGCGCGACGCGGTCGAGCGCGAGGAACCAGATCCGCAGCGCGAGCACGTAGTACTGCTCGAGCGTCGCTTCGAGAAACGGGTTGTGGGCGCACCGGGCGACGTGGCGGTGGATCCGCTCGTCGAGGTCGATGAGGCGCCGCTCGACCGTCTTGTCCGCGAGCGGGATCTCGCCGGGGGAGATCCCGCCGCTCGATCCCCGCCCGTGGCGGGGCAGACCCCTGAAGACGCCCGCTTCGCGGGCGCGAGGGGCGTCTCCGACATCCGTCCTTGCGCTCTGGGCGAGCTCCTCGAGCAGCGCCGTGGTCTCCTCCAGGTCGGCGTCGTTGCTGCGCTCCGCGGCGAGCCGCGCGGCTTCCGTCTCGAGCACGAGGCGCACCTCGGACAGGCCGGCGATGTCTCCCACGTCGACTCCGGACACGAACATCCCGCGACGCGGGAACACGTCCACGAGCTGCTCGCGCGCGAGGTCGCGAAGCGCCTCGCGCACGGGCGTCCTCCCGAGCCCGAGCCGGCCCATGAGCTCCCGCTCGTTGACGACCGAGCCGGGCGCGAGGTCGAGCGTCACGATCCACTCCCGGATCGCGTAGTACGCCTGGTCGGCGAGCGACTGCTCGTCGGTGACGCGAGGCCGGTTGATGTGGAGGATGGGCGTGCTCATCGCAGGCCGGGCCCGCGTCCTGCCCGCGCCTCGTGGGCACGGGCAGGACGACGAGCGCTAGCTCACTTGCCGAGCCAGGCCTTCACCTTGCCGGGGTTGGCCTTGACCCACTGCTCGGCCGCCTTCTCCGGATCCATGTGCTTGCCCGCGATCAGGTTCGCGACGTAGTTCTGGTCGTTTGCCGTCCACTTCCAGCGCTTGATCACGCCGACTGCGGGCGACCCGCTCTTCGCGAACTTGGACGTGATCAGCTTGTCGATGATCGTCTGCGCGTACCCGCACTTGTAGATGCTCCAGTCGCTCCCGAGCTTCGGGTTGTACGAGTCGACGCACTTCTTGCTCCGCGGCGGCAGCTTGACCTCGGACAGCTGGTACGCGGTGTTCAGGTACTGCGGCGTGTACCAGTAGAAGAGGATCGGCTTCTTCTGCTTGTAGGCCTGCGTCCAGCGCGCGACCTGTGCCGGCTCGGCGCCGACCGAGACGAACTTGAGGTTCAGGCCGAGCTGCTTGATCAGCTGCTGGTCCTTCTGGACGTACGACGGATCGCCGCCGAGGAACATCCCCTGCGACCCGGACTCCGGGCTCTTGAAGATGCTCTCCTTGCCCTTGAGGCCCCGCCACGTCTTGAACTGCGGGTACTGCTTCATCAGGTACGTCGGGATGAACCAGCCGATGCGGCCGATCACGCCGTTCGAGCCGAGGTTCTGGATCGTTCCGCTCTTGACGTACTTCTGGTTGACCTTGAGCAGGATGTTGTTCCAGTCCTCGGGGACGACGTCGACCTTGCCGTCGGCCATGGCCTGGAAGAGCGGCGTGCTCTCCGGGAGCTTCTCGATGTTGACCGTGCACCCCAGGTTCTTCTCGAGCACGTACTTGAGGACGTACACGTTGGCCGTCGCTCCGGCCCAGGCGTTCTCGTCCATCGTCACCGACCCGCACTTTGCGGCGCCGCTGCCGCCGAACGCGCTTGCAGAGACCCCGAGCGCAGCCACGACGACCAGCGCCAGCGCGGTCAGCGCGAGATGTACCGGTCGTGCTCTCCTGTTCGACATCCGACCTCCTTCGTTCTTTGCTTGCGTCCAGGGGCGGCGCACGTCACGCCGCCGTACCGACTCTGACGTCACGTCTCCTCCCCGAGTTGAGCGCGGCGCGCGCCGCGGGTGACACGGTCGAGTGTGATCCCGAGCGCCAGGATCGCGAGCGATGCGAGCACGCCGAGCCCGAAGTCGGAGCGGGCGAGGCCCTGAGCGACCTCGTACCCGAGCCCGGGCGAGCCGACGAGGCCGCCGATCACGACGACGGCGAGCACCATGATGATCCCCTGGTTGACGCCGAGCATGATGGCGTCCTGCGCGAGCGGGATCTTGACCTTCCTCAGGATCTGGCTGCGCGTCGCACCGAACGAGGCCGCCGCCTCGACCGTGTTCGCCTCGACGTTGCGAACCCCGCTCTCGACGAGGCGCGCGACGACCGGGAAGGCATAGAGGACGCCCGCGATCACGCCGGGGACGACGGACACGGGCATCAGGTAGATCAGCGGGATCAGGTAGACGAGCTGCGGCAGTGTCTGGAGCACGTCGTTGACGGGGCGCAGGATCCTCGAGAAAGCGCGGCTCTCGGCCGCCCAGACTCCGAGGCCGAAGCCGATGGCGACGGTCAGCACGGTTGCGACGAGCACCTGCGAGGCCGTGTCCATGGCGGAGCTCCACTCCCCGATCACGCCGATCAGGGAGAGCATCAGAAACGCCGTGATCGCCGAGCGCCGCCCGCTGACGACGAGCGAGATGAGCGTGATCCCGACCAGCATCACCGGCCAGGGCGTCTCGACGAGGAAGTTGCGGAAGGGCACCAGCCCGTATTGCACGATGTGGTCGCCGATCCAGCTCGTGATGCGGAAGAGGAGCGTGTCCGGGTTCTGGACGTAGTCGAGCATCGACTGGAGCCGCGCGAGGAGCCAGTCGCGGGCGGTCGTCCGCGAGTAGTCGGCGCCCACGCCGACGATCCGCGCGACCACGACGACGGCGACGACCGCGACGGCGGTGGCCGCCGAGGCGATGCGCAGCCGCCGGCGGAGGCTCATCCGTGAGGTGGCGGCGGGCCGGATTCGTCTGCTCCGCCACCGACTCCGTGACCCGGTCGAGCGCCATCGCCATGACCACGATCACGAGGCCCGCGAGCAGGGCGAGCGCCGGGTACGAGTTGAGGCCGCTGGTCACGACGTCGCCGAGTCCCTTGCCGCCGATCAGCCCCGCGATGACCACCATCGAGAGCGCGAACAGGATGGTCTGGTTGACCGAGAGGAGCAGCATCCGACGGGCGAGTGGCAGCCGCACCTTGACGAGTGTCTGCGAGGGGGTCGACCCCATCGCGAGCGCCGCCTCGACCGTGTTCGCCGGGACGCCCCGGATGCCCAGCGCGGTGATCCTGATCGCGGGCGGGATCGCGTAGATCATCGTCGTGATCACGGCCGCCCCGGGCCCGACCGAGAACAGGATCACGATCGGCATCAGGTAGGCGAACGCGGGAATGATCTGCATCGCGTCGAGCACCGGCGTCACGGCGCGCGCGAACCGGTCGGAGAGCCCCGCCCACACGCCGAGCGGGATCCCGACCAGGAGCGAGAGGCCGACCGCGGCGAGCATCAGCGCGAGGGTCTGCATGCTCTCGACCCAGAGACCGCTGGCCGCGAAGGCGACGAACGCAGCGAGAGCCCACAGTGCCGCGCGCACACCGCCGAAGCGGAGCGAGACGAGGACGCCCGCAACCGAGACTCCGACCCACGTCATCCAGCCGAGGAAGCTCGTGAGCCAGGTCACCAGGCTGTCGAGGAAGTCCGCGAAGCCGTTGAACGCGCGGATCACGACACTCGGGCTCTCCGCGTTGCGCTGGTCGACCAGCCAGGTCTGGAAGTCGTTCAGGTGGGTCGGGAGCGTGTTCCAGGTGAGCGCCGAGGGCCACGGGTACTGCGCCTTGAGGGCGAAGTAGCAGACGAGCATCACGCCGACGATCGCCCCGGTGAGGGTCACTCTGCTGCGCCACCAGGGACGGTGCTCGACGAGGAGCGAGGGGGCAGCGGTCGTCGTGGCTGCGTCGGCGACGACGGACATCCGTCAGCCGCCCTCGCCTGCGATCGCCTCGAGCACGGCGGTGCGGTCGACGACACCCAGGACGGTCCCGTCCTCGACCGCGGCGACCGGGCGCTCGCTCGCCGCGATCACAGGGATCGCGTCCTTGATCGTCGTCGAGACGTCGATCGTGGGCCCGCCCTCCTCGCCCGGCTCGGCCGGTCGCATGATCCAGCGCAAGGTGAGGACGTGGCTGCGCGGCACGTCGCGGACGAAGTTCTCCACGTAGTCGTCGGCCGGCGAGCCGACGACCTCCTCGGGCGTCCCGAGCTGGACGATCG
Source organism: uncultured Actinomycetes bacterium (assembly GCA_963773825.1). Lineage (GTDB taxonomy): Bacteria > Actinomycetota > Thermoleophilia > Gaiellales > Gaiellaceae > Gaiella. Next base: position 507,173 of record CAVZCH010000002.1, on the reverse strand, counting down.
CCCCGTCGCGCATGATCGCGATGCGGTCGCCGAGCCGCAGCGCCTCGGGCAGGTCGTGGGTGATGAAGACCATCGTCTGGCCGGTCTCCTCCTGCAGCCGGCACACCTCGTCCTGCATGTCGCGCCGGATGAGCGGGTCGAGCGCGCTGAACGGCTCGTCGTAGAGCATCACGGCGGGGCTCGTCGCGAAGGCGCGGGCGACGCCGACGCGCTGCTGCATCCCGCCCGAGAGCTGGTCGGGGAACTGGTTCTCCACGTCCTCGAGTCCGACGAGCTCGAGCAGCTCGCGCGCCCGGGCCAGCCGCTCCCCCTTCGCCATGCCGCGGATCTCGAGCCCGAAGGCGACGTTGTCGACGACCCGGCGATGGGCGAGCAGGCCGAAGTGCTGGAAGACCATCGAGACCGAATGGCGTCGGAGCTCGCGCAGCTCGGCGGCGCTCGCCGCGGTGACGTCCTGGTCGGCGATCCGGATCGTGCCGGCCGTCGGCTCGATCAGGCGGATCAGCGTGCGGACGAGGGTCGACTTCCCCGACCCCGAGAGGCCCATGACGACGAACACCTCGCCGGGCCACACGTCGAACGACACGTCCCGCACGGCCGTGACACACCCCGTCCGCTCGCGGAGCTCCGCACGGCTGAGCTCGGCGTCCGGGCTCCCGATGATGCGGTCCGCCTTCGGCCCGAAGATCTTCCAGATCCCCGAGGCCGCGATGAGGGGCTCACCGGAACGGCTGTCGCCGTTACGCACCCGGCTGATATATCAGCATGCGCCGGCCCTGTCCACCGGCGCGGATGCCACCGGGCGGCCGACCTCCTCCGCTGAGGTGAGCTCCCTCCGCGGCGACGACGCCTCGGCGGCGTCGCTCAGGCCGTGATGCCGAACTCGATGCCCTGCGCGAGCGGCAGCTCGTCGGTGAAGTTCACCGTCGCCGTCTGGCGACGCATGTACGCGCGCCAGGCGTCCGACCCCGACTCGCGTCCGCCGCCCGTCTCCTTCTCCCCGCCGAACGCGCCACCGATCTCGGCGCCGCTCGGGCCGATGTTGACGTTCGCGATCCCGCAGTCCGATCCCGCCGCGGCGAGGAACCGCTCGGCCTCCCGGAGGTCGGTCGTGAAGATCGACGATGCGAGACCCTGGGGAACGCCGTTCTGCAGCGCCAGCGCCTCGTCGAGGTCGCGGTACGTGAGCACGTAGAGGATCGGCGCGAACGTCTCGCGTGCGACGACACCGCTCTGCCCGGGCATCCGAACGATCGTCGGCTCCGCGTACCAGGCGTCCGGCAACCGGTCGGCGTGGGCGCGCCCTCCACCCACGACGATCTCCCCGCCCTCGTCGCATGCCTGGCCGAGCGCCGCCTCCATGCGGCCGAACGCCTCGCCCGTGATCAGCGGCCCGACGAGCGTCCCGGGCTCGCGCGGATCGCCGATCGGCACGCTCCGGTAGGCGGCGGTGAGGCGCTCGACGAGGTCGTCGGCGACGGACTCGTGGACGATCAGGCGGCGGAGCGACGTGCAGCGCTGGCCCGCCGTCCCGACGGCGGCGAAGAGCACGGCGCGGACGACGAGGTCGAGGTCGGCGCTCGGGGCGACGATCGCGGCGTTGTTGCCGCCGAGCTCGAGCAGCGACCGCCCCAGCCGGGCGGCGATCCGCGGCGCGATCGCCTTTCCCATCACCGTCGAGCCCGTCGCGGAGACGAGGGGGATCCGCTCGTCGTCGGCGAGCCGGACCGCGGCATCCGCCCCGCCGATGACGAGCTCGAAGAGCCCTTCCGGCACCGCGCCGAGACGATCTGCGGCGCGCCGGAGGAGCGAGATCGTGGCGATGGCGGTCAGCGGCGTCCGCTCGGACGGCTTCCAGATCACCGGGTCGCCGCAGACGAGCGCGAGCGCCGCGTTCCAGCTCCAGACGGCGACCGGGAAGTTGAACGCGCTGATCACCGCCACCGGCCCCAGCGGGTGCCATGTCTCGGTCAGCCGGTGACCCGGCCGCTCGGACGCGATCGACCGCCCGTACAGCTGGCGCGAGAGCCCGACCGCGAAGTCGCAGATGTCGATCATCTCCTGCACCTCGCCGAGGCCCTCCTGCGCGATCTTCCCCACCTCGAGCGTCACGAGCGCGCCGAGCGCCTCCTTCTCCCGGCGCAGCTCCTCCCCGAGCAGCCGGACGAGCTCGCCTCGGCGCGGCGCAGGCACGTCCCGCCAGATCGCGAACGCAGTGACGGCGCGCTCGACGGCGGCGGCGGTCTCGGACTCCGTCGTCCGCGGGACGCGGGCGATCTCCTCCCCGGTGATCGGCGTCCGGACGACGAGGTCGCCGTCGGTGACGGTCGCGGGATCGACGCCGAGCCGCTCGAGCAGGTCGGCGGCGGACGCGGAGGTCTCCACCTGCGTCACGGCGCCAGTGTAGTCGCGCCCCGACCGACTCCTCGCCTCGCCTCGTAGTTGCGACCGCGACAGCGGGCGCCTTCAGGGATCTGCCCTGCCCGGAGGGCGGGGATCCCCGCGGGCAGAATCCGCTTCTGCGGATTCTGCGCTAGCGGAAGGGTCAGACCGTCGCCAGCTCGGGCACCAGCCTGCCGGTCTCGTCGACGCGCGCGTTCCAGTGCGCGTACGCCGACTCGACCTCGCCGATGTCGTGACCGCGGTCGGCGATCCGAACGGGATGGGCCGCGTCCGGCGTGACGCGGTACTGGTACCAGGTGATGTCCCAGGCGAACGTCAGCACGGTCTCGGCGTTGACGCCGGCAAGCGGCACGATCGAGACCTTCGGGCTCGCCGAGGCTCTTGGCGACACCGGCGACCGTCCGCCGGAAGTCCGACTGGTTGAAGAGGTCGGCCGCCTCGACGAGCGTGAGCTCGTCGTCGGACAGCCGGCGCAGGATCGGCTCGGAGACGACGGGCTCCGCCTCCTCCTCGCGGGCGCCGAGCAGCGCCTGCCAGAGCGTCTTCTGGCGCCGGCGGCGCGGATGTCTGCTGGAGCGCGGGCGACACCGCATGGCCCTCGCGCACCCAGCCGTGATCGAGCGCGATCTCGCTGCAGAGCGGGCAGACGTCGACGAACTCGTGACCGTCCGGGGAGTAGCGGAGCGTGTGCTCCCCCATCAGCAGCGTCCGCTCGCAGATCGCGCACGTGCGTGTGACGTTCGACTTCGTGACTCGCATGCGACGGCCACTATAGCCCCGCGCAGAAGAATCCACAGATGTGGACAAACCGCGGAAGGTGTCCGACTTCGGTCGGACGACCCTCCGAGCTGGGTGCCTCAGACGATGGTGTCCGACTGAAGTCGCACACCACGGACACCGATCGGGCTAGGCGTTCGCCGCCTCGCGCGCCTTCCTGGTCTCGTCGACGATCTTCTGCGCGACGTGCGTGGGCACCTGCTCGTAGCGGAGCAGGTGCATCGCGTAGTCGCCGCGTCCGCCCGTCATCGACGTGAGGGACTGCGAGTACGTGAGCAGCTCTGCCATCGGCACCTCGGCCTTGATCGTCGTCATCCCGGCGGCCGGCTCCATCCCGTTGAGGCGCCCGCGTCGGGAGTTGAGATCGCCGTTGACCGCGCCGACGGCCTCGTCGGGCACCGTCACCTCGAGCTCCATGATCGGCTCGAGGAGGACCGGGTCCGCCTTGGCGTAGGCCTCCTTGAAGGCCATCGAGCCGGCGATCTTGAAGGCCATCTCGGACGAGTCGACGTTGTGGTACTGGCCGTCGACGAGCTCGACGCGCACGCCCTGGATGGGCGCGCCGGCGAGCTCGCCGTGCTGCATCGCCTCCTGGATCCCCTTGTCCACGGCCGGCCGGTAGCTCTGGGGGATGACGCCGCCGACGATCTTGTCGACGAACTCGTAGCCCTCGTGGCCCTCGATCGGCTGGAGCACGATCTCGCAGTCTCCGAACTGCCCGCGGCCGCCGGTCTGCTTCTTGTAGCGGTGGCGCGCGCGCGACTCCGAGCGGATCGTCTCGAGATACGGGACCCGCGGCTGGTGGAGCTCGACGTCCACGCCGAAGCGGCGCTTCGCACGCTCGAGCGCGACCTCGACGTGCATCTGGCTCATCCCGGCGAGGATCTCCTCGCCCGTCTGCGGGTCGCGCCGCAGCCGAAGGGTCGGATCCTCCTCGGCGAGACGCTTGATCGCCGACGCGACCTTCTCCTCCTCGCCCTTGATCTTCGGCGTCACGGCGAAGCTCATCACGGGCTCGGGGAAGCCGAACGCCGGCGGCTCGACCGAGACCTCGCGGTCGGTGAGCAGGTCGCCGGTCTGGACGTTCTTCAACTTGGCAACGGCGCCGAGATCTCCCTCGCCGAACTCCTTGGCCGGGTGTCGTCGTCTTTCCCTGGAGCTGCAGCAGGGAGCCCATCCGCTCCTTCGAGTGCTCGCGGTGGTCGACGAGCGTGGTCTCCGTCGTGACCTCCCCCTTCAGCACGCGGAAGAGGTTGATCCTCCCGGCGAACGGGTCGGCGATCGTCTTGAACGTGAACGCGGCGGTCGACGCGCCCTCGACCTCGAAGGGTGCGCCACGCTTCGCGGGCGAGGGCACGCCCTCGACGAGCAGGTCGAGCAGCGCGTGCGTCCCGAGGTTCTTGGTCGCGATCGAGCACGCGACGGGGAAGACCTCGCCGCGCGTGACGCCGAGCTTGAGCGCGGCGGCGACGTCGTGCGGATCGAGCTCCTCGCCCTCGAGGTAGCGCTCCATCAGCGCCTCGTCGATCTGCACCACCTCGTCGAGCAGCTTCTCGCGGTACTCCTGCGCGAGCTCGACCATCGATTCGGGGATCGCGACGGGGTCGGACTCCTTCTGCCCGTCGGAGACCGTGTACGCGCACATGTGGAGGACGTCGACGATTCCGGTCAGCTCGTGCTCCGCGCCGATCGGGATGTGCACGGCGACGCACTTCGAGGAGAACTGGTCCTGGATCTGGCCCAGCGTGCGGAAGAAGTCGGCGCGCTCACGGTCGAGCATGTTCACGACGAGCATGCGCGCGAGGCCCAGCTCCTCGGCGAGCTTCTTCACGCGGGCCGTCCCCACCTCGAACCCCATCACGCCGGAGACGACGACCAATGCTCCCTCGACGACGCGGAGCGCGCAGCGCGCCTCACCCTGGAAGGACGGGTCACCGGGACAGTCGACGAGGTTGATCTTCCGCCCCTGCCACTCGGTGTGGGCGAGCGACAGCGAGATCGAGAGCTGGCGCTTCTGCTCGTCCTCGTCCGAGTCCGAGACGGTCGTGCCGGCCTCGATCGACCCGAGGCGGTTGACCTCGCCGGTCTGGAAGAGGAGCGCCTCGACGAGGGACGTCTTGCCCGTCCCGCGGTGACCGACGACAGCGACGTTGCGGATCTTCCCGGGCTCGGTTGCAGCCATCTGCGCGCGTTCCTCCTGGTTCCGTGGGTGCCGGAGAATCGTAGTCCGCGCGCGTCGGCTCGATCCCGCCAACCGCCGGCGACGGAGGATCGCCTTGACATTCTCCGAACGAGGCTGGACTAGCCTGCCGTGCTGTCCGGTGGTGCCGGACGGAGTTTGCATCGTGGAGAGAGCCGTGACGATCGTCGCGCAGCGCTACCGGCTGCAGGAGCAGATCGGGCGCGGCGGCATGGGCGTGGTCTGGCGCGCCCGGGACGAGCGGCTCGAGCGTGACGTCGCGCTCAAGGTGCTCCATCCCTGGGTCGCCGACGATCCCGAGCTGCGTGAGCGGTTCGAGCGCGAGGCGTCCGCGCTCGCGCGCCTCGAGCATCCCAACGTCGTCCGTCTCTACGACGTGCTCGAGAGCGACGGCCAGACGGTGCTCGTGCTGGAGCTCGTCGACGGCGTCGCGCTCGACACGTTGATCGCGGGCCGCCTCGACTGGGGTGCGGCACGGCGGTATTGCGCGCCGGTCGCGGCGGCGCTCGCGCACGCGCACACCCGGGGCGTCGTCCACCGCGACCTGACACCCGCCAACGTCCTCGTCGAGCGGGGAACCGGACGCGTGGTCGTCACCGACTTCGGTCTCGCGCGCCTCGCGCGCTCGTCGCGGAGCGCTCCGATCTCGGGTGTGCTCGCCGGCACGCCGGAGTACTGGGCTCCGGAGCAGGCGGCCGGCAACGAGACGGGCCCGGCAACCGACCTCTACGCGCTCGGCTGCATCCTCTTCCGGATGCTCGCCGGCCGCATGCCCTTCGAGGGCGAAGACCGGCTCGCGACGGGACTGCGGCGCGCGCACGAGCCGGCACCGCCGCTCGCAGGCCCCGTGCCCGACGCGCCTCCCGAGGCCGTGCGCCTCGTCGACCGCCTGCTCGACCGCGACCCGGGGCGGCGGGGCGACGCAGTCGAGGCGGCAGCCGCGCTCGGGGCCGACCCCGCGTCCCTGCCCGGCCCTCCCCGCGACGCGAGCCCGGCACGTGTCGATGCAGCACAAGCGTCGGCCGGCCCCACGCTCGCGACCCGCATCCTGCGCGAGCCGGCGACGATCGTGCAGGAGCTGCGGCACGAGATCCGTTCGCATCGAGCCGGCAGGCGCGGGCGCCTCGCCGCGGCGCTCGCCGCGGTCATCGTCGCGCTCGGCGTCGCCGGCGGCGGCGTCTACGCGGTCGCCGGCGACGATCCCGCCGGCGTCGATGCGCCGGACGTCGTCGGCCTGCGGATCGCGGTAGCCCGCGGCGAGGTCGCGAAGCGCGCCCGCGACAGCCAGCTTCCGGTGCCCAAGGTGAAGATCGTCGACCGCTCGTACTCCGAGTCGGCCCCCGCCGGCGCGATCATCGCCCAGGATCCGCCGGAGGGGAAGCGCATCCCCGAGAACGGAGCGCTCCTGGTGTCGATCAGCAAGGGCAGCGCGTACGCGGCGCTGCCGTCCGTCGCGGGCCTCGAGGCGTCGGCCGCCTTCGCGCTGCTCGAACGGAACGGCTTCACGCCGAGGCGGCGGTACGCACCGTCGACGGCGATAGAGGCGTGGCACGCCGTCGACACCGATCCGGGTGCCGGCACGAAGCTCGAGCGGCCGGTCCGGGTCGCGCTGATCGTCTCGACGGGGCCGCCCAAGCGTCCCGTTCCCTCCGTCGCGGGGTTGGACGCGGACGCGGCCGCGCGCGCGCTGCGCGATGCCGGCTTCGCGCCCGTCGTCGACGAACGGCCCGAGACGGGCGTCACGCCGGGCACGATCCTCGCGGTGACGCCGTCGGCGGGGACGCGCACACCCCTCGGCTCGAAGGTGACGATCGCGGTCGCGCGCGAGCCGCGCTGGGAAGCGGTCACGCAGTTCGAGGGCACCGAGGACGCCGCACCGCAGTCGATCGAGGTGCCGGCCGGCGCACGCCTCGTCCTCTCCACCACCGACACCTCCCCGCTCGGGCTCTGGGGCGGCCGGGTCGCGATCGAGCTGTCGGGTGACGCGGAAGGCTCGACCGAGGTCGATGCGGGGCAGTCGATCGTGCTCGCCGACCCGTCGGACGGCAACCGGACGATCGCGGTCGCGGTCGACGTCCACGGCTCCGCCCACTGGACGCTCGCGGTCGAGGTCCCGCGCTGAGCTAGGCGTCGGCCGTCGCGCGGGCGCCGCCCGAGAGGCGCGCCTTGAGCCGCAGCACGGCCTTCGTGTGGAGCTGCGAGACGCGCGACTCGGTCACGCCGAGCACTTCGCCGATCTCGCGCAGCGTCAGCTCCTCGTAGTAGTAGAGCGTGACGACGAGCTTCTCGCGCTCGGGCAGCCGCGCGATCGCCTCGGCGAGCGCCTCGTTGAGCTCGGTCTGCTCGAGGGAGAACTCCGGGTCGGCGCCGGCGGGATCCTCGATGGTGTCGATCAACGCAACCTGGTCGCCGCCGCCCTGCGGGCTCCAGAGCTCGTCGAGCGCCGCCATCGACGAGCGGGAGATGTCCGACAGGCTCTTCTCGAGCTCGTCCTCCGAGATGCCGACCTTGGCCGCGATCTCGCCGTCGGTCGGCGCCCGCATGAGGCTCCGCTCGAGCTCGACGATCGCCCGCTCGATCTCGCGCGCACGCGCACGCACGCTGCGCGGCACCCAGTCGAGCGAGCGAAGCTCGTCGATGATCGCGCCCTTGATGCGTGCGATCGCGTACGTCTCGAACTTGATCTCGCGGTCGGGGTCGAACCGCTCGATGGCGCCGATCAGGCCGAGCAGGCCGTAGGAGACGAGGTCCTGCTCGTCGACGTGCGACGGCAGGCTCGACCCGAGGCGGCCCGCGACGAACTTCACGAGCGGCGCGTACGTGAGGATCAGGCGATCACGCGCCGCCTGGCTCTGCGTGGCGCGGTAGTCCTGCCACAGCGTCTGCGTGTCCCCCCCTGAGAGCGCGCTCATGCCGCGGCAGGGCCGTTCGGTCGGAAGAAGGTCGCCGCACCCACCCCAGCAGAATACGCCGTGCGGCTGCTATCTCATCCTGTCGACTTGGCCAGATCGTCCTGTCAGCTTGGCCAGACTCTGCGTGCGAGGTCACCCATCCAGAGCGCGACGGCTCCCGCGGCGAATGCGACGACCCACGCCCGGCCGCCCGAGACGGCCGCCCACACCGCGACGAGCGCGAGCGACACCGCGATCACGGCGAACAACCCGGCGAGCGCGTACCGCTGCATCCACGCGACACAGTGGCACACGCGGGGTCGGGGTACACTCCCGTCGCAGCCCAGGGGCGTGGCGCAATTGGTAGCGCACCGGTCTCCAAAACCGGGGGTTGCAGGTTCGAGTCCTGCCGCCCCTGCTGGCTTGAACACACGAAATCCCAGCGATAATGCGGGATTCCGGTTGCCGTTCCTCCCTCGTTCTTTCCGCTCACGTCCGCTGTAAACCGCCTGTTAGCGGACTCGACTTTCCCGCGACTTTCCCACAGACGGCTGTTTTCGGACGGTGCCCGAAGCGCCTAGGAGCAAGCACGCGCTGCTTTGCCTGACGGAACTCCTCGTCTGTGAGGATGCCGCGCGCATGAAGGTCGCCAAGCCGTTCAAGCTCCGCGCTGGGCGCGGGCGCATGAAGCGCGACCCGCTGCCTGTCGGTCTCTTGGGCGAGGGTTTGGACGGAAGTGCCAGGTGGGGAAACGAGGGCTGGGTCGATCTCGCGGCTTGGTGTCAGATCGGTTACCCCCGGGCTGCTCGGAGTGCCGTCCTCATACCAGCGCCAGATCTTGGCCTTCTCATCCAACCACTGCCAGTCACCCTCCTTACCACCCTGAGTCCACCAAACTCCAGCGTGCCGTAGCCACGGATTGGATTCGGCGCCACAGTCCGGGCACGCCGTTGCCCCACGATCCATTGAGCGCCCGCAGTTCGGACAGTTGCGGTGCGTGCTCCCTTCGGTGTCGAGTGCGGCGGCCTCCGCGCTTCCTATAGAGCCGGCGTTTGCACTCGCTGTGACCGGAGCATCACGAGCAGGAACGTCTTTGAAGGACATCGCCAGCGCAACGACCCACCCGACGAGAGTCCATCCCAAGAAGAGGTTGATGACGGCGATCGACCCGAGGTTGGTGACCCCGCGCTGGCTCGCGATGATCGTCGGCAGGAAGTACAGACCGAGGACAATCGCGAGGACGATGAGCCCACCGAAGGCCGACGCGGCGAGCATCACGAGACCATGGCCGGAAACCGGCTGAAGACGTACGTCGTCACTCCTCAAGCCTCTCGCAGGGCGGCGGCATCGTCAATCCGTGTACTCCGGCTACCTGGCGGCGCGACGGATACGACCACGGATCTCCCGAGACTCGGGAGATTAACTCACGCCGCATATCGAAGGCCGCTACTTACCCGCACCGGGATCGACCACAGACAGTCTGAACCCCCTCGGCTTCGGGTTTGCCGCCCCTAGGACGCACGCTTCGCCTGTTCCAGCAGGTTGCTCCAGTGCGCCTCGTGAAGGAGGAGGACGTCGCGCGCGACCGCGTAAGCCTGCTCGTCACTCAACGCCAAGGCGGACTTCTCCAGTGAGCCCTCGTCGCCTGCGAGTTCCTGTAGCGCTGTGAGCCGTTCCATGATGCTTGACCAGCGGGCCAACTCCTCATTGTTCTGAAAGTCGTCAGATTGGAGGAGGTGTAGCGCCATGCCGACTGACACGAGCCTTTGCTGGATCGTGCCGGTGCCGGTGGCGAGGTACCTGACGGCCGCGCTCGTCTTCTCCCAGACGTAATCCATGGGGCGGAACAAGCTTAGGTTGCTTATGGTCGTTTCAGGGCTTCTGCCGCTATCAGCGTCCGTCGGGCGGTTCGGGTCGCTGATCAATCCGGGACGCGCATCCGGCCTTCGCCCTCTTGGCGGCGCCGGGTGGTTTGCCATGAAGGCGTTGTATTCCTTGAGGGCTTTGCGGACAGCGGGGGCCTTGGGGTCGCCCCCTTGACGTTTGAGCGCGCGACGGTACTTCTGATGGAGAGACTTCCTCAACCGCTCGCGTTCGGCACCGACCAGAGGAACGCAGCGCTCGAACATCGGGTGCGGGTGGTCGCGCCCCCAGAGGGCTTGTCGGCAGTGGCTCTCCGGCTCGCCCGTACGGGCGACGACAAAGATCCGACCGCAGAGCCGGCAGCGGCTGAGACGCGGTGCAAGAAAGACAAGATGGTCGACCTCGATCGCCGCTCGTTCGGCGAGGTCCCTATATCCGGCTGCCCGGACCCGGCGGCCATCCTGGTCGGAAACCGACCGAACGCGGCGCCGAACCTCAAGCTCGTCGTAGACGACCCTCGGCGCGTCGTTAAGGCCCTCGGTGTCGAGCCGACCGGCGACAACGGCGGACTCGTGAACCCGCGAGCGCAAGCTTCCGATCAGGCCACCGCCCCATGTCTCGCTGGGTGAAAGAACCCGTCTCCCGCGAAGACTTCTGAATCCGAACCACTCAACCAGGCCGATCCCGTCGGTGCGCGCAAACTCGTCGAACGCCGCCGCGAACTGCTCCTCAGACGGCCCGCCGACGATGACCGCCTCACCCGCGTCATCGACCTCCGGGAAATAGACCTCCTCCGTGAGACGCGACACGAGGTTCTCCGCGAGTGAGGACTTGGGCTTCAGTGTGAGACCCCGCTCCTCGCGCCACCTGCGCCGCCTGCGGGTAAGCGCAACGAGATCTTCGAGGCCCCACCGTTCGGCGACCGTCGCACGCCTGCCGGCGTGTCGAGAGCGGTCAACTGGGGCAACAGCAGGCCGTAGCTGAACACGTCGCGAGAGCCTTGCCGGAGCCGTGGGTGACGCGGCTCCCAGGACGTGAACTGGTGCGGCACCTCCCAGATTGGGGCCTCCGTCAACGCCACAACCGCGCCCCGTGACGGCGAATGTCGCCCTCGTTCATAGCCACTCTCGCCCTCTCCCAGCACGGATGTAGACGACTTGCATCGGTTTCCGCAGTGTACCCGAGTTTTCTCTTGCTTTCGCCGATTACTCGTCTACGCTCGGTAGATGAGCACGTCTCCGAGTGACCCCGATTTCTACGAGGCAGCCGAGGTCGGGAAGCGGATCAAACGGACGCCGACTCGCGTGCGGCAGTTAGTGGCGGCTGGAGAGATTCCCGGCGTTCGTGTCGGTAACCGAATCCGGATTCCGGCCAGGGCTTTCGAGGCGTGGCTGGATGCGAAGAACCAGGAGGCCCTACGCGGCGCGGGGATCAACCCGCGGCGGGCACTCACCGAACTCCCGCTGGGAGTCCCAGAGAAGCGCCAGCGGTAATCACCCCCAACACCGCGGCCCGGTCGACGCCGGGCCGCAGAAAGGAACCACCATGACGGGAACACAGGGTAACACCGCGGTCAGGTCGATCGAGGATCGTCTCGACTCCACCGCCGAAGCCTGGAGGCCGAAGCCCGGCGAGCGGGTGATCGGCACCGTGGTCGACGTGGACGCCCGGACGACGGAGTTTGGGACCTACCCAATCGTCGTTCTCCTGACAGACAACGGCGACGAGGTCGCGGTTCACGGCTTCCACAGCGTTGTCAAGAACGAACTGGCGAAGCGTCCGCCGCAGCTCGGCGAGCGGCTCGGCATCAAGTACCTCGGAAAATCCCCCAAAGGCTACGAGAACTACCCGCTGGTTTTCGCGGACGTCGTGCCGCCCGACTGGAACGCTATCGCTGTCGAGGCGGCCGCCGAGGCCGTCGTCGAGGGCGTTGACGAGCCCGCCGAGACCGACGACGGAACCATCCCGTTCTAGCAGGGGCAGTGGCTTCGACGGCCGAGACGAGGGCGGCGGCGAGCGACGTGCTCGCCGCCGCCCTCGAATACGCGCTCGCCGGCCTAAGGACGTGTGCCGTCCTCCAGTCAGCGGCACGCGCGGCGCGCGAAGGGGCCGGTTCCTCTGCGGCTCCGGTCCCTTCCGCAGCCTTCTCAGCCCAGCAGGAGACTGTGAATGTCTCCGCTGCGGCCGTGGCTCCAGCCCGCGTCGTCGACCAGGGGGGCCGCCCGCAACTGCGTCTGATGCCACGCCCGCGCATGGTGGGCTACGGTGCGACGCGTGGACCTGCGGCCCATGCTCCTCCGTCCTGGACCGATCCCGAGCGGCGACGCGTGGGCGTTCGAACTGAAGTGGGATGGGTTCCGCGCGATCGTCTCCACCGAAGGCGGCCTCCGGGTTCGTAGCCGCCGCGGCTGGAACATGACGACGCAGGTGCCCGAGCTGGCAGCCCTCCCGCGCGGGCTCGTGCTGGATGGCGAGCTCGTCGCGTTCAACAAGTCCGGCGCGCCGCACTGGCCGCTCGTGTGCGACCGGGTGCTGCACGGAAACCACGCGATTCCCGTCACCTATGTCGCCTTCGACGTGCTGCGGGTGAACGGCCACGACGTGTGCTGCAACCCGTGGGCCGAACGGCGGGCGCTGCTCGAAGAGCTGTGGCAGGAGCGCCCGTGCGCACGGCTCGCCGACGTGTTCGACGACGGCCACGCTCTCTTCAACGCGGTTGTCGAGCACGGGCTGGAGGGGATCGTTGCCAAGCGACGCAGCGGCGTGTACCGGCCCGGGTACCGCGGCTGGACGAAGATCAAAAACACCGTCCTACTGGCGCCGCGACCAGGAACTCGAATCGATGCGGCGGTCGCGGGAACGCTCCCGGGCGGCCTGACCCGCAAACGATCAGCGCCGCCGCATCGAGCCAGGGACGCCTCGCCACCGCGGCGAACCCGGCGCGGCACGCGTCGGCCGAGATACAAGGATCCCGCCCCCGTCGCTAAGGGGGGAATCTGATCGTCCGCAGGAATCTGCGCACCGCTGGCTGCCCTGGCGTACCGGGAGAGATCTCGATCAGCAGGAGCACCGCATTCCCGCGCACGTTGAGAAAATCTGCTGCCCACCGGGCAGAAGATCAATTAACGGTGCGATGCCGGGTAGAAGCGAGTGTTCGCCATGCACGGCTGCGTGGAAGGAGACGCCGGGATAGCCGCCGACTCGGATTGGCTTTGACGCCCCGGCGGTGAGTGTCGTCAGCGCCTTGAACCGCGAGATCGCGGTGCTGTAGGGAGGCCCCAGTCGAAAGACACAGATCCTGATAGCGCCAAGCGCTTCACGAAAGGATGCTGGCGTCGGATAACTCCCTTTTCCGACGCACCATGCGGAATGAGTCTCCTGAGCGCCATCCCATCCCTCGCCCACCGTGAAGGTCGTGCGAGGAACGAATGCGGGTCGCGTTTGGTAGGTGCCAGGCTCAAGACGAGGCGGCCGTATGAGATCGATGGGAAGCGTTCGAACCTCTGAGCCAACTCCCCAAGCGGTCGTTACGGCGAGGAGTGCAATAACTGCCGCACCTACCGTTAACGCGACCCTATGGAACAGCCTGTTCATCCGTCCCACGGCAGGCTACGCCTCGCAGACTCGCCGCGCGAGCCTTCTCCGCGCTCGGCCTACCCGACGATTGCACCTCAATGTGAGAACGTGTGTTCGTGACTTCGGAGGGCCATCCCGGCGCACGACTCCAGCGCGCCCTCGCCGCGGGCAATCTCACCGCCGCCGAGCAGGCAGCGTTCGAGGTGTCGTTCGTCCCGCTTGCCGACGCCCGCGCGCTCGTCGAGCTGTACGCGGAGAAGGGTGATCGCAAGTTCGAGCGGGCGGCACTCAAGTATCTCGTCCGGTACCTGGCCGAGGCGAACCCGTCTCTGATGGACGTGGCCCAGGTCGCCGCCCTGCTCGCCGAACGAGGCCTGCTCATGCGCGGACTGTAGGGAGCCCCCGTTGGGCGGGAGTGCGCCGCCGCTGCCGTTCTGCTGCCACTGCGTAGGCCCACACGGCCGGGTCGGTCAATGGCCGTCATCGCCGTGTTCCGTGATCTGTTCGATGCGTGCGGCGGTGTCGGCGCGGGCGAGGTACTCGTCGAGCATCCTCGCGGCCTCCTGCTCGTGTCCTTCCAGCAGGTGGCGGTACCGGTCGGTCATGTAGGTGGAGCCGTGGCCGACGTAGTCGCCGATCCGTTCGAGGCTGAGCCCGGCGTCGTGCATCAGCGACACGAACGTGTGGCGGCACGAGTGAAGCTCGATCGGCACGAGCGGCGCGAGTTTCTTCTCGGCGCGCTGCTTGTTGGCGGCCTCCCACGCCTTGGCAGCCTGTCTGCGAATGTGTGACGGGGTGAACGGCCGGTCGGCTGTTGCGCCGAACACGAAGTCGCGCCCGTCACGTCCGGTGGTCGCCTTGAGCGTGACGAGATGGTCGCGCAGCAACGCGGTGAGCGGCACCGTGCGGGTGCCCTTCGCCGACTTGGGGGTGATCTCGCCGGCGTAGTCGTCCCACGAGCGGCGCACCTGGATCACGCCCCTCGCAAGGTCAACGTCATCCCAGCGCAGCCCGCGCAGCTCGCCGCGTCTGAGGCCCGCGTAGAACGCCGTCGCGTAGATCGGCCGCAGGTCGTCGGGGAGCGCGGCCAAAAGTTCGGCGGCCTCGCCCGGTGACGCTGCGCGTTCGCGTCGGCCGATGTTGTTCGGCAGCCGCAGTCCGCTCGTCGGGTTCGCGTTGACCTCGTCGCGCTCGAGCGCGTGGCGGAACACGACCCTGAGCGGGATCACAATGTTTCGCACCTTCGAGCCGGAATGGCCCTTACCGACGAGGCGGTCGACGAGCGCCTGGAGGTCCGCGCGGCGCACCTCGGAGAGCCGTAGCCCGCCGAGGTCGTCGAGCACGAACGCCTTGAGGTCGTGCTCGTAGCCGCGGACCACGCTCGGCTTGTACGGGTGGCCCGACCGGTTCAGCACGGTCGGCGGCTCGGCCTTCGCGCCTGCGAGCCATTCGTCGGCCGCCTCCTGGAGGGTCCGTCGCGACGGGACAATGTTCTTGCCGCGCCCCTTCGCGGAGACCGCGTCGGCGCGCCACTGCTTCGCGGCGGCGAGCGCCCCCTTGCCCGAGAACGCCGGGCTGCGGACGAGCCTCTTGTCGCGCTGCACATAGACGCTCGCCCGATACGACGGCTCGCACGTGCAACGGTCGCCCTCGTTCGACAGGCCGCAGGCGCGGGAGTGACGAGCCTCGATCCCTGTCGGGAGCCGCCTCGCCGGGTTACGCTTCGGGGGCATTGGAGATCCACCTCCGGTGCCGGGGCGAGGCCGTGGATGCGGCGCTCGCCCGCTTTCATGGGCCACAAAGTTTCGTTCGGTCTTGAACACTACCTTCCCGCGCTCTATCCCGCAACCCGAGTTTGCGGCATGGTTGAGCCAAAGTCCCCTTGTCTCCAAAACCGGGGGTTGCAGGTTCGAGTCCTGCCGCCCCTGCTGGCTTGAACAGGCGGAATCCCAGTGCTGGAGAGGGATCCCGCCTGTTTTGCTGGTCGGTCGAACTTCCGCTCAAGACCGCCTGAATCCGCACGCGAATCGCCGGCGATCAGCCGCACTGCGGGCGCGGCCGCGGCGGTCTGCGCCAGCGTGCGGCAATGACCCCCGACGGGCTGCGCTAAGGACGGCCAGATGAACCGGCGACGGTTGAGCATGCCGGAGGCGCGCCGACGTATCAGCGAACCCACTGATGCCATAGCCGTCTCTGCGAGTGACGATGGTGGTGAGGGAAGGAGGCCATTCTGGCCGTGTCAATCACTTCACCTCAGCGACACCGGTTCTCGCTCCCGGAGGATCCGGGACGGCGCGTAGCGACGCAGTCGCTGCTGATGGTGGCCGCCACGGCAGTCGCGGCTCTCGTCGCCGGGATCGTGGGAACATTCCTACAGTTCGTCGTCTTCGACCTCGAGGAGCAAGAGTTGCTACCCGAGGCTGGTGTGTGGGGCTACCTTGCGGGATTCTTCCTCCTTGCGCTGATGGTGCTGCCCGCTGTCGTGGGGATGGTGCTCGGCGTCCGCGCGCGTCGCCTCGGCGAGCGTCGCCTGGGAAGGACAGGGATTGTCGTGAACGCTGTGATCGGGACGTATCTCGTCTTCACGTTCGCCGCCACCCTCCTGTTCGGCTGACGCTCCGTTATCCGCTTCCTCCGGTGCCACACCCACTCGGCTACGCGACGGCTCCGTCAGGACTTCGGCCAGATCGGCGAGCGCCAAGCGCACGCCCTCCGCGACGAGGGGGCGATGGCCCGCCGCGGAGGGGGCCACCCGCCTGCGCGCGCTCCTGGAGGTAGATGGAGGCGCGGCCGCGGCGGTCTTCTACCCGGAGGCTCGGTCGCGGTCGAGCGCCTCGCCGAGGTCGCGGAGCGCCAGACGGGCAGCCTCCGACAGCGGCCCGGCCGCGGCGAGCCGAGGCTCCAAGACCGGGGGTTGAGGTTCGAGTCCTATCGCCCCTGTACGACAAGAGCCACCCGCGACCGGCAGGATCGGCGCGGACGCGCGGCGAAGCCGACGACGTGGGATCGCCACGGTTCAGGTCCGCGCTGCGCACGACGGTCGCCACGAGCGCCCTCCCGTACGGATACACGCTGACCATCTGGACGACGGGGGCCATCCTCTCGCACGCGCGGGGGATCCCCGACACCGGCCAGGCGCTGCTCCTGCTGGTCGGCGCCGTCGCCGCCTACGCGCTCGTCGGCGGCATCGCGTTCGGAGGGCTCTCCGAGCAGCTCGCGCCACCGCCGAGCAGAGCGGCCGTCTGGGGAGCGCTGCATCTCGTCTCGGTCGGAGCCGCGATCGCGGCGGCGACCGTCGTGGCCCACACGGTGACTGGGATCGTCGTCTGGCCGCTCGACGGCTTCCTCGTCACCGCCGTCTACCTCCTCGCCTCAGCCCTCCAGCTGGTCGCCGCGCACGCACGCCTCGGGGCAGGGGGCTCGTGAAGACCTCTCCACGGGACCTCGCAGCGCGGGCGGGAAAGAGGCAGCACCACCCGCCGTGTGGTCGCATGGGCGCGCGACATCGGTGGACCACGAGCTATTGACCCGATTGACAAGATCTGCTTCAGTCGCGAGCACATGCGGCGAGGGACCTTCCGCTGACGGGGAAGGGCGACGCGGGCTGGAGTCAGCGCGTCGCGGCGGGCGGCTGAGCGCCTCTGTTCGCAGCCAATCAGGGGAGGTAGGGGAATGAGGCGTGCGCTGGTCACCGTCGGCGTCGCAGTTCTGGTGTCAATTGCGGGTGCGTCGGGCGCGCTCGCGTTCAGCGGCGGGGGAGGGAAGTCGGAGGATGCTCCCGGCCAAGCTCGTGCTCAGGAGCAGTGTTTCAGCGCGTTCCTGCGACAGTACGAGAGCGGGGTTGCAGCACGGGGCGGGCCGAAGAACGCGTTCGACTCCGGTGAGACCCCCGGCATCGGCCCGCTGAATTGCGACCACTACTGGCAGGCCGTCGGCGCCATCGGCAACGGCTAGCGGAGGGAGCCATCACGAAACGTGCGGGCGGCGAAATCGAGCCGCCCGCAGCCACCCGCCAGCCGTCGACGGGAGAGCCTCCGTTCGGTCTCGGACCGCCGGAGACCTAGAGGATCGCCCAGGGGGCGGGATCGTCGAGCAGCGACAGCGCCGCGGCCTCGATCTCGTCCTCCGAGAGCAGCACGAGCCGGGCGGCGTCGCCGAGGGGGACGAAGGAGTCCTTGCTCGAGACGCGCACGACACGACCCGCATAGCCGGCGTCGACGAGCTCGGCGACGATCCCCTCCCCCACGCCGCCCGTCCGGCGCGTCTCGTCGACGACGAGCGTGCGGCCCGTGGCGGACGCCTCTCGAAGGACCTCCTCCAGCGGGAGCGGCGCCAGCCAGCGGAGGTCGACGACGGTCGCGCCGACGCCCCGCTCGCGCAGCCTGCGCGCGACGCGGAGCGACAGGTAGAGGCCGTTCGCCCAGGTGACGATCGTCAGGTCGTCGCCGCCACGGTGGGTGTACGCGGCGCCGACCGGAACGTGCTCGGCGCCCGGAGCCTCGAGCCAGAGCTCGTCGCCGTCCTCGTGGAGGTCGCGGGTGTGGTAGAGGGCGATCGGCTCGAGGAAGACGCAGACGCTGCCGTCCGTCTTCGCCGCCGCCACGCACGTTCGCAGCATCGCGGCCGCGTCGCTCGGCCGTGCGGGCGACGCGATCACGAGCCCCGGGACGTCCCGCAGCACGCCGAGGCCGTTGTCGTTGTGGAAGTGACCGCCGAAGCCCTTCTGGTAGCCGTAGCCCTGGATCCGCACGACCATTCCGTTGCGGTAGGCGCCCTGCGAGAAGAAGCCGAGCGTCGCCGCCTCGCCGCGCAGCTGGTCCTCGGCGTTGTGGAGGTAGGCGAGGTACTGGATCTCGGGGATCGGGACGAAGCCCGAGATCGACGTGCCGAGCGCGAGCCCGAGGATCGTCGTCTCGTCGAGCAGCGTGTCGAACACGCGCGACGGGCCGAAGCGCTCCTGGAGGCCGCGCGTGACCCCGTAGACGCCGCCCTTGCGTCCGACGTCCTCGCCGAAGACGCAGGGTCTCCGGATGCCGCTCGAGCAGCTCGGCGAGCGTCGCGTCGATCGCCTGCGCGAGCGTGAGCCGCTCGTCGCCCGGAGTCGCCTGGGATGCGGCGAGCTCCGCGATCGCGCCCGGGCTGCGCGGGGCGAGCGGCCGCATCACCTCCTCGGCGGTCGCCATCTGGCGGACGCGTGGTCGCCTCCAGCGCGCGCTCGTGGACGCGCTCCCGGACCGCGAGGTACTCGTCGGCGAGCTCGTCGCCCGTCCGCAGCCCGCCCGCCACGAGCCAGCGGCCCGTCGCGAGCAGCGGATCGCGGTCGAACTCGGCGCGGATCTCCGGGCCGGAGCGGTACGCGGTCTCGAGGTCGGCCCCGGCATGGCTCAGGTAGCGCACCGTGCGCAGGTGGAGGACGGCCGGATGCCGGTGCTCGCGCACCCACTCCGCGAGCTCGCGCGCGGTCGCAAGGGTCGCGGCCGCGTCATCGCCCTCGACCTCCTCGACGGCGAGCTCCGGGCGGCCGTGGAGCGACTGCGCGACCCAGCCCTCCGGCGTCGGCACGCTGATGCCGAGGCCGTTGTCCTCGCACACGAAGAGCAGCGGCAGCGACTCCCCTCTGTAGGCGAAATGCGCCGCCGAGTTGAGCGCGGACTGCGCGGTCGCGTGGTTGAGCGACGCGTCTCCGAACGAGCAGACGACCACGGCGTCGGGCGGCCAGGCGCTCGCGACCCCGAGCTCGCGCGCCCGCTCGATCGCGAACGCGACACCCACCGCGCGGGGGAGGTGCGAGGCAATCGTCGAGGTCTGCGGGATCACGGCGAGGTCGTGATGCCCGAACACCTTGTGGCGGCCGCCGGCGATCGGCTCGTCGGCCGCGGCGGCCATCCCGAGGAGGACGTCCCACACCCCGTCCCGCCCTGCCTGCCCCGCCCGCGCGAGGTAGAAGCCACCCGAGCGGTAGTGGAGAAGCGCCGGGTCGGTCGGCCGCAGCGCGAGCGCGACGAGCGCGTTCGACTCGTGCCCGGCCGACCCGATCGTGTAGAAGCCGAGCCGCCGGGACTGCAGCCAACGCGCCGCATGGTCGATCGCGCGGCTCTCGACCTGGGCGCGCCAGGCCGACGCGGCTTCGACCGGGACGTCGGCCGTGCGCTCGGCGGGCGCCAGCCCGCGCAGCGCGTCGACGAGATGCTGCTCGAGAGGGTCGAGATCGGCGCCCACGACCCCGGGAAGGTATCGGCCCATCGGTCGCAAGTACCTCAAATGGGGGGATGCGGCGCCCGGCCCCTGCAGTCGATCCTGTCGTCAGACCGGTCGGATATCGGGTCGTCGCGCGGGCCGCAGCGCCGGCGGCCCGACCGGTCCCCAACACGAGGGACGTGGTCGCCAAGCCACGTCCTTCGTCATTTCCGGGGGCCGGGGCCGCGCAGATAGGCGTCGTCGCCGCGGAGCCAGTCCTCCCGCGGCGGCGAGAAGACGTCGAGCACGATCGAGTTCTCGAGCGCGTCCACGCGGTGCGGGACGCCGCCCGGGATCAGGACGCTCTCTCCCGCCCCGACCTCCTGTTCCTCGCCGCCGACGACGAACCGCAGCCGCCCCGACAGCACCGTCGCGATCTGCTCGTTCGGATGGTCGTGGAGAGGCACGACCACGCCGGCCGCGAGCGTGATCTCGGCCAGCGTCATCGCCTCGCCGTTCAGCATGCGGCGACCGATCCCCGAGCCGAGCGCCTCGAGCGGCTCGTCCTGCCAGCGGAGGACGTCCACGCCCCGAGTCTATGCCACGCCGTCCCCTGCCGTAAGCTCCGCGCATGGCATCGCGTTACAGCGTCGTCGACGTCGACACGGTCGAGCCCGCCGGGCCCGGCGGGGGCGTCCGCTTCCTCCGGCGAGCCGTGGGCGCGACGGCGTTCGGGTTCAACTGGTTCGACCTCGCGCCCGGCAGCGAAGGCCCCGAGCACGACGAGACGTCGACCGGCCAGGAGGAGGTCATGATCGTCCTCGCGGGCGGGGGCACCCTGGCGATCGACGGCGAGCAGCTGCAGCTGGTCGCACGTCGAGTGGTGCGGCTCGACCCCGAGGCGGTCAGGCAGGTCCGGGCCGGCCAGGAGGGACTGACCTTCGTCACCGTGGGAGCGCCGCGCGACGCGCCCTACGTCGCCCGCGGCCCGTTCTAGGAAGGAGCTCGCTGTGAGCCACACCGTCGTGGACGCCGACGACATCCCGTACGTCTGGGGGACCTTCAAGTTCGTGCGGCACCACCTCGGGGCACGGGCGTTCGGGCTCTCGCAGATCGACTTCCCACCCGGCAAGGTTGGCTCGGAGCACGACGAGCGGGACTCGCGGCAGGAGGAGGTCTACCTCACCCTCGCGGGCGGCGGCACGCTCGAGGTCGACGGCGAGACCGTCGAGATGAAGCCGGGCCGCTACGTGCTCGTCTCCGCCGAGTCGAAGCGACGCCCGTCCGCGGGGCCGGACGGGATGTCGTTCCTCGTGATCGGGGGCGTGCCGGACGGGGTCTACCAGCCCTGGACGCCGCCGGACGCGTGATCGTCCGGATCCTCCTGTGGCGGCTCGACGAGCGGACGGCCTCGTTCGACCATCTGCGCGAGCGGATCGAGGAGCTCGAGCCGCTCGCCGCCCCCGGAGCGTTCCTGCTGAACCAGGCGGCCGAGCGCGTCGGCGCGCTCGTGGTCGACGACGAGGACGAGCCGGCGCCCGCACAGCTCGACGAGCTGCGTGCGCTGATCGGACGCGATCCCGACCTCTACGAGGAGTTCGACACGCTGTAGTCGTCCGGGTGCAGGAATCCGCGGAAGCGGATCCCTGCACCCGCGGCTCCCGCCTCCGGCGGGCACATCCCTGAAGGCGCCCGCTGTCGCGGTCGCAACCGCCCTGCAGGGAGCCCGACACGCTCAAGTCGTCCGGGTGCAGGAATCCGCGGAAGCGGATCCCTGCACCCGCGGCTCCCGCCTTCGGCGGGCACATCCCTGAAGGCGCCCGCTGTCGCGGTCGCAACCGCCCTGCAGGCGACCGGATCAGCGCCGGACGAGGTTCCGCGCGAAGAAGCCGAGGTTGGCCGGCCGCTCCGCCAGGCGGCGCATCAGGTACGGGTACCACTCCGGCCCGTAGGGCGTCGCCACGAGCACCTTGTAGCCCCGGCCCGAGAGGTCGAGCTGCAGCGCGGGGCGCACGCCGAACAGCATCTGCAGCTCGAAGCGCTCGCGGCCGATCCCCTCACGCTCCGCGAACGAGAGACACCACGCGATCAGCGCTTCGTCGTGCGTCGCGATCGCCGCGTAGGCGCCACCGCGGAGCGCCGTCTCGACGAGCCGTCGCGTACGCGGCGTCGACGTCCGCCTTGTCGCCGTAGGCAACGTCGGGCGGCTCCAGGTATGCGCCCTTGACGAAGCGGATGTTGGGCGCGAGCGGCAGCAGCGCGTCGAGGTCGCCCTCGGTGCGGTGCAGATAGGACTGGAGCACGGTGCCGACCCGGTCGTGACCCGCCTCCCGCAGGCGCCGGTAGATGCGAAGCGTCGCATCGACGACGCTCGACTGCTCCATGTCGATCCGTACGAAGCTCTCGAGGCGCTCGGCCACCGAAACCACGCGCTCGACGTTCGCGTATGCGAGCTCCTCGTCGAGCTCCAGCCCGAGGTGCGTGAGCTTGAGCGCGACGTTGCACGGAAGCCGCTCGGCGTGGAGCCGCTCGAGGACACGCCCGTACTCCTCGGCGACCGCTTCCGCCTCCGCACGCTCGCGGACGCTCTCGCCGAGCAGCGTCGTGTTCGCGTGGAGCCCCTGCTCGGCCAGGCGCCGCAGCACGACGACGCACTCGTCGAGCGTCTCTCCCGCGACGAACCGCGCGGCCCCGAGCCGCATGCCGTAGCGGCGCATGAAGCCCCGGACGTGACGGTCGTCCGCCGCGCGCAGGATCGCTCCGCGGAGCACGCCGTTCGCCCGGTCCGAGACCGTCACTCCGACGCTGCCCCGACCTCTGTCTGGAGCCAGGCCTCGAGCGCAGCGACCTCGGTCGCGTCGAGGTCGCGAAGCGGGGGACGAACGTCCGGGCGGATCGGCACGCCCTTCCAGCCCACCACGCGCTTGAGCGCGGCATGACGTGGGAACGACTCCATCCGTGCGCGCAGCGCCGCGAGCCCGCGCCGCGCCCGCCTCGGTCGGCTCACGGACGACGGCCGCGACCTCCTCGGGGAAGGCCGAGGCCAGCGCGGAGACCGCGCCGACCGCCCCTGCCTCGAGCCCGCGGTGGATCAGCGCCTCGGGCCCGACGAAGATGTCGAACCCGTCGAGCAGGTAGCGCTCGAACGCCTCCCAGGGGGCGTCCGAGACCTTCATCCCGACCACGTTGTCCGCCTCCTCGCGGAGGCGCGCGAGCATCGCCTCGTCGAACGCGTAGCCGGCGGTCGCCGCGAACTCGTAGACGTAGAAGGGCAGCGGAGCGCACGCACGCGCCGCCGCGAGCAGATGGGCGCGCTGCGCCGCAGGGTCGAGCCTGAAGTACGGAGGCCCGATCACGGCGACGGCATCCGCTCCGGCTTCCGCGGCATGTGCCGCAAGCGCAACGGTGTCGGCGGTCGTCTGCGCGCCGCAGTGCGCTGCCACGAGGACGCGCCCGGCGACCGCCTCGAGCCAGAGCTCGAGCCCACGCGCGCGTTCTTCGACCGAGAGGAGCACGGCCTCCCCGTTCGTCCCGAACGCGAGCACGCCGTCGAGCCCGGCGCCGACCAGGAAGTCGGCGTACGGCGCGAAGGCTTCGCCGTCGAGCGTCGCACCGCTCTCACGGAGCGGGGTCGCAGCGGCCGCGATCGTGCCGTGCAGGCGTTCGCTCACCGCGGGCGCTCCCTGGAGCGAACCCGCTCGAGCTCGGCCGTGAAGCGCCTGTCCCCCATGCGCGAAACCTTAGGCTGTTCGCCGTGGGCGCGCTCCGCATCGAGAGGGACGATGACGTCCTCCGGGTCACCCTCGCACGCCCGGAGACCCGGAACGCCTTCGACGCCGACCTGATCGCGGAGCTCTCGCACGCGTTCGTCGACGTCGGCACGTGCCGCGCCGTCGTGCTCGCCGGCGAGGGCCCGAGCTTCTGCGCGGGCGCGGACATCGACTGGATGCGCGCCTCGGCCGATCTCGATCTGGACGCGAACACCGCCGACGCGAATGCGATGCGCCGCATGTTCGAGGCGATCGACGGCTGCCCCGCTCCGGTCGTCGCGGTCGTCCAGGGGCACGCGCTCGGCGGGGGGATCGGGCTCGTCGCGTGCAGCGACGTCGTGCTCGCCGAGCCGCGCGCGGTGTTCGCATTCTCCGAGGTCAAGCTCGGGATCGTGCCCGCGGTCATCTCGCCGTTCGCGCTCCGGAAGATCGGCGAGAGCGCCGCCCGGCGCTACTTCGTCACCGGCGAGCGCTTCGACGCCGCGACCGCGCTGGCGATGGGCCTCGTCCACGAGGTCGACGACGACCTCGACGACGCACTCGCGCGTGTCCTCGACGAGCTCCGCACCGCGGGGCCACGCGCCGCGCGCCACGCCAAGCGACTGGCGCTCGAGCACCCGGACGGCCCGGAGACCGCGCGCCGCATCGCCGAGCGACGCGTGAGCGACGAGGGCCAGGAGGGACTCCGCGCCTTTCTCGAGCGGCGCCGGCCCGCGTGGGCGCCGGGCCGAGACGAGTCGGAACGATGAGGGTCCTGAGCGTTCCGGCGACACCTCGGTGATCGCGGCGTACGGCGAGGCGCTCCGGATCCGGTCGCCCGCGTGCGGCCGAGGGTCGGCGCACTAGCGCCCGGTCGGCTCCGGTGCGGCGCACACGCCGACGGCAGCGTCCCACGCGCGGCGGTGAGCACGCTCGGTGATGTGCGAGGATCCCGCGTCGTGAGCGGCCGGGCGACGCGCGACGGATGACGGCCGTCCTCGCGATCCTGTCCGCGCTCCTCGTCGGCGGCGCCGACTTCACCGGCGGCGTCCTCTCCCGCACCCTGAGCCCGGTGCGGGTCGCGGCGCTCGCGCAGCTGATCGGGCTGACGCTCGCGATCCCTGCCGCGCTGCTGGTCGACTGGGAGCGCGTCACCGGGCCCGATGTCGCCTGGGCCGCGGGGAGTGGGGTCGCGGTCGGGCTCGGGCTCGTCGTGTTCTACACGGCGATGACCCGCGGGATGATCAGCCTCGTCGCGCCCGTCACCGCGGTCACGGGGGCCGTCGTGCCCGTCGTCTACGCGCTCGGCTCGGGGGAGCGGCCCGGCGCGGTGGCTCTGCTCGGCATCGCGCTCGCGATCGGGGCGATCGTCCTCGTGTCGCTCGCACCGAGCCCGCCCGCGCCAAGCCACGGCGCGCTCGGGGCGCTCCCGCTCGCCTTCGCCGCCGGTGTCCTGTTCGGGCTCTTCTACGTCTGCCTGGCTCGCGTGCACGAGGACGCGGGGATGTGGCCGGTGGCGATCTCCCGGGTCGCCTCCGCTGTGGTCGTCGTCGCGCTCGCGCTCGGCGCGACACACGGTCTCGCCGTTCCGCGGGCCGTCGTCCCCCGGATCGCGTCGATCGGCGTCCTCGAAGTCGGCGCGGCGGTGACGCTCCTGCTCGCGTTGCAGCGCGGCCCGGTGTCGGTCGCATCCGTGCTGGCGTCGCTCTATCCGGTCACGACGACGTTTCTCGCTGCGCTCGTGCTCCGCGAGCGGCTGCGCGGCCTGCAGCTCGTCGGCGTCGCGCTCGCGCTCGTCGCCGTCGCCCTGATCTCGTCGGCCTGAGTCGGTCGCGGCGGAGGCCGTCCTTCGGAGACGCGCGCCGCTAGCTGACGACGAGGGTGGGGCTCGACCGGCGCGTCGTCGGGTCGTAGAGCCGCAGCTGAGCGCCTCGCGGGGCGCGGATCGTCCGCTGGAAGTAGCCGCGTGCGTTGGTCCGCCCTCCGCGGCCGACCCCGATCCAACGCCCGTCCACCCGTCGCTGGAGAACGTACGGGCGAGTGCCGTTCCCCGGCCGGACCTGCCCCCAGATCGTGGTCGCGGCTCCGGTACGCGACACCTGTGCGAGCGGCAGCGTGAAGGAGGACATCGCAGGCTTGACGGAACCGGATACGGTCTCGAGCCCGCTCTGCCAGGCGCCGAGCTTCGGCTCGTCGCGCACGAGGTACTGGATCAGCATGTCCACGCGGCTCGCCTGGTACGCGCGGAGCTGCGCCTCGGCGACGAACCGCGCCTGCTTCGCCCAGGTCACGCCCAGGATCCGGTCGGGCGGGTTCGTCTGGTATCCGAGCTCCGTGAGCCAGATGCGCGTCCGTGGGCCGAACGCCGCCCGCGTCGCCTCGATCAGGCGGTCGAGGGACGCCATGCTGATCGTCGTGCACCACGAGCAGCCGCCGGTGAACGGCGTCTCCGCCGGGGACAGCGGATGCGGGTGGTGGGCGTATGCGTCGAGACGTGCACCGGCGCGGCCCATCCCCCGGATGAAGTCGACGGGGGACGTGCCTCCGCTCGCCCCGCGCGGTGCGGTCGCTCCCCCGGCGATCGAGGCCGTCGGGATGACGTCCTTGATCGCGGCGCCACCGGGGTTGAGCAGCTTGGTGACGTACGTCGCGGGCGACGGCGGGAGCAGCCAGCGCCGCTGGTTCGGCTCGTTCCAGACGATCCAGCGTCGGACCCACGGGAACCGCTCGGCGGCGGCCCGTGCGAACGATGCGAACGACGCGGCCGCGGTCGGCGGGACGTTCGGGGTCCGGCCGCCGTTCGCCCAGCGCGGCGTTCCCCAGATCGCGACGACCGGGCTGATCCCCGCCGTGCGGAGCGCGTCGAGCAGCTCCCCGTCACGCGCCCAGTCGTACGTCCCCTGCGTCGGTCTCGATCACCGACCAGTCGAGGGTGACGCGGACGACCTGCACGCCCATCTCCTGGAGGCTCGCAACGCGCTCGTCGAGCGTTCCCGGGCCGAATTCGAGCCACGCGTCGTCCGTGACGCCGACCTGCAGCCCGGGGGCGGCCTGCGCGGCACCCGCGACCAGGAGCGCCCCGGCGACGAGCGCACCCGTGAGAGCGAGGAGACGACCCACTGGCGGCGACCCTACCGAGCCGCGGAGCCGGAATCCCAGGCTCTTCAGAGCATCCTTACGCGCGCTTCACGCGCGGTTGTCGGCGACCGACCAGACCACCTGCGAGACGAGCCAGTTGACGAGCCAGATCACGATCGTCGCGCCGACGTACGTCCAGAACCCGTCGATGGAGAAATCCGGGACGACCCACTCCGTGAACAGCAGCACCACCACGTTGACGAAGAAGTACGCGATCCCGAACGTCAGGAGGATCAGCGGCAGGGCGATGAAGGTGAGGAGCGGCTTGAGGAACACGTTCGCCAGGCCGAGCACGGCGCCCGCCAGCAGCAGCGGCCCCCATCGCCCGATCGTGAACCCCGAGAACGCCCAGTCGGCGACGATCAGCCCGAGGACGTTGATGCCCCACTGGACGAGCGCTGCGACGACCCACGGCACGCGGATGAGCGTATACGCGCGGTGTCCGACTTCGGTCGGACACCCAGGCGGTACGCCACGGCCACGACACACGTGTCGCCGGCACGACTCGGCTTCGACATCGCCGCGCAGTTGCGACGGCGAAGCCGGCGCCTTCAGGGATCTGCCCCGCCGCAAGGCGGGGATCCGAGCGGTGGGATTCCGCCTCGGCGGAAGCCCACTCGCGAACAAGGCCAGAACGGCGCAACTCGGCTTCGACATCGCGGTGCAGTTGCGACGGCGAAGCCGGCGCCTTCAGGGATCTGCCCCGCCGCAAGGCGGGGATCCGAGCGGCAGGATTCCGCCTCTGCGGATTCCTGCTCGCGAACAAGCTAGAACAGCTTCTGCAGCTTGAGGGCGGCGCCCATGTCGCCCGAGATCTTGAGCTTGCCGGTCATGTAGGCCGTGGTCGGGTTCGCGTCGCCGTTCGCGATCTTGACCAGCGTCTCCTCGCTCGCCGAGATCGTGCAGTCGGCCTCCCCCGCGCCATCGGTCACGCTCACCGTGCCGTCCTCGACGGCGACCGTCCACTGCCCGACGCCCGTCGACGTCGAAGACGTACGTGTTGTGCATACCCGCGGTCTTGGCCGGGTCCGCCCTGTTCGGAAGCTGCTCGAAGAACTCCTGTACCGTCATGTTCGTCTCCTCGTTGACTGACTGTTCAATCGGGAACCGTTAGACGATCGGCCGCCGGCGCGGGCGCGACCGGCGGCGGACGTCGCGGCGAGCGGCGGCGGGCAGGAACAGGCAGACGACGGCGCCGATCGCCGGCCCGACCGCGGCGACGTAGAGCGCGGTCTGCAGGTCGATCGCGTCGGCCACCGCGCCGAGGGCGACGGCGGCGATACCGCCGAGCCCCATGGCGAGCCCGACGGTGAGCCCGCTCGCCATGCCCGACGCGGCGCGGCAGGTAGAGCTGGCCCAGCACCATCGTCACGCCGAAGGTGCCGACCACGGACAGGCCGACCAGCATCAACGCCAGCGTGCCGACCACGCCGCCGACGGCCACGAAGACGACGATCAGGAACGGCGAGCGCCGTCTGGGTCACGAGCAGCGTGCGCCGCAGCCCGACGCGGTCGGCGACCGGCCCGAGCACGAGGGTGCCGATCGCGCCGGACACGAGCATCAGCGCGAGCTCGCGGCCCCCCTCCGCCGCCGTCCCGCCGTTGGCGACGACCCAGAGCGGCACGAACGCGAGCAGCGTGAACCAGGCGACGCTCCGAAGCCCGATTACGAGGGAGAGCAGGAACATCGCGCGGGAATCGTCCTCGCCGGCCGTCACCCTGCGGCGGCCCCGGGACGGGGCGAGCCGCCGCAGCGAGGGCAGCACCCGCAGCAGGACGAGCGCGAACGCCACCACCGGGACCATCGCGAGCAGGCCCCCCTCGAGCCCGAGCCAGATGCACGAGCGGGCGTGATCAGGATCGGCGCGAGCGCGTAGCCCGGAGTTCCCGCCGATGTTGAAGTAGGACATGCCGCTCGCCCGCTTCCGGCCGCTGGCGTACGCCGCGAACTTCGCGCCCTCCGGGTGGTACGCCGCGATGCCGACCCCGGCGGCGAAGAGCAGCACGACGACGAGCGGGTAGCTCGGGGCAACCGCCGCGAGCCCGGTGCCGACCCCGGCGAGCGCGACGCCGGCGGGCAGGAGCCACATCGCACCCCGTCGATCCGACCACAGGCCGAACAGCGGCTGGACGAGCGACGACGAGGCGAGCACGGCGAGCATCAGCGCCGCGGTCGCCGTGTAGGAGAGGTCGAACTCGCGGGAGAGGAACGGCAGCAGCGCCGGGACGGCTCCCGACGCGAAGTCGACCGACAGGTGCCCGCCCGAGAGCGTCACCATCGCCCTCCGGTCCAGCTCTCCGGTCATGCCGCGAGGCTACTCGTCCGGCCGTCCCCCACGCCGAACGTACGGTCTACCGCACCGGTCCGCCGCGGAGGGCTGGGTACGTTTCCGCCTTGCCTGCGATCGAGGCAGAGGGGCTCGTCAAGGTCTACCGCTCGCGGAAGAGCGAGGTGCGGGCGCTCGACGGCGTCGACCTCGAGGTGCACGAGGGAACGGTGCTCGGCCTCCTCGGCCCCAACGGGGCAGGGAAGACGACCACCGTCCGCATTCTGGCGACCCTGCTCCGCGCCGACGCGGGATGGGCGTCCGTCAACGGCCTCGACGTGAGCCGCGACGCGCAGGCTGTCCGGCGGTCGATCGGCCTCTCCGGGCAGTACGCAGCCGTCGACGAGAACCTCACCGGGCGCGAGAGTCGACCGCTGAGACCCGCTCGGGCGGCGCGAGGCGCTTGTGGTGATGCAACACGAGCGGTGTCCGGCCGACGTTCCGGCTGACGCTACGATCCCGCGCGCGTGGACCTCGACCTCACTCCCGAGCAGGAGCTGATCCGCGACACCGTCCGCTCGTTCGCGCGCGAGCGCGTCGCGCCCGTCGCAGAGGAGCTCGACCGCGAGCGCCCGCTTCCCGGTCGGGCTCGTGCGGGAGATGGCCGAGCTCGGCCTCATGGGCATCCCCATCCCCGAGCGCTACGGCGGCGCGGGCGGCGACACCGTCTCCTATGCGCTCGCGATCGAGGAGCTGACACGCATCGACTCCTCCGTGGCGATCACGGTTGCCGCGCACACCTCGCTCGGAACGATGCCGATCCACCTCTTCGGCTCGGAGGAGCAGAAGGAGCGCTGGCTCCCCGATCTCGCCTCCGGCCGTCGGCTCGCCGCGTTCGGCCTCACCGAGCCCGACGCCGGCTCCGACGCGGGCTCGACCCGCACGACGGCGGAGCTCCGTGACGGCTCGTGGGTCGTCAACGGCTCGAAGATGTTCATCACGAACGCCGGCACCGAGCTCACCTGGGGCGTGACGATCACCGCCCGCACGGGTGAGGACGAGATCTCGAACGTCGTCGTCGAGAACGGGACGCCCGGGCTACACCGTCTCCGACCCGCTCCACAAGCTCGGCTGGAGGGCCTCCGACACGCGCGAGCTCGTGTTCGCCGACTGCGCTGTCCCCGAGGAGAACCTGCTCGGGCCGAGGGGGAAGGGCTTCCACCAGTTCCTCGAGATCCTCGACGGGGGGCGCATCTCGGTCGCCGCCATGGGAGTGGGGCTCGCCCAGGGCGCCTACGACCTCGCGTACGCGCTACGCACAGGAGCGGCACCAGTTCGGCAGGCCGATCGCGAAGTTCCAGGCCGTCGCGTTCAAGCTCGCGGACATGGCCGTCGAGATCGAGGCCGGACGCCAGCTCGTGACGAGGGCGGCATGGCTCAAGGACCAGGGCCGCCCGTTCGCGCTCGAGGCGGCGATGGCGAAGCTCTACACGGGGGAGCTCTCGCACCGCGTCGTCAACCACGCGCTCCAGATCCACGGCGGCTACGGCTTCATGGACGAGTTCCCGATCTCGCGGCTCTACCGCGACCAGAAGATCCTCGAGATCGGAGAGGGGACCAACGAGGTCCAGCGGATGGTGATCGCGAAGCACCTGGGGTTGTGAGGGCAGCCAACGGCTGCCCTCACAACCCCAGCCACCGTCGCGGAAAGTGTCCGACTTCAGTCGGACACCGATCCCCCAGTCCGGCGCTGGGTTTCCGACCGCCTCACCTCGCACTCCGCCCCACCTCGTGCGGTGGCTATCCTCGGCAGTGGCCCGCGAGGACCAGAGCCATGGCGTCGAACGACAGTCCGCCAGCCGCTGCACGCCGAGCGCCGCGCCCTTGGGCCGTGGTCGTGCTGCTGACGGCCCTGTGGAGTCTCGTCGCTGCCTCGCACGCCGAGGCGCACGTCACCGTCACCCCCCCGTACCTCGACGCCGACCAGCAGACGAGGATCGAGTTCGAGACCGCCGAACGAGCGGCCGCCGCATGCGACGGTCTCGCTCGTGATCGACGCCCCGCCGGGCTTCGCGTTCGCGGTCGTCGATCCACCGAGCGGATGGCAGCTCCAGCTGGAGCGCTCGGGGACGCGCGCACGCTGGACCGGTGGACGCATCGACGGCCGCGCCACCGTGGCATTCCCGCTGCTCGTCACGGCGCGCACGCGCGCGGGGCAGAAGAGCTTCCGTGCGAGCCAACGGTACGACGACCTCGAGACCGTCAAGTGGGACGCGGCAGTCACCGTCCTCCCCGCGGCCGGAGCCGCCGCGCCGTCGCAACACCTCGATCGCGCGTCGCGCGCCGGCGCCGTCGGCTTCGCCGTGATTCTCGGCAGCCTGCTCGTCCTGCGCCTCCTCCGGCGCCGCCCACTTCAAGAGCGATAGCGGCATCCGTTGCTACCGTCGTCGGGCGGTGCTCTTCGCGCAGATCCTGAACGGCGACCTCGGTTGCGCCTCGTACCTCGTCGGCTGCGAGGAGGCGGGCGAGGCGGTCGTCGTCGACCCGCCGTACGCGATCGAGGACGTGCTCGCGGAGGCGGACCGGCTCGACGTCCGGATCGTGCGGACGATCGAGACCCACACCCATGCCGACCACGTCTCGGGGCACGGCCGTCTCGCGCTCGAGCACGACGTCCCGGTGACCATCCATCCGGGGGCGATGGTCGAGTACCCCCACGACCCGCTCGAGGACGGCGCGGAGGTCGTGGTCGGCAACGTCACGGTGCGCTGCATCCACACGCCCGGCCACAGGCCCGAGCACTGTTGCCTCGCGGTGATCGACCGGCTGCGCGCGGACGAGCCCTGGCTCGTGCTCACCGGCGACTCGCTCTTCGTCGGCGACACCGCGCGCCCCGACCTCGCGGTCGGCGCGACCGAGGGCGCGGAAGGGCTCTTTCACTCGCTGCGGCGGCTGATGGAGCTGCCCGACGGCGTCGAGGTGTTCCCCGGCCACGTCGCAGGGTCGTTGTGCGGCGTCGCGATGAGCTCGCGCGGCTCGACGACGATCGGCTTCGAGCGGCGCTTCAACCCGATGGCGTCGATCGCGGAGCTGGATGCGTTCGTCGCGGAGTCCGCCGCAGTCTCGGCGCCCGAAGCCTCCGAACCTGGCGCGGATCGTCGAGCTGAACCGCGGGCCGTTCCTCGGCGCCCAGCCGCCGGTCGAGGAGCTGCCGCTGCCGGCTCCGGGGTCGCAGCTGCTCGACGTCCGCCCCGTCCCGGATCACCTGGCGGGGCACCTCCCCGGGGCGGTCAGCGTCCCCGTCTCGGGCACGAGCTTCTCGACGAAGGCGGGCTTCGTGCTCGACGCCTCGACACCGATCACGGTCGCCGCCTCGGACGCAGCCGAGGCCGCGCGCGCGATCGGCGGCCTGCGGTCGGTTGCGTTCCTGGACGTGGCGGGGTACGTGCTCGGGGGCGGCCACGAGACGACCCGGCAGGCCACGGTCGACGAGCTCCAGTCCCTCATCGAGGCCGGCGCGACGGTGATCGACGTGCGCGAGCACGACGAGCGGGACGAGGGCTACATCCCGGGGAGCCGGAACGTGCCGTACCGCCTGCTGCGTGCCTGCTGTCCCAGCCTGCCCGACGACCGGCCGATCGTCACGATCTGCAACTCCGGCCCGCGGGCCGCGATCGCGGCGAGCATCCTCCGGGCGAGGGGCCTCGACGCGCGCCCGGTGCTCGACGGCGGGATGACCGACTGGCTCGCCCGCGGCGCAACGACGGTCGGCTTCCGTCGTTGCGGCAACTGACTCAAACGGGCGAGGAGTCGAGCTCGCGCAGCCGTGCCGACGCTCCCAGCGCGGAGAACAGGTCTCGCGCGCGCCGAAGGCGATCCTCCGCCCCGCGCTCGTCTCCCGCCGCACGGCGCTCCCGTGCGGCAAGGGTCGCGACCTCGGCTTCGAGCTGAAGGGCTCCGATCGCGTGCAGGACCTCGACGGCCTCGTCGTATCGGGCTGCGTCGAGCGCAAGCGCAGCCTCGAGGAACTTCGAGCCCGGCCGCTCGCCGATCGCCGCGAGCTCGCCGCCGCGGCCGAGGCGGTCGAGCGCGAGCGCCGCGTAGACGATCCAGTGACCGGGCGGGACGCCGACGGGATTTTGCGTTCGCCGGGCCACGAAGTCGTCGACGAGCGGACCGGCGCCCGGATCCCCTGCCCGCGCAAGCATCCAGGATGCCTCGGCAATCGTGGACACCACGATCTGGTCGTCGATCCGGGGATACGCAAGGTCGACCATCCGTCGCGCGCTACCGATCGACCTCTCGGCGTCGCCCGAGCGCGCGAACTCGATCTCGGCGACAATGAACAGGAACGCCGGATCGGAGTAGAGGCCTCCTGTCCTCTCACCACGGGCGAGCTCGCACCTCGCGATCTCCTCGGCCTCGGCCCAGTCACCGGCCACGAAGCACATCTCGCTCAGGTTGCCCTGCCCGGGACCGACGACCATCCCCATTCGCGCGTTGTGGGCGAGACCGCTCCGGTTCGCCGACCGCCCGCCGTCGAGGTCGCCCAGGTCGAACAGGATGCTGCCGAGATTGAAGTACGCCCGGCCGACCTCCGTCTGGTCGTGCTCGTGGGCGAGCGCGAGCGCCTCGTCGATGTCCTCGCGAACGTGCGCGAAGTCGCCCGCGTTCGCTCGGGCGGTTGCCTTGGTGATGAGCGCGGACGTGCGCGCGGCGGGCGCATCACAGGCTGCGGCCAGCTCGAGCGCGCGATCCGCGGTCACCAGGCACTCCTCGGTCCGACCGGAGAGCATCTCGAAGCGAGCGGCCTGTGCGACGACGTGCGCATGCTCGAGGGAGGGGGGCTGCCCGTCGACGAGGTCGAGCCCACGGGCGATCCACTCTGCGGTCGACACGCCGTCGCCGTGCTGCCAGTGCGAGTATGCGATGTCGATCGCCGCGACCGCGGCCTCGGGACGGGCTCCCGCTGCGGCAAGGCCGTCGAAGGCACGGCGAAGCTCCTCGGCGCCGCTCTGCTCGGTGAAGACGAGCGCCTTGCCGAGGATCCGCAGCGCACGGGGATCGAGCGCGTTCGGCGACCACCGCGCCGCCACCCGCAGGAGCGCGGACGGCCGGTCGGGTACGCCCCGATCGCAAACGCCCGCAGCCCCGACTCGCGGAGTGCCGCCGTCGCAGCCGGTGCGGAGCGAGTCGGCGTCGAGGCCGGCGCTCTCCGCGAGCTCGATCGCCTGTACGTAGTGGTGGGCGAGCAGCTCCGACCGATCCTCGCGCCGGTCATCGGGGAGCGACTCGATCCACCGCGCGACGCGCACGTGCCGCTCGACTCGGTCGGGCCGCGGAAGCTGGGCATAGACGGCGTCGCGGACGAGGCTGTGGACGAACGCGTGCTGTGTCGCGCCCGCCACCGCGGACTGCCGCTCGCGGCGGAGGAACTCCTTGCGCCCGAGCGCGCGCAGCAGCGCTCCGACGTCCTCGTCGCCCTCGCGCTCCGAGACGACGCGGAGCCCGTCCGACCAGACGACGGCGCCCATCACGGCCGCGTCGCGCAGCAGCTCCTTCTCCGCCGGCGGAAGCAGGTCGACCCGGGCGGTGACGATTCCGAGGACGACTCTCGGGAAGGCCGGACGTCGTGCCGCCCGAGGCCTGCATGCGCGCGAACTCCTCGGCGTACAGGGGATTCCCCGCAGCGCGCTCGACCACCGTCGCGCGCAGCTCGTCGTCGGCAGGGTCACGGCCGAGAAGCGACTCGACGAGCCGCTCCGTGTCGTCGGCGGAGAGTGGTCCGAGCGAAACGGTCAGCGCGTTCCGCTTGCCGCCGCCCCAGTCCGGCCGGCGCTCGAGCAGCTCGGGCCGCGCGCAGGCGACGACGAGCAGCGGCACGTCCTCGACGAGCTCGACCAGCGTGTCCACGAAGTCGAGCAGGCCGTCATCGGCCCATTGCAGGTCGTCGATCACGAGGACGAGAGGACGCTGCTCGGAGAGGGCTTCGAGGAAGAGGCGCCACCCTCCGTACAGCTCGGTGCGACGATCACGCAGCGCGACGTCCTCCGGCGTGAGCCCGACCAGCGGGCCGAGGCTCGTCTCGACCCAGCGCCGCTCCCCCTCCGGGACGAGGTCGGCGACCGCCTGCGCGAGCTTCTCCGATGCGACCGCGGCCGGGTCGTTCTCGTGGATGCCCGCACTGCGCCTTGACGATCTCGCCGAGCGCCCAGAAGGTCACACCGTCGCCGTACGGAAGGCAGCGCCCGTACCGCCACGAGATGATCTCCTCGTCGTTCCGGACGACGTCGCCGAGCACCGCGACGAGGCGGCTCTTGCCGATGCCCGGGACGCCGACGAGCGTGACGAGCTGCGGCGAGCGGTCGACGCGCACGCGGGCGAACGCGCCGAGGAGCAACGCGCGCTCGTGGTCGCGACCGACGAGTGGCGTCGACGGGTCCCCGCCGAGGTCGCCGGTGCGGCCGAGCGCCTCGACCGCCTCCCACACCTCGACCGGCTCGCCCTTTCCCTTCGCCACGACGGGCGCGTGCGCCTGGAAGACCACGATCCGGGCGGTCGCGCGGTGGGTGCCGCGCACCGACGAGGATCCCGTCGACCGGGCGCGGCCGCCTGGATCCGCGCCGCCGTGTTCATCACGTCGCCGGCGACCATCGACTCCCCTGCAGCCGGGCTCGCGTCGAGCGCGACGAGCGCCTCACCCGTCGCGACGCCGATCCGGACGTGGAAGTCGAGCGTGTCGTCGCGGTCGTTGAGCGCCGCGATCGAGTCGCGCGCCGCGAGCGCTGCCCGCACGGCACGCTCCGGATCGTCCTCGTGCGCGATCGGCGCCCCGTACACCGCCACCACGGCGTCGCCGATGAACTTCTCCACCGTCCCGCCGTAGCGCTCGAGCTCCTGCCTGAGCGTCTCGTGGTACCGGCGCAGGAGAGAGCGAACGTCCTCCGGGTCGAGCTGCTCGGCACGCGCTGTCGAGCCGACCAGGTCGACGAACACCGCCGTGACGACCTTGCGCTCCTCGCGCGGCCGACGACTCTGCGGCGAGGGGCTTTCCGCACGCGTTGCAGAAGCTCGCATCGTCGGGGTTCTCGCGCGCGCAGCGTGGACAGGCGATCACGCGGCGAGTCTATGCCGCCCGCGGCCGCCCGACGACGACCGGTCTGGCTCTCGCCGTACCCGGGCGTCGCCGGCGTCAGCGCAGGCGACGGACGGTGTAGCCCGCGTCCGCAAGCGCGCGGATCAGGGTCTGCGCGTGCTCCTCGCCCCGCGTCTCGAGCGTCAGCTCGGCCTCGGTCTCGAGCACGCCGATGTTCCGACCCTCGCGGTGGTGCTGGATCGCGAGGACGTTCGAGCGCTGCTCGGCGATCACGCCGACGATGTGGGCGAGCTCGCCCGGCCGGTCGGGGATCAGGAGCGCGACGACGAGGTACCGCCCGGACGAGGTCAGCCCGTAGCGGATCACGGAGCTCATCGTCGTCGCGTCGATGTTCCCGCCCGCCAGAACGGCGCAGACCGGGCCCGTCGACCGCCGGCGCGGCCGGCCAGGATCGCCGCGACGGGCGCCGCGCCCGCGCCCTCGACGACGAGCTTCGAGCGCTCGAGGAGAAGCACGATCGCCTGCGAGATCTCCTCGTCGTCGACCACCACGACCTCGTCCATCAGGTCGGCGAGGATCTGCGCGCGTCAGCGTCTCCCGGACGCTTCACGGCGATCCCGTCCGCGATCGTCGCGCCCGCGGGCTCCCTGCCCGCGAACGGCGCGCACGCCGCCGACTGGACGCCGACCACGCGGACCTCCGGGCGGAGCGCGTCGAGTGCGATCGCGATCCCGGACGCGAGCCCGCCGCCACCGACGGGGATCACGACCGTCAGCTCGCCCGAGGGCAGCTGCCCGGCGAGCTCGAGGCCCAATGTCCCCTGGCCCGCGATCACCCGCGGGTCGTCGAAGGCATGGACGAAGGTCGCGCCCGTCTCCGCGGCACGAGCCCGGGCGACCGAGAGCGTCTCGTCGAAGCCCTCGCCGGCGAGCACCGACGCTCGCCCCGTACCCTCTGGCCGCCTCGACCTTCGCCATCGGGGCAGCCTCCGGGACGACGATCGTCGCGTCGATGCCCGCTTCGCGCGCGGCCCAGGCGACGGCCTGACCGTGGTTTCCGGCGCTCGCCGTGACGACCCCGCGTTCCCGCTCCTCGTCGGACAGCTGCGCGATCGTGTTGAAGGCACCGCGGATCTTGAAGGCCCCGGTGCGCTGGAGGTTCTCCGCCTTGAGGAGCACCGTCCGCCCGGAGAGGCGGGAGAGGGTCTCGGACGAGTAGACGGGCGTCACCCGCGCGACGCCGTGGAGGCGGTCCTGCGCCGCCCGGACGTCGTCGATCGTCGGCCGCCCGCTCACGTCCCGTCACCGCCTGTGACGGCATCCACCACGCCGGCGACGGCCGTCAGGGGGTCGACCTCGCGGCGCCGTACGCCGTCGACGAGGCGGCGCACCTCGGCGTCGTCGCGCATCGCCCGTCGGACGAGCGCCCGGATGCGTGCGACGGCCAGCGCCTCGACCTCGCCGCTCAGGTTGCGCTCGCGACGCTCGTCGAGCTCGCCCCGCTCCTCGAGCTCCCGCCTGCGCGCCTCGAGCGCGTCCCAGAGCTCCGGCACGCCCTCGCCGCGGAGCGCCTCGGTGAGGAGGATCACCGGCCGCCGCTCGCGGACAGGGTCGAGCGAGACGATCGAGCGAACCTCCTGGAGCATCGTCTTCGCCTGCGGATGGTCCATCTTGTTGACGGCGATCACGTCGGGGATCTCCATGATCCCCGCCTTGAGCGCCTGCACGGCATCGCCGGACCCCGGCATCAGCACGAGCAGGACGACGTCCGCGATGCCGATCACCTCGACCTCGCTCTGCCCGGTGCCGACCGTCTCCAGGAACACGACGTCCTTCCCGGACGCATCGACGAGGAGGAGCGTCTGGAGCGTGGCCTCGGCGAGGCCGCCGAGGTGGCCGCGCGTCCCCATCGAGCGGATGTAGACGTCGGGATCGAGGAAGTGGTCGGCGAGCCTGATCCGATCGCCGAGCAGCGCGCCACGCGTGAACGGGCTGGACGGGTCGACGGAGATGACGCCGACGCTCCGTCCGAGGCCGCGTGCGTGCGCGACCAGGGCGCTGACGAGCGAGGACTTGCCCACACCCGGCGGGCCGGTCACGCCGATCGACGCGGCGCGCCCCGTGCGGGGATAGATCCGGCGGACGATCTCCGCACCTTCCGGCTCCATGTCCTCGACCAGCGAGATCGCCCGGGCGAGCGCCCGCCGGTCACCGGCGACGACGCCGGTGACGAGCTCTTCCTGCGTCCAGCCGCGGCCTGCCACTAGATGGTTGATCGGTAATTGGCGTGACGTCCAGGGGCGTCCCAGACCAAGTCGGGCGCACCGGCCGGGTACGGCCAGTACCCGAAGGTACGGGCCGTGTCCGGACGGGGTGATCCGACGCCGCGTCTGGGGCGCCATCCGGTTCGCGCCAATTGCCGATCAACCATCTTGGCCTGACTCTACGGCGTCGCCCGGCTCTCGGCGTCGTGAGGCGCGAGCACCGCGATCTCGGGCGCGCCGCGCTGCTGCTCGCGCTGCCGTGTCTCGTCGATCTCCTCCATCAGCACCTTGATCCGCTCGAGACCGCCCCGCGAGTCGGCCGGAGCCGCCTCCCGCAATCCGGCGGTGAGGACGACGGCAAGCGCAGCGGCGACGACGAAGATGCCGCTGGCGATCGCCCATGACGTGCGCGCGCCGACGGAGTCCACGAGGAGGCCGCCGCCCGCCATCGAGAGGCCGAGGATCGCGTAGTACGTCGACATCAGGACGGCGAGTACCCGTCCCCGCATCGCGTCCGGCGCGCCGCGCTGGACGAGAACCTGGTTGCAGACGATCGCCGCCCCGTTTCCCATCGTGGCGACGGCTGCCAGAGCGGCTGCGAGGACGATCGTCGGCGACGCGGACGCGAGACCGAAGCCGGCCGCCATCAGCGCGAGCGCCCCCGGATACACGCGGTGCACGCCCAGGCGTCTCAGGGCAGGGGCCGCGAAGAAGCTCCCGATCACGAGCCCAACCCCCGTCGCGGACACGAGGAACCCGAGCCCGACGTTACCGGCATCGAGGTCGTGCTTCGCGAAGATGACCTCGGCGACGTTGATGCACGCGGTCGCGACGGCCGCCGTTCCCCAGACGACGAGCACGGTCACCAGCGGGCGCGACCTGCCGACGAGCCCGAGGCCCTCGCGAAGCTCCCGCCAGTGGCCCTTCGTGATCGGGGCGTCCGAGCGAAGCCCGCTGGCAGGGATCCGGGAGACGAGCACCGCGGAGAGGAGGAACGTGACCGCGTTCGTCCAGTACGCGAGGTCGACGCCGTCGGAGGCCAGCAGCAGGCCGGCGATCGCCGGGCCGATCGTCCACGCGACGTTCTCGACCGTGGTGAGCAGCGACGTTGCCTGCTCTCGGTCGTCCTCCGTGACGAGGTTCGGGAGACCTGCCCAGACCGCGGGGCGGAAGAATCCCGTCGCGATGCCGTTCACCGCGGCGACGGCGACGATGGCGCCGGGCGCGTCCACGAACGGCAGCGCGACGAACGTCGCCGCGCGGACGAGGTCCGAGACGATCATCAGTCGCTTGCGCGAGAGACGATCGACGAGCGGCCCCATCGTGAGCCCGATCAGGATGATCGGGAGAAAGTCGGCGATCAGGAGCGCCGCGAGCCAGCGGCCCGAGCCGGTCTGGTCGTAGACGTGCACCGACAGCGCGAGCGCGGCGAGGTACGACCCGACCGCTGATCCGGCAGTCGCCCAGAAGAGCAGCGCGAAACCACGGTTCCGGCGAAGGAGGGACAGACGGCCTGTCGCTCCGAAGAGCACGGGCTGACGCTACCACCGGCACGCGACGCGGAACAGTGGCGGAAACCGCCCTGGCGGGCCGCGACAACCCGCTACGCGGCGGAGCGCTCGGTGTACTCGGCCGTCCCGCCGATGCCCTGCGCCCGGGCCTCCACGAGCGCCCGGTCGGCGAACGCGCAGAGCGCGATCGCGTCGCCGCCCGCCGCGGCGAGGTCGCAGATCCCGACCGTCAGCGCGAGCCCCTCGAGCGAGGCGAGCGCCGCACGGGCGCGCGCGACGGCACCGACGCCTCCGTGCCCGTCGGTGTCGGGAAGGATCAGCGCGAGCTCGCTCTCTCCCGTGCGCGCCAGGACGTCGTCCGCCCGCATCAGCTGGTGGAGCCGCTCGACCGCCACGAGCGCCTCCGGTCTGCCCAGCACGCCCGTGCCGCCGTAGCCGTCGAGGCTGAGCTCGACGAGCACGAGGGTGAGCGGCTCCCGGTAGGCGATCGCGCGCCGGACGGCGCTGCCGAGCCGCGCCTCGAACTCCCCGTGGTCGAGCAGGCCCGTCTGCGGATCCCGGCCGCAGAGCTCGGCGAGGCGCTGCTCTCGCCTCCGGCTCGACGACACGTCGTGCACGGTCAGCACGTGACGGATCGCAGCGTCGTCGCCCGCGACCCTGCGGCCGGCGACGACGACGTGCACCCGCTCGCCGTTGCGCCGGCTGAACGTCAGCTCGCCCTCCAGGTTCGCGCTCTGCTCGAGTGTCGCGTGCCAGATCTCGAGCTGGTGCCGGTGCTCCGGCGGCCAGAACGGGTACGGCTGCTCGGAGCCGACGAGCTCCGACCGGTCGAACCCCAGAAGCTCGCAGAGACGGCGGTTGACGGAGACCACGCGCCCGCCCTGGATGACGAGGAGCCCGTCGGGGATCGCCGACAGGAGCTCGCGGGCGGCGGCGAGGTCGGCCTCCTCGGCGGCCGCGGCCGCACGGCGCGCGGCGCCGCCGAGCAGGAACGCGAACGAGGCCGTGCCGGCGACGCCGAGCGCGACGGCGGTCGCGAGCCAGAGGCCGAGGCTCGGCGGCACAGCTTCGCGGGCCGAGAGGCCTGCGGTGCCGAGCCCCGCCAGCGCCACGGCGAGGAGCAGCAGCTCCTCCTTCGTCCGGGTCAGCACGATCCTCTCACGCGGCGCCCGCCTTCGCGTTCCGCTCGAACTTGTGCCATCCGTGGTCCCCGCGCAGGAATCGCCACGTGCCCTTCATGCGCGCCCACGCCATGATCGGCCGATAGACGAACATCTCGAGCGGCATGAGAGCGAGAAGCCGCGCGATACCGGACGCACGGTAGGCGCGGGACTCGAGGTCGAGCATCAGAAGCGCCCCGGTCGTGAGTGCGCTGTTGAGGCACGTGATGAGCACGGCGAGGAGCGCGAACTCACGCCAGTCGATGAGCCCGGCGACTCCACCAGCGAGGAGGGTGCCGATCGCGACGACCTCGAACACGGGCGCGAGGATCTCGGAGACGAGGTAGTACGGGACGCCCAGCAGGCCTACCGTCCCGTAGCGGGGGTTGAACCACATCCGTCTGTTCGCCCAGCACGTCTCGAGGACAACGCGCTGCCAGCGCTCGCGCTGCGAGACGAGGTTCTTGACGTTGTCCGGGCCTTCGGTCACGCCGATGCAGTCGGGGAGGCACGCTATCCGGTATGCCCGACCGCGCTCCCGCAGCGTCCGGTGCACCCGGAACGTCAGCTCGATGTCCTCACACGTGAAGTCGGCCGACCACCCGCCGAGCTCCTCGACGAGATCCCGCCTCCACAGCTGGAACGCACCGGCGGCGCAGAGCATGAAGTTGAGTCGCGCCCACGGGGTGCGGTTGTTGAAGAACGCGCGGAGATAGTCGAACGTCTGGAACGCGAAGAGGGGCCGCGAGTCGGGCCATGCCAGCTGCAGCCCGTCCTTCGAGGACGCGCACGGGGTCGCGCGCGTTCTCGAAGTAGCTGGTCAGTCCGACGACGTGCTCGGGATCGCCCGCGATCTCGCGCATTGCGCGCGTGAGCGCACCGGGCGCGAACGCCATGTCGGCGTCGACGCCGCAGACGTAGCGGTACCGGCAGTGGTTGAGCGCCGCGTTGAGCGCATCGGCCTTGCCGCCGTTCGCCTTGTCGACCACGAGGAGGCGGCTGTCGACCGGGGAGCGATAGTAGCCCTCGGCCGGGGCGCTCGGGACGATCTCCCGCGACGCCACCTCGACCGGGACGAGGTCGAAGGCGTCCACCAGACGGTCGAGCGTGTCGTCGTTCGATCCGTCGTTGACGACGATCACCTCGTACTCGGGATAGCTGAGTGCGAGGAGCGACCGGACGGCGTCCGCCAGGCCCCCGCCCTCGTTGTACGCCGGCACGAAGATGCTCACGCCGGGTGCGAAGCGCGACGCGGAAAGCATGTCCGCGTCGTCGATCGCCCGCTCGCGTCGCCGCCGGCGCGCTTCGACGTGCCCGAGTGCGACGAGCGCGAAGTAGCCGACGTAGAGCACGGCGAGGTAGGCGGCGCAGGCGAGTACCAGCAGCGGGAGAATGCGCTCGAGCGTCACGACGCGCGCTCCAGCGGCGTCGCCACCGTTCTCCCGAGATCGAGCTTCCGGCGCGCACGCTCGGCAGCCGCGCGCCGCAGGCGCCCACCGCCGGCGGCCAGGATCCACTCGAGCTGCTCGGTCTCGGCGCGCTCGCCGAGGGCATCGAGGGCGCCGACGTCCTGGAGCACGAGCGCAGCGCCCTTCCGCACCGTTGGATCGGCGTGGTCGATGAGGCCGGAGACAGTGGCTGCGACACTTGGCCCGACGCCGACGAGCGCCTCCCTGGCGGCCTCGCGTACCCACCACGACTCGTCGCCGAGCAGCGGCGCGACGAAGGTCGCGGCACCGAGCTTTGCGATTCCCGCCGCCGTGCGACACGCCTGGGCGCGGACGAACGGCTGGGTGTCCGAGAGCAGCTCGAGCGCCCGGCGGAGGGTCTCGGTGGAGCCGGCTGCGCGAAGCGCCTCGAGCGCGGCTGCGCGGACATGGGGCGACGCGTCGCGGGTGTGCGCGGGAACATGCCGGCGCGCCAGGTCCGGGTAGCGGCCGAGCAGCCGTACGACGTAGAAGCGGACGACCTCGCTCGGGTGCCCGAGCAAGGGGACGAGCCGGCGGCCGGGGCGTGGTGCGAGGCGGTCCAGCTCGGTGGCGACGCGCTCCGGCATCTCGAGCTCCGACGCGAGGGCCTCGACGAGCCCGTCGAGAGCCCACTCGTGGCCGCGGGCCAGCCCGCTGAGCACCGTGACCGCCGCGACGCGGACCTCGCGATCGTCGCCGCGCAGCCCGGACCGGAGCAGCGCGCGGGTCTCCGCCTCGTCGAGATTCGCTACCGCCGGGCGGCGGTCGGGGCGGGCAGGCAGCCTCCATTCACCGATCGTCTCGCTCTCCCCACCGCCGGCCCGTCGCCGGGCGCGGTGACGGCTCAGCGGGATCGCGGCCGCGAGCAGCAGCCAGCAGCCGCACGCGAAGGCGCACATCGAGCCCAAGTTCACCGCAGTCACCATCCCCCGATATCGGCACCCCGGCCGAGGTGGCCCTCACCCTTCGGGGGGAGGGAGGCGCGCCGCTAGGCGATCGGGCCGCTCGGGCCGGAGGCCTTGGCCATCCGCGACGCGACGACGGTCGCGAGCGCGACGCGGTCGGCGTTCCCGACGGGGCTCCCGACCGAGGTGAAGAGGATCCCCGACTGGATCCTCCCGTGCTGGAGGATCACGGCGTCGACGTAGGCCCGCACCCGCTGATTGCCGGCGACGGTGATGGTCAGGACGAAGCGGTACGCCGCGGTCTTGGGCGAGACGGACGGGAAGCGGATCTTCTTCGCCGAGTTCACGGTGACCTTCTGGCCCGGCGCAGCAGAGAGCCGGATGATGTCGCCGAGGCACGTCGTCGTCTGCGACGTCGTCCCCCGGCCCCACGACGTGTTCGCCTCACGGAGCGTCCGGTACACCTGGGCCGTCGATCCGACCGTGACGAACGCAGGCCCCTGCGCGAAGCGGAAGTCGGGCGACGCTGCGTCGCCGGTCACGGTCAGGTCGGTCTCGTCGAGCGCGCCGCAGCGTGCGCCCTTCGGCAGCGGCGGGTCCTTGTCCCGGGCGACCGACGTGAACCCCGCCCCGAGGTCGCCCCGCTTGAGAACCACCGAGCGCGCG
Source organism: uncultured Actinomycetes bacterium (assembly GCA_963773825.1). Classification (GTDB taxonomy): domain Bacteria; phylum Actinomycetota; class Thermoleophilia; order Gaiellales; family Gaiellaceae; genus Gaiella. The sequence continues at coordinate 463,062 of CAVZCH010000002.1, read as the reverse complement.
GTTGCCTGCCCGGCCTTCGTGAGCGCCTTCTTCGGCTGCCCGTCCGCGGCGAGCGCGCTCAGCGGTGCGACGAGCACCGCGACGACGAGCGCGAGGAGCAGTGCGCGCATCCTCTCACTGTACTCCCGGGAGCTCCACGCCACGGGCCGCCTACCGCGGGTCGTAGGCGAGATTGGGACGCAGCCAGCGCTCGACGGTCGCGAGCTCCATCCCCTTGCGCCCGGCGTAGTCCTCCACCTGGTCGCGCCCGATCCGGCCGATCGCGAAGTACCGCGCCGCGGGGTGCCCGAAGTAGAGCCCGCTGACGCTCGACCCCGGAAGCGAGGCATACGACTCCGTGAGCGCGAGGCCGGCGTCGTCGGCGCCGAGAAGCGAGAAGAGCGTCGACTTCTCGGAGTGGTCGGGGCACGCCGGGTAGCCGAACGCGGGCCTGATCCCCCGATAGCGCTCCCCGACCAGGTCGTCGCTCCCGAGGTGCTCTTCCGGCGCGTACCAGGAGCGGCGCGACTGCTCGTGGAGCCACTCGGCGAACGCCTCCGCGAGCCGGTCCGCGAGCGCCTTCACCATGATCGCGTTGTAGTCGTCGCCCTCGGCCTCGAACGACGAGGCGAGCTCGTCGGCACCGTGGATTCCCACCGCGAACCCGCCGACGTGGTCCTCGAGGCCGGTGTCGGCCGGGGCGACGAAGTCTGCGAGCGAGCGGTTCGGCCGGGAGTCGTCGTGCGCCGCCTGCTGACGCAACATCGGGAAGCGGACGTCGCCGTTCCCGGTCGCGAGCACGATGTCGTCCTCCTCGGCGGCCGCGCGCCAGAAGCCGTGCACCCCCCGTGGCCTGAGCAGCTCCTCGGCGACGATCCGGTCGAGCAGGGCGTTCGCGGCGTCGAACAGGTCCCGTGCGGCGGCGCCCTTCTCCGGGTGCTCGAGGATCGCCGGGTAGCGGCCCTTCATGTCCCAGGCGTGGAAGAAGAACGTCCAGTCGACATAGCCGCGAAGGTCGGCGAGCGCGGGCTCGATGAGCCGTGTCTCCGTGAACGCGGGCGTGGCGAGGTCGTCGGCGTGCCAGCTGATCGGCGTGCGCCGCTCGCGGGCGGTGCGGAGCGGCAGGAGCGGACGGCGCTGGCGCTCGGCGTGGAGCGCCCGCAGGCGGTCCTGCTCCGCCCGGTTCTCGACGTCGAGCTCGGCCTTCCGCTGCGGCTCCAGGAGCGCCCCGACGACGCCGATCACCCGCGAGGCGTCGATGACGTGCACGGTCGGCTGGGTGTACTCGGGAGCGATCCGCACCGCGGTGTGCTGCCGGGACGTCGTCGCCCCGCCCACGAGGAGCGGCAGCTCCATCCCGCGCCGCTCCATCTCCTTCGCCACGACCACCATCTCGTCGAGCGACGGCGTGATCAGCCCGGAGAGCCCGACGAGGTCGCAGTCCTCGTCCACCGCGGTGTCGAGGATCGCCTCGGCGGGGACCATGACCCCGAGGTCGATCACCTCGTAGCCGTTGCAGCCGAGGACGACCCCGACGATGTTCTTGCCGATGTCGTGGACGTCGCCCTTGACGGTGGCGAGGACGACCCGCCCCGGGCTGCGGGCGCTCCCGGTCTTCTCCGCCTCCATGAACGGCTCGAGGTACGCGACGGCGCGCTTCATGGCGCGCGCGCTCTTCACGACCTGCGGCAGGAACATGCGGCCCGACCCGAAGAGGTCGCCGACGACGCGCATCCCGTCCATCAACGGCCCCTCGATCACGTCGAGCGGTCGCGCCGAAGCCTGTCGCGCCTCCTCGACATCCTCCTCCACGAAGTCGACGATCCCGTGCACGAGCGCGTGCTCGAGCCGCTGCGCAACGGGCGCGTCGCGCCACGCGACGTCCTCCTCGCGCTCGACGGCGGTGCCCTCGTACCGGCGCGCGAGGTCGACGAGCCGCTCGGTGGCGTCCGGCCGCCGGTTCCAGATCACGTCCTCGACGTGCTCGAGCAACTCGGCCTCGATGTCCGCGTAGACCATCAGCAGCCCGGCGTTGACGATTCCCATGTCGAGCCCTGCGCGGATCGCGTGGAAGAGGAAGACGGCGTGCATCGCCTCGCGCACGTGCTGGTTGCCGCGGAACGCGAAGGACAGGTTGGAGATGCCGCCGCTCGTCCGCGCGCCGGGACAGCGCTCCTTGATCAGCGGCAGCGACTCGATGAACGCCTTCGCGAAGTCGTTGTGCTCCTCGAGCCCCGTGGCGACCGCGAGCACGTTCGGATCGAACACGATGTCCTCCGCCGGGAACCCCGCCTGCTCGGTGAGGAGGCGGTAGGCGCGCTCGCAGATCTCGACCTTGCGCTCGACCGTGTCGGCCTGGCCCCGCTCGTCGAACGCCATCACCACCACACCAGCGCCGTAGCGGCGGATCGCGCTCGCCTGCGCGAGGAACGGGGCTTCGCCCTCCTTCAGCGAGATCGAGTTGACGATGCCCTTGCCCTGGAGGCAGCGGAGCCCGGCCTCGAGCACCGACCAGCGCGAGCTGTCCACCATGATCGGCAGGCGCGCGGCCTCCGGCTCGGTCGCGAGCAGGTTGAGGAAACGGGTCATCGTCCGCTCGCCGTCGAGCAGGTCGGCGTCCATGTTCACGTCGAGCGCGTTGGCGCCGTTGCGCACCTGCTCGAGCGCGACCGCGACCGCCTCCTCGAGGTCGTCCGCCTCGACGAGCGAGCGGAACCGGGCGGAGCCCGTGACGTTCGTGCGCTCGCCGATCATCACGAACCCCGTGTCCGGGCCGATCTCGAACGGCTCGAGCCCGCTCCATCGCGTCCGGCGCGCACGCACGGGGATCGTCCGCGGCACCATCCCCTCCACGGCTGCCGCGATCTGGCGGACGTGCTCCGGCGTCGTCCCGCAGCACCCGCCGACGACGTTGACGAGCCCGTCCTCCGCGAAGGCGCGGAGGTAGCGGCTCGTGTCGCCCGGCTCCTCGTCGTGCTCGCCCATCGCGTTCGGCAGCCCGGCGTTCGGGTAGCACGAGACATACGTGTCCGCGACACGCGCGAGGTCCTCGACGAACGGGCGCATCTCGCTCGCCCCGAGCGAGCAGTTCACGCCGACGACGAGCGGCCGCGCGTGCTCGACGGAGACCCAGAACGCCTCCGCGGTCTGGCCTGAGAGGTTCCGGCCGCTTCGGTCGATCGCCGTGAACGAGAGCCAGAGGGGCAGATCCGGAGCGACGTCCGCCGCCGCGACGATCGCCGCCTTCGCGTTGAGCGTGTCGAAGATCGTCTCGACGAGGAGGAGGTCGACGCCGCCCTCGGCGAGCGCGCCGATCTGCTCGGCGTAGGTCGCGCGCACCTCCTCGAAGGTCACCGAGCGGTACGCCGCGTCCTCCACCTTGGGCGAGACGGAGAGCGAGACGTTGAGCGGCCCGACCGCTCCCGCGACGAAGCGGGGCCGGTCGGGCGTGCGCACGGTCCACGCGTCGGCCGCCGCGCGCGCGAGTCGTGCGCCCTCGCGACTCATCTCGGCGGCGAGGTGTCCGAGGTCGTAGTCGGACTGCCCGATCGACGTCGCCGTGAACGTATTCGTCGTGGCGATGTCGGCGCCGGCTGCGAAGTACGCGTCGTGGATCTCTGCGACGAGCGCCGGTCGGGTGAGGTTGAGGAGGTCGGGGTCGCCCTTGACGTCACGGCCGTGGTCGCGAAGCCGCTCGCCACGGTAGTCCGCCTCCGAGAGCCCCCTGCGATGGATCAGCACACCCCAGGACCCGTCGAGCACGGCGATCCGCCGGTCGAGGATCGCTCTCAGTTCGTCGGTCGCGGTCACGGGCCCTCCTCGTGGGCCGCCTCCCGCCTCGAGAGCCCGACCGAGGTCCGCGCCGGGGGCTCTTTAGGCGTTTGGTGACCCGGTCGCCAAGCTGCCTGTCAAAGCTCTCCGGGACCTCTCACCTTAGCGACGGACGGACGGATGTGCGATACCGCATTCGAGCCGACGCGCTTCGTGAGGGCGTACTCACCATGCCGTCGAAGGCGTCTCGCGACGATCCCGATCCGCACGCGACTCGTCGGCCGGTCACGCCACAAAGGCGCGGAGCGCCACGCGCCCGTTCCCGACGAACGGCTCGCCGTGCGCGAGGAGCAGGTGGTCGAAGTCGAGCTCGAGGAGCCGCCGGTACGCCTCGCGCAGGCCCTCCTTCGTCCGCTCGGGGTCGTCCATCAACGAGTCCGGGACGAACTCGAGCGGGGCGCCCTCCTCGAGGCGCACCGCACCGTCGGCGATCGCAAGGGCCCGGTGCGCCGGGACGAAGAACGCTGTCTCGTCGGGACAGATCGCGCCGACCTCGTGCGCGACGAAGCCTCCCGCGAGCTCGTCTCCGAACGCGAAAGGCTCGACCGGTGGGCCGCCCTCGAACTCGTGCATTCCCTCCTGCACGCAGCGGACGGTCGCCCCGAAGCGCGTCACGAAGTCCCCGCTCGACCGATAGTGGTGCCTGTTCGTGAGCAGGACCTGGCTCGGAGGCCCGTGCTCGGCGAACCAGTCGAGGCCCTCGGTCGGGGCGATCGGATCGAGCAGCGTCCGCTCCGCGGGGAAGTAGTACGAGTGGACGCGGATCCCGATGCGGGGATGCGGTGCTGCCCAGTGCCAGATCCCAGGAGCGAGCTCCTCCACGGCCCGAAGCGTAGACCTCGGGACGCGAGGGCCGCTAGCCGGTCGTGCGGCCGGAGACCGAAAGCTGGTTCTCGGCGTGCCGGATCCGCTGCTCCAGCTGCCACCGGTCGGCGGTCGAGTCGCCCGCCTCGACCCTTGCGAGCTCGGCCCGCGCGGCCTCGAGCTGCGCCTGCGCGCGGGTGTCGTCGATCTCCTTGACGTTCACGGCGTCGTCCACGAGCGCGAGCGCCCGGTCGAGCTCGACCTTGAAGAACCCGGGGCCGGTCGCGAACTCGAGGACCTCGTTGCCCCCCACGTGCACCCGAGTCGAGCCCGCCTTGAGGGTGGCGACGAGCGGGGCGTGCCGCGCGAGCACGCCGATCTCTCCGGCCGCGCCCGGGACGATGAGCATGTGCGCCTCACCCGAGAACACGGGCCCGTCCGGCGTCACGACCGCGACGTCGAACGGCGGGTGATCGGATATCTCGGCCATCGGCGCCCGGGGCTACGCGGCGACCTTCTCGAGCTCGCGCGCTCGCTCGAACGCGTCCTCGATCGGTCCCTGCATGTAGAACGCCGCCTCCGGGAGCTCGTCGCACTCACCCTTGATGATCGCGTCGAAGCCGGCGATCGTGTCCTCGAGCTTGACGTACTTGCCCGGCGTCCCGGTGAACTGCTCGGCGACGAAGTTCGGCTGCGAGAGGAACCGCTCCACCTTGCGGGCGCGCGTGACCACGACCTTGTCCTCGTCGGTGAGCTCGTCCATGCCGAGGATCGCGATGATGTCCTGGAGGTCCTTGTAGCGCTGGAGGATCTGCTGCACGCTCGTCGCGACGCGGTAGTGGTCGTCGGTGACGATTCCCGGCTGAAGAGCGCGGGAGGACGAGTCGAGCGGGTCCATCGCCGGGTAGATCCCCTTCTCGACGATCGCGCGCGAGAGCACGGTGGTCGAGTCGAGATGGGCGAAGGTGTTCGCGGGCGCGGGGTCGGTGAGATCGTCCGCAGGGACGTAGATCGCCTGCACCGACGTGACGGAGCCGGTCGTCGTCGACGTGATCCGCTCCTGGAGCTGTCCCATCTCGGTCGCGAGCGTCGGCTGGTACCCGACTGCGCTCGGCATGCGGCCGAGGAGCGCGGACACCTCGGAGCCCGCCTGGACGAAGCGGAAGATGTTGTCGATGAAGAGCAGGACGTCCTGGCCCTGGTCGCGGAAGTACTCGGCCATCGTCAGGCCGGAGAGGCCGACGCGCAGGCGCGCACCCGGCGGCTCGTTCATCTGGCCGTAGACGAGGGCGACCTTGTCGATCACGCCCGACTCGGTCATCTCGAGCAACAGGTCGGTGCCCTCGCGCGTGCGCTCGCCGACGCCGCAGAACACCGACACGCCGCCGTGCTCTTTCGCGAGGTTGTGGATCAACTCCTGGATCAGCACGGTCTTGCCGACCCCGGCGCCGCCGAACAGGCCGACCTTGCCGCCCTTGATGTACGGCGCGATCAGGTCGACGACCTTGAGGCCGGTCTCGAAGATCTCGATCTTCGGCGAGAGGTCGCGGAACGCGGGGGGATCGCGGTGGATCGGCCACCGCTCGACGTCGGCCGGAGGCGGCCCCTCGCCGTCGATCGCCTGCCCGATCACGTTCCACAGCCGCCCGAGCGTCGGCTCCCCAACCGGGACGGCGATCGCCTGTCCGGTGTCGACGACGTCGGTCCCGCGGGCGAGCCCATCGGTCGAGTCCATTGCGACCGCGCGCACGCGATCGTCGCCGAGGTGCTGCTGCACCTCCGCGACCAGCGTTCCGGTGGGCGTCTCGATCTCGAGCGCGGTCAGGATCTCGGGGAGACCGTCGGGGAAGACGGCGTCGACGACGACGCCCTTGATCTCGATGATCTTGCCGACGTTGCGGCCGGACGGGCTGGTGTCAGACATGGGGCTCCGATGGGCGTGTCGATTGACCGGGAGGGCGCCCTGTCGGGCAGCCGGCGACGGAGTCTAGCCAATGGCCGGAGCAGGCCGAACGGGTCCCGACGCTCCCGGGACGGGCCGTCCACCAACGCCTCGACACGCTCGGCGTGGTCGAGGCGTCAGACGTCTGAGGTGACGAACGTGGGCGTCACGAACATGCCCGTAGCGTACGCGTCGGGGGCCGACACCCGCCCCGCCGGCGTCCGGGCTAGCCGTCCGCGCCGCCGCCGCCCGGCGTGGCGGGCACCGCGATGACGTTCACGGGCGCCCAGTAGTCGACGCGCCAGGGGGAATCCTTGCCGCCGCGCTGCCGCAGGCCGATGTAGAACTCCGTCGGCCCGAGCCCGTCCTTGTTCTTGCCCGGCGTCAGCAGCACCTGGAGCACGACGTGTCCGGGGGTCACCTCGTTGACCGAGAACGCGGCTCCCTTGAGACCCTTGCGTCGGGAAGTACTGCACCGGGATGTCGCCGGTCAGCCACTCCTTGTACGTGCACGCGCACGCGTCGCGAAGCTCCTTGTCGGCAAGCGTCCAGGCTTTCGAGAGGTTCTCGCGCCCCACCGCTGCGAGGACGAACTCCCCGGCGGCCTCGCGCGCCGCCTTCGGGACCTCGCTCTCCTTCGGCGTCGTCTGGGTGTCGACCCCGGGCAGATCCTCGGACGAGTAGCCGGACGGGACGGAGCCGCGGTCGGCCACCGGCGACGACGAGTCGTTCGAGCCGAGCCGGACCGTCACGAACGCGACGATGCCCGCGACCAGGACGAGGGCGGACGCCCAGAGGACAGCCCGTCCGAAGCCGGGCGAACGCAGGCGCTCCATCACGCCCGGAGGGTAGCCGAGCGGGTTTCGGAATTCGTACGGCGCATGTGAACTACGCGTTACGGCGGTACAGCAGCAGCCCGAGAGGCAGGAACGCGACGAGCAGTGCCTGCGGGGCGAGCTCCTTCGACACGAGCTGGTGCCCCTGCGGGACGAGTGCGCCCGCTCCGAGACGGGCGCGGACCGCCTCGACGAGGCCGCGGGTGTCGCCCTCGTTGATCACGGGGGCGCCCACCGCCCCGGCGACGAGCCGCAGCGACCGGCTCGACGTCGGGTCGGGACGGTACGCCGGGTCGCGGCTCCCGTTGTCGTCGAAGACGGCCTCGTCGCGCCGCCACACCTGGACGAAGATGGTCGACACGCGGCCGTCGCGCAGCCGGTCGCTGAGCGTCTCGAGATCGACCGGGATCGTCTCCCCGTCGGAGATGACGACGGCGATCCGCCGCCGGGTGTCCGGCCGGAAGAAGGCGACGCGCCCGAGGTCGCCGAGGGCGGCGAAGGCGGTCGCCCGCCGCGCCTTCCTGTCCGGCGGCGGACGCTCGATCCCGATCGCGCGGTCGAGCACGGCCGCGAACGCGTTCGACCCGAGCGTCGGGAAGAGGTGCGGGAGGACGCGATCCGAGAGGGAGGCAACGCCGACGCGCGTCTCCGGGATCGCGTTGCGCAGCTGCTTCGCGACGGAGCGGGCGCGGTCGAGCCGGGTCGGCTCCGTCGGTGCGCGACGCGCGAGCATCGACCGGGTGACGTCGACCACCACGAGCACCTCGGTCCCGTCGCGGCCCTTCGTGGCCTCCGAGCGCGCCACGACCGGCTGGGCCGCCGCGAGCGCCACGAGCACCGCGACCAGCCCGAGCAGCGCGAGGTCGACCGCCGCGGCCCTTCGGCCGACGGCGGGGAGCCCGAGCGTCGCCGCCACCGCGGCCGAGCGCCGTCGTCCGCGCACGAAGGCGAGCACCCCGAGCACGCCGAGGAGCCCGACGAGCGCGGCCCACGGCGTGAGAAAGCTCAGGGACACGTCAGAAGCCGGTGCCGGTGGTCGCCGAGCCGGCCCCCGGGCTCGGCAGCGGCGAGCGCGTGTCGCCGCTCCCGGCGACCCCGGAGCCCGAGGCACGCAGGAGCTTGAGCGCGAGCTCGAGGTCGTAGACGGCGGTCTCGTTCGACGGGTCGAGGGTCACCGCGCGCTCCAGGAACTCGATCGCGCGGCGCACGAACACCTGCCGCTGGGTCGGCGAGTTGCGCCCCTCCTCGAGCATCAGCGCCGCACGGAGCACCGCGAGCTCCGAGCGACGCTGGGCGCTCGGGTCGCGCTCGAACGTGCGCCCGAGCGTGCGCTCGGCGGCGCTTCGGCGGGTGACGTCCTCGAACACGCGGATCGGATCGCGGGGCTTGCTCTGCCAGAATCGTTCCGCTGCGCGCCGGAACTCGAGGTCGTCGGAGACTCCGAGCAACGAGGACGAGACGCCGCTCGGCAGGAGCGTGTCGGGACGCCACGCCACGGCGGCCGCCCCGGCGCCGTAGGCGACGTCGCCGTCGCGGAGCTGCCGGTCCCAGCGGAGGACGTCCGCAGCCAGGGCGACCAGGACGGCCGCCGCGACGACGAGCGCTGCGACCGCGACGCCGCCGCCGACAGGCCTGAGCCACGTGGGCGTCTTCACGCCGCCCTCCCCCAGCGGAGCCGCGCGCACCAGCGCTCGTTCAGCGCGAGCAGGCCGAGTAGGGCGGCGCCGACGACGACCAGTGCCCACGGCGAGGAGCCGACGAGCGTCAGGCGCTCGCGGACGGCGGTGTTGCGAAGAAGCTCGGGACGGTCGACGAACACGCCGTTGCCCGCGACGGCGGTGAACAGCCGCCGGTCCTCCCGTGCCGGGAAGAGCGGGATCACGCGGAGCCGGATGCCGTCGCGCTCGTACGTGGTCAGCTCCTCCGTGAGCGCGGCGGTGTCGAAGCCCGAGTCGTCGAGGTCGCTCAGCAGGAGCACGGAGAGCGAGCGGTCGCCCTCGCGTGCGATCACCTGGCGCGCCTCCGCGAGCCCGGTCGAGATCCGCGTGCCCCCGCGGAACGCCAACGACCACGGGCTCTCCTCGCCCTGTCTCCTCTGGGCCGGCGTCGCGTTGCCGCCGCGGCGTCCGCCGAAGCCGCCCGGGCCTCCGACGCCGGCCGCCCCCTGGTCGAAGAAGTGGAGGAGCGGGCGGAGCTCTTCGCTGCGGGTGTCGGGCGGCAGCATCTCGTAGGCGCTGTCGGAGAAGACGACGAGGCCGACGCGCCCCTCCGTGTCGGCGAGCGACTGGAGGACGCGATACACCCGCTGCGACTTCTGGGCGTCGACGCTCGTGGAGAGGTCGAGCACGACGATGCCGCCGCTGCCGGTCGCGAAGTAGCTCGTCGGGAGCGCGTGCAGGTTGCGCGCGAGGCCGAATGCGCCCAGCAGGAGCCCGAGCACGGCGACCGCGAGCCCGAGGCGCCCCGCGCGGGTGCGCCGATGCTCGCGGCGGAGCTCGTCGGCGGCGGACGTCGGCAGGCCGCGCCTCCGCAGCGAGACCTCGCTCACGCCATCACCTCCCGCTCGGCCGCCGCCTCGGCGCGGCGTGCCAGCTGCTCCACGTCGTCGGCGCTCGACGCGCGCGGTGACCACGCGAGCTCCCGAGCGTCCACCGCGAGGTCGTCGAGGCCCAACGCTGCCAGCTCGCGCGCGACCCGCTCGAGGGCGCGGCGCCGCTCGGGTGCCGTCGCCCCGTTCCCGGCTTCGGCGCGCGCAAGCTCGAGCGCACGTTCGAGCGGCGGGCGCTCGTCGCGTGGCGCCGTCTCCTCGGGCGCGGGCGGGACGTGCCAGAGGCGCCGTCCCAGCCAGACGGCGGCGCCTGCAAGCGCCAGGGCGCCGAGCAGCAGGGCGGCGGCGAGCGCCTTCGGGCCGAACCGGGTCGTCACGGCCGGCAGGGCGGTCTGGCTCGCGCGCCAGCGGATGGACTGGACGTCGTTCGCCGCGACGCGCGACGCGACGATCACCGGAGGCCAGTCGATGACATCCCGGCCAGTACCCGGTGTGCCCGTGAAGCGATACCGGACGACGCCCGATTCGAACCGCGCGACGCCGCGGGCCCCGGCCGGCTCGCAGCCCTCCCGGAGGCAGCGCAAGGTGTAGCGGTAGACGACGTGCGCCGTCGCGCCCTGCACGTGGCGCTCGACCACGGGCTCGCCCGCGACCTCGTAGGGCGAGAAGTCGACCTGCACCTGGATCGAGCCGGGGTCGACGACGGTCGCGTCGGCGACCACGTCGGCGGTCGCCGTGACCGGCGTCCCGAACGCAACGACGTCCGGCTCGATCGTCGCCGTCACGGCGACCGCGCGCGCCGGTGCGGCGACCGAGTCGCCCTCCCCGTGCGTCGCGACCCAGAGCTCCTTGATCGCGAGCCCCACGAGCACCGCGGCTGCGACCTGCACCCCGATGACCGCCCAGCGCTTCACGCCGCATGCCCCCATGCGGCCTGCCGCTCGGCCGACCAGCTGAGGAACGCCTCGAAGACGTGCTCCCGGTCGTCCTGTCCGACGACGACCGGCTCGACGCCGAGCGAGCGCAGGCCCCCCACCAGGCCCGCGAGACGGGCCTCGTGGCGCTCGCGCCAGGCCCGCGACTCCCCCGCCGCAAGCCGGACGGGGCGCACGCGCCCGTCGGAGCCGACGAGCGGCACCACGAGCGCGTCCACGTCGGGGAACCCCTGCTCCCAGACGGGGTCCTGCACGACGACGGGCACGATGTCCCAGCCGCGGTCGAGCGCCGACTCCCACGTTGCGAGCGGCGTCGGCTCGAGGAAGTCGGAGAGCACGAACACGAAGCTCGCCGAGGGGACCTGGCGCCGGTGGAGGGTCAGGAACTCGAACATGCCCGTGATGCCGTCCGCCGGCTCGTCGCGCTGGGGCACGGCGTGCTCGGCCAGCGTCACGTGCCTGCGACCGCTCGTCGGCGGGCACCAGTCGACGGAGCCCGGCCGTTCGAGCTCGAGGCGCCCGACGAGCCCGCGCGACTCGGCGACGCTCGCCTCGATCAGCCCGCGCGCGACCTCTGCGGCGGCGGCCTTGTGGAGGAACGGCATGCCGGGTGGGCACAGGGACATCCCGGGCCGGCGGTCGACGCACACCACGACCCGCGGCGCCTCGTCGGCCAGGTACTCGCGGACGACGAACTCGTCGCTGGCCCGCGCGCCGGACAGGCGCGCGGACGAGGCCCAGTCGATGCGGTGCGGATCGTCGCCCGGCGCGTACGGCCTCGACCCTGCGATGTCCGACCCGGAGCCTCTGCGTGCGCCGTGCATCGACCCGAACGCGAGGCCGATCAACCGACGCCGGGAGACGAGCGGGAACGTGAGGCTCGCGCCGATCATCGCTCGGGTGCCGCGGCGGGTGCGTCGTCCTCCAGCATCGCGGAGGGAGGCGGCGCGAGCTCGAGACAATCCTGGGCGAAGCGCTGCATCACGCTCGCCATCCCATGCTGCCGCGCCTCCGCGAGCTTCGCGGGTGTCAGCACCACCCGGTGACCGAGCACCGCGACGAGCAGACGCTCGACGTCCGCGGGGACGACGTACTCGCGGCCGTGCAGCAGCGCCCAGCCGCGCGCGGCGCGCTCGAGGGCGAGGCTGCCGCGCACGGACGCACCGACCGACGTCGCGCTCATCTCGCGCGTCGCGCGGACGAGCGCGACGACCCACTCGGCGATGAGCGGGTCGAGGTAGACGGTCGTCGCGGCCCGCGCGAGCGCCTCGATCTCGTCCACACCGACGACCGGACGGAGCGTCGCGAGCGGATGCTCGACCCGCTGGTCCGCGATCACCCGCAGCTCCTCGTCGGCGGACGGGTAGCCCAGGGAGGTACGGAGAAAGAAGCGGTCGAGCTGCGCCTCGGGGAGCGGGAACGTCCCCTCGTACTCGATCGGGTTCTCCGTCGCGAGCAGGAGGAACGGCCGCGGCACCGCCTTGGTCGTGCCGTCGACCGTCACCTGACGCTCGGCCATCGCCTCGAGGAGCGCCGACTGGGTCTTCGGCATCGCGCGGTTGATCTCGTCCACGAGCACGACGTTCGCGAAGATCGGCCCCGGGCGGAACTCGAAGTCGCGCGTGCGCTGGTCGTAGACCGCGAGCCCCGTCACGTCGGTGGGCTGCAGGTCGGGCGTGCACTGGATCCGCGTGCCGACCGCGCCCTCGATCGACTGCGACACGGCCCGCGCGAGGACGGTCTTCGCGGTCCCCGGGACGTCCTCGAACAGCACATGGCCGCCGCACGCGAGCGCGGTGAGGACGAGCCGGATCTCGTCGCGCTTGCCGTGGACGACCGTCTCGATGTTCGCGAGCAGGCGCTCGGCAACCGCGACCGCCTCCTTGAGCTCGTCGGTTCGCGTCGGGTCGGCCAGCACCTCGACGAGTGTAGTCGGGGTGTCCAGGCTGCCCGTCCGGTCGGATCGGCGGTCTAGAAGTCGGTCGCGGGGCGCGCCGGCTTCACGTTGTGCGGCCGGGGCGTCGGCGGCAGGATCGGCAGCTCGCCGGCACGCAGCGCGTCGACCTTGATCGCGCGCAGCCCGTCGCCGAGGACGGCGCCCGGTACCGCGCCGCTCGGAGCGGCGAGGTCGCTCGACACGTCGTTGTGGGCGCTCGTCCCGACGGCCCACGCCCCAACGGCGACGACGACCGTGGCGGCAACGGAGGCGGCGCTCCCGACGATGCGACGCGAGAAGCGGCCCATCCGGACAGGCGTGATCTCGAGCGGCCGCATGAGCACCTCGAGCGGCGCCGCGCGCAGCTCGGATGTGAGCCAGCGGCTCTGCTCCTCGAACGCGCGACACGCGGCGCACCGAGCGATGTGTCTGGCGACGGCCGCGCTCTCGACCTCGGTGATCGGTCCGTCCAGCCGCAGGGAGAGCAGGGCGCGCGTCCGATCGCATCTCCGAGTCGACATACCCGTCATGCTGACTTGGACGACGAGACGCCCATGTGGTTAGAAGAGAGTCGTCCGCGGGTCGACCGCGATCCCGACGAGGACCATCACGATCCCCATCGCGAGGAACAGCCATGCGGTGCCGCGCGCGTCGGCACGCTCGTCGCTCGTGGCACGGCGGACGCCCTTGGAGAAGATGCCGACGCCGAGCAGCGCGCCGAGCGGCTCGGCGTCCTCGGCGTCCCCGGCGGGCCGCAGGGGGCCGCGGATCCCCGCGAAGACCCCCAGCACCACGAGGAAGCAGCCGACGAGATAGAGGCCCGTCGCCGCGGAGCGCGTGGCCGAGCTCCCGACGGCGAGCCCGATCGCGGCGGAGGCGAGGGCGATGACCACCGTCGCGCCGCCGAACAGGAGGACGACCCGTCGCGCTGCGGCGCGCACGCTCCGGCCCCGGGCGGGCCGCTACCCGGCCGACTCGACCGGTTCTGCGGCGACCGGCCGTTCGGCGATGTCCATCGGCCAGCGCTCGAGCGGGTAGTGGCACGCGACGAGGTGGTCGTAGCTGATCGCCGCGAGCGGCGGCTCGTCGACGTCGCAGTGCCCCTGCTGGAAGCGGGGGCACCGGGGGTGGAAGTTGCAGGCGCTCGGCGGGTTGATCGGGTTCGGCACGTCGCCCTCCAGGACGACGCTCTTGCGCGCCCGGCCGGCCTCGGGGCTCGGGATCGGTACGGCCGAGAGGAGCGCGCCCGTGTACGGATGCTTCGGATGCGCGTACAGCTCGTCGCGATCGGCGAGCTCGACCGACTTGCCGAGGTACATCACCATCACACGGTCCGAGATGTGCCGCACGACGTTGAGGTCGTGCGCGATGAAGACGTAGGTGAGCCCGAACTCCTTCTGGAGGTCCTTGAGCAGGTTCAGGATCTGGGCCTGGACGGAGACGTCCAGGGCCGACACCGGCTCGTCGCAGAAGATCAGCTTCGGGTTGACGGCCAGCGCACGCGCGACGCCGATCCGCTGCCGCTGCCCGCCCGAGAACTCGTGCGGGAAGCGGTTGTAGTGCTCGGGGTTCAGGCCGACGACCTCGAGCAGCTCCTGGACGCGGCGCTTCCGCTCGGCCGGTGTCCCGATCCCGTGGAGCTCGAGCGCCTCGCCGATGATGAAGCCGACCCGCTTGCGCGCGTTGAGCGACGCATACGGGTCCTGGAACACCATCATCATGTTGCGCCGCAGCGGGCGCATCTCGCGCCGGGAGAGGCCCGTGATGTCCTGGCCCTGGAAGAGGATCCGGCCGCCCGTCGGCTCGAGCAGCTTCAGGATGCAGCGGACGAGCGTCGACTTGCCGCAGCCCGACTCGCCGACGATCCCGAGCGTCTCCCCCTCGCGCAGCGAGAAGGAGACGCCGTCGACCGCCTTCACGGTCGCGATCTCCTTCTGGAACACGATCCCGCGCGTGACGGGGAAGTGCTTCTTCAGGTCCTCGACGACGAGAAGCTCGTTGCCGATCTGCCCGGTGCTCACGATGGCGCCCCGGCCGTCAGCGACGCCATCGAGCTTCGCCGCCTCACGGGCCTTCGTCTCCTCGTCGAGGTGGCAGGCCTGCTCGTGCGACGCATCCGTGCCGACGACCGCCATCTGCGGCTCCTGCTGCCGGCACACGGGCATCGCGAAGGCGCAGCGCGGATGGAAGCGGCAGCCCGACGGCGGATTGAGCAGCGACGGCGGCTGGCCCGGGATCTGGTACAGGCGGTCGACGTTGACGTCGAGCCGAGGCAGCGACCCCATCAGGCCCCACGTGTACGGGTGGCGCGGCTCGTTGAAGATCGAGCGCACGTGCCCTCGCTCGACGATGTGAGCGGCGTACATCACGATCACGTCGTCGGCGGTCTCGGCGACGACGCCGAGGTCGTGGGTGATCATGATCACGGCAGAGCCGTAGTCCTCCTGAAGGCGCTTGAGCAGCGCGAGGATCTGCGCCTGGGTCGTCACGTCCAGCGCGGTCGTCGGCTCGTCGGCGATGATCACGTCCGGGTTGTTGATCAGCGCCATCGCGATCATCACGCGCTGGCGCATGCCGCCCGAGAACTGGTGCGGGTAGTCGTCGATCCGCCGCTCCGCGCGGGGAATGCCGACGGCCTTGAGGGAGTCGAGCGCGCGCGCGTACGCTTCCTTGCGGGAGACGTCGTTGTGCAGGACGACGGCCTCGGCGAGCTGGCGGCCGATCTTGTGGACCGGGTTCAACGAGGTCATCGGATCCTGGAAGATCATCGCGATCTCGTCGCCGCGAACCGCGCGGAGACGGCTTGACGAAGCCTTCAGGAGATCCTCGCCGCGGAACAGCACCTCTCCGGTCGAGGTCGTGAACTTCGGGTCGTTGAGCCCCATCATCGTGAGGCACGTGACGCTCTTGCCCGACCCGGACTCGCCGACGATGCCGAGCACCTGGCCCGCCTCGACCGTGAAGCTGACCCCGTCGACGGCCTTGACGACGCCGTCGTCCGTCTTGAACTCGGTCCGCAGGTCGCGGACGTCGATGAGGGGCTCGCTCATCGCGCGAAGCTTACGTGAGGCGGATGCGTGGATCGATCCACGCGTAGAGGAGGTCGACGACGAGCGAGAAGATGATGATCGCGATCGCGCCGAAGATGACCACGCCCTGGAGCACGGGCAGGTCGAAGCGTCCGATCGACTCGAGCGCGGTGCCGCCGAGCCCGTTGAGGCCGAAGACAGCCTCGATGAAGATCGCGCCGCCGAGGAGGAGGCCGATGTCCATTCCGACCATCGTCACGACGGGAAGCATGGCGTTCCGCAGGACGTGCGAGCGGATCACGGTCCGCTCGGGCGCGCCCTTGGCCCGCGCGGTGCGGACGAAGTCCATCGTGAGCGTGTCCATCACCTCGGCGCGCACGAAGCGGACGTAGGTCCCCGCGACGACGATCGCGAGCGTGAGGCACGGCAGGATCATGTGGTAGGCCCAGTCCCACAGGCCGCCGCACGCAGCCGCCTCCGGGACGCTGAACACCTCGCAGTAGCCGGCGATCGGCGTCCAGCCGAGCTTGTACCCGACGACATACGAGAGGACGAGCCCGATCCAGAACGACGGCAGGGAGATGCCGATCAGGACGTAGACCATCGCCGCCCTGTCGAGCAGCGACCGCGGCCGGAGCGCCGAGAAGATCCCGAGCGGGATCGCGATCGAGAGGACGAGAACCATCGCCCCGAAGACGAGCGAGGCCGTGATCGGCGCGGCGCGGAGGATCTCCTCGTTCACCGACTGGCGCGTGACGAACGACTGGCCGAGCGACCCCTCGAAGACGAGGCGCTTCAGGAACTTCCCGTACTGGATGTAGAACGGCTGGTCGAGGCCGAGGAACTTCTTGACCTCCTCGACGCGCTCGGGCGTCGCCGACTGGCCCGCGGCGAGCCGCGCCGGGTTGGCCGGGACCAGGAAGAAGATCGCGTAGGTGACGAACGTGACGGCGATGAACAGGACGCACGCCCATAGGAGCCGTCTGATCAGGTATCGCAGCACGTCGTCGGGAGGGTAGTCGAATCCGGTGTTCGGTGGAAGTGGGCGGGGGAAGCGATCGCTTCCCCCGCCCGTGGTCGTTCGGTACCTCTACTCCTGCCCCTTACTTGGTGCAGATCTGGGTCAGGAGCGTGCCCTGGGCGCCCGAGTAGCCGAAGCACCCGACCTTGGTGCTGGTCAGGATCCGGGCGGCCGAGGAGATGTACGGCGCCACCGGGGCGGCGTTCTTCATGATGTCGCGGTCGAGGATCGCGTACGCGTTCGCACGGGCGTCGCCGGCGAGCTTGTAGGCCTGATCCATCCGCTTGTTGTACGTCGGGTCGTTGAAGTACGACGCGTTGACGTTGTTGTCGGCCTGGATGCGGCGACCGTCCAGGAGGACGTTGACGAAGTTCGCCGGATCCGGGTAGTCGGCGAGCCAGCCCTCGAGGGTGAGGTCGAACGGCTCACCGCGGGTCGCCGTCTTCTCGTGCTGCACGACGCGGTCGAACAGCTTGATCTCGACGTCGATCCCGATCTGCTTCAGGTTGAACTGCACGGACTGGGCGATGGGCGGCCCGGCCGACGTGTTGTACGTGTACATCACGGCCTTGCCGTCCTTCGTGTTGCCCTGGGCGAGGGTCTTCGCCTTCGCGTAGTTCGGGCCCTTCAGCGAGTAGATGTCGAAGTTCTTGAAGCCCGGCATCCCGTTCGGGATGAACTGGTCGGTGCGATAGCCGCCGAGGTAGCCGTGCTGCGCCACCATGAACCGACGGTCGATCGCGTTCGACACGGCCTGCCGGAGCTTCACGTTGTTCTGGAAGATGCCGCGCGACGTGTTCATCGCGAGGTACCAGTTGCCGATCTGCGGCTTGACGAAGAACTGGCTCTTGTTGATGCCGTACTTGTCTGCGAGCTCCTTCGCCTGTGCGGGCGGGAAGCTGCAGCATGTCGGCCTCGCCACGCTCACACATCAGCCGCTGCGTCGCGGGGTCGGGACCGGCGATCCAGCGGATCTGATCGACGTTGGCCGCGAAGCCGATCGACTTGAACGGCTCCTGGGTGTTCTTCCAGTACGGGTTCCGCACCGCGAGAGCGGAGTTCTTCGGGTTCCACTCCTTGAGGTAGTACGGGCCCGCCGAGACGACCGGCGCCTTGATGCCGTCGGCCGTGAACGGGAGGTCGACCGGCACGGCGGCGAAGAACATCATCGTCATCCGGGCCATGAAGTCCGGAGCGACGTCCTTCAGCGTGACCGTGAAGGTCTGGCCGCTCGCCTTGTAGCTGGCGATGTCGTCCATGAACGACGACGCCGGCGACTGCATGGTCGCGTTCCTGCCGCGGTCGAACGCCCGCTTGAAGTTCGCGGCCGTGACGGGCTTGCCGTCCGAGAAGCGGAAGCCCTTCTTGATCGTGAACGTGTAGGTCTTCCCGTTGTTGGTGACCTTCGGCATGTTCGCCGCCATCCCCGCGAGGCGGTTGCCGAGCCGGACCCTCCGTGTGCGGGTAGTAGAGCAGCGTCAGCTGAACGGCCGACATCATGTTCCACGAGTGGCTGAAGTAGGCGAGACCCGGATCGACGTAGTCGAAGTCGCTCCGGTTCACGATCGTGATCGTGCCGCCCTTCTTGGCCGTGGCAGCCGCCCCGGCGCCTGCCGCCGTCGACGCGAACAGCGTCGCGGCGAGCAGTGAGGCCCCGATGGCGGTCATCACGACCGAGGCCAGCATGCGTCCCTTCATTTCACTCCTTTCCGAGTGCACCCCGGCTGGGTTCCGGGTAGAGGCACCATTCGCCCGTCTCCTATGACGGACTGCGTGGTGGTTTGTTAGAGAGCGGAGAAGAATTTCCCTTTTGACTGATTCCGGCGCGCGGCGCGCCCAGGGCTCGAGTGCTCACAGGCGGGGAGTCGGTCTAGAGCCGGGAGCGCGGGTCGAAGGCGTCGCGCAGGCCGTCGCCGAGCAGGTTGAAGGCGAGCGTCGTGAACACGACCGCGAGCCCCGGCCACAGCATCAGGAGCGGCACCGTGGTGTAGAAGTTCGGCGCGTCGGAGAGGAGGTTGCCCCAGCTCGCGGTCGGGAGCTGGATGCCGATGCCCAGGAACGAGAGCGCAGCCTCGCTCAGGATGAAGCCGGCGACGATCAGGGTCGAGTAGACGATGATCGGCGCCACGAGGTGCGGCAGGAGGTGCGAGCGAATGATCCGCGCGTCGCTTGCGCCGGTCATCAGAGCGGCCTCGATGAACTCCTTCTCGCGCAGCGAGAACACCTTCGCCCGGATGATCCTCGCCGGGTAGTACCAGCCGAAGACCGTGAAGACGAGGACAAGCGTGACGACCCCCTCGCCGACCAGGCCGCCGAGGGTGATGTTGTTGAGCCGGCTGCCGGCCGTCGACGCGAGCGCGATCACGAAGAGGAGCGCCGGGAAGGCCATCGTGATCTCGGTCAGCCGCGCGACGATCGTGTCGACCCAGCCGCGGTAGTAGCCCGCGACCGCGCCCATCGTGATGCCGATCACCATCACGAAGAAGGTCGAGATCACCGCCACCTGCAGCGACACGCGACCGCCGTAGAGGAGGCGCAGGAACTCGTCGCGGCCGAGCGAGCCGTCCGCGCCCAGGATGAGCAGGTCGGTCTTGCCGGTCTCGTAGTTCTGCACGTGCGACCAGGGCCCGACCGGCAGGAAGCCGTCGTCGAGGCCGTCCGGGAAGATCTGGTTCGGGCCGTGGCCGACCAGCTTCTCCGCGACCCACGCGCCGGGATACACGACGATCACGAGCATGACGAGGAAGACGACACTCGCGAGCGCGACGCGGTCTCGGCGGAAGCGACGCCACACCTGCTCCCAGTACCCGCGCGCGCGGAACTCGCCCTGGGCGACCTCCGGCAGCTCGCCGGGCGCGAAGTCGTCCCCGCCGACCTCGCGGCCTAGGAGCTTGTCGGGTGTCTGGCTGGTGGTCGACACGTGGGCGGGGGAGAATAGCGCAGGACTCCCGGTAATACGACGTCGGCGTCGGGGGAAAGGTTTGCGGCCCTGGGACCCGCGGGCTCCGCCCCCGTCGGCTGCCTCACACGGGCCGGCACCGGGCTCCGACCGGGCCGTCAGCAGAGCCGAGCGTCCGGCTCAGGCCAGGGCGTCGGCCCCCGCCACGACCTCCAGGATCTCCTGGGTGATCTCCGCCTGCCGGGCGCGGTTCATCTGCAGGGTGTAGCGGTCGATCAGGTCGCCCGCGTTCTTCGAGGCGTTCCGCATCGCGGTCATCTGCGCGCCCTGGAACGACGCGGTCGACTCGAGCAGCGCGCGGTACACCTGGGTCTCGAGATAGACGGGCAGGAGCCGCTCCAGGATCTCCTCGGGCTCGGGCTCGAAGATGAAGTCCCCGCGGAGCGCGTCGTCGCGGCGCTCCTCCTCGTCGGTCTCGAGGATGTCGGCCGAGATCGGGAGGATCTCCTGGTCGGTGATCGCCTGCGTGAGGGCGGAGACGAACGTGTTGTAGACGAGCACGACGCGGTCGACCTCGCCCTCGACGAAGAGCTCGGACGCGCGGTGCGCGATCGCCTGCGCGTCCGTGTACGTCGGCGCGTCCGCGAAGCCCACGAAGGCCCCGTCGAGCGACCGGCGCCGGAACGTGAGCGTCGAGCGGCCCTTCTTGCCGACGGCGAGCCAGCGCACCGCCTGGCCCTCGGCCAGGAGCTGCCGCTCGAGCGCGAACGCGCGGCGGAGCACCTGCGCGTTGAACGCGCCGGCGAGGCCACGGTCGCCCGCGAGCGGGACGATCAGCGTCGACGCGGTGGTCTCGCGCTGCTGCAGCAGGGGCAGCCCGCGGACGGAGCCGGCGGCGCGGCCGACGCCGGCGATCAGCTCGCGCATGGTGTCCGCGTACGGGCGCATCGCCTCGATCCGTCCCTGCGCGCGCCGCAGCTTCGCGGCGGCGACGAGCTCGAGCGCACGCGTGATCTTGCGCGTGTTGCGGACCGACCGGATCCGTCGCTTGTAGTCCTGGACGGAGGCCATGGCTCAGCCGACGAGGCCGCGCTCCTCCTCCACGTTGAAGCCGTCGACGAACTTCTGCAGCGCCTCGTCGAGCTTTGCGACCGTCTCGTCGGCGAGATCGCCGCTCTCCCTGATCGTCTGGTAGATCGACCCCTCCGCGCGCAGCGTCTCGCGGAGCTCCTCCTGGAAGCGCGGCACCTGCCCGACGGGGACGCGGTCGAGCCAGCCGTGGATGCCGGCGTAGATCGCGACGACCTGCTCCTCGATCGGCCACGGCTGGAACTGCGGCTGGTTCAGCGTCGCGACCATCCGCTCGCCGCGCGCGAGCGCCTGCTGCGTCGCCGCGTCGAGCTCGGAGCCGAACTGCGCGAACGCCTCGAGCTCGCGGTACTGCGCGAGATCGAGGCGCAGGCGGCCGGCGACCTTCTTCATCGCCTTCGTCTGCGCGTTGCCGCCAACGCGCGACACCGAGATGCCGACGTTGATCGCGGGCCGGATGCCCGAGTAGAAGAGACCGGCCTCGAGGAAGATCTGGCCGTCGGTGATCGAGATGACGTTCGTCGGGATGTAGGCGGCAACGTCGCCGGCCTGCGTCTCGATCACCGGCAGCGCGGTGAGCGAGCCGCCGCCGAGCTCGTCGGAGAGCTTGCACGCGCGCTCGAGGAGGCGCGAGTGGAGGTAGAAGACGTCGCCGGGGAACGCCTCGCGGCCCGGCGGCCGCCGCAGGAGCAGCGACAGCTGCCGGTACGCGTCGGCGTGCTTCGTGAGGTCGTCGTAGATGACGAGCGCATGCTTGCCCGTTGAAGAGGAAGTGCTCGCCCATCGCGGCGCCGGCGAACGGCGCCATCCACTTGATCGGCGCGGCCTCCTGGGCGGGCGCCGAGATGACGATCGTGTACTCCATCGCGCCCGCGTCACGCAGCCTCTCGACGACCTGCGCGACGGTGGACGCCTTCTGGCCGACCGCGACGTAGATGCAGATCACGTCGCGCGCCACGCTGGTTGATGATCGCGTCGACGCCGATCGCGGTCTTGCCCGTGCCGCGGTCGCCGATGATCAGCTCGCGCTGGCCGCGGCCGATCGGGATCATCGAGTCGATCGCCTTGAGGCCCGTCTGGAGCGGCTCGGTCACCGGCTGGCGCTGGATCACGCCAGGCGCCTTGAACTCGAGCGGCCGGGTCTCGGCCGCCGCGATCGGCCCCTGGCCGTCGAGCGGGTTGCCGAGCGGGTCGACGACGCGGCCGAGCAGCCCCTCGCCGACCGGGACGCTCATCACCGCGCCGGTGCGTCGCACCGGCTCGCCCTCCTTGACGTGCTGCCACTCGCCGAAGAGCGCGACGCCGACGTTGTCCTCCTCGAGGTTGAACGCGATGCCGACGACGCCGTGCTCGAACTCGAGCCGCTCGAGCGCCACGCAGTTCTCGAGTCCGTAGACGCGGGCGATGCCGTCGCCGACCTGGAGCACGGTGCCGACCTCCGAGAGATCGGTCTCGACGTCGTACTGCTCGATGCGCTGCTTCAGGATCGAGGTGATCTCTTCGGGGCGGAGCTTCACGGAAGGTCTCTCCTTCGGGTCAGGTTCGGATGACGAGCTCACGGCGGAGACGATCCAGCCGGCCGCGCACGCTCGCGTCGACGCGCAGCGCGCCGGCCTGGAGGATCATCCCGCCGATCAGGTCGGGGTCGACAAAGCGGGTTGCCTCGACGGTGCGTCCGGAGCCCTGCTCGATCTTGGCGACGATCGCACGGGCCTCCTCCTCGGGAAGCGCGTACGCGGTCGTCAGCTCGACCTTCAAGCGGCCCTGCTCGCGGTCGACGATGGCCTCGAACTCCTCGGCGATCGCGCGCAGCTGACCGGCACGCCCCTTGGACGCGACGAGGCGGACGAAGTTCCGGACGATGGGGTCGCCGCCCTCGGTCACCTCCTCGAGCACGCTCGCCTTCGCGCCCGGGTCGAGCTGCGGGTTGGCGAGGAACGCCTCGAGCTCGGGGCTCGCCTCGAGCGCACCGGCCAGCTCGGCGACCTGGTCGCGGGCCACGTCGACGCGCTGCTGCTCCTGCGCCGCCTCGAAGAGGGCGCGCGCGTACATGCGCTGCGCGACCGCCATCAGCTCTTCGAGCCCTCCAGGGCGGAGAAGTCGAGACCCTGGACGGCCTCCTGGACGAGGCGCCGCTGATCCTCGCCGTCGAGCACCTTGCCGACCACGCGCTCGGTCGCCTCGATCGTCAGGTCGGCGACCTCGGTGCGGATCTGCCCGATCGCGCGGGCGGTCTCCGCCTCGATCTGCTTGCGCGTGTCCTCGAGCCGGCGCTGTCGCTCCGCCTCCGCCTCCTGCTTCGCCCGGTCGATCTGCGCGTCCGAGACCTTGCGCGCCTCGGCGAGGATCTCCCCGGACTCGGAGCGCGCCTGGGCGAGGATCGCGCGGTTCTGCTCGAGCAGCTCGCGCGCCTCGTTGCGCGCGTTGTCCGCCTCCTCGACCGCCTGGCGGATCCGGTCGCGGCGGTCGTCGATCGTCTTCTGGATGGGGCCGAAGGCGTACTTTCTCAGCACGAAGAACGTGATCGCGAACGCGATCAGCGTCCAGATCATCAGCCCCGGGACGACCTTGATCAGGTCGTTCGAGGACTCCGCTGCGAGCAGGCCGATCATGCTCAGATGAGGACGTAGGCGAGCAGGCCGCCGATGAGGCCGTAGAACACGACCGCCTCGGTGAGCGCGAACCCGAGCCACTGGATGCCCTGGAGCTCGCCGCGGAGCTCGGGCTGCCGGGCGACGGCCTGGATCATCGAGCCGAAGATGTTGCCGATGCCGACGCCCGCGCCGAGCGCGCCGAGGCCGATGCCGAGCGCGAGCGCGATCGCCTTGCCGGCGTCGGCCCCGTCTTCGGCGGCAGCGAGGAACAGTGAGGACAGCATCGTTGAGGTCTCCTCCTTAGTGGTCCGGCTCGATCGCCGAGCCGATGTAGATGGCGGACAGGGCGGCGAAGATGTACGCCTGGATCGAGACGACGATCACGACCTCGAAGAGGTAGAAGATCGCGGCGGCGGGCACGGCGATGATCGCAAGGGCGAGGTTGCCGATGATGAAGATCAGCCCGAGGAAGGTGAGGATCAGCATGTGGCCGGCGAGCATGTTCGCGTAGAGACGGACGGAGAGGCTGATCAGCCGCATGAACTGGCCGAGGATCTCGAGCGGCACGATGAGCGGGTACATCGCCTTCGGGACGTCGGGGATCCAGCTCTTGAAGTACTTGACCGCGCCGTTCTCGCGGATGCCCTCGACGTGGGTGAAGACGAACGTCATCAGGGCGAGCGCCAGGGTGACCGACAGCGTCGAGGTCGCCGCGAAGAGCGCCAGCGTGGGCACCTGCACGCCTGCGATCGTCACCTTCTCGTCGGAGAGCGGCAGCGGGATGAAGCCGAGCATGTTGACCACCCAGATGAAGACCATCAGGCTTGCGACGTAGGGGAACCAGCGCCCGATGGCCTTCGTCGGAAGCCCCTGCTCGGCGACCTGCACCTGCGCGACCTCGTAGATCATCTCCCCGAGCGCCTGCCGTTTCGTCGGCTCCGACCCGACCTTCACGCGCATGAAGACGATCCCGATCACGCAGGAGAGCACCGCTCCGAGGATCAGGTAGGCGACGGCCTTGTTGATCGACATGTCGATCGGGCCGAGGTGGATCGGGACCCACTCGTGGAGCGTCCACTCCGAGGCGGGGTTGAACTTCTCCTCGTCACCGTTCGACCCGTCCGCCGCGAGCGCGACTGCCGGCAACGCGAGGAGCAGGAGGCCGGTCAGGGCGACGAGACGCCTGGTCATGCCCGCGCCTCCTGCCCGAAGTACTCGACGAGCGACACCGCGAGCTCGACCGTGAACGCGAGCGCGTAGACGATCGCCGCGGCCAGGCCGATCCGCTCGTCGGCGACCGTCACCGCGACGAGAGGGATGCCGATCAGGATCGCCCTGAAGCTCGTACCGATACCACGCATGCCTGCGGCGGCGAGGTTACCCGTGCCGAGCGGAAGCCGCGCCAGGAGGAGCGCGAAGAGCTCACCCCCGAGCCACAGCGTCGCGGCGAGGAGCCATCCTCGCAGGGGCCACCCCGCGGCCGCGAACACCGGGAGCGCGAGCACGACGACCGCGGACCCGGCGAGCGCGGGAACAAGGCGCCCGGGGACCGGCCGCGGTGTCTCGAACACGCGGGCGCTCACGACTCGGAACGCGAGTAGACGCCGTAGACGACGGCGACCGCCAGCGGGATGCCGACGAGCGCGCCGACCAGGAGACCGATCCCGGCCGAGCCGAGAAGCCAGCCGAGCAGCGCCCCGAGCAGCATCGCGACACCCATCGTCCCGAGCAGGAGCCCGGACGCCGTTGCGAGGGAGTGGGGCGACGAGGAAGCGGCGGCGGCCATCGGGACCGGGAGCATACCAACCGGCTTGTAACAGCCTCATTCGGCTCTGCGAGCGGAATACGCTCTACCTTTGTGGCAGCGATGGAACGTATCGTGCTCGTCCACGGGAGCGTCGTCGGCGGCCGCGCGACCTGGCGCGAGCAGCGTCGGGCGATCCTCGGCGAGGCCGAGCTCGTCGTCCTCGAGCGACCAGGATTCGCCCCCGGCCCGGTCGAGGACGTCGACTTCGAGCCGCACGCGGACTGGGTCGCGGAGCGGCTCGCATACGGCGACCACCTCGTCGGCCACTCCTACGGCGGCGTCGTCTGCCTCCTCGCAGCCGCGCGTGCGCGGGCCAGGCTCGGGTCGCTCACGGTGATCGAGCCTCCGTGCACGAGCGTCGCGCTCGACGATCCGGCGGTGGCGGCGTTCGCCCGGGGTGGCGCCGCGCTGTACGCGAGCGCGCGGGACGACGAGCCGGAGTCCTTCCTGCGCCGCTTCCTGGCCGCGGTCGGGTCGGACTGGGACCCGCCCAGCCCGCTCCCGCCCGAGCTCGAGCAGGGCGTCCAGGCCCTCATCCGCGAGCGCGGGCCGTGGGAGGCGGAGATCCCGCTCGCGGAGCTGGCCCGCCTCGGGATCCCGACGCTCGTCGTCTCGGGGGCGCATCACCCGGCCTACGAGGCGATCTGCGACGTCCTCGAGCGCGAGCTCGACGCCGAGCGCGTCGTCATCCCGGGGTACGGCCACAACCCGCAGCTCTCCCCCGCCTTCACCGAGGCGCTCCTCGACTTCGTCGGCCACACCGCGCGCCGCGAGCCGGAAGACGGGTCGCCCCAAGGAGGGGTGTCCGACTTGAAGTCGGACACCGCGCTCACCCGCCACCTACACGACGAGCTTGATCAGCAGGATGATCACGACGATCGCGGCGACCAGCAGCACGAGGTTCAGGAGGCCGAAGAACGCAAGGCGGGTCCCGCCCTTCGCGACGTCGAAGGTCGCGCCACCCGACAGGCTGGCCTCCAGGTGCCGCTCGATGTCGTCCTGGATCTTCCGGGCAAGGCGCTCGCCGAAGTCCATCGGCTCCTCTTCTCCGGTCCGCAGCGGCGGGAAGCTCTCGGGAAGCCCGTCGATCACGAGCTGCGTGACGTGCTCGGGCTCGTCCATGTCCTTGAGCCGCACCTCGCCGAGGTCGCGCTTGGTGACACCGTCCGGCAGCGCTCCCGACACCAGCGCCGCCGTGGTTGCCGAGAGCAGCACCTGGCCGCCGTGCCCTGCCGAGCAGATGCGCGCGGCGCGATGGACGTCGAGGCCGACGTAGCCCTCCTCGCCGACGACGGGCTCACCCGTGTGGAGGCTCATGCGCACCTTGAGAGCGGTGTCGTCCGGCCACGCGTGCTCGGCCAGCGCGCGCTGGGCCGCGACCGCCGCCGCCACCGCGTCGCGGGCGCGCTCGAAGCAGTAGAAGAACGCGTCTCCCTGCGTGTCGATCTCCTGGCCGCCCCGCTCACTGAACGCGTCGCGGATCATGCGCCGGTGCTCCGAGAGCGCCTCCGCGTACCGGTCGCCGAGGCGCTTGAGCAGCTCCGTCGAGCCCTCGATGTCCGTGAAGACGAACGTGACGGTGCCGCCGCGAAGCGCCGTCACGCGCTGAGCCGCTCCGTGTCGTCGGCGTCCGCCGGGCGCCGCCGTGGCCGCGGGCTCGCCAGCTTGACGATCTCGAGCAGGTACACCACGTACGCGGAGAACGCGAGCGCGCCGAGCGCGATCGCGGCGACCGCGACCGTATCCCAGAGGTGCCACACCCCACCCGCCCGGAACGGGATGAAGCGGGTCGCGAGCGCGGCCGCTCCGAGGCTCGCCGCCCACGCCCACATCGTCAGGGCGGCGCGGCGCTGCGAGAAGCCACGACGGAGGAAGCGGTAGTGCAGGTGCGACTGGTCGGGGGCGAAGGGGCTCTCGCCGTGCTTCAGCCGGCGCGCGACGACGAACGACGTGTCGAGGATGGGAACCGCCAGCACGAGCAGCGGCAGGAACAGGACGACCGTCGACGCCGTCTTGAGCAGACCGGAGATCGAGACGGTCGCCAACGTGAAGCCGAGGACGAGCGCACCCGAATCCCCCATGAAGATGCGCGCGGGGAAGAAGTTGTGGCGGAGAAACCCCACGCAGGCACCGGCGACCACGGCCGAGAGGAGCGCCGCGTCGACCTTGCCGAGCGAGAGCGCGAGCGTCGCGAAGGTGATTCCCGCGATGGCGCACACCCCCGCCGCGAGCCCGTCCATGCCGTCGAGGAAGTTGACCATGTTCATCACGGCGACGATCCAGACGACGGTCAGCGGCATTCCCACGGCCGCCGGGAGATCGACGACGCCGACGAACGGGAACGTGAAGTGGTCGATCCAGACGCCGAACGCGATGGGGATCGAGGCGGCGACGACCTGGCCGGCGAGCTTCGGCAGAGGATCGAGGCCGCGGAAGTCGTCGATCGCGCCGACGACGCACGCGACCGCGGCACCGAGCAGGATGCCGCGCATCTCACCCGAGAGGTCGAGGAACGCAAGCGACGGGACGAGGATCCCGAGGAAGATCGCGAGCCCGCCCAGGCGCGGGATCGGACGCTTGTTGAGGCGGCGCGCGTCCGGCCGGTCGACCACGCCGAGCAGGCGGGCCATCCCTCCGACCGCGGGCGTCAGCAGCACGACGATGGCGAACGCGATCAGCGCGCCCCAGAGAACCTCCGGGTTCGCTCGCAGATCGGAGAGCATCTCGGCTCTACTTCGTCCCGTACAGGCGGTCGCCTGCGTCCCCGAGGCCCGGCACGATGTAGCCCTTCTCGTTGAGCGCCCGGTCGACCGCGGCCACGACGATCGAGACGTCCGGATGGTCGCGGTGGATGCGCTCGATCCCCTCCGGCGCGGCGATCAGGGCGATCAGGCGCACGGACGTCGCGCCCGCCGCCTTCACGGTCTCGACCGCCGCGGCCGTCGAGTTGCCGGTCGCGAGCATCGGGTCGAGCAGGATCACGTCGCGGTCCGCGATGTCGTTCGGCAGCTTGACGTAGTACTCGACCGGCTCGAGCGTCTCCTCGTTGCGATAGAGCCCGATGAACCCGACGCGGGCGCCGGGGACGAGCGACAGCACGGCGTCGAGCATCCCGATCCCCGCCCGAAGGATCGGGCAGACCGCGACCTTCTTCCCGGAGATCCGCCGGGCCGAGGTCCTCTCGAGCGGCGTCTCGATCTCGACCTCTTCGTGCGGAAGGTCCTTCGTCGCCTCGTAGGTGAGCAGCAGCGTCAGCTCGTTGACGAGCTGCCTGAACATCTGCG
This sequence comes from uncultured Actinomycetes bacterium, assembly GCA_963773825.1. GTDB lineage: Bacteria > Actinomycetota > Thermoleophilia > Gaiellales > Gaiellaceae > Gaiella. The sequence continues at coordinate 434,528 of CAVZCH010000002.1, read as the reverse complement.
TCGTGGTCGTCACGTCGCGCAGCAGGCCGAGCTTGTGCTGGACGAGGGGATGGCCGACCTCGGTGACGCTGCGCGTCGAGATGCCACCTGGAGCTACGGCCATCCGGCTCCCTAGCCGTGCTCGCCGGCGAGGTACGTGGGGTATCCGCGAAAGCCCGGATACAGCGGACGCCTCTCGCACAGCGCCGCGGAGCGCGTGCGGAGGGCTGCGACGTCGGCGTCGGGCGCAAGCGCGTCCACCACGATCGCCCCGACCTCGCGGAAGTCGTCCTCGTCGAAGCCGCGCATGGTCGCGGCCTGCGTGCCGACGCGGACGCCGGACGCGATCGTCGGCGGCCGCTCGTCGAAGGGCACGGTGTTGCGATTGGTGGTGAGGCCGACGGCGTGGAGCCGCTCCTCGGCGTCCTTCCCCGACCACTCGGTGGCCCGCAGGTCGAGCTGCAGGAGGTGGGTATCGGTGCCGCCGGTGAGGAGGTCGACCCCTCCCGCGACCAGCGTCTCCGCGAGCGCGTCCGCATTCGCGCGCACCTGCTGCTGGTAGGCGCGGAAGCCGTCGGTGCCGGCGATCCGGAAGCACGTCGCCTTTGCGGCGATCACGTGCTCGAGGGGACCGCCCTGCATCCCCGGGAACACCGCCCGGTCGATGGCCGTCGCATGCTGCTCCCGGCAGAGAACGAGACCGGCGCGCGGGCCGGCCAGGGTCTTGTGCGTCGTGGACGTGACGACGTCGCAGTGCTCGACCGGGTTCGGGTGGAGCCCGGCGGCGACGAGCCCGGCGAAATGGGCCATGTCGCACCAGAGCAGCGCCTCGACGTCGTCGGCGACGCGGCGGAACATCTCCGTATCGACCGTGCGCGGATATGCCGACCCGCCGCAGAGGATGATCTTCGGCCGGTGCTCGCGCGCGAGCGCGAGCACCTCGTCCTCGTCGACGACCCCCGTCTCGCGCGAGACGCCGTAGTGCACGATCGTGTACAGGCGCCCGGAGAAGTTGACCTTGAGCCCGTGCGTCAGGTGGCCGCCGTGGTCGAGCCGCAACGACAGGACCGTGTCGCCGGGCTCCAGCAGGCCGAAGTAGACGGCCATGTTCGCCTGCGCGCCCGCGTGCGGTTGGACGTTCGCGTGCTCCGCGCCGAAGAGCTCCTTCGCACGGTCGATCGCGAGCTGCTCGACCGCGTCGACGACCTCGCAGCCACCGTAGTAGCGGCGCCCCGGGTACCCCTCGGCGTACTTGTTGGTCAGCACCGAGCCCACCGCCTCGAGCACGGACGGCCAGGTGAAGTTCTCCGACGCGATCAGCTCGATCTGACCGCGCTGCCGGTCGGCCTCTCGGCCGATCAGCGCCGCGATCTCGGGATCGTGCTCCGCAAGCCCCCCGGTCCGCAGACGCTCGAGGTGGTCGGCGGCAACTGCCACGAGCCGGATCGTACTCCGCCGTCGCCCTCGGGGCCTGCGCGCGGTGCCCGGCGCGCGCCGGCCGGCGGCTCAGCCGACCCGTCGAGCCGATCGCGTGATGTCGAGCCGGGGGTCGACGCGGGCGCGGTCGGCGCCTGGCCCTCCGAAGATCCTGTCCGCGCGCCCGTCGCGCGCGCCGACGAAGTCGTTGCCGGCGCCGCCGAGGACGCGGTCGCGACCCGGTCCGGGCAGGAGATAGTCGTTTCCCGGGCCGCCCGAGACGACGTCGTCTCCGCCGCGGCCGACGAGCACGTCCGATCCTCCGAGCCCGCAGATCACGTTGCGCCGACCGGTCCCCACGAGCCGGTCCGGGCCGTTCGTGCCCACGATGGTGCAGCGGAGGAGCCGGCCGTGCTCGTCGCGCGGCCGCGCCGCCGTCCCGAAGGAGGCGGAAGCCCCGGTCGCGGTCCCGGCAGCGTTCCGGGCGACGACGCGGAAGGTGTAGCGGGTGCCCGGCGCGAGGCCCGTGACGCGCAGCGAGACGCGGCTCGTCGCGCCGGCGGGTTGCAGCGCGACCGGCGCAGTCCGCGAGGTGAGCCTTCCGCGACGCCCGACCTCGACCCACACGCTCGTCGCGAGCCCGCTCGTCGAGACGGTCGCGCCGACCCGCGCTCGCGTGAGCGAGATCGCGGACACGGTCGAGCGCCCGACCACCGGCGCGCCGGCGGTCCTGAACACGGCGTCCGCGCCTCTCGTCGTGCCGGCCGAGGATCGCGCCACGAGCCTGACGTGGTACTCGGCGCCGGGCTGGAGCCCGGCGATCGACTCCGACACGGCGATCGCTCCCCGGCCCGAGCCGGCGCTCTTGACGACCGTCGTCGTGCCGTACGACGTCGACGGCCCGAGCTCGAACCACCAGCTCGTCGCGCGGCCGACCGGGTCGACGGTGCCTCTCAGGACGACGTTGACGCCTGCCACCTGCGCCGGGCCGGTCACGACGAGCGGGCCGGCGCTGGTCGTGAAGGAGCGCGTCTGCCCCACCGTCGTGCCCGCGTCGCTCCGGGCCGCGGCCCGGTAGTAGTAGCGCGTCCCGGGCTGGAGCCCGGCGAGCTGCGCGGAGAAGCGCAGCGAGGTCGTCCCGAAGCCCGTGTCCTGGTCCCCGGTACGGCTGCCGAGCGCGGAGGTCGTGCCGTACTCGAACCACGCGACGCTGCCGCGTCCCCGGGGGTTCACCGAGCCGTTGAGGCGGGCCGACGACACACTGATGCCGTCCACGCCGCCGGTCGAGACCGAGGGCGCGAGGTCCGTGCGGAACGACCTGTCCGCTCCCCGGGTGGTGCCGAGGTCGTTTGCCGCGACGAGCCTGAAGTGATACGTGGCGCCGGCCTTCAGGCCGCCGAGCCTGACGGAGACGCTCACGGCACTCGATCCCGACCCTGCGGACTGTGTGTCGGTGCGCGACCCGTAGCTCGTGGTCGTGCCGTACTCGACCCACCAGCCCGTCGAGCGCCCGTTCGGGTCGACGGTGCCGCCGACCGTCGCGGACGACGGCCCGAGCGCCCATGCAGGGCTCGTGACGACGGTCGGCGCGGCGCGCGTCGCGAAGGACCGGTCGGCACCGCGACTCGTCCCGGAGGCGTTCGTGGCCACGAGGCGATAGTGGTACGTGGCACCGGTCGTGAGGGAGCGCAGCTGCCCCGAGACGTCGACCTGTGCGGTGCCGTTCCCCGCGCTCCTCGGGTCCGTCCGCGAGCCGTAGGCGGTCGTCGGGCCGTACTCGACGTACCAGCTCGTCGCCTCTCCTCCGGGGTCGATCGTGCCGGTGACGACCGCGGTCGTCGCGCCGACCGAGGTCGCCTCCCCGGTGACCGCGGTGGGCGCCTGCGCGGCCGCCAGGGGCACGGCGACCAGTGCGAGCGACGCGACCGCGGCGACGGCGACACGAGGTCTCATGTGGGCGAGTCTCTCTCCGTCGCGTTAGGCCGGGGTCGGCATGGGGTTAACGATCCGTAAGAGCGCGAAGGCGCGCGAGCGCCTCGTGCGCGGGCACCGCACCGTCCCGCAGGATCCGCGGCTCGGGGCCGACGAGGTCGATCACCGTCGACGGGGTGCCGGGCAGCTCCCCGCCGTCGACGACGGCGTCGACGGCGGCCAGGATCTCCGGAGGCACGTCCGCGACGCACCGGGGGTCGGGCCCTCCCGGAAGGTTCGCGCTCGTCGCGACGAGCGTCCCGAGCGCGTCCAGCACGCTCCGGCCCGCTCCCGACACGGACGGCACCCTGACCCCGACCGCGTCCGGCCGCTCGGGGTTCAGCCACGCGTACCGCCGCGCGGGGTTGGGCAGGACGAGCGTCACCGGGCCCGGGAGGAGCGCCCGGGCGGCGTCGACGGCGCACGAGGGCAGCTCCGGAACGCGGTCGACCAGCACGTTCACCGAGGCGAACAGCACCGCCGTCGGCTGGATGGCGGCACGGCCCTTCGCCGCGTAGAGGGCCGACGCGGCCGCCGCGCTCTCCCCGTCGGCCGCGAGCCCGTAGACCGTGTCGGTCGGCACGATCACGAGGCGGCCGGCCCGGAGCGCGGCGATCGCCGACTCGGTGCTCACGCCGGCGTGCGCCCCTCGACGACGCGGTCGCGGCCGGCCAGGTCGGGGGTCACGCGGATCTCGCGGTAGCCGTGCGCCGCGAGCAGGCGGCCGACGTCGGAGGCGCCGTCCTCGTGCGCCTCGAGGACCAGCGCGCCCCCCGGCCGCAGGACGCGCGCCGCGTCGCGGACGAGCTCCTGCGTCTGCCCCCGGTCGACGAGCGCCACGTCGGGCTCCCAGTCGGCCACGGCGGTCGGAAGCGAGGCCAGCTCGTCGTCTCGCACGTAGGGAGGGTTGGAGACGACGAGGTCCCAGCCCTCACCCGGGAGCCCCGCGAAGAGGTCGCGGCGGAGGAGCTCGACGGCGCGGCCCGTCCGCTCCGCGTTCTCGCGTGCGAGCGCGAGCGCATCCTCCGACACGTCCATCGCCGTCACCCGCGCGGAGGGGTGCTCGTCGGCGATCGCGAGCGCGATCGCGCCCGAGCCGGTGCCGACGTCGAGGACGCGCGGGGCGTCCGTGCCGTCGAGCACGGCGAGGCAGCGCTCGACGACCGTCTCGGTCTCGGGCCGGGGGATCAACGCCCGTCGATCGACCTGCAGCGTGAGGCGCCGGAAGCCCCACTCGCCGAGGACGTACTGCAGCGGCTCGCCCACGGCGCGTCGCGCGAGGAGCGCGCGCGCGTCGTCGAGCTCCGCCGGCGTGAGCGGCCGGTCGAGATGCATGTAGAGCTCGACCCGCTGCATCCGGAGCGCGTGCGCGAGCAGCCGCTCGGCGTCGAGCCGGGGCTGCTCCGCGCCCCTGCCGGCGAGATGGTCGGTCGACCGCCGCAGGACGTCGCCGACGGTCAGCGGGGGACTGCTCACCAGCCGGCGCGACTCGCGGCGAGCGCCGTCACACCGCTGCCTCGAGGGCCCGTCGCCGCTCCTCGGCCTGAAGCGCGTCGGTGAACTCCTCGAGGTCCCCGTCCAGGATCTGGTCGAGGCGATGGACCGTGTGCTTGATGCGGTGGTCGGTGAGGCGGTTCTCGGCGAAGTTGTAGGTGCGGATCTTCTCGGCCCGCTCGCCGGTGCCGACCTGCGAGCGCCGCGCGGCGGCGACCTCGGCCTGCCGCCGCTCCCGCTCGGCCTCGTACAACCGTGCGCGGAGGACGCGCATCGCCTTCTGCTTGTTCTGGAGCTGCGACTTCTCGTCCTGCATCGAGACGACGATCCCGGTCGGCAGGTGCGTGATCCGCACCGCCGAGTCGGTCGTGTTCACCGACTGCCCGCCCGGGCCGGTCGAGCGATAGACGTCGATCTTGAGGTCCTTGTCCTCGATCTGGATCTCGACCTCCTCCGCCTCGGGCATGACCGCGACCGTCGCCGTCGACGTGTGGATCCGCCCCTGCGACTCGGTGGCCGGCACACGCTGCACGCGATGCGTTCCGCCCTTCCCACTTGAAGACCGAGAACGCGCCGTCGCCCTTGACCGCGAACACGGTCTCCTTCACGCCGCCGCCGTCGTTCTCGCTCGCCGAGAGCACCTCGGTCCGGAACCCGCGCCGCTCGGCGTAGCGCTGGAGCATGCGCGCGACCTCGCCCGCCCAGAGCGCCGCCTCGTCGCCGCCGACGCCCTGACTGGACCTCCACGATCACGTCCTTCCCGTCCGCGGGGTCGCGCTCGACGAGCGCCAGCCGGAGCTCGTCCTCGAGCCGTGCGACGTCGGCCTCGAGCTCCGCCGGCCATCGCGGCGAGCTCGGGGTCGTCCTTCGCCTCCGCGAGATCGGCGCTCGCCTGCCGCCACTCGCGCGCGGCACGGACGGCCGGCTCGAGCTCCTTGAGACGGCGCCCGAGCTCGGCCGCCTCGCGGTGGTTCGCGTAGACGGACGGATCGGCCATCCGCTCCTGGAGCTCGGCGTGGGAGCGCTCGAGCTCGTCTGCCAGCTGTTCCAGCGTCGCCATGGCGGCATGGTAGGCGCCCGACGACGCGCCCTCAGATGGTCGATCGGTGATGGGCGTGACGTCCGGGGACGTTCCAGACCAAGCCGGGCGCACCGGCCGGGCCCGGCTCGTAGCCGACCCTACGTGCCGTGCCCGGCCGAAGTGATCCGGCGCCGCGTCTGGAGCGGCATCCGGTTCGCGCACATTGCCGATCGACCATCTAGGTCGAGAGCGTGGCGTCGAGCGTCACCTCGGGGATCCCCGTGAGCGCCTTCGAGACGGGGCAGTTCGACCTTCGCTCCCTCCGCCTGCTCGACGAAGCCGGCGTGGTCGATCCCCGGCACCGTGCCGACGACGACGATCGCGCCCCTCGTGATCCCCTCGCCCGGCTGGAACGTGACGGTGACGGCCGTCTCGAGCCGCTCGGGCGGCGTCCCCGCGCCCGCGAGCGCCGTGCGACAGCGCCATCGAGTAGCACGACGCCCAGGCCGCTGCGATGAGCTCCTCCGGGCTCGTCTTCCCGTCGGGCGACTCGGCGCGCGATGCCCACGTCACGTCGAGCGGGCCGAACGCGCCGCTCCCGACGCCCTCGATCCGTCCGCCGCCGTCCATGAGCGAGCCCGCCCACGTCACCTTCGCAGTGCGATCCGTTGCCACTCGTCGCCTCCTCCGTCAGCTCTCCAGCGTTGTCTCGATGTCGATCCCGACGCCCGCGTCGCGCAGGAGCGCGGAGAACGTGCACCCCCTGTCCGCCGCCTCCACCGCCGCGGCGAACGCCTCCTCGTCGAGGTCCGGGACGCTCGCACGCACCTCGAGCGCCGAGTGCACGATCAGGTGCCCCCGGCCTTCGATCTCGTCCATCGTGATGCGGCAATGCACGTCGAGCCGGCCGGGCGGCGTGCCCGCGCCGGTCAGCTCGCCCGCGAGGGACATCGTGAAGCAGCCGCCGTGCGCCGCCGCGAGGAGCTCCTCGGGGCTCGTCTTGCCCTCGGGGTCGCCGACGCGGGCCGGCAGCGAGTACGAGAGGCCGATGAACGCGCCCGAGGTGGCCGCGGTCAGCGCGCCGTGTCCGCGTGCGAGGTTCCCCTCCCAGGCGACATCCGCGTCACGAACGATCCTCGGCATGTGTTACGCCATCACCTCGACGCGGGTGTCCGTCGCCAGCTCGGCGGCGCTCTCGCCGGCCTCGCGCCGTCGGACCTCCTCGATCGCGCGGATCGAGACCTCGACCTGATCGAGCGTCGGCTCACGGGTCGTCAGCCGCTGCAGCCACAGGCCGGGCGCGAGCAGCGTCATCAGCACCCGGTTGTCCTGATGCTTGCCGGCGTAGCGGATCAGCTCGTACGCGAGCCCGGCGATCACCGGCAGCAGGAGGATGCGGCTGACGATCAGCCAGTACCAGACCGGCCGGCCGACGAGCGCGAAGACGAAGATGCCGAGCACCATGACCCAGAGCAAAAACGCCGTTCCGCAACGCGGGTGGATCAAGCTGAACTTCTGCACCTTCTCCGGGGTCAGCTCGGAGCCGCCCTCGAGCGCGTTGATCGTCTTGTGCTCGGCGCCGTGGTACATGAAGACGCGCCTCAGGTCCGGGAGCAGGCCGATCAGGCCGATGTAGGCGATGAACACGCCGACCCGGATCAGCCCCTCGACGATGACGAACCAGGCGGTGTCGTCGATCGGCAGCCAGTTCGTCACGAGCGCCGGGCCGACCTTGAACAGCATCAGCGCGAACCCGATCGCGATCGCGAACGAGAAGATGATCTGTCCGCGCGTGATCTCCGTGACGACGTTGCCCTCGTCGTCCTCCTCGCGCGCGGCGACGTTGGCGGAGATGGCGAGCGCGCGGAACCCGATCGCGAGCGACTCGCCGAGCGCGATGACCCCGCGGATCACCGGCAGCCGCCAGATGCGGTGGCGCTTCATCGGCGAGCTGACCTCGCGGACGACCTCCTGGATCCCTCCCTCGGGCGTCCGGACGGCGACCGCCCAGCACGAGGGGCCGCGCATCATCACGCCCTCCAGCACGGCCTGTCCCCCGTACGAGACGCCGCCCGACGCGAGGCCCGCAACAGCTAGAGACGGCGCGCCATGCTGCGATGGAGGCTAGCGGCCGCGATCCGCCTAGCGGCTCGCGGCCTGCGACCGCGACGCGTCGGCCTTCTCGAGGCGGCGCTGGAAGCGCTCGACGCGGCCGCCCGAGTCCATCAGCTTCTGCTTGCCCGTGTAGAACGGGTGGCAGGCGGAGCACACCTCGACGTGGAGCTCCGGCTTCGTCGAGCGGGTCATGAACTCGTTGCCGCACGAGCAGGTGACGTGCGCGACGACGTACTCGGGATGGATGTCGGCCTTCATCGACCGGCCAGGATATCAGAGGCCATCTCGGGCCCGACGTTGCCTCCCGAGACGACGGCGACGACGGCGTCGCCGTCCACGAGGCCCCCGAGCACGGCCGCCACGCGCCGCAGCGCCGGCCGGCTCGCAGGCGAGCTTCGCGTCGGCGTACAGCCGGCGCATCGCGTCCGTGATCGCGTCGTCGGGAACCGTGACGACCTCCACGCCCGCCGCCCGGCAGGCGGCCAGGGCGTTGCGGCCGCGCGTACGGCGTGTCGAGCCCGCCGGCGATCGTCCGGGGCGTGACGTGCACCGGCTCACCCGCGGCCAGCGCCGGCAGGAGCGCCGCAGACCCCTCCGGCTCGACCGCCGACGACCCGGACGCCGCGCGGGGCGACCGCCGTCGCGATCCCGGCCACGAGCCCGCCTCCGCCGACGGGGACGACGACGACGTCCGCGTCCGGGGCGTCCTCGAGGATCTCGAGCCCGACGGTCCCCTGCCCGGCCATCACGAGCGGATCGTCGAAGGGATGGACGAGCGTCGCGCCCGTCGCCGCGATGTGCTCCTCGAGGCGCGAGAACGCTCCCGCCGGGTCGGCCGCCTCGGCGTCGATCCTCGCTCCGAGCGCCCGGGCGCGGTCGAGCTTGAACGTGCTCGCCGCCGCCCAGGAGAAGACGACGCACTCGATGCCCTCGCGCGCAGCGCCCCACGCGAGGGCGATCGCATGGTTCCCCGCGGACGCGCCGGCGACGCCGTGCGCGCGCTCCTCGACACCCATCGCCGCCAGCCGGTTCGTGACGCCGCGCGCCTTGAACGAGCCCGTGTGCTGGAAGAGCTCCGCCTTGAGCCGGAGGCCGGGGGCGACGTCCGCGCCGTCCAGCAGCGGTGTGCGGCGGACGCGACCGCGGATCGTCTCCGCGGCGCGCACGACGTCGTCGCGCGAGAGGGGGTCGCCGCTCACGCCCCGATCGTAGACACGTCCCGCACGCAGAATGCGCGGGTGGACATGCCTGCCGACCATGACCGGCCCGGGGGCCGGCCGGACGCGATGTCGCCCGACGCAGTCGGGCGGCGTCCCCACCCGATCGCGCTGCACGTCGGCGACGACCTTCGACGGCCGCGCCTGATCGTCGCGTTCCGCCCGTTGCTCGTGGTGCCGCATCTCTGCTGGCTCGGGCTCTGGGCGGTTCCGGCCGCGCTCGCCGCGCTCGCCGCCTGGGCGGTCGCGCTCGTGACGGGCCGCGTGCCCGCGCCGCTGCACCGCTTCCTCGCAGCCTTCGTCAGGGCGACCGCGCACGTCTCCGCCTTCCTCCACGTCGTGGGGCGTCCCTACCCCGGCTTCCTCGGGCGCGAGGGCTCCTACCCGGTCGACCTGACCGTGTCCCCGCCGGCCCGACAACGCCGCCTCGGGGTGCTCGTGCGGCTGGTGCTGGCGCTTCCCGCCCTGCTCCTCGCCGTCGCGTACGCGCTCCTCGTCACCGTGGTCGGGGTGCTCGCCTGGTTCGCCGCCCTGGCCACGGGCCGGATGCCGGCGGGGCTCCGGGATCTCGGCGCGGCGGGGCTGCGCTACGAGGCGCAGACGGCCGGGTACGTCCTGCTTCTCACCGCGCGGTACCCCGACGCCTCGCCGCGGCTCGACCCGCCCGCGGGCGAGGACGCCGCATGACGGCCGTCCGGCCCCGGCGCGCCGCCCTGTACGCGGCGCTCGCGGCCGGCTGGGTCGCGGCCGCCTGGCTCCTCGCGGGGACGTCCGTCCCCGACGACCTGGCCCTGCCGAAGGTCGACGTCGATGCCGTCTTCGGTCCTGACGTCGTCGCGCGGGCGGAGCGGTACGAGCGGTTCCTCTACGTGAACTGGGCGCTCGCCCAGGTGGCGGCTCTCGTCACCCTGGCCGTCTACGCGAGGCGCGGCGCCCGTCTCGCCCGCGAGTCGGCCGCGGGCCCGATCGGCACGGGGATGCTGCTCGGGATGGTGGGGCTCGCGCTCGTGTGGCTGGCGCGGCTTCCGTTCGCCGTGGCGTCGGTGTGGTGGCAGCGACGGCACGACCTCTCCGAGGTCGGGTACGTGTCGGCGATCCTCGGCGGCTGGCTCGGGCTCGCCGGGACGTTCGTCGCGATCTCGGTGTCGCTTCTCGTGGTGATGGCGCTCGCCCGGTGGCTCGGCTCGTGGTGGTGGATCCCGGGCTCGCTCGTGCTGGCGGCGATCGCTGCGGCGCTCGTCTTCGTCCAGCCGTACCTCACCGAGCACCGAGCCCGTGCGGGACCAGCGCGTCGAGCAGGCCTACCGGCGTTTCGAGCGGCGCCCAGGGCGTCGAGGGCGTCCCGCTTCGGGTCGAGACCGTGAGCGGCCGGACGAGCCGAGCGAACGCGTACGCGTTCGGGCTCGGCCCGTCGCGGCGAGTCGTGCTCTGGGACACCCTCCTCGACGGTCGCTTCACCAACGCCGAGATCGACGTCGTCCTCGCGCACGAGCTCGGGCACCAGTCGAGCGGCCACCTCCCGAGAGCGATCGGGTGGTTCGCCCTCTTCACGCTGCCCGGCGCGCTCGTGCTGACGGTCGTCACGCGGCGGCGCGGCGGGATGGGCGAGCCGCGGTCGATCCCGCTCGCCCTGGTGACGGTCGCGGTGCTCGGGCTCGTCGCCGCACCCGGCGTGAACCTCGTCAGCCGCCGCATGGAGGCGGAGGCCGACTGGAAGGCGCTCGAGACGACGCACGACCCTGCGGCGGCGCGCGGCCTCTTCCGCCGGTTCGCCGAGACGTCGCTCGCCGACCCGAGCCCGCCCGGCTGGGCGCAGCTTCTGTTCGGCACGCACCCGACCCTCGCCGAGCGGGTCGCGATGGCCGACGCCTGGGACACGCGCCGGCCCCGGTGACCTCAGCCGACGCGGTCGGCGATCACCCCGGCGATGGCGAGGGACGACGTCGCGCCGGGTGACGGGGCGTTGCGCACGTGGACGACGGCCTCGCCCTCGTGGAAGACGAAGTCGTCGACGAGCGTCCCGTCCGCGGCCAACGCCTGGGCGCGGATCCCGGAGGGGCCGGGGACGACGTCCGCGACCTCGAGCTCCGGCAGCAGCTTTCGGGCAGACGCGACGAAGAGCCGCGTCGACAGGTCGCGCACGGTCTCGCCCGCGCCCATCCGCCAGTGGCGCCGCGCGAGCCGTCGGAACCCTCTCGACCGGAGCGTCTCGCGGAGGTCGCGGACCGAGAGGTCACGGCGCCGGTATCCCTCGCGCGCGAGCGCGAGGACGGCGTTCGGGCCGAGCCAGACGTCGCCGTCGGGGCGCACCGTCGTGTGGATCCCGAGGAACGGGAACGCCGGATCCGGGACCGGATAGACGAGGCCGCGCACGAGGTGCCGACGCTCGGGCCGGAGCGCGAGGTAGTCGCCGCGGAACGGGACGATGCGCGGCTCGGCGGGCGCGCCCGAGAGCATCGCGAGCCGGTCTGCGAACACCCCTCCGCAGACGACGACCCGCCGCGCCTCGACGTCCCCGTGCGTGGTCTCGATCGCGGTCGGGCCATCCCCGCCCCGCCGCCGGAACGCCGTGACCTCGCGGCCGAGCAGGAGCTCGCCCCCGGCCGCACGGACGTCGTCGGCGTACGCGGCGGCCACGAGCGAGAAGTCGACCACCGAGGTCTCGGGCGAGTGCAGCGCGCAGACGCCGGCGACGTGCGGCTCGATCTCCCGCAGCCGCTCGCCGCCGATGAGCTCCACGCGCGGCACTCCGTTCGCGACCGACCGGCGGTGGAGCTCCTCCAGCCGATCGACCTCCGGGGAGTCCGTCGCCACGACCACCTTGCCGCACCGACGCACGGGGATCCCGCGCTCGTCGCAGTACGTGAGCAGCCGCTCGGCGCCCTCGACGCAGAGCCGCGCCTTGAGCGAGCCCGCGGCGTAGTAGACGCCGCGGTGGATCACGCCGCTCGAGTGGCTCGTCTGGTGCGCCCCCACGACGGGCTCCTTGTCCAGCACGGCCAGGCGAGCCCCCGGCCGCCGGTGGAGAAGCTCGCGCGCGGTCGCGAGCCCGACGATCCCCGCGCCGACCACCACCACGTCGAAGCGCGCGTCGCCCACGGTGCCGCTAGGTGACGGTGTACTCGGGGCCGGAGCCGCCCTCGGGCGGCGTCAGCCGCCCGCCCTTGGCGCTGATCGCGCCGCACTGGACGCAGTTCGACGGGTTGACGAGCACCTGCGACGGTGCCGTCGCCGTCCTCCTCGCCCACCTCGTAGACCTGCGCCGGGCACATCCAGTGCCACATCTCCGCGACGTCGCGCGGGACGCTCGTCTCCACGCGGATGTGGCTCGGCTGGTCGTCGCGCGTCCGGTTGCCGGACGCGAAGACGGAGGAGAGCTTGTCGAAGGTGTACGTGCCGTCCGGCGGCGGGATAGGACGCCGCCCGTCCGGTGCGCAGCAGCGGCGTGTCCGCGTTCGGATGCGTGCCGTAGTCCTTCGGCGGGAGCTTTCCCTTCGTCACGGTCATCGCGCTCGCGAGCGCGCCGCCCAGGAAGAAGCCCTTGTCGAAGGCCTGGCGCATGTTCCGCACCTCGGTGAGGTCCTTCCAGACGTAGCTCGCCCGGAGCGCCTCGTCGTACCCGTCGAGCGCACCCCGCCGCCCCGCGACCTCGCCGCGCTGCAGCGCCGCGAACGCCGCCTCGGCCGCGAGCCGGCCGGACTCGATCGCGTAGTGCACGCCCTTGAGGCGAGGCACGTTGACGAGGCCGGCGCCCTCGCCGACGAGCAGCAGGCCGGGCGCGTTGAGCTTCGCCGGGATCGAGTGGAGACCGCCCTCGGTGATCGTCTTCGCCCCCCAGGCGACGCGCTCGCCGCCGTCGAGGATCTTGCGCACGAGCCGGTGCGTCTTGAACTCCTGCAGGAGGTCGTGCGCGGAGAGCTCGACGTCGGCGTACTCGAGCCCGACCACGAACCCGAGCGAGACGTGGTCGTCGCCCATCGGGTAGATCCACGACCCGCCGAACTCGCCGTACCGCGCCCGCTTGCGGAGCGGCCAGCCCATCGTGTGGACGATCTTGCGCAGCGGCTTCGGGACCTTCCAGACCTCCTTCACGCCGAGCGCCCAGATCTGGGGATTCCGGCCCTGGAGGCCGAAGCGGTCGATCGCCGCGGTCGTCAGGTGCCCTGCCGTCCCCTCGGCGAGAACCGTGACTGCCGCGGTCACGTCGACGCCCGGCTCGAAGTTCGGCGAGCGGCTCACCGTCCTTGCCGCGCCCCTTGTCGCCCGTGCGGACGCCGACGACGCGGCCGTGCTCGACGAGCAGCTTCTCGACCGGCAGTCTCCGGCAGGATCATCGCGCCGCCCGCCTCCGCCTGCTCCGCGAGGAAGCGGCCGAGCTCGGAGACCGAGACGACCCAGTTGCCGCGGTTCCGCATCGTCGGCGGCGGCGGGATGCGCAGCGACGCGCCGCTCGTCAGCAGGTAGACGGCCTCGTGCTCGACCGGGCCGTAGGTCGGCATGTCCTCGATCGCGAGGCCGCCCCGCGAACAGCTTGCGGATCGCCCGGGGGTTCATCACGGCGCCGGACAGCAGATGCGAGCCCGGCTGCTTGCCCTTCTCGAGCACCGCGACCGGCACCTCGCCGAGGCGCTCGCGCACGGCCGGGTGCTCCTCGAGCAGCTGGCCGAGCCTGACCGCGCACGCGAGCCCGCCGGGGCCGCCGCCGACGATCAGGATCCCGACGTCGATCCGCTCGTCGGGCGCGTCGGTCGGCGCGCCGATCACGTCGGCGTCGCTGAACGGGGGCGGGTAGTCGGCCGGGCGGACGCCCTTCATCGGCCTACTGGCGCGCCCGCAGGAGCTCGGTGAGCTTCGGCGCGATCTGCGTCAGGTCGCCGACGACGCCGAGGTCGGCGAAGTCGAAGATCGGCGCGTTCGGATCCTTGTTGATCGCGACGATCGTGCCCGACCCCTGCATCCCCACCTTGTGCTGGATCGCGCCGGAGATCCCGAGCGCGACGTAGAGCTTCGGGGAGACCGTCTTCCCCGTCTGGCCCGACCTGGGCGGAGTAGGGGTACCAGCCGGCGTCGACGACGGCCCGCGTCGCCGCGACCGCGCCGCCGAGCGCTCCGGCGAGCTCCTCGCAGATCGAGAACCCCTCGGGCCCGCCGAGCCCTCGCCCGCCGGCGACGATCACGTCCGCCTCCTCGATCGAAGGGCCGCTCGACTCCTCCTGGAGGTGGTCGACGAGCCGTGCCTGTGTCGAGAAGTCCTGGAAGGTCACCGAGACGTCGCGCACCTCGGCGGTGCCGCCGGACTCGACCGGGTCGAACGTTCCCGAGCGGACGAGGCCAAGCCTCGGCGTGGACGTCCAGCCGACCTCCACGAGCACGGTGTCCCCGAGCGCGGGCCGGGTGCCGACGAGCTCGCCGCCGTCGAGCCGCAGGTCGGTCAGGTCCCAGTTGAGGCCCGCGTCGAGCCGTGCGGCGAGGCCGGCGGCGACGTCCGCCGCGAGCACCGACGCCGGGAAGAGCACGGTCTCGGCGCCCGCCTCCGCGACGACCGCCTCGAGGGCGTCGACGCGCGGCTGGGGCAGCGGCGCCGCAAGGGCCTCGTCCTCGACGACGTAGACCCGCGCCGCGCCGTGGGCTCCCGCCTTCGCGGACGCCCCGCGGACGCCGCTGCCGAGCACCACGCCCGCGACGTCGCCGCCGAGGGCGGCGGCTTTCGAGAGCACGCCGAGGCCCCCCTTGGTCGGCTCGCCGTCGTGGGTCTCGAGGAAGACGAGCGTCGACATCAGATCAGCCGCTTCCCCGCGAGATACTCGACGATCCTGTCCGCCGCGCTGCCGTCGTCCTCGAGCTTCACCTGATCGCTCTTCGCGGGGGGCGGCGCGACCGCGCGCACGGTCGTGCGCGACCCGCCTTCGCCGACGTGGCCGGGGTCGACGCCGATGTCGGCGAGCGAGACGACCTCCTGCGGCTTCGACTTCGCGCTCATGATCCCCTTGAGCGACGGGTAGCGCGGCTCGTTGATCGCGTCCGAGACGGCGATCACCGCAGGCAGCGGCGCCGCGATCACGTCGTAGCCGAACTCCGTCTGCCGCTTGCCGGTGACGGTGCCGCCGTCGACCGTCAGCTCTGCGACCTGGGACACCATCGGCCGGCGGAGGCGGTCGGAGACGGCAGCCCAGAGGACGGCTCCGTCGCCGTCGCTCGCCTGCTGCCCGAAGAGAACGAGGTCGGCCTCCTCGCGCTCGACCGCCTTCGCGAGCGCGTGACTCGTCGCGACGAGGTCGGAGCCCGCGGCGGCCTCGTCCGACACGAGCACGGCGCGATCTGCGCCCATCGCGAGCGCCTTGCGCAGCGAGTCCAACGCCTTCTCCGGCCCGAGCGAGACGACCACGACCTCCCCGCCCTGCGCCTCCTTGAGCCGCAGCGCCTCCTCGACCGCATTGACATCGGTCGCGTTGAGCGCTCCCTCGCCCGAGCGGTCGAGGCGGTGCGTCGTCGCGTCGAGACGCTTGTGGACGGTCGCGTCCGGGACCTGCTTGACGCACACGGCGATCTTCACGCGCGTGACTCTAACGACGGCCGCAGCAGGGCGTTCCCGGAATGGTCGTTCCTGTGGGTCTGGTAGTGTCCCGACCTTCGCGCGGCCTGGCGCGGAGCGTCGCGGAGCCATGACTCGCCACCGGACGACAGCACGAGGGGCCTTTCTCCTCATCGTCACCGCTCTGCTCGGCGCGGCCGTCGTCGCGTCCCCGGGCGCTGCGCCCAAGCCGGGTCTGGTCGACGGCAAGCCGATCGTCTTCCCGCTGATCGGGGACTACGCGTACTCGATGAACTTCGGCGACCCCCGCGTCAACGGCAGCCATCAGGGCATCGACATCGAACGCGTGCCCTGGCGCACCCCGGTCGTCGCCGCCGAGGCGGGGAAGGTCAAGTGGTGGACGACCTCCGCCCGGGCGGGCTGCATGCTCTACCTCTACGGCAAGAGCGGGACGACGTACCTCTACATCCACCTCAACAACGACCTCACCGAGAAGTCCGAGGACAAGGGCGGCTGCAAGCTCGGCGTCGCGTTCGCGGTCGCGGACGGCGCGAAGGTCACGGCCGGCGAGCAGATCGGCTACGTGGGCGACTCGGGTGATGCGGAGGGCAATCACCACCTTCACTTCGAGGTGCATCCCGACGACGGGGCAGCGGTCAACCCGTACCCGTACCTGAACGCCGGCGAGCGCCTGCTCTTCCCGGCGCGGCTCGGGACGGAATTCTCGCTGGGCCTGCGCGGGACACCTCGTGCCGCGGGGGCCGGCACGCTCGAGCTCGCGGTGACGGCCGTGCGCTGGTGGCCCGGTGGCCAGTGGACGCCGGTCGTCGGGACGCGCTCGGTGAATCTCGCGCTCGCATCGAGCGCCGTCGTCGACTCTGCCCTCGCATCTGCGCTGAGCAGCCCGGAGCTCCGGACGCTCCAGGCACGATCGGCAAGCGGAACGGTGACCGCGTTCACGAAGCAGGCGCGCGTCACCGCAGACGCGCTCCGCGGTGCTCCCGGCGCCCTGATCGCCGCCCGCGTCACCCGCGCCGGCGGGACGACCGTGTCGCTCGGACCGGCCGACCCCGCCGATCCGGGGGCCGGCACCGGATCGACGGGCGAGGAAGGCGACGGAAGCCAGGACGACGGCCAGCCGTCCGACTCTGGCCTGCGCTACGGCATCTGAGGCGTCTCGAGTGGGCCGCTACGCGACGGCCAGCGCGCCGCGGAGGAAGTCGACGATCTCGCTCGTCGGCGCACCGGGCGTGAAGACGGCGGCGACCCCGAGCCGCTTCAGCTCCTCGGCGTCCTCGGCCGGGATCGTGCCCCCGACGACGACGAGGACGTCATCGGCGTCGTTCGCGCGAAGTCCCTCTACGATCCGCGGCACGAGTGTCATGTGCGCCCCGGAGAGAATCGAGATCCCGACCGCGTCCGCGTCCTCCTGGATCGCCGTCTCGACGATCTGCTCGGGCGTCTGGTGGAGGCCCGTGTAGATGACTTCCATTCCCGCGTCGCGCAGCGACCGCGCGATGATCTTCGCCCCCCGATCGTGCCCGTCGAGCCCCGGCTTCGCGATCACCACCCGAATCGTCCGCTCCACGCGGTCAGTATAGGAACGTGCGACTCATCGTCATCGGGTCGTCGCCCGCCTGGCCGAACGCGGGAGGCGCGCATTCCGGCTACGTGGTCGAGAGTGGCGGCCGCCGCCTCCTGCTCGACTGCGGGCCCGGCGTGCTCGCGCGGCTGCGCGAGACCGAGCCGTGGCCGGGCTTGGAGTCGATCGCGATCACCCACTTCCACCTCGACCACTGGGGCGACCTCGTGCCGTGGGTCTGGGGGAGCTTCTACCGGCGAGGCCACGACGACCGCCGGTCCGAGCTCTGGGTGCTACCGGGGCGGGCGGGCCTTCCTCGAGGAGCTCGGCTCGCGCCTCGGCTTCCCCGACATGTTCGAGCGCACGTTCGTCCTGCACGAGTACGACGCCGGCGAGCGATTCCGGACGGCTGCGGGACTGGACGTCCTCCCCGTCCGGCTGCCGCACTACCGGCTCGAGACGTACGGGTTCCGCGTGACGAACGGCGCCGCGACGCTCGCGTACACGGGTGACACCGGCCCGAGCGAGCGCATCGCGGAGCTCGCTCGCGACGCCGACCTCTTCGTCTGTGAGGCGACGCTCGACCACGGCGACGCGGACGGCGAGCCGCGCGGCCACCTGAGCGCGGACGAGGCGCTCGAGGCGTACGCGGCGTCCGGCGCGCGCAGGCTGCTGCTGACGCACCGCCCCTCGGAGCTCCCACCCCCGGACGGCGTCCAGCTCGCCTACGACGGGATGGAGCTCGAGGTCATGCCGGAGCGCTGACCGGGA
Organism: uncultured Actinomycetes bacterium; assembly: GCA_963773825.1. Lineage (GTDB taxonomy): Bacteria > Actinomycetota > Thermoleophilia > Gaiellales > Gaiellaceae > Gaiella. The sequence continues at coordinate 416,430 of CAVZCH010000002.1, read as the reverse complement.
CACCGCCCCGGCGCTAGAACACCGGCTGTTCGCGCCAGGTGCCCCAGACGGTGCGCCAGGCGTCGCAGATCTCGCCGAGGGTGACGCCGTCGCGGCGGCGTCGACGATCACGGGCATCAGGTTGCGGTCGGGGAGCGCAGGCGGCCGCGGCGAGCTCGGCGAGCCTGGCGCTCGACGGCGGCGGTGTCGCGGCGGGCCTTGAACGCCTGGAGCCGTTCGATCTGCTTGCGCTCGAGGTCGGGGTCGATGCGCAGGATCGGGATCTCGTCCTCGGTGCTCGGTCTGGTAGCGGTTGACCCCGACGACGACCCGCTGCTCGGCCTCGACCTCCTGCTGGTAGCGGTAGGCGGCGTCGGCGATCTCGCGCTGGGGCATGTTCTGCTCGATCGCGGCGACCATCCCGCCGAGCTCGTCGATCCGCCGGAACAGCTCGTACGCCTCCGCTTCGAGCCGGTTCGTCAGCGCCTCGACGTGGTAGGAGCCGCCGAGCGGGTCGATCGTGTTGACGACCCCCGTCTCGTGCGCGATCACCTGCTGCGTGCGCAGCGCGAGCCTGACCGCGTCCTCGGTCGGCAGCGCCAACGCCTCGTCGTAGGAGTTCGTGTGCAGCGACTGCGTGCCGCCCAGCACGGCCGCCAGCGCCTCGATCGCCGTCCGCGCGACGTTCACCAACGGCTGCTGCCACGTCAGCGACACACCCGCGGTCTGCGTGTGGAAGCGCATCAACAGCGACCGCTCGTCCCGTGCGCCGTACCGATCGCGCAGCTCGCGCGCCCAGATCCGCCTCGCCGCCCGGTACTTCGCGATCTCCTCGAAGAAGTCGAGGTGCGCGTTGAAGAAGAACGACAACCTGGGCGCGAAGCCGTCCACGTCGAGCCCGCGCTCGAGCGCCCACTCCACGTACGTGAACCCGTTCTTCAGCGTGAAGGCGAGCTCCTGCGCCGCCGTCGAGCCCGCCTCGCGGATGTGGTAGCCGGAGATCGAGATCGGATGCCACAAGCGGCATCTCCGCCGCGCAGAACTCGACCATGTCCGTCACCAGCCGCATCGACGGGCCCGGCGGGAAGATGAACTCCTTCTGCGCGATGTACTCCTTGAGGATGTCCGTCTGGATCGTCCCCCGCAACCGCTCGCGCGGCACCCCCTGCTCCTCCCCCACCACGAGGTACATCGCCAGCGCGATCGCCGCCGACGAGTTGATCGTCATCGACGTCGACACATCGCCCAACGGGATCCCCGAAAACAGCACCCGCATGTCCTCCAACGAGGCCATCGCCACACCCTCGCGGCCCACCTCGCCCACCGCCCGCGGCGCATCCGAGTCGACCCCCATCAACGCCGGCATGTCGAACGCGCACGACAGCCCCGTCTGCCCGTGCCCCAGGAGGTACCGGAACCGCTCGTTCGTCTCCTCCGCCGTCCCGAACCCCGCGAACTGCCGCATCGTCCACAACCGCCCGCGGTACATCGACGGATACACCCCACGCGTGAACGGAAACGCACCCGGATAGCCCAGGTCACGCCCGTAGTCGACCGCCACCGTCTCCGGCGTCGCCAGAGGCTCCACCTCGGCCCCGGAGATCGTCGTGAACGCCTCGCCCTCCCGCAGCGCAGCCGACTCGTAGCGGGCGCGCCACGCCTCGACACCCGTGCTCCGACGCTCCTCGACCCGGGCCATGTGGTCGATGCTACCCCGGCCCCGCGGCGCGATCGCCAGATCGAGGGATGACCCCTCGTTCCGGGGACGCCGATCGAGGGATTTGTGAAGACGTGGGGGGCACTGCTCGTCATCGCGCTCGCGGCCGTCGCCGTGACGTGGACGTCGCCGTTCGAGACCAGCGCATCCGCCGGCACGGGGGCATGCGGATCGGGCGCGAACGGCTCGCCCGGCTACGCGTACGCGGGCTTCCAGGCAACCGGTGTCTCGAGCGGCGTGCGCGCGACGATCGCGGCGACCCGCGCCCCGTCGGTGCAGGCTGGTCACGCCGCTGCGTGGATCGGCGTCGGCGGCAAGAGCGCCGGCCCGAAGGGCGAGACGATGTGGCTCCAGACCGGCGTTGCCGCGCTGCCGAACACCCCTCCGATGATCTACGCCGAGATCACCCGCGCGGGCCGTGACCCGGTCTTCCTCCCCCTCCTCCAGGGAATCCAGGTCGGCGAGCGCCACGGGCTCGCGGTGCTCGAGATGAACCGTCGGCCGGGCGTCTGGCGCGTGTGGGTCGACGGCAAGCCCGCGACCGACCCGATCGCCCTTCCGGGCTCGCACCGGATCTGGAAGCCGATCGCCACGGCAGAGTCGTGGAACGGCGGCGTCGCGACGTGCAACGGCTTCGGGTTCCGCTTCGAGCGGGTCGGGATCGCGCGGTCGCTCGGCGGCTCGTGGCGCGCGTTCGCGCCGGGGTACACCTTCGAGGATCGCGGCTACGTCGTGCGTCAGCTCCGGCCGGCGCCCTCCGGCCAGCGGACGCTCGCCTCCGATCCGATCCAGGCCTACGCGTTCGACGCCGCGTCGGCCGCGGCGTAGTCCCTCAGGACGCGACGATCTTCACGGGGGTGCCGACCCGCACCAGCCTGCGCAGCGCGAGGACGTCACTGTTGCGCAGCCGGACGCAGCCGTGCGACACCGCCTGGCCGATCAGCCACGGCGTGTTCGTGCCGTGGACGCCGACGACGCCGCCGCCGGGCCAGTCAGAGAGCTTCGAGTAGCCGCTCGTCTCGAACGCGAACGCCCCGAGGATCGGGTACTTGCTCGGCACGAAGGTCGACTGCACGTAGAACAGCCCGATCGGGGTCTCCATCCCGCGTGCCCCGACGGCGACCGGGCCCGTCCGCCGCAGGCGGCCGTCGACATAGAACTGGAACTTCCTCGAGCCGCGGTAGACGACGAGCCACCGGTCGACGGGCTTGACTTCGGCCGCCGCGGCAGGGATCCAGCCCGTGCGGCCGTTGGGCCTTCCCGGGACCGAGATCCGGTACCAGGTCGGCGCGCCCGCCGCGCCACGGCGCTCGTCGATCGCCATCACCGTGCGCGGATGGAAGTCGGGCCGGAACTGCGAGAGCTTCGTGACGACGGAGGCCGTCCGGCTCGGCGCGCTGCGCACCGCGACGTTCCGCCACGCGATCGGGCCAGAGCCGACGACGCGCACGCTCGCGAGCGGCGACAGAGGTGTCTCGGCCCCCCCACCTGCCGCGTCACGCGCCGCCGCGACGGGGACGAAGGTGGACGCGAGGAGCACGAGCAGGACGATCGCCGCGCGACGTACGTGGCGGTCAGTCCTCTCCCGGCCCCCCGCGCCTCCGAACGTCGACGGCCGAGCGCGAGAAAGATCCGAGCCGGTGCTCCCGGAGACCCGGGAGCACCGGCCGGTTGCCGAGGGAGGAATCAACGTTCACCCCGTTCCGGGAGACTCGAACGCATCGCTGACGCCCATCCCCGCGCTGCTCGCGTTCGTGTATCCGTCCCCCAACGTCGACGTTCCTCTCGGCGGCTCCACCTCCCGGGCCGCAGCCGGGTCGGCGGAGCGGTCGTTGGCACTCTGTCGGATCTCACCGTATGCCCCTTCCGGGCGGGTGCCACCCCTCGGACGAGGGGTTGACTCCCCCACCTGGGTCTAGGTCCGTCCGTCCTGTGTCCACACGGGCCGACGGGGCCTTTCGGCCCCGCCAACCCATCCCCGAGGCATCGGTGCTCCCGGGGCGAGCCCGGGAGCACCGACCGAGTGCCGGCTCGGGGAATCCGCTAGCCCGTCACCGGCGGCTCGAACACGCCGACCACGCCGATCCGGGCGCTGTTGCACGCCTTCACGTTCGTGATCCTGACGAGCATGATCCCGGACTTCTCGGGCGACACGCCCACGCGGGCAACGCCCTTCGTGTTCGTCTTCACGACCTTCTTCACGCCCACACCGGTGAACCGGACCTTGACGCCCTTCACCGGGGTCTTGGACTTGGTGACCTTGGCGACGACGAAGTGCTTCTTCCCGTTCGCCTTGACCATGCCGGGCGTCACCTTGAGCACGCGGCACTTGTTGACCACGGGCTTCGGCTTGGGCTTCGGCTTCGGGGTCGGCTTCGGCGTGGGCTTCGCCGTCGGCGGCGTCACCGGTGCGGTGACGAGCGTCGACGCGCACGCCCGGTTGTTCGCCGGCGTTCGTGTCCCCGCCCTCACCCGTGACCGTCGCGCAGTTGACGTAGGTCCCGGTCTGGGTGACGCGGGCGGAGACGCCGATCACCCGCTCGACACCGGGCCCGAGCGTCGCCCAGGCTGCACTCGAGCAGGGCGCCGGCGGTGATCGAGCAGCTCCCGTTCACCGGCTGCTGCGGTCACGGAGAGGAACGTGACGCCGCTCGGCGCCGCGTCTGCCGACCTTCACGTTGTGCGCCTGTTCGGGCTTCGTTGTTCTTGCACCCGCACCGTGTAGGCGACCGTCGCCTGCCCGTTGACGAGCTGCACCTGCGGCGTCGCATCCTTGAACACCTGGATGTCCATGAGCTCGTCGTCCGTCGGCGTCGACGGCGGCGTCACGGGCGGCGTCACCGGCGGCGTCGTGCCACAGCCGACCTGGACGCTCGCGCTGTCCGAGTCCGTGCCGCCCTCCCACGTCACGGTCGCCGTGTTGGTGCGACCGGCGTTGGGAGACGCCTTTCCGTTCGAGCACGTCCAGCGCTCGTCATAGGTCTTCGTCCACGTGTTGTCGGACAGGTCGTCGAGGCCGAGCGACTGGTCGATCTGCCCGTCGTCCTCGACCGACGCAGGCACGCCGACCTCGGTCGGGGCGGCCCACTGGATCGTGGCCGTCGCGCTCGCCGAGCTGCCCGATCCCCACGTCGCCGTGGCAGTGTTGTTCGCCACCTGCGTACCAGGCGTGACGGTGTATGCGCAGTTCACCGTGCTGTTCGCGGGAACGGTGACGCCCGTGCTCTGCCCGTTGCCACAGTCGATCGACGCCCCGGGCAGCGAGTCGGAGACGTCGACGCCCGTGACGGCGACGGCCCCGCTGTTGACCAGCTTGATCGTGCCGGTCACGGCGTAGGTCTGCACCTGCGAGTGCGTGACCGTCACCTTCCAGGTGAACGAGCCGTTCCCGCCGTCGGGCAGGCTCAGCGACGCGTTGTCACCGTAGGTCGCGTCGGACGCGCCCGCGACCTTCACCTGCTTGTCGATCTCCCAGCTGTGCTGGATCTGCGACGTCCCGGCCGCGTCCTTCTCCACGGTCAGCGTCGGCGTCGGCCCTTCCTTCGGGTCGAAGCAGAACTCGACGTGACTGATCTGCGGGGCCTGATCCGCCGTTGTTGAGCGGCGGCGTCAGCCCGTTGTCGGACGTGACGGAGCCGTCGTAGTAGTAGATGTTCGCGAGGTCGCCGCCCTTCACGATCACGGCCATGACCTCGACCGAGTGGTCGATCGAGCTCCCAGCTGACCGGCGTCCGGATCGCCGCCACGCGCGGTGATCCGGATCCGGCCGTCGATGTCACCCGGCTGCAAGTCGCTGCTCTCGATCTTGATGCTCCCGGCATCGGCCGTCCCAGCGGGACAGCGCGGGTTGTCCGGAAACGCCCTCGTCCACGCTCGAGGCGTTCCCGTCGTACCCGGTCGCGGCGCCCACGATCACGAGCGTCAGCGCCACCAGGACGCCAGACAGCCCGAGACCGAGCACCCCCCTTCTCCATCTCTCGCGCATCAGGGTCCTACCCCCTCCTCCGTTGTGTTCGCCACGCCGGACGGACCGCTGACGCCGCAGGGTCAAACCCGGCACTCTGGATCGGATCGTATGCCGCGTAAGGGGGATGACACTCCCTCGTTCGGGTAGTCCGTACCCCCCGAAGCGTTAGTGAGCGTCCTCCGCTGCGGTGGCTAGCCTCGACGGGTGTCGCGTCGCCGTCTCGTGCTCGGTCTCGGGGTCATTCCACTGATGGCGCTCACCGCCGTCTTGGTGTGGAGCTTCGTGCGCACACCGTCCCTCCCCGACCTGCTCCCGGCACCGGTCTCGCCGCTCCTTCCCGACCTCGCCATGTCACCGCTCCAGGACATCTCGGCTGTCCAGATCAAGGGCAGCGGCGACTACGTCCAGTTCACGGCGGCCGTTGCGAACGTCGGCGTCGGCGCCTTCATCGTCCATGCAGTCCGCGGCGACCGACGAGGGGCGTGGCGCGTGTCCCAGCGGTTCCAGGAGCCCGACGGCTCGACGAGCGAGACCGTGACGAAGGGGGACGTCGTGTGGGGCGGGCACGGCCACGACCACTGGCACGTCCACCTCGGCGCGTCCTACTGGATCACCCGGCCGAGCTCGAGCGAGCGGCTGCGCCGCTACGACAAGGTCGGGTTCTGCTTCTTCGACCAGCGGCCACTCCTCACCCAGCCCACCGACCGCGCCGGCGCACCCGCAGTTCCCGAAGACCGCGTGCAACGGCCAGAGCACGCTCGAGTTCACGATGGGCCTGTCACCCGGATGGGCCGACCCGTACCCCTGGGCTCTCCCGGACCAGCGCCTGCTCCTGACGGGTCTCCCGGACGGCGTCTACCGCCTTTGGGCGACCGCGGACCCGGGCGAGGTGGTTCCGCGAGGCGAACGAGACGAACAACGCGACGTGGGTCGACCTCAGGCTGAGCCTGCACACCACGCCGCCGCGTGTCCAGGTCGTCCGCCGCGGCCCGTCGGGCGCCTCGATGTGGGACGAGTCCACGCGCTGGCGCTCGCTCAGCCGGCGCTCGAGACCTGCGTCACCGCCGCGCTGCCTTGCGCCGGCAAGTGCAGCTGGTCGCCGATCGCCGAGACGAACCAGAACACCGTGACCGCGGCAAGCAGCGCCAGCGCCGCGAGACCGAGCCCCATGAGCCGTACCTCATGCTCCCTCGCCTTCCCCGTCATCACCGCTCCCCTCTCGCCATGGACACTCTTTCTCCGACGGTAGTGACCCTTCGGAGGGAGGCAATGCCTCGCACGAGTGACTCGATCGGCGGACGTCGGTGCCCGACCGGGGGAGGGGCACGTCATCCGCGCATGCGAGACTTCCCGGCGTGAAGGTCCTGCTGGCAGACGATCACCGTCTCATGCTCGACGGCATCCGCCGCGCGCTCGAGGAGGACGGCGGATTCGAGATCGTGGGTGAGACGCAGAACGGCGCCCAGGTGCTCCCGCTCGTCGGGCAGACGAGCCCGGACCTCGTCGTCCTCGACGTCCGCATGCCCAACATGGACGGCCTCCAGTGCCTCGAGGAGATCCGGCGCCGGCACCCGAAGATCAAGGTGGTGATGCTCTCCGCCTCGACCACGCCGGACCTGATCGAGGAGGCGCTGCGGCGCGGGGCGAGCGCCTACGTCCTCAAGACCGTCGACCCGAGCGACCTGCCCTCGACGCTCCGCCAGGTCATCGGCGGGACGGTGTTCTCGACGGTCGGCGCGTCCGAGAGCTCGACCCCGAGCGGCGCAAAGGCAGCGGGCCTCACCGAGCGGGAGGTGGCGATCCTCACCGAGCTCGCGAGCGGCAAGTCGAACGACGAGATCGCGAAGGAGCTGTGGGTCACCCAGCAGACGGTGAAGTTCCACCTGACCAACGTCTACCGCAAGCTCGGCGCGAAGAACCGCGCGGACGCGGTGCGCCAGGCCTACCAGCTGGGCCTGATCCAGCGACCGCTGGGCGACGACTGACGCCATCGGTGTCCGACTTCAAGTCGGACACCCCCCAGCCGCACACCCGGTGTCCGACTTCGAGTCGGACACCCCCGCCCGCACCCGACGGGGCCTCAGCGCGACGGAGCCGAGCCGAAGTCGAAGATCTGCCCCGACCTCCAGGCGCCCTTCGCGTGCGCGACGAGGATGACGGCGCCGACGATCGTCGTCGGCACGTACCAGACGGCCTGCATGCAGATCGCGAACGCGAGCCCCTCCGCGCGGCCGACGCCGAACAGCGCGAGCGCCGACACGCCGAGCCACTGGTACGTGCCGACGAAGCCCGGAGAGGACGGGATCGCGACCCCGAGGTTGAGAGCCGCCGTGACGAAGATCGCGTCGACCAGCGAGAGCTCGACGCCCACCGCGCGACCGACGAGGATCGCCGCGATCGCCCAGGCCCCCCACGCGGCGACGCTGATCCCGAACCACACGAGCCCGCGCTCGACCGAGAGCGGGTCGGAGAGCCCCTCGAGCGTGTCACGCAGGAACCGCCGCGGGAGGCCGCGGTGCATCCGGCGGGACCGCGGCCGCCGTCGCGTGTACGAGCGCGCCGCGAGGATCAGCACCCAGACGACGACGAGCACGAGCAGCGAGCCGACGACGATCCGGTCGACCCAGCCCGCATCGGTCACGAGCGGCAGGCTGAGGAGCAGGAAGGCGACGAGCGCGAGGATGTCGAACGCGCGGTCGAGCATCACGGTCGCGAGCCCGCGGCCGCCGGAGAACGCGCCGCGCGAGACCCAGCGGGCGCGGAGGAGGTCTCCGACCCGCCCCGGGAGCACGTTGTTCACCGCGACGCCGGCGACGACCATCTCGAAGAACCTGCGCTGGCCCGACGCCGTGTCCGCGATCCGGCGCCACCGTGCCGCCTGGAGCCAGTACACGACGCCCATGCAGGCGACGGCGCCGAGCAGGGGAAGCGGGCGAACGCCCTGGAGCGTGCCCCACACCGCGCCGAGGTCCGTCCCGCGAACCGCGAGGACGAGGAAGACGATCGAGATCGGAATGCCGACCGCGGCCGCGATGACCAGCGAGCGACTCCGGCCGCTCCCCGGAATGTCGGCGAGCCGCGGAGCCGCAGCCGCGCGCGCGATCGACGGATCCGGTGCCACCGTCACGTCCCAAGCATCGGCGTAGTGCTCCTTTCCGGCCAGCGGCGTCCGTCGCGGCCGACCCTAGCCCATCGTCCAGACAGGCACGCCGACCCGCGCGCGAAGATTGTCCGGTGAGCTCCGCTCGGGCCGATGCCACCCAGGTGTCGGACTTCAGTCCGACACCCGCGCCCTCACCCCGCACCCGGGCCGACGGCGCCCGACCGACGTCGGAAACCAGCAGCCAGACGCGGCCTCGGACGCATCCTCGAGACGAGCCCGTTCCCGATCCTGCTCGTCTGCCTCGTCGGCGTCGTCCTCCTCTCGGTGTTCGCGCCGTCGATCGTCGTGGGCGACACCTGGCTCACGCTGATGGCCGGGCGCGAGGTCGTCGAGAACGGCCTCCCGCACACCGAGCACCTCACCGTGCTCGGCGACGGCCGCACGTGGACCGACCAGCAGTGGCTCGCGCAGGTCGTGTTCTACGCGGCGCACGGCCTCGCCGGGATGCGGGCCGTGATCCTGCTGGGGATCGGGCTAGTGCTGCTCGCGCTCGGCCTCTCGTTCGCGACGGCGCGGACGAGCGGCGCCTCGTCCCGCTCGACGTTCGTCATCGGCCTGCTGGCGATCCTCGCCGGCCCGTGGGGCTGGACGTTGCGCGCTCAGACAACGGCGCTGCCGCTCTTCGCCGGCGTGCTCTGGCTCCTCGTCGACGCCTCCCGACGCGGCGCCCGCGCGCGGACGCTGCTCGTGCTGCCGCTGCTCGTCCTGTGGGCGAACCTGCACGGCTCGGTCGTGCTCGGCGCCGGCCTCACCGTGCTGCTCGGGCTCGTCGAGATGGTGCGTGCGCGTCGGGTCGCGTGGATCCCGGCGGCCCTCGCCCTGCTCGCCCCGCTCTGCGTGCTGGCGACGCCCTACGGCTGGGACATCGTCGCGTACTACGACCTGATGCTCGTCGACGCGCCGTTCGCCGACATCCTGCGCGAGTGGCAGTGGTCGAGCCCGAGCGCGACGACCGCCCTCTTCTGGCTCCTCGCGGCGGTCGCGATCGCGCTCCTCGCGATGCGGCGCTGCCGCGCGCGGCTCGCGACCTACGAGCTGCTCGTCCTGGCCGCGACCTTCGTCGGCGCCGTCCAGGCGGTCCGCGGCGTGATCTGGTTCGCGCTCGCGGTCGCGGCGATCCTCCCCGTCGCCCTCGACGGGGTACTCACGAAGGCGGACGTCGCGGCGCCGAAGGTCAACCGGGTCATCTCGCTGGTCGCGCTGGCGGGCCTTGCCGTCGCCTCGCTGGCGTTCCTCGTCCGTCCCGCCTCCTGGCTACGTCTCCGAGTGGCCCGAGCAGCGCGTCGCAGGCCGTGCGCGATGCGACGCGCGACCGAACGTCCGCGTCTGGGCCACCGACGGCACCGCCGACTGGCTCCTCTGGCGCATCCCCGACCTCCGCGGCCGCCTCGCCTATGACGTCCGCTTCGAGCTCTACGACGACGAGCGCTCGGCCGGATCGTCGACTACGGACGGATGGAAGCCGGCTGGCGAGGCCTCGTCCGCGGGTACGGCGTCGTGGTGGTCGACGACGCTGAGCATCTCCAGGGACTCCGAAGCGAGCCTCGAACGAGGGTCGTCTACCGCGACAAGACAATCTTCGTGCTCTCGCGATCGGACTGAGCGCGCACGGCTACGGTTGCGCCCGTCCGCACCCCGGCCACGCTCGACATCCGGAGCGGGCCGTCGACTCGTACCACCTAGCAGCGCGTCCGCGGAGGCGCGGGCCACGACATTCCGTCGGACCGGGTGTGCGGCACGTCACGAGCGCGTACTCGACCCTGTACCGGGTCGCCGTCCCGCCCGATCGACCTTTGCCCGGGCCCGACCGACGGGAACGGTCGGGAGGAAGTCCTCGTAGAACGTCGGCGGGCCAATCCGTAGACGTCGCCGATGCTCCGATTGAAGAACTCCGTGACCATGAGCCAGAAGTAGAAGGAGTCTGGCAGGCCCTTCCGTGCCGATCCTCGTCCCAGAGCACCGCGACGCGGGTGCCGGCGGCAGCGCATCGTCCACCCACGTCGCCGCCTCGCCCCCGAAGGCGGCTGCGGTCTTCGACGCAGAGACCGCGATTCGACTCGACTGCGAACAGGCCGACAACGGCCATCCAGACCCCGACCAGAACCCACAGACGTCCCGCGGTTCGGTCGCTGCACGTGAGCCAGAAGGCGCCGGCGGCGAGGGCGAGCGCGCCAGAGCATCGAGACGCCGGCCGCCGACAGGGAGAGAGGCTCCAGGGAAGCAACGCGATCGCCTGAAGTCCGGCGTTGTAGTCGAGTCGGTCGACGGGAGGACGCCGTCCCAAGGCACGCGGCCCCGACCCCGACGACGCCCATGGTTGCGGGCGCACCGTCCCTGCTCGATCCACGAGCGCCAGCCCGATGAAGATAAGTGGGGTCACGAAGAAGACGTATCGCTCGTTGAGGTTCCCGACGCCGTCGACGTCGAACGAGGCGCTGACGATGGCGACGCTGAGCAGCATCGCCCCAAAGTGGGAAGCACGACCGCGCCGAAGAGACGGAGCGGATCGGCGGCTCGTTGCGACAGGCCGAGCGGCACGACGATCGCCGTTGCGAGGACAGGAACACGGCGACGTACAGCACGACGCCGGCGGCGAGCGACTCGAGCCATTGGGGCACCTCGGACGCGTGGAACCCGTCGAACGTGGACGACCGGCCACCCAGCCACCCGAACAGCCCGGCACCCCGAGCCGTCGACGCCGCGGCCGGCGCGAGGCCGACGGGACGACCACGAGCAGGCTCGGTAGAAACGGCGAAGATACGGGGACCGTTCGGGCGATCGGCGTCGTCCACGCGTAGTCCGACGGCAGCGCCGACATACGCCGCGAGCAACGCGGCGGCCTGGATCCTCGTGATCACGAGCACGCCGAGCGCGGCGAGGGCGAGCGGTTGGGCCGCGAGCGTCGGGGTTCGGAGACGCGCGCGATCGCCAGCACGTGACGAGGAACAACGGGTAGAACGCATTCTCGGTGAGCGCAACCCCCGTGTACGAGAGCGACGGCACGAGCACCGCCAGTGCCGCCACCCAGAGCGATGAGCCGCGCGAGACGAACATGCGCGCAAGCACGTAGGCGGGCACTGCGGCGAGCGACATCACGACCGCGTTGACGACGAGTACGGCGTGGTAGGCGATGTACGGGTCCTGGACGACCGCCCACGCAGGCGCGATCAGTGTCGGGTAGACGACGCCCCAGCCCAGGCTCTGAACGCCGCGCACCGCCGGCGGGCCCCGTCACCGACGCTCCGTGCGAGATCCGAATAGAGGAGCTCGTCGGGCAGCACCCAGGGGCTTGGGACGCCGAGCGAGATCCAGGCGCGGACGAGTGCGGAAAAGCCGACGATCGCGACGAGCACCGTCCCGGGAGCACGGACGAGCTGCGCCAGCCGCCACGAGTGCATCGGCGCGTCCGTTGCGCCCGCGCCGCCGGGCCGGGTTTGCCCGCGAAGCGACGCGACCGAGCGGAGCACCGTCATCTGCTTCGTCCAGTTCTTCGAGTGCCGTCGGGACGAAGGTTGCGCGTCGCGGGAGCTGGACACCCCAGCTCACGAGCTCCCGCGTGGGCGCGCGACCTTGCCCCCGCCACGAGTTGCCGAGGCGATGTGTGATCGCGATGTCGTCCAGATCGCTTTCCTCGAACCAGCCCGCGAGCTCCGAGCCCCTCGATGTAGGCAGCGGTCGGGCCCAGCGAGCTGATCGAAGACCGGATCGCGTACTTGTCGACAGGTGAATCCCGCGACGCTCGCCACATACTCGTTCAGCGGAAGAGATCGTGCGATCCGGGTTCCTTGAAGCAGACGTCGATGCCGCACGAGACGCCGTGAAATGCCGCGGAGAGCGGCAAAGCAAGGATGCGTAGGGCGGACGGTGGGATCGTGGTCGAGACCCGTCGCAGCGGTTCGACGACGTGTCGGACGAAGCCGTTGTTCTCGTATCCGTACACCCACACCGCGATCGTTCCCCCGGTCGCACAAAGCGCAGCAGGCTACGGAAACCCGCTAGGGGGTCGGGAAGATGATGGAGGACCCCGATCGAGTAGACGATGTCGAAGCCACCGTCCTCCACCGCTGTCGGGAAGGGTGGCCTCAATAGGTCACCCTGGACAACGTGGAAACTCGCTGTCGAACTGACGGAGGTTGTCGAGCGCGGTTTCCACTGCCCCGCTGAGGTCGAGTGCCACGACCTGCTGGGCGCCATAGCTCGCGGCGAACCGTGCATGACGCCCGGTCCCACACCCTGCGTCCAGGACACGCTTTCCTATGAAGAACTCGGGCTCGAGCGGATGAACCCCGTCGAGGAACTGCTCCTCGAATTCAACGTGCTGCTCCGCGAAGTGCTTCCACTGCCAACCGAACGCCGAGGCGGTCCTTTCCTGTTGCTCCTCGAGGTCCAGGGGTGCCGATTTGGGTATCAATCCCGCGGATCGCCCAGCGAAGCCCGCACGCGCCGCAGAACAGTTCGCCCGCGTCGACCCGCCCAGTGTCGCGTGGCGTCTCCAGGACGAGATGGTCGCCCGAGACCGGACAGACGAGCTCACCCGCGAATGCCCGCCTCATGGTGATCCCGATAGTCCGTGCGCCATCTGCGAGACGGGGGAGACCTCGACCCGACGGGGCGAGACTTCCGTCCACCGCCGATGCCGAGATAGCTTGGAAGACCAGCAGCGTCCAAAGCTGCTTCCGATGATCGCGCGACGGCCCGAGAGATGCTCCTTGACCAGGTCTTCGACGACGGCCGCGTCGAAGATCCCCTGCTGTGTGATTCTTCCGCGCGAGAGCTCTTCCTGCATCAGCGGTCTGAGGTCCCGCTGGAGCCAGTCGGCGACCGGAACGCCGAACCCCTTCTTCGCTCGAGACGCGATCCCGCTGGGGAGGAGATCTGCCATGGCTCAGCTTCAGGAGATGCTTGGTGTCGAATCTCCGAAGCTTCAGCCGCGCCGGGACGCTTCCAGGAACTCCACAAGGTCGACGTCGAGGAACGGCGCCCGGACCAGATCCAGCGAGGCAGCCATGCTCGCGCGATCCACCTTGAACAGGATGTCGTCCTGGAGATAAGGTGGTCGAATACAGGCAGTCAGGCGCTCGATTCGGTCGCCTGTCGGCGCCCTCTCCGAACGCTCGACACTGACCATCGAAGACGTCGCGATGCGACCCGCCGAGCAGACCTATCTGTTCCTGCGGGGCGAAGGAGCCCAGCCACGTGGCGTGGCGGGTCTCGTCGGGTGCCGTCGCGCCATGAATGAACCGCTTGAGCTTGAAGTCGATGCTGGAGCTTCCTGGTCGAGACGGGCAGTCGGTCCACCAGCGGCATGACCACATGCTCGTGGAGCACGCGGGGCATGTGGTAGAGCCGGGCGACGCGATCCGCCGCGAACGTGGGGTACCCCGCGAGGAGCTCGTCGCTCCCGTCCCCGCCCAGCGCGACTGTGACGAACTCACGTGTAAAGCGCGAGAGGAAGGATCGTACCGGGAGGATCAACGCATCGCCCAACGGCTCGTCGAGGACACGTCGAATCAGCCCAGGAGGATCTCGAGCATCACGTGTGGCGTGAAGACGTGCCTCGTGATGCTCGGTGCCGAACTGCTCGGCGACCCGCCTCCCGAACGCCGACTCGTCGAAGCTATGCTCCCCGAATCCAATTGTGAATGTCTTGACCGCCGCAGCGGGTCGGGCGTCGACCATCATCGCGACGACCGAACTCAAGATCGATTCCCCCACTCGGAGGAAATGCACCGAGCGGGACGTCGCTTCATGAGTCGTCTCTGCACTGCCCAGGCAAGCGGGCGGGAACCGATCACGGAACTCGTCTACGTACTCGGCATCCGGCTTCGGCTCGCGGCTCCGCTCGAACGACATGTTCCACCACCGTTCGAGGGAGGCGCGACCGTCCGCGCCAGCGAAGCAGATGTCTCCCGGGAAGCTTCCGAACGCCGCGGAGCATCGACCACGGATGGGGAACGTACTCGAGCGCGAGATATCGGGCGAGCGCCTCGGGCTCCAACTCGCTCGGGCAGCGGGGATGCTGGCGGAGCGATGCGAGCTCCGACCCGAACAAGAGAGTCGAGCCCAAAGCCGCATAGTAGAGCGGCTTCTTCCCGAATCGGTCCCGCGCGAGCAGCAGCTCGCGTCGCGAGGCATCCCAGAGCGCGAAGGCGAACATGCCGTTCAGGAGCTCGACGCATCTGGCCCCGAGATCCTCGTACAGATGGACGATCACCTCCGGTATCGGCGTTCGTCGCGAACTCGTGGCCTCGAGCTTCCATCTTCGTGCGCAGCTCGCGGTAGTTGTAGATCTCACCGTTCAGGACCAGGCGAATCGTGCCGTCCTCGTTCTGCATCGGCTGGTTGCCGCGTCTTGAGATCGATGATCGCGAGGCGCCGAAATCCGAGACCGACCGACACGCCGCCTGGGAAGTCCTCTGCGAAGAAGCCCTCGTCGTCCGGCCCGCGGTGGCGCAGAACGCGCGTCATACGCACCAGCGCCTCCCGATCGACCTGCTCACGGCCGATCGTGCCGCAGATCCCACACATGGTGAAGTCGACCGCTACCGCGCGGACGACGTCTCGCCGTCGAAATTCTGTCGATCGCGGACGATGTACACAGGCTTTGCCTGGGACTCGTGATAGGTCCGAACGATGAGCTCCGCAAGCAAGCCGAGAAGGATGACGTTGAACCCGATCGTGAACAAGAACACGCCCACGAGAAGCGAGGGTTGCCTGTAGACATAAATGCCGTTGAAAAGACGCTGGAAGGCCGTCCAGGCGACGAACAGCGTTCCTGCGAAGCAGAGGACGACGCCGCTCCCGCCGAACACGTAGCTCGGCTTGGTCGAGACCGACAGGAACTTCACGGTGAGCAGGTCGAGAAGCACCTTGAACGTCCGTCCCAGCCCGTACTTGCTGCGACCCGCGATGCGCGGATGATGCCGAACCGGGATCTCGGCGATCCTCGCCCCGGCCTGGTACGCCAGCGCCGGGGAGGAAGCGATGCATCTCGCCGTAGAGGCGCGTCTCCTCCACCACCTCCGACCGATATGCCTTGAGCGTGCACCCGTAGTCGTGCAGACGAACACCCGTGACTCGGCCGATGAGGCGATTCGCAAGCCGCGACGGCAGTCGACGAATCAACCCGTCCTTCCGTTCTCGCCGCCAGCCGCTGACGACGTCGTACCCCTCGTCGATCTTGTCGAGCAGCAGGGCGATGTCTGCCGGGTCGTTCTGAAGGTCCCCGTCCATACAGACGATGACTTCTCCGCGAGCATGGTCGAAGCCGGCAGCCATCGCGGCCGTCTGCCCAAAGTTCCGGCGCAGGCGCACGACCCTCAGCCGCTCGTCCCGAGCCGCGAACGTCGCCAGCCTCGCGAACGTCTCGTCGCGGCTCCCGTCGTCGACGATGATGACCTCGAAGGAACGCTCGAGCTGCACCAGGTTCGTCAGCAGACTCGAGCACAAAGCGTCGACGTTGTCCTCTTCCTCGAACACAGGAACGACGACGGAAACACGGCTGCGGGCGAGGAAGCGCTGCCGGCGACCTCGCCATCGACAGCCCGTCCGCCTCGGCAGCTAGCGCGCGTCGCATCGCCACGCGTCCAGTATGACCCGGGGCAGCCGGGGGCGGACACTCGCCGAAGGAACTGGTAAGCCCCTCCCCATTGCGACAGGGGGAACCTCTCCGAGTTGGCCCAGTAGCATCGTGTCCTTCGTGACTGCGCCTGCCCCGCACCAGGCCCGAGGTGCCGGGCGCCGAGGACGGCGCAGACCTTGACCGCCGGCGCCGTCCCGGGCGGACGCCGGAGCATGAACGCCGTCGCTGTCGCCAGGGTCGCAGCTGGCACCGTCCTCTTCGCGCTCGTCCTCGGCGCCCTCGTACGCGACTGGCAGAAGGTGCAGTCCACGTTGACGCTGATCAGTCCGATGGAGCTGGTGCTCGCACAGAGCTTGGTGCTCCTCGGATCAGGGCTAAGCGTACTGCCATGGCCGACGCAGCGTGTACGAACTCGGCTACCAGGTCGGAATCGAATCGGCGTCGCGCATCTATCTCCTCGGGCAGCTGGGGAAGTATCTCCCTGGGAGCTGGTGGGCACTTGCTGCACAAACCGAGCTCGGGAAGCGGGCCGCGATACCACGGTCGCGTGGGATCGCGGCGGGTCTGATCGCGGCCGGCATCAACGCCGCGACGGGACTCGCGATCGGCCTCACGCTCCTGCCCTCCGTGGCTCACCAGACATCCCTTCCGGATCGGGGCACTCTGTAGGCCTAGGTGATCGATCTGCGTCGCTCGCTCTCTCTCCACCCGTGCTGACGCGGCTCGTGAACTTCGTGCTCGATCTGATCAGGCGTCCGCGCATCTCTCGCGGCGTGACGTGGCACTGGATCTGCACGGCAAGCGGCTGGTCGGGCGGCGAGCTGGTCGCCAGCTACGGCTCCAGCGTGGCCGTCCTCGCGATCGCCGCCGGCGCTCCGGCCGGCGAGGTGGTGCCGCTGTGCCTAGCCGGCGTGCCCCTCGCGATGACCGCTGGGTTTCTTCGTCGTGTTCATCTCCACCATCCGGGATCGGCGTACCAGAAGCGGTCATGGTCGCCGCTCGGACCGGCGCTCGGCCACTCAGATGCGATCGTCGTCGCGTTGATCGCGCGGCTCCGTTCACCGCTGCGGATCTCCTCGCCGCGCTCGTCGTCGCGTCCTCGCGTTCCACCGTCGCACGCAGTGTGACGATGGCGTCCTTGAACGACCTCCCAGAGCGAACGGAGCGCAGCCAGCGGTCGTCGGGTCGCGGAGCGGTGACGGAACGGCGATGGACCGCGCAGCCGGAGCGCCGCCGCGGCGATCGTCTGGGCTCGGCGCGTTGGCAGCGGCGATCCTCGCCGCAACGCGGTCCGGTGCCTGTCCCGATCGTGCCGAGTACGATCGGCCACTCCCGACCCATCATCACAGACCGCCGCCGCCTCGGCGCGAACGTGGTTCATGCCATTGCTTCTCGTCGTCATGCGGACACGCTGGAGGCGGATGTCCCGTGCGCGGCGGGAGCAACGCCTGCGCTCCGCAGTCCACACAGTTCTCCTTGCGACTGCGCGGACGCGTCGCGCTGGAACGCCTCAGATCCTCCGTACCTCCGATGGAGACACGGTCATCCGCGTTGGGCGCGTCGAGCTCGGAAATGGTCGACCCCGACATCGGCGACCACCTGCTCGATCATGTCAGCTTCGACGGCAGCACGTGGACGCTTCGCTGGTCAGGCGATCGACTGACCACCGGGAGACTCGGCGCGCCGCTCGCAACGCGTCGGACTCTTCACCGCGCTCGACCTCCGCATGAATCCCGG
Source organism: uncultured Actinomycetes bacterium (assembly GCA_963773825.1). Taxonomy (GTDB): domain Bacteria; phylum Actinomycetota; class Thermoleophilia; order Gaiellales; family Gaiellaceae; genus Gaiella. Next base: position 398,285 of record CAVZCH010000002.1, on the reverse strand, counting down.
CCTCGAGGCCAGGTCGACCGGCCCCCAGACACGCATGCGAGCGCCGAGACCACCTTCCGGATCGCGGCGTGCTTCCTGCTGCTTGCCGCGGTACTTGCTGCTGCACCTTCGGTCCCTCGACGACGCCGAAGTCGCTGTATGCCTCGTGTTCGGCACAGGATGGTGTTGTTGGGTCACGTACGCTTTGTCCTGGGCGCTCATCGCACCGCTGAACTTCGACGACGCTGGATATGTGTGCGTACAGTACGGCGTCTTCCGCTTCGGGAGGTCTGAATGATCATGCAGCCGTGGCGTGGGTTCCCGATGGGAACGTGGCTGGAGTGGTTACAGCAGTTCGTGATTGCCAACACGAGCGCGCTGGCGCTGCACCGCCTGCCGACGCCTCCCAGCGTTGCAGACTCGTTCAGATGCCGCGCCTGCCTGGTCACCCTGCTCGGCCGACCGGCCCACGAGACGTAGCGCGGAGCGGGCGGTCTGCGACCCGGCCTTCTGCGTTGGCGTGCCGTATTCCGGATCATGCTTCTACCCGAGCCCTTCATCTCCTTTGGCGATGCGGGCGCTCGCGTGTCGGCGTCTCGACCTGCGTGCCGCACATTGGGGTCTCCTCCGTCGCAGTGCTCCTCAGCGGTCTGGGTGCGACTGTAGCACCCGTCGGGCCTTGTCGCCGTCGCGCCACTCGCGGCATGCATTCCGCGGATTCTCCGTGACGCAAACGAGGGTCGCGGGGCGACGCGGGTGCGGCGCTCGCGCTCATCCCGATCGCGCAGCCTGGATCATCCTGCTCGCCTTTGTCGACGGGGACGTTTCGAGTCGCCTGGGGAACGCGGAGCTGATGAGAGATATGGTGGATTGCACGGGGGCGGCGTATTCAGGAGTACTAGCTGAGTACGCGGCTCTTTTGACGGTCGGCACGACACCGCTGAGGCGCTCGGCGGTCGTTCTCCTCGTGCTCTCTCTCTATGCTTCTTTTTCGCGTCGCGGACGACGGACGTTCGCGGAGCGTCTGCCCGCGTCTCCTGTCGCCCTCGGACTCGTTGCGCTGACGCTGACCCCAGCAAGTGGATCTGGCACTTCGGCGCCCTGGTCGGCCTCGGTGCAGTCGCCATCGACTGGTGCGCGAGCTAGCGGAGCACGCCGTGGATCAGCGAGTCGGTGGTCGATCCCGATCGGCGTGTTTTTCGCTGCATCGCTGGGCTCGTGTAGGTCGTCAAGGCCGGCCCTTTCGACCCAGGGCGGATCCAACTGGGCTGACTCGCCCTTGCCTACGTCTGGCAGCCGACCTTCGTATCCTTGAGTGCTGCGTTCGCTCAATGTGTCGAGCCATACGCACTGCACATCCATCCTTCCAGCGCTCCTGGCAGCGTTCCGCTCGCGACAATCCCTTCGCCGCGGAGGCCAGTCGAGATGGATGCCACCCCAGCGTCGGTCGGATTCGCCGGCATCCTGCACCAGCGTGGGCTGTCCAGCGGACGCACCGGTGCCGATCGATCCTCGATGTGGAGGTCGAGCGGCGAGTTTCTCGACGCCCCTGCCCCGAGCGGTACTACGCACCGAACGCCTCGATCGCGTTGCTGGCTCAGGCCCCTCGACCGTGCGGCGAGCATCTCCGTCGCATGGGGCCGCCGAACACCTCACGGGATACGACAGCTCGTGGCACGCGACGTCGAGATCCCGCCGAGGCATCGCGACGACGGGGCATCTGTTCTTCCTCACCGGGGCAAGCCTCGGGGAAGGCCCTCCAATGCGGACGTGGTGCGTTTTCGCGCCGCGCGCTCGTCCACGGCCTCGTCCGTGCCGTCGAACCACCCGTCGCCTACGAGAGCACGTCGCTGAGCGCGTGCATCGAGAAGACGGGTCAATCTCGACGTCGCTCCGTTCCTCTTCAAAGCAATGCCCTGTGCATGGCTTCCGAAAAGATGCTCGCCTACGGCGTCGGCCAAGCGCCGACCATCATCGTCGACTACGGGCCGGGACACTGCCCTAAAAGCGGACGAGTCCGTTCTTCGGTATCTCGAATGCGTTCGACGCGGTCCGGTACTTCTGTTCTCTGCGCCCGCGAGGCGCGCGTACATCAGCGTCGTCGCGATCCGCACCGACGCCCAGACAGGATGATCATGCCCGTACGGAGGATCCACTCCCGAGTGAAGCCGGTCGACGTGTTTCCGAGCGGCGACACTGCTTCGTACCGACACGAACATGCACGCAGTCATCACGGCGAGCGCCAACGCGAGGAACAGCCAAGCCCGGAGCACGCGGTCGTCGATCGCGAGGATCGGCCACAGCGCGTACGGCAGGAACCACGTGGCGTCGACTCGAGGCCGCGCGATCGCCAGCGGGACGAGGAGCAGGGCGACGTAGTGGGGCCAGACCATCGGCGTCGTGACGACGGAGACCCCGATCAGGATCGCGAACACGCGGAGGTCGCCGTCGGGGCCTCGCCGCAGACGGACGGCCAACGCGACGAGCACGAGCGCCGCCGCGCCGCACATGACCTGGCGGGCGGTGTGGCCGGTGGCGACCCATGACAGCGCCGCGGGCAGCGAGTCCGTTCCCGGCCCGTACGCCGACTCGACACGGTCGACGAGTCGCGGGTAGTCGCGAAAGCCATCGAACCCGATCACGGCCCACGGAACGACGATCAGCGCCGCTGCGCCGACCAGCGCGACCGCCGCCGCGCGCAGCCGTCGGGTGAGCACGAGCCAGAGCGCGAGCGGCAACAGGAACGGCTTTACGGCCACGAGCGCGGCGACCGCGAGACCGACCCGTACGGCGTGCGTCCGCCATCGCCAGGCAAGCGCAAGCGGCAACAGGAGAAGGAGCGTGATGTTCCCGAAGAAGATGCCGTACACCACGGGCGGAGAGAGCAGCGCGAGCGAGTAGCAGCGCCAGTCGCGCAGCCCGACGATCTGCAGCGCGCCGGCCGCGGCGCAGATCAGCACGACCGACCAGAGGAGATACGCAGCGTCGAAATCGACCCGGGCCAGGGGTACCAGCGCGAGGATCGCGAGCGGGGGATACACGCTCGGGTTGCCGGTCACGATCGACGGGTCGTCCGGGCGCGGGTAGGGGCTCGCGCCGTCGAGCACCGAGCGCGCCGGCTCCCAGAGCGTGCCGCGGAAGTCGAACCCGACCGTGTCGAACCGGCCGGACAGGTCCGACCACTGGGCCGCGGCGACGACGAGCGGAAGCAGGACGAAGAGGACGAGCGGGGCGACGGTGCGCGCCGCGCGAGCCATGCCCTGCCCGCTCAACGCGTCGGACGTCGTCACCGGGACCGCGAGGGGAAAGGAATGGCGCTGGTCGCGCCAGGGGGGTGTGGTCGAGCCCGATACATGCCGAAATGAAACAGGCATGACCGGCCGGATCGACGTGGTAGCACTCCGCCGAATGGACCCGGAGCAACGACGTCGGTCGTGCGGCGCGGATGACGCCCGTGCACCGGCCGCATGCCCCGTCGCTTCGACGCGCTCCAGCGGGTGGGATCGCTCGTGCTGTTCGCGGTGCTGCCCGTGCTCACGCTCGGGACGATGCTCGCCGTCGGCCTTTCGGACAACTCGCTGTCGGCGGACTTCCACCACGAGATCTACCCGCAGGCGAAGCAGATGCTCGAGGGCCACAACCCCTACCCCCCACCCGACTTCGACCCGACGGTCGGCGCCAACTACATCTGGCCCCCGCTCGTCGCGTACCTCGTGGCGCCTCTGACGGTGCTGCCGCTCGGCGTCGCAGACGTCGTGATGCTCGTGCTCGGACTCGCATGCATCGCCGCCTCGCTCTGGATCGTCGGGCTGCGGGACTGGCGGGTGTACGGCCTCGTCGCGATGTGGCCGCAGATCGCGGGTGAGATGCGCGTCTCGCATCTCACCGCCCCCATCTGCCTGCTCCTGGCGCTTGCCTGGCGCTCACGCGATCGACCACTCCGGCCGGGTGCCCTGGTCGGGTTCGCGACCGCGATGAAGTTCTTCGTCTGGCCACTCGGGCTCTGGCTCGCCTCGCGGCGCCGCTACGGCGCCGCGCTGCTCGCGGCGGGAATCGCCGGCGCGTCCCTCGTTCTCCTCCTGCCCTATGTCTCCATCGACGACTACGCACGGTCGCTCCTCCAGCTCGGCCGCGGCTTCGACCAGGACTCGTACACGCTCTTCGGGCTGCTCGTGCAGAGCGGCGCGTCGGAGACGGCGGGGCGGGTGGCGATGTGGGCCTGCGGCCTCCTCCTGCTCGCGGCGACGTGGCGCTACCGGAGCTTCACGCTCGCGATCGCCGCGGCGCTGACGATCTCGCCGATCGTCTGGCTCGACTACTTCGCGCTCGCGGCCGTGCCACTGGCGATCGCCCGCCCGCGCCTCTCCTGGGTCTGGTTCCTGCCGCTCGCGACGTGGGGGCTGCGCGGAGCCGGGCTCCACATCGGCGACCCGTGGGACATCGCCCGACTGTTCGTGGTCTTCACCGTCGTGTTCGCCGTCGCGTTCCGTGACGAGCCTGAGCGGGCGCACGAGCTCCGAGGAGATGTGGTCGGGGTGGCCCGGCTCCCAACCTAGGGCGCGACCACCGTTCAAACCGAAAGGTTCTCGAAGCGCGGAGCGGGTCGGAAGCGCCGTGCGAACCTCGCCGGGTCCTCGCCGCGCTGCTCGATCAGCTCCGAGCGCGCCTGGCCGAGGAACCGTCCGGCCTCCATCAGATAGCCGACCTTCTCCGGATCCATCCCCATCAGACGCGCTCCTGTGACGTCCGCGGCGACGAGATCACGGGAGACCACGACCACGCCGGAGTGGACGGGGTCACCCATGATCGGCCCGTCGCCCTCCATGCCGACGACGCCGTCGACAATCGTCAGGGACGGCCGCACCGTGGCGGCGATGTCGAGGATCGACTGCGGAATGCCCCGCACGTGGAACACGTCCTTCGGCCAGCCGTAGACGCGACCGGGCATGCAGCCGAAGCAGTTCTTCAGCGACATCGTCACGCCGACCCAGTGATGCGTCTTCAGCTTCGGCATGGACACGATCACCTCCGTCTCGCGGAGGACACGCGGCACCCAGAGCTCGCTGAGCCCCGTGTACCGCGTGTCGACCGGCGTACGGACGAGCGGCGCGTCGTTGAGGTCGACGAACCGGAGGCGGGCGTCGTCGAGGGCGTCGCGCAGCCCGGACGCGAACGCGATCGCCTCCACGTCACGTCGGTGGCCCGGCCCCTCGGCGACGACGACCGACGCCGCGCCCAGCCGCCTGAGCGCATTCGCGGCCGCGACGACCATGCGCGGATCGGTGTTGATCGCCGATCCGCGGACGAACTCGACGAGGTTCGGCTTGAGGAGGACGCTCTTCCCGCGGACGTCCGCCTCGACCAGCCGAAGGCCGTCCAGGACGACGCCCTCGAGGTCGGCGTCGTAGGTCGGCGCACCGAGCACGGCGACGGCGGAGCGGCCGGGCTTCGGGAACTCGGCGCGGTCGAACCGGGGCGCCGCGTCGAACGCCCCCATCCGCTCGGCGACGAACGCGGCGCCCGCGCTCACCCAGAGCGCAGCAGCGCCGCCGCGGACGACGAGCTGTCTGCGCGTCATGCTCATGCGCGCGACCTCAGCGGGTCGAGGAGCGCGTCCGGCCCCGTCGCGAGCACCGCCCAGGCCACCGCGAGCGGCTTCTCGCGGAACGACGCCCGGCGCGAGATCTCCTCGAGCGCACTGACGAGCTCGGGTACCCCGTCGCGCAACCCGTGCAGCCTGAAAGCGACGAGCGCCTGGGCGACCGTCAGGCCCCCCGGCTCGAGCCGCCAGCTGCGGCGCAGGAAGTCGAACGCGCGCGCGACCACCGAAGCATGGCCCTGCTGCAGCGCGATCAACCCCATCGCCGTCGTCTGCGCGTATCCGCGCAGGTCGACGTCGTAGACCGAGGCGTTGCCGAAGTTCCACCCGCCGTCCGCACACTGGCGTGCGAGCAGCAGGTCGACCGCCTCCCGGCGCGTCGCGGCGTCGTCGGGCGTCAGAGCGTTCACGGCGAGCAGCACGCGGGCGGTCGGCTCGGTCAGGGAGCGCGCGTCGCTGGTCCAGCCCCAGGCCGTCCGCTTCTCGGGGTCGGCCGCGTTCGGCAGAGGAAGCCCCCGGTGCGCGATCGCATATGCGAGCGCACGGCGCGCCGCACGGCGGTCGTCGAGCGTGAGGGCGCCGAGCGCCGAGCTCGTCGGCCCGTCGTGACGCCCGTCCCTCTCGTCGAAGCCGCCGTCGGCCCGCAGGCGCCCTGCCAGCCATGCGCGTGCGCGTGCGTCGTTCAGCGCGAGCGCCGCAACGGCGGTCGGCTCGACCTCCGAGGCGCCGTCGACGCTCACCGGCAGCCCGCCGTCGGGTCGACGCAGGGTCGCGAGCGTCCTGCCGAGCGCGGCGTGGAGGCGGGGTGCGCTCACAGATGCCCATCGTGCCCGTAGGGGGTGCTGTCGAACAGCCAGAGCGAGGTCGCGCGCGGCCGCCGAAGGTCGGGCATGGGACCAGACTTCCGGGTAGGCAGACGCGCTCAGCGGGCGCCGACCATCTCTCTTGTACTCCCCGGAACCGGGGAGGAAACGGAGGACCGCGCCCGAGGGGGCGTTTCCTCACCCGAACTCCTCAAGGAGGGACAGCATGGCGGCAGTGGTTGTGTATCTCCAGACACTCGTCGGGAGGCTTCGCGAGCGGCAGGAGGGCCAGACGATGGCCGAGTACGCGCTCATCCTCGGGGGCATCGCCGTCGTCGTGATCGCCGGCATCCTGATCCTCGGCCCCGCGATCCGCGACCTCTTCTCCTCGACGGGCAGCTCGGTCCAGAACTTCCCGAGCTCGTAGGGACGAAGCATCGGCCTTCGGGGCCGCCGACCGCGCCCGTCAGGGTGGTGGTCGGCGGCCCCGCTCGCGTTCTGCGGCGACTGCATCGGCATGCGGCGGTGAGGGACGGTCGCCGCGACCTCTAGCCCCGACCGCGATTCGGCCCCAGGTCTAGCGAGGACTAGACCCACAGGGAGTGCCGGTACCCCGGGAGCGCAAGCACCATCCGGGAGCCTCCCAACGGGGGGAACGCGAAAGGCACCACGCCCGGGGGGGCGTTCCCCCTACGCAGCGAAGGAGGAACACCAGCAATGACCGCACTGGTCGTCTATCTGCAGAACACCCTGGCGCGGCTTCGCGAGCGCCAGGAGGGCCAGACGATGGCGGAGTACGCGCTCATCCTCGGCGGCATCGCCGTCGTCGTGATCGCCGGCATCCTGATCCTCGGCCCCGCGATCCGCAACCTCTTCCAGTCGACGGGCTCCTCGGTCCAGAACTTCCCGAGCTCGTAGTCTCGGTAGGCCCACGGCGGCGGCTCCGACGGCCCAGAGCCGGCAGAGCCGCCGCCGTTCCGCGCTTACGGGGACGCAACGGATCCGGGCTTGAGGACGGTGAGGAACGTGCCGATGATGAGGTTGCGGCACTACCACAATCCGAACCTTGCGGCATCATGTGGCGATACCTCAGGAGGGGGAACGGCGGTGAGACGAATCGATTTTAGGCGCGACGACGGCGTGGCGATGACCGAGTTTGCGCTCGTTCTGCCCGTGTTCGTGCTGATCATCGCGGGCATCCTCGTCGTTCGGACGCGTGTTCTTCTACTGGATCGAGGCCAATCACCTCGCGAACGAGACCGCGCGCTGGGCCGTCGTCGACCGCAACCCGTATGCCCCCGCGACGCTTCAGCAAGCGGCGCGCGACTCGTCCTCGAAGGAGTTCCAGCAGGACGTCAAGGTCTGCATCGACTTCCCGGCCGGCGCCGTCGTCGGGAACCCGGTGCGGGTGCGGGTGCAGAAGCCCTTCTCGCTCGTCCCGATCCTCAACGCCGGGACGATCACGATCAGAGGATCGTCCGAGATGCGGGTCGAGCGGTTCGGCAACGCGGACGGCACGGCGCCGCAGAACTACGCGGCCGGCAACCTCGCGTCGGGGGCCTGCTCGTGAGCCGTCGACTCGGCCCACACGTCAGAGGCGAGCGCGGCCAGGTGGTCGTCATCGCCGCGCTCATGATCCCCGTCTTCCTGCTGCTCGGCGCGCTCGTCGTCGACGCCGGGAACTGGTACACGCACAAGCGCTCGCTCCAGAACCGCGCGGACGCAGGCGCGCTGGCCGCGGGCCTCGAGTACGTCGGCCAGCTCAAGAACTGCCTGAGCACGCCAGGGACGACCGGCACCCAGATCGCGAACGTCGCCAAGAGCTACGCCGGCACGAACGAGCCCGTCGGCACGACGTACAACAAGAACGTCAACAACCAGGCGAACGTCACGGTCGTGATCAACGCGACGAGCCCGACCGCGGCGGACTGGTCGGACGGCGGAAGCCCGTGCGCGGATCACGCCGGCGACGGCTGGAGCCCGGCAGGCGGGTTGTGGACCGACGTCAAGATCCGCGAGGGCAACATCGGCACCCTCTTCGGCTCGTTCGGGATCAACCTCCCGAAGATCGCCGCGCAGGCCCGGGTCGAGGTCAACCCGATCATCGGCATCGCCCAGAACGGCCTGCCGTTCGTCAACGAGACGGGCGACCAGATCGAGTGCGTCTGGGCCAAGTTCGTGCGCGCCCGCGACGGCTCGACGACCGGGTTCACCGTGACGCCGTCCAACCCGATCCAGCTGACGGAGTCGGCGAACCACACGTGGACCGGGAACGTCGACGAACATCCAGTTCACGAACGCGCGACGACGACGTCGCGATCCAATACTGGGCCGGGAGCAAGAACGGCTCGGCGCCCTGCAACTTCGCGGACGCGACCAAGGGACCGCTACCTCACTCGTTCGACGACGATCGGATCCCGGTGGCGATCGACTGGCTCAACGTCTACGACACCGGCGCCGCGCCAGGGAATCAGGCGCCGCCGAAGCTCCGACGGTTCTCGCTCAGCCCGGGCACTTGCGGCGGCCCCGGCTTCCTCTACACGGCCAGCACGAATCCCGCGACGACGTGCACAGTCCCCTTCACCGCCGAGGTCGACACCGGAGTCAACGACGTCCAGGGGGAGATCACGGTCAACCCGATCGGGACGGGAGTCGGTCCCGTGACCGTGCCCTACGATACGTCCGGTGGCAACCCGAACCTGACGAGTGTGACGGGGACGATCACGATCTTCCCGAACCACGTCGCGGCCGCGAATCCGGCGCGCTCGCAGAACTACGATCAGGTCGGGCCGACCTACCTCTCGGTGAGCTGGCACCAGCTGACGGGCAAGGTGAGCAACAAGAACTGCCCGGGCAACGCGAGCCTGCAGCGGCACCTTCCAGGGCGAGACCGTCAGCGGCGTCGCGTCCGACATCCAGCAGCAGTTCTACATGGCCGACCCGCTCGCGTCGGTACCGCTGGTCGGGACGTCGATCGGTCTCGCGTCGACGACGACCTCCTACCCGGCGCTCGGCTCGACGGGCGCGTTCTCGATCACGCTCCAGCACACGGCGGTCGACCCGAACCACATCGTGCTCATCCGCGACTCCGTCCAGTCGAGCGGCAACCGGACGAGGGCGATCTACTGCGGCAACTCTCCCGGGCAGGGCGCGGCGGCGCTTGCGAACGCGATCCGCTACGGCTGCGCCAAGAAGCTCGCGCTGAACACGCGCTCCGACTCGTGCGCACCGGCGCCGCTCCCGTCCGCGGACCCGTGGGACTGCATCCAGCTCGAGCAGGGCAACAAGACGTCGATCAACAAGGGCGTCGACGACCGCTTCGCCTGCACGCCCAACAACTGGGTCGATGGCGGCCCGCTGCCGCCCGACGGCGACCAGCGGTGGGCGTACATCATCCTGACGGGGTACGGCCGCACGTTCTCGGCGTCCAACAACGACTGGCTTCCCGTCGAGGGCCTCCTTCGCGTCTACGTGACGGGCTGGGACGGGAGCGGCGACCTGCAACTACAACGACCCGCCGCCGCGCGGCTACGACAGCAAGGGCGCCCAGCTCTGGGGCCACCTGGTCGAGCCGATCACCATCGACCCGGCGGTGATCGTCGGCGACGGGAAGTGCGACCTGACCAACTTCAACATCCAGTGCTCGCCGCGTCTCGTCCGGTGACCTCATGAATCTTCGCTCGGCAGCCGAATAAGAATCGAACAGAGAGCGCCAGGAGGAACACGAACATGCAGCAGTCCGTCACAAGCAAGCTCGGCACGTCCAGGGGATGGACGCTCGCCCTCGGGATCGGTGCGGCGCTGCTCGCTGCGATCCTGCTGGTCGTCTACCTCAACCGCTATCGCTCGAGCGTCAACGCGGAGAACGCGTCGACGCCCGTGCTCGTCGCGAAGAACCTCATCCCCAAGGGGACGTCGGGCACGATCATCGCGAAGAAGGAGCTGTTCCAGGTCGCGAGCCTGCCCAAGAACGACCTCAAGGTCGGCGCGATCTCCGATCCCGCGTATCTCAACGGCCGCGTCGCCGCCGGTGACATCTTCCCGGGGCAGCAGATCACGACCGCCGACCTGAGCGTTACGACGACGGAGGCCGTCCCCACGAGCCTGACCGGCGTCGAGCGCGCGGTCGCGGTCCCGATCGACGCGTCCCGCGGCCTCGTCGGCTACACGGCGCAGGGCGATCACGTCGACGTCTACGTCGGCCTGACCGCCGCGGACGACGCTTCTCACGCTCCTCGCTCCGGACGTCGAGATCCTCCGGGCGCCGGTCGCCGGGCAGTCGACGACGTACGTCCTGAAGGCCCCTGCGTCCCTCGCGCAGAAGCTCGCGTACGCATCGGACGCGGGAACGCTGTGGTTCCTCCTGCGCCCGCAGGTCGGCGCAAAGAAGACCCCGCCGCTGACGGTGTCCATGAAGACGCTCCTCGACCAGGCCAAGCGAAACAAGCAGGCCAGGTAGCCGGCAAAGTGGCCGACACTCTTATCCGCGCACTCGTCGCCGTCGAGGGGCTCGACGCCCTCGACGTGCAGCGAGCCATGCCCGACGACCCGAACTTCGAGCTCGTCGGCATGACCGACGGCGTCGACGAGACGGTCCGCACGCTGCAGACCCGCGACGTCGACGTCCTTCTCGTCGCCTGCCAGGGCCGGGAGGACGATCGTTCGCTCCAGATCATCGACAACGCGCACCGCACCTCCCCGGATCTTCCGATCATCGTCCTGTCCACGTCGTCGCCGAACGGGTTCCTCCGGCGGGCGTTCGACGCCGGGGCTGCGGACATGGCGCTCTTCCCGCAGACCAAGGAGCAGCTCCGCTTCGCGATGAGCAAGGCGATCGCCCGCGCGCCGCGGACGGGGTACGGGGTCGGCGGCGACCGTGAGGGACGGCTCGTCTGCGTGCTCGGCCCGAAGGGCGGCACGGGCAAGACGCTCACGTCGTGCAACCTCGCCGTCGCCCTCGCCCTCGCCGGGCAGAAGGTGCTCATCATCGACCTCGACCTCCAGTTCGGCGACGTCGGCCTCTGCCTCGGTCTTCCACCCGAGAAGACGATGTACGACCTCGCCGTCTCGGGAGGCTCGCTCGACGAGGGCAAGCTGTCCGACTACGTCATGACGCACGACACCGGAGTCGACATCCTGCTCGCGCCGGCGCGGCCCGACCAGGCGAGCGCGATCACGATCGAGCTCCTCCGCGACGTCCTCGTGGTCGCGCGGGCGAGCTACGACTACGTGATCGCGGACACGCCCCCGGGCTTCACGGCCGAGGTGATCGCGACGATCGACGCGAGCTCCGATCTCGTGATGGTCGGCACGCTCGACTCGCTGTCGCTCAAGAACACGAAGCTCGGTCTCGAGACGCTCGGGCTGATGGACTACGACAAGAGGAAGATCCAGCTCGTCCTGAACCGCGCCGACACGCGCGTCGGGATCAGTCAGCACGACGTCGTCGCGGTGCTCGGCAGCGAGCCCAACATCTTCATCCCGTCCGACCGCGAGATCCCGCGATCGGTCAACGAGGGCATCCCGATCATCCTGTCGCGCCCGCAGTCGTACGCGGCGGCGTCGTTCCACGATCTCGCCGGCCTCTTCGTCGGCAGCGGTGGCGCCGCAAACGGCGGCGATCCGGTTACGGTCGCGTCCGGCGCTCCGGAGCGCCAGTCCCGGTCCCTTTTCCGCTTCAGAAGGAAGTAGCGCATGGAACTCCACGAGCGTCTCGTCACGACCAAGCCGGCCGTCGCGGCTCCGCACGAAGGAGCCGTTCGCCGACCTCAAGAACTCGATCCACATGCTCGTCATCGGCGAGCTCGGCCCGCAGCTCACCGGTCAAGCGCTGGACCCGGTCGGGATGCGCGACCGCGTGATCGCCGACATCCGCCGGCACCTCTCCGGCGAGACGGGCATCTCCCGCGAGGACCGCGAGCGGCTCACCAGCGAGATCGCCGACGACATCCTCGGCTACGGCCCGCTCGAGCGCCTGCTGGCGGACGACTCGATCACGGAGATCATGGTCAACGGGCCCGGCGAGATCTGGATCGAGCGTCAGGGCCGTCTGTACGAGACGACCGTGCGGTTCAGCGACGACTCGCACCTGCGCCGGATCATCAACCGGATGGTCGCGCAGATCGGCCGCCGCATCGACGAGTCCTCGCCGATGGTCGACGCCCGCCTTCCCGACGGCTCGCGCGTCAACGCGATCATCGCGCCGCTCTCGCTCTCGGGCCCGCTCCTCACGATCCGCAAGTTCTCGCAGCAAGCGGCTCGGGTTCCAGGACATGGTCAACATCGGCTCGCTCTCGGAGGAGTCCGTCGACTTCCTGCGGCGCTGCATCATGGCGCAGCTCAACGTCCTCATCTCGGGCGGTACGGGCTCCGGCAAGACGACGCTGCTGAACGCGCTCTCGTCCGCGATCCCGGATCACGAGCGGATCGTCACGATCGAGGACGCCGCCGAGCTCCAGCTCCACCAGCGCCACGTGCTCCGCCTCGAGGCGCGCCCGCCGAACATCGAGGGAGAGGGCGCGATCCCGATCCGCGACCTCGTGCGGAACTCGCTGCGCATGCGCCCCGACCGGATCATCGTCGGCGAGTGCCGCGGGCCCGAGGCGCTGGACATGCTCCAGGCGATGAACACGGGCCACGACGGGTCGCTCTCGACCGTCCATGCGAACGCACCGCGCGACGCGCTCGCCCGTATCGAGACGATGGTGCTGATGGCCGGGTACGACCTGCCCGTCCGCGCGATCCGCCAGCAGGTCTCGTCCGCGCTCGACCTGATCGTCCACATCGAGCGCATGGAGGACGGCTCGCGCCGCGTGACCGCGGTCACGCGAGGTGCAGCGCATGGAGTCGGACGTCATCACCATGCAGGACATCTTCGAGTTCAAGATCGACTCGTTCGCTCCGGACGGGACGATCAACGGGAAGCTCCAGTCGACGGGGCTGCGCCCGGTGTTCCTGGACAAGTTCGCGAAGCGCGGCATCGACCTGCCTGCCGGGCTGTTCTCGCACCGTCCTGTGGCCACGAACGTCGCGGACCTGCGCCGGTGAACCGTCTGCTCCGCTCGCTCGTTCTCGCGCTGCTCGCCGTCGCGGCGATCGGCGCCCTCCCCGCCGCGGCCGCGGACGCTGGCAGCGTCCAGGTCGTGGAGGCGGGCAACGCGCTGTTCCCGGATCGCGCATACATCCTGACGCTGCCGGCACCGCGCAAGCCTGCGCTCACGACCGACGACGTCAAGGTGACCGAGAACGGCACCCCGGTGAAGAACCTCGCCGTGCTGTCGTCCGCGTCCGCGGACGGCATCGGGACCGTGCTCCTGATCGACGCCTCGAACAGCATGAAGGGCTCGATCCAGGCGGCCATGCAGGCGGCGCGCGCGTTCGCGGCGCGGAACCCCGGGCAGCCGCTCTCGGTGGTCTTCTTCAACTCCTCGCCGAGGGTCGCTCTGCCTCTGACGACGAACCCGAAGGAGGTGAAGGCCGCGCTCGCCAAGGCGCCGCAGCTTGCCGAAGGCACGCGTCTGTACGACGCGCTCGCCGCCGCGGTTGCGCAGGTCCGAGGCTCGTCGCTCGGCGCCGCGCGCATCGTCGTGCTCTCGGACGGCGACGACGTGGGCAGCGTCACGACCGAGAACTCCGCGATCTCCCAGCTCCAGGCGCAGGGCGTCCGCGTCTTCACCGTCGGCATCGAGTCGTCCGACTTCACGGCCGAGGGGTCTGCAGAATCTCGCAGACAAGACGGGCGGGACGTACGCGGCCGCCACGTCGCCCGAGTCGCTGAGGAAGATCTACGACCAGCTGGGATTCGAGCTCGGCAACGAGTACCTGCTCCGGTACCGGTCGGCGGCGAGACCCGACCAGGACGTGTCCGTCGAGGTGGCGGTGAAAGGCGTCGAACCGGTGTCGTTCGCGTACACGAGCCCGTCGTCGGGAACCTCCGGCCCGTACCAGCCGTCGTTCCGCGACGACCTGCTCCAGTCGTGGCTCCTGATCCCGCTCGTCGTCTTCCTTGTCCTGGCGCTCATCGCGCTCGCGATCCGCTCGTTCTGGAGCCTGCGCAACAACAAGCGGCTCGTGCAGCGCCTCGGCGACTTCGTCACGCTTCCCGCCGAGGAGAACGCCGCCCAGCGGCGCAAGGAGGTCGACGTGCTGCTCGCCGCGGCCGGTCAGGACAAGCAGCGCCGGCGCAACTGGCGGTGGATGGACGGCTTCAGCGAGGACGTCGACGTCGCGCAGATCAAGCGCGACCCCCAGAGGATGGTCTTCATGTCGGTGCTCGCAGGTCTGGTGGTGGCGGTCCTCGGCGCCGTCGCCATCTCCCCGTTCTGGGTCGATTCTCGGTCTCGCCCCGCCGATCGCGCTGAACCTGTACGTGCGCGGGAAGGCACGCAAGGTGCGGAACGACTTCGCCGAGCAGCTTCCCGAGAACCTCGACGTGCTCGCCTCCGCGCTTCGGGCCGGCCACAGCCTCGCCGGGCGCCATGGGCGTTGTCGCCGACGAGGCGCCGGAGCCGTCGAAGCGGGAGTACCGTCGCGTCGTCACTGGACGAGCAGCTCGGGATCCCGCTCGACGAGGCGCTCGAGGTGACCGCCAAGCGCATGCAGAACCCGGACATCGACCAGGTCGCCGTGCTCGCGCTCGTCCAGCGCGAGGCCGGCGGCAACACGGCGGAGGTGCTCGACCAGGTGACGAAGAACATTCGCGCACGCATGGACATCAGGCGGCTCGTGACGGTCCTGACGGCACAGGGCAAGTTCTCGTCCGTCGTCGTCGCGTGGTCCCGCTCGGGATCTTCCTCTTCCTGATGCTCGTAAACCCCGAGCCATCTCGACCCGCTCTTCCACCAGACCATCGGCCAGGTCGCCGGCATCGCCGCCATCTTCATGACGCTGCTCGGCTTCTACATCATCCGTCGCATCGTCACGATCGAGCTCTGACCATGACCGTCTTCGGACTCATACTCGGGCTCTTCCTCCTCGCGGTCGCGGTGACGATGGTGGTCCGCGCGTTCACGACCCCGGCGGGGCCGTCCACCGAGACGATCGAGCAGATCAGCGCCTACGGGTTCGCGGGCGTCGCTGCCGACACCGTCGCACGACGATCGGGGGCCAGGCCTGCGTGCCCGCCTCGACGACCTCACGACGTCCGCCGGGCGGTACCTCGGTCAGCGCTTCTCGCGCTTGCGGGGAAGGGACTACCGCGCGCGGCTCGTGTCCGCCGGGATGTACGGGTCGACCCCGGAGCGGCTCCTCGGCACGCAGTTCCTCTCCGCACTGGCCGGAGCATTCTTGGCGCTCTGGCTCGCGGCGCTGATGGGCGCGAGCGCCCCCCTGATCCTGCTCCTCACGATCGGGGCCGCCGTCCTCGGCTGGATGATCCCGATGTTCATCGTCGACACGCGTGCGAAGAAGCGCCGGGAGCAGGTCGAGCGCGGACTGCCCGACCTCATCGATCTCCTCGTCGTCACGCTCGAGGCGGGCCTCAGCTTCCCGCAGTCGCTCCGTCTCTCGGCGGGGAAGATCCGCGAGCCGCTGTCGTCCGAGGTTCGTCTCACGCTGCAGGAGCAGAACATGGGGCTGACGCTCGTCGAGGCCCTCGACCATCTCCTGGTTCGCGTCGACACGCCCGGCGTCCGCATGTTCTCGCGGTCGATCGCGCAGGGCGAGACGATGGGTGTCTCGACGGGCCAGATCATGCGGAACCTCGCCATCGAGCTCCGGAAGCGCCAGAGGGCCGCGGTGGAGGAGCGTGCGCAGAAGGCGCCGGTGAAGATCCTCTTCCCGATCCTGTTCCTGATCATGCCGGCGCTCTTCATCGTGCTGCTCCTGCCGGTGATGATCACCGTCATGGACGTGCTCGGCTAGCGCGTCGCCGTGCGCAAGGTCCCGAACCTCACGCTCCGCCGCGAGGACGGCCGCGTCGTGGCGGAGTCCGTCACCGTCGCCGACTCGACGGGGCGCCGCCTGCGCGGCCTGCTCGGAAAGGGCGACCTGCCGGCCGGCCAGGGCGTCCTGCTGCGACCGGCGTGGTCGATCCACACTGCGTTCATGCGCTTTCCGATCGACGTGATCTTCCTCGACGCCGACCAGATCGTGATCAAGATCGTGCCGGAGCTGCCGGCGTTCAGGACCGCCTCGTGCCGCGGCGCGCGCGAGGTCGTCGAGCTGCGGGCCGGCGAGTGCGAGCGCCGCGGGCTGGCGCTCGGCGACCGCGTCGCGTGGGCGGCGCGTGCTGCCGACGAGGCCTCGCCGGTCGCCGTGGCCGATCTGGAGGGGGCGCGTCGGGGGGCCGTCGTGCTCGCCTCGACCGACCAGCGGTACGTCAAGCTCGTCCGCTTCCTCCTCGACGGGAAGGGAATCGGCGTCGTTGCGAGCGTCCCGCCGCAGCGTGCGGCCGACGCGGCCGGAGGGGAGTCCGCCGATGTCGTGGTGATCGACGCAGGGCCCTGTCACCGAAGGGCTCCGGTTTGCGAGCATCACCCGTGCGAGGCGGCCCGAGGCGACCGTCGTGCTCGTGGGTGAGAACACGAGCGGCACCGCTCCTGCGGGCATGCGGGTGTACGAGAAGTGGGACGACACGGACGGTGTCGTCACGGCGATCGAGGACGCGATCCAGAGCAAAGCCGTGTAGTCTCAAGGGTTCCCGTGCAGGGTTCGTGGCCGAGACGATGAACGAGGGGGCGGGCACGAGATGAGAGCAGGAGAACCCCGAGGATCGACGATCGGCCGCCGGACGCTGAGGTTCTGTTGACGTCCGTCGCCTCGACGACGGGCGGAGACGACTGCGTGGCTGACCGAGCGGCCTCCGCTCCTCCCCGCAAAGCCGCCGGCGGCGGCGCCGCACTGCTCGATGCCGCACATCGGGGTCTGCTGGCCGACACGCCCTCGCACTCGCACCCCTTCCTCAAGGCCGCGTACCGGAGCGCCGCCGTCACGTTCGAGGGCGGCGGCCGGAGCGACGCCGCCGACCGGCTCGCCGTCGGCACGTACGCTGCGAACGCGCTCGTCTCGCTGGCAACCGAAGGACTTCTCGACGAGCACGACGCGACCGCGCTGGTCGCGGCGCTGGCCGAGGCCCGCGACGACCCCGTCGACGCCGTCCGCTTCGAGGCGCACCGGACGGCCTGCGCAAGCCCGCTCCTGATCGAGCTTCCACCGCTCGTCGCGTGCGAGATCCAGCTGCGGCTCCTCGTGGTGCTCGGCGTCGCGAGCGAAGCGTCTCTGTGGCGGGCCGACGATGGCGCGCTCGAGCCGCTGCTGTCCATCGGGACTGCCGCCGAGAGCCGGCGCACCCGCGCGACCGCGCGGTCGGCGCTTCGCGGCGGAGGCATGCTGAGCCTGCTCGGCGGGAGAACGCTGCGGTCCGCAGTGGTTCGACGGTTCCGCGTCCCGTGCGCGGCGATCGTCGCCCGCGTGGCCGAGCCGGTCGCTCGCGCCGACGCGTACCTGGCCTCGACTGCGACCGCGATGTCCACGATCTACGAGCGCGAGCTGCTGCTCGAGCGGTCCGCAGAGCGCGAGCGCCTCCTCGTGCGCGCCGGTGAGCAGCGGCTCATGCGGATCGGCTTCGACCTCCACGACGGCCCGATCCAGGACGTCCTCTCGCTCGGCACCGAGGTCTCGCTCCTCCGCGACCAGGTGTATCCGTTCATCACCGACTCGCACCGGGAGCGCGCCGCGGGGCGGTTCGACGACATCCTCGCCCGAGTCACCGAGCTCGACCGCCAGCTGCGCGAGCTCTCGCGCTCGCTCGAGTCCCGGAGCATCATCACGCGGCCGCTCGGCGAGATCCTCCACCGCGAGGTCGACGCGTTCGCCGAGCGCACCGGGATCGAGACCCGCCTCGAGATCCGCGGCGACCCCGAGTCCCTGTCGTCGGCGCAGCGCATTGCGCTCTACCGCGCGATCCAGGAGTCGCTCTCGAACGTCCGCGAGCATTCGGGAGCGTCGACGGTGGAGATCCGGCTCCGGATGCGTCGCGCCTCGATCGAGGTGCGGATCACGGACGACGGGCACGGGTTCGAGGTCGGCCGGGCGCTCGCCCGCGCCGCGCAGCGCGGTCGGCTGGGCATCGTCGGGATCGGCGAGCGCGTGCGGATGCTCGGCGGCACGTTCGAGATCGACAGCGCGCCGGGCGGACCGACGATCCTCACGTTCGCCCTCCCCCGGGTGAGCCCGGACGAGCGCTCGGCCTTCCGTTAGCCCGCCGGCCCGCGTCCGGTGTCCGACTTCAAGTCGGACACCTCGGGTGTGTGTCGGTCAAGGTGTCCGACTGAAGTCGGACACCGAAGTCGGACACCGATGCCGTCACCGAACGATGAAGGGGAGGGCGCCGCCGCCGGTCGCCCTCCCCAACTCTCTGCTCTCCCCGACCCCCACTTCGGGGCGAGCAGCTGCTTCGTGGGACCCCTCTACGGCCCTGTCGGCCGTCCCTTGGTCGACGTGCGCCGACCGCGAACCTCGCGATCCGACCCCCCGCGGGCGAGTCCCGTGGCGTCGAGTGTCGAGGGTGACGGCCTCGCCGCGGCGGCCGCCAGCGCCGCAGCGAGTTCATCTGCCGTCAACGACACACACCGGTCGAGCACGTTCGTCTTGTCCGTCTTCCGCGTCGCCGCCGCTCCGAGCGGCCCGACCCGTGTCACCGACGGCTCGGCCGCATGAGCCGTCGGGACGACGAGGAAGGAGTCGGTCGGAGTCGTACGTGGAAGCGTTGTCGTCATGATGGAAATTGGCCCTTCACAGATGAAGATGCGCGGCCGCCCGAGAACTTGCGCGTTCGGATGTAAAGAGTCTGTAAGGGGGATGCGCCGACGGGGAGAATCCGTGAACGTGAGGCCCGAACATGGCAGCCACTGAGAGCAGCTCCCGCGCCTCCGCCGCGCTCGACGAGCTCTACCGACACCACGTCGGAGACGTCTACCGCTACACCTACGCCGTCCTCGGCAACCACGCGGACGCGGAGGACGTCACCCAGACGACGTTCGTCAACGCCCTCCGAGCGCTCGAGCGCGGCGAGGAGCCGCGCAACGCGTCGGCCTGGCTGATCGCGATCGCGCAGAACGTCGTCAGGCAGCGCTGGCGCCAGGCAGCGGCACGGCCCGCCGAGGTCGAGCTCGAGCAGGACGTCGCGGTGGCCGAGGAAGAGGCGGAGATCGAGGTCGACGAGCTCGTCCGCGCGCTCCAGCGGATCCCGCCGAACCAGCGCGAGGCGCTCGTGCTGCGGGAGCTGGAGGGTCGACCCTACAGCGAGATCGCGACGTTGCTCGGCCTGACGACGTCCGCCCTCGAGACACTGCTCTTTCGCGCGCGCCGGTCGCTCGCCGAGGAGCTCGAGAACCTCGTCACCTGCCAGAACGCGCAGGCCGCGATGTCGAAGCAGCTCGACGGGAGGCTGGGCCGGAAGGATCGGCGCAGGCTCGACGAGCACCTCGCCGAGTGCCAGGACTGCGCACGCCTCGCGGAGGCACAGAAGCGGCAGCGGCGGGCGTTCAAGGGGCTCGCCGTCGTCCCGATCCCGGTCGGTCTCGCGCTCTTCAAGGGCGCGCCGAGCGCGTCGGCCGCCTCGTCCCTCCCCACCATCGGGCTTGCGAGCGGCGCCGGGACGAACGGCGGAGGCGCAGCGGGAGCGGCCGGCGCCGGCGCAGCCGGAGGCGCCGCGACGGGCGCGGGATCCGCCGCGGTGGGAGGCGGGCTCGTGGCCGCCGCGCTCAAGGTGGCGGCGGTCATCGTCACCGCGACCGTCGCGACCGGCGTCGCCTACAAGGGCGTCCAGGCGCTCGACTCGGGCACGCCGGCGGCGGCCGGGAAGGGCCCCGTCGGGAAGCTGCAGAAGGCGAAGACGGGCAGCGCGCCGACCCCGATCGTGCCGGGTTCGCCGTCCGCGACATCCTCCGGGGACTCCGCCAACTCCGTCGGCGCGGCCTCGCCCTCCGAGGGCGATGCTCAGGGCGGAGGCGCGCAGGATCAGCCGGCAGCCACCCCCGGCGTGACGGCCGCGCCGCAGCGGGTCGCCGTCGGGCGACCAGGGCTCGAGCACCGGCAAGGCCCCGTCCGGTCCGTCGCCGGGCAGCGACGGCGCCGTGGCTCCCGAGACGGGGAAGAGCGGGCCACCGACCTCGAAGCCCGACCCCTCCCCACCCACCGCCGCCCCCGCACCGCCCCCGGCCACGCCGGAGACGCCGGGCGGAGCGGCGCCTCCGACGGGCTCGGCGCCCCCGTCCGATCCAGGGCAGCCGGGCGGCCAGCCCTCCGGCGGGTCGAACCCTTCGGGCCCGGGCACAGGCACGTCGAACGGAGGCGGTGCATCGGATCAGGGCAGCTCGGGCGGAACAGGCTCGGGAGGGTCGTCGGGCGGGGCGGCCGGCGGCGACTCCGGTGGCGCTGGCGGCTCGACCGGTGGGACAGTCGGCTCGACAGCGGCACGGGCGGCTCGCAGGCGGCACGGGCGACGCGACGGCAGCCGGCGGCTCGACAGGCGGCACGGGCGACGGACGGGCGGAGCCGGAGGCTCGACCGGCGGGACAGGCGGCTCGACGGGCGGCACGGGCGACGGAACGGGCGGAGCCGGAGGCTCGACCGGCGGCAGGCACGGGCGGCAACGGAAATCCGGGCACCGGCTGCCCCGGTGGCGGCAACGGCCCCGGCAACGGCGCCGGCTGCGGCATCGGCAACGGCAACGGGCAGGGCAACGGAAGCAACTCCAGCCAGTCCCCGGCGAGGCGGTTCCGGCGACCAGGGCACCGCCCCCAGCGCGGGCGAGACCGGCGTTCCCGAGACCGGGACCGGGCGGGCGCGGCAGAGCAACGGCCAGACCGATCAGCAGAGCGGACAGGGCGCTGACCCGGCGGCGGGCGGTGACGCCGGCGACGCGGTGACCGGGCAGGCCGGCGACCCGGGCCAGAGCGGGACCGGGCAGACCGGCGACCCGGGGGCCGACTCGTCGGGCGGCAGACCGCGACCCGGCCAGACCGGCGACCCGGGCCAGACCGGCGATCCGGGCCAGCCGGGCAATGACGGCGCCACAGGGGGCGATCAGAGCACCGAGCCGAGCGGCGACGCGCAGGACACCACGCAGGGCACGACCCAGGGCGCCCCGAACGACCCGAGCCAGGACGGCAGCCAGGGCCAGGCCAATGGAAACGGCCAGAGCCAGGACAACGGCAACGGCCAGAGCCAGGGCGGCGGCCAGGGCAATGTAGGGAGCGGAGGCAACCAGGGCAACGGTGCCGGCTGGGGCTGGCGCTGGATCTGGTACCTGGGCTGGGTGTGGGGCTGGTGGGGCCCGCCGCCGGCATGAGCCCACTTCGAGTAGCCGGCTGACGCTTCGCGCCTCCGCGCGCCGAACCCCCAAAAGGGGGGAAGCAGCCGCTCCGCTATCCGACGATAGAGTGTCGGATGCCCCGCGTCCGGACGCCTGTCGTGCTGCTCGCCGCGCTCGCGGCAACCGCATGCGCGATCGCCGTGCCGGCGGCCCCGGCCGCACCGGCGGCGGTGACGCGGACGGCGTCCGTCACACGCGCGCCGTCCCTCGAGGAGCTCGTGCTGCGCGAGGTGAACGTCCTCCGCGCGGCGCGACACTTGCCCGCGCTCGCACCGTCCGCGGCGCTCTCCCGCTCCGCGGCCGCCCATTCGCGGGCGATGGCCACCTACGGCTTCTTCGCCCACGAGTCTCGCGACGGCACGCCGTTCTCGACGCGCATCAAGCGGTTCTACGCTCCACGCGCGAGCGGGTGGACGGTCGGCGAGAACCTGGCGATGTTCGGCGGCATGACACCGAGCGCGTCCGCGATCGTCGGCGCGTGGATGGGATCGCCGGAGCATCGCGCGAACCTGCTCCGAGGGCTCTTCCACGAGGCCGGGGTCGGGATCATGTTCAACCCTGCCGCCGGCGGGGTCTTCGGCGGCGAGTCGACCTGGGTCATTACGCTCGACCTCGGCAACCGCTGAGCCGTTCGGAGCCTGCGGGAACACCGGCGCCGGGTGCCTGACCCTCCCCGGGTCGCGCGCTCGTGAGACGCCGCTGGCCGTCTCGTCCGGGACGTCGCCCGCCACGGCGAGGGCGGCCGACCTGTCCGCCCGACGCCGGTGCTCGCACCGTCCCGAGAGCGCCACAGGGGACAGGCACCCGACGGTGCCGGCCCCCAGAGGCTTACGCCGCAGGCAGGGCGCGGAAGGCGGACCGGCGCGGGTCGATCGCGCGGTCGAACCCGCGCTCCCATTCCACGACGACCGTTCCGCTGGGCTCGATCTCGCGGACGACGCCGCGATCGCCGGCCCGGAGCTCGGCGTCGGAGTCCGACACCAGCTCGATGACGCTGCCTATGCGCACGCCCGCAGAGATCCGGGCGGCGAGGAGACGAGCACCCATTGCGTCCATGCTCTTGTTGTACGCAAGGGATCGGCGGGAGTCCTCCCCCGGACGGTTGAGTCGACCTACCCCTTCGGGGAGGAGAGGGTCGTGACGCGCCGAACACGACGACGCGCCGGCGGCTCATTCGAACTCGACGGCTGAGGATGTGTCGCCGGCGCGTCCGACCGACAACGACGATGCAACGACACGCCCGACAGGACCGCGAGTGGGAGCAGTGGCCGGGTCGCGGCGCGCCCGACGAGAAGGCGCGCGGACGCCTGCGCGGCCTCTTCGCCCCGTCCGACGCGGCCGATGCCGTCGCCGAGCTCATCGCAGAGCGCGGCAAGGAGCTCGAGGAGCGCTCCGCGCAGATCCGGGCCGCCGTCGAGGAGCTCGAGCACCGCGAGCAGCGCGCCCGCGAGCTCCACTTCAAGGTGGAGCAGATCCTGCGTGACGGAGCCGCCGAGCTCGATCTGCGGCAGGCGGAGCTGAGTGCCCGCTCCGCCGAGCTGGACACGCGCGAGACGGCGCTCGAGCAAGCGGAGGCGAAGGTCGACGACCGACGTCGCGCGCTCGGGGCGGTCGAGCTCCGAGCCGCCGCGATCGAGCGCCGCGAGGACGCTGTCCGTCTCCGCGAGCGCGAGCTGGAGCACCGTGCCGGCGAGCTCGCCGAGCTCGCCCGTCAACTGGACGAGCTCGGGAAGACGCTCGCGGCCTCGGGCCCGGCGCCCGTGCGCGACGACGAGCACGTCGCGCTCGCGGCCGGCCCTCGCTATCAGCTCGTCGTCCGTCCGGGGCCGGCTCCCGCTCCCGGCGACCTCCTCGAGCTCGACGACGCTCCGTATCGGTGCCTCCGCGTGACCGGCTCACCCCTTCCCGGGGACGACCGACGCTGCGCGTTGATCGAGCCCATGCCGGTCGACTAGCGTCCGGCCCGTCAGCCCAGCCAGGCGTCGATCAGCGCATCCCCGAAGAACAGGCCCACGATCGCGCCTGCGGCCAACGCCGGGACGTACGGGAGGGTCGCCTTCCGTCCACCCTTCCCGCGACGTCCGAGCACGACCAGCGCCGGGATCACGCCGAGGAGCGAGCCCACGAAGAGGGCGACGGCGACCGCATAGCCGAGCCATGCGCCGAGGAATGCCGCAAGCTTGACGTCACCCATCCCGAGCCCTGCCGGATTGAGGAGCGCGAAGAGCAGGAAGAACCCGCCGGCCGCGAGTGCCGAGACGACCCACTCCACCGACGGATCGCGGATCGTCTGGACGACGAGCGCCACGACCAGCGCCGGCACGACGATCCTGTTCGGGACGATGCGCCGCTCGAGATCGGTGACCGTGACCGCGACGACGACGGCGCAACCCGCCGCGTTCACCAGGGCTTCGAGGGTGAGGCCGAACGCCCAGAGGCAGCATGCGGCGAGCGCGATCCAGACCACGGCGGCAGCGACGCGCAGGCGCACGGAGCGGGATTCACCGCGGCGCCCCTCGAATCCTCCCCCCTCGAACGAGGGACGGGAACCCCCCGGTCGGGTAAGGGTCGACAGATGTCGTCTGAACGACGATCCGTGCACTGCGGAGCACGCGCCCGCTCCTTGGCGTCGGGGCGCGAGAAACAGAGGGGATTGTGCGGGAGCCTCACGCTCGAGGGCCTGCCCGTCGCTGGCTCGCTTGGCCGGCGGCGGCGGTCTGCCTGATCGGAATCGGCGGTATCGCCGCGCTCGACCTGAGCCGGACCAACCGACCGGTCGCGGCGTTCGTGGTGGCCATGGCGATCACAGCGCTCGCCGGCGCCGCGACGACGCTGCTCGTCACGCGTCTGCTCGCGGCGCAGCGGGCCGCCCTTCGCGATGCGCTCACCGGCCTCCCGAATCGCGACCTGCTCGACGATCGCATCTCGCAGGCGCTCGCCCGATCGCGCCGCTCCGGCGAGCCGTTCGCCCTGCTCGTCGTCGACCTCGACGGCTTCAAGGGCGTGAACGACATCCGCGGCCACGAGACGGGCAACATCGTGCTCCGGACGATCGCACGTCGACTCGAATCCGTCGTGCGGGGGTCGGACACCGTCGCGCGCGTGGGTGGCGACGAGTTCGTCGTGCTCTCCATCGGCACGGCGGAGGACGAGGAGGCGGCTGCCCTCGCAGGGCGCCTGCGCCACGCCCTCCGACGGCCGTACCGGGTCGAAGGGACGGTCGTCGAGCTCGACGCGTCGATCGGATGGGCGATCTTCCCCCACGACGGCGTGACGCCGGTCGACCTCCTGGCGCGTGCGGACGGGCAGATGTACGCGACGAAGCGCGACGCGAGCGACGAGTCCGTCGTGCCACGCCCCCCGCTCGACGGCGGCGTCGTCCGGGATCTCGAGAGCGCGCTCGCACAGGACGAGATCGTCGTCCACTACCAGCCGATCGTCGAGCTGCCGTCGGGTGTCGTGCGCTCCGTCGAGGCGCTCGTGCGGCGCGTGCGGGGAGAGAACCTCGTCGGCCCGACCGAGTTCGTCCCCCACGTCGAGCGCACCCCGCTCGTCCGCACGTTGACCCTGGCCGTCACGCGCGATGCGCTGCGCCGCCTGCACGAGTGGGAAGCGCGCGGCCAGGTGCTGAACGCGGCCGTCAACGTCCCGTACCGCATGATCGACGACGGCGAGCTGATCGCCGGAATCGAGATGCTGCTCGACAAGGCGGGGATCGCGCCGGAACGACTCACGCTCGAGGTCGTTCCGTCGGGGCCGGGTGCGGGCTCCGAGCTCGACAGCACGGTCGTCCGGCACCTGCGCGAGCTCGGCGTGCGACTCTCGCTCGACGATCTCGGGCGCGCGTCGTCGGTCGCCGCGATCCGCACGCTTCCGCTCCACCAGGTGAAGATCGACGCGATCTTCCTGCACGAGGCGGGCCGCGGCGGCCGTGCCGACGCGATCGTCCGCTCCCTCGTCGGCCTCGCGCACGGGCTCGGCCTCGAGACGGTCGCCGAGGGCGTGGAGAGCAAGCTGGCCTGGGAGGCCGCGCTCTCGCTCGGCTGCGACCTCGCACAGGGCTTCTATCTCGGCCACCCGATGCCGGCCGACAAGCTCACGGAGTGGCTCACGGGCACCTGGCCGGTCGTCGCCGTCGCGAGCTGACCTGGCTCAGAAGAGGACCGCACCCGCGGCCGCGGCGATCGGAACGACCGCCCACACCGGCAACACGCGGAGGAGGAGCAGGAGCCCGACCGCGAACACGGCATCCTCCACGTTCTCGACCGACGTCGTGACGACCGGGTTCCAGAGCGCCGCGGCCAGAACTCCCACCACCGCCGCGCCGATGCCCACGAGCGCCGCCTGCACCCGGGCTCGCGCGCGGATCGACGACCACAGCGGCAGCACGCCGCCGAGCAGCAGGAACGACGGCAGGAAGATCGCGCAGACGGCTATCAGCGCGCCGGCGAGGCCGTTCGGCTCCGGGCCCTCGATGGCGCCGAGGTACGCCGAGAAGGTGAAGAGCGGCCCCGGCATCGCCTGTGCCAGCCCGTATCCGGCCAGGAACTCCTGCTCGCCCACCCATCCCGGCGACACGACGGCGTCGTGGAGGAGCGGGAGCACGACATGACCACCGCCGAAGACGAGCGCGCCCGACCGGAACATCGCGTGGACGAGCGCGAGCGAATGGCCGCCCACCACGTCGGCGAGGGGCCGCAGCCCGAAGAGCAGGAGGACGAAGGCCGCCAGGCAGCCGACGGCGACCGACCGGCCCCCCGGGAAGGACGTCGACAGAGCAGGCGGCCGTGCCATCCCGCGGAACGCGAGCACGCCGACGACGCCGCCGAGCGCGATCGCCGTCGCCTGGCCGCCGAATCCATGCCACGCGAGAGCGATCGCGGCCGCGAGCGCGGCGAGCGCGACCCGCGAGGCGTCGGGTGCCAGCGCGCGGCCCATCGCCAGGACGGCGGCGGCGACGACGGGCACCGCGACGAGCTCGAGGCCGTGCACCCACCCCGCCCCGCTCACGTCGGCAGAGCCGACGACGAGCGCGAGCGCGGTCATCGCCGCTGCGGACGGCAGCGTGAAGCCGATCCAGGCCGCAAGCCCTCCGAGCACCCCTGCACGGCGGGCGCCGATCGCCATCCCGAGCTGGCTCGACGACGGGCCCGGGAGGAGGTTCGTGACGGCGACCAGCTCGGAAAACGCCTGCTCGTCGACCCATCGCCGACGCTCGACGTACTCGTGGCGGAAGTAGCCGATGTGCGCGACAGGGCCTCCGAACGACGTCAGCCCCAAACGAAGAGCGACCGCGAGCACCTCCGCGGCCGAACCACGCCCGGTCAGTCCCGTGTCGCGCCCGGCTTCCAGAGCGGCTCGTCGTGGGCGGCGAGCGCGTTCGCAGCCCGCGCGAGGATGAAGAGGAGGTCGGACAGCCGGTTGAGATAGACCGCGACCAGCGGGCCGAGCTCATGCTCCTCCGCAGCGCGAAGCGTCTCCCGCTCCGCTCTCCGGCAGATCGTGCGCGCGACGTGGAGCGCGGAGGCGGCCGTCGTCCCGCCCGGCAGGACGAAGCTCTTGAGCTCCGGCAGGTCGCCGTTGAACCGGTCGCAGTCCCGCTCGAGGCGGTCGACCATCGCCTGCTCCACGCGGAGGCGCCCCTCGACGCCCGCCGGGACGGAGAGGTCGGCGCCGAGGTCGAACAGCTCGTTCTGCAGGCGCTCGAGGACCGGCCGGAGCGCATCCGGCACCTCGCCGGCGAGGACGACGCCGAGCGCAGAGTTGAGCTCGTCCACGGTGCCGAACGCCTGGATCCTCCCGTCGAGCTTCGAGGTGCGGGACCCGTCCCCGAGCGACGTCTCCCCCGCGTCTCCTCCCCGGGTGTAGATCCGCGTCAGCCGGACCGGCTCGTCCCTCGCCCGCGGCATGGATCGAGCATATTGGGGATCGCGTGCCGGGCGCATCTCGAGTGCGGCACGACCCTCGGGCGGCTCGAGGCGACGCGGAGGTCAGAGACCTGCGGCGGCAGGCCCCGCGAGCAGCTCGCGGGCGATCACGATGCGCTGGATCTCGCTCGTGCCCTCGTAGATCTCCGTGATCTTCGCGTCGCGGTAGTAGCGCTCGGCCGGGAACTCGCGCGTGTAGCCGTAGCCCCCGAGCACCTGGATCGCCTCCTGGCTCGCACGGACGGCGACCCCCGAGGCGAAGAGCTTCGCCATCGCCCCCTCCTGGGAATGAGGGAGGCCGGCCTGCTTGAGCCAGGCCGCTCTCAAGGTGAGCTGGCGTGCCGCGGCGATCTCCGTGGCCATGTCGGCGAGCTTGAAGCGGATCGCCTGGAAGTCCGCGATTCGCGCGCCGAACTGCTCCCGCTCGAGCGCGTAGGCCCGCGCCGTGTCGAGCGCTGCCTGCGCGATCCCGACCGCCTGGGCGGCGATCCCGATCCGCCCGCCGTCGAGCGTCGCCATCGCCACCACGAAGCCCTTTCGCTCCTCGTGCAGGAGCCGGTCACCGGGAACCAGTTCGTGGTCGAGGCGCAGGTCTGCGGTGGAGGACGAATGGAGGCCGAGCTTCTCCTCCTCGCGGGTCACCTCGACGTGCTCGGCGTCGAGCAGGAAGGCCGTAACGCCACGCGCGCCCTCGGTGTCCGGGTCGCTGCGTGCGAACAGGAGGAACGTCGACGCGTGGCTCCCGTTGGTGCACCACTGCTTCGTCCCGCTGAGCCGCCACGCGTCGCCGTCCCGCACCGCCGTCGTCCGCAGCGACCCCGCATCCGACCCCGACCCGGCCTCGGTCAGCGCGAACGCCCCGAGCACCTCCCCGCGGGCGAGCGGCGGCACGAACCGCGCCTTCTGCTCGTCGGTGCCGAACGCGACGATCGGCAGCGTCGCCGCGCTCGTGTGCACCGCCACCGTCACCCCGACGCCTGCGTCGGCGCGCGAGAGCTCCTCGAGCACGAGCACGTAGGACACGAAGTCGGCACCCGCGCCGCCGAGCTCCTCGGGGACGCACACGCCCATCAGGCCCAACTCGCCGAGTCGTGCGAACACCTCGCGCGGGAACCGATGGTCGCGGTCCCAGCCGGCGGCGTGCGGTGCGATCTCCGCCACCGCGAACTCGCGCGCGAGCGCCTGGATCTCGCGCTGCTCGTCGGTCAGGGCGAAGTCCACGGCCGCAGTGTAGGGCGGAGCGGGGCGCCTGCGCCCGCCGTGCGGTGTCCGACTTCAAGTCGGATACCATCGGACCGGGGTGTCCGACTTCAAGTCGGACACCATCGGACGCAGGGGGTGTCCGACTTCAAGTCGGACACCATCGGACGCTTGCGTCCTCAGCGGATGCCGGAACGGGCGGGCCCGACGCTTGAACGTGCGCGCGAGCCCGTCCGGTGTGACGAGCCTCCGCAGGCGCCCGGCCGAGAGCTCCGTGCAGAGGACGCCGGACGCCGCCGGGCCGCGGTCGCCGTATCCGACCCCGTTCGCCCGGAACCGTGGCGCCGCCCGCCAGCCCTCGTCCGTCAGCTCGTACGCCTCCTGCTCCTCGACGAAGAGCCCGGCCGAGGTGAAGAGCCGCGTCCACCCTGCGACGTCGTCGAGCCGGAACCACCCGTGATCGCCCGGCTCGCCCAGCGGCACCGTCACGAGCATTCGCCCGCCGCGACGGAGCACCCGGCCGAGCTCGCGGAGCGCGTCGACCCGAGACGCGGGATCGTCCTCGGCCGCGAGACCGTATCCGCTGTTGTCCGCGCCGACGTGCTCCAGGGTCGAGACGAGCAGCACCTGGTCGACGCTCCCGTCCGGGAGCGGCAGCTCGCGCACGTCGGCGACGATCCGCTCCATGCCCTCCACGTCGCGGTCGGCGAGGTCGACGCCGACCAGCTCGACGCCGGAGCGGAGGAGGGCCACGAGGTACGGCGCCTCCGCGAATGCGTACCCGACCTCGAGCACGCGGCCCGCCGGAAACCAGCCGGGAGAGGACCCACGGAATCTCGACGACGCGCTCGTCGGTCCCGGGCGCGCCCTGCAGCCACGCGAGCCGCTCTCCCCGGGCCCGCGCGCCGAGACCGAGAGCGACCGCGTCGTCGAGCTGCCTGACGCGTTCCGCCTCCGGCGCGGTGGCCAGCTCGTGGAGGAACGTCGCCCGTGAGAGCGTTCCTTCGGCCAGCTTCTCCAGGGCGCGCAGGCGCGCCTCCTCGTCGGGAGGTCGGCGCAACACGTCACGGAAGGCACGCTCGACGAAGTCGCCGTCGGACGCTGCGTACGCGTCGAGCCCGGCATCGAGGAGCGGGTCCACGGCGTGATCGTAGGGAGGGTGACGGCGTGCCGTCAGCCGTACGCGTAGAACCCGCGGCCCGACTTCCGGCCGAGCCGGCCCGCCGCGACGTGTCGCCGTAGGAGCGGGCAGGGCGCGTACTTCGGGTCACCCAGCCCGTCGTGAAGCACTTCCATGATCGCCACGCACGTGTCGAGCCCGATCAGGTCCGCGAGCGCGAGCGGCCCCATCGGGTGGGCGAAGCCGAGCCTCGCCACCGTGTCGATGGCATCCGCATCACCTGCGCGATCCCGGCGCCCATCTGGCCTGCGCCGACGACGAGGACGCGCTCGAAGCTCACGGATCGAGCCTACCCCGAGCAGCGAGCTCGGCCCGGCGGTGCCTGAGCCGCCGGATCGAGTACGCGAGCACGAGCGCGAGGATCATCAGGCCGATGACGACCTTGATCCCGTTACCGCGCGGCTCGTCGCTCGTCGCCAGGAGCGTGCCCGGGTCACTCAACAGACAGGACTCGGTCGTCAGCTCCGCGCCGTTCAGGTTCGCGAGCACCCCGAGCGCCTCGTCGTGGACGATCGGCTCGTCGGTGGCGTCGACGAGCCGCTGCGCCGAGCGCACCTCGACCTCGCGGCCGATCGGGCCCTTGACGTTCTGGTCGACGACGAATCGGTAGACGTGACCGCCCGGGACCGTGCGCTCGGCCGTCACGCGCCCGACGAACGCTGCGTCCACCTCCGACAGGCGCTCGTCGAGCGGGACGTTCGGGCACGAGAGCGCGAGCGCGCCGGGCGCGAGGACCGCCGCGGCGACGACGGCGACGACGACGGCCCGGAGCAGCTCAGACCTCGAGGAGGACGGCGTCACCCTGACCGCCGCCCGAGCAGATCGCAGCAAGCCCGAGCCCGCCGCCCGTGCGTCGCAGCTCGTGGACGAGCGTCCCGACGATACGTCCGCCGGACGCCCCGATCGGGTGGCCGAGCGCGACGGCGCCGCCGTTGACGTTCACGAGCTCCTCGTCGGCGCCGAGCATCCGGGTCGACTGCTTCGCGACCGAGGCGAACGCCTCGTTGATCTCGACGCGCGCGACGCCGTCCATCGTGCGGCCGGCGCCGGCAAGCACGCGCTCGGCCGCGGCCGCCGGCGTGCGCGCGATGTAGGCGAACTCCTCGGCCACGTAGGCGTGGCCGAGGATGCGCGCGAGCGGCTCGATTCCGCGCCTCTCCGCCCACTCCTCGGAGCAGACGATCACGCACGATCCGCCGTCCGTGACCCCGGGTGCGTTGCCCGCGGTCGTCGTCCCGTCCGGGTCGAAGACCGGTTGCAGCGCGGCGAGCTTCTCGCGCGTCGTGCCGCGACGGATGCTCTCGTCGGCGACGACGTCACCGACGGGGACGATCTCGTCCTCGAATCGCCCCGCATCCTGCGCGGCCGCGGCGCGCTCGTGCGAACGCACGGCCCACGCGTCCTGCTCCTCGCGCGAGATCCCCAGGTCGCGGGACACGGCCGAGGCCTGCTGGATCATGTGCAGGCCGTCGAAGGTCGACGTCAGACCGTCGAAGACCATGTGGTCGAGCACCTCGCCGTTGCCCATCCGGTATCCGAAGCGCGCCTTGGGCAGCAGGTACGGCGCCTGCGACATCGACTCCATGCCGCCGGTCACGACCACGTCGTGGCGCCCGGCCTCCACCATCAGCTGGGCGATCTCGACCGCCCGGATCGACGATGCGCACACCTTGTTGACGGTGTCGGCCGCCACCTCCTTCGGAATCCCCGCGGCGACCGCCGCCTGCCGGGCCGGCGCCTGGCCGACGCCCGCCTGCAGCACCTGCCCCATCACGACGTACCCGACCTCCTCCGGGTCGACTCCGGCCCGCTCGAGCCCGGCGCGGATGGCGATCGCCCCGAGCTCGGTCGCGGGAACGTCGGCCAGCCCGCCTCCGAGGCGGCCGAACGGCGTCCGTACGGCACCGACGATCACGGCGGTCGACATGTCGGTCAGCGTAGCGGCGCACATGGGCGCCGCCGCACGTGACGGCGCCGAATCCCAGGACGTAGGCTCCGGCGGTGCCCCGCGCCACGATCGCCACCGATCTCCTCACGCCGCTCGGCGCGTATCTCCGCCTGCGCGGGATGGGCGCCGCGAGCTTCCTGCTCGAGTCCGTCGAGCGCGGCAGGCTGGGCCGCAGCTCGTGGATGGGTGCCGGATCCCGCCTCGTGACGTTCGAGGAGGCAGAGACGCTCGGAGTGCCCGTTGTCGGCTACCTCGCCTACGACCACGTCGCGGCACTCGAGCCGACGGTCGAGCTCCCCGTCGCCGGGCACGGGTTCCCGGAGAGCCGCCTCGTCGTCGCCGAGACGCTCGTGCGGTTCGACCACGGCGCCGGGACGGCGGAGGTGCTCGTGGGCGACCCCGAGGAGGTCGAGGGGCGCCTCGAGGCCGGGATCCCGTGGCATCGCGAGACGCGTGGCACCGCGGCGCCGGTGCGCCGCGTGCCGGACCGCGACCGCTACGAGGAGATGGTGCGCGCGGTGAAGCGGCACATCGTCGCCGGCGACGTCTTCCAGTGCGTCCCCTCGCAGCGGTCCGAGCGCCCGACCTCCGCGTCCCCGCTCGACGTCTACCGCGCGCTTCGCCGCGTGAATCCGTCGCCGTACCTCTTCCTCCTCGAGCTCGACGGGATCGCGCTCGTCGGCTCGTCTCCCGAGCGGCTCGTCGCCTGCGAGAACGGCCGTGCGAGCCTCTGCCCCATCGCGGGGACGACGGAGCCGACCGAGGGCGACGTCGAGCGGCTCCTCTCGTCCGAGAAGGACCGGGCAGAGCACGTGATGCTCGTCGACCTCGGCCGCAACGACCTCTCGCGCGTCTGCCGCCCCGGGACGGTGCACGTCGCGCGCAGCATGGAGGTCGAGCGGTTCTCGCATGTGTCGCACCTCGTCTCGGAGGTGGTGGGCGAGATCCGCGACGGTGTGACGCCGTTCGACGTGCTCCGTGCCTGCTTCCCGGCGGGCACGGTGAGCGGCGCGCCGAAGATCCGCGCCATGCAGCTGATCTCCGAGCTCGAGGGGTTCCGGCGCGGGCCGTACGGCGGCGCCGTCCTGTACTCGCTCCCGGACGGCACCATGGATGCGTGCATCACGCTCAGGACGACGATCATGCGCGACGGCATCGCGTACCTGCAGGCCGGGGCCGGCGTGGTCGCCGACTCCGACCCGGCCTCGGAGCACGAGGAGTGCCTGCGCAAGCTCGCCGCCATGGAGGCGGCGATCGACCTGGCCGAGCAGGAGCTCGCGGCACGGACGTGAGCGGGCCGGACGCACGACGTGGGAATAGGTGTCCGACCGAAGTCGGACACCAGCAACCGCCGCAGGCCGCGCCCGGCATACGCCCGTGTCCGACCGAAGCCGGACACCAGCAACCGCAGGCAGGCTTCTCGTGGCGCTTCAACAACAACAGCAACGCTGCGTCAGCGGTGCGCGAGCACCTTGTAACAGTCTGTTGCAAGGACGCCGCCCGGCTGGGAGACGGCGCATCCGGGAGGAACGTCGGGCGGTGAAGGTTCTCATGATCGACAACTACGACTCGTTCACGTACAACCTCGTGCACCTGTTCGAGGAGCTCGGCGCGGAGGTCGTCACCGTCCGGAACGACGCGATCAGCGCCGACGAGGCGGCGGCGCTCGCGCCCGACAGGCTCGTCGTCTCGCCGGGGCCGGGCAGGCCGGAGGACGCCGGCGTCTCGATCGAGATCATCCGACGCCTGGGGCCGACGACGCCGACACTGGGCGTCTGCCTCGGGCACCAGGCGATCGTCGAGGCCTTCGGCGGCGAGGTCGGGCAGGCACGGGCGCTCCTGCACGGCAAGGCGAGCACGATCACGCACGACGGCGGCGGTGTCTACGCGGGGCTTCCCCCCGAGGTCGAGGTCGGCCGCTACCACTCGCTCGCGGCGACGTCGGTGCCGGACGTCCTCCGGGTGACGTCGCGCACCGCCGACGGCGAGGTGATGGGCGTCAGGCACACCGAGCTTGCGGTCGAGGGGGTCCAGTTCCATCCGGAGAGCGTCCTCACGCCGCTCGGCCCCGCGATGGCGCGGACGTTCCTCTCGTGATCACCCGCGCGATCGCAGACGTCGCGGACGGCCGCGACCTGAGCCGCGACGAAGCGCGCGCGGTGATGTCGGGGATCATGGTCGGCGAGGCCACACAGGCACAGATCGCCGGGTTCCTGATGGTGCTCCGCGCGAAGGGCGAGACGGCGGACGAGATCGTGGGGTGCGCGGAGGCGATGCACGAGCACGTTCTCCCCGTGCATCCGGCGAGGACCGACGTCGTGGACGTCGTCGGCACCGGCGGCGACGGCGGTCGTACCCTCAACATCTCCACGGCGGCGGCGATCGTCACCGCGGCGGCAGGCGGCGCTGTCGCCAAGCACGGGAACAGAGCGGTGAGCTCCGCTTCGGGCTCCGCGGATGTCCTCGAGGCTCTCGGCTTCACGCTCGAGCAGACACCGGAGCGGATCGCCGAGTCGATCGACCGGCTCGGCTTCGGCTTCATGTTCGCGCCGTCGCATCACCCTGCGATGCGACACGCCGCCCCGGTCCGACGCGAGCTCGGGACACGGACGATCTTCAACGTCCTCGGCCCGCTGACCAACCCGGCAGGTGCGCGCGCCGGCGTCTTCGGCGTCTACTCCCCCGCTCTCGTCCGGACGATCGCAGACGCGCTTGCCCAGCTCGGGACGCGCCGAGCCTTTGTCGTCCACGGGTTCGGCGGGATCGACGAGCTCTCGCCGTGCGGCCCGAACCAGGTCTCCGAGGTCGTCGACGGGAAGGTTCGCGACCGTGTCGTCGACCCCGCCGAGCTGGGGATCGAGCCGTGCGATCCCGCGCTGCTCACCGGCGGGAGCCCCGCGGAGAACGCTCGCGAGATCGTCGGGATCCTGGCGGGCGACGAGCGGGGGCCGAAGCGCGACGCGGTGCTGCTCAACGCAGCCGGCGGGATCGCGGCGGGGGGGCATGCGCGCGACCTGGGCGAGGGCCTCGAGCTCGCCCGGGCCACGCTCGACGCCGGCGCGGCCGCAGCGCGGCTCGACGAGCTCGCCGCATTCTCGCGGGAGGCGCCCTGATGGGCCGTTTCGAGGACGCGCTTCGCCGACCGGGGCTCGGCGCGATCGCCGAGATCAAGCGCCGGTCCCCGTCGGCAGGCGACCTCCGGCCCGACGCCGACCCCGCCCGGATCGCGCCTGCCTACGCCGCGGCCGGAGCGGCGGCGATCTCCGTGCTCGTCGACGAGCGCTTCGCCGGAACGTGGGACGATCTCCGCGCCGCCCGCGCCGCGACGCACGTCCCGCTCCTCGCAAAGGGGTTCTTCTCGACCGCCGAGCGATCTCCGCACGGCGAGGGAGGCGGGCGCGGACGCGGTGCTCCTTCTCCTGCGCGACCTCGACGACACGGCCGCCGCCACGCTGCTCGCAGAGGCAGCGACCCTCGGCCTCGACACGCTCGTCGAGGCGCACGATGCGTCCGAGCTCGCGCGCGCGATCGCGCTCGACGCGCCGGTCGTCGGCGTGAACGCGCGCGACCTCTCGACGTTCGCGATCGACCGGGCCGCCCAGCTCGAGCTCGTCGCAGCAGTGCCCGACGACCGGGTCGTGATCGCCGAGTCGGGGATCGAGTCGAGGGCGCAGGGCGCGGCCGCGGAGCTCGCAGGCGCGGATGCGATCCTCGTCGGCTCGACCCTCATGCGCGCGCCGGATCCGGGCGCGAAGCTCGCCGAGCTTCTGTCGCGCCCGCTCGTGAAGGTCTGTGGCCTCACCCGCGAGGAGGACGTCGCCGTCGCCGTCGAGGCGGGTGCCGATCTTCTGGGCTTCGTGCTCGCCCCGGAGAGCCCCCGCGCCGCCGCGGACGTCCTCTCCGTTCCCTCGACGACCCTCGCGGTCGCCGTATGGGTCGGAGAGGCGGGCCCGAGCGACGCCGACCTCGACCAGGTGCACGCGGTCGAGGAGGGAAAGGTGCGCGGGCGCGACGCGACCATGTACCGGAATGGCGAGGCGGTCGCACGCGTCCTCGACCTGCCCTGGGGGGAGGACGACCCGGGCCACTGGGAGCGCGCCGCAGCGGCCGAGGGCCGCATCGTCCTCGCAGGCGGCCTCGGTCCGGAGAACGTCGCCGACGCGATCGCATCCGTCCACCCGTGGGCGGTCGACGCCTCCTCGTCGCTCGAGACGTCGCCGGGCGTCAAGGATCACGCGCGCGTTCGCGCGTACGTCGAGGCGGCGCGTGGCTGACCGCGGCGAGACGTTCGGAGCGTACGGCGGGCGGTACGTGCCCGAGACGCTGATACCGGCGCTCGACGAGCTCACCGCGGCCTGGGAGGAGGCGAGGGACGACCCCGGATACCGCGCCGAGCTGGACGAGCTCGGTCGCACGTACGTCGGTCGCCCGTCGCCGATCACGCTCGTCGAGCGGTTCGCGCCGGGCCGGCGCGTCTACCTCAAGCGCGAGGACCTGAACCACACCGGCGCGCACAAGATCAACAACGCGCTCGGCCAGGTCGTCCTCGCCCGACGACTCGGCAAGCAGCGGATCATCGCGGAGACCGGCGCCGGCCAGCACGGCGTCGCGACGGCCACCGCGTGCGCACGGTTCGGGCTCGAGTGCGTCGTCTACATGGGCTCCGAGGACATGCGCCGCCAGGCGCCGAACGTCGAGCGAATGCGACTGCTGGGGGCGGCGGTCGAGCCGGTCGAGACCGGGACGCGGACGCTCAAGGAGGCCACGAGCGCTGCGATCCGGGACTGGATCGCGAACGTCGAGACGACGCACTACGTGATCGGCTCGTGCGTCGGCCCGGCTCCGTACCCGGAGCTCGTCGGCGAGCTGCAGGCGGTGATCGGCCGCGAGGCGCGGCAGCAGCTGCTCGACGCGGAAGGCTCGCTGCCGGAGGTCGTCGTCGCGTGCGTCGGCGGCGGGTCGAACGCGATCGGGATGTTCGCGGGCTTCCTCGACGACGAGAGCGTGCGTCTCGTGGGCGTGGAAGCGGCGGACGCCGCCTCGCTCGGCACGGGGCGCACGGCGATCCTCCACGGATCGCGGTCGTCCGTCCTCGCCGACGCGGACGGCCAGATCGCGGACGCGCACTCGATCTCCGCCGGGCTCGACTACCCGGGGGTGGGGCCGGAGCATGCGTGGCTGCGGGACTCCGGCCGGGCGACCTACGTCCCGTGCACCGACGCGGAGGCGCTCGAGGCGTTCGAGCGCCTCACGCGGACGGAGGGGATCATCCCCGCCCTCGAGTCGGCGCACGCCCTCGCCGCCGTCCGTACGCTCGACGCGGAATACGTCGCGGTGTGCCTCTCCGGGAGGGGGGACAAGGATCTCGCGGAGGCGCTCGCAGCACTCGGTCGGGGCGGCGCGGGACGGCGCTCGTGAACCGCAAGACCCTGGTCGTCTACCTCGTCGCCGAGCCCGGCACGCCGGAGCTGGCACGTGTCGCGGTCGAGGCGGGTGCGGACGTGATCGAGCTCGGCTTCCCGTTCTCCGACCCGCTCGCGGACGGCCCGGTCATCCAGCGCGCGTCCGAGCGGGCGCTCGCGCGCGGGATGCGCACGCGCCAGTGCCTCGACTGCCTCGCCGCGACGCGCGAGCTGGTCGGGGCGACGCCGATCGTGCCGATGACGTACGCGGCGATCCTCGAGGCGTACGGGTGGGACCGCTTCGCCACCGACGCGGCGTCCCACGG
Organism: uncultured Actinomycetes bacterium; assembly: GCA_963773825.1. Taxonomy (GTDB): domain Bacteria; phylum Actinomycetota; class Thermoleophilia; order Gaiellales; family Gaiellaceae; genus Gaiella. Next base: position 360,605 of record CAVZCH010000002.1, on the reverse strand, counting down.
TGCGACGAGCATGATCGTCTCGGACGTCCCGGCCGGCCAGCGCCCCGAGCTCCGGCGGATCCACCTCGTCGCCCCGACGTCGACCGACGAGCGGATCCGCCTCGCGGCGTCGAGCACCGACGGCTGGCTCTACCTCGTGACGCTGACCGGCACGACGGGTGCGCGCGCCGAGCTCTCCTCCGCGCTCGAGGGGCTCGTCGAGCGGACGCGCCGCCTCGCCGGCGACCTGCCGCTCTACGCCGGCTTCGGCATCTCGACGCCGGAGCAGGCAGCCGCCGCCGCGGCGCTGGCCGACGGTGTCGTCGTGGGCTCGCGCGCGGTCGAGGCCGCGGAGGAAGGGCCGGACGCCCTCGGCGCACTCGTCGCATCGCTCCGCGGTGCACTCGACGCGCTCAGTGGTTGATGCGCACCCGCTTGCCGCAGCGCGAGCAGCGCGCGCGGCGCTGCGTGAGGAAGAAGCGCTTTCCCTCGGGTACGCGGTGTCCGACGACGCGGCAGAGATACCGTCTCATGCGTCCGCCTCCGGCCCGACGCGGACGAGCATCTTCCCCGTGTTCGCACCCTCGAGCATGCCGATGAACGCATCGGGCGCGTGCTCGATCCCGTCGACGATCGTCTCCCGGTAGCGGATCGTCCCCTCCGCCACGAGCGGCGCGACCTCCGCGAGGAACGCGTCCGAGCGGTCGAGGTGGTCGAACACCATGTACCCCTGCATGCGCAGACGCTTCGTGACCACCATGAAGAGGTTTCGCGGCCCGGGCAGCGCCTCCGTCGCGTTGTAGCGGGAGATGGAGCCGCACGCGACGATCCTCCCGTGCGAGCGCATCGCGGAGATCGCCGCCTCGAGCGTGTCCCCGCCGACGTTGTCGAAATAGACGTCGATGCCCTCCGGCGCGAGCTCGCGGAGCGCGTCGCGCGTCGAGGTCTCGTGATAGTCGAACGCGCCCTCGATCCCGAGCTCGCGGAGCCAGCTGACCTTCTCCGGCGTCCCGGCGCTGCCGACCACGCGCGCGCCGCGCTGCCGCGCAAGCTGCACTGCGATGCTCCCGACGGCGCCCGCCGCGCCCGACACGAAGACGGTCTCCCCGCTGCGCACGCCGCCGATGTCGACGATCCCGACGAATGCGGTCAACCCGGTCATCCCGAGAACGCCCAAGGCCGTCGAGACCGGTGCGACCGTGGGATCCACGGCACGCAGTCCGCGTCCCTCGAGCAGCGCGGCCTCGCGCCAGCCGAAGTCGTGCACGACCCACGTGCCCTCGGGCCACCGCTCGTCGTTCGAGGCGACGACCCGGCCGACCGCCCCGCCGCGCAGCGCCTCGCCGAGGGCGAAGGGCGAGACGTACGACTTCGCGTCGTTCATGCGGCCGCGCATGTAGGGGTCGACCGAGACGTACGCGTTGCGAACGAGCATCTCGCCGTCGCCCGGGTCCGGGAGCTCGACCTCCGCGAGCGCGAAGTCCGAGGGCTTCGGCACGCCGCGCGGGCGTGCGGCGAGGCGGATCTCGCGCGAGCGCATCGGCACGAGTGGATCCTACGGTCATCGACAACCCTTACGGAACCTTTGCAGGCCGTTGCTAGCGTGCCGCGCGCCTCTGTGAGTCGATCCGGCGGCATCCGACTCGAGTCCGCTCCGCGCGGCAGGACGTCGGTCACCGTTGCCGAAGGGAGTTGAATGCGTCGTATTCGGAAGTTCTCATCATTGCTGCGGCCGCGTCCTTCGCGGTCCTCGCCCTCACGTCCAGCGCACCGGCCGGCGACTTCGCCGAGGGCCCGTGTAGCGGCGACCCGTCCAAGCTCTGCCCGACTGCGACCGTCGGCCAGGCCTACTCCACGACATTCACGCTCAAGGAGCCGGGAGACTGCGGGCCGAGCTTCGCAGTGAGCTCGGGCTCATTCCCTCCCGGCCTCTCGCTTGCGTCCGACGAGGGCGTTGCGCGAGGCACGCCGACACAGGCCGGGAGCTACACCTTCTTCATCACGGTGTCGTACAGCTGCGGACTGAAGAGCGCCTCCGACCAGCAGTACACGATCAACGTCAACGGCGCGGCACCGAAGATCGACGGTCGTGACGCCCGAGCCTGCCGGACGCGAACCTCAACCAGGCGTACACGGCACCCGCCCTCGCGGCCTCGGGTGACACGGTCAACTCGTGGTCGCTCGCGGGCGGCGCGCTTCCTGCCCGGTCTGACGCTCGCCGCGAACGGCGTCATCTCCGGGACGCCGACGCAGAGCGGCACGTTCAACTTCTCCGTCCAGGCCAACGGCAACGGCACGAGCGACACCCGAGGACTCTCGATCTTCGTGCTCGCGCCGCTCGAGCTGCAGACGCTCATCGGCCAGAAGCCGCCGACGACCGGGCTGACGGCGAAGACGACCGTCAACGGGCAGCTCATCACCGGCGTGAAGGCGGTCGGCGGCCGCACGCCGTACACGTTCGCCGCCGACGGGGTGCTGCCGCCGGGAATCACCCTCAATACCGCGACCGGCGCCCTCACCGGTGCGGGGACGACCGCGGGCCGCTACACGTCGAACATCACCGTGACCGACGCGACCGGCGCGAAGGTGTCCGTTCCCTGGTCGTTCACGATCCTTCCGCTCCTCGACTTCGCGAAGGGGAAGGCCCTGCCGGCCGGGAAGCTGAACCGGCGGTACTCGGCCAGGATCCCCGTCAGCGGCAAGGACGCGCGCACCGCCGAGTTCGCGGTCAGCGGGAAGATCCCGCCGGGCCTCGAGCTCGACGAGACGACCGGCCGGCTCACCGGGACGCTGCTCAAGACGGGCGCGTATCGACTCCGTGTGTTCGCGTTCTCGGAGAACGGCGCGCCGATCAGCAAGCTGTTCGTCATCCGGGTTCGCCCCTAGCACCACCAGGATGCTTCTCGCCCGCCCGGGACCTCTCCCGGGCGGGCGAGAATACCGAGGTGCCCTCACTCCGCGGACAGCTCCTCGTCGCCGGACCCGGGCTCGTGGATCCGAACTTCCGGCGCACGGTCGTGCTGCTCGGCGAGCACGGCGACGAGGGCGCAATGGGTGTCGTCTTGAACCGCGTGTCGAGCGCGCTGGTCGACGACGCGGTTCCGCCGATCGCGCCGCTGACCGGGCCGGGAGAGCCGGTCTACCTGGGCGGGCCCGTGCAACCGCAGGCCGTCGTCGTGCTGGCCGACTTCGCGGACGTCGAGCAGGCGGAGGTCGTCGTGGTGGACAGCATCGGGTTCCTGCCGGGGGAGATCGAGGACGCGCGCGCCGTGGGCGAGCTCAACGGCATCCGCGTCTTCGCGGGCTACGCCGGCTGGGGGCCGGGACAGCTCGAGGACGAGCTCGCGGAGGGCGCCTGGATCGTCCTGCCCGCCCGCGGGTCCGACGTGTTCACCGCCTCGCCGGACACGCTCTGGGCCGACGTCCTACGCCGCGAGGGCGGCCCGCTGGCGATCCTCGCACTGCTCCCGGACGATCCGCGCGTCAACTGACGACGCCCGGAGGGTGCATGTAGCAGGCCAAAGGTAAAGGATTCGTTCGGAAACGCTCTCCGGGAATGACACGGAGCGTCCAACCGTTCACACTCTTGGAAGTCCCGCCGCGCCGGAAAGGCGAAGCACAGCTGCGGCGGATCCCTTACGAACACACACCACACCGCGCGGGCCTTCACCTGTGCCGCGCGCACGAAAGCGAAACGAGGACACTTGGAGACCAGCATCATCGAGATTCCTGCACTGGACGCGTTCGCCGCGGAGGCGGAGGAACGCGGCAAGATCGAAGCCGCCGAGCTCGACGCCCTCGTGGTCGAGCACGAGCTCGACGAGGATGCCGTGACGGCGTTCAAGACGCTCCTGGCCGAGCGCGGCGTCCAGCTCCCCGCGGCCGAGGAAGAGGAAGACTTCGAGCTCGACCTCTCCCCGGGCAGCGGCCCCGTGACGACCGACTCGCTCGGCATGTTCCTGTCGGAGATCGGCCGCTACCAGCTGCTCACCGCAGCCGACGAGATCGCGCTCGCGAAGCGCGTCGAGCGCGGCGACCTCGCGGCGAAGGAGCGAATGATCAACTCGAACCTTCGGCTCGTCGTGTCGATCGCGAAGCGCTACCGAGGCCACGGCGTGCCGTTCCTCGACCTGATCCAGGACGGCGTCATCGGCCTGAACCGCGCGGTCGAGAAGTTCGACTACCGCAAGGGGTTCAAGTTCTCGACGTACGCGACCTGGTGGATCCGGCAGGCGTGCCAGCGCTCGGTCGCCAACCAGTCGGCGACGATTCGCGTGCCGGTGCACGTCCAGGAGCGGCAGCAGAAGCTGAACCGCGCCCGCCAGCGCCTGGAGGTCAGCCTCGGCCGGCAGCCGACGACCGAGGAGCTCGCCAAGGCGACCGGCCTCAAGCTGCATCACGTCGAGGAGGCCCTCGACGCGGTCGAGGCGTCGGTGTCGCTGAACCAGGCGGTCGGCTCCGACGGTGACGGCGAGCTCGGCGACCTGTTCGCCGACCGCACCGCCGCCGACCCGGTCGAGGAGGCCGACGAGTCGTTCCAGCGCGAGCGCGTCCGTTCCGCTCTCTCGGGCCTGCCCGAGCGGGAGCGACGCGTGCTCGAGCTCCGCTTCGGCTTCGACGGCCAGGAGAGCCTCACGCTCGAGGAGATCGGCCGCGTGCTCGAGCTCACCCGCGAGCGGGTGCGCCAGCTCGAGAAGTCGGCGCTGACGCGCCTGCAGCACGCGCTCGACCACGACGCGCGGCCCCTCCGGAGCCGCCGCGACCTCGCCGAGTCCGCCTGAGTCTCGCGTCCGCTACGAGGAACCGGCGTGGTTTGCGACCGCGACAGCGGGCGCCTTTAGGGATCTGCCCCGCCGAAGGCGGGGCACCCCGCGACGGGATTCCGCCTCTGCGGAATCCCGTCTTGCGGACGGGATCGCTGCTACCTTCCCGTCGTTCAAATCAGAGCGTGGTCCGGTCGTGCTTGTTCCTGCACCTTCCTGCCCGTTCGTGAGTCAAAGGCAAGGAGGTGTTCAAGCGAATGGCAACCGGAACCGTGAAGTGGTTCGACGACGCCAAGGGGTACGGGTTCATCACCCCCGACGACGGCGGCAAGGACCTCTTCGTCCACTTCAGCGGCATCATGGGCGAGGGCTTCAAGTCCCTCCCGGAGGGCGCGAAGGTCGAGTTCGTGGCTGAGCAGGGCCAGAAGGGCCCCCAGGCGACGAACGTCGTTCTCGCCGGCTGATGCGCTGATCTCGGGCGCGCCCTCTCCGCGAGGGCGCGCCCACCAATCCCAGGAGACGCGTGGCGGACAACGAGGGCAAGGTAGAGATGGAGGGCGAGGTCGTGGAGGCGTTCCGCGGCGGCATGTACCGCATTGCCCTCGACAACGACCACGAGACGCTCGGCTACGTGTCGGGCAAGATGCGGCGGTACCGCATCCGGATCAATCCGGGCGACCGCGTGACCGTGGAGCTTTCCCCGTACGACCTCACGCGCGGGCGCATCACGTTCAGGCAGCGCTGACACCGTAGTCTCTCGAGGTGGCTCCGCCCCTCCTCTGGGAACCGGGCTCGGCGCGCATCGAACGCGCGACGATCACCCGGTACGCCCGCTGGCTCGCCGACGCGCACGGCATCGAGACGGGCAGCTACGAGCAGCTCTGGCGCTGGTCGGTAACAGAGATCGAGGCGTTCTGGGCCTCGATCTGGGAGTTCTTCGACGTGCAGGCGTCGGCCCCCCATGACTGCGTGCTCGCGTCGCACGCGATGCCGGGCGCGCAGTGGTTTCCCGGCGCACGGCTGAACTACGCCGAGCACGTCTTCCGCGGGCGCGACCCGCAGGCCGTGGCGATCCGTCACGCATCGGAGCTCCGTCCGCTCGCCGAGACGACCTGGGGTGAGCTCCACGAGGAGACCCGCCGTGTGGCGGCCTCGCTGCGCGCTGCGGGTATCGGCCCCGGCGACCGCGTCGTCGGGTACCTGCCGAACCTCGTCGAGGCGGTCGTCGCGTTCCACGCGTGCGCGAGCCTCGGGGCGACCTGGTCGAGCTGCTCGCCGGACTTCGGTGTGCGGAGCGTCGTCGACCGCTTTGCGCAGATCGAGCCGCGCGTGCTCCTCGCGGTGGACGGCTACCGCTACGGCGGCCGAGACCACGACCGGCTCGACGTGATCCGCGCACTGCAGACCGCGATGCCGACGCTCGAGCGCACGGTCGTGCTGGGCTACCTCGAGCCGGAGCCCTCGCTCGGCGGTCTCGCGCGCGCGACCTCGTGGCGCGACTTCGTCGACGAGGGAGCCGACGAGCCCCTCTCCTTTGCGCAGGTCCCCTTCGACCATCCGCTCTGGGTGCTGTACAGCTCCGGCACGACCGGCCTCCCCAAGGCGATCGTGCACGGGCACGGCGGGATCCTCCTCGAGCTCCTGAAGATGCTGAACCTCCACGCCGACATGCAGGCGGGCGATCGGCTCTTCTGGTTCACGACGACCGGCTGGATGATGTGGAACTTCCTGAACGGGGGGCTGCTCACCGAAGGCGTCGATCGTCCTCTACGACGGGAATCCCGGGCACCCCGACCTCGGGACGCTCTGGGATCTCGCCGAGCGGGCCGGCGTCACCTGCTTCGGAACCTCGGCGAGCTACGTGGCCGCCTGCATGAAGGACGGCATCGCGCCTCGCGACGACCGTGACCTGTCCGCGCTCGCCGCCGTCGGCTCGACCGGCTCTCCCCTCTCCCCCGAGGGGTTCGACTGGGTCTACGACCGGCTCGGGCCGGACGTGTGGCTGTTCTCGACCTCGGGCGGCACCGACCTCTGCACCGCGTTCGTCGGCGGGGTGCCGACGCTCCCGGTCTACCGCGGGGAGCTGCAGGCCCGCGCGCTCGGCGCCAAGGTCGAGGCGTGGAACGCGGACGGCGTGCCCGTCGTCGGCGAGGTCGGCGAGCTCGTGATCACCGAGCCGATGCCCTCGATGCCGGTCCGGCTCTGGGGCGACGCCGACGGGTCGCGGTACCGGGCGAGCTACTTCGAGACCTTCGCAGGCGTCTGGCGCCACGGCGACTGGATCGAGATCACCGAACGTGGCACGGCGATCATCACGGGGCGCTCCGACGCGACGATCAACCGTGGCGGCATCCGCATGGGAACGGCGGAGATCTACCGCGCCGTCCTCGCGCTCGACGAGGTCGTCGACGCGCTGGTCGTCGACCTGCCGCGCGAGGGAACGCAGGGGTACATGCCGCTCTTCGTCGTGCTGCGGCCGGGCGCGCAGCTGGACGACGAGCTCGTGGGCCGGATCCGTGCCCGGGTGCGCGAGGACTGCTCGCCGCGGCACGTCCCCGACGAGGTCCGGGCCGTTGCCGCCGTCCCGCGGACGCTGTCGGGCAAGGTGCTGGAGGTTCCCGTCAAGCGCATCCTCGCCGGCGAGCCGCCCGACCGGGCGCTCAGCCGCGACTCCCTCGCGAACCCCGAGGCGCTCCGGCCGTTCGAGGAGCTGGCCACCGAGTGGCACGGAGGCGGTGCCCGACTCGCGTCGGACGGGTGACGGCAGCGGGGCTCATGCCCACGGGAGCCGCCGGCCGAGCAGCTCCTGGAGCCTTCGGTTCGGCTCGGCGAACGCCGCGGCGAGCGCGGCCCGGGTCTCGGGCTGCATCGGCTCGTACTCGCGGTCGAAGACGCGCGGATACGCGTCGAGGTCGTGCGGGGCGGCTCCGAGGAACCCGAGGATCGAGGCGTACGTCTCGGCCGGCCGCTCGCCCAGCTCCTCGGTCGCCACGACGAGCAGCTGCTCGCGCGGGAAGACCGCGAGCCAGCGCTCGAGCTGCTCGGCGTAGCGGCCGCGGGCCGCGTACGTGTGATCCCACCAGGCGCGGCTGAACGCCCGGGAGTCGGCCACGAGCCTCTCGACCTCGCCGTGCGTCCGCTCCGCCTCCGCTGCGAGCGCCTCCTCGAACGACAGCGGCTCGCGGCCGAGCGCGACCTCGTGCTGGTACTGCGAATAGGCGCGGTCGACCGGGTTCCGTACGAGGGCGATCAGCTTCGCGTCCGGAACGACCGCGCGAGCCCGCTCGGGCGCAAGCGGATGGAAGAGGTAGCTCGGGCTCGCCTCGCCGACGATCCTCTCTCCCGCCCGGAGCGGGAACTGCCCTCGATACCAGGCCTCGCCGCGCCACCAGTGGCGATCGAAGAAGCTCACCTCCTTCCACGACGGCCCGGTGATGCCCGGGTGCCAGCGGAGGTAGGCGTACAGCGCCGTCGTGCCGGCCTTCTGCGCGCCGATCACGAGGAAGTCCGGGAGCGGTCGCCGGCGCGACGTCGCGCGGCCGTACGCCCAGATCGCGTTGCGGGCGACCTTGCGGACGGGCTCGGGGACGTGCGGGATCAGCTCGGCGGGCGCGCGGCGCATCGGGACACCGTAATGCGACTGCGACCGGGTCGACGACCGATCTGAGACGATCCCGACGGAAAGCGAGGAAGGGGAACACCTTGGCCGAGGACACGCTCACCGTCACCGACAACCGCACCGGGCGCGAGTACACGCTGCCGATCACCGACGGGACGATCCACGCCACCGATCTCCGGCAGATCAGCGCCGAGGACGGCGACGGAGGGCTGATGTCCTACGACCCGGCGTTCCTGAACACCGCGTCGTGCCGCAGCGCGATCACCTTCATCGACGGCGACAGGGGCATCCTCCGCTACCGCGGCTACCCGATCGAGCAGCTCGCCGAGAAGGCGACGTTCCTCGAGACGGCGTACCTGCTGCTCGAGGGGGAGCTGCCGACCGCCGCGCAGCTCGCAGGCGTTCGAGGACGAGGTGCGCTACCACACGTACGTCCACGCGAACGTGCACGAAGTTCCTCGAGGGCTTCCGCTACGACGCCCACCCGATGGGCATGCTGCTCGGCGCGGTCGGCGCCCTCTCGACGTTCTATCCCGACGCCAAGAACATCGGCGATCCCGAGAACCGCCATCTCCAGCGCGTGCGCCTGATCGCGAAGATGCCGACGATCGCGGCGTTCGCCTTCCGCCACTCGCGCGGCCTGCCCTACGTGCTCCCGCGCAACGACCTCGACTACATCGGCAACTACGTCAACATGACGTTCGAGATCGGCGGCCGCCACGAGCCGAACCCGGTGCTCCAGCGCGCGCTCGAGATCCTGCTCATCCTGCACGCCGACCACGAGCAGAACTGCTCGACGAGCGCGGTGCGCGGCGTCGGCTCGTCGCAGGTCGACCCGTTCTCGGCCGTGTCGGCCGGGATCGCGGCGCTCTACGGGCCGCTCCACGGCGGCGCCAACGAGGCCGTGCTGCGGATGCTCGACGAGATCGGCGACACGAAGAACATCCCGGCGTTCATCGAGCAGGTGAAGGCGGGGCACGGCCGGCTGATGGGCTTCGGCCACCGCGTCTACAAGAGCTACGACCCGCGCGCGAAGCTGATCAAGCGGGTGGCCGACGACGTCTTCGAGCAGACGGGCCTCAACCCGAAGCTCGAGATCGCGCTCGAGCTCGAGCGGATCGCGCTCGAGGACGAGTACTTCGTCTCGCGCAAGCTCTACCCGAACGTCGACTTCTACTCCGGCCTGATCTACCAGGCGATGGGGTATCCCGACCGACTACTTCACGGTGCTCTTCGCGCTCGGCCGGCTGCCCGGCTGGATCGCGCAGTGGGAGGAGATGCTCTCCGACCCGGAGCAGAAGATCGCGCGCCCGCGCCAGGTCTACACGGGCGAGGACGAGCGGCCGTACGTCGCGATGGCGCAGCGCGGCTGACGCGCCGGCCCGGCCGGCGAACGATTCATCTGGTTCTGGACGACCTAGAGCCTGTGCCCGTGCAGGAGCAGGCCGTCTCGATTCGGCACCGAGCTGCCTGCAATCATTGGCGGCGGTGGACAGCGTGCGGATCGACAGGTGGCTCTGGGCAGCCCGTCTCTTCAAGACACGGGGCGCTGCCACCGACGCGGTGCACGGAGGCAAGGCGCACGTCAACGGCATCCGCGTCAAGCCGTCGAAGGAGATCCGGGCGGGCGACCGTCTCGAGGTGACGATCGGCGACGTTCGCCGCGAGCTCGTCGTCCGCGCGGTGGCCGACAAGCGGGGCCCGGCGTCCGTGGCCGTCAGGCTCTACGAGGAGACGCCAGACTCGCTCGCTCGACGCGAGCAGCACGCCGCCGCGCGACGCCTCGCCCGCCCGCTCGGCGCGGACCTCGGCGCGAGGCCGACGAAGCGCGACCGCCGCCGGCTCGACGCGCTCCGCGCGCAGATGCGCAGCCGGCGTCCCTAGATGGTCCATCGTGTCGGCCGTCCCGTGCGGGGCGCAGGGCGCCGCGTCAGGCGTCGTCGACAGGCGCCGTGCCGTACTCCTCGTCGGTCACGTGGTCGCCCCAGGTCGCGCTCGAGCCTTCGTCGTCGACCTGGAGCAGCGCGAGGTGGGTCATGAATCGACTCGGCGACGCACCGTGCCAGTGCTCCTCACCCGGCTCGAAGAACACGCGGTCGCCGGGGCGGATCGCCTCGACGGGGCCGCCGCGCCGCTGGCAGAGGCCGAGGCCCTCGAGGACGTAGATCGTCTGACCGTTCGGATGCGTATGCCACGCTGTGCGTGCGGCGGGCGCGAAATGGACTCGCGTCGCGCTCAGTCGCGACGGGCCCGCGGGTGTCGCGACGGTGTCCAGGTAGACCGAGCCGGTGAACCACTCGCCCGGGCCGCGTTGCGTGTCCGGGCCGTTCCGGGTGATGTGCATGTGTGGCCTCCTCGTCCGGCGGTGGCGTCCCAGTGACAGGTGAAGACGACCATATCTCTGGCCGGAACGAGAAAAGCCGCGCCTGGCGCGGCCTTTCGAGTAGCGGGGCATGAAGCGTTCGAAAACGACGTTTGAGTTGACCGGGCGAGCAACAGTTTGTGGTGTGCGGCATCTCCAGGAACGCGACTGCCTCAGAGCGAGGCGCGGCTGCCGTCGGCGCGGAGTGCACCGTCGCAAGACCCGCGTCGGCGACGAGCGCCTCAGCGTCGAGATCGCGAACGTCGGGCGCGGCCCCGCGCTCGACGTCACGGCGACGGCGTTGGCGGGAAAGGAGTGGAGCTTCGTGCGGCGCGTGTCGGCGATGGCCCCTTGGGAAGTGGAGCTCTTCGAGTTACCGCTCTTCTCAAGCAGCGACCCCACGATCGTCCTCCGCCTGGACTACGCAGACATCTCGCACCCGGGTCTGGGAACCGTTGTGCTGATCGATTCTCCGAGCCTGCGGAGCCGAGGCTGATCACACAGGACTTCGAGATGCACCCGCCGATCACGTTCTGGTGGGCGATGATCGTGCCGCGGCGGTTCCGCCGGCACCTCCGTCCGCGAACGAGGTGGGCGCTCCGAAGGCGCGGCTACGACCTCCCGTAACCGGGCCGCCGCGCCCCGAGGTCCCGACGTTCGAGGGAACTCATCCCCGCCACGTCGGACACCGTCATCGCCGCGCGCCTCACGTCGACCAATGACGGTGCTCGAGATCCCATGTCCCAGTGGCGCTTCCGTCGAGTAGCGGATCGAGGAACGGCGAGACAGTGGCAAGGGCTTCATCGAGCGTGTGCGCGACGGGCAGCAAGGATCGGCTGGCTTCTGCTGCGTAGCCTCGTTCCCACAGCGATCGATCGGGAACGGTGAAGCGCGCGGGCAGCGCGACGCCACGCCGATTGGCTTCGGACCGCAGCGCCAGCAGCTGTGGATCCGCGGCCACTGAGACGCTGAGCACGATCGCGACCATGTCGACGAGGTCCTTGAATCTCGTTGACGGCACGCCCCGCACGCCGTGCGGCTCGAACATCGCCGCGACCTTGTCGGCAATGTGATCAACGAGAGGGTACGCCCGATACCCGTGCTGCTCGACGTCGGGCATCACTATGCGCGCAAGAGGAGGTACAGGATCTGGTTCGCCGGTCATCCTCAGGTCCGAGCCGACAAGGTCGACGTTGAAGGACACCCAGACCGTCGGGCCGATATACGCCGTTACCGGAATGCGAACACCGGGCGCACCGGCAGCAACCGGCCGACCAGCGCCCAGCTCGAAGGTAAACCAATCGCCGATGTCCCTCGCGGCCGCGGCACGCAAGTCGGCCTCGGCGACTTCCCGAGCCGCCTCGCGGTAGACGTCGACATCGATCGTCGCCCGCACACCGATGTCGCGCGCGAGCAGCGCCGTCGCGCCTTTCACCACCCACCCGTCGTCGACCAGATACAGGCGCTCGAGCAGCCGGTCGTACGCCATCTGCCGCTGGAGCTGCTGCAGCGTCCATTGGCTCGTCTCCGCCCTCGCCCGCAGTTTGTCGGTGAGCGCCTGACGGAACGCGGCCGGACTCGGGTAGCTGCGGCTCTCCGGCATCAGGCGGACCGCACCCGAGCCGAAGTCGAGCTCGACCCCTTCGGTTCGGCGGCTCGTTCGACAGTCTCCCGAGCCTCGGCCATCCACTCTCGTGTCTCTGGATCTCCAACGAGATCGAGCAGCCAGCTCAGGAGAGCGAGACCGTCGTTCCCTCGGAGCCCGAATTTCGCGGCGTGGGGAGCGAGCGTCTTCGCGAAACTGCCTGGGTAGTCGTAGACGCCGCGGATCGCGTCAGCGACGACGTGAGCCACCGCCTCGGGGTCCTCAGTGTCTCGGAGCAGATCAGCCGCGACCCGAGACGGCAGCGTGATGGGCAGGCCCCGAAGCGAGATCCACTCGTCATCCCCCACTCGACGGTGGTGGAGGCGCACGTCGGGCCGACGCGACTGCCTCCGAACGGGAAGCGTGAACTCGTGACGGTCGGCGGGCAGGTGTCCAAGGCCGTACAGGGCAGCGGCGGATCGGTGCGAGACGACACCCTCGGCGGCGGTCCGCTTCCATGCGGGGACAGCAGGCGCGAGTTGAAGCCACGCGGCACGGAGCTCGACGTGGTCCGGCGTCGGCGCCCCCGCGAGACGGTACACACCCTGAGCTACGCGCTCCAGTGTGGAGTCGGAAGCGAGGCGCTGGAGGGTGGCCGGAGAGACACCCGCGCCGTCGGCCTGACGGCGCGTGATAAGTCCCCACTGGTCTTGGGCGATGTCAGCTAGTCGGTTGATGGTTGAGTACCGGGCCACGTATACTGCATTTTAGCTCAGATCTGAGCTATTTCGTAGCCCTCTTCGAAATCTCTACTTCAGACTAGCTCAGATATGAGGCATATCGCAGGATCTCATGCCTGCCGTGTCTGCGTGCAAGCCCGCGTTCATGGGGGACTCCAGATGGACTCGACAATCGCCACATCATGTACGGCGACATCTCTATCGCCGTACGTGGCGATACTCAGGGCGCCCGGGCCGTCGGTCGTGCGGCCGCGACGCTCCAGCTCTTCCCAAACCCCCACCGCGTGCTGCAGAGCGGCGGCAAGATCCCGGAGGGCTGGAGGACGACCGACTCGGACGTGCCGAATCCCGAGGTTTGCCGGCAGCAGCTTCAGTCGGAGGGAGTCTCATTCGACGAGCACCACCGGGCAGACCGAGCTCACTACGTCGCTTGGGACCTCCTCGTCGAGCGGTCCGAGCGTGATATCGCTGCGTAGCGGGAGACTCAGGGAAGAAAATCGGCGCGGTAACGCCTATCCTGTAAACAAAAGGCCCCGCTTAGCGGGGCCTTTATAGTAGCGGGGGCAGGATTTGAACCTGCGACCTCCGGGTTATGAGCCCGGCGAGCTACCTGACTGCTCCACCCCGCGTCGCGACCACTATCGTAGCACCGTATGACGGGCTTCTGGATCGCGCTGACCGTGCTCCTGATCGGCGTCCTCGGGGGGATCGCATACGCCGTGCTTCGGGGGATCTCCCTGTGGCGTCAGGCGAAGCGCACGGGCCGTGGCTTCTCGGCCGAGACTGCCCGGATCGCGGACGCGTCGGCACAGATCGAGACGCACATGGAACGGGCCGCTGAGTCCGGGGCACGCCTCGGCGACGCCATGACGCGCCTCGAGACGTCGCGCGCGCGGCTCGACGTCCAGCTGCAGGCGATCCGCGAAGCGCGGCACACGATGCGGCGGCTGCTCTGGTTCCTGCCCGGCGTCTGAGTCCCCCCTCGCGATGCCGTGACACGGGCGGAGGGCGGCACCGCGCTCGCAACCGCCTGGTGCAAGCACGCTGTCGCCGCCTGCCCGGAGATCAGGCCGGCGCGGAAGCCGGCGCAGTGTCCCACGCCGGCGGACCCTGCTGATGGAGGCCATGCAGCGAGCCGGGCGCGGAAGCGGCTCGACGCCGATCCTCGAGCAGGAAGGGCCGCGCGCCGTCGCCGCGGAAGCGGACCCACGGGAGAAGATCCGGCTGTTCACGGTCGACCTGTCGGCGCGCCTCGCACGCGCAGCGCCCTTGATCGCCGTCGTCGGTGCGGCGGCGCCGAGTGAGCCGCAACTCGGAGAGCTCAGGGAGCGGATGCACGCCGCCCGGCGGGAGAACCTACGCACTCTCGCCGTCGCGCTCGAGGAGACCGGCCGCCTCGGACCCGACGTAGAGTCGGCGACGGACACGATCTGGGCGCTCGCGAGCCCCGAGCTCTACAACCTGCTCCTCGGGCCGGGAGGCTGGACGCCCGAGCGGCACAGAGCGTGGCTCGCCGAGAGCCTCGAGGCGCTGCTTCTCGTGACGTAGCGACTCGACTACGGTGAGGAAGTGCGAGTCGCCGCCGTCGACCTCGGCACGAACACGACACGCCTGCTCGTCGCCGACATCGAGCACGGCCTCGTCGAGGAGGTCGTGCGCCGCGAGGCGATCACGCGGATGGGTGAGTCGGTCGACCGGCGGCGGATTCTCCTCCCCACCGCCGTCGCGCGTGTCCGCAACGTCCTCGTGGACTACCGACGAGAGGCTGAGCAGCTCGGCGCGGAGCGCGTCCTCGCCGTGGGCACGAGCGCGATCCGCGACGCCGACAACGGCGAGGCGTTCCTCGGGGAGATCGAGTGGGGCTACGGCTTCACGACGCGCATGCTCGACGGCGGCGAGGAGGCCGAGCTGACGCTTCGGGGGGTCACGAGCGACCGTCCGCTCGGGGCGAGCGTGCTCCTCGTCGACATCGGGGGCGGCTCGACCGAGCTCGTGCTGCCGGACGGCGACCGCATGGCGTGGGCGGTCAGCACCGAGGCCGGGAGCGTCCGCCTGACAGAGCGGTTTCTCACCACCGACCCTCCCACGGGCGAGGAGCTCGACGCGTGCGCCGCGTACGTGCGATCGTTGCTCCCACCGCTGCAGCCGGACGCGGCGATCGGCGTGGCCGGGACGGTGACCACGGCGGCGACCATCTCGATCGGGGCGCACGCGTCGGTTCACCATCACCGGCTGTCGACGGAGGCCGTCGGCGGCGCCCTCGCCCTCGTCGCGTCGCTGCCGCTGGCGGAGCGCGAGCGGGTTCCGGGGCTCGAGCCGGCGCGGGCGCCCGTGATCGTCGCCGGACTCGTCGTGCTCCGCGAGATCCTCGACCGCTACGGCCTCTCCGAGATCGAGGTGAGCGAGCGCGACCTCCTCGACGGCGCAGCCCTCGCGGCGGCGGAGCTGCCCGAGCCCGAGGAAGGGCTCGCGCCACCCGGCGCCTACACCTGCTGCTGATCCCGCCGAACGGGCGAGCGGCGTGCGCACGCGGTGCTCGACGGCGTCGCCCGACGCGGATAGCGTCCCGTCAGTGTCGTCGCTCGCCGACTACCCGCGTACCGAGCTCCTCTTCGGCCCCTCCCCGGTCCACCGGCTCGAGCGGCTGACCGAGCACCTCGGCGGCAGGGTCTCGCTGTGGGCGAAGCGCGACGACTGCAACTCGGGCCTCGCCTACGGCGGCAACAAGACACGGAAGCTCGAGTACCTCGCCGCGGACGCGCTCTCGCAGGGCTGCGACACGCTCGTCTCGATCGGCGGCGTCCAGTCGAACCACACGCGGCAGGTAGCGGCCGTCGCCGCGCGCCTCGGCCTTCGCTGCGTCCTCGTCCAGGAGCACTGGGTCGACTGGGACGAGGCGCGCTACGACGAGGTGGGAAACATCCTTCTCTCGCGGATCATGGGAGCGGACGTGCGCCTCTCCGACGCAGGCTTCGACATCGGCTTTCGGCCGAGCTGGGAGGAGGCGCTCGCGTCGGTCGAGGCCGCAGGCGGACGGCCGTATGCGATCCCCGCGGGCGCCTCCGACCATCCGCTCGGCGGTCTCGGGTTCGCGCGCTGGGCGGACGAGGTCGCCGAGCAGGAGGCCCAGCTCGGCGTGTTCTTCGACACGGTCGTCGTGTGCTCGGTGACGGGGTCGACACAGGCCGGGATGATCGCCGGCTTCGCGGGCCAGGAGCGACCGCGGCGCGTGCTCGGGATCGACGCCTCGGCGACGGTCGAGCAGACGCGGGAGCAGGTCGCACGGATCGCGGGCCGGACGGCCGAGGCGATCGGGCTCGGCCGTGAGCTGCGAGACGACGAGATCGTGCTGCTCGAGGAGTGGCACGCGGGAACGTACGGGATCCCGGACGAGAAGACGATCGAGGCGATTCGGCTCTGCGCGCGGCTCGAGGGCATGCTCACCGACCCGGTGTACGAAGGGAAGTCGATGGCCGCGATGATCGACCTGGTGTGCGACGGCCGGATCGAGCCGGGCTCGAACGTCCTCTACGCACACCTCGGCGGCCAGCCTGCGCTGAACGCATACGCGAGCGCCTTCTGACACGCGGCGTCGCGCGCCTTCCTCGAAACGCACCGCAGCCGCGCGATCGATCGGGCGCGGTGAGATACTGGCTCGGGTGTATCGAGACAGAGCGAAGGAGGCCCAGATGGCGATGTCGACGATCGACGGCGAGGTGCTCGAGGCATTTGCCGGTTCCTTCTCGGGGAGCGTGCTTCTCCCCGGGGACGACGGCTACGACGACGCACGCCGCGTCCACAACGGCCTGATCGACCGCCGCCCGGCCGTGATCGCACGGTGCAGCGGGACGGCCGACATCGCAGATGCCGTGAGGCTCGCCCGCGCGAGCGGGCTCGAGATCTCGGTCCGTGGCGGCGGCCACAACGTTGCGGGCCGAGCCGTCGCGGACGGCGGCATCATGATCGACGTCTCGCCGATGAAGGGGATCCACGTGGATCCGGCCGCGCGCACCGCGCGCGCGCAGGGCGGCGTCGTCTGGAGCGAGCTCAACCGCGAGGCACACGCCCACGGGCTCGCCGTGACCGGCGGCGCGATCTCGTCGACGGGCATCGCCGGTTTCACGCTGGGCGGCGGGCTCGGCTGGCTGATGGCGAAGCACGGGCTCGCGGTCGACAACCTGATCGGGGTCGAGCTCGTGACCGCCGACGGGGAGACCGTGAACGTCGACGACCAGAGCCACCCCGACCTCATGTGGGCGCTTCGGGGCGGCGGCGGCAACTTCGGCGTGGCCGCGTCGCTCGTCTACCGACTGCACCCGCTGAGCATGGTCACCGGCGGCCTCATCGCACACCCGATCGACGCGGCGCCGGAGATGCTGCGCTTCTACCGCGACGCGGTTGCCGGCTGCTCCGACGACCTGACCGTCTTCGCCGCCGTCGTCCACGCCCCGGACGGGTCGGGCGCGAAGCTCGCGGCGATGGTCGTGTTCCATACCGGCGACCCGGATCAGGCGGAGCGCGACCTCGCGCCCTTCAAGACCTGGGGATCGCCGCTCGTGGTCGAGGTCGGGCCGATGCCGTACCCCGTGATGAACACGCTCCTCGACGACGCGTACCCGAAGGGCGCGCTCAACTACTGGCTGTCGAGCTTCACCACGGGCCTGCCCGACGCGTTGATCGACGCGATCGTCGAGCGGTTCTCGTCGGTGCCCTCGCCGATGTCGGCGATCCTGCTCGAGCACTTCCACGGCGCTGTCGCGCGGGTCGGCCCCACGGACACGGCGGTGCCGCACCGCGACGAGGGCTGGAACCTGCTGCTGCCCTCCGAGTGGATCGACCCGGCGGACACCGACGTCAACATCGCCTGGACGAAGGACACCTTCGCCGCGCTCTCCGAGCACTTCAGCGGCGGCAGATGGCTCAACTACCTGGGAGACGACCAGGACGGGGCGATCCAATCGGCGTACGGCCCGAACTACGACCGGCTGGTCGAGGTCAAGCGCCGCTACGACCCGGACAACGTCTTCCACCTGAACCACAACATCACGCCGTAGGGCGCGTTCGTCCCGCAGGGCGCGGCGCCGACGGCGCCGCGCCTCTGCCGCCGGGCAGCCCGGAGGGAGCTACGGATCCTCCGCGGGAGGCTCCTCGTCCTCGGCGAGGCGTCGCTGGAGGACCGCCCTCGAGATGACTCCCACGAGCCGACCGTCGTCGACGACCGGGACGCGCTCGGCATCGTGCTCCTCGATGAAACGGAAGGCATCGTCGAGCGGAGTGCCCGCGTCGATCGTGTAGTAGGGCGCCTCGGCGAGGTCGCCGACCAGGGAGGTCGACGGGTCGCGCCCTTCTGCGACGACCCGCGCGACGAGCGTCTTGCGGGTGACGACGCCCACGAGCTCGCCGTCGGGCCCGACGACGTACACCGCGCGCACCTCGGGAGGCGTCAGCACCTCACCGGCTTCGCGCGCCGACGCCGTCGCGGGCAGCGCGCGCGGGTCCGCGATCATCGCGTCGCGGACGCGTGGCGTCGGCTCGGAGCTCACGGATAGAGGCCGCGGGACTCGAGCGCCGACGAGACGTCGCGGATCCCTGCCACGAGCGCGGCCGTCCGCATCGAGATGTCCCGCTCGTGCGAGATCTCCCAGACCCGGTCGAAGGCGTCGTTGAGCTTCTCCGCCAGCTTGGCGCGGATCTCGTCGCGGCCCCAGAACAGGCGTCCGAGGTCCTGCACCCACTCGAAGTACGAGACGGTGACGCCGCCGGCGTTCGTGAGGACGTCGGGGAGGATCGGGATCCCGCGCTCACGGAGCATGGCGTCGCCTTCGATCGACGTCGGGCCGTTCGCCCCTTCCGCGATCATGCGGCAGCGCAGGCGCGGCGCGTTGTCGGCGTGGATCTGGTCCTCGCGCGCCGCGAGCACGAGGATGTCGCAGTCGAGCTCGAGCAGCTCCTCGTTCGTGATGCGCCTGCCCGTCTCCCAGCCCTCGAGGGACCCGCGCTCGCGCGCGTAGGCGCTCATGGTCGGGATGTCGAGCCCGTTCGGATCGTGGACGCCGCCCGACACGTCCGACACGCCGACGACGGTCGCGCCGCGGTCGACGAGCTCCTGTGCGGCGATCCCGCCGACGTTGCCAAAGCCCTGAACCACGCAGCGCTGCTCCGAGAGGCGCCACTCGAGCCGCTCGCAGGCGCGCGCGATCACCATCACCGCCCCTGCTCCCGTCGCCTCGTGGCGGAAGACGGAGCCGCCGATCGAGATCGGCTTCCCGGTGACGATCTCGGGCACGGCGTGGCCGCGCTGCATCGAGTACGTGTCCATCATCCAGGCCATCGTCTGCTCGTTCGTCGCCATGTCCGGCGCGGGGATGTCCTCCTGCGGGCCGATGAAGGGCAGGAGCTCGGACGTGTAGCGGCGGGTGAGGCGCTCGAGCTCGGGCCGGGACATCTCGCGTGGGTTGCAGCGTACGCCTCCCTTCGCCCCGCCGTAGGGCAGCCGCAAGAGCGCACATTTCCACGTCATCCAGACCGCCAGGGCGGCGCACTCTCCGAGCGAGACCGCCGGGTCGAAGCGGACGCCGCCCTTCGTCGGCCCGAGGACGCTCGAGTGCTGGACGCGGTAGCCGGGGAAGACGACCCGCGAGCCGTCGTCGAGCTTCACCGGGCACGAGACGATGATCGAGCGCTCGGGATGGCGGAGCCGCTCGGCGACTCCCGGGTGGACTTCGGCGTACGGGACGGCCTGGTCGAACTGCGCGATCGCCGTGCGGTAGAGCGGCGTATCGAACTCGAGGTGGGCGAACGACGGGACGTGCTCTGTGCTCGCCATTGCGGCGTGAGTGTACTCGAGGGGTCTCGTCCCGCACCCGGCCGACCCGGGCCGCGCGTACGACGACGCGGTGCTGCCGCTAGCCTCGCTCCTGTGCGCCGGGGTGGCGGAACTGGTCAGACGCGGCCGGCTTAAAACCGGCTGTCCCACGGGACATCTGGGTTCGACTCCCAGCCCCGGCATGCGCGGTTGCTCGACTCGAAGGTCTAGCTGCGGCCGGGTAGCAGCGCGTCCGGCGGGAACCGCTCGGGCCCCTGGAACTGGTACGCGTCGAAGAACGCCGCGAACGACGCCTCGTCGAACTGCGTGCACTTCGCGAGATACGCGGTCCCCTCCGCCGGCTTCGACGGATCCGGGACGACCCACGCTTCGAGCGCGATCTGGTCGCCGAGCGCCGGGTACGGAGCGAGGACGGTGCCCCGCGAGTGCGCCTGGACGAACGTCTTGAGCTCGTCGACCGTCTCCTGCGGGACGCTCGAGCCGTACTGCACGGCGACCGCCCCGTGCTCGAGGTTGTGGACGAGCTGCGCCTGGTAGACCGGCTCGGCGTAGATCCCGTACACGACGGGCACCTCGTAGTGCGGGCCCGACGTCGGCGGGATCGTGTTCCACTTCGGCGAGGTCCCGGACGGCGTCGTGACCGAGTGCTCGCCGGCCAGGGACGGTGTCGCGCTCAGCGTGCAGCCGGCGTCCTCCAGCGCGGCGCGGGCATCGCCGGCTCCTCCGCCCCCGCTCGAGCCGCCGCCCAGGGTGAACGCGAGCGCGAGCGCCGCCACGGCAAGGACGGCGACGCCCCCGACACCGAGGAGGAGCAGGCTCCGGCGGTCGGTGCTCCCGGGCGGTGGCTTGTGCTTCCCGTGCGTACGCGGCTTGGGCGGCATGGACGCGGAAGGATAGCGCGGCGACCGTACGCGGCTCCGTCCGGGCCCGGCGCTACGTTGCTTGGTCCCCATGATCGTCGTCGTCGCCATCGGTGCGGGGCTCGCAGGATTCCTCGCGTGCTGGCTCTGGGCGCAACCCAGGCTCGCCGAGCGGCGCGCCCTGGTCGCCGACCGTGAGCGGAGCGCGCTCGTGCACCGCGAGGAAGTCGCCCGTCGCGACGCCGAGCTCGACGCGGCGCGGGGCGAGCTCGTCGAGGCCCGGGCCGGCGCCGCGGCGGCGGCCGCACGGCTCCAGACCCTCGAGGAGAAGCTCCCGGAGACCGTCCGGAGCATCTCGCAGGAGACCCTCGACGCGTCGCGCGACGCGTTCCTGGCGCAGGCGGGCGAGCGGGTGGAGAAGACGCTCGTGCCGGTCCATCAACGTCTTGGGGACCTGCGCAAGCTCGTCGACGAGACGGAGGCGCGACGCCTGGAGGACGGAGGGCGGCTCACGGCACAGCTCGAGCTTCTCTCGGCGGGAGCCCGCTCGCTGGCGGTCGCCCTCGGCAGCACGCAGTCGCGCGGGCGCTGGGGCGAGATCCAGCTGGAACGGATCCTCGAGTTCGTCGGCATGGAGGAAGGCGTCGACTACACGTGCCAGACGAGCAAGCAGGGTGGTCGCCCCGACGTGGTCGTGCACCTCCCGGGCGGGAAGAACGTCGTCATCGACTCGAAGGCCCCCTTCGACGCCTTCGAGCGCGCGGCGCAGGCGGGCGGCGAGGAGGAGCGCGCCGCTGCACTCGCGGAGTTCTCGCGCAAGGTCCGCCTCCACGTCTCCGAGCTCGGGCGGAAGAGCTACTGGGCACACGTGACGCCGTCACCGGACTTCACGTTCATGTTCCTGCCGGGCGACGCATACCTCGCGGCAGCCGAGGAGCAGGATGCGGAGCTGTTCAGCTTTGCCTACGACCGCGGCGTGCTGCTCACGACCCCCCGCACGATCGTCGTGATGCTGCGCACGATCCGGGTCGCGTGGCAGAACGAGAACGCGTCGGATCACGCCGAGGCGGTGCTGAAGGTCGCGTCGGAGCTGCACGAGCGCCTCAGCACGATGGCCGACCATCTCGCGAAGGTCGGACGAGGGCTCGACTCGGCCGTCACCGCGTACAACAAGGCGGTGGGCTCCTACGGGTCGCGCGTGCTCGTCTCCGCCCGCCGGCTCGAGGGGCTGGCGGCGACGCGCTCCACGCTCGACGACCTGCCGCCGCTGACCGAGCACGCCTCGTCCGAGCTCCAGCCGCTGCAGCTCGAGGTCGTGCCGAAGAGCGCCGACGCCGCATGAGCACGGGAACACCCGCGGGCGCCCGAACGTTGGAACACTGTGAGGCAGCGGATCGTCCGCGAGCCCCTATCTGGCGAATCTAGGAGCAGATCGAGTCGATGAACGACGTCCGAGACCTGATCGTGATCGGCGGCGGCCCCGCCGGCTACACCGCGGCGCTGTACGCGGCCCGCGCCAACCTCGAGCCGCTCGTGATCGAAGGATTCAACTGGGGCGGCCAGCTGATGATCACGTCGGACGTGGAGAACTACCCGGGCTACCCCGACGGCGTGATGGGGCCGTCGATGATGCAGGACTTCCGGCGCCAGGCAGAGCGGTTCGGCGCCACGTTCGTGACGGACGACGTCACGCGCGTCGACTTCGCGCAACGTCCGTTCCGCGTGTGGGTCGGCGACGACGAGTACCGGGCCGAGTCGGTGATCGTGGCGACCGGTGCCAGCGCCCGCCAGCTCGGCCTCGACTCGGAGCGCACGCTCCAGGGGCGGGGGGTGTCCTACTGCGCGACCTGCGACGCCGCGTTCTTCCGCGACAAGGTGGTGATGGTCGTCGGCGGGGGCGACTCGGCGATGGAGGAGGCGCTCTTCATCTCGCGCTTCGCGAGCAAGGTGATCCTCGTCCACCGGCGCGAGGAGTTCCGCGCGTCGCCGATCATGGTCGACCGGGCGCGGTCGAGCAGGAAGATCGAGTTCCTCCTCAACCAGATGGTCGAGGAGGTGCTCGGTGACGGGAAGGTGACCGGCGCGCGGCTCGTGAACACCGTGACGGGCGAGGAGAGCGTCGTCGAGGCCGACGGCGTGTTCGTGGCGATCGGCCACGACCCGAACACTGCCCTCTTCCTCGACCAGCTCGACCACGAGCCCGACAACGGGTACCTGCTGACACGCGGCAAGACGACGGAGACCAACGTCCCCGGGGTCTTCGCCGCAGGCGACGTGCAGGACCACGTGTACCGCCAGGCGGTCACGGCCGCCGGCTCGGGCTGCGCCGCAGCGCTCGACGCCGAGCGCTGGCTGAGCGAGCAGCGGCACGCCGCGTTGTCCGCCGTCGGCTCGTAGCGCGCAGGCGTACCGGCCGACCCGGCCGCTAGCGTCGCACCACGTGGCGGTGCACTGGACCGACCTCGTCGACCCGAGCCGTGAGGAGATCCTCGATGCGGTCGCGGTCTCGCTCGACTCCGACGCGATCGAGCTCCTCGCCGCGCCCGCCCGTGACGGACGCAATAGGCAACCGCTCCTCGAGGGGCACGCCGGCTACGTGCTGGCCGTCCTCGCCCACCCCATCGTGCGGCCGGCGGGTGAGCCGCGCGTCGAGTATCTGGAGCTCGACCTCGTCGCGACGCCGTCGGCGGTCGTCACCGTCCGCAAGTCGGGGTCGGGCGGCGACCTTGCGCCCGTCGACGGCATCGCCGCGCGCGTCGAGGAGGCACCCTGCGGCAGCGTGTTCCACGGCGTGGTCGACGACACGGCCGATGCCTTCCTGGAGGTGCTCGACGGGCTCTTCGAGGCGATCGACGACCTCGAGAACGACGTCGAGAGCCTGTCCGGCCCGCAGGTGCGACTGCGGATCGCGCTCCTGCGAAACGACCTGCTCCTCGCGCGGCGCGCCTCGAGCGCGACGCGGAGCATCGCCCGACGCGTGGTCGACGGACGGGTCGACGTGGGCCGGTCCGAGCTGTTCCCGCCGGAGGTCGAGGCGCGATTCGTCGACACGTACGAGACGTTCGTCCGCGTCACGGAGGAGCTCGACGTCGCCCGCGACCTGCTCGGCGGGGTTCGCGACTACTACCAGGCAAAGATCGCCGAGCAGCAGAACGAGGTCGGGAAGAAGCTCACGGTGATCGCCTCGCTGGTGCTCGTTCCCAGCCTGATCGTCGGCTTCTACGGGCAGAACTTCGCCGGCCAGTTCCGGGAGTGGTACTGGGGGATCGGCGTCTCGGCCGGCCTGATCGTCGTGACGACGATCGTCCAGCTGGCGCTGTTCCGCTGGCGTCGATGGCCTGCTAGCCGCGGGGCGCCCCCGGGCGCCCCGCGGTAAGCCGTCAGGACGGGTGCCACACGATCGGGTAGACAGCCGCCCAGTGCTCGGGGTGGGCACGGAGCTGCTCCGTCCAGCGCGCGGCGAGCTCCTCCAACAGCGCTCGCTCGGCCTCGGCGCCGCCGTCGCGGTCGGGCGGATCGAGCGCAGGCTCGACCTCGACGCGCCATCGCCTCGGGCCGACCGGGAGGACGGTGAACGGCACGATCGGGGCTCCGCAGAGCCGTGCGAGCGAGACCGCCCCGGCCGGCAGCTCCGCGACCGCGTCGAGGAAGCGGACCGGGTACGTCCGCATCGAGTCCTTCGCGTAGTCGCCGAGCAGCAGCACGGCCTCCCCCGCGCGAAGACATGAGGCGGCCCGTGCGATCGGCTCGGTGTCGAAGAGCAGCCCGAGCCCCGCCCGGGCACGAAGCCCCGCCACGGCCCATGCGAGGCAGTCGTCGGTCACGACGGCGGTGGTCGGTACCGGCACCAGCGCCCGCGGGAGCGCCGTCGCGACCTCCCAGCCGCCGATGTGGGCGGAGACGAGCAGGACGCCGCGCCCGCGGGCGAGCGCCGCAACGAGGTGCTCCCTCCCGTGCACGGCGGTCGTGTCGACGAGCTCGTGGGGTCTCGACAGCGCCCAGAGCAGGTCCGCCGAGCGGCGAGCCTCGTTCACGACCTCGCGGCGGACCAGGGCCTTCACCTGGACCGTGTCGGGCGGGAGGCCGACGGCATGGCCGAGGTTCTCGGCGAGCCGCCGGCGCTTGTGGGGCCGGAGCGCCCACTCGGCGGTGCCGCCGATCCGGGCGAGCCCGTGGGCGGTCCGAGCGGGCAGTCGCGCACCGACCGCGCTCGCTGTCCAGATCACGCTGCGCAGGACCCGCGCGGCGAGAGGGCCGCGGCCGAACGGCGCGTCCGGGCGAGGCTTCCCGTCCGGTGCAAGGCGAAGCGTCGCGAGACGCGGCCTGACGTCGCGTGGGCTCACCGCTCGGGCGTGAGCGAGGTCAGCTGGAGCGACACCCGCTCGCGATAGTGCACGTCTCCGATCAGCGAGCCGCTCGTCGTCTCGCTCACCATCGTGATCCGCACCGGCAGCCCCGTCTCTCGTCCGAGCCAGAAGTCGTAGGTTGCGGCGCCCGTCGTATCGCCGGAGAACGCGGTCGACGTCTGCACGTGCACCGTCGGAACGCGCACTCTGCCCACCACGGTCGAGCCACGGCCGACGACCCGGCCCGTGCCGCGCTCCCTCGCCTTGCCGGTGGCGCACGATACGGAGAACACGGCTCCGGGCCGGTCACCCGCCGGACGGAACGGCGTGTCGGCGCACGCATACGTCGTCACGTCGGTGACGCCGAAGAACGTGTGGCGCTCGAGGCGGCTCCGCTCGGCCCAGTCGTCGGAGCCGGCACAGACCGTCCACGTCGTCGAGCGTCCCTCGAGGACGTCCCAGCGCAGGCGCAGGCCGCACGGCGCGCTCGAGACGGTGATCGTGGACGTCGTCGGGTAGCGGTGCGTCACGCCTCCGAGCGCGTCGGTTCGCTCCAGGCCATCGGTCGCGTAGACGTACACGCCGCCGGGAATCGACGGAGTCGCGCCGCCGCCCTGTTGACGGTACGCCGAGACGGCGTCGCTCACCGTCGCGGGCTCGGCGACGTCACGAAGCAGGAACCACCACCCTGCGAACAGCCCTGCCGCGACGACACCGACCACGGCGGCCGCGCCCGCCACGAGCCACGTCCGAGACATGCCGCTCGAGCCTAGCGCCGTGACACCCCGGCCGCGTCGCACGAGGAGCGCCGGTGGCGCCGCTACCCTCGGTCAGGGTGAGCGCCCCGGCCCACACCGCGTCGCAGACCGGCGAGCCGGCTGCCGTCCTCGCGCGCGTCGCGGCGGTGATCGACCGCGTGCTGCCGTACCTCGGCCCGGGCCTGGCGCTCGTGCTCGGGCTGGTGGCGCTCGGGCATCGCTCGCTCGACACGGACGAGGCCGCGACGGTCGTCGCTGCCCGCGGCTCGTTCTCCGACGTCGTGGAGCGCGCTCTCGACGACGATCCCGCGCGCGCCGGCTACATGGCGCTCCTACGCCCCGTCGTCGCCTGGAACGACGCCGAGCTGTGGGTACGGCTTCCGTCGGTGATCGCCGCGGTCGTCGCCGCGGTTGCCGCGTACCGCCTCGGACGCCGGCTCGCCGGGAGGTACGCCGGGGCGGCCGCGTCGCTCGTTCTCGCGTCCTCACTCGGCGTTGTCCTGCTCTCCCGGACGGTCGGCCCGCTCGCGCTCGCGCTCGCGGCGATGCTGCTCTCCAGCGCCTTCTTCGCCCGGGCTGTGGAGCGTGGCAACGCGGTGTGGTGGGCGGTCTACGCCGTGACGGCCGCGCTCCTGCCTCTTACGCACCCGATCGCCGCGAGCGCCCTGGTCGCGCAGATCGCGGCGGTTGCCGTTTCGCGACGCGAGGTCGACCTTCGGCTCGCCGTCCCGGCGGTCGCCGTCGCCACGCTCGAGTCGGTCTTCTTCCTCACCGCCGCGGTGATCGACCGCGCCGACGCGGCGGACGGCGCCGGACCGCTCTCCCTCGACGACATCGGCCTCGGCGTCGGCAGAGCACTGGGCTGGAGCCCGGTCGTCGCAGTGCTCGCGATGTGGGGCCTTGTCGTGCTGGCGCGACGCGCGCACGAATCCGGGACGGGCCTCTGGCGACCGGTCCTGGTCGCCGGGCTCATCGTGATGCCGCTCGTGTCGGTGCTCGCCGCCGGGGTCGCGCTTCCGGTCTACCCGCGCGCCGCCCTCACGGTGGCCGCGGGCGGCGCCGCCCTCGCCGCCGGCGTAGGGCTCGTCTCGATCCCCGACCGCGGCCTGCGACTCGCGAGCGGGGCTGCGGTCGCCGTGGTCGCGGTCGCCGCTATCGCCAGCGCCGCGACCCACGGCCCGAAGGAGGATTGGCGGGCGGCGGCGCGGCTCGTCCGTGCGAAGACCACGCCCCGCGACACCGTCGTCGTCCTCCCGGAACGGGCGCGCGCCGCGCTCGCGTACTACGCGCCGGGCGTCCGTACGAGCCTCGTCGGCCGCGGCGAAGGCGTCACCGTCGTCGTCGCGGGCGACCCGGCGCTGGCCGTGGCGAGGGCCCGGCCGCTCGTCTCGCCGCCGCGATACGCGCTCCTCTCCGAGCAGGAGACCGGGTCGGCGCTCGTCGTGCAGCGCTGGGTCAGGCCGTAGTCTCCGGCGCCCGCTGGAGGAACCTCCCGCTTCCCCCAGACCCCTTCTCCTGATCCGCTTCGCGGACAAGCGGCTTCGCCGCTGGGCACAGGTCGAGCAGGACGCAGTCCTCGCAGCGGGGCCGGCGGGCGTCGCAGACACGGCGCCCGTGCCAGATCAGGAGGTGCGGGAACCTCGCCCAGTCGGCGCGCGGGACGACGCGCTGGAGGTCGCGCTCGATCCTCACCGGATCGTCGTTCCGCGTCAGGCCGAGCCGCTGTGACAGCCGGCGGACGTGCGTGTCGACGACGATGCCCTGCGCATGGCCGAGCTCGGCGGCGACGACGTTCGCGGTCTTGCGCGCCACACCCGGCAAGCGCAGGAGGTCGTCCAGCCGGCGGGGCACCGTTCCGTCGAACTCCTCGATGAGAACGCGCATCGCGCCGCGGATCGACTTCGTCTTCTGGCGGTAGAAGCCGGTTGCGTAGATGTCGGCCTCGAGCTCCTCGACGGGAACCGCCAGGTAGTCCTCCGGCGTCCGGTACTTGCGAAACAGCTGCTCGGTGACGCGGTTGACGTTCACGTCCGTCGTCTGGGCGGACAGCATCACGGAGATCAGCAGCTCGACGTCGCTCTCGAACCGGAGCGCAATGGTGGCGTCCGCGTGCTCGCGCGCGAGGCGGTCGACGATGGGGCCGATCCGCTCGCGTCTCGAGCCGAGACCGCGGCGCCTCGCCTCGCGGACGTAGCTACGCGCCACGACGCCGGCGCTCGAACTCGTCCGTCGCGTCCGCCGCCGAAACCGGGGAGAGCAGGAATCCGACGAGGTCGTCGGCGTTGTCGTACCCCGTGTCCCGAATGGCCGCGGCGGCGGCCTCGACGTCGTACTCCGTCGCGACGAGCTCGACCCCCGGCCCGAGGAGCGCCCAGAAGGCGCCTCGACGACCTTCGTAGGGGCACCCGACGCTTCCCGCGTTCACGAGGCGCGTCCCGCCGGCGACCCGGTCGAGCTGGACGTGCGTGTGCCCGCCGACCACGGTCGGCAACCCGGCGCACGCGTCCACGACCTCGTCGGCGGGCGTGAGGGCGGTGAGGATCTCCTCGTCGCTCCGTGGCGACCCGTGGCAGAAGACCACGACGCCGAGGCCCTCGACGTCGATCTCCGTGGTGAGCGGCCAGGACTGCAGCTCGTCCAGCCGACCCGGTTCCAGCCGGTCGGCGGGCCAGGCGTCCAGCAGCCGGTCGCCGTTGCCGCGGACGAAGCGAACACGGTCTCCGAGCGACGCCAGGAGCGCGAGGCATTCGGCCGGAAACGGGCCCGCGGCGACGTCGCCTCCCGAGACGATCAGGTCGGCGCCGGCGAGTCGCGAATCGGCGAGCACGGCCTCGAGGGCGGGCAGGTTGCCGTGGACGTCGTACAGAGCCGCGACCCTCACGCGCGGACACGCTACCCGCGCTCAGACGTCCACGAGCGCCAGTCCCGGGCCGGCGCAGACACGATCGAGCGCGGGGCAGCCCGAGCAGGCGAACGCGCTCGGCGTCGGGCGGAAGTCTCCCTCGCGGATACGGGCGATGACCGCGCCGAGCTCGCGCTCCAGCGCCCCGACGTCGGCCGTCCTGTAAGCTCGTCGACACGACGTCCTCCGGTGCCGCGAGGAACTGGTAGACGACCTCCACCTCCCCCACCCCGGCCCGGAAGCACGCCAACGCGTAGACGATGCGCTGCAGGCGGTATTCGTCCTCGACGATCGTCGCGGGCTCGCGACCGTCGAGCACGTTGGTCTTGTAGTCGAGGACGAGCGCCGCTCGACCGTCGCGCCAGAGCACGTCGAGCCTGCCGTTCAGGAGCACGCCGTCGAGCGAGAACGCGAACGGCCGCTCGACCTGGACGCCCGCGAGCCCGGCGATGCGCCTGGCGAGCGGCGACGCACAGTACGCCCCTGCATGCCCGGCTACCTGGGCGAGCTCGGCGTCCGTCACCGCGGGATACCAGCCGCGGACGAGCTCGTCGAGGTTCTCCGGGAGCATCGGCCGCGCGAGATCGACGCCCTCCAGGACGCGGTGGACGGCGTCGCCGATCTCGGTCACGTGCAGGCCGCCTCCGCCGTCGTCCGGCCCGCGCGCCGCCCACGGCTCGGGGCGCATCCCGACCACCCGCTCGGCGTAGTAGCGGTACGCGCATCGCTCGAAGAGCGAGAGCGCGCTGTACGAGAGGCGAGACACACGCACGAGCGGCGGCTCCGGGACCTCGTCGAGCTCTCGCAGATGCGGCGCCGGAGGCGGAAGTGCCTCGCCGGAGCCCTCGAAGAGCGCGAGCTGGCCGTTTGCCGCAATGACCGGCGAAGCCGGCGCGGGCGGTGGCGACGGCACCGGATCGGGCTGGCCGCGGTCGACGCGGAGCAGCACCGTCGCCGCTCCGCGCTCCACCTCGAGCGGGGCATCGGAAGCGCCGTTTCGCGCATCCTCCCGCAGACCGAGACGATTCAGGACCCACCCGATCGGCGTCTCGTCGCTCGCGTCCCCCGTGTCTCCGACCGACCCGGACACGAGCAGCCGCTCCTTCGCGCGCGTCATGGCGACGTAGTAGAGGCGGAGCCGCTCTGCCTGCTCGGCGCGCTCGCGGTGGGCCCTGACGTCCTGGTACGAGGCGGTGGTCACGCGCGTCCCGGTCGCGGGATGCGCGACCTTGAAGCCGAAGCGCCCGTCCGACAGTGCGAGGATGTCGGACGCGGGCGGGCGGTTGCGCCCTGCGTCGGCGACCACCACCACCTCGAACTCGAGCCCCTTCGCGGCGTGGATCGTCAGCAGGCGGACAGCGTCCGACCCTTCCTCCTCGGAGACCGCGTCGGACTCCTTCGCTCCGACCGCCTCCTGGCCTTCGACGAACCTGACGAAGCCCTCGATGTCGGCGCCGCGGAGCTCCTCGTACGAGCGTGCGAGCCGCGCCAGCTTGCGCAGGTTCGCGTAGCGCCTGCGGCCGTCCGGCAGCGCGAGGATCGCGAGGTCGTAGTCGTGCTCGGCGAGGACGCGCTCGCACAGGAGCTCGAGCGACGCGTGCGCGGCGACGTCGAGGAGCCGCTCGTAGCGCTGCCGGAACGCGAGCAGGAGCCGTCGGTCGTCCTCCGCGAGGTCGCCCGGCAGCGGGCGCTCGAGGCTGCGAAACACCGGCTGCCGCTGCGCCTCTGCACGGATGAGGACGAGCGCATCGTTGGAGACGCCGACGAAGGGCGACGCCAGGACGGTGAGGAGCGCCTCGTCGTCGTAGCGATTGTGCAGCAGCCGCAGGTAGGCCAGCAGGTCCGAGACCTGCTGCTGGCCGAAGTAGTTCCTCCCGGCGGCGCGATAGGTCGGCAGCCCGACCGCGCGGAGCTCCTCCTCGAACCACTCGGCGTCGGTGCCCGCGGCGAAGAGCAGCACGATCTCACCCGGCGAGGCTGCGCCGGCGTCCACCAGCTCGCGGACCCGCCGGGCGACGTGCCGCGCCTCCGACCGGCGCCAGTGCACTCCCGCCTCGCCGGCCGCCGCCTTGTCCGTCACGAGCAGCTCGAATGCGTTCCGCAGCGCCGGGGCGTCGGCGCCGTTCGCGGGCTCGAGCCGCTGGAACTCGTCGCCGAACTCGCCGCCGAAGAGCTCGTTCACGGCCGCCAGCACCTCGGGCCGGGAGCGATGGTTCCGCGTCAGCGGCAGGACGGTCGGGGCGGCCCGCCGCCGCTCACGGAAGACGGCGACGTCGGCGTGGCGGAACCCGTAGATCGACTGGAACTCGTCACCGACGACGAACAGGTCGGCATCCGTGCCCTCGCACAGAAGGTCGAGGAGCTCGGTCTGCAGGCGGTTCGTGTCCTGGAACTCGTCGACCATGATCGAGCGAAATCGCCGGCGCTCCCGCGCTCGGATCGTCTCGTCGTCCCGAAGCAGGTCGCGGGCCTTGAGCTGGAGGTCCTCGAAGTCGACTGCCGACTCGCGCTCCTTGGCGTCCGCATACGCGGCCGCAAACGTCGTCAGGAGCTCCTGGAGGAGCCCGCGATCGCGCGCGGCAAGCTCCTCCAGCGCAGCCGCGACGACCGCGTCGCGCGCCTCCGCAAAGCCGACAGCCCGCGGCCCGCGCGTCTTCAGGTCGCCAAGCGCGAGCAGCCGCTCGGGCAGGGAGGCCGCCTCGACGAGCTCGAGAGCAGCGGACGCGGCGGCGCGCTGCGCGTCCGTGGCCGCCACGTCGTCGCGCAGCGATCTACCCGCCTCGCGCAGCGCCTCGATCCTCTCCGCGAGCGGCGCTCGCGCGCCCGACTCGAGCACGAGATCGCGCCCGGCGCTGCGCAGCGTCGCATACACCTCGACGAGCATCTGCCGGAGCCCGACGGCACCGTAGGTGGCGAGCAGCTGCCAGCGGTCCGGCTCGTCGGCCGCGCAGAACCTGTCGAGCGCCGTCGTGAAGGCCTCCGCCTGGAGCACGAGCGCCTGAGGCTCGTCCAGGACACGGAAGGACGGATCGACGCCTGCGGCGAGCGGATACGCGCCGAGCAGGCGACGGCAGAACCCGTGGATCGTGGACACCCAGGCGCCGTCGAGCTCGAGCGCGAGATCGGCGCGCCCGTGCTCGATCAACGCCGAGCGGATGCGGGCGCGCAGCTCTCCTGCGGCGCGCTCCGTGTACGTGATCACGAGCAACGAGTCGACGTCGAGGCCGTCGTCGGCCACGGCGCGCACGAACCGCTCGACGAGCACCGCGGTCTTCCCGGTGCCCGCCCCCGCCGCGACGAAGACGCTGCCCTTCGCCTCGATCGCGGCCCGCTGCTGGTCGTTCGCGAGCGCCTTCACGCACGCTCCTTCCGGCAGATCCGCCAGAGGTCGCACCAGTGCGGGCACTCGCCGCCCTGGGGGTCGTGGCGGACGTCGCCGGCGCGAATCCGCTCGACGAGCCCGACCGCCGTCCCACGGGCAGCCTCGACCGCCTCGTCGAACGCGTCGGGCTCGAGGTAGTCGCGCGGGCTGAACCCGGGAATCGCCTCCTCTCCGGCGCGAAGCATTCCGCGCGGGCGTCGTCCACCCCCGACCGGCACGTAGACGCCTCCGAGCGGCTCGAGCCCGAGCTGCCTGCGCAGCACGAGCATGTAGAGGGGCAGCTGAAGGAGGTCGCGGTCGCGGATCTCCGCCGCCGAGGAGGCGGCGCCGGACTTGTAGTCGATCACGATGCCCTGTGCGCCCATCGGCAGGCCGTCGACGCGGTCGATCTTCCCGTTCACGACGACGCCGGGCTCGAGCTCGAACGAGCGGAACGACACTTCGAGATGGCGCGGGACGAGCGGAGACGCCGACGCCGCCTCGTCGCGGACGAGCTGCTCGAGGTCGCGCTGGAGCCCCTGCTCGAGCTCACGGCGGTCGAGGTCGCCCGCTTCGATCCGAAGCCCCGTCTCCACCGCGTCGACGACGCAGTCGCGCATCAGGGCGACGGCCTCCTCGACGTTCGCCTCCGTCACCCGGTCCGCGCCCGGCATCGCGCTCGGCAGCCTCACGTAGAAGCGTTGCAGGGCGGCGTGGAGGATCGAGCCGCGCAGCATGCGGTCGATCTGCTTGTCGATCGTCGACGGGCGCAGGTATCGCTCGACGAACCATGCGGACGAGCACGACGCCATGCGCTCGAGCTCGGAGA
Organism: uncultured Actinomycetes bacterium; assembly: GCA_963773825.1. GTDB lineage: Bacteria > Actinomycetota > Thermoleophilia > Gaiellales > Gaiellaceae > Gaiella. The sequence continues at coordinate 327,675 of CAVZCH010000002.1, read as the reverse complement.
CCGAGAACGAGTCGCGCGCGAGGAGGCGGAGCGCGCGGTCGTGGGTGACCTGCGTCGGCCGCCCGAACGCGCGCGTTGCACGCTCGAGCCGCCTGGCCCATCCGTTCGCGACGGCGAGCGCCTCGGCCTCCCGCGGCTCCCGCGCCGCCAGCGCGGCGAGCGCACGGAGCCGCTCCCGCTCGGTGGGCGCGTCCTCGAGCTCCCAGGTGAGGGCGGACAGCGGCCGCCGGTGGGTATTGCGCCGGACGTCGTCCTCGTCGAAGAGCTCGCGGACGGCCTCCCAGAACGGGCCCGCCTCGCGCGGCGAGCCCTCGTCGCCGACCGCCTGCCGCACGAGTACCAGTCGTCGCCGCGGTCGTGAGCAGGCGGTCGCGAAGAGGTAGCGGTCGCGGCTCGCCGCGTCGGGCCGGACGAGCCTGCCGCCCCGACGCTCGTCGAGGGCACGACGCGTCTCCTCGTCGAGGAAGGGCTCCACGCGCGGCCGCCGCGGCAGCGAGCCCTGCTCGAGGCCGAGCACGAAGACGACGTCGAAACGACGCGTGCGGGCACGCATCAGGTCGAGAACCGCGACCCTTCCGGGAGCGCCGGCCCGCTCCCCGCGGACGCTCGCCCGTTCCAGCGCGGCCAGGACGTCGACCCGACCGATCTGGACGCCCGAGGCGCCGAGCACGTCGAGCTCGTCGAGCGTCCGCGCGACCGCGTCGTGCGCAGCGAGGTCGAGCCGGCTCTGCGGCTCCGCCGGCGGCGCGGACGTGCCATGCGCGCTCCGCAGCATCGCAGCCGCGAGCGAGCGCACCGCCGCGGGCGCGGGACCCTCTCCGAGCGCCAGGTCGAGCGGCGGAAGCGTCCGGCCGTCGCGGAGCTCCGCCGTGACCTCGACGACACGATCGCCGCGCACGATGCCGCGCCCGCGCAGCCTGCCCTCGATCCAGTCCACGTCCTTTCGCTGAAGGCCCGAATAGGGAGAGCGAAGGTGCGCGAACAGCTCCGGCCGCTCGCCGCCGAGCCACGCGAACCGGAGCAACGAGAGGAGCGCATGGCCGAAGGGCGTCGTCTCGAGCGGCACGCGCCCCTCGAAGACGACCGGGACGCCGAAGGCCGCGAACGCCGTCGCCAGCGCAAGTCGGACGCTCTCGACCGACGGACAGACGACGGCGATCTCCTCGGGCGGGGTCCCGGCCCGGACGAGCGCGAGCACCTCCTCGGCGACGAGCTCCGACGTGCCCCTCGCTCCGGCTCCCTCGAGCCAGCGGAGCGAACCGTCGAGGGGCGCACGCTCCGGCGCCTCGACGAAGAGGGCGCGCTCGAGATGCGCGAGCGCGTCCGGAAGGTACTCCCCCGCGCGCGGAGGAAGCTCGAGGACGGCGCCGTCTGCGAGCGACACGAGATCCTCGACCGTGCGGCGCAGGGAGGCGTAGACCGCACGACCGGGCTCGTAGGGGAGCGAGACGTGCACCTCGGTCCGCGCGGCGAGCGCCTCGAGCAGCCGCCACTCGGCTCCCGTCAGGTCCTCGAACCCGTAGGCAAACACGGGGCTCGTCCCCCATGCCCCGAGGTCGCTCGTGAGTCGTTGGACGGCGGAACGCCGCAGCGCACCGCGATCCCACGCGCCGAGCCGGTCGAGCGTCGTGCGATGGGCGCGCACCAGGGCCGCGAGCGGCTCCGCGACGTCGTCCGGCGCGAGCAAGGCGCCGTCGACCTCGGCGAGGGCGCGCCCGACGGCGTCCGCGAAGCCGCCGAAGCGCGACCCCTCGACGGAAGCTTCCCCCACGAGCTTGCGGATCAGGACCCCGCGCTCTGCCTCCCCGAGTGTGCGCCTGGTCGCACCGTCGCCGCGGGCAACCGTCTCGAAGAGCGAGTCGAACGTCCCGATCGTGCCCGCGAGCAAGCCCCCCTGGCGCTCGAGCAGCTCACGTTCGACCCGTTCCACGTCCGCGCGGTTCGGGACGACGAGCCAGGGGTCGCGATCGACTGCGGCGAGAAACCCGTCGAGCAGTGTCCGGACCTTGCCGGCATGCGCCGGGCCGACGACGAGCGACAGGCTCACTTGGCCATGGTAGTCGGGCTCGACGCGAGAGCCCCTTACGGACGCGCCGGGCCGGCGCGGCGGGTGTCGGACACCATGTCCGACACCCATGCGCGAAACCCGGCTCGCGATGAGGGAGTCCGACCGAGGCCGGACACCCGCCTCACGCGAGCGACTTCGGCTTGCGCCCGCGGCGCGCGACGGCCGTTCCCGGCATTCCACCCGCACAGGAATCGCAGAGATCCGCCGCCTTTGCACCGCGCCGCGCATCGTTGAACGTGACGCGCATCACGGCGCCCTTGCCTTCCTCGACTTCCGCGCCGCACTTGTCGCAAACGAGCACCGTTTTTCTCGCCACCATTCCTCCAACCTGTGGAGACCGCTTTACACGATCTCGGTCGAATAGACGTCTGTTGATGCGGAGAAAGTATACGCAGCTCTTTACGGGATGATCTAGTGGGCCGACGATGCAGATCGGGCCGCTAGAGTTGCGCACCAATGGACGCGCGCACCATCGTCGTCCTGGAGGGCGATCAGACCGGCCAGGAGCTGCTCGAGGCGGCCCTCCGCGTGCTGCAACCCGAGGTGCTCGGCTTCGAGCTCGCGTTGCCGCGCTTCGATCTCTCCCTCGCCAGGCGACGGGAGACGTCGAACCAGGTCGTCCACGAGGCGGCGCGGGCGATCGCGGAGCACGGGCTGGGCCTCAAGGCGGCGACGGTGACGCCCGAGGGGCGCGACGACGTCGGCTCCCCCAATCGGATCCTCCGCGAGGACATCGGCGGCAAGGTGATCGTCCGCACCGGACGGCGGATCCCGGGCGTCCTTCCCGTGGGGGGCGTGCACTCACCGATCTCGGTCGTGCGGATGGCGGTCGGGGACGCCTACGGCGCGAAGGAGTGGCGCGAAGGCGAGGGCGCCGACGAGGTCGCGTTTCGCACCGAGCGCATCGAGCGGCGGATCTGCCGCGCCGTGGCGGAGTTCTCGTTCCGCCAGGCCGAGCGCATCGGCGCGAAGGTCTTCGGCGGGCCGAAGTACACGGTCAGCCCGATCTACGAGGGAATGCTGAAGGAGGAGATGGACGCGGCGGCGACGCGCCACCCCGAGGTCCCGTACGAGCCGCAGCTCATCGACGCGACGTTCGCGCTGCTGATCTCGTCGAGCGGCGCGCCGATGGTGATTCCCGCGCTGAACCGCGACGGCGACATCCTCTCCGACCTCGTGCTGCCGCTGTTCGGGTCGATCGCCGGCTCCGAGTCGCTGCTCGTCGCGTTCGGCGACGACGGCGTCGACCAGCCGACCGCGCTGATGGCCGAGGCGGCGCATGGCACCGCGCCCGCGCTCGAGGGCAAGGACGTCGCGAACCCGATGGCGATGATCCTCGCCGCCGCCGCGTTGCTCGCCCACACCGACGACGAGCAGTGCCAGCTCGCGGGACGGGCGATCCGCGAGGCGACCCTCGAGGCCGTGGCGGAAGGGATCCGCACGGCCGACCTCAGCGGCCACCACGGCACCACGGCGTTCACCGACGAGGTGATCCGCCGGACTCGGACGAAGCTCGAGGTCTGGGCGTCGCTCTAGTGCTAGGCGGCGACCGCCGTCTGGCCCGAGACGATCTCCTCCTCCGCCAGCGCGGTCAGGAACGCGTCGACGATGTCCGGATCGAACTGCGTCCCGCTGCAACGCTCGATCTCGACTGCAGCATCCGCGGGGGCGAGAGCGGGCCGGTACGGCCGCCCGGACGTCATCGCGTCGAACGCGTCCGCGACCGCGAGGATCCGCCCCTCGATCGGAATCGCGGTCCCCGCCCGGCGTGTCGGGTAGCCGAGCCCGTCCCAGCGCTCGTGGTGGAAGAGCACGTACGGGAGCGCGGGCTGCAGGGACGGAACGCCCGCGATCAGCCACATCCCCTCCACCGGGTGCGCACGGATCTCGGCCAGCTCCCGGTCGTCGAGACGGCCCGGCTTGGCCAGCACCACGGCGCGGACGTTCACCTTGCCGACGTCGTGCAACGCCGCACCGAGCCGCAGCGCCTCGAACTGCTCGTCGCTCCAGCCGAGACGAATCGCGACGGCCTCGGCGTTCGCGCCGACCCTCGCCGCGTGGGCGCCGAGATCGGGGTCGCAGACCTCCATGGCGGTTGCATAGGCGGCAAGTCGAACCACGGGACGTACTGGTTCCCGGCGCGGGCGCGGAACCCTTCCCGTAGATTCCTGCACGATGCGAGTGTCCGTGCCCCGGGAGTCGGCCCCCGGCGAACACCGGGTCGCCCTTTCGCCCGACGCTGCTGCGAAGCTCCGTTCGGCGGGCTTCGACGTGGTGGTCGAGCGCGGAGCGGGCGTGCTCGCCGGATTCCCGGACGAGCTGTACGCCGAGAGCGGCGTCGAGCTCGCCGACCACGCGAGCTTGTTGGCCGACGTCGACGCCGTGGTGCAGGTCGGCAAGCCCAGCCCCGACGAGGTGGCCCAGCTCCCGTCGGGCGTTGTCCTGATCGGCTTCCTCGAGCCGCTGACCGACGCGGAGGGCATCGCCCGCCTCCGCGAACGGGGTGTGGTCGCCTTCGCGATGGAGTCGATTCCGCGCATCACCCGGGCGCAGTCCATGGACGCGCTCTCGTCCCAGGCGACGATCGCGGGGTACAAGGCGGTGCTCCTCGCCGCCGATCGAAGCCCGAAGCTCTTCCCGATGATGATGACCGCAGCGGGCACCGTCGCACCGGCGCGCGTGCTCGTGCTCGGTGCCGGCGTCGCGGGCCTGCAGGCGATCGCGACCGCGCGGCGGCTCGGCGCGGTGGTGTCCGCGTTCGACGTCCGCCCCGCCGTCGCCGAGCAGGTCGAGTCGCTCGGCGCGACGTTCCTCGACCTGGGCGTCCGGGGCGAGGAGACCGAAGGCGGCTACGCACGCGAGCTCACCCCCGAGCAGCAGGCCGAGCAGCAGCGTGCGCTCGAGGAGCGGCTGCCGAGCTTCGACGTCGTGATCACGACGGCCGCGGTCCCGGGCAGGCCCGCGCCGAGGCTGATTCCCGCCGAGGCGGTCGAGGCGATGCGTCCCGGCTCGGTGATCGTCGACCTGGCGTCGGAGAGCGGTGGAAACTGCGAGCTCACCGAGCCCGGACGCGAGATCGTCCACACCGGCGTCACGATCGTCGGCCTGACGAACATGGCCTCGCTGATGCCGGCCGACGCGAGCCGACTCTACGCGCGCAACGTCTCGGCGCTGCTCGAGCATCTCGCGCCCGGGGGGACGCTCCAGCTCGACTTCGAGGACGAGATCACCGCCGGGGCGTGCGTCGCCGGCGCGCCCGCACCGGCCGCCACGGAAGGAGGCACATGACCGACATCGACCTCGTCGTCGAGCTGACGGTGCTCGTGCTCGCGATCTTCCTCGGCTTCGAGGTCATCGCGAAGGTGCCGACGATGCTGCACACGCCGCTGATGTCGGGCACGAACTTCATCCACGGGATCGTGATCGTCGGCGCGATCACGGTACTCGGCTTCGCCGACGACGGGTTCACGAAGGCGATCGGGTTCGTCGCGATGGTGCTCGCGTCGGCGAACGTCGTCGGCGGCTGGTTCGTCACCGACCGGATGCTCGAGATGTTCAAGCGGCGCCCGGAGGATCGGAAGTGATCTCGGACCCCGACGTCATCGGGCTCCTCTACCTCTTCGCGATCGTCTGCTTCATCCTCGCCCTCCGGTTCCTCTCCTCACCGAAGCACGCACGGAGGGGCAACTGGGTCGGCGGTGTCGGGATGATCGTCGCGATCGCGACGACGCTCGCGCTCGACGGGATCTCGAACTGGGGCCTGATCGTGGCCGGCGGGCTGATCGGGTCGATCGTCGGGCTCGTCGGGGCGCGCAGGGTGAAGATGACGGCGATGCCGCAGATGGTCGCCCTGTTCAACGGGGTCGGCGGAGGCGCGGCGGCGCTCGTCGCGCTCGCGGAGTTCCACGTCGCGAGCGGCGACCTGGCCGGCGAGGAGATCGTGTCGATCGTGCTCTCTGCCCTGATCGGCTCGATCTCGTTCGCCGGGTCGATGATCGCGTTCGGGAAGCTGCAGGAGCTGCTCTCGGGCCGTCCGATCGTGTTCACGGGACAAAACGTCCTGAACGTCGCGATCCTGGCCGGAGCGGCCGCGCTCGGGATCGCGCTGATCGCAGGCGCCGACCAGCAGTGGGTGCTGATCGCCCTGATCGTCCTCGCGCTCATGTTCGGGGTCATGTTCGTGCTCCCGATCGGCGGAGCGGACATGCCCGTCGTGATCTCGCTGCTCAACGCCTTCACGGGCCTTGCCGCGTCCGCGACCGGATTCGTCCTGAACTCGCTGCTGCTGATCGTCGCCGGGATGCTGGTCGGCGCCTCGGGAACGCTGCTCACCCTGCTGATGGCCAAGGCGATGAACCGCTCGGTCGCCAACGTGCTGTTCGGCGCGTTCGGCCAGGTCCAGACCGGCGCGGGCACCGCGCGGGCCGACGACGGGCGGACGGTGCGCGCGACGAGCCCGGAGGACGTCGCGGTGCAGCTCTCCTTCGCGCGCAAGGTGGTCATCGTGCCGGGCTACGGGCTCGCCGTGGCGCAGGCCCAGCACGACGTCCGCCAGCTCGCCGAGCTCCTCGAGGAGAAGGGCATCGACGTCGCCTACGCGATCCATCCGGTCGCAGGCCGCATGCCGGGGCACATGAACGTCCTGCTCGCCGAGGCGAACGTCCCGTACGACCAGCTCAAGGAGATGGAGGAGATCAACCCCGAGTTCCCACAGACGGACGTCGCGCTGGTGATCGGGGCGAACGACGTGGTCAACCCCGCCGCGCGAAGCGACCCTGCGAGCCCGATCTACGGAATGCCGATCCTCGACGTCGACAAGGCTGCCAGCGTGATCGTGATGAAGCGCTCGATGGCGCCCGGGTTCGCCGGCATCGACAACGAGCTCTTCCTCGAGCCGCAGACCACGATGCTGTTCGGCAACGCGAAGGACTCGATCGTGAAGCTGATCGCGGCCGTCAAGGCGACGTGACCACGCGCAGCGTCACCGCGATCGACGACGAGGGCGCGCTGCGCGCGCTGCTCGGCGAGCCGAGCGATCTCGTTCGGGCCAAGGTCGCCGATCGCCTGAACGAGCTGACGCGCCAGTTCGTCGACCGCGCGCCGTTCCTGCTGCTCGCGACATCGGCGCCCGACGGGACCTGCGACGTGAGCCCGCGCGGCGACCCGCCGGGCTTCGTCCGCGTCCTCGACGAGCGCACGCTGCTCGTCCCCGAGCGGCCCGGGAACAGGCTTGCCGACTCGCTGCGGAACATCCTCGCCAACCCGCACGTGGGGCTGCTCTTCGTGATTCCGGGCGTCGGCGACACGCTGCGCGTCAACGGCCGTGCCACGCTCGTGACGGACGACGACCTGCTCGCCCCGTGCGCGGTCGAAGGGAAGACGCCGAGGCTCGGCATCCTCGTCGACGTCGAGGAGGTGTTCACGCATTGCTCGAAGGCCTTCCTCCGCGCCGAGCTGTGGGATCCCTCGCGCCACGTCGACCGGACGGAGCTCCCGTCCTCGGGCGAGATCCACCGCCGCCGCGACCCGTCGTTCGACGCCGACGCGTACGACGCGGAGCGGGCCGACCGCTACGCGCGGCGCGAGGGCTTCTATTAGATGGTTCCGTTCTTCTCCGGCGCTGCCGTCGAGCAGGCGGTGACGCCGCACGAGGCCTACGACGCGGTTCGCGATGCGTTCGTGGCCCACGCGCGCGGGGAGTGGACGATGCAGCCGAAGCTCTACGTGACGAACTACCCGGCGGGCGACTTCCGCGCGATGCCTGCGCTCGGGGGTGGTCACGCCCTGCTCAAGTGGGTCACGTCCTTCCCCGGCAACCCCGCACGCGGCCTTCCCACCGTGACCGGGCTCGTGCTGCTGTCGAGCGCGGAGACGGGACAACTCGAGGCGGTCCTCGACGCGGCGGCGGTGACCGCGCTGCGCACGGCCGCCGCGGGCGTGCTCGCGGCGGACACTCTCTGCCGTGCAGGCGCCTCGACCTACGCCGTGATCGGGTGCGGCGTGAACGGCGCGGAGACGGCGCGGATGCTGCTGGCCCGGGGCGTCACGCCGCTCGTGTGGGACGTCGATGCCGGGCGACGCGAAGCCGTGGCGGACCGGCTCGGAGCTCATGTCGCCGGATCCGTGGAGGAGGCGCTGGCGGCCGACGTCGTGATCACCGTCACACCCGGCGCCTCGCTCCTCTATCCGCCCAGGTCGCTCCGGATCGGACAGCACGTCTCGCTCATGGGCGCCGACGGCCCGGGCAAGGCGGAGGTGGCCGTCGAGGAGCTCGGCCGCGCCCGTCTCTTCTGCGACGACTGGGAGCAGGCGAGCCACGGCGGCGAGCTCGCCGCGGGGGTCGCGGCCGGCGTCGTCGCCCGCGAGCGGGTGACCGAGCTCGGCCGGGTTCTCGCCGGGGACGCGAACGGACGGAGCAGCGCCGAGGACGTGACCCTGTTCGACTCGACCGGCCTCGCGATCCAGGACCTCGCGGTCGCGAAGGCGGCGTTGGCCAGGGCGGCCACGCTCGATCTCCCCCGCCTCGCCCTCTGAGCCCGGCAGCCGCGCTTCGGATGCGTCTCAGCCGAGCAGGCGGGCGGGCTCGAACAGGTCGAGCAGCGGATCCCGGTCGCCGAGGATCGCGCGGGCGGCGAGGCGGCCGCAGGCGAAGCCGAGCACGTTGCCGTGCCCCGAGTACCCGCCGGCGATCCAGGTCCCGGGCATCCCCGGAACCTCGCCGACCACCGGCAGGAAGTCGAGGACGAGGCCGAAGATGCCCGCCCACCGGTAGTCGACGCGCAGCTCACGGCCGACGAGGTCGTTCACGAAGGCGGAGAGCGCGCGCTGGACGTCGTCGGTGACGGCCTCCTCGGCGGTGAACTCCTGGTCGAGCGACACGTCGCGGAAGCCGCCGGCGACGATCCGCCCGTCCTCGGTCTGGTGCCAGTAGTCGAAGCCGTGGCGCCCGTAGTGGGGTGCGTCGAACAGGCGCTCGGTGAGCGCCTCGGTGGCGATCACCTGCCCGCGCGTCGGGACGATCAGGCCCTCGAGCTCGCCGAGGAGCCCACTCGGGTACCCGTCGGTCGCGATCAGGACGCTTTCCGCCTCCAGCTCGGCGGGATCGGTCACGCGCCACCCCTCGACGAACACCGCCCCTGCGTCGGCGGCGCGTGCCGCGAGCCGCCGCACCAGCCGGGCCGGCTGCAGGGCGGCGTCGGTCGGATGGCGGATCGCCGCCGTGAACCGGCCCGCGAGGAGCGCCTCCGGGCGGGTCGACCCACTCCGCCTCGAGACCGTCGGCCCACAGGGCCTCCACCTCGTCGCGCAGGTCCTCCCGCTCCTCGGCGTCGACGGCAAGGCGGAGGCTCCCGAGCAGCCGGAACGCGTCGCCCGAGAGCTCGCCCATCGCGCGGAGCTCCGCCTCCGTCCACTGCCAGAGCGCGAGCGCCCGCTCGCGCCCGAACGACGCGACGACCTGATCGTACGACGCCGCAGTGCCGCGCAGGGCGAAGCCGCCGTTCCGGCCGCTCGCGCCCTCCGCCACCTTGCGTGCGTCGACCACGCGGACCCGCACGCCCGCCTCGGCGAGCGCGAGCGCACACGCACAACCGGTCACGCCGGCCCCGACGATTCCCACGTCGAACGGCCCGCCCGTGTCGGAACGCGGAAGCTCGGGCGCGGGCTCCGCGAGCCAGTACGGCGTCATCGCGCGATCGTACTGCGCGCCACTCCCTCGTCCACCGCCACGGCGCCTGCCAGCTCGAGCAGAGCGAGCGCAGCCGCAACCTCGCCTGCTCCAAGACCGGTTGCCCGGCTCAACTCGTCCGGCGTCCCGGCTCCGGCCTCGACCGCGGCGAGCACCGCCTCGGCGGCCGGGTCGTCGGGGAGCGAGCGAGCGGGCGTCTGCGGGTCGAGGCCGAGGGCCTCGAGAACATCGGCGGCACACGTCGCGGGCGTGGCGCCGAGGCGCAGTAGTGCGTTCGTCCCGGCGCTCAGTCCCGACGTGATCTCGCCGGGCACGGCGAGCACCTCACGGCCGTCCTCGAGCGCGAAGTCGGCGGTGATGAGGGCACCCGACCGCTCGCGTGCCTCGACGACGACGGTCGCCCGCGCCAGGCCGGCGATGATCCGGTTCCGGGCCGGGAAGCGCCACGGAGCGGGCTCGACACCCGGCTCGTACTCCGACACCACCAGGCCTCCGCTCCCGACGATCGCGCGCGCGAGCTCGGCGTGCGCGGCCGGGTAGTCGCGGTCGACACCGCAGCCGAGCACCGCGACCGTCGGGCCGTCGACCGAGAGCGCGCCGCGGTGCGCCTCTCCGTCGATACCCCGTGCGAGGCCGCTCACGACCACTGCCCCCGCGGCGGCCGCTTCGGTCGCGAGGAGGCGCGCCGCAGAGCGTCCGTACCCCGAGCAGGCACGTGCACCGACGATTGCGACAGCGGGCCTGTCGAGCAGCTCGAGCGGCGCGCCGCCCCGCACCCAGAGGCGCTTCGGCGGGTCGGGGATCTGTGCGAGGAGCGCCGGAAACGACTGCTCCTCCAGGCGGACGAAACGGATCGTCATGGGCTCGTGAGCCCTGCGGGGGAGCGGTACGAGAGCGCCTCGGCGATGTGCTCGGGCAGGACCTCCTGGGCTCCTGCGAGCGCCGCGACCGTCCGTGCGACCCGTGCGACCCTGGTACGGCCGCGACCGGTGAGGGGCAACCGGTCGACCGCGCGGTCGAGCAGGTCCGACGCCGCGGCCGTGCGGCCGGGCGGCGCCGACCGGAGGCGGCGCGCTCCCTCCCTGACCCGCTCCCGCACGGCCGCCGAATGCTCGCCGGCGGCCGCCGCGAGCTCCTCTGCCCGTGGTCGCGGCATCGCAACCACGAGGTCGAAGCGATCCAGCAGAGCACGCGAGACCTTCTCCCTGTACGCGGTGATCCTGGCGGGCGTGCACGAGCACTGCAGCCGCGGGTCGCCTCGCCCACCGCACGGGCAGAGGTTCATCGTCGCGACGAGGCGGAAGCGGGCAGGGAAGAGGGCCCGCCCTCCGACGCGGGCCACCGAGACTACGCCGTCCTCGAGCGGCTGGCGCAGCGCCTCGAGCACCGAGCGGGAAACTCGGGAAGCTCGTCCAGCAGGAGGACGCCGCGATGCGCGAGGCTCACCTCGCCGGGTCGCGGCACCGCGCCGCCGCCGATGATCGCCGCGGCGGAGGCACCGTGGTGCGGAGCCCGGAACGGCGGCACCGAGAGCAGCCCCGACCCGGGCGGGAGCGTCCCCGCGACGGAGTGGATGCGTGTCACCTCGAGCGCCTCCTCGCGCGTCAGCGGCGGGAGGATGGACGGGAGGCGGCGTCCGAGCATGGTCTTCCCCGTCCCCGGCGGCCCGGCGAGGAGGAGGTTGTGCGACCCCGCCGCGGCCAGCTCGAGCGCGCGCCGGCCCCGCTCCTGCCCGCGCACGTCGAGGAGATCCGGGAGTTCGGGCGGCGGCCGGGGGGCGTCTGTCTGCGCCGCCGGGAGGACCTCGTCGTCGCCGCGCAGATACCCGACGGCCTCCCGGATGTGCCTGACGCCGACGGCTTCGATCCCGGCGAGCGACGCCTCCTGCGACGCGTCCGCCGCGCAGAGAAGGCGCGTGAAGCCGGCGCGAGCAGCGCCCTCGGCCGCCGCGATCGTCCCGGACACGGCGTGGACGCGCCCGTCGAGCCCGAGCTCGCCGATGCATGCGTGCTCGGCGAGCCGGTCGGCCGGCACCTGCCCCGACGCGGCCAGAACCGTCAGCGCGATGGCGACGTCGAATCCCGTCCCCTCCTTGCGGAGCGCGGCAGGAGCGAGATTGACCGTGATGACCTCCCCGGGCCACTCGAGCAGCGAGGAGTGCACACCGCTTCGTACCCGGTGCTTCGCCTCCTGGCATGCACGGTCTGCGAGCCCGACGATCGAGAACGACGGCTGCTGCCCCGTACGCAGGTGCGCCTCCACCTCGACGCGCCGCGGCTCGAGGCCGACGAGCGCGAACGTGATCGCGCGACCGAGCACTCTTCGACCGTAGGGGCGAAGGTGTCACGCGACTGTGCCGTCTCTGTGCCAGATCGGTGCCGCGGGCCTTGTCGGCCACCCGCGGCACCCGAACCCGGCGGGACGGCGGCGCAGCCGCTACCCGGTGTAGCCGCTACCGCGTGTAGCCGCTACCCCGTGTAGCAGAGGACGTAGCAGCGTGAACGTGCTCGAGTTCCCGCTGTCGTTCCCGCCCGTGCCCCGGAATCCCGTGACCACGTTGTTCGTGACGATCGGCGTGATGCGCTGCGTCCACAGCTCGCGGTCCGCGGCGTCGTCGCTCCAGCCCGTTCCGGCAGAGATCGCCTTCTCGTTCGCGTTGCAGTTCACCGTGACCGTCTCGGTGTCGTAGGCGCCGTTCTGCGCCACACCGCCGGGCACGACGACCCCCGCCTGGCGCACCGTGATGGGGCCGAAGCTGCCGGCGGGGCCGGCGGGCCCTGCCGGCCCGGCCGGGCCTTGCGGTCCTGCGGGGAGCGAGCCGGCGACGAAGTCGGCGGCCGTCAGCGACCCGTTCAGCACCAGCGAGCCGGTGATGGCGTTCCGCTGGATCTTGGCAGACGTCACGTTACGGTTCTTGATCTTCGCCGCCGTCACCGCGTTGGCCTTGATCTGGCGGGTACCGACGGAGTTCGGGGCGAGCGCGGTCACGGCTGCGACGCTCGTCCCGGTGAGCGCGATGCCGAGCGCGAGACAGGCAACGACCATCGCAGGCGAGGGTCGATGGCGGATGATCCTGTGCACGTGTCCTCCTGGGTCGACGATGGGATGTCGTGAAGCATGGGCGGGAGATGTGAGGATCGTGCGAAGGACCCGTGAGCGTCCTACGACGCGGAGCAGACGAGGACGGACTCGAAGTACTCGCCCGCGCGGCGGCCCGTGCGCCGGTTCACGTGCCGCTCCAGCCGGTCGTCGAGCGTCAGCCCGGCGCGGCGGAGAACCTCGGGATAGAGGTCGCGGCGGTCGTTGACGACGATGCAGACCGGAGCGCCGGGAGCGAGCCGCGCGCGGGCGTTCGCGAGCACCGTGGCGACACCCTCGACGTACGCGCGGATCGCCTCTCGACCAACGCCTCGCGCGGGGCGACCGAGCTCCGCGTCCCGCTGCTCGTCGACGTCGAGCAGCTCGTACGCGTAGCGATGCTGCTCGTGGTAGTCGATCAGGCCCGGGTAGGGCGGCGACGTCACCACGCCGTCGAACGGGCCGCCGAGGTCGAGCTCGCGGGCGTCACCGTGTCGCACCGACGCGCACGCGTTCGGGGCACGGACGGCGGCGAACGCCTCGATCCGATCGAGGGTGTCGATCGTGTAGCGCAGGAGGAACCTCCGCGCCTCCTCGACGGGACGGCAGGTGCGGCGGTGCTTGTGGCACCAGTAGGGCTCGACCTGCGGCGCGCGCGGGAAGTCGAGGTCGAAGTGCGTCGTGCGCCGCGCGGAGCGGGCAGCGCGGGCGAGCACGACGCGCAGGACGTCGGCCGATGCGACCTGGTCGATCAGCGTCCGGAAGTGGAGCAGCTCGGATGCGGCGCGCGGCGCGTACCAGGCGCGGATGTACGGCGTCGCGTCGCGCGGCATGCGGCCGTCCGCCTCGAAGGCGTTCGCCCGCTCGTGGGCCCAGAGGAGGTCGCGCCGGACCGCGTCGAGGTTGTACGGGCGCGTCTTCACGCGCATCAGCAGGCAGTTGAAGCCGGCGATATCCGCCCCGGTCGCGTCGCGCCCCGACTCGAGCGCCTGGACGAGCGTCGTCCCGGAGCCCGCGAAGGGATCGAGCACGTGCCCGCCGGCGACGACGTAGCGATCGAGCAGTGCCTCGACGAGCTGCGGCACGAACTTGCCGAGATACGGGTGGAGACGATGGACGTGCTTCGTCCGCACGCGCTCCGGAAGGTCGGCCTCCGACCACGAGAGCGCGAGGTCGAGCCGGCCGTAGAGCGCCTCCTGCGTCGCGGCCATACGCCGGTATTCGCCGCGCTGCGGCCGGGTCCTCGCGCCCACGGCGGCGACTGCCCGAACGGGGCGAACGAACGGGTGCGGGCGACGCCTGTGGTGTTTCAGCACAAGCGTCGCCCGCTGCTCGCACGGTCGCCGGGCGACTCTCCGGCGACCGCGTTCGGCGGGGCGTCTACAGGCCGCGCGCCGCGTCGAGCGCGAGCAGGCGCTCGATCCGCACCGGGATCGGGGGATGCGTCGAGAAGAGCGAGGTCATGCCGCCTCCCGAGAGCGGGCTCGCGATGTAGAGCGACGCGGTGGCAGGGTTGACCTGCATCGGCAGCACCTCGACCCCGCGCTTGAGCGTCGCCAGCGCATCCGCGAGCGGACGCCCTTCACCGAGCAGCTCGGCGGCCGTCGCATCCGCGAGGAACTCGCGCTGGCGCGAGACTGCGAACTGGAGCATCATCGCCGCGACCGGCGCGACGAAGATCGCGACTATCGACCCGATCGCCCCGAGCGGGCTCTCGTCGTCGTCGCCCCCGAACAGCCACTGGAACTGGAGGAAGTTCGCGATCGCGGAGATCGCCGCGCCGATCATCGCCGCGATCGTCGTCACCAGCACGTCTCGGTTGCGGATGTGCGCGAGCTCGTGAGCGAGGACGCCTCTGACCTGCGCACGCGGCATCAGGGTGAGGAGCCCCTCCGTGACCGCCACCGCGGAGTGCTTCGGGCTCCGGCCGGTGGCGAAGGCGTTCGGCTGCTGCGACGGGATCAGGAACAGACGCGGAACCGGGATGCGGGCCCGCGCCGAGAGGTCCTCGACATCGGCGACCAGCTCGGGCGCCTCCCCGGCCTCGAGTGGCCGTGCGCGGCTCATCTTGAGCGCGATGCGATCCGAGAACCAGAACATCGCGAAGTTGAACGCGACCGCGATCGCCAGGAAGACGACGATGCCGCTCGCACCGCCGACGAGGCCGCCGACCGAGACGAAGAGGGCCGAGAGGCCTGCGAGCAGGATCCAGGTACGGGTACGGGTTGTCATGTGACGTTCGATCCTTTCCGGCTGACGTGGTGATCCCTGTCAGCCGGAGGTTTCTCCCGCCACCTCGTCCGAGGGGCCTGCGCGCCCGGGGTGAAGGCTCCCGCCTCCGCCCGTTCTGACGAGCGCGCCCGTTGGGGGATAGTGCCCCCCGGCTTTCGTTGTGTGAATTCTAACGGAACAGGCGTTCCCGTCATTCCCGCCGGGCGTCAGTCCTCCGCGAAGTCGAGCCGCTCCACACGGCCTTCGGTCACCGCTGCGACCTCGAAGCGGACCTCGAGGCCGGCCGACTCGGGATGGGCCTGCAGCCACGAGGCGGCCGCACGACGCACCCTCCGGCGCTTCTCGTGGTTGACGGCGCCGACCGCCCCGCCGTAGGAGGCACCCGACCGCTCCTTCACCTCGACGAACACGAGCCGGCGACCGCGCCGCGCGATCAGGTCGACCTCGTAGCCACCGGCCCGGACGTTCGTCCCGAGGATCCGGTAGCCGCGGAGCCGGTAGTGCCGCGCCGCCAGGCGCTCGCCACGATTCACGCCGCGACGGATCCGGCGTACGCGCGCGCGCGGAACGACCGGCGATGCTGTGGGCACGGGCCGTGCGCGACGACGGCCCGCGTGTGCCCGGGCGTGATGTACCCGACGTGCGACGAGAAGCCGTACCGTGGGTACAGCGCGTCGAGGCGCCGCATCAGCCGGTCGCGCGTCACCTTGGCGACGATCGAGGCGGCGGCGATCGCGGCGCTCTTCGTATCTCCGTCGACGACGGCTGTGTGCGGAGGCGCGAGCGGCCCGAGCCTGAACCCGTCGACGAGGCATGCGTCGGCGAGCGGGTAGAGGTCCGCGAGGACCGTGCGCAGACCGCGGAGGTTGGAGCGATGGAGCCCGTCGCAGTCGATGTCGGACGCGGCGATCACGCGCAGGGAGACTCGCGCTGCGGCGGCGAGCACGGCGTGGTAGAGCCGCTCGCGCTCGTCCGGCTCGACCTGCTTCGAGTCGTTCAGCAGGGTGAGCGGACGGACGCGGTGCCCGCGAAGGGTCTCGTAGTCGAGGAGCACGCCTGCGACGACGAGCGGCCCTGCGAGCGACCCGCGACCGGCCTCGTCGGCGCCGGCGACGAAGCGGACGCCGAGCCGGCGGTCGTGGCGGAGCAGGCGCTGCCCGGTCGAGAGCGGCACCGCCCGAGGATAGCCCTCGCGGTGGCCGGCACCCCCCGGCCGTGGGTATCGAACACGCGGGACGCGGCGGACGAGCCCGAGCCGGCCCTCGGCGCGCGCGTATGCGGCTCGCGTGTCGCGGGCCTGCCGTGCCCCCTTACGGAGGCAGCACGCACCCCGCGTCGCGCTGATCCAGGCGCACCTTCGCCTTGACGCGAATCGTGTCTCGCACGAGGTCGACACGGAACCAGTCGCAGCCCCCGCTCGCGCGGCGCACGGCGCAGATGACGGAGGTCGCCTGCTGCTCGACGAGCCACGGGCGCGGGTTCGCCGTACAGCGAACGTGATCGTCGTAGGCCGTGTCGCCCGCGACGTGCGACTCGACGGCCTCGCGGGCGAACCGCTGCGTGTCGTCCTCCACCCCACAGCCTGCGGCGAGGAGCGCGGCGCACACGACCCCGAGCGCGAGGACGACGCGCACGACGTCAGACCAGAGGCTCGATCTGAGATGCGTTCGCGGTCGTGGACGCCGCCTCAGGCGCAACGCCATGCAGTCTCCGCGCCCGAGACGGCCCGACGGACCGCCCATTCCACATCACGCCTCTCGCCCGCGCGACGGCCCGGATCGGGGACCTAGGACTGCCGGAGCTCGCGCACGCGCGATTTCTTGCCGACGCGGCCGCGCAGGTAGTAGAGCTTCGCCCGGTTGACGTCGCCGATCATCGCCACCTCGAGCTTCTCGATCTTCGGCGAGTGGAGGGGGAACGTCCGCTCGACGCCGACGCCGAACGAGTTCTTGCGGACGGTGAAGGTCTCGCGGACACCCGAGCCCTGCCGCTTGATGCAGATTCCCTCGAACACCTGGACGCGCTGACGATTGCCCTCGATCACCTTGAAGTGGACGCGGACCGTGTCGCCGGCCTTGAAGGCCGGGACGTCACGCAACTGGCGCCGCTCGAGGCTCTCGATGATCGTGCTCATAGGAGGGTCGGCCCCGAGGGCCGGCAGCGGATGATAGCGGAAGCCCGCGCAGCGGATGGACCCGCGCGCCGCGGGCCCCGCGACACGTTCACGGATGTGCCGCGGCAGCAGGCGAGGGATCCGAGCGGCGGGAACCCCCTACTGCGCCCTGCGCTCGCGAACACTCCGAACACAACACGCCGCCGCCCAACGATGCAGTTGCGGCCCCGAAAGGGGACGCCTTCAGGGATCTGCCCCGCCCGCAGGGCGGGGATCCGAGCGGCGGAATCCGCTCCTGCGGATTCCGCTGCGAACGGTGTCCGAGCGGCAGGAATCCGCTCCAGCGGATTCCTGCTCGCGAACAGATCAGTGCAGCGAGAGACGGTTGGGCGGCCAGTAGGTCGCGAACACCTTGCCGATGAGGTTGCCGCGCGGGACGGTGCCCCACTCGCGGGAGTCGCAGGACTGCGAGCGGTTGTCGCCCATCATGAAGTAGTGGTTCGGCGCCACCTTGACCGGGCCGAACGCCTCGGTCGGCCGCCGGTCGCGGCTGGATGTACGGCTCGCGCAGCTGCTTGCCGTTGATGAAGACGTAGCCCTCGCCCTGCTTGAGACGCACCTCGACCGTCTCGCCGGGGAGGCCGATGAGCCGCTTGACGAACGTCCCGCCCGCACCGCACTTGACGCGCGCCGCGTCCGGCGTGTCGAAGACGATGATCTCACCGCGCCGGGGATCTCGGAGGTGGTAGATGAACCTGTTCGCGAGCACCCGGTCGGAGAAGCGCGCCTCGCACCCGGAAGCCGGCTTCGCGCAGTGCAGCGTGGGCTCCATCGACGAGGACGGGATCCGGTACGGGTTGACGACGAACGCCTTGACGAGCAGCACGATCGCAACCGCGCCGACGATGGTGACGACCCAGTCGACGACGATCCGGACCGGGTCCGGAAGCCCGCGCGTCAACCGATCGACCGGGTTGCGCGACTGGCGGTGCTGCCGTGGCTCGGACGAGAGCACCTGTGTGCGCCGGCTCGGATGCGGCGGCGCCCAGGCCCCGTCGAGTGGGGCCTCGGACGGGCCGTCGAGCGGGATCTCGGCAGGCGTCGTCGGCCAGCCCGTCCCGGCGTCGCCGTCCACGCCGACCCTCTCCTCGGCCGATCCGCGCGGATCCTCGCCGCCGGCGCCGCGCCCGGCCTCGTCACCGCGCTGCGGATCGCGCTCGAGCCCCGTCTCGCGCTCGTCGACCCCGCTCACACGAGGCTCCGGGCGCGACTCTGCTCGCGCCGCCAGGTGTCGATCCTCGCGTGGTCGCCGGAGAGGAGCACCTCGGGAACCTCCCAGCCGCGATACGCGGCCGGTCGCGTGTAATGCGGATACTCGAGCCCGCCTTCGAGCTCGGCGGAGAAGCTCTCGTGCTCGCCGGAGCCGTCCGAGAGAGCGCCCGGCAGCCGGCGCGCGATCGCGTCGAGCAACACCATGGCCGGCAGCTCGCCGCCCGACAGCACGTACGGCCCGACCGAGATCGCATCGGTGGCGAGGTGGCCGACGATGCGCTCGTCGAAGCCCTCGAAACGCGACGAGAGGAGCGCGATCTCCTGCTCGTGCGAGAGCTCCTCGACGAGAGCCTGGTCGAGCTGGCGCCCCTGTGGGGTCAGCGCCACGATCCGTCCGGGACGGGCGTCGCCGTACGCGGCGTCGAGCGCCGCGTCGACCACGTCCACACGGAGCACCATTCCGGCGCCCCCGCCGTACGGGTCGTCGTCGACCTGTCCCGACCGCAGCGGCGTCGTGTCGCGGTAGTTGAGGAGCCGCAGCTCGAGCCCGGAGCCGAGCACGGTCGCGAGCGGCCTCTGCTCGGTGAGCCAGCCGAAGGCATGCGGGATCTGCGTGAAGACGTCGACGCGCACGGCGGTCCAGGGTACCCCGCGCGCAGGAGCGCTCCGCCGTGCATCGGTATTTCGTAACCGTGCCTTCGCGCGCTCAGGCGAGGAATCCGCGGCGAACCACGACGCGGCCGCCGGAGAGATCGACGTCGTGGATCGCGTCGTCGATCAGCGGCACGAGCGTGCCGTCGTCGAGCTCGAGGTTGTCGTTCGCGATGCCCGGGTAGAGGCCGACGACCCGTCCGAGCTCCTCGCCCGCCTCGCTCACAACGGCGAGGCCGATGAGCTCGAACGCGTAGTAGCTGTCCGGGGACGAGGGTGGAAGCTCGGAGAGGCGCACCGCGAGCTCTGCACCGCGCCGGACGGGGCGGTCGAGCCGGATCGCGCGACGCCCTCCGCCGACACGCCGCTCGAGCTCGATCGTCGCGAGCTCGCCGTCGACGACCACGGTCGCACCCACGCGCCACCGTCGCTCGTCCTCGCTCGCCCGCTCGACGACGAACGCGCCGTCGAGCCCGTGCGGCCGCCCGACCAGTCCGATCGGCACGAGCGTCGCGTCGTCGCTCAATCCGCGATCTCGAGCACGAGTCGCCGGTCGCTCCTGGCGCCCGCCGAGCGGACGACGGTGCGGAGCGCGCGCGCGACCCGGCCGTGGCGCCCGATCACCTTGCCCACGTCGCCCTCGGCGACGTGGAGGCGGAGGACGACGACGTCACCCTCGTCGAGCCGCTCGACCCGGACGGCGTCCGGGTCGTCGACGAGGCCCCGGGCGATCCAGACGAGCAGCTCCTCCATCGGCGGCTCGTCAGGAGATGCCGGCGGCCTTGATCAGGCGCGCGACCGGCTCCGACGGCTGTGCGCCCTTGGAAAGCCAGTCCTTGACCTTGTCGGCGTCGAGCTCGATCGTCGAGGGGTCGGTCTGCGGGTTGTACCGGCCGACGATCTCGATGAAGCGGCCGTCCCGCGGCGAGCGCGAGTCGGCTACCACGACGCGGTAGATCGGGTTCTTCTTCGACCCGACGCGCGTCAATCTCATGCGAACCATGTGTGTTGCCTTTCTTCTCGTGAAAGGTGGATTGTGCCGGAATCCCGGCAGGTGGATCCGGCACGGAGACTTCTAGCGACGTCCCCGTCTGGCGGGGGCGCCGCCGGTGAGCTCGGGCGGCAGGGTCGGGAACGTCCCCTTCCCCTTCCCCTTCCCCATCGCCTTCATCATCTTCTCCATCTGCTTGCGCGCCTGGAGCAGGCGGTTGACA
Organism: uncultured Actinomycetes bacterium; assembly: GCA_963773825.1. Classification (GTDB taxonomy): domain Bacteria; phylum Actinomycetota; class Thermoleophilia; order Gaiellales; family Gaiellaceae; genus Gaiella. The sequence goes on along the minus strand of CAVZCH010000002.1, from coordinate 307,360 downwards.
TCCTCGATCGTCGTTCCGCTCCCCGCCGCGATGCGCCGGCGCCTCGGCCCGTTGATCACGTGCGGCACGCGGCGCTCGTGTGGCGTCATCGAGAGGACGATCGCCTCGATCCGCGCCATCTGCGCATCGTCGAAGTCGATCCCGTCGAGCTGCCGGCTCATGCCCGGGACGAGCTTCATCACGCCTTCGAGCGGCCCCATCTTCTTCAGCATCCTGGTCGAGGCGAGGAAGTCGTCGAAGGTGAACTGCCCGGCGAGCAGACGTTGCTCCATCTCCTCCTGCTCGTCGCGCTCGACCGCCTGCTCGGCCTTCTCGATCAGGGTCAGGACGTCCCCCATGCCGAGGATGCGCGACGCCATGCGGTCGGGGTGGAATACCTCGAGCTGGTCGAGCTTCTCGCCGACCGACGCGAACTTCACGGGCTTGCCGGTGATGGCCTTGACCGAGAGGGCGGCCCCGCCACGGGCATCGCCGTCGAGCTTCGTCAGCACGATCCCGTCGAACGCGATCCGCTCCTGGAACGCACGCGCGACGGCGACGGCCTCCTGGCCGGTCATCGCGTCGAGGACGAGGAGCACGTTGAGCGGCTTCACCGCGTCGCGGACCTGCGCGAGCTCGTCCATCAACGCCTCGTCGATCTGCAGCCGGCCCGCCGTGTCGACGATCACGACGTCGCACCCGTCCGCGGTCGCCCGCTGCAGCCCCTCGCGTGCCGCGACGACTGCGTCGGTCGTATCGGTGCGGTAGACGGCCACCTGCAGCTGTCGGCCGAGCTGCTCGAGCTGGTCGATCGCCGCGGGCCGCTGGAGGTCGGCGGCGACGAGGCCCGGCTGCTTCTTCTCGTGCTTGCGCAGGTGGAGCGCGAGCTTCGCCGCGGTCGTCGTCTTCCCCGACCCCTGGAGCCCGCAGAGGAGGATCACCGTCGGCGGGCGCCCGAACGCGAGCTTCGAGTCGGCGGCGCCCATCAGCTCGGTGAGCTCCTCGTGGACGATCTTCACGACCTGCTGTCCCGGCTCGAGCCCCTTCAGCACCTCCTGCCCGAGCGCGCGCTCCCTGACCGAGGCGACGAACTGCTTGACCACCTCGAAGTCGACGTCGGCCTCCAACAGCGCGAGGCGGATCTCGCGGGTGGCGCGCGTGACGGTCTCCTCGTCGAGGCGCGAGCGGCGGCCGAGGTCGCCGAGGGCGTCCTGCAGGCGGTTGGCGAGTGCGTCGAACATGGCCTCGAAGCGTAGCCCCGGGACGTGGGGCGACGCGCGTCTCGGGCCGGCCGGCGTGCTCGTAGAGCGAGTCTCACCGTCCTAGACTCCGGCCATGGCCGACTGCGACCAGTGCGGCGCGGGGAACCTGGATTCCGCGCGCTTCTGCAGCTCGTGCGGCACCGCGCTTCCGCAGCGCGTCCACGAGGGTCTCGAGGTGCGCAAGACGGTGACGATCCTCTTCTGCGATGTCGTCGGCTCGACGTCGCTCGGCGAAGCGACCGATCCCGAGACGACGCGGAGGGTCATGTCGCGGTACGCAGAGGCGATGACCGAGGTGATCGAGCAGCACGGCGGGACGGTCGAACGGTTCCGCGGTGACGAGGTGATGGCCGTCTTCGGGATCCCCGTCACGCACGAGGACGACGCGCTCCGTGCAGTACGGGCCGCCACCGCGATGCAACAACGTCTCGGTCGCTTGAACGTCGAGCTTCGCGAGGCGTGGGGCGTCGAGCTCGCGTGTCGCTTCGGTGTCAACACCGGCGAGGTCGTCGCGGGCGATCCCGGAACGGGCGAGACGTTCGTCACCGGTGACGCCGTGAACCTTGCCAAACGACTCGAGCAGGCGGCCGACTCGGGCACGATCCTGATCGGCACTGCGACGTACCCTCTCGTGAAGGACGCCGTCAGGGTCGGCCCGCGTGAGCGGTTCAGCGCCAAGGGCAAGAGCGAGGCCGTCGCGCGGTTTCGCGTCGACGAGGTCGACGAGGAGGCTGCCGGCTACGCACGACGCCTCGACGCGCCGCTCGTGAACCGCGTGGACGAGATGGAGGCGCTCCGCGTTCTCGTCGACGACGCCTTGGCGGAAGGCCGGTGTAGCGTCGTCGCGGTGCTCGGAGCGGCGGGGATCGGCAAGTCCCGCCTCGTGCGGGAGCTTGCGGCGGAGTGCGAGGACGTCGCGGACGTTGCGACCGGGCGGTGTCTCCCCTACGGGAGCGGCATCACGTTCTGGCCGCTCCAACAGCTCGTCGCGGACCTCGGGGGCATCGAGAGGGCCGAAGCCGTTCTGTCCGGGACCGACGACGCCCAGGTCGTGCTCGAGCGGCTCCGAACGGTGACCAATCCGACGGAGGGCGCGGCACCGAGCACCGAAGTGTTCTGGGCCGTGCGACGCCTGCTGGAGGAAATCTCCGCACGTCGGCCGCTCCTCGTCGCGCTCGAGGATCTCCACTGGGCCGAGCCGACGATGCTCGACCTGGTCGAGTATCTCGCCGCCTTCGCGTCGGGGCCGCTCGTACTCCTATGCATCGCCCGCCCGGAGCTGCTAGAGGCACGCCCAACCCTTTCGACCGCCACGCTCGAGGTCGATCAACTCTCGGAGACGGAGACCGTGGAGCTCGTCCAGGCGCTCGGCGTCGGCGACGCCGACCTCCGACGACGCATCACCTCGACCTCCGAGGGAAACCCGCTCTTCGCCGAACAGCTCGCCGCGATGATGGCCGACGCCGAGCCTGGCGACGCGATCGAGCTGCCGGCGTCGATCCACGCCCTGCTCGCCGCACGTATCGACAGCCTCGACCCCGCCGAGCGGCGAACCCTCGAGCGGGCGTCGATCGTGGGGAAGGAATTCTGGCCGCGGGCTCTCGTGGGTCTCTCCTCGCGCGCCGATCAACCGTTCGTCACGAGCCGGCTGCTGGGCCTCGTTCGGAAGGGTCTCGTGCAACCCTCGCGGTCCGAGGTGCCGGGTGAAGATGCGTACCGCTTCCGGCACTCGCTGATCTGCGACGAGACGTACGCAGGCATTCCCAAGGCCGTCCGCGCCGAGCTGCACGAGCGGTTCGCGCGCTGGCTCCAGAGTCAGGGCCGCGAGGGGACGGGCCTGGGGGAGAACGACGAGATCCTGGCATACCACCTCGAGCAGGCCTATCGCTGCCGCGCGGAGCTCGTCCCGAGCGACAAGGGGGAGACGCGGATGCTGGCGAGCGAGGCAGGGGGCCTCCTCGCGACGGCCGGACGGCGTGCGCTCGACAGGGAGGACATGCCCGCCGCCCGCGTGCTGTTCGAGCGTGCCCTTGCGCTGTTGCCGGACGACGATCCCCGGCGCAGCCCGGTTCTGACCGAGCTGGGAAGCGTCGCGATGAGGGCGGGCGAGTGGGATCGCGCGCGCGAGCTGCTCGAGCATGCGGTCTTGGCCGCAAGGCAGCGGGGTGACCGCAGATCGGAGCTGCGCGCGAACGTCGAGCTCCAATGGCAGCGCTCCTATACCGAGCCCGCCGCAGCGGAGGAAGAGGACCGACGGGTCGCCGAATCCGTGATCCCGGAGCTCGAGCGGATCGACGACCATCTCGGGCTGTCGAAGGCCTGGTGGCTGCTCAGCGAGTCCCACGTGATCGGCGGACGCTGGCGCGAGAGGTCGGATGCGCTCGAGCGCGCGATCCTCCACGCTCGGAAGCTCCCGGACCTGGGCCAGCTGGGCGTCCTCGTGGTCCTGTACGCCCAGGCCCTCTATTACGGCCCGACTCCGGTGTCAGAGGGCGTGCGCCGATGCACCGAGCTCCTCGCGGAGGCTCCTGGCTCGCCGACGTTCGAGGCTGGGATCGCCACGACGCTCGCGGGGCTTCGCGCGATGGAGGGACGCTTCGCCGAGGCACGCCGGCTCTACGCCGATTCGATCGCCGTCTACGAGAAGTTCGGTCTCCGCTTCCGGCGCGCGGCCCGCGCCATCGTCGGCGCGCAGATCGAGACCTTTGCGGGCGACCTCGCGGCGGCAGAACAGGAGCTGCGCGTCGGGTACTCGATGCTGGAGGAGATGGGCGAAAGTGGCGTCCGCTCGGTGCTGGCGGGCCTCCTCGCGGACGTCTTGTCAGCGCAGGGCCAGGATCTCGAAGCCGAACGGTTCGTCGATATCACGAAAGAGACCGCCGCGGAGACGGACGTCATGCCACAGGTGTTGTGGCGTCGCTCGTTCGCGCGGACGACCGCCCGGCGGGGCGACACCACGGCGGCCGAGGAACTGGCGCGCAGCGCCGTCGCGTTGGCCGAAAACACGGACTTCCTCGATCTTCGCGCCAGCTCGCTCGTCGCGCTCGCGGAGGTGCTGCGCCACGCCGGCAAGGAACGGAAGCGGCGGCGAGCCTGGACGTGGCCAGAGAGGTATATGCGCGGAAGGGGAACCTGGCCGCCTTGCAGGTGACCGACCCGGCGGGCGAGTTCGTTCCGTGACTCTTCCTTTCCGGCGTCACGCGTCATACGATCACGAGTCCGAGAGGAGGTGGGAAATGGGAGATCGGAGATCGATCTACGAGGGAAGTGCGGCACGCTGGTTGGAGCGTCATCCCGAGGATGGAGAAGAACGAGGCGGAAAGCTCCTGCTCGAAGACGCGATGATGGACGCGTACGAGAACGCGATGAAGGGCTCGGACGGCAGGTTGCGAGCGTTCAGGGTCGTCGGGATCTTCGTCGAGGGAACCAATCCGCCCAGCGACTACAAGGTTCACCTCGCCGACCACCCGTAGGAACACGCGGCCGGACGCGCGGTCGACCGTACGCACGGCGGCGGGAACATGCGGCGCGCGCCGAGTGAGGGGCGCGGCAGCGGGAAGAGAGTGCGGCGCTCCCTAGAGCGCCGCACCCGAGTATGTCGCGGGCAGCGACACCGCGCCCATCCGCTCGATCGTCTCCATCTCGACCGCGAACAGGTTGTGCAGCGGCGCGACGTCGATCGTGGGTCGGGACAGGTAGCCACGCATCTGCAGCGCGGAGAGGAACCGGTCGTGGAATGCCTGGTGGGCCTGCTCGGTGCGCCAGACCTCGGCGACCTCGAGCCCGTCCTTCCCCTCGCCGACGAGGTGCAGGATCGCACCGATCGGTGGGTTCGCATCGAGGTCGAGCGTGGCCACGACCTCGTCGTAGACGTTCGGGCTCAAGCCCGGGTACCGCGCGAAGACCGTGACGGCCATGGTGCTCGATCCTCCTTCATCCCCCTCGACCCAGTGTTCTCGAACTGGCCTGAGCGTACCCCTGACGGGGGATGACGCGCAATCCCTCGGATGGTTACGCGCGCGTTGCTACGACACGAGCGCCCGTGCATAGTCGTGCGCATCGAAGGGTCGCAGGTCGTCGACCCCCTCCCCCACGCCGACGAGCTTCACGGGGATGCCGAGCTCGTGGACGATCGCTATCGCGACCCCGCCTTTCGCCGATCCGTCGAGCTTCGTCAGCGCGATCCCCGTCACGCCTGCCGCCTCGGCGAAGAGCCGCGCCTGCTGGAGCCCGTTCTGCCCCGTCGTCGCGTCGACGACGAGAAGCGTCTCGTGCGGCGCCCCGTCCACTCGGCCGGCGATCACGCGGCGCACCTTGGCGAGCTCGTCCATCAGGTTCCCCTGGGTGTGGAGCCGGCCCGCGGTGTCGACGATGACGACGTCCCGGTGGCGCGCGCGCCCCGCCTCGACGGCGTCGTACGCCACCGCCGCGGGATCCGCGCCCCGTGAGCCGCCGACGAACTCCGCCCCGGCACGGTCGGCCCAGATCTCGAGCTGCTCCTCGGCGGCCGCCCGGAACGTGTCCGCTGCGCCGACGAGCACCGAGCGACCGTGCTCGGAGAGCTTGCGCGCGAGCTTGCCGATCGTCGTCGTCTTTCCGGTCCCGTTGACCCCGACGACGAGGACGACGGTCGGCCCCTCCGCGGCGCGCTCGAGCACGGGAGGCTCGCCGAAGAGCGACTCGACCTCCTCGGCGAGCGCAGCGCCGAGATCGCCCAGCTCCCCGCGCGCCTCGAGTCGCCGGACGAGCTCGGCGGTCGCGGGTACGCCGACGTCGGCGCGGATCAGGGCGATCTCCAGCCGCTCCCACGCGTCCTCCTGCGTCGGGTCGAACGACGACCCGAGCTCTGCGACGAGCGCGCGCCGGCTCTTGCCGAGCGAGTCGCGCAGCCGCGAGAAGAAGCCGGCGCGCTCCTCCGCCTCGCGCGCCCCGTCCTCGGCGTCCCCGAGCAGCTCCGCCCACGTCCTCGACATCGGGACGGAGCCTACGCGCACAGCCAGCCCAGAGCCGGCGGACGGGCATCGTGGCCGCGGGGAACGGGTCGTCGGGCGAGCGCCCGGCGTCTCAGGCGGTCGCGGCCGCCTGGCCCTCGCGCGGGAGGCGACGGGAGACGATCTGTGAGACGCCGTCGCCGCCCATCGTCACGCCGTAGAGGACGTCTGCGGCCTCCATCGTGCGCTTCTGGTGGGTGATCACGACGAACTGGGCGCGGTCGGCGTACCGGCGCAGGAGCTCGACGAACCGGGCGATGTTCGCGTCGTCGAGCGCCGCCTCGACCTCGTCGAGGAGGTAGAACGGGCACGGCTTGGCGAGGAACAGCGCGAAGAGGAACGAGATCGCGCCCAGCGCCTTCTCGCCGCCGGAGAGCAGTGTCAGCCGCGTGATCTTCTTCCCGGCCGGGCGGAGCTCGACCTCGACGCCGGGCTCGGTACCGTCGCCGTCCTCCTCGCCCGGTTCGACCAGCCGCAGCCGGCCCTCGCCGCCCGGGAAGAGCGTCGCCGCCACCTCTTCGAAGTTCGCCGCCACCGCCGCGAAGGTTTCGTCGAAGCGGCGGTTGACCGTCTCGGTCAGCTCGTCGCGCAGCGCAGCGAGCTCTGCGAGCGACGCCTCGAGGTCGCCGCGCTGCGTCGAGAGCTCCTCGAGGCGCTCCTTCTCGGCCTCGTACTCCTCTTTCGCGAGCGGGTTGACCTTGCCGAGCGCCTCGCGCCGGGCCTCGAGCCGCGTGATCCGTGCGGCGAGCTCGTCGCGGTGCTCCGGGCCATGCCCCTCGTCGGCGCCCTCGTCCCCGCCGTGGGCGTCCTGCGCGGCCCTCGCGGCGAGCGCCTCGTCGAGGCGTCGCCTCGCCTCACCCGCCTCGCCGTCGAGCCGCGCCAGCTCGATCTCCACGGCGGTGACGCGCCCGGTCGCCTCGTCGGCCGCCTGACGCACTTCGACCTCGGCGGCGCCGAGGCGGCGGAGCTCGGCGCCGAGCTCGCCCGCACGGGCGGCGCCTGCGTCGACCCGCGCGCGGACGGGGCGCCTCGAACCGCGCGGCGAGCGCGGAGGCGCGAGCGAGGGACTCGCCGAGGCCCGATGCTGCGCCCACCAGCCGGCGGAGCAGGTCGACGTCGAGGCGTGTCCGACGCGGAGCACGCTCGACGAGCGCTGCGTCGGCAGCCCGCGCGGCGTCCGCTGCGGCGAGCGAGGCCGCAGCAGCCTCGTCGGCCAAGGCAAGCGTCGACGCGGCGTCCTCGGCAAGCTCCTCGCGGCCTCGCTCACGCGCGGCGCCCGCGCCGACGGGCGCGCCGCCGAGCCGTGCGAGCACCACTTCGGCGTCCGCAGCCCGACGACCGGCCTCGGCTGCGTCGCGACGCGCCTCGGCCTCCAGCCCGCCGAGACGACGAAGCTCCTCGCCGAGCTCCCGCGAACGCCGGTCGGTCGCCGCGAGCCGGGCCTCGAGCGGCGCCTGGACGCGCGCCACGCTCGCCGCCGCGCGGGCCGTCGCGTGCGCGAGCCCGTCGGCGACGGCCGCCAGACGCCCGAGCAACTCGGTGTCGAGGGTCGCGCCGCGGAGGTGGGCGACCTCCGCGTAGGCGGCCTCGACCTCGGCCGCCCGTCCCGCCGCCTCGTCCGCCTCCCGCGAGGCGGTGTCGGCTCGCGCGGCGAGCTCGTCGGCCTCGTCCGCGAGCACGCGCCGCCGGGCGTCGAGCTCGAGCAGGACGGCCTCGCCGGTCTCGCCGGCGAACCAGAGCTCTCCCCGGTCTGCGTCGTACCCGTCGCCGTCGCTCGTGACGGCGATTCCCGCGTGTACGCGGCGCAGCTCACCGGTGTCCACGAGCCAGACGCCGTCGAGCAGCCGCACGGCGTCGTCGGGCCCGCTGACGAGCGAGCACAACGGACGCGCACCCGGCAGGGGCGGCTCGCCGGCGGCGGCGCGAGCCGCGCCGATCACCACCGAGAGGCTGCCGAGCGAGCCGGCGCGGGCCCGCTCGAGCAGCGCGAGCGCATGCTCGGCGTCTCCGGCGAGGAGGGCGGAGGCGCGCCAGGCAAGCGCAGCAGCGACCGCCTTCTCGAACCCGGGCTCGACCTCGAGCGACGCGAGGGCCAGGCGCTCGCCTTCGGCGGCGAGCGCACGGGCCGCGGGCGCCACCCCCTCGCGCTCGGCGAGCGAGCGCTCGAGCGCGCCGAGACGCTCCTTCGCCGAGCGTGCGCGGTCGGCAAGGTCGTCACGTTCGATGGCGGCTGCGCGGGCGACGGAGCGAGCCTCGTTCGCACGCTCCTCGAGCTCCGCCGGGCTCGGCGCCCCACGTCGTTGATGTGCGCGCGCGGTGTCGTGCTCGGCCTGGAGCTTCCGGCCGAGCTCGCCCGCGCTCTCCTCGCGCGCCCGCAGCCGCTCCCGGGTCGCGCCGAGCGCAACCAGCCTGCGGTTGGCGTCCCCGTGTCCGCCGGTCAGCTCGCTCATGCCGCGGTCGACGGACCGCGCGCTCGCGGCGCACCTGCTCGAGACGGACCTCCGCCTCGTCGGCCACGGCCCGCTCGGCGGCGGCGAGGAGCGCATGCGCGTGACGCGCGCGTTCCGCGGCGTGGCCGCTCCGCACGGCTGCGTCGCGCGCAGCGGCCGCAGCCGTGCGCGCAGTGTCCTCCAGGGCGCGCAGCGTCTCGTCGGTGCGCGCCCCCTGCGCGCGCTCGGCCTCGGCCAGATCGTCGCGGAGCCGCGCGGTGACGCCGTCTACGGACTCGCCGCGCACCGTCAGTCGCTCGCCCGCTCCCTGCAGCCGGTAGAGGGCGCCGACCGCGGCCTCGCGCGCGCCGGCCGCGTCGGAGAGCTCGATCTCGGCGCTCTCCCGCTCGGCGAGCACGGACTCGAGCCTCGCCTGCGCCGAGCGTCGCGCGAGCGCGGCGGCCGCTCGGCGCTCCTCCGCCTCGGCGCGGCGTGCGTCGAGCGTCGCCAGGTCGATCCGTGCGAGCCGTGCCCGCAGCGAAGCGATCTCTGCCGCGAGCTTCTCCGCGCGCTCCGCGGCCGTCGCCTGCAGCGCCAGCGGACGCAGACGCTTGCGCACCTCGTCCTCGACGTCGCGGGCACGCTCGACCTGGGTCGCAACGCGGGCGAGCTTCAGCTCCGCCCGGTGACGGCGGCGCTTGAACTTCCCGAGCCCGGCGGCCTCCTCGACGAGCGCGCGGCGGTCCTCGGGCTTCGACGCGAGCACGGCGTCGACCTTGCCCTGGCCGACGATCGAGTGCATGGAGCCGCCGAGGCCGACGTCGGCGAGCAGCTCGACGAGGTCGGTTCGACGGACGGGCGTGCGGTTGACGAGGTACTGGCCCTCGCCGCCGCGGACGAGGCGGCGCGCGATCGCGATCTCCGAGTAGTCGAGCTCGGCGCCGAAGCCGCCGTCCTCGTTGTCGAAGAGGAGCTCGACCTCGCAGTGGTCGGCCGCCTGGCGGCTCGCGGAGCCCCCGAAGAGGACGTCGTCGGGCTTCTCCGCGCGCAGCTCCGACGGCGTCAGCGAGCCGGCCGCCCAGACGATCGCGTCGGAGACGTTCGACTTGCCGGACCCGTTCGGCCCGACCACGACCGCCACCCCGGGCTCGAGCTTCACCTCGACCGGGTCCGGGAACGACTTGAAGCCGCGCAGCTTGATCGAGCGCAGGTGCACCGCGCCCGAACGCTAACGGCGGGAACGGACGGCGGAACCGCTCGCACCCCGCCCGCCCGGGGGCGGTGTCAGGCGGCCGGCGGATGGACGCCGAGCGCCGCGAGCGCCCCCGCTGCGGCCTCCTGCTCGGCCGCCTTCTTCGTCGTCCCGCTGCCGGTGCCGAGCTGCTCGCCGTCGATCAGCGCCGCACACACGAACCGCCGCTCGTGCGGCGGGCCGTCGACGTCGAGCACCTCGTAGTGCACCGTACGGCCCGTGCGCGCGAGCGCCTCCTGGAGCTCCGTCTTGGAGTCGACGTGCCCGGTGCTCGCGTACTCGATCCGCTCGTCGAACGCCTCGACGATCGCAGGCGCGACGACGTCGTAGCCGTACTCGAGGTACACCCCGGCGATCGCCGCCTCGAGGAGCGCGGCCAGGACGTTGCGGCTCAGCGAGATGCGGTGCAGCTCGGGCCCGGGCACGTCCTGGGCGCGTGCAACGAGCACTGCGCCGAGGTCGAGCGAGCGGGCCACGGCGGCGCAGCTCTGGCGCGACACGACGTGCGCGCGGATCTTCGCGAGCCTCCCCTCGGAGGCGTCCGGGAAGCGGTCGTAGAGCGCCCGCGCGATCGCGAGCTCGAGGACGGAATCGCCGAGGAACTCGAGCCGCTCGTACGACGACGCGCGGTCGGGCGCCCACGAGGTGTGGGTGAAGACCTGGCCGCCGCGCTCGGGGGGAAGGGCAACGATCAGGCGCGCGAGCGCCCCGCCCTCCCCCTCGCGCACGTCACTGATGCTCGACGACGTAGTCGACGGCCTGCCCGACGGTGGTCAGCTTCTGGGCGTCCTCGTCCGGGATCTTGATCCCGAACTGGTCCTCGAGCTCCATGATGAGCTCGACGAGATCGAGCGAGTCGGCGTTGAGGTCCTCCTGGAACGCCGCATCCTCCGTGATCGCGCCCTCGTCGGCACCGAGCTTGTCGACGAGCGCCACCTTGACGCGCTCGTAGACCTCATCGCGGGATAGAGCCACTTCGAAACCTCTCTGGTCGATACGGGGTGGATTGAGTCGCAGGACTCTAACAGCCCCGGCCGGGGGTTACGCGCGCGTCTCCGCGCGCGTCGCGGGGAGCCTCTCGGCGAGGCGGCCGACGAGGCCGTGCTCGACGCCGCGGGCGGCCATCCGGGTCGCATTGGCGATGGCCACCCGGGAGCTCGAGCCGTGCGCGATCACGACGAGGCCGCGGAGGCCGAGGAGGTAGCCGCCGCCGTAGGTGTCGGGGTCGAGCCTCGCGCGAAGCCCGCGCGAGGCGGGCCGGATGAGGAGGCCGCCGAGCCTGCCCGTGGCCGAGCCGGCGATCTCCGTGCGCAGCGCCTGGAGGACGCTGCGGATCGTCCCCTCGAGCGTCTTGAGCGCGACGTTGCCCGTGAAGCCGTCGCAGACGACGACGTCGGCGTCGCCCTCGAGCAGCGTTCTGCCCTCGATGTTGCCCTCGAAGCGCAGGTCGGCCCGGTCGAGGAGGGCGTGCGCGTCGAGCGTGAGCTGGTTGCCCTTCTCCGGCTCCTCGCCGATCGAGAGGAGCCGCACCGACGGGTCGGGCACGTCGAGGATCTCCTGCGCGAAGACGACCCCCATGTGCGCGAACTGGACGAGGTGCTCCGGCCGCGCGTCAGCGTTCGCGCCCGCGTCGATCAGCACCGTGGGACCGCGCCTGGCGGGGATCATGATCGCGATCCCGGGCCGGAGCACGCCGGGCAGCCTCCGCACGTGCAGGAGCGACGCCGCCAGCACCGCGCCGGTGTTGCCCGCCGAGATCACGGCGTCCGCCTCGCCGTCACCCACGGCCTTGACCGCACGGACGAGGGACGAGTCGGGCTTCCCGCGGACGGCCTCGGCGGGCTTCTCGTGCATCTCGATCGCGTCGTGGCAGGGGACGAGCTCGAGGCCGCACGCATCGAGCGCCGCGGGGCCGAAGAGGACAGGTGCGATCGCGTCCGACGCCGCGGCCGCGGCCCCGGCGACCACCTCACCCGGCGCGTGATCGCCCCCGAGGGCGTCGACCGCGACGCGGATCGCCATGGGAGCGGGCGCTCGCTCTACGGAGCCGGCGTCCGCAGGGGCCGGACCTCGCGCCCGCGGTACGTCTTGCACGTCGGGCAGGCGCGGTGCGACTGCTTCGGCGCGCCGCAGTTCTCGCACGTCGAGACACGCGGCGCGGCGATCGCGTGCTGGGCGCGGCGCTTGTCGCGGCGGGACTTCGAGGTCTTGCGCTTCGGAACGGCCATGAGCGACTCGCCATGGTAGCGGAGAGGAGCAGGCCGTTCAGCCCGAGTCGCGCCCCACCCGATCGAGCAGCGCGAGCAGTCGCGGCCAGGATGCGGTGCGCGCAAGGGCGTCGGCCCGCCGGGTCCCACCGGACTCGAGCGTGAATCCGTTCGACGAGAACTCGGTGGACACCGGGAGGTACGGGACTGCGAGGGCGATTGCATGGCCAGCGTTGTCGAAGACGAGTGCTTCGGTGTCGTTCTGACCGTGCTCGAGCCTCCTCGTTCGTACTGCCGTGGTGCCGTACCCCGAGTTCCACACCTGATCCTGACCACCACCGACGAGCAGGACCGGGCCTCGGATGCGCTCTGCCGGGATCCTCGGGTCCGGATTCGAGGCGGGTGGTATCGACTCGCCACCGCGCGTCCACGAGCCGGGAGCGACGGCGTCGAACGGGACGTATGCCGCCACCCCCTGGACGAGTGCCGGATACGTCGACCCGACGAGAAGGGCGAGCTCGGCGCCGCGCGAGGCACCCACCATCACGACGTCTGTCACCCCTGGCCGGGCGCGGAGCCACTGGAGCGCCCTCTGGACGTACTCGAGCGGGATCGCCTGCAGCCGCTTGGGGAGCCCCGGCGCGCCGAAGTACGCGAGCTGGAGGACGGGGTAGCCGTGCGAGGCCAGGAGCGCCGCATGCCACGCGTTTCCGTAGCCGCCCTCGCTCCCGCCGACCGTGAGCACTGCCGTCGACCGGCGATCCCGCGCGGGCCCCGTCCAGTAATGAGCCGCGAGACCGTCGCGCGCCACAGTCAGGTCCCGAGCCGAGACGCCCTGCCCGACGATACGCCTCGTGGCCTGCGCCGTGCCGAGCGCGCGATCGCCCTGCAGTGCCTCGAGGCGCAGCCGGAGGACGCCGCCCGCGGGGACGAGTCCGAGCTTCGCAGACTCCGGCACGCCGGCCGGGTGGAGCGAGGCGAGAAGCCGGCCGCCGTCGACCGAGACGGCACCCGAGCCGTCCGTACGAACGATCCGGCTGCCCGTCCACTGCACGCCATCCGCCGAGGTGGCCGAGAGCTCGAGCCGGAGTGTCTCGTCGGCGCGGGCGCCGTCGACCCGGAGCCGGAGCGGCGCGTCGAGGAGCGCCTCGGTCGGCTCGATCCGGACGCGGGCATCCTCGGAATTGCCGTCCGGCCGGAACGCGAGGGCAAGCCCCAGCCCCAGCGCCGCGAGGAGCACGAGGCCGGTTGCGACCAAGATGAGCCCGACTCGTCGCTTCCCCCCGTCCACGCGGGACCACGCTACTCGTGTCGTTTCCCCCGATCAACGCCGCGGTCGGGAAGCGCGAGCGTGCGGGAGGGACGACTACTCGGTCTGGTCCGTCCGCAGCGCCTCGAGCGCCGCCCAGCGGGGGTCTCCCGACTCCTCGGCGTGCTCGTGGGGCTCGAGGTTGAGGTCCCGTCCGCAGACGGGACAGAGGCCCGCACAATCGGGCCGGCAGAGGACCGGGTCGGGCAGGGCGAGCGCGACCTGGTCACGGGCCCAGGCACCGACATCGAGCTCGCCGTCGGCGACGTACTCCGAGCGAAGCTCCTCCCCGGCGCCGGGGTCGCTCGCCTCGTACTCCTGTGCCGCGACCTCGACGACGACGCGTGCGGGCGCGAGACAGCGCATGCAGGGCCCCTCGAGCCGCGTCGAGAGCGCGAGCTGGAACACGTCTCCCGTCGCCGCCCGCTGGATGACGAGCTCCGCCGGCGTCTCGGGGGGCGACATCACGTACGTCTCGCCCCCGAGGACGAGCGGGTCGAGCGCGAGCAGTAACGTCTCGCGATGCTCCTCACCCGGCCGCAGGCGCAGCGATCGAACGGAGAACCGATTCACGCCGCGAGGGTAGCTCGCGCGTCCGGATGCGGCGGTACGAGATGAGGGATTCGTAATCTGGATGAATCTTCCGTAAGAAGGTCGTTCGGCGCCCGAGATCCGGGTTAGTCCTTGGGTCGTCCCATCGACGAAAGGACACGCGATGCGTACGACACGAAGGATCGGCGTGGTCTGGACGCTCGCCGCGGCGGCGCTCGCGTCGCTCGCGACGGTGCTCGCACTGCCGAGCGGCAGCGGCGCCGTCACGCAGGCGGCTCCCGACAACACCCGCGAGCCGCGGATCAGCGGCAGCGCGGTCGTCGGCTCGACGCTCACCGCGAGCCAGGGCTCGTGGACCGGCTCGCCGACGAGCTTCGCCTACCAGTGGGTGCGCTGCGCGAGAGACGGCGGGCTGCCGAGCGGCGCGGACTGCGCGGCGATCGGCGGCGCGACCACCACGAAGTACGTCGTCTCGACCGCCGACGTGGACCGGCGCCTCCGCGTCCGCGTGACCGCGTCCAACGCCGACGGCTCGAAGACGGTCGCCTCGAACGCGACCGCGCTCGTGCGCGCGGCCGATCAGGGCAAGCCGGTGAACGTCCAGGCGCCGACGCTCTCGGGGACGGCGGCACAGGGGCAGACCCTGCACGTCGCCCCGGGGACGTGGAACGGACAGCAGCCGATCACGTTCACCTTCCGCTGGCTGCGGTGCGACACGTCCGGCAACAACTGCATCGTCCAGCAGGGCTTCTCCGACGATGCCTACACCCTCCGGGAGGGTGACGTGGGCAAGACGGTGCGGGCCCGCGTGATAGCGCGCTCGAGCCGCGGCGAGGCGAGCCGCCTCACCGCGCAGAGCCCGACGGTGCAGGGACCGCAGACCCCTCCCGGCCCGAGCGGGGTGATCACCCTGCCGAACGGCGAGAAGTCGATCCCGGTGACGAGCGTCCCGTCAGACGAGCGGCTCGTCGTCGACCAGGTGCAGTTCTCGCCGAATCCGATCCGCTCGCGGACGGAGCCGATCACCGTGCGGATCAAGGTGAAGGACACGCGCGGCTACGTCGTCCGCGACGCCCTCGTGTTCCTGCGCTCGACCCCGCTCGTCACGCGGAACGCACAGGACCAGAAGACCGGCCAGGACGGCTGGCTGCAGCTGACGGTCACCCCGGAGAACGACTTCCCGGAGCTGCGCCCGGCGTACGCGGTGCAGTTCTTCGTCAAGGCCTTCAGGCAGGGCGACCCGCCGCTCGCCGGCGTCGCTGCCTACAGGCTCGTGCAGGTCCCGCTCGGCTGACCGGACGTCGCGTGGTGTGCCGCCTGCGGGTGGCACACCACGCATCCGAGATCCGTCACGACCAGGGGTACGACATCCGGCGGCGGCTCGTGCAGCTCGCGACGCGCACGAGCTCGCGCACGACATGCGCGGCGTGACCCACGGTGGGCCCCGCCACGAAAGTCGGCGGCCCTACTGGTAGCTCTCGACGTCGGGCGAGCGGCCGTCGCGGTCGATCGGGCCGATTCCGGCGACCACCGTCTCCTGCGAGCGCTCGTGGAGGCGCTCCCGGCCGCGCCGCACGGCGCCGAGGAACTTGTCGAGGTTGACCTCGAGCGTCGAGAGGATCCCGTCGGCCCAGTCCTCCATCTCGAGGCGCGTCTCGCGCGCGTCGCGGCGAGCCTCCTCGACGATGTCCTGCGACTGGCGCTCGGCGAGCTTCACGATCTCGGTCTGCGATGCCTCCCGCATCGCCTGCTCGCGCGCCTCGCCGATCAGGCGGTCGCACTCGCGCTTCGCCTCGGCCAGCATCTCCTGGCGTTCCTTCACGATCCAGCGGGCCTGCTTGATCTCCTCGGGGATCGTCGCGCGCATCTGGTCGAGGATGTCGTAGATCTCCTCGCGGTCGATGCGAACCTGATCGGTCAGGGGCACCGCCTTGGCGTTGTGCACGAGATCGTCGAGCTTGTCGATGAGTACGAGGACGTCCATGTCACGGATGGTACTCGCGGTCCCGGATGCGCGTGCGGGCGGCGGCGTCATTCCTGGGGGCTGAGCGGGGCACCGGGGCGGCCGTTCGGGTACAGCTCGCGGAACCGCTTTGCCACCGACGGCGTCACGAGCCCCTCGACGTTGCCGCCGAACGACGCGATCTCCTTGACGCCGCTCGAGGAGACGAACGCGAACTCGGGGCTCGACATCACGTACATCGTCTCGACCTCGGGCGCGAGCAGGTGGTTGAGCCGATTCATCTGGAACTCCCACTCGAAGTCCGCGATCACGCGGAGGCCCTTCACCATCGTGCGTGCGCCGTGCTTGCGGGCGAAGTCGACGACGAGCTGGCTGAACACGTCGACCACGACGTTGTCGAGCTCTGCGAGAGCGTCCTCGAGGAAAGCCACGCGCTCCTCGACCGTGAAGGTCGTCTGCTTGTGGTGCGGGTCGCGGACGACGCCGACGACGATGCGGTCGAAGATCGCCGCCGCGCGGCGGATGATGTCGACGTGGCCGAGCGTGACCGGGTCGAAGGTGCCGGGGTTGATGGCGACGATGGGCGATCGGTCGGTCATGGCGCGAAGAGGGTGAGACGGGCGGAACCGTAGCGCCGCGTGGTCACGCAGGTCGAGTGGAAGCGTCGGCTCGACGCGGGCATCCGTCTCGACGACGACGAGCCCCGCGTCGGCCACGACCGGGGGGAGCAGCTCCGCGAGGCGCGGCTCGAGGTCGGACCACCGCTCGTACGGCGGGTCGAGCAGGACGAGCTCGTGGCGCCGCCCCGCGGAGCGCTCCTCGCGGAGCGCGGCGAGCGCGTCGCGCTGGGTCACGAGGCCGCCGGTCAGCCCGAGCGCCTCCAGGTTCGCGCGGATCGCGCGGCACGCCGGCCCGTCCGTCTCGACGAAGACGCAGCGGCGGGCGCCGCGCGAGAGCGCCTCGAGCCCGAGCGCCCCCGAGCCCGCGTAGAGGTCGAGCACGGACGCGCCGTCGACCGGCCCGACGAGGTTGAAGAGCGCCTCGCGGACCCGGTCTCCGGTCGGCCGCGTGTGCCCGCCCTTCGGCGCCGCGATGCGCCTCCCCCGGTGAGTTCCCGCCGATGATCCGCACTGCGGGACGCTATCGCGACGACATGTGCCGGGCTCAGGACTCGCCGACGTGCTCGGCCTCGCCGAGCAGCCGCTCGACCGCGTCGTCGAGGAACGGCTCGCCCTCGAGCTCGGCCGCCAGCTCCTTGGCGCGCTCGAGGAGGTCGCGGTCGGCGCGCAGGCGGGTGAAGCGCAGGTCGGTGAGACCGGACTGGCGCGCCCCGACGAGCTGCCCTTCGCCGCGGATCTCGAGGTCGCGCTCGGCGAGCTCGAAGCCG
This sequence comes from uncultured Actinomycetes bacterium, assembly GCA_963773825.1. Lineage (GTDB taxonomy): Bacteria > Actinomycetota > Thermoleophilia > Gaiellales > Gaiellaceae > Gaiella. The sequence continues at coordinate 290,029 of CAVZCH010000002.1, read as the reverse complement.
TCGGTCGTCGAGACCATCGCCTCGAGCCGCTCGGCGGCCGCCTCCGACAGCTCGTCGCGGTGGCGCGAGACGAGCAGGCAGTACGACTGCTCCGCCCCCCGGCCGACGCGGCCGCGGAGCTGGTGGAGCTGCGCGAGGCCGAAGCGGTCGGCCTCCTGGACGATCATGATCGTCGCGTTCGGGACGTCGACGCCGACCTCGATCACCGTCGTCGCGACGAGCACGTCGAGCTCGCCGCCGGAGAACGCGGCCATGCGCGCGCGGCGCTCCGCCGTCTTCAGGCGGCCGTGGACGCAGCCGACGCGATAGCCGCGCAGCTCGTGCGTCCGCAGGCGCTCCGCTTCGTCCTCGGCAGCGCGCGCGAGGATCGTCTCCGAGCCCTCGACCAGCGGGCAGACGACGTACGCCTGGCGCCCGTCGTCGAGGTGCCGCCGCAGCCGGGCGTACGCCTCCGCGCTGCGCTCCTCGCTCACCCAGGCCGTCACGATCGGCTTGCGGTTCGCGGGCGGCGCGGCGATCTCGGACACGGCGAGGTCGCCGTACACCGTGAGGGCGAGCGTCCGCGGGATCGGCGTCGCGGTCATGTGGAGGACGTGCGGGCTCCGGCCCTCGGCGAGCGCGGCCCGCTGCTCGACGCCGAAGCGGTGCTGCTCGTCGACGACGGCGACCGCGAGGTCGGCGAACTCGACCTCGCGCTGGATCAGCGCGTGCGTGCCGACCGCGATGCCGACGTCCCCCGAGGCGACGAGCTGGTGCGCGGCCCGGCGCTCCCGCGCGGCGATGCTCGACGTGAGCAGGGCGACCCGGACGCCGAGCTCGGCGCAGAGCCCCTCGATGGTGAGGAAGTGCTGCTCGGCGAGGGTCTCGGTCGGCGCCATCAGCGCGCCCTGCCGACCCCCCTCGACCGCCCGGAGGAGCGTGTAGAGCGCGACCGCCGTCTTGCCCGAGCCGACGTCGCCCTGGAGCAGCCGCTGCATCGGGGTCGTCCGGGCAAGGTCGGCGTCGATCTCCGCGATCGCGTGCTCCTGCGCGTCCGTGAGCGTGAACGGCAGCGCCTCGCGGTACCGCGCGACCAGCTCCGCGGGAGGCGGGAGCGCCTCGGCGACGAGCACCTCGCGCTCGGCCGACCGGCGGCGGAGGGCGAGCTGCAGCGTCACGAGCTCGTCGAGCGCGAGCCGCCGCCGGGCACGCTCCGCCTCCTCCTCCGAGCGCGGGCGGTGGAGGCGGCAGAGCGCGTCGCCGCGGAGCGGGAGCGCCCCGGCGGCCCGCACCGAGGCGGGCAACGGCTCTCCGCCGTCGCGTGCGAACGCGAGCGCCGACTCGGTCAGGCTCCGGAGGGTCTTCTGGGCGAGATCGGCGGTCGAGGGATAGACGGGTGCGAAGTCGGCCGTCTGGGCGGCGTCGCCGATGTCGTACGACGAGACCTGGAAGCCGAACCGGTTCGGCTTCCCCCGCAGCCGGAGCCGCGTCCCCGGCACCAGCGTCGTCTCGAGCCACGGCTGGTTGAACCAGGTTGCGCGGATCTCGCCCGTCCTGTCGGCGACGTGCGCCGTGAGGATGTGGAGCCGCCCGCGCCGCCGCCCCGAGACCCGTCGGACGGCCACGTCGAGCACGGCCTCGTCCTCTCCGAAGAGCTCCGCGATCGTCCGCTCCTCGGCCGCGGACTCGTACCGGTGCGGGCGATGCGCGAGAACGTCGCCGACGGTCGCGATGCCGAGTCGCGCCAGCTTGCGCCGGAGAGCGGGGCCGACGCCGGGCAACGTCTCGACGGGTAGCTCGAGGGATCCCGGACGCGGCACCGCGCGCGTCGGCGGCAGGCGCGCCGGCGGGTCCAGGCCGGCGAAGCCGACGCAGAGCCGGGGACGTCGTGTCGCAGAAGGCACCGGGACCGAGTCTACGACCGGGCCCCGGACGTGCCCGGGCGGGGTCTTTCCGGAAGCGAGCGCAATCCGCACGACGGCGACCGTGCCCGGGGTCGGGGTCGGCGCCCGACGGGCGCGACGACCGAGCCCGGAGTCAGTCCTGGAACCAGAAGAAGCCGACGGCGCCGGGGCCGGCGTGTGTGCCCACCACCGCGCCGAGCGGCTCGACGAGGTCGAGCGTCGCCTTCGGCCGCATCCTGTGCGCCATGTCCGTGAGCACGTCGATCCACTCCGGCGCGTTCGCGTGCGCGATCGCGATATGGAGCCCGTCACGGTCCTCCGTCTCGGCGCCGAACAACTCGGCGAACTCCTCGAGCGCCCTCTGGCGGCCGCGGACGCGCCCCAGCGGGACGATCTCGCCGTCCCCGACGGTGAGGATCGGCTTCACGTTGAGGAGCGACCCGGCCAGCGCGCGCGCCTTGCCGATCCGCCCGCCCTTCTGCAGGTACTCGAGCGTGGCGACGGTGAAGACGACGCGGTTCGTGCCCTTGAACCGCTCGACGAGCGCCTCGACCTCCTCGTCCGTCGTCCCCGCGCCGAGACGGCGGTCGATCGCCTCCGCGAGCATCGCAACCGCGAGTGACGCCGTCTCGGAGTCGACGAGCCGGACCCTGTCCTCCCCGAGCTGCGCCGCGGCGCGCTGCGCCGACTCGAAGGTCCCCGACAGCTTCGACGTGAGATGGAGCGACCAGATGCGGTCGAAGCCCGCGGCGGCGAGCTCCTCGTAGACCGCGAGGAAGTCCGCCGGGGTCGGCTGCGACGTCGTCGGCAGCGTCTTCGCGGCGGCGAGCCGCGCGTAGAACTCCTCGGGCGAGATGTCGACGTGATCGCGCAGGGCCTCCCCGTCGAAGAGGACGTAGAGCGGGACGAGCCGCATGTTCGCGTGCCGGTCGCGGGCGTCGACGAAGTCGGACGTCGAGTCGAGCACGATCGCGGTGTTCTCGCGGGTGAGCCGCACGACGGCAGCCTAACCCCGAGGCGGGCGTCGCGACCCGACGGCTCAGAGCGAGGCGAGGCTCGCGGCTCGGGACCGGCGGCCGTTCACGCACCCTCGTCGGCGGGCACCGCCTCGTGGATCGCATGCGCGAGCGCGTCGACGGTGCCGCCCTTCTCGATGAGCCCGACCGCGCCCGCAGCGAGAATGTGCTCGCGTTCCGCCGCGGTCGCCTCGGCGGTGAGGCACACGACAGCGGCGCCCGACGCCGCGATCACGGCGCGGGTGGCGGCCGCGCCGTCGAGGCCCGGCAAGCGGTAGTCCATGACGACGACGTCCGGTGTCAGCTCCTGCGCGGCACGAGCCGCCTCGGCCCCGCTCGCGACCGAGCCGACGACCTCGAGCCCCGCCTGCAGCCCGAGGAGGAGCTCGAGCGAGGAGCGATAGACGTCGTTGTCCTCGACGAGCAGGACGCGAATCGCCACGCCCTACTCCGCCGAGAGGAGGAGCGGGTAGTGAGGCTGGCCGCCCCACTTCACGTCGGGCTCGAGCCCGCGCGCCTCGATGCGCTGCTCGATCTCGGACGCGTCGGGCGCGTTCTCGCCCAGGAGCACCTGCACCAGCGAGCGCCCGTCGGAGGCGAACCGGTCGAGGAGCGGGTCGACGACGTCCCAGATGTCCGCGTCGGACGCGAACGCGTGCCCGTCCAGCATCGCGAGGAAGTCGCCCTCGGCGGCCGTGACGCCGTCCACGGTCGCGTCGCGCGAGGCACGGACGATCTCGCCGACCGCCAGCGCTTCCACGGCGCTTCGCATCGCCTCCTCGTTGACGCCGACGTCGCGGCCCGGATCGAACTCGAACGCGGCCACGATGCCCTCGGGGACCGAGCTCGTGCCGATCACGCGCACGTCCTTGGTCGACTCTGCGGCGGCGTTCTCCGCGGCGAGCCGGACGTTCGGGTTGTTCGGCAAGACGATCACGTGCTCGGAGTTGACCGCGGTGATGCCCTCGAGGATCTGCCCGACGGACGGGTTCATCGTCTGCCCGCCCTCGATCACGATCGACGCGCCCTCGCTGCGGAGGATGTCGCGGTTGCCTCCGCCCTGGGCGACGGCGACGAGGGAGACCTCGGCAGGCGCGGCCCGCGCGGCGGCGTGGAGCTGCGCGAGCCATCGCTCGCGCTCCGACGCCTGGCTGTGCATGTCTCCGATCTCCACACGCGCGGCGTCGACGACCCCGACCGACCGACCGAGTGCGAGCGCGCCCTCCGGCTCGTCGGTGTGGACGTGGACCTTCGCGATCGAGGTGTCGCCGGTCACGAGCAGCGAGTCGCCGAGCGGCTCGAGGCTCGCGTGCAGGGCGTCGAGATCGATCGCGTCGCCTTCGACGACGAACACCGTGCAGTACCGGTACTCGGACTCCTCGTGGTGGATCGACTCCTCCGTGATCTCGGTCGTCACCTCGGGCACGTCGGGCAGCGGCGTCCCGTCGAGCGCGTGGAGAACACCGCGCACGAGCTCGACGAGCCCCGCGCCGCCCGCGTCCACGACGCCGGCCTCGCGCAGCTTGTCGAGCATCTCGGGCGTCCTGGACACGGCATCGTCCCCCCGGGCGACGATCCGCGCAAGCCCCTCGACCACGGGCCGCGCGCGCACCTCGGGCAGCTCTGCCTCCTCGGCCATCTCGCGGACGACGGTCAGCATCGTCCCTTCGACCGGGACCTTCACCGCCTGGTACGCGCTCGTGGAACCGGCGCGGAACGCCCTGGCCATCACCTCGCCGTCGACGCGCTCGCCCTCGCCGAGGACGCGGGCCATCCCGCGCACGATCGTCGAGAGGATGACGCCGGAGTTGCCCTTCGCCTCCATCGTCGCGGCCCGCTGGACGTCGGCCGCGAGCTGGGCGGTGGTCGAAGCCGTCGACCGCTCGAGCTCGGCGACGATGCCCTCCATCGTCATGGAGAGGTTCGTGCCGGTGTCGCCGTCGGGCACGGGATACACGTTCAGCGCGTTGATGCGCCGGCGGTGCCGCTCGACGTTCTCGAGCGCGGCAGCGGTGAGCCGCCGGACGGTCGCGAGGTCGATCACTCGGCTCTCCGCGCGCTGTCCACGTGCACGTCGACCGACTTGACGTCGAGGCCGGTGTGGCGCTCCACCTCGTAGGTAACGCGCGACTGGACCATCGAGGTGACCTCGGCGAGGTTGATGCCGTAGTCGACGACCACGTGCAGCTCGAGCGCCAATCCGCCGTCCGCCTCGCGGACGCGGACCCCCCGGTCGTTCCTGCCGCGCGTGAGGAGCCGCATCGCGCCGCGCCGCCCGGCCTGGTCGACGACCCCGAAGGACTCCTCGACCGCGCGCCCCGCGACGGCCGCGATCGCGCCCGTCGTCATCGTCACGCGACCGTGCTCGGTCTCGCGCAGGAGCGACGATGCCCTTCCTCACGTGGGCGAGTGTACGGGCTCGGGACGGCGGCCCGAGCCCCGATCACCCGGTCTCACGTCAGGCGGAGCCTGCCGGCCTCGCGTCGTCTGGCGTCCGCTCGGCGGGCTGAGCCGTCGTCGCCCGGCGGGAGGCCGTCGGCCGAGTCGCGTCGTTCGCGACGTCAGGCGGGCGGAGCCGGGCTTCGCCCGGCGGGAGCCCTCCGGCCGGTCGCGTCAGACGGCCTTGGTGACCTTGCCGGCCTTGAGGCAGCGCGTGCAGACGTAGTCGCGGGTCGGCTTGCCGTCGAGGACGAGCCGGACGCGCTGCAGGTTCGGGTTGAAGCGCCGCTTCGTGGCGACCATCGAGTGCGACCGGTTGTTCCCGGTCGAGGGCTTCTTCCCGCAGATGGCGCAGACCCTGGACATGCGGCCGGGCAGTGTACCAGCGGGCGCCCGCGGCCGGCCGCTCCGGGTGACGACTGCGAACCGCCGTCGCGCAGGCGCAGTCGCGGCCCGCGAGAGCGGGACGCCTTCAGGGATCTGCCCCCGCCGCAGGCGGGGGATCCGAGCGGCGGGAATCCGCTCCTGCCGACCCTGCTGGCGAATAGGACGCAGTTGCGGCCCGCGAGAGCGGGACGCCTTCAGGGATCTGCCCCCGCCGCAGGCGGGGGATCCGAGCCGCAGGATTCGGCTCCTGCCGAATCCTGCTGGCGAAAAGATCAGCGCGACGCTGCGGCCCGGAGGTTCGAGAACAGGTCGGCCATCTCGAGCGCCGTGCGTACCGCCTCGGCGCCCTTGTCGTAGCGTGGCGCGGCCTGGTCGAGCCGGTCGAGGGTGAGGACGCCGAACGAGACCGGCACGCCGGTCTCGATCGCCGCGAGCTGGAGCCCCGAGGCCGCCTCGCTCGCGACGTAGTCGAAGTGCGGCGTGTCGCCGCGGATCACGCAGCCGAGCGCGACGACGCAGGCGAACCGGCGCGTCTTCGCGAGCGCCATCGCAGCCAGCGGGAGCTCGAACGCGCCCGGGACGGGCATCACCGTGATGGAGCCGGCCTCGACGCCGCGGGCCTCGAGCTCGGCGAGCGCCGCGTCGAGCAGGCGCCCGGTGACCTCGCCGTTGAAGCGGCTGACGACGACGCCGACGGCCCGTCTCCCGCCTCGGGGCTCGCCCTCGAGGACCGGGTAGCCCGGCGGGATCTCGAGCTCGCCCGGTGCGTGCTCGGCGCTCGTCTCGACCGGCTCGAGGGCCGGCTCGCCCACGATCTCGGGAGCGGCAGCTTCCTCGGCGACCTCCGGTTCGGCCGGCGGCGGCTCGACTTCAGGCTCGACGGCGGGCTCGAACGAACGGGCCCAGTCGTCCTCGGCGAGAGGCTCGTCGTCCGCATCGGCGAGAGGCTCGTCGCCGGCCTCCGCGAGCGGCTCGTCGGCGGCCTCGGCAGAGGGCTCGCCGTCCGCCTCGGCGGGGGGCTCGCCGTCCGCCTCGGCGGGGGGCTCGTCGACGGAGGTCGCGGGCCAGCCCTCGAGCACGTTCTCGCTCGACTGCTCGATGTCGTCGCCCTCGTCCGCCCCCCAGGCGCGCTCGTCGCCCGGCCGCTGCAGGTCGCTCATCCGCTGTCCTTTCTCAGGTCTCGTCGTGGCCGTAGCGCTCGTTCTGATGGTGCACCGGCCGGCCGATCGTGTGGCCCAGCTTGTCGCGCTTCGTCTCGAGGTATCCGCGGTTCTCGTCGTTCGGCTCGACCTCGATCGGCTCCTGCGAGACGGCCGTGAGCCCGTAGCCGGAGATCCCGGAGATCTTGCGGGGGTTGTTCGTCAGCACGCGGATCGTCGTGAGGCCGAGGTCGGCGAGGATCTGCGAGCCGATGCCGTACTCGCGCGGGTCGGCCTTGAAGCCGAGCTCGAGGTTCGCCTCGACCGTGTCGAGGCCGTGCTCCTGCAGCTCGTACGCACGCAGCTTGTTGAGCAGACCGATCCCGCGGCCCTCCTGCGCCAGGTAGAGCAGCACGCCCATCCCCTCCTGCTCGATCCGGGCGAGCGCGCGCTCGAGCTGCTCGCCGCAGTCGCAGCGCCGCGAGTGGAACACGTCGCCGGTCAGGCACTCGGAGTGGACGCGCACGAGCACGTTCTCCTTGCCGTCGACGTCGCCCTTGACGAGCGCGACGTGCTGCTTGCCGGTGAGCGTCTCGCGGTATGCGACCGCCTGGAACTCGCCGTGGTCGGTCGGGAGCCGCACCGAGACCACGCGCTCGATGAGCTTCTCCGTCCGCTTGCGGTACTCGATCAGGTCGGCGACCGTCACGAGCTTGAGGCCGTGGCGCTCGCAGAACCGGATCAGGTCGGGGACGCGGGCCATCGTCCCGTCGTCGTTCATGATCTCGCAGACGACGCCGGCCGGCGCGAGCCCGGCGAGGCGCGCGAGGTCGACTGCCGCCTCGGTCTGCCCCGAGCGCTGGAGCACACCGCCGGTCCGCGCGCGCAGCGGGAAGATGTGGCCGGGCGACACGAGGTCCTGCGGCGTCGACGTGGAGTCCACCGCAACCTGGATCGTGCGGGCGCGGTCGCGCGGCGGAGATGCCGGTGGAGACGCCGTCGCGGGCCTCGATCGAGACGGTGAACGCCGTGCCGAACTGCGCTTCGTTCTGCTCCGTCATCTGATGCAGCCCGAGCTCGTCGCAGCGCTCGGGGGTCAGGCAGAGGCAGATCAGCCCGCGCCCGTGCGTGGCCATGAAGTTGACCGCGTCGGGCGTGACGAACTGCGCGGCGATCGTGAGGTCGCCCTCGTTCTCGCGGTCCTCGTCGTCGACGACGACGACGAAGCGGCCGGCGCGGATCTCCTCGATCGCCTCCTCGATGGTCGCGAACGGGCTCGTCTCGGGCTCGGACACGGCAGTCACCGGGTCATCGTAGCCCCGGCGCGACGAGCCGCTCGACGTACTTCGCGAGCACGTCCGCCTCGAGGTTCACCGGCTGCCCCGGGACGAGGTCGCGCAGCGTCGTCGCCTCGAGCGTGTGCGGGACGAGCGCGACCGCGAACGCGTCCTCGAGCAGCTCCGCGACGGTGAGCGAGACGCCGTCCACCGTGATCGACCCCTTCTCGACGCAGTAGCGGAGGATCTCCGGCGGCGCCTCCACGACGACGCGGAGGCCGTCTCCCTCCGCCTCGATCGACCCGATTGCACCGAGCCCGTCGACGTGACCCTGGACGTAGTGGCCGCCGAGCGGCTCACCCGCCCGCAGCGCCGGCTCGACGTTGACGTCGCTTCCGGCGGCGAGCCGTCCGAGGCTCGTCCTGCGGAGCGTCTCGGCGACGGCGTGGAAGCGGATCCGGTCGCCCTCGACCGCCTCGGCGGTGAGGCACACGCCGCCGATCGCGACCGAGTCGCCGATCGCGGTCGACGGCGCGGTGGACGGCGCCTCGACGACGAGCGCCCGGCCCGTGTCGTCCCCCCTCCGCCGAGACGACCCGCCCCACCTCGCGCACGATTCCCGTGAACATTGCTCGAGGCTACCGCGGACAACGCTCGTGTTGATTCCACACGAGCATCGCTCTACGCCTCGTGGAGCTGCCAGGTCAGCAGGACGTCGTCCCCGACCTGCTCCACCGCGGGAGCTCCGAGGTCGATCGGACGCGCCAGGTCGCCCAGCACCGGCATGCCGCCGCCCGCGAGCACGGGCGCGACGAAGACGAGCAGCCGGTCGACGAGGCCGGCGGCGAGGAAGGCGCTCGCGATCGTCGGCCCCCCCTCGAGAAGGAGCGACTGCACGCCCTCGGCGGCGAGCGATGCCAGTTCCTCTCCGAGCGGCCCCTCGCGGAGCTCGAGCTCCGAGCCCTCGGGAAGCGGCCCGCGCCCGAACGCGAGCCGCCGCGGCTGCCGGACGACGGGGACGTCGCGCGCGTCGAGCCGGGGCGCGTCGGCGCGCACCGTGCCCATGCCGACGGCGACCGCGTCGACCGCCGCGCGCAGCTCGTGGACGCGGCGCCGCGACTCGTCCCCGGTCACCCAGCGGCGGCCGGGAACGACCGCCCGTCCGTCCACGGAGCTCGCAAGCTTGAGGGTCACGTGCGGGCGCCTGCGGGCCACCCAGGTGCGCCAGGCCTCGTTCTGGCTCCGCGCCGCGGGCAGGTCGAGCAGCTCGGTCTCGATCCCCTCCGCGCGCAGCCGCGCGAGACCGCCGCCCGCGAGGGGGTTCGGATCGAGGCACCCGGCCACGACGCGCGCGATGCCCGCCTCGACGATGCGGTCGACGCACGGCGGCGTCCGGCCGTGATGGATGCAGGGCTCCATCGTGACGTAGAGCGTCGCGCCCCGGGCGCCGGCCCCCGCCTGGTCGAGTGCGACGACCTCGCCGTGGCGTCCGCCGGCGGGCTCGGTGGCGCCCTCGCCGAGGGTCGAGCCGTCGGGTGCGACGACGACCGCCGCGACGGTCGGATTCGGGTAGCCCTGCCCGGCGGCCTCGCCTGCGAGCTCGAGCGCCCGCTCGATGCTCACGTGACCGCGGCGCGCAGGCGCCGGTACGCCTCGGCGGGGTCGGGATCGCCGAAGACCGCGCTCCCCGCGACGAACACCGACGCGCCTGCGTCGCGGAGCGCCTTGGCGTTGTCCTCGTCGACGCCGCCGTCGACCTGGATCGGCACGTCGACGAGCGTCGAGAGCTCCGCGACGCGGCCGAGCGCCTCCGGCATGAACGCCTGGCCCGAGTAGCCCGGGTGGATGCACATGCAGAGGACGATCTCGGCCCGCGCGGCCCGCGCCGCCTCGGCGGCCCGTGCGGGAGCCGTCTCGGGGTTGAAGACGACGCCGACCCCGAGGCCCCGTGCGCGCGCGGCGTCGGCGACGGCGGCCGGGTCGCCGGCGACCTCGACGTGGAACGTCACGGAGTCGGCGCCCGAGGCGGCAAACTCCTCGAAGTGGTGGACGGGGTCGTCGACCATCAGGTGGCAGTCGAGGACGCCGCCGGCGGCGTGGATCCCGGGCGCGATCGAGCGCAGCACGACCGGCCCCATCGTCACGGGCGGGACGAAGTGCCCGTCGCCGCAGTCGAAGTGGAACACCCGGCACCCGGCAACGAGCAGCGCGTCGATCTGCGCGCCGAGGCGCCGGAAGTCCGCCGCGTAGAGCGAGGGAGCGACCTCGGTGCCGCCCCGGATCCAGTCACTCCAGCCCACGGCGCGATCGTACTGCCGCACGGGTGCTTGTAACAGACTGTTACTTGCTCGGCTTCCACCGCCGGGCGGCCGTCACTGCGCCCGCAGCCGGGCGACGAAGAAGCCGCTCGTCTCGTGGACGTGCGGGAGGGTCTGGAGGTACTCGGGCCGGGAGCGGTGGCGGAACGCGGGCCACTCCTCGCCGAGAGACCGATCGACTGCCGCGCGCCCCTCCTCGACCACGGCGTCGACGATCGCCTCGTTCTCCTCGCGCGTTGATCGTGCAGGTCGAGTAGACGACCGTCCCGCCCGGCCGGACCCGCGCGAGCGCAGCATGCAGGAGCTCGAGCTGGAGCCCGGGGAGCGGCTCGGCGCGCCAGCGGAGATCCGGACGGGACGCAAGGACGCCGAGGCCCGAGCACGGGGCGTCGACGAGCGCGCGGTCGAAGCCGTCGTGTTCCGGCGCGAGCGCGCGGCCGTCCGCGTGGACGACCCGGACGCCGGTCGCGCCGAGCAGCCGCGCGGTCTCTTCGAGGCGCTCCGCCCGACCTCGGTCGATCTCGACCGCGACGACCTCGCCGGCGAGCATCGTCGCCTTCCCACCCGGCGCCGCGCAGAGGTCGAGCGTCCGCTCGCCGGGGCGCGAGCCGACGACATGGCCGACGAGCTGCGACGCGCGGCTCTGCGGCCACACCCGTCCCTCGGCGACTGCCACCTCGTCGACTCGGTCGACGACCCACGCACCGGGGATCAGCGAATCCTCTCGCCCGTCGACGGAGCCGCGAACGAGCCGGACGGCGGTCTCCGGCTCGGCGTTCTGCGCGGCCATCAGGACACGTGCCTCGTCCGGCCCGAGCTCGCGCCACCACGTCTCCGCGATCCAGTCGGGATAGGAGTGGCGCAGAGCGGCCTCTCGCGCCGTTCCCTCGGGCAGCGAGGCGCAGAGCGGCTTCGCGCCGTCGGCCAGCCGCCGCAGCACGGCGTTCGTGAACGGCACCGCCCGCTCGAGCCGCGCGGCGCGCACGAGCTCGACCGACTCGTTGACCGCCGCGTAACGTGGGACCCCGTCGAGAAACGCGAGCTGGTAGCAGCCGAGGCGGAGCGCCGCGCGGACGGGCGCGTCGAGCTTCCGCACGGGACGGCGGCCGAGCGTCTCGATCGCGTGGTCCAGCGTACGGACCCGCTGGACGGAGCCGTACGCGAGCCGGCGGGCGAGCGCACGGTCGCGATCGTCCAGTCCGGCGGACTCGGAGCGGAGCGCCCGGTCGGCATAGGCGCCGTCCTCGAACACGCGCCGCAGCACCGCGAATGCGGCGCGGCGCGCCGGGCTCACCTGAGACCGCGGCGCCACGCCGTGTAGTCCATCCGGCGCCCGCCCTCGGGCTGCACCTCGACCGGCTCGAAGCCGCCGTCGTCGCCGACCCGTGCGCGCCACACCGTCAGACGGCGCCCCTCGAGCTCCGCCCGCGCGCCGATGTGCGGGCTGAGCGCGTGCACGAGCCGCACGAGCTCCGCGGCTGGCCGGCCGAGGTCGAGCTGTCGGTCCTCCGGGCCGATCTTCTCCGCGTAGGTGGGCTCGCCCGCCTGCGGCCGGAAGGTCGGCGCGGGGTCGGCGAGGACGTGGTCGAGCAGGCGTGCGGCGACCTCCGCGGCGCGCGCGAACACCGCGCCGGCGTCGTCCTCGGGGCCGATCGGGAACGCCTCCTGCGCGGCGATCGGCCCGGCGTCGAGCGCCTCGACCGTCTCGTGGATCGTCACGCCGGTCTCGGCGTCGCCCGCCATGATCGCCCGCTCCACGGGCGCGGCGCCCCGCCAGCGCGGAAGGAGCGAGGGATGGACGTTCAGCCACGTCCGCTCGGCGAGCAGCGCCGGCGGGATGAGCAGGCCGTATGCACAGACGACGACGGTCGCCGCGCCGAGGTCGAGGCCAACGGCGGGCCGCTCCGGCTGGAGGACGGGGATCCCGAGCCGCTCCGCGGTCTCCTTCGCCGGCGGTGCGGCGAGCCGCCGACCGCGGCCGGCGGGCGCGTCGGGCCGTGTCAGGAGCGTCGCGACCTCGTGCCGGCCGGCGAGCCGCTCGAGCACGTCCGCCCCGAACGGCGCGGTCGCGGCGACCGCGATCCGGGCCATGCCTAGTGCGCCTTCCGGTGACGGCGGGCCATGACCCGGGGAGTCCCGACACCCGGCGGTACCGGGGCGACCGAGGACGACGCATGGTGCTGCTCATCGCGCGCCGGTGACCTCTGAGGCATTTCCGGAAGGGGCACTCAGGACAGGACGAGACGGGGGCGGAGCCTGGAGAGCGCCTCGCGCCGCGCCTCTGCGTCCGTGCGGTCGAGCATCAGCTTCCCGTCGAGATGGTCGACCTCGTGCTGCACAACCCGCGCGGGGTGGCCCTCGAGCTCGAGCGCGACCGGTGAGCCGTCGACGTCCTGTGCCTCCAGCCTGACCTTCACGGCGCGCTCGACGGGGACGCGCACCGACCCCAGCGAGAGGCAGCCCTCGGTATCGACCTCGGTGTCGTCCCCGACCTGGGTGACCACGGGGTTCGCGAGCAGGCGGTCCTCGCCGTCGAGCGTGCAGACGAAGAAGCGGCGGAGGATGCCGACCTGGGTGGCGGCGAGCCCGACACCCTCGGCGTCGTGCATCAGCTCGATCATCCGCTCGCTCACCTTGCGGAGCTCGTCGTCGAACTCCTCGACCTCGTCCGCGCGCATCCGCAGCACGGGGTCGCCGTACTGACGGACCTGCGACAGCGCGATCTCCTTGCGGACGAGCCGCTCGGCCTCGGCCTGCGCCTCCTCCTCGGTCAGCTCGTCGAGCTCGTCGGCTCGTCGTGCTCGTCGTGGTCGTGGTCGTGCTCGTGGTCGTGCTCCACAGCCCGAGTCTAGCCGCCGTCTCCCTCGATCACGGCCTGTGTCTGGAGCGTCCGCGCGACGAGCCGGCCGGCGTCGTCGGTGACGTCCACCTGGACGACGATCGTCCTCCGTCCCACGTGGACCGGCTCCGCACGGGCCGTCACCTGCCCTCCGCGCACCGCCGCGAGGAAGTTGGTCTTGGCCTCGATCGTCGCCGTCGTGGCACCCGCCGGCACGTTGAGGTAGGCGAGCGTGGCCGCTGCGACGTCGGCGAGCGACATCAGGTACCCGCCGTGGAGGACGCCCGCCGCGGTGCACCGCTCGGGAGCCCACGCGCCGCGGACGACGACCGCCCCGGCCGCGCCCTCGACGCCTTCGAAGCCGAGCTCCGCCGCGAGCGGCATCGCCTCCCGGATCAGTCGCGTGAGGCTCTCGTCCACGACCGTAGTCCTACAGCGACTGGGGATCGACGTCCACGACCGCGGCGAGCCCGTCGCGGCGCATCGTCCGTGCGGCGGCGCCGAGCAGCGCCGAGGCCTTCCGAGCGACCGACCGCGGCTGGGTCGTCTTGGCGACGAGCTGCGCGCGGTGGCGGCCCCGGAGCCGGAGCACCGGCGCCGGCCCGAGCAGAACCGCATCGACGCCCTCGAGCCTCGCCCGCAGCTCCTGGAGCGCCGCGAGCGGCGCACCCTGCTCGGGGCCCGAGACGAGGATCGAGACGAGGTGGCGGTAGGGCGGGTAGCCGAGCACCTCGCGCCGCTCGAGCTCACCCGCGAGGAACCCGGCGACATCGTGGTTGACCGCGTGCCGCAGAGGCGTCGCGTCGGGCTGGAACGTCTGCACGACGACGCGTCCGGGCGCGTCGCGACCGCTGCGGCCGGCGAGCTGGGTGACGAGCTGGAAGGTCCGCTCCTCGGCGCGGAAGTCCGGGAGCGAGAGGCCCGTGTCGGCGTCGACGACCGCCGCGAGCGCGACGCCGGGCACGTGGTGCCCCTTCGCGACCATCTGCGTCCCGACGAGGACGGCCCGCTCGGCGACGGAGAAGCGCTCCAGCACGTCGCGCACCGCACCCGGCCGGCGCGAGACGTCCGCGTCGAGCCGGAAGCGCTCGAGCTCGGGCAGGTGCTTCGCCAGCTCCGTGTCGAGGCGCTGCGTGCCGGCGCCGATCCGCGCGAGCTCGACCGAGCCGCACGCGGGGCAGTGCGCAGGCACGGGCTCTGCGTGCCCGCAGTGGTGGCAGTGGAGCACCTCGTCGGCGTGGAGCGTCAGTGCGACGTCGCAGTTCGCGCAGCGGCGCGAGACGCCGCACGCCCGGCAGTGGATTGCCGGCGCGACGCCGCGCCGGTTGAGGAGGAGGATCGCGCGGCCGCCGCTCTCGACCAGCCCGCCGAGCGCGCGGAGCAGCGTTGCCGAGAGCGGGTAGCCGGCTTCGCGGCGCAGGTCGACCAGCCGCACGGCGGGCATCGGCGCACCGATGCGCGCAGGGAGGGACAGGCGCCGGAGCCGCGCCCAGCTCTCCGGCCGCGGCGTCGCCGAGCCGTACACCGCCACGGCTCCCTCGAGCGCCGCGCGCTTGGCGGCAACCGTGCGCGCGTCGTAACGCGGGTCGGACTCCTGCTTGTAGGCGGTGTCGTGCTCCTCGTCGACGACGATCAGCCCGACCCCACGCATCGGCGCGAACACGGCCGAGCGCGCGCCCACCACGATCCTCGCCTCGCCCCGCGCGACCCGGTCGCGCTCGTCCCGTCGCTCTGCTTCCCCGAGCGAGGAGTGCAGGATCGCGACGCGGTCGCCGAACCGGCGGCGGAAGCGTCCGACCGTCTGCGGTGCGAGCGCGATCTCGGGCACGAGCACGATCGTCCCGAGCCCTCGCTCGAGCGCCGCGGCGCAGGCCTGGAGGTAGACCTCGGTCTTGCCGCTCCCGGTCGGGCCCTCGAGGAGCACGTGCTCTCCCACGCCCTCGTCGAGCGCCGAGACGATCCGCTCGACGGCGGCACGCTGCTCGTCGGTGAGCGTGTCGGGCTCCGCCTCCCCGCCGAACGACTCGCGCGCGGCGGGAGACGGCCGCTCACCTCGCGGCGACCGGCGCCGAGGAGCGACGAGCTCGAGCGCCCGCGCGGGCGTGGAGCCGTAGTAGTCGGAGACCCAGAGGGCAAGGTCGACGAGCGGCGCCGGCACCTCGTCGAGCAGGCGGCCGACGGCGGACAGCTCGATGCCCGGCGGCGCCTCGACGCCGACGTCGGTCACGACGCCGCGGGTGGAGCTGCGTCCGAGCCTGACCGCCACGACCGCGCCCTTCGCGAGGCCTTCTGGGACCTCGTAGGTGAACGCCCGCGCGAGCGAGCGGGTCGAGACGAGCGGGTACACGGTTGCGAGCGGCATTCGCCCGGCCAACGTAGCCGTGGACCCGGCCGTCGCCGATCAACCATCTAGACTCCGGGCGGATGGCGGGTCACGGGCATTCGATCGACGAGTACCTCGAGGTGATCTACTTCCTCGCGTTCCCGATCGGCGAGTACCGCCCGGCCGGGGAGAGCGCGATCGCCTCGCGGGTCGCGGAGATGCTCGGCGTCTCGCGCGCGTCTGCCGGCGAGATGCTGAAGCGGCTCGAGACGGAGGGTCTCGTCGAGCGGGGCGAGCAGAAGGAGGCGATCCTCACCCCCGCCGGGATCGAGCGGGCCGAGAAGGTCGTGCGCAAGCACCGCATCATCGAGCGGTTCCTCACGGACTTCATGGGATACACGGCCTCGGAGTCGCACGTTCATGCGGACGAGCTCGGCGACACGTTCACCGAGGAGATGGTGGAGCGGATGTACGTGCGGCTCGGCCGACCCGACCGCTGCCCCCACGGGTGGCCCGTCGATCCGGAGTTCGAGCAGACGGAGAACGAGGGGCTCGTGGCGCTCGCCGAGCTCGAGCCCGGACAGCGCGGCGAGATCGTGCGCCTTGCCGAGCACGACGGCGATCTCCTGCACTGGTTCTACGACGAGGGCTTCGTGCCCGGGTCGAACGTCGAGTTGCGCGCGGCGCACCCTTCGGCGGGCCAGCTCGAGGTCGTCCTCGGCGACGACGAGCGCGCGATCGGCGACAAGGCCGCGCAGGGCCTCTACGTCCGCCTCGCCGCGTAGCTGCTCCCCGGCGCCTTACACGCGGCTTACGTCCCCCTCACGCGACGTCAACGCCCCGCTGATTCGCTTCCGCCACACCACCGACCAGGGAGAGATCCGACCATGAAGAAGTTCCTCGTCCTCACCGCCTCGCTCGTCGCCGCGTCGGCGCTCGTCGTCGGTGCGGGGTCGGCGGCCGCCGCGGACACGCCGAGCCTCGGCGACGCCGTCGCGTCCCGTCTCGGGCTCACCGGCGACCAGCTGCGGGCAGCGTTCAAGGCGGAGCTCACCGCTCGCATCGACGCCGCGGTGGCCGCGGGCAAGCTCACGCCCGCGCAGGGCGCGCAGCTCGAGGAGCGCATCGCGAACGCCAAGGGCCTCGGGATCGGGATCCGCAAGGCGTTCGCAGCGCGGCACAAGGCGCTCGTCGGGCGCATCGCGAAGGCGAACGTCAGAGGCCCCGCGGCGACGTACCTCGGGATGACCCGCGCCGATCTCGTCACCGCGCTCGAGAGCGGCAAGTCGCTCGCCCAGATCGCGCAGTCGAAGGGCAAGGGCGTCGACGGTCTCGTGACCGCGATCGTGGCTCCCGCGAAGGCGCGGGCCGCGAAGGCGGTGGCGAACGGGAAGCTCACGCAGCAGCGTGCCGACGAGCTGATCGCGCGGCTCACAGACCGCGTGCAGCAGCTCGTACAGCGGGTTCCCGCCAAGGCTTGACGCGGAGCCTGCCGCGTGGGGCGGCAGGTCAGACCGCTGCGGGGGCAGACAGCCCGGCTGCCGTGCGGAGCGCATCGACCTTGTCGGTGCGCTCCCACGTGTAGTCGGCCGAGTCGGTGCGGCCGAAGTGGCCGTAGGCGGCGGTCTTCGAGTAGATCGGGCGGCGGAGGTCGAGATCGTGGACGATCGCGCCGGGCCGGAGGTCGAAGTGCTCGCGCACGAGGTCGGCGATCCGCTCGTTCGTGAGCCCCTCCGCCTCGGTGCCGAAGGTGTCGACGAGGACGCTCATCGGGTGCGCGACGCCGATCGCGTAGGCGACCTGCACCTGGCAGCGGTCGGCCAGTCCCGCGGCGACGACGTTCTTCGCGACGTAGCGCGCGGCGTACGCGGCCGAGCGGTCGACCTTCGTCGGGTCCTTCCCGGAGAAGGCGCCGCCGCCGTGCGGGGCCGCGCCGCCGTAGGTGTCGACGATGATCTTGCGGCCCGTCAGCCCCGTGTCGCCCATCGGGCCGCCGATCACGAACTTGCCCGTCGGGTTGACGAAGAAGAAGTCCTTCGCGCCGAGCCGTGACGCGTCGAAGAGGTCGCGATAGTCGGCGTGCAGGATCGGCTCGACGACGTGCTCGAGCAGGTCGGGCTTGATGAGGGTCTCGGCGTCGAGCCCGTCGCGGTGCTGCGTGGAGACGAGCACGCGCTCGATCTCGACAGGGCGCTGGATCCCGTGCTCGTCGATCTCGTAGCGCACGGTGACCTGCGTCTTGCCGTCGGGCCGCAGGTACGGCAGCACGTCCGCCTTGCGCACGGCGGCGAGCCGCCGCGCGAGCTTGTGCGCGAGCATGATCGGGAGGGGCATCAGCTCCTCGGTCTCGTGCGTCGCGTAGCCGAACATCATCCCCTGGTCGCCCGCCCCGATCCGGTCGATCGGGTCGGTGTCCCCGTGCTGGGCCTCGAACGACTCCTCGACGCCCTGCGCGATGTCGGGTGACTGCTCGTCGAGCGCGACGACGACGCCGCAGGTCTCGGCGTCGAACCCGTACTTGGCCCGCGTGTAGCCGATCTCGGCCACCGTCTTCCGCACGATCGAGCGGACGTCGACGTACGTGTTGGTCGTCATCTCGCCGGCGACGACCACGAGGCCGGTCGTCACGAGCGTCTCGCACGCGACCCGGCCGTCCGGGTCGTCCGTGAGGACTGCGTCGAGGACGGCGTCGGAGATCTGGTCGGCGACCTTGTCGGGATGCCCCTCGGTGACCGACTCCGACGTGAACTGGAACGTCCGGGCGCTCATCGCGTGTCGAACCTTAGCCATGATCGACGCGGGCGCCAGCCGAGGGTCACTCGACCGTGGGGTCGCGCTCCATCAGCCGCGCGACGAGCTCCGTGAGCGGGACGCCGTCGAGCACCGCGCACACGCCCTCGGTGATCGGCATCTCCACGTCGAGCCGGTGGGCGAGGTCGCGCAGCACGGGCGCCGTGGTCAAGCCCTCCACCACCATCCCGATCTCGCTCGCCGCCTCGGCCGGGGTCGCGCCCTGTGCGACGAGCTCGCCGCACCGGCGGTTCCGGCCGGACTTCGACCAGCACGTGACGATCAGGTCGCCCATCCCCGCGAGCCCGGCAAACGTCTCGGGCCGCGCGCCCGAGACCTCGGCGAGCCGCACCATCTCGACGAGCCCGCGGGTCACCAGTGCCGCCTTCGCGTTGTCACCCAGGCCGAGGCCGTCCGCGCCGCCGGCCGCGAGCGCGATCACGTTCTTCGCCGCGGCGCAGAGCTCCACCCCGACGAGATCGTCGTTGACGTACACGCGGAACGCGGTCGACGTGATCGCCAGCTGGATCTGCACCGCGAGCGGCATGCTCGCGCAGGCGATCACCGCCGCGGCGGGGAGGCCGCGCGCCACCTCGTCGGCGATGTTCGGGCCGGAGAGCACCGCGACCGGCCGGTCGGCGACGAGCGTCGAGAGCCGCGCGCCCGTGGCCGGATCGAGCCCCTTCGTGAGGCTGAGGATCGGCGCGTCTCCGGGAAGGGAGCCCACGACCTCGCCGAACGCCCTGCTCGGCACGGCCACGACCACGAGGTTCGCGTCGTCGACCGGCGCGTCGCCGATCAGAGCGGCGTCGACGCCCTGGAGATCGACGCCCCTCAGATAGCGGGGATTGCGGGCCGTCTCGCGGATCGCGGACACCTGGCGGGCGTCGCGGCAGGCGAGCGTCACCGCGTGGCCGTGGTCGGCGAGGAGGCGCGCGAAGGCCGTCCCCCACGACCCGCCGCCGACGACGACGACGTTCACTCCGAGCGCTGGAAGTCGATCGACACCGGCACACCCTGGAGGTCGAAGCGGGCGCGCAGCTCGTTCTCGACCCAGTAGCCGTAGTCGCGGGTCACGAGCCGCGGGTCGTTCACGAAGATGCGAAGCCGCGGCGGGCGCGTCGCGGTCTGCGTCGCGTAGAGGAGCTTGAGCCGGCGGCCGCGCTCTCCGGCCGGGCCGGGCCGGGCCTGCTTGAGCTCCGTGAGCGCCTTGTTCAGCACGGGCGTCGGGATCCGGGCGGTGTGCTTCTGAAACAGGGCCTCGACGTGGTCGAGCAGCCGCCGCAGGCCGCGCCCGGTGAGGGCGGAGACGGCGACGGCGGGCGGCCGCTGGCGCAGGCGCCGGTTGAGCATCCCACGCGTCTGCTGGAGGTCGATGGTCGTGGCGTCCCACTTGGAGAGGACGACGAGCGTCGAGCAGCCGGCCTTGCGGGCGACGTCGGCCACGGCGAGGTCCTGCTCGACCACGCCCTCCGACGCGTCGACGAGGACGAGGGCGACATCCGCGCGCTGCGCCGCATCGAGGGCACGCAGCTCCGAGTAGTACTCGATGCCCTGCCGCTGGCGGCGCTTGCGCCGCAGCCCGGCGGTGTCCACGAGCAGGAACGTCGTCTCGGCCCGCTGCAGCACCGTGTCGATCGTGTCGCGCGTCGTCCCGGGGACGTCGGAGACGATCACGCGCTCCTCGCCGAGCAGCGCGTTCAGGAGCGACGACTTCCCGACGTTCGGGCGGCCGAGGATCGCAACGCGGATCGCTTCGTCCCCGACAACGGCCTCGTCGCGGCCGGGGAGCCGCGACACGACGTCGTCGAGGAGGTCGCCGGTGCCGTGGCCGTGAAGGGCGGAGAGCGGCACCGGGTCGCCGAGCCCGAGCCGGTGGAACTCGACCGCGTCGAGGTCGCGCCGCGGGTCGTCGATCTTGTTCGCCAGGACGATCACCGGCGTGCCCGAGGCGCGCAGGATCGCGGCGAGCTCCTCGTCGCCCGGCGTGATCCCTGCGCGCGCGTCGACCACGAACAGGACGAGGTCGGCCTCGGCGATCGCGGCTCGCGCCTGCTCGGCGATGTGGCGCCCGTACGGGCCGGTGTCGGCCTCGTCGACGCCGCCCGTGTCGACGAGGCGGAAGGTGACGCCGTTCCAGTCGGCGAGAAGCTCCTTGCGGTCGCGAGTCACCCCGGCCGTCTCGTGGACGACCGCTGCGCGGCTCTGCGTCAGCCGGTTGACCAGCGTCGACTTACCCACGTTCGGGAACCCGACGATGGCGACGGTGCCGGCGCTCGTCACCGCCTCGCCACGGCGGTTCATCCGCCATGGGCGGGTCCTCCCGGGGGGATGCCGCCGCGCGGGCGGCCGAGCCGGTGGACGTCGACCAGCCAGTCGAACAGCCGGCGGATCTCCGCCTGGAGCAGCGCCGAGGCCTCCTTGTAGCCGCGGCCCCCCTTCGGGAGCCCGTCGAACGTCATCGGCTCGCCCCAGGCGATCGACACGGGCCTGAAGTTGCCCCGGCTTCCAGTCCTGCGTGCCGTGGATCGCGACGGGGACGATCGGCACGCCCTCCTGGAGCGCCACCATCGCCGCTCCCGGCTGCACCTCCCCGGGGATGCCCGAGCGCTGCCGCGTCCCCTCGACGAACAGGCCGAGTGCGTGGCCCTCGGCGACGATGCGCCGCATCGTGCGCACGGCCTCGCGATCGGACTCGCCGCGGCGCACCGGGAAACAGCCGAAGCTCCGGATGAACGCGCCGAATCCGGGCACGCGGTGCGCCTCGACCTTCGCCATGTAGTAGACGACGCGGGGGCTCGCCGCGCCGAGCACGGCCGGGTCGAGCCAGGAGAAGTGGTTCGAGGCGACGACGAGGCCGCCGTCGAGCGGCACGCGATCGCGGCCGTAGATCCGAAGGCGGGAGGCGAGTGAGGCCGCGCCGCCGATCGTCGGCCGGCCGAGCGCCCAGGTCACGTCGGGCAGGCTCATCGCGCCTCCTGGACGAGCCCCGCGATCCGTTCGATCACCTGCGCGAGGCTGAGCTCCGTCGTGTCGACCTCGACCGCGTCGGGCGCGCGGTGCGTGTTGATCGCGTCGCGCTCGTCGCGGCGCCGGAGCTCCTCGGCGAGCTCTCTCGATCTCGAGCCCGTTGCGCTCCAGGTGGCGGCGCCGTGCGCGCACGGCGGGGTCGGCGAACGAACCAGACCTTGACCTCCGCGTCGGGCACCACGACGACGCCGATGTCGCGTCCCTCGATCACGGAGTCCCCCGCTCGGCCGAGCTCGCGCTGGCGCCCCCGCATGACCTCCCGCACCTCCGGATGGCGGGCGACGACGGGGACCGCGGCATCGATCTCCGGCTCGCGGATACGGGTCGTGACGTCCTCGCCCGCGATCGCGACGGTGCCCCCGTCGCCGAAGGCGACCGGATGCGCCCGCGCGAGCGCCTCGAGCGCCGGGCCGTCGTCGAGCGCGACACCCTCGTGCAGCGCGAGCGACGTCAGCGCGCGGTACATCGCCCCCGTGTCGAGGTAGTGGAAGCCGAGCCGGTCGGCGAGCCCCCGGGCGACCGAGCTCTTGCCGGCGCCGGCCGGGCCGTCGATCGCGACGATCATCCGCAAACCCTCTCCCGGCTCACTCGATCCATTGGCCCTGAGTTCTAGTGGAGCGGCGCAGCTGGTCGACGACGTCGTAGAACCCGGGGAAGCTGACGGCCACCGCGCCTGCTCCCTCGATTCGGACGCCCTCGCGCGAGGCGAGCCCCGCGACCGCTCCGAGCATGGCGATGCGGTGGTCGCCGCGGCTCTCGACCCTCCCGCCGCGGGGCCTCGCGGGGACGCCGGTGATCGCGAAGCCGTCGTCTCGCGCGCGGGCGCGGACGCCGAGTGCGCGCAGGGCGTCGACGGTCGCCTCGATCCGGTCGGTCTCCTTGGCCCGGAGCTCCTCGGCGCCGCGCAGCACGCTCTCGCCACGCGCGCACGCCGCTGCGAGCGCGAAGAGCGGCAGCTCGTCGATCGCGAGCGGGACGTCCTTCGCACCGACGGTCGTCCCGACGAGCGGCGCCGAGTGGATCTCGAGGTCGCCCCCCGGCTCGCCGCCGATCGAGCGCCGGTTGTAGACCGTGACGTTCGCGCCCATCCGCTCGAGGATCTCGAGCAGGCCGGTACGCCTCGGGTTGAGGTTGACGCCGTGGACGTGCACCTCGGAGCCCGGGACGAGCGTCGCGGCGACGACGAACGGCGCGGCCGAGGAGAAGTCGCCCGGGACCTCGACCTCGCCGAGCGAGAGCCGCTCGGCCGGCGCGCACCGTCACGCTCGTCGGGCGGACGGTCACGTTCGCGCCCGCCTCCTGCAGCATGCGCTCGGTGTGGTCGCGGGTCGGGGCGGGCTCGACGACCGTCGTCTCGCCGTCCGCGTAGAGCCCGGCGAGCAGGACGGCCGACTTGACCTGCGCGCTCGCGACGGGCAGCGCGTAGTCGATGCCGTGCAGCGGGCGTCCCTGGATGCCCATCGGCAGGCGCCCGTCGGTCGTCTCGATTCCGGCGCCCATGCGGCGCGAGCGGCTCTGCGATGCGGCCCATGGGACGCGACGAGAGCGATGCATCGCCTGTGAGCTCGAACTCTCGGCCCTGCTGACCGGCGAGGATCCCCGCGATCAGCCGAACGAGCGTCCCGGCATTCGCGCAGTCGATCGGTCGCCCGGGCGCGACGAGGCCGTGCAGCCCTTTCCCGAAGATCCGCAGCGTGTCCCGGCGCCGTGCTCGTACACCGTCGATCCCGAGCGCGCGCACCGCCGCGACGGTGGCCTCGGTGTCCGCCGAGCGGCCGAACCCCGTGACGCGCGTCTCGCCGTCGCAGATCGCGCCGATCAACACCGAGCGGTGCGAGATCGACTTGTCGCCCGGGACGGCGACGTGCCCGACGAGCCGCGCCACCGGCTCGACGACCAGGGCGTCGAGCGCGGCGCTCACGTCAGCGTCCGGTTCGTCGACACCGTCACTCGTCGATCACCGGCGCCGGCGACGACGCCGTAGCCCTGGTGCTCGAGCAGCTCGCGCGCGCGCTCTGCCTCGCCCGCCCCGGCGACGAGCATCGTCAGCGTCCCGCCCCGCTCGGCGGAGACGTGGTCGAGCTCGAAGTCCTCGACGTTGATCCGCTCGGCGCCGAGCGCCTGGAAGATCCCGGCGAGCACGCCGGGGCGGTCCGAGATGTGGATCCGGAGCCGGTGGAGCTCGCCCGGGTCGGAGAAGGCCGTCGCGAGCATCCGCCGCCGGTGCCCGCTCGCCTCGCCGATCCACCGCGCGAGGAACCCCGCGTCGCCGGCCGCGAGCGCCCGCTCGACCTGCTCGAGCTGCCTGCGCTGCTCGGCGAGCGCGCCGGCGAGCGCCTCGCGGTTGTCGAGGAAGATGTCGACCCAGATCCTCGGGTTCGCGCCGCCGATCCGCGTCATGTCCCGCAGCGAGCCGCCGGCGGCGTGGAGCGGGTCGTGGCCGTCGATCCGCGTCGAGCCCGCCTGGTTCAGGAGCACGTTGGCGAGCACGTGCGGGAGGTGGCTCGTCACGGCAACGAGCCGATCGTGGGCGTCCGGCCCGATCGCGACCGGCCGGGCGCCGAGCGACGAGACGAAGCCGTGGACGAGCCGCAGCCGCTCGGGGGCCGTCGTCGCGGTCGGCGTCATGAACCAGGTCGCGCCTCCGAACAGGTCGGCCGAGGCGCGGTCCGGGCCGCGGGTCTCCGCTCCGCAGATGGGATGCCCGCCGACGAACCGAGGATCGTCGCCCGCGGCAGCGCAGACCGGCCCCTTCGTCGACCCGACGTCCGTGACGGTGCACCCCGCAGGCGCGTGGTCGAGCACCTCGCGCACCGTGTGCGGGAGATCCCCGACGGGCGCCGCGACGAGGACCAGGTCGGCCGAGGCGACCGCCTCGCGCAGCCCGGTCGCCGCATCGACGGCGCCGCGCTCTGCCGCGACGGCGAGGTGCCCGGGATCCGTGTCCCAGCCGACGACCTCGCGCACCCCGGCACGCCGCGCACCGAGGCCCGCAGACGCGCCGATCAGCCCGGTGCCGATCACGGCGAGCCGCTCCACGAGGCCTGCCATCACCCGGTTGCGCGCGTCGCCAGAACGCCGAGGGCGCTCACGCCGCCCGCATCAGCTCCGCGACACGGAAGGCGAGGTCGAGCGACTGCCGGGCGTTCAGGCGCGGATCGCAGAGCGTCTCGTAGCGGTGGTCGAGCTGCTCCTCGAGCACCTCCTCCGACCCGCCGAGGCACTCGGTGACGTTCTCGGCGGTGATCTCCAGATGCACGCCACCGGGCCAGGAGCCGACCTCGCGGTGCGCGGCGAAGAACCCCTCGATCTCGCGCAGGACGTCGTCGAAGCGGCGCGTCTTGTGGCCCGACGGCGTGACGAACGTGTTGGCGTGCATCGGGTCGCAGACCCAGAGGACGGGATTCCCCGTCTCCCGCACGGCCCGCACGAGCGGCGGGGAGCGCCTCGCGCACCCGGTCGGCGCCGAGGCGGGTCACGAGCGTCAACCGACCCGGGACGCGATCGGGGTTGAGCCGCTCGCAGAGCCCGACCAGCTCCTCCTCGCGTCGCCGTCGGCCCGATCTTCACGCCGACCGGGTTCTCGACGCCGGCGAGGAACGCGACGTGCGCGCCGTCGAGCTGCCGCGTCCGCTCGCCCGCCCACAGGAAGTGGGCGGAGCACGCGTACCAGTCGCCGGTCGTCGAGTCGCGTCGCACGAGCGGCTCCTCGTAGTCGAGCAGGAGCGCCTCGTGGCTCGTCCAGACGTCGACCTCGTGGATGATGCGCTCGTCGCCGAGGTCGATGCCGATCGCCTGCATGAACCGCAGCGCGCGACCGATCTCGCTCGCGATTCCCTCGTAGCGCCGTCCCTCGAGCGAGCTCGAGACGAACTCCTGGTTCCAGGTGTGCACCTGCGTCAGGTCGGCGAAGCCGCCCTTCGTGAAGGCGCGCAGCAGGTTGAGCGTGGAGACGGCCTGGTAGTACGCCTGCACCATCCGCTCCGGATCGGGCACCCGGGCCTCGGGCGTCGGCTCGTCCGAGTGGATCGCGTGGCCGCGGAACGACGGGAGCTCGACGCCCTGCACGCGCTCCGTGAGCGACGAGCGGGGCTTCGTGAACTGCCCTGCGATGCGACCGACCTTGACGACCGGCAGCGTCGCGCCGTACGTCAGGACCGCGGACATCTGCAGGAGCACCTTGAGGCGCTCCCGGATCGCGACCGCGGAGACGTTGCGGAACGACTCTGCGCAGTCGCCTGCCTGGAGGAGGAACGCCCTCCCCTCGACCGCCTCGCCGAGGGCGCGGCCGAGCGCGCGCGCCTCGCCGGCGAAGACGAGCGGCGGCAGCTGCCCGAGCCGCTCGCGGACGGCCTCGACCGCGGCTGGATCGGGCCACTCCGGCTGCTGCAAGGCGGGCAGCGAGCGCCACGAAGACGGTGTCCATGGCTCGGCGATCGCCATGCCGCCGAGTGTAGTGGCCGCCGCTTTGACGCCTCGCGTCGAAGCAGCTAGAAAGAGCGGATGCCCGGCCTCGATCGGCACTCGCTCTTCTGGCGCCGCTCCGCGGCGGCGATCACGGGCGGCCGGGCGGCGCACTAGTCCGCCCGGTCGCGAAGCGAGCGAAAGGACGACCGATGAGGATCTTCTCCGGCATCCAGCCGACGGGCGACAAGCACCTCGGCAACTACATCGGCGGGTTCCGCCAGTACGCGCAGACGCAGGAGCAGGGCGAGGCGTTCTTCTGCATCGTCGACCTGCACGCGATCACGGTCGACCACGACCCGCGCGACCTCCACGACCGCACCCTCGACCTGTTCGCGATGCTGATCGCGACCGGGCTCGACCCCGAGCGGTCGACGGTGTTCGCGCAGAGCCACGTCACGGCGCACGCCGAGGCGAGTTGGCTGCTCTCGGCCGTCACCTCGTACGGCCAGCTCGGCCGGATGACGCAGTTCAAGGACAAGGCCGACCGGCGCGAGTTCGTCTCGGCCGGCCTCTTCACGTACCCGGTGCTGATGGCCGGCGACATCCTCCTCTACCAGACGCACCGCGTCCCGATCGGCGACGACCAGCGCCAGCACCTCGAGCTCGCCCGGGACGTCGCCGAGCGCTTCAACGCCCGCTTCGGCGAGACGTTCGTCGTGCCCGAAGGCGTCTACCCGGAGGTCGGCGCGCGGATCATGGACCTCCAGGAGCCGACCCGGAAGATGTCCACCACGAGCGGCACCGAGCAGGGCACGGTCAAGATGCTCGACGAGCCCGACGCGATCCGCAAGAAGTTCCGCTCGGCGGTGACCGACTCCGGTCGCGAGATCCGGCGCGGCGACGACAAGCCCGGCGTCTCGAACCTGATCGACATCCTCGCGGTCGCGACACAGCGCACCCCCGGGGAGATCGAGGTGGCGTACGAGAGCTCCGGATACGGCGACCTCAAGCGCGACGTGGGCGACGCAGTCGTGGAGCTGCTCGACCCGGTGCGCGAGCGCTACCTCGCGCTGCGCGACGACGAGCCGGAGCTGATGCGCCTGCTCGCCGTGGGGGCCGACAAGGCCCGCGCCGCGTCCGCTCCCACCCTCGAGGCGATGTACGAGAGGATGGGCTTCGTGAGGCTCGCGGGCGCGTGATCAAGACGCTCGCGATCTCGGCGGTGGCGCTCGCCGTCGCGGTCGTGGGCGGCATCCTCCACTTCACCGACGCAGACCCCGTCGTGACGTTCGTCGTCTGCGGGATCGCGCTCGGAGGCGTCGCATGGACGATCGGG
Source organism: uncultured Actinomycetes bacterium (assembly GCA_963773825.1). Lineage (GTDB taxonomy): Bacteria > Actinomycetota > Thermoleophilia > Gaiellales > Gaiellaceae > Gaiella. Next base: position 262,845 of record CAVZCH010000002.1, on the reverse strand, counting down.
ATCGCGACCGAATCCGTGGGCGCGAGGTTCGGGCCGGCCGTGACGGGCGCGCTCCAGTCGACGCTCGGCAACCTGCCCGAGCTCTTCATCGTGCTGTTCGCGCTGTCGGCGGGGGAGCTCGTCGTAGCCCAGTTCTCGATCCTCGGCTCGCTGTTCGCGAACGCGCTGCTCGTGCTCGGCCTGGCGATCGCCGCCGGCTCGACCAGGCGCCCGGACGGCACGATGACCTTCGGCGCGCGCCTCCCGAACGACACCGCGACGCTGCTCCTGCTCGCGGTGTTCCTGATCTCGATCCTGGGGCTCTCCGACCAGGTCGGCGACGCCGCGAGCCATCACCAGTACGAGATCTCGGTGGTCGGCGCGGTCTGCCTCCTGATCGTCTACGGCGCGTGGCTCTTCGGCTACCTCCGCTCCGACCGGACGTCGGAGGCCGCGTTCGCCGAGCACAGCCGCGCGGCGCTGCCGTTCCAGGTCGCGATCGCCCTGCTCGCCGTGTCGGGCGTGGCCGCCGCGCTCGTCTCCGACTGGTTCGTCCACGCCCTCGACCCGGCGGTCGAGGCGCTCGGCATCTCGAAGGCGTTCACGGGGCTCGTGATCGTCGCCATCGCCGGGAACGCAGTGGAGAACGTCGTCGCCGTCCAGCTCGCCTGGAAGGGCCAGAACGACCTCGCGATCTCCGTCGTGAAGAACTCGGTCGCGCAGATCGCGTGCTTCCTCTGGCCCGTGCTCGTGCTCGCCTCGTTCTTCTTCGCCGACCGGCTCACGTTCGTGGTCGAGCCGGTGTACCTCGGCGCACTGGCGCTGACGGCGATCGCGCTCTGGCAGGTGACGGGCGACGGGCGGGCCGTCCTCTTCGAGGGCCTCGCGCTCGTCAGCCTCTACGTCGTCCTCGCGACCCTCGTCTGGTTCGAGTAGCCCGGCCCGGCCGATCGGCTAGAGGCCGACCCGACGTCGGAGCGCCCGTACCTCGTCGCGCGACAGCTCGCGCCATTCGCCCGGCCGCAGCCGACCGGGGCCGATGCCCGCATAGCGGGAGCGGCGCAGCCTGACCACCGGGTGCCCGACTGCCTCGAGCATCCGCCGCACCTGACGGTTGCGGCCCTCGTGGAGAACGAGCTCGAGACGCGAGGGGCCAAGGCGGCTGACGCGCGCCGGCGCCGTCGGCCCGTCGTCGAGCTCGATGCCCTCGGCGAGACGGCGCAGCACCGGGTCGCCCGGCTCGCCCTCGACCTCCGCGACGTAGGTCTTCTCCACCCCGTACCGCGGGTGCGCCAGCCGGTGCGCGAGAGGGCCGTCGTTGGTCAACAGGAGCACGCCGGTGGTGTCGCGGTCGAGCCGCCCCACCGGCACGATCCGCACGTCGCCGCCGACGAGGTCGACCACCGTGGGGCGCCCCTTCGGGTCGCGCGCGGTCGTGATCGTCCCTCGCGGCTTGTTCAGCAATACGTGCCGGAGCGCCTGCTTGCCGAGCTCCCGCCCGTCCACCCGGACGACGCTCGAGCCCTCGACGAACGTGTTGAGCTCGCCCGGTGCGCCGTCGACCGTGACGCGCCCCGCCTTGATCAGCTCGTCGGCGCCACGCCGGGAGGCGACGCCCGCGCGGGCGAGGTAGGCGTTCAGGCGCACGGATGCATTCTGTCGGGCGCATAGGCTCAGCCCGGTGCTCGACTACGCCGACCTCACGCGCCGGCTCGCCGACCTCGTCGTCGGCTACGGCGCGAACGTCCAGCCCGGCCAGATCGTCGGCGTGACCACGTACCCGGGCAAGGAGGAGCTCACGCACGAGGTCGCGCGCGCCGCCTACGAGCGTGGCGCACGCTGGGTCGACGTGTGGGTGTTCGACACCCGGGTCAAGCGCGAGCGGCTGCTGCACGCGGACGAGTCGACGCTCGACTACGTCCCCCCGTGGCTGATCGACAGGCTCGAGTGGCTCTCCGACGAGCACGCCGCACGCGTCACGCTCAACGGCCCGGCCGACCCGGAGGCGCTCGCGGGCGTCGACCCCGCGCGGGCCGGACGCGACGTGCTCCCGTACCTCCCGAACACCGGCGACGTGGTCAACCGGTCGACCACGAACTGGTGCATCGCGCCCGCGCCGACGCCCGGCTGGGCGAAGCTCGTCTACCCCGACCTCGACCCGGACGAGGCGTACGACCGCCTGTGGGAGGCGATCGCGCACATCTGCCGCCTCGACGAGCCCGATCCCGCCGAGGCGTGGCGGGAGCGCGCGCGGAGGCTCGAGAGCGTCGCGGCGATCCTCACAGAGCGGCGCTTCGACGCGATCCGGCTCCACGGCCCCGGTACCGACCTCACCGTGGGGCTCCTCCCCTCCTCGGCCTGGCACGCGGCGGACTTCACGACGGTCGACGGGCTGCGCCACTTCCCGAACGTCCCGAGCGAGGAGATGTTCACGACGCCCGACCCGCTGCGCGCCGACGGGCACGTGACGGCAACCCGCCCGCTCCAGGTCTACGGCACGCTGATCGAGGGGATCCGCGTCGGGTTCGAGGCCGGCCGGGCCGTCCGGATCGACGCCGAGCGCGGTGCGGACGCGCTGCGGGCGATCGCGGCGAAGGACGAGGGCGCGTCGCGCCTCGGCGAGCTCGCGCTCGTCGACGGCGAAGGGCGCATCGGCCCGCTCGGGACGACGTTCTTCGAGACGTTGCTCGACGAGAACGCCGCGAGCCACATCGCTCTCGGCAACGCGTACGCCCACGTCGTGGAGGCGCCCGACGACAAGGCACGGATCAACGCGAGCTCGATCCACGTCGACTTCATGATCGGCTCGCCCGACCTCGCCGTCGACGGTCTGACCGGCGACGGTGACGTCGTGCCACTCCTCCGCGACGGCAGCTGGCAGGTCTGACGCCGGGCAGCGAGGCGCTCTACGCGGGGGTCATCGCCGCGCCGAGGCGGGCGTCGATCGCGCGACGCGCCCGGTCGATCGGCTCCTTCGACCCCGTCGCCACGAACTGCGCATTCGCGAGCATGAGGTAGGCATCCAGCTCGAAGACGAGCTGGTCCGCCGCGACCTCTGCGTCGAGCGCGCCGTCCGCCTGAGCGTCCCGGACCGCCTGCTCGAGGGCAGCCGTCCAGTCCTGCACGACCGCGAAGGCGCTGTCGCGCACGGGACCGGAGCGAGTGTCCATTTCCGCGGCCGCCGACGCGAAGAAACACCCTCCGGGGAACACCGCGACCTCCACGTGGCGGAGGAAGCCGTCCAGCAGCAACCGCAGCCGCTCGAGCCCTGTCGAGGCGGCCGCCGCAGGCTCGACCACGACCCGGTTGAAGATCTCGGTCGCCGTCTCCACGGTGGCCAGCTGGAGCTCTTCCTTCGACCCGAAGTGCGCGAACAGGCCGCTCTTGCTCATCCCCACCTGGTCGGCGAGCCGCCCGAGCGAGAGGCCGTCGAGCCCCTCGACGGTCGCGAGCCGCGCCGCCTCCTCGAGGATGGCGCGACGCGTCCGGATGCCGTCGCTGCGCGCCGCCCGGCGGCGGGTGCCCGTTCGCGTCTCGGCCATGCTTGACAAGATAGCACGACCGGTCGTATAGTGTCCGATTAATTAGCACGATCGTTCGTACTACAAAGGAGATCACGTGACGACACTCATCGCACATACACCCGACCTGACGGCCGTCAAGCAGCGCCAGCAGGCGACCTGGTCGAGCGGCGACTTCCACACGATCGCGGCCCTCATCGTCCCCGTGGCCGAGCGCCTCGTGGATGCCGCCGACCTGCGCGCCGGCTCGCGCGTCCTCGACGTCGCGACCGGGAGCGGGAACGCGGCGCTCGCCGCGGCACGCGTCGGTGCCCGGGTGACCGGAATCGACTACGTGCCGGCGTTGCTCGAGCGGGGCCGGGCGCGCGCCGCGGCCGAGGGGCTCGACGTCGAGCTGGTGGAGGGGGACGCCGAGGCGATCCCGTTCCCCGACGCGTCCTTCGACGCCGTCCTCTCGGTGTACGGCTCGATGTTCGCTCCCGACCACGCCCGGGCGGCCGCCGAGATCGTCCGCGCCTGCCGCCCCGGCGGGACGATCGCGCTTGCGAGCTGGACGCCCGAGGGCTTTCTCGGCGGGCTGTTCGACACCGTGGCCGACCACGTGCCGCCTCCGTCCGGCCTCGTGCCCCCGGTGCAGTGGGGGAAGGAACAGCATCTGCTCGGGTTGTTCGGCGACGACGTCGCGTGGACACACCGTCGTCGGACGTTCACGTTCCGCTTCGCCTCCGCGGACGACTTCGTCAGCACGTTCGTCCACTTCTACGGCCCGACGCTGAAGGCTGTCGAGGCCGCAGGCGCGGTGCTCGAGGACGACATGCGCGCACTCGTCCACGGGTGGAATCGGCTGCCGGCCGGCGGCCCGGTCGCGGTTCCCGGGGAGTACCTCGAGTCGATCGGGACGAGGATCTGAGGATGGCCGGAGCGGGCGGCGGCAGCTGCCCGCTCCGCTCGTTCGCAGGCTCAGGCGGTTGCGGCTCCGAAGGGGACTCCTTCAGGGATCTGACCCGCCGGAGGGCGGGGATCCGAGCGCGGGATTCCGCTTCAGCGGAATCCCGCCCGCGAACCAGCCCAGGCAGTTGCGGCCCCGAAGGGGACGCCTTCAGGGATCTGCCCCGCCGGCAGGCGGGGATCAAGCCGCAGGATTCGGCTTCCGCCGAATCCTGCTTGGCGAGCAAGTTCAGACCGGCGGCTCGGGGTCGTACTGGATGTAGCGGCGCACGTCGCGCGCGCGCTCGACCGAGTGGAGCCGCGCGACGAGGTGGAGCGCCATGTCGATCCCCGCCGAGACCCCGGCCGCGGTGACGATCTCGCCGCTGTCGACGAACCGGTCGTCGGGGCGCACCTCGATCGTCGGGTCCAGCTCGGCCAGCGTGTCGAGCGCCCCCCACCAGGTCGTGGCGGGCAGGTTGCGGAGGAGCCCGGCGGCGGCGAACACGAGCGCGCCGGTGCAGACGCTCGTCATCAGCGTCCCACCCTCGCGGAGGCCGCGCAGCCGATCGAGCACCTCCGCGTCGGCGAGCTCACGGCGCGACCCGACGCCGCCCGGGTAGACGAGCACGTCGATCGGGGGTGCGGCCTCCCACGTGTGGTCGGGCAGCACGCGCATCCCCTTCGCGCACGTCACAGCGTCCGCGGTCGGCGCGACGGTGAACACCTCGACGCCGTCGTCGGGCCACTGCGCTGCCCAGGCTGCGAGCACCTCCCACGGGCCGGCGAAGTCGAGCTCCTCGGCGCCGTCGAAGAGCGCGACGGCGATCGTGGTCACGATTCTCGCGGCCGCAGCCGTTGCGGCCCCGCAGGGGACGCCTTCAGGGGTCTGCCCCCGACGAAGGCGCGGGATTCGAGCGGCGGGAACCCGCTTGCGAACAAGATCACGACGCTCGGGCTTCGGCGACCGCGAGGAGCCGCTCGCGGATCGCCTCCGACTCGCCGCCGAGGTCGTCGAGGCGCGGCAGCTCGGCGAGCGTGTCGAGTCCGAAGACCCGCTCGAACAGCGGCGTCACGCGGTAGCGAACCGCGCCGCCGGGCCCGCTCTCGCGCCCCGCCTCGGCGACGAGGCCGCGCTCGACGAGCGAGGCGACGGCGGAGTCGGCGGCGACGCCGCGCACGCGCGCGATCTCGGGGCGGGACACCGGCCCCATGTACGCGACGATCGCGAGCGTCTCGAGTGCCGCCTGCGAGAGCCCGCGCTCGACGGGCCGTTCGAACAGGCGTCCACATGCCTCGGCCGCCTCGCGCGAGGCACGGAAGGCGTAGCCACCCGACACGCGTTCGAGCACGATCCCGCTCCGGCCCTCGGAGTAGCGCTCACGCAGGAGCCCGAGCGCCGTCTCGATGCGCTCCGCGTCGTCCTCGGTCGCGGCGGCGAGCTCGTCGACCGTGAGCGGCTGGGAGGCCACGACGAGCAGTGCTTCGATCGTGCGCGCGAGCGCGTCGATCGGGGTGCCGACGATCGTGTCGGTGGAGATCAGGCGGAGCGAACGGTCCACGCGTGTGTCCTTTCTGCCTCGTGGCGCGAGACACGGATCGGGGCGAAGGGGGCGGTCTGGGCGAGGGCGATCTCGCCGGACTTCCGGAGCTCGAGCAGGGCGAGGAACGCGACCGCCTGCTCGACCCGGGAGAGGCCCGCGACCTCGCCGTCGAAGTCGAACACCCGGCGGCGGCGCAGGACCGCGCGGAAGCGCTCGAGGAACTGCGCGACGGGCGGAAAGCGGAGTGCCATGTGCGAGAGGGACACCTTCGGCGGCGGCACCGCCAGTCCTCTCAGTGCCGCGGCGAGCTGCTCGGGATCCTGCTGCGCGAGCCGCCGCTCCGCGGGCGGGGCGAGCGGCGCCGGACCGAGGCGGAAGAAGCGCTCCCGCTCCTCCTGCAGCCGCTCCCGGAGCCAGGTCGCGGCCTCCTTCATGCGCCGGTACTCGGCGAGCCGCCGTGCGAGCTCCTCGGCGGCCTCCTCCGGCTCGAGCTCGGCCAGCTCGGCGCCCTCCTCCGGGAAGAGCTGACGCGCCTTGATCTCGAGCAGCGCGGCGATCAGCACCAGGAACTCGCCGCACGCATCGAGGTCGATCCGGTCGCGCGCCGTCAGGTGCTCGACGAACGCCACCACGATCGCCGCGATGTCGATCTCGGCCGGCTCGAGCTGGTCCTTGAGGATCAGCGTGAGGAGCAGGTCGAACGGGCCCTCGAACGCGTCGAGGTCCAGCTCGAGGTCGCGAACCGCCGACGGCACGCGCAGGAATCTAGCCGGGGGGTCGGACGCGCCTGCCCTGCGGAACGGCCATCTTGCGCGCCGGGGCGGTCGGCTTCTCCTTCTTCCTCCGCGGCAGCGACGGGCGGTCGTCCCGCTGCGAGAGCACGTACCAGAGCACGCCCGCCGCCACCCCGAGCAGCGAGACCCATGCGTTGAGCCGGAGGCCCGCGATGTGGTGCGCCGGGTCGATCCGCAGGAGCTCCTCGAAGAAGCGGCCGGTGCAGTAGAGCGCGATGTACGCGGCGAAGATGCCGGGCGGCCGCGGGCGGAAGCGCCGCTCGATCACGTACACGAGCACGGCCGCCATCGCGAAGTCCCAGATCAGCTCGTACAGGAACGTCGGATGGAACGTCGTGCCCGGCGGGTACGGGAACGGCGGCGCGTCGATCTCGAGCCCCCACGGCAGGTCCGTGGGCTTGCCGAAGAGCTCCTGGTTCCACCAGTTGCCGAGGCGGCCGATGCCCTGTGCGAGCAGGAGGCCGGGCGCGAGGCAGTCGGCGAGCAGCCAGACGTCGGCGCCGGCGCGCTTCGCGACGATGCCGCCGACGAGGCAGCCGAGCGCGATCCCGCCCCACACGCCGAGCCCGCCGCGCCAGATCGCGAACACGCCCCACCACTGGTCCGGCACCTCGTCCCAGCTCGTGACGACGTGGTAGAGGCGCGCGCCGACGATCCCCGCCGCGACCCCCCACACGGCGCAGCGGAAGATGAGGTCCCAGTCGCCGCCGCGGTTGACCCAGCGCCGGCCCGTGACGTACGTGCACACCGCGATCGCCGCGAGCAGCGTGAGGCCGTACATGTGGACGGTGAACGGCCCGATCTCGAGCGTGCCCGAGCTGGGCGAGGGGATCGATGCGAGGACGCTCACCGCCGGGGCATTCTGCCCGATCGCGTCAGCGATCCGTCCGGCCCGACTACGCCAGCCCCTTCGCGCGAAGCTCGGAGAGCGCTGCCTCCGTCTTCCCGAGCCCCGCGAGACCCATCCCGGCGAGGATCTCCGGCGCCTTGGTGAACTGGATGTCGCGGTAGTCGACGACCTGCAGGAGGTTCCCCCACGGGTCGCGGAGGTCGAGCGAGGGCGGCCGCGAGACCTCGATGCCCGCCGCGACCGCCGCGGCCCGGACGGCGTCCTTGTCGTCGACGACGACGCCCACGTGCCGGTGGACGTCGGCCGCACCGCGCGGCGCCCGCATCAGCGCGACGAACTGGTCGCCCATGTCGACGAACGCCGTCGACGCCGGAGCGGCTGCGCAGCGTCAGCGGCCCGAACAGGCGCTCCCAGAACGCGAGCGCCTCGTCGATCGAGCCGACCTCGAGCGCGACATGGTTGATCCCGACGAGCGCCACGTTGCAGAGCGTAGAGGTCTCCGCAGTGTCGGACTCGGACGGTCGCCACCCGCCGGCCGCGCCCCCAACGACGCCAGGCGTCCGGCTCGAAGTCGGACACCAGCGAGCGGCAGGAATCCGCTCCTGCGGACTCCTGCTCGCGAACGAGCTCAGACCGCGTCGGTGTGCAGGCGCTCGCCGAGGCTCTGCAGCACCTTCGTCGCGATCGAGGGCATCGCCTCGATCAGACCGCGGAACGCGCGGTCGGTGACGACGAGCAGCCGCACCGGCGAGGTGGCGGTCACGGTCGCGGTGCGCGGAACGTCCGAGATCAGCGCGATCTCGCCGATGAAGTCGCCCGGGCCGAGATCGCGGATGGTCTTGCCGCGCCGTGCCACCCGAACGGTCCCGTCCACGATCACGAGGAACTCGCGCCCGCGTTCGCCCTCCCGGATGAGCGTCGCGCCCTCGCCGAGGTCGAGCTCGTCCGCGAGCGACGCGATCCGCTGGAGCTCGGCCTTGGAGCAGCTCGCGAAGAGCGGCACCGCGTGGAGCAGCTCCACCTTCGTGTCCTTCCTGAGGCGCATCGGTCGATCCTACGAAGACGGGCGGTGCCACCGCAAGTCTCGCGCGCCGACGAGGCAGCCGAGGATTTACAGCTCCTTCACGCGGGTACAGCAATTCCCGCATCTCCGGTGCGTACAACAGGACGACCGGAGACGACGTTCCCGCGAAGACGCAGGCAAGGAAGGACGTTCGGAGAAAGGAGGCGCCATGTCGATCGTCGACACCACCGAGTTCAACTTCGAGATCGAGCGCGTGGAGCTCTGGCGGCTCGACTCTCTCGAGCGCGCCGGGTACGACGCCGAGTCCGCGGCCGTCCTCGCCGCCTCGCCCGAGGTCGACCTCCACCTCGCCGTCTCGCTCGTCGAGCGCGGCTGCAGCGTGGATCTCGCGCTCCAGATCCTCCTGTAGCCGACGCTAGGACAGCAGAGCCGACCCGCCGAGCAGCGCCCTGGCCTCGGCGATGAAGTCCGGGTCGGGGCGGACTCGGAACTCGGGGCCGAGAGCGTAGGTCTTGGGGCCCTCGGAGGTGTCGAGCGAGAGGTAGACCGGCGACTCGCCGGGGAACTCGCGCACGAGGCGGGCGAGCTCGCGGATCGCGCCGGCGGGGGCCTCGCGCGCGTCGAGGGAGAAGCGCACCTCCCTGCGCTCGGGCACGGCCTCGAACGGCGTGATCTCGGTCGCGAGGAGCTTCGTCTCGCCCTGCTGCTTGTGGTCGATCCGGCCCTTCACGATCAGGATCCGGTCGGTCACGCACAGCTCGCGCGAGGCCTGGTAGGCGGAGTTGAAGACGACGACCTCGGCGGTCCCGGTCGGGTCGTCGAGGGTGAGGAAGACCATCGGGTCGCCGCGCTTCGTCGTCAGGTGCTTGACGTCGGAGACGATCCCGCCGACGGTGACGACCTCGCCGTCGCGGCGCCGCTCGAGGTCGGACAGGGTGGCGTCGGTCTTGCGGCGGAGCTGCTCGCGGACGGCCGACAGCGGGTGCTCGGAGACGTAGAGGCCGAGTGTCTCCTTCTCGAGCCGGAGGAGCTCCTGCTTCTCGAACTCGCCGGTGGGGATCGGCGGGTGGTGGCGCGCGACGCCCCCGTCGTCGGCGTCGAACGCGCTGTCGAAGAGCGAGGACTGCCCCATCAGCCGGTCCTGCGCGAGCTTCTGCCCGTAGCCGAGGGCCTGCTCCAGGACGGCGAGCATCCCCATCCGCGACGCGCCCGTCGAGTCGAGCGCGCCGCACTTGACGAGCGACTCGAGCGAGCGCTTGTTGACCACCTGTGGATCGACGCGCTCGGTGAAGTCCCAGATCGACGCGAACGGGCCGCCCTCCTCGCGCGCGGCGACGATCCGCTGCGCCGCGGTCTCCCCCACGTTCTTGACCGCATTGAGGCCGAAGCGGATCTTTCCCTCGACGACCGCGAAGTCGACCGCGGACGAGTTGACGTCGGGCGGCAGCACCTCGATCCCCATCTCGTCGCAGGCGTTGACGTAGAACGGCACGCGGTCCTTCGTGTTCATCACGCTCGAGATCAGCGCGGCCATGTACTCGCACGGGTGGTTCGCCTTGAGCCACGCGGTGCGGTAGGCGATCAGCGCGTAGCAGGCGGCGTGCGCCTTGTTGAAGGAGTAGTCCTTCGAGGCCTCCATGTCCTTCCAGAGCTGCTCGGCGACCGCCGGGGTGACGCCGTTCGCCGCGCAGCCGTCGAGGAACTTCCCCTTGAGGGAGGCCATCAGCTCGTGGATCTTCTTGCCGATCGCGCGGCGCAGCGTCTCCGCCTCGGCGCCGGTGAAGCCCGCGATCTGCTTGGCGATCTCCATGGACTGCTCCTGGTAGATCGAGATCGCGTACGTGTTGCCGGTGATCGACTCGAGCCGGGGATCGATGAACCGCACGGCCTCGCGGCCGTTCTTGCGGGCGGCGTAGGTGGGGATGTACTGCATCGGGCCGGGGCGGTAGAGCGCGACGAGGGCGATCAGGTCCTCGAACACCGTCGGCTTCACCTGTCGCAGCGCGTCCTTCATCCCCGACGACTCGAACTGGAAGACGCCGGTCGCGTCGGCCCGGGCGAGCATCTCGTAGGTCCTGCGGTCGTCGAGCGGGATCGCGCCGATGTCGAGGCCGCCTCCGATCAGCGCGACGGCCTTGTCGATCACGTCGAGGTTGCGCAAGCCGAGGAAGTCGACCTTGAGGAGCCCGAGCGCCTCGACGTTCTTCATCGAGAACTGCGTCACGACCTCTGAGTCCGAGCCCTTCTGCTGGAGCGGGACGACGTCGATCAGGGGCTCCGACCCGATCACGACGCCGGCGGCGTGGATCGAGTCGGCGCGGGTCAGCCCCTCGAGCGGGCGGGCGAGGTCGACGATCTCCTTCGCGACCGGGTCGCCCTCGACGGCCTTCGCGAGCTCCTGACCGGGCTTGAGCGCCTCCTCGAGCGTCTGGCCGGGGCCTTCCGGGACGAGCTTCGCGATGCGGTCGACGACGCCGTAGGGGATCTCGAGCACGCGCCCGGCGTCGCGCAGCGCGGCGCGGGCGGCCATCTTCGAGAAGGTGATGATCTGCGCGACGCGGTCGCGGCCGTACTTCTCGGTCGACGTAGTTGATGACGCGCTCCCGGCCCTCGACCGCGAAGTCGATGTCCATGTCGGGCATGTCCTTGCGGGCAGGGTTCAGGAACCGCTCGAAGAGGAGGCCGTAGCGCATCGGGTCGATGTCGGTGATCTCCAGGCAGTACGCGGCGAGCGAGCCGGCAGCGGAGCCGCGGCCCGGGCCGACCGAGACGCCGTTTCGCTTCGCGAAGCCGATGAAGTCCGCGACGATCAGGAAGTAGTCGGCGAAGCCCATCTCGCGGACGGTCTTGAGCTCGAAGCGCAGGCGCTCCTCGAGCTCGGGGGTCGAGGCGCCGTAGCGCTTGACGAGGCCCTTCTCGCACAGCTCGACGAGGTACTCGAACGCGTCGCGGCCCTCGGGCACCGGGAACTTCGGCAGCCGGATCCGGCCGAGCTCGAGCTCGACGTTGCAGCGCTCCGCGACCTCGAGGCTCCGGCGCATCGCGTCCTCGTGCCCCGGGAAGTCGAGCGCCATCTCCGCCGGGGTCTTGAAGTAGAACTCGTCGGCGCCGAAGCGCCAGCGGTTCGGGTTCTTGAGCGAGTCGCCGGACTGGATGCAGAGGAGCGCGTCGTGACTCGACGCGTCGGTCGCGTCGAGGTAGTGGACGTCACCCGTCGCGACGAGAGGCAGCCTCCGGCGCTCGGCGAGCCTGGGCAGGCCGAGGAACGCCGCCTGCTGGACGTCGAGCCCGACGTTCTGGAGCTCCACGTACGTGTTGTCGGCCCCGAAGATCTGCGCGAGCCGGTCGAGCTCGGCCTCCGCGTCGGCGTCGCGGCTCTCGCTGAGCGCGCGCGAGACACGTCCGGAGAGGCAGCCCGACAGGGCGATCATCCCCGGCGCGTGGCGCTCGAGCAGCTCCCAGTCGACCCGCGGCTTGTAGTAGTAGCCCTCGAGGTAGCCGAGCGAGCAGAGCTTGATCAGGTTGGCGTAGCCCGTGTTGTCGGACGCGAGGAGCGTCAGGTGCGCGTGGCCCTTCTGGAGGGCCCGGCGGTCGTCGACGACGTACACCTCGCACCCGAAGATCGGCTTGATCCCCTGCTCGGCGGCGGCCTTGTAGAGGTCGACCGCGCCCGCCATCGAGCCGTGGTCGGTGAGCGACACCGCCGGCATCTCGAGCTCGGCCGCCTTCCGCGCCAGCGCCGGGATCCTGCACGCCCCGTCGAGGATCGAGTACTCCGAGTGGACGTGGAGGTGGACGAACGGGGCGGACACGGGAGAGCCATCGTAGAGGGGCGGTCCGCTGGACACCCTCGCCCTGGCTGCCGAACTTCGGTAGATGCGGGCTTTCCGATCTCGCTCGCGCTCGCGGCGACCAGTCTAGACCTTCCGCCGGGCGATCCCGGACTGGACAACAGCTCGGTATCGCCGATAACGGGTGCATGCGGCACATGCCGATCTCACTCAAGCTCGTGGCAGCGCTGAGCGTGCTCGCCGAGGCGGCCGCGGCGGCGCTCGTCTTCTGGCACTCGGGCCCGCGCGCCCGCTGAGAAGCTGCCGCGGCCCCGCGTGCCCCGTGCGACACTCCGGGCATGAAGGTCGCCGTCACCGGCGCGTCCGGGCCCATCGGCTCGGCGCTCGTGCCCGCCCTGCGCGAGGCGGGGCACGACGTCGTCACGCTCGTCCGACGCGCGCCCTCGGACGAGCACGAGATCGCCTGGGATCCGGCCGCCGGCACGATCGACGTGGCAGGGCTTGTGGGCATCGATGCCGTCGTCCACCTCGCCGGCGAGACGATCGGCCAGCGGTGGTCGGACGCGGCGAAGGAGCGGATCCTCGGCAGCCGGGTCGACGGCACCGGCCTCGTCGCGCGCACGATGGCCGCGCTCGACCCGCGGCCCTCGGTCCTCGTCCAGGCCTCCGGCGTCGGGTTCTACGGGCTCGGCGACGAGCCCGTCACGGAGGCGAGCCCGAAGGGCGCGGGGTTCGCCGCCGACGTCGTCGAGGCTTGGGAGCAGGCGGCCGAGCCCGCGCGCGAGGCGGGGATCCGCGTCGTGGCGCTCCGCCAGGCGCCGCTCCTGCACCGTACGGAAGGCCCGGTCGGGCGGATGCGCCTCCCCTTCAGGCTCGGGCTCGGGGGCCGGGTCGGCAGCGGGCAGCAATGGTGGTGTTGGGCCTCGCTCCCCGACGCGGTGCGCGTCTATCTCCATGCGCTGGACAGCGAGCTCACCGGCCCGGTGAACGTCGTCGGCGCCTCGGCCACGAACCGTGAGTTCACGAAGGCGCTCGGGCGCGCGCTGCACCGGCCGACGATCTTCCCTCTGCCGGCGTTCGCGGTGCGGCTCGCGTTCGGGCAGATGGGCGAGGAGCTGCTGCTCGGCGGCCAGCGGCCCGTCGCCGAGCGGCTCGAGCAGGCAGGCTTCGCGTTCGCCGACACCGATCTCGACGCCGCGCTGGCCGCCGCGCTCGCGGCGTAGGCCGGGGTCGGGCATACTGGCCGTGTCCCCGACGAAGGAGGTCGCCGCGATGACAGAGACCGCTTCCTCCCGGCCGCGCCCCGCGCGGCTCGTCGGCTGAACCACGAGACGGGCCTCTCGCGACGGGCGCGCCGACCCGCGCCCCTGACTCCGTAGTCCGAGAGGAGACCTTTCACCGTGCCAGACCTCACCACCCTCGGCTGGGACGACACCCTCGCCGAGCAGTTCTCCAGCGACGCCGCGGACGGCCTGATCGCCGGCCGCGTCGCCGTCCAGCACCGCGGCGCCTACGACGTGCTCACCGAGCTCGGAGAGCTGCGCTGCGATGTCGCGGGCCGCCTCTACGAGGAGTCCGCGCTCGCCCGCAGACCTCCCTGCCGTCGGCGACTGGGTCGCCGTCGCCCCCCGCGCCGAGGAGGACGCCGGGACGATCCAGGCGGTGCTCCCGCGGCGCACGAGATTCTCGCGCAAGACCGCGTGGCAGGCGACCGAGGAGCAGGTGCTCGCAGCGAACGTCGACGTCGTCTTCATCGTCACCTCGCTCAACGAGGACTTGAACCTGCGCCGCCTCGAGCGCTACCTGATCCTCGCGCGGGAGAGCGGCGCCCAGCCGGTGGTGCTGCTGACGAAGAGCGACCTTGCGAGCGATCCGGACGGCGCGCTCGCGGCCGTCGAGTCGGTTGCCGCGGACGTCCCCGTCCACGTGCTCTCCAGCGTGACGGGCGAGGGCCTCGACGCAGTTCGTTCCACCCTGCGCCCCGGCGTCACCGCCGCGCTCCTCGGCTCGTCCGGGGTCGGCAAGTCGACGCTCGTGAACACGCTCGCGGGCAACGAGCGCCTCGACACGCAGGAGCTCCGAAGCGACGGCCAGGGGCGCCACACGACGGTTCGCCGCGAGCTCGTGCAGCTGCCGGGCGGCGCGCTCGTGATCGACACGCCGGGGATGCGCGAGCTCCAGCTCTGGGTGGCGGACGAGGCCCTCGAGGAGACCTTCGACGACGTGACGTCGCTGTTCGAGCACTGCCGCTTCTCCGACTGCAGCCACGAGAGCGAGCCCGGCTGCGCCGTGAAGGCCGCGCTCGCGGACGGGACGCTCCCGCCGGAGCGCTGGGAGAGCTACCTCAAGCTCGAGGCCGAGCTCGCCCACCTCGAGCGGCGGCTCGACAAGCGCGCACAGGCCGAGGAGCGCAAGCGCTGGAAGGCGCTGTCGCGCTTCGCGCGGGACGCGTCGCGGGCGAAGGGACGGCGTTGAACGCGCTCCTTTCCATCGCGCCGCCCGAGGTCTACGATCGCCCCATGCCCGCCGTGGGGGAGATCATGACGCCGGACGTGTTGGCCGTCGGCCCGACGACGAGCCTCGTCGACGCGGCCGGCCGCATGCACGAGCGCCGCGTCGGAGCCGTGGTGGTGACGGAGAGCGATCGCCTCGTCGGCATCCTCACCGAGCGCGACATCCTCGGCGCGGTCGCGACGGGAGGCGTCGACGGCACGGTCGGGGACGCGATGACGCGCGGGCCGGACACCATCGACCCCGACGAGACGGCAGGCCATGCCGCCGCCCTCATGATCCACGGGGGCTTCCGGCACCTACCCGTCGTCGAGGGCGACAAGGTCGTCGGGATGGTCTCGATCCGCGACCTCGTACGCCTCTCGGTCGACGACGAGGCGCCCCGGGGCGTGTAGGAGCGAGGCCCGCCTCGCCCTTGCGGGCCGTCCCCCGGGCCTGACGGCCTCGACTCAGCGCACCTCGTGGACGTGCCACTCGCCGGGCACGCCCTTGAGCGCGTGCGCACCGCGGTCGGCGAAGGCGATCTCCGAGCCGACGACGAGGTCCTTGACGGTGCTCGAGACGAGGATCTCGCCCGGACCGGCGAGCGCTGCGATCCGCGCCCCGATGTGCACCGCGATGCCCTCGATCCCGGAGGCCGCGAGCTCTACCTCCCCGGTGTGCAGCCCTGCACGCAGCTCGATCCCCAGCGGGCGCAAGCCCTCGCGAATCGCCGCGGCGCACCGGATGCCCCTCGCGGGGCCATCGAAGGTGGCGAGGAAGCTGTCCCCGACGACCCTGACCTCCTGGCCACGATGGCGTTCGAGCTCCTCCCGCACGACGCGATGATGGTCGGCCAGCAGCTCTGCCCAGCGCTGGTCACCGAGCTCCGCGGCCCGCTCCGTCGAGCCGACGATGTCGGTGAAGAGCACGGTCGCCAGCACGCGGTCGGGCTCCCGCCGGCTCCGTGAGCCGGTGAGGAACTCCTCGACCTCCTCGACGAAGGGGTCGTAGTCGCCCGAGAACGGGTAGTGGTCGCTGCCGGGGAGCTCGACGAGCTTCGCGTCCGGGATGTGCTCGGCAAGGTAGCGCCCGGCCTCGACGGGGACGACCCGGTCTCCCGTCCGGTGGAGCACGAGCGTCGGCACGCGGATCGCGGGCAGCACGTCGCGGATGTCGATCTCCATGGTGATGCGAAACCACGCGACCGCGGAGGCTGGCGTGCCCGCGAATCGACAGGCCTGCGCGTGCCACAGGCGGAATCGCTCGTCGTCGGCGAGACTCGGCGCCAGCGAGCGGACGCCGAACGACGGCGTGCCCCAGCGGGTCTCGTAGGCGGAGAGGATCTCCTCCTGCCGCCTCTCGTCGAAGCCCCAGGGGAAGCCCGGCGCAACCGTTCGGCGCGGATACGACGCACCGAGGATCAGCGCCGAGATCCGGTCCGGGAATGTCGCCGCGTAGAGCGCGCACATCGGCCCGCCCTCGGCGCCGCCGAAGAGCGCGGCGCGCTCCGAGCCGGCCGCGTCGAGCACCGCGGTGATGTCGTCGAGCAGCTCCTCGAACGAGCCGAGGGAGAGGATCCGGTCGGAGAGGCCCGTCCCGCGCCGGTCGAACGTGATCAGGCGGGAGAACGACGCGAGCCCTTCGATCAGGTCGGCGTAGGACGGCCACCACTGGTTCTGCTCGAGGTGCGAGAGGTACCCGGGCGCCCAGACGAGGTCGATCGGGCCCTCGCCGATCACCTGGTAGGCAATGCGGAGCTCGCCGCTCGAGGCATAGCGCGTCTCGCCGGGCATGGTCGGCAGTGTCTCATCCGGCCTAGACTCAGCGCATGCGGCGGGGCACGCAGAGCGCGAAGGTCGAGGCGCTCCGGCGCGCGCCGCTCTTCGAGGGGCTCTCGAAGCGGGAGCTCGCCGAGCTCGCGCGCGTGACGGACGAGCTCGCCGTCCCCGAGGGGACCGTCCTCTGCAAGGAGGGCAGCATCGGCAGCGAGTTCTTCGTGATCCTCGACGGCACGGCGGAGGTGACGCGGAGCGGCAAGCGGCTCGCCACGCGCTCCGCCGGGGAGTTCGTCGGCGAGATCGCCCTGCTCACGACGACGCGGCGCACCGCGACGGTCACCGCAACCTCGCCGCTCCGGTGCTTCGTGCTCACGGGGCGGGACTTCCGGCGCGTGCTCGACGAGAACCGTTCGGTCGAGCGCAAGGTGATGCAGGCGCTCGCCGAGCGAGTGCTGACCTACGCCGGCGACCCGGCGCTCTGACCGCCGAACGCGGCCTGCTTGTCCGCCTCGGACAGCCGGCCGGCGGCGTAGCCGCACGTGCCCACGCCGGAGAGCTCGCGCGCCCCGGCGGCGAGCGCGCCGTAGGCGGCGCCGGCGAGAAGGCTCCCCGTCGAGACACGGCGGACGCCGAGCTGCGCGAGCTCGGGGATCGGCGGCGTCGCGGGCACCGCGAGCACGTTGACCGGCACACCGACGGCGTCGACGACCGCGGAGATCTGCTCCGCCGTCGCGAGCCACGGTGCGTAGACGCAGTCGGCGCCGGCGTCCCGGTAGGCGACGAGCCGCGCGATCGTGTCGTCGAGGTCGTCGACGCCGTGGAGGTGGTTCTCGGCGCGGCCCGTCAGCACGAGCGGCGGGTCGAACGCGCGGGCGGCCTCCGCCGCCTCGGCGACGCGCTCGACGGCGAGCGCGACGTCCTCGATCCGTCCCGCGACGGGGTTCCAGTCCTCGATCGAGCAGCCCGCCGCACCCGCCTCGCCGAGGAGCCTGACCGTCTCGGCGACGCCGCCCGGGTCGTCGGGGAAGCAGCGCTCGCTGTCCACGTTGAGCGGCAGGTCGGTGGCGGGAGCGAGCTGCGCGACGTGGTCGACGAGCTCGTCGCGCGTGACCTGGGTGTCGAGCTTGCCGATCGCCCAGGCGAGGCCCGCGCTCGTGGTGGCGAGCGCCTCGAAGCCGAGCGCTGCGAGGATGCGCGCCGACCCGATGTCCCAGGGGTTCGGCATCACGAAGAGCAGGTCGCGCGCATGGAGCGCGCGGAAGCGGGTGCGGCGGGCCTCGGCTGACATCGCGATCCTCCCTTTCGGCGGAGCCTCCATCTTCCCCGACCGCAGGGGTAGGGTGTCGCGTCCACCGACGCGGGAGGGGAGCGATGCACTGTTCGGTCTGGCGGTTCACGGGCGACCCCGGCGAGCTCGAGCGCGGGTACCGCGCGATGATGGAGCAGGTCCCCGCTTCGAACCACGTGCTCCATGCCGCTGCGAGGACGCCGGACGGGCTGCTCATCTTCGACACCTGCCCGTCGGTGGAGGCCTACCACGCGTTCTTCGGCTCCGACCAGGTGCGCGCGCTCCTCGAGACGCACGGGCTTCGCGGCGGCGTCGTCGAGGACTTCCCGGTCGTCGCGGCGTTCGCCCGCCGCCGCGAGCTGACGGACGCCACCTGGGACGACGCCTAGCTGGAGCTCACCGCTTCCACGGCGGGACCGGCTCGGTGTCGATCTCGTAGCGCTCGATCGCCGAGGCGACGACGGACGGCTCGATCGCGCCCTCGTCCGCGAGTGCCTTGAGCGCGGCGACGACGACGTGGTAGCGGTCGACCTCGAAGAAGCTGCGGAGCTTCACGCGGTAGTCGCTCCGGCCGAAGCCGTCGGTTCCGAGCACGACGTACCGCCCGGGGACGTACGGCCGGATCTGGTCGGCGAACGCGCGGATGTAGTCGGTCGCCGCGACCGCCGGCCCGCTGCGACCGGCAAGGCACTGGTCGACCCAGGAGCGGCGCGGGGCCTCCGTGGGGTGGAGCATGTTCCAGCGCTCGACCTCCATCCCGTCCCGTCGCAGCTCGTTGAAGCTGGGTGCGCTCCACACGTCGGCGGCGACCTCGAAGTCGCTCTCGAGGAGCTCCGCGGCCGCCTCGACCTCGCGGAGGATCGCGCCCGAGCCGAGGAGCTGGACGCGCGGCCCTTCGCCGTCGGCCTCGCGGAGCAGATACAGCCCGCGCAGGATCCCCTCCTCCGCGCCCTCGGGGAGCGGCGGATGCGGGTAGTTCTCGTTCATCACGGTGAGGTAGTAGAAGACGTCCTCCTGCTCGGTGAGCATCCGGCGGAGGCCGTCGCGCACGATCACCGCGACCTCGTAGCCGTACGTCGGGTCGTAGGCGACACAGTTCGGGATCACCGACGCGAGCACGTGCGAATGCCCGTCCTCGTGCTGGAGGCCCTCGCCGTTCAGCGTCGTCCGACCCGCGGTGCCACCGATCAGGAAGCCGCGCGCGCGACTGTCGCCTGCCGCCCAGGAGAGGTCGCCGACCCGCTGGAAGCCGAACATCGAGTAGAAGACGTAGAAGGGGATCATCGCCGTGCCGTGGTTCGCGTACGACGTCGCGGCGGCAAGCCACGACGAGAACGCGCCGGCCTCGTTGATGCCCTCCTGCAGGATCTGGCCGTGCTGGTCCTCGCGGTAGAACATGAAGTCGCCGGCGTCCTCGGGCTCGTAGAGCTGCCCCACCGGACGAGTAGATCCCGAGCTGGCGGAACATCCCCTCCATCCCGAACGTGCGTGACTCGTCCGGGACGATCGGCACGACGCGCGGGCCGAGCACGTCGTCGCGGACGAGCGTGTTGAGAATGCGGACGAGCGCCATCGTGGTCGAGTTGCCGCGGTCGCCGCTCCCCTCGAGGACGTTGTCGAAGGGCGGCGGTGTCGGCAGCGACTCGGCTTCCGTATGCCGCGCCGGCAGGCTCCCGCCGAGCGCCTCACGCTGCTCGATCATGTGCCGCAGCTCCGGGCTCGTGTCCGGAGGCCGGTAGAAGAACGCCCCGGTCGCCTGCTCGTCGGTGAGCGGGATCCCGAGCCGGTCGCGGATCGCGAGCCGCGCCTCCTCGTTCATCGCCTTCTGCTGGTGGGTGATGTTGCGGCCCTCGCCGGCCTGCCCCATGCCGTAGCCCTTGATCGTCTTGGCGAGGATCACCGTGGGCTGCCCCGTGTGACGAACGGCGGCGTGGTAGGCGGCGTAGACCTTCTTCGGGTCGTGGCCGCCGCGCCGCAGCGCCCAGACCTCGTCGTCGGTCCAGTCGGCGACCATCGCCGTCGTCTCCGGATACCGGCCGAAGAAGTGCTCGCGGACGTACGCGCCGTCGTTCGCCTTGAAGGTCTGGTACTCGCCGTCGACGCACTCGTCCATCAGATTGCGCAGGACACCCTCGTCGTCCGCCTCGAGCAGCGGGTCCCAGTTCGAGCCCCAGATCACCTTGATCACGTTCCAGCCCGCGCCGCGGAAGTTCGTCTCGAGCTCCTGGATGATCTTCCCGTTGCCACGCACCGGGCCGTCGAGGCGCTGGAGGTTGCAGTTGACGACGAAGACGAGGTTGTCGAGCTTCTCGCGTCCGGCGAGCGCGATCGCGCCCATCGACTCGGGCTCGTCCATCTCGCCGTCGCCCATGAACGCCCAGACCTTGCGGTCGCCCTGCTCGACGATCCCGCGGGCGGCGAGGTACTTCATGAAGCGCGCCTGGTAGATCGCCATCAGGGGGCCGAGCCCCATCGAGACGGTGGGGAACTGCCAGAAGCCGGGCATCAGCCACGGGTGCGGGTAGGACGAGAGCCCGCCGCCACCCACCTCCTGCCGGAAGCGGCGCAGCTCGTCCTCCGACAGCCGGCCCTCGAGGAACGCGCGCGCGTAGAACCCCGGGGCCGAATGGCCCTGGAGGTACACCAGGTCGCCGAGATGGTCCTCGGAACGGGCGCGCCAGAAGTGGTCGAACCCGACCTCGTACAGCGTCTCCGCGGACTGGTAGCTCGCGATGTGGCCCCCGAGCTCGGTCGACTCCGCGTTCGCCTGCAGGACGATCGCGACCGCGTTCCAGCGCACGAGCGCGGTCGCGGCCGCCTCCAGCTCCGGGTCGCCGGGCATCTCCGGCTCGTCCTCGGGCGGGATCGTGTTGACGTACGGGGTCTGAAGGCCGGCGCTCGTGTGGACACCGAGGTCCTGCGCATGGTCGACGACCCGGTCGAGCAGGTACGACATCCGGTCGCGGCCGTCGACCTCGACGACCGCCTCGACGGAGTCGAGCCACTCGCGGGTCTCGACGGGCTCGATATCGGGGGCGTTCGCGCTCATGCCCCTAGTGTTCCAGCAACGCCCTCGGTCTGGCTGACCAAGCTACGTGTAGCACTGTGGCAACGCGTACGTGCGGCGCCGGGGCCGTTGGACGCTCGACGGCCCGCGCGTCGACCCGCTGGACGCCAGAGCCCTGCCGAGAACCGAGCGCCGACTGGCCGCTGGCGCATCATCCCTGCATGCCGACGATAAGCCGGTTCATGGGGAGATCGTGATCGCGATGTTCTTCGACGACCACGGCCCGCCGCACTTCCATGCTCGTCATGCGGAAGGAAGCGCGAAGGTCAGAATCGATGCCGTGGACGTGATCGACAGCACGCTCCCGCGCCGCCAGTTGCGCCTCGTGCTTGCGTGGGCGGAGTTGCACCAGGACGAGTTGCTCGAGAACTGGCGCCGGGCACGTGCTGGTGAGACACTCGTATGGATCGAGCCCTTGCGATGATCGGCATGACCCCAGACATCACCGAGGCGGCAGTCGTGCGTCACGGTGTGCTGCGCCTCACCTTTGCGGACGGCACGGCCGGCGAGCTCGACGTGCTGGAGCGCATGCGCGGGCCCGTCTTCGATCGGGCCCGGACGCCCGAGGGCTTCGCCCAGGTGGCGGTGGACGTCGAGACCGGCACCGTCGTGTGGCCCGGCGGCGCCGACCTGGCACCTGACACGCTCTACGAGCGCGTGCGCACTGGAGCCTGGCCGGATCGAGACCTCGCCGCCTGAGTCGGCGGTCTACGCCGAACACCGAGATTCAGATCGTGATCGACTCGCTGGGCAACGTGCGTGAGGGCCAACGCCTCGATAAGTGGGCGAGTCCGCCGACGAGGCAACCGAGGCGTCTACACGGCGCCCTCGTACGTGTCGCGCAGGTAGTCGAGCCGCGCGTCGCGGTCGCGCGAGGAGCGCAGGAAGCGCGCCCACGCGTCCCGCTCGTGGGCGACCGCGCCGAGCTCCCACACGCAGAAGGTCGGACGGTGCGAGCCGTCGAGCGGCCATGGGTGGAAGTCCCGGTCGCCGTCGCCGTCCTTCGCCCAGACCGTCTCCCAGAGCTCGTTCTCGTTCTGCCAGGTGCAGAGGAGCAGGAAGTAGAAGCCGTCATCGCAGCGGTGGAGGATCACGAACCCGAGCGTGTCGCCGAGGCGGAGCTCGCCGAGGCGTGCGGCGTCGGCGAGACCGAGCCGGGCGAGATCCGAGAGCTCCGGCGGAACGGGAGCATCGGCCGGTGCGATCTCGTACCACTTGAGCAGCGTGTCCCCGAGCCCCACGCTCTGCCCCGTCCGGGCGACCTTGGCCTCGTGCCGGTACTCCGGCCGGACGCCGATGCCCTCCCGCTCGAGCAGTGTCACCCCGCACCTCCCTCGGCCGGTGTGAAGTCCATCACCCAGTTCGTCTCCCACGTGCGGCCGCCGTCGTCCGAGAACGCCTGCTCCCAGCGCGGGGTCGACGTGGTCACGCCCGACCAGGTGAAGCGCACGAGAACCGGGCGCCCGCGGAAGACGTCCTCGCCGTGGAACACGCCGACGTCGCCCTCGAAGCGGCCGAACACCGGTGGGTCGAGCTCGCCCGGGCGCCGCGAGTCGGCCCAGTAGATCGACCACCGCTCGCGCTTCGGGTCGAAGAAGCGAAACGACATGCCGACGAAGCCGCCCTCGTGGTCCGTGTGGAACACGTCCTCGTTGCCCAGGCCGTCGAGGATCGGCCGCACCTCCGCGGTCGCGGTGAACTCCTCCCAGCTGTCCGACCCGGCGAGGCGGCGCTTGAGCCGCCTGTTGGCGACGTGCCAGCTCCCCGTCAAGAAGTCGAAGTCCCTCGCCGTCGCCTCGCGCTGAAGCGTCTCGCTCATCGCTCGCCTCCCGTCTCCGTCTCGATGCTCCGACGCTATCGCCGAAATAGGGCAGATCACGCCCGCTATCCGTGGTTGACTTGTCGCATGCAGACACCGACCGCACGCCTCCTCGAGCTGCTCGAGCTTCTCCAGGCGCGACCGCTCACGACGGGGCGCGAGATCGCGGAGCACCTCGAGATCGACGGCAGGACGGTGCGCCGCTACATCGCCGCGCTGCAGGACATGGACATCCCCGTGGAGGGGCAGCGCGGGGTCGGCGGCGGCTACCGGGTGCGGCCCGGGTACCGCCTTCCGCCGCTGATGCTCTCCGACGACGAGGCGGTCGTCGTCGTGCTCGGGTTGATCGCCGCCCGCCGGCAGGGCCTCGACAGCGGCGAGGGCGCCGCCGAGGGAGCGCTCACGAAGATCCACCGCGTCCTGCCCGACCTGCTGCGGCGCCGTGTCGAGGCGCTCGAGACGGCGCTCGGGTTCACGGCCTCGCCGCGTGCGGGGGCGCCGGTCGCCGGCGACACCGTGCTCTTGCTCGCGGACGCCGTGCGCCGGCGCCGACGCGTCAGGACCGCGTACCGGGCGTACTCCGGCGAGCGCACGCGGCGCGAGCTGAGCCCGTACGGGCTCGTCGTCCATTCGGCCCGCTGGTACCTCGCCGCGTACGACCACCTGCGCGACGACCTGCGCACGTTCCGGATCGACCGCATGAGCCGGACGACGCTGCGCGAGACGGCCGCGCTCCCGGCGCCGGAGGGCTTCGACGCCGTCGAGCACGTCAGCCGGTCGCTCGCGCGGGTGCCGTGGGGGCACGACGTCCGGGTGGTGCTCGACCTCCCCCTCGACCGCGCCGCACGACGCCTCCCGCCCACGCTCGCGGAGCTCGTCGAGACGGCGGACGGGACCCTCCTGCGGATGCGGGTCGACTCCCTGGAGTGGATGGCGGGGACCCTCGCAAGCCTCGGCTGCGGCTTCACGATCCTCGCGCCCGACGAGCTCCGCGCGAGCGTCCGGGAGCTCGCCTCGCGCCTCGCCGCCGTCGCCTGACACCGCTGGTGTCCGACACTCGGTCGGACACCGACGCGCGGGGCGCAGTGCGGAGCGCGAGGTGTCGGACTCGGAGTCCGACACCAAGCGCTCTAAACGGAGCGCACACTCCGCTTCTGCTACCCTCTCACGGTGACGACCACCGAACGGCCACCGCAGGCGCTCCGGCGCGATGCCCGCGCGAATCGCGACCGCATCCTGGCGGCCGCCCGCGAGTGCTTCGCGACGGACGGCGTCGACGCGCCCGTCGAGGCGATCGCCCAGCGCGCCGGCGTCGGTATGGGGACGCTCTACCGGCGCTTCCCGACGAAGGACGACCTCGTCGAGGCGGTGATCGAGGAGTCCCTCGACGCCGTCGTGGCGGCAGCGGAGGCCGCGCTCGCCGAGGTGGACCCCTGGACCGGCTTCGCGGGGTTCCTCGAGCGCGTGCTCGAGATCCATGCGGAGAACCGCGCCCTGCGCGAGATGCTCGCCGGGACGGCCCACGGAGCGGCGCGGGAGCGGATGCGCAAGCGCGTCCGCCCGCTGACCCGCGAGCTCATCCGGCGTGCGCAGGAGGACGGATCGCTGCGCGCCGACTTCGCCCCCGAGGACATGCCGCTCGTCTTCCTGACCGGTGGGCGTGTGCTCGAGGCTGCGCGCGGCGTCGCCCCCGAGCTCTGGCGCAGGTATCTCGGGCTCCTCCTCGACGGCCTGCGCGCCGAGGGCGCGACGCCCCTCCCGCGCGGCCCCCTCACGCCAACCCAGATGAACCGGCTGCTCGACAAGGAGCGCCGATGAGTGAGAACGACACGCAGGGCGCGTCGGTGTCCAACGCCTCCGGAAACGGAAGGGCGGTCGAGATCCCCGACGAGGGGCTCAAGGGCCGGGCGCTCACCACCGTGTTCGTCGCGCTGATGCTCGGGATGTTCCTCGCGGCGCTCGACCAGACGATCGTCGCGACCGCGCTGCCGACGATCGTCGGCGAGCTCGGCGGCCTCGACCACCTCTCGTGGGTCGTCACGGCCTACCTGCTCGCCGCGACCGTCTCGACCCCCCTCTACGGGAAGCTCGGCGACATGCTCGGGCGCAAGCCCGTGTTCGTCGCCGCGATCGTGATCTTCCTCGTCGGCTCGATGCTCTCGGGGCTCTCGCAGACGATGATCCAGCTGATCCTCTTCCGCGCGGTCCAGGGGCTCGGCGCCGGCGGGCTGATCGTGGGCGCGCAGGCGATCCTCGCGGACATCGTCCCGCCGAGGCGGCGCGGCCGCTACATGGGCGTGATGGGCGCGGTCTTCGCCGTGTCGTCCGTCGCGGGCCCGCTGCTCGGCGGCTTCCTCGTCGACAACCTCTCGTGGCGCTGGGTCTTCTACGTGAACATGCCGATCGGGGCCGTGGCGCTCGCGCTCGTCATCACCCGCCTCCATCTCCACGTCCCGCACACGCGCCACCGCATCGACTACCTCGGGGCCGGGCTGCTCGCGGGCGGTGTCGCGTCGCTGATCCTCGTGACGACGTGGGGTGGCAACCAGTACGACTGGACCTCGGCGCAGATCGTCGGGCTGGGGCTGGCCGGCGTCGTGATGCTCGCGGGGTTCGTCTGGCAGGAGCGGCGGGCGGCCGAGCCGATCATCCCCCTGACGCTGTTCCGCTCGGGGACGTTCCGGCTCGCGAGCGGGATGGGCTTCATGATCGGGATGGCGATGTTCGGGGCGATCATCTACCTGCCCCTCTTCCTCCAGCTCGTCTACGGCGCGAGCCCGACGAGCTCCGGCCTGCGGATGATCCCGCTGATGGGCGGCCTCCTGATCGCCGCGGTCGCCTCGGGCCGGGCGATCACGCGCTTCGGCCGCTACAAGATCTACCCCGTCGTCGGCACGGCCGTGCTCGTGCTCGGGATGTTCCTCCTCTCGCGGCTGACCGTGGAGTCCGCCCCCTGGGAGGCGTCACTGTTCATGCTCGTGGTCGGCGTCGGGCTCGGGCTCGTCATGCAGGTGCTCGTGCTGATCGTCCAGAACGACGCGCGGCCGCAGGACATCGGCGTCGTTACCTCCACGGCCACCTTCTTCCGGTCGGTGGGCGGCTCGTTCGGGGTCGCGCTGTTCGGGGCGATCTTCGCCTCGCGGCTCGCGAGCGAGCTCACGCGCCTGCCTGCGGACGTCATCGCCAGGCTCGGCGACGTTGGCGCGATCGACCCCGCCCGCGCGAAGCAGCTGCCACCCGAGGTTCGCACGGACTTCCTCCAGATCTTCGCGAACGCGCTCCACGGCGTGTTCCTCGTCGGGATGGTGGTCGCCATCGTCCCCGCCGTGCTCTCGTGGTTCCTCAAGGAGGTGCCGCTCCGCACCACGCTCGGGCGCGCGGCGCCGCCGATCGAGGAATCCGTGCCGGAGGTCGCTGTCGAGCCCGAGGTCAGGGCCGCGGCGTCGCGCTGACGGCGTCGGCGAACGCCTTCATGCTCGGGTAGGTCGCGTCCGGTGAGGCCTCTGCCGGCGGGGTCGCGCCCGCGCCCGGCCGGCTGTGACGCCGGTCGATCCAGACGGACGTCAGCCCGAGCTGCCTCGCGGGCACGTGGTCGTGGAAGAGGCTCTGCGCGACGTGCAGGATGCGCTCGCGCGGGACGCCGATCACCTCGAAGGCGAGCTCGAACCCTGCGAGCTCGGGCTTGTAGCTCCGTGCCGTCTCCGCGGTGACCACCCAGTCGAAGGTCGTCGCGAGACGCTCGCTCGAGACGGCGAAGAGGTCGGTGTCGCAATTCGTGATCACGCCGAGCCGGTAGCGCTCGTGCAGGCGGCGGAGCGCGTCCGCGGAGTCCTCGAACGCGGGCCAGTCGCGCACGCTCTCCGAGAAGCCGGCGACGGCGTCGTCTCCCGGCTCGAGGCCGAGGTCGGAGGCGACGCCACGAAGCCCCGCCGCGAGCACCTCGCGGTACGTCCGATACGGCGGGCGCTCGGCCTCGGCCTCGTGGCGCGCGTAGGTCTCGAGCAGCACGTCGTCGTCGACTCCGGCCGCGCCGGGGAGCGCCGTCCGCAGCGCCGCGACCAGCCCCGTCTCCCAGTCGATCAGGGTTCCGTAGCAGTCGAACGTGACGACGTCGAAGGCGGCGAGGTCGACGGGC
Source organism: uncultured Actinomycetes bacterium (assembly GCA_963773825.1). GTDB lineage: Bacteria > Actinomycetota > Thermoleophilia > Gaiellales > Gaiellaceae > Gaiella. The sequence goes on along the minus strand of CAVZCH010000002.1, from coordinate 235,835 downwards.
ACCGCGACAGTCAATCAGCCCCGCATCCGTCGCGACCGTCTACGAGGTACGCGCGGAGGCGACGGCCGAGGCGGTGAAGTCGTCCATCGCCGAGCGCTGGCCGATGGGGAGTGCGCGCGGAGTGACGACGACGGCGGCACGGGGAGACGGTGCCGCCCCGTCGTCGGAGTGCGGAAGGGCGCCCGCCGCAAGCACGAGCGCCGCCACCGCCACGGCCGCTCCCGCCCAGATCCGGCCGAGGCCGGCCGAGCAGGCGCGGACAAGCCTGTCACCCGCGAGCTCGCAGCGGAAGCGTGCGGGTCCCGCCCGCCGCAGCAGCGCGCTCGTGGACTGCATCTCCGCGACGACCCGGGCGCACTCGCGACAGGCGCCGACGTGCCGGCGGAGGTCGAGCCGGCCGAGCTCGTCGAGCGCACCGTCGAGCTCGAGCGACGCGGCGAAGCGCGCGTCGTCGCACGCGCGGCCGCTCCGGCGGAGTCGTGCCGCGCTCACAGCGACGCCCGTGGGTGGAGGACGATGCCGACGAAGACGAGGAAGAGGCCGAGGCCGACGAGGAGCGCGGAGAGGTGGAACGCCTCGGCCCAGCTCCGCGGGCCGGTCGTCGCCGCTCCGCGCGCCAGACGCCGCTCGCGCGCGCGGGCCGGGTCGCGCATGCCGACGACCGCCCCGGCCGTGAAGAGCAGCGAGCCGACGAGGAGAAACCCGCCCGACAGCGCACGGAGCACGGGCAGCCCGGCGGCGAGCCCGATCAGGAGCGAGCCAAGGGCCGTGAACCCGCAGATCCCTGCGATCCCCACGCCGAGGTCCCGGAGCCCCCGCGCGATCACTGCGCGACGGCCTCTACCGTGACGGGCTCGCGCGCTGCGCGTCCCCCTCCCTCCATCTCGGCGGCGGTGAGGGGCCACTTCTCGAGCGGAAAGAAGCACGCGGCCTGGTGACCCGGCGCGCGGCTCTCGAGGAGCGGCTCCTCCGCGGCGCAGCTCTCCTGCGCGCGCGGGCAGCGCGGGTGGAACCGGCAGCCGGTCGGCGGGTTGATCGGGTTCGGCACGTCCCCCGTGAGGACGAACGAGCTGCGGCTGCGCCCGAGTCTCGGGTTCGCGATCGGAACCGCGGAGAGCAGCGCTCCCGTGTAGGGGTGCCGCGGCCCGGCGTACAGCGCTCGCGACTCGGCGAGCTCGACGAGCTTGCCGAGGTACATCACGGCGACGCGATCCGAGATGTGCCGCACCACGCTCAGGTCGTGCGCGATGAAGACGTAGGTCAGCCCGAACTCCGCCTGGAGGTCCTTGAGCAGGTTCAGGATCTGCGCCTGCACCGAGACGTCGAGCGCGGAGACGGGCTCGTCCGCGACGATCAGCTTCGGGTTCAGCGCGAGCGCGCGAGCGACGCCGATCCGCTGGCGCTGCCCGCCCGAGAACTCGTGCGGGAAGCGGTTGTAGTGCTCGGGGTTCAGGCCGACGACCTCGAGCAGCTCCTGGACGCGGCGCTTGCGCTCCGCATCCGTGCCGATGCCGTGCACCTCGAGCGGCTCGGAGACGATGAAGCCCACCCGCTTGCGCGGGTTGAGCGATGCGTACGGGTCCTGGAAGATCATCTGCAGCTCGCGGCGCACCGGGCGGAGCCCGTGCTCGGAGAGCCGGGTGATGTCGCGGCCGTCGAACGTGACGGTGCCGCTCGTCGGCTCGAGCAGCCGCATGATCACGCGGGCGAGCGTCGACTTGCCGCATCCCGACTCGCCGACGATGCCGAGCGTCTCGCCGCGCCGCACCTGGAGCGACACGCCGTCGAGCGCCTTCACCGACGCGACCTCGTGCTTGAAGACGATCCCCTCCGTGATCGGGAAGTGCTTGGTGACCTCGTCGACCTCGAGCAGGACGTCTCTGGGGTCGGACTTCGGTCCGACACCTTCGACTCGCGCCGGCGCAGGTGTCCGACCGACGTCGGACACGGTCTCGTGCGTATTCACGCAGCCTCCTCGTCCAGCCCGAGCTCGGCCACGACGCGCGCCGACTCCTCGAGCTTGCGCGCCTCCGCGAGGAAGCACGCGTCGAGGTGGTCGGCGTCGAAGCCCGCGGGCGTCGCCTCCGGCAGCTCGGCGCGGCAGCGGTCGAACGCGAAGCTGCAGCGGGGCCGGAACCGGCAGCCGGCCGGCGGACGGAGCAGCGACGGCGGCTGGCCGCGGATCTGGGTCAGCCGCTCGAGCTCGACGTCCAGCCGCGGCAGCGAGCCGAGCAGCCCCCACGTGTACGGGTGCAGCGGCCGCTCGAACAGCGAGTACACGGGCGCCTGCTCGGCGACCCGGGCCGCGTACATGACGACGATGTCGTCCGCCGTCTCGGCGACGACGCCGAGGTCGTGGGTGATGAGGATCACCGCCGTCCCGCGCTCCGCCTGGAGCGCGCGGATCAGGTCGAGGATCTGCGCCTGCGTCGTGACGTCGAGCGCCGTCGTCGGCTCGTCCGCGATGAGCAGTGCCGGCTCGTTGATCAGCGCCATCGCGATCATCACGCGCTGGCGCATGCCGCCCGAGAACTGGTGGGGGTAGTCGTCGATCCGGCGCTCGGCCCGCGGGATCCCCACCTCCTGCAGGCCGTCGATCGCGAGCTCCCGCGCCTCGCGGTGGGTCACGTCGCGGTGCAGCAGCACCGCCTCGACGAGCTGGTTCCCGACGGACAGCACCGGGTTGAGCGACGTCATCGGGTCCTGGAAGATCATCGAGATCTCGCTGCCGCGCAGGTCGCGCAGCCGCCGCTTCGACGCGTGGAGCAGGTTCTCGCCGCGGAACAGCGCCTGCCCGGTCGAGACCGACGTGTGCTTCTTCGACCCCCGCAGGAACGCCTCCATCCGCGGCCCCGCCGGCGCCACGGGGTCGACCGTGATCCGGCCCGGCTTCGGGTTCAGGCTGAGGATCGACATCATCGTGACGCTCTTCCCGGAGCCGGACTCGCCGACGACGCCGAGCGTCTGGCCGGAGCGCACGCTGAACGAGATGCCGTCGACCGCCTTCACGATCCCGTCGTCCGTCTTGAAGTACGTCCGCAGATCGCGCACCTCGAGGAGCGGCTCGGCGGGAGCCTCGTGCAGGAGCCCCGTCATGCCAGCCGGATCCTCGGGTCGATCCAGGCGTAGATCAGGTCGACGACGAGGTTCAGGAGGATGATCGCGCACGTCGCGAACACGACCACGCCCTGCATCGTCGGCAGGTCGAGGTTGAGGACGCTGTTCAGCGCCAGGCGCCCGAGCCCCGGCAGGTTGAAGATCGCCTCGGTGAAGATCGCCCCGCCGAGCGCGACCCCGATGTCGAGGCCGAGCATGGTGACCACGGGCAGCAAGGCGTTCCGCAGCACGTGCCGGCGGATGACGACGTTCTCGGGCGCGCCCTTCGCCCGCGCGGTGCGGACGTAGTCCTCGCCGAGCGTGTCCATCACGTTCGCGCGGATCATCCGGGCGTAGCTCGCGGCGAAGAGGATCGCGAAGGTCAGCCAGGGCAGGATCATGTGGTACGCCCAGTCGCCCGGGCCGCCGCAGCTCGCTCCGGCGGGTGGGTCGAACACGTCGCAGTACCCCGCGTTCGGGGTCAGGCCCCACTTGAAGCCGACGAAGTACTGCAGCAGCAGCCCGATCCACACGACCGGCGCCGAGATCCCGACGAGGATGAAGATCATCGCCCCTCGGTCGATCAGCGATCGCGGCTTGAGGGCCGAGAGGATCCCGATCGGCAGCGCGATCAGCATCCAGAGGACGGCGCCGCCGAGGACGAGCGCGGTCGTGACCGGAATGGCCTCACCGACCATGTCGTTCACGGTCCGCCGGTTTGCGTAGGAGCGGCCGAGCGAGTGGTCGACCACCAGGCGCTTGAGGAAGAGGGCGTACTGCTCGTGCACCGGCCGATCGAGCCCGAGCTGATGGGAGACGCGGGCGACGTCCTCCGCGGTCGCCGACTTGCCAGCAGCGAGCCGCGCCGGGTCGGCGGGCAGGAGGAAGAAGAGGACGTAGGTGATGAGCGTCACCCCGACGAAGAGGACGCACGCCCAGAGAAGTCGTCTGATGATGTAGTTGAGCATCGCGTCGTGTCGTCGGTGGTGGCCGGGGAGGGACGGCCACCAGTCCGCCCCTCCCCGGTTCTGCGATCTGCTACTTGACGCAGATCAGGTTCAGGAGCGGGCCGCTCCCCTGCGCCTCGTTGATGGTGATGCACCCCACGCGGGAGGAGAGGAACACCCGGTCGTTCGAGTTGACGAGCGGGGCCCACGGCGGGTCCGCCCGCATGATCGCGCCGTCGAGCGCCGCGTAGGCCGCTCCGCGCTTCGGGCCGGTCAGGAGCGACGCGGCCGTCATCTGCGAGTTGTACTTCGCGACGTTGAAGTACGCGTAGTTGTTCTGCTGCGGCTGCGTGACCTGCTTGCCGTCCAGCAGGATGTTCACGAAGTCGTACGGGTCGGCGTAGTCGGCGCCCCACCGCTCGACCGTGAGGTCGTAGTCCGCGGTCTTCGGGTTGCCCGCGTTCGTGAACTGCTGCGCCCGCGGGAGGAGCTTGACCTCGGCGTCGATGCCGATCTGCTTGAGGTTGTACTGGATCAGCTGCGCCTGCAGCGGGGCGAAGCCGGCGTTCGACGACCAGAGCACGGCCTTGCCGCCGCGGAGGTTGCCCTCGGCGAGCTTCTTCGCCTGCTTGATCGTGTTCGCGGTGACCCGCAGCGGGTAGATGCCCTGCGGCTTGTAGCCGAGCATCCCGGGCGGCAGGATCTGCCCGGTCCGCTTCCCGAACAGGTACCCGCCCTGGGCGGAGAACGCCTGCCGGTCGACGGCCCAGTTGACGGCCTTCGCGAGCTGCGGGTTGTTCTTGAACAGCGGGCGCGCGTGGTTCAGCGCCACGTAGCGCACGTCGAGCAGCGGCCGTACCTGCACGCGGCCGTCCTTCTTGTTGAGCCCGTACTTGGTGACGACGTTCTTCCACTCGGTGGCGGGGATGCCGCCCGACGCGTAGTCCGACGTCGCCTTCTCGACGTTCTGGAACTCGACCGCGGTGTCGTTGCCGATGTTCACCTGGATGGTGTCGACGTTCGCGGCGCGGCCACCCTTGTAGTACGGGTTGCGCTTGAGCGTGATCGACCGCCCCGGCGTGCGGGACGAGAAGTAGTACGGACCGCACGACGCGTACTGGTTGATCCCGTTCGCGTCGATCTGGCCGGCGAGGCCCGGGTCGATCGCCTGGACGAACGGCATCGTCGTCCTCGCCAGGAAGTCCGGCGAGGCCTTGGTCAGCTGGACGACGAGCTTGTTGCCGCTCGCCTTGACCCCGGAGATCGTCGAGGCCTTGCCGTCGATGACCGCCGCGGCGCCCTTGACGATGTCGAGGAACTGGACGCCCGTCGACTGCATCTTGGGATTGGCGAAGCGGTTGAACGCGTCGACGAAGCTCTTCGCGGTCACCGGCTTGCCGTTCGAGAACCGGTAGCCCGGCTTGATCGTGAACGTGTAGGTCTTGCCGTCCTTCGAGACGAGCGGCAAGCCCTGCGACACCTCGGGCGTCGCGACGGCACCCGCCGCGCCCTCCTTGTCGGGCCAGTTCATGAGCTTGCACGCCGTGGCGCCCTCGAGCTTCCACGTCTCGCCGTAGTACGAGAGCTGCGGATCGATGTAGTCGACATCGGTCGTCATGTCGATCACGACGGTGCCGCCTCGCTGCGCGCTCGGGGCGGCGGTCGCCGCCGCGACGAGCAGGAGGGACAGGCCCGAGATCGCGAGCGCGATCCCGAGCAGGCGCTTCCCCTTCATGTGGCTCCTTTCCGAGGTTGGACGTGCACGGGTCACCGGGACCCCCGTGGGTCGAATGCATCGCGCAGCCCGTCGCCGAGCAGGTTGAAGGCCAGCGTCGTGAGGAGGAGCGCGACGCCCGGCCACACCATGAGAAGCGGCCGGGAGGTGTAGTACTGCGGCGCGTCGGCGAGCAGGGTGCCCCAGCTCGCCGTCGGCAGCTGGATGCCGAGGCCGAGGAACGAGAGGCCCGCCTCGGCCAGGATGAACGCCGCGACGTTGAGCGTCGCGAGGACGATCAGCGGCCCGACGAGGTGCGGGAACACGTGCGAGCGGATGATCCGCCGGTTGCTCGCCCCGACCATCCGCGCCGCCTCGACGAACTCCTTCTCGCGGATCGAGAGCGCCACGCTGCGCATCACGCGGGCCGAGTAGAACCAGCCGAGCAGGCCGAAGACGAGGATCAGCGTCACCACCCCCTCGCCGAGGAACCCGAACGTCACGTGGTTGAGGCGCGTGCCGAGCGTCCCCGCGAGCGTGATGACGAAGAGGAGATAGGGGAACGCCATCGTCAGATCGACCAGCCGCGAGATCGTCGTGTCGGCCCAGCCGCGGTAGAAGCCGGCGACGGCGCCCGCGATCGAGCCGAGCAGCAGCGAGAGGAGGGTCGCGCCGACGCCGACCTCGAGGGACACCTGCGCGCCGTAGAGGAGCCGCAGGAACTCGTCGCGCGCGAGCGTGGAGTCCGAGCCGAGGACGAAGAGCTGCTGCTCGAGCTGCCCGTCCTCCGTCAGCTTCCCCACGTGCGTCCACGGGCCCGCCGGCAACTGGTCGGCGTCGAGGCCGCCGGAGACGAGGAAGGGCTCGTTGGGGCCGTGCCCGAGGAGCCGCGACGCGATCGGCGCGCCCGCGAACGCGACGATGAACAGAAGGACGATGAACACCCCGCCCGCGAGCGCGAGCCTGTCGCGCTTGAGGCGGAGCCAGACCCCCTCCCAGTAGCCGCGCGCCTGGACCGCTGCGCCTTCGAGGTCGTCGTCGACGGCGGCGCCCTCCAGCGGCAGTGCGGCTCTGCCGCGGAGGAGCACCGCCTGCCCGTTGGCTGCGGCCTCCGCGCTGTCTGCGATGTTGCTCATCGCGGCACCACCGCCGATGCCCTGGGCACCCAGTTGTCGACGACCCACCGGGACGCAGGCCCGGAACCCTGCTTGCGCAGCTCGAGGAAGAAGACCTGGGCGCGCACGCCCGACCCCTTGCGGGGGAGCAGCGCGACCTCGAGGAGCGCGCTCCGCGTGTACGACGCGTCGACCTTGTACGGCGCGACGTCGAGCTTGTCGACCGGATACGGCACGACCGGGTTCTCGCCGGTCGTCCAGCGCTTCTTCGAGAGGCCGCCGCGGAGGTTCGGGCCGACGAGCGTCCACGCCTCGTCGAGGTGCTCCCGTGCGACCGCGGTCTGGATGAAGCGGACCGCGACCCGGCGCGCATCCTGCGAGAGCGGCGCCCGCACGAGGTGCTCCGCCTGCTGCGCGGGTGCTGCGCTGAACCGCTCGGGCGCCGGGTTCTTGTTCGGGCCGAGCACGAGCACCCCGACGATCGCGGCGATGATGGCGAGGCCGCCGGCCATCCACGCGACGCGCCGGCGCGTGGCGCGCGGCATGCGACGCGCTCGCTCGCGTGGCGTTCGCGCAGGTGCGGTCGGGTGGCTCGTGCTGGTGGTCGCCATCGTGTGTGTCCGTCGATCTCGGGATCCGGCCCGGCGGGGACTTCCCCGGGCCGGATTGCCCGACGCCTGACGGCGACCCCGTGTCTACTGGACCGGCGACGTGGAAATCCAGGAAACGTCGAAAAGTTCGACGTTTCGAGCACCGGTGCCCGACCTCCGGTGGGACGGCCCCGGTGCCGCACACGGGCGTGCCGGACTCACGTCCGGCACCTCCCCCCGGGAAGACGCGTTCCTCAGCCCTCGGCAGGCCGCGGCGCCACGGCGCCGCCCCAGAGCGACGGCACGTGCCGCCGCCGGCGTTCCCGCCGGGCCAGCTCGGCGAGCTGCGCATCGGCGTTGTCGAGCAGCCTGAGCACGGCCCGGCCGTGCGCGACCACGACCTTGCCGGCCGGGGTCACGATCACCGACCGCGACCCGCTTCCCCGCACGAGGAGCGACTCGCCGATCGACGCCTCGAGCTGCGCGATCTGGTGGCTGATCGTCGAGCGCGAGTAGCCGAGCCGCCGAGCCGCCTGGACGAAGCTGCCTTCCTCGGCGACGACGACGAGCGCGACCAGGGAGCGCAGCTGGAGGCCGAGCCAGCGGGAGCGCTCGAGTCGGCGGGGCTCTTCCGGCCGATCCTCGACGACCCGCGCGTGCGCGCGCGCCTGCTCGGCGCGCTCGTGCGCGAGCTGGACCGCCCACTGCCGGCGGAAGGTGTCATCCATTGCGTGACGCGCCGCCCACGCGCCTCGATCGCGCCGCCGCCTGGCCGGCCGGCGCCTGGTGACACGCCGCGACCAAGCGAAGCCCCTGGGTCGTACCGAGGATTGGCCCGAGGTGATCGATGCCGCGTACGACGTCGAATCGCCCGAAAAGTTGGCGGGGCCGCAGAGCGGCGGGCGGGGTCGCGGCCGAGCGCGCCCGCCGCTCGCCCGCGATCCGCTCGTCCGTGCGGCCGCTCGCCACCCACCCGACGCTAGGGCGCGCCCGGAACGACCGGCGCCTCGCGCTCGAGCCGGCGGGCGAGCTCGGTGCGCGACCGGACGCCGAGCTTGGCGTACACGTGGGTCAGATGGCTGGCAACCGTCCGCTCCCCGAGGAAGAGGGCCGCGGCGACCTCCCGGTTCGTCCTGCCCTCGGCGACCAGCGCTGCGACCCGCCGCTCCGCCGGCGTCAGCCCCTCGACGCGCCGCCGTCCTCCGACCGCGCCGAGCTCTGCCCTCGCCCTCGCCGCCCAGCCGCCCGCGCCGATGCTCTCGAACGCCTCGACGGCCCTCTCGATCGCCTCCCGGGCAGGACGCTTCTGGCGGCCACGCCGGCGGACGACGCCGAGCGCGAGGAGCGCGCGGGCCTTCCCGAGCGGGTCCCCGACGAGCTCGTGCCGGTCGACCGCGGCGTCGAGGAGCTCGAGCGCCTCACCGACGTCGCCACGGGCGGCGGCGACGAGCCCCTTGCAGCGCAGCACGTGAGCCAGCACCCACTCGCGTCCGACCCGGACGGCATCCGCCTCCCAGGCGTCGAGCAGCTCGGTCGCCGCGTCGAGCTCGCCGCGCTCGAGCAGGAGCTCGACGTGGTCGGCCGTCCACCAGCGAACGCTCGGCTCGCCCCAGCAAAGCCGCGCCGCAGACCGTTCCGCATCACCGAGCAGTGCAGCCGCCCGGGAAGGATCGCCGCTCCAGAGCGCAGCGAGGCCGAGGACCGCGAGGTGCTGCGGGGGGTGGAAGCCGAACTGCTCCTGCGCCAGCTCGAGCGCACGCTCGGAGTGCACGCGCGCGAGGTCGAGCTGCCCGCGGTGGACGGCGACGACGGCGATCGGGAGATGGTTCTGCGGCACCTCCAATCCGTACTGGATCGCAACGTCGTGCGCCCCCTCGGCGCGCGCCGCCGCGAGCTCGAGCTGCCCTTCCCGGAGCTCGACCCATGCGAGGCCCCAGAGCGCCCGGGCGCTGCGGAGCTCGTCCCGCTCGTGCCACTCGTGGTACTCGCGCTCGAGGAACAGGCGGGCATCGGCGGGCGCGAGCGCGTTGACGATCGCCTGCGTCGCCTCCCGGACGAGCCTGTCGCCGCCGATCGCGCTCGGGATGTCCGAGACGACCAGCCGGAGCTGCGCGTCCGCGCCGGCGTCACCCCGGAACCAGCGGAGGACTGCCTGGACGGCCCTCGCACGGACGCGGAGCAGGTCGTCGTCGAGTTGCTCCGCGAGCTCCAGCGCACGGTCGGCATGCCCGTCGTCCGACCTGAAGCGGGCGGCCCACGCAAGCCTGCAATGGATCGCCGATCGGAGGGCCGGGTGCGCGGCCGCGTCGCGGAGCGCCTCCTCGAGAAGCGCCACCGAGTCGGCGGCGGGGGCCAGCTCGGCGAGGAGCACGAGCGCCTCCGCGCGCCGCGCGCCCGTCTCCAGCCCGGCGACCACGGCGCCCGCGAGCGCCCGAGCGTGCGTCCACTCTCCTGCCAGGAGGTGCGCGCGCGCGGCCTCGAGCGCCCGACGTCGCCGCTCGTCGAGCGCGTCCGGCGGCGTCAGGCGGAGGGCGTGCTCGACGAGCTCGGCTGCCACCGCTGCCGCGCCACGGTCGCGGGCGATGCCCGCTGCCCGTTCGAGCTCGGCAGCGACGAGACCGTCCGGCTCGTCCCGCGAGAGAGCGACGTGCCGAGCCCGCTGTACGGGGTCGTCCACGACGGCCGCGATCCGCGCGTGCACGCCGCGTCGTCCCTCGCCCGTCGCCGGGTAGAGAACCGACGAGAGGAGCGGATGCGAGAGGCGCACCACGCCGTCCGCTCGCTCGATCAGGTGCGCCGCGGCGGCAGGCTCGAGCGCACCGGGGTCGACGCCGGCGCGTCGCAGCACCGACTCGGACGCCGTCCCGAGAGCCGACGCGAACGCGAGCGCATCGCGGGTGGCGGCCGGAAGCTGGGCGACGCGGGCGTTCAACAGCTCGTCGAGCGTCTCGGGGACGGGCAGCGGCGCGAGCGGGTCGACATCGTCGCCGAGCGCGCGCGCCACCTCGAGCGCGAAGAAGGGATTGCCCTCCGACCACTCGTGGATGCGGAGCAGCGTCTGCCGCGGAAAGGACCGGTCGAGCCGGTCACGCAACACGCGATGCAGTGCCCCGACGCTCAGCGGGCCGACCGCCAACCGGCCGCTGCGCGCGATGCCCACCGCGCGCTCGAGCTCGTGCTCGACCTGCACTGCCTCCGTCGACGAGCCTCTTCGTCAGCAGCACGAGGACCCGCGCCGAGTCGAGCCGCCGCAGGGCAAAGGCCAGGGCGCTGGACGTCGGGCCGTCGAGCCACTGGACGTCGTCGATCGCGACGATGACCGGGCCGGTGTCTGCGAGCAGTTCCAGAGCGTCGCGGAGCGCGACCGCGAGCGCCCGCTCGTCGACGGGCTCCGTCGGCGCGTCGCGAAGCAGCGCGACCTCGAGCGCACGCTTCCTCGGAACGCTCAGCGACGGAAGCACGTCGTCGGCGACGCCCTCCAGGAGGTCGCCCAGGCCGGCGTGCGCGAGGCCGCGCTCCGCCTCGGCCGGCCGCGCCGCGAGCACCCGGAGACCACGCGCGCGTGCTCGGTCGATGCCGGCCTGCCAGAGCGTGGACTTCCCGATCCCCGGGTCTCCCTCGAGGACCAGCGCGGTTGGCCCGTCCCGTGTCCCGTCCACGAACGCCGCGACCACGGACAGCTCCGCGTCCCTGCCGACGACCTCGACTGCCATGTGCTTGTGCCGATCGTGACAGAGACGCGCGGAATCACAAGCGATCTCTTCGATCCGCCGACGTGGTCGGTCTCGCTGCCTGGTCAGCCGAGAGCGCGCCGGGCGACGACGACGCCCGCCGCCCACCCCGGCGCGCGTCCTCCGGACGGCGGCCGGATCGCGTCCACGTCCAGCCCGCTCGTGGCGACGAGCCAGGACACGAACGAGTTCGAGTTCCACATGTCGCCGGTCCCGAGCTCGTCCCGGCCCCACACGGGGCTCGGCACGACGGGGACGAGCTCGAGGAGGCGCCGCGCGGGAGCGGGCTCGCCCGTCAGGCGCCGCGGGCTGTCGACCGCCTCGTCGATGTCCGGGATGACGCCGTCGCGCCAGCAGCGAAGCTCGTAGCGGAAGAGGCGGAACCGCCCGAGCGCGCGGTGACCGACAGCGCCCTCGGCGACGACGCCGCGCCCGGCGCCGCCGGCCGCCCAGACCGGGCCCGACTCGATCGCGAACCGACCCTCCGGGAGGGTGACGACGAGCGCGGAGTGGTAGAGGTCGAGACGCGGGCGCCGTCCGCGCGCCGCCGCGAGGGCCTCGTAGGCCTTCCCGTTGAGCCGGACGAACCAGCCCCCCGCCCCGAGCGGCAGCCAGTAGAGGTCGACGCCGGTCTGCTCCATCTCGGCAGTCTGCGCCGTTGTGCCGAATCGCGCCCGCCGGCGTGGCGCGCTCGGCCTCGCCCGCAGGCGCACGCCAGCGGCGCACGTGCGCCACGACCCACAGCGGCCAGAGGTAGAGCGCCGTCGTGGGGTACGGCGCTCCCGGACATCCCCGCTCCGCCCTTGCGGGAACCTGGGACGGAGCGAGACCGAGGACATCGCCCACTCCTCCCATCCGACGTCATGACGCCAAGGGGCTTGCGGCAAGCCCCGGGTCGTGCCGCATAATCACCGGCCGCGGGCCAGGTCCCACGGCAAAACGGGGAGGAGCGAAATGCGTGTGTCGTCGTCGACGTGTCCGGCCGGAGTGTGGCTATGACCGAGCATGCGGTGGTGATCGCCGGTGGCGGCCCGACCGGGCTGATGCTGGCGGGCGAGTTGGCATTGGCGGAGGTCGACGTCGCGATCGTCGAGCGGCGCGCCGGCCCGGAGCTCGCCGGCTCGCGGGCGGGCGGCCTGCACGCACGCACGATCGAGGTTCTCGATCAGCGCGGGATCGCCGATCGGTTCCTCTCGGAGGGGCAGGTGGCCCAGGTCGCGGGGTTCGCGGGCACCACGCTGGACATCAGCGACTTTCCCACCCGGCACAACTACGGGCTCGGGCTGTGGCAGAACCACATCGAGCGCATACTGGCCGGCTGGGTCGGCGAGCTGGGGGTGCCGATCTATCACGGACGCGAAGTGACGGGCTTCGCGCAGGACGACACCGGCGTCGACGTCGAGCTGTCCGACGGCCGGCCGTTGCGGGCGACCTATCTCGTCGGGTGCGACGGCGGACGCAGCCTGGTCCGGAAAGCAGCCGGCATCGAGTTCCCCGGTTGGGATCCGACGGTCAGCAGCCTGATCGCCGAGGTCGAGCTGGCCGAGGAGCCGGAATGGGGCATCCGCCGCGACGCCCGCGGCGTCCATGCCCTGGGCCGGGTGGAGTACGAGGTCCGCGACGGCGAGGTGGTCTACATGGATCGGGGGCCGGTGCGGGTCATGGTGACCGAAGAGCACGTCGGCCCCGCGACCGACCCCACCCTGCGCGATCTCAGCGAGGCGCTCGTCGCCGTCTACGGGACCGATTACGGGATCCACAGTCCCACCTGGATCTCCAGGTTCACCGACATGTCCCGGCAGGCCGCGGCCTATCGGGATCGACGGGTCCTGCTGGCCGGCGACGCCGCACACGTGCATGCCCCGGACGGTGGACAGGGCCTCCAGACCGGTGTGCAGGATGCGGTGAACCTGGGATGGAAGCTGGCCCAGGTGGTCGAGGGGACATCGCCGGAGAGCCTCCTGGACACCTACCACGCCGAGCGGCACCCGGTCGCCGCCCGCGTGGTGCGCACCACGATGGCGCAGGTCGCGCTCCGCCGGCCGGACGAACGCACGGAGGCCCTGCGCGACACCGTTGCCGAGCTGCTCGGCATGGACGAGCCGCGCAAGCGGTTCGGCGGGATGATGTCCGGCCTCGACATCCACTACGACCTCGGCGAGGGGCACCCGCTGCTCGGGCGCAGAATGCCCGACCTGGACCTCGTCACCCCCGACGGCACGGTGCGCGTCTTCACCCTGCTCCACGATGCCCGGGCCGTCCTGCTGAACCTCGGCAGGCCCTGGGCCTGCGACACGTCCCCATGGGCGGACCGCGTGGTGGCGATCGACGCCGAATACGGCGGCGCTTGGGAGCTCCCGGTCATCGGTCTCGTAACAGCCCCCGCTGCTGTTCTCGTCCGGCCCGATGGATACGTCGCCTGGGTGGGCGACGGCACGGACACCGGACTCCGCGACGCGCTGACGACGTGGTTCGGATCACGGTGACGTCTCCTCACCTGCCCGACTCCGTGTCCCGTGTCTCTCACGGGAATCCGGCCCTCGACGCGCGACTCCGAACCTGGCGGCCGGCTGCTCGAGGACACGAGCAACAGCGCGCAGCCGACGACGAGCTACACGAAGAGCGAGCTCATGCTGCGATCGGCCAGCAGCGAGGTCATGTCGGCGTCGTCCGGACGGCTCACGAACCGCTCTGCCGCAGCGAGGATGCGTGGCAGCAGCTCCAGGTCCCCGGGACTGTTGAGAAACACTCCCGGCTCTCCGAGCACCCAGTGCACCGCAAGGTCGATCTCCTCCTGCTCCAGGAGCGGCTCGTACCACGTCCCCGCAGTGCGCACGGCGGACCCCCAGGGACCACGCGAGATTCCCTTGATCGTCTGCGCCGCGACATCGCGCTCGCGACACGCCGCCAGCAGCCGCCTCGCGTCGCGCGCATACCCCTCGTCCTGCACGATCACATGGCTGTACGGGAAGAGCACGGAATCGAACGCAAACCGCGACAGGCTCCGCAGATGCATCTCGGCCACGGTGAGACCATGACCCGTGACGCCGACGAACCGCACCAGACCCTCGTCGCGCGCCTCGACGGCCGCGCGTAGCGCACCGTCCTCGCCGAGCGCGAGATCCCACTCCGCCGGGTGGACGAGGTTGTGCAGCTGCAGCAGGTCCAGCACGTCGACCCCCAGCCGATCCAGCGAACGCCGTATCTCCTCGCGCGCGGCGGCATAGCCGCGCTCGCCGGTCTTCGTCGCCAGGAAGAACAGGTCACGGTGGTCGCGCAACCACGGCGCCAGACGGAGCTCCGAGTCTCCGTAGCTCGCAGCGGTGTCGATGTGGTTGACGCCGTGCTCGAGCAGGAGCGGCAGTGCCGCATCCGCGTCATCCTGCGACACGGACGCCAGTGCCGCAGCGCCGAAGATCACGCGCGAGCTCTCATGACCCGTGGCACCGAACGCATGACGGGCGATCACTCCCGCACCGTATCCGAGCCTGCGCGACCAAAGCCACCATGACGTCGGTCTACTCCGACCAGCCTCCCCAGCCGAGAGGAACCGACGGAACCCCGCTGTAAGCTCGTCGCCCGTGCGTCCCGCGGTACGAGACCTGGCGATCGTGCTCGTGACCTCCTGGCTGGTGCGGGCGCTCTTCGTCGCGCTGATCGGGGACGCCCACTCGCTCGACGTCGACTACTGGAAGGGCGCGCTCGCCGCCCAGGCAGAGGGAACGAACCCGTACGAGACGGGCGTCCTCAACTGGCCGCCGCTCTGGCTCGAGACCATCGTCGTTCTGAACGCGGTCGCGCGGCGCGTCGACGTGTCCTTCCTGACCGCGCTCCGCGTGTACCTGATCCTCGTCGAGTCGGCGATCGTCGTGACGCTCTATGTGACGTTGGTGTCGGTCGGTGCGGCACGTGCAGCAGTGCGCCGGGCGCTGCTCGTCGGGATCGCGCTCAACCCCGTCATGATCATCCTGGTCTGCCAGCACGGAAACAGCGACGTCAACGTCGGGCTGTTGGTGACGCTGGCGTGTGCCGCCCTCATCGGGTATCGACGGTCTCGGGACGTCGTCCTCTGGCTCACCGCCAGCCTGCTGCTCGGTCTCGGGGTGCTCGCAAAGACGACGCCGCTGATTCTGGCTCCCCTTCTGGCACCGGGCGCCAGGCGCACGTCATGGGTTGGACGCCTGCTCGGCACGACGCTCCTGCTCCTGCCGGCGGCGGCCGGGCTGAGCGTCCTCCTCGCGCTCGTACCGAACGCGATCGTCGACAACGTGCTCGAGTACCGGACGCGCCCCGGAAACTTCGGGATCGCCGGAGCGATCCAAGGGGTGACCTTCACCGACCATCGCGGCGAGCTCGCGGCCCTGCTCGTTCTCGGCCTCGCGGCGCTCGCGACCTGGCTCTGGCTCCGTAGACGCGGCTCGGGTGACCCACCCACGATGAGCTACCTGCTGGCACTCCTCCTCGGAATGCTCGTCGCGCTAGGTCTCTTCGACGCGCTGGACGAACTGACGATCGACGCTCGCTCACAGTACGACGAGTTGTTCACGGTCGCCATCGTCGCCCTCGTGGTCTGGCTCGGATACCGGTTGTGGCGCGAGCCGCCGCTCTCGGCGGAGACGATGTTCCTGCTCGTCGCGGTGCTCTTCATGATCGTCGTGTCGTTTGGCACCGGCTACGGCGCCCACTACGCGCCGTGGTTCCTCCCCGCGCTCGTCGCGACGTACGTGCTCCTCGACGATGCCTGGCGCAGGCTCCTGCTCGTCGGCTACGCGATCGCGGCGGTCACGTACGCCGTCGAATACGGCTTCGTCGGCTTCCTGGGTGCCTTCGTTCCCGCCATCCTCGGCGATCCGCAATGGGCGTTGCGCTTCGGGAACTGGCTCGACCATCCGGATCGCTGGGCACTGGTACGCGTGCCGCTCTTCTCGATGTACGTGGTCGTCCTCGCGGCAGGGCTCGCCCGTCTCGACTTCCTCAGGGACAGCCGCTCTGCCGGTACCGGCGACGGAACGTCGCCTCTGGAGGCATCGTCGGCAGCGATCTCTCCACACCCACACGGATGAGGGCTCCGGGTTGCACACGGGTTGCGCGGTCTGCCACGGTCGTCAGGGGCTGGCTTCAGGCGGGCCGTTGCGATCGTCGATCATCCTCATGCCTCCTCCTCTCCCGAGGAGACAGCCTCGACGATGCGAATCGGAGCGAGCCGGGCGCGCTCGGCGACGAGCGCCGCGTCGCCGCTCGTCGCGGCACGGAAGACGAAGAAGCAGATCTCGTCTTCGGGGATGTGGATCGACCATTCGAAGCGGACGCTCGTCTGCTCCCGCGTCAGCTCCTCGGCCGCCGAGCGTGCTCGCTGCTCGCAGGCGACCCGCTCGCCCGCGCTCGTGCGGCCCAGATAGGTCTCGACGAGGTATTTCGGCACGAGCACGACGCTACGGCGGCGCGGGCGCCGTGGAAATGTCAGAACGTCTGAACTTTGCGGGCGGGCTCGGTGCGCAGCGCACGCCGAGCTGGAGGCTCTCCGCAACGCTCTCTTCAGGGACGTGCGAACGCGCAGGTTCCACGGCCGTCCCTCCCCGTCCCGTGCCTGACCAGCCGTTTGCCTGCCCGTTCCACAAAGCGCGGCGCTCGAGCGCGACGGGAGGGTCGCACTCGAGCGCCGCGTCGACCGAATCGAGGTCGTCGGGAAGAGTTAGCCGACCTGCCCCACCCCGCCGACTTCGATGTCGACGTACATGCCGGCGCTTTCGTGGACGACGGGCAGCACTGCGTCGCAGAAGAGCCGGTACGTGCCGTGCTTCAAGTTGATCTTCACCGTGGTGACGATCGGGTTCGCCGCGATCTCCGTGTTGGTGCCGCACTTGAACACGTCGGGTTTCGCGGGATCGTCGTTGCAGACGGGCGTGAGCTCCTGTTCGGAGCCTTGGCCAGGCCCGCAGGGCGCCGTCGAGCCCGGACAGCTCCTGAGCTCGAAGTTGTGACTGTCGAGCGGGTCGTCGACGGTGATCCAGTACGTCCCCGGCCGGATAGTGAGCAGGCCGGTATCGCTCGGAACACAGTACGCGGGGCCGCCCGGCGGAGGTCCGGTGGTCGGCGGCGGCGTGTGGCATACGCCCCCGTTCCCGTCGACGCCGTAGCCCTCGACCGGCGTCTGTCCCGCCAATCCGGCGCTGATGCAGAACAGGTGGTCGCTCAGACAGAAGTTGCCCACGATGGTGCGGCCCTGGTCGGCCGATGCCGTCGTGGTCATGTATGCAGCGATGGCGGCGGCGGCGGCGAGCGTCGTGAGCAGCACGGCGATGCCGCGTCGTCGGAAGATTGCCTTGGTCATCGGGACCTCCCCGCTTTCGAGGGTGCCTGCCGAGCGGGACGCTACGGCGGCCCGGGCACCGTGGAAACGTCAGAACGTCTGAATTTTGCGCGGTGCGCATCGCTCTCGAACGTGAGTGCAGCTCGGCCGGGGAGAGCGCGGAGACGACGTCTCGGAACCGGCTCCGAAGCGACGAGGCCGCTCAGGCACGGCTCGGCGGGCAGTCGGCTCTGCTCTGCGGCGGCCGGCGAAGGTGCTGCGCAACGCCTCCGCGGAGTCGTTGCCGCGCTGGAGCGCGCGAGAGAGCTCGCTCACGCTCGAGGAGGCAAGCGCGCCGCCGCTGCGGCTCGACGGCCAGGAGCGAGCGTGTACGTGGAGCGCGCGACAGCAGTCGCGTGAGAACAGGATCCGCTCGACTGGGCCACGGTTCGACTGGCCACGACTGTCCACGAACGTCCGGCCGTGTCCGACGTTCGCCGAGACGAGTCGCTTTCCGGCGTTCCGAGCCACGCTCGTGAACGCGCCGGTTGCATATGCGTCGCAAGAAGAAGGCGGCCACTCGGCCGCCCACAGAAATCTCTGCGAATGGCCTCGGGGTCGCGTTGGCGCGGCACGGCTGAGAGACGACGCAGTCCGGTGGTGGGGCTGGGATTCGGTCAGGCTCTAGTCGCAAGCCGCAAGGCCCTATAGCCTGGCTCTCGCGATGCGGTCCGTACACGGGCTCACGCGTTTCGCAACCGTCGCGCTCGCGACGGCGCTCGTCGCGACGTGCGCTCAGTCGGCCGGGGCGGGGGCGAACGCGCTTGCGCCCGGGCAACCGCGAGCCGGACACGTGCTGCTCGGCGTGGTCGGCCCGGAACCCGCCGCCTTCGACCGCCTTACCAGGCATGTCCACAAGCTGCACCTCGTCTTCGTCAACGGCGGCGGCAGCGCGTTGGCGGAGACCCTCGAGGCGGATCGTGCCGAGGGCCGGATCACGATCGTGACGCTGAACGGGCAGAGCTCGCCCGCAGCGTTCGCGCGAGGAGACCTCGACGGGCTCCTGATCGCGACGAGCGAGGCGGTGAACGCGGTCGGGACGCCCGTCTGGATCCGGCCCGTGCCGGAGATGAACGGACACTGGTCCGAATGGGCCGCATTCGACCGCTCGGGACGGCCCCGCGGCGCGATGTTCTCCACCGCCCAGTTCAGGCAAGCGTTCCGCCGCATCGCACTGATCATGCGCGGCGGGCCGACGGCCAAGATCAACCGCCGTCTCCGCGCGCTCGACATGCCACCGCTTCGCGTCGTCGCCACGACCGGCCTCACGGCGAGCGGCAAGGTGGCGATGCTCTGGAACCCGCAGGGGCAGGGCTCGCCCAACATTCCGGGCAACCAGCCCCAGGACTTCTGGCCGGGGCCCGAGTACGTCGACTACGTCGGGAACGACCTCTACGAGATCCGCGGCAAGGCGTACTGGCCGGGGATGGACGCGCTCTACGCCGCGTTCCGCAAGCCGTTCGTGGTTGGGGAGTGGGCACCCTGGGGCTACGACTCGCCGGAATTCGTGCGGCAGATGTTCGCCTGGGTCGCGTCGCATCCGCGTACCGTCGGCCTCGTCTACTTCAACAAGGGCTGGAGCGGAGGCGGCGGGACGTTCGAGCTTCGTGGCAAGCCACAATCCCTCGCGGCGTACCGACAGGCGGCCAACGCGCCTCGCTTTGCCGGCTAGCGGGCTCGAGCTTCGAGGGCGACCGCTCGACGCCAGGGCTTCCTGTCCGCGTCGCGATGATGGAGCTAGCCGGGCTCGAACCGGCGACCTCCTGGGTGCGATCCAGGCGCTCTCCCAACTGAGCTATAGCCCCGCGAGGCAGAAAGTGTAGCGCCGCTCAGACGGGGGAACCGAAGCGCCCGGCGCGGATCGCGCGCGCCATCTCGGCCGACTGCTCGCGGTACCAGGTGCCGTCGTCGAGCTCGATCGCGGGGAGCGCGCTCTGGCCCGTCGCCTCGATCAGAGCCGTTCGGCGGCTCCGGAACGGCCACGACTCGAGGACGACCTCGTACTCGACGCCCATCTCGTCGAGCGCCTGCTGGACGCGCCAGCACGGATGGCCGGAGAGCCTGATCCAGCTGTGGGGGCAGCGGTGGAGCGTGAGCGCCACGGAGGGCTCCTTTCCCTCGGGGCGGAGAGACGACCCTACGATACGCCGGTGCGCGCCGTCGTCGTCGGGCCGGAGGGTGAGGCTGCGCTCGCCGACGTGCCCGAGCCCGGGGGACAGGACGCTGTCCTGCGGGTCGTCGCGTGCGGGCTCTGCGGCTCGGACGTCGAGAAGCTCGATCGCGACCACGCCGGCGTCGTCCTCGGCCACGAGGTGGTGGCCGAGCTCGAGAACGGGCGCAGGGTCGCGCTCGTCCACCACGCCCCCTGCGGCGCGTGCGAGCGCTGCCTCGCGGGGCACGAGTCCACCTGTGCGCGGTTCGCGGAGCCGACGATCCGGCCCGGCGGCTTCGCGGAGCGCGTCAGCGCGCAGTCCTGGGTCGAGCTCCCGGACGACTGGCCCGACTGGCGCGGGACGATGGTCGAGCCGCTCGCCTGTGTCCTCCGCGGCGCGGCCCGGGTGCCCCCGGGGCGCGTGCTGATCGTCGGCAACGGCTTCGTCGGCCGGCTCTTCGGCCTCGTGCTCGAGCGACGGGGCGACGAGGTGTTCGCGGTCGACGCCGACCCACGTCGCGCGGGTCGCGCGCCGGACGGGCCCGTCGACGCGGTGGTGCTCGCCGGGCGCGGCGGCGTCGCGACGGCGCTCGAGGCGGTCGCGCCCGGGAGGCACCGTGCTCGTCTTCGCCGACGCGGGCGAGATCCCCGCGGCCGCCGTCTACCGCCGGGAGCTGAGCGTGCTCGGCATGCGGTCGGCGGCACCGCCCTTCATGCCCGAGGCCGTCGCGCTGCTCGACGACCTCGACGTGCCCGAGCCGGTCGTGCTGCCCCTGGAGCGCTTCGCCGAGGGTCTCGAGCTGTTCCTCCGGCGCGATGCGCTCAAGGTCGTCTTCACGCCGTGAAGGCGCTCCGGCTGCACGGCCCGGGCGACCTCCGACTGGAGGACGTCCCCGAGCCGACGCCCGAGGACGGCGACGTGCTGCTGCAGGTCGAGGTCGCGCTCACGGACGGCACCGACCTCAAGGCGTACCGCAGAGGGCACCCCGTGCTGCTCGGCCCGCCGCCGAGCCCCTTCGGGCACGAGGCCTGCGGGATCGACGTCGCCACCGGACGCCGGATGGTGGTCGCGAACTCGGCGCCGTGCGGCGCGTGCCCGGCCTGCGCGCGCGGGCAGGAGACGCTCTGCGAGCACCTCTTCCCGCTGCTGAACGGCGCGTACGCCGAGCTGCTGCTCGTCCCCGAGCGGATCGCCCGCACGAACCTCCTCCCCGTGCCGCCGGGGCTCGCGCCCGAGGTCGCGGCGATGGCCGAGCCGCTCGCCTGCTGCCTCCACGGCGTGGACGTCGCGGGCGTGCAGCGCGGCGACACCGTCGCCATCGTCGGCCTCGGACCGATCGGGCTGATGCTCTGCGCGTGCGTCGCCGACGCCGGAGGACATCCCGTCGGCGTCGGCTCCCGCGAGCAGCGTCGCGATGCTCGCGACCTCCGTTCGGCGCGACCGCCGGCGATCCGGAAGGCGCGGACGTCGTCATCGAGGCCGCCGGGACCGTCGAGGCGTGGGAACGCGCACTCGACCTCGTCCGTCCGGGCGGCACCGTCCTCGCGTTCGGCGGCCTGCCGCGCGATGCGCGCGTCTCTGTCGACCCGTACCGGATCCACTACGAGGAGGTGCGGCTCGTCGGCGCGTTCCACCACACACCGCGGCAGTTCCGCGCCGCGCTCGCGTTTCTCGCGAGCAGCGCCTACCCGTTCGAGCGGCTGGTCACGCACGAGGTCGGGCTGAAGGGGGTTGCCGCGCTGTTCGACGACCCGCCACGCGACTACCTCAAGGCTGCGGTCAGGCCGTAGCCTCAGGGGTAGACGAGCAGGCCCTCTGCAGCCGCCGCGCGACGCTGTCTCTCGTCCCACGAGACGAGCGTCGGGTCGGCGTCCACGAGGAGGAGGGCCGATGCCAGGTGGATCGCGTCGAGCGCACGCAAGCTGTTCTCGGCGCCGACCACGGCTGCGCTGCGTACGACCGCGGTGTCAGCGGGCAGGAGAACGACGCGCTCCGCGACGAACCTCCCATCGACAACGGACGGCGGCAGCTCTCCGCCGAGTCGGCGCGCACGCGACGCGGCAGCAAGGGTGCATGCCAACTCGACGAGTGTGAGCTCCGACGTCGCCGCCGCGATATCGCTCTGCCAGAGCTCCCGCATCTGCGGCGAGCCGACCTCGTCGAGAAAGAGCTTGGCGACGGCCGAAGCGTCGAGATAGGCAATCACGCAGGCGCCGTGCCGTCCTCGGCCGGACCGGGATCGGGCCACGGCCCACCCCTCGCCCACTCGAGGAACGGCATGATCGACCCTTCGATCGGGATCGGTGGTGGCAACGACCCGCGCGAGCGTTTCGGGGATCTCGCGCGACCTTCACGAACCAGCCGCGCGATGACGTCGTCTGCCGATGTCAGGGGGACGAGGCGGGCCTTCGGCCGGCCCCGCTCCGTCACGACCACCTCCTCGCCCGCGGCCGCACGGTCGAGCCAGTCGCTCAGGTGATTGCGGAGCTCCCGGACACCGACTTCCACGGCCATCATCTTGAAGTGTACCCTTGCTGTTCGCTAGTGTCCACATCGGGACATGGCGCTCGTGGCCCGTTCGCTCAGACCTCGAACAACGTCAGCTCGGGCTCGCGCTCGCCACGCAGCAGCGCGAGGTCGACCTCGGCCCAGCCGAGCCCGCGCGCCTCGCAGAGGGTTCGCGCCTGGGGCTTGACCTCGGCTGCGGCGAGGACCCCGCGGCACGCGGCGAGAGAGGGGTCGCGCTGGATGACCTCGAGGTAGCGGGAGAGCTGCTCGACGGCCTCGATCGTCCCGATCCGCTTGATCTCGACGGCGACCCAGCCGTCCTCGGCGTCCCGGCACATGAGGTCGACCGGGCCGATCTCGGTCGGCCACTCGCGGCGGACGAGCCGCAGCCCGGGCTCGACCCGCTCCGGCAGCTCCGCGAGCACCTCCTGCAGGTGCCGCTCCACGCCGTCCTTCTCGAGCCCCGCGTCCTCCCCCAGCTCGTGCTCGAACTCGGCGAGCAGCTCCGAGATCCGGATCTCGAGCCGGTCCTCGGTGCGCCCCGCACGCTTGCGCACGACGATGACGCCGTCGCCGTCCTCGATCACCGTGGGCGGCGTCATCCAGTTCGAGCGGCTTGTAGCCGCCACTGTCCGCGTGGACGAGCACCGAGCCGTCGGCCTTGAACACGAGCAGGCGGATCGCCTCCGGCAGGTAGGCGGTCAGGCGGCCGGTGTAGGTGACCTCGCAGCGGGCGACGACGAGACGCATGGGCGCTGGACCGTAGCGCCGGTGCCGGACGCGCGGCGGCCGACCGCTCTATGCTCCGCCGGATGCGCGCTGCGACGTGGGTGGTGGCGATCCGTCTGCTCCTCGGCGCGCTCGCGTTCTGCGGTGCGTGGCTGTGGCTCGGCGACGGCGAGCACGTGCTCGGGCCGATCGTGATCGTGATCGCGGTGACGGGGCTCTGGGCGTTGAGCCGGCCGTGGCGCTGACCCGGAGGCCTACAAGTCGACGCGGGAGGCGCCGACGATCCGCTCCTCGCCGCCGTCGAGGCGCACGAGGTACTTCCCCTTGCCGTCGTAGTCCGGCGACTCGACGAGCACGACGGCCGCGACGCCGCCGACGCTGCACGGCGTGCCGACCTCGGGGTCGAGCCCGCGCCAGAAGCGGACGAAGGGGTTGCGCTCCCACTCCCGGCCGATCGTCGTCTCGACCGTATGCCCGGGCAGGACGCGGAGGGCGTGGTCGAGGGTCATCAGACGCTCCATCACCGAGTCCCGCACGACGTCGGCGGGGCCGCCGCCGACCGCGTCGCGGAAGAGCGTGTCGCCCGAGAAGCAGACCTCCCCGTTCACCACGAACGCGACGCCGTCGTCCGAGTGCCCCGGCGTCTCGATCGCCTCCACCCGCAGGCCGCCGGTCTCGACCGGGCCTGTCGCCACCGGGATCCCGAACCGCTCGGCGAGCTCGTCCTCGTGCTCGACGTGATCGGGGTGGCCGTGCGTGCGGAGAATGTGCGTCGGCGTGAGCCGCTCGCGCTCGACCGCGGCGAGAAGCGGCTCGAGCGGCGCGCCGCTGTCCACGAAGACCGCGACCCCACCCGGCTCGTCTCCGACCACGAAGGCGTTCGAGAGCCACCGCGAGTCCATCGATTGCTCGACGATCATGCGCAGAGCCTACGTCACCGGCGTGGGTCGGAGAGACTCCCCTCGTGACGCGCCTCCTGGCACCGGCCCTCGTCGCCCTCGCGCTCGCAGGACCGGCCACGGCGGCGGTGCGGGTCGTCGATCCGTTCCCGCTCGAGCGCCACGCCGCGAGCGGTGCGATCGGGCTCGCCGTCCCGGGCGCGGGCCCGACGGTCACCAGGGAGAGCGCCCTCAACACGCTGCTCACCGGGAAGGTCGTCAGCTCCCTGCTCGGCGGCGCGCCGGCGGGGACGCCTCGGATCGAGCTCGGCCAGGGCCCCCCGCCCGACACCCTCGTCGTCCTCCCCCCGCCCGGCAGAAGCGAGAACACCCGGTACCCGATCGCGGTCACGCCCGGACGGCCCGGCGTCCTCACCTCGAGCTCGACGCGGATCGACGGCCTCGTCTCGCTGGCGGACGTCGCACACGGCAGGCTCGAGGTCGTCTCGGTGCGCGACCCCGTCGCGACGCTCGGGCGGCTCGAGCACCGGATCGAGTGGAACGACCGGCTCCGGCTCCCGCTGACGCTCCTCGTCGGCGCGATCGCGTACATCGCCGCCGTGCTGGTGCCCGGGCTCGCGCCGCGCGTCGTGCTGGTCGCGCTCGCGGCGAACCTCTGGCTCGCCGGCTGGTGGCTCGTGGCGCTCGTCGCGCTCGCGGCGGTGGTGCTCCCGCTCGGCCTCGCATGTGCCGCCGTGCTCGTCGCCTACCTCGCCGTGCTCGGCCTCGACCCCGAGGCGGTCGCCCTCTCGCCGTTCGGCCCCTCCCAGGCGGGTCGCTTCTACGGCGTCTCGAACCTGCTCGAGACGATGCTCCTCGTCCCGGCGCTCCTCGGCCCGGCGCTCCTCGGACGGCTCGGCGTCGCGCTCGCGGCGCTCTCGCTCGTCGCGGTCGCGGGCAGCCGCTTCGGGGCGGACGGCGGCGGTCTCCTGGTGCTCCTGGCCGCATACGCCACGTTCCTCGTGCGCATGCGCCGCGTCCGGCTCGACGCCCGGCGTGTCGCCGCGATCGCCGTCGCGGCGGTCGTCGTGGGGGTCGCGCTCGTCGGCCTCGACGCCGCCTTCGGCGGATCGAGTCACGTCACGCAGGCGGTCGGCGACGGTCCCGGCGCCGTGCTCGCCGACATCGCCGACCGGCTCGAGCTCTCCGCCCGCCGGACGTTCGACGCGGTCGGCCCCGCGTTCGCGGTCGGCGCCTCGCTCGTCGTGCTCGTCGTGGTTGCGACGCGGCGCCCGAGACGTCCGCTGACCGACGCCGTGCTCGTCGCGCTCCTCGTCTCGCTCGTCGTCAACGACACCCCCGGAGACGTCGTCGGCTTCGGCGCCGTCGCGGCGTTCGTGATCCGCCGCTTCGAGGACGGATCGGCGCGCGGAGCGCGGATCGACCTGGTTAGACTGCGCGCGATGCGCCGCCCACTCGCAGCCCTCGCGCTCGTGCTCGCGGCGCTCGCGCTCGTCGCGGCCGGCTGCGGCGGCGAGGAGGTCACGGCCACGCCCGAGACGGTCGTCGGCACGATCCCCGAGGCGACGACGACGGGGCCGGCGGCTGACCTCCCGGCGCTCTCCTTGAAGGGCGACGCAACGGCGGGCAAGCAGGTCTTCGCGAGCGCGGGCTGCGTCGCGTGCCACACGCTGAAGGAGGCCAACGCGACGGGCACCGTGGGACCGAACCTCGACGAGGCAAAGCCGTCCTTCGAGCTCGTGGTTCAACGGGTGACGCTCGGGCAGGGCGGGATGCCGTCCTTCAAGGATCAGCTGCAGCCGCAGCAGATCGCCGACGTCGCGGAGTTCGTCTCCTCGGCGACGGGCGGCTGAGCTCCCTCCCTGACTTCGCGCCGCACGTCCAGGCGTTCGCCTGCGACCTCGACGGCACCCTGATCGGCCCGAGCGGCCAGGTGGGCGACCGCACGCGCACGGCGATCGCGAGGGCACAGGCACTCGGGGTGCCCGTGCTGATCGCGACGGGACGGATGTTCCGGTCGGTCAGGCGCTACCTGGACGACGTCGGGCTGCCGGAGCCGGTCGTCTGCTACCAGGGCGCGGCCGTCGTCGACCCGGCCTCCGGTGACTTCCTGCTGCACGAGCCGCTCGACCTCGAGGTCGCCCGCGACGCCATCGCAGAGCTCGCGTCGCTCGGCATCTCGCCGAACGTGTACGTCGACGACCAGCTCTACGTCGCCGGGGAAAACGACTACACGCGCCGCTACTCCGCGTTCCAGCACCTGCCGGTGGTCGCGGTCGGCGACCTGCTCTCCTGGCTCGAGCGGCCGCCGACGAAGCTCGTGGCCGTCTCCGAGCCGGCCGTCCTCGCCGAGATCCGTCCGCAGCTCGAGCGGCGGCTGGACGGGCGGGCGTTTCTCACGACGTCCCTTCCGTACATGCTCGAGATCGGCAACCCGCAGGTCACCAAGGGGTCGGGCATCGCCTTCGTCGCGGGGCTGCTCGACCTCGATCTCGATCGCATCGTCGCCTTCGGCGACGGCGAGAACGACGTCGAGCTCCTCACGGAGGCAGGGTTCGGTGTCGCGGTCGACGGCGCGCACCCGCGGCTGGCGGAGATCGCCGATGCGCTGTGCCAGGGACCTGCGGACGAGGGCGTCGCGTCCGTGATCGAGGCCGTTCTAGACTCGATGGCGTGATCGATCTCAGGGCAGCGCGCGCCAACCCGGGCCCGGTGCGGGCGGCGCTCGCGCGCAAGGGGGCGGCCGACGCGTTCGACCGGCTCCTGGAGGCCGACGAGCGGTGGCGCGCCCTCGTTCCGCGCATCGACGAGCTCCGGGCACGGACAAAGCTCAAGGGCAAGCCCACGCCCGACCAGCTCGAGGAGCTCCAGTCCGTGAAGGCCGAGCTGAAGACGGCCGAGGAGGAGCTCGCGGCGGCCGAGGCGGAGCGCGACGCGCTCGCGCTGCGCGTCCCGAACCCACCCCACGAGGACGTGCCCGACGGCGCGCAGGAGGAGGACGCGCGCGAGATCAGGCGCGTCGGCGAGCCGCCTCCGCTCACCGACCCGCTCGACCACCTCGCGCTCGGCCGCTTCGAGATGGAGCGTGCGGCGCGCATGTCCGGCGCACGCTTCGGGTACTGGGTCGGCGACACCGCACGCCTCGCCCTCGCCCTCTATCGCCTGGCGCTCGACCGGCTCGCGGAGCAGGGCTTCGTCACGGTGCTCCCACCGGTGCTCGTCCGGGAGGCAGCGCTCGTCGGGACGGGCGCGTTCCCCTCCGACGAGGCCAACGTCTACGAGCTGCCCGCGGACGACCTGTTCCTCGCGGGGACGGCCGAGATCCCCGTCGCGAGCCTGCACGCGAGCGAGATCCTCACGGCGGACGAGCTCCCGCTGCGGTACGTGGCGTTCTCGCCGTGCTTCCGCCGCGAGGCGGGCGCCGCCGGGCGCGACACGCGGGGGATGATCCGCGTCCACCAGTTCAACAAGGTCGAGCAGTTCTCGCTCACGCATCCCGAGAGCTCGTGGGACGAGCTCGAGCTCCTGCTCGAGAACACGGAAGGCCTGGTGCGCGAGCTCGGCCTCCCGTACCGCGTCGTCGTGCTTCCCGCGGGTGACATGTCGAGCGCATCCGCCAAGACGTACGACGTCGAGGTCTGGTTCCCGAGCCAGGGCAGGTACCGCGAGACCGCGTCGATCTCGAACACCACCGATTTCCAGGCGAGGCGCCTGCAGATCCGCTTCCGGGGCGAGCACGGCCCGGAGCCGGTGCACACGCTCAACGGGACGGCGGTCGTCGACCGCATGGCGCTCGCAGTCCTCGAGAACTTCCAGGGCGAGGTGCCGGACGCGCTGCGCGCCTACGGCGCACCTGCCCGAGTGGCTAGCTGAATCCCCGACCAACCGGTGGGTGCCGCCGGTCGCAGCTGCCGATAGTGAGGACATGCGGCCTGCGGCAAAGGTCCGCGTCCAGTGGACGCGTACTGAGCTTCTCGCGCTCCGAGAGGCGATCGAGGTGACCCCGAA
This sequence comes from uncultured Actinomycetes bacterium, assembly GCA_963773825.1. Lineage (GTDB taxonomy): Bacteria > Actinomycetota > Thermoleophilia > Gaiellales > Gaiellaceae > Gaiella. The sequence goes on along the minus strand of CAVZCH010000002.1, from coordinate 207,996 downwards.
CTTCGAGGGCCGGCAGGAGATGCGCGATTTCTTCCGGGTCGCGGTGCGCGCGCACCGCATCACTGCGCTCGAGCTCGAGTACGAGATCGCCGAGCGCCTCGCCAACCGCCTCGTCCCGGTCGATCTCGCGACGGCGACGGCCCGCGGCAAGCTGTTGCACGCTGTCCGCGGGCCGCGCAAGCGCGGCATCGCCCAGGTGCGCCGCCCGGTGCCGACCGTCGCCACCGCGCACGCGACGGCCTCCGCGGCAGCCGCGTAGCGGCCCGCCCACAACTCTCCTTCGAGCCCTGATCCTCCGCCCGCGGCGCCGCACGTCCCCGCGGCGATCACGCAGGGGTGATGCGATCCCTCGCGCGAGAGTTGCCCCATCCCCCCGAAGGGGTAGAGTGGGCCCATGCGGCACGAAGGAACCATCCGGATCGGACTCTCCCGGTCACAGTTGAACGCCCTCCGCGAGGCGATCGAGCTGACCCCGCACTTCGACGGCCGCCCCGAGGTGCGCGACACGCTCCGTGGCGCCATGCGGGCCCGCAGCGGCCAGATCGCCCTCGAGCGCGAGGTCGCCGAGCGGTTCACGCGACGGCTCGTCGCGGTCGACCTGCCCACGGCGCTCGCGAAGGCCAAGCTGTTCCGCGCGATTCAGGACTCGGACCGCGACGCGGTCGCACGGCCCCACCGCCGTCGAGCAGCCCGCCCGCGCCGCGTAGCGGCAATACACTGACCCGCTCGCGGCGGGGTGCCGGAGCGGTCGAACGGGGCGGTCTTGAAAACCGTTGAGCCGAGAGGCTCCGTGGGTTCGAATCCCACCCCCGCCGCTCGCCGCCGCGCAGCTCAACTCGAACCGGCGGGCCGTCGACCCGATCCTGAGCCTCCGTCGGTCCCGAGGGGCCGAGGAACGAGCCACTTTCCAGACGGCCGACCGGCTTGAACGGGCGACGGTGACCTATCGCTTCGGCGGCGCCTGTTGGGTCGACGGCAGCAGGAAGCGCCACACGGGCTCGGGAGCGCCGCTCTCGCGGAGCGCTGCCTGAGCGGCCCGCAGCACAGCGCCTGCCTCGGTTTGCCGATAGACCCAGCTTTCGGCCCGGCGCGCTCCCGGAACGTGGTCTGCGAGGGCCAGCGCGGCCTCCTCGTAGTAGGCACGCACGTCGAGCCCTACGGCGCGCGCAGCCCTCCGGATCGGAGGACGGACTGTCCCACGTTCTTGGCGTCGGGCGGCACGAGGCACGTCCACGGCACCCTGGACAACGTTCGAGATCGCCGAGGCCCGTCCTCGACGCCTCGCGCAGCAGCCGCCACCCGACATGCCAAGGAGAGCCGGCTCAAGAGAGCGGTCGGCTCGACCGATGAGATGGAGACTGCCGGAACCCTGTGCAACCATCCTGCGGAGACGACACCGATGGCGAAGAAGAACAAGAAGGAGCCGAAGTCTGCGGGCGGGCGGCGCTATCGCGACGCCCTCACGGGGCGCTTCGTGACCAAGAAGTACGCGAAGAAGAACCGGAAGACGACGGCGAAGGCCTGGTAGTCGCGCGGCGCCGGGCCACGCGCCGGCGTGTAGAACGCATCTGACCAGTGGCCGTCCGAGCCCCGACGATCTCATGACGTTCGGCGACAGGGAGCGCCGCGAGCGTCTGCGTCGCCCATGGAAGCACTCCGACCGCCTCGTCCCCCGCGTGGTCGTGCGGCCGCTCGATCGCTTCCTGCAGGTCGAGGCCGGGAGCGCGTCGGTCTTGCTGCTGGCCGCCGTTGCCGCGCTCGTGTGGGCCAACGTCGACCCGAGCTCGTACGAGGACGTCTGGACGTCGCCCGTGGTCGTGGAGCTCGGGCCCGTGAAGATCCACGAGGACCTGCGGCACATGGTCAACGACCTGTTGATGGCGGTGTTCTTCTACGTCGTCGCGCTCGAGATCAAGCGCGAGCTCCTGTTCGGCTCGCTCCGCGACCGCCGCTCGGCGCTCACCCCGACGGCCGCGGCGCTCGGGACGATTGCGGGCGGAGCGCTCGCGTACGTCGCGGTCAACCTGATCGCCGACGGAGACCTCCGCGGCTGGGCCGTCCCCGCAGCCACGGATATCGCGTTCGCGCTCGCCGCCCTCGGCGTCGTGGGTCGCAGGGCACCTGCTGCGCTGCGGCCGTTCATGCTCACGCTGGCCGTGGTCGACGACCTTGCGACGATCGTCATCATCGCGGTCTTCTTCTCGAGCGGCATCTCCGTCGCATGGCTCGCCGCCGGCGTTGCGATCGCCGGTGCGATCGCACTGCTCGAACGCTCGCACGTCCGCTCGCTCGTGCCGTACATCCTGCTCGCCGGGGCCCTCTGGTATGCCGTCCTCGAGTCCGGCGTCCACGCCACGATCGCCGGCGTCGTCCTCGGGTTCCTCACTCCGGCTCTCGCGTTCCAGTCGCGCGACGCCGTGGCCACCGCGCTCCGGAACCGGCTCGCTGCCCTCGACACCGCCGACCAGGAGGAGGCGGATGCGGCGCTGCTCGAGATCTCGCACATCACTGCCGAGTCGGTCTCCCCCCTCGTGCGCATGGAGGAACTGCTGCATCCGTGGACCGCTCTCTTCGTGCTGCCGGTCTTCGCCCTTGCGAACGCGGGCGTTCCGGTCTCCGCCGAGGCACTCTCCAATGCGCTCACCGGGCCGGTGGGCCTCGGCATCGTGCTCGGCCTCGTGGTCGGCGCACCCATCGGCGGGATCGTCTTCGCGTGGGGCGCGATCCGCAGCGGGCAGGCCCGTGTTCCGAGCGGCCTCGACTGGAGCGCCGTCGTCGCCGTCACGCCGCTGAAAGGCATCGGCTTCACGGTTGCGATCTTCATCTCGACGCTGGCCCTCGACGGGTCGTTGCAGGACGAGGCGAAGCTCGCCGTTCTCATCGGCTCGCTCGCGTCCGCCGGGCTCGGGATCACCGCGCTCCTGCTCAACCATCGCGCCGCGAGCGCACGGTAGGGCCTCGCGTTCCCGCCGCACCGCCGTCGTGTGCGTCCCGCAGGAGCGCTACACGGTCACGGCGGTCGCGTCCTTCGCCCGGTTGCCGGAGCAGCCCGAGGCCGCATCGTGCAGACTCCGCCCGCGAGACCGGCGACGCGGGTCGGGACGCACGAGCGAGGAGCCGGCATGGCAGCGTATTTCGTTCTGATGCAGCAGGTGGACGACATCGAGCGGTACCGCAGCGAGTACGTCCCCGGGGTGATCCCCCTCATCGCCAGGCACGGCGGGCGCGTGCTGGTGGGCGGCTTCGACGCCGAGGCGGCCGAGGGTGAGCCGCCGAACAGCACGGTCGTGATCCGCTTCCCCGACGCGGACGCGGCTCGGGCGTTTCTCGACGATCCCGAGTACCGGCCGATCAAGGGCCTGCGACACAGCCTGACGTCGCGGGGGCAGGCCGTCATCGCACGCGAGCTCGAGCCGGCCGGCTAGCGCCCGCTTGCATCGCCACATGCTTCGGGCGCAGTACGAAACGCGCGGCCCCGTCCCGGAGGACGTGATCCACGCGGTCGAGTTCGACGTGCCCGCGCTGGAGGCGGGACAGGCGCTCGTCGAGGTGGTCGCAGCCCCCATCAATCCGTCCGACGTGCTGACCCTGACCGGCGAGTACGGTCACCTGCCACCGTTGCCGGCGGTCGGGGGCCGGGAGGGAGTCGGGCGGGTCGCAGACCTCGGCCCCGACACGCCCGGCCCGGACGTCGGCCAGCGGGTTCTGCTGCCCGTCGGCTGCGGCAGCTGGTCGACGCACGTCGTCGTCGACGCGGCGCGGCTCGTGCCCCTCCCGAACGAGGCCGACCCGTACCAGCTGGCGATGATGACGATCAACCCGCCGACCGCGGCCCTCCTGCTGAGCGAGTTCGTCGACCTCGGCCCCGACGACTGGGTCATCCAGAACGCGGCGAACTCGGCCGTCGGTCTGTACCTCGTGCAACTGGCTCGCTCCCGAGGCCACAGGACCGTCAACGTCGTCCGCCGGGAGGCGGCGGTCCCGGTCGTCCGAGACGCCGGCGGCGACGTGGTCCTCGTCGACGACGACGACCTGCCGCGGCGTGTCGGCGAGGCGACGGGCGGAGCGGCGATCCGCCTCGGCATCGACGCGATCGGCGGATCCTCGACCGGACGTCTCGCGGACTGCCTGTGCGAGGGCGCGACGCTCGTCAACTACGGCCGTATGAGCGGCGAGCCGTGCTCGGTGGATCCGAGCGCATTCGTCTTCCGCGACCTGACGATGCGGGGGTTCTGGCTCGTGACCTGGGCCCGGGACACGCCCGAGCAGGAGCGCAGGGAGCTCGTCGGCAGGCTGGCGGCGCTCATCGCGGCGGGCGAGCTGCACGCGCCGATCCACGCCACGTTCGACGTCGCCGAGATCAAGGAGGCGGTCGCCACCGCGGCGCGCGGCGGACGATCGGGCAAGGTCCTGATCGTCCCGCGCCACTGAGCCACCGGCCCGCCGGGCGACCCTCGTCGACCGTGCCGGCGGCCCGGGTCGATCCGAACGAGCCCAGAGGCGTGCTCTAGTCTGTCCCGGCTTCGATGGACTCGCGACTGGAGCTGACGCGACCGCAGATCCTGGCGTTCAGACGGCGGGTCGGCGCGCTCGACGCGCGCCTGCCGGAGGGCCGGGAGTCGCTCCGGCTGGCGGCGTGGGCAGGTCTGCAGGACAGCATGCCGAGGGCCGCGCTCCTCTCCCTCCACGCCCGCGTCGAGGGGATCCATCCCTCGAGCTGGGAGGACCCGTCGCTCGTCCAGCTCTGGGGACCGAGGTACAGCGCCTACGTCGTCGCCGAGCGCGACTTCGCGCTCTTCTCGCTCGCGAGGCTGCCCGACGACGCGCGGGGTCGGGAACGCGCCGAGCGAATGGCCGAGCGCCTGCGCGTCCACCTCGACGGAGCCCGCACGACGAACCGCGAGGTCGGGAAAGCCGCGGGCGTCAACCCGAACTCGTTCCGCTACGCGGCGGCCACCGGCACGGTCGCGATCCGCTGGGACGGTGCGCGAGCCCCGATCGTGTGGACCGTCGCTGCGCCGGAGGTCGACCCGGCCGCTGCGCGGCAGGACCTCGCTCTCCGCTACCTCCACGTGTTCGGCCCGGCCACCGCCGACCGGTTCGCGCGGTGGGCAGGGATCTCGCAGCGCTCGGCATCCGCCGCGTTCGCCGCTCTCGCGGGATCGCTGCTGCCCGTCCGTTCGCCGCTCGGCGACGAGCTGCTGCTCGCGGACGACGAGCCGGCCATGCGCGCCGCAGCCGCGGCTCCCGCGCCGGCACGACTGCTGCCGAGCGGCGACGCCTACTTCCTGCTCGACGGGCAAGAGCGGGAGCTCCTCGTCCCCCGGGCCGACCAGCGGGAACGGCTCTGGACGTCCCGCGTCTGGCCGGGCGCGCTCCTGGTCGACGGCGAGATCCGCGGGACGTGGAGACGGGCACAGCACGTCGTGCGGATCGACGTGTGGGGACGCCTGTCGCGGACGGCGCGCGAGGCGGTCGAGGCCGAGGCGAGCGCCTTGCCGCTCCCGGGCATCGAGCGGCCGATCGAGGTGGCCTGGGGTTCCTGAGCGGCCGTAGTGCCCGTAGGCTCTCGGCGATGAGGCTCTGCATGTTCCACCCCGCCGAGGTCGCGATGGAGCGAGGCTGGGTCGGACGCGTGGAAGGCGACGAGGTCGTCCACCTCGCCGCACAGACGCTGCAGAGCTTCTTCACGGGAGGCGGCACGGCGCGCGACCACGCGCGCTACCCGCTCGCGGACGTGGTGCTCCTCCCGCCGCTCCCGACGCCGCCCTCGGTGCGCGTCTTCGACGCGGGTGACGCATTCGAGTTCGCGAACCCCGCCGCGGTCGCCGGCCCCGGCGCCGGCATCTCGCCTCCCGGCGGCGGCACGCTCGCCGTCGACGCGGGGCTCGCCGGCCTGGTCGGCCCGGACGCGGTGGTCGCGGTCTGTCCCGTGGCGCGGCTCCGCGCCCCGGCGCTCCCGCCGCCGAGGACCGCGACTTCGCGATCGTGCTCGGGCCGTGGTTCACGACGCCGGACGAGCTGCCGGGCGCGATCGCGCTGCGGGTGTCCGCAGGAGGAGCGACGTCCGCGGCCGCCGCGCACGACTTCGACTGGGAGGCCGCGAGGCGCTTCGCCGGCGAGAACACCCGCCTCCGCGTCGGCGATCTCCTGCTCGCTCCCGCGACGGTCGTCGCCGACGTCCGGTCCGGCCCCGTGACCGTGGACGCCGGCGGCCTCGGACGACTGGAGCTCACCGTGGAGACCGGATGACCCACACCTTCCGCCGGCTCGACGGCCTGCCGCCGTACGTGTTCGCCGTCATCCGCGAGCTCACGCTCGAGCTCCGCCGGGCAGGCGAGGACGTCGTCGACCTCGGCTTCGGGAATCCCGATCTCCCCTCCCCCGACGTCGCGGTCGCCAAGCTGCAGGAGGCGGCCGCCAAGCCCCACAACCACCGCTACTCGACGTCGAGGGGCATCCCCAAGCTGCGGGCGGCCTGCGCCGACCTCTACCGCCGCCGCTTCGGCGTCGACCTCGATCCCGAGACCCAGGTCGTCGCCACGATGGGCGCGAAGGAAGGCCTCGTCCATCTCATGTGGGCGCTCGTCGAGCCGGGCGACGCGGCGCTCGTCCCCGCGCCGAGCTACCCGATCCACATCCACGCGCCGATCCTCGCCGGGGCGAGCGTCTTCCAGGTCGCGATGGCGCCCGACCAGGACCTCGTGGCGAACCTCGCCGATGCCTACGCGCGTGCCTCACCGCGGCCGCGCGTGCTCCTCCTCTCGTTTCCCCACAACCCGACGACCGCCACCGTCGAGCTCGACTTCATGGCGCACGCCGTCGAGCTCGCCCGCGACCGGGGGATGCTCGTCGTGCACGACTTCGCCTATGCCGACCTCGCGTTCGACGGGCACGAGCCGCCCTCGATCCTGCAGGTCCCGGGCGCTGCCGACGTGGCGGTCGAGCTCTACACGCTGACGAAGTCGTTCTCGATGGCGGGTTGGCGCGTCGGCTTCCTCGTCGGGAACGCGGAGGTCTGCGGCGCGCTCGCGCGCCTCAAGAGCTGGCTCGACTACGGGACGTTCCAGCCGATCCAGATCGCCGCCATCACGGCGATGAACGACGCTCCGGACACGCCGCGTCGAGGTCTGCGAGGTGTACCGGTCGCGACGCGACGCGCTCTGCGACGGCCTCGACCGGGCGGGCTGGTCGTTCCCGCAGCCGCGCGGGACGATGTTCGCGTGGGCGCCCGTGCCCGAGCCGTTCGCCGCCATGGGCTCGCTCGCCTTTGCCGAGCACCTCGCACGCGAGGGGAAGGTGGCGGTCTCGCCCGGTGCGGGCTTCGGCCCGGGAGGCGAGGGCTTCGTCCGCTTCGCGCTCGTCGAGAACGAGCACCGGATCCGCCAGGCCGTGCGCGGGATCAGGCGCGTGCTCGAGGCGGGCGCGCCCTAGCCTGGCTCTACTCGACGGGAAGGCTGCGCGTCGCGACGAGCGCGCGTGCGCTGCGCACGGCACCGACCGGCCGCACCGTCCGGAAGAGCAGCATCATCGCCGCCATGCCGACCGTGACGTTGACCGCCGTGATGCCCACCTGCATCCCGAGGGAGAACGACACGGCGGTCGCCGCCGACACGGCGCCCTGGAGCGCGTAGGTCGCGAGCACCTGCTGCGTGCCCGCTCCTCCGGGGACGGGCACGAGCGTCGAGGCGCCGTTCAGGACGACGACGAGCGCGGCGGTCGCGAGGCCGGCCCGGATGCCGAAGGCCGCGAGGACGAGCCAGACGACCCCGATCCGGCAGCACCACGCGGCGATCTGGAAGGGGAGCACGGTGCAGGCGTAGCGACCCGGCTGCCGGGCGATGCTGAGACCTTGCATCGCGCGCCGCGCGAGCCGCCGCATCGGGTCGGGGCGAAGCCGATACGCGAGCGCGCAGGCGGCGGCCGCGACCGCGAGGCCGAGGGCGGAGAGCCCGATCGCGACCGGGCCCGGCGGCGGAGGCAGCAGCGGCAGGACTCCCGTCGCCCACAGGGCGCCGATGAGGACGCTCCCGATGAGGGCATCCACCACGAGCACGACCGTCAGCGATGCCACCAGCGTCGGCACGGTCGAGCCCGGGATCCGCGTCCGCGCGATCAGCACCTTGGCGAGCTCGCCGCCCCGCACCGGAGTGAAGGCGTTCATCGCCACCCCGGCCGCGTACGCGCCTCCGACCGAGAGGGGCGAGATCCGGCGGCCCGGGTACGCGGCAACGAGCACGCCACGCCACGCGAGCGACCGGAACACCAGCGTCAGCAGCTGGACTGCGAGCGCGGGCAGGAGGAAGCGGCCGTCGAGCTGGCCGACGCGGTCGGACGCCGAGTCGAAGGCGTCGGCGAGCGATGCGAGAACGTTCATGCGCGGGCCGTCACGAGCGGGGCGATGAGGCCGGCACGGTCGCTGATCAGACCGTCGACCCCCATCGCCACGAGCTCCCGGGCGCGCGACGGCGCGTTGACGGGCCACGTGAGAACCAGGTCGGCGACCGAACGGAGCTCGGCGACGGCGCGGGCATCGAGCAGGCGCTCGTGGACCGAGACGCCGTCGACCCGCCTGCCCGCAAAGCGCTCGATCAGCGCACGAACCTGACGGCGAGTTCCGGCCGACGCGAAGCGCCGGACGGGGAGCCCGTCGAAGACGTCGAGCAGCTGCCAGGAGCGGGCACAGATCGTGAAGCGGCGGAGGGGCAGGTAGCCCTCGATCTCGGCCCGGACGATCTCCGCGAGACGGCGCCTCGAGCCCTTGAGGTCGAGCATCAGCTCGGTCTCGCGCTCGGTCGCGCGCAGGAGGTCGGACAGGACGAGCGACCGGCGGAAGGGCGAGGCGAGCGCCCAGCGGTCCCAGTAGAGCGGCAGCGGGCCGACCGACTTCAGATGCCTGCACCTCGGGCCGCCCGCGGAACAGGCGCACGTCGGCCTCGACGAGCGCGACGTCCGGGCGCTCCGCTTCACGCAGCCTGTCGAGGCCGTTCCCCGCGCGATGCGCCACGACGAACGGCGACGCGATCTCTGCGTTGGCCCCCTCGGTCCCCTGAGACCCCATCTACGGGAAGTGTAGATGCGGTCTCGCGACTCTGGACGAAAAATGCAACCGCCAAGCCCATCAGCACGACCACGACGCCCCCGGCGACGTCGACCACGAAATGGTTCGCGGTGACGATCACCGCGAGGCCCATCGCAATGGGCATGAGGACGGCGACCAGGCGCACGGCAATGCTCGTGACCGCGAGGACGAGCACGATCCCCACGAGCAGGTTCCAGCCGGCGTGCAGGCTGGGAAACGCCGCGAACTGGTTCGTGAAACCGGGCGGCTGGAGTGCGCGATAGGCGTCGGAGCGCTCCGTCACGGTGTCGACCAACCCGAGGTCGAGCATCCGCGGCGGCGCGACGGGAAACAGCGCGAACAGCAGGAAGCCGATCATGCCCGAGGCGAACATCGCGTTCCGCAGCAGGACGTAGTGGCTCGGTCGCCGCAGGTAGAGCCAGGTGGCCACACCGAGGATCACCGGCCAGTGGCCGAAGATGTACACCCAGTTCGCGAGAGTGACGAGCGCGTCGCTCGATGTCGTCACCGACTGCAGGCGACCCTCCCAGTCGATCCCGAGCACCTGTTCGAGCCGCACGATCCGATCGGCATTGGCGAACGCCGCGTCGGCGCTTCCGGCCGTCGCGTTCCGGATGCCGAAGTAGAGGAGCATTGCGACGCCGACTACGAGCGTCTCGCGCGGCAGCCCCTCCGGCACGCGCGGCCGCCGCAGGGCGTCAAGCCCGACGGAATCGACGGGAGCACCGTTCGGCTCTCTCGGCCACATGCGGCGACCTCCTCTGTGCGAGTCTTGCCCCCCGCGTGCGCCCGCGCATCCGTGAACTCGCTGACCCGGCCTCCGCAAGGGCGCGCACCGGTTCCCGGCGGATCCCTCGGCCCAGGGCTCTATCCTTCCGCCGGTGCTGCCGATTCCGCCGTCGATGCGGCGCGCCGTCCTCACTGCCTGCCTGGTCGCGGCCCTGGCGGTTCCGGCCGGCGCGAGCGCGTCCCAGCTGATCGCCCGGGATGCGAAGGACGTCACGCTGCGCGTCAACTCGAAGGGCGAGGCGCTCGTCGGCTACCGGTCGAAAGGCAAGCAGTGGAGCGTGCTCGTGTGGGGCGCGCTCAACGCCCGCCACCCCACGCCCGGTCAGCCGCAGGTCTCGTTCCGCGTGGACTACTCCGGTGGGTGGGGGACGTACCGCAAGACCCTCTCGCGCGGGTTCCCCGACGTCTGCAGGAAGTACTCCGGCCCGCAGCTCGCCTGGTTCGTGACCGGCTGCACCATGCCGGACGGCACCCACTGGGCGCTCCAGTCGTGGCAGCGCGGGCTTCCGAACCTCGGCCTCGACCCGTGGAAGCCGCTCCAGGCCTCCTGGGAGCTTCGGCTGAGCCACTGGAAGGGCGACCTCCCGAAGCTCGAGATCTGGACGAACTGGGCCTACAGCAAGCGCTTCGACCACCTGTTCGGGCGGCTCACCTATCTCGGCCAGCCCGCCTACGGATTCGCGGCGTCCACGAAGGGCACGCCGACCGACGGCTTCGGCCGCAACATCTACCTCGACACGCTACAACTCCGCCTACGGGCCGGGCTGGAAGCGCGAGAACAGCTTCCTCGCCCACACGGGCACGGGGGTCTTCTGCTACGGGCTCTACCCGCACGACCCGTACCCGGGCTACCCGGCGGTCGGCAGGCGCCCGTCGGGCAAGGGGGAGCGCTACCGGGCGACCGTGATCGGCCCGGGCGTCCTGCCCGACGTGACCTGGGAAGGCGCCGCACCCGGCGCGTACGACGAGGCGCTCGACCGGCAGCTCGTCGACCAGCAGCGCGCCGTCTACGGCAACGACACGCTCTGCAAGCCGCTCTGATCCCCGTACGATCCGGCGCGTGCCCGCCAGCGGACCGATCGAGGCCGTCGTCTTCGACATGGACGGCGTGCTCGTCGACACCGAGCACCTCTGGGACGAGGTCCGGGAGGAGCTGACCGCCGAATGGGGCGGCCGCTACACGCCCGAGGCGCAGCGGGCGATGATGGGGATGAGCTCGCACGAGTGGTCGCGCTACCTGCACGAGGTGGTCGGGCTGCGCGAGCCGCCGGAGGTGATCAACGCCGAGGTGGTCAGACGGATGCTCGCCCGCTACGAGACCGACCTGCCCGTCGTCCCGGGCGCGGTCGAGGCGGTGCGCCGGCTGGCGCGGAGGGGTTCCGGCTCGCGCTCGCGTCGTCCTCGAACCGCGAGCTGATCGACGCCGTCCTGCGGCGCCTCGGGCTGACGACGCTCTTCGAGGTGACCGTCTCCTCCGAGGAGGTCGCCGCGCGGCAAGCCCGCCCCCGACGTCTACCTCGAGGCCGCGCGCCGCCTCGGTGTCGAGCCGGCGCTGTGCGCCGCGGTCGAGGACTCCGCGAGCGGGATCCGCGCGGCGCACGCGGCCGGGATGCGCGTGATCGCGTACCCGAACCGGCACTATCCGCCCTCCGCGGAGGCGCTCCGTCTCGCGGCCGCTGTCGTGGGATCGCTGGACGCGCTCGCGCTCGATCCGACCGGGAGCGCCTCGACCGACTCCGACGGGCCTCGGGCTGCGAGCGCAGGTCGAACGCCTCGGGCTGCGAGCGCAGGTCGAACGCCTCGGCCTGCCGGCGGAGAGACGTGCACGTGACCGCTCGCGATCGGGAGGTCGTGAACTCGAGCAACGGATCGAGCTGATCTTGGGTGCCCGCTTGGTCGCTCACGGAGCACTCGACCGGCGCCCCGGACGCCGTCGTCTGGCTTACGGCAAGAGCCCGTACGCAGTCAGCGCGCTCGCTCCTGCCACGTACACCTTGCCGTTTGCAACCAGCGGCGGATTGAACTTGGCGGCGATGTCGAGCGTGTCGCGGGAGCCAGCCTGAGCAGCTGTTGTAGAGCTCCTTGAGAATGCCGTTGCTCGAGTTCGTCGGGTCGTACGCGTAGAGCACTCCGGGCGCGGTGAGCCGTTGCGCTGCACCGCCCAGAGGATCCCGTTCGAGTTTCCGTTGGCCGACACGGACATCGAGGCGCCGCGGTCGGGGAAGAGCGCCGCTCGAGCGGAACGTCGCGGTCGTCGAGAGCAGGCCGTTCGTGAGGCTTGAACGCCTTGCAGGTTGTCGCCGTGGGCCTGAAGAAGACGTAACCGTCGAAGTAGACGGGAGAGCTGAAGTTGCCCGGCTCCGAGCCGGTTGACCGTTGCGGGAAGATGTTCGGCAGCGTCTGGACGATGTTGTTCGTTGACGAGTTGTACTTGCCCATGTTGTCGCGGTCGACGAGGTAGATGGTGCCGTCCTTGCCCGAGCTCGACCATTTCGTGCGGGTGCGCTCCCGGGCTGGTCTGGGAGCAGGAGTGCTGCCGCCGGAGCCGAGATCGTGGTTGCGCATAGTCGAGGCAGGTTCGTTGAACGGGAGTGAAGTAGTCCTTCACCACGCCCGGCCGCGGTCATCCTGATGTAAGCTGTCTCCCCATCTCGCCGCCCGTCTTGCCATCGAACGGGCCGTCGCCCGCTGATGTAGTAGATGTCACCCGTTCGCGTCGGCAGCGAGCCCGCCGCCGCTCATCCACACACCCGCTCCCTCACCGTTCGGAGTGAGGCACAAGGCAAGCGTCCGCTGAAGTGTCGTCGCGTTGTAGCCGAAGATCCAACCGTGGTAGGGCTGATTGTCCCCGTGGCTGGCAAAGCCGAAGTAGATGACACCGTTGAGGAGTAGGAGGCCCGTGTGCTGGTTCTCCCGCAAGCGGGTTGAACGAGATCTGTCCGCCCGACGATCCCGCGCCCAGTCCCCGGGACGGTCGCCTGGATCACGACGGGACCACCGAGCTTCTCCGCGCCCGTCGAGAGGTCGAGGGCGTGGAGGCGCTGGCGTAGGTGGTGTTCCCGGCGACGACCTCCTTCGTCTTGGCGACGACGTACAGCGTGTTCGTGCTCCGGTCGATCACCGGCGTGCCCGTGATTCCGATCTCTGGCGCGATGTCGCAGCATTCGCCCGTGTCGCCCGCCGGAACCGTCGTGATGCCATGCGCGGGATCGATGAAGCTGTCCTTCCACAGCGGCGTGGTCGATGCCCCCGTCAGCGTCGTACGCGTAGACGCTGTCGTGCTCGGTTGCGACGTAGACGACTTGTGGGTCCCCCGTCCGGGATCGAGACATTCTCGACGTAGAGCGGCGCCGCATACGCGAAGCCGTCCAACGGGAGCGAGAACGAGCTTGCCGAAGCTCGACGCGTTCACGTTCGCGGGAGTCAGGACCGTCTCGCTCTGGTTCTGGCCCGTTCTCATGTTGTCGTCGTGGTACGTGAACATGCCCGCGTAGTCGGTGGTGTACGCCGTCGCGCTCCCGCTCTGACTCGAGTCCGTCGTTGTCGCGGTGACGGTGTGGGTGCCGGCCGACGACGGGGCGGTGTAGACGCCGCCGCTCGTGATCGTGCCCACCGTGGCCGACCCACCTGATATCCGTCGACCGACCACGTGACCGACGTCGAACCGCCCGTAGCCGTGAACTGCTGTGTCTGTCCGGGCGTCAGCGCGACCTGGCGCGGTGTCAGGACCAGCCCCGTGAATGCGGTTGCCGTGTTCGAGTACGGGCCGAGCGTCCCGGCGGCGTCGATCGCGCGGACCCGGTAGTGTAGCTCGTGGACGAAGTCAACCCGCTGTCGCTGTATGCCGTACCGGTGGGTGCGGCGATTTGCGCGAAGTTGGAGCAGCCGGCGCCCTGGCAACGTTCGACCCTGTAGCCCGTGACGCCGACGTGTCGATGGATGCGCCCCAGCTGAGGTCGACTCGAGTCGGGGCTCGCTACCGACGCAACGAGGTTGGTGGGCGCAGACGGGACGGCGCCGCCCCGCGTTCATGTCGCTCTGGATCTGGGCGGCGCTGAACGCGGCGTCTGTAGATGCGCACCTCGTCGATCAGCCCGCTGAAGTACTGGCCGTAGATGCTGTCGCCGCCGATCTGCAGCTGGTTCGTCGACGTCGCGATCGCCCCGGTCTTCGCCTGCGTGCCGACCAGCGCGCCGTTGACGTAGAAGCGCAGGTTGGCGCCGTCGTACGTGGCCGCGACGATAGCTCCATGTGTTCGCGGGGAGCGACGGCAGCTCCGAACACGTTGGCGTTCGCGCCACCGAACGTGCCGCCGCCGGCGGGAACCGCCGTTGCGATCCGTCGTGCCTTCGAGGTAGTAGTTGTCGTTGCCCTTGTAGATGATGTCACGCCACGCCGGCCGAGACGCCGGCAGGGTTCACCCACGCCTCGAGCGTCATCGCCGGTCGTCAGCTGCAGCGAGGCCGAATCGGGAACATTGACCACGCGCACTCGTCCCGTTGAACGACAGTGCGTTCCCGATACTTGCCCGCCGTCGACCAGGTCGCGTTTGAGATCGTGCCCGTTGTTGCCGTTCCCGGACGCGTCGGCGACGCTCGTCCCGCTCCCCTCGTCGAACGAGTACGCCGCGACCAGCCCGACGACGGAGACGCCGTCGTCGCGCTCGCGACGTTCGAGTACGGGCCGAGTTGCCGGCGGCGTCGACCGCTCGCACCTGGTACCTGTACGTCGTCCCTGCGGCGAGGCCGGTGTCGATGTACTTCGTTGCCGGTCCGCTCGTCTGCACCAGGTGCGAGAAGTCCGCGCACGCCGCAGCCCTGGCAACGGTCAATGCGGTAACCGGCGACGCCGACGTTGTCGGTCGCCGCGCCCCAGTAGAGGTCGACCTCGCCCGCGCTCGCCGCAGTGGCCGTCAGCGTCCCTGGCGCCGAAGGCGGACTCGAGTCGGTCGCGCCGCTGTGCCGATGGGTGTGGTCATGTCGGTCTGGATCGCCGCCTGCGAGAGAGCGCCGTTGTAGATGCGCACCTGGTCGATCAGGCCCGTTGAAGTACTGGCCGTAGATGCTGTCGCCGCCGATCTGCAGCTGATTCGTCGAAGTCGTGATCGCCCCGGTCTTCGCCTGCGTCGCCGACCAGGCGCGCCGTTGACGTAGAAGCGCAGCGTCGCCCCGTCGTAGGTCGCGGCAAGAAATGGGACCAGATGTTCGACGGCAAGCGAGCGGTGCCGAAGGCGTTGCCGTTCGAGCCGCCGAACGTGCCGCCACCGGCCGGCACGACCCCCGTGGTCGGTGTCGCCTTCGAGGTAGTAGTTGTCGTCGCCCTTGTAGATCGACGTCGCGCCACGCCGCCGAGACGCTGGCCGGGTTCACCCACGCCTCGAGCGTCATCGCCGACGTCAACTGCAACGAGGCCGAATCGGGAACATTCACACGCGCACTCGTCCCGTTGAACACAAGCACCGCCCATACTTGCCCGCCGCCGACCACGTCGCATTCGAAAGCGTGCCCGTATTGCCGTTGCCGGACGCGTCGGCGACGCTCGTCCCGCTTCCTTCCTCGAAACCGTAGGCAGCGACCAGGCCAGACGATGTCGACTGCGTCGTCGCGCTCGCGGTGTTCGAGTAGCCACTCAGGTTGCCCGCAGCATCAGCAGCCCGCACGCGATAGCTATAGCTCGTCCCCGCCACCAGCCCCGAGTCGGAGAAACTCACCCCGGCAGGGCTCGCGATCTGAGCGAAGTTCGAGCAGCCAGCGCCCTGACAACGCTCGACCCGATACCCGGTCACCCCCACGTTGTCGGTCGAGGCAGTCCAGGAAAGATCGATCTGAGCGCTCCCGGCCGCCGTCGCGGCCAGCTCGCAGGCGCGGTCGGCGCCTGCGTATCGGACGCCGCCTGCGTCGTCGCGCTCGCGGTGTTCGAGTAGCCACTCAGGTTGCCCGCAGCATCAGCAGCCCGCACGCGATAGCTATAGCTCGTCCCCGCCACCAGCCCCGAGTCGGAGAAACTCACCCCGGCAGGGCTCGCGATCTGAGCGAAGTTCGAGCAGCCAGCGCCCTGACAACGCTCGACCCGATACCCGGTCACCCCCACGTTGTCGGTCGAGGCAGTCCAGGAAAGATCGATCTGAGCGCTCCCGGCCGCCGTCGCGGCCAGACTCGCAGGCGCGGTCGGCGCCTGCGTATCGGACGCCGCCTGCGTCGTCGCGCTCGCGGTGTTCGAGTAGCCGACTCAGGTTGCCCGCAGCATCAGCAGCCCGCACGCGATAGCTATAGCTCGTCCCCGCCACCAGCCCCGAGTCGGAGAAACTCACCCCGGCAGGGCTCGCGATCTGAGCGAAGTTCGAGCAGCCAGCGCCCTGACAACGCTCGACCCGATACCCGGTCACCCCCACGTTGTCGGTCGAGGCAGTCCAGGAAAGATCGATCTGAGCGCTCCCCGGCCGCCGTCGCGGCCAGACTCGCAGGCGCGGTCGGCGCCTGCGTATCGGAGGAGCCTCCGCCGCCGAGCGGGGTGTTCATGTCCGTCTGGATGTCGGACAGGGCGAGCGTCGTGTTGTAGATGCGCACCTCGTCGATCGTCCCGCTGAAGTACTGGCCGTAGATGCTGTCGCCGCCGATCTGGAGCTGGTTCGTCGACGTCGCGATCGCACCGGTCTTCGCCTGCGTGCCGACAAGGGCGCCGTTGACGTAGAAGCGCAGCGTGGCCCCGTCGTAGGTCAGGGCGACATGGCTCCAGACGTTCGCGGCAAGCGGGCTGGCGCCGAAGACGTTGCCGTTCGAGCCGCCGAACGTGCCGCCACCCGCCGGCCGACCCCCAGTGAGCGAGGTGCCTTCGAGGTAGTAGTTGTCGTTGCCCTTGTAGATGATGTCCCGCCACCCGGCCGAGACGCTGGCCGGGTTCACCCACGCCTCGAGCGTCATCCCGGTCGTGAGGTGCAGCGAGGCCGAATCGGGAACATTCACCCGCGCACTCGTACCGTTGAACACGAGCGCCGACCCATACTTGCCCGCCGCCGTCCACGTCGCATTCGAAAGCGTGCCCGTATTGCCGTTGCCGGACGCGTCGGCGACGCTCGTCCCGCTTCCTTCCTCGAAACCGTAGGCAGCGACCAGGCCAGACGATGTCGACTGCGTCGTCGCGCTCGCGGTGTTCGAGTAGCCACTCAGGTTGCCCGCAGCATCAGCAGCCCGCACGCGATAGCTATAGCTCGTCCCCGCCACCAGCCCCGAGTCGGAGAAACTCACCCCGGCAGGGCTCGCGATCTGAGCGAAGTTCGAGCAGCCAGCGCCCTGACAACGCTCGACCCGATACCCGGTCACCCCCACGTTGTCGGTCGAGGCAGTCCAGGAAAGATCGATCTGAGCGCTCCCGGCCGCCGTCGCGGCCAGACTCGCAGGCGCGGTCGGCGCCTGCGTATCGGACGCCGCCTGCGTCGTCGCGCTCGCGGTGTTCGAGTAGCCACTCAGGTTGCCCGCAGCATCAGCAGCCCGCACGCGATAGCTATAGCTCGTCCCCGCCACCAGCCCCGAGTCGGAGAAACTCACCCCCGGCAGGGCTCGCGATCTGAGCGAAGTTCGAGCAGCCAGCGCCCTGACAACGCTCGACCCGATACCCGGTCACCCCCACGTTGTCGGTCGAGGCAGTCCAGGAAAGATCGATCTGAGCGCTCCCGGCCGCCGTCGCGGCCAGACTCGCAGGCGCGGTCGGCGCCTGCGTATCGGAGGAGCCTCCGCCGCCGATCGGGGTGTTCATGTCCGTCTGGATCGCCGCAGCGCTGAGCGCGGTGTTGTACACACGCACCTCGTCGATCCGACCACTGAAATACTGGCCCCAGATCGAGTCGCCGCCGATCTGGAGCTGGTTCGTCGACGTCGCGATCGCACCGGTGCTCGCCTGGCTACCGACCTGCGCCCCATTCACGTACAAACGCAAGGTGGCACCGTCATAGGTGAGCGCCAGATGCGACCAGGTATCCCCCGGCAACGCGCCCGACCCGTACGCATTCGCGTTCGAACCACCAAACGTCCCGCCACCCGCCGGCCGACCCCCAGTGAGCGAGGTGCCCTCCAGGTAGTAGTTGTCGTCGCCCTTGTACACCACATCACGCCAACCACTCGACACCGACGCCGGATAAACCCACGCCTCCAACGTCATTCCCGACACAAGCTGCAGCGACGCCGAGTTCGGCACATTCACCCGCGCGCTGCTCCCGTTGAAGACAAGCGCACCACCAAACTTGCCCGACGTCGTCCACGTCGCACCCGAAACCGAACCCACATTCCCCTGCCCCGACGCGTCCCCCACCGACGACCCCGATCCCTCGTCGAACGACCACGCCCCAACCAGGTCGTTCGCGAGCGCCGTGGCATGTGACAGCGTCGAGACGGAGAACCTGGGAAGGATCGTCGAGAGCGACGGCCCTGGACTCGGGGCCCGAGGGGACTTCGCCGACGAGTCCTCGACCGTCGACGTGGGGGCGGCTTGTGCGGCGATCCGGGCCCCCCCGCTTGCGGGGGCGCCGACGACACTGGGGACCAGGACGGCGAACGCCAGTACCGTCCCCACCACCAACCCTCTGCGGGCCACCACGTCTGCCGCCATCTGCCCCACCACCCCCCTCGCTTTCTATCCGCTCTCGCGGTCTGATGCAACCCTCGGGCGCGAGCACCGACGCATTACGCGAGTCGACGTCTGCACATGACATGCGCCAACGCTCGCCGAATACGATCCGTCCGATGCCACTCGACCGAGCCATCGTCGATGCCGACACAGCCGGAGGCGCCATCCACGACCGGATGGCCGAGCTGTTTCCGATCTGCCGAAGCATCTCCGGAGACGGCCTTCGGACCACGCTCCGCCTGATCGAGCGCGACGTGCCGCTCGAGATCGTCGAGACGCCGACCGGGGCCCAGGTGCTCGACTGGAGCGTCCCCAACGAGTGGAACATCCGTGCCGCCTGGATCGAGGCGCCTGACGGGCGGCGGGTGGTCGATCTCGCGGACTCGAACCTCCACGTCCTCAACTACAGCGCGCCGGTCGACCGGACCGTGTCGCTCGAAGAGCTTCGCGAGCACGTGTACACGCATCCACACGATCCCGACCTCGTTCCGTACCGAACGTCGTACTACGTCGAGCGCTGGGGCTTCTGCATGAGCGCGGACCAGCTCGCCGAGCTCGCGCCGGGCGACTACAGGGTGTTCGTCGACTCGACCCTCGCGCCCGGGTCGGTCAGCTACGCGGAAGCCGTCATTCACGGCGCCACGAGCGAGGAGTTCCTGCTCACCACGTACGCCTGTCACCCCTCATTGGCGAACGACAACCTCTCCGGCGTCGCCCTGCTCACGGAGCTCGGCCGGATGCTCACCGCTCAATCCGATCTCCGCTATACCTACCGCCTACTCTGGTCGCCGGGAACGATCGGCGCGATCTGCTGGCTCGCGCGGAACCGTGACACGGTCGAGCGCATTCGTCACGGCCTCGTCATCTCGTGCGTCGGCGACCCGGGACCGTTCACGTACAAGCGAAGTCGTCGCGGCGACGCAGAGGTCGACGATGTCGTAGCACACGTCCTCCGCGAGAAGCCCGGAAGCCGGGTCCTCGACTGGTTTCCCTACGGCGGCGACGAGCGGCAGTTCTGCTCTCCGGGGTTCGATCTGCCCGTTGGCGCATTCTCGAGAACCCCGGCTGATCAGTTCCCCGAATACCACTCGTCCGCCGACAACCTCGACTTCGTGCGACCCGAGCACCTCGGTGCGAGCTTCGAGACCCTCCTCGACGTGATCGACGTACTCGAGTCGAACGGGGCGTATACGAACCTCAGCCCGTACGGCGAGCCCCAGCTCGGGAAGCGTGGCCTGTACCGCGGACTCGGCGGTGGCTCGAGCGAGGAGATGGCGCTCTTGTGGGTGCTGAGCCTCTCCGACGGCACGAACAGCCTTCTCGAGATCTCAGAGCGCTCGGGCATCTGCTTCGAGAACATCCGGGCAGCCGCCGAACGCCTCGAGGCCCACGACCTGCTCGAGAGGGACGCGTGACCCCGGAGCGGAGAGCGGTAGCACTTGTGACGGGCGGGGGAAGCGGCGTGGGTGCGGAGATTGCTCGGGCCCTCGGCGCCGGGCACGCCGTGGCGATCGTGGGCCGGTCGCCCGAGCGACTCGAGGCCGCCAGGAAGTCCCTGGCCGCGGACGTCGCCGATCTCGTCGCCCTTCATGGCGACGTTCGCGACGAGAGCGAGGTCGACGCGATCGTCACCAGCGTCGAGCGAGAGCTCGGCCCCGTCGACGTCGCCGTTCACGCTGCCGGAGTATGTGTCGCGCTCGGACCGACGTGGACGGTCGAGGCGGCACGTTGGCGGGCCGACGTGGAGACGAGTCTGATCGGCGCGTACACCCTGGCACGTCGTGTCGTGCCGGGCATGATCGATCGGGGCCACGGTCGGCTGATCGCTCTGAACAGCTACGCCGCAGTTCGTCCGGCGCCGCACCAGTCGGCGTATGCGGCCGGTAAGGCCGCGCTCGCGAGCCTCGTCGAGTCCCTCGACGCCGAGCTCACCGGCACCGGCGTCCGGGTCTTCTCCGTGACCCCGGGGTTCGTGCGCACAGCGATGACCTCGGCAATGGCCAAGACGGAGTGGTTCTCGGCGCTGGCGGACAGGAAGGACGCGCTCCCAGCCGAACGGGTCGCGACCCTTGTCGGCCGGATCGCGCGCGGGGACGCCGATCCGCTGTCCGGGCGCTTCCTCCACGCGCTCGACGACCTCGACGACCTCCTACGCCGCCTCGAGGAGATCCAGGCCGAGAATCTCTATGCCCCGCGCCTGCGACGGCTCGAGCCTCAGAGCGGGGCGTAGTCCGGCCAGGCGAGATCCCGCGTTCCGATCGTTCGCTCGGGTGTGTCGGGCCAGTCGATCCCAAACGCCGGGTCGTCCCAGCGGACGCCCGCTGATGCCTCCGCCACGTAAGGAGAGGAGATCATGTAGAGGACATCGACGTCATTCACAAGTGTCTGGAAGCCGTGGGCGCAGCCTTCCGGGACATAAAGCGCCTTCCCGTTCCCCTCGTCGAGGCGGACCCATACCAGCCGAGGTACGTCGGCGAATCGGGCCGCAGGTCGAGCACGACGTCGAAGATCGCGCCGCGGACACACCGCACGAGCTTCGCCTCCTCGTGCGGAGCACCCTGGAAGTGCATGCCGCGGAGGGTTCCCGCCTGGGTCGAGCGGGAGATGCTTGCCTGGGCGAGGCTCGGCGTCAGGCCGGCGGCGGCGAGCTCGTCCGGGTCCCAGACCCGGGCGAAGAACCCGCGCTCGTCCACGTGGCGGTCGAGCTCGACCACCACCGCGCCGGGAATCGGGGTCTCGACGAACCGCACGGTTTACGCGCTCGCACCCTCGCGCCATCGGAGCCCTTCCTCCAGCTCGCCGTCGTCGAGCAGGTGACGGAGCTGGCGCAGGCGCACGTAAGCGCCGCCCCTCGAAGAGCTCGGTCGTGAGCGGAACCGCGCGATACGCGTTCACGAGCTCTTCCGAGCCACGGCGTGCGTCCCACTCGAACGCGAACGACGGGAACACGCGCGCGAGCTTGGAGAAGTCGACGCGGTACGACCGCGGGTCGGGCGAGGCGTCGCTCGCGAACTCGACCTCGCACCCCGTCACGTCGGCGAGCACCTCGGCGAGGTCGCGGACAAGGTAGTTCTGCTCTGCCGACCCTACGTTGAACGCCTCTCCACGGACGAGATCGTCCGGGGCTTCGAGGATTGCCAGCGCCACGCGGGAGAGGTCTCGGACGTGGATCAGCGGCCGCCACGACATCCCGTCCGACAGGAGGCGGATGCGCCCGGTCGTGTGCGCCCACCCGGCGAGGTTGTTGAGCACGATGTCGAGGCGGAGGCGCGGCGACACCCCGTACACGGTGGCGTTCCGCATCGAGACCACGACGAAGTCGGCGTCGACGAGACCCGCGAGCCCTTCCTCGGCTCGCACCTTCGACTCAGCGTATGCCGTCAGGGGTCGGAGTGGCGTCTCTTCGTCGAGCAGGTCGTCCGTTCCCGACGCCCCGTACATCGAGCAGGACGATGCGAAGACGAAGCGCCCGACGCCGGCCGCCTTGGCCTCTCGGGCAACCCGCAGCGTCGCGTCGAGGTTGATGTTGTACGTCCACTGCTCGTTCAAGTCGCCACTCGGGTCGTTCGAGAGGGCGGCCAAGTGGACGACCGCGTCGAACCCCTTGAAGTCCGCCACCGTGACGTCGCGCACGTCGCGCCGCACCGTCGGGATCACTGCGAGGTCGGCGCCAAAGTCGCACCCCTCGTACAAATACGTGTCGAGCCCGGTGACGTCATGACCGGCAGCAACGAGGTCGGGCGCCAGGACCGAGCCGATGTAGCCGTGGCTCCCGGTGACCAGGACGCGCATCGGGCGACCGCCGTTCCTCACGGCGACGATCACCAACTTCGGAGCATAGAAGGCCTCCGCGTACCGCGACGGTGCGGCGCACTCGAGCCCGCGGAGCCGCATGAGCCCCCGGAACGTCTCGTCGTCGTACCAGTGCTTCCCCGCCTGAGTCGGGAAGTGCCGGAGCGACGAGGTCGAGCTTGTCGGCGACCACGTCATCGTCGAGCGGGACATAGAGATTGGGACGACCGAGGTCGCCGTCCCACTTCGGCACCTCGTACTCGAGGATGAGGTGGTCGCGGAACGTGTTCCACGTCAGCTCGCAGGCGAGGCGGTGGTCCTGGTGCAGGTCGTCGCGCGTGTGGGTGAGGACCAGGTCGGGCTGCGCCGGCTTGAGCTGCTCGAACGCCTCCTTGACGGACTCGCCGTAGTAGGGCATGTAGGCGTCCTTGAACCCGTGGACGACGACCTCGAAGCGCGCGGCGTCCGCGAGGAAGTCCTTCGCGCTCGCCCGCGCCTCACCGGCCCGTTCGCCGTCGGCGCCGAGCACGACCCACGTCACCTCGACGTCGGGGCGACTGCGGGTGAGCGCGAGCAACGTCCCTCCGCAGCCGATCTCGATGTCGTCTGCGTGGCATCCGATCGCGAGCACGCGCCGCACCGGCGCATCGCCGGGGAAGAGCGACAGCGCCAGCATCAGGCGGGCCTCGGCTCGCGTTCCTCGTGCAAGCCGACCTGCCGCCAGGGCGCCCGCCCGGACTCGAGCAGCGCCTCGAGCCGCTGGCGGTCCTTGATCGTGTCCATCGGTCCGAAGAAGCCCTCGTACGGGAACGCGACGACCTCGCCGCGCGGGATGAGCTTCGCGAACGTCTCCTCGACGAGCTCATCGCCCGGCTCGATCCAGTCGAGCAGCTCGCGGCGACACGTGAAGAAGCCGCCGTTGATCCGCACGTCCGAGAGGCTCATGTCCTCCACCGAGGTCACGATCCCGTCCTCGTCGGTGATCACGCGATGCGCGTTGAACTCGGGTCGCACCGAGAGGAACTGAATCAGCTTTCCGGAGTTGCGGAACGCGTCGACCATCAGATCGAGAGGGGCGTCCGTGAGCCCGTCGCCGTAGGTGGCGAGG
This sequence comes from uncultured Actinomycetes bacterium, assembly GCA_963773825.1. GTDB lineage: Bacteria > Actinomycetota > Thermoleophilia > Gaiellales > Gaiellaceae > Gaiella. The sequence goes on along the minus strand of CAVZCH010000002.1, from coordinate 184,606 downwards.
AACTCGTCGTCGTCGTTGAGGTACCCCTCGACGGCCTTCAGCCTCTCGCCGATCGTCGACTGCATTCCCGTGTCGACGAAGGTGATCCGCCAGCCCCCGACGTCCCGCTGCAGCAGCTCCACGTGGGCCTCGGCGCCATGTCCCTCGAGCACGAAGTCGTTGAAGAGCGCCTCGTTGTAGTTGAGGAAGTACTCGCGGATGACGTCGCCCTTGTAGCCGAGGCAGAGAACGAACTCCGTGTGGCCCCAGGCTGCGTAGTACCGCATGATGTGCCACAGGATCGGCCGGTTGCCGATCCGGATCATCGGCTTCGGGATGCGCTGGGTCTCCTCACCCATCCGCACACCCAGGCCGCCGCAGAAGACGACCACCTTCACGACGCGACTCCCGCCGAAGGAACGGCTCCCGGCGCGAAGAGCGTCGCGGTCGGCACCGGGACGACGAGCTTGGCGCCCCACTCCGCGGTGTAGGCGAGCTGCTCGCTGATCTCGCGGGCAAGGTTCCACGGCAGGATCACGATCACGTCCGGACGCGTCTCGGCGATGCGCTCGGGCGGATGGATCGGGATGTGGGTGCCCGGCGTGTGCTTCCCCTGCTTGTACGGGTTCCGGTCGACCGTGTAGTCGAGGAAGTCGGTGCGGATCCCGCAGAAGTTGAGGAGCGTGTTGCCCTTCCCCGGCGCCCCGTAGCCGACGACCTGCTTCCCTTGCCGCCGCAGGTCGATCAGGAGATCGAGCAGCGCCCGCTTCGACTCGCGCACGCCTTCCGCGAACCGCCTGTACGTCTCCGGGTCTCGCAGGCCCTGCGCATCCTCCCGGACGAGCAGCTCGAGCACGGCGGTCGACGGGCCGGCGCCCGCCTCGGCGTGCTGCAGGAAGACGCGCAGCGAGCCGCCGTGGCTGGGGAGCTCCTCGACGTCGACGACCTCGAGTCCCTGGGCGCCGAAGATCGCCTTGATCGAGTGAAGCGAGAAGTACGAGAAGTGCTCGTGGTAGATCGTGTCGTACTCGAGGTGCTCGATCAGCTTCGCGAGGTGCGGGAACTCGAACGTCGCGGTCCCGTCCGGCGCCAGAAGCGCAGCGACCCCCGCAGCGAAGTCGTTGATGTCGGGGACCTGGGCGAGAACGTTGTTCCCGAGCACGAGGTCGGCCCTGCCCCGCTCCGCGGCGAGCCGTCGCCCCAGCTCCGCGCCGAAGAACTCGGTGATCGTGGGGACGCCACGTGCGACCGCCGCCTCCGCGACGTTCAGTGCCGGCTCGACGCCGAGCACGGGAACACCCTTCGGGACGAAGTGCTGGAGCAGGTACCCGTCGTTCGACGCGAGCTCGACCACGAGGCTCTCGCTTCCGAGCCCGAGCCGCTCGGTCATCGCGTCGACGTAGCGCCGCGCGTGCTCGACCCACGAGTCCGAGTAGGCCGAGAAGTACGCGTACTCGGTGAAGATGTCCTCGGGCGGCACGAACTCGGGAATCTGCACGAGCCAGCACCGCTCGCACGCGCGCACGTGCAGGGGATAGAACGCCTCACCCTGCTCGAGCTGCTCGGCGGTGAGCACCGTCTGGCAGAGCGGCGACTTCCCGAGATCGACGACGGTCAGCGCGAGCGGCGCGCCGCAGTGACGGCACACCGTCGCCCCCGGCACACCGGGGGCGTTCGGCTCCGTGAGCGTTTCCGGATCGACAGCCACTCCTTACCATTCTGTCTGCGAACGTCCAGCTGTCGAGGGGTGACCCGTCCGGGTGGCGCGCGTCACTCGTTCGAGGGACACGCGATCGGCGCAGGCCCCATCGGGCGATCCTCAGTCGACCCTGCCCAGCAGCACGCAGGCGTTGTGGCCGCCGAGGCCCATGGCGTTCGAGAGCGCGACGTCGACCTCGGTGCGGCGTGCCTCGTTGGGCACGTAGTCGAGGTCGCACTCCGGGTCGGGATTGCGGTAGTTGATCGTCGGCGGGAGGACGCCGTCGCGCAGGGCGAGCGCGCACATCATCGCCTCGACCGCGCCCGCGGAGCCGAAGCAATGGCCGGTCACGGACTTCGTGGACGACACCGCGAGCCGGTACGCGTGGTCGCCGAAGACCTGCTTGAGGGCGCGCGTCTCGGCGAGGTCGCCGAGCGGGGTCGACGTCCCGTGGGCGTTGACGTAGCCGACCCGCTCGGGCGCAACCCCGGCGGCGTCGAGCGCCGAGCCGATCATCGCCGCAACACCGGTCGCCTCGGGCTCCGGCTGGGCGAGGTGATGGGCGTCGTTCGAGGCGCCGTAGCCGAGCACCTCCGCGTAGATCGTCGCGCCGCGGGCACGCGCCGCCTCCAGCTCCTCGAGCACGAGGATGCACGCCCCCTCCCCCATCACGAACCCCGCGCGCGTCGCGTCGAAGGGCCGGGACGCGAGGGTCGGGTCGTCCTCCTCCGCGACCAGCCCGCGCATCGCGCAGAACCCGGCGAGGATGAGCGGGATGATCGGCGCCTCGGTGCCGCCTGCGAGGACGACGTCTGCCTGACCGCGCCGGATGGACGCGGCGGCCTCGCCGACCGCGGTCGAGCCCGTCGCGCATGCGGAGACCGGCGCGAAGTTCTGTCCCTTGAGGCCGAGCTGGATCGCGATCTGGCCGCTCGCCGTGTCGACGAGCACCGAGGGGATGAAGAACGGCGAGACGCGTTCGGGGCCGCGCTCGGCGAAGACCTGCTGCTGCGCGGCGATCGTCGCGATCCCGCCGATCGCCGACCCGACGAGGATCCCGACCCGCGTGGGATCGACACCGTCGAGCCCCGCGTCGTCCCAGGCCTCCTGCGCGGCGGCGACGGCGAGCAGGACGTTGCGGTCCATCCGCCGCGCCTCCTTGGGCGGGACGAGGTCGCCGGGGTCGAAGCCGCGCACCTCCGCCGCGATCCGCACCGGGTACTCGGAGGCGTCGAACGCCTCGATCCACCCGACGCCGCTGCGACCCGAGACTGCCGCGTCCCACGTCGACGGGGCGTCGAGGCCGATCGGCGTGACGGCTCCGAGGCCGGTGATGACGACGCGTCGCACGATGCGCGGAGCCTACTTCGCGGGCCAGGGTGTCGGACTTCGAATCCGACACCTCACCCGCCGCCCGGGCACTCCGCCCCGAGGATGTCCGGCCGAAGCCGGACGCCCGAGTCGGGCGCCTAGACTGGCCCGATGGCACGCCCCCGCCGCAGCCGGACGAGCGAGCCCGTCGAGCGGCCCGCCGACCTCGACCCCGCGATCCCGTTCCCGCCGATGGAGGCCGAGCTCGTGCGCGAGCTGCCCGAGGGCGACGAATGGCAGTACGAGCCGAAGTGGGACGGCTTCCGGGGCCTGCTCGAGAACGCCTCGGGGGAGCTGCGCCTGTGGTCCCGCAACGCGCGGCCGCTGCTTCGCTACTTCCCCGAGCTCGCGGCCCTCGGCGACCTCCTGCCGGCACGGTCCTGCCTCGACGGAGAGATCGTGATCGTGCGGGACGGCGTCCTCGACTTCGACGCGATGCAGACGAGGCTCCATCCCGCCGAGAGCCGCGTGCGCAGGCTGTCGGCGGAGATCCCTGCGAGCTTCGTCGCCTTCGACGTGCTCGTCTGGGACGGCGTCGAGCACTGGCGGGCACCGTTGGCCGAGCGCCGAAGCACGCTCGAGGAGCTCGCGGGCGCCTTCCTGCTCTCGCCGTGCACGCGCGACCGGGGCGAGGCGCTCGAGTGGCTCTCGTCGTTCGAGGCGATCGGGCTCGACGGCGTGATCGCCAAGCGGCGCGACGCGCCCTACCGCGCGGGCGAGCGCACGGCGGTCGTGAAGGTGAAGCCCGAGAAGACGGCCGACTGCGTCGTCGCCGGCCTGCGCTGGAAGGGCGACGGCGACCGGCGGATCGCGACGCTCCTGCTCGGCCTGTGGGACGAGCGACGGCGACCTCGACTACGTCGGCTCCGCCGCGGTCGCTCCCGCACGGCACGACGAGATCGCGGCGGCGGTGCTGCCACTCCTCGAGGACGCGCCCGAGCGCCGTTTCTCGGAGCCGAACCGCTGGGGCGGCGGCGAGCTCGAGGAGGCGCCGGTCCGGCCGGAGGTCGTCGTCGAGGTGCGCTACGACAAGGTGCAGGGCCGGCGCTTCCGGCACGGCACGAAGCTCCTCCGGCTCCGCCCCGACAAGGATCCGGCGCAGTGCACCTGGCGGGAGCTCCGGCCGGCGCTCGAGCCCGGCGAGTCCGTCTCCCACCTGCTCGAGCGTCGTCCCTAGGACCGGAGCCGCAGGCCGGCGACCGCGAGCACGTAGGCCACGCCGCCGATCGCTCCGAGCTCGGAGTACGGCGACCCGTCCGCGCCCGTGCGCCCACTCCCAGAGGCACATCAGGATCACCACGCTGATCACGACGATCCCCGCAAGGGCGGTCGCGTGCACGTCGATCCGCGCCCAGTATTCGTCCCGCCCGTCGCCGCGCAGGCCGCGGATCAGCTCGAACCGGCCGCCGAGGGCGACGACGAGCGCGAAGGCGAGCATCACGCCGAGCGCCCAGAGCCCCGCCCTGGGCTCCCCGCCGATCCAGAACGCCGCGAGGCAGGCAAGGCCGATTCCGGCCGCGAACGCCGGGAGGAACCAACTCGTCCTAATCGCCCTGCGGCAGGCGCGCGAACCCGAGGTCGGCGAACGTCCGTAGCGCCGAGCCGCGGACACCCGCGGCCGAGACCGTGTAGAGCACATCGCCGACGACCACCGCACGGCGGATCGGCGTGCCCGGTGAGCCCACCGGGGCTGCGCCCGACAGGTCCGGGTGCATCACGCGGCCGACCTCCGCGATCCCGCCCGCGCGGCGCACGCGCAGTCCGAGCGCGCCGACGAAGGGCCGGTCGTCGTAGGTCTGCACCGGGAGCACGGCGAGCCCTGTCCGCGGCCACCACAGGAACGCGTGGTGGTCCTGCTCTGCCTCCGACCAGCCCTTGCCGAGGGCGAACGAGTCGAGGCGGCGCGGCGCGGCCGGGTTGGAGACGTCGAAGAGCGACGCCTGCGTCCCGAGCACCCGCCCCTCCGCGGTTGCGTCCTGCCCGATCCCGAGCAGGAGGCCGTCGCCGACCGGGTGGAGGTACGCCGAGTAGCCGAGGATCTTCAACTCGCCGCGGACAGTCGGGCGCGACGGTGCCGAGAGGTCGATCACGTAGAGCGGGTCGACCTGGCGGAACGTGACGACGTAGCCGGCATCACCGATGAACCGCACGGCGTAGACCCGCTCGCCCCTGCCGAGCCCGCCGACGCTCCCGAGCCGGGCGAGCCCGTCGTTGCGCACGGCGAGGGCCGTCACCGACGTCTCGCTCTCGGTCGCCGGCCCGCCCCACCAGGTCGGCACCGACGTGCTCGCGACGCGGAGCACCCCGTTGCGCTCGGAGAGCGACCACTGGCCGAGCAGCACGCCGCGGACGCTCCCGCTGCCGCGGTAGCGGCTCTGGGTCGGGCTGGAGATGTCGAAGCGATGGATCGTGGTGGTCACCCCGGCCGGCACCGGCCGGCCCGCGACCGGGCGCGCGTCGTAGCGGTCGGTCGCGACGTAGAGGCTCGAGCGGCTCGCGTAGACGACGCGCCCGTCCGAGACGATCGCGTCCGCGTCGACCGCGTCGAGCCCGCGCGCGACGTCGAACGTCAGCACGGTCACGAGGCCGAGCCCGGCGAACGCCCGCGGCCGCGAGACCTGGCGGCACTGGACGAGCCGCCCCTTCGCCGCCACCTTGCCGGCCGATCCGCGCAGCGTGAAGCCGGGCAGCCAGCTTCGCGCGCCGGCCGAGCGGACGACGTCGCGATTCGTCCGGGTCGCACTCGCCGTGTCCGTGGGGGTGCCGGCGGCACCGGGCTGGACGAACGGCAGGTCGAGACCGAGCGGTGACGCGAGCACGAGCCGCACCGCGCGTCCGACGAGCCGCGCGGCGAGGTAGCCGCCGTCGAGCTCGAGCGTGCGGACCACGCGCATGTGCGCGGGGTCGCGGACGTCGACGTCCGCGATCACCGTCTTCGCCGGATACGGGATCGGCGCCCGGATCGAGACGCCGTCGACCGGGATCGGCCCGGCAAAGCCCCGCGAGAGCACGAGCAGGTGGCTGCCCTCGAGCAAGAGCTCGTCCGCCCCGCGGTCGAACCGCATCGTGTCGACGAGCCGCGGCCGGCGGCCGCCGCGAACGTCGAGCGCGTCGACCCTCCCGCCGGAGGCGACGAAGAGCGTCCGGCCGTTCGTCTTGGCGAGGTCTGGCTCGTCGACGCCCTCCTCCTGGACGTTCGTCCCCGAGTACTCGGGCTCGCCGCCCGCCGTGCCCGCGACCGCGTCGCGCGCCGCCCCGGGGGTACCGGCGGCGATCCCCACGACGCCCCCGAGCCCCCACGGCCCGACGAGGGGCAGCGCCTGCTTCCGCACGTAGGCGAGGAAGGACGGGCAGCCGTCGAACGCCCGGAGCCGCGCGGCCGCGGGGCCGCCCGCGCTCACCGACGCGCCGGCGACGGACGCGCCGAGGCCGGCGGCGAGCGCGAGGCCGAGAAGCCCGAGGCGCACCCTCATCTCTCCTCCATGGTGACCCTACGCCGCCGGACCGGCAAGACGTCACCGGGGTAGGGTCACGGGATGGCGTCGCCTTTCGTCGAGGTCGAGGTCGGCACCCGGACGGTCAAGGTCACGAACCCGGACAAGGTGCTGTTCCCGGACGCCGGCCACACGAAGCGCGACCTCGTCGACTACTACCTCGCGGTCGGCGACGGGATCGTCCGCGCGCTCCGCGAGCGTCCCACCCAGCTGCGCCGCTTCCCGGACGGGATCGCGGGCGAGCAGATCTACCAGAAGCGCGTCCCGCAGAAGCGGCCGGAGTGGATCGAGGTCGCGCGCGTGACGTTCCCCTCGGGCCGCCACGCCGACGAGCTCTGCGTCACCGAGCTCGCGCAGGTGATCTGGGGAGCGAACCTCGCCGTGATCGACTTCCATCCGTGGCCGTCGCGACGTGCCGACGTCGACCGTCCCGACGAGCTGCGGATCGACGTCGACCCGCAGCCCGGCACGTCCTTCGAGGACGGAAAGGCAGTCGCGGCGATCGTGCGCGAGACGCTCGCCGAGATCGGCTACACGGGCTGGCCGAAGACGTCCGGGAACCGCGGCATCCACGTCGCGGTGCGGATCGAGCCGCAGTGGGAGTTCCCCGTCGTCCGCCGCTGCGCGCTCGCGTTCGCGCGCGAGATCGAGCGCCGCGCGCCCGACCTCGTCACGACCGCCTGGTGGAAGGAGGAGCGCGGCGAGAAGGTGTTCATCGACTACAACCAGAACGCCCGCGACCGCACGATCGCCTCGGCGTACTCGGTGCGCCCGCGGCCGGACGCGACGGTCTCCGCCCCGGTCACCTGGGACGAGCTGCCGGACGTCGAGACCGAGGACTTCACGCTCGTGACGATGCAGGAGCGCTTCGCCCGCCTGGGAGACGTCCAGGCGGGGATCGACGACGTCGTGTGCGACCTCCGCGTGCTGCTCGAGTGGGTCGAGCGCGAGGAGACCGCGGGCGTGGGCGAGGCGCCGTACCCGCCGAACTTCCCGAAGATGCCCGGCGAGCCGCCCCGGGTGCAGCCCTCGCGCGCGAGGAAGCCCGAGAGCTGACCGAAAGCGGGCTACGCTTCCCGAGCTGAAGCGCCCCGCGGAGCTTGGTAGCCTCGCGCCGCGGGTCCAACCCCTTCGGAGGAGACGATCCATGCGGAACCTGCTCATCTCGAGCCTTGTCCTGGCCGCGGCCGCCGCGCTCGCGCTTGCGGCGACGGCGACGGGCGCGCGCACGGCCGGAGCCGCGCAGGCGGCGATCCCCGGCTGCGCCAAGGGCTCCCTGAACCTCGTCGAGGACGGCACCCTCACGTTCGGCGCCGACAACCCCGCCTTCCCGCCGTGGTTCGGCGGTGCGGAGAAGACGAAGCCCTGGAAGGTCTCCGACCCGAACAGCGGCAAGGGCTACGAGTCGGCGGTCGCCTACGCGGTCGCGAAGCAGCTCGGGTTCACGAAGTCCCAGGTGAAGTGGACGGTCGTGCCCTTCAACAACTCGTTCCGGCCCGGCAAGAAGCCGTTCGACGCCTACATCACCCAGGTCTCGTACACGCCCGAGCGCGCGAAGGCCGTCGACTTCTCGAAGTCCTACTACTTCGTCAACCAGGCGGTCGTCGGGCGCAAGGGCAAGCCGATCGCGAAGGTCAAGTCGATCGCCGGCCTCAAGCCGTTCAAGCTCGGCGCCCAGGTCGGGACGACGAGCTACACGTACATCACGAAGTACATCAAGCCCTCCTCGAAGCCGCTCGTCTACGACACCAACGACGCCGCGGTGCAGGCGCTCAAGAACGGCCAGATCGACGGCATCGTCGTCGACCTGCCGACCGCCTTCTACGTCACCGCCGTCCAGGTGTCGGACGGCGTGATCGTCGGCAAGCTGCCCACGCGGGGCACGAAGGAGCACTTCGGGATGGTGCTGCAGAAGGGCAACTCGCTGACGGGCTGCGTGAACAAGGCGCTCGACCGCCTCTGGCGCAACGGGACGATCAAGAAGCTCCAGACGACGTACCTGGCGCGCGCCGGCGCGCCGGACATCAAGTAACCGGGCCTGGACGGGAACCGGAGCTCCCGGATTCTCGGCGGCGGGACCGTCCGCGTCTCGAAGGAGGCGCGGACGGTCGCGATCGCCCTCCTCTCGACGGCCGTCTTCGTCACGGTCGTCGTCGTGATCGTCACCCGCTCGCCCGGCTGGGGCGCGTTCAAGGCGTACTTCCTCGACGGGACGATCTACCGGGACAGCTTCCCCGAGATCCTCGACGCGTTCTGGCTGAACGTGAAGCTGTTCTGCACCGCCGAGCTGTTCATCCTGCCCGCCGCCCTGTTCGTCGCGGTGCTCCGCTCGCTGCCGGGGCCGGTCTTCTTCCCGCTCCGGGCGCTCGCGATCGTCTACGCCGACCTCTTCCGCGGCATCCCGACGATCCTCGTGATCTCGATCCTCGGGTTCGGCATGCCCGCGCTCGGGCTCTCGTGGGTGCCGATCTCGCAGTTCTTCTGGGCGGTCGTCGCGCTCGTGCTCGTCTACACGGCGTACGTCTCCGAGGTCTACCGCTCGGGGATCGAGTCGGTGCATCCGAGCCAGGCCGCGGCCGCGCGCTCGCTCGGGCTCAGCCACGGCCAGGCGCTGCGCTTCGTCGTGCTGCCGCAGGCGGTGCGGCGCGTGATCCCGCCGCTCCTGAACGACTTCATCGGCCTGCAGAAGGACACGGCGCTCGTCGGCACGCTCGGCGTCGTCGAGGCGTTCAAGCAGGCGCAGATCGACCAGTCGGCGACGTTCAACGGCACGCCGTACCTCGTCGCCGCGACGCTCTTCGTCGCGATCACGATCCCGCTCGCCCGCTTCACCGACTGGCTCGTCGGCGCGCGACCGGGGCCGCCAGCAGGCCGGGAGGCTCGCATGAGCGACCGAGGCGCTCGCTGGATCGAGGGCGTCCACAAGTCCTTCGGCAAGCTCGAGGTGCTGCGCGGGATCGACCTGACGTCGCCGAGCACGAGGTCGTCTGCCTGATCGGCGCGTCCGGCTCGGGCAAGTCGACGCTCCTGCGCTGCGTCAACCTGCTCGAGCCGATCGAGGCCGGACGGATCGTCGTCGGCGGCGAGGAGATCACCGCGCGCGGGGTCGACGTCAACGTGCGTGCGACGCGGGATCGGGATCGTCTTCCAGTCCTTCAACCTGTTCCCGCACATGACGCGTGCTCGAGAACGTGACGCTCGCGCCGCGCAAGGCGCGCAGGCTGTCGCGCGTCGAGGCCGACGCGGACGCGACCCGCCTGCTCGAGCGCTTCGGGCTCGCGGACAAGCGCGACGAGTACCCGGACCGGCTCTCGGGCGGCCAGCAGCAGCGCGTCGCGATCGCGCGTGCGCTCGCGATGCAGCCGCACCTGCTGCTGCTCGACGAGGTGACGAGCGCGCTCGACCCGGAGCTCGTCGCCGAGGTGCTCGACGTGATCCGCGAGCTCGCGGACGGGCGGCATGACGATGCTGATCGCGACGCACGAGATGGGCTTCGCCCGCGACGTCGCCAGCCGTGTCTGCTTCCTCGACGCGGGCCGGATCCTCGAGGAGGGCCCGCCGGAGCAGATCTTCGGCGCCCCCCGCGAGGAGCGGACGCGGCAGTTCCTCCAGCGCATCGTCGCCGCCGGCCGGCTGTAGCCCCGCGCTGGTGTCCGACTTCAAGTCGGACACCCCGGCCCGCCGGCGCCCCGCGCGAGGAGCGCGACCCCCCCAACGCATCGTCGCCCCCAGCCGTCTGTACTCCGCGCTGTGTCCGACTTCAAGTCGGACACCCCACGGCCCGCCAGCGGCCCAACGGGACGAGCGATGCGGCAGCTCCCCAAACGCATCGTCGCCCCCGGCCGTCCGTAGCTCCGCGCTGGTGTGCGACTCGAGTCGACACCGGACCGCCCGCCGATATCGTTCACTCGTGGTCCAGGATCCCCACCGCGTGGACGTCTCGCTCGAGCCGCTCGACGAGTTCCTCGTCATCCAGCCGACCTCGGACGAGACGGAGACCCGCGCCGGCCTGATCCTCCCCGCCTCGGCCGCGCAGGCGGCTGCGTGCCGGACGGGGATCGTGACGGCGATCGGCACCGACGTGACCGGCGTCGAGCCGGGCGACAAGGTGCTCTACCCGCGCGAGGCGGGCTTCGAGGTGCGCCTCGGCGGGATCGAGGTCAAGGTGGTCAAGCGCAGCGAGCTGATCGCCCGCATTCACGACTGAGGCATCGCCCTCGCATGCGGCCGATATCCTCTGTCGACCCGGAGAAGTGGCCGAGTGGCTGAAGGCGGCGCCCTGCTAAGGCGTTAGGTGGGGTAATCCCTGCCTCGAGGGTTCGAATCCCTCCTTCTCCGCCTCACTTTCCCCGCGAAGCGGGAATCCGCAGAAGCGGATCCCCGCCGCTGATCCCCGCCTTCGGCGGGGCAGATCCCTGAAGGCGCCCGCTGTCGCGGTCGCAACTCGCAGCTCTGCGGCTTCGCCGCAGCGCGATCGGGGCGCCGCCGGATGCGCAGGAACCCCGCGCACGCGATGGTGGACGCGTGAGGCGAGGCATCCTGAGCGGCGTCGTGGGGGCGCTCGTCGTGGCGACGTACTTCGCCGTCCTCCGGCGACCGGTCATGACGTGGGGCGCGACTGCCGAGGAAGCGGCCGAACCGCTGCCCGGCGACGAGCTGCTCGAGGACGCAGACGGGGTCGCGACACGCGCAATCGACGTCGACGCGCCGCCGAGCGCGGTGTGGCCCTGGATCGCGCAGATGGGCCCGGCCCCGCGTGGTGGCGCGTACACGTACGACTGGATCGAGAACCTGATGGGGCTCGGGATGCACAGTGTCGACCGGGTCCTGCCGGAGTTCCAACACCCGGCGCCCGGAGACGCCGTCGCGTACGGCCCGAACCGGATGCGGGTCGAGCGCGTCGAGTCCGAGCGCGTCCTCGCATGGCGGTCGGAGGACGGCAACTGGGTCTGGACCTTCGTGCTCGAGCCGCGGGACGGTGGGACGAGGCTGATCAGCAGGAATCGCTACCGCCTTCCGACTCTCGCCTCGCGGATCGCCATGGCGCCGATGGAGCCGGCGTCGCTCGTGATGGAGCGAAAGATGCTCCGCGAGATCAGGCGCCGGGCAGAGCGGCTCGGACGCCGGCCGGACACGGCCGAGCCGGCGGCTCATCCGGTCGAGGTCTGAGGTAGGGAGCCGCCTCGAGTCGCCTCGTGCGCGGCGCCGCTACGCTACGTCGCGCTCGGAGGGGTGCCGGAGCGGTCGAACGGGGCGGTCTCGAAAACCGTTAAGGGTGCAAGCTCTTCGAGGGTTCAAATCCCTCCCCCTCCGCTCAACACACGGGTCGACCGCGCATGGTTGAGCCGTTTTGCGAGCTGGTCCGCCGTCTCGATCAGGCAAAGCCGAACAGCGGCGGGAGGACGACCACCACGATCGCCGCCCACAGGGCAAAGACGGGAAGGTACGTCGTCTGCCACCGCTCGAGCCGGTGGAGGGTGCTCCGTCCTGTGAGGAATCGTACGGAGAGCAGGGCCGCGCCGGCGAGGTTGACGAGGAGGACGACGTTGAGGCCGAGCGCTGTCGTCCGGTTCGGTGTGAACCCGAGGTCGCCGATCCGCGCGATCATCGAGCCGAGCACCATCGCGTCGAGGAGGAGGGCGCTGGCGACGGCGACCAGCTGGATCCGGTCCATCCAGTTCGGCGACGTGGCCGGATCCCGCGCGGACATCCCGTAGAGGACGAGCGCGAGAACGACCAGCAACAGGGCGTCGAAGACGCTGAGCAGGTCGCGGTCGAACGCTCCGCCGAGCCCGGTCACGGCATAGACGACGGCGGCGCACGCCAGCATGAATGCGAACAGCGGCGTGAAGAGCATCGTGAGCACCGGGGCCATGTTCTCCACGACCCGTTGCTTCGACTCGACCAGCCAGGCGGCCACGATGACGCCGCCCGCCGCTCCGGCAGGCAGCACCCACTCGGCGACCCGATCGACGTCGACCCCCGCCGGCTCGAAGATCCCTGCGGTCAACGCCATCAGCACCCCGCCCCCGAGCGCGATCAGCACGTAGTAGATGAACCATTCGCCGGTGAAGCGGACGAAGTCCATGCGTCGCTTGTGCGACCGGATCGTCCCGCCCATGTACGGGTACGCGACCATGAACCACAAGACGACGGGCAGGTGGAGCGCCACAAGGATCTCGGTGTCCGAGTCCGCGTCGTACGGATAGAGCGTTGATCACGACGGCCGCGAGCACGAACGGCGCGGCCGTCAGAGATCCAGCCGCGCCGTCCAGCTGCCGCCGGCGGGCGAAGTACCCGGCGAGGAACGGCAACACGAACAGGCTGAGGTTCCGCGCGAACCAGGCCGGCTCCTCGTCCGGGAAGCCCGCCGCGAGGCGCGCGAGCTCGATCACCACAGCCGCGGCGACGGCGACGACCAGCGCCTCGACCCAGCCGCTCGGAGCAGGCGAAGCCTCCTCGTCGGAGCCGAGAAGCTGTTTCCACAACCGGTCGCTGTGCTCGCGCGCGAACTCCCGCGACACGGCGTCCAGGTCGCCCATCCGTTTCACCGCGACGAGGAACGCCTCGTCCTCCGCGAGGCCGGCCACGTTCAGCTCGGCGATCTGGTGGCGCAGATGGTCCTCGAGCTCGTCCACGTCGTGGCCATTGACCGCCGGGACGTTGCCGACGTACGACCGCCACTCTGCGATCTGCAACTCGAGGCTCTCCATCCTCACGCCTCGCCCAGCGCGCTCAGGAGCGCCCCGGAACCGGGCCACGCGTCATTGAGCGCACGGGTGACCGCGGCCCATTGCCGCTGGTGCTCCGCGAGCGCCGCTCGCCCCTCGTCGGTGATCACGTAGTACTTGCGGCGCCGTCCCTCCGGCGGAGACCGCCACTCCGTCGTCACGTAGCCGAGCCGACCGAGGCGATGGAGCAGCGGGTAGAGCATGCCGTCGCTCCACTCGAGCTCCCCCTCGGAGAGCGCACGGACGCGCTTGAGGATGGCGTAGCCGTAGCTCTCACCGTCGGCCAGGATCGCGAGCACGAGCGGCGTCGCCGAGGCCGCGACGAGGTCCTTGTCGATGCGCAAGTCGGCCCTCCATGACTCGAAGTATCATGCATAGAACCACAAGGTATGTAAACCGCAAGCTCGTCGTCCGACGGGTGTCCCCGCGTTCGCTGCTCGTTCGTCCTCCTGAGAGCAATAGACAGAAGGAGGACGGGATCGGACGCAAGAAGATCGCCGTCGCGGGCGCGACGGGAGGCTCCGCCGCCACATCGTCGACGTACCCGAGGAACGGGGTCGTCGCGATGTCCCGCTCGCTACGGCGAGTGGATCAGTGCTCAAGACCGTTGTTTTTCAAGGGAGATATCTCGAAAACCGTTAAGGGTGCAAGCTCTTCGAGGGTTCAAATCCCTCCCCTCCGCTCAACACACGGCTCAGAACCCTATGGATGAGCCATTCGGGAGCCTGCAGCCCACCCATGAGGCCTTCACCTCGAGCCGGCACCCGCGGCCGTCCATGGTGCAGCCGGGCTGGTATCGGGACTCCGGCACGGAAAGCGGCGACGCCTTCCGGGTGGCGTCTCCGGCGGCACGACGACTCGGTGCCTACACTTGGCGTCGTGGGAGCGCCGATCGAGCAGCTCCGGGCGCTCGCGGCGACCGCGTCGCCGCGGGAGGCGCGGCTCGGGCCGTACCTCGAGAAGGTGCGGACTGGGGCATACGCCGTCACCGACGGTGACATCGAGGAGCTCAAGCGGGCGGGGCTCTCCGAGGACGAGATCTTCGAGGCGACGGTCGCGGTCGCCTGCGCCGAGGGGCTGCGGCGCCTCGACGCCGCGCTCGGGGTGATCGGATGAGGCTGTCGGTCGTCGACAGCGGCCACGCGCCTGCCGAGGCGGCGGTGCTGGAGGTCATCCGCGAGCGGAGCGGGCACGAGCCGCTTGGGGTCGTGAAGACGCTGCTGTACCGGCCCGAGCTCTTCGGGCGGCCGTTCTCGGAAGCGCTGGACGAGGCGATGCGAGGCGAGTCCGAGTGGAGCCCGGGGGAGCGCGAGCTGTTCGCCGGGTTCACCTCGCTCCTCAACCAGTGTCCGTTCTGAGCGGGCTCCCACGGCGCGGTCGCGTCGTACGCCCTCGGCGAGGAGGTCTGGGAGGCGGTCGTGGCCGACTGGCGGAGCGCGCCGCTTCGGCCCGAGCTGGCGGCGACGCTCGTCTTCCTCGAGAAGCTGACGCTCCGCCCCGACCAGCTGGAGCCATCGGACGCGGCGGCGGCCCGCGCGGCAGGCGTGTCCGACCGCGCGCTGCGCGACGCAGCCACGGTGTGCGCGCTGTTCAACATGATCGTGCGCCTCGCCGACTCGCTGGGCTGGGACGTGCCGAGCTGGGAGCGACTGACGGCCCGCGCCCCGGCGATGCTCGAGGGTGGCTACGCCCTCGGAGCCGTCGGCGGCCGCTGACCGCCGTCCGACGCAGAGCGCCGCCCGCTCGAGGACTTTCCGTCCCTTTCGCGTTCCCGGGCCTGATAGGCGCTAGCCGCGGAGGCGGGCGACGTGCGTTGCGGCCAGCTCGGCCCAGCGGGCAGCGCGCGGGAGCGTCACGAGCCGTCCCCCGCGGCTCCGCAGCGCCATGCCGTGGACGGCCCCCGGGATGACCGTGTACGTCCCGTCGACGCCGAGCGCGCTGGCCCGCTCGAAGCCGCGGCGCGAGACCGCCGGGCTGACGCCCGGGATCCCGGGAAGCCAGCGGTCGAGCGCTCCGTGGACGACGTCGAGCCGGCGGCCGACCAGCGGCGAGACGTCGAGCCGGTCGGGAAGCCACGGCGCGAGGCCGAGGACACCCCAGACCGAGGGGTGCGCCGCGGCGCGGACTGCGACCGCGCCGCCCATCGAGAAGCCGACGAGCAGGGTCCGCTCGGCGCGGGCGGCCTCGATCGCGGCGAGCGCGTCCTCGACGCACCAGTCGAGGCGCTTCCAGGACTTGACCCGGTAGCGCAGCTCGACGAAGCGCACGTCGGGAAACCGCGGCGTGAGCCGCCCGACCAGCCACTCGAGCGAGGCGCTCCAGGTCCCCGGCACCTCGGCGGCCTGGCCGCCGTTCGCACAGACGACCGCGAGCGCGCCGTCGCCGCCGGCAGCGCGGATCTCCGCGCCGGTCACGAGCGGCCTCGACGTCGGCTCGAGCGGCATGGCGCAACGCTATCGTCGCCCGTCTCCGTGGTCCTGGCCCTCGCGAGGCGGCGGTAGGCTTCGCGCTCCCGGAGAGGTGTCCGAGCGGTCTAAGGAGCGCGACTGGAAATCGCGTACGTGGTGAAAGCTGCGTCGCGGGTTCAAATCCCGCCCTCTCCGTCGTGCGAAGGGGCCCCGGACGGGGCCCTTCGCACCCAGACATGAGTGCGTGGGCGAGCCCACGCGGGCTGCACTACGCGGCCTTGCGAAGGCAGGCCGCGAGCTGCTTCTGCGCGCTCTTGTCCTTGCCCTTGGCCTTCCCGTTCCCCTTCCCCTTGCCCTTGTGGTCGTCGCCGTGCTTGCCCCGCCCGGCGGCGTTCCGCTCGACACAGCGGTCGGCGGCGTCTGCGACGCGCGACACAGCACCCGCGCGGGCGGCGTCGTTCTTCATCCGCGCCATCTTGGAGACGCACTTGCCGAACGCGTTGGCGCCGTTGTGGTTCGTGCCGTATGCCGCGCGAAACGCGTCTGCACCCATCTCGGCGCGGAGCTTCTTGCACGCCTGCGCGGCGTTCATGCCCGGCGTCCCCGGCGGCTTCGGCCCGGTGGGCGCGAAGAAGGTCGACGTGTTGACCTTGACGTTCCGCGCGTCGACGGTCTGCTCCTTGTCGGCGAAGGCCCAGCCGGAGTCGACCACCAGCGAGATGCCGGTCACCTGGTACGACCCGACGAGCGCCAGCGCCTGTGCGTACGTCGAGACCTGCGTCCCACCCTGCACCTGGCTCGTGTCGAACCGTCCGTCGGTCGACCCGATCAGGTTGCCCGAGGCGATCCACACGTTCTGCGAGCAGCCGGTGAACGACGGCGGCGGGCCGAGGTACACGAAGACGTTCTTCTCGCCGGACGGCGTCTGGACGCGGACCTGGAACCGCGGCGACCCGCCGGCGCAGTCGTCGTCGGTGACGTCGAACTCCGTCGACAGCGTGGTGATGCTGGCGAACGTCGTGACGCCGGTCCCGCTGAAGGACGCTCCCGAGAAGTCGTTCGCAGTCGTCGCGTCCCCCGTGTCGGAGACGAGCCGCAGAATGCCGCCCGGCGTCGTGGCGCCGCCGAACGGCGTCGCCGTGGCGGCGAGCGCCGCGGGGACGACGACCAGGGACAGGACGAACACCGCAACCGTGAATATCGGACGTCTCATTCGGCTCCCCTCTCGTCCGGGCCCGCATACGCGCACGGGCCGAGATCGATTACGCGAGGAGCGTTCCCGATCCTGTCGATCATCGGGCACGTTCCGAACGAAATCCTTACGACGTGCCGGCGACCGACGAGACGTAGGCGGCGACGTCGTCTATCTGCTGCTGCGTGAGCTTCCCCTTGAACGACGGCATCGCGCCCGCGCCGTTCGTCACGCGCGTGACGACCAGCGTCGCCGGCGGCTTCGCCTCGTCGAGGTTCGGCCCGACCGTGCCGGTCGCGCCCGCGTCCGCGAGCGTGTGGCAAGCCACGCAGCCCGCGCTCTCGAAGACCGCCTTGCCCGCGGCGGCATCGCCCGCCGGAGCCGGGGCAGGCGCCTCGGTCGTGGTCCCTCCGCCGCTCGCCCGCCTCCGTGGCGTGGGTCTCCTCGACCTCCTGCGTCCCCGTCACCCAGACGACTGCCGACATCTGCGCGACGAAGAGGATCGCGGAGACCACGAGGAAGGCGTCGAGCCGCTTCGGGAACCCCGGGCTCCGCTTCGGGACCGAGATCGCGGTGATGAGCGACCACGCGATGAAGGTGATCGCGACGATCAGCAGCACCGTCTTTCCGAGGCTCGTGATCGCTGCGACCGGCATCGCGCGGACGCTACCACGCTGTCGATTCCGGCGATTCGGCGATCGACAGACTCTTCAATTGTGAATAGGGTTTGCATTTGATGAGCCCTGCGGAGCGGCTCGACAGGTACGCACGCCTGGCCGTCGAGGTCGCTGTCAACCTCCAGCCCGGGCAGTTCCTTCGGATCTCGGCCGATCCGGAGCACCTCCCTCTGGTCCGCGCGATCGGCCGCATTGCCTACGAGCGCGGGGCCAGGTACGTCGAGGTGCTCTACCGAGACGACCACCTGAAGCGCGCGCGGGTCGAGCACGCTCCGGACGACTCGCTCGACTGGAGCCCGCCGTGGACGGTCGCCCTCATCGACCACATGATCGAGACGCGCGGGGCGACCATCTCGATCACGGGGGACGCCGACCCCGAGCTGCTCGCCGACCTCGACCAGCGCCGCGCGCAGCGGACGCGGCCGCGATCGGCAATCGAGAAGCTCCTCGACGCGGAGAACCGGAGGCTGATCCAGTGGACGATCCTCGGCTACCCGAACGAGGGGTGGGCACGCACCGTGTTCGGCGAGCCGGACGTCGAGCGCCTGTGGGACGCAGTCGCCACCGCTGCGACGACTCGACGACCCCGACCCCGTCGCGGCCTGGCGCGAGCACATCGCTCGGCTCCGTCGGCGGGCCGCCACGCTCGACGAGCGGAGCTTCGTCGCCGTGCGCTTCGTCGGCCCCGGCACCGACCTGCGCGTCGGCCTTCCCGACGGGCACCGCTGGCTCACCGGCGCCGAGGAGACCGTCGACGGGATCCCGCACATCGTGAACGTCCCCACGGAGGAGGTCTTCACGACTCCCGACCGCCGGCTCACGGAAGGCACCGTTCGCTCGACGTTCCCGCTGTCGCTCAGCGGCACGATCGTGAGGGGCCTCGAGGTGCGGTTCGAAGGAGGGAAGGTCGTCGAGGTCCGTGCCGAGTCGGGTGCGGATGCGGTACGCGAGGAGATGGGGACCGACGACGGGGCGAGCTACCTCGGCGAGGTCGCCCTCGTCGACGGAGACTCACGGGTCCGGCAAGACCGGCGTCGTCTTCTACGACACCCTCTTCGACGAGAACGCCGCGTGCCACATCGCGTGGGGCCAGGGCATCAAGAGCGCGCTCGACGGCGGCGAGGACCTGAGCGACGACGCCCTCGCCGCGCGCGGCTACAACGACTCGGTCGTCCACACGGACTTCATGGTCGGCGGCCCGGACGTGACCGTGCTCGGCGTCGAGCGCGGCGGCGCCGAGGTGCCGATCATCGTCGACGACGCCTGGGTCCTGTCCTGACGCCGCCGCGGCGGCACTGACCTACCCCGGTCGTCGGGTAGCCTTGTCGCTCTCCCGGGCGCATAGCTCAGCGGGAGAGCGCTCGCTTCACACGCGAGAGGTCCCTGGTTCGATCCCAGGTGCGCCCATCGATTCCGCGCCCCGACCTTGCAGACGTGGATGCGCCTTGCGGCCTCGCCGAGGTCTCCCGAGCTCGCCTCGTTGGGCCGCGGAACGACGCTCCCGGCCGACGACGTGCTACGTGCCGGCCGGTGTCGCCAGGGCGGTCGCCGCCGACTCGCCGGACGGCCGGATACTGGGCGGGGCCAGCGGATGAAGATGGAGCGACGGCAGCGGGGGCTTCCGACGGCGGAAGAGGAGCGGCAGACGCGGCCGGACGCGCCGCGAAAGCTCGGGATCGACGAGGACCAGCTCGGGAGAGATCCTCACGAGATCGTCGACAAAGTGGCCGGTGGTGCTCGCCGCAGAGCCCATCAGGCTCCGTATCGGCCGGCGCGATCGGCCGCTGGATCCCTCGATTACGCTACGGGACGGCCAGCTTGGCCTGGACGACGGCCTGGGTGGCGCGGCCGCTCTTCGTCACCGGCCAGACGTACCAGCGATAGGCGCCCGGGGTCAGTTGCACGGTCTTCCCGCCGTAGCGCCAGGTCGACCCGAGCTCGAGCACGGGCTCCTTCGTATCCACGGCGAGCACGCGGTCGGTCCCCCGGAACAGCTCGACGTGGTACCCGGTGGCCCCGTCGACCGGCGCCCACGCGAAGCGGCGGGTCGCGCGGCGCGGGCTTCGGCGCGGCCGGTGTGGTCGGCGTCGCTGTCGATCCACTCTGAACCTTCGGCGCCGGCGTGGCGGCGGGCTTGGTCTGGGCCTTTGGCTTCGACTTCGGCTTCGGCTTCGCAGCCGCGGCCGGCTTCGGCGCCGCGGCAGCTGGGCGGGGCTTTGGCTTCGATGGCGCTGCTCGCTTGGCCGCCGCCTTCTGCTTCGGAGCGGGCTTCGGCTTGGACGCCTTGGGTGCCGCTGCGCTCGCCTTGGGCGCCGCGGCGCTCTTCTCGGCTTCGGCTTCGGTTTCGACGACCTCGCCCGCGCTGGGCGGAACCCCGACTGCCGACCGGCTGCCGGCGCCACCGGAGTCGGACGACCCCCGGTGAGTCGGAGGACGCCGAGGACTGCCACCGACGCGACCGCCACGGCAAGAAGCAGGGCCGCCATCCGCCGGCCCCTGCGGCGGGGGCGCGGCGCGCGCCTCGCGGGGCAGCCGCCCCCGTCGGTCGCGTCACCGGGTGGGGCATCACGGGCGCGGGAGCCGGCACGTAGGTTCCCTCGACCATCGACTGCGCGCTCGATCCAGCGGTCTCCGTCTCGCGGCGTGGCGGCTCCCCGAGGGGCGCCGGGATCTGCGGGCGCGGGGGCGTCAACGCGCGCGCCGGCTCGGCCTCGACGACGCGCGGCTCGGGCACGGTGCGGCGCGGATCGCTCTACCTCGACAACCGACGGCTCGCGGCACAGCGTGCGCGGTGTGCTCCACCTCGACAACCGAGGCTCCGGCACAGCGTGCGCGGTGTGCTCCACCTCGACAACCGGCGGCTCGGGGGCGGTGGGCACGGGTTGCTCGACCTCGACGGCCGGCGGCTCGACCGCCGCGGGCTCGATCTCGAGCGCGGGAGCGGCGAGAGCGGTCGGCGGTACGGCGGGAGGGCGGGGCGGCTCGTCGTGCTCCCGTGCGCCAGGGCCGACCGGAGCCGAAGGCACAGGCACGTCGGGCGTTTCCGACGGGCGCTCGACTCCGGCGGGGGCAGCGGGCCGGGGAACGATCGGCGCATCGTCGTCCGACGTCGCCACGAGCCGCAACGGCGACGTGGGCGTCAACGCATCGCCGGCGGGGGACGCGCGGTCGGGTCCGCGCTCGCGCACGAGCCGTGCCAGCTCGGGGTCGACGAGGACGAGCTCGGGGCTGATCCCGGGGAGATCGTCGTCTGCGTCGTCGCCGGGGATGTCGGCGACGGACGTCATCGATTCGTTCATCGGCCTCGAAGGGCCTCCGCTTGACGAGGGCACCATCGTACCCTCGCACAGGGCGACGGGCTCTGTTAGCGCCCGGTCACGCGCTCCGTCGTCGAACAGGTGACCCCGGGTGGTGCCTCCGCCGCCTGCTCGGGTCGGGCGGTGCCGCGGCACCTGGGAGGGAGTCCTTAGCGCTGCTTCCTTCCGGACCTGACGCGGTTCGAACGCTCCCAGTGCGCGGGACCCGACCGTCAACGCCACGTATCGATGACCCATGCCCGTGACCACCGCCCTCGGACGGCGTTCGGCCCCGCTGGAGCGGATTTCGGGTTCAGGGAACCGCTGACTCCCCACCTAGCGCGACCGGGCGACCCGACGGTAGCAGCCCGGAAACGCCGCCGCTCGCGGCGTGCGCCCAGCGAGTATCGTCAATGATGCACGAACCACTTTGGGGGGAGCGCTTCCGCGGAGATGTGTCGAATGACCCATGACGACGTGTCAGCGCTGCGGCGGCCCCTGATGAATGCCTCTAGACGCCCGGTGGCGTCGACGGATCGAGCTCGCAGGTGACCGCCCTCTACCGCACGTATCGCTCGCTCGACTTCTCCCAGGTGGTCGGCCAGGAGGCGGTCGTGCGGACGCTGCGGAACGCGATCGAGCACGACCAGGTGCGGCAGGCGTACCTCTTCGCCGGGCCGCGCGGGACCGGGAAGACCTCGATGGCGCGCATCCTCGCGAAGGCGCTGAACGCCGAGGGCGGCCCGAACGCCGACTTCGACCCGACGACGCCGATCGCGCGGGCGATCGCCGCCGGCACCGCGCTCGACGTCGTCGAGATGGACGCCGCCTCGCAGCGCGGGATCGACGAGATCCGCGAGATCCGCGAGCGCGCGATGCTGCAGCCGGCCGAGGGCCGCTACAAGGTCTACATCGTCGACGAGGCGCACCAGCTCACGTCGGCCGCGTGGAACGCGCTGCTCAAGCTGATCGAGGAGCCCCCGCCGCACCTCGTCTTCGTCTTCTGCACGACGGAGCTCTCGAAGGTGATCCCGACGGTCCGCTCGCGGTGTCAGACGTTCGTGTTCCAGCGACCGCGGCTCCAGGAGATCGTGACCGTCCTGCGGCACGTGTGCGACGGCGAGGGGATCGACGCTCCCGACTCGGCGCTCTCGCTCGTCGCGCGCGGCGCGGGCGGCTCGTTCCGCGACGCGATCTCGACGCTCGACCAGCTGGCGGCGGCCACGGGGAAGTCGATCTCCGTCCAGGACGTCCTCCAGCTCGGCACCGCCGTCGAGGAGGACACCCTGTTCCGCGTCTGCGACACGATCGTCGACCGCGACGTCGCCGGCGCGCTCGTGCTCGTCGAGGAGATCTCCGAGCGCGGGCAGGACCTCGGACAGCTCACGCGGGAGCTCCTCGAGCATCTTCGCCACCTCCTCCTCGTCCAGCACCTGGGCCACGTGCCCGATTCGCTGCCGCTCACCGAGGAGTCGCGCGACCGCCTGAGGGAGCAGGCGAACCAGCTGCCGGAGCCCACTGTCGTGCGCCTCATCGACCTGCTCGCGATCGTGATCGAGGACGAGCGCCAGGGCGGAGATCCTCGGCTGCCGCTCGAGCTGGCGCTCGTCAAAGTCACTCGTCCGCAGGCCGATCTGGCGCGCGAGTCGCTTGTCCATCGGGTCGAGGTGCTGGAATCCCGGTTACATGCCGGTGCTCCCGCCGCGGAGTCGTGGGGCCCCTCCCCCGTTCCCGCGCCCGCGGCGGGCCCGGCGCCTGGCGAGGAACCGCCCGCGCCGCCCGACCCGTCCGCACACGACCTCACGTTCGAGCAGGTCCACGAAGCCTGGACGAGGAGCGTGCTCCCGGCGGTGAAGGAGCGCTCGATCCCCGTGGCCTCGCTGCTCGCCGAGGCGACGCCGTCCTCCCTCGAGGGCGACACCCTGACGCTCACGTTCAAGCACGGCGCCGACTTCCATCGCGGCCTGATCGAGGACCCGAAGAGCCTCACCGTCGTCCGCGACGCGCTCTACGACGTCACGGGCCGGCGCCTCGCCGTCGTCACGGCGCTCGGGGCGCACGACGACGACGTGGGCGGCGGCCACGAAGAACCGGCGGGCGAGCAGAACCTCATCTCGCTGCTCGTCAGCGACCTCGACGCGACGGAAGTGGAGGAGACCACGTGAAGCTCGACATGAACGCACTGATGAAGCAGGCACAGCAGATGCAGGAGCAGATGGCGCGCGCGCAGGAAGAGGCGAAGAACGAGATCGGAGAAGCGTCGGCCGGCGGCGGGATGGTCACCGTCAAGGCGAACGGCGCGGGCGAGCTCGTCGAGATCGCCATCGACCCGCGCGCGATCGACCCGGATGACCCGGAGATGCTCGCCGACATGGTGCTCGCCGCCGCGAACGAGGCGCTGCGGGCGGCGGCCCAGGCGGTCGAGACGAAGCTCCGCGGTCAGATGCCCGACCTCGGCGCGCTCGGCCTGCCCGGGATGTAGGGGTCACGTCGCCCGGCCGCTACCCGCCGGCCGCTGCGACGCGATACGCGGCCTCCACACGCGCTGCCTCCTCGTCGCGACCCGCCGCCCGAGCAGCCCGCACGACGGCGGCAACCGCTCGCTCCACCGCCGCGGCCGCGCGCGGGTCGGAAGCCGCGTGGTGCGCGATCTCCACGAGGGCAGCCGCGTCGTGGTCGAGGTGTCGCGGCGCGAGCACGACCTGCACCCCGTCCTTCTCGACCAGGCGCCGCGGCGGCTGGAGGGACGCGTCCTCGACCAGTGCGGCGCGGACGTACGCGACGCACGTCACGGCCGTCGTCGGGTCGTTGACGCTCGGGGAGAGGGCGCGAATCGCGATGTCGGAGAGCTGGCGGATGCCGAAGCCGGGGTCGTCCCGGAGGTCGCGCTCGTTTGCGACGTGCACCGCCGAGAGCACTGCGTCTGCCACGGTTTCGCCGTCGAGACCGGACCCGGTGTCCCACCACACCTCCGCGACGGGCTCGTCCGGGACGACGAGGTCACCCGGTCGCGCCAGCAGCGCGATCCGCGCCCGCGCGTCCGCCAGCCGGCGCGTCGCAGCCGCGACGTCGATCGCACGGAGGTATCCGGCGCGCGGGACGCGCACCTGGAGAGCCGGGGACTCTCCCCGCCACGCCTGCAGGAGATGCTCCGCCTCGACCTCGTCGAGGCGACTGTCGCCCTCGCTCGCACGCGCCAGCTCCGCGCGCGTCTCGGCTCCGATTCGTGCGGCGGCGTTCGACACCTGGATCAGCCTCGCAACGTGGTCGATGAACGCCAGGAGCACCACGAGCGCGGCGAGCGCGAGGACGATGGCGACCGAGACGCCGACGGACGGCACGAAGGCGTCCGGCTCGCTGCGCACCGACCGCAGGACGACCAGCGCGTAGGCGAAGACGCCGATGAAGGCGCCCGCGGTGAGCTGGGTGATCCGGTCGGCCAGGAACCCTCGGAGCATCCGCGGGCTGTACTGGGACGACGCGAGCTGCAGCACCACGATCGTGAGCGAGAAGGTGAGGCCCGCCACGGTCACGAACGAGCCGGCGATCGCAGTCAGCACGCCGCGCGCCGCCGCCGGGCCGCCGCCGAAGCCGACGTCCGTGGCGCCGAGCATGTGGTCGATCTGGATCGCGACGAAGGCGAGGGCGGTCAGCCCTGCGACGATCAGCCCCGGGAAGAGCCAGAGGCCGCTCCTCAGGTCGCTCCACCGCTTCCGCAGCCATTCCACGCGTGAGGTCCTACCACCTCCGCGACACGAGCTCGTCGACCGAGGCTGTCGGCTCGGGCGAGAATACGCGCGTGCTGTTCGAGGAGGTCGCGCGCGCTTCGCTCTCTGTCGCCGAGACGAGCGCGCGCTCCGCCAAGATCGAGGCGCTCGCGGCGTGTCTGCGGCGGGCACGCCCCGAGGAGGTACCCGTCGTCGTCACGTACCTCTCCGGGACGCTACCCTCGGATCGGCGTCGGCTGGGCGTCTCTGCGCGACCTCCCCGAGCCGGCGGCGCCGCCCCCGACGCTCGGGCTGCTCGGCGTGGACGGGGCGGTCGGCCGCATCGCGGCGCTGCAGGGGCCTCGTTCGCAGGCGCGCCGGAAGAGCGAGCTGGCGCAGCTCTTCGCCCAGGCGACCGAGCCCGAGCAGCGCTTCCTCGCCGCCGTGCTCCACGGCGAGCTGCGGCAGGGCGCGCTCGAGGGGGTCATGGTCGAGGCGGTTGCCCGGGTCGCCGATGTCCCCGCCGCCGATGTGCGCCGCGCGGTGATGCTGGCCGGCGAGCTGCCGGTGGTCGCGCGCGCCGCGCTCGAGCGCGGCCGCTCGGGCCTCGCCGACTTCCGCCTCGAGGTGCTTCGCCCCGTCAAGCCGATGCTCGCGCAGACGGCCGGCGACATCGGCGCCGCGCTCGACCGCACGGGAGGCGCCGCGGTCGAGTGGAAGCTCGACGGCGCGCGCCTGCAGGTCCACCGCCTCGGGGACGAGGTGCGCGCGTTCACGCGGAGCCTGGCGGACGTCACCGACCGCGTTCCCGAGGTGGTGGCCGCGGTGCTCGACCTGCCGGTCGACGCCGTCGTCCTCGACGGCGAGGTGATCGCGCTCGGGCCCGACGGACGACCGTATCCCTTCCAGGTGTCGATGAGCAGGTTCGGCAGCGGCGCGGACGGCGACGTCGACGCCGATCGGCTGCCTCTCAGCTCGTTCTTCTTCGACTGCCTCCACCTCGACGGGAACGACCTGCTCGACCACCCGTACAGCACACGGGTCGCGGAGCTCGCGCGCATCGTTCCCGCTGCGATGCGCGTTCCCCGAGCCGAGGTCGCCGACGCCGTCGAGGGCGAGCGCTTTCTCGAGGCGGCGCTCGCCCGCGGCCACGAGGGTGTCGTCGTGAAGGCGCTCGACGCACCGTACGAGGCGGGGAGACGCGGTGCGGCGTGGGTGAAGGTCAAGCGCACGACGACGCTCGATCTCGTGGTGCTCGCCGCCGAGTGGGGCCACGGGCGCCGCAGAGGGAAGCTCAGCAACCTCCACCTCGGAGCCCGCGATCCCGACGGCGACGGGTTCGTGATGCTCGGCAAGACGTTCAAGGGGATGACGGACGAGATGCTCGCCTGGCAGACCGAGCACCTGCTCGGCCTGGCGACGATGCGTGATGGCCATGTCGTCCACGTCCGTCCCGAGCTCGTCGTCGAGATCGCGTTCGACGGTGTCCAGGCGAGCTCTCGCTATCCGGGCGGCCTCGCGCTTCGCTTCGCCCGCGTCAAGGGCTACCGGCCCGACAAGGCCGCCTCCGAGGCAGACACGATCGAGACGGTTCGCGCGCTCCACGTCGGCGAGCATCGGGTGCCCGACGGCTCGTCCGGCCGCGGGACGTCCGGCGGGGATGGCTAACGTGACGGCGTGCTGAGCCCCGCGGTCGACAACCTGGTCGCGCAGCTCACGCGGCTGCCCGGGATCGGCACCCGGACGGCGCAGCGGCTCGCGTTCCACATCCTCGCGGCGCCTGCCGACGAGGCGAACGCGATCGGCTCGGCCATCGCGGACGTCAAGGCGCGGGTCCGCGCCTGCCCCGCGTGCGGGAACCTCACCGAGGAGGAGCTGTGCGGGGTCTGCTCCGACCCGCGCCGCGACCGCACGGTGATCTGCGTCGTCGAGCAGCCCGTCGACGTCCTCTCGCTCGAGCGGACGCACGAGTACCGCGGGCTCTACCACGTGCTCGGCGGCGCGCTCTCCCCGCTCGACGGCGTCGAGCCCGGGCGACCTGCGGATCCAGCTCCTGCTCGAGCGGGTCGGCTCGGACGGCGTCGAGGAGGTCGTCCTCGCGACGAACCCGACGATGACCGGCGAGGCGACGGCCGCCTACCTCGCCGACCGCCTGCGCGACCGCGTGACCGTGACGCGACTCGCGAGCGGCCTCCCGGTCGGCGGCGACCTCGAATACGCCGACGAGGTCACGCTCGGCCGGGCTCTCGCAGGTCGTCGGCCCGCCTAGGATCTGCCGAGCAAGCCGAACGACCAGCGCCGGAGTCGCTCCTTGCGACGTCGCTCGGCTTCATCCCATGCCGCGAGACGGGCGGCTCGTCGTTCGATCATCTCGCGGAACTGGCGACTCACCTCGCGTGCCTGGCGCCACTCCTCGGGGTCAATCTTCCTCTTCGCCATGCTCGATTCCGAGCTCCTCCATGATCTGGTCGAGCTTCCAGTCCATCCGCATGATCATCGCGAGGAGCGAATTCCATTCTTCTCGCGACATCGGCGGCGGATCGTAAACTCGACGGAACACTGCAAACCATGCTGCCAGTGCGCCCGAGGCTTGTCGAGATGGCTGTTGTGGCCACGTCCCACATGGAGAGGTCAGTGTCGGCTAGAAAGAGGGCCTGATGGACACGCAACCGAGAATCGGCGTCGTCGGCGCGACCGGCGCGGTCGGAACGGTGACGCTCGGGCTCCTCGCCGAGCGCGGCTACGAGAACGTCCGCGCGTTCGCGTCGGCGCGCTCGGCGGGAACACGGCTCCCGTTCGGCGACGGCGAGCTCGCTCGTCGAGGAGGCCACCCCCGAGGCGCTCGGCGCCGGTGACGTCGACCTCTTCCTGTTCTCGGTCGGCACGTCGGCGAGCCGCGAGCTCGTGCCGGTCGCGTCCGCGGCGGGCGCGGTCTGCGTCGACAAGTCCTCCGCCTACCGCCTGGTCGACGGGTATCCGCTGGTCGTGCCGGAGGTGAACCGCGGCCGCGCGCTCGAGGCGCTCGAGCGCGACCGGATCGTCGCCAACCCGAACTGCTGCACGATCCCCCTCACGTGCGTCCTCAAGCCGCTCCACGACGAGGCGGGGCTCGCACGCGTGCGGGTGTCGACCTACCAGTCGGTCTCCGGCGCGGGGGCACAGCGGATGGACGCGCTCGCCCACGAGGCTCCCGGCCGAGCACGACCTCGTGATGGACTGGACGTGGGAGGGCGACGAGTCGGACGAGGAGGCGAAGCTCCGCGCCGAGACGCGCAAGATCCTCGAGCTCCCGGAGCTCCCGATCTCCGCGACGTGCGTTCGCGTGCCGGTGATGGTCGGCCATTCCGAGGCGGTCTGGGTCGAGCTCGAGCGGCCGCTCTCCCCGAATGAGGCGGCGGAGCTCCTCCGCTCTGCCCCGAGCGTCCGCGTGCTCGACCTCCCGGCGTTCCCGACGCCGGCCGCCGCGGCCGGCGAGGACGAGGTGCTGGTGGGTCGGATCCGCCGCGACACGGCCTCGGAGAACGGCATCGCTCTCTACCTCTCGAGCGACAACCTCCGCAAGGGTGCCGCGCTCAACGCGATCCAGATCGCCGAGCTCCTGCTCGACGGCGTCGCGGCGCGCGCCTGACGACCGGGTCTAGGGTCGCGGCACCGGGCTCGGTGTCGGCGTGAAGGCCTCCTGCACAACCCGCAGGACCTTCGCCCGTCGCCCTTCCTCGACGGGGACGAGACCGCCGAGCTCGAGGCGACACAGCTCGACCCGCCCCAGCGCGCGCACGGTGACGAAGCCGAACTCGTCGAGGAAGTCGCGCGGGAACACGGTGCGGTGGACGAGAAACCGCTCCTCGACCGACTCGCCCTCCGGGTAGCGATAGCCAAATGCCTCGATCGCCCTCGCACCCCGGTCCCGCGACTCGCCGATCGCGGCCAGGAGGAGCGACTTCTCGATCCACTCCGCGCCGTCGCGCACGAGGTAGGCGCAGGTCACGAGGACCGCGTCGTCCGACGGCGGCCCGGCCGGCAGGTCCGCCGCGCGCGGGAACAGGTGCGAGTGACCGTATTGCATCGACCCGAGCAGGCGGCCGCTCTCGTCGAGATAGATCGTCCCCCACTCGCCGAACTCCTCCTCCGCGCGCTCGCTCCAACGCTCCTTCGACGCGGTCTTGTTCCCGCGTGACTGCCACCACACGCAGTCGCGGCACACCGATGGAGCCGAGCCGATGGTCGCGCGCGTGAGGCCGGAGACCCCGCCCCGCATCAGGTTCCGTCGGCGGCGACGCCCGCGACGACGACGTCGACGGTCACCGTCGGCAGCCGTGCCGTGCGGACGAGGTACTCGGCCACGCGAGCCTGGACCGCCGACGCCACGTCCGGCGCAGCCGCCCCCCACTCCAGCACGAGGTGCAGCTCGACGCCGGTGGCTCCGTCCTCCTCGACGACGCGTACGCCGTGATGGCGGCGCGGTCCGTCGACGAGATCGTGCACCCCTTGCACCTCGAGCGCCGCATCCGCCGCGTACGCCGCAAGCACCTCGTGCGAGATGACGGCATGACCCTCCACGGTGGGAGTCTAGTGCCGCGCGCGGGCCCGACCGTCGGGCGTCGGCTCAGAACGCCCGTCGAGGGCGAAGGAGCGCCGGAACCGTGAGGAGGATGAGCCTGATGTCCTCTCTGAGCGACCAGTTCGTGACGTAGACGTAGTCGAGCTTCGTCATCTCGTCGAACGGGATGTCGCTGCGTCCGAGTACCTGCCAGAGGCCGGTGATCCCCGGCTTGATGTCGAGACGCCTGCGCGCCCACTCCTGCACGAACGCATCCTCTTCGAGGATCAGGGGGCGCGGACCCGACGAGCGACATCTCACCCTTGATGACGTTGATCAGCTGCGGGAGCTCGTCGATCGAGGAACGACGGAGGAAACGGCCGACCCGTGTCACGCGCGGGTCGTTCGGGATCTTCGTCATCCGCGGGTCGCGGTCCCGGTGCATGTTGAGGTGCACCACCTCGGCCTTCTTCTCCTCCGCCTCGGCGACCATCGTCCGGAACTTGTAGATCCGGAACGTCGACCCGTTCGCGCCGCGCCGTACCTGCCGGAAGAACACCGGCCCCTTCGACTCGAGCTTGATGCAGAGAGCGACGGTGGCGAACAGCGGCGCGAGCACCAGCAGGCTGAGCGCTGCGGCCGTGAAGTCGAACGCGCGCTTGAGGAAACGGGACGAGCGGGACAGCCTGGTCGGCCTGAGGCCGACGAGCGGGATGCCCTCGAGGGTGTGGACCTCTGCGCCGCCTCCGAAGACCTCGAAGTACCGGGGGACGATGTCGATCTGAACGTCGAGGTCGCGGATCGCTCGGATATTGGCCAGGACCGACTCGTGCGAGTCGTTCGAGAAAGCGACGATCACCCGCTGGACATCGTGTTCGGTGACGTACTCGCGGAGCCGATCGGGCCCACCGAGAAGCACCGGGAGCCGCTCGGCGAGCTCGTCGTCGAGCTCGGTCGGGTGGTCGTCGACGAAGCCGACCAGGCGAATGCCGTACTCGCGATGGTTCATGAGCTTCAGCGCGAGCCGCTGTCCCACTTGACCGCCCCCGACGATGAGGGCGTTCTGGGCGTAGCCGGGCATGTGACGGCAGAGCGTCCGCGCGACGGAGCGCAGCGCCGGGATCAGGATGACCGCGGCGAGCCAGAACACTCCGAGCCGGGTGAGCACCGGCTGGACGAGGCCGGTCGCGACGCCGAAGAGCGCGAAGAGCCAGACCCCGATCGTGACGCTCCGGAAGACGCCGACGATGTCGTCGACCGTCGAATGGTCGGTCCGCTCCTCGTCACGGTCGTAGAGCCCCTCCAGCCGGAGGAGGATGACCCAGCCCGGGATGGCGAGGAAGAAGGCCAGGTACTCGTATCCCGGGCTGACCCGGTCCCCCAGTTCTGTGACGGACGGAACGAGCGCGTTCGCGAGAACGAAGGCGAGAACGAGCCCCAGGACGTCGGCGACGAGCAGCATCCGCCGAACGAGAGCTCCGCGCCGATAGCTGCGCCGGGGCATGGACTCATGGACCGGCCGGACCTCCGGTGCGTCGCCGAGGTGCTCGGCCTCGACATCGGCGGCAATCTCCCCACGGACACGCCAGCCGTCGACAGTCAGGCTCTCGCTCATCCCTCCCCCTTTTCCGACAGCCCGAAGAGGACGTCGGCCCCCGTTCCCTTCACTTCCCGCTTCCCCCTTGGTTCTCCCCCTAGCCGCGTGCGACGCAGCGTCGCGCGTCCCACCAAAGATACTGGTTCGAGGCGAAAGTGCAAGCGCATGACAGCGCCGCGGAATCGGCCTGAGCGCGCATCGCGGCTACCTTGCCCGCCCGTGCCGTCGCGCACGACGTTGGTCTGATGTCCCGGTCCGATGAGTTCCAGTTGTCGAACCTGATCCGGACACGGACATCCCCGCAATGGCGTCGAAGATCCTGTGGAAGGCCTCGAGTGTGATCCAGTAGCGGTGTTCGCCCGATTCCAGCTCACGCTTTGGACGGCCGATCCCCTGGAAGCAGATGCTCCGGACCACCGAGTCCCTCATGAGAGCGTCATCCTCAGGCGTCCAGTCCGATCGGCTTCGCGTCAGCACGGGGCACGCACCGACCCTCGGCCACAGGTCCCAGGACGGCCGTTTCCCGGCGCAGAGGGTGAAGCGAACGCCGCCGGCGCCGTAGAGGCTTCAGCTCACGGTTATCGGTCGTCGCGTCAACGCGCGCCTTAGCTGAGGGTTCGAGTCAGACCGCCGGCTCCACCGAGGAGGCTCGAGTCTCCGGGTGCACGGCCACCAGCGTCGCAGCGAGCGCCAGAATCACCCAGAGAATGACTGCCTCTTGGACAAAAGCGAGCGAGTCGTACGTGAACATCGCGACGGCGAAGCCTGTGATGGATGCGGCGAAACCCACCGCGAGCAAGCCATCTGGACTTCCCCTCGTCCGGCCGATCCGGCCCAGCCGACGAACGATCCGAACGATCAGCCACAGCCAGCCGGCAATGCCGAGCAGCCCAATGTCGAGGAAGGTGCCCAGCCATTGATTGTCGAGAACCGGGGCGTTGCGAAGGGGGTTGTCGAATCCGGTCTGTCTCGTGCCGAGACCCTGCCCGAGGAGCGGCCGGTGCATGCCTTCGATGAGCCTCGGCTTGAAGTTGGCACGACCGCTGATGAGAGTCGGATCGGCCGCAAGCTGGGTCTGCTCAGCGAGCAGACCCGGCCCGGACGACGGGAGGAACGCCTCCTTCAGCGTCCCGATCGATCCGGGAGCGACGATCTTGATCACGATCAGCATCGGGATCATCAGGGGCAAGAGTGGAACGACGTCGCGTGGACGAAGCCATAGGAATACGACGGCCACTGTCGCCATCGCGAGGACGGGCGTCCGGGACGCCGTTGCGAGCACCGCGATGAGAATCAATGACGTCGGCGCCCACCAGACGGACGATCGCGACTTCGCGAGAGCCAGTCCGAGCGGGAAGGCCATTGCGAAGAGAACACCGAGCGCGATCGGGTGATCAGCGGAACCGGTCGCGCGAAGCAGCCCATATCGGTACACAGATGCTCCTCCGCGGAATTGCAGGAATGGGAGGACGCTCCGAACATGATCGAAGATGTTGAACCCTGTCCTCTGCTCGACGATCGCAAAGAACGCGACGACGGCGACGCCCGACACGAAGAACTGCGTGACCGCGACAACGCCGGCAGTGGTCGTGACGACGCTGGAGATGAAGTAGAAGAGGATGACAAAAGTGAGGAAGAGCATGACAACCTTGAGAACCGCTCCCGCAAGCGGCACAACCCGTCCGTAGTTGACGGCAACGGAGCCGAGAGACGCGGCGACGAGGAGCGCGACGGGCCCGTCGAGTGGGGTACGACGCAGGCGAACTCTCGGATCGACGAGCAGCGAGCCCACCCACACGAGCAGGACCATGGCGACCGTGAGCCGGTAGAACTCCAGGCCGAACGGGAGGTTGATCGCCAGGGCGTACCGTCCGACCGGGACGAACAGCGCGCTCGCGATGACCATGCAGACCAGGACCTGCCACGAGAGAATCCACCGATGCCATGCGATAAGGGCCGATAGGACGATGAGCATCGCCGCGACGGGCTCGACGCCACGGCCGACGACCACCGTCGCGGCGAGCAGCAGCGAGCACGCCACGATGAGGCCGGATCCGACGTCGGGAGTCCAACCGGGACTGCTCGGCCGCCCGGCTGCTCGAGTCTCGGTCACCGTCAGCCCTGCGAGCTTGCGGATCTAGCCCCGACGACCCTGCTGGGCGACGTCGTCGGGCATGTCCCGCCCGCGCGCCGTCACCGAGTCCGGGCGGGGAACTGTGCCAAGCGTCGAACGCCCGCGGGTGACGCCGATCGTCGGGCCGGGTCCCTCACGCGCCGTAACCGAGTCCGGACGGGGGACGGGCCTGGGCGTCGGCCGGGCGTCGGTGTCATCGACCGACGGAGCTGGTTCGTCGCGGGACGCCACTGGGGTAAGCTCGGGAGTTCGCTTGCGTCGAGCGAGGTTGTCCCGCGTGAACGCGACGGCCGCCGTGGCGATCAACCCGCCGAAAAGCACGAGCATCGGCAACGCCTTGCTTCTCGGATTGACGAGCGTCGGCGCTTCGGAGCTCCTGACGACGCGCACCTGGATGCGATCCTTCACCGGGATCTTGGCCGCGAGCTGCCGGGCCCGGACAACGTCGAGAAACGCTTTCGTGGCAGCCAACGTCAGGTTGGTCGCCTTCGGGCCGGTAAGGGAACTCGCGGTAATGGTCATCATCGGCGTCGCAGCATTGACCGTGGACGGCACCGCGGCCGCCGTGATCGGAAGTGAACCATCCTTCAAGTCCCTCGCGGTGAGCAGGTCACGCCGCCGGAGCTCGCCAACGACTGCGTCACTGGTGGCGAGGGTGGCGTAGACGTCGATCAGGCTCGCGAAGCGGCCCGTGTCGGCCAACGACGTGCTGAACCCTCCCGGACGGGAGGGAAGTACCGACCGTAGCTCCGGCGCTCCCTCCTGCGTCAACACGAGCGTCGCCTGATTCGACCAGATCTCGGGCGAGCGGTAGGAGATCCCCGAAGGCGAGACCCGAACGTACGACAACACGGCCAAGGCGACCGTCAGCGTGACGCCGACGAGCACGATCGCGCGGTGGCGTCGAAGAACATCCGCGTACAGGGCGATGTCGATCTCGTTCCCCCAACCTCGATGAGCCGGCCAATTGCGGTCCCGCACTGCTGGAGCCGCACCCGCAGATCGTATCCGACTACTGGGCGCGCGCAAGGGTGTAAGCGCAGGGACGCATCGCGGCAACGTCATCGCAATCCACCAAACGCGCCGCTTGCTGCCCGCCGGGTGAAGGTGCAGTCAGGAGTCTCAGGTAGTTTCCTGTGCCGAGCGTGTCGGGCGGCCTTTGCGACTGGGGAGGACAACTTCGCGGATGAACGTCGTCGTCGTCGGTCTGGGATATGTGGGTGCGGTCACAGCGGCGTGCCTTACGAAGCTGGGACACACCGTCGTAGGTGTCGACATCGACCCGCACAAGCTCGACCCGCTCGAGCGAGGCGTCAGCCCGATCGTCGAGCCCGGGCTCGACGACCTGGTTGCTTCGGGCAGGGAGTCGAACCGGCTCCGGGTCTCCTCCGACCTGGCGGCGTCCGCCCACGACGCGGACCTCATCCTCGTGTCTGTTGGCACACCCGCGCGCAGCGACGGTACGGTCGACCTCGGCTTCGTCGAGCGGGTGACCGAAGAACTCGGCGCCGTCATCGCGGATCGCTCGTCGTTTCTCGCGATCGTCTATCGCAGCACCGTCCCTCCCGGAACCGTCGACGGCCGGCTGCGTCCGATCCTCGAGCGTGTCTCGGGCCGTCGAGCGAGCGACGAATTCGGGGTGGGCATGGTTCCTGAGTTTCTCCGCGAAGGAAGCGGCGTCGACGACTTCTTCGCTCCCCCGTTCACCGTCGCCGGCGTCCAGGACGACCGCACGCTCGAGCTCGTGACGCAGACGTTCGCCGCGATCGGGCAACCGATGCGTGCGCTGTCGATCGAGGGGGCAGAATCGCTCAAGTACGCATGCAACGCGTATCACGCCGTGAAGATCACCTTCGCGAACGAGATCGGACGGCTCCTCTCGGCGGTCGATGTGGACGCGCGCGACGTGATGCGCGTGTTCTGCGAGGACGATCACCTCAACATCTCGACCGCGTACCTTCGGCCCGGGTTCTCCTTCGGCGGATCGTGTCTGCCGAAGGACTTGCGCGCTCTGATGCATATCGCGCGGATCGCAGATGTCGACGTGCCGATGCTCAACGGGGTCATGCCCAGCAACGAGTCGCACCTGCGGTTGGCGACTCGGCGCATTCTCGACACGGGCGAGCGAGTGATCGCACTGCTCGGGCTGAGCTTCAAGCCGCAGACCGACGACCTTCGCGAGAGCCCGTACGTCGAGCTCGCCGAGTTCCTCGGCGGGAAGGGGCTCGAGGTCAGGATCTTCGACCCCATCATCCAGCCGGCGCGGTTGTTCGGGTCGAACCGTCAGTACGTCGAGAAGCACCTTCCGCATCTGCAGCGCATGCTGTGCGCCTCCCCGGAGGATGCCGTTCGCGGCGCCGGGGTCGCGGTCGTCGCAACCTCCGACGGCGACGTCGTCCGCGCCGTTCTCGATGCGCCGTCCCGTGTGGTGCTCGATCTCCACGGCTCCGTGAGCCCCGAGCTCGAGGCGCTGCCGGGCTACTCCGGAATCGCGTGGTGACGGCGGAGGACGATGTGCGCGGGAAGCGCGTTCTCATCATCGTGCAGAACCTGTCGGTGCCCTTCGACCGGCGGGTCTGGCTCGAGGCGTGCTCGCTCCGCGATGCGGGGTTTCAGGTCTCCGTTGTGTGCCCGATGGGGGCGGGCGACGAGGCGCGGGAGCTCCTCGACGGTATCCTGATCCGGCGCTATCCCCCGCCGCCCGACACGAGTGGCATCGGGACCTACTTGTACGAGTTCGCGTACTGCTGGCTGCGGACCGCTCGCCTCGTGCTCCGCGCGCACCGCGCCGAGGGATTCGACGTCATTCAGGCCTGCAACCCGCCCGACACGTACTGGGCACTCGCGTTGCCGTTCAAGCTCGCCGCGAAGAGGAAGTTCGTCTTCGACCAGCACGACCTTTGCCCCGAGGTGTACGAGTCGCGGTTCCCGAACGGCTCGCGCGCCCTGCTTCGCGGCCTCCGTCTCCTCGAGCGGGCCACGTACGCCGTTGCCGATCACGTGATCGCGACGAACGACTCCTATCGAGAGACCGCCATCCGACGCGGGAACGTGGCGAGCGCCGACATCACGGTCGTTCGAACAGGACCAGACCCCGACTTCCTTCGGCGCGGCGCACCGAACCCCGACTGGCGACGCGGCCGCAGATACCTCTGCGCCTACCTCGGCGTCATGGGCCCGCAGGATGGTGTCGACCTTGCGCTCCGCGCCGCCGCCGAGCTCGCAGGGGCCGGCCGTGACGACGTCCAGTTCGTGTTCATGGGGAAGGGAGACAGCACCGACGAGCTCGTCGAACTGGCACAGCGGCTCGACATCGCCGAC
The DNA here is from genome assembly GCA_963773825.1 of uncultured Actinomycetes bacterium. Lineage (GTDB taxonomy): Bacteria > Actinomycetota > Thermoleophilia > Gaiellales > Gaiellaceae > Gaiella. Next base: position 148,460 of record CAVZCH010000002.1, on the reverse strand, counting down.
ATCGTCACCTTCACCGGGAGGGTCCCAGACGAGGTCGTGGCGGAGGTGCTCTCGACCGCCGACCTCGGGCTTTCCCCGGATCCGCTCAACCCCCTGAACGACGTGTCCACCATGAACAAGACGATGGAGTACATGGCGTTCGAGCTTCCGGTCGTTGCATTCGATCTGAAGGAGACCCGTGTCTCCGCGGACAGCGCCGCCGTCTATGTCGAGCCCAACGACGTGGCCGCGTACGCTCGCGCGATCGCCGAGCTTCTCGACGATCCCGACCGCCGACGGCAGATGGGTGTACAGGGCAGGCAGCGCGTCGTGGATGTCCTCGCGTGGGGACATCAGGCGCCCCGCTACGTCGGAGCCTACGAGCGCCTCTCGGCGGGTCTTCGAGGAACGCGGGATCCCCTGTTTGCGTGACCCGAGACGCCCTTGCGTCGACGGGTTGTAGACGACCCACGTGTCACACGACCCTCGTGGTCGGTCCGCGCGGGAGCGGATGCGGGTGCGGATAGTGACGACTAGACTGCTCGGCCCTCGACCAAACCCCAGTCGGACGAAGGAGTCGGGCCTGACCGCATCGGTCGCATTCGTCACGCCAAGCTACAGGCTGGATCGCGAGCGCTGTGCGTTGCTCAATCGAAGCCTGGAAGCGTGCGCGACGTCGTTCGAGCACTGGATCATCGTCGATCGCGGCGATCTCCCCCAGTTCCGCTCGCTCCAGAGCAACCGGACGAATGTCTTGGCGAAGGAGGAGGTGCTCCCTGTCTGGGTGCATCGTGTCGACACGTTGAAGCTCGGCCTCCGCTCGAACCTATGGCTTCAGGCCCGTGGCCGCCCGATCCGGGGGTGGCTGCTGCAACAACTGGTCAAGCTCGCCGTCGCAAAGTCGCTGAGCGCGGACGTCGTCGTGCATGCCGACTCGGACGTCGTGTTGATCCGTCCGTTCTCAGCAGATGCGGTCGTCGATGGCGACGGTCGGGTGCGGCTGTTCGAGCGCCCGGACTACGTCGACGAGACGCTGCCCAACCACGTCCGCTGGCATCGGTCGGCCGAGAAGCTGCTCGACATCGGTCCGGCGGAACTCCCGATGCCGGACTATATCTCGACGCTCGTCCCCTGGAAGCGTCAGAACGCGGTAGCGCTGCTCGACCATGTGGAGCGAACGACGGGGAGGCACTGGTTTCGAGCCATCGCCGCCGCCTGGGACGTCTCCGAGTTCGTGCTCTACGGTCGGTTCGTGCGGGACGTGCTCGGCGCGAACGCAGGCCAGTTCGTCTCGTCGTCTCCCCTGTGCCTGGACTACTACAAACGCGTGCCGCTCACGGTGCCGGAGCTGACGACGTTCCTCGACGGGGTCGACGAGGAGGCGATTGCCGTCAGTCTCACCGCGAAGGCAGGCATGAACCCCGCGGAGTACATCCAGTTACTGGAGCGGCGATGGGCCCTCGCCGATGCCCACTAGCTGGGTACATCACGTCAGCGGCGGTCGGGTCGGCGTGAGGACTGATCGCGCTCCCAGATGTAGTCGCCGATCGACATGATCTGCCTGCGGGCGCGACGACGAGACTGGACGAGGACAGCCGCGTAGACCACGGCGGACGGCCACAGCCAGGGTCGAGCGACGATCGTCCCCATGGCATTGCGGTAGGACTTCGTTGTCCTCTCGCTCGCGACGAGGTCGGGGAAGCGCTGCCTGAGCTCGTACCGCCCGAGACGACTCCGGGTCTTGATACGTGTGAGATCGGGCAAGCGTTCGGGAGCGTAGACGCGGACGGGCGCGTCACGGACGCTGATGCGTTCGCCTGCGCTGAACAGCATGCGGACGTAGCCGTCGTCGGCGATGACCTCGGGGAACTCTGCGAAGCGCCGGCGCCCTTCCTCGGAGAGCACGTACACGCCGACGCCGATCATGCCCTCGCGGACATATGGCAGTCGCTCCCAGATGCGGTAGTAGGCGCGGACAGCGGCGCTAGACCCGCGCAGGTCGACGTCCATCACCGGCGCCGCTGCCAGGGCATTCCCCTCCGCGAGGCGCGCGACGATCCGCCGTACCGATGCGAGCGGCAACGTGACGTCCGCATCGACGTAGAACCGCGGAAAGCCCGAGACAACAGCATCACCAAGGTTGAGGGCCGCCGTCTTGCAGGCTCGAGGGGTTTCGATCACGCGGACTCCGTTGCTGTACTCACGCGCAACGTCCACGGTCCGATCAGTGCAGCCGTTGCACACGACCACGATCTCGAGTTCCTCCGTTCCGGCGGTCTGCACCAGTGCGTCGAGGCAACGGCCGAGAACGTCTTCCTCGTTGTGTGCCGCGATCACGACAGAGATCGACACGCATGTACTCATAGCGCGGGCGAGGCGCGGTGCGGGCATAGCCCTTGCCCGTCACGGCGGTAGAGTCGGGCTGCCACATGAATCACGATCGCTCTTTCGCGCCCCGAGCGAACCGCCCACCAAACACTGAGCCGGGGATCGCGTGTGGGGTTGGCCGGAGACTCGCATAGCATGCTTGTTCGCTGCCGCCAACCCGAATCTGAACAGCAGCAAGCTCGCGGCCGCCACCGAGGCAGACTCGCTGCAGGGTTCACTCTGGAATTCGGCAAAGAGGTTTAGCCCGACGTCCCGTCACTCCCTGTGGGCCTGACGGCGGTGGCGACAAGGTTGTACCGCAAGTGAGGAATGAGCGTGAGCGGTCGCAACGCGATGTTGGCTAGACGCGCCGGCCGGGACGACGCGCGGTGACCGAACTCGCGACGATCGATGACCACATCGGCGAACCCAGCCCGCTCAAGCTGCCACCGAAGGTGAGATGCCGAGAAGTCCAAGAGTGCCCGCAGTTCGGGCGCAGCGAACGCCGAGCCGGAAAGCAAGCAACGCAATGTTGCGCACGCGGTGCAGGTGCGACAGAAACGCTCGGTCGTAATGCGCGGCGTAGCCGGCGCAGATATTGGTAGGGCGGCACCGGGACGTGGGCCATGACTTCGCACAAGAAGATCCGGTCGAACATCTCTTCAAACGGTTGCTCGTCGGTCAGCAGATCCCAGTGGACAGTGATGATGCCGCGCGACGACAGATATTCGAAGTGTGGGCCCGAGAGGTCCGCGACGGTGGCGCGATCGGCAAACAGGGCGTGAGCGAGCAACGCGTGTTGTCCACCGCCGACCTCCAGGGTGTCGAGCGGCTCCACGCCACCGAGTGCTGCATACGTCGAGATCAAACTCTTGTAGCGATTGCGATAGCGGAGGTAGTAGTCGCCCCGCTCCTGGAGGGTGTGTCCGGTTCTCTGTGTAAGCAGGGCCTGACCTGAGCCGGGTCGTCGGCTCGGGCTCCTAGAGAGAGCCCGGGCCGGCGGGCCGGCGGGAAGGGAGGCCACCTTGCCAGACCAGATTCCTGAGACGACGATCCCCGGGGTGGGGTTCGAGCCGGAGCCGCCGGAGCTGCCCGACGAGCTGATCGACGAGCTGCTTGCCGGTGCCCGCACGCCGGAGGAGATCGCCGGCCCGGATGGGCTGCTCAACAGGCTGACGAAGCGGCTGATCGAGCGGGCGATGGACGCCGAGCTGACGGAGCATCTCGGTTACGAGCGCGGGCAGGCTCCGCCGGGCGGTGTCGGCAACACCCGTAACGGGATCAGCGAAAAGACCGTGCACACAGCGCAGGAGTCGGTGCGGATCGAGCAGCCGCGTGACCGTCGGAGCAGCTTCGAGCCGCAGATCGTGCCCAAGCACGAGCGCCGCTTCACGGGCTTTGACGAGCGGATCATCGCGCATGTACGCGCGCGGCATGTCGGTGCGCGACATCCAGGCGCACCTGGCGCGAGCTCTATCAGGTCGAGGTCGGCCACGACCTGATCAGCCGGGTCACGGAGGCCGTCCTCGACGACGTCAAGACCTGGCAGGCACGGCCACTCGAGGACGTCTACCCGATCCTGTCTCCTGGACGCCCTGATCGTGAAGGTCCGGGACGGCGGCGCCGTGCGCAACAAGGCCTGTTACGTCGCGATCGGCGTCAATCTCGACGGCGAGCGTGACGTGCTCGGGCTCTGGTTCCAGGCCGCAGAGGGCGCCAAGTTCTGGCTGCAGGTGCTGACCGAGCTGAAGCAGCGTGGCGTCCGCGACGTGCTGGTCTGCTGCGTCGACGGGCTCAAGGGCTTCCCCGAGGCGATCGAGGCGGTGTTCCCGCAGACCTGGGTGCAGACCTGCATCGTCCATCTGATCCGCCACTCGCTGCGCTTTGTCCCCGACAAGCACCGCCGTGCGGTCGCCAAAGACCTCAAGCCGATCTACACCGCGGCCGACGCCGAGCAAGCAGCCGAGGCGCTCGACGTCTTCGAGCGCAGCTGGGGCGAGCGCTACCCGATGATCGGCAAGAGCTGGCGCGAGACCTGGGAGCACGTGATCCCCTTCCTCGCCTTCCCGCCCGAGGTCAGACGTGTTGTCTACACGACAAACACGATCGAGGCGCTGCACCGCCAGATCCGCAAGACCATCAAGACACGAGGACACTTCCCCACCGAAGACGCCGCCCGCAAGCTGATCTACCTCGCCATCGTCAACGCCCAACAATCCTGGAGGCACGCCTATAACTGGAGCGCAGCACTGCTTTCGTTCAAGATCCACTTCGGAGACCGACTGCCCTGACACACAGAAAGTCGGACACTCTCCTCCTGGAAGTCGCCGTTGACTACCAGCTCGTCGTAGACGCGCGCCAAGTCGTCACGATCGAGGAACCGTTCGACAACGTCATCTTGCACCGCATCGCGACAGTACTATCCGCGCCCGCTGGGGCGCAGCAAACGCCCGATTGCGCTCGAGGGGAGGCGCCTCGAACCGTCAGACGCTGACTTCAGAGATCGTTTCGACTCTCTGTGCGCTGCGATCACGGAAGACACCTGAGATGTGCCCATCGGCCTGCTCCGAAGCGCGTTCGCACCGACGCCGACCATGTCCTGGCGTACATACGTCAGCCATTCACGAACCTAAGGAGCGAGCACATACCCCCATTGGGGGGACATGGTCCCTTTGCGTGGCAGGCGACAAGAACAGCATGTCAATTCGCCGCCGCCCAACAGCCGCCACGCTTGTGGCGATCGTTACGACGCTCGCTATTGGAAGTCAGACCGGTCTCGCTGCAGGATCGTCTCAATCGGGACGTAGCGCCCCCGACCCCGTCAGCTCGGTCGACGTCTCGGCGACCGACAGCTCGAGCGTTACGATCACGTGGCCCGCGTCGCGTGACAACGATGTCGCCGGCTACACCGTCTATACGAACGGCGCCCGCGTCGGAATGCAGACGCCCGACCAGGCAAGACCCTCACGCGGCCGCGATTCGTTCTCATACACGATCGGGCAGCTGACGTGCGGCACGAGCTACATGGTTGGTGTGGACACCTTCGATCGACGCGATCGCCACTCGCAGCCCACCGTGACCACCGTCTCCACCGCGGCCTGCCCCGACACGGCAGCCCCCTCGGCGCCAACCGGAATGCGTCAGGTCGCCGCGACCGAGAGCTCGGTGATACTCGCCTGGTCTCCGTCGGCCGACAACGTCGGTGTGGTCGAGTACGGGCTCTACGCGGCCGGGGTGAGGGTCGCGACCTCGAGCGACGCCAGCGCGACACTCACCGGCCTCAGTTGCGGCAAGAGCTACCTGATCGCGCTCGACGCGGCCGACGCCGCAGGTAACCGATCCGCCCAGACCAGCTCGTTCTTCAAGACGTCCGGCTGCCCATCGACCAACAAGCCACCCACCACACCCACCGTGGTCAAGGTGACAAACGCGACCGACAGCTCCGTTGCTCTTTCATGGACGGCCTCGACCGATGACGTCGGCGTGACCGGCTACGGGCTGTATCTCTCCGGTTCGCGAACGAGCGAGACGTCCGGAACAAGCGGCGAGTTCACGGGTCTCAAGTGCGGCACGACGTACGCGCTCGGAGTGGACGCGAAGGACGCCGGAGGCCTTCGATCCACCGTCGCGACACTCTCGACCGCAACCTCCCCCTGCACACCGACAACTCCGCCGCCGCCCAGTTCGACTGGCTCCGTCACGCAGACGATTGCGAACGGATCCACCATCGCGGGGATCGTCAACTGGCGTGCCGTGTACGACCAGAACGGCGACGGCAGCGAAGACGACCCCGGGAAGATCGAATTCCTGATCGACAGCAAGCTCGTGCTCAGCGAGCAGCTGATCCCGTTCGGTGACAGCTTCGCCGACGGCTCCTACACCGTCGGCAACGGCCAACACACCTTCCAGGTGCGCGCACTCAGCGACAGCGGCACCCTCCTCGCCAGCAACACCGTCACCGCCACCGTCGCCACACAGACGACCCCGCCGCCGCCGCCCAGTTCGACTGGCTCCGTCACGCAGACGATTGCGAACGGATCCACCATCGCGGGGATCGTCAACTGGCGTGCCGTGTACGACCAGAACGGCGACGGCAGCGAAGACGACCCCGGGAAGATCGAATTCCTGATCGACAGCAAGCTCGTGCTCAGCGAGCAGCTGATCCCGTTCGGTGACAGCTTCGCCGACGGCTCCTACACCGTCGGCAACGGCCAACACACCTTCCAGGTGCGCGCACTCAGCGACAGCGGCACCCTCCTCGCCAGCAACACCGTCACCGCCACCGTCGCCACACAGACGACCCCGCCACCCAACTCGAGCGGAGACAACGTGGCACCGTCGCAGCCGGACAATCTCAAGGTCACATCGGCATCTGCGACGAACCTCGGCGTCGCGTGGTCTCCTGCGACTGACAATGTCGGCGTCACCGGCTACGGCGTCTATCGCGGGTCGACTCTCACGGGTACGACACCGGGGACCACCGCGACGTTGGGTGGCCTAACGTGCGGAAATGCGTACCAGGTCGGCGTCGACGCCTTTGACGCGGCTGGCAACACGTCGCCGCCGGCGAACATGGCGGTCACGACGTCGCCGTGTCCCGACAGTCAGCCGCCGACCGCGCCCACGAACGTCACCGCGTCGACCCGCACCACCACCAGCATCGCTCTCACCTGGGCACCCGCCACCGACAACACCGGCGTAGCCGGCTACGGCATCTACAACGCCGGCGAGCTCGTCAACACCACCACCGGCACCACCGGCATCGTCAGCAACCTCACCTGCGCCACCAACTACACCCTCGCCGTCGACGCCTTTGACGCAACTGGCAACAGCTCCACCAAGACCACCGTCATGGTCTCCACCCAACCCTGCACCGACACCACCCCGCCGACTGTGACGCTGACCTCTCCGACCAGCAGCTCGACGATAACGGCCACCGTCAACACGTCTGCCAACGCCGCTGACAACGTCGGTGTGGCGCGGGTCGATTTCTTCCGTGACGGAGTGTCGTCCGGAAGCGATACGAGCTCCCCGTACACGATCCCGCTCGACACAACCACCATCGCGAACGGCAGCCACACGTTGAGTGCCCGCGCCTACGACTCGGCCGGCAACGTCGGCAACGCAGCCCCCGTGACGGTCACGGTGTCGAACACGACACCTCCGCCGCCCAGCTCGACGGGCACGGTGACACAGACGATCGCCAACGGCTCGAGCATCCCCGGGATCACCAACTGGCGCGCGGTCTACGACCAGAACGGCGACGGCACCGAGGACGACCCCGGCAAGATCGAGTTCCGCGTCGACGGCAACCTCGTGCTCAGCGAGCAGCAGATCCCGTTCGGCGACAGCTTCGCCGACGGCTCGATCACGGTCAGCAACGGCTCGCACACCTTCCAGGTGCGCGCGATCAGCGACAGCGGCACCCTGCTCGCCACCAACACTGTCACCGCCACCGTGGCCGCCCAGACCACGCCACCACCACCCCCGCCTTCGCCGACAGGGTTCCCCGATGCCGGCAACACGGGTGTTCCGTCGGGAACCAACCTGACCGCGTACACAGGACCCTCCAACATCACGACGGCGGGTATGGTCATCGACGGCAAGTCGATGGGCTGCATCGACGTGAACGCGGCCAACGTCGTCATCCGCAACTCCCGCATCTCCTGCAACGGGGCTAGCTACTACGCGGTCGAGATCCAGTCCAACAGCGCCTCGGTGCGCATCGAAGACTCCGAGATCACCTGCCAGAGCACCAACTCCAACGGCGCCGGTCGCATGAACATCACCCTCGTCCGCGTCGAGATCACGAACTGCGAGAACGGCCTCAGCGTGGCGCACGACGTGACGGTGCAGGACTCCTACATCCATGACCTGTTCATGGGCAACGGCGCCCACGCCGATGGGATGCAGTTCGAATCGGCTGCAAGCTACGTCACGATCCGACACAACACGATCTTCGGGATGGGTTCGAATGGCGAATTCGGGACATCTGCCTTCATCGCCGATCTGAGCGGCCACCACGACTGGATGATCGAGAACAACCTGTTCGGCGGAGGCGCCTACACGGTCTATTGCGTGCTTGGCAAGGGAACGAACTGGGTGATCCGCAACAACGCCTTCACCACCCGGTTCAACTCGAAGGGTGGTGCCTTCGGATTCGCAACGCAATGCTCGGATGAGACCCAGTCGGGCAACTACATCTACGAAACTGGTCAGCCGCTCACGTTGGGGTAACCGATGGGTGTTCTCGCGACACCAACCGTACCCGAACATCAATGACGGCGTGACAGGCCAGTCCTTGTTCTTGGGTTGAGGCCCTGCTCCACCGGCTGCCCAGGAACTCGGCGGAATCGAGCTCGCCGACCTCGAGCTATAACTCCCCGGCCAGGACGGCGACTACGCTTAGTAGATGGGGCGCTGGTCGAGATGGGTGGTGCTACCCGCGGTCGTGTGTGCCTGCGCGACCGCCACAGCCTCGAGCGGAGGAGCTCCGGCCGATCGTGATCAGGCGTCCGCCTCTGTCGCCACCGCCGGACCTGACACCGACGGCGACGGCGTGGCCGACTCGGCAGAGGTCCGCCGCTACCATACGGACCCGCGCAAACGGGACACCGACGGCGACCACCTGAACGACGGCGCCGAAATCCAGCGCTATCACACCAACCCGCGCAAGCCGGACACCGACGGCGACGGCCTCGGGGACGGCGACGAGGTCAAGCGCTACCGCACCGACCCGCGCAAGCGAGACACCGACGGCGACGGCCTCCGGGACGGCGACGAAGTCGACCGATACAAGTCGGACCCCCGCAAGCCGGACACCGACGGCGACGGCCTCCGGGACCGCATCGAGGTCGACCAATACAAGACGAACCCACGCAAGCCGGACACCGACGGCGACGGCCTCCGGGACGGCGACGAAGTCAACCAATACAAGACGAACCCACGCAAGGCGGACACCGACGGCGACGGGTTCGGCGACCGAGTCGAGTTTCGTGGGGGCACAAACCCCCTCAACGCCCGCAGCCACCTCGGCTACCCCGATGCGAGCAACACGGGTGTTCCGGCGGGAACGACGCTGACGCCGGTTGCCTCGCTGAAGGTGAACACGAACAACGCCGTGGTCAGCGCTGTGAGTACCAGCAACTGCATCGAGGTCAATGGTTACGGTGTGACGATCAAGAACTCGAAGATCGGTTGCGTCATCGTCGACGGCGCCGCCGCCGACCCGGCGAACCCCCGTCTCACGGTTCAGGACACCGAGATCGTGTGTCCCGTCGGTTCCTGGAACACCGGGATACGGTCCAGTAACTTCAACGCCTACCGCGTGAACATTCACGGCTGCGAGAACGGACTGGACATCGGCACGAACGTGACGCTCAAGGACAGCTTCATCCACGACCTGGCAGAAGGACGGATCTTCACACCGACGGGATCCAGTCGGGGGACGGATCGAACTCGATCATCGAGCACAACACGATCTACGGCGTGAACACCTCCGCGATCAACATCAACAACGGTGCAGACGGGCCCAACACGCGTGACGTCCTGATCCAGGACAACCTGCTTGCAGGCGGCGGATACACCCTGTATTGCCCGATCCCGGCCACGAGCAACTTCCGGATCGTCGACAACAGCTTCAGCACGATCTTCTCGCCGACGGTGGGCGGGTTCGGGCCGGCAACCGCCTGTGCCGACGAAATCCAGTCCGGCAACGTGTACCACCAGACGGGGCGGCCCTTGACCCTGGGCTGAGTCCCCGCGCCGGCCGGTCCACCGAATCGCAGGCGACTACGATGCGCCAATGCCGCGTCGAGGGGCGATGGATGAAGAGTCGAGGGCGGCCGTGTGACGTCGAACGCCGAATGACGAGCGCCCGGGGAGGATCGACGGCAGGCGGCAGAGCGGATCTGGCCGTCATCATCGTCTCGCACAACAGCTCCGGCTGGTTGGCGCGGTGCCTGTCGAGCGTCTACGCGAAATCGGGAAACCTCGAGCTGGACGTCGTGGTCGTCGACAGCGGGTCGACCGACGACACGGTCGATCTCGTCCGTCGCGACTTTCCCGACGTTGGAGTGCTTGCGACCGAGAATCGCGGCTTCGCGTCGGCGAACAACCGCGGGCTCGCGATCGTCGACGCGGAGTGGGTGCTGTTCCTCAATCCAGACACCGAAATCCTGTCGGGGACGCTCGCGGAGCTCCTATCCACGGCTCGACTGCACCCGACCGTCGGGCTCGCGGGCGTCAGGCAGCTGGACGGGAACGGCGTCGTGGCCCCGACAATACGGCGATTCCCGAGTGTCGTTCGGTCTCTCTCTACGAGCCTCGGCGGCGAACGACTGCCATCCCACGCCTCCTGGCTGGGCGAACGGGTGCTCGAGGCGGATCTCTACGACCGCGAGACCCCTTGCGACTGGACGGTCGGCTCGTTCATGCTCGCACGCAAGGAAGCACTCGACCGTGTCGACGGCATGGACGAACGGTTCTTCCTCTACTCCGAGGAGACGGATCTCTGTCGCCGCATCCGGCAGGCCGGGTGGGACGTCGTCCACCTCCCACAGATGACCATCCTTCACGAGAGCAGTCCAACGGCATCGAACCCGAGGCTCAACGGACAGATGGCGTTCGCACAGCGGCAATACATGGCGAAGCACTTCGCGCCCGTCCCCCGGCTGGCAGGCATTCTCGCACTCGGCCTCGGGTACGCGATCCGCTCCATCAGGCCCGGTCGCGGCCCCAACGCCCGCCTACGACGCTCAGCTTCACGCTCCGCACTCACGACCCTGTTCGGGCTCACGCCGCCGCCGTTCGCTCACCCGCCGACCGGCAGTGCCTTGCCGGATGTCGAGGACGACGAAGGGCCCGGGCGCGTGACACGTCCAGAGGACGCCGGCAGGTAACCGCGCACGCGCGTCGGCCGATCAGCTCCGCGGGCGAGAGTCTGCAGGCGTCGGGGTCGCGTCAATCCGCTCCCGCGATGGGTTCTGTGGGGAGCGACCCGACATTTCCCGAAAGCGCCAGCCACAGCTGCCTGACGCCGATGGTGTTCGGTCGGGCGAGGATCCACAGTGGAACGTGTTGCGCAAAGACGACGCCCCGAAACAGCCACACTTTCGGGCGCGATTGGGTTTCCATGAGCATTCGAATGGTCGAGCCGAGGTATTGCCGCTTACCGGTCGTCCCGAGCATTCGCGTCGAGGCGCCCCCGTCATGGACGACCGTGGCGTCGGGCGTCACCCAGAGATCCAGCCCCCGCGCCGCCAACGACCGCGCAAACTGGACGTCGTTGAAGAAGATCGGATACCTCTCGTCGAGAATGTGGTCTTCGGGGAGTGCCGACCTGCGAAGCAGCAGGCAACTCGCCGACGGTTGAGGCACGGGTCGCGCGTGCGAGAAATCGTCGTCGAGCATCTGGTACTCCCGTAAGCGGCGCGTCATGCCTGGAATGAAGCGCCGGGCGATCGCACTGCAGCTGGCGAGCGTGACGGAGAATGTGGGAAAGCGAAAGTGAAACGGCTGCGGAGAACCGTCCGGGAAGACGTACAGCGGCGCGACGCCTGCGATAACGGGATGATCGTCCAGGAATCCCACCATCGATTGGAGAGCCTGGCGGTCCAGGCCGACGTCGGAGTTCAGCAGGAGGACGAGCTCTCCCGACGATCGCTCGTACGCCTGATTCACTGCCGCGGCGAATCCCAGATTCCTTTCGTTCTCGAGCAGGACGATGTCGGTCCTGCGCGCGAGCGCATCGGGCGATCCATCGACGGATCCGTTGTCGACGACGATGACTTCGCTCGGAATGCCCTCCGTGGCCGCTGCGAGTGACTCGAGACACCGGAGCACGAGATCCCGGGTGTTCCAGTTCACGATAAGGATCGAGAGATGCGTCTCCTGCACGTGTAACCCCGGCTTCCGGCTAGGCAGGGACGTCGTTCCCGGCCGCACCAACACGCTGGTGCCTCCGACGTACCTCGTTTCCAGGACGAGACGCCCGATCGCCGGCGTCGGCGGCGAGCCTGCCCGAGGGCCGAAGAACGACAACCGCCCGGAGACGTGGAGCTCGCGGCACGAGGTGACCGAAACGGTCGTCGATCAGCAGCTCACTGGTCGGGGTCATCGACGCGCTCCAACCACACCTCGCGCCACCAGCTGGGGAGGGCGCGCGGACAGAACATCTTCTTGTTGCTGTACAGCGAAGTGCACCAGACCCCTTCCAATGTCACGGCCGGCGTCTTCAGCGTGCGGAGTCTCCCCGTCTGCTCATCGACAAACACGTCGACTCGAGCCCTGACTCGGAACGTTCTTCCGCAAAAAGGCACCATCTCCTTGTCGAAGAGAAGACCACGGTTGGTTCCTCCCGCTCTGGAGAGCGTTGCAAGGATGGCGTCGTGGTTCTTCACACGGACGAGCTCTCCCGGCTGAAGGTCGAGCTTCTCCGTGGGATCCGCTTCCCCGGGCGCGAGGGTTCCAGGCTTTATCGGGAACGGAACGCCTCCGATTAGCCGCTGTAGCGCATCGTAGACCCATCGACCTGGACGACCCACCCGAGGCCTCGGCGCTTGAGTGACGCGACTGTACGTCTGGAAGAGAAGCCCTCGCATCAGTCGCCTGAGCGTGACATTGCCGGAACGCCAGTCCGCCACGTACTGACGAAGATCCCACCACGCAAGAGGTTGAGTGAAGTCCGGGACTCGAGTCGCCTGGCACATGTAAACCGGCTCACCAGAGTCTCGATCGATCCTCTTCGTCCCGCGCCAGACGATCTCGGGGTCAGCCGACCGAGCAGGTGCCTGGCGTTCACTGCGATCACCCGCCTCGCGTGGCACTGCCGGGCCGTCGACGCGCTTCAGCCAGTCCTCCTTCCAGAAGATCAGACACGCGGCCTGACAGCCGCCAAACGCCTTCCCGTCACAGCGGACGTCCAGATGGACAGATCGAAGGAGACGCCGCCCCTCCCCTGCGGTTACGTCACACGTCTTGTGGGCGCTCGCGATGACCGTGAGCTGACGCCCGCAGTACTCGAGCATCTGCGGCATGAAAGGCAGACCCTCCCGGCGCCCATCGCTGTCGAGCGTCTCGAGTATCTCGTCACGACTGCGGACTTCGACAACATCTCCCGCCCTGAGCCCCCGCGCCATCCATGCCTCGCTTTACGGAAGAAGACTTGTGGCGTGCCGGCGAGCGTCGGCTCGCCTGGTGAATCCTCGCTTGATCCTGCGCAGTTCGCGCGTGACCCACGACGGTGCCAGGAAGAGCCCGACCGGCCTCAGCGTCTCAGGGATGTCCGCCGGACGCAGACCCACGAGGCTGCGCCGCCAGCGCCACGCCGTCGATGCGAGCCCTCTACGACTGGCGCCGCGAGTGCGCTCGGATCCGATGTGCCCGATGAGGTTCCGGGCCACGTATCGACGGGTCAGCCTCGTGATCGTCGCCGCGGTCGCCCGGTCGTCGGCCAGCGCTACCCCGTCGATGAGCACACGGCCCAGGCGGTCGATCTCCTCGAGACGCGTCTCAAGTGACATTCCAGCTGTCTGGGTGTTGGCGTGTGTGGAGTAGGTGCCACATGCCTCGTTCACGAAGCCGACATCCCCATCGAGCAGCAAGGGCACCCAGGCTACCAGGTCTCCGGCATGGTGCCAGCCCTCTGGAAAGCCTCCAATGTCACGTAGCAATTCGGTTCTGATGGCCACCGTGCACATCTGCGGGGAGATCGCGTCGAGAAGAAGCTCGGAGAGGACGTCGGTCCCGCGCTGGATCCCTGTACCGAGCTCTCGGCTTTGTCGGGCCGGATTCATCCATCCAGTGCCTGGATTGACAACATCACCGAGGGCGGCGATGACTCGGACTGTCTTCGTCGGGTCGGCCACCAGCTCGTCGCATCGGCTGAGGAAATGGGGCGCTAGATAATCGTCGTCACTCAGCATCACGATGAACTCGCCTCGTGCATGCTCGACGCAGGCGTTCCAGTTCGCGATTGGGCCGATGTTGCGAGGCTGGCGGATTGTGATCAAGCGCGAGTCAGAGAACTCCGCAAGCACTTGAGGCGTTGCATCGTCTGATGCATTGTCGGACACGAGCACCTCGAACGAGTTGTGGGTTTGGGCAAGCGCAGAGCTCACACATCGACCGAGCCATTCGGCGCGATTGAACGTCGGAATCGCGATGGTGAAGATCGGTCTCACACCGACTCTCGTGTGATCGGGCTGCATCACGCCTTGCTCGTCGCCGGGCCCTTCGCGACACCCCGTAGCCCGCGAGCTGCGAGGTGGACGGTGTCCACCAGTTGACTCCGGTGAAAGGCGGCGAGCAAGAGCGTGTACACCCCAACCGCGAGCAAACCTCCGACGAGTCCCGCCGCGGCCGTTGTGTGACCGTGCTCGACAACGATCCAGCCGAGCGTCGCCCCGACGGTTGCGCATGCGGTCGGTGCGGCGAGTCCAGGAGCGACCTTGAAGTCGCAGTGCTTTCTCGCGCTCCGGATCAGCACAATCGCCTCCCCGGCAGCCGACGCAAGCCATCCGAACCCGACCGCTGGCGCCCCGATGACTGGGAGGAGTGGGAGCATGACTGCTGCCATCAGCGGGAGTCCCACCAGGGTGGCTCTCAGAACCGCCGACGCCTCTCCGACCGCCCAGAGGTAGCCGAGCAACGCAACCGAAAGCGGACCGATGAGCATAAGATGGAGACTGGCGGGAGGTATGACCGGGATCACACCGTCCCATTTCTCACCGAGGAAAGCCGGAACCCATGCCGGCGTCACTGCTACGAGTGGCGCGAGGATGAGTCCAGTTGCGATCGCGACAACACCGATGACGCGTTCGATCGTCTTCCCCGCATCTCCCCCGGCGGCCACGAGGCGAGACATCCCAGGGAATGAGATGCGCCACAACGATCCCAGGAATAGCAACGGAATCTGGAGGATGCGGTACGCAACAGCCCATACGCCTAGTGCAGTGACGCCCGCAAAGAGCGCGACTGCGGCATTCGTAGCTTGATCGCGAAGAAGGTTCACTACTCCGACCGCTTGGAATTGGAGCCCGAATCCGAGTAGTGGTCGCACCCTCGCCCATGACAGAGACGGGATCATTCGCGCAGGGGCGAAGGTGAGTACGAGTGTCAATCCGCCGGCCAGAGGCCTGATCACGCTGGCGATCGCAAAGCCCCAGACACCGAACCCTTCGACAACCAGGGTGATTGCCAAGGTGTAGAACACGAGTGATTCGACGAGGTCGACCACCGCAAGCGGTCGGTAGTTCAAGTCTCGTTCCAGTTGGATGACTCCGGGAGCTCGAACCGCGGTCAAGGGAAGAGCCATTGCCATCACCGCGATGACTGCGCCGGACTCTCCGAATGGGAGTAGTGCCACAGCGATCAACACAGCCAATGACGTGCTCAGCACCATCTGGAACCCCAACAGCGCTTGCAGCTCGCGCCGTTCGGGCGACTTGACACGGCGTATCAAGCCTGCACCGATGCCTCCGTCCGCGAGGAAGTTCGCAAACGTCACCAGGGTCACCCCAAATGCGAGGATTCCGAAGTCGTGCGGCGTGAGCAGGCGCGCGAGAATCAGCGTGCCGACAAGTCCCACGACGCGGACACCCAGGCCGCGGAGGACATCAACGGCGGCGCCGGCTATCGCACGTCGCCCGACTTCGCCCTCACTCAGCGGATCCGCGTCGTGACCGTCCGCGTTGCCAACGGCGTCGGACGCTTCCGTCGTTCCATGGTTGGTCTGCGTCATCGATTTCGCGAGTTGTAGTGTCCTTGCGTCTCGCGACGCATTGGTGCCGTCGCCCGCGGCGCTCTGGCGAGCGGTCCTACAGCTCCCGAGAGCGCGCCCGACGACCGACTCACGCCGACGGCGACGGCCATGGCCCGCCCTGGCGACCGACCGAGCGCGACGAAAGCACGAGCCCCGAGGCGCCCCCGCCAGCTATCGAGTTGTACGGAAAGGATGAGATCGCGCGTGTCTCCTCCACTCATCTTGCGGTCGAGCGCCCTTCTTGCAACCTCGAGATCGCATCGAGAGGGTGCAGAGGACTGGGTACGCACCATTGCCGGCGGCTTCCACCTCCCCGACAGGAGTGTGCCTGGCCGTGGCCGAGACGTCCGTTCAGCCCGCGGCTACCTCCGTCGTCGAAGAACGAGCTCCGTCGCCTCTGGTCGGGCGAAGAACCGAAGCGGGACGAACGTCGTCCCGGTGCCCGGCGAAACGTGCATGTGCCCGGCTCTCGTGCTGTACAGCCCCGACACGAACTCGGTTCGAGGGTGAGCGAGTGTGACGCGACGACGCGGAAGAGGCACACAGATCTGGCCTGCATGCAAGTGACCTGTGAGGATTAGATCGAAGGACGAGCGCGGAATCCGTTCGACGATCCGCGGGAAATGGCAGAGAAGCAAGCGAAGCGCCGCCCCCTGATCGGCCAGCTCTTGTGGGCGCGCATGCCTCGCCCGGTAGGTCGTCGGGTCGACGCCAACCACGGCTACGCGTTCCCCGCGCAGAACGACGACCTCTGCCTCATCCCGCAGAAGTCTCGCGCGTTCGAGATCGCGAACCTCCGCGGCCCGGGAGAACGGATCACGCGTTACCGCGACGTCGTGATTGCCGAGCACGACGAACGGACGGTCCAGGCCCGCCAGGAGGGCCTCGAGGCGCCGCGCGCCTCGAGGATGGGAGACGAGGTCTCCCGTGATGCAGACGAGGTCGGGTCGCCGTTCTCCAACCCAACGCGCGGCCCGCTCGCTCGCACGGTTGCCGCGCGAGAGGGGCGCGCCGAGGTGGAAGTCGGACAGGTGTCCGATCCGGACGCCGTCGAGAGCCTCTGGGAGTCCGTCGAGCGCAACTTCGAGCACACGCGTCCGGAGCCAACCGGCCTCGAGCCAGCCGTAGGCGAGGAACGCGACGGCCGCGCAGACAACGACCAGGAAGATGAGCACCCCGGCACCCTAGAGACACGCACCAACCCGTCACTTCTCTCTGGCAGTCCTGTGGAGGCGGGGCGATGCATCTGGTGACGGACCTCCGCTACGCACGCGGATCTGAGGCCTCCCCGATGATCGGCTCTACCCTCAACGGTTCGCGTTCTGCAGGACGTCCGACTCTCGACAGAGGTGGTGCCTGCTCTGTCACGACTCCTGATCTCGGTCTACACTGGGCGAGTCGGCGTTGGTCGGGGGAGGAGACACTTGCGGATCGCGGGGTCCGGTCTCGTGTTCGTATCGCTGTTCGCGGCGCTTGCGTGTTCCTCGGGGGCACCTGCGGGCGGAACGACGAACCCGGTTTCTCGCCACAACGCGGGCCCCCTGCGACTGATGCCTCCGCCGAGCTACCCGCTTCGGGTTGGGCCGACCCACCGCTACCTCGTCGATAGTAAGGGCCAACCGTTTCTGATCGTCGGGGACTCGCCTCAGGCCCTTGTGGTGAATGTTTCGCTCCGAGACGCAGAGAGGTTTCTGGCCGATCGAGCCGCAAACGGCTTCAACGCGGTCTGGGTCAACCTGCTGTGCAACACCTACACCGGCGGGCGATCGGACGCAACGACATTCGACAATATCGCTCCATTCTCCACACCAGGCGACCTTGCAACGCCGAACGAGGCGTATTTCCGTCGCGCAGACGCGATGATTCGCCTGGCGGCGAAGTACGGACTCACTGTCTTTCTCGATCCGATCGAGACGGGCGGCTGGACGGGTGTGCTCCTCGAGAACGGCGTCCAGAAAGACTACGCCTTCGGCGAGTGGTTGGGTACCCGGTACAAGTCTTTTCAAAACATCATTTGGTTCAACGGTAACGACTTCCAGGGTTATCGGGATACCACAGAAAACGCAGCCGTGTTTGCCGTGGCGAGAGGCATACGAGCAACCGACGAACGCCACATCCACACAGTCCAGCTCGACAATTACAAGTACGGCTCACGTGCCAGCGGTTCACGTGACAGCCGGCTCTGGACGCCACTCATCGGCCTCGATGCCGCCTACACCTACTACCCGACATACGCCCAGGTGCTCAAGGAGTACAACAGGCCGGACCATATCCCGGTGTTCATGGTCGAGGCGAACTACGAGTTCGAGCACGATTACTCCGGGCCGGAGACGTTGAGACGGCAGGAATACTGGTCGCTGCTCAGCGGCGCCTCAGGACAGCTCTACGGCAACAAGTACACGTGGCAATTCATCAACGGCTGGAAGGACCATCTCGATACGACCGGTGTGACCCAGCTGCAGTACGTCACGAAGCTGTTCGCCGATCGGCCGTGGTTCAACCTCGTCCCCGACCAGCGACACATGCTCGTCACCGCAGGCTTCGGAAGCTTTTCGTCATCCGACGACGTCAACAAGAACGACTATGTCACGGCGGCGAAGACACCCGACGGCAAGCTCGCCATCGCTTACCTGCCGGCGGGCAACACCATCACCGTCGACCTCAAGCGGTTGAAAGGAAAGATCAAGGCGCAGTGGTACGACCCGACGACCGGGAAATACTCAGTCGCGAAAGGGTCGCCGTTTCCGAACGCAGGGAAGCGCGACTTCAGCCCACCGGCGCACAATGCCGCCGGTGACGACGACTGGGTGCTCGTGCTGACGGCCGTCTGACGCGGAAGCATCTGCGCAGTGCCGTCGTTCCGTGCACGGCACGACCAGTCATCCGACCACGGGCTCGGCGACCCCGTCGTCGAGCATTAAGGCCGTCGGGCTTCGCGCACACCATCCGGCCCGATCGTGAAGTTAGGGTTGGTACGCCAACCGGCTCGTCGTCACTGTGGAGGAGATCTCGTCGGCAGCGCATCGGAACAGGATCGTTGACACCAGGTACTGACATGCCGCTCCTCGACGGGCGCACGCGACCGACCGACGAGTTCTGGGGCGGTGTCGTCGAGCTCATCGACCGGAACCACGACAACGTCGATGGCCTTGTGCACCACGGGTTGGCGGCGCTCGCGGCGGCACTCCTCGACGCTCGTGCCGCAGCGGTTCCTGACGCGCTCCGACCTCATCTCGAGCGCACCCGCGTGATGGCGCTCGCGGCGCAGTTCGTGCTCGGTCGGGCGCGTGACGTCTGCGATGGACCGATCCTCCTCGTCAAGGGGCCGGAGGCGGCTATCCGGTATCCGCACGGCGCTCGTGGGTACGGCGACCTGGATCTGTTCGTGCCCGGCGCCGCCGCGTTTCACCGACAGTTGCGCGGCGCGGGGTTCGACGAGACGCCGGACCCCGAGGGCGTCTGGGTCGGGATTCACCACCTCCCGCCGTTGCGGTGGCGCGGGTCGCTCTACGTCGAGGTGCACACGAAGCCGCATTGGCCGGACGAGCTGCGCGGCGCCCCGTCGATCGACGAGCTTCTCGAGGCGGCGGTCGCCTCGCGGGCGGCTCGCGAGGCAGGGGTGGACGGCATCCTCGCACCCGCCCCGGCGCACCATGCACTTCTCCTCGCGGCACACGCTTGGGCGCATCAGCCGCTCGGGCGAGCGCGAGACCTGGTCGACGCGGGAGCGTTCCGCGCCGAGGCGGATGCCGCGGAGATCCGGGCGACCGCGCGGCGGTGGGGCATCGCCCGCCTCTGGGAGACCACAGAGCGCGCGATCGACGGGCTCTTGCACCGGCAGCGGCCCCTCCCGTTCCGGCTGTGGGCCGGGCACGTGCCCGAGCTGCGCGAGAAGACGGTCGTCGAAGACCACCTCGAGCGCCTTTGCTCGCCGATCTGGGCGTACCCGCCCCGAACGGCCGCGAGGCGGGTCGGTCGCGCCCTGCTCGGCGAGGTCCGCCCCGCAAGCGACGAGGGATGGGGCGGGAAGCTCGGGCGGTCGTTCACCGCCCTCCGCCGGCCGTTCGCACCGATCGACGAGCACCGGCGGTTGCTCGGCCCGGCGGCGAACCGAGGAGCGCAGAGCACCCCTCCGGCGGGGACATCGAGCCGCGAGCCGCAGAAGCCCCGACGGACCTAGCCGAAAGGCCAGCCCGCAGTGCCTGACGCCACACTAAGCTCCGGTCATGACCGCCGGGTCGGGTTCTGGGCTGCCCGCCGCGCCCATGCTGCGCGCCCAGCTCGCCCTGCAGGTGGCTGTCTTGGGACCAACGGGGCTCGATACACGCCGCGTCCGGCGCGTCCTCGAGCACGCAGGCTGCGAGGTCGTCGACACCGAGGTCGACGGCCGCGGGACGCCGGATGCCGTCGTTGTCGTCGCGGTCGACAGACGGCTGGCTGAGTCCACCTCGGTGGCCGTTCGATCCTCTGGCGGCGCGCCGGTCGTCGTCGTCTCCCGCCGGGATGGTCGCGCGTCTGTCGAGAAGGCGTTGAATGCCGGCGCAGCCGGATTCGTGTCCGAGGGTCAGATCGAGGCACGCCTCGGCGCGACCGTGTATGCCGCGGCCGCGGGTCAGCTGACCGTGCCTTCCGAGCATCGCCGTATCGTCGAGCATCCGATCCTCTCTCGGAGAGAGAAGCAGGTGCTGTCGATCGTCGTGCTCGGCTTCTCGAACGTCGAGATCGCGGGAAAGCTCCACGTGACCGAGGCGACCATCAAGAGTCATCTGTCGTCTGCCTACCGGAAGCTCGGCGTGAGGTCGAGGCACGAGGCGACAGACGTGATCCTGTCCAATCGGCGTCTGGGGCTCGGGATCCTGACGTTGTCTGGCGAGCACGCCCCCGGTTGAGCGAATGGGCCGAGCACGGGGGAGCTCGAGCGTGGCCACGGATCGGTTCGTGGAGCCCGACGCAGCGCATAGCCCGGCGCTCCGACAAGCCTCGGAGCCCGCGCTGCTCGTCCTTCGCGGCGTCTCGAAGAGTTGGCGAGACGGCCCGGGCATGGTTCTCGACTCGATCGACCTCGACATCCGCCCCGGGACCGTCGTATCGCTCGTCGGCGCGAACGGGGTCGGCAAGACGACGTTCCTCCGGGTCGTCGCCGGGTTGATCACGGCGGACTCGGGGACCGTCTCGCTGGCGGGCCTCACGGCGAGGTCGGCGCGACGCGAATACCAGCGGCGCGTCGGTTTCCTGCAGGCCGGGCAGAGTGGGCTCTACGCGCGCTACTCGGTGCGTGACCATCTCGCGTTCTGGGCCAGGATCGCATTCGTCCCACGATCGCACCGGAGAGACGCAATCGAGCAGAGCCTGCATTCGTTCGAGCTCGAGTCGCTCGCGACGAGGCGTGCCGACCGGCTCTCGACGGGGCAGCGACAGCGGCTCCGGCTTGCTCTGACCTTTCTCCACGAGCCGCCGCTCGTGCTGCTCGACGAGCCCGCGACGAGCCTCGATCCTGACGGCATCGACCTTCTTCGTGGCGCAGTCTCGACGGCGGTTGCACGCGGAAGCGCGACGGTCTGGTGCGCTCCGACGACGGACGAGGTCCTCGTCCACGCCAGCTCCGGCTTCGTCCTGGCCAACGGAAAGGTCTGGGCGACGTGAGCACGATCGTGGCACACGTCGACGCGGCGCTCGCCATCGCAAAGCGTGACGTCTCCGTGTTCAGGAGCTACCGGATGCGCTTCCCGGCCCAGGTCATACGGTCGTTCATCGGCGTCGCGCTCTTCTACTACATCTCTCAGCTCGTGACGGTGGCTCCGTTCAATCATCCCGAGGCCTACTTCGCCTTCGTGGTGGTCGGGCTCGTGATCATGGAGCTCATGCTCTCGACGCTGAACTCGCTTCCCGGCCGGGTACGCCAGGAGGTCGTCGCGGGTACCTTCGAGCGGCTCGTCCTCTCGCCTTTCGGGCCCACTGCGAGTGTCATCTCGCTCAGCGTCTTTCCGTTGCTCCTCGCGCTCATGAGCGGCATGCTGACCATCGCGTTCGCGACGATCGTCTTCGGGATGCCGATCCGCTGGGAGACACTGCCTCTGAGCCTTCCGATCGCGTTCGTAGGCTGCCTCTGCTTCGTCGCCCTGGCGCTGGTCGCGACTGCGTCCGTGATCCTCTTCAAGGAATCAGAGGTGGGAATCGGATTCCTGACGACCGCGATCTCGTTTCTCGGGGGCTTCGTCTTCCCGATCGCTCTCCTCCCGGAATGGATCCAGTGGACGTCGAACGCCCAGCCGTTCACGCCGACCCTCGAGCTGCTTCGCAACGTTCTCGTGGGAACTCCGCTCGACGGGTCGCCCTGGACGATGTTCGCCAAGATTGCGGCGGCAGCCGCAGTTCTGCTGCCGCTCTCGACATGGGTGCTCTCCGTCGCCATTCGGAAGAGCCAGGAACGTGGAACGATCATCGAGTACTGACGCGATGAAGGCCGATCAGATCAGCCGGATCCTCGATCGGACTTTCCGCTTGCCCGACCACGTGGTCTATCGCTCGTTCGCCCTCGAGACGGTCGTCGTCAACCTCGAACGAGGTGTCTATCACGGTCTCAATCCGACCGCGGGGCGCATGCTCGAGAGCCTGGAGCGGGCTTCGAGCGCGCGCGTTGCAGCGAGGTCGCTCGCCGACGAGCTCGGTGAGCCGCTCGAGCGAATGGAGGCCGACCTGGCGGCCTTCACGAGCGACCTCCTCGAGCGCGGCCTCATCGAGACTGCCCGATGACCGTCGCGGAGCCGGCCGAGCGCCCCGGACGAGCCGCGACGTCTGACCGCTGCTGCGCGTTCGGAATAGGGATCACCGCACCGGTGCAACTGATGGCGTCCGCTTGCGGGGCGAGCGCGGAGGGTCGCGAGGTCGTGCTCGAGCTGGGGAGCGCCGTCGAGCTCGAAGGTGCCTGGTGCCCGGGGACGGCCGAGAGGGTGCTCGACCGCCGCCGACGCGACGGGCGACTCGTCATGGCGGTCGACCACCATCCCGACCTCGGCTATCGCGTGTATGCGCCGCACAACGGGCGCCATCTCGTCTCGCGGGACGGGGCGCGGATCTTCTCGACGCGCCCGATCCACGCTGCGTGGCGTTGGCAGCGACTGCTGATCGCGCAGGTGCTCCCGCTCGCCGCGACGCTCCAGGGCCTCGAGCTGCTGCATGCGAGCGCCGCCAGATGGAACGGTCGAACCTTCGGTCTCGTCGCGCGGTCGGGCACCGGGAAGACCTCCGTCGCGGCGCACGTCGTCGCGCGAGGCGGGGTTCTCGTCACCGATGACGTCCTCGCGCTCGAAGAAAGGGGCGACGTCGCTGTGGCCCACGCCGGCGCCGCGTCGCTGTCGATCGACCCGGCCGAGCTGATGCGCATGCCCCCGACCGGCAGACGGCGGCTCGGGTCTCACGTCGGACGCGCCGAGAAGGTCGTACTTGCCGCCGAGGTCGCGACCGAGGCAGCGCCCCTCAGCAGCATGTACTTCCTCGAGCGGCCGTCGTCAGGACGTTTGCGCATAGTGCCGCTCTCCCCGGACCCGGTGCGACTGCTGGCGAACAGCTTCAACACCTACGTGCGAACACCCGAGCGCATCGTGAACCAGCTCGCCATCGTCGACCGCCTTGCGCGAACCGTGCCCGCGTTCTCGGTACGCATCCCCTCGGGCGAGGATGCGTCCAACGTGGCTCGCGCGGTCATCGCACACATGGAGACGCAATGACAGACCGCCCCCTCGCCGCTGGGGCGGCATACAGCGAGCTGATCAAGCCGAGCCGCCCGAGCACCAAGGCCGCGCTCGCGGTGGAGATCGTGATCATGTACGTCCGCGTTCGATGGCTGCTCCGGCGCCGGGACCTGCCGTCTGTCGTCGCGACGCTCCGCGGAACCGATCCGCTCACGACCGACTCGCGCCGCCAGGCGATCGGCGCTTGGCTCGGGCATGGCATCGAGCGGACGCTGCGCTTCGTCCCCTTCGATGCGCGGTGTCTCGTGCGATCACTCGTGCTGCTGGGCTTGCTCGCGCGCCGGGGCACCGCCTCGACACTCGTGCTCGGGGTCGACGTCGAGCCCGCATTCTCCGCGCACGCGTGGGTCGAGAGCGGCGGCCGCGCGCTCCTTCCTCCTCTCGACGAGAGCTCGCGACTGACCGAGCTATGACCGAGGCGACGCGACCGGACGTGCGTGCTTCGACCGCGTTGGGCAATCCAGCCGGGTTGACGACGCTCGAGATCGCGTGCGCGACCATGTTGGGCACCGACGACCGTCAGCCTCTCCCGGTCGTGCGCCGGGGAACCTCGCTGGACGAAACCGTCAACGACATTCTCGAGCCTGCATTGGCGAGCGGCGTCTGTCTCGTCTCGTTCTCGGGAGGCAGGGAGTCCGCCTGGCTGCTCGCGGCGGCCACGGCTGCTGCGCGGAGCCGGGGCCACGCGGATCCCATTCCGGCGACACTGCGCTACCCGGGAGCGTCGGCGGCGAGCGACGCTCGCCATCAGGAGCGCATCGTCTCGCACCTCGGTCTCGGCGACTGGGAGCGGTTGGAGATCGGTGACGACCTCGAGATCCTCGGTCCCTATGCCCAGCGTGCGCTCCTCACCGTCGGGCTGTTGTTTCCGGCAACGGCATACGCCATGCTCCCGCTGCTCGACCTTGCACGAGGCGGCTGGCTTCTCGCCGGTGGGGCGCTCACCGACTTCTTCACCTACTGGCGCTGGGCGCGGGCGTCCGAGGTCATCGCTGGGCGGCGGCGTCCCGGACGCCGTGACGTCCGAGACCTCGCGATCGCGGCGCTTCCACGGCGACGACGCGAGGCACACGTCCGCGCGCGCCTCGGCGCTCCGAGCCCGTGGCTGCGCGCCTCCGCCGTCGCCGAGGTCGAACGGTTTCAGATCGACGCCTCGACCGACGTTCCACTCCGCTTCGACAGCGCGCTTGCTCGACAACGCACACACCGTTGCCACACCGGCATGCGCGTCTCGTTCGACGCTCTCGCGGCGTCGGTGGGAGCTCGGCTCGCGATGCCGTTCAGGGACGATCGATATATCGCGGCCCTCGCGGTTGCGGGGGGCCGGAGGGGTTTCGGCAACCGGGCGGCGACCCTCTCGCATCTCGCGGGCCACCTCCTGCCGGCCGAGCTTCTGCGTCGTTCGGATGGGGTGAGCAGGCACCAGGCGTTCTTCGGGGACGCGTCTCGGGAGTACGCCTCGCGGTGGTCAGGCCACGGTGTCGACGACGAGGTGGTCGACGCGGACGTCCTGAGAGCTCTCTGGTCGAGCGGGAGCTTTCCCTGGGCTTCGACAATGCTCTTTCAGTCCGCGTTCGCAATCGAACGAGCCGGGAGCGAGCGACCCGAGCCGGGAGTATGAAAAAGGTACGAGCGTCCTTGACGCGGGGTCCGCTTGGGGCACAATTCGATCATTCGACCACCACAAGGGGAGAGGTCTTGAAGCAAGAACGCTCGGAGCCGACAGCCGAGAAGCCGGATCAGGTGTCCTACGAGCCGCCGCGGATCACGGACTACGGCACACTGACGGAGCTCACCGCTTCCAAGGGCCCACGCCAGGCCGACTTCCTCGGCGGCAGGGACAGCGGTGGCGGCGGATACTCCTGAGGCAGCTCCTGCCTCACGCTGGTAGTCGTGAGGGCCGGGCGAGTTCCCGGCCCTCTTAGTGACCTGTGACAGTCGATCTCGCAGGGGGTGCCCTTGTCGAGATGAACCTGCGCGCGCCACCGAGCATGTCCGCGTTCGAGTGCGCCGTCGGTGTCCCGGTCGGTCTCGAACCGGAGCCCGTCCTCCCCGAGGTCGACGGTGATCCGCTGACGGTTCTCGAAGAGGTCCTCGCGGACGCGGTTCGGCGGTCACCGTGCTGTGTTGCGTTCTCGGGCGGCCGTGACTCGTCCCTTGTGCTGGCCGCGGCGATACGGTCCGCGAAGCGCCACGGCTACGCGCAGCCGGTCGCAGTCACTGCGTGCTTTCCGGGCGCGTCGGCCGCGAGCGAAGGTCAGTGGCAGCGCCTCGTGCTCGACCATCTCGGCGTCGAGCGTCACGTGGTGATCGACGTCGTCGACGAGTTGGATCTCGTCGGCCCCGTGGCGATCGCAGAGCTTCGACGGCGCGGCACCCTGTTCCCAGCAAATTGCCACGGCCTCGCGCCCCTTCTCGAGCATGCGGCCGGGGGAAGCCTGCTCGTCGGCCTGGGCGGCGACGAGCTTCTCGACGGTCACGCGTGGGCTCGTCTGAACGATGCGCTCGCCGGCCGTCGTCGACCAACCCTCCGGGACGCCGGTCGTCTCGCGGCGGCCACCCTGCCAGGCCCGCTCCGGGCGCGTCTGATCGCCTCGCGGCGCGATGTCGAGCCTCCCCGCTGGCTCCGACCGGGGGCGGCGGCCCGGCTACGGTCCATCGAGCGTGCGGCCGGGAACGAGCCCGTTCGTTTCGACCGCGCCGTCCGGCAAGCGGTGCGTGCGCGCACGCTCGTCGTGGCCGCAGCAAGCCTGAAGATGCTCTCACCGGACGTCCGGGTCGAGGCTCCACTGCTCGACCAGCGCTTCGTGGCGGCTCTTGCGCGGGCGGGGGGGTCGCGGGGGTTCGGCGACCGCGCCCGCGCGCTGCGGACGATCGCGGATGGCGTGCTGCCGGACGAGCTCCTCGATCGTCAGACGAAGGCCACGTTCGACGCCGCCTACTTCGGGGGCGCGTCCCGCCGCTTCGCCGAGCGCTGGAGCGGCGGTGGCGTGGACGCGGAGCTCGTCGACCCTGAGGCGCTCCGGCGCGAGTGGCTCGAGCCTACGCCCGACTTCCGCTCGGCGCTCCCACTCCAACTCGCCTGGCTCCACGACGATCAGCGCCTCGCACAGTCGTAGGCCCACGCTTAAAGGTCGTCGACCGCGCTTCGTGGGCCGGCGGCCGCTACAGGGCGAGCTTCTCGAGCACCGGCTGCATCGAGACCACGTGGCGCTTGAAGCGGAGCTCCGAGTCCGTGAGGCCCGCAGCGACGCCGATCAGCTGCGACAGGTGGAGGATCGGCATCTGGAAGTCCTTGCCCGTCTGCTTCTTCAGCTTCGACTGCCACGCGTCGAGTGAGAGGTGACAGAGCGGACACGGCGTCACGATCGCGTCGGCGCCGGCTTCCTTCGCCTGCTCGATCGGCTGGATCAGCTCGGCGAGCGCGGTGTCCTCGCGCGCCTGGATGATCGGGAAGCCGCAGCACTTGACCTTGGCGGGGTAGTCGATCGCCTCGCCGCCGCACGCGGCGATGATCCGCTCGAGCGAGTCGGGCCGGTCGGGATCCTCGAAGCCCATCAGCTTCGACGGGCGCAGGATCTGGCAGCCGTAGAACGGCGCGATCTTGAGCCCGCGGAGGCCCTTGTGCGCGACCTCCTGCAGCGTCCCGAAGCTCTCGCCGGCGACGAGCCAGAGGAAGTGGACGCAGTCGACGTCGGTCTCGTAGCGCGGCGCGCCGACCCGCTCCAGGTTGTCGTTGACGCGCTCGCGCAGCGCGGCGTCGTTCAGGAGCTGGTAGTTCGCCTGGCGCAGGTTGAGCGTGCAGACGTTGCAGACCGTCATCAGGGTGTCGGCGCCGGTCGCCGCCGCGTAGGCGAGGATGCGCGCGTTCAGGTGGAGGTAGTAGTCCGGCTCGGCCTCGTGGATGTCGCCGGCGCCGCAGCACGTGACCGACTCGAGCTCGATCAGCTCGTAGCCGACCTTCGGCGCGAGCGCCTGCGTGGAGGAGTCGAGCTCCTTGGCGGAGAGGCTCGCGAGACACCCCTTGTAGTAGGCGACCTGCTTCACGTGACCGGCTCCTCGTCGGGGAGATAGGGCTTGGCGAACGAGCGCGGGTCGTCGTACGGGTGGGTCGGGCCGCCCTCGATCGTCTCGCCGTGGTGGGCGAGGGCCTGGAGTGCCTTCTCGCCCTGGACGATCCCGGTCGCACCGTCGCGGCCCTGGTCCTTGACGAGGTCGTAGAGCGCGCGCGACTCGCCCACGTCGGCGGCGACGTGCGGCGGGAACGGCGGCGGCACCTTGCCTTTCGGCAAGGAGCGACATCGCGAACTTGATCTCCTTGATCGCCTTGACGACGCCCTGGGTCTTCGGGACGAGCTCGGTCTCGCGGAGCCAGCCGGTCGTCTTCGCAGACGTGACGAACCACTTGGCGTGGCGGGCGCCCATGTCGCGGTCGATCCCCGCCTTCATCGCCTCGGCGCCGAGCTTCGCGATCGCGTCGCGCGGGTCGACGCCCTTGGGGCAGCGCTCGTTGCAGAAGTAGCAGCGCGTGCAGTCCCAGATCCCGTGCTCCTCGCTGTAGCGCTCGAGCCGCTCGATCGTGGCGCCGTCGCGTGCGTCGCCCACGAAGCGGAACCCCTTCGCGAGCGCCGCCGGGCCGAGGAAGTCGGGGTCCGACTCCATCGAGTTGCACTCGGAGACGCAGCAGCCGCAGTTGATGCAGAGCGACTCCTTGTGGATCACGTCCATCCGCTCCTGCGGGACGACGTTCTCCTTCTCGGTGGCGCGATCGAGGCGCGGCGCGAGGTACGGCTGGACGGCGCGCATCTTCTGCCAGAAGGGATCCATGTCGACGACGAGGTCCTTGACGATCGGCAGGTTCCCCATGGCCGAGATCACCGGGACGTGGCCGTCCGCGACGACGTCCGTGATCCGCGTCTTGCACGCGAGCACGGCGCCGCCGTCGACCCGCATCCCGCAGGAGCCGCAGATCATCATCCGGCAGCTCTTGCGGTAGGCGAGCGAGCCGTCGACCTTGTCCTTCACGACGTCGAGCGTGTCGAGCAGCGTCGCCTCCTCGGAGACGTCGACCTCGTACGGCTTCAGGGCGCGCTCGCCGGTGGACGCGTCGTAGCGCCAGATCTTCAGCTCGACCTTCACGCGGCCTCGTTTCGGGGGTCGCCGGGGGCGGCTCCGTCGGGGCACCCCAACCCACCACCCGCTGCCAATTCTATCGGCTCTGTTGCCGAAAAGAGCAACAAGACTGTGCCAACTCTGTGCCAAGTGTGTGCCATCAGTACGACCTCACCATCGGCTCCCACTTCGTCGTGCGCACCTCGCGGTACGACAGCTGCGGAGCGCCGTCGACCCAGGTCGTGATCGAGTGCTTCATGAAGTTCTCGTCGTCGCGCTCGGGGAAGTCCGACGGCCGCGAGTGGGCGCCGCGCGACTCCTTGCGGGCGACCCCTGCCTGGAGCATGCAGGCCGCGAGGTCGAGCAGGTAGCCGAGCTCGATCGCCTGGGTGAGGTCGCTGTTGAAGACGGTGCCCTTGTCCTCGACCACGACGCCGCGCTCGTAGCGCCCACGAAGCTCGTCGATGATCCCGACCTGCGTCTCCATCTTGTCCGGGTAGCGGAAGACGCCGAAGTTCTCGAGCATCGACTGGCCGAGCTCGTCGCGGATCTGCCACGGCCGCTCGCCCCGCTCGACGTCGAGGAGGCCGTTCACCCAGGTCTCGGCGTCGGCGCGCGCGGCCTCGACGTTCCCGTTCGCCGCCGCCGCGCGGCCGAGCGCGTACTCCGCCGCATGCCGGCCCGCGCGCCGCCCGAACGTGATCGTCTCCATCAGCGAGTTGCCGCCGAGGCGGTTGGCGCCGTGGACGGAGACGCACGCGACCTCGCCGGCGGCGTACAGCCCCTCGAGCGCGGTCAGACCCCACTCGTCCGTCTCGACGCCGCCCATGTGGTAGTGCGCGCCCGGGCGGACGGGGATCGGCGCGAAGATCGGGTCGACGCCCGCATACGTCATCGCGAGCTCGCGCGAGCCGGGGAGCTTGTTGAGGATCTTCTCGGGGCCGAGGTGCCGGAGGTCGAGCATCACGGAGCCGTTCAGGCCGCGGCCGGCCTCGATCTCGGTCGTCTCGGAGCGCGAGACGACGTCGCGCGACGCCAGCTCGAGCGCGTTCGGCGCGTAGCGCTTCATGAAGCGCTCGCCGTCCTTGTTGATGAGATAGCCGCCCTCGCCGCGGCACCCCTCGGTGATGAGGATCCCCGACGGGTACATCGTCGTCGGGTGGAACTGCATGAACTCCATGTCCTTGAGGGGAAGGCCGGCGCGGAGCGCCATCGCCATCCCGTCGCCGGTGCACGCGTACGCGTTGGTCGTCGCCCGATACAGGCGCCCCGCGCCGCCCGTTGCGAGGATCGTCGCCGCCCCGGTGACCGCCTTGACGCCGCCGTGCAGCAGATCCCAGCAGACGACGCCCGTGCAGCGGCCGTCCTCCTCCACGAGCCGGAAGGCGAAGTACTCCTCGAGCACGACGAGCCCCTCGTCCATCCGCTTCTGCAGCTGCTCGTAGAGCACCTGGATGAGAACGTGGCCCGTGATGTCGGCCGAGTACACCGTCCGCGGGGAGCCGGCCGCACCGAAGGGGCGCTGGTCGAGCCTGCCCTCGGCGTTCCGCGAGAAGACGCACCCCCAGCCCTCGAGCTGGTAGATGTCGCCCGGCGCCTCGCGCGTGAAGATCTCGATCGCGTCCTGGTCGCCGAGGTAGTCGGAGCCCTTGACGGTGTCGAACGCGTGCGTCTCGGGGTCGTCGTCCGCCTTGTTGCCGAGCGCCGCGTTGATGCCACCCTCGGCCGCACCGGAATGGCTGCGGGTCGGATGGAGCTTCGAGACGACTGCGACGCGAGCGCCCGCATCGTGGGCCTCGATCGCGGCGCGCATGCCGGCGCAGCCGGCACCGACGACGAGCACGTCGAAGGGAGCGTCCATCGCTTTGGAAACTATCGGATGCCGGCCACGCTGGTCCCGAGGAGCGGCACCCACCTGGGCGAGCACCCGCCGGAGCAATCCCCGGGAGCCCTTACGCGGAACGCCCCGGTGCCGCTACGCCGTCACACGCTCGGGCGACCCGTCCCCCGGCTCCTCGAACAGCGTGAGCTGGAGACCCGCCGGAGCCTCCAGCCGCGAGTTGAGCGATCCCCACGGAGTCCGCGTCGGCTCGGCGACGACCTCCGCGCCGGCTCGTTCGAGGCGACGGGTGGCCGCCTGCGCGTCCTCGACCTCGAACGCGATGCGGATGTGTCCCGCGACGCGACGGCCGACCTCGACCGCGTCGATGTAGTCGGCGTGGGCCAGATCCGAGAGCTCGAGCGTGGCGCGGCCCGCATCGAGGATCGTCACGGCACCGTGCTCTCCCGTGAACGCGCCGAGCTCCGCGAGCCCGAGAACGTCCCGGTAGAACGCGAGCGCCGCCTCGTAGTCGTCGGCGGTGACGACGACGCGGAGCTGGCGGACGCTCACTCGGGACGCGGCCCGGATGCAGCGATCCGGGGATCGACGTCCGCCGCGAAGCGCTGCTCGAAGTTCGCCGTGAACATCGCCGCGAGCTCCCGCGCCTTCGCGTCGTAGGCGGCCGGGTCGGCCCAGGTCCCGCGCGGGTCGAGCAGCTCGGTGTCGACGCCCGGGACGTGTGTCGGCACCTCGAACCCGAAGACCGGGTCGGTGCGGTAGGACGCGTCGTCGAGCGCGCCCGAGAGCGCCGCATGCAGAAGGCCGCGGGTCGCAGTGATCGGCATGCGGTGGCCCACCCCGAACGGCCCGCCCGTCCAGCCCGTGTTCACGAGCCAGACGCTCGCCCCGTGACGGTCGAGCTTCTCGCCCAGCATGTGCGCGTAGACCCCGGGCGACTGTGGCAGGAACGGGGCGCCGAAGCAGGTCGAGAAGGTGGGCTGAGGCTCGGTCACCCCGAGCTCCGTTCCGGCGAGCTTCGCCGTGAAGCCGGAGAGGAACCAGTACATCGCCTGGTCGCGCGAGAGCCGGGCGATCGGCGGCAGGACGGCGAACGCGTCCGCGGCGAGGAACACGACGGAGCTCGGATGGCCCGCCCGTTTGGTCGGGAGGGCGTTCGCGATGCGCTCGAGCCTGTACGCCGCCCGCGTGTTCTCCGTCTTCGAGTCGTCGTCGAGGTCGACCGCGCCGGCCTCGTCCACCGCGACGTTCTCGAGGATCGTCCCGAACGTGCGCGTCGTCCGCCAGATCTGCGGCTCGGCCTCGGCCGAGAGCCTGATCACCTTCGCGTAGCACCCGCCCTCGATGTTGAAGACGCCGCTCGGGCTCCAGCCGTGCTCGTCGTCGCCGATCAGCGCCCGGTCGGGGTCGGCCGACAGCGTGGTCTTGCCGGTGCCGGAGAGGCCGAAGAAGACGGCGACGCGGCCGTCCTCGCCCACGTTCGCCGAGCAGTGCATCGGCAGGACCCCCTCGAGCGGCAGGCGGTCGTTCATCAGGCTGAAGATCCCCTTCTTGATCTCCCCTGCGTAGAACGTCCCGCCGATCAGCACCTCGCTTCGGGAGGGATGCAGCACGACGAACGTGCCCGTGCGCGTGCCGTCCTCCTCGGGGTCCGCCTCGACCTGCGGGGCGTGGAGCACGAGCGCGTCGACCGAGAACCGCTCGAGCTCGCGCGCCGTCGGGACGATGAACATCGTCTTCGCGAAGAGCGCGTGGTACGGGCTCGCCGTCACGACGCGCACCCCGACGCGGTGATCCGGGTTCGCCGCCCGCGAAATGGTCGACGACGTACAGCGTCTCCTGGCCGGCGAGGTGCTCCGCGACCTTCGACCGAAGACCCTCGAAGTGGTGCTCGGCAAGCGGGCGGTTGACCTCGCCCCACCAGATCCGGTCGCGCGAGTCCGGCTCGTCGACGACGAACTTGTCCTGGGGCGACCGCCCCGTGAACCGCCCCGTGTCGACGACCAGAGCCCCGCCGTGCGCGAGCCGGCCGTCGCCGCTCGCGAGCGCGTGGGTGTAGAGCTGGGCGGTCGTCGGGTTGTGGATCACCCGCCCGCGCGGCGCGATGCCGTGCCCCTCGAGCCCTGCTTCGGTCGTCGTCGCAGTCATCGGTCAGTCATCTCCTGAAGCGTGCACCCGTGCTCGCCGTGAGGCGCGCACGACCTCTATCGCGAACCGTAGACGCAACCGGTCGACGTTGCTGAAGACTCTGGTTTCGTGACGGCGCCGACTCAGCTCGGCGTCGGCGACGACGACGCCGACGTCGGAGTCGCGGGCGACGAGCGACGCGTAGCGGCCCCCGAGGGCGAGCAGCTCGTCGTGCGTTCCCCGCTCGACGATGCGCCCACGGTCGAGGACGACGATCTGGTCGGCGTCCCGCACCGTCGACAGCCGGTGCGCGATCGCGATCACCGTGCGTCCCTCCGAGAGGCGCTCGAGCGCGGCCTGGACGGCTCGCTCGGTCTGGGTGTCGAGCGCCGAGGTCGCCTCGTCGAGGACGAGGATCGGCGGGTTGCGGAGAATCGTCCGGGCGATCGCGATCCGCTGCTTCTCGCCGCCCGAGAACCGGTACCCGCGCTCGCCGACGACCGTCTCGTACCCGTCCTCGAGCGAGGCGATCAGGTCGTGGATCTGGCCGGCGCGGGCGGCATCCTCGACCTCCTCGTCCGTCGCGTCGGGCCGCGCGAAGCGCAGGTTCTCGCGCACGGAGGCGTGGAACAGATACGTCTCCTGGGAGACGACGCCGACCGCGTCGGTGAGTGAGTCGAACGTCAGCTCGCGGACATCCACGCCGTCGATCGTCACCGTTCCGCGCGTCGGGTCGTAGAGCCGCGCGACGAGGTACGCGCAGGTCGTCTTGCCCGACCCGGTCTCGCCCACGAGCGCCGTCTTCGTGCCGGCCGGGACGAAGAAGGAGACGTCCTCGAGCGTCCACGCGGCGCGGTCGTAGCCGAACCAGACATCCTCGAACGCAACGTCGCCGCGCGGTCGCTCGATCGTCGTCGTACCCTCCTCGATGTCGACCCGCTCGTCGAGGTACTCGAAGATGCGGTCGAAGAGCGCCAGTGAGCTCTGCACCTCGAGCTGGACGCCGAGAAGGCTCCCGATCGGGAAGAACAGGCGGGTCTGGAGCGTGGTGAACGCGACGAGCGTCCCGATCGTGATCGCCGTCGAGCCGCGCTCGATCGTCCAGCCCGCGAACAGGTAGACGAGGGCAGGCATCACGGCGAACGTCGTCTGGATGGCGGCCATCATCCAGCGCCCCGTCATCCGGCTGCGCACCTCCAGGCCGGCGAGGCGCTGCGATTCCGTCTCGAAGCGCTCGGCCAGGTCACCGGAGCGGCCCATCGTCTTGCCGAGCAGGATCCCGGAGACCGAGAGCGACTCCTGCACGATCGAGGAGACGTCGGCGAGCGAGGCCTGCCGCTCCGCGGTGACCTTCTTCCGCTCTGCACCCACGCGCTTCGTGAGCCAGACGAAGAGCGGCAGGAGCGCGAGCGCGAACGCCGCGAGCCGCCAGTCGAGCAAGACCATGGCGATCACGGTCGCGACGACCGTGGTCACGTTCGACAGCACCGACGTCGCGGTCGTCGTGACGACGTTCTCGATGCCGCCGATGTCGTTCGCGATCCTGCTCTGCACCTCGCCGGTGCGCGTGCGCGTGAAGAAGGCGAGCGAGAGACGCTGGAGATGCCGGTAGACCGACGTCCGCAGGTCGTGCATCACCGCCTGGCCGACGAGGTTGGTGAGCAGCGTCTGCCAGACGCCCAGCACGCCGGTCACGATCGGGATCGCGACCATCCCCGCGACGAGCGCGGTCAGCAGCCCGAGGTCGACGGACGCCTGCCCGTTCGGATCGACCGTGATCGCGGTATCGAGCACCGCGCGCAGGAGGAACGGCGAGATGACCCCGAGACCGGCCGAGATGACGATCAGGCCGCAGACGAGGCCGAGGCGGGCGCGGTACGGCCCGAACAGCCGGATGATCCGGTGGAGGTTGGCCTTGCGGACCGCGGGATCCGCCGGGCGCTCCGGGGCCTCGCCGGTCACGAAGGCGTCGAAGCGGCGACCTGGCACGAGACTGAGTGTGCCTGACGCGCCCCTTGCCCTCGGCTCAGTCTACTTTCGAGACAACGAGGTCACGGCAAGGCGTACCGTCTCCGTCAGCCCTCGGCTCGCAGGGATCGTGGGCGTCTGTTGCTCCGTGAGGATCGGAGACCCGATCACGACGCGGACGGGCCGAATGCGGAGGCGCCGTGTGCCGGGACGGAGGACGTCGTGCCGCGCCCACGATCGCGACGGGCACGAGCGGCGCGCCGGTCGTCAGCGCGAGCCGCGCCGCACCCCGCTGCCAGGCGCGATCGGCCGGCCCGAGCACGGTTCCCTGCGGGAAGATCGCGACGGCCGCTCCGTCGTCGAGCGCCCTGAGCGGCGACCGCGACCGCGCCCACGTCGCCGCGGCTCCGCTCGACCGGGATCGCTCCGAGGCCGTCGAGCACGCGCCCGACGAGACCGTTGCGCCAGAGCTCACGCTTGGCGAGGAAGCGGAGCGGCCGGTCGACTGCCGCGCCGAGGAAGAACGGGTCGGAGAGCGAGTCGTGGTTGGCGACGACGATCGCCGGGCCGTCCGGCACGTTCTCCGCGCCGAGGACCTCGAGCCGCCAGACCGTGCGGACCGCTGGCCCGGCGACGGAGTGGACGACGCGGTAGAGGGTCACGGGCCGGGGCAGTCGCGGACGGCCCGTGCGGTCGCCCCGGCGCGCTGTGCGTATCCGTCCGGCGTGCCGTGGACGGCGTCGTCCGCGAGCAGGGCGGGGTCGCTCTCGACCAGGCGCGTCCACTCCACGAGCCGGACGTTCGGGTTGCCCGACTCGGCGTCGCGCAGGATGCGGTCGAACCCGGCACGGCCCCTCCCGTCTCGCACGATCGTCGCCCACACGAGGCAGCGCCCGGGGCCGACGATCGTGATCGCCTCGTCGACGAGCTTGCGGAACGCCGCCTCCGACCCGTCCGGATCGTTCGTGCCGAGGCTGACGACGACGACCGGGGCGAGCGCGCCGCGAAGCCGGCGCAGCTCGTCGATCCCCTCCGGCGTCGCGCGGCCGACGCGGTCGTGCGCGTCGATGCGCCATCCCCGCAGCTCGTCTGCCAGGTACGGCTCGATTCCGACGTTGAGCGAGTCTCCGACGAGCGTGACCGCCCCCGCTCCCTCGTGCGCGTCTGCCCGATCGCCGTGGCGCGTCACGCCGTAGACCGCAACGGCGATCGCGGTGGCGAGGACGAGGGCAAGGGAGAGTCGCATCGGGCAGGCGTCGCGCGGGCGGCCGAGAAACGGTAGTCGTGGACACGGCCGTCGCGGTGGACCGGTTTCTCTCGAGCCCGGCGCTCTCCGAACGCGACCCGCCGCGCCTACGCGGCCGACCTCCGGGACTTCTCGCGTTGGCTCGGCGGGCAGGGCCTCGATCTCGACGACCTCGACGTCCGGGTGCTCGCGGCGTACACCGCCGAGCTCGGCCGCGCGCGCCACGGGCTCGCCCCCACGACCATCGCGCGAAGGCTGTCGGCGGTCCGGTCGCTCGCACGGCACGCCCTCGGGCCCGAGCGCGTGCCCGACGCGGCACTTGCTCCGCGGCGCCCGCGGCGCCTTCCGGAGACACCCGCGCTCGGGGAGATCGAGGACGCGGTCGACATCGTCGGCCGCGCCGAGGGGCCCTTGGCGCTCCGCAACGCCGCGCTGCTCGAGCTCGTGTACTCGTGCGGTCTTCGGTCGGCCGAGGCCGTGGCGCTCGATCTGGGCGACGTCGATCTCGACCGGGAGCACGTCCACGTTCGCGGAAAGGGCGACAAGGAGCGTCTCGTGCCCGTCGGCGAGGAGGCGGCGTGGCGCGTCGGCACCTGGCTGCGCGACGGCCGTCCCGCCCTCGCGCGTGGTGCGTGCGATGCGCTCTTTCTCTCGGTGCGCGGGAGGCGCCTCGACACGAGCGTGCTGCGCCGGCTCGTTCGAAACCCCCACCGTCTGCGCCATGCCTACGCGACGCACCTGCTCGAGGGCGGCGCGGACCTGCGGACGATCCAGGAGCTCCTCGGCCATGCATCGCTCTCGACGACGCAGATCTACAGCCACGTCGACGCGCGGCGCCTGCGGCGGGTCTACGACCACGCCCACCCGCGCTCGTAGCCCGGGCGGACAAACGGTCAGCCGACGACCGGCGCAGGAGGGTGCGCCGCGCCGCCGAATCCGGACCGGCCGCGATGAGCGACCGCCACGACCCCGACGTCGAGAGCTTCCTGCTCCTCCTCGCGGCCCGCCGGTCGCCGCGCACCGTCGACGCGTACCGGCGCGATCTCGTCGCCTTCGCGGCGACGATCGACCATCCGGTCGGCGCGGCGACGACGGATGAGATCGAAGCATGGCTCGCCGGGATGCGCGCCGACGGCCGCGCGCCCTCGACGATCGCCAGGCGGCTTGCCGCGGTGCGCGCCTACCTGCGTCACCTGATCCTGATCGGCACGCGAGCGGACAACCCGGCGGCGGCGATCGCGGGCCCACGGCGGCCGCGGACGGTGCCGCGCACCCTTTCCCCGGCGGAGGCCGAACGGCTCGTGGAGGCCGCGAACGGGACGTCGCCGCGGACGATGCGCGACCGTGCGCTCGTCGAGCTCCTCTACGGGGCAGGGCTCCGGGTCTCGGAGGCAGTGGGGCTCGTCAAGGCCGCGGTCGACCTCGATGGACGGATCGTGCG
Organism: uncultured Actinomycetes bacterium; assembly: GCA_963773825.1. Lineage (GTDB taxonomy): Bacteria > Actinomycetota > Thermoleophilia > Gaiellales > Gaiellaceae > Gaiella. Next base: position 110,867 of record CAVZCH010000002.1, on the reverse strand, counting down.
CGTGACCGGAAAGGGTGGCAAGGAACGCCTCGTTCCGCTCGGGCGGCCCGCCGCAGAGGCGCTGCGTCGGTACATGGCGCTCGGGCGGCCGCACCTCGACCGGCGCCATCGCCCCGACCTGTTCCTGAATGCGCGTGGCGGGGCGCTCACCCGCGCCGGCGCGTTCCTGATCCTCCGCCGACTCGCCGACCGCGCAGGCCTCGAGCCGGGCCGTGTCCACCCCCACCTGCTGCGCCACTCGTTCGCGACGCACCTGCTCGAGGGCGGCGCCGACCTCCGCAGCGTCCAGGAGATGCTCGGCCACGCAGACGTCGGCACCACCGAGCGCTACACGCACGTCTCCGATCGCCATCGCCGCGACGCGTACTTCCGCGCGCACCCGCACGCCCGGCGGCGCACCGAGCGCGCGCCCGACGCCGGCTGACTCAGGCGACCGGCGTCACGGCGTCGGCGAGCGCGATCGTCCGCTCGACCGCAGCCTCGTCCGGGTCGACGAGGGTGACGTGCCCGACCTTGCGCCCCCGGCGCGGCGCCTTCCCGTAGAGATGCACGCGCGCTCCCGGCAGCACGAGCACCTCGCCGAGGGGAGGCACGTCGCCGATCAGGTTGACCATGACGCACGGCGCGCGGGCGTCGGTCGACCCGAGCGGCAGACCGAGGATCGCGCGCAGGTGGTTCTCGAACTGGCTCGTCTCCGCGCCGTCGATCGTCCAGTGCCCGGTGTTGTGGACGCGCGGGGCGAACTCGTTGGCGAGCAGGCGGCCGCCGACCTCGAACAGCTCGACGGCGAGGACCCCGACATAGCCGAGCTCGTCCATCAACGTCGTGCAGATCGCCTCGGCCTCGCGCTGGGGCGCGTCCACAGCGGGAGCGCGACTCACCCGCAGGATCCCGGCACGATGGACGTTCTCGGAGGCCGGCCAGAACCGCGTCTCGCCGTCCCGGCCTCGGACGCCGACGATCGAGAGCTCTCGCTCGAACCGGACGACCTCCTCGGCGAGCTCCTCCTCCCCCACCGCTCCGTCCACGTCGAGCACGCCGCTGTCCCTTGCCGTCGTAGCCGAGCCGCCTCGACTTGACGAGCGCGGGCAGCCCCGTCTCCTCGAGCGTCCCGAACCGCGCGGTCGGGATCCCCAGCGAGCGGAAGAGCTCCTTCTCGCGCAGGCGATCCTGACCCTGTTCGAGCGCCGCCGGGCCGGGCACCGCTCCGACCCGCGACGCGGCGGCGACCGGGACGTTCTCGAACTCGTAGGTGACGACGTCGGCGCCGTCGACGAGCCGGTCGAGCGCCGCGGGGTCACCGTACTCTCCGACGACGAGCTCGCCGACCTCCCGCGCGCAGGCCTCGGGGGACGGGTCGAGGAAGCGAAAGGAGAGACCGAGCGGCAGCCCGGCCAGCCCCAGCATGCGCCCGAGCTGACCGCCGCCGATGCAGGCGACGAGGGTCATCGCTTGCAACAGTCTGTTGCAAGCACGTGGTGGCTCACGCGACGGGGCCGGCCGGGTCCGGGCCGTCGAGCACGGCCTGCGTCTGCGCCGCACGGAAGCGGCGCAGCCGATCGGCGAGCGCCGCGTCCGAGCCGGCGAGGATCGCGGCGGCGAGGAGCGCGGCGTTGACCGCCCCCGCGCGACCGATCGCGAGCGTCCCGACCGGGACGCCGGCCGGCATCTGCACGATCGAGAGCAGCGAGTCCATCCCCGAGAGTGCCTTCGTCTCGACCGGGACGCCGAGCACCGGCAGCGTCGTCTTCGACGCCGCCATCCCGGGGAGATGCGCGGCGCCGCCCGCACCGGCGACGAGCACGCGCAGGCCGCGCTCCTCGGCCGTCGAGGCGTACTCGAAGAGGAGATCGGGCGTGCGGTGCGCCGAGACGACCCGCTGCTCGAACGGGACCCCGAGCTCGTCGAGCGTCTCCGCGGCGTGGCGCATCGTCTCCCAGTCCGAGCGCGAGCCCATGATCAGCCCGACGAGCGGCGTCGCCATCGCGGTTCTACCTCGCCCGGGCCTTCTTGACGAGCGCGGCGGCGACGGTCCGGGCGGCGTCGCGGACCTCGCGGTCGGTCTCGTCGTCCTGCGCGATCCCCTCGAGCAGCTGGATCGTGCCGCGGTCGGGCGGCCCGTTCCGCAGGCAGGCGATCGCGAGCCGGCGGACGGCGGCGTTCGGGTCGCGCATCGCGAGCTCGTTCAGTGCCGCCCGGTAGCCGTTGACGTCGCCCGGATGGTCGGCGGAGAGCGCCGTCAGGGCGATCAACGCCGACCCGCGCGCCGCGGCGCTCTCGTCCTCGAGCCCGCGGCGGAGCAGCTCGAGCTTCTGCCGGAAGCGGAACTGGCCGATCGCCCGGAACGCCTGCCCCCGCACGCGGTAGTCGGCGCTCCTCGCCGCCGCCTCGAGCTCGTCGTCCCACTGCGCCCGCAGGGTCGCGAGCTCGCGCTCGTTGCCCGGCTCCCGCGCCAGCGCGTCCGCCTGCGCCGCTGCCTCCGCGAGCTCCACGGCGTCAGACCGCCGAGAACGACCGCGCGGCCGGGCCGACGTACCGCGCCGACGGGCGAACCAATCGGTTGAGCCGCTTCTGCTCGAGGATGTGGGCCGACCACCCCGCGGTCCGCGAGCAGGCGAACATCGCCGGCGCGAGTTGCGGCGGGACGTCCGCGACGTCGAGCACGACCGCCGACCAGAACTCGACGTTGGTCGCGAGCACACGATCCGGCTTGCGCGCGTGGAGCTCCGCGAGCGCCACGCGCTCGAGCTCCTCGGCGACCTCGAACCGCGGGGAGCCCAGCTCCTGCGCGGTGCGCCGGAGGAGCCTCGCCCGTGGGTCCTCGGCACGGTAGACCCGGTGCCCGAAGCCCATCAGCCGGTCGCCGCGGTCGAGGAGGTCCGTGACGTACCCCTCGACGGACGGCGCGGCCGCCGCGGCGTCGAGCATCGGCAGAACGCGCGCAGGCGCCCCGCCGTGGAGCGGGCCGGAGAGCGCACCCACGGCCGACGACAGCGCGGCGGCGCAGTCGGCCCCGGTCGACGCGACGATCCGCGCCGTGAAGGTCGAGGCGTTGAGCCCGTGCTCGGCGGTGCAGATCCAGTACGTGTCGATCGCCTGGACGTCCTTCGGGTCCGCGACGCCACGCCATTCGAGCAGGAACCGCTCGGCGGTCGTCTCGCCCTCGGCGACGACCGAGGGGTCGACCCGGTCGGCGTGCCCGTCGGCGAGTCGCGCGGACTGCGCGCAGACGGAGATCATGGTGGCCGAGAGCCGGCGGAGATCCTCCTTGGCCTCGTCGTCGGAGATGTCGATCAGCTTCTGCATGCCCCACTCGCCGCCGAGCCGGGCCGTCACGGTCTGCAGGTCGGACGGCGTCTGCCCGGTGAGGTCCCGCGCCGGGTACTCCTCCGACGGCGGCAGGCCCGGCTCGGGCGTCTCGTCGACGAGCAGGCCCCAGACCCGTTCGAACGGCACCGCGCCCACGAGCTCCTCGATGTCGACCCCGCGGTAGCGGAGCGCGCCGCCGTCGCGGTCGGGCTCGGCGATCTCGGTCTCGAAGGCGACGACGCCCTCGAGACCGGGCTTGAACTCGGTCATCGCGCTCCTCTCCGTCCGTGTCCGGGTCAGTCGGACGGTACCTGCCGTCCTGATCGGGGAGTGTCACTATCCTCCGGCCCGATGCCGTACACGGTGACACTCGTTCCGGGCGACGGAACCGGCCCCGAGCTGACCGAGGCGACGCGCCGCGTGCTCGAGGCGACGGGCGTCGAGTTCTCCTGGGACGTCCGTCAGGCCGGAGTCGACGTGATGGAGAGTGCGGGCACCCCGCTGCCGGCCGAGACCCTCGATTCGATCAAGCGGAACGGCGTGGCGCTGAAGGGCCCGATCACGACCCCGATCGGCACCGGCTTCCGCTCCGTCAACGTCGCGCTCCGGCACGAGCTCGGCCTCTACGCCTGCGTGCGGCCGTGCAAGAGCTACGCCGGTGTGCGCTCCCGCTACGACAACGTCGACATCGTGGTGATCCGAGAGAACACCGAGGACCTCTACGCGGGGATCGAGTTCGAGTCGGGGACGGACGACGCGCACGCGGTGATCGAGTTCCTGAACGCGCTCCAGCCGAAGCAGATCCGCGCCTCCTCGGGGATCTCGATCAAGCCGCTCAGCCCCGAGGGCTCGGAGCGCATCATCCGCTACGCCTTCGAGTACGCGCGCGCGAACGGGCGCCGCCGCGTCTCGTGCATCACGAAGGCCAACATCATGAAGCACACGGACGGCCTCTTCCTCGCCGTGTTCCGCGAGGTGGCGAAGGACTTCCCCGAGATCGAGGCGTGGGAGACGCTCGTCGACGCGCTCTGCATGGGGCTCGTCCAGCGCCCGGAGGAGTTCGACGTGCTGGTGCTGCCGAACCTGTACGGCGACATCATCAGCGACCTCACGGCCGGCCTCGTCGGCGGCCTCGGTGTCGCGCCGGGCGCCAACATCGGCACGGAGGCGGCCGTCTTCGAGGCGACGCACGGCTCGGCGCCGAAGTACACGGGCCAGAACAGGGTCAACCCCACGGCGATGATCCTCTCCGGGAAGCTCATGCTCGAGCACCTGGGCGAGCGCGACGCCGCGAAGCGCCTCGAGGAGGCCGTCGCGGCGGTGATCGCCGAGGGGACGAGCGTGACGTACGACCTCAAGCCGACCCGGGACGACCCGACGGCGGTGGGGACGGCGGAGTACGCGGACGCGATCATCGCGCGGCTCGGCTGATCGAAAGCCGCGCCAACGAAGGAGAGACACGTGAACGGTCGGAAGAAAGTGACGGTTGTCGGTGCGGGGAACGTCGGCGCGACATGCGCGCTCGAGGTGGCACGCCGCGACTACGCGGACGTCGTGCTCGTGGACATCGTCCCCAACTTCGCCGCCGGCAAGGCGCTCGACATGAACCAGATGGCGTCCGTGACCGGGTACGAGCCGACCGTCGTCGGCAGCGAGCGCTACGACGAGACGAAGGGCTCCGACGTCGTCGTGATCACCGCCGGCCGGCCGCGCTCGCCCGGGATGAGCCGCGACGACCTCGTCACGACGAACGAGGCGATCGTCGCGTCGGTGACCAAGGACGTCGTCCGGCGCTCGCCCCGGAGCGTCGTCGTCGTCGTCTCGAACCCGCTGGACGCGATGTGCCACGTCGCCCACGCCGTCTCGGGCTTCCCGAAGGAGCGCGTCGTCGGCATGGCGGGCATCCTCGACACCGCGCGCTTCTCGGCGTTCATCGCCTGGGAGACCGGCTCGTCGGTGAAGGACGTCCAGGCGATGGTGCTCGGCGGCCACGGCGACCAGATGGTCCCCGTCGTCTCCGCGACCACGGTCGGCGGCGTCCCGCTCGAGCAGCTCACGACGAAGGGCAAGATCGGGAAGATGGTCGAGCGGACGCGTAAGGGCGGCGGCGAGCTCGTCGGGCTGCTCGGCACGTCCGCGTGGTACGCGCCGGGGGCCGCGGCCGCGCAGATGGTCGACGCGATCTGCCTCGACCAGAAGCGCGTCCTCCCGTGCACCGCGCTGCTCGAGGGGGAGTACGGGATCGACGGCCTCTACATGGGCGTCCCCGTGCGGCTCGGGGCTGGCGGCGTCGAGGAGATCGTCAAGCTGAAGCTGAGCCCCGCGGAGAAGAAGATGCTGCGGGAGTCGGCGGCTGCGGTGCGCGAGGTCGTGGGCGTGCTCACCACCACGTCGTAGCGAGCGGGCGGGCCGCTTCACCGGGCCTGAACACCGCCCCGGGTAGCCTTCGCCGCCATGGATCTCGGGCTCGCCGGACGCACTGCGATCGTCTGCGGCGCCTCGTCGGGCATGGGTCTCGCGGTTGCGGAGGCCCTTGCCGCAGAGGGCGGCAACGTCGCGATGTTCGCGCGACGGCGGGAGGTACTCGAGCGGGAGGCCGAGCGGATCGGCGCGCTCGCGGTGCAGGGCGACCTGACGATCCCGCAGCACCTCGAGCGCCTCGTGCAGGCCACGGTCGGCGCGTTCGGCGGTGTCGACGTCCTCGTCCTGAACGGCGGTGGGCCACCGGCCGGACCGGCGGCCGTCGCTGACCGCCGAGGCCGTGGACGACGCGGTCGCGCTGCTCCTGACGTCGCATGTCACCCTCGTCGGGCACTGCCTCCCCCATCTGCGCGAGAGTGGCCGGGGGCGCATCGTCGCGATCGAGTCATCGTCCGTCCGCGAGCCCATCGCCAACCTCGCGCTCTCGAACGCCGTGCGGCCGGGCGTCGTCGGGTGGCTCAAGACCCTCGCGCGTGAGCTCGGGCCCGACGGGATCACCGTCAACACGATCGCGCCGGGCCGCATCGACACCGAACGCCTCCGCTCGCTCTACGGGCCTGGCGGTCCGCCGGCAGCCGATCTCGCGCACATCGCGGCGCGGCGGCTCGGCACTGCGGCCGAGATCGCCGCCGTCGCCGCCTTTCTCGCGTCCGACCGCGCCGCATACGTCACCGGAACGGTGATCCCCGTCGACGGCGGCCTCACGCGCGGCCTGCTGTGAGAACGTCGATCTTCCGCTGGCTCGCCCTCTCCGGTGCGGTGCTCCTCGCCGCGGTCCTGTTCCTGCTCGCGACGCTCCCGACGAACGACTACCTCTTCGTCCCCAACGGTGCCCACGCGATCGCCGGGAAGGTCGAGGTGCAGGGGAAGGACGGCGCGGCCGGACCCGGCGGCATCTACTACGTCGACGTCACGGTGCGAAAGGTGCGCTGGCTCGAGCGGCGTCCTGCCCTTCCTCCGGCCGGACGGCGCGTCGCTCGTGCCGCCACAGGCGGTGACGGCGCCCGGCGAGACCTTCAAGGAGCGGATCGTCGAGGCGCGGGCGGAGATGCAGCGATCGAAGGAGGTCGCCGCGGCAGTCGCGCTCGAGGCCGGTGGACTCGACGTCGAGAGCACGCCGCGGGGCGTGCTGATCGAGGCGGTCGCGATCGACGTTCCCGCTGCGAAGACACTCGAGAGCGGCGACGTGATCGTCGCCCTCGGCGGGCGGAAGGTCGCGACGGTCACCCAGCTGCTCCATGCGACGTCCGCGCTCCGACCCGGCGCGAAGGTGCGTCTCACGCTCCGGCGCGACGGGAAGCGGATCGAGCGGACGGTCCCGACGGTCGCCGATCCGGGTGACCCCAAACGAGCGATCGTCGGCATCCGGGTCGCCCAGGACGCGAAGATCCACCTCCCCCTGAAGGTGGACATCGACCTCGGGAACGTCGGCGGCCCGTCGGCCGGCCTCCCGTTCGCGCTCCAGATCTACAAGGAGCTCGGGCACGACGTCGATCGGGGTCGCCGGGTGGCCGCGACGGGAGAGATCGAGCTGGACGGGCGCGTCACGTCCGTGGGCGGGATCAAGCAGAAGACGTACGGCGTGCGCTCCTCGGGGGCGGACGTGTTCCTCGTGCCTGCTGGGGAAAACGCGGCCACCGCACGGCGCTATGCAGGGGGCTTGCGCGTGATCCCTGTGGAGAGTTTTGAACAGGCGTTGCGTGTCTTGCGAACGCTTCCGCAGAAATAGCGCCTTTGCAGGTATTTTGTCCGGCAGGACGACAACCGCAAAATGCGGGGTTTTTGTCGCCGGAGGGGCTTGCGGGGATCCCTTTCGGGGGACACAATCCCCGCTGTCCATCAGGGGATTTCGGGGCAGGCGAACAGAGGGGACATGAGCAAGCGCGCAGTCGCGACATGTGAGGACTGCTATTTCCGCCGCGAGGGCCTCTGCGCCCTCCCCGGGAACACCCCGTGCCCGACCTTCCGGGCGGCGACCGGCAGGCTCGTGCCCCCGCCGCAGCCGAAGCTCGTGCTCCGGGCGCCGCTTCCGCAGGTCGCGCACGCCGCAGGCGCATAGGATCGGGGCGTGACCGACGCGCCCGGCCCTCCGACCGACGGCCCGAGAATCGCCCGCTGGAAGCTCGTGCTCTGGGCGGCGATCGCCCTCTACGCGCTCCTCTTCCTGCTCTTGAACGACAAGAAGCAGTCGGTCGACTTCGTCTTCTTCACCGTCAACACCCGGCTGATCTGGCTGATCCTGCTCAGCATGGCGCTCGGCGCGGCCCTCGCCCTCATCGGCCCCCGCTGGTGGCGGAGCCGCAAGCGGTAGGGATCCGCTCGAGCGACCTCGGCGCTAGACGAGCCCCGCGAGGATGCGGACGCCCTCGGCGATGCGTTCCGGGGTCTCGTACGAGAAGGCGAGCCGTGCCGAGCTCGCCCCGCCCTCCCCGGCGAAGAAGTCCGAGCCGCGGACGAACGTCACACCTGCCTCCGTCGCGCGGCCGAGCAGCTCGGCGGCATCGATCCCGCCGGCGAAGTCGACCCACAGGAAGTAGCCGCCCTCGGGCCGGCTCCACGTCGCGCGCCCGGCGAGCTCGACGTCGAGCGCGTGGAGCATCGCGTCTCGCTGCGCGCGCAGGATCCCCCGGACGCGCTCGAGGTTGGGCTCGAAGGCGCCCCGGGCATGGAGCTCGTGCACGATCGCCTCGGGGAGGAGCGGCGGCGAGATGTACGTCGACACGGCCCGGTCGTCGAAGGACGCCCGGAGAGCCTCCGGGACGACGAACCAGCCGACGCGCAGCCCGGGTGCGACGGTCTTCGAGAACGACGACGTGAAGGTCACGTGCTCGCCTCCCTCGAGCGCGTGCAGCGACGGCGGCGCCGTGCCCTCGTAGCGCACGAGGCCGTACGGGTCGTCCTCGAGGACGTCGAGGTCGTGCTCGGCGGCGAGCTCCGCGATCCGGCGTCGACGCCCCTCGCCGAGCGTGCGGCCGCTCGGGTTCTGGAACGTCGGGATCGTGTAGAGGAACGACACGTCGCCGCCGCGGCGGAGCTCGGCCTCGAGCGCGTCCGGTTCGAGGCCCTCGTCGTCCATCGGGATCGCGACCGTCTCGACGCCCTGCCAGCGCAGGAGCTTGAGTGGCCGGTCGTACGTCGGCCCCTCGACGAGCACGCGTCCCGGACGGCGGGCGAGCTGCGCGGCCGCGTAGAAGACGAAGCCCTGGAGCCCTCCCGTCGTCACGAAGACCCGCGCAGGATCGACGCCGTGACGCTCGGCCAGGAGCTCGCGGAGCGGGCCGTAGCCGCCGCCCGTCCCGTACGACAGGATCGTCGTCCCGTCGCGCTCGAGCACGGCACGGGCGCAGTCCGAGATCAGCGAGGGATCGAGGCACGAGGGCGACGGCGCGCCGCGCGCGAAGGAGATCGGGGCCATGCGACGAGCCTACCGTCGAGCGGCGACGGCCGAGGCGGCTGCTACTGTCCTCGTACGGTCGGCCACGGAGCCGCCCCGTGAGATCCGCTTCGTTCGACTCCTCCAGGGCTCGAAGGTCGTAGGTCTCGAGCCGTTCCACCAATCACAGGAGTCGTATGTCGCAGAACACGTTCGCCGCGCTCGGCGTGAGCGCGGACCTGGCCGCCGTGCTCGACGCGCGGGGCATCAGCAGCCCTTTCCAGATCCAGTCGCGTGCCATCCCCCCCGCGCTCGCGGGAACCGACCTGCTCGCCAAGTCCCCGACGGGCTCGGGCAAGACGCTCGCCTTCGCGATCCCGCTCATCGAGCGTGCCCCGCGGGACGACGCCCGCCCCGCGGCGCTCGTCCTCGTCCCGACCCGCGAGCTCGCGGTGCAGGTCTCCGAGGCGATCGGCTCGCTCGCGCGCGCCCGCAACATGTCGGTCGCGACCGTCTACGGCGGCGTCGCGCTGCGGCCGCAGGCGAACCACGCCCGCGACGCGCACGTGATCGTCGCGACCCCGGGACGCCTCCAGGACCTGCTCGACCGGCGCCTCGTGACCCTCGACGCGGTGGAGATCCTCGTCCTCGACGAGGCCGACCGGATGCTCGACATGGGCTTCAAGCCGCAGGTCGACCGGATCGTCAAGCGGCTGCCGCGCGACCGGCAGACCATGTTCTTCTCCGCCACCCTCGACGGCGAGGTCGGCGAGCTCGCGCGGGCGTACACGCAGTCCCCGGCCCACATCGAGGCGGAGCTTCCGAGCGAGCACGCCCCCGGCGAGATCGAGCACCGCTTCGTGGCGGTCACGGCCGACACGAAGGTCTCGACGCTCGTGGAGCTGCTCCAGGCGGAACGCGGCCTTGCGCTCGTCTTCGTGCGCACGAAGCGCGGCGCCGACCGCCTTGCGCGGAAGCTCGCGCAGCAGGGCGTGAAGGCCGCTGCGATGCACGGCGACCTCACGCAGGGCCAGCGGCAGCGGGCGCTCGAGCGATTCGACTCCGGCACCGTCACGACGCTGATCGCCACCGACGTCGCGGCTCGGGGCCTCGACCTCGACGACGTCACGCACGTGATCAACTTCGACCCGCCCGAGGACGGCAAGGCGTACACGCACCGCGTCGGCCGCACGGGTCGGGCGGGACGGTCGGGCACCGGGGTCACGCTCGTCCTTCCGGAGCAGCAGGCGGACATGAGCCGCGTGGCACGCCTGAACGGCCAGCACGAGACGTTCGTGTCGACCGGGATGACGACTGCCGCACCGCGCCTCGTCTACTCGTCGCGCCGTCGCGGCGGATGGGGCTCGGCTCGGACGCGCCGCCGCTGAAAAGCAGGAACTACTCGAAGAACGTGTCGTCGTGGGAGTACGGCGGGACGCACATGCAGAGCAGGCGTGCGCCCGTCGACCCCGCGACGAGCTCGTGCCACGCCCCGGGCGGGATCACCGCCGCGTCCCCGACCGTGACCTCGCGGGACTCGCCGTCGACCTCGAGGACGCCGCCTCCGGCGGTGATGAGGTAGATCTCCTCCGTCCGCACGTGATAGTGGCGCTGGGTCGCCTGCCCGGGGTCGAGCGACGCCTCCGCGAGGGATTGCGCGGACGTGTGGTGGAGCTCGCGGATCGTCGAGCCGTCCTTCGTCGTGAACGGCTCGATCTCGTCGAGCGAACGCAGCTCCATGAGCGCGATGCTACGCGCTCGGCCCGGCGCGCTCGCTCATCCGGGCGAGCGCCTGCTCGATCCGCTCGAGGCGCGCGACGAGGTCGGCCCGGTCGGCGGCGTCGGCAGCGTGCTGCCTCGCCTGGATGCGCGTGATGAAGACCGAGACGACGAGCGACGTCGCGATCGGGATCGCGCTGACGCCGACGAGCATGAGGATGCCGGCGACGATCCGGCCGATGGTCGTGGTCGGGACGACGTCCCCGTACCCGACGGTGGTCACCGTCACGATCGCCCACCAGAGGGCGTTGTTGAACCCGTCGATGCCCGAGTCGACGATCGACTCGAGCACGGCCGCGACAAAGGCGAGCGTGAGCGCGACCGTGGCGACCATGCGCACGGCCCGAAACAGCGTGAGCCGCTCGATGCCGCGCTGAAGCCGCTCCTCGAGCCGCGAGGTCACAGCCACTGGAGCCGACCGGGTCACACCGGAAGGATTCGACCGCCCGGCCCGACTCCCTTGTCAGAGGATCCGCGCCGACTCCTTCACGAGCTCCCAGCCCGAGAGCGCCGTCACGACCAGGAGGCCCGCCGGCACCGCGACACGGGCCAAGCGGCCGACGAGGCGGTCGAGCCCGACCTTGCGCAGGACGAGCGCCCCCGCGGCGACGAGCGCCGCCAGGGCGAGCGCGACGCTCCCGAGGAGTGCCGCGACGCAGATCCCGACCGAGAGCCGGGTGTCGGCCCACGGCTCGGCACGGCTCCACCGCTCGACCAGCAGCACGACGAGCGCGGCCGCCGCGCCGGGCAGCAGCACGAACAGCCCGATCGCGAGCGCGGCCGGCTCGAGGAGCGTGAAGTCGACGCCCTCCTCGTCGACGACGGTCGCCCCGCCGAGCGCGGCCGCGAACACCGTCCAGAGCGGCAGCCGCAGGCGCGCCGGGAGCGCCCCGCGGAACGCCGCGTAGAGCACGCCGTTGAGCGCGCCGAGCCCCGCCGTCGCAACGAGCAGGTCGAGCGTCCGGGTCGACACCACGCCGATCTCGAACCCGTTGTCCGACGTCATGCCGACGACGACGTCGGGGGAGGTGAGCCGCAGGAGCAGCATCGCGAGCCGCCCGCCGATTCCCCCGACGACCACCCCGGCGAGCGCCCCGGAGCCGGCGCCGACGAGCACCCACCATGCGACGTCCCGGACGTCGTCCCGGAACGCCGCCGATCGCGATGCCACAGCCGCGGCCTCCATGAATAGGAAGATATATACCCATTCGGATCGGGATCTGCAAGACTGACCGGGTGCGACGCAAGCCCGGCGCCCTCGTCCCCCTCGAGCTCGCGATCCTCGAGCTCGCGACGGCGCGCGCAGGCGACCCGTTCCACGGCTTCGAGCTGGCGAAGGCGCTCGCCGACGCCGACGGATCGAGGGCGCTGACGGCGCACGGCACGCTCTACAAGGCGCTCGGCCGGCTGGCGGAGCAGGGATTGCTCGAGGACGAGTGGGAGGATCCCGACGTCGCGCTCGGCGAGGGACGCCCGCGGCGAAGGCTCTACCGGATCACGGGCACGGGTGTGCGTCGGGTGGCCGAGGAGCACCGGCGCACGCCGGCCCCGGTCACGAGGGCCGCGCTCGCGTGACCGCGACACGCCTCGCGCTCTGGTGGGTCGACCGCTACACGCGGGGCGTGCCGGACGCCGCGCGCGCGCAGCGACGCGCCGAGATCGCCTCCGATCTCTGGGAGCACCGCGCGGCCGAAGGTGCAGGGTCGCGCGCGGAGCTCGCCGTGCTCTCGCGCTGCGTCCGCGGGATCCCGGCCGACCTCTCGTGGCGCCGCTCGCGCCGCCGGGGCCGCCGGCTGCCCTCGACGCGGGCCGCGCTGCGCTTCGCGGGCTGGTCGCTGTCGCTCCTCGCGTACCTGTTCCTCGTCGGCGTGCACGCCTTCAGCGCGACGGCGCTCGTCGGCTTCGACTTCTACGGCGGCGACTGGGAGCCGGGCGACGTCGTCCGGTACGCCTCGATCAGCGCAGCCATCCTTGCGCTGCTCCTCGCGGGGGGCATTCTGCTCCGGCCGCGGCCCACGGCCGCCGTGGCGCTGCTCGGCACCGCGACTCTCGTCACGTGCGTCGCGTTCTGGTGGGCGGCACCGATCTACGGGCCGCTCGGGCTGACGGTCGTCGTGGCGGCTGTCGTGCTCGCCCGCCGTCGCGGTCAGATCGTGAGCTCGGCCGCGAGCTGAGCCGTCTCGGTCGGGGTCGTCCCCACTCGGATCCCCCGCTCCTCGAGCGCCTTCTTCTTCGCCGCGGCCGTGCCGGACGAGCCGGAGATGATCGCGCCCGCGTGCCCCATCGTCTTGCCCGGCGGAGCGGTGAAGCCGGCGATGTAGGCGGCGACCGGCTTCGTCATCTCGGTCTCGATGAAGTCCGCGGCCTTCTCCTCCTCGTCGCCGCCGATCTCGCCGACCATGACCACGTACTTCGTCTCCGGGTCGGCCTCGAAGAGCGAGAGGACGTCGATGAAGGACGAGCCGACGATCGGGTCGCCGCCGATGCCGACGATGGTGGAGTTCCCGAGGCCCATCTGGGTCAGCTCGTGCCCGATCTGGTACGTGAGCGTGCCCGAGCGCGAGACGAGGCCGATCTCGCCCGGCGTGAAGATCTCGGCGGGGATGATCCCGACGTTCGCCTTGCCCGGCGACAGCGCTCCCGGGCAGTTGGGTCCCGAGCAGCCTGACGTCTCTCGAGCGGATGTACGCATGGATGCGGAGCATCTCGTGCGCCGGGATCCCCTCGGTGATCGTGATCACCGTGTGGACGCCCGCGTCGACGGCCTCGTAGATCGCGTCCGCGGCGAACGGCGCCGGGACGAAGATCATCGACGTGTTCGCGCCGTGATCCCGGACGGCGTCGGCGACGGTGTCGAGGACGGGCACGCCGTCGACGTCCTGACCCCCCTTCCCCGGCGTGACGCCCGCGACGAGGTTCGTTCCGTAGCCGCGGTTGCGCAGGCCGTGGAAGCGCCCCTCGGAGCCGGTGAGGCCCTGGACGACGAGCCGCGTGTCGTTGTCGACCAGGATCGCCATCAGGCTCGCCTTCCTCGCCCGGAGCGCGAGCTTGTCGAGCGTCAGCCTGCCGTCGGCGACGCGGTCGCCGAGCAGCGCCTCGGCGCGCCGCGCGTCCTCGCCCTCACAGCCCGTCCGCTCGAGCCACGGCCGCGAAGTCGAACGAGTGCACGAAGACGCGTTTCTCCTCGATCGTGAGACCGGCGTCCTCGAGGAACTGCCGCCACTCGGCCTCGGTGTAGTTGCGGACGTGGGACGGGTCGCGGAGGGCCTCGGCCTCCTCGACCTCCACGCCCATGAAGACCGTGTCGACGACGAGCACACGCTCGTTGCGCACGCGGGCCATCTCGCGCACGGCGGCCGCGGAGCCGGCGAAGTGGTGGGCCGCGGTGCGGCAGGCGACGACATCGAACGCGTCGTCGGCGAAAGGCAGCGACTCGGCTCGGCAGATCACGTCGGGACCGCATGCCGGGCGCGGGATCGCACGTCACGACCTCGAGCCCCGCCTCGCGTAGGCGCCGCGCAACGTGGCCGCCGCCCGTCGCAACGTCGAGCGCCGTCCGTGCTCCGGCCGACCACGCAACGAGCTGGTCGAGGTCGGCGCCCTCGCGGTGGGCGTCGGAGTCGACGTACCCCCGGGCGCGCTGGCTCCAGTCGACGGACGTCATGCCGCCAACTCCACCGCCAGCGTCGCCGCCTCCAGCATCGTCGGCGAGACGTGGAGGTTCGCCGGCGCCGCCTCGGCGAGGATCCTGCGGCCCTCCTCGGCGTTCGTGCCGTCGAGGCGGACGACGATCGGGAGGTCGAGCGACATCTCCCCGAGCGCCTGGAGGATCCCGCGCGCGACCTCGTCGCAGCGCGTGATGCCGCCGAAGACGTTGAAGAAGATGGCCTTGACCTGCGCGTCCTGGGTGATCACCGAGAGCGCGTCGACGACGCCCTGCGCGTCGCCGCCGCCGCCGAGATCGCAGAAGTTCGCAGGCCGCCCGCCCGCGAACGTGACGACGTCGACGGTCGACATGGTCAGGCCGGCACCGTTGCCGAGCACGCCGACGTCGCCGTCGAGCTTGACGTACGTGACGTGCTTCTCGCGCGCGAGCGCCTCGAGCGGGTCGGCCGCCTCGCGGTCGCGCATCTCGGCGACGTCCGGGTGGCGGAAGAGCGCGTTGTCGTCGACCGTGAACTTCGAGTCGAGAGCCTTCACCTCGCCGTCGGGCGTCACGATCAGCGGGTTGATCTCGCAGAGCATCGCGTCGAACCGGACGAATGCCTCGTGGAGCTTCCCGACGATCGCGGCGATCTGCTTCTGCTCGGACGGGTCGGTGACGTCGCCTCCGAAGACGAGCCGCCGTGCCTGCCAGGGGTGGAAGCCCTCGAGCGGGTCGACGCGGAGCTGGACGAGCGCGTCGGGGCTCTCCTCCGCAACCTGCTCGATGTCCACGCCGCCCTGCGTCGTGAACATGTAGAGGGCCTGCTTGTTGCCCCGGTCGAACGTGAGCGAGAGGTAGTACTCCTTGGCGATGTCGGAGGCGGACTCGATCCAGAGCTTCCGCACGACGTGGCCGCGGATGTCGAGGCCGAGGATCTCCTTGCGCGCGTTCCTCCGCCTCGTGCGCGTTGGCCGCGAGCTTGATCCCGCCCGCCTTGCCGCGTCCACCGGTGAGCACCTGGGCCTTGACGACGACAGGGCCGCCGAGCACCTCTGCCGCCTGCCGCGCCTCGCCGGGCGTGGTCGCCAGGCGCCCCTCGGAGACCGGGATGCCGACCCGGCGGAACAGCTCCTTGCCCTGGTACTCGTAGAGATCCACGCCGCGCGGGAGGCTATCGAAGAACCCCTGCGCGACGGACCGCCACCCGCGGTGCGCCCGAGGCGCGTGTGCGAGCATTGCCGTGTGCAGCGCCCCGTCGCCGTCCTGGTCGCGCTCGGCGCCGTCCTCCTCGTGACGGGTTGCAGCTCCGGCGGAGCGGCGCCCGTCATTCCCAGCGCTGCGCCTCCCCAGGCCGCCGAGCTCGCCTGGGTCGAGCGCTCGCCCGCAACGGGACCCGCGCTCGTCTTCAGCGTGCGCCGCTTCGCGGTGACCGACGGCGGCTGGACGTCGGATGTGGAGATCGAGAACCGGTCGGGGATCCCCTGGGCGCTCGGCGCGGATCCCGTGGCTGTCGAGCAGTCGTTCGGCATCATGCTGTTCGCGACGGGCGACATCGACGAGCTCGAGCGACGCAACCAGAGCGGCGATCTCCCGGGGTTGCGCGCGGCGCGGCGGTTCGACCCGGCGCTGCCGGCCCGGCTCGAGCCGGGGGCGAGCTGGCGCGGGACGATCTCCGCGCCCGGCTCGCTCGCTGCGGGCCGCTGGGTCCGCGTCGTGTTCGGCCCGCTGGTCGCCGTCGGTGACCCGCCGGACGGCATGCCCGCGCGTTTCGTCTGGATCACGGACCACGCGCACCGGCTGCGCGCACGGCCCTGAGCTCAGGGCGCCATGATCACGAGGTCGGTGAACGCACGCCGGTAGAAGCCCCGGTCGCGGGTGAGGAGCCTGTCCGCGCGACGGAGCGCGTGGGCTGCGACGAGAAAGTCGGACACGATCCGCTCGCCGCGGCCCACCGCGACGGCGGTATGCACGCCACGACTGCCCCGCGAGCACCGCCGCCTCGTCGTCGACCGGCTCGAACCCCAGTCCGAGCACGTCGAACGCCTCGTGGGCCGCGGCCGGGGAGGGAAACCACGCGGCCGTCTCGGCCCAGACCACATCGCACGTGACGATCGCGCCCTCCTGCCGGGCACGGCCGAGCGCGGACGCGGATCGCCGGCCGTGCACGCCGTCGGCGGTGAAGACGTCGAGGAGGACGTTCGTGTCGACCGCGGTGATCACCCGTCGGGCCCGCGGCCGCGCATCTCCTCGACGAGGTCGTCGACGGGCTTGCGGACGTCGATGATCCCGTACACGGAGGCGACTGCGCTCTCGCCGCCCACCTTGGTGACGACGAGCGAGCCCGCGTCCTCGCGGAACTCGAGCACCGCGCCGTGCGTGATCCCGAGGCGATCGCGCAACGGCTTCGGGATGGTGACCTGGCCCTTCTCGGAAACGATCGCCTTCATACCTGCAGTGTAGGAATTCCTACCAGCTTGGTCAACCAGCGTTCCAGCCGGTTACACGTGCACGACGTCGGCGAGAAGCCGTTCGAGCGCAGGCTCGATGCCGAGCGCGTCCGCGAACGCCCGGTACTCGCCGGCGAGGCGGTCGCGGTCGCGCACCGGTCGGATCGTCCGGGTCGCACGGAGGAGCACGTTCTTCGGCGTGTGCTCGAGCGGGACGAACTCGACCACCTGGACGTCGTAGCCGGCCAGCTCGAGGAGCCGCGCGCGGGCCGCGTCGGTGACCTCTGCCGCGAAGCGCTCGCGCAGCGTGCCGTAGCGGAGCAGCGGCCGGAGCGTCTCGTTCGAGAGCTGGCCGAGGAGCTCGTGCTGGCAGCAGGGGACCGCGAGGATCACGCGCGCGCCGGCCCGCACGGCGCGCTCGAGCGCGACGTCGGTGGCCGTGTCGCACGCATGCAGGCTCACGACGAGGTCGACGCCGTCGAGGTCCGCGTCGGCGATGTCGCCGAGCTCGAAGCGAAGGCCGCCCGCGTCGAGACGCCGGGCGAGCTGCTCGCACTCTGCGACGACGTTCTGCTTCAGGTCGAGCCCGAGCACGTCCACCTCGCGTGCGTGGACGCGGGTCAGCAGGTCGTGGAGGGCGAACGTCAGGTAGGCGCGCCCGGAGCCGAAGTCCACGACGCGCAGGCGCCCCTCCGGCAGGCTCGGGACGACGTCCTCGACGAGCTCGACGAACCGGTTCACCTGGCGGAACTTGGCCCGGCGCGGCGCACGCACGCGACCGTCCGCCGTCTGCACCCCGAGCGCGACGAGGTACGGGACGGGCTCGCCCTCGGGGAGCAGGTGACGCTTCGGACGATCGTGAGCCGCACTGGCCGCGGGGCGGGTCGGCGGCTTCCGCAGGATGCGTGGCTCGCCGCGCCCCGCCAGCACCTGCCAGTCGGCGTCCGCCTCGTGGAGGAGCGCCTGCCGGTAGTCGGCGCCGATCGCCGCGGAGAGGAGGCGTTCGAGCGCCGGCCCGTCGAGGTTCTCGTCCGTCGTCCGTGACGCGTAGTGCCGCCGCACGCGCCAGCGTGCACCCGCGCGGAGCCGGACGGGCTCGACGGTGATGCGCCGCGCGCCGTTCGGGTCGGGCGCGCGTGGGCGGCTCAGGGTGGCTCCGGTCAGCTCCCCGTCGCCCACGAGCCGCTCGACGAGGTCTGCGAGCGTCACTCGGGGCCCGGGTCGGCGACGACGCAGAGGAGCTGCCCGCTCGTCACTCCCGTCCCGACCGTGACGGCGAGGTCGGTCACGACGCCGTCGCGCGGCGCCACGATCTCGTTCTCCATCTTCATCGCCTCGACGACGAGGAGCAGCTGCCCCTCGTCGACCCGATCGCCACCGGCGACCGCAACCTCGAGGATCGTCCCTTGCATGGGGCTGACGACGGCTCCGCTCCCACCGACGCCGCCCACGTGGTTGTGACGCTCGCGGCGGCGCCGGGCGAGGGCAGCCCAGGGCACGCTCCGTCACGTGGATGCGGACGTCGTACGAGCGGCCGTCGACCTCGACGCCGACGAGCCGCGGGACGGTCATGGCGCCGCCGTCCCTCCGGTCTCCCGGTTGGGTCGCCGACCGAGAGAGCTGCCGGTCGAGCTCCTGCGCACGCTCGGCCAGCTCCTGCGACTCGACGATCCCGTCGCAGGTCGCGCCGGCGCGAAAGCACGGGTGCTCGAGGAGGGCGCGGTGGAAGCCGAGCAGGGTCGGCGTGCCTTCGATCCGGAACTCCGCGAGCGCTCGGAGCATGCGGGCGATCGCGCGGTCGCGGTCGACGTCGTGGACGATCAGCTTCGCGATCATCGGGTCGTAGAGACCGCTCACGTCGTCTCCGGCCTCGATGCCCGAGTCGACACGCACCCCCGGCCCGGCGGGCTCGCGATACGCAGTGACCGTCCCGGGCGCCGGCAGGAAGCCCTTCGCGACGTCCTCGGCGTTGATACGGCACTCGATCGCATGCCCGCGGAGAACGACGTCGTCCTGCGCGAGCGAGAGCGGCTCGCCCGGCCGCGACGAGCATCTGCTCGCGCACGAGGTCGACCCCGGTCACGGCCTCCGTGACGGTGTGCTCGACCTGGATGCGGGTGTTCATCTCCATGAAGAAGTACTCGCCCTCGCGCGTGAGCAGGCCCTCGATCGTGCCCGCGGAGCGGTAGCCCGCCGCGCGCGCGGCGTCGACCGCGATCGCGCCCGATCCGGGCGCGGAGCGCGTCGTCGACGGCGGGCGAGGGCGTCTCCTCGACGAGCTTCTGGTGGCGGCGCTGGATCGTGCAGTCGCGCTCGCCCGAGGTGGATCACGTTCCCGTGCGCGTCCGCGAGAACCTGCACCTCGACGTGCCGCGGGTCCTCGAGGTATCGCTCGACGTAGACGGCGGGGTCGGCGAAGTACTTCTCCCCCTGCCGGGTGGCCGACGCGAACGCCCGCTCGGCGCTCGTCGGGCGCGCGGACGATCTCCATGCCCTTGCCGCCGCCGCCGGCCGCCGCCTTGATGATCAGCGGGTAGCCGATCTCGGCGCCGAGCGCCGGCGACCTCGGCCGGCGGAGCGGACCGGGTCGACGGCGCCCGGGATGATCGGCACGCCCGCGGCGCGCATCACCGCGGCGTGCGGCGGTCTTCGTCCCCATCAGCTCGATCGCGTCGGGCGGCGGCCCGATCCACGTCAGCCCCGCCTCCTCGACCAGCCGCGCGAAGGCGGCGTTCTCGGCGAGGAATCCGTAGCCGGGGTGAATCGCCTCCGCGCCCGCGCGCAGCGCCGTCTCGACGAGCACGTCGCCGCGGAGGTAGCTCTCCGCGGCCGGTCCGGGGCCGACGAGGTACGCCTCGTCGGCGGCGCGCACGTGCGCGCGCCCCCGGTCGGCCTCCGAGTAGACGGCCACGCAACCGATCCCGAGCTCGCGCAGCGTGCGGAAGACGCGGACCGCGATCTCGCCGCGGTTGGCCACCAGCACCTTCGAGAACGGAGGCATCCGGCGCGTATTCTCCCCGAACCGTGACCCTGCCCGACCAGTTGACGCTCGCCCGGGCGCTCGCGGTACCCGTCGTGATCGTCCTCTTCGCCTGGGACTTCCAGGATCACCTCTACTGGGCGACGGCGGTGTTCGTCGTCGCGATGGCGACCGACCAGGTCGACGGGTGGCTCGCGCGGCGGCGCAACCAGACGTCGGCGTTCGGCTCGCTGCTCGACCCGATCGCGGACAAGGTGCTCGTGCTGGCCGCGCTCGTGATGCTCGTCGCCGAGGGCGTCGCCCCTGCGTGGATGGTGGCGGCGATCGTCGCGCGCGAGATCGCCGTCTCGGGCCTCCGCCTCGCGGCGATCGAGCGCGGCGTCGTGATGGGCGCGCGCGACCTCGGCAAGCTGAAGACGTGGGCGCAGACCGTGGCCGCGATCCTCGCCGGGCTTGCAGGCGGCCGGCGCGTGGGACGCCGACGTGGCGTGGTGGGCGCTGCTCGTCGCGACGCTGCTGACGTGGATCTCGGGGCTCGACTACGCGCGGGTCGCGCCGCGCGTCCTGCGCGGCGAGCGAGCGGCCTCGTAGGCCGACGGCCTCGGCGCAACCGACAGGCGCGCGCTCGAGCGCCTCGTCCAGACCTGCGCGCCACCAGGGCGGAGACGGCCCGGCCAGCCTCTGGGAGCGCGACGGTCGAGCGCCCGGCGCACCGCTTCTCGCTCGGCCGCGCCCGGCTCGGGAACCAGCTCGACGCCCATGGCCGGGACCCTATCAGCCGTCAGAGCGGGAGCAGCCGCGCGGCCGTCGCCTTGAACGACGCGACGACCGACGTCGCCCTCGCGGAGCCCGAGGCGCTTCGCCGACCCCGTCGTCACCTCGGCGGCCAGCGGGCCGACGCGCAGCCGCACGCGGTTCCCGAGCTCGACCGAGCGACACGATCGGCGCCCGCACGTGGTTCAGCGGCGGTGTCCGTCGGCGTCTCGCGGGCGATCGAGACCTCCCACGGGTAGATGCCGAGCGCGACGCGGCCCTCGCCCGGGTCGGTCGACCAGGCGGTGATCCCGCGCGTCGAGGCTCACCTCGGTGAGGCCGTCGCGCCCCGGCGACGCCGTGCCGGCCAGGAGCGTCGCGCCCGTGAAGCTCGCGACGAACGGGCTCGGCCGGGCGCGGCGACGAGCCCCGACGGCGTGTCGACCTGGAGGATCGCGGCCGTCGACGATCACGCCCACCTCGTCGGCGAGCGCGGCCGCGTCCTCGAAGTCGTGGGTCACGAGCACGGTCGGGATGGCCGAGCTCGCCGAGGATCTCGTGGAGCTCGGAGCGCACCGACGCGCGCGTATGCGCGTCGAGCGCGGCCAGCGGCTCGTCGAGCAGCAGCACCGCCGGGTCGCGCGCGAGCGCCCGCGCGAGAGCGACCCGCTGGCGCTCGCCGCCCGAGAGCGTCCGTGCACGCGCGCGCCTGCGCAGGTGCGCGATCCGGAAGCGCTCGAGCAGCTCGCCCACATCGGCGTCGCGCGCCGCGCCGAAGCGGACGTTCGCCGTCACGTCGAGGTGGGGGAAGAGCGCGTACTCCTGGAACAGGTAGCCCACCCGCCGCCGCTCGGGCGGGAGGTCGACGCGCCGGCGCGTGTCGAGCCACGTCTCGCCCGCGACGCGCGACCCGGCCCGCGTCCGGGGTCGAGCAGCCCGGAGATCGACGCGCAGCACGGTCGTCTTCCCCGCGCCCGACGGCCCGACGAGCGCGAACGTCGCGCCGTCGCCGACGCTCAGCTCGACGAGCGGCGACGAAGCTACGGAGGGAATGGGTGAGCTCGAGGTCGAGCGCCATCGCGTGACCAGCTTGACGGACAGGAGCGTCGCGGCGCTGATCACGACCAGCACGGCGCTGATCGCGAGAGCGACGTCGAAGTCGAGGTCGAACTGCTCGTAGATCGCGAGCGAGAGCGTCTGCGTGACGCCCTGGAGCGAGCCCGGCGAACATGATCGTCGCCCCGAACTCGCCGAGCCCACGCGCGAACGCGAGGGCCGCGCCGGCGCCGAGGCCGCCCGCTGCGAGCGGCAGCGCCACGCGAAAGAACACCCGCCCCGGGCCGGCGCCGAGCGTGCGCGCGGCGGCGGGCAGCGTCGGGTCGACCGCCTCGAAGGCCGCGACCGCCGTCCGGACGTAGAACGGGCTCGCGACGAAGGTGACGGCGAGCACGACCGCGAGCTTGTGTGAACGCGACGTCGATCCCGAGCGCGTCGAGCGTGCCGCCGAGCAGGCCCAGCGCGCCCGAACGCGGCGAGCAGGCCGATCCCCGCGACCGCCGGCGGCAGCACGAGCGGCAGCTCGATCAGCGTGACGACGACGTCGCGGAGGCGCGAGCGCCGGGTCGCGGCCCAGTAGGCGGTCGGCGTGCCGAACAGGAGGATCAGCGCGAGCGCGATCAGCGTTCGTCTCGAAGGTGACGACGAGCGCGTCCTTCGCGGCGTCGCTCCGCAGCGCCGAGACGAGCTCTCCCGGTGGAACGCGCAGGAAGATCGCGACGATCGGCAGCAGCAGGAAGCCCAGCGCGAGCGCCGTCGCGAGGACGAGCGCGACTCCGCGAAAGAGCCGGTCTACGACGATGCCTTCGGGAGCGGGAGGAAACCGGCGCTCTTGAGCGCCGTCTGGCCCTTCGCCGAGAGGACCATCTTGACCCACGCCCGTGCCGCCGCCTTGTTCGGCGACTTCGACACGACCGCGATCTCGTAGCGCACGCGTGGCTGCGCCCACGCGGGAATCCGGATCACGGTCACCTGGTCGCTCGAGACGGCGCGCGCGTCGGTGACGTAGACGAACCCGGCGTCGGCCTGACCGAGCGCGACCTTGCCCGTCACGGCCTTCACGTCGGACTCACTGGCTCACGACCTTCGACAGGACGCCGCGTCAGCCCCATCTTGCTGCAGCACCGTGCGCGTGTAGCCGCCGACCGGGACGGCCGCGCTCGCGACGACGAGCTTGACGGGCTTGCGTCCGCAGGTCGTAGACCGACGTGATCGCCGGCGGGGTTCGACTTCGGCACGATCAGCGCGAGCCGGTTGGCCGTGAACGTGACCGGCTTGTCGACGATGCCCGGCCTTGAAGAGCCGCTGCGGTGTTGAGCGGCGCCGCGGAGGCGAAGATGTCGGCGGGCGCGCCGTTGCGGATCTGCGTCTCGAGCGTGTTCGACCCGGCGAAGCTGTACCGCTGCGCTCGGGTCGAGCGCCTTGAACACCTCGGTCAGCGAGGCGGCGGCGTAGATCGTCAGCGGGTCGGCGTGCGGTCGCGCCGTCGCGCCAGAGGCGAGGGCGGACGAGGCGACGAGTGCGGTCAGCGCGACGGCGACGACGACACGGGCTCTCATGCGGGATCTCCTCATCCGAGGTACCGCTCGAGCGCGTTGCTGGCGCGCTCGAGATCGATGGCGACGGGGAACGGCTCGACGACGCCGCCCGCCGCGAGCGCGGTCAACGCCCCCAGCTGCTGGCCGACGCTCGCGCCGAGGCTGGCGTAGAGGATCCGGTAGCTCGGCTCGGAGACCGATGCGACCGCGGTCTGGTAGGCGCCGAGCATCGCGCGGAGGACCGCGCGTGCGGTCGCCGCGATCGCGGCGCGGCTCGCGAAGGCGTTCGTCGGGCCACTGGAACGCGAAGTCCTCCGCCGCCGGGGCGTCCTGCCCGGCGCCCGTGAGGAGCTCCGAGAGCGCGCTCGCGTGGCGGAGGGCCGCTTTGCGGCCCGCGCGGAGGACGCTCGGGCCGGGTTCCGATGGCGACCTTCGCGGCGAGCGCCTTCCCGTACAGGTCGGCGAGCAGGAGCTCGGCCGAGACGGCGAAGTTCGCGTACGCGAGCTCGTCGTCGGTCGCGGCGCGCGCGCTCGGGGCCGGGAAGGCGCCGCGAGCGCAGCGCCGCCCGCGGCGACGGTGAGGAGATGCCGCCGGCTGAGACGGCCGCGTCACCGCTCCACCATCACGCTCGTCGACTTGACGACGCCCGCGGCGCTCATCCCGGGATGCAGCCCGAGCTCCTCGACCGACTCGCGCGTCACGATCGCGACGACGCGCGCCGGCTCGGTGACGTCGATCTCGACGCGGGCGAGCAGCCCGTCGGTCTCCACCGAGCGGACGATGCCCCGGAAGCGGTTGCGCGCGGTCAGTCCCTCCGACCCGTCGTCGGCGCTGAGCCGCTCCACCTCGGCGACGGGCACGACGCGCCTGTTCGCCGAGTCCCGCTCGACGCGGATCTTCCCCTCGCGGTCCCAGCGCCGGAGGGTGTCGAGGCTGATCCCGAGCGCCCGCGACGCCTGTGCTGCGGAAAGCGTCTTCCTAGGCATTGCCTAGTTACTATCACACGCGCTCCCCCCGCGGGGCCGATGCGGTGTCAGGCACCGTTCGCCGTCAACCCCCGGCCGTGCCAGCTCTGTGCCGATTCGTCCACAGGCGAGACGACACGTGAGGCGGCCCGCACACCGGCCCTCCTGCACGCGTCGTGCCTCAGGACGTGGGCTCGACCGCGTCCGACAGGCGTCGATACCCGCGCTGGGCGCGATCACCCGCACGAGGTTCGCACGTCTCCCCGAGCGCGGTGTCGGGCACCGCCGGGCACGCCGGGGTGCGTGGCCGACGGCGCAGATCGCTCAGGCCGGCGTCGTGACCGACGTCTCTGCCCGAGCGGCGAGGGCGGCCGCCGCCGCCGTGGCATCGCGCGGGTCGGCGAACAGGCCGTAGACCACGGGACCGGCGCCGGTGACGTCGGCGCGCAGGGCGCCGAGTGCCCGGAGCTCCGTAGCGAGCGGCGCGGACGCCAGGTCGTTCGGAGGCAGCCGCGCGAGATCCTCCACGCGCCGGCACGCCTCGAGCGCCCCGAGCAACGCGGCGCGGCGGTCGTCGAAGCCGATCTCGCCCCGGCGTTCGTCGAACGCCACGTAGACGTCGGCGGTCGAGGTCTTGACGGCACCCCGAGGCAGCGCGAGGACGACCGAGTAGTCGCGCGGCAGCGCGACCGGCGTGAGCGTCGTGCCGTCCCCGGTCGCGAGCTGCGGCCCCGTGTGGAGGAAGAACGGCACGTCGGCGCCGAGGGTGGCGGCCAGCTGCTCGAGCGCGCCGTCGGAGAGCGGGGCGTCGAGCAGCTCGTTCGCGAGCCGAAGCGCGGTCGCGGCGTCGCTCGATCCTCCGCCGAGCCCGGCGGCGACCGGGACGCGCTTCGTGATGCGCGCCTCGAACGCCGGCGCGCCACCGGCGGCGCGCGTGACCTCGTCGAGCACCCTCTGGACGAGGGTGTCGTCCGCGAACCCCGTGACGCGGGTCACGCTCGCCCGGCGCACCGCCACCGTGTCCGCGAGCGAGAGCCGCTCCAGCACCGTGACCACCTCGTGCTTCCCACCGTCGCGGAGCGGGCCGACGACGAGCGCGAGGTTGAGCTTCGCCGGCGCCGGCGCCTCTCGCCAGCCGTTCACCGCCGGAGCGCCTCCGTGAGGCGCACGAACTCCTGCGGGGTGAGAGCCTCGGCCCGCACGTCGGAAGGGCGGCCGATGACGTCGAGGGCGGCGACAGCCTCCGCCCGCGTGGCGACCCCCGCGAGCGCAAGTGCGTTCCCGAGCGTCTTGCGTCGATGGCCGAAGGCGCCGGTTACGACCCTGCGCACGTCGTCGGCGTCCGGCGGCGGCGGAATGCGGTCGAAGGCCACGAGCGCGGAGTCGACGTTCGGCGGCGGGCGAAACACCGTCCGCGAGACGGGGTGGAAGCCGGTGCGCCGCGCATGGAGCTGCACGACGACCGAGACGGCGCCGTAGGCCTTCGTCCCCGGCTCCGCGAAGAACCGGTCGGCCACTTCGCGCTGCACCATCACGCACCACGCCGCGAGCCCCGGCACGCCGATGAGCGTCTCCGCGACGAGCGGCGTCGCCACGTTGTACGGCAGGTTCGCCACGAGCTTCGTCGCCGGCGGATCGAGCGCGGTGAGGTCGAGCGCGAGCGCATCGCCGAAGACGAGGTCGACGTTCGCGCGGCCCCCGAGCGTCTCCTCGAGCGGCGCCTCGAGGTCCGGGTCGAGCTCGATCGCGTGCACGTGGCGGACGCGATCGGCGAGGAACACGGTGAGCACGCCGTGCCCCGGCCCGATCTCGAGCACCACGTCGTCGGTGTCGAGACCTGCGAGGCGCTCGATCACGCCGAGCACGTTGCGGTCGACCAGAAAGTGCTGCCCCAGCGACTTCTTCGGGCGCACCGGGGTCATACCCGGGCGAGCCCGAACGCGCGGTCGGCGTTCTCGTCGATGCGACGCTCGAGATCCGGCACGGTCTCGCCGCGCTCCGCGGCGAGGACGGCCAGCGTGTGCATCACGTTGGCGGGCTCGTTGGGACGACCGCGGACGGGTTGCGGTGCGAGATACGGGCTGTCCGTCTCGGCGAGGATGCGATCGGCCGGAACCTTCGCGGCGGCGGCGCGGAGGGCGTCGGCCTTGCGGTAGGTCACGTTCCCGGCGAACGAGACGTAGTACCGCCGCTCGAGGGCAGGCTCGAGCAGGTCGGGCTCCGAGAAGCAGTGGAGGACGACCGTCCCCCCGAAGGACGCGAGGGCCGCCGTGGTCTCCGCGGTTGCCGAGCGGCTGTGGATCACGACGGGCAGACCGAGCTCCTCGGCGAGCGCCAGGTGTGCGTCGAACAGCGCATGCTGCTCCCGCAGGGTGTCCGCGCCGTGATGGCCGTCGAGCCCTGTCTCGCCGACCGCGACGACCTGGGGCTCCGCGAGGAGCACCCGAAGCTCCCCCACCCTGGCCGCCTCGGGCGTCGCTGCCTGATGCGGGTCGATCCCGAGCGCGGCCACGACACCGTCGTGGGCGGCGGCGATCGCCAGCGCGCGGCGACACGAGTCGATCCCCGTCCCGATCGTCACGACGCGGCTCACGCCGGCCGAGCGGGCGCGAGCGAGCAGCTCCTCCAGGTCGGCGTCGCACGCGTCGAGGTGCGCGTGCGTGTCGATCACGCGGCGGGTGCAGGCTCGTCGATGCGCGGGAACAAGGGCTGCGCGGGCGCGAGATCCTCGACTGCACGCGTGCGGCCGTAGGCGACCTCGGCCCAGTCGAGGGTCGACGGCTGGCCGAGGGCTTCGAGGATCTGCGCGGACGTCTCGGGGACGTAGGACGCGAGCGCGACGGCAACCGCGCGGAGCCCGTCGACGAGGTCGTACAGGACACGATCGAGCTCGTCCGCACGCGCGTCCTCCTTCGCGAGCTGCCAGGGCGCCGAGGCCTCGACGTGGCGGTTGAGCCCACGCACGACCTCCCAGATCCGCTCCAGCGCGCCGGTGAGGTCGAAGGCATCGAGGCGCGCGGCAACGTCCTCGCCCAGCGGCTCGAGGATCGCCCTGACCTCCGACCCCGTCGACGGGACGGCGGAGAGCACGCCGCCGCGGTACCGGGCGACCATCGCCGTCGTCCGCGAGAGCAGGTTGCCGAGGTCGTTGCCGAGCTCCCGCTCGTAGCGCTCGCGGACGCCGTCGACCGACGCAGTCCCGTCCTGGCCGAACGACACAGAGCGGGCGCACCAGAAGCGGACCGGGTCGGCGCCGTAGACGTCGACGAGGTCCAGCGGGTCGACGACGTTACCGAGCGACTTCGAGATCTTGCGATCGTCGAGCAGGAGATAGCCGTGGACGAAGAGCTGGCGCGGCACGTCGTACCCCGCGGCGAGCAGCATCGCGGGCCAGTAGACGCAGTGGAAGCGCAGGATGTCCTTGGCGAGCAGATGCCGAACGCCCGGCCAGAAGCGGGGGATCAGGTCTTGGCCGGGCCGCGCGTAGGTGAGGGCGCTCAGGTAGTTGACGAGCGCGTCGGCCCACACGTACGCGACCTGCTCCGGGTCCCACGGGATCGGGATCCCCCACGATGAGCCCTCGCGGCTGATCGAGAAGTCCTGGAGACCGCCGGCCACGAACGACCTGGCCTCGTTCGCGCGGAACGCGGGCAGGACGAAGTCGGGGCGCTCGTCGTAGAGGGCGAGCAGCTGCTCCTGGTAGGCAGACAGCCGGAAGAACCAGTTCCGCTCCTCGATCCACTCGGGCGCGACATCGTGCTCGGGGCACTTGCCGTCGACGAGCTCGTCCTCGTTCTTGAACGCCTCGCAGCCGACGCAGTAGAGCCCCGCGTACACGTCCTGGTAGATGTCGTCGCGTCCGTTGTCCCGGATCCGCGACAGGAACTCCTGGACGAACCGCTTGTGCCCGTCGTCGCTCGTGCGGATGAAAAAGTCGGGGACGACGCCCAGCCGGGCGGGGAGCGCCCGCCACGCCTCGACGATCCGATCCGCGTACTCCTGCGGAGCAAGGCCCTGGTCCGCAGCGACCCTTGCCACCTTCGACGCGTGCTCGTCGACGCCGGTGAGGAGGAATGTGTCACGACCGCGCTGCCGTTGATGGCGTGCGAAGACGTCCGCCGCCACGGTCGTGTAGGCGTGGCCTATGTGCGGCGTCGAGTTGACGTAGTAGATCGGCGTCGTGACGTAGTACGGCTCCATTCCCGCCGATTCTACGGGCGGCCTTTGCCGTGGCCGCCGTCGCGAGCACGAGGAGCAGGACGAGCGCGACGAGGACGCCTCGGCCGTGCCGGCCGTCCACGTGGGCGTGCGGTGGAGCGGCAGCCGTCTCCGGACTCGCCGTGACCGCAGGCTCGGGCCGGGAGGCGGCGGCGACCTCGCCTCGACGAGCTCCAGCCGGGAGGGGGCTCGGGCGAGCCGGCGAGGCCGCGCCGGACGTGCGGGCGACCACGCCCCGGGCACGTGTCGCGACGCGAGCCCGCGGTTCGGTCGTTGCGGTCGTCGGCGCCGCCGCGCGGCGCGGTGCGACAGCGACGGGTGCGGCTTCGGCCACCGGCCCCGTCGCACCGGGTGACGCGCGCGTCCCGACCGCCGGGTGCGCCGCCTCCCTGAGAGGGGCTGAGGCCCGCGGCTCGGATCCGGCTCCCGGACCGGGCTCGACGCGGAACCCTGCCCGCGCCGACGGGCCGGCAACGACCATCGGGCCGTCGACGCCGGGATCCGTCGATGCAGGCGCGGGAGCGGGCTCCGTCACGGACGCCGGCGAGGCGGCGCCGGGGGCGGGGCCGCCCGCCGCAGCCTGCGGCGTCGCAGGCACGGCCGGCGTGGCGGGGGCCGTCGCCGTCGTCTGCGTGGGAGCCGCCGGCTCGGCCGGATGGGCAGCGGACGCGACCGGCGCGGCCGCCGGCGCAGTCACGGGCACAGGTGCCGCGGCCGGAGCCGGAGCCGGAGCCGGCGGCGTCGGCGCAGGAGCCGCCGGGCGCGGAGGCAGCAAGCCGAGTGGATCGACGTATCCCTCCGGCTCGGCCGCGAGGCGAACGCCGAGGTGAACCGACGGGACATCGTGCTCGGGCTCGCCGCTCGAGCCCATGGTCCCGACCACGGCACCCTCGGACACCGTGTCGCCCTTGGCGACCCCGAGCGACCCGAGATGAACCAGCGTGATCGCGTAGCCGTCCGCGGTGAGGATCGTGACGCCGCGGCCGTACGTCGGCAGGGAACCGGCGAAGCTCACGGTGCCGGCGGCCGGCGCGCGAACCGGCGAGCCGTCCGCCCCCGCGACGTCGATGCCGCGGTGCTGGCCGGCGGCGTACGCGTCGCCGCCGAGCGCGAACGGCCGGAGCACGTCGCCGTCCGCCGGCCACGACCACGCGCCTGCGGAGCCGCTCGCCACGAGCGCCGCGAGAGCCACCGCCGCGAATACGAGAAGACGATGCACGAGGCACCTCCTTCATTCTCTGCGCGGGCAACGCGGAGAAGGAAGCGTAGCGTGGCCGTCGGACGACGTCAATCGGGCGGCTGCGCGAGCGAGCGGCGGTAGAGCTCGTTGCGCGAGACGCTCGACGAGGCGCGCGACGACGTCGGCCGCGACTACGGCGGGCGGCGCCGGCCGCGACGAGCTCGCGTACGGCCTCGACGGCGCGCGTCGAGCGGCTCGACGGGTGCGGCTCCCGGTGCCGATGACGATCGTCACCTCGCCCTTGACCGGCTCGCGAAAGCGTTCCGCGAGCTCGGCGGCGCTTCCGCGGGCGATCTCCTCGAAGCGCTTCGTCAGCTCGCGGCAGACTGCGACGCGGCGATCGGGATCGACGCCCGCCAGCGCCGCGAGCGACGGGCCGAGACGTCTCGGCGACTCGAAGGCGACCGCCGGTGTACGGCCAGACGCGCGACTCGCCCCACAGCGCCCCGAGCTCCGCCGCGCGGCGGGGCAGGTACCCGAGAAACCGGTACTGCGCCGTGCCGAGACCGCTCGCGACGAGCGCGGTCTCGACCGCGCTCGGGCCCGGGAGCACCGTCACCGCGATGTCCGCGGCGAGTGCGGCCTCGACGAGACGGCCGCCCGGGTCGTTGACGCCGGGCAGCCCTGCGTCGGAGACGAGGGCGAGCGTCTCGCCCGCCCGGAGGCGCGGCAGGAGCTCCCGCGCCTGGCGCGCCTCGTTGTGACGGTGGACGCTGACCAGGCCTCGCGCCCGGATCCCGTAACGATCCAGCAGCACCCGCGTCCGGCGCGTGTCCTCGCACAGCACGAGATCGGCGTCGCGGAGCGCGTCGAGCACGCGCTGCGTCACGTCCGCGAGGTTCCCGATCGGTGTCGCGCAGACGAGGAGCGGCATCAGCTGGTCGATCGGTGATCGGCGTGACGTCCGGGGGCGTCCCAGACCAAACCGGGCGCACCGGCCGGGTACCGTTCGTAGCCGACCCTACGGACCGTGCCCGGACGGGGCGATCCGGCGCGGCGCCTGAGGCGGCATGCGGTTCGCGCAAATCGCCGATCGACCATCTACCGGAGCCCGTCGAGCGCCTCGAAGCCGACGAGCGCGGCCCCGACGAGCCCCGCGTCGTCACCGAGGGCTGCCTGCACGATCCGCAGCTCGTCGTCCGCGGGTGGAGCGCCTCGCCCCGGGCCGCCGCCTCGGCCGGCCCGGAGAGAAGCTCCCAGGCCGCCGTGCCGAAGCCCGCCCCCGACGATGACGACGTCGGGAGCGAAGATGTTCGCGAACGAGCCGATCGCGATGCCGAGGTAGTGCCCGATGCGTGCGAGCGCCGAGCGTGCCGCGTCGTCCCCCGCAAGCGCCTCCTGCACGAGCCGGTGAGCGTCGGCGCCCTCGCCCCAGAGCTCGACGGCGGCTCGCTCGGCGGCCTCGCCGGAGGCGACCGCCTCGAGGTGGCCGTGGCCGTGGCACGTTCCCTGACACGCGGGCCCGTCGGCCACCACGACGACGTGGCCGAGCTCCGCCCACCCGCGATAGAGGCGCCCGTCGATGACGACGCCGCCCCCCACCCCGGTCCCGAGCGCGAGCGCCACGAGGTCGGTCGCACCCTGTCCCGCGCCGACGCGCCATTCCGCGAGCGCGATCGCGTTGCCGTCGTTCTCGACGCCGACGGGAACCGCGAACCGGGCCCGGAGATGCCCCGCGAGGTCGAGCGAGCGAAGCGGCAGATTGACCGCGCCGAGGCCGATCCCCGTCCTTCGGTCGAGGTTCATGGGCACGCCGACGCCGATCGCGGCCGCACCGTCGGCGATGAGCCGGTCGACGAGGTCGTCGAGCTCGTCGAGGAACTGCTGCTGCCCGGCGGTCGTCGTCTCCACCTCGATCGGACCGGCCCACCGTGCCGTCGCGCGCGACCACGCCGGCGAGGATCTTCGTCCCGCCGACGTCCACGCCGATCACCAGGTCGGGCGGCACGACGCGGCTACCATACCCGGCCTCATGCCCGCTCAGGACAAGCCGTACCGGGTCTATCGGGGCGGTAGGGCGAAGGGGCGGGTCCCGCTGGCGAGACACACGTCGCCGCCGCGCCCGCCGGGCGGCCAGACGTCGACTTCGGCGCCTGCGCATGCGCCGCGGAAGCCCCGTCGCCCCGGCCGCTGGATCGCGCTCGGCCTCGTGGTGCTGCTCGTCCTCCTGCTCGCGTGGGCTGTGGGGAGCTACCTGTCGGTCGCGAGCGGGGTGAAGGCGGCGAACGACCGGGTGCCGGCGGGTGTCGAGCGTCAGCTCGGCAAGCGCGACGGGCTGCTCGTCTCCACCCCCACCACGATCCTCGTCCTCGGGACCGACGGGGGCGATCGCGCGGGCAGGAAAGGGGCGAACCGCTCAGACTCGATCATGCTGATCCGCACCGACCCGGGGAAGCGCCGCCTCGCCTACCTGTCGATCCCGCGCGACCTGCAGGTCGAGATCCCGGAGGTCGGTCTCGCAAAGATCAACGCGGCGAACCAGTACGGCGGCCCTGCTCTCGCCCTCCGGACGGTCAAGGACCTCACCGGCCTGGACGTCAACCACGTCATCTTCGTCGACTTCGACCGCTTCGAGGAGCTGATCGACGCGGTCGGCGGGATCGACGTCGACGTGCCGCGTCCGATCCGCTCGAACCGCTTCGACTGCCCCTACAAGACGGCGGCACGCTGCGCGCAGTGGTCGGGATGGCGCTTCGAGCGCGGCGTACAGCACATGGACGGCCGGCGCGCGCTCGTCTACTCGCGCATCCGACACAACCTCCTCAACCCCGCCGAGACGGACTTCGATCGCGCGCGCCGCCAGCAACAGGTCGTCGCGGCGACGCTCGACAAGGTGACGAGCGTGGGGACGGCGGTCCGGCTCCCGTTCGTCGGCGGCGACCTCGTGCGACCCCTCGCGACCGACCTGAGCGCGTGGGAGCTGATGCAGCTCGGCTGGGTCTACTTCCGGGCGGACACGGGCAAGGCGCTGCACTGCCGGCTCGGTGGGGACCCCGCGACCGTCGGCGGCGAGTCGGTGATCCTCGGCACCGAGGACAACGTGTCCGCCGTGGCGATGTTCACAAACCGCTCTGCACCGCTCCCGCCGCCGCGTGGGCAGCCGTACGCTCCGGGATGCCTTGTCGGCGACTGAGCGCTACGCGTCGGACTTCGAGGAGTCCGATTTCTTCGTCTCGGCCGTCGCCGCCGGTTTGTCCGACTTCGTGGAGCCGTCCGTCGACGACGAGCCGGCGTCGCCCTCCTTCGCCGAATGCTTCCGGGAGGCGCGGCCGTAGTCGGTGGCGTAGAAGCCCGACCCCTTGAAATGCACCGCGACCGGAAACAACACTTTCTCGACGGGCCCCGCGCCGCACGTCTCGCACACGCTCGCCGGAGGGTCGCTCATCCGCTGGAACACCTCGAACGTGTGCCCGTTCGGGCAACGATACTCGTAGATCGGCATCGGACGGCCAATCTACCAGCGGAGATGGCGGAAACCCCATGACACAAGGGATCGAGGCACGCGTCGAGACGACGTCGCCGGCGGCCGCCCGCTCGTCCGCGGCGTGGATCGCCGAACGGTGGTTCTGGCCCGGCGTCGCCTGCGTGACGGCGGCCTCGGGCGCCTTCCTGCTGCACCAGCTCATGGCCTGGCCGCCGCACGAGGACGAGACGCTCGCGCTCTTCGTCGGGCGAGATTCGCTGCCCGGGGTCGTCGACCACGTGACGCGGGACCGCGGCGGGGCGCCGCTGCACTTCCTCGTCGCATGGGGGGTCGCGCACCTCGGCTTTGGGCTCGGCGGCTTGCGGCTCGCCTCGGCGGCGTTCGCGCTCGCCAGCCTGCCGCTGGTGGCGCTCCTCGGCCGGCGGCTCGCCAGCCCGGCGGTCGCGCTCGTCGCGACCGTGCTCTTCGCATCCAGCTGGCTGTTTCTCTTCCACGGGGTCTACGGGCGGATGTACAGCCTCTTCCTCTTCTGCTCGCTCGCGTGCACGCTCGCCCTGCTCGAGGCACTGGAGCGCGGCGGTCGCGGCCGGTGGGCGGTCTGGGTGCTCGCGGCCCTGCTCACCGTCGCCACCCACCCCTACGGCGTCCTGCTGCTCGGCGGCCAGGCCGCGTATGTGCTCGCGATGCGCCGCGACAGGCTGCGCCAAGCCGTCCTCGCCGGGGCCGCCGTCCTGATCGGGGGCATCCCGTTCTGGCTCACGGACCTCGTCCTCGCGAACCGGTTCGACGTCGGGGTCGGCGGCGGCGGCCAGAAGCTCGGGGGGCCGGAGGCGATCGCACGGTACCTGTGGCGTTCGGCGGGCGACGCGAGCGCGGGCTGGTGGCCGGTGACGCTGGCGGTGGTGCTCGCCGCTGCGGCGGGTGTCGTCCTCTTGCGCCGTGAGGCACGCGCACTCGTTCTCTGCCTCTGGGGCTTCACGGTCGCCGCCTTCGTGCTCGCGCGGATGGGAGGCTCGGCCTCACCCGAGTCGCGCCATCTGATCTTCCTCGCCCCTCTCTTCGCGATCGCCCTCGCCGTGACGATCGTCCGCATCGGCCGCCGGAGCCCGGTGGTCGCCGTCGTGGTGGTCGCGGCGCTCGTGGTGGCCGACGTCGCGTGGGCCTGGCACCGGACATCGCCCCTCTTCGAGTGGGAGCCCGACGCGCGGCAGGCGGCGCGGGCCGAGGCGGAGACGTGGCTCGCGGCCACGAGCCGGCCCGACGACGTGCTGTTCGGCTACGAGCCGCTCTACCTCGGAGCGTGGGAGCGCAACCGCTCGTTCCCGACGACCGTCGTGCCGCGTGCGGATGCACGCCTCGCGCTCCAGACGATCGAACGCGCGCCGTCGCTCGGTCGCGGTGTCTGGGTGCTCGACGCCAGCGAGCGGAACAACATCCGTCCGCGGCTCGAGATCGACTATCGGCTACCGACGCCCGAGGCGGCTTTCGAGGCGCGGGTCTTCGGGCCGTTCCTCGTCATCCGCACGAAGAAGCCGGTTCGAACACCCGAGGCGTTCCTCTACGACGCGGCGCGAGCTCTGCTCGTGGGTCAGCAGCTCGGGATCGGGGACGCGGACATCAACCTGCGGACCGTCGTGCTCGCCGAGCGTGAACGGCGAGGCTACGGGCCTTCGCTGCGCTCCGACTCGAGCAACTCCCGGTAGCACGGCGCGCTCTCGAACGCCCCGAGGCCCGTCTGCACGGGCCTCCGGCGCCGGCGCCGTGCTCGACGCAAGGCCGCGGCCACAGCGGATGCCCCGACGAGCCCGCCCAGGACGAAGGACCGTGTCCTCGCCCGACGCCCCCGTGACTCCTGCGACCCGTCGCCCTCGGCCATGCGACGATCGTAGGCCATGCAGGTGGTGTCGCTCGGTGATCTCGTGCTCGACGTCGTCGTGCGCGCCCAGACGGAGGTCGCGCGCGGCGCCGACACGCCCGCGCTGGTGTCGCTGTCGGCCGGAGGCCAGGCGGCGAACGTCGCGGCCTGGGTCGCTGCACTCGGCGCGTCGTCCCGCTGGGTGGGGAAGCGTGCGGACGATGCGGCGGGCCGGCTCGCCGCGGAGGAGCTCGCACGCGCGGGCGTCGAGCTGGCAGGCCCCGTCGAGGCAGGCGGCAACGGCGTCGTCGTCTCCCTCGTCGATCCCGGCGGCGAGCGCTCGATGTTCCCGGACCGCGGCGTCGCGACGATGCTGGAGCCCACAGAGCTGCGGCCCGCCTGGCTCGTCTGCGACCACCTGCACGTCTCCGGGTACGCCCTGGTGGCGGAGCCCGTCGTCCGCGCCGCCGTGCGCGCGATCGACCTGGCTCGCGCGAGTGGTGCCCGCGTCAGCATCGATCTCTCGTCGTGGAGCGCGATCCGCGACATCGGCGCGAAGAGGTTCCGCGGCCTGGTGGAGTCGCTCGAGCCGGACGTCGTCTTCGCGAACGAGGAGGAGGACGAGGTCTTCGGCGGCCCGCTGCCGGGGCCGACGTGGGTGCTGAAGCGCGGTGTCGGGGGGTGCTCGTTCGGCAACGACGACCGAGCTGCCATCGAGGTGGCCGAGGTCGTCGACACGACGGGCGCCGGCGACGCGCTCGCCGCCGGCTGGATCGTCGGGGGCCCGGATCTCGCGCTCGAAGCGGCCGCTCGGTGCGTGCAGCACGTCGGCTCGATGCCGGGCAGGTGAACGGCGCGCCTGCCGAGCTCCGGCGTCGGTCGGACGCGACGCCGAGCGGTGGACGACCGAGCGCGAAGCCGGGCGCCCACCCGCCGGCCGCAGGTGTCGTTCCACGGGGGTTGCGACGTCGACCCGGCAAGGCGGCACCCGACGCGGCCGGCGAGACGGCACCACGCCGACACTCGGAGACGGCGCCGCTCGATACAGAGGTGACACAGAGACGGCACGAAGCCGGTGCGCGCGCGCCGATAGGCTGGTCTCAGGGCACCTGGGGTGCCCCTGGGGGTGGTTTCGGCGGCGGATGCAGGCGACGGGCGGGCGGGCGGCGGATCTACGGGCCTGACGGCCGTCAGCGGTCGACGCGGACCTGACGGCCGGCGAGCTGGTCGTCGACCAGCTGGACGTCCGCCTCGACCATGATCCGCGCGAGCTCCTCCCAATGCGTCGTCGCCTCCCAGCCGAGCACCGCCTTCGCCTTCGCGGGGTCGCCGAGCAGGTAGTTCACCTCGGCGGGGCGGTAGTAGGACGGGTCGATCGCGACGTAGTCGCGGTGGTCGAGCCCGGCCACGCGGAACGACACCTCGGCGAACTGCTCGACGGTGGCGCCGACACCCGTCGCAAGCACGACATCGTCCGGCTCGGCCGCCTGGAGCATCCGCCACATCCCCTCGACGTATTCCGGGGCATACCCCCAGTCGCGCGTGCTCTCCAAGTTGCCGAGGTAGAGCCGTTCCTGGACTCCGGCCTTGATCCGCGCGACCGCGCGCGTGATCTTGCGTGTCACGAACGTCTCGCCGCGTCGTGGAGACTCGTGATTGAAGAGGATGCCGTTCACCGCGAACATGTCGTACGCCTCGCGGTAGTTGACCGTTGCCCAGAATGCGTACAGCTTCGCGACGCCGTAGGGCGACCTCGGATGGAACGGCGTCTCCTCGTTCTGAGGCGGTGACGCCGACCCGAAGAGCTCCGACGTCGAGGCCTGGTAGACGCGCGTGTCGATCCGCGACGCCCGCACGGCCTCGAGCAGGCGCATGGCGCCGAGGCCCGACACGTCGCCGGTGTACTCCGGCGTCTCGAAGCTCACCTTGACGTGGCTCTGGGCGCCGAGGTTGTAGACCTCGTCCGGCTGGACGTCGCGCAGGAGGTTGACGAGCGCCGAGGCGTCGGTGAGGTCGCCGTAGTGGAGGAACAAGCGCCGGCTCTCCACGTGCGGGTCCTCGTAGATCCCGTCGAGCCGCTCCGTGTTGAAGCTCGACGAGCGGCGGATGATCCCGTGAACCTCGTAGCCCTTCGCGAGCAGGAGCTCGGCGAGATAGGAGCCGTCCTGGCCCGTGATGCCCGTGATCAACGCGCTCTTCGTCGCCACTCCCGCAAGCCTACGGCAGGGCACGTCCACACGACGCATTCTCGGCACGAAGGCGACACAGTCAGGTCACACCTTTCGCGCTAGCGTGACACCAGGGACACCGGGGTGCCCCTGGGGGCAGTTGGGGGCATCTCGCGGGCCTCCCGGCCGACCGCTCCCTCGCGATGGAGACGATGCGATGCACGCCCGCGGGTCGGGCTCGGCCTCTGCGCCGGCCTGCGACCACGGGCGATGACGCCGGTACGTTCTGGCCCATGTCCGAGACGCCGTTCGAACGGCTGCACCACCTCGTCACGGTCCCCGTCGTCGTCGACGGCTCGCCCGAGGAAGCCCGGTTCGTGCTCGACACCGGGATCGGCGTGACCCTCTTGTCTGAGGCGCTCTGCGCGAAGATCGGATGTGGTGCGAACGGGTCGACCTTCAGCGGGCGGCGGATGTCCGGCCAGGAGATCACCGTCCCGCTCGCGGATGCGCCCTCCCTCGCGATGGGGAGCGTCGACCAGGCGCAACCACGTGGTGGGGATCCTCGACACGGCCGCGTTCGGGTCCGATCTCGCAGCGATCGACGGCTTTCTCTCGCTCGCCTTCTTCGAGACGACGCCGTTCACCGTCGACTACGGACGGCGGGCGGTCATCGTCGAGAGCACGTCCTCGCTCGAGGGCCGCGTCCGCGACGGCGCGGTCGTTCCCATCCGCGTCGAGAACGACGGCCCCGCCGTCGATGCGTTCATGCGCCTCGACCTTCCCGGCGCGATGACGGCAGAGGTGGAGATCGACATGGGCAGCGATTGCCTGATCCTGGACGACAGGCTCGCGCCGGGTCTCGGGCTCGAGCTGGACGGCGCCGGGGTCCGTCGCGTCGACGGCGTCGACGAGACGGGCAACCGGTACACGAGGACGTTCGCGACACTTCCGGGAGAGATCCGTGCGTCCGCCGCTCCGTCGGTCGCCCAGACCGATCCGGAGGTGATGTTCCAGCGGATCATCCACGACGGCCTCGTGGGCGACGCGTTCCTTCGGCGCTTCACGGTCACGTACGACCTTCCCTCTCGCCGGGTCGTGTTCGGCCCGCGCGAGGCCGTCTAGTGCTCCGTCCCGGATGTCCCGTGATGATCCTGGCGCGCGAGAAGCAAGCAGCGCAAGGACGCAGGGAGCGCCAATATGCGGACATATTGGCGCGACCGAGGACGCCGCGATGCGCCGCTTCGCAGCCGCCCAGGGCGCGAGGGACATCCGGGACGGAGCACTAATCTCCCGCGCGTGGAGCACCTGATGCGCGTCTCCGAGGAGGTTCT
The DNA here is from genome assembly GCA_963773825.1 of uncultured Actinomycetes bacterium. Classification (GTDB taxonomy): domain Bacteria; phylum Actinomycetota; class Thermoleophilia; order Gaiellales; family Gaiellaceae; genus Gaiella. Next base: position 72,300 of record CAVZCH010000002.1, on the reverse strand, counting down.
GGCCGCACTGGCCGAGGAGCGGGCGGTCGTCGCCCTGGAGACGACCCTCGTCGCGCACGGCTTCCCGGCGCCTGCGGGCATCGAGGTCGGGCTCGCGAGCGAGTCCGCCGTCCGGGCGGCCGGCGCGGTCCCCGCCACGATCGGGATCCTCGACGGAAGGATCGTCGTCGGCCTGACGGCGGCCGAGCTCGCGCGCTTCACCCCCGCGGCGCGGAAGCTCGGCCCGCGCGATCTCGCCGTGTGCGCAGCCCAGGGAGCGGTCGGAGCGACGACGGTCGGGGGCACGCTCGTCGCGGCGGCGGCGGTCGGGATCCGCTTCATGGGCACCGGTGGCCTCGGTGGCGTCCACCGTGGCTTCCCCGCGCCGCCCGACGTCTCCGCCGACCTGGGAGCGTGCGCCCGGATCCCCGCGGTGATCGCGTCGTCCGGGGTGAAGTCCCTGCTCGACGTGCCCGCGACGATGGAGCTGCTCGAGACGCTCGGGGTCCCGGTGCTCGGCTACCGCGTCGACACCCTGCCGCTGTTCTACGCCGCAGACGGCGGCCCGCCGGTCTCCGCCCGCGTCGACGACGCCGCGGAGGTGGCCCGCATCGCGGACGCGCACTGGCGGCTCGGCGGGAACGCGATCCTCGTCGGGCGGCCGCCCGACGAGAGCCTCGACGTCGACGACCTGATCGAGGAGATCGTCGCGGAGGCGGCCGACCGGGGTATCGTCGGCCAGGCCGTGACGCCTTTCGTCCTCTCCGCCCTGCACGAGCGCTCCGAAGGCGCCACCCGCCGCGTCAACCGCGACCTCATCGTCGCGAACGCCGGCCTCGCCGCGGAGATCGCCGTGGAGTACGCGGCGCTCTGACCGTGGCGCTCTACGACCTCGTCCGCGACCTGCCGCTCGTCGTCGAGGGATACGACCTCGACGCCCACGAGTACGCCGCCCGGCCGGACTTCACGCGGAAGACGACCGTCGTCCGGCTCGCAGGCGCCGGCGAGGAGGGCGTCGGCGAGGACGTCACGTACGACGGCGACCTGCAGGAGGCACAGCAGGCGCGCGGCGCCGTCCTCCCGCTCGCCGGTGAATGGACGATCGAGAGCTTCTCGCAGCACCTCGGCACGGTCGCGCTCTTCCCCGAGGCGCCCGAGCGGCACGACTACCTCGACTACCGGCGTTGGGCGTTCGAGAGCGCCGCGCTCGACCTGGCGCTGCGCCAGGCGGGGCGCTCGCTCGGGGACGCGGTCGGGCGCGAGCCGCGACCCGTGACGTTCGTCGCCTCGGGCGGGCTCGGGGACCCGCCGTCGACCGCGCGGCTCCGCGCGTTCCTCGCGCTCTACCCCGCGCTCCGCTTCAAGCTCGATGCGCGTCCGAACTGGACGGATGACGTCTACGCCGAGCTCCAGGAGCTCGGCTGCGTCGACTCGATCGACCTCAAGGGACAGTACTCGGGGACGGTCGTCGACAACCCGCCCGACCCCGACCTCTATCGCCGCGTCCTCGACGCGTTCCCCGAGGCGTGGATCGAGGATCCGCGCGCTCACGGAGGAGACGGTCCCGCTCCTCGAGCCGCAGGCCGACCGGGTCACGTGGGACGCGCCGATCCACGCGGTCCGAGACATCGAGGCACTCAGGTGGCCGCCTCGCACCGTCAACATCAAGCCGTCGCGGTTCGGGTCGATCGGGCGCCTCTTCGCCGCCTACGACTTCTGCGAGGCTCAGGGGATCGGCGCATACGGCGGCGGCCAGTGGGAGCTCTCGGTCGGCCGCGGCCACATCCAGCTGCTCGCGGCGCTCTTCCATCCCGACACGCCGAACGACGTCGCGCCGGGCGGCTACAACGCTGCGGAGCCGTCGCCCGGGCTCCCGGTCAGCCCGATGACGGTCGCCGCGCGCGAGACGGGATTTCTCGCCCTCGGCTGAGAGGTGGAGAAGGCGGCGATCACGCCGGCCCTCGTCGCCCGGCTCGTCTCGCAGCAGTTCCCGCAGTGGCGCCACCTCGCCGTCCGGCCCGTCGAGCTCGACGGCTGGGACAACACGACGTTCCGCCTCGGGGAGACGATGACGGTCCGACTGCCCAGCGCGGACGCCTACATCCCGCAGGTGGAGAAGGAGCAGCACTGGCTCCCGCTGCTCGCGCCACACCTGCCGCTCCAGATCCCGACCCCCATCGCACGCGGGGCTCCCGACGCGGAGTTCCCGAGGCCGTGGTCGATCTACCGGTGGCTCGCCGGAGAGCACGCAACGGTGGATCGCGTCGTCGACCTCGACCGGTTTGCGCGCGACCTCGCCGGGTTCCTGGTAGCGCTGCGTCGGATCGACGCGACCGACGGGCCGCCGGCCGGCGCGCACAGCTTCTTCCGCGGAGCCTCCCTGGCGACGTACGACGTCGAGACCCGCGCGGCGGTCGCCGCGCTCGCCGACGGTCTCGACGTCGGCCGGGCGCTCGCGATCTGGGAGCAGGCGCTCGAGGCACCGTGGCCCGGACCGCCCGTGTGGGTGCACGGGGACGTCACGGCGGCGAACCTGCTCGTCGTCGAGGGGCGCCTGTGCTCGGTCATCGACTTCGGATGCTGCGCGGTCGGCGACCCGTCGTGTGATCTCGCGATCGCGTGGACGTTCTTCGAGGGTGCGAACCGGGAGATCTTCCTCGACTGCCTCCACGCGGACGACGGAGCCCGCCGGCGTGGCCGCGGCTGGGCCCTCTGGAAGGCACTGATCACCGTCGCGCGCTCGGACGACGGTGAGGGAGTTGCGGCGAGCCGTCGGTTCGGCTGGCGCACGAGTGCGCGAGACCTCCTGGAGGAGGTGCTCGCCGATCCGGGATAGCGCCCGCAGCGCGGGGATCACGCCGCGGGGCTCGGCTTCTTCCGGGCCCCGCTCGGCGAGTCGATCTCGAGGTGTGGCAGCCACCCGAGCCACCGCGGCAGGTACCAGCTGCGCTCCCCGAGCAGCGTGAGCACCGCAGGCAGGAGCACGAGACGGACGAGCGTCGCGTCGATCAGCAGGGAGACGGCCACACCGAAGCCCATCTGCTGGAACTCGACCTGGTCGCCGGCGGCGAATCCGACGAAGACCGCGATGATGATCAGCGCCGCACCGGTGATGATCCGAGCCGTCGACGCGACCGCGTGCGCGACCGCTTCGCGGGTCGGCTCGACCTTCCTGCGGAAGACGGGCTCGCCGACGACGTGCGCCGTCGAGCGCACCACCACGAGCTCGTTCACGTAGTCGTTCGAGGGCGGGAAATGCGCGGCGACGAGGTCGTACGCCCGGTACGACTCGGGGTCGTTCGTCATCCTCGAGTCGGTCGTCAGCGACGACCCGAGCAGAGCCCCGATCGTGACGACGGAGACGAGGATCGCGGCGGCCCAGAGGGCCAGCGTTCGCCAGGGGTGCTCGCTCGCCGACCGAGCGAGACGTCCCGTGACGTCCCGGTGCATCGCCCCAGGCTACGCCTCCCGGGGGGCGCCGACTACGCCTCGAGGGCGCTGAGAAGCTCGTCCACGGGCAGCAGCACGAGCGTCTGGAACTTCACGCTTCCGCGCGCGCCGAGCTTCAGCGACAGGCTCGCCATCGTGAGCTCGTCCGCCGCCTCGACGACGTTGACGAAGTCGTACTCGCCGAGCGACGCCCACTGGTGCAGCACCTTCGCGCCGAGCTCCTCGACGTCGCGGTTCACCTCGCGCAGCCGGGCGGGGTTCGCGTTGAGCGTCTGCCTGCCCTTCTCCGTCAGGGTCGTGAGCATCAGGTACATCGGCACGGGTCGCCTCCTCTCGGGTTCGGGCCCAGAGCCTACTCCGGTCGTCCGAGCGCGGCCTGTCGCAGCCTCCGCCGCTCGTCGCGGCTCAGGCCGACACGCGCGACGAGGTCGACGTAGACGATGGCGGCACCGAGGAAGAGAAGCGGGGAGAGGACGACGTCCGCGAGGAAGACCGCGACACGCACGGTCGCGTCCGCCTGGCTCCGCAGGAGGAGCCCGAGCGCGGTTCGCGTCAGCCCGAAGAGGATCGCAAGCGCGGCGAACGAGCCGGCCGCGTGGACGTAGTCCGCACGGCCGAGCTCGACGGTGCGCCGGAGCGCGGGCACGACCCCGAGCCGCTCCGCCATCACGGCCGGCACGGCGTGGCCCGCGAGCCCGAGCCAGAGGATCGCGAGGATCACGAACCAGCCGAAGAAGAACGCGGCCGGGAGGAACGTGACCACGCCGACCGCCACCGCGACGAGCCACGTCGCCGCGGGTGGCCGCTCGCCCTGGCGGATCGCGCACGCCCCCGCATAGGCGAGGCTGAACAGCGGCGATGCGGCCGCGAGGAGCACGATGCGCTCCGGGATCGAGCCGCCCGCGATGACCTGGTCGACGAGCGCGACCGGCAGCCCGAGCACCAGGGCGGCCGCGAAGCGCGCCTGGTAGAGCTTGATCGCCTCCGCGACCACCTGCCCGACCGTTCGCGAGGCCGGGGGAAGCGGCGGTGGAAGCGGCTCGTTCCTCGCCGGGTATCTGGGGCGTGCCACGGCCGGAACGGTAGACGGGGTCGGTAGGGTGTCGCTCCTGACACCGGCGGGCGCACGAGGGACACCGGACAGGGGCGAGGCCGACGCCACGCTCGCTGCGCCCCCGGCCGGGGGCCTCGTCGCCGGCTACGACGCCGGGCCGTTCTTCGACGAGATGCTCCAGCCCGACGGCCGTCCCCGCCCCCACTACCGTGCGCTGTACGAGCGACTCGCGGGGCTGACCGACGACGGGCTGGAGGAGCGGATCCGCACCGCGAACGCCTTCTTTCTCACGCAGGGCATCGGCTTCACGGTCTACGGCGAGGACGCGGGCACCGACCGCATCTTCCCGTTCGACCTCATCCCGCGGATCGTCCCCGCCGACGAGTGGGCGCGCGTGGAGCGCGGGCTGACGCAGCGGGTCCGCGCGCTCAACCTGTTCCTCGCCGACTCTACCACGGCCAGCGGATCCTGGCCGAGGGCGTCGTCCCCGCCGAGCTCGTCTTCGCGCTCGCGCAACTTCCGGCGCGAGATGATCGGCGTCGAGCCACCCGGCGGCGTCTACGCCCACGTCGCGGGCATCGACCTCGTCCGCGACCAGCGACGGCCGCTACCTCGTGCTCGAGGACAACCTGCGCACGCCCTCCGGGCGTCAGCTACATGCTCGAGAACCGGCAGGCGATGAAGCGGATCTTCGCGCCGCTCTTCGAGCGCTACGGCGTGCGCGGCATCGACCAGTACCCGCAGGAGCTTCTCGAGACGCTGCGGTCGGTCGCGCCGCCGGGTGCCGGCGGCGACCCGACGTCGTGCTGCTCACGCCGGGCGTGCACAACTCCGCCTACTTCGAGCACTCGTTCCTCGCGCGGCAGATGGGGATCGAGCTCGTCGAGGGCCGCGACCTCGTCGTGTCACGACAACCGCGTCTTCATGCGCACGACGCAGGGGCTCGCAGCGGGTCGACGTGATCTACCGGCGCATCGACGACGACTTCCTCGACCCGCTCGCCTTCCGCCCCGACACGCTGCTCGGCGTCCCCGGCCTGCTCAACGCCTACCGCGCCGGCAACGTGACGCTCGCCAACGCCCTCGGCACCGGCGTGGCGGACGACAAGGCGGTCTACCCGTACGTGCCCGCGATGATCCGCTACTACCTCGGCGAGGAGCCGATGCTCGCCGAACGTGCCGACCCTCGTCGGGAGCGACCCGGAGCAGCGGCGAGTACATCCTCGACCATCTCGACGAGCTCGTCGTCAAGACCGTCGACGAGTCGGGCGGCTACGGGATGCTGATCGGCCCCGCCTCGACGCCCGCCGAGCGGGAGGAGTTCCGCCGCCGGATCGCCGCCGAGCCGCGGAACTACGTCGCGCAGCCGACGATCGCGCTCTCGCGCCACCCGACCTTCGTCCGGGGCGGCCTTCACGGATGCCACGTCGACCTGCGCCCGTTCGTGCTCTCGGGAGCCCACGGCGTGCGGATCGTCCCCGGCGGGCTCACGCGCGCCGCCCTGCGCGAGGGCTCGCTCGTCGTCAACTCCTCGCAGGGCGGCGGCAGCAAGGACACCTGGGTGCTCGATGGCTGAGCCTCCGACCCCCCCGCCGCACGTTCCCGGGGCGGCGTCAGGCGACGGCGGAGCCCGGCTCCGCCGGGCGAGAGCCGTCGCCGGCAGGGGACGTGCGGATGCTTAGCCGCGTCGCCGAGAGCCTGTACTGGACGGCCCGCTACGTCGAGCGTGCCGAGGACGCGACGCGGCTGCTCGACGTCGACTACCACGCGCTCCTCGACGCCCACGTCGCGAACCACGGTGAGGTGTGGCACCGACTCGTCACGCTGCTCGGCGAGGAAGACGCCTACGCCGAGCACTTCGACGCGTTCACCGCGGAGAACGTCGCGGAGTGGCTGCTCTGGCACGACGGAAACCCGAACGCGGTCGCGAGCTGCATCACGCAGCGCGCGCGAGAACGCCCGCTCGGTGCGCGAGCAGATCTCCGGGGAGATGTGGGAGGCGATCAACTCGCTGTTCCTCCTCGTCGGCAGGGCCAACCGGCACGCGGTCGTTCGTGGCCCGCACACGTTCTTCGAGCAGCTCCGGAACGGCGCGCATCGCTTCCAGGGCTGTGCGGATGCGACGATGACCCACGGCGAGCCGTACGAGTTCATCCAGCTCGGTCTCCACCTCGAGCGGGCGTCGATGACGGTGCGGGTGATCCGCAGCCGCTACCCGGTGGCCGTCGCGCTCGCCGACGACGACCCCGCTCAGGCGCACGAGCTGATCGCGCTGCTCAAGTCGTGCAGCGCCTTCGAGGCGTACATGAGGCGCTACGGGACGACGTTCGAGCCCCTCGACATCGCGCTCGCGCTGGTGCGGTCGGAGCAGTTCCCCCGTTCGGTGCTCTATTGCCTACGGACGTGCGCGGCCGCCGTCGCCCGGATCGCCGGCGAGCAGGGCGCACCGCACCGGGTGATCGGGCGCCTCTGCGCGGACATCGAGTACGGCGAGATCGAGGACGTCTCGGCCGCCGCCGTCGCCGAGACGCTCGGCGGGCTCCTCGCCGGCATCAACCGCGCCGGCGACGCGCTGACGAAGGCGTTCTTCTCGAGCCGCTCGGTGCCGGCGGCCGCGGTCGCGATCCAGGAGGCCCAGCAGCAGCAATGTGGCTGAGCCTCGAGCATGTCACGCGGTTCTCCTACGACGCCCCGATCTCGGACGCGTACACCGAGCTGCGGCTGAAGCCGGCGCACCGCGACGGGCAGCGGTGCTCGTCGTTCTCGCTGCTGCCCGAGCCGCGCGGCGCGACCGTCGCCGAGTACGTCGACCGGTTCGGGAACACCGTGCACCACTTCGACGTCCTGGAGCAGCACGAGCGCATCACCGTCACTGCCCGGAGCGAGGTCTGGACGGCTCCGCGGTTCGTCGACACGGCGCGGCTCTCCCCGCTCGACCGCTTCGACCTCCTCGCGCCGTCGCGCTACGTGCCGCTCGACGATCGGCTCGCCGAGCTCGCGGCGTCGGTACCGGCGTCGGCCGACCCTGTGGAGACGGCCGGCGCGCTGATGCACGCGGTGCGCGCCGCGATGACCTACGAGCGCGGCACGACCAACGTCCACACGACGGCGGCCGAGGCGCTCGCCGAGGGCACCGGCGTCTGCCAGGACTTCTCCCACGTGATGATCGGGGCCTGCCGCGCGCACGGCATCCCGACCCGGTACGTCAGCGGCTACCTCTACGACCCGGCGCACGACGGGGCCGGCGAGTCGCACTCCTGGGTCGACGTGCACGATCGGTGACGCGGGCTGGCTCTCGCTCGACCCGACGCACGACGCAGAGCAGGACGAGCACTACGTGCGGGTCGGCGTCGGCCGCGACTACGCCGACGTCCCTCCCTCGCGGGGCGTCTACAAGGGCACGGCCGACGAGACCCTCGAGGTCGCCGTCACGATCCGCGTGCCGTAGGCGACCCCGTCGAGCCGGTCAGCCCGGCGATCGCCTCGAGCTGCTCGACGATCTCCGAGACCGGAGCGGTCGCGTCGAGCACGTGCGTCGCCGTCCGACGAAGAAGCGGCTCGACGGTGGCGGCATGGTGGACGACCAGCGCGCGCTCCTCGTCGCTCTTGCCGTACGGGTTGTCGTCGCGGCGGGCGATCCGGTCGAGAAGGACGTCGACCGGGGCGGTGAGCAGCACCACGGCATCGAGCCGTGGGTAGAACAGTCCCTGATTGGACCTGCAGCCCGCGAGGAAGAGCGCCCGCACGTCGTCCTCGGCCAGCAGGCGGGCGATCGCGTCTTCGCACCAGACCCAGTCGCGCGAGCCGTCGGGCAGCGTCTCCCAGCGGCTCCAGGCGTCGCTGTCGGTGTCGACGGCGCGATGCCCCCGCCGGCCGAGCGCGGCGACGACAGTCGACTTCCCCGCACCGGACATCCCCGTGACGAGGACGCGGGTCACCGCGGCGGCTCTGGGCGCTCCGCGGCGTCCGCGATCGCCCGGACGGCCGCCGGGAGCGCGTCCTCCAGCGCGGCCAGCGCGGCTGCGACGTCCCACCGGCTGCGGTCGTCCTGCCCGACCGTGTTCGACACGGCCCGAACCTCGACCGCAGGCACACCCGCCAGCGCGGCCGCGCGCAACACGCCGAAGCCCTCCATCGCCTCGACGAGCGGTCCTTGCGGCACGGCGCGGACTGCGCCACCGACGGCGGCGGACGTGTGGATCGGGAGCGTTCGAGCCTCCCCGAGCGCCGCGCAGACGGCGGCCCGCAGGCGCTCGTCGGCCGTCAGCCGCTCGACGACCGGCCACTCCGCCGAGAGGTCGCAGTAGACCGCCTCGGTGCCGACCACGATCGTCGCCGGGTCGAGACCGCGCGCACCCGCGATCCCGACGTGCAGCACCGCCTCCACCGGCCGGAGTGCGAGGGCGCGGGCGGTCGCTGCGGCGGCCTCCACCGGACCGACCCCGCACACGAGTCCGTCGTGACTGCAGAGCTCGCGGTCGGTCGCTGCGACGAGGAGGAGCACCCCGGCACCGTACGTGACGGTCTGCTCCGGCCGGTCGTCGCGATTCCGCCACACTACGACGCGTCGAGCGCGTCCCACGCGAACCCGAGGGAGACCCGATGCGGAAGATCCAGAGCCAGGGCGTCCACCACATCACGATCGTCGGCGCGGGCCGGCAGACGGCGATCGACTTCTGGGAAGGCCTGCTCGGCATGCCGTTCGTGTTCGAGCAGCCGAACCTCGACAACGCGTCGGAGAGCCACCTCTACTTCGACCCCGGCGACGGGCGCCTCATCACCGTGTTCACGAACGAGGAGCGCTCCGCCGATCCGGACAGCCTCTCGCGCGACCCGGGCACGGTGCACCACATCGCGTTCTCGCTCTCCCAGGCGACGTTCCATCAGGTCGTCGAGCGGCTCGACGAGCGCGGGATCCGCCACTCCGGCGTGAAGGACCGCGGCTTCATGGACTCGATCTACTTCGACGACCCCCTCGGCCTGCTGATCGAGCTCGCGTCGTACCGGTTCGAGCCGCCCGCGGGCCACACCCACGCCGACGTCCTGCTCGAAGCGCACCGGCTCCGGGTCGAGCGTGGCGACTACAACATCGGGCAGGAGCATCTCGCGGACGCGATCGAGGCGCTCGTCACGCGCTCGCGGCCGTCGCTCTCGGAGAACCGCTCCCCGGGGAGCCCCTACTGAGGTGATCAGGGTCTGCATCGCGGGCGTCACCGGCTGGACGGGCCGCGCCGTGGCCGAGGGCGTCCGCGTGGCCGACGACCTCGAGCTCGTCGCCGGTGTCGCTCGCTCGGACCCCGAGCACTTCTCGTCCGTCGCAGAGGCGCTCGACGCCGTCGCCGCCGACGTGCTCGTCGACTACACGCACGCGTCGGCGGTCGGTGCCAACGTCCACGCCGCGCTCGAGCACGGTGTCGGCGTCGTCGTCGGCGCGAGCGGGCTCGGCTCCGCCGACTACGCCGCGATCGACGCGGCCGCCCGGGCGCGCGGCGTCGGGGTGATCGCTGCCGGCAACTTCTCGCTCTCCGCCGCGCTCGTCCTCCGGTTCGCGACCGAGGCCGCCCGACGCTTCGACGCCTGGGAGGTGATCGACTACGCGAGCGCCGGCAAGCAGGATGCGCCGAGCGGCACGGCGCGCGAGCTGGCGGAGCGGCTCGACACCGTCCGCCGGCCTTCGCTCGGCGTCCCGCTCGGCGACGTGCTCGGGGCGCCGGAGGCACGCGGCGCGACGGTCGCCGGCACCCAGGTGCACTCGCTCCGCCTCCCGGGCTACGTCGTCTCGACCGAGGTGATCTTCGCGAGCGAGGGTGAGCGGCTCACGCTGCGCCACGATGCGGGCCAGACCCCCGAGCCGTACGTCGCGGGGACGCTGCTCGCGATCCGGTCGCTCCCGGGCCGTGTCGGGCTGACGCGCGGCCTCGACCGGTTGCTGGGCGACACCGCGGCCTGACGCTCCGTCCGCAGCCGCAGTGGCAATCCGCCGGGGCGGCTATACAGGAGGAGATGCACGTCACGGTCACGACGACGAAGGGCGCACTCGACCAGCCGATCGAGGTCGCGCGTCTTGCCGGCGAGGAGATGCTCCCCTGGCTTCGAGGGCTCGAGGGGTTCGAGGGTGTGCTCATGCTCACCGACGAGGGGCAGGGCCGAACGCTCGTCGTCACGTTCTGGGAGAGCCGTGACCTCGCCGACCGGCATCGTGCGACCCGTGCCGAGTTCCGCGACCGGATCACGTCCACGGTCGAGGTCGAGGTCGAGGACGTCTCCGAGTTCGAGCTGATGTTCGCGGCACTCGGCTCCTGGGCGACAGGCCCGGAGCACTAGCCCCCGGGCCGCCGAAGGCGCGCCGCTGCGGAAAAACCGCGACGGCGTTCGGTCGACACACCGATGGCGGCGACCGACCGACGGCCGAGACTGGAGGCGAAATGTACGCACGCGCCGTCGACGATGCCGCCACGCGACTCCGCGAGCTCCGGCACGAGGAATGGGAAGGGCTGGCCCTCGGCGCCCTCGCACTCGCCCTCGCCCTGACAGCGACGCAGGTACGCCCGGCGTTCGCGGTGCCGCTCTTCGTCGGCGGTCTCGTCGTCGGGGGACGCGGTCTCGCAGCCGGGGTGCGTCGCTTCGAGATCGTCGACGGGCTGGCGGGCGAGCGCGACGCGTACGTGATCGCCGAGGTGCGTGCCCATGCCGCGCGGGAGGCGACGATGGCGCGGCGCAGGGTCTGCGCCGCGTCGCTCAGGGCGCTCGTGGCGACGCACGGAGAGACGGAGAGCCTCGCGGGTCTCGCCGAGCCGCTCGAGACGCTCGCAGCGGAGCTCGAAGACGATGCGCTCGACCTCGACCCCGCGTGCGCCGTCGCCTGCGCCCGGCTCGTCTACGAGGGGGACCTGCTGCTCCGCGACCTCGCCAAGGTGCCCGCCGTCGCGCGCTCGCGTATCGCACGCATCCGTGCGGGGTTCACGCCGGCATCGGGTCGCATCTAGAAGCCGCCCTGTCGCGGCGCTGTGAGCCAGACGGGCGCAGCGATCGCGAGCCCGAGCCCGTCGAGGGCGCTCGCGGGGTTCCCCCGGACGATCGTGAGCCACCCACGGGGATCGAAGAGCACGCCGTACTCGCCTTCCGCGAAGTCTGCGTAGGTGTTGCCCCGCTTCGCCGCCGCGGCGCCGGAGACGGCCTCGATCGTCAGGGTCGGCTCGGTGTCGAGGCCCGCCGCGGCGAGATCGTCCGGCCGGACGTTCAGGTGGACGTTGCCGAAGCGGTTGAAGTCGATCACCTCGCAGGTGATCTTCCCCGGCTCGATCTCGGGCGACGCGAGCGTCACGGTCGCCAGCGCGCCGGCGTCGATCGGCGTCCCGAGCCGCCCGATCGCCATGCCCGCGGCGAGTGACGCAGCCGCGGGACAGAGCGTGTCCGGCGCCCGGAACGACTCGGCGTGAGGCCGCCGGACGACGTCGGTGGACGTGAGCTCGACCGCCGCCCGGATGCCGCCTGCCGCCTCCCACGCGAGTGAGAGGAGGCCGTTGTCGGGACCGACGAAGTGGCGGCCGCTCTGCGTCTCGATCGCGACCTCGCGGTCCTTGCCGACGTTCGGGTCGACGACCGCGAGCACGACCGCCGTCTCGGGGATGTAGGGCATCGCGTCCGCCAGGAGGATCGCGCCCGACACGACCTCGAGCGGGCGGACGAGGTGGGACAGGTCGACGATCGGGCAGTGCGGCGCGATCCCACTCATCACCGAGTGGCACAGGCCGACCCATTCGTTGCCGAGGCCGAAGTCGCTCAGGAACACGATCGGGCGTGCATCGGACATGCGCGCAAGCATGGCCGCGCCGCCGCTGCTATGCAAGAGCACGCCTCCGCGCGCCCGGTTGCGACCTCGCGCGACAGGGCGGTAGGGTGGCCGCGGGAGGTGAGCAACCACGGCGTTCACGATCCGCCCGGTCGAGTACTACTACGCGAACGTCCGCGACGAGCTCGGAGCCGCGTATCGCATCCTCGCGCAGCTCGCCGAGCGAGGGGTCGGCCTGCTCGCGTTCACCGCCGTCCCGAGCGGGCCTGCGCTGGCGCAGTTCGCGCTCTTCCCCGACCACCCGAATCGGCTCACCGCGGAGGCCGCCGCGAGCGGCCTCGCGCTCGACGGCCCGTACCACGCCCTGCTCGTCCAGGGAGACGACGAGCTCGGAGCGCTGGCGAGCGTGCACGCCCGGCTCGTCGATGCCCGGGTGGACATCTACGCGTCCACCGGCGTGACCGACGGTCGCGGCGCGTTCGGCTACCTCGTGTACGTCCGCGAGGACCAGTTCGCGCAGGCAGTCGCCGCGCTGGGCCTCTGAGCACCGCCGTCACAGCCGACCCGTGGCGTCGCGACGTCACGGACGTCGCCGCCGAGCTCGGGACGGACCTCGACCACGGTCTCGGCTCGGCCGAGGCCGCGGCCCGTCTCCGGCGCGTCGGGCCGAACGTCCTCGACCGGGAGGAGAAGGTCCCCGCCTGGCGGAAGCTCCTCGCGCAGTTCGCCGATCCCCTCGTCTACCTCCTGCTCGCCGCCGCAGCGGTCTCGGTGATCGCCTGGGTCGCAGACGGGGCGGACGGGGTGCCCTACGAGGCGATCGTGATCGGCGCCATCGTCCTGCTGAACGGCGTGCTGGGGTTCGTCCAGGAGGCACGGGCCGAGCAGGCGGTCGCGGCGCTGCAGAGGATGGCTGCGGCGACTGCACGGGTCGTGCGCGACGGGCAGACGCAGCGGATCGCGGCCGCGGACGTCGTGCCCGGTGACCTGCTGCTGCTCGCGGAGGGAGATGCGGTGAGCGCCGACGCCCGTCTCGTCGAGGTGGCGTCGCTCACGGTGGCGGAGGCGTCGCTCACCGGCGAGAGCGAGGCGGTCGCGAAGGAGACGGCGCCGCTCGACGCGCCCGCCGCGCTCGGGGATCGGCTGAACATGGTGTTCGACGGGACGGCCGTGACCCGCGGACGCGGCCGGGCCGTGGTCACGGCCACCGGTATGGCGACGGAGATCGGGAGCATCGCGCGCCTGCTCGGCCGGACGGCCGAGCAGCGCACGCCGCTCCAGCGCGAGGTGGCACGCATCGGGAAGATGCTCGGCATCGCGGTGATCGCGATCGCGATCGTGGTCGTCGCCGCGATCCTCGTCACCGCGGAGGTCGACCAGGCCTCCGACGTCGTGGACGTGCTCCTGGTGGGCGTGTCGCTCGCCGTCGCCGCGGTGCCCGAGGGCCTCCCGGCCGTCCTGTCGGTCGTGCTTGCGCTCGGGGTGCAGCGGATGGCCCATCGCCGGGCGATCGTCAAGCGGCTCTCGTCGGTCGAGACCCTCGGGTCGGCGTCGGTGATCTGCTCCGACAAGACGGGGACGCTGACGAAGAACGAGATGACGATCGAGAAGGTCGTCACCGCCTCGGGCGAGGTGGACATCACGGGCAACGGCTACCGGCCGGAGGGAGAGCTGCTCGTCGACGGCCGGCCGCTCGCCGACGCGACGCTACTCGCCGAGGTGCGCTTCGTGATCGGCGGCGGCAGCCTCGCAAACGACGCCGCTCTCGAGGAGGTCGACGGCGAGTGGGTGGTTCACGGCGATCCCACGGACGCGGCATTCCTCGTGGCCGAGGCGAAGATCGAGGGGCTCACCGAAGCACGCGAGGAGCGCTTCGACCGCGTCGGGGAGATCCCCTTCACGTCAGAGCGGAAGCTCATGTCGACGCTCGAGGCGGACGAGCAGCAGGGCGGGATCGCGGTGGTCACCACCGGCGCCCCGGACGTCGTGCTCACCCGCTGCACCGGGGAGCGCGCCGCCGGGGTGACACGACCGTTGACCGACACCCGCCGGAAGGAGATCGGTGCCGAGGTCGACCGGCTCGCCGGCCGTGCGCTCCGCACGCTCGCCGTCGCGTACCGCCCCGTTCCGGTGGGCGAGCCGGCGCCCGCCGACGAGTCCGTCGAGCGCGAGCTCACGTACCTGGGGCTCGTCGGGATCATCGACCCGCCCCGTCCCGAGGCCCGCACGGCGATCGCCGAGGCTGCGGACGCCGGCGTCCGCACGATCATGATCACCGGCGACCACCCCGTGACGGCGGCCCGGATCGCCGACGACCTCGGCATCGTTGGGGGACCGACCGGCGTGCTCACCGGGACCGAGCTCGACGAGCTCGACGAGGAGGCATTCCGCACGTCGGTCCGTGACGTCGCCGTCTATGCGCGGGTCGCACCGGCGCACAAGCTCCGGATCGTCGCCGGCCTGCAGCAGGAGGGCCACATCGTGGCGATGACCGGAGACGGCGTCAACGACGCGCCCGCGCTCAAGGCGGCCGACATCGGCGTCGCGATGGGGATCACGGGCACCGACGTCACGAAGGAGGCCGCGGACATGATCCTGGCGGACGACAACTTCGCCACGATCGTGGCCGCGGTGCGCGAGGGCCGCGGGATCTTCGCGAACATCCGCACCTTCCTGCGGTTCCTGCTCTCGTCGAACGTCGGAGAGGTGCTGACGATGTTCCTCGGGGTCGTCCTCGCCGGGGCGATCGGCCTGGACGACACGGGCGAGGCGGTGGCGACGCCCCTGCTCGCGACCCAGATCCTCTGGATCAACCTGCTCACGGACAGCGCTCCCGCGCTCGCGCTCGGGGTCGACCCGCCGCCCGACGACGTCATGCAGCGGCCGCCGAGGCGCCCGAACGACAGCGTGATCGACCGTGACATGTGGATCGGCATCTGCTGGATCGGGCTCGTGATGGCGGTCGCAACGCTCGTGGCGCTCGACCTGCGCCTCCCCGGCGGACTCGTGGGGGGCGCGGGCGACATCGAGACGGCCCGCACGATGGCCTTCACCACCCTCGTGGTCGCACAGCTCTTCAACTGCTTCAACGCCCGCTCGGACCGCCGCAGCGCGTTACCGCGCCTCTTCGAGAACGGCTGGCTCTGGGCCGCGATCGCCCTCTCGCTCGCGCTCCAGGTGGCCGTCGTGCACCTTCCGTTCCTCAACGACGCCTTCGGGACGACGCCTCTCTCGGCAGGCGACTGGCTGACGTGCATCGCGCTCGCGAGCGCCGTGCTCTGGGCCAACGAGGCGAAGAAGCTGCTCGACCGGTGGCGGAGGGCTCAGGCCTCGGCGATCGGCCGCCCGACGACCAGGGCCTCCCGGAGCTCCGGCTCGAGCTCGCGATAGCTCGAGTCGGGCAGGACGCCGAGGGCGTCGAGCGTCTTCGAGAAGAAGCAGCGAGCCGTGGCCGCGAGCACGACGTCCATGATCTCGACCTCGGTGAGCCCGAGATCGCGCAACGGCCGCAGGTCGCGCTCGCCGATCGAGGTCGCATCGTCGACGACGCGCTCGGCGAGGTCCATCACCGCGACGTCCACCTCGTCGAGCCCCGCCGCGTGATGGTCGAGCGCGATCTCACGGACGGGCTCGCCGAACTGCGTCGCGAGCACCGACCCGTGCGCCAGGCAGCAGTAGCTCGAGCGGAGCCGGCGCGCGGCGGCCAGCGTCGCGAGCTCGTAGCGGCGGAGATCCATCCCGGCCTTGATCGCGGTGTTCAGCTGCACCCAGGCCGCGTAGACCTCGGGCCGGTCAGCGAAGGCACGCTCGAAGTTCCTCGGCATGCCCCATTGTTACTCGGACGCACACGGTCGCGTCGCCGGGCCGCGCGGCGTCCGAGCTACCGGCGCACATCTACTGGTCGGGCCATTCGTGCGGGACGAGCACGACACGGAACCCGTCCGGGTCGGCGATGGTCACGCCGTGCTTCGCCCAGTACGGATTCGCCGGCGCAACGGGCTCCGCCCCGACGCGGGCACGCACATCGGCGAGGGCCTCGTCGCTGCCGAGATAGAGGACGATGAGGGTCTCCGGGTGCGGCTCGGGCGCGCCGTGCGCGCCCCCCGTCGTGAGCTCGAGGTGGGCATCCGTCCCCGGCACGGCGAGGAACACGCCGTCGTAGCCGTCGTGGCCGGTGAACCGTCCGATCTCCGGCAGGCCGAGGCCGTCGCGATAGAAGCGGATCAGGTCGTCGAGCCGGTTCGTGTGTCGTGCGACACGGAGCTGCATTGCACCGCCCTTTGTAGCGCATGAGCACGCCGCGGCCCTCCACGTCCTCTGCGCGGCACCCGCCTCAGGACGACGGGTCGTCGGTGCGGAAGCCGATCCGACGGTGGGTTCCGTCGCAGAACGGCTTGTTCTGCGACCCGCCGCACCGGCAGAGGGCGACGCGCGTGTCCTCTCGGAGAAGCGCGCCGTCGGGGTCGACGATGCGGACACGGCCGCGGACGAAGAGCGGCCCGTTCGGCCGCGTCTCGATCGTCGTCTCGCCGTCGGGCTCCTCCTCGGCGCCGCCGTCCAGCCTGCGGTAGTGGAGCGCGCCGGTCGGGCACGTGAGCACGGCGGCGGCGACCGCGTCGGGGTCGGCCGCGTCGACGTCGATCCAGGGCCGCCGCTCGGCGTCGAACACCGCGCCGAGGCCGTTCACGCAGTGCCGCGTGTGGATGCAGAGCCTCGGCTCCCAGTGCACCTCGATCGCGTCGTTCGCGTAGACCCGGTGCGGGCCGCGCTCGCGCTCGGGCGTCGGGTCGCTCACTCGGGCGTCGCCGGATCGTCGCCGACGAGGTCGGAGTACTCGGGGTGGCGCAGGAGGTAGGCGGCGACGAACGGGCACACCGGTACGAGCCGGAGGCCGCGCGCGCGGATGTCGTCGAGCGCGTCGCGCACGAGCTGCGAGCCGACGCCGGTGCCCTCGACCGCGTCGTCGACCTCGGTGTGCACGAGCACGATGACCCCGGGCTCGACCCGGTAGCGGATCAGCCCGACAAGCTCGCCGTCGCGGAGCGCCTCGTAGCGGAGCTCCGTGGGGTTGTCCCGGACGACCAGACCGCTCATCGCGCCTCGTCGGCCCGGACCGGGGCGACCGCCGTCCCGGCCAACGTCGCGAATGCCCGCGCGAGCGTCTCGAGCTCGTCGGGCGACAACGGGTCGAAGAACACGCGCTGCACGTCCGATACGTGGGCCGCCTGTGCCTCGCGCACGAGCGCGAGGCCCGCGTCGGTGAGCCACGCGTTCGTCGCGCGGCCGTCGTCCGGGCACGCGCGGCGCTCGACGAGCGCGCGGCGCTCGAAGGTGTCGACGATCCGCGAGATCCGGCTGAGCGTGAGGCCTGTTGCGGCCGCCAGCTCGGAGAGGCGCATCCGCCGGCCGTCGGCGGCCGCGAGCCTGCCGAGGAGCTCGAGGCCGCTCAGGGAGAGTCCGAACCGCGACTCGAGAAGGGACTCGAGCTCGCGGGTCAGCTGGCGGTGGGCCTGGAGGAGCCCGAGCCAGGCACCGGCATGGGGCTCGCGCCAGCGGGCCAGCCCGTCGCTTCCGAGGACATGGGCACAGGCTCCGCGGTCGACCGTTGCCGTCACGTGCCCTCGCTTCGCGCTGCGAGCCACGACGCCGCGGCGGCGAGCTTGCTCTGCGTCGGCTCGTAGCCGAGCGCGTCCGAGGTCGGGGCCGGCACCTGCATCAGCGAGTCGCCTGCGCCCAGTCGGCGCGCGGGTCGGGAAGCGGCGTGAGCCGCTGCTCGATCATGGCGCGCTGCCCCTCCAGCCACGGCGGGAGGATGATCCTCGTTCCGAGCTCCTCGACCGGTCCGTCCACCGTGAACCCGGGCTCCTCGGTGGCGAGCTCGAAGAGGATGCCGCCGGGCTCGCGGAAGTAGATCGACCGAAAGTAGTGCCGATCGACGATCCCGCTGTTCGGCACGCCGGCACCGTCGAGCCGCTCGAGCCAGCGGCCGTGCTCGGCCTCGGTCGTGCCCCACGCGATGTGATGGACGGTGCCGGCGCTCGGCCTCGCACGCTCGCTCGCGGGTGGGTCGAGCGCGATCCACCCGCCGCGCGCGCCGCCGCGCAGCTCCCAGCGGTCTCCGTCGCGTGGCTCCGCGCCCATCAAGCCCTCGAGCACGGCGGCCGTCGAGTCCGGGCGGTAGCTGGAGGCGCGCACCCCCTCGAACCCGTGCAGCGCGAGGTCGGCGGGAATCTCCGGGTGGACGGCGACGAGAGGCGGATCGCCGCTCTCGTCCAGCACGAGCTCGTGGCCGAGCCCCTCGAAGTCCGCAAACCGCAGCGAGCGCTCGCCGCGCTCCACGGCGATGCCCTCGGCCGCGAGCCGGTCTGCCCAGAAGCCGAGCGCGTCCGGCGACCCGAGGCGCCAGACGATGCGATGCACCATCCCTGCGCCTGCGCGTCCGGGGAGGGCCCCCGGATACTCGAAGAACGTGAGGTCGGCGCCGGGGCTCCCGACCTCGTCGCCGTAGAACAGGTGGTACACGCTCGGGTCGTCCTGGTTGACCGACTTCGCGGTCAGCCGGAGGCCGAGCACCCGCGTGTAGAAGTCCACGTTGCGCGGCGCATCGCCCGTGATCGCCGTGATGTGGTGGATGCCGTCGAATCGCATCTCGCGTTGTCCTCCTCGTTGAAACTTGCTAAGGCAACTATATCCGCAATATACTTGCGCTGTCAAGTTTCTTGCGGGTCTGGCTCCTGCTTGAGATCCGAGGGCCGCGCGCCGGACGCGCGGAGCAGGTCGCCGGGGGAGAGCGGGAACACGGCGTCCGGCAGCCCCGCCGCAGCCCAGATCTCGTCGAACGCCAGGAGATCGGCGTCCAGGAACATCGGAATCGGGTGGTCGTGACCGAACGGCGGGATGCCTCCGATCGAGAAGCCGGTCCGCTCCTTCGTGGCGCGCGCGTCCGCCTTGCGCAGCTCCGCGAGGCCGGCCGCCGCCGCCCCCTTGACGGGGTCGAGCCGGTTCGCGCCGGAGACGAAGAAGACGACCGGCTCGCCCTCCCCGTCGACGAAGACCAGCGTCTTCACGATCTGATCCAGGCTGCAGCCGACGGCACGCGCAGCGTCGACCGCCGTGTGGGTGCCCTCCGGGAAGCGCCGGGGACGGACCACGATCCCGGCCCGAGCACCAGCGTCGACCACGCGCTG
Organism: uncultured Actinomycetes bacterium; assembly: GCA_963773825.1. Taxonomy (GTDB): domain Bacteria; phylum Actinomycetota; class Thermoleophilia; order Gaiellales; family Gaiellaceae; genus Gaiella. The sequence continues at coordinate 52,839 of CAVZCH010000002.1, read as the reverse complement.
GACGCGGGGATCGTGCTCGGCGGCCATCGGACGATGCTAGCCTCGCCCGCACCGGGATACCGGCACGCGTGGCCGCCGAGGGCTGCGATCGAGCAGCCGGGACCACGCGCCGCCTCTGTGCTCGTGGTGCCCCGGTCAGCGACGCGTAGCCGGCTTCCAGATGTTGATGTCGCTGTCGGTCGCGTGACGGTCGATCTCGGCCAACTCGTCGTCGGAGAACGCAGGGCCGTCCAGCGCGGCGACGTTCGCCTCGAGCTGCTCGACGCTCGACGCGCCGATCAGGGCAGACGTGACCCGCTCGTCGCGGAGGACCCAGGCGATCGCGAGCTGGGCGAGCGACTGGCCTCGATCCGCCGCGATCGCGTTCAGCGCGCGCACCTTCGCGAGCGCCTCGTCGTCGATCAGGTCCGGCGAGAACGACGAGTCGCGGCTTGCGCGCGAGCCTGCCGGGATCCCGTCGAGGTACTTGTCGGTGAGCAGCCCCTGGCCGAGCGGCGAGAAGGCGATGCAGCCGATTCCCTCCTCCTCGAGCAGGTCGAGCAGGCCGCCCTCGATCCAGCGGTTGATCATCGAGTACGACGGTTGGTGGATCAGGAGCGGCGTCCCGAGGCCGCGCATGATCCTCGTCGCGTCCCGCGTCTGCTCGGCCGTGTAGGACGAGATGCCCGCATAGAGCGCCTTCCCCTGCCGTACGGCCGTGTCGAGCGCTCCCAGCGTCTCCTCGAGCGGGGTCGACGGATCGAAGCGATGCGAGTAGAAGATGTCGACGTACTCGAGCCCCATCCGTCGAAGGCTCTGGTCGAGGCTCGCGAGCAGGTACTTGCGCGACCCCCACTCGCCGTACGGGCCCGGCCACATGTCGTAGCCCGCCTTGGTCGAGATCACGAGCTCGTCCCGGTACGGGCGAAGGTCGTCGCGGAGGAGCTTCCCGAACGTCTCCTCGGCCGACCCGTAGGGCGGGCCGTAGTTGTTGGCGAGGTCGAAGTGCGTGATACCGAGGTCGAACGCGCGCCGGACGATCGCGCGGCTGCGCTCCAGGGGGTCGACGCCGCCGAAGTTGTGCCACAGCCCGAGCGAGAGAAGCGGGAGGTCGAGCCCGCTTCGGCCGCTGCGCCGGTAGCGCATCGCTCCGTAGCGGTCGGTGGCGGGCACGTACGTCATGGGCGCATCCCTCCTCGTCTGGGTCTGTGTGGCGGTGTGGCTGTCGCAGCGTCGCCGCCCGTGACCCTCATCCAACCACCTCGATGAGTTTCGAGACCGCCTAGGGTCTCAAGGGCATGGGCGAGGTGAGAGTCCACATCACGGTCTCGGCGGACGGATACGTCGCGGGGCCCAACCAGAGCCTCGCCGAGCCGCTCGGCGAGGGCGGCGGCAACCTCCACGACTGGGCGTTCGCGCTCCGGGCGTTCCGCGAGCCGCACGGGATGGAAGGCGGCGAGGTCAACGCGAGCACGGCCGTCGTCGAGGAGTCGCTCGCGAACGTCGGCGCAGAGATCATGGGCCGCGGCAAGTTCGGAGGCGGCCCCGGCCCGTGGGCCGAGCGCGACCCGTGGCTCGGCTGGTGGGGCGACGAGCCCCCGTTCCACATGCCCGTGTTCGTCCTCACCCACCACGAGCGCGAGCCGTTGACGCTGGCGGACACGACCTTCACCTTCGTGACCGACGGGATCGAGTCGGCGCTCGAGCAGGCGCACCGGGCCGCCGCGGGGAAGGACGTGCTCGTCGGGGGCGGCGCTGACGTCATCGACCAGTACCTGGCCGGGGGGCTTGTCGACGAGCTCGAGCTGAACGTCGTCCCGGTGCTGCTCGGCGGCGGCGCGAGGCTGTTCGACGGCGTCGGGCCGGGGATCGCGCTCGAGCAGGTGCGGGCGGTCGAGGCGCCCGGCGTCACCCACCTCAAGTACCGCGTCGGCTGACGTGCTCTTGCGAGTCGGCGGTGGCCAGCGGCGCCGGACGGTCGTCTAGGAGCGGTTCCGCCGCCAGATATCGAGGTTGAGCGCCGCCGCATACGTCGACCAGGCGAGGTACGGCCCGTAGAGCAGCCCGGCCGGACGGTCGACGCGCGCGCTCGCGGCGGCGGTGGCCGCGACGGCGGGCAGCAGTGCGCAGATGACGACCGCGCCGGCGCCGGCTCGGCGCGCGCCGAAGAAGACCGGCGTCCAGGCGGCGTTCAGCCCCAGTTGCAGCCACCAGAGCGCGAGCGCACGCCGACGCCCGGGATCAGACGACTGTGCGACCCGCTGCGCCGAATACGCCATCTGTGCGTAGAGCACGGTCCAGACCGGGCCGAAGGCCTGCGAGGGCGGCGTCCAACGCGGCTTGCGCAGGGCCGGGTACCACGTGGCGACGGAGCGGCGCGTCGCCGCTCCACCCAAGGCAGCCGCCACGGCAACCGCCGCTGCGTACCGGAACGTGCGCACACACGGACAATACGGCCCGCGCGCCGCCACGGCGCACACCGTCTGTGCAATCGTGGGCCGGTGGCGATTGTCCTCTCCTTCGCCATCTCCCTGGCGGTGAACGCGGCGTTCTTCGCGATTGCGGCGGCCCGCAAGACAGACGCCGTCACCGATCTCTCCTACAGCCTCTCCTTCGCGGCGCTCGCGATCGTCCTCCCCTTTGCGGGTGCGCGCGAGCCGGTTCAGCTCACCGCCTCGCTGCTCGTCCTCGTCTGGGCGGCACGCCTCGGCGGCTATCTGTTCCGCCGCATCCTGCGGACGAAGGTCGACCACCGCTTCGACGGGATGAGGGACAAGCCGCTCCGCTTCGCACGCTTCTGGCTGTTGCAGGCGATCACGGTCGCCGTCGTCATGCTGCCGATCTCCTACCTCCTCGGTCGGGACGACGCTCCCGGCTTCGGGCCGTGGATGATCGCCGGCGCAGCGATCTGGTTGACCGGCCTCTTGATCGAGGCCGTGGCCGACGCGCAGAAGTCGACCTTCAAGGCGAGGGATGAGAACCGGGGGCGCATCATCACGAACGGCCTCTGGCGGTACTCCCGCCACCCCAACTACTTCGGCGAGATGCTGGTCTGGTGGGGCATGTTCGTCTTCGCCGTGCCCTTCCTCGACGGAGCAGCGTTCGCGGTGGTGATCGGGCCGGTGTTCATCACCCTGCTCCTGCTCTTCGTGAGCGGGATCCCGCCGCTCGAGCGAAGCGCCGAGGCCAAGTACGGCGACGACCCCGCCTACCGCGAGTACAAGCGGCGGACGAGCATTCTCTTGCCGCTGCCGCCGCGCAGCTAGCGTCGGCGGCGCTCTCCGCGACTCCACCCTGGTCGCGCGGCCATCGCGCCGCGGCCCCCATTCAACCTCATGACCGCCCGGGATCGCGTCGACGAAAGAGCGGCGGAACGACGTCCCGCATCACCTGCTCCTCGTCTCGGTGTCGTGCGCTCGGACCCCGCAGTCGCCCCGAGCTCATCGCACGTGCGCAGCGTCCTCCACGAGCCGGCACATCAGCGCGACCGCGTCGCCCTCGGCGAGCCCCTGCTCGCCCGTCAGCGAGCGCCAGGTCGAGAACGCGACGGCGTGGCCGATCGCGGCACGCGTGCGTCGCGCCGCGCGACCGCGCAGGCCCCGGCCGGTCACGAGGACGTCCTGGGTGGCGGCGAGGTAGCCGTGGAAGTCGCGCAACAGGCGCGCCAGGATGGGAACGAGGGGCTCGTCGCGGAGAAGGCTCTCGTACATGGCGTGCGTCCGCGCGTAGAACGCATAGAGCTCGCGGAGCGCAACCTCGGTTCTCCTCCCCGGGCTCTCGATCGCCGCCCAGGCGCCCATGTCGGGCGGCGGGTTCGCCGCCCGCCAGTGCGACGAGCAGGCCGCGAAGAGCGACTCCTCGGTCGGGAAGTGGCGATAGACGGTCGAGCGCCGGACGCCCGCCCGCTCGGCGACGGCGCTGATCGAGGTTCGTGCAGGGCCGAGCTCCTCGTGCAGGGCGACCGTGCTCTCGGTGATGCGCCTCCGCGTCTCGTCCTCGAGCTCGGCGCGCCGGGTCATGCGGTAGGGACGTCTTTCGTCGGACATCATCGTCTTATGAATATTGACAGATATTCCTGGGTGTCGTATATTCACGGGACATAACTGTTCGATGAAAAGGAGAAGAGGCATGAGCACCACAGTCGCAGGCGCCAGGATCATCGGCCCCGGGGACGGGGTCGAGGGCTTCCTCGGGAGCATCGGCGTGCGCTTCCTGATCGACGGTGCGGACGCGGGCGAGCGGTTCTCGTTCATGGAGCATCCGATGTCGCCGCGTGCGCTCGCGGCCCCGCTGCACCTGCACACGCGGGAGGACGAGTACAGCTTCGTCCTCGAGGGGCGGATGGGCGCCCTGCTCGGCGACGAGGTCGTCGAGGCGGGCCCCGGCGACCTCGTCTTCAAGCCGCGCAACCAGTGGCACACCTTCTGGAACGCGGGCGACGAGCCGTGCCGGATCCTCGAGATCATCTCGCCGGCCGGCTTCGAGCACTTCTTCCGCGAGCTCGACGCGATGGGCGGCGCGCTCGAGGCCGACCCGGACGCGCTCGCGGAGCTCAACGGGCGCTACGGCTTCGAGATGCGTCCGGAGACGGTTCCCGAGCTGCTCGAGCGCTTCGACCTGCGGCTCGGCGAGCGGCTGTCCGGCGGCTGGAGGCCGTGACGCGACGGCCGCCGCACGTGCGGGTCGGCGAGGACACGCTCCTCGCCGACCCGCCGGCGCGACGGGCCTAGCAACCAGCCCGGGCGGCGCAGCGCTACCGCCGATCGACGACCCGCACGGCCTTGCCCTCGCTCCGCGGCACGTCTCCGGGCTCGAGCACCTCGACCCGCACGCGGATGCCGAGCTGCTGGCGGAGCACGCGCTCCGCGTCCCTCCGCATGCGCGCGGGATCGACCTCCGGGCCTGCCGGCTCGCACTGCACCGTCAGCTCGTCCATCGGCCCCGAGCGCTCCACGACGAGCTGGTAGTGAGGAGCGGCCGCGGGAACCGAGAGCAGCACGTGCTCGACGTTCGAGGGGTACACGTTGACGCCGCGGACGATGATCATGTCGTCGCGCCGCCCGCGAAGGCCCCGGATCCGCGCGGTCGTCCGGCCGCAACGACACGGCTCCGACGTGAGCGACGCGATGTCGCCGGTGCGGTAGCGAAGGAGCGGCATCGCTTCCTTGACGAGCGTCGTGAAGACGAGCTCGCCCTCCTCGCCCTCCCCGAGCGGCGCGCCGGACTGCGGATCGACGATCTCGACGTGAAAGTGGTCCTCGTGCACGTGGAGCCCGTCCCGCACCTCGAGGCACTCGGCTGCCACGCCGGGACCGCACATCTCCGACAGCCCGTAGAAGTTCACCGCGCGGATTCCGGGCAGTGCGCGCTCGATCTCCCCGCGCAGCCCGTCGGTCCAGGGCTCGCCGCCGAACAGCCCGAGCTCGAGCCTCAATGCGGCCGGATCGATGCCCGCGTCGCGCACCGCCTGTGCGAGGACGATCGCGTACGAAGGGGTCGAGACGAGCACCTGCGCGCCGAGGTCGTGGAGGAGCATCGCCTGCCGCGCGGAGCTGCCGCCCGAGACGGGGACGACCGGCGCGCCGATCCGCTCCGCTCCCTGATGGAAGCCGTGACCGCCCGTGAAGAGCCCGTAGGTGTTCGCGTTGTGCACGAGCATCCCCGGCCGGACGCCGGCGAGGGTCATGCACCGCGCCATCACCTCGGTCCAGGCCTCGATGTCCGACGCGGTGTAGCCGACCACCGTCGGCTTGCCGTGTGTCCCGCTCGACGCGTGCACGCGCGCGAGCGCCTCGACCGGCACCCGCAGCAGCCCGAACGGATAGGCCTCGCGGAGACTGGACTTGTCCGTGAAGGGGAGCTCCTGAAGCCGATCGAGCGAGTCGAGCTCCAGCCCGAACGTGATCCGCAGGCGTTCGAGTTGCAGCGCGTGCAGCTCGGCGCGCGGCAGCTGCTCTGCGGTGCTCCAGATCACGGCGTCAGAGGCGGCGCTCGTGCGCATTCCAGTGCTCCTCGAGGTTGCGCACGAGGGCCGGGCTCAAGTGGCAGTACGCCTGCTCCCGGCAGAACGTGGCCATGTACTGCCGGAAGACGTCGAGCGGCTCCGCCCCGACGCGCAGTGCGCGCCGGTTCCCCGCGGCGTTCACGAGCCCCGAGCTCGTCAGGGCCTCGACGCGCCGGGCGACGGCGCCGTCCATCTCGTCGGACGAGTCGATCACCTCGTCGCAGAGGAGGTCTCCATGCGGTGTCCCCGCCTCGAACTCCAGCCCGGAGAGGATCGCCTGGCGCGCCAGCCGGTCTCCGACGGATCGCGGCAGCCGCAGGTTGGAGGCCCCCGGAAGGATCCCCTCCTTGCGTGCCGGGAGGTAGAGACGCGTTCCCCGGGTCGCGATCACGTGGTCGACCGTGTGGAGGATCTGGCACGCACCGCCGATCGCGAACGTCTCGACCGCTGCGACCCACAGCTTCTCGGTCGTCTGCTCCGGCTCGCCCGGGCGGTGCACGTCGTCGCTCAGCCCCCGGAAGAGCTTGTTCACGTAGCCCAGGTCGCGCGTCACGAAGAACAGGTAGTCGAGGCGGCCGTGGTAGAGGTGGGTGAGGTTGAGGCCGGCGCCGAAGATGCGACGCCCGGCGTAGCGCGGGTGGCTGACGACCGCGCCCCGGATGACGCCCACCTGGACGTCGGGGTCGAGCAGCGCGAGGTCGACCGCGGTCTCCGTGGAGGGGAGCGTCTCGCAGTCCTCCGCGTTCAGGTGGCGGTCGTTCCGGATCTCGAGGAAGGCCGCACTCCCGCGGCGCTCGAGGTACGTCCCGCCGAGATCGGCGACGCCGGTCGTCCGGAAGTCGTCGAGACGCGCGAGCGCGGCCTCGGTGGGGCGGAGCATCGACCAGACGAGGTGCGCGCCGCAGCGCGGGGACGCAAGCACGAACGACAGGAAGAGACCCTGCGCGATCTCGATCCCTTCCTTTTCGGGGAGCGGGCGCATGCGCTCCGCGGCGATCGCCGCGCGCGTCGGCACGAGGCCGGGGAAGCGCTCCGCCGCCGCGTACACGAGCTCCTCGTCCCGTACCGCTCGGCGGAGGTCGTCCGTCAGTGCCGCATACACGGTCTCGACGTGGCCGCGGAGAAACCGCGACCGCTCGGCGTCGAGCGCGGACCTGAGCACCGCCGCCGCCTCCGCCTCCGCCTCGCTCCGGTTCGGGCGGGGCGGCAGGCGGGCGAGCAACTCCTCCCCGCGGACGAGATGAGCACTGGTCTCGGCGCTCGCAGCGTCGAAGTCGGCCGTCTCGGCCGGCGCGCTCCCGCGCCATGCCTCGACGTCGGCCGACGGGAGGCCCGCTGCCTCGAGGAGGGCGTCCGCCTCAGGCATCTGCGAGCACGAACTCGGCCGCGCGCTCGCCGATCATGATCGACGGCGCGTTCGTGTTCCCGGTGGTGACCGTCGGCATGATCGACGCGTCGGCGACCCGAAGCCCGTCGATTCCGTGCACCCGGAGCCGGGGGTCGACGACGGCGGCCTCATCGGTGCCCATCTTGCACGTGCCGACCTGGTGGTGGTAGGTGATCGCGGTCTCGCGCACGTACTGCCGCAGCTCCTCCGGGGTGTCGACGGAGGGGCCCGGGTACCGCTCGCTCGCACCCCACTCGCGGAGGGACGGGGCGGCGCCGATCCGCCGGCACAGGGCGACGGCCGCGACCAGGCTCTCGAGGTCGGCCTCGCAGGCGAGGATGTCGGGGTCGAGCGCCACGGGGTCCTCGGGCGCAGGTCCCGTGAGCCGCAACGTCCCACGGCTGACCGGGCGCACCATCCCGCCGAGCAGGGTGAAGCCGTTGTCCGGCCCCTCCATCCACGGCTCGTACATCGGCACCATGAAGTGGATCGGCTGGATGTCCGGCACCGGCAGCCCCGGGCGTGAGCGCCAGAAGAGGTGCGTCTGACAGGCGGGAAGGCCCGGTGACGGCGGGCCCACCTCGCGCTCCGCGGTGAAGATCACCGGGGAGAGCAGATGGTCGTGCAGGTTCTGCCCCACGCCGGGCAGGTCGGCGACGACGTCGATCCCCAGCGAGCGCAGGTGCTCGGCCGGCCCGACCCCCGACAGCAGGAGAAGCTGCGCCGAGCCGATGGTGCCTCCGCACACGACGACCTGGCCGGCGCGGGCACGGTCGATCCGGTCGCCCTCCGACCACTCCACGCCGACACAGCGCCCGTCGTCGAACAGCAGGCGCCGCGCCGTCGCACCCGTGACGAGCCGGAGGTTCGGGTCGCCGGCGACGGGGCGGATGTATGCCTCGGCGGTGCTGTGCCGGATCCCGTTCTCGATCGAGTACTGCATGAACGACACGCCGTCCTGCGAGGCGCCGTTGTAGTCGGCGTTCGCGGGAATGCCACACTCCTGCGCCGCCTCGGCGATCGAGAGGTGGATCGCGTCGGGCTCGAACGAGGTGACCAGGCTCACCGTGCCCGGCCCGCCCCGCTCGCGCCGCTCGATGCGCTCGTAGACCGGGCGCACGTCCGCCCACGACCAGCCCTCGGCACCGAGGTACGCCCACGTGTCGAAGTCCTGGGGCGCGCCGCGCACCCAGATCATCGCGTTGAGGCAGCTCGATCCCCCGAGAACCTTGCCGCGGGGCCATGCGAGACGCCGGCCGGCCGCGTGGGTCTGTGGCACGGTCTCGTAGGCCCAGTCGACCTCGGACAACCAGAGCTCGTGGACCCGGCGCGGATCGTGGATCGCGGGATTGTCGTCCCGCCCGCCGGCCTCGAGCACGAGGACGCGGGCGCCGCTCTCCACCAGCCTTCGGGCCACGACGGCGCCGGCCGACCCTGCGCCGACGACCACGACGTCGGCGCCGTGGTCGCTCACCGGCCTGCCGCCTCGCGGCTCGCGATCCCCGTAGGTGACGCGCTGCGGACGACCGTCATGGGACGATCCTACGGTCGCCGCGAAGCCGGAACAACGACGTCCGGAGCCGGCCCGCAGATCTCCGACCGCGTCACGGATACGGTCGGCCGCTCAGTGCTGCGCGTGCGACATGTCCGCGAGTCGAGCGTGGACGAACTGCACCGCCATCGCCCCTTCCCCGACGGCGGTCGCGCATCTCTTCGTCGAGCCCGAGCGAGCGTCGCCGGCGGCGAAGATGCCCGGCACGCTCGTCTCGAGCAGGCGCCTCGCGTCGGCGGTCGCGCCGGTGACGACGAACCCGCCGTCGTCTCGTGCCACGACCCCGTCCAGCCAGTCGGTGTGCGGCGTCGCTCCCAGGAACAGGAAGAGAAACGAGAACGGCAGCCGCTCGCCGCTCTTCAACGTGATCGCCTGAAGCATGCCGTCGTCGCCGTGCAGCTCGGCGATCTCGCTGCGGTCGCGCACCGCGACACCGAACCGGTCGAGCTCGTGGACGAGGTAGTCGGACATCGTCTCGCGCAGGTCCATCCGACGGTGGAGCAGGGTCACGAGCGCGCCGCCGCGCGCGAGCCAGACCGCGGCCTGGCCGGCCGAGTTGCCGCCCCCCACGACACCCACACGCGATGCGCCACACAGCTGCCCCTCCTGAGGCCCGGCCGCATAGAACACGCTGAGACCCTCGAAATCCGCCAGCCCGTCGACCGGGAGGCGCCGGTACTGCGCACCGGTCGCGAGCAGGACGGCGTGCGCTGCGATCTCGTGGCCCTCCTCCAGCCGGACGAGGTGGCGACCGTTCCCCGGCTCGAGCGAGACGGCCCGATACGGCGTTGCGGTGCGCGCGCCGAACTTGCGGGCCTGCGTGACCGCTCGGCTCGTCAGCTCCGTGCCGGTGATCCCCGCGGGGAATCCGAGGTAGTTCTCGATCCGGCGGGAAGAGCCTGCCTGACCGCCGAGCGCGGCGCTCTCGACGAGCAGGGTGTCGAGCCCCTCGGAGGCGCCGTACACCGCGGCCCCGAGCCCCGCAGGGCCTCCACCGACGACGACGAGGTCGACCTCCTCTCGTGCCGCGAGCTCGCGGCCGATCCCGAGCGCGCGCGACAGGTCGCCTGTGGAGGGCCCGCGCAGCTCTCCGCCGCCCGGCAGCCGCACGAGCGGCAGCGCTCCCGTCCCCGGCGGCGACTCGTCGCGCCAGGTGTGGGGAAGCCGGTTGCTTCTCGCGAAGTCGAGGATCCTCCGCGTCGCCTCGGACGATCGCGGGCCGACGATCTCGATCCCGATGCCCTGCACCCGTTGCAGCGCTTCGCGCCTCGCGATGATGGTCGTGAGCACGAGGTCGCTCAACGGCCCGTCGTCGAACAGGAGCCCGCGCAGGGCATCTCGCTCGACTGCGATATAGCGCAACGGCTCCGTGACGACGGCGGTGAGGAACACCGTCTGACCTGTCAACAGGTTCATCTCACCCAGGAATCCGCCGGCGCCGTGACGGATGATCTCATTCCCGGCGCCGTCGAGGATCGCAACCTCGCCCTCGAGAATCGCGATCAACGGATAGGTGGTGTCCCCGACACGGAAGAGCACGTCGCCGGTGCGCGCACTCCGCTCCTCACCCAGTGTCGAGAGCGTCGCGAGCTGGGACGCGGAGAGCGACGGACTCGACGGGCTCGACCCACTCGACACGCGCCGAGCGTAGCGGCAGGCGCCCGCGCCGACCTCGCCGACCACGGAGCCTGCCGAGGGCGAAAGTGGAGCCTGCCGTCGAAGTCACGCGCGCAGACCGCCGCCGGTCCGGGCCGACGCGCGGAGCAGGAGCGGCCCGAACGTCCGGAACAGAGGACCGGGGGTTTCGACGAGCGGCATGCGCCGTACGTCGGTGAACTCGGAGACCGCGGTGTCGACGCTGCGCTTGACGGCCCGGACAGCCTCCTGGAGGCGGAGCTCGTCGAGCCGGACTGCGAGTCGTCTCATGTTCATCACGTAGTAGTAGAGCGAGTCGACGTCGTGTCCGTACGCATCCCTGAGGTGGGCGTCGATCAGCCCCCGCGATCGCTTTGCCTGCCGGAGCAACCGGTCGGCGAGGTCCAGGTACTCGATCGACACGTCCGTGAGCCGTTCGGCCGCGCCGTCGTGTTCGTCCAGGAACTTGTGCGTGGCGAGCACGGCGATCCGTACGTGGCGGCCCTCGTCTCGGCGGACGTTCGTCTGGCCCGCTCTCATACCGGGCAGGTTGAACTCGCTGTACTTGTCGTTGCCCTTGGCGCGGCGGATGACGACGTCGCTGTTCGCGACGACGTCTTCGCTGATCACGCCGTAGATGAAGATGGCTGTGTAGACGTCCTCGATGGGGCGGCCCGGGCGGAGCAGGTGGGCCATTTGCCGGTTGAAGTGCGCGAACAGGGTTTCGGCGACGAAGTTGTTGTGGGCCTTCGCGACACGGTCGACCGCGTCGGGGGAGACGCCGAGAACTTCGGTGGCCACGCGGTGGAGGCTTCCACGGTGCATCTTCTCGTCGTGCTCCTGGCCCTGCAGAGCGGTGCGCATGGCGCCGTAGCTCATCCCGCCGCCGGCCGCGGTCGGCCGTGTCGGGATCGCAGCGACGATCTTGTCCATCCAGTCGTCGACGACCGATTCGGCCCGGTAGATCGTTCCGAATATCCGCAGCAGCGCGTTGCGCTGGTTGCGGTCGAGCCGGCGGTAGCTGGCTGCGTCGACGGAGAGGTCGACGCTGTAGGCATCCCAGGCGTGCGCGTTCGCGGCGGCGATGATGTCGTCGAAGGTCTTCCAGGCGCCTGTGATCTGCCGATTGGCGCCCTCGTCCTCGTCGATCAGCGCGTCGATCTCGGCAAGCAGTCGGTCGATGTCGCCGCGCGCTTCGGCGTGCCGTGCTTCTGTCGTGGCCATGTCAACCTCTCGGCGTACGTCCTGATGATGGGGTTTGCCGGGTCCGGGCTTCCGACCGGGGCCGGCTCGCCCGTGACGCTTCCATCACGGTACGAGGTGTTCCGGTGCCTGCCTCGGCTTGGCGATATACACCATGCTATGGTCTTTATCAAAGGTGTAGCGGTCTGGAGCGAAGGGCTTTGCCCCGTTTGCTCGATCGAACCCACGACCCAGGAGGTCATCGAATGACGAGATCCCTCCGCCCGAGGACCACCTCGCCGCTGCCGGGACGACGTCCGGTGGCGGTTCTCGCTGTTGTCCTCATTGCGCTCGTTGTCGGCATGCCGAACGTGGCCTCGGCGATCGCGGCGCCGACGAAGTCCACCCCGTCGCTCGTCGTCTCGACGAGGAAGCTCCCCGGGCTCGGCACCGTCCTCGTGGACGCCAAGGGCCTCACGTTGTACATGTTCGTGCCTGACAAGCGCCTGAAGGTCACCTGCGTCCGGACCTGCGCAGCCGTCTGGCCTCCTCTGAAGCTTCCGGCACACGGCAAGCTCGTCGCCAAGGGCGCAGTGAAGCCCAAGCTGCTCGCGAGTGACCGCGACCCAGAAGGGGGGCGCGTCGTCACCTACCATGGCTGGCCGCTCTACACCTACGTCGCCGACAGGAAACCCGGGGTCGCGACCGGACAGGCCATCGACCTGAACGGAGGCCTCTGGTACGTGCTCGCCCCCTCCGGCAAGGTGATCAAGACGCCCGCCAAGTGAGGCCGGCTCCCTCGGGACGAGGCCGGGCGGTCGAATGGCCAGGGGCGAGATCAGCCGGTCCGACGACATGACCGATGACGTCGCCGACGGCGCGCCGACGCAGCGTCAACGCCTGCAGATGCCGAAGCAGACACACGGCTCGGCGTCGGCTGACGATCTCCAGCGAGCCGCCCGATTCCGAACCGAGCTCCGCCGCTTCCTCCACGCCACCGCGGCCACCGCGACCAAGGAGGGGTTGACGCCCGAGCGGTACGACCTCCTGCTCATGATCGAGGCCGCAACAGCGGCCGGCGAACCGCCGACCGTCACCTCGCTGATCGACACGCTCGACCTTCGCCAGCAGGCAGTGACCGAGCTCGTCAAGCGCGCGATCGCTGCGGGCCTTGTCGCGCGCGAAGCCTCCGACCAGGACGGGCGCGTCTCCACCTTCGGCTCACCGGCGAGGGCGAAGCTCGCCTGACCCGGATGTTCGAAGCTCTCGGCAACGACAGAGCGAGCCTCGCCGAGGCATTCGACCGGCTCGACCTTCACTTCAGAGCTTCGAGCCCTTCACGAGCTCGGTCGAAGACGCGGCGGTGAAGTCGTTCGCCACGCCGACGACGCCGACGTGGCGGACGCACTTCGGGAATCAGTCTGACATTCGTCCGGGAATCGCTCCCGGTGCGCCCAGACGTAGGGCGGCTCGCCACGACCTCAGAACGCCACCCCACCCTCGTCTTCCCAGTCCTGCAGCGCGGTCGAGCCTGACGGGCCGGGCGCCGCTTCGATCCGGGCGGGCTCCACAGAGGACCGCGCGTCGGAGGACCGCGCGTCGACGGCAAGCGAGCGCCTGTACGCGCCGTAGGCGGTCAGCGCGTCGAGGTCATGCCGGCGTCGCCCGGGAAAGTAGACGGCGGCGAACGCCTGCCACTCGAGGCCATCCGGCACGTGCGCGCTGCTCGCGAGGGCGGCGGCGTGATGCGTCAGCGCGCGCTTCGTCTCGCCCACGGAGGGCCGCTGCGCGGCCTCAACGCGCATCGCGCGGGGGCTCCGTGGCCTCGTGCGTTCGGTGGAGGTCGACGACGCGCCAGTCCGTCCAGCCGGGCCAGACGAAGTAGCCGCTGAGGCCACGCCCCTGTTGGAACAGTGGCTGCGTGGCGAACCAGAGCGCGCCGACGACGATCATGCCCATGGACCACCACAGGGCGACCATCGCCGGCCAGGCGCCGGTGATCACCGCCCATGTCGCGATGTACCCGTTCCAGAGCACGAGCGCCCAGGTCATCTTGCGCCAGCGGAGGAAGTTGGTCATCTGCAGTCACCTCTTCCCGACCGGATGGCCAAGCTGCCGGTCGAATTGCTCGAACAAAGCCGTGCTCCGCTCGGGTCAGAGGGGACAGCTGAAGAGGAGTGCGAAGCCTCGGTGGCTACAACGCTCGACCGGACACCCCACAGTATACCCGAAAACTTGTGCGAACTGTCACATTTGCGGGTGGAACGCGGGGCGACGCATACGTGGTCGGCCCGGTGTCGAATCGGGCAACGATCCAAGTCCGACCACCCGTCGCGTACATGCCGGGGCCCTGGCTCCCGCGAGCGCTGGAGGCAGGAGGATGTCCTCCCTGGCGGTCAGCGAATGTCTCCCCGCTCGGTCGTCACCCTCGGTGGAATGCTTCGTTCCACGATGCTCGCGCTCGGGTCGGCCACGCCTCGGAACCGCCATGGGTGGATGGTCATCGGGATCTTCAGCTCGTTGGTCGACGGCGCCTTCGTGCGGCGCCCGAGGGGGCGGGTAGTGCCCGCGTCACCCGCGGGGGAAGCTGAGGTGGGCGGCTCGGGCATCGTCGCGATCGCGCTCCTCGTCCTCGCGTATGCGGCGGTCTCGCGGAGGCTCTCGGGGACGGCGATCACCGCTGCGATGGTGTTCGTCGCCGGCGGCATCCTGGCGAGCGACGAGGCCCTCGGCTGGCTCGACCCCACGATCGACAGCGAATCCGTCCGCTGGGTCGCCGAGGCGACGCTGACGGTCGTGCTCTTCTCGGACGCGTCACGGATCGACCTCGGAGCGCTGCGCCGCGAATACGTGGTGCCTCTTCGCCTGCTCGCGATCGGACTGCCGCTGACCATCGTGGCCGGCGCCCTCGCGGGGGTTGCCCTGCTCGGAGAGCTCTCGTTCATCGAGGCCGTCTTGCTCGCGATCGTCCTCGCCCCGACGGACGCCGCGCTGGGACAGGCGGTCGTCACCGACCCCCGAGTCCCTTCTCGCGTGCGTCAGGGCCTGAACGTCGAGAGCGGGCTCAACGATGGCATCTGCGTGCCGCTTCTCCTGATCGCCATCGCGATCGCCGAAGCGGAGGAAGGCGCGATCGGAAACGGCGCAGCACTGCACCTCGTGCTCGAGGAGATCGGCTACGGATGCGTCGGCGGCGTGGTTGCGGGGCTCACCGCCGCGGTCGTGGTCAGGGTAGGAGTCCCTCGCCGCCTCGTCGACTCGACCTGGCTCCAGGTGGTGCCGGTCGCCGGGGCCGCGCTCGCCTACGGGCTGGCCGTTTGGATGGGCGGCAGCGGGTTCATCGCCGCCTTCGTCGGGGGCGCCGTCTTCGGCGGGATCCGTGGCGAGCTCGGGGGCGAGGCGACACTCTTCCTCGAAGAGACGGGCGGCCTGCTCGGTGCAACCACGTTCGTCCTCTTCGGCGCCGTCATGCTCGTGCCCGTTCTCGGCGACCTCTCCGCCCACGTCGTGCTGTATGCGCTCCTCAGCCTGACGCTCGTGCGCATGGTTCCGGTGGGCCTGGCGATGCTCCGGTCCGGTGCCAGGCGACCGACCGTCGCCTTCCTCGGCTGGTTCGGGCCGCGGGGACTGGCATCGATCGTGTTCGCGGTGATCCTTGCCGAGAACGCCGGCCTCACCCACGAATCGCTCCTCCTGAACACCATCTTTCTCACGATCGGCCTCTCGGTCCTTCTGCACGGCCTGACGGCCGCCCCACTCGCGGGACGCTACGCAGCGTGGTTCGCCGCCCACCCGCGCGACGCGGTCCCCCCGTTCGAGCGTGCGCCGGCTTCCGAACAGCGCCCGCACGGCTGGGCTGCCGGGCTGCGGCAAGGGCATCGGGATGCCGAGACGAGTACGGGTCGATGACAAAGCTCGGGTCGTGACCGCCGCAAGGGCACGGAGGATCAGCCGAGCTTGTGAACCGGCACCTCGTAGAACTCGACCGAGGTGCGCGCCCCGCCCCCACCTGGCATCGCATTGAGCGCCTCGTCTCCGCGACGCATTGCGTCCTCGCTCTCGAAGAGGGTGATGCCGTAGCCCTTGCCGGTCACGCGGTCGATCAGCATCAGGAACCGTGCGTCCTCGAGTCCTGCAGGCGGGTTGGCGAGCTGGCTGCGGATGCCGTCGATCGCCTGATCGATGCCTGTGGGGTCGCCCTGGAACGTTGCGATGCGTGCGTACATGACGGCTCCCTTTCTCGTACGGGTGTGTGTGGTCAGCGGGTGTAGCGGATGGTGGCGAGCGTGTCCTTGTTGCCGGCGTCGGTGAGTGTGACGGTCCCGCGGGCGCCGGCGTAACGGCCGGTGCCGCCCGCGATCGCGTAGGCCGCGGTCTTGTCCTTGAGGTCGACGGCGCCTTCGAGGGTTAGCGTGCCACCCTCGAGTGCGGCCGTCCAGTGGAAGAAGACGTACGGAGGGTGGAGGTTGACGCCGTAGCCGTTGACGACGCCGGCGGTGCTGCCATCCACGGTCTTGAGTGATTGCCGGGCGGCGTAGACATCGTCTGGGCCGCCGTCGTCTTTCTTGCCGATGTCGGCGAAGGCGTGCCATGTTTCGGTCGTGTAGTAGCGCTCGACCGTCCAGGCGGGGGAGGCAGCGGTCGACGCGGTGGCGTAGACGGTGACCGCCACTGTGAGCATCGCGGGAATCAGCATCCATCGTTTCGTCATCGCCTCTCCTTTCGCGTGGACGCCGAGAGTAGGGAAGCGCGTGCTGCGCGTCGTCAGGGCCATCCCTGAAGGGTCGAGAGGTTCAGGGATGGCCCTGAGCGAGCGGGTGCGACGATCGGCCGGTGGCGACCCGCGTGCTCATCGTCGACGACCATCCGAGCTTCAGGGAGCTTGCGAGCCGGCTGCTGACAGGGGCTGGCTTCGCGATTGTGGGTGAGGCGGCCGACGCTGCGGGCGCTCTCCGCGAGGCGGCGCGTCTCCGGCCGGACGTCGTGCTGCTCGACGTCGTGCTGCCGGACCGCTCGGGGCTGGAGGTGGCACGCGAGCTCGCGACAAGCGACGCGGGGCCGCGCGTCGTCTTGATTTCGAGCCGAAGCCGGTCAGACTTCGGAGACTCGTTCGAGTGGCCCTCGAGATGCAGCTTCTTGCCAAAACACGAGTTGACGGCGGCACGGCTGAGCGACGCCTTGCACGAGCCGTGAAAGAGGTCGGCGTGCGAAGGATGGCGCTTGCGCTCGCGGGGGTGACGCTCGCTCTCTTGATCCAGGACGTCGTTCGCCAGCTGCAGCTCGGTGTTGCCGATTCGGGGCTCCTGTTCTACGCGACGGCGAGCGTTGTCGCGCTCGTCGTCGTCCTTGCCATTGCTCGGCAACCGGGTCGAGAGCGGATGGCGCTGGTGATGACGATCTGGCTGTTCGTCTCGGTGCTCGACGACCTGGCGGTCGACTGGCCGGTGTCTCGCACTGCTACGACCGTCTGGATGCTCGCCCACGGGCTTCAGCCCGCCGCCTACGGGGCAATGGTGCTCGCGTATCCGTCGGGGCGGCTGAAGGCCAGAGCGGAGCGCTGGCTGGTGGTGCTCGCAGTTCTCGCTGGGCTCGTCTGGATGGGGGCGCCGCTGCTGTTCTTCCATCCGGGCGGCAGCTGTTCGACCTGTTCGCCGCGCGTCTCCTCCTGGCTCTATACCGGGACTACGTTCGACTATCTGACGGTAGGACAGGCGTCCTGGGCAGCCTTCATCGCCCTCGGTGTCTGCTTCGTCGCGCTGCTGCTGCGCCGGCTGCGCGCGGCTCCTCCCGGAGCGCGAATCACGCTGCTCCCGCTTGGGCTGGCGGTGTTGTTCGCCGTCGCGGAGTTCGTCACCCAGAGGGTGGTCTGGCTCGCCGGCTGGCAGAGCCCTCTCGATGTGCTCGACTGGATCGATCGCGCCAACGCGCTCGTGCTGACGCTCGCGATCTTGGTCGGCCTGGCCGCGATCCGCCGCCGCCGGGGGCCGGTCGGCGACCTGGTCGTCGCGCTCGGCTCGGCCCGCGCGGGCGACGTCCGCGCGGCGCTCGCGCGCACGCTCGGCGACCCGACGCTCGAGCTCGCCCTCTGGCTGCCCGACCGCGGCGAGTTCGTCAACGAGGCAGGCGAGCCCGTCGACACCGAGTCCCTTCCGGACGGTCGCGCGCTGACGCCGATCGGTCCTGCCGGCGAGTCGGTCGCCGCAATCGTTCACGACGAACGACTGCTCGGACAACGGCCGCTGCTCGAAGCGGCCGGCTCCGCGGCACGCCTCGCTCTCGAGAACACGCGCCTGCAAGCCGAGCTGCGCCGACAGCTTGCCGAACTGCGTGCGTCCCGCGCGCGGATCGTCGAGGCTGCCGACGCGGAACGCCGTCGACTCGAGCGGGACCTCCACGACGGCGCCCAGCAGCGCCTGCTCGCGCTCGGCCTCGCGCTGCAGCTGATCCGCGAGAGCAACGGCGATCCGGAGCTGCTGAACCAGGCCGAGGCGGAACTGCAGACGGCACTGCGCGAGCTGCGGGACCTTGCTCGCGGCATCCACCCGACGATCCTCGGCGAGCAGGGACTCGGCCCGGCCGTTCGAAGCCTCGCCGACCGAGCGGCAATCCCCGTCTCGGTCGAGGCGGAGGACGACCGCTACCCAGCCTCGGTCGAGACCGCCGCCTACTTCGTCGTCGCCGAAGCGCTGGCCAACATCGCCAAGCACGCAGCGGCGCGATCCGCGGCCATCTCTCTCGTGCGGCAGAACGGGCAGTTGGTCATCGACATCAGCGACGACGGTCGCGGCGGTGCGGTCGGCCGAGCCGGCGGCGGGCTCCAGGGCCTTGCGGACCGTCTCGCCGCCGTCGGCGGGAACCTTGCCGTCGCGAGCGACGCTGGCGGCGGCACCAAGCTCCACGCCGAGCTCCCATGCGGCTCGTGATCGCCGACGACTCGGCGCTCGTTCGCGATGGTCTCCTGCATGCGTTGAGTGCGCATGGGCACGACGTCACCGGCACGGCAGGCAACGCGGACGAGTTGCTCGAGGCGGTCGCGCGGACGCGTCCGGACGCCGCCCTCATCGACATCCGTATGCCGCCGACACACACCAGCGAAGGCCTCCGCGCGGCAGCGGCAATACGCGAGAAGAGCCCCGAAACCGCCGTGCTCGTTCTGTCGCAGTACGTCGACGCCGACTACGCGCTCACCCTACTCCGTGAGCACCCCGCGCGCAGCGGCTACCTGCTCAAGGACAGGATCACGCAGCTCACGACCCTTCTCGACGCGATCGAGCGCGTCGCGCGCGGCGACACGCTCGTCGATCCAGAGATCGTCGACCTTCTGCTCCATCGCCCCGGGGCATCGAGTCGACTCGCCGACCTCACCGACCGGGAACAGACCGTGCTCGCTCTTGTCGCGGAAGGCCTGAGCGACCGAGCAATCGCCGGCCGACTCTGGCTCACCGAAAGAACCGTCGAGACTCACATCCGCCACATCCTCGCCAAGCTTGCGCTCCCACCCGACTCCGACCACAACCGCCGTGTGCTCGCCGTCCTCACCTTCCTCCGGGGCGCGTAGCCGGCACGACCACGCCGGTGTGAGCCCCACCCTCCCGACGTACACTGGCGAACGATGGCCGAGGTCTCGGAGATCGAGTTCATCTTTGAGCCGCAGGAGGAAGGCGGCTACTACGTGTACGCGCCGGATTTGCCCGGCCTGCATACCCAGGGCGAGACGCTCGAGGAGGCGAGGGCGAACGCCGAGGAGGCCCTCGCGTTGTACGTCGAGGGTCTGCAGGAAGAGGGTCGGCAGCTCGGCGTAGGCGTGATCCGTCAGAAGCTGCGCGTTCCTGCGTGAGCGGTCGCCTCCCGGTCGTCTCCGGCGCGCAGCTTGTTCGCGCCTTGGAGCGGCTCGGTTGGCAGGTCGTTCGCCAGCGCGGGAGCCATGTTCGCCTACGCCACGCCGAGCGCTCGTCGTTCCTCGTCGTTCCGCTTCATCGTGAGCTCAAGAAGGGCACCTTGAACGGAATCCTCAAGGATGCCGGCCTCGATCGCGACGAGTTGCGGGAGCTCTTGTAGCGGTCGCCGATAGCGGTGCCGGCTCATCGACGCCGGTGAGCCGATCGACAGCCTCGTGACCTGCAGGACGAAGATCAGGCCGGTTCTTTTCTTGACGAAGCCCTCAGACGGACTCGAACCGTCGACCCCCTCCTAACCATGCAGAAGGTTTCGGCCGCTTCCAGGGCCTCGGCACTTGCCACCGGTTGCGACCGCTCGGCTCCATGAACGCTCCATTCTCGCGGCTCGAAAGCCTTATGAGAAGAGCTGTTCGAGGGGCCCCTCGAGTTTCACCGGGGAGCGTTGACCCGGTTTCTGTAGGAGAGAAGCACCTACTCGGCGGCGTCCGCGGCGGCGATGCGAGCTCTCCTGGCGGCCGTGAGCTCCTCCACCACGATCTGGATTCCAGCCGCGATCGGCACGCCGATGATCGCCCCGGCGAGCCCGAAGAGCGCTCCGAAAGCCAGAACGCTCGCGAGCACGGTGAAGCCGGAGATCCTGGCCGCCTTTCCGATGATCGTCGGCTGCAGGATGTAGTTCTCGATCTGCTGGTAGACGACCATCACGATCAGGAAGACAACCAACGCTGCAGGGCTGACCGAGAGCGCGACGATCGCGACGATGAGCCCGGCGATGGTGGCCCCGATGCTGGGAATCAGGTCGAGGATCCCCGCGATCACCGCCAGAGCGAGCGGGTACGGGACGTCGAGGATCACCGCGGTGACGCCGTACACGGTTCCGCAGATCACCGAGATGGCCAGGTTGCCGAGCATGTAGCGCGAGGTGGTCTGGACGATCCGGTCGGCGACCTGCAGGAAGCGCTCGCGGTCGCCCCGGTAGAGCAGACCTCCGACCCAGTCTCGCAGGCGCGGTTCGTCGATCAGCCCGAACAGCGTGAGGAACATCACCGAGAAGACGAGGGTCACCACGCCGAACGCCGAGACGCCGACGTCGGCGACGCCGCCCGACACCTTGGCCACTCCGCTCGTGATCTCGCTCGCGTGCTGCGCCAGCGTGTCGAGCGAGTCGCTCCCGCTGTTGACGAAGCTTCCCACACCGCTGTGCCTGACCTCGTCGACGATCCGCGGCAGGTCGTCGCTGAACTCGCGCACGGCGCCGACGATCGCCTGTGTCACCACCAGCACGACCCCCCCGAGGACGATCACGGTGGCCAGCACGAGCACCGCGGCCGACAGCCGCCGGCTCCAGCGGAACCGCCGTTCCATCGCGCTCACCACCGGCGAGAGCACGGCGACGCTGAAGGTGGAGACGAAGATGACGAGAAGGACGCTCGCGATCGACGCCAGCGCCCACGCGACGGCGACGACGCCGGCGATCAGCAGGATCGTCCGGATCGACACCGAGACCTCGAGTTGCGTGCGACGCGCCTCCCCGGCCCGCGAGGAGGCCTCACCCGCGGTCACCTGCTGTTCGAGCGAAGCGGTCTGCATGACACGTGCTGCCTTCCTGTCGACCGGCGCGCCGCTGCCCGTCGCCGGCGAGGCCGGCGACGGGCACTCGCGGCGGTCAGGAGACGTGCAGCGTCTCCTTCAGCTTGCCCACGCGCTCGTCGAAGCCCGCCTTCACCTCGACCTTGCGCTGTTCGTCCAGTGTCCGGCGCGCCTCGAAGGCTGCGGCGTCGGCGGCCCTCTCGGACGCCTCGAGCTCGCTCATGACTTCGTCGAGCGGGCGGCGCGTCACTTCACCGTCGAGCTTGGCCATCTCGCCGTCGATCACCTCGACCGCCGGCTCTTCCACGCCCGCGATCACAGCGGTCGATTCCGGCGGAATCGCCGTCCCGAGAGCGGCGAGCGCCTCGTCGGACTTCTCGACGCGAGCAATGTCGAAGATTCCGCCCATCAGCGCACCCGAGCCCCAACCGACGAGGACGCCGACGGGGCCGCCCAGGACGCCGATGAGCATCCCGATCAGCGAGCCGCTCGCCGTCCCGACGAGGCCGACGTTGTCGGCGCCCTCCACGGTGCGCAGTTCGCCCGTGGGCGTGCGCTCCACGATCGCTGCGGACCGGAGCCCGATGCGACCGTCAGCGTCACACTCCTTGAGCAGGCTGAGCGCCTGGTACGCCTTGCTCGGCTCGGCGAACCGAACCACCACCACGTTCTCGATGTCAGCCATGTTGCCTCCCTTCGTTCGAACAACCTTGTCGATCAGACACTCACAGGCCTCGCTGCCAAACCCCTGCCACGCGGCGGGCCGCCGCTGCCGCCACGGCCGGCGCGGCGAATCAGAAGGGGCTCTCGACGCGGACGAGGCGCGCCTTCACGTGCAGCTTCGTCGGCGGCCGGACGTTCCCGAGCGGGCCCTCGCTCATCCCGAAGCGCCCCTGGTCGACCGTCGTAGTCGCCTCCACCTCGAGCTCGCCGTCGATCACGCGCACCGATGCGTCGAACGCGAGAGGAACGGTCGTGCCGGCCGCCTCCAGCTCTCCGCTCACGTGCACGTCTCCGTTTCCCAGTCCGGTGACGCGAGTCGACCTGAACCGCACCTGCGGATGCAGGGCGACAAAGAAGAAGTCAGGCGATCGGAGACGCTCGTCGCGCTTGGCGATGCCTGTGTCGATGCTCGCCGCGTCGATCGTCAGCTCGATCTCCGAGCCGCCCGGGCCGACGATGTACGCGCCGTCGAAGCTGCGGAAGCGGCCACGAACCGTGTGCAGGCCCCACAGGTGCTTGACCTCGAACTCGACCTCCGTCCGGGTGCGATCGACGTTCCACCGTTCCACCGCTGTCTCTGCCTCGACACGTGCGGTGCTCATCTCCTCCAGTGCGGTGCTCATCTCATCTCCTTGCTTGTAGGGATCGCTCGGAGCATCCGGGGGGTGGCTGCCACGCTGCTGCCGCTGTGCGCGTCGTCCACTGCCGCCCGCCGCTCCCTGTCGGTTTGCCGCCGGCGTCCTCGCCGCCGTCAGTCGAGCGTGAGGGCGACGGCAAGGAGCGTTCCCCGGGTCGCAACGGCGTAGGGCGCGGCGTCGTGCATCGCGCCCTCAGAGCGGCACGAGCGCCGAGCGGGGTCGCGGCACGGACTGGGGGCGGATCCATCCCGCATCGAGCAGCGCCCGCGCGACGACCCAGCCGAACACGAACCCGCCGACGTGCGCGAAGAACGCCACGCCGCTTCCCTCTGCCGACGCGGTGAAGAGCGCATCGTGCGCTTCGTGGAGCTGGTAGAGGAACCAGCCGCCCAGGTAGGCCCAGGCCGGAATCCGCACGAAGAACACGAGCACGAGCGTCTTGATCCGCGCATGGGGGTACAGGACGAGGAACGCCCCGAGCACGGCCGAGATGGCGCCGCTCGCGCCGAGCATCGGCACGCGCGCGTCGGCGTCCGAAGCGAAGCCAAGCGTCATCGCCGTCTGCAACGCAGTCGCGGCGAAGCCGCCGACCACGTAGAAGGCCAGATAGCGGAGGTGGCCGAACGCGTCCTCGACGTTCTTCCCGAAGATCGCGAGGAAGAGCATGTTGCCGAGCAGGTGGTCCCAGCTCCCGTGCATGAACATGGCCGTCAGCCAGCTGACTGCCCACGGCAGGGGCGCATCGCACGTGTTCCCGACGTCGCAGGGGTAGAAGGACGCCTGCGCGACCGCCCCTCCCAGGTCGGGGAGCTCGTAGAAGATCCAGACGGCGATGTTCGCCGCGATGAGCGCGACGTTCACCACCGGGAAGCGGCGCGCGGGCAGCCCGTCCGAGAGGGGCAGCACCGTCCTAGCTCCGTCCGAATGCGATCGGCCGCGTCATGGCGGGAACGATGCGTGCCCGCTCTGCCATGCAACTGCCAGCCGGTCGCTCCTCGCTGCCGCGACCGCCTGACGGGCGCCACGTAACACCGCCTCGCACCGCGCGGCCCGGCGTGCCAGACTGCTCGAGAGAGCGGAGGGCAGGCCGTATGGGAAAGCTCGAGGTTCGGCTCCTGGGGTCGTTCGAGGTGGTCGTCGCCGGACAGCCGGTGCAGGTGCCGGGTGCGAAGAGGCAGGCCCTCGTTGCCTGCCTGGCCCTGCGTGAGGGTCGCGTCGTCCCGACGGACACGTTGGTCGAGGCGCTGTGGGGCAGCGATCTTCCCGCGGCGCCTCGAAACGCGGTGCAGCACCATGTGACCCGGTTGCGCCGGGCGCTGGGCGAAGACGCGATCCGGCTCGGCGCCGACGGGTACGCGCTCGACGGGGCGATGGTCGATGCCATCCAGTTCGAGGAGCAGCTTGCGGCTGCGCGCAGCGCGCTCCGCGCCGGCGATGCGCGTGGCGCTGCGGACACGGTCGCCGAGGCGCTCGCCCTCTGGCGCGGGCCTGCGTTGCTGGGTCTGCCTCAGTCGTCGTGGGCGACTGCCGAGGCCGGGCGGCTGGACTCGCTCCGGCTCGACGCGTTGGAGGAGCGCTTCGAGGCTGCTCTCGCGCTCGGCGAGCACGCCGACCTCGTGCCCGCCGTACGCGCTGCGCTCGAGGAGAGCCCCTTCCGCGAGCGTCTGTGGGGGCAGTTGATGCTGGCGCTCTACCGAAGCGGCCGCCAGGCGGACGCGCTCGAGGTGTTCCAGGAGGCCCGCCAGATGCTTCTGGAGGAGCTGGCGCTGGAACCGGGCCCGGAGCTGCGGCGCCTCCAGGAGGCGATCCTCGCCCATGACCCGGCGATCGCGCCCGTCCCCGTTGCATCACAGCGGCGCGGCAACGTGCCCGCTCCGTCGACCTCGTTCATCGACCGCGAGGCGGAGCTCGCCCAGGTGCTCGCGCTCCTGCGGGAGCACCGCCTCGTGACGCTGACCGGGCCTCCCGGAGTCGGCAAGAGCCGGCTCGCCCTCGAGGCGGTGCGATCGGTCGAGAGCGAGTTCCGCGACGGAGCGTGGCATGTCGATCTCGCGCGCACGGCAAGTGGTGCCGGCGTCGTCCGCCTTGCCGCCCAGACCCTGGACGTGCGGGGCGCCGACCCGCTGGCGCGCACCGTCGCGCGCCTTCGTGAGACCGACGCGATGCTCGTGTTCGACTCCTGTGAGCGCGTGATCGAGGAGACGGCCCGCGTCGTGGAGACGGTGCTGAGGGGCTGCCCAGGGGTGCGGGTGCTCGCGACGAGCCGCGAGGTGCTCCACGTGCCGGGTGAGGTGCGCTTCGCGGTCGAGCCCCTTGCGGTGCCGGACCTCGGATCGAGCGACACCGTCGATGTCCCGGCCGTGGAGCTCTTCACCGCGCGAGCACGCGCGGCGCGCCCGGGCTTCGAGCTGACGGATGAGGACGCCTGGCTCGCCGCCGAGATCAGCCGTCTCGTGGACGGCCTCCCGCTCGCGATCGAGCTCGCCGCTGCGCGCGTCAACGTGCTGGGTCTCGCGGAGATCCTGGCCCTCGTCAGGCGCCGCCTGGAGCTCCTCCGCGAGCGGCCGACGTCCGATGCCAGCCGTGCCGCGCTCGGGACGCTCGTCGAGTGGAGCTACGACCTCCTGCATGCGGACGAGAAGACGCTGCTCCACCATGTCGCGGTGCACCGAGGCGGGGCGCCTCTCCCTGCACTCGTCGAGGCGGGCGCCGACCACGGGCTGGATGAGATGACCGTGGTCGAGCTGCTCGGCACGCTTGTCGACAAGTCCATCGTCACCGTCTCGTTTCCGAGCGCGGCCGCGCGCTACGACCTGCTCGACACGGTCCGGGACTATGCGCTCGAGCGCCTTGCCGAAGGCGGCGGCCTCGTGGCTGCCCGCAGAGCGCACGCGGAGCACTTCGCCACGCTGGCGGACGCCGCGCACGGCGCCCTTCGTGGATCCGAGTGGCGAGCGTGGGTCGGGCGCCTCGACCTCGAGCGCGACAACCTGTGGGCCGCCCTCACCTACGCGAACGGAGCGTCCGAGGCCGGCATCGCGGGCCGGTTGGGAACGCTCGCCTGGTACTTCACGCTTGCGGAGCGCGTCTCCGAAGGCCGCCGCTTCGTCGAGCTCGCACTCGCCGCCGCGTCCGATGATGCCCCCGCCCCGCTCCGTCTCGAGCTGGCTGCGTTCCTGTGCTTCTTCGCCACGGAGGAGCTCGATCTGGAAACGGCAATCGAGACCGGCGAACGCGCGCTCGTCGCGCTCGTGCGCTCGAGCCGCGACCGCCGCAGGCGGCTCTCGTCGAGGCGGTGCTCGCACTCGCATTCGCCGAGTCCGGTGACGGCGAGCGGGCTGCCGTGCTCGCGGAGAACGCGCACGCTCGCCTCCAGCCGACCGGCGACGACTGGAGCATCGCGGCGACCAGCCTCATGCGCGCGCAGGTCGCCGCTCTCGCGGGAGACGTGTCCACGGTCGCCGCCATGGCGGCGCAGGCGCACCATCGTGCGGAAGCCCTCGGATTCGATGCGTTTCGGGTCCCCGCACTGCTGCTCGAGGCGTGGGTCGCCGAGCGGCGGAGTGACGAGAGCGCCGCAGCGGAGACGTATCAGCGCGCGGTCGCGCTTGCGGGCGATGCAGGATTTGCCGACCACGCAGCCTTCGCGCTGGCCGGGCTCGGATGGGTCGCGTTCGCGAGCGGAGATCTCCGCAAGGCCGAGGAGCTCGAGCGCCGTGCGCTCGCCGTCGCGGAGGGGGCGCGGTCACCGTGGGCCGCGGCACACGCGCGCGTCCGGCTGGCCCGTGTCCTGGCTGCCTCAGGGGCCGCCGACAGCGCCGAGGAGCTGTACCGCGACGTGCTCGACTGGTTCGACAAGCCCCGGCCGCGCGAAGCTCGCGAAAGCCTGTTCCTCGCGCTCGCGGAAGACCCCGGCACGGCCGCCCGGGCCGGCCTCGACCACCTCGGGCAGCCCCACCGAGACACTGCGGCCCCGTCTGCGCGCGCCGAGACGACTGTGACGTCGTAGCCCAACGTCTGCGCGGGTCAGCTCGTTCGCCCGCCACTGCGAGTGGCAGCGAGGGGGTGGTCCGTGGCAGGGCGTTGGCAGTCGCCCACACGAGGCTTGTCGTGGAGTCAATCGAGACGACAGGAGGCGTGCATGGCGACGAAGACGACTGAGGACGTGCTGGCGGATATCCGGCGGCACATCGACGACCTGGAGGCACGCGCCGACAGCGGCGCGACCGAGACGCGGGCGCGTCTCCAGTACAGGTTCGACAGGTTGCGCGAGGAGGAAGCATCGGCCCGGGAGGCCGTCCGCGAGAAGGCCGAGGCGGTCGACGAGCAGTTCCGGCAGCTCGAGATCGACGTCGCGATCGCCGAGAACCGGCTTGCCTCGGAGCTGGCCGACGACGCGACGTCGTTCGCGGAGGCGGTGGAGGCCGAGCTGCACGACTGGGATGCCGCGATCGAGCGCCTCCAGACACGCGCAGCGACGAAGGCACAGCACGCTCGCGAGCAGGCCGAGGCCGAGATCGCCGAGCTCAAGCAGGCGCGGAACCGGGCAGCCGCGCGTCTGACAGCGCTGCACGCGGCCTTGGAGGACGCGTGGCAAGAGCAGAAGAACCGCGTCACGGAAGCGCTCGACGACCTCGAGCGGAAGGTCCGCGAGGCGGCCCTGAAGTTCCACTGAGGAGGAAGACATGACGACTGAGTCGGCACCGACCGAGACCTTCGAGTCGAAGGTCAGCAACACGATCGACGAGGCAGCGAGCGAGGGCGAACGCATGCTTGCCCGCGTCTGGAAGATCATCGCAGCGAACGGCGTCGCGGCCATCCTGTTCGGCTTCGTGCTCGTCCTGTGGCCGGACATCGGCCTGACGACCATCGTCGCCGTCGTCGCGGTGTACGCACTGGTCAGAGGGGTTCTGTCGGGTGTGGCAGCGTTCTCTGCACCGCTCCCGCAGGCCGAGCGCGGATGGCTGACACTGGAAGCGGTCGTGGGGACGGCGATCGGCATCGCGCTGCTCGTCTGGAACGACATCTCCGCGCACGCGCTGCTGTACGTGGTGGCGGCCTGGGCGATCGCGATCGGCGTCCTGATGCTGATCGCGGCGATCCAAGCTCCGCTGGACTGGTCGGCGAAGCTGCTGCTCGCGCTCAACGGGCTCGTCGCCGGCGCGTTCGGCGCCGTGATGTTCATCGAGCCCGACGCGGGCGCCGTCGCCATCGTCGCACTCATCGCCGCCTTCACGATCGTCGTCGGCATCATGCAGGTCGGATTCGCGCTCGAGCTGCGCAATGTCGCCGCCGATGTCCGCCGTCGCTTTCCGCGGCCGATCACCACAAAGCCCGTGGCGCACGCTTGACGTCCACGGAGAACGAGTCGAGCGGCCGGCGCAGCTCGCGCCGGCCGCCGCGAGGACGACGAGTTGATCGGACGTGAGATCGACGTGGCAGGCCAACCCGAAGTCGACGACCAGACCTCGGCTGAAAAGCAGGTAGGACTCAGGGCGGACGCGCGTGGCGCGTCCGCTGCGCTACGGCAGCGCTCCGTGCGCCGGCCGTGGATGGCCACGGCGGCTGTCCTCATCGCAGCGGTCGTCGTCGTCGCCGTTGCGGCCGGGTGGGACGTCGCGGGATGGCTCGGCGCGGTCTGGAACAGCCTTGCGGCCATCTCGCTCCTCTACCTCGTGCCGGCGCTCGCCCTGCAGACCCTGCAGACAGCCTTCTCGGCGGCGGCGTGGCACGGAATCCTCCGCTACGCCTACCCCGAGGCCGAGGTCCGGTACCTGGGCGTCCTTGCCTGCTACGCGACCGGAGTGGCACTCAACAGCGTCACGCCGGCGAACGCCGGGACGCTCGTCACGGCGCTGATGTTCGTCGCGATCATTCCCACGGCGACGGTCACGGGCGTGCTGGCTGCGGCGGCGGTCGAGAAGCTCTTCTTCGCGGTCGTCGGCGTGCTCGTGGTCGTGTACCTCTTCCTTGCCGTCGGCGGCTCGTTCGAGCAGAAGTTCGGGTTCCTGTCGCACCACCCGTGGGCGGTCGCGCTCGCCGTCACCAGCGCCGCACTCGTGCTGATCGTCGCCGGACGACTCGCGTCGGGTTGGCTACGGCGCCGGTGGGACGAGGCGCGGCGCGGCGGCAAGATCCTCTCCGACCGGCGAGCCTACGCTCGATGCGTGGTGCTTCCGCAGGTGCTCTCGTGGTGCTGCAAGGTCGCCGTGGTCGGGGTCTTGCTGGCCGCCTACGGCATCCCCGTGAGCTTCCACACGATCTTCAGCGTCCTCGGGGGCAACGCGCTTGCGAACCTGGCGTCGCTGACGCCGGGCGGCGTCGGCATCAGTCAGGCGTTCAACGTCGCGTCCCTCCACGAGGCGACGAGCGCCGCGACCGCAAGCGCCTACTCGATCGGGCAGCAGCTGTTGACGACGGTCTGGAACGTCGTCCTCGCCGCCGTCCTCGTCGCCGCGGCGTTCGGCCGGTCGGGAGGGAAGCGGCTCGTCGAGGAGTCGTCTGCCCGGGCGAGGGAGCTCCAGGCCCAGGGCGACGACGCGCGGCGCGGCGGTGGGGCAGGCACGTGAAGTCTCCGCTGGCCGGAGGATCCTGGCACCGCTCGGACACAGCGAAGGGCCGTCGAACGGGCCGGCTTGCGTGGCGTCCGGTCGAGACGTACCTTCCGCCCAGGATGCAGCACGACGGCAAGAAGCGGTCATGGCCAGCCGCCAGACGAGGCACGACAAGATGAGGAAGGACGTCCGTGAGTTCATCCGCCGGCTCGAGTCCGTTGGGCTCACGGTCGAGCCGACGCCTGGCCACTACCGCGTCCTTCGCGATGGGAAGCCGCTCCGGAAGCAGAACGGGATGCCGTTCATGCTCCCGTTTTCTCCTGACACGACCCGCTGGCGGAGAGCGGCGATCGTCGAACTACGCAGGCTCGGCATCGAGCTGTAGCGGAAGTCCCCCTCGACGCACGACGGCTGCGGCCTCACGCGTCTGGCGGACACGGTCGCAGCTCCAGCTTGGCCGTCGTCGAGTCCATCGGCTGGTACGGACGACAGTCAAGTGCGGCTGGACGGGGGCTTTCCCGGCAAAGACCGGTGACTTCACTCGCTCATACGCGTCGAGCAGTTCGCCGATGGCTCTGCCGCCGCCCACTAGCGGCGGCCGGCGGCGTCTTGGCTGCCGACGCCAATCTCGACTTCAGAGAGAATGTTGAGATTTGTGCTGATGGCTACGGCGAAATAACGTTCCGATTTGGCGACAACGAGTCGCGCCCCGTAGGCCCGTTATTCGCTGGACTGTGGCTTGCTGTGTCACGAATAGCCGTCTGAGCCGGACGTGTTAGAGGTGAGATGAGCGCCGGCCTCGTTAACACCATCGTCGCGGTTGTCACCCTGGTCGGCCTCGCCTGGCTGCTGTACCGGCCGAAGGTCCAGGAGTCGCGCATCTACAAGGCGACGGTGTTCCCCCTCGCCGAAATCATGGACGTCGGCTTCATCGTCTTTTCGCCGATCATCATCCTTCTATTCGGCTACGGCGCTCCATTGGCCATGCTCGGGGTCTGCCTGCTCGGGATCCTCACGGGCTTCGCGATCTCCTACAACATCAACAACTACGAGCCGCTGGTCGGCAAGCCCGATCCGCTGCACAGGTGGAACTCGTTCGCGCTCTGGGCGCTGATCGCCGCATCGATCGTGAACGTCGCCTACTACGCCCAGCTGCTGATGACCCTGGTTTGGCTGCCGTTGGGCGACCTCTACTCGCCCGGACTCGTCACCGCTACGGCCGCAGTGCTGCTCGGCGTGCTCGCGATCTACGGCTTCGCGAAGGGCCTGTGGGCGCTCAACGAGATGGGCAACCGGATGACCGCCTTCAACCTGTCGGCGATCGTCGCGGTCCTCGTCGCTTTCGCCACCTTCAATCTCCAGCGGCTGGTCGGCGGCGACCTCAACTGGCCTCACCTCAACGCCCCCGACGATGCCGAGGCGTTCCGCAAGCTGCTCGGACTCTTCGTGCTCGTCCAAGGGTTCGAGTCCTCCCGTTACATCGGCGCCTACTTCTCCGCAGACCTGCGGACCAAGACGATGCGCTCCGCTCAGTACATCTCCTCGACGGTGTACGTCCTCTTCGTCGCCTTCTCGCTGATCCTCTTCAGCTTGGTCAAGGCTCCCGCCAACGTGACGGCGATCTTCGAAGTCTCCAAGCAGGTCAGCGTCTTTCTGCCGTTCCTGATCATGGCCGCGGCGCTCGGCAGCCAGTTATCGGCGATCGTGAACGACACCGAGTCCCGGACCGAGATTCTGTCCCGGCAGGCCGGCGATCGGTTGCCCAGGCAGTGGACCTTCCCGTTGTTTCTGGTCCCGGCGATTCTTGTCGTGCTGCTCACCGACGTCGCCTCGGTGGTAGCGCTGGCCTCCCGGGTGTTCGCCGCCTACTACCTGCTGCAGGCGGTGATCGCCGGGCGGCTCGCCTGGCGCGCCGAGAGATGGAGCTGGGTCGCCCTCTTCACGGGCATCGGGTTGGCGATGGCCGTGGTAGCGGTCTTTGGGATTCCGAGCTGAGCCGAGCGGCGACCAGCCGGCTGAAGCCTTTCGGAACGCTGCTCCTTTCGCCCGACAGGAGAAGCGTCGGCCGCTGTCGAGAGCGAGTTCCGCGTTCAGTGCTGCGGGAACGCCAGATCAGGGTGCGCGGGCTTGTCGTGCAATCGGACTGCTGATCCGCCGTCGTCGCCTTCCCCGTAGAGCAGGCCGAACACGAGATCGTCGCACGTGCAGCATCGCCTCCGGCTGGGCTCACCGTCTGTGCCTACATTCCAGTTTCAGCCGTGGTCCGTGCCGGCCCCGACTGCGTCGGTCAGTGTCTTGTAGTCGCGCTCGTTCTGGTCAGCGTAGGCAATCGCGAAGTCGGCGACGGCGCGGTCGAAGACGTCGCTCTTACCGAGGTATGACGCGATCGCGATCCGGTCGCCCGAGCGTGCGTGTGCGCGCGCCAGCGTCCATCCGCAAGCCCTCCCGTAGAACTCGGTCTCGGGGGCCATCACCTCGTAGGCTCAGAGCTCGAGGAGGCTCGGAACTGACCGCCGAGACTCCTCGCCCGGCGTCGCGTCGCGTCGCGCACGAGCGGGCAGGACCATTGCATCCGAAAGCCGAAGTGGTTCAGGTGGGCAACTACTGGGGCACCGGCCGCATGGAGGCGTTCAGTGACGGCGTCTTCGCGATCGCGATCACGCTGCTCATCCTCGAGATCAGCGTTCCCGAGTCGGCGTTCAACGATCTCTGGAGCGGTATCGCCCACCAGTGGCCGTCCTACCTGGCCTATGTGACGAGCTTCATCACGATCGGCGGGATCTGGGGTGCACACCACGGCATCTTCAGGCGCCTGCAGTACGCGAACAGACAGCTGATGCTGATCAACCTCCTACTGCTGATGGCGGTGTCGTTTCTGCCCTTCCCGACGAAGCTGATGGCCGAGGCGATCCATGACAATGACGCAGAGCGAGCAGCAGTGATCTTCTACGGCGGGGCGCTCCTTGTGATCTCGGTTCTCCTCGGGGTCATGTGGGGCTCGATTCTCCGCGACCGCCACGTCCTCGAGCCCGAGGTAACCGAGGAGGAGATCACTGCGATCACGCTCGCGACCACGCCGAACATCGGCTTCTATGTCGCAGTGATCGTTCTTGCCTTCATCGCTCCCAAGGTCGCGGCCTTCGGCTACCTCGTGATCGCCATCGTCGCTCTGCTTCGGACGCGCGGCGACAGCTTGCCAGCACGCACAACTGCGGAATAGCGGCGACCTGCCCGACGTAGAGCAGGCAGCGTCGGCCCGGACGCATGCACGGCGCGGGTGCGAGAGCCGGCTATGTCGATGGCGAGCTGGGCTTGGCCTGGGCGCCGGGTTGGATTGTCGGGATGCCGACGAGCCGAGCCGGATCGACGAGGCTCGTCTGTACCTGGGCGGCAACGCGATCGGGGACGGCCGGGTTGTTCGTAACGCCAGTGAGAAACGAGGCGGTCAGCGCCGAGATGAGCACGGCGCCCGCCAGCGCGGTGCCGATCGACGCGCCAAGCTGGGTCCCCGTGTTCTGGATTCCTCCCACCTCGCCGCTCTGCTCGTCGGGTACCGCCGACACGGTCACGCTCCAAAGCGAAGCCTCTGACGGACTCGAACCGTCGACCCCCTCCTGACCACCTCTTCCCATCGACTCGTGGGCACACGGATTGCGGAACTGCGTCTCGTGGCGCCGATAGGCGTCTTCGGCAGCATGCCTCAACAGCCGCGCGCTGTGAACGTGAGGAGGGCGCCGACTCATGCGGGATCGCGCGGAGTGATGCGGGTTCGCATTGCTCGGACGACGTCGCAAGTGGTCGTGTTTCGCACGCCCGTGCGACCTTGGTGCGACCTCGGAACATACGCGGCCGGTTCGCGTGCTACCTGCTGGACTGCAGCTCCCAGGCGCCGATGATTGCGTCTTCGATTGCATCGGCGTTGCCGGTTTCGAGATCGGCGACGATCATCATGTGCTTTCTGAAGCGGTTGGGCACTGCAAACGTTTCTGGGAACGACCGCAGTAGGAAGTCTCTGAAGTCGAACGACGTGCGGATCACGACGTGGCTGTGGTCGAGCTGCCGCGCGACCAGGCGTCCCCGGTACCGCCACTCGAGCAGACCGTTGCGGCGACGCTCTGCGACACCGTTGAGCTGAGTGGCCAGGCCGCTGAGGTCGGCAAGCCTCATCACCTCAGCGGAATTCATCGATGCCATGGCCGTCGTCGCGCTCCCAGCCGTAGGCGGCGAGGTAGCCCCAGCAGTCGGGCCGGCTGCCGTCGGTGTCCGTGACGCCGTAGGCGTCGGCGAGCTGGCGCGCGCTGACGATCGTCCCGGCCCAGCGCTCGGCGTCGCCGGCGCGGGCGAGCGCGGCCACGCCTCGTGCGACGTAGGTGGGCGATTCAGAGATCCCGAAGCCGGGACGCTCGCGGCAGGCGTCGCGCCAGTTCGCCTCGGTTACGCCGAAGTTCTCGAGCATCTTCTCGGAGCGCAGCCAGCCGGGCGTGACGCCCACGGCGGTCACGGGCTCCTTCTCGAGTTCTGCGGCGAGCCCCTTGACGATCCGCTCGACGTTGGCCTTCACGAGGTCGTAGTAGAAGCCGACGTTGCGCCGGAACTCGGCGTTCGCCTCCGAGGTGCCGTCCGTCATCTCCATGACGAGGCCGCGACTGCCATGAGTAGCAGCCGTCCGCAGCATCAGGGGAAGCGCGGCACGGCAGGTGATCAGGTGCGTGTGCACGCCCATCTGCAGCATCCGCAGCCCGCCTGCCCAGTCGTGTTCCCAGAGCGGCTTGTCCCACTCCATGTACCTGTCGCCGCCGAAGACGTCATTGACCAATACGTCGAGGCGCCCCTGCTCGCGCGCGATTCTCGCGACCAGCTCGGCGACCGAGGCGGGCTCTTCGTGATCGACCACGAGCGCCGAGCCGGGCCCGGCCGCTGCGGCCATCAGCTCTCCGGTCTCCTCGATCGTCTCAGGCCTGCCGATCTCGGAGAGCCCGGCCTTGCGGCTGCTGCGGCCGGTGGCATAGACGTAGAAGCCTGCGCGGGCGAGCTCGACTGCGATCGCGCGGCCCGCACCGCGCGTCGCGCCCGCCACGAGAGCGACCGTCCGCGGCTCGGTCACATCAGCGCCGCGACGCGCTCTGCTGCCGCGGCGAGCTCCTCGTCGGCCACGTTCGGGAGGGCGTCCTCCCAGAGCGGAAGCATCATTCCCGACGCTTCGACCATGCCGAGCGGTCTCGGTAGGAACCAGACGTGGAAGTGCGCGCCGCCGTCGCCCCAGCGGTAGAGGTGGACGCGCGCGATGTCGCCGAGGGAGAGGATCGCGCGCTCGACCCGCGCCGCCACCCGGCCGAAGTCGGCCTGCAGCTCATCGGGCAGGTCGGAGAAGGAGTCGACGTGGACGCGGCTCGCGAGCCAGACCGCGCCGGGCAGGCTGCCGCCGACCGGCGGATGCAGCGTCCAGTTGTCGTCCGACCAGACGGCCGAGGTTGTCCTCCCGCCACAGATGGCGCAGGGTGGGCCTCCCGGTTCGCCGCGGCGCGGCGGCTCGGGGATCTGGCGTGGGCCCGGCTCGCGCGGCACCAGCGGCTCCTGGTACGGCAGCGTCATGCTGCTCATTCGCAGCTCCTTTGCTCGAGCGATTTGCGAGCGGTGAAGAGGAGGCCGTCGCCGGCCGAGACCATCACGTGGCCGAAGCCGGCCGCCTGCAGGAAGACGAGCAGGCGCGCCGGATCGATCGGGTTGTAGGTGTCGCCCTCGTGAAACTCGTGCAGCCCCTGGCTCGCGAGGCTGTCAGCCGCGACGAGCACACCACCGGGTCGCAGGACGCGGAACGCCTCGCACAGCGTCCGAAACTGCGCCTGCGCCGTCGGTAGGTGGTGGAGCATTGTGAAGCAACCGACCGAGTCGAAGGACTCGTCGGGGAAGGGCACCTGCGTCGCGTCGCCGACCTGGACCGTCACGTTGGTGCCGGCGAGCTCGTCCGCGAGGCACGCAGCAGGCGTCGGCGTCGAGCTCGAGCGCGACGAGCCGCTTCACGCGGTGGCGGAGCCAGCGCGTCGCGGCGCCAGGGCCGGGGCCGATCTCGAGCATCTCGTTCCCGAGATCGAGACCGGCCGTCACGGGCTCGAGCACCTCCGATTCCATGAACTCGGCCCACTCCGGCGTGCTGCAGAGTGCGTGGTTCTCGTTCACCGAGGCCGACGCTAGCGAGGCTCGTCTCTTTCCGAAAGGGAGTACGCTGCCAAATTGTGTCGGTAGACGGACAACCTGCTCCGGCGGCGATCATCGGCACCTTCCCGATGCCGGTCGGGACGCGCTTCGAGTGGCACGCACACGAGGACCACCAGCTCGCGTGGTCGCCCGAGGGAGTGCTCGTCGTGCTCACCGAGGGCGGCGCCAGCTACGTCCTGCCGCCGTCGCGGGCGCTCTGGATCCCCGCCGGCACAGTGCACGAGACGCGGGCCTCCGGCGCCGCCGTTCTCCGCTCCGTCTACCTCGAGCCGCTTCGCTGTCCGGTCGAGTGGTCTGCGCTGACGCCGGTCGCAGTCAGCCCGCTGCTCGGCGAGCTCATCCACCACCTCGACGACCGCGAGCTCGGAGCGGCGGAGCGCTCCCGAGCCGAGGCGGTGCTCTTCGACCTGCTCCTTCCGCTCCGGATCGCGACGATCGACGTCCGGCCGCCTTCGGACCCACGCGCACGGGACGTCGCCGACGCGCTCCTCGCCGATCCCGCCGACCCGCGGACGCTGCACGAGTGGGGTCATGCCGTCGGCGCGAGCAGCCGAACGCTCGCGCGCGCCTTCCTCAGCGACACCGGCCTCTCGTTCGGGCGCTGGCGCACGCTCGTCCGCCTGCAGGCCTCGCTGCCCTACCTCGCCGAGCAGATGCCGGTGAGCGCCGTCGCGCCACTCGTCGGGTACCGGACGACGAGCGCCTACGTCGCCGCCTTCCGCGCCCACACCGGCGTCACCCCGGGCCGTTACTTCCAGCGGCCGGTGGCTGCGTCACTCCCGAGGGGAGCCACTGGAGGCGTCGCGGTCGAGGACCTCGGCGAGCCAGTCGACTAACGGTGTCAGCTCGCGCCAGGTGCACCGGACGACGTCGACGGCGTCGGAGCGCCCGAGCCACGCACCTCGTCCGAGCCGGCGGATGGCCACGAGGGAGCGGTGTCGCTTGAACCGGCTCGGGTTGAACTGACACGTGCTCTCGCTCATAGGCCGCATGAGCATGCCGCTCCCCTGGCGTCGCTCTCGCCGTGAACAATGGTGCGATCCTGGTGCGCGACCTCGGAGCCGAGATGGGACGCTTATCAGCGCGAGGGCGGCGGTGAAAGTCCCGCAAACCAGGCTATTCCGCTGCCGCGCCTGACCCTCCTTACCCGCGATTCAACACAGACAACACGAAATGCTGATTTGCAGGGATTTTCAATGTGCGTGCGACTGATCACCTCCATGAACCCCTGCCGGTGCGGCGTGCGGTGGGGGCGGCGGTTCGGGCGGTCTTGTCGTGCCCTGAACGTGCGCTTCGACAGGTGACGTCGCGGCGTCGCGTTTAGCGTCGGTGCCGGTTCCGTCTAGCTGAACTCATTCCGGGCGCAAGCGCCGGCTGGCCCTCGGGACGGCCGCCGAGCAGGCGTGATCGCGTTTGTGCTGCTCGGCGGTGTCGCCACTCGGGGCAGGATGACTCCGTGCCTGTGAGCCGGCAGCAGAGCAGCTCGAGAAGTCTTGGGCTTGGCGCACTGGTCTCGATTGGGATCGGCGGGATGGTGGGTGGCGGCATCTTCGCGGTGCTCGGTCTGACGGTGCAGGTGGCCGGCGCCGGGGCTTATCTCTCGTTTCTCGTCGGCGGGACCGTCGCGGCGTTGACGGGCGTGTCCTATGCGCGTCTGTCTGTTGTCGTGCACAGCCGCGGCGGCACCGCTGCGTTCCTCGACCGTGCGTTCGGCAGGCGGATCGCCGGGCCGTTGAACCTACTGCTCTGGCTGAGCTACTTCGTCATGCTCGGCCTCTACGCCGTGGCCTTCGGTGCGTACCTGGCCGCTCTGCTCGGTCTCGACCCGAACGGCGTCTGGCGGCGGATCCTCGGCAGCGCCGTGATCGTCTGCTTCGCGGCCTTCAACCTTTTCGGCGCCCGCGTGGTCGGACGCGCCGAGTCCGTGCTCGTCTATTTCAAGCTCGCCGTGCTGCTCGTCTTCGTCGTCGGCGGCCTGTTTATGGTCGACCCGGCTCGGATCGCTCCGTCCGCTTTCCCGTCGCTGGGCGTGATCGTCTACGCGGGTGCGCTGATCTTCCTCGGCTACGAAGGCTTCGAGCTGATCGCCAACGCCTCCGAAGACGCGCGCGACCCGGAACGGACGCTCCCGCGCGCCTACCTGATCGCGATCGGCACCGTGATCGTCCTGTACGTGCTGGTCGCGCTGGTCGCCGTCGGCAACCTCGCGCCGGAGACGATCGCGAGCGAGCGCGACTACGTGCTTGCCGCGGCCGCCCGGCCGTTCCTCGGGGCGGTCGGCTTCAAGCTGATCGCCGTCGCCGCGGTCGTCTCGACCGCCAGCGCGATCAACGCCACCCTCTACGGCGCCGCCAAGTTCACCTACCTGATGGCCCGCCACGGCGAGCTGCCCGAGCGGCTCGGCGAGCCGATCTGGGACCGTCCGATCGGCGGCCTGCTCGCGACGACGCTCGGCACGCTCCTGGTCGTCAACACGGTGAACATCCAGGGGATCAGCCTGATGGGCTCGGCAGGCTTTCTGATCGTGTTCGCCGCCGTCAACCTGGCCGCCGTCCGCCTCGTCGGCGACACCCCCGTCAGGGTCGCCCTCTCGCTCGCGGGGGCGGTCGCCTGCGTCGGCTCGCTCGCCGCCCTCATCGCCTACACCGCCAAGCACAACCCCGCCCAGCTCGGCGTGCTCGGCGGGCTGCTCGCGGCGGCCGTGGTTGGGGAAGGGCTCGTCAGGCGCCGTACTCGAGCGCGGTGAGGCCGAAGACTCTGCGCCGTCGGATCGATCGCTCGCGGCGC
The DNA here is from genome assembly GCA_963773825.1 of uncultured Actinomycetes bacterium. Classification (GTDB taxonomy): domain Bacteria; phylum Actinomycetota; class Thermoleophilia; order Gaiellales; family Gaiellaceae; genus Gaiella. The sequence goes on along the minus strand of CAVZCH010000002.1, from coordinate 14,694 downwards.
GCTGGGATAACCCCTGACCCAGCGATTTCGCAGCACGCCGGGTTGCAACACGCCTCCGGACTGCCAGGTATTCGGTCACGACCGCGGTGAGGTGAGCGCACGCTCGATCAGCGCGGGCCGGTCGAGCTTGCCGACCGATGTGCGCGGCAGCGCGTCGACGAATGCGACCGCCGCGGGCACAGCGGGCGGATCGAGTCGCACCCGGCAGTGCTCGATGATGTCGGTCGCGCTCGCCTCGGCTCCGTCGTGCAGTACGACGAACGCGTGGCCGGAGCCGTCGACGCCGACGACTCCTCCGTCTCGCACCGCGGGATGCTCGCCGATGCACCGCTCGACGTCGCCGGGGTAGACGACGTGCCCATGAGAGGTGAACGCATGCTCGACGCGGTCGATGATCCACACGAATCCTTCTTCGTCGATGGATGCCGCATCGCCGGTGTGGAGCCAGCCCCGCTCGTCGATGGCAGCGCGTGTGGCGTCGGGGCGGTTCCAGTAGCCTGCCATGACGTTCGGTCCCCTGACGAGGAGCTCGCCGGTCTCAAGTGGTGCGCACTCAGAGCCGTCGCGCCGCGCCGTCCGCACGTCGACGAACATCAGCGGCCTGCCCGCGGAACCCGACTTGCGCGGCGCGTTCGCGGCGTCGAGCACCGACACGACGGGCGACGCCTCCGAGAGGCCGTAGCCCTGCAGGAACGTCACGCCTCGGTCGCCGTACGTTCGGATGAGCCGTTCGGGCACCGGTGCGCCGCCCGTGATGACGAAGCGGACGCTGGAGAGATCCGCAGTCGTCCAACCGGGGCTGAGGGTGAGCGCGTCGAGCAGGTCGGGGTTGCCGAACCCGACCGTGACCCGCTCGCGCTCGATCGCGTCGAGCACGTCGTTCGGGGTCGTCGCGACCGGCACGACCACCGTCCCGCCTTTGAACAGCAACGGAAGCACGTTCACACCCATGCCACCAGTGCGAAAGAGCGGAGCGAGCGCAAGCGTCACGTCGTCGCCGCGCAAGTCGGCGACTGAGATCATGTTGACCGCGTTCCACGTCACATTGGCGTGCGTCAGCATGACGCCCTTTGGCGAGCCGGTCGTGCCGGACGTGTGCGGCATGATGCACACGTCGTCGGCGTCGACGCGCCCGTCGGCCGGCGTCGTGCGCGCACCGGTGATCAGAGCCTCGAAGCTCCCGGCCGACGTCTCGCCTCCAACGTGCACCGCGTGCACACCCGCCGGAAGCTGGATCGCGGCCGCGGCATCCTCGACGACGGCGACCTTCACCGCGAAGTCGTCGAGGATGGCGGCCGCGGCGTCCGCAGGAAGCCGGTGGTTCACGGGCGCGAAGACCGCACCGAGCTTGGCTGCCGCGAAGAGCGTCTCGAGGAAGGCGGGATGGCTCTCGCCGAGCCATCCCACGCGGTCGCCGTGCACGACTCCGAGCTCGCGCAGGCCCGAGGCGAGCCGGCCGACGCGCTCGGCCAGTTCGGCATAGCTCCGCTGTGTCGTTCCGTGCACCAACGCGATGTGGTCGGGTGCGATGCGCGCCCGCCGTTCGATCCACGAGCCGACGCCGGGCAACGTGGCCATCACCGGGTCTGCGGCCGCCGACGAAGCCGACGTCTCAGGCGGCCGAGCCACATCCGACCCGTGATGGCGACGGCCGTCACCGACGCCAACTTCTCTAACGCTTGACACGTCTCAACCGAAGAGTCATAACTCACACCTGAATCAAGTCTCAGGTTTGGGCACAATCAGACCAGGAGGATGCGTTCATGCGCAACCGCTTCACGAAGGTCATGCTCGGAGCTGCGCTCTTCACGCTGCTAGCCGGGACGGCGAGCGTGGCCGCGCGTTCCCAGCACACGACTGCCTCGTCGTACAAGATCGGCTTCATCTACCCGCGCACCGGCATTCTCGGGGCGTACGGCGCCGAGGAGATTCAGGGCTTCAAGCTCGGCCTCAAGTACGCGACGAAAGGGACGGGCAAGGTCAACGGCAAAACGCTCGACATCACGTACATCGACGACAAGGGCGATGCCGCCACGGGCGTCACCCAGGCGAAGGACCTGATCGGCAAGGGCTACAAGATCCTGATGGGCACCGGCTCGTCCGGCGTCGCGGTGCAGATCGCTCCGCTCGCGGCACAGAACCAGGTGCTGTACATCTCCGGCCCCGCGGCCGCCGACGCGATCACGGGCATCAACAGGTACACGTTCCGCGCCGGGCGGCAGACGATCCAGGACGTGCTCGACGCGAAGTCGTTCCTCGGCAAGACGACCGGCAAGAAGGTCGTCGTCTTCGACCAGGACAGTGTGTTCGGCCACGGCAACTACGCGGCGGTGAAGGCGTTCTTCACGGGTCACAACGTCACCGAGATCTCGGTGCCCCTGAGCGCAACCGACTTCACGCCGTTCGCGCAGCAGGCGAAGAACGCGAACCCCGACCTGCTCTTCGTCGCGTGGGCTGGCACCTCGGGCGGCGCCATGTTCAAGACGCTCGACCAGCAGGGGGTCTACACCGGCACGCAGGTGGTCACCGGTCTCGCCGAGCGGGCGACGTGGGCGGCATTCGGCGACCAGGCGACCAAGATCAACTTCCTCTCGCACTACGTCTACACCGCTCCGAACAACAAGGTCAACACCTGGCTCAAGACACAGATGCGCAAGCGCAACCAGGTGCCCGACCTGTTCACGCCGGACGGCTTCGTCCAGGCGCAGATGCTCGTGCACGCATTGCAGAAGGGCGACTACGACGTCGACAAGATGATCGGCGCGCTCGAAGGATGGAAGTTCCTCGCTCCCAAGGGCTTCCAGGCGATCAGGCCGCAGGACCACGCGATGCTGCAGCCGATGTTCCGCGTGAAGCTGGTGAACACGAACGGCCGTCTCGTCGCCAAGGTCCTCGGCACCGCATCGACGTACGAGACGGCACCGCCGATCGTGCCGATGAAGGGCTGAGGGGCCGAGAGCAGCGACCGCGCGTGAGCGCATCCCCGATCCTCGCCACGAGGAACCTCGGGCTCGACATCGGCGGCGCGACGATCGTCGCCGATGTCGGGCTCGAGGTCCTCGACGGTGAACTGCTTGCCGTGATCGGCCCGAACGGGGCAGGGAAGACGACGCTCTTCAACCTCGTCTCCGGCCTGCGCCGGCCGACGAATGGCAGCGTCGAGCTCGACGGCGTCGACGTGACCGATCAGCCGCCCTATAGGCGTGCGAAGGCGGGGATCGGCCGCACCTTCCAGGTCTCGAACGTCTTTCCGCTGCTGTCGGCGCACGAGAACGTGCGACTGTCTGCGGAGGCTGCGATCGGCGGGACGATGAGGATCTGGCGGCGGGCGACCGGGGTACGGAGCGCGGTCGAGCGAGCGACATGGGCGATCGCGCGGGTCGGTCTCGCCGAGCGCGAGGCGTGGCCCGCCGGGCTGCTGTCGCACGGAGACAAGCGCAAGCTCGAGCTCGCGATGCTCCTTGCCGCGGACAAGCGCGTCCTCCTGCTCGACGAGCCGATGGCCGGCGTCTCGATGGAGGACGTGCCGGAGCTCGTCGAGCTGATCAGGTCGGTGCACGCGGACGATGGCAAGACCGTCCTGATGGTTGAGCACCACATGGAAGTGGTGATCGGCCTCGCCCAGCGGATCGCAGTCATGCACGGCGGACGGCTTCTCGCCCTGGACGCGCCGGACGCCATCATGGCCAACGAGACGGTGCGGCAGGCCTACCTGGGGGAAGAGCTCTAGTGGCGCCCCTCGTCTCCGTTCACGATCTGCACGTCTATCTCGGCGAATCGCATGTTCTGCAGGGAATCTCGTTCGACGTCCCCGACGGCGGCGTGACCGCGTTGCTCGGCCGGAACGGCGTGGGCAAGACGACGACGCTGCGAGCCCTGATGGGGCTCGTCGAGCGCCGAGGCACTGTCGAGCTGGCGGGAGAGGACATCCAGAACGTGCGAACGCACAAGATCGTCCGCCGTGGCGTGGGGTATGTCCCCGAGGATCGTGACGTCTTCTCGACGCTGACGGTCGACGAGAACCTGCGCCTGGCCGCACGGGACGCCGAGCCGCGCTACGACCTCGTCTACGACCTGTTCCCCGAGCTTCGGCAGCGGGGCGCGCAGGCCGCCGGCACGCTCTCTGGAGGGCAACAGCAGATGCTCGCGATCGGCCGCGCCCTCCTGAACGACAACCGCCTGCTGCTGATCGACGAGCCCACGAAGGGGCTGTCGCCCCTGCTCGTCACCGAGGTCGCGCGCGCCCTGGAGCGCGTCTCCGAGCTGACGACCGTCCTGCTCGTCGAGCAGAACCTCAGCGTCGTGCAGCGCGTCGCACGCGATGCCGTCGTGCTCGACACGGGCCGCGTGGTTCACATCGGACCAGCGCGCGAGCTGCTGGACGACAAGCCCGCGATCCACCGCATGCTGGGAGTCGGATGAGCACCTTCCTCTTGCTCACGATCACGGGACTCGGCCTGGGGGCGATGTACTTCCTCGTCGCCTCGGGGCTGTCGCTGATCTACGGGCTGATGGGCGTGCTGAACTTCGCCCACGGCGTCTTCCTCACCGTCACGGCGTATGCGCTGTGGTTCACCGAGTCCAAGCTCGGCGGAATCCCCGTGCTGCCGCGCTTCCTGATCGCAGCCGCCGCCGGCCTGGTCGTCGCGGTGGTCTTCGCCGCACTCACGGAGCTCGTCCTGATCCGCCCGCTCTACGGTCGGCACATCGAGCAGGTGCTCGTCACGGTCGGGCTGGCTCTCTCGGTCACCGCGCTCGTGACTGCGATCTGGGGAAGCGACGCGCGCGTGGTCGTGGCGCCGTCGTGGGTCGGCGAGACGACGACGATCTTCGGTGCTCACATCCCGAACGACCGCTGGCTCGAGATCGCAACGGCGGTCATCGTGCTCTTCGGGCTCGAGGCTTTCCTGCGCCGGACGCGGTACGGGCTGATCGTGCGGGCGGGTGTCGAGAACCGGGCGATGGTGACCGCGCTCGGCATCGACGTTCGCAAGGCGTTCACGCTCGTCTTCATGATCGGCGGCCTGGCAGCGGGCATCGCGGCGGTCCTCTACACCCTCTACTCGACCACGATCGATCCTCAGCAGGGGACATCGCTCGTCATCTTCGCGTTCATCGTCGTCGTGATCGGGGGCCTCGGCTCGATCCGCGGCACGTTGTGGGCGGCGGTGATCGTCGGGCTCGTCCAGCAGTACGCGAACTACTACGCGTCCTCGGGGCTCGGTGATCTCAGCGTCGTGCTGCTCCTGGGGCTCGTCCTGATCGTGCGGCCCGGGGGCCTCTCGCGGAGCTTCGCGTGAAGAGGGTCGCGGCTCCGGTCGCGATCGTTGTCGCGCTGGCCCTCGTGCCCAGGTTCGCGATCGACATCCCGTACCTGTTCGGCGGCGGGCTCAACACGCCGGGGACCCTCCAGTTGCTGGCGCTCTGCCTGCTGTTCGGAGGGCTGGCGCTGAGCTACGACCTCCTGTTCGGGTTCACGGGGCTCCTGTCGTTCGGGCACGCCCTCTACTTCGCTGTGGGCGTCTACATCGCGGCGATCGCGATGACCAGATGGCACTGGACCTTCTGGCAGGCCGTTCTCTTCACGGCGCTCGTCGGGTTCCTGCTCGCGGTCGTGCTCGGAGCCGTCTCTCTCCGGGTCGGCGGCATCGCCTTTGCGATGGTGACCCTGGCCTTCGCGCAGGCAGGCTCGATCCTGGTGCTGAAGAACCCCTACGGGTGGACGGGCGGCGAGGAAGGGTTCGGCACCGACTACCACCAGCTGCCTGCGTGGGCGGTCGGAATCCTCAACACGAAGAATCTCTACTGGCTGGCGCTCGGATACGCTGCCGCCGTGTTCATGATCGTGCGCTGGGCCGTCAATTCGTCGCCCGGCCACGTCTGGCAGGCGATCCGCGAGAACGAGCTGCGCGTCCAGGTGCTCGGGCTGAAGCCGTACACCTACAAGTGGATGTCGTTCGTGCTCGCGTCGATGCTCGCGACCGCCGGCGGGATCATCTACCTGCTGCTGCTCGGAGGAGCGAACACGCAGGTGACGACGGCGAGCTTCACGCTGACGCTGTTGCTGATGGTCGTGCTCGGCGGCACCGGCTCGCGGTGGGGCGCGATGATCGGCGGCATCCTCTACACCTACGCCGACCACAGGCTCGGCGATCTCTCGTCGTCCCACGCTGTCTCGACTCTGCCATCGGTCATCCGGGTCCCGCTGCAACAGCCGCTCTTCATCCTGGGTGTGCTGTTCATCCTCGTGGTGTTCTTCGTTCCGGGTGGGTTGACGCGAATCGGACAGGTCGGTGTCCGCCTGGACCGGATCCTGCGGAAGCCCGCGGTGACAGAGGAGGCTCCGTGAACATCAAGTGGGAATCGAGCGGCGACGGCCCGCCGCTGCTGCTGATCCAGGGTCTCGGCTACGGGCGTTGGGGCTGGGAGCCCATTGTCCCAGGCCTCGCCGCCCGGCACCGCGTCATCCGCTTCGACAACAGGGGCATCGGCGAATCGGACAAGCCGGAAGGGCCGTACACCGCTGCGCAGATGGCCGGCGATGCCCTGCAGGTGCTGGACGAGGCGGGGATCGAGCGGGCCAACGTGATCGGGGCGAGCCTCGGAGGGATGATCGCCCAGGAGCTCGCCGTCGCCGCGCCCGAGCGCGTCGACAAGCTCGTCCTCTGCTGCACGACTCCCGGCGGACCGGACGCGGTGCCGATGCCCGACGTCACCCTGCGGTTGTTCGCCGAGGCACCGTCGCTCGCACCCGAGGTGGCGCTGCGGCGCTTCGTCGAGAACGCGCTCGGCAACGATCCGCCGGCGGAGCTCGTCGACGAGCTCGTCGCGCGGCGGATGGCGAACCCGCCCGACCCGGCGGGTTGGCAGGCCCAGGCAGCCGCGGGCATGGGATTCCAGGGCGTCGAGGCGGAGATCACCGCGCCGACGCTGATCGTCGCCGGCACAGCCGACAACGTCGTCGACTACCGCAACGCGGACCTGCTCGCCGCCCGGATCCCGGGCTCGCGCGTCGAGCTGCTCGAAGGCTGCGGGCATCTGTTCTTCTGGGAGCAGCCGAACGAGTCCGTCCGGATCCTCGAAAGGTTTCTCGGATGAACGAGCACACCATCGACAGGATCATCCGCGACCGCGCCAGGATCACACCCCATCGGATCGCGATCGACGAGGGCGGTCGAACCTGGACGTACGCCGAGCTGGACGCGCGCTCGGACGAGCTGGCGCGGGGGCTCTCCCACGGCGACCGTGTCTCGACGCTGACCGGAAACTCCGGCGAGCACGTCGCGCTGATGTTCGCGTGCGCGAAGGCGGGCGCGATCCTCCATCCGATCTCGTGGCGGCTCGCTCCCGCCGAGGTGGCGTTCCAGCTCGACGACGCGGAGCCCGCGCTCTTCCTGATCGAGGGCGAGCATCGGGAGCTCGGCGAGGCCGCGCTCGAGCTCGCACACGTCCGGCCGGCGCTGACCGTCGCCGACGTGGACAGCGGGGCCGAGCCTCGAGCCTCCGACGACGACCCGCTGCTCTTGATCTACACGTCGGGGACGACCGGAAAGCCGAAAGGCGCGCTGCTCACGCACGCGAACTGCTTCTGGACCAACCTCTCGTTCGACCTCGCGACGGGCATCGGGCCCGACGACGTGGTGCTGCAGATCCTGCCCCAGTTCCATTGCGGAGGGTGGAACGTCCAGTCCATCCTCGCGTGGTGGAAGGGCGCGAAGATCGTGCTCGAACGGGGCTTCGACGCGGCGCGTGCGCTCGAGCTGATCGAGCGCGAGGGCGTCACGACGCTGATGGGCGTCCCGGCGAACTACCTCTTCATGGCGCAGGAGCCACGGTTCGCCGAGGCCGACTTGCGCTCGCTCAGGCTCGCGGTCGTCGGTGGCGCCCCGATGCCCGAGGCCCTGCTCGACATCTGGGCCGCCCGCGGGGTCCACATCGTGCAGGGCTATGGTCTTACCGAAGCCGCGCCCAACGTGCTCTGTCTCCCGCCGGAGGACGCGCGGCGCAAGGCCGGCTACGCGGGAAAGCCGTACCCGTACGTCACCTGCGACCTGTCGGCCGAGAGCGAGCTGCTCGTGCGGGGGCCGAACGTCTTCCCGGGCTACTGGCGCAACGAGGAGGCGACGGCCGGCGCGTTCCGCGACGGGTGGCTCCTGACCGGTGACATCGCCGAGCGCGACAACGAGGGCAACTACCGGATCCGCGGGCGCCTCAAGGACATGATCGTCTCGGGGGGCGAGAACGTCTACCCCGCCGAGATCGAGGCCGTGCTCCACGATCACCCGGCCCTCGCGGATGCCGCCGTCGTCGGTGTTGCCGACGAGCGCTGGGGTGAGGTCTGCGCCGCGTTCGTCGTCGCCGAGGCGCCCGTCTCGGAGGACGAGCTGCGAGAGCACTGCCTGCAGCGGCTGGCGCGTTTCAAGGTGCCGAAGTCCTTCACGTTCATCGACGAGCTGCCACGCAACTCGATGGGCAAGATCCAGAAGTCCGAGCTGAAGGTGCACGCGTGACGGACGTCGTCACGAACGTCGACGGGCGGCCGCTCTCCAAGCGGGGGCTCGACACGCGCCGCCGCCTGCTGGACGCGGCCGAGGCCGTGTTCGGCGAGCTGGGCTTCCCGGATGCCTCGGTCACCAAGGTGGCCGAGACCGCCGGTGTCGCAACGGGCACGTTCTATCTCTACTTCGACTCGAAGCGAGCGATCTTCGTCGAGCTGATGATGGACCTGAACCGTCGCATCCGCCACGCGATGAGCGAAGGTGCGGCGCAGGGCACGACGCGCCTCGAGTCGGAGCTCCTCGGCTTCCAGGCGTATTTCCGCTTCACCTCAGAGCATCCGGCGCTCTACCGGATCATCAGGCAGTCCGAGTTCGTCGCGCCCGAGACGCTCCGCTACCACTACGACCGCGTCGCCGCCGGATACGTGACGGCGCTCGACACGGCGATGGAATCCGGCGAGATCGGCCCGATCGACGCCGAGGTGACGGCCTACGCACTGATGGGGCTCGGTGAGCTCGTCGGTATGCGCTGGATCCTCTGGGGCGACGGGAATCCGATGCCCGACCGTGTCACCGACGAGCTCGCGCGGATCATCCGCTGCATCCTCGAGGCCAAGGAGTGAGGCCGGTAAGCCTGCTTGCGACCGCTTCGTACCTGCCGGAGCGGTGGATGACCGCTGGGGAGATTGCGGCGCTGTCCGGCATCCCGGAGCGGGTGATCGTGGAGAAGTTCGGGCTGCGCGGCAAGCACATCGCCGCCGCCGACGAGCACGTCAGCGACCTGTCGGTCAAGGCGATCGAGCGCCTTCTGGACGAGACGGGCTTCGATCCGAAGGACATCGACGTGGTCATGTACTACGGCTCGATGTGGCGCGACCACGCCGTCTGGCAGGCCGCGCCGCACATCGCCTACCGCGTCGGCGCGACCAACGCCTTCGCGCTCGAGTACGACAACGTCTCGCACGGCACGCCGATCGCCCTGCGCGTGGCGCGCGACCTCCTGCGCGCGGAGCCCGAGGTCGAGAACGTCCTCGTCGTCGCCGCGTGCCGCGAGTCGTATCTGCTCGACTACGAGAACGAGAAGTCGCGTTTCATGTTCAACTTCGGGGACGGCGCCGTGGCGGGCCTCCTCGTCGGCGACGCAGCGCGGAACGAGGTGCTCGGGTCGCACGCCATCACCAACGGCGCGTACTCGCTGCAGGTCAAGGTGGCAGGCGGCGGCTCGGTCGACCCCGACGGCTACCGGTTCCTCGACGTGCAGGACCCGGCGGAGATGAAAGGCGGGCTCGACCAGGAGTCCCTGCCGAACTTCGTCGCCGCGGCCCGCGGCGCCGCGGAGCGCTCCGGCCTCACGCTGGGCGACCTGGACTTCGTCTGCCCCCTGCACACGAAGCGCTCCATGTTCCAGGCGCTGCTGTCCGATCTGGGAATGACTGAGGATCAGGCCGTCTACCTCGACGACACGGGCCACATGAGCGGCGTCGACTCTCTCCTCGGGCTCGATCGCGCGGTGCGCGACGGCCGCGTCTGCGACGGGGACGCCGTGCTGCTTCTCTCGGCGGGCACCGGCTACACGTGGGCGGCGACCGTCGTGCGCTGGGGGGAGGCCGCGGCATCCTCAGGCGGAAGCTGATGCCGCTCGACACGCTGCTCTCCCGACACGCCCGGTACCGGCCCGACCACACGGCTCTCGTGTTCGAGGACGAGCGGCTCACGTTCGCGGAGCTCGACCGGCGGGTGGGCAAGATCGCGAGCGCCCTCCTCGATCTCGGCCTTGGAAAGGGCGACAAGGTAGCGACGATGCTCGAGAACTGCGTCGAGGTCGTCGAGCTGTACCACGCGGCTGCGCGCACCGGGCTCGTCGTGGTGCCGCTGTCTCCGCTCCTCCGCGGCAGCGGGCTCTCCAATCTGCTTGACGACTCGGACGCGCGCATCCTGATCACGAACCGGGCGCAGGTGCCCGAGATCGACGGCCTACGGGCCGGGCTCTCGGGCATCGCCGCCGACCGCTACGTGCTCGTCGACGGCGAGGCGCCCGGGTACCTCTCGTACCGTGCGCTCGGCGAAGCGGCGACCGCCGCGCCGGCCGCCGACGCGATCGACCGCGACGACCCGTACAACATCATCTACTCGTCGGGCACGACCGGGCTCCCCAAGGGGATCGTCCATACCCATGCGATCCGGGAGGCGTACTGCACCGGCTTCGCTTCGAGCTACCGGATCCACCCGGAGAGTGTCGTGCTCCACTCGGGCTCGCTCGTGTTCAACGGGGCGTTCCTGACCCTGATGCCGGCGTTCTACCTCGGCTGCACCTACGTGCTGATGCCCCGTTTCGACGCAGACCAGTTGATCGATCTCGTCGAGCGCGAGCGGGTGACGCACACGATGCTCGTCCCCTCTCAGCTCATCGCGCTGCTCGAGCGGCCGGGCTTCGCGGAGGCGCGGTGCGGGTCACTCGAGATGATCTGCTCCGTCGGAGCTCCACTGCACCTCCGGCACAAGCAGGAGCTCGAACGGCGCCTGCCGAGCCGCTTCTACGAGCTCTACGGGCTGACCGAGGGGTTCGCAACCGTGCTCGACCGTGACGACGCAGGCCGCAAGCCCGGCTCGGTCGGCGTTCCGCCGCCGCTCTACGAGATGCGCATCGTCGGCGAGCAGGGAGAGGACGTCCCCGTGGGCGAGGTGGGGGAGATCGTCGGCCGTGGCCCCATCACGATGCCGGGGTACTACAAGCGGCCCGACCTCACAGCGGAGGCGATCAGGGACGGCTGGATCCACACTGGCGACCTCGGCTACGTGGACGAGGACGGGTTCCTGTACCTCGTCGACCGCAAGAAGGACCTGATCATCTCCGGCGGTGTGAACGTCTACCCGCGCGACATCGAGGAGGTGGTGAGCCGGCATCCTGCTGTGGCCGACGTGGCGGTGTTCGGTGTCAGCGACGCCGTCTGGGGAGAGACTCCGGTCGCCGCCGTGACGCTGCGCGACGACGCATCCGCCGACGCGGAGGAGATCAGGAAGTGGGTGAACGAGCGGGTGCAGGCGCGTTTCCAGAAGCTCTCCGGCGTACTCGTGCTGGACGCGTTTCCGCGCAACGCGGCGGGCAAGACGCTGCGCCGGGAGCTGAGGCGGATGGTGGCGACGAAGGAGGAGCGAACGTGAGCGACCGCTACGTGGAAACGAACGGGATCCGCCTGCACTACCTCGACCACGGAGGCGACGGCCCCGTCCTCGTGCTGGCACCGGGCCTGACGGCGAACGCCCACTCCTTCGATGGGCTCATGCATGCGGGGCTCAGCGATCTGGCCCACGTGCTGGCCCTCGACCTTCGCGGTCGTGGCGAGAGCGACGCGCCGCCGTCCGGGTACGCGATGTGGGAGCACGCACGCGACGTGCTGGGGCTGCTCGACGCGCTCGGACTCGAGCGCGTCGTGATGGGCGGGCACTCCTTCGGCGGGCTGCTGACCTACTGGCTTGCCGCGAACCACCCGGAGCGGGTCGAGCGCTGCGTGGTGATCGACGCGCCGGCGTCTGCCGACCCGGCCATCCTCGACCAGATCCAGCCCGCGCTCGCCCGTCTCGGCAACGTGTATCCCTCCTGGGACGAGTACGTGGCGCTCGCGAGGTCGATGCCCTATTTCGACGAGGGTGGCTGGGATGCCGACGTCGAGGGCTACTTTCGCGCCGACGTGCAGGTGCGGCCTGACGGCACCGTGCAGGCGCGCTCGCGGCCGGAGCACATCGAAGAGGCGATCAGGGGCACGCTCGCAGTCGACTGGCCGGCGGTCGCCGCCCGGATCGAGCAGCCGACGCTGCTGCTGCGTGCTCCCGGGAGCTTCGGTCCACCCGGGTCGCCACCGATCCTGACACGGGAGGATGCCGACCGGACAGCAGCGGCAATGGCCGATTGCCGGGTCGTCGACGGGATCGGCAACCACATGACGTTCGTGTTCGGTGACGGCGCCCAGTTGCTCGTCCGCGTGATCGGCGAGTTCCTGCAGCGCCCGGAAGGACCGCCGTCGAGCGATGGGCGCGGGACGACGAACCTCGACGATCCGATCGGACAGGAGCTTCACTGAGCGATCTCGAACAGCGGCTCACCGGCAAGACCGCTCTCATCACGGGTGGAGAGAGAGAGAGAGAGAGAGAGAGATAGAGAGGATAGAGATAGAGAGAGTAGAGATAAGAGAGTAGAGATAGAGAGATAGAGATAGAGGAGCGCGAGCCGCTTGTTGCCGTCGAGGAAGGGTTGCGTCTCGGCGATGCCGTGCGCGAGCACTACCCCGTCTCGTACCCGCGGACGTTGTCAGTTCTTAAAACAGACGGAACCTGCCTATAGATCTCCTACAACGCGAGCACGCGCGCCGGGGCAGTCTGAGCGTGCAGCGTGCCTCGGTCGGCGTCGACGGATCGCGGTGATGGTACGCCGGAAGTGGCTTTAGTCCTCGCCTTCCCAGTATTCGAGCTCGGGCCCGGGGCGAGCGAAGATGATCCGCTCGCCGGCGACGCTCCGCGCGCCGATCTTGCCCGTGTCGAGGTACTCGACGATGTCCGGCGCGATCAGCGTGGAGAGCATGAGGACGCGGACGGGTGCGTCCGTGTCGTTGCGGATCTGGTGCGCGCCCTCCTTGCCGCGCGGGAACGCGACGACGTCGCCCTCGCGCAGCTGCTGCTCGCCCTCGTGCGTGCGGAGCGTCGGCTCGCCGCGGAGGACGATCACCCATTCCTCGTTCGCGTGGTGGGTGTGAAACGGCCCCTGCTTGTTACCCGGCTCGACCTCGTACATGCTCGCGCCGATCAGCTCGGCGTCGGTGTGCGCGCCGACCCAGGCGTCCTTGAAGCGCCAGCCCTCGCGCTCTTCCGTTCGGTCCCACTCGTCTGCGTTGAGGTTGAAGATCTTCATGCGGAAAGCCTAGTAGTGGGACTTTGTAAGCTCGGTAGAGGGCCCTCTGCGAAACGCCCGATTTGCTGGGACTTTGCAGAGCCTCTGAGAGACTCCGTCGCGTCGCTCCCGACCGAGCGCAACCCGGGACTCCTCGTGAGGTTGCCGATCGGGGGGCGCTACGCAAAAGGCGAAGGCGATCTCGTGCATTGCCGGGTCGAAGGCGGGCTCGATTTCCTCGCCAACCCCACGGGAAATCCCGTCCCGGGCGCCAAGGTCACCCTGGCGATCCGGCCGGAGAAGATCCTGCTCAAGAGCGGCGGCACGATCGGCACCATCGCCCAGACGGTCTATGTCGGCACCGATACCAATTACGAGGTCCGGCTCACCGACAGCCTGCGCCTCAATGTCCGGGTCCAGAACGCCATGGATGGGCGGGCCCAATTCGCGGTCGGGGACAAGGTCGGCATCGATGTGCCGGCCGGCGCTGCCCGCATGCTGGTGGACTGAGCCGCCGCATGTCCGTCACCGCTGCCCCCGCAGAGCTTCTCCCCGCTGCCGAACGCGTCGCCCGGGCGCAAGCCACGGAGCGCCGGCGCTGGCTTCGAACGCGCTGGGGCCTCTCGGCCCCCGCCGTGATCATCATCGCCTTGTTCGGCGTCCTGCCGCTGTTGATCATGGTGGCCTATTCCTTCCTCGAGGCCGGGAATACGGCGGCGTCGTCTGGAACTTCTCCACCGATGCCTATGTCTCCTTCCTGTTCCAACGCGACATCTTCGACGGCACGCTGCCTTCTCGTCCGACTATCTGATGATCTATCTGCGCTCGATCCTGTTCGCGATCGCCACCACGGTCGTCTGCCTGGTGCTGGGATTCCCCACCGCCTATTTCATGGCGACCCGGCCGCCGTCCCAGCGGAACCTCTGGGTCTTCCTGATCACGATCCCCTTCTGGTCCAACCTGCTGGTGCGCACCCTGGCGGTCATGCTGATCATCCGCGATGAGGGGCTGATCAACGACTTCGCTGATCTGGCTGGGCGTGATCGACAAGCCGATCGTCCTGCTCTACACGAATTTCGCCATCATGCTGGGCCTGCTCTACAGCTTCCTGCCCTTCATGGTGCTGCCCCTCTACGCCAGCCTGGAGAAGATGGACTTCCGCCTGGTGGAGGCCGGCTTCGACCTCTATGCCACCCGCGGCAAGGTGCTGCGCCGGATCATCATCCCGTTGGCCAAGCCCGGCATCATCGCCGGCTGCCTGCTGGTCTTCATCCCGGCCATCGGCGCCTATGTCACGCCCCTCATCCTGGGCGG
>CAVZCH010000001.1:0-22422 GCA_963773825.1 uncultured Actinomycetes bacterium | reverse complement strand
CGGCCGGTTCTACGACTTCCTCGAACGGCGTGCCGGGCGCTGGGGCCTCGTGCTGCGCCAGCCCATCTACGAGGTCGACCGGATCGACCCCCTCGACCCCGCCGCCCGTCTCGAGCTCGACCCGGGCCTGCTCGGGCGGTTTCCGGAGGGCTACCGGCACCTGGCCTACCTCCAGACGCGGATCGGCTACGAGGTCAAGCCCGACATGCCGGGCCTGCGCGGGCCCGAGGTCGAGGCCCTGTACGCGAGCGGCGCCGCGTGGTTGCAGGGCGAGCCGCTCGACAGGTGAGCTCCACTCCGGTGATTCCGCCTGCGGCCCGGCGGCGCGGCGAGGTGGGCGTCAGTCCTGCGAGGGCGCGAGGACGAGGTCGTTGCGCACGGAGAACCACGGGCCGTCGACACCGTCGGGACGGTCGGGGTCGTCTGCGTCGCGGGGGACGAAATCGCGGAGCAGCGACGGCTTGACGGCGAAGACGGCGTCCGAGTCCAGGTACGGGCTCTCGCGGTCGAAGATGTGGGTCGTCACCGTCGAGTGCCCGGCTGCGCGGACGATCAGGTGGATGTGCGCCGGCCGCCAGGGGTGCCTGCCGGATGCGGCGAGCATCGCCCCGACCGGCCCGTCGGCGGGGATCGTGTAGGGGACGGGCCGCACCGCCAGGAACGCATAGCTTCCGTCGTCACGGGTCGAGAACCGGCCGCGGAGGTGCTCCTCGGGCGCGCCCGGGTCCTGCACGGCGTACAGGCGGTTGTCGCCGTTCTGCCAGACGTCGATCTCGGCGCCCGCGATCGGGGCGCCGCCCGTGTCGGTGACGACGCCGTGCACCCACGCCGGCGTTCCGGCCGCGTCCTCCTCGGCGATCGCCGCACCGTACTCGCGGCGCGGGGCGCCCGGGACGTAGAACGGCCCGAGGACCGTCGACTCCGTCGCGCCGTCCGACGGGGATCCGAGCGCGTCGACGAGCATCGAGAGCCCGAGCGTGTCCGACCAGAGGACGAACTCCTGCCGGTGCGCGTCGGTGAGATGCCCTGTCTCGGTGAGGAGTCGGATCCCCGCGTCCCACTCGGCACGGGTGAGGCCGACCTCGGCCGCGAACGCGTGGAGATGCGCGGTGAGGCGCTCGAGCAGGAGCCGCAGCCGGTCGTCGCGGCAGGCACCGAAGCTGGCCAGAGCGGCGGCCGTGATGTCGGCGGGAGCGGTACGCCGAGGATGGCTGTCCGCCGTGTCGGGCATCGCAGAGGGATCAAAGCACTTCCAGTAGGGTCTCCCTCGTGCCTCGGACCGTGCGTGACGCCGCCTTCGACGTCCTCCGGGAGCACGATCTCACGACGCTCTTCGCCAACCCGGGCTCCACCGAGATCGAGCTGCTCTCGGACCTGCCTGGCGACCTTCGATTCGTGCTCGGCCTCCACGAGAGCTCGGTCGTCGGGATGGCGACGGGGTGGGCGATCGGGCGCAGGGAGCCCGCCCTCGCGATCCTGCACACGACGCCGGGCCTCGGCAACGGGGTCAGCGCCATTGCGACCGCCCGCGTGAACCGCGTGCCGCTGGTCGTCCTGGTCGGCCAGCAGGACCGCCGCCACATCGCATCCGAGCCGTTCCTCACCGGGAGGCTGCAAGGGCTCGCCGGCGACTACCCGGTGTGGGTCGACCAGCCGTTGCGGGCGCAGAGCGTGCCTGCGTCGATCGCGCGGGCCTACCACGAGGCCGTCACCGGCCGCGGCCCTGCGCTCGTGATCGTCCCGATGGACGACTGGGCGGCCGAGGCCGCTCTCGCCGAGGAGCGCGCCGCGCCGCGCCGGGTCGTGCGCGCGCGTGCGGCGGACACTGCCCTGATCGCGGAGCTGGTCGCGATCGTCGACCGCGCAGAGCGCCCGGCGCTCGTCGGGGGTGCCGGCGTCGACGATGCCGACGCCTGGGCTGCCCTGGTCTCGCTTGCGGAGCGCCTCGCGTGCCCCGTCTGGCAGGAGTCGTTCAGCGCCCGGGCGGGCTTCCCGCAGGACCACCCGCTCTTCGCCGGCCACCTGCCGGCCGATCGGCCGCGCCTCAGGCAGGCGCTCGCGCCGCATGACCTCGTCATCGCGGTCGGCGCGCCCGCCTTCAGGCAGTACGCCTTCGCGCCCGGCCCGTTCGTCGAGCCCGGGACGACGGTCGTGGTCGTCAGCCAGGACCCGGCCGAGGTGCACCGCAGCACCGCAGACCTCGCGGTGCTCGCGTCCCCGGCGGCGGTCTGCGCGGGTCTCGCGGCAGCGGTCGCCGCCCGCGACACGGCACCTCCGGCCCCGTTCGTCCGCCCGGCCCCCCCGGACGCGCCCGCTCCCGGCGAGCCGCTTCGGGCCGGACACGTCTTCGCCGCCGTCGCCGAGCGGCTCGCGCCCGACGCGGTCGTCTTCGAGGAGTCGCCGTCGAACCGGCCCGAGCTGCTCGCCCGTCTCCCTGCGCGGCACCCGCTCGGCTCGCTCAGCCCCGCGATGGGGGGCCTCGGCTTCGCGCTTCCGGCCGCGACCGGCGTGCGCATGGCCCGCCCCGACCTGCCCGTGGTCGCCTTCGTCGGCGACGGCTCGTCGCTCTATTCGATCCAGTCGCTCTGGAGCGCGGCGCACTACGGCGCCGGCGCGCTGTTCGTCGTCCTCTCCAACGGCGGCTACGCGGTCATGGACCGGCTGACGGAGCAGCACGGAGGGTCGCCTCCCTGGCCGGGCTTCGGGGTCGACGTCGCCGGGCTTGCCCGTGCGTTCGGCTGTCCCGCGCGCACCGTGCGCGAGCACGGCGAGCTGCTCGAGACGCTCGACGACGTCGTCCCCGGGCTCGCCGACCGCGCCGAGCCGTTGCTGCTCGAGGTCGTCGTCGCCCCCGACGAGAGCTTCGCGCCGTGAGGGCGCCGAGGCAGGAGGAGATCGGATCGTGAAGGCTGCGTTGCTGCGCGCGTACCACCAGCCGCTCGAGCTGGTCGAGCGGCCGGTCCCCGAGGTGTCGGCTCCGACCGATGTGCTCGTACGCGTCGGCGGTGCGGGCGTCTGCGCCACCGATCTCCACGCGATCGACGGGTTGATGGAGCCCGCCGGCGTGACGCTCCCGCTCGTCCTCGGCCACGAGAACGCCGGGTGGGTCGACGCCGTCGGCTCTGGCGTGACGACCGTCGCGCCCGGCGACGCGGTCATGGTCTACCCGCCCTACAGCTGCGGTCTCTGCGTCGCCTGTCGCCGCGGCAACGACATGCACTGCGCCCGGCACGACTTCACCGGCCTCTCGGTCGACGGCGGCTTCGCGGACTTCGTGCTCGTGTCGGAGCGGTCGATCATCCCGCTGCCGTCCGGGGTGGAGCCGGTGGCAGGTCGCGCCGCACGCCGACGCCGGTTTGACCGCGTACCACGCCGTCCGGCGGCTCGCCCATCTCGCCGTGCCCGGCTCGACGGCCGTCGTGATCGGGATCGGCGGGGTCGGGCACATAGCGCTCCAGCTCGTGTGCGAGCTGGGCTCGAGCGAGGTGATCGCGATCGACATCGACGAGCGACGCCGGACGCTCGCGACGGAGCTCGGAGCCGACCACGCGGTCGACGGGGGCGACGCCGCGGACGCCGTGAGAGATCTGACGGGCGGCCGTGGCGCAGACCTCGTGTTCGACTTCGTCGGGACGGACGACACGCATGCGGGCTCCGCCGCGATGCTCGCCCGCAGCGGGACCTACTCGGTGATCGGCTACGGAGGGACGATCTCGATCCCGTCAGCCTCGCTCGTCGTGAACGAGCACGCCGTGGTGGGCAACCTCGTCGGCACGTGGATCGACCTGTGGGAGCTGCTCCAGCTCCATGCGGCCGGGCGGATCGTCCTGAAGACGGAAGTGCATCCCCTGGACGCCGTCAACGAGGTGCTCGCGAAGCTCCGCGAGGGTGAGGTGAACGGTCGCGCCGTCCTCGTCCCGGGCTGAGCGGCGCGGTCGACTGCGCCCGTGTTGATCCGACACGAGCGCAGTCACGCCCGGTGGGGCGATGCGCCGAGCATCGGCGGCTCGGGGATGCCGAGCTCGGCCTGGAGGTCCTCGCCGAGGGAGAGCAGGTCCCGGTCGCTGCCGCTCGGGCCGATCAGAGAGACCCCGACGGGCAGGCCCGCGCGGCCGACACCGGCCGGGAGAGCCGCCGCCGGGAAGCCCGTCCAGTCCCAGAGGTGGGTGAGCGAGATCATGGCGTAGTCCGTGCCTGCGTGGTCGTAGCCGTCTCCGCGCAGCGGGGCCACGATGGGGATCGTCGGCTCGATCACCGCGTCGATCCGATGCTCGGCGAGCCATCCGTGCCAGCCGCCGGCCGTCTCGAGCCTGCGGCCCTGGGCGGCGATGTAGTCCTCGGCGGACAGCGCACGACGTTCGCCCGTCTCCACCCACTCGCGCAGCGACGGCCGATAGCCGTCGCGGTGGGCGTCGAAGCGGCGGTGGTACACGAGCATCTCGGTCGTCAGCACGTCGACGAAGTCCTGGCCGACGGCGTCGGGAAGGCGCGGGCCGGAGGGCTCGACGAGCTCGGCGCCGAGGCGGCGGCATGCGTCGAGCGCGAGCGCGAAGCCGTCCGCCACGTCTGCGTCGAGATCCACGGAGCCGATCCGCGGTGACACGGCGATGCGGGAGCCGGCAACCCGCCGCCCGCCCTCTCGCCGTCCGTGCAGCGAGCTCTCGGCCCGCCTGCGGTCGGGGCCGGCCATCGCCTCGAGGAGCACCGAGCAGTCCGCGAGCGAGCGCGCCATGGGGCCGCCGTGGTCGAGGCTCCAGGCGAGCGGCACGACGCCGGCGAGCGACACGAGCCCGCGCGTCGGCTTGATCGCCGAGGTTCCGGAGCACGCGGACGGGATGCGCAGCGACCCCGCGGAATCCGTTCCGGTCGCCGCAGGCGTCATGCGTGCTGCGAGAGCGGCGGCCGACCCGCCGCTCGAGCCCCCGGCCGAGCGGCCGAGGTCCCACGGGCTGCCGACCTGGTCGGTCGTCCCGCCCGCGGCGAACTCGTGCGTGTGGAGATGGCCGAGGAGCACCATGCCTGCCGCGGACAGCCGTCTCCAGACGTCGCAGTCCACGTCCGGGACCTCGTCGAGCAGGCTGCTCGACGCCGTGACCGGCTTGCCGGCGACGCCGTACAGGTCCTTCAGGCCGATCGGGACGCCCGTCAGGGTCGGAGCCGCACCGTCGCGTCGGACGGCGGTGTCGCTCAGGCGCTCGTCCGCCCGCGCCGCGGCCGCGATCGCATCGTCCTCGTAGACACGCACCCACGCGTTGATCGACGAGGGATCGCCCTCGTGGCTGTGAGCGCCGTCGACCTCCCGGATGCGCGCCAGCAGCGCCTGCGTGAGCTCGGTCGCCGACACGCCGCGTCGCGCGAGGAGCCTCGACGCCTCCACGACGCCCAGTCGCGTGAGGTCGGTCAAGCGGGGACCCGGGCCCGGTCCAGGAAGCGCCGCGGGTTGCCGATCGTCAGCTCGTCGATCCGCGCCTCCGTCACGCCGTGCTCGCGGAGGGCGGGGAGGATCGTAGAGCTCCGCGATCGCCTCGGCGGTGCGGTGGTGGAGGAAGCTCGGAACTCGAGGAAGGCGTGGACCCCCGTGGCGACGACGATGTTGAGGTCGACCTCGGGCCCCAGCTCGGTGGCCGGGACGGGCCCGCGAAACGTCTCGACCGTGCCCGCGGTCGCCGCCCGGGAGCCGACCGCCATCGGGCTCACGATCGCGTTTCGAGCGCCTCGCCGCCGGGGTCCACCTCGCGGAGCAGGTAGGCGGACTGGAGCAGCTCGGGCTCGTCCTTGAGCCGCTGCGCCGGCCCGTGGTAGTGGATCCGGCCGCGCTCGAGCACGTACGCCGTCTGTGCGAGCCCGAGCGCGACGTGCGCGAACTGCTCGATCAGGAGGACGCCGATGCCGCTCGCCGCGACCGACTCGAGCGTCGGCACGAGGCGTTTCACCACGACGGGTGCGAGGCCGAGCGAGAGCTCGTCGACGAGGATGATCTTGGGCTGCGAGACGAGCGCCTGCGCGAGGACGACCATCTGCTGTTCGCCGCCCGAGAGCAGTCTCGCGGTGTGGTTCAAGCGCTTCTGGAGCTCGGGGAACAGCTCGAGTGCACGGGCGACGCTCTCCTTCGCCTGGGCGCCGCCGAGTGCGTACGTGGCAACACGGAGGTTGTCCGCGACGGTCAATGCGGGCAGGAGCCGGCGTCCCTCGGGGACGACGGCGACGCCGGCGCTGCGCACCTGCTCGGGCCGCATGCGGGTGAGATCGCGGGCGTCCAGGAGCACCCGGCCGCCGCTCTTGCGGAGCAGCCCGGCAACGGCGAGGACGAGCGACGACTTGCCCGCACCGTTGGCGCCGAGCAGCGCCGTCACCTGGCCGATAGGGATCTCGAGCGAGACGTCGGCCACGACGAGACGACCGCCCCGCTCGACCGACACTCCGTCGAGGCGCAGGCCGGTCGTCGCGGTCGCCGCGGGCTCGAGGGCGGTCACTCGATCTCCTCGGTGCCGAGGTAGGCACGGATCACGTGCTCGTCGCGCAGCACGTCGGCCGTCGGGCCGGATGCGATCAGCTTGCCGAAGTCGAGCACGGCAGTCGTCTCACAGCAGTCCGAGACGAGTCCCATGTCGTGGTCGACGAGGACGACGAGTGCGCCGAACTGATCGGGAATCCGCCGGATCAACCTGCTCATGTGATCGGTCTCCGCATGCGGGAGGCCGGCGGCGGGCTCGTCGAGGAGCACGACACGCGGCTTGCCGACGACGGCGCGGGCGACCTCCACGAGCCTGCGCGCGCCGGCGCTGAGCTCGCCGACCCTCGTCCTCGGCGGGACGTCGAGCCCGACGAACTCGATCGCGTCGAGGACGTCGGCCCGCCGGGTGGCGCGCTTCGCGGACGAGTGCTCGTGGATCATCGCGACGTTGTCGAAGACGGAGAGCTTCTCGATCGCCTGCTCGGTCTGGAACGTCCGCCGGAGGCCCCACCGTGCCCGGCGGAAGTCCGCCATCGCGAGCAGGTCCTCCCCGAAGCAGCGGATCGTGCCCTGGGCCGGCCGGACGAAGCCGCTCAGGACGTTGAAGAACGTCGTCTTCCCGGCGCCGTTCGGCCCGATCAGCCCGCACGTCCCGCCCGGGAAGGCGACGCTGACGTCGTCGAGCGGCGTCACGCCGGCAAAGCGGACGGTGAGGCCCGTAACCTCGATCATGGTGCCTTCTTCTCCGCCGTCGCCTGCTCGCGTACGCGGGAGACGACGAGCCGCCAGAACCGCGCAAGATCCTTCGGCAGCTGGTCCGCGAGACCGCCCGGCGCGGTCAGGAGCACCTGGAGGAGGCCGGCCCCGAAGATGATCAGGACGAAGTTCGGGTCGATCCCCCACTGCGCCTGGAAGAGGAACGGGATCCCCTGCTGGAAGACGCCGGCGACGACGGCGCCCCAGAGGCTGTAGATGCCGCCGATCAGGGCGGTGGCCGCCAGGGTCAGCGAGTCCTGCGTCTGGAACGTGATCGCCCGCGGGACCCCCACCTGCGCAGCGAGCAGGCAGCCCGCCACCCCGGTCACGAAGGAAGCGAGCGAGAACGCCCAGAGCTTGAAGAGCGTGATGTTGACGCCGGCGGCGAGCGCCGCGGGCTCGCTCTCGCGGATCGACGCCCAGGCGCGTCCCGGCTTCGAGGCCACGTGGGCGAGCGCGAGCAGGAACAGGAGCGCACAGACGACGACGGTGTAGCGGTAGAACGCGACGTCTCCGGTCGCCCACGAGGGGCGCCGCACCGGCGGTGTGCTCGTCGTCAACGCGCCCGTGGCCGACCGGCCGGTGAAGCCGCCGCCGCCGTTCGGGAAGTCGATGACCGAGAGCACGATGGTCGTGGCACCCGCGAACATCAGCGTGATCAGCGCCAGGTAGAGGCCCGAGAGCCGGAGTGCCGGCAGCCCGACGAGGGTGCCGATCGCGCACGTGACCCCGCCGGCGAGGAGGAGCAGCACCGGGAACGGCAGCGACGTCGCGTAGGAGAGCCGCGCGCCGACCCAGCAGCCGATTGTGAGCAGCGCCACCTGGCCGAGCGAGATCATCCCGACGCGGCCGTAGAGGATCCCGAACCCGAGCGCGACGACCGAGTAGATGGCGACGCTCGTCGCGGTCGTGATCCAGTCCGCGCTCGCGATCTCGGGCACGGCAACGAGAGCGAGGGCGATCAGGGCTGCGATGACGGCGGCGCGGATGACCGTCCCCCGCTCGACGCGGGGTACGTCGCGGGTCGCCGACGGCGCCGTCGCCGGAGGTCGATGCCGCCGTCACGCGGTCAGGCTCCCGCCCGCGAGACGGTGACGACGCGCCGCCGCGAGAGGAACAGCAGCGCGGCGATCGCGAGCACGAACGGTGCAGCGGACCGGTACGCCGAGATCGAGCTGTAGGGCGTGACGACGGACTGCGCGAGGCCGACCGCGAGGCCACCGAAGAGCGTGGCCCACAGCGACTCGAGTCGCCCGATGAGCGCGGCGGCGAGCGACGCGATCACGAGGAACGTCAGCGCCGAGTAGTCGAGGGACGTCAGCAGGTCGGGGAGGAGCAGCCCGGCCGCGCCGCACGCGAGCCCGGAGCCGAACCAGGCGGCCGCCTCGACGCGGCGTACCGGCACCCCGAGCGTGGCCGTGATCTCGCGGTCGTTCGCGAGGGCCCGCATCGCCGTGCCGAGCTTCGTGACGCGGAGGAAGACGCTGGCGCCGGCGGTGATGACGAAGGCGAGCACGATCGCGATGATCTGGGTCAGGCTCACCGAGGTGCCGAGGAGGTCGTAGCGGTGCTGCGTGCTCGGCAGCGGCAGGAAGCGCGCGAACGCACCGCCGGCGGGCGCGCGCCATGCCATGAGGCCGAGCAGGATCAGTGCGAGGGCGAGCGTCCCCATCATCTTGACGAGCGGGTCGCGCCGCGCGAAGGCAGGGCCGAACACCATGCCGTAGGCGAGGTTGACGACCCCGCCGACCGCGACGCACGTCGTGAAGGCGAGCCACTCGGGGCAGCTCGTGTGGTTGATGAGGTAGTAGGCGATCAGGGCACCGGCGGCACCGATCGCGCCGAACGCGAGGTTCAGCACGCCCGTGGCCCTGTACAGCACGACCAGCCCGACGCCGGACAGCGCGTAGACGCCCCCGAACGCGAGGCCGATCACGATGAACGGCTTGAGGAACTGCCAGTCGACGCCGAACACGCTCAGCGCGAGCACGTCGGTCATCGGAGCCTCCGGGCCCTGATCGCCATCTCGACTATCTGTCCTTCCGTTACTTGGCCGTGTTGAGCTTGAACTTCTTCTCCCAGATACGGGTCTGGGCGATGGCCTTGTCGACCGGCGCGAAGTCCGTGCACCCCGACTTCACGACGACGTTCTTGTTCTTGTAGTCGACGATGATGTTCGTGTTGTTCGGGATGTGGTACGGCAGCTTCCCGACGTAGTACGGCTTGCAGAGGATGTCCGTCTTCTGGTTCTTGAGCCCGATCACGGCCGCGTTGTACGACTTCGCCGTGACCGGCCCCTTGATGCTCAGCAGGGCGTTCGTCGCGAACTTGCCCGCGAGGTAGCCCATCTGCGCGAACGCCTGAGGGGCGATCTTCGGTGCGTACTTCTTGAGGACGGCGAACATCAGCGCCGAGTCGGGCCCGACGGACGGATCGATGTTCGCGAACTCGTTGTCGATCCAGAGGTGGCCGTCCCACGTCGGGGAGAACTGCCCCGCCATGAACGTGTTCGCGATCGGGGTCGACGAGCCCCACTTCACCTTGTCGACGATGCCCTGCGCCTCGGCGGCCTTCATGAACGCCGGAGCGGTGTCGGGGGTGAAGTCGAGCAGGATCCCGCCGCCGTCGCCGGCGAACTGGTACATCTGCAGCAGCTGCGACGTCGCGTCCGTCACCGGCAGGTGCGTCGGGAAGATCTTCACCGGGATGCCGGCCGCCTTGGCGACGAGCGCCGGGCCGCCGTCCGCGTACGCGGAGATCGTGTCAGGCGACGCGATCGCGAGCTTCTTGATCCCGGCCTTGACGAGCGCCTGTGCGGCGCCGACGTTCGAGTAGCGCGGGCCCGAGTTCACCTCGGCGAACGACGGCGTCGAGTAGCACTCCGCCTGGACGCCGGCCCCGATGACGACGTAGCCCTTGCTCTTGTAGTACTTCCAGTTCGTGCCGCACTCGGCGAAGCTCGTGTTGCCGACGACCCCGACCACCTTGTCGGTCTGGATCAGCTTCCGCGCGAGCGCTGCCTCCTGGGCGGGGTTGAGCTGCTCGTTGTAGAGGATGTACTTGATCGGGCGTCCGTTGATGCCGCCGTTGTCGTTGACGCAGTCGAAGTACGCCTTCGCGGTCTTGCCGACCGTCGTGAAGTCCACGCCCGGGATCAGCATGTCGATGCCGCCGAGCTTGATCGGCGTGCCCGTCGCCTTCTTGCCGGTGCCGAGCCCGCAGATGGATTTCGTCTTCGATGCCTTGCCCGACCCGACCGGGGCCTGGGCGCCGGTTGCCCAACCGGCAAGCCAGAGCGTCAGAACGCAGACGCTCGCGGCCGCAATGCCAATCATCGCCTTCGTCGATCGCATGGAACCCTCCATTGGGTGTCTCTTGGTCGTCGTTGACCGGGATTCCGCGGCTGCGCCGCGTCACGCCTCCGTCAGGGTCTCGCCACGTGCACCCCCCTCACCTCGGCGTGCCTCCGTGCGAACCGGCTCCGAGCCGGAAGGGAGCGGTGGTGCCGGTGCCTCGGCAGGGGACGACCGAGGTGGGCTGGCACGCTCCGACAGCGATATCCGCGCCGCCGTGCGGCCACGTGACGCCACCGATTCCCTCCAACACGTCCCGGATACTAGACTAGTGTCTTGACGAATGGAACACTGCGTCGGTCGGCGTACCGTCGGCGCGCGTGGCGGTCGGGTCGAGCGCAGCGCGTGAAAGGAGACCAGGATGAGCACCCAGACCGAGACCGGCATCGACACGAGGCTCTTCGTCGGGGGGTCGTTCGTCGAGGCCGAGGGCGGCCGCACGTTCGAGAACCGCGACCCATGGAGCGGGGAGATCGTCTCCGAGGTCGCCGCCGCGAGCAGGGCGGACGCGGCGCGGGCGGTCGAGGCTGCCGCGGACGCGTTCGCCGAGTGGTCGCGGACACCGCCCGCCGTCCGGCAGGGAGTCTTCCTCAAGGCGGCCGACGTGCTCGAGTCGCGCCACGACGAGGTCGTGACGATGCTCGCGCGCGAGACGGGCTGCACCTTCGGCTTCGGGATGTTCCAGATGCATTTCGTCCCCGGGCTGTTCCGCCAGGCGGCTGCACTCGCGTACGCGCCGCTCGGCGAGGTGCTCCCGTCCGATACCGGCGCCTTCGCGATGGGCCTCCGGCGGCCCGTCGGCGTCGTCGGCGCGATCGCTCCGTGGAACGCCGCGCTGATCCTGTCGGCCCGCTCGATCGCCGCTCCGCTCGCGCTCGGCAACACCGTCGTCCTGAAGCCGTCCGAGTGGTCGCCGCAGGTCGGCGGCCTGCTCTGGGGCGAGGTCTTCGCGGAAGCGGGTCTGCCGTCGGGCGCGCTCAACATCGTGACCCATGCGCCCGGCGAGGCGCAGGCGGTCGGGGACGAGCTCATCGAGAGCCCCCACGTCCGCCGCCTGAACTTCACGGGCTCGACGGCGACGGGGCGCAAGCTCGCCGAGGCCGCCGGACGGCAGCTCAAGCGCATCGTGCTCGAGCTCGGGGGCTACAACCCGCTCATCGTCCTCGCCGACGCCGATCTCGAGTACGCCGTCAACGCGACGACGTTCGGCGCGTTCCTGCACCAGGGGCAGATCTGCATGTCGGCCCGGCGGATCATCGTCGAGCGCTCGATCGCGGACGAGTTCGTCGAGCGGCTCGCGGAGAAGACGAGCGGCCTCAAGGCCGGGGACCCCTCGGAGCACGACACGATCATCGGCCCGCTCATCAACCCGGACGCGCTCTCGCGGGTGCAGAGCCGGGTCGACGCCGCCGTGCGCGCCGGGGCGAAGGTGCTCGCAGGCGGCAGCGCCGAGGGGCCGTGCTTCCAGGCGACGCTCCTCGCCGACGTGCCGCCCGACTCGGAGTTCGCGAACGAGGAGACGTTCGGTCCGGTCGCGGCGATCGAGATCGTCGACTCGGCGCAGGACGCGGTCGCGCGGGCCAACGCGACGGCATACGGGCTCTCGTCGGGGATCATCACGTCCGACGCCGACCGCGGCCTCGAGCTCGCCCAGGCGATCGACGCGGGCATCGTCCACGTCAACGACCAGCCGGTGGGCGACGAGCCGCAGATGCCGTTCGGCGGGGTGAAGGACTCGGGCTTCGGCCGCTTCGGCGGCACCGCGGTCGTGGACGAGTTCACCGAGATGCGCTGGATCACCGTGCAGCGAGGCTCCCACCCGTTCCCGTTCTGAGGCATCCGGAGCCCGACCATCACGATGACGGCGACCACGCTGACGACGGCCGAGGAGGCGGTCGCGACCATCCGCACCGGTGACACGGTGATGGTGGGCGGCTTCGGGCTGGTGGGCGCGCCGCTGACGCTGATCGACGCGCTCGTCGAGCACTCCGACGCGACCGACCTGACGATCGTGTCGAACAACATCGGCGAGCCGGGACGCGGCCTCGGCAAGCTCCTGCGCCAGGGGCGCATCCGCCGCGGTATCTCGTCGTACTTCACGTCGAACCCGGAGGCCGTCGCCGCCGTCAACGCCGGCGAGATCGAGGCGACGCTCGTCCCACAGGGGACATTCGCCGAGGCGATCCGTGCGGGCGGCGCCGGCATCGGCGGCTTCTACACGCCCGTCGGCGCCGGGACGCTGCTCGCGGAGGGGAAGGAGGAGCGCGTGATCGGCGGCGTGCGGCACGTGCTCGAGGAGCCGATCCGGGCCGACGTCGCGCTCGTCTACGCGGCGCGCGCCGACACGCTCGGGAACCTCTGGTACCGGCGCACCGCGCGGAACTTCAATCCGCTGATGGCGACCGCGGCCACGGCCACCGTCGCCGAGGCGGGCGAGATCGTCGATCCGGGGGAGCTCGAGCCGGAGTCCGTCGTCACGCCGCACCTGTACGTCGACTACCTGGTGGCGAGCGCGTGAGCGCAGACGCGAAGGCACGCATCGCGGCGCGCGCCGCGCAGGAGCTCCGCCCCGGCGAGGTGGTCAACCTCGGGATCGGCATCCCGAACCTCATCCCCGGCTTCCTCGGACAGGACACGCGCGTGGTGCTCCACACCGAGAACGGCCTGCTCGGGGTCGGCCCGAGACCGGCCGACGCGGAGCTCGATCCCGACCTGATCGACGCGGCCAAGCAGCCGATCACCGCATTGCCGGGCGCGGCGTACTTCGACAGCGCGTCGAGCTTCGCGATGATCCGCGGCGGTCACATCGACGTCGCCGTGCTCGGCGCGCTCGAGGTGAGCGGCACGGGCGACATCGCCAACTGGGCGGTCCCCGGCAAGGACGTGCTCGGTGTCGGAGGCGCGATGGATCTCGTCGTCGGCGCCCGGCGCGTGATCGTCACGATGACCGCGACGTCGTCCCGGGGCGACCCCAAGGTGGTGGCGGAGTGCACGTATCCGCTGACCGCGACGGCGGCAGCAGACGTCGTGATCACCGAGCTGTCGGTCTTTCGCCTCGTCGACGGGGAGCTCCGCCTCACCGAACTCCTCGAGGGAGCGACCGTCGAGGACGTCGCCGCCGTCACGTCCGCCCCGTTCATCATCGCACTGGAGGAGACCCATGTCGGTTGAGCTGCGCCCGTTCCCGGAGGTGGTGGACGCCGAGCGCGACGGCGTCGACCCGCCCTATGACCACCACGACTACGTCGGCACCCGGCTGCGCGCGCCGAAGGAGCCGCTCGTGATCATCCCGGCGACGCTCACCGAGCTGAGCGGGCCGGCCTACGGCGAGTCTACGGTCGACCCGCTCGATGCCGACCTCACCCGGCAGCACGCCGGCGAGCCGCAGGGGCAGCGGATCATCGTCAGCGGGCGTGTCCTCGGCAGCGACGGCAAGCCGCTCCGCGGCCAGCTCGTCGAGATCTGGCAGGCGAACGCCGCCGGCCGCTACCACCACGAGGTCGACGCGCACGACGCACCGCTCGACCCGAGCTTCTCCGGCGCCGGGCGCTGCCTCACCGACGACGAGGGCCGGTACCGCTTCGTGACGATCAAGCCCGGCGCCTACCCGTGGAAGAACCATCCCAACGCGTGGCGTCCGAACCACATCCACTTCTCGGTCTTCGGACGAGCGGTCACCGAGCGGCTCGTCACGCAGATGTACTTCCCGGGCGATCCGCTCTTCCCGTTCGACCCCATCTTCAACTCGATCCGCGACCCCAGGGACCGCGAGCGCCTGATCTCTCGCTTCGAGATGGAGCTCACGGAGCCGGAGTGGGCGCTCGGGTTCACCTGGGACATCGTCGTGGGGGGCAAGCACGCGACCCCGCTCGAGGAGCCGCACGATGACTGACCTCGACATCACCCCGGCACAGACCGCGGGCCCCTACCTGCGCATCGGCCTGCTCCGCGAGCTCGTCACGCCGAACGTCGTCGACCCCGCCGACCCCCGCGCCATCCGCGTCCGCGGACGGCTGACGGACGCCGCGGGCGACGGTGTCCCCGACGGGATGATCGAGACCTGGCAGGCGAACGCCGCAGGGCGCTACCGCCATCCCGCGGACGAGCGCGACGAGCCGCCGCTCGAGGACGGCTTCCACGGCTTCGGTCGGTCCGGCACGGAGGACGACGGGCGGTTCGAGATCGTGACGGTCAAGCCGGGGCGCGTTCCCTGGCCGGACGGGGGGCTGCAGGCGCCGCACATCGAGGTCATGGTCTTCGCACGCGGCCTCTTGAAGCACGCGGTCACCCGCCTGTACTTTCCCGACGAGGCCGAGGCCAACGCGTCCGACCCGGTGCTCGCCCACCTGCGCCCCGAGCAGCGCGACACCCTGGTGGCGGTCGCGGAGGACGGGGGCTATCGGTTCGACATCTGCCTCCAGGGGCCGGCGCACACGACATTCTTCGCGGTGTGACCGCATTCGACGCGCTGTTCGTCCCGGCCGAGCTGCGCGCGGCGACCTCGGGACGCTCGTGGCTCCAGGCGATGCTCGAGGTCGAGCGCGCGTTGGCGAGCGCGGGTGCCGCCGCAGGCGTCGTCCCGTCGGAGTCGGCGGCGGTGATCGCGGCGGCCTGCTCGGCCGACGGGCTCGACTGGGAGCAGCTGCTCGCCGACGCCCGCGGCGCCGGGACTCCCGCCGAGCCGCTCGTGCGGGCGCTCGTCGCGCGCGTCGGGGAGGAGCACGCCCCGTGGGTGCACTTCGGGGCGACGAGCCAGGACGTGATGGATACCGCGTCGATGCTGGTCGCGCGCGAGGGGCTCCGCCTCGTGCGCGGCGACCTCGAGCGCGTCGCGGCCGCGTGTGCCGCGCTCGCTCGGGCCCACCGCGACACGCCGGTCGCGGGACGGACGCTGCTCCAGCAGGCCGTCCCGACGACGTTCGGGCTGAAGGCGGCGGGGTGGCTCGTCGCCGTGCTCGACGCCGATGCGCGGCTTCGCGAGCTGGCGGGTCGTCTCGCGGTGGAGCTCGGAGGGGCGGCCGGGACCCTGTCGGCGCTCGGCGACCGAGGTGTCGAGGTCTCCGCGCTCTTCGCCCGGGAGCTCGGGCTGGCCGAGCCGACGGTGCCGTGGCACGCGAACCGCGTGCGCGTCGCCGAGCTCGGTGCGGGTCTGGAGATCATGGCCGGCGTCCTCGCGAAGATCGCGCTCGACGTGGCGCTCCTCGCGCAGACCGAGGTCGGCGAGGTGCGCGAGGGCGGCGAGGCGGGCAGCTCGTCTGCGATGCCGCAGAAGCGCAACCCGGTCGGCTCGATGTGGACGAGGGCCGGTGCGGCGCTCGTCCGCGGGCAGGCGACCGTGCTGATGGGGTCGCTCGCCGGGGAGCACGAGCGGGGCGTGGGAAGCTGGCAGGCCGAATGGGACGCGCTCTCGGGCGCTCTGGGGGCGGCGGGGGGCGCTGCGGCGGCGCTTGCGGGCGCCCTCGAAGGGCTCGAGGTGTCCGAGACGCGGATGCGCGAGAACCTCGGCCGCACGGGCGGCCTCGTGGTCGCGGAGCGCGTCGCGCTCGCACTCACGGAACGCCTCGGACGGACCGCGGCACGGGCGGCCGTACGGGACGCGTCGCTGCGAGCGGTGGCGAGCGGGCGGACGCTCGGCGCGGAGCTGGAGGCGCTCGACACGGGTCTCACGCCCGACGAGATCCAGGCGCTGATGGATCCCGCGACGTACCTCGGCTCCTCCGGCGCATTCGTCGATCGCGCGCTGGCACGCTACGAGACCGAGATGTCGAGGGCGGAGGGAGGCTCGTGAGCGAGGAACCGGAGCAGCGTGCGCGGGGCATGGAGGTCCGGCGCGCCGTGCTCGGCGACGCGCACGTCGACCGCGCGGTCGAGCGCACGACGCCGTTCACCCAGGACTTCCAGGACCTGATCACGCGGTATGCCTGGGGCGAGATCTGGTCGCGTCCCGGGCTCGACCGGCGCACACGGAGCTGCATCACGCTGACCGCGCTCGTCGCCGGGGGCCGCGACCACGAGCTCGAGATGCACGTCCGCGCCGCCCTGCGGAACGGGCTCACGCCCGACGAGATCGGCGAGGTGCTGCTCCAGTGCGCGGTGTACTGCGGCGTTCCGGCGGCGAACTCCGCGTTCGCCATCGCGCAACGCGTGGTCGACGAGAGCGCGGAGGACGGGACGTGAGGCGCGCCGTCGTCCTCTCGGCCGTGCGGACGCCGGTCGGACGCTACGGCGGCGGCCTCGCGGCCGTCCGTCCCGACGACCTTGCGGCACTCGCCGTCGCCGCCGCGGTAAAGCGTGCGGGCGTTCCTCCGGCGGAGATCGAGGACGTCTGGTTGGGCTGCGCCAACCAGGCGGGCGAGGACAACCGCAACGTGGCCCGCTTCGCCGCGCTCCTCGCCGGGCTGCCGGAGTCCGTCGCGGGCGTGACCGTCAACCGGCTCTGCGCATCGGGTCTGTCGGCGATCGTCGGAGCCGCGCATGCGGTGATCGCCGGTGACGGCGACCTCTTCGTCGCGGGCGGGGTCGAGTCGATGACCCGCGCCCCGCTGGTCACCGCGAAGCCGGAGGCGCCGTTCGCGCGCGGGAACCGGACGGTCTACGACACGACGCTGGGCTGGCGCTTCACGAACCCCCGCTACGAGGAGCGCTACTCGAGCGAGTCGATGGGGGAGACCGGCGAGAACGTCGCGGAGCGCTGGCACGTGTCGCGGGAGGACCAGGACGCGTTCGCGCTCCGCTCGCAGGAGCGGTGGGCCGCGGCGCACGAGGAGGGCCGCTTCGACGACCAGCTGGTGCCGGCCGGGGAGCTCGAGCACGACGAGCACCCGCGTCCGGACACGTCGGCGGAGAAGCTGGCGGGCCTCCGGCCGGCGTTTCGCACGGACGGCACCGTCACGGCGGGCAACGCGAGCGGCATCAACGACGGAGCCGCCGCGGTCGTGATCGCGAGCGAGGACCGTGCGCGCGACCTCGGCATCGAGCCGCTCGGGACGTTCGTCGGCTCGGCGGTCGCCGGGGTCGATCCGGCGGTGATGGGCATCGGCCCCGTCCCCGCCCTGCGCAAGCTGCTCGACCGGACGGGTGTCGCGATCGACGACGTCGACCTGGTCGAGCTCAACGAGGCGTTTGCGTCGCAGTCGCTCGCGGTCGTGCGCGAGCTCGGGATCGACGAGGAGCGGGTCAACGTGAACGGCGGCGCGATCGCGATCGGGCATCCGCTCGGGATGAGCGGGGCGCGGCTCGTCGTCACCCTGCTCCACGAGCTCCGCCGGCGCCGGGGTCGCTACGGCATCGCCACGATGTGCGTCGGGGTCGGGCAGGGCCAGGCGGCCCTGTTCGAGCGAGGTGCAGAGTCGTGAACGAGACGCAGGTCGCGATCGTCGGCGCCGGGCCCGCCGGCCTCACGCTCGCGCACCTGCTCCACGTCGCGGGCATCGACTCCGTCGTCCTCGAGAACCGCAGCCGCGAGTACGTGGAGGCGCGGATCCGCGCCGGCGTTCTGGAGCACGACGTCGCCGAGCTGTTCGAGCAGGCGGGGGTCGGCGAACGCCTCCGCCGCGAGGGGCTCGTCCACACCGGCGTCGAGCTGCAGTCGGGACGCGAGCGGCAGCGGATCGCCTTCGACGAGCTGACCGGCAAGTCGATCGTGGTCTACGGCCAGACCGAGGTCGTGAAGGACCTGATCGAGGCGCGACTCCGAAGCGGCCGGCAGCTCCTGTTCGAGGTCGACGACGTGTCGCTCCACCGGCTCGACAGCGAGCGCCCGCTCGTGCGGTACGTGCACGACGGGGCGGAGGCGGAGCTCGAGTGCGACGTCGTCGCCGGTTGCGACGGCTTCCACGGCGTCTCGCGCCCGAGCGTCCCGCCCGGCGTCCTGCGGACGTTCCAGCGCGACTACCCCTACGGCTGGCTCGGGATCCTCGCGGCCGTTCCGCCGTCGAGCGAGGAGCTCGTCTACTCGCACACGGAGCGCGGGTTCGCGCTCCTCAGCATGCGCTCGCCCGAGCTCTCGCGCCTGTACCTCCAGTGCGCCCCGGACGAGGACCTCGCGGAGTGGCCGGACACGCGGATCTGGGAGGAGCTCCAGGACCGCCTCGGTGTCGACGACTGGACGCTGCAGGAAGGCCCGATTCTCGAGAAGGGAGTCACGCCGATGCGGAGCTTCGTCGTCGAGCCCATGCAGTGGGGTCGCCTCTACCTCGCCGGCGACGCGGCCCACATCGTGCCACCGACGGGCGCGAAGGGCCTCAACCTCGCCGTCCGCGACGTGGCCGCGCTCGCCGAGGCGCTCGTCGCCTGGTACCGCGACGGCAACGTGGGGTTGCTGGACACGTATTCGGAGACCTGCCTGCGGCGCGTCTGGCGCGCCGAGCACTTCTCCTGGTGGATGACGACGATGCTCCACCGCGCCCCCGGCGACGACGAGTTCACGCTGCGGCTGCAGCAGTCACAGCTCCGCTACCTCCGCACGTCGGCCGCGGCCGCGACGTCGTTCGCCGAGAACTACGTCGGGGTCGAGCACGCCTGACCGGCTGACACGTCACTAGGATCGCAAGGTGACCTGGCCCCGTGACGATGCGAAGCTCGACCGGGTCCGCTCGCTCATGGCGCAGGCCGGGCTCGACGCGATCGTCGCCCGGGCCCCCGACAACGTCCTCTACCTGACGAACTTCTGGGGGATGAAGGGGTGGGACGCGGTCGTGTTTCCACGCGAGGGCGAGCCGACGCTCTTCTGCGTCGAGGCATCCGCCGACGACGCCGCGCGCACCGCCTGGACGGGCGACGTGCGCGTCGTCGACGGCTACCTGGCCGGCGACCCGCGACCGCCCGTCGTGCGGACGCTCGAGCGCGTCGCGGCGCTCGCCCGCGAGCACGGGACCGTCGGGCTCGAGCTCTCGCTCGGGACGCAGGCCTCCGACCGGATGGTCGGCGAGCCGACGACCTACACCAAGGCCTGGTTCGACGCCTTTCCCGGGGCCGCCGACGCGACGCCGGTCCTCGTCGAGGCGCGCGCGCGCAAGACCGCGCAGGAGGTCGAGCGGATGCGGCTCGCGAACGAGATCGCGGCCGCGGCGATGGACCACACGCGCGGCGTGATCCGCGCCGGGATGACCGAGGCGCAGATCGCGGCCGAGTGGCTCGGCTTCGTCCACGGCGAGGGGACGGGCTGGGCCGCGAAGGTGGAGCTCGCGCTCGGCTTCTCGCTCGTCTGGGCCGGCCGCGGGATCAAGACGTTCACCGCGACGTCGAACCTGCCCGTCGTCGAGGGGGAGCCGACGCTGTTCGAGATCTGGGTCTGCGCCGACGGCTACTGGGCCGACCACACCAAGAATCTCGTCGTCGGAGAGCTCACCGACCGCTACCGCGAGCTGGAGTCCGGGCTCCGTGGCGTCTACGACGACGCGGTCGCGTTCTGTACGCCCGGGGCGAGCCTTGCCGAGCTCGACCGGCGGATCCGCGAGGGGATCGACCGGATCGGCCACCCGGGCCAGCCGTCGCATCCCGTCTGCCACGGGATCGGAGCGCGCGCGCACGAGCCTCCGTATCCGCACCAGGCCGCCGGGGGCGAGGTCGCCGAGGGCATGGTGCTTGCAATCGAGCCAGGATGCTATTGGGACGGCGGCGGCGGCCTGCGGCTCGAGGACAACTTCCTGATCACGGCGGACGGCCCCGAGAAGCTCTCCCCGTTCCCCGACGGGATCGTGCAGGCGTGACGGAGCGTGCGGTGAATCGACGCAAAGGGAGGGTGACCGGGTGACGCTCGATCGCGCGAAGGTGTGGACCGGGTCGGTCAACGAGCGGGCGCTCGACCCGCAGCCACGCACGACGGTCGGGCTGTACGACACGACGCTGCGCGACGGCGAGCAGACGATCGGTGTCGTCTTCACGCCGGACGAGAAGCTCGAGATCGCCCGCGCGCTCGACGCGGCCGGGATCGACCGGATCGAGGCCGGCTTCCCGCGTGTCTCCGCCGACGACTTCGAGGCGGTGCGGATGATCGCCGGCGCCGGGCTCCGTGCCGAGGTCTGGGGCTTCTCCCGCGCGGTGCAGGCCGACGTGGACGCGCTCGTCGAGCTCGGCGTCCGTGCCTCGGTGATCGAGAGCCCGATCTCCGACGGGAAGCTCGACGCGCTCGGCGTCTCGCGCGAGACGATGCTCGAACGCATCCGCAGCGCGGTCTCGTTCGCCGCGGGGCACGGGATTCGCGTGGCGTTCTTCGGTGTCGACTCCTCGCGGGCCGACCTCGACTTCTTCGATCGAGCCTACGCCGCGGCCGTCGAGGCCGGGGCCGCGGAGATCGTCGTCGTCGACACGCTCGGCATCGCGACGCCCGAGGCGGCGGCGCTGCTCGTCTCGCGCGCTCTCGACCGGCTCGACGTCCCGGTGCACTGGCACGGCCACGACGACTTCGGGCTCGGCACCGCCGCGGCGATCGCGGCCGTGCAGGCCGGCGCGACGTGGGTGCACGGAACCGTCAACGGCATGGGCGAGCGGGCCGGGAACGCCGACCTCGTGGAGGTCGCGCTCGCCCTCGAGGCGCTCTACGGGATCCCCACACGGCTCGATCTGACCCAGGCGAGGCACCTCTCCGCGCTCGTCGCCGAGCGTGCCGGGACGTCGCTCCCGCCGTGGAAGGCGGTCACCGGCGAGGCGCTCTTCACGCGCGAGTCGGGCGCGGTCGCCGCCCAGTTCCACGATCCGCCCGCGATCGAGCCGTACGCCTCGGAGCTCGTCGGCGCCCAGCGTGGGATCGTGCTCGGCAAGAAGAGCGGCATCGACTCGATCCGGATCGCCCTCGACCGGCTCGGCCTCGACGTTCCGGCAGACGGGCACGCGGCGCTCCTGGCCGCCGTCAAGCGGCTCGGCACCGACAAGCAGGGTCTCGTCACCGACGACGAGCTGCGCTCGCTCGTCGCCGGGAGGGGAGATTCGAATGGCACGTGAGCTCGGGGACGCACGGGCGCTCCCCCCGGCCTGCCTCGTCGACCTCGGGTGCACCGCGCTCCTTCCCTGACGCCGCCCGGATGACGATCGACCGGCAGTCGTTCTTCGACGTGATGGCGTCGTTCCCGTCGGGCGTCGCGATCGTCACGACGGTCAACGGCCTGGGCGTGCCCCGCGGGCTCACGACGACGGCGGTCTGCAGCGTCTCCGCCGCGCCGCCCACGATCCTCGTCTGCCTCGACCAGGGCTCGCGGACGCTCGCCGCGCTCCGGGAGCGGCGAGGCTTCGTCGTCAACTTCATCGGTGAGGGCCGCAGCGAGCTCTGCCTTTTGTTCGCGTCGAAGGAGGAGGACAAGTTCCGTCGGGTGGCGTGGACGGAGACGTCGTCCGGGCTGCCGCTCCTCCACGAGGACGCGCTCGCCTGGGCGGCCTGTGCGACCGTGGACGAGATCGAGGCCGGCGACCACGTGGTGCTCGTCGCCCGGGTGGAGGACGGCGGCGTCCGACCGGAGCTCGGGCCGCCGCTCATGTACTACCGCCGCTCGTGGGGGGTGTGGTCGCCGGTGCACGAGCCGGACGAGCCCGACGCGGTCGAGATCACGGCGATCGAGATCAGTGCCCGCGACCTCCGCTGGCAGGGAGCGGAGTACTAGTCCTGTCTCGCGAAGCGGGAATCCGCAGGAGCGGATTCCCGCCGCTCGATCCCCGCCTGCGGCGGGGCAGATCCCTGAAGGCGTCCCCTGTCGGGGCCGCAACTGCTCTTGTCGCGCGAAGCGGGGATCCGCAGGAGCGGATTCCCGCCGCTGATCCCCGCCTGCGGCGGGGCAGATCCCTGAAGGCGTCCCCTGTCGGGGCCGCAACTGCTCTTGTCGCGCGAAGCGGGATCCGCTCGACCGGTCGTCATGATGCAGGTCGGGA